>CAWIKC010000003.1:0-1178706 GCA_963836595.1 Bryobacterales bacterium
CTTTCCGGCGCAAAATTCCAATTTTGGGCGAATTGTGGGATGGGCCGGGCGCTGGCGAACCCTGAAGGCGCAAAAAGCCCCGGCGGAACGAGTCCACCGAGGCGGTTAATAAAGGATGCTGGCGAGAGAGAACGATTCAGCGCTCGCCGACCAAGTGAAGTCCGATATTGATCATGTTATCGGCGATGACCCCAAGACCCACCCAACGTTTGACGCCTGGAACACCCTTGTAACGGGAGCGGTTCAAACCATGGCGCCGTTTCAGGACGCTGATGCGGCCCTCGCAACCCGTGCGCCACTTCTGTGCCTTCTTGAACCAGCGTTTCTTCTGTTCCTGCTTGCGTTTCTCACTCTTGGTGTTGCGACTGGGAACGGCCACCCGCTTCACGCCCAGTTCTTTCGCGGCGGCTTCGTTGGCGGCGGAGAAGAATCCCGCGTCGCCGGTCGCGAGCTCCGGAACTCGACCCAGCAACTCCTGGTGCTTTTCGATGGATGGCGTCAGCAAACTGGAGTCGCTGGGCCGCGGGCCGAACACGTCATAGTGGATTACGATTTGATTCTCTGCTTCCTGGATTTTGACCAGTTTGCCGAACTCATTCGGCTTACCAGCCTTGCCTTTCCGAATGATTTCCGTGTCCGGCTCAAACACGCTGAAGATCTTATTCTCCGCCTTTGAGTTGCCTCTCATCACGCGTTCCCGCGTCTGCCGCATCACCTGTTGCACCCGCGGAATCATTTCGTCGAGCTGCTGTTTGGCTTTCTGCAAAACCACCCGTGGGCCTTGCTTGACCCGGTTGGCGATCTCGTCGGAGAACTTCTTGGCCTGTCCCACCACTCGACTGGTCGCCTCCAGCAGTTTGCCGTATGCGGCCTTCATCTTCTGCTGGCCTTTCTCGGTCTTGTTGCGGCTGGCGTAGGCGATCTCCAGAACACGCTTTTTCACGCTCCGCGAGCGGTCCCGAAGCTTCGTCCCCACGTCGCCCACCACCGCTGCCACTTTCTTCATTACCCGAGTCAGAACTCGAACGCCGTCGTCCATCAGCTTGCTGTCGGTCGGGAAGTGGATATTGGTTTCCACTACGGTGGTGTCGACTCGCAGCTTGCGGCCGGTCACGACTTCCTTTTCCACGGCAATCGCCACGGTCCGCCGATGCAACTTCTCGATTGCTTCCGGGCCCAGTTGACGCGCCAATCGGCCCATGGTCTTGTCGTCGGGGACCTTCCCGCCGCCGACACCTGTGAACTCCCGATAAACCAGATTGGCGCGAACTTCTCGGGAGGTAACTTCGAAACTCCAGTCGCGCATGTGCTTCAGCAGCAACATCCGCAGAATGACTTCGGCCGTCGTCCCTGGACGTCCACGAGTTTTGCTCTTCTGGATGCGCTTGCTCAACTCCTGCTGAATGGTCTGGAGCAACTGATCGTCATTCAAGGCCTCGTCGGCGTGGCGCATCCATGGTTCCCAAAGATCCTGGACCTCCTCGGAGATCAGGCCATCGGCGAAGCTGCTCTGAACACGGCGGGCGGCAATCACGACTTACCCTCCCGCGCCTGGTCCCGGTCCAATCGCAATAGCTGTTGGTTCAGCTCGCTAATCGCCTCCAAAGTTTCCTTTGCCTGGCGATAACGCTGTAGAGCTTGGCGTACCAGCGGGACCTGCTCTGGGCGCAGACTCAACTGGCGGGTCTTGGCTCCGGGATAGGTCACGGTGAGGACCCACTGAGGGTGCCCCTCGCCGCGCGCGCATTTGGGACAGCCACGGCTGTGAAAAGTAGTGCGTTCGAGGAGGGAGCCCCGGAGGACATCGCCGCAGGAAATGAGGGAAGCGGCAAGCCGGTCGCGCTTTTTCGTGGCGCTCATTCGTGTCATTCACAAGAATGATACAACACTAGGAACGCCAAGGTCAATACTTTTCAAAACATTTTTCATAAAAATGTTTTGGGGGCCGCAAACAAACAAACAAACAAACAGCCAGCCGCCGGCGACGGACACATTTCACGGCAGAAGGCGGACTACCGAATGCTCCGAGAATCCCCAGGACAACATGCGACTCCCAATTCTGGCCACTCGGTCTGGCCGCAGCAGATGGACGAACGATTTTAGATATGGAGCCGCTAATCCAAGCCAACCCAAAAAAACGAAGGCTGTTCACGAGTGCTGCCCCTGCCTCCCGTTGGCGAATTCCGTTCGATCATGCACGGAGAAGCCGCGATGGCCTATGAAAACACGCCGGTTAGCCCCGGAATTTTGCGCCGGAAAGTAGCTAGGGACGCGCACAAAAGGGCGAATAGTATCACGATTGCGAACGTTGCAGGTCGACGCGTCATAACAGCCTATTCCAAAGCCAAGATTCGGTAGCTGGTTGAGCCCCCTGGCTGCGGGTTCGTGCTGAATACCAGCGCGTCGCCCGCAGCCCCCCGCAGGAACCTCAGACCGGCGGATTCCGGACCCTTTGGGAGCATTACCTCGTCCCATCGCCGAACCTGCCGGTTCAGCCTGTACAAATGCGAACCTGCCGACCTAACCGAATGGCCTGGGACATCTATGCTAGCGTAAACATCACCGCGGTCGGTAATCGCCAGCCCGATCAGCAAATCAGGTGGGTCCATAGGCACACCGGGGTATTCGGTTACCGTCCCATCTAGGAGAAACTCGTAGTAAGGCGCGGGGGCCATACCTGCCTGCCATCCAACTCGGCTGTCGGACGACGCCAGAAAGCCAAATGTGCCCGTAAGCCGGTGCCTCGGCATGGAACCCAAGGCATCTCTCTGCCTTAAATATTCTCCGGTAATCACCCCTTCGCGATTAAAGCGTCGAACGACGGCTCCGTCCATAACTATCCTACGGCCCGTAACATCGGCAGGCTCCCATCCCTTCACCCAGACGGAGCCGTCGGGCGTTGTCGCGATGAGGTCTGGATAATAAAAGCCGGACATGCGAATCACCTTCACTTCTGTCCGGTCCCGAGAGGCTCGGTAAATAAACCCGCTCCGATGGCCAGCGGAATCCACGGCGGTGCCGCACGCGAACAACGCGCCGTCCACGCCTGACGCAACGCTGGTAACCTTCACGACCGCAGCCTGCGGAATCTCTATCACCGCAGGCGTGTCGCGCCCTTCCTGGTCGAAAGAGTGGAGAATCGGATGCTCGGTACCGCTCTTTTCCCATGTGAGGATTTTTTCCTTATCCCACAGGATTTGGTTCGCGTTCTCGCGCGCAATTGATTCCAAATCGAAGGCGGGGGCTTGGGTGTCTCGAGAAGAGAGTATCTTCAGCAAAGCGGGCTGCGGCCCAGCCGTCGCCCCAGGAGTTTGCGCAGGCAATGTCTGCGCTCCCCACCCGGCGGACAAAAGCAGGCACAGAAACACCTTCGAGCAACTAGTCATGATGAGTTTCTCCCAGTCCTCTTCATTTTGCCGACCCGATTCTAGCACCTATCCTGACGATGGTCAACAGAAATAGTTAAAAATAGCTAAAAATTGTATCGACATCGCGAGATTTAGCTGGTCTAATAAATGCGATGAAAACAAGGCTTCGCCGCATACTATTCGCGGCCTTGGCTGCGATCCTCGTTGGGATCTGTGTTATTTCGGTGCCCCGAAGGCCAACCGACCATGCCCTGCGGCGAATTCGCATAACGACGGAGAGGGGTATCGCCCTGGCATCGCTGTTTGATGGCCTGACCGTTGTCGACCAACGCCTGAAGCCCCCTTCTGTGCCCGCCAAAGTGCTTGCGTCGATAGGCAACATGAAGCTACTTCATTTCCTCGGACTCACGCCGTTTATTGCACATGCCCAGAGCAACTGTAACGGCTCCTACGATATGGCTGTCTCTAGACCGTGCACCACAGGTTGTGGCATGTTCTATCCAGATGTAGGGCTTGGACCGGATCCGTGTTCGGGCCTTCAGAATACATTCCTATACTGCAACAACCCCCCGGAGGACTGCGCAGGTGCGCAGGGACGCAGCACGTGTACTGTCCCGTACTGTTGCAGCGGACTCGGGCAGTACTGTTCTGGCAGTGGCGAATGTTGCGGCGACACATACGTTTGCACCAATAATGTCTGCTCGCAGCCCGGAGGAGGCGGCAGTCCAATCGTGCTCGATCCGTTCAATGAAGGATTCCACTTGACCAGCCTGAGCAATGGGGTCCAGTTCCGTATCCTGCGCGGCGACCCAAAGCAGCAGATGAGCTGGACGGACCCGAATTGGCACAACGGCTGGCTCGCGCTGGATCGAAACGGCGACGGGACTATTGATGACTTTACCGAGCTCTTCGGCAACTACACGCCGCAGCCTCCTAGCTCCACTCCAAACGGCTTCCTGGCCTTGGCGGTCTACGACGATCCCGCGAACGGCGGTAACGGCAACGGCGTCATTGATCCTGGTGATTCCGTTTACTCGCGCCTGCGGGTCTGGATTGACGCCAATCACAACGGATACAGCGAGCCCAATGAGCTCCATACCCTCCAGAGCCTGGGCATTGCCAAAATCGGCATCGAGTACCACGAGACACCATTCGTCGACCAATATGGCAATCGCTTCCGGTATAAGGGTTCGATTTGGGATAGCAACGGCAAGGAGAGAGATGCTTGCTACGATGTATTCCTGCAGATTCAGCCAAATTGACGCAGCCATAAAAGGGTTTGGGGGCAGCAGCGCCACCCGCTCATAGTGGCGCCGCGGAGCGATTGGGAATGAAGAGGACATCGTTAGTTTACCGAATGCGAAAGCTTCGCATCCGCCGTCCAGCGCGCTTCCCAAAAAACGGCGCGGTCCTGGACGGCGCTCTCTAGGATTGCTCCTGGCCGTTACACACAACTTTGTCACTGATCCTGACACAATCGGAAACAGCATCCGATTCGGCCAGCCGTGCCTCGAACGAAGCGACCCGCGACGAAAGATTGCGACCAATCACTGTCAGTGTGTTGGACATCCGTCGGGATTTCGTCACCTGGAGGCGAGATTGGTTCGCCGCTGTTGCAACGAGATCTTGCCAAGTCAAAAACTAGTTACCCGCTGCCGCTGATTCCGAATTGAGAGCTCTTTGTTTTGGCTTGTCGGGTGCGAAGCCAACGCTGTCCTTGCCTGATCGCAAGGTATCACAGCCGATTAAGGAGAATGTTATGAGTCAAGCCAGTTTAGCCCAAACCACCAAGAGAATGCCCTCGGACTTCTCTGTACCAGTTACATCGATACACCAGGTAGAAGCGGATGGAGTCCGGGTCTTCTACCGGGCGGCCGGCGATCCAAATTCTCCGGTAGTGCTGCTGCTACACGGATTCCCAACATCGTCTTTCATGTTCCGCGAACTCATTCCTCGGCTAGCCACTCATTATCGAGTAATCGCGCCAGACCTCCCTGGCTTCGGATTCACAGAAGTTCCGGCCGAACGAAAATACGTCTATTCGTTCGACCGATTGGCCGCGACGCTCAATGCCTTCACGCAAGCGCTCAAAATCAGACGCTTTGCGCTGTATGTGTTCGACTATGGCGCGCCAACAGGATTCCGTCTGGCAATGGCCCAGCCAGATCGAGTGACAGCTATCGTTTCACAGAACGGGAATGCCTATGAAGCAGGGCTTGGCGATGCCTGGGGGCCGATCCGGAAATACTGGGCTGAGCCAACGCCGGAGAATCGAGAAGTAATCCGCAAAAACATTTTGACACTGGAAGGGACGCGCTGGCAGTACACGCATGGCGTGGCAGATCCGCGGAGTGTTCCGCCGGAGTCGTACACGTTGGATGCGGCGCTGCTGGAGCGCCCGGGAAACAAAGACATTCAACTGGATTTGTTTCTCGATTACGCGTCAAACGTGAAGCTCTATCCGGCGTTTCAGGATTATTTTCGCAAGGCTAAGCCGCCGTTGCTGGCGATTTGGGGTAAGAACGATCCGTTTTTCATTCCCGCGGGGGCCGAAGCGTTTCGCAGGGACATACCGAGTGCGCGGGTCGAATTCCTGGATACCGGTCATTTTGCTACAGAGACGCACTTTGTCGAAATCGCCGCCGCGATGAAACAATTCCTGGCGGCCAATGGGGCATCATAGATGAGTTCCTTCGCTCAGAACGCGACGGTCGTGTTGGTCCATGGCGCCTGGGCTGACGGTTCTTGCTGGAACAATATCATTCTGCCGTTGCAAGAGCAAGGTCTCAAGGTAACGTGCGCGCCGATTCCCCTCACCTCGCTTACTGAGGACATAGCCGCTCTTCAACGCGTACTGGAGAGAACGAGTGGGCCGGCAGTCCTGGTGGGACACGCCTATGCGGGCGCTGTGATCGCGGGCGCGAAGGATGATCGGGTAAGGTCGCTAGTGTACATTGCGGCGCTGGCGCCCGCGGAGGGTGAGACCGTTGCAGATGTTTTCTATCGCGCCAAGCCGCATCCGGAGGCGCCGCATCTTGAGCCGGATGCGCACGGGTTCATCTGGATGCCCGCAGGTGGTTTTGCCCATGCAGTCGCTCACAAAGCTTCACCGGACCAAACCACGATTCTCGAAGCGGTGCAGCGTCCGATCGCGCTGAAATGCATTCAGGAGAAAGCTCCTGTGCCGGCGTGGAAGACCAAGCCATCGTGGTTTCTGGTCGCGGAAGAGGATCGCATGATTGCGCCAGAGACGCAATGTTATATGGCGAGTCGAATGGGCGCGAAGATTCGAACATACCAGGTGGATCACAGTCCCATGCACACAGCGCCGGAAGTAGTGGTGAGCGTGATTCTAGAAGCGGCGCGCTCGGCTTGTGGGGCAGGTTATTAACCTGCAGCGGGTTTTTAACCCGCGCGCGGAGCGTTATCAGCGTGTCACTGAATTTAGCGAGTCTCCATAGTATGCAGCGCACGCCCAAAGGACCTGTTTGCCAGCGGGAGGAATCTGTGGAACGCCGTGCCTTTCTCGCAGCCGCGTCCGTCGGCTCACTCGTGGGTGGTCCGCTTGCGCGGCTTGCGAACGCGCAGACTGACACCGCATTGAAGACCGCTCAGATCGACGTTGCCGGCAACCAGATCTTTTATCGCCGTTATGGACAAGGCCCTGCGATTCTGATGATTCACGGTTTTCCGCGGACCAGCCTGATGTGGCGATTGCTTGCGCCGAAGCTTGCCGCGAATCACACCGTGATCTGCGCAGACCTGCGCGGCTACGGCCGCAGCGGGATACCCGCTTCGACGGACGACCACTTTCCTTATTCCAAGCGCGCCATGGCAAAGGAACTGGTTGAAGTGATGGCCAAACTCGGCTTTCCAACCTTTACGCTGATCGGCCACGATCGGGGAGGACGCGTCTCCTACCGCTTGGCCCTGGATCATCCCAGGAACGTGGAGCGTCTCGCGGTGTTCGACGTAATTCCAATTCTGGAAGCTTGGAGCCGATCGGACGCGCGCTTCGCCCGGACCTATTGGCCCTGGATTCTGTTGTCGCAGAAACAGCCGCTACCGGAGAGCTATTTACTTGGCGCTCCGCAGGCCGTGTTCCATAACCCCTTCGGACAAGGCTCTTTCGGCGCCGAGATTCTCGAAGAATACGTTTCCACCTACCGCGATCCTGCCCGCGTTCATGCAATCTGTGAAGAGTATCGGGCCGCGGCCACCACTGATGTTGAACACGATCGCGCTGACCAGGAGGCTTCCAAACAAATCGAATGCCCTATGCTGCATCTATGGGCCGAGGGTGGTCCGCTCGACACTTTCTATTCAAAAGACGGCGGCCCGCTGGGCATTTGGCGTCAATGGGCTCCGCGCGTACAGGGACAGGCGATGAAAGGCGGCCACTTCTTCCCCGAAGAAAACCCCGATGACACGGCTGCTCTCATCCACCAGTTCCTCGCATCATAATAAGATCCACAGCCACCAACAAGGAGATGAATCGCATGAATCCAACTTTAAATTATGACGTCCTCGTGCTGGGCAGCGGCACAGCCGGCAAATTGATGGCCTGGACGATGGCCGAAGAAGGCAGGCGAACCGCCGTCGTCGAGCGGAAGTATATCGGCGGTTCCTGTCCCAATGTGGCGTGCCTGCCCAGCAAGAACGTCATTCATTCCGCCAAGGTCGCCTCGCTCGTAGGGCGGCATCGGGAGTTCGGGATCGAGACCGGACCGATCTCTATCGACATGGCCGGAGTATATGCGCGCAAGAAGGAAATGGTCGACGGCATCATCCAGGTTCATCTGAACAAATATCAGGCGGCCCTAAACAAAAGTCGCGGTGATGAACTCATCCTCGGCGACGGCACGTTTGTCGCGCCGCGCACCCTTCACGTGTCGTTACGCGATGGAGGCGAACGTACGCTCACCGCCGACCGCGTGTTCGTCAACCTCGGAACACACGCGGCAATGCCCGACACGCCCGGTTTGCGCGAAGCCCGGCCGATGACCCATATCGAGGCGCTCGACTTGCAGCGGCGTCCCGAGCACTTGATCGTCTTAGGAGGTGGCTACGTCGGGCTTGAACTGGGCCAGGCTCTGCGTAGACTGGGAAGCCGTGTAACGCTGATTGACCGCGCCTCGCAGCTTGTACCCAATGAAGACGTCGACGTTGCGCAGGCCATTCTCCAGTTGTTCGGGGACGAAGGCATCGACGTCTTGCTGGGCAGCGACGTTCTGCGTGTCAGCGGTGTTTCCGGTGAACACGTCAGTCTTCAGCTCCAAAGCGGGAACAGTACACAAACCGTGGAGGGAACCGACATTCTCGTGGCGGTTGGACGCACGCCCAACACCACCGGCATCGGACTCGAGAAGGCGGGAATCGAGGTCACGGAAAAGGGACACATCCGAGTGAACGATCGCCTGGAAACAACCGCGCCGAACGTGTGGGCGATGGGAGATTGCGCGGGAAGTCCCTACTTCACGCACGTATCCGAAGACGACTTCGGCATCATTCACGAAAACCTGAACGGTGGCCACCGCAGCACCACGGACCGGCTGGTTCCGTACTGCGTTTTTCTTGATCCGGAACTGGCGCATGTTGGCCTCAACGAGTCGCGGGCGCGGGAAAAAGGTGTTGCTTACCGGGTTGCATCCGTGCCGGTTGACTCTGGGTGGCGCCCCTGGACCCTTTCGGAGAAACGTGGCTTCATGAAGACGCTCATCGACGCACATAGTGACCGCATTCTCGGGTTCACGGCCTTTGGGCCTGAGTCGGGCGAACTGATGAGTACGGTTCAACTCGCCATGCTGGCAGGCCTGCCGTACACCCTCTTGCGAGACAGCATGTTTGCGCACCCGACCATGACGGAAGGCTTGAAGGCCTTGTTCATGGGCGTGCCGCAACGTCTGGAGAAGCATCCCGAGCGACTCCAACACGCGAGAACGTCCGCGGATTGAGCTGCAGGGATCACATTCCCGTTTTATCGATTGGGAAAGTGTGGTGTTGTGGGATGCGGTTGTTCTTCGGCGCCACGCAATTTCCAGCATTTCCCCCGCCTTCCCCAAAGCGGTTAAGCACCCCGGCGCTGCTTGGCTCCAGCAGGCTCGCGGCAAATCGTTCCATAATGGAGAGTGATCCGACTGTTCCGTGGGGCAGCGCTGTTGCTCCCGCTGTTGATAACGTTGAGTTCCGCTCCAGCGAGCGAAGTATTGTTGGTGCGCTTGGATGGCGTCATCCATCCGATCACCGTAGAAATCGTTCGCTCCGCTATCGATCAGGCACAGGCGCAGCACGCGCAGTCCTTGGTCATCGAGTTGAGCACTCCCGGCGGCCTGTTGGACGCCACCCGCGAGTCCATTTCCGAAATCCTCAAGGCCAATCTCCCGGTAATAACGTTCGTCACGCCTAGCGGAGCGCGCGCCGCATCCGCCGGTTTTTTCTTTCTGGAAGCCGGAGATTTGGCCGCCATGTCTCCCGGAACCAACACCGGCGCGTCGTCCCCCGTACTGCTGGGCCAGCAAATGGACCCGGTGATGCGGCAAAAAGTGGAGAACGACGCCGCGGCTTTGCTCCGCAGTCTGACCTCGCGGCGGGGACGCAATTCCGATCTGGCCGAGAAAACGGTGCGCGAAGCCAAGGCGTTTACCGAAAAAGAAGCCTTGGACGGTCATCTTATTGAGCTGATCGCCACCGACCTGCCGGATTTGCTGAAGAAAATCGATGGCCGGGAAATCACGCTGTGGGATGGGCAAAAGGTCACGCTGAAAACCGCCGGCGCAAACGTCGTTGAAGTGAAACTGAGTTGGCGCGAGCGAATCATGGCCGCGATCGCCGATCCCAATATTGGGTTCATTCTGTTGGTGCTGGGCGCACTGGGCGTGTACGTCGAATTCACTTCGCCCGGGCTGATCTTCCCCGGAGTGGCAGGCGCGATTCTGGCTCTGCTCGGTTTGTCGGCGCTTGCCGTTTTGCCGATCAACTGGGTGGGGGTTTTGCTGTTGCTGCTTTCGATCGCGCTGTTTGTGCTCGAAGCCAAATTCGCTTCGCATGGCGTTCTGGGTGTGGGCGGAACAGTTTCCATGGTGCTGGGGGCGCTGCTGTTGATCAATGGTCCGCCGGAAGTTCGCATCCACCTGGCGACCGCGCTGGGCGTGGCGTTGCCCTTCGCTCTCATCACCCTGTTCCTGGTTTCGCTGGTGGTCAAAGCGCGCCAGAACAAGGTGCTCACGGGCGCCAGTGGGATGATTGACGAAATCGGCGAAGCGCGGACGCCGCTCTCCCCAAACGGTGAAGTTCTGGTGCATGGAGAATACTGGAAAGCGGTGAGTTCCGTTCCCGTCGAAGCCGGCGCGCGGGTTCGCGTCAGGGCTGTAAAGGGCTTGATGCTGGAAGTGGAGCCTTGGCAATAGCGGCGGTGACCAGCAGCAAGCTACCGGTCAGCAGTAGCGAAGCCATCCAGTAAGGCGCCCCAGGCAAGTTCCATTGCGGGCCGATCGCGGCCGCGAAGGCTTCGGTAAACACGATCGGGCCGATCATACCCGCCACGCCGAACAAGCTGCCCAGCGCGCCTTGCAGTTTCCCCTGATCGCCCGGACCAACGCAGCGCGTCATGAGAGATTGCATGGGAGGGCTGGTTAAGCCCCATAGCGAGATCAGCGGACAGCCCACCAGAAACCAAAGAGTGCTGTGAGCGGTTGCATAGACCGCAAATCCGGCGATTCCGAACAGCAGGCCGGCAAACAGAGTCCGCTTCTCGCCCAGCGTCTTGATGGCGGCCGTGATCAGGACTGCCGAAACGATGGTGGAACAAACTCCGACGGCAGCCAGCGCCATTCCGGTCATCTGCTCGCCCCAGTGATAGCGATAGTCGGTGTACAGAACAAACATGCTCGGCAGTGACTCATGCGCGATGTAGTACAGAAACATTGCCGAGGCTAATCCAAGCAGCACCGGATGGGATCGCAACAAATCCAGCGAACCGAGGGGATTGGCTTGCCGGATCTGGAAGCCGGAGCGCCGATCGGGCGGTAGCGACTCCGGGAGTATGAAAAAGCCATAGAGAGCGTTGGCGAGACTAAGGGCCGCGGCGGCATAAAACGGATAGCGCAAGCCCATGCCCCCGAGCACTCCTCCCACCGCGGGACCAATGATAAAGCCCAGGCCGAAGGAAGCGCTCAGCATACCGAGTTTAGCCGCCCGCTGATCGGGAGTAACTACATCGGCAACGTACGCGCTGGCGGTGGGAAAGCTGGCGGAAGTGATGCCGGAGATGATCCGGCCAACGAAGAGCCAACTCAGGGATGGCGCCAGCGCCATCAGCAGGTAGTCGCAGCCCAAGCCAAAATTGGACAGCAGAATCACCGGACGCCGTCCAAAGTGATCGGAAGCGGAGCCAATCACCGGCGCGAAGAAAAACTGCATGGCCGCAAAAATAAACCCGAAGACGCCAGTCTGCATCGCGGCCTTGGCCATATCGCCGTGCTCAAATTGAACGATCAGTCTCGGCAAGACCGGCACGATGATGCCTAACGCCAGCATGTCGAGCATTACGGTGACAAAGATGAACGCAAAAGCGGCTCGTCGCATACTCGGGCTTCAGTGTAGCGAATGCACCAGAGATCGGTATTGTAAAAAAATGCCGCAGGCTCCGGATAAACCGTTCGGCTATTGAGGCTCGCAAAATAGCGTGACGAAACCTGTCTCGGATGAGCGCCGGGGCGCAGAGAAGGAAGCAAGCAGACGGGGACATTGCGGGCTCGGGTCCGAACTCCTTCGCCTTAGAGCTATCGCAGTTGTGTCCCCTGGGCTTTGTCCGGACGTACGTTTTCGAGGGTGCCGCGTGTTAATTAACCCGCGCGTGGAGCGTTATCAGCCCGCCTGCTGAGCGCCTGTCACTGTATTTAGCGAGTCTCAATAACTCGCGCGTAATGAGCCAGGATGGCATCCGGCGGCGGCTTGCAAGCCTCTCGCCGCGGGAACGAGTTCGGCAGCTTGTTGAGGAGGAACTCCGACACTTGAGCGCAACAAAACTAAGCCATTTCCCTAGGCTTTCTCAGTTGTTTCAGGCATAGGTTTTCAGCTTGGCGCCGGTTACGCTCAGGCTATGGTTAAAAATCTCCGTGTTCTCTCCCTCTGGACGGCAACCACGCTGGTGTTGGTGGCTCCGGCCTCTGGACAATTACTGGTGGAACATGCGGCGGCCGCAGCCGGGGCCGCGGGCGGCGCGGCAGCGGGAAAAGCAGCCAGCGACGCGCTCAACAACCTGGGTAACCTGCTCGGCGGAGCGGCCAGAACGGGCGAGCCGAAACAGGAACTGCCGAAAGAAGTAAAGCCCAAAGCGGAGAAGCCAGCTAACACGACGCCGCAAAAGGCCAGGGTCCAATCCGCCCGGGCGTCGAATCGCGGCGCAGCCAACATCCCCGCCGGGGCCGAAATTTACCCTCGGGATACACCTCACTCCCTCACTACCGAACGTCCTCCATCCAATGCCGGATCGTCAGAAGGCCCGGTTCCGGTGTATGCGCCGAGGCGATCTGGCGTGGAAACCTGGCAGGCGCGCAGCGAAGACCTGCAGCGCGTCCAGCCTGGGATGAGCCGGTCGGAAGTTCTGGCTCTCGGCTCCTTTGGCTCGAGAATCACCATCCCCGAGGATGACGGTCATATCCGCGAAGTGCTGCAGTACGATCATGCCACCGTGCGCATGGAAGATGGCACCGTGACCTCCGTGAGCCGCAACTAATTCGATACGGCGATCTGCGGCGCGGGCGAACTGGCGGACGCCTGGTTGCCGATCGTCAGGATTACGGGATGATTTCCCGCGGCCACGCTCGGCACGTGGAAGTTGGCCTGATAGAGTCCCACGAATCCGGGAGTGAGACCGACATAATCCAGCACCGCGGTCTTACCCGACACCGTCATTCCAATACTGTTGGAAACCGGCGATACCCCGCCCGGAGCGGGCGTGCCTGTGCCGAGTGCGCCCTTGTCCATCACCGGGCCCCCGCCGGTAAAATAGGCCACCACAACGTCGCCCACTTTTGCGGGAGAGGCAGTGGAATTCGTGGTCTTTCCGTCCGCGTTAATGATGACCGCGCGGGTTGTACCTTGATCGGAGTACGTAAATATGCCTGGCCCGGTCGCCGGCACGGGAAATGCAGCGGCGTTGCTAGTCGCGCTTCCGTTTCTCACCACGATGGTCGCCAGACCTAACGGGATATTTACCGGAAGCTGCGCGTTAATTTGCCCTGGCGACACATAATACAGCGGCGCGGGAATCCCATTAACTGTCACGGTAGTCGTGAGCAGCATCGTTGGGAGTGGCAAAACCGAGGCAGTGGATATGTCTGTCGCCAGACCCGATCCGAAAATCGAGAAAATGGCGCCGTCCGGTGTGACGTTGGGTAGGAAGCTGGCGCCATTGACCACGGCTTGGCCGGGATTGGTGAAGGACGAATGCCCGTTGCCGGAGATCATGGTCCCGGGACCGGTCCCGATCAAGTCGAAATCCGCGCCGGTCGCATTGGTGATGCTGAGATTCAAGGCGTAAGCGTTCTTGGCCGCATCCATCAAGGTCGCGCTGTACAGGCAACTGTTCGTAACCGCGTAGGTTCCGCTGGCGCTTACGGAAAGTGGCGGCAGAGTAGCCGCGTTCACGTTGAAATTGGCGACGATGTTGCCGCTGCCGTCGAACTGCAGCAGTCCGGCGGTGTTGATGACGGCCGCAACGGCGTTGGAGACCAGCGCAAAGCCCTGGGCGTTGAACGCATAGACTCCCGAGAGCGTGCTGATGAGGCAGGAACTGGGCTGAATGGTTCCGTTGCCGGTGAAGTTGTAAGTGCCGTCGGTCCCGGAGAGGACGAAGGCATTGCCCTTGTTATAAACCGCAATGCTGTAGTTGGCCAGATCCCCACTGGCAATGGTCGCGGTCAAAGTGCCCAGGCAATTGGCCGGTAGAGTGTAGGTTCCGGTGTAGCTCTGTTGCGCCGCGACCCCATTAGCATTCGAGTTGAGCGTGAAAGTGACGTTGCCGGCGCCGTCGAAATTGGCTGTGCCATTCGCTTGATAGACCTTTTCAAACATCGCCGTGGACGAAACCTGGCGTCCCGTGGTTGTGAAAGCATAGTTTCCGGTGAGAGACGCGAGGGCGCAAGTGCCTCCGCCGATCTGCGTTTGAGCGGATAGAACAATCGGAATCGTCAGAACGAAGCAAGCTAGTTTTAGCGACATGATGCGAATTCTATCACCGGACGAGCGGTGATGCGGTTTCGCGCTCGTCCGGATTGCACTCGTGCGGTGTGCCCTGGGAAAAATAACAGTAAACTTTCCGATCACGCAGCAGTGTTATTTTGCTTAGTTCCGGAGACGGGATCGGGCACCAGCCGGCTGCCGATTTTGAAAGCGTCGGCGAAGCGTTCCAGACCGTTGCTACCACCATTCACCAGGCGGCGCGCGGTCGCCAGATCGTTCTGCAGCAGAGCTTGCTTGATTTGCAGTTTCTTGCTCTCGAGGAAGCTGGTAAGGAGCCGCGCCGCGATGCCCGGCTCGTTGGCGCGCTCGGGATTTTCGACCAGGCCTGTGCCGAGCCCGATCGCGGAGCCGTGAAATGTGTAGTTGCTTCGGCCGGTGAGCTGAACGAAGCCGCGGCCGCGGAACTTTCCGCCATCGCCCACGGCGTTGTTTCCGAGATCGCGGCGGAAGTCATAGAGGTCGAACGGCGGTCCGTTCGGCGAAGTGTTGAATCGCGATTGTCCTTCGCCGATAGGAAGAAATATTTCGGTCTCTGCGCGAATCGTGCCGAGAGCCATCAGCACCATGGACTTGTCCGTCAGATCGCGGTCGACCAGCGCACCGAGTACGATTGGCAGGTTCGCCTTGATATTGCCTATGGGCGTCACCGGAAACATTTGCGAGACAACCGTGACGGAGAAGCCTGGGATTACGGAGACTGGATCCGGCGGCATGTTGAGCCCCAAGCGAGTGGCTGTGATTCCGCCGACCACGCCGTCGGCCAGCAGACCCTCGCTGTTCTGAAAGGCGATGACAGCGGCTTGGGTTCCATTCCCGAAGTGGCCGTCAATGTTACCTGGATCGAAGTGGGCAGTCAGCAGAGCGCGCTGGAGCGCGACTACCTGATCGCCCGTATCGCCGAATTTTAAACTCATTTTTGATCTCCTGGGGAATTGATTGTGGTTTCAGACACGCGATTGTCCTCCTGGCGACGGGCATTTAGACTCATGTGCACCAACTGTCGCGGAGTCGCGGCACAGACCTTTTTGTCAGCCCCGAACGTTAGTGAGGGGAAGGGCGAGTCGAGTTCCCGAAGCCGGTTGAGGATGATCGCAGTAGCCTGACCGTCGCCGAGCTGCAGAACTGAAGGCATGTAGACCGCCACTTCTAATGTGATGTCAGGCGGGGTTTCGTTGCAACGTCGTTGGCGGCGGCGAAGGCTGTGGCGTGGCCCCGGCCAAGCGCATGTTGATGGCCTTCCCGAGCAGATCAAACCAGAACGGCGCGCCCAAAGATGCGGCCAGCGCGGTCAACAACCAGCCGCAGATGGCCATCAACCATCCCCGCCACTCGGTCTGCCAGGCGGAGGGACTCCAATGTTTGCGAGTTTCGGGGTCCCAACCAATGGGTAGGACATTGAGTTGCGCGCTGGTCTTTTTCAAGCCAGCTAGTCCTTCGTCAAGCTGCTTTTCGAGTTCCGCCGAATCGTTGGCTGCGGGCGGGTTGGCGGGCGGGTTAACGCTAAGTGGCGAACGCAGAACGTCCGACGCCACCAGAGTGATTTGATCCCGTAGCGAGGCATCGCTCCACAGCTTAGTCGCCACATTCAGGCTGTCGGCGTTCAGTACGACGGCCACTACCACTCCTACCGAAAAGAGGATGAGCTGGGAACGGCGCTTGTACCAACCACCCACGCGATCCATGGCTTCGTTGAACCAGGTTGCGACGGCCGCCCGGCATTGGGCCGCATCGCCTTCGATGCCGCGTATCAAAGCGCCTAAGGTCTTGGCCAGAGACGAATCGGGCGGCAATTTGGCCAATATGTCGGCAAAATTGGGAGCGGCGCCAAGTTTCTCGGCCAGTATGGCTTCCATGGCTGCGACGAATGCGTGGTCGGGGATGTAGGTCGGCTTGCTTTGCGCGCTGCGAGACAAGGACTGGATCAGTGGATGATCGCGAAGACACTCAGCCAGTTTGAATACTTCTCCGTTCTTGTCCTTGAGTTCGGTCGTCCCTTCTTGGAGCATACGCTGAAGCCCGAGCTGCAGGAATTCCGCGCGCATAGCGAACGCGGCCGCAATGGCTTCGTTCAAGTACGAGCCGAGGACGCTCATCAGCAGATATAACAGGCACAAGCCGATTGCCACTCCCAGGATGTTGGTCATAAGGTTCTCCTCCGTCCGCAATCGGCGTCAGCCGAAAAGCGCGGCGTTCAAGATGACGACTTATTATATTCCTATTTGCGCATAAATCAAGTGAAACGGATTGCACCGAATCAGCACTACATTGTTCGGATGGACCTGAGTCAGGAGGCCTGAATCAGGAAGAATGTGAAATGAATTCTGTCGCTATGGGACTGTCATGAAACAACCAATTCAACCGCTCCCTGACGGTCACGGGTCGGAAGGTTGTGACAGAGCCGCGACCGTCAATGAGCGGTCCGGAAGGCGTAGCAAGGTTGTTTTCATGACAGGTGCTTAGCCCGAAGGACCACTCGCCGCCGGCATGGACGGGCCACTAATGCAGCCGGCCGTCGGGCCTTTCCCTGCCGGGTTCTACCGCTTAACGGTAACCATTGCGGCCGGACTTGCCGATGTCGCTACCTTCAATTGTGTCGAAATCATTGCGCAGTGAAACTAAAAGAGTCGTTTTAAAAACAAGGAGTTACCAATGGCACAGATAGATTTCACGGTTTCCGGAATTGTTCCGGTAATTCAACGGCCCACGCCCAATATTTGCTGGGCTACCGCCGCAACGATACTGTACTCTTCGAAGAAAATGCGTCTTCCGGCATACCAGCCATTATGACAGCGGCGGCGCCGCAGTTTCTTCCCATGTTCCAGGGCGATCGAGGACTGCCAGGCGATCAAAAGCCGGGGATCGATGGATGGCTGCAATTGCTGCAAACCTACGGGGCGCTTTGGGTGACGACCAACGAAGGTTCCGGGCAACTCTTCTCGGCGCACGCGCGGGATCTTGAAGGGAATTTCCGGGGATGGCAATCCGGATACGACCGTGCTCGAGACTGTCGACCCGGGAGATGGAACGGAGCACACGGAAACCGTCACCGCTTTCACCGATAAGTTTGACGATGTTGCGGAAGGGTCTGGGCGATGGAGCGGACTTCCGGCCCCAGGTCGTACACTACTGAGTTCTCGGCCGCCGCTTCTTTGCGCGCGCTAGCGCCTGTTCAATCAACCTCCCGGCAGCAGCGACTTCAACGCCGCCGCTCCAACGGCGCCCGTCATCGCCGGAACAAACGTCAGCGCCATGCCACGCCGCCGGTACTCACTCTCCACCGCGTGATATCCCAGATAAGCGAAGGTGCCCGCGGCCACCGCCAGCAGAATGGCGCTCCAGGCAAACCCGATGCGCCCCGCTACAAACACCGCGGCCGCACCTCCCACCAGCAACATGGCCTGCGCCGCGATCGCACTCACTGCCGCTTGAACTCGCTTCCCCGTCGCCGCCAACAGCAGAACGCCCATCGCCATCGCCTCCGGCAATTTGTGAATGGAAATGCCTACCAAGACCGCGGTCCGCACGGCTTCGAACCCTTGCGTCTGCGCCACCGCCAAACCCCACCCGTCAAAGAAGCTGTGCAGACCCGACGCGATCAGCAGCGGCGCCGCAAAGCCGTGCAGGCGATTCGCGCAACCCTCGTGAACATGCGTGTGAGAGCACGCCGGGCAGATCGCGTGGACGTAGCGATCGATCACCCACATCAAGGAGAACCCGCCGGCGGAGCCAGCCAGCGCCGCGCTCCAGCCCGTATGCTCCGCAATCTCCGGAATGATCCAGAATCCCGCCACGCCGAGCAACACGCCCCCGCTAAAAGCCACCAGAACCCGGGAAACTTCATGCATGCCCGCCAGCCGGATCCCCGCGAACACGCCCACCACGGCCACTCCCAGGACAATCGAGAGCAACGGGAAAATGGATGCCATTACATAATTACTGTACCGTGCTATGATCGTTGGGGCCTTCCAGCAGTTCAGGCACCACTGATAAGAGGTGCTTATTTCATGGCAACACCCGCAAAAGCGTTCGATTTAGAACAAAAACTTTCGTTAGAACTCGTCCGGGTAGTCGAAGCGGCCGCGCTCGCCGCCGCGCGAACCATGGGTCAAGGAGATCGCCAGGGTTCCGACCACGCCGCGGTGCAGGCCATGCGCCATGCGTTTGAGGAGATTCCGATCGCCGGAAATATCGTTATTGGCGAAGGCGAGCGGGACGAAGCGCCCATGCTCTATATCGGCGAACGGGTTGGTGGCAAGGCTGCCGACGGCTCGGAGTATCCCAGCGTGGACATCGCGGTCGATCCGCTCGAAGGCACCAATCTCTGCGCCACGGGCGCCGCCAACTCCATCGCCGTGCTGGCCGCTTCAGAACGCGACGGCCTGCTGCACGCGCCCGACTGCTACATGGAAAAGATTATCGCCGGCCCGGCTTGCAGCGGTGCGTTGGACATCGACGCACCGGTCGAAGACAACCTCAAAGCCATCGCAAAATGTTTGGAGCGCCAGGTCGACGATCTGGTGATTATCGTTCTCGACCGCCCGCGCCACGAGGATCTCATCGCCAGGATTCGCAAGTCGGGCGCCCGCATCCGGCTGATCACGGATGGCGATCTGTCCGCCGGTATCTCGGCCGCTGTTCGCGGCACCGGCGTGGACGCGGTCATGGGAATCGGTGGCGCCCCGGAAGGCGTGATTACCGCTGCCGCTTTGCGTTGCGTCCACGGAGAGATGGTGGGCCGCCTGGTGGTAAAAGACGCCGAAATGCGCCAGCGCATGGAGCGGATGGGCATCACCGATCCTAAGCGCATCTACCATGCCGCCGATCTGGCGCCCGGCAATCACATTGTCTTTGCCGCCTGCGGCGTCACCGCCGGGCCGTTACTCAATGGCATTCGTTTCTTCGGCGAGGGCTACCGCTCGCACTCCATCGTCATGACCATGGGTTCGCAAGAAGTCCGCTTCATCGATAGCGTGCACATGACGCGCCCGCCCGGCCGGCGCGGCGTGCGGCTGTATTGAGAGGCACGATCTGGTGGCGACCGCAAGGTCAGTATCCCTGCAATATGGCCCGGCCGTTTATAGGCGTTACGGGGCGACTGTTGTTCGCAAAACCGTTGTAACCCGGAAATTGGCTGGCCAACGAATGCAGGGACTGGATCACAAATGCTGAAACTTGCACCGGTGTCTGCATCACGAACCAACGGGCGCCTTCAGAACATGGAGGCGTGGTCAACGATCCAGAGTACGCGTAATAGCTTAAGTCTTCCGGCATCAAAGAACTCGCATTCAGAGTTAGTCCCTCGCGCGTGCCCGTTGATACGGTCGAAGGCGCCGTCGCTACGATGTCGTCGAAAACGCCGCTGGGCGCCGTTGGCGACATACTCAACAAGACGGCGACTACGGCGAGCTGGCCGAGTATGTTCTGGTGGACCAGGTGCACCTCCCCGTCAAACTGCGTCCCGTTGATGGTGTGTTCACTGGGTACGTGCAAATGGAATTGGACAAGTTGATAGATGTCGGTGACGGATTTTCCCAGGGTAATCGAGCTACCCGCGCCATAAACCACCTCCACCACGTGCCCGGTGTTTTCCACCTCGAACGGAGTACTGTTGTACTGGAATCGAATGCTTGGCAACACCGCTAAAACGGTCGTCGTGGTTTCAATGTCCACGGGCGATTGCGCCTTTCCCACGGCAACGACGTTACTGGATCCGCTGGGCGCGGTCCCGCACGTCTCGTAGGGCGTGCTCACACTGCCCCAGTGCAACGGTCCGTTTGCCGCCGCCGGATCGTGACTCCAAGTAATTGATTGACCCTTCGGTCTTTCCGCATCTTGTCCTTCCGCACCCTAGGCCCTCAACGCACAACCGGCGGCCAACACGGCTAGACATGACAGGCTGACTCTCTAACTCGGTATTTTCATGGATCCCTTCTCTCAGTAAATAGTGGCGGAGCAAGCTCCACGGGGCCTCGCGTCAACGGCGGAGGGAGACCCGATCAATGGCCGCAGCGGGTCATTGCTAATGTGTTATCGGCGTGAGATCCCGGAGTCTTAGTTTTTTGAAAGCTGTGGGCAGACAAGAAATGTTCTGAAGACTCTAGAGAAAGTCAACTGGAAGCCACGACACCGGGAGGCGTCGCGCAAGCCAGGACAATTTCGAAGTGGCACAGATGATTCATGGCCGCTCTCAGTCCAGCCGCGTTGACATATAACCAGAACGACCGTTGCGAAGCCCTCAAAGCTATTCGCTTCTTCGGCAAGGGCTACCGCTCGCACTCTGTCGCCATGATCATGGGCTCGCAAGAAGTCCGCTTCATTGACAGCGTGCACATGACGCGCCCGCCCGGCCGGCGCGGCGTACGGTTGTACTGAGAGCGCGGGTGCGGCTTAATTAAGGAATGGCCCAATTGCATCCCCGGCCTTTCGGGGCTACTGTGAAGGTATGGTCGAATCTATGCCCGATCCGATGGTTTCCACTGAGGACGAAGTCGAAGTGGACGCGGAAACCGCCGCTGCGATTGAGCGCGGCATTCATGCCGCCGAGGAAGGCCGGGTTGTCCCCAGCGAAGAAGTTCGAAAACTCATCCCCCAGTGGATTTCCAAATTCTCTACGCGGAACCAGCGTTAGCCGACCTCGAAGAGGTGATGCGCTGGTCGTGGCAAAACCATCCGGGAACTACCGAGCGGTTGGCCGGCGCGCTGCTCAATCATGTTGACCTTTTGGTAGATTTTCCTTATTTGGGAACGCCCGTGCGTGCGATTCTATTGAACTCGCCGACTTCTCACCGCCCACAGGAATGGTATCGCCGCCGCTTCCAGCGCCACCGCGAACACCACCACTCCGCTAACCGAATAAGTGTAAAGCAACCCCGCGCCCGCGCTGCCCAGAAACCAAAGCAGGCCATAAACCGTGTTGAAAATTCCGTAAGCTGTACCGCGCCGCGCCGCCGGCACCAGTTCCGCGATCTCGGCGCGCAACGACGCATTGATGGCGCCCGCACCCGCGCCCCAGCAAAGCATTCCCGCCAGCGCCAGCCAGAAGCTTCCCAGAAACACCAGCGGATTCGACGCCGCCAGCAACAGCACTCCGGCCAGCAAGCTGATGACGCCCAGCCGGTCGAATAAACGCCCGAACACCAGCGCGGCCAGCGCTTCCACCCCCATCGCCACTGAGTAAAACACCGGCGCTTCCGCGACTGTGGTGATGTGGGCCTGTACCAAATGGTAGGCGATCAACGGAAAATCCACGATGCCGGCTGCTATAAATCCTGACGCGATGACATACAACCAGAATGTCCGTCCAAAGCCTTCCTGCTCGGACGCGCCTTCCGCATGCCGTTCTTCAAAGCGCGACGGGTCGGGATAAAAGAATCGAGCCGTCAGCAGAGTCGCGATCGCAAGCACGGCGGGCACGGCCAGAACACCGTATGCGCGCGCATACAAATGCGATTCTTTCAATACATACGCCACCAGCAGCGGCCCAGTGAACGCGCCCAACTGATCCAAGGCTTCATGCAAGCCGAATCCCCATCCCCGGCCAATAATCTTTGAAGCCTGGGAGAGCATCACGTCGCGCGCCGGCGTCCGCACCGCCTTGCCCGCGCGTTCGAGCACGATCAGCGCCGCAGCCGCCATCCAGTGATGCGTAAAGGCCATCAGCGGCACCGCCAGCAGGTTGATGCAATAACCGGAAATGGTCAGCGCCCAATAGCGTTTGCTCCGGTCGGCCGCCGCGCCCGAGAGCAAGCGTAAAACGTAACCGGCGAGTTCCCCGAACCCGGACACCAAGCCGATGACCGCCGCGCCCGCGCCCAAAGTGGCGAGAAACGGCCCGTTGACGCTGCGTGCGCCTTCATAGGTGACGTCGGCCAGCAGGCTGATCATCCCCAATGAAACGATAAACCGTACAGCGGATTGCCGCGAAACGCTCATAGAAGCAAGCGTGCGGACTTGTGCGGGCTCAACCGTTTTTCCAATCGCGTCAAGCGCCGCTGCAATCGCTCCGGCCCGGCCAAGGCGAGCGCGTTGCGCGTCATCTCCAGCGCCATCCCGTAGTTCTTTTCCTGGTGCTCGTAATATTTCGCCAGCTCTTCGAGCGCCGCGCACTGCCAAGGATTGCGGCTGGCCGCCAAGTCGGTCAAGACAGGCAATGCGGCCGGCATGCGGCCGATTTTTTCTCGAGCAACGCCACATCCCATAGCGTGCGAAACAGCAGATCGTCTTTGAGGCCGCGATCGACAGCCTGCCGGAACAGCGCCAGGGCTTGCTCGTACTGCTCGGCCTGCCGCCACCAGCGCGCCAGGCCCACCATCTCCGCGCCATGCGCGAATTGTGCCTTCTTGGGATCGTGAAAGGCGTACGGCACGATCGCCGTAAAACAGGCTAGCGTCAAAATGTCTAATTGGTTATGGTGAAAGATCGGCAACAGCCGGTCAATCTCGCCGCGCCGTTGGTATTCAAAATATACGTACGGAATCATCTCGCCCGGCAGATCGCCCTGGCGCTCAATGCCCAGGATCCGGTTCTCCAGTTCCACCAACCGGCAACTGTCAAACCGCAAATTCCAAAGACGGCGCGCGCCATGCAACAGATCGAGATGCGCCAACCGGCTGAAGGGCGGACGGGCGCGAACCATGCGGTACCGCGTTTCCAACAGTGGCTGATCGTAAGTGCGCCCGTTGTAAGTGATCAATACTTCAAACTGTTCCAGATGCCGCGTGAGCGAATGGAGCAGGCTCGTTTCCTCGCCAAACTCGCGCATGAAAAATTGCCGGACGCGAAAACCTTCTTTTGTGATCCGTCCCACGCCAATGAGAAACGCATAAGTCCCCGTGCCGCCCGCCAGGCCGGTAGTCTCGGTATCGAGAAAACACCATTTAGATGGAGAAATGTTCCGAATCTCGCCGTTAGAGATGGCTTCGAGCAAGTCCGCGGGCAACGTCTCCAAATCGGAAATCCCCATGCTGCCATACCGCCCGTGCCGCGCATAGAACTTCTCAAACTCATAATGCTTGCCGTGCTCGGTTTCAATCTCTTCACCCGGCATCCACTCTTCGAGGAAATAGCGGTCCGGCTTGCGGGGATTGGGCGGCGCGGCGGGCTTGGGCGGCCCGTCCGAATATTTACGATCTATCCGCGCCATCTTCCGGCGCAACGCCGCCAACTGCTCCTCGAAATCGCTCATGCCGAGAAATCGCTCATGCCGATTCTAGCGCCTGAGAGAGCCGCTCCCATTCCGCCAGCATCGCGGCCAATTCCGCGCGATGCTGCTCCAGCCGGTTGCTCACGCGAACCGTCTCTTCGGTACTCACGAAATTGGCCAGCTCCGCTTCATCCGCCGCGATTCGCGTTTCCAGATGAGCGACCTCGGCTTCCAACTCCTTGCATCGATCCTGCATCTTCCGCAGCTTGATCGGATTGACGCGCTTCACCGCCGCGGCCGGGGGCTCCGTCTTCGCCCCATGGCCATTCACCGCCGGCGCCTGCGCCAGCGACAAGTTGAGGTCGACCTCGCCACCTCCCTTGCGCCACAGGTAATCTTCATAATTGCCGGGGAACACGCGCACTTCGCCGTCTCCAATTTCGAAAACGCGCGTGGCCAACTTATCGATGAAGTAGCGGTCATGGCTGACGAAGACCACCGTGCCGGTAAATTTCTCGAGCGATTCCAGCAGCACATCCTTGGCGCGCATATCCAGATGGTTGGTGGGCTCATCGAGCAGCAGGAAGTTAGAAGGATGCAGCAGCATGCGCGCCAACGCGTAGCGATTGCGCTCGCCACCCGACAACACACCGATCTTTTTGAAAACATCGTCTTCTGAAAACAAAAACGATCCCAGCAGGCTGCGCATCTCGGTATTCGATTTCGACGCTACCGTGGCAAGATCGTCGAGCAGGCGCGCGTTGACGTCCAATTCCTTATACTGATCCTGCGCGAAATAATCCGGCTCGACGTTGTGCCCCAGCTTATAAGTGCCCGTGGTCAGCGGCTCCGTGCCTGCCAGGAGCTTGATCAAAGTCGACTTGCCCGCGCCGTTCACGCCCACCAGCGCGATCCGGTCTCCGCGCTCGATCGTGAAACGCACGCCGCTAAACACGTGCTTCGTCCCATAGCTTTTTGAAACGTTCTCAAACTCCGCCACGATCCGCCCGCTGGCTTTCGGCTGCGGAAAAGTAAAATGGATGGTCTTTTCGTCCGGCGGAATCTCGATGCGCTCAATCTTGTCCAATTCCTTGATGCGGCTTTGCACCTGCTTGGCTTTGGTCGCCTGATAGCGAAACCGGTTAATAAAGGCTTCCAGTTGCTCGATGCGTTCCCGTTGATTACGGTACGCGGCTTCCAGTTGCTCCTTCCTCTCATTCTTCTGCGCCAGATACTTTTCGTAGTTGCCGCTATAGAAATGTACGCTCTTATTCCAGATCTCAACGATGCGGTCGACGGTGACATCGAGAAAATACCGGTCGTGGGAGATCAGCACAAAAGCGAACGGATAAGAGAGCAAGTAGCTTTCGAGCCAGTTGCGCGCCTCCAGATCCAAATGATTGGTCGGCTCATCCAATAACAGCAGGTTGGGTTTTTCGAGCAGCAGTTTCGCCAGCGCAATGCGCATCTGCCATCCGCCTGAGAATTCTTCCGTACGCCGGCTCCAATCCGAGTTCGGGAATCCGAGCCCAGCCAGCACCGTCCCGACCTGCGCTTCGAGTGCATATCCGTCCCGCGCGCGGAACTGGCCATCGAGCCAATGAAACCGGTCGGCCACCTGCGCGTACTCGGCGCCGGCGGGATCGATCTCCGCCATCTTGTGCGTCAGCTCCTCCATCTCGCGCTCCATGTCGCGCAGGCCGGCGAACACTGAGAGACATTCGTCAAAAACGGTCTTGCCCGAAAGCGTGAGCCCATCCTGCGGCAGATACCCGGCGCTCATCCCCTTGGTGCTGCTGAGAGTCCCGTAGTCGAGCGACTCCATTCCGCCCAGAACCTTGAGCAAGGTCGATTTGCCCGTGCCGTTGGCGCCCACCAGCCCGGCGCGCTCCTTGGACGTGATGAGCCAGTTCAGGTTCTCAAAGAGCAGTTTCTGCCCAAAACGTTTTCCGGCGCCAGCGAGTTGAATCATCCCCGCTCTTATTTTCGCAGGTGCGAAGTTGACGTGACGGCGACTTCACAGGAGTAATCCGGATTGACCTCTCTCCGAGTCGCCGACCATCCGCCCAAAGCTCTGGAAAAGGTTCCAACAAACGGCGTGCGGGCAATCTCGCGGCGTTCCCAGGAGTGCTGTGCGGCAAACCCGACGGGTGTTCCAGCGCTGACGCGTTACGAGACTTCCAGTGGTCGAAGTCGAGGCGTTGCGCCAAAGGCTCGAACAGCAACGCCCCCGCTGCCCGAATGCAAGCGATGTCCCCGTGCCAATTTCTTGACCGTCAGCCTCCTTGTGTCGTACCGGTGGTGTCCGGCGCCAGGAACAAACGCAGCGGATTTTATCTGCCGTGAACGACCGTATCGGGACAGGCCGAACTTTGAAGCGTCAACTCCGGAAGAGTAGCCCTGAGGAGCGATTCAAACCCCTAGATCAGGTGTAGAAAGGGGAGATTCTGGTTGAAACCCCTGTCCCGCATTCCCTTTTCTCTGTCTTCGTTACGCTGCGCTCGACCTATCCGGCAAATCGTCGAAAATCCGCCAACGGTCGCGTTCGCGTTTAGTGCCTCTGTTGATCTTTAAGGTACTTCTGCTCCTGTTCTGGAGTCAGCTTGCTTGTCTGGAAGTAACCATCACTCGATTGCCTCCGCACCAAGGTTCCGCAGTGCGGGCACGCGATCTCTTCCTGTTCTTTCGTGCCCGGCATCCCGCCTCCCATTTCGCAAACGTCAAACGGCTTTTTGCAGCTCGAACAGGTTTCAATTGCCATTCTAACGGACATCGTAGCACTTGCCAATCCCGCCGATTTACCACCTGCGTTGCGGACTTTCTTCCAGAACCGCCCCAGTTTCGCCCGACGTCGCTGCTCCCGATCTCCCAGGTCCCCGTATCTCGGGAGTCACAGACGTTGCCGAGCGTTAGACGGGATGAAGGAATTGAAAGGCCGCGCGCGTCACTCTTGACTTAAGTCGCTTTACGTCGGCGAAGAGGTCGACGGCTGCTTGCGGAATTGTGTTCTTGGGGCGGGCGATCAAGAGGAGCACGAAACAGAGGCCAATGGCTTCAAACTGAATCCACGAGACGTGATTGAAAGCAGCCTTGACGTAGATCGGTCCGTTGCTCTGACGAGTGTCTCCATCTGAATATCCAGGCCGCGCATGGGAATAGTTTGAGATGCCGTCGTAAATCCGGCGAGCGTAACCACCATCGCTGGCCGGAGTCTTTTGATCAAAAAGGCTGTCCTTGACCGTGGAGCGAAGTTCGTCGCGCAACGGCGACGTTGCGGCGATAAGACCGTCGCTGGCCTGTCCAAAAGAGAGCGTCAGCTTGCCGTCGCGCCACTTCTTGTATTCCTTCGTTTTGGCGCACACTTGCGCCCATGCGCCAATTGTCGTCAGCTCAAGGGCGCTACGCAGGGCGCTAACAGATAGTCGATAGAATCCCGTCAGAGCGGTATAAGTGGCGGACTGGAAATCGTCGCCGGCGTCCAGCATCGCCGACGACATAAGATCATTGTTTTCGCCAATGGATTCAATCCACGCGCCCCTGAGATCATCGAGCTGTTTCATAGTGGTGCCGTGATGATTGGACGTACGGACTGCGACATCGTCGGGCAAGGTCACAATACTCGACCAAGTCGCCTTGCCGACGCGATCAGACGGGGGCGGTTCAAGTTTGGGAGCCCAGGCGAAATCACCCCGCGTGAGGATCACGCGCCGGGCTCTGAAATCGTGGTCCGGAAGCTTTCTGGGCATAAGGGAATCGTAACAGCCGTCCGATCTTTGCAGCGCAGCGGGAGGCCACGCTCGGCTTAGGTAAGTTCTTTTGTGTGTACTTTGGGACTGCATGCCTCCGGGAGGTGCTTAAACGGGCTTTGCCGTGGCGAGAGGACGACGTGCCTCGAGAGGTTGTAGCGAAGTCCCGTTCTGGAAAGCTCGGGCCGGATGACTCGCCACTCGTACATTGATCGAGACGGGAGCGCGGGCCGCGTGCAGGGGCACTGACAAATTTCTCACGTAAAACGCCGGTTGCGTCATGGCCCGGTCATACTGAGGGGCATGCGCGACGCCCACTCACTGGCCGAATTCTCGCGAACGACCAGCGGTTCGCGGTACAAAAGGTTGTGGCTCGCCAACACAGGATTAAGGAAGATGGTCGTGCGTTCGAAATCAAGAACATCAAGGTTTTAAGCCGCTATCGAGATCCTCAGTACACTCTGAAGCATGAAAACGAGAAGCGCATGACTGCTACTGGCGAATGGACCATCTTTCGCCTCGAGCATCCTGACGGGCACTGGTACAGAGGACGATGGGACGAGAGCAAATCTGCGCCGTTGGAGCCCGTCGCCAGCCAGGACTGGGACGCCCTGAAGTGACTCTGCTGGACACCCACATTTGGGTCTGGCGCCGTGAACTTCTGGAGCGCGGCCCTGACCGAGCCTTCGGGATCAGCATCATCTCTGTTGGGAAGTCGCCAAGCTTGTGCAGCACCGCAGGCTGAAGCTCAACCGGGCCGTCGGGCCGTGGATCGAAAGCGCTCTTGCGCAGCCGGGCGTGTCGCTTCTGCCTCTCAATCCGCAGATCGTGATGGAGTCCACACAGTTGCCGCGGCCTTTCCATCGCGATCCAGCCGATCAATTGCTGGTCGCAACAGCCCGCGTCCTCCAATGCCCTATCATGACTGAGGACAGCAAGATTGCCGACTGACCCTGACGGGTGAGGACATCCTCTCGCCAGACGCCGCGCAAGCGCTTGGCCGGTTTGTCAGCACCCGGCACAAATGATATGGCGCACTTTGAGCGGGGAGAGCGCTCCAGCCGCCAGTTTTCGGCTCGCGGCGGAAACCCCCAGCACAAGCCTTGACAAAATGTCACATTAGATATAGTCTAAATTCTTGGTGGACGCCGAGTCGATTAAACGGTCCTTGGAAGGCAGCGGGTTGCGGTGTACTCCGCAGCGCTACGCCGTGATGGCAGTGTTGTTGAAACACAATCGGCATCCCACGGCCGCAGAAATCTTCGAAGCGGTGAATCGAGTGGATCCGCGCTCTTCAAGAGCGACGACTTATAACAATCTGAGAGACTTGGTGCAGGCGGGTTTGGTGCGTGAAGTGGCCGTCGAGGGCCGCGCCGCGCGATTCGATGCGAAAGGCATGCGGCATCACCACTTCATCTGCGACCGCTGCGGCAATGTTGAGGACATTGAGTGGTGCGAGGTGCCCAAGCCCGGCTCGGGGGCCCTCGGTAAGCGGATTCTTCGCGAATGCGAACTCATTTTTCGGGGGCTGTGCGTGAAATGCGCGCCGCGGCGCGCTTCCCGTTAAGTGACGCAGCCGTGTGGATACCGGATGAACAGCGCGCGCCGGCAGGCACGGCTGGTAGTTCGCCAAGATTTTTTGACTAATTCGAAGAAAGAGGAACACATGGATAAAACACTCACCGTCGAAGCGGGGACGTCTGTCCCCCAAAGTCAGGAGCAACACTTGTCAACCGAAAGCAAGTGCCCGGTAACGGGCGGCGCCCGCGGACACACCTCCGTTGGCGCCCACACCAATGCAGACTGGTGGCCGAACCAGCTCAACCTGAAAATCCTGCACCAGCGCTCGCCCCTGTCCGATCCGATGGACAAGGCGTTCCACTACGCCGAAGAGTTCAAGAGCCTGGACCTCAACGCCGTAGTGAAGGACCTGCATGCCTTGATGACGGATTCCCAAGAGTGGTGGCCGGCCGACTATGGCCACTATGGGCCGTTCTTCATTCGTATGGCATGGCACAGCGCGGGTACGTACCGCATCGGTGACGGCCGCGGCGGGGCAGGCAATGGCACACAGCGTTTTGCGCCCCTCAATAGCTGGCCGGACAATGTGAACCTCGATAAGGCGCGCCGGTTGCTCTGGCCAATCAAGCAGAAGTATGGCCGGAAAATCTCCTGGGCTGACCTGATGATTCTGGCTGGTAACGTCGCATTGGAGTCGATGGGGTTCAAGACTTTCGGTTTCGGTGGCGGGCGCGAGGACGTCTGGGAGCCCGAAGAGGACATTTTCTGGGGGCCTGAGGGCAAGTGGCTGGCGGACGAGCGCTACCGCGGCGAGCGTCAGCTCGATAATCCTCTCGCCGCCGTTCAGATGGGCCTGATTTACGTGAATCCGGAAGGCCCAAATGGAAAGCCGGATCCAGTCGCCGCGGCTCACGATATCCGGGAGACGTTCGCCCGCATGGCGATGAATGACGAGGAGACCGTAGCGCTGATTGCCGGCGGGCACACCTTCGGCAAAACCCACGGCGCCGCCGATCCGGGCAAGTATGTCGGCCCGGAACCCGAGAGCGCTCCCATCGAAGAGCAAGGACTCGGCTGGAAAAACACCTTTGGCGGCGGCAATGGCGGCCAGACGATCGGCAGCGGGTTGGAGGTCACGTGGACCACCACCCCAGTGAAGTGGAGCAATAACTACCTGGAAAACCTATTCAAATATGATTGGGAGCTGACCAAGAGCCCAGGGGGCGCGCACCAGTGGACTCCCAAGAACGGGGCTGCGGCGGGCGCCGTTCCGGATGCCCACGACCGGTCGAAACGGATCGCTCCGGGAATGCTCACAACGGACCTCTCCTTGAAAATGGACCCCGTCTATGCGCCGATCGCGAAGCGCTTCCTCGAGAATCCGCCGGAGCTCGCAGACGCGTTCGCCAAGGCGTGGTATAAGCTCACGCACCGCGACATGGGACCTGTTGCGCGTTACCTGGGTCCGCTGGTGCCGAAGGAAACGCTGCTCTGGCAGGATCCTGTTCCCGCCGTGGATCATGCGTTGATCGGGGATGAGGACATGGCTGCTCTGAAGGCAAAGATCCTTGCATCCGGACTGTCCATCTCCGGCCTGGTCACAACGGCCTGGGCGTCAGCGGCAACTTTCCGAGGCTCCGATAAGCGCGGCGGCGCCAACGGGGCCCGCATTCGCCTGGCGCCGCAAAAGGATTGGGAAGTGAACCAGCCGGCTCAACTGGCGAAGGCCCTGCAGAAGCTGGAGGCGATCCAGAAGGATTTCAACAGCTCACAATCCGGCGGCAAGAAGGTCTCGCTCGCTGACCTGATCGTTCTGGGCGGCTGCGCGGCCGTCGAGGCGGCGGCGAAGAAAGCGGGACACGACGTGAAGGTGCCTTTCACGCCGGGGCGCACGGATGCTTCGCAAGAGCAGACCGATGCGCACGCATTCGCGCCGCTCGAACCGGTCGCGGACGGGTTCCGCAACTATCTTCGCGGCGGACAGCCCCTATCGGCGGAGGAACTGCTGGTGGATCGGGCGCAGTTGCTGACGCTGACCGCCCCCCAGATGACGGTTCTGGTCGGTGGCCTGCGCGCCCTGAATGCGAACTTCGGGCAGTCCAATCATGGCGTCTTCACCAATCGGCCAGAGACGCTCACCAATGATTTCTTCGTCAACCTGCTCGACATGCATACCAAGTGGCAGGCCTCCTCTACATCCGAAGGCGCGTTTGAGGGGCGCGATCGCACGACGGGCGAAATCAAGTGGACCGGCACCCGTGTCGACCTGGTCTTCGGTTCGAACTCGCAGCTCCGGGCAATCGCGGAAGTCTATGCCTGTGACGACTCGAAGGAGGCGTTTGTGAAGGACTTCGTGGCTGCGTGGAACAAGGTGATGAACCTGGATCGCTACGACCTGGCCTGAGACTCGGCGGAAACTTTCGTTCCTGTTGTTTCGGCCGGCAAAAACGGAGGCGCTCTTCCTGGCTCGCACGGGCCGGGTCGCCCTCCGTGATTCTGCTGCTAGGGTTTTAACTAGGCGCCTAGTTTATCGCCCACGATCAGCGAGCAGTTACATCCTGGATATCCGGAAGTTGTGCCCGCCCGTTGCGGGCAGGCGTTGGGTTACCCAGCGCACCAATTCTCTATCCTGAGGGTCTCTATACTGAGGGCGTGCAGTCACACTGGAGACAGACCACAGTCGGCGAACATGGCGAATTCGTTTTGGAGGGCCTTCCCTTCGAGCCCGGCCAGCCGGTTGATGTGTTGGTGGTCTCGAAGACTGCGGGATCGAAGACGATTGGCGATCGGCCATCGAGCCAATGAAACCGATCGGCCACCTGCGCGTACTCGGCGCCGGCGGGGTCGATCTCCGCCATCTTGTGCGTCAGTTCCTCCATCTCGCGCTCCATATCGCCCAAGCCCGCGAACACAGAGAGGCATTCGTCAAAAAGGTCTTGCCCGAAAGCGTGAGCCCATCCTGCGGCAGATACCCGGCGCTCATCCCCTTGGTGCTGCTCAGCGTCCCGTAGTCGAGCGACTCCATGCCGCCCAGAACCTTCAGCAAGGTCGATTTGCCGGTGCCATTAGCGCCCACCAACCCGGCCCGCTCCTTGGACGTGATGAGCCAGTTCAGGTTCTCAAAGAGCAGTTTCTGCCCAAAACGTTTTCCGGCGTTGGCGAGTTGAATCATCCCCGCTCTTATTTTCGCAGGTGCGGGGGAGGAAGCGTGCCGAGATGAGTCTCAGTCAGGCCAGCCTTGCGTCAACCGCAAGGAGTTCCTCCGAATTGATGTGACGTCGACATCAGCGGAGTAAACTCCCACAACGTCGTTTGGGGCCAGTTCCGAGTCGCCGACCACCACCGAATCCCTCATATACGTCGCAAACTTCATTTGATCGTTCGGCGCTGCCGTGCCCTTGTCCTCGGCACCGACCCCACCCGGTCCAGCGTCGTCGATGTCAGGAGCACCTGCGTGATCCCAAGGCCGCAAGCGCTGCTCGTCAGTACCGATGCGCACGCGGTCGACGCTCCTCTAACCAAGAGTTACACCAACTCCCACGCAGCCGTTGCCGTACAGGAAGATGCTCCAACCGGGGTGTTGCGGTAGGAATGGTCGATCCGCTTCCGGGCCAACTTGCACCCAGGCGTCGCCCCATCCGGCGACCACGATTCGATAAGAACTCAACAAGCTGCTATACCATGACAGATCAGCGAATTCGGCGCCAAGGACGGGCCCGACGAGCGCGACCGTGGTTGGGGCAATGATGGGGAACATGAATCCGCCTTGATCGTTGGTCACTGCAGTGGCAATAAGAGTTGGGCCCGCATAGAGACGAATTTCGGCTCGTCGCAGCGGCCCGCTGTATGGGGTTGACACTCCACCTCGAATGACTTCGCCGCCGATGTGCGCGGTGTTGCGACAATTCTGCCCTAGGATCGGTACGCTGGCCAAGACGAGAGTGAGAAGCGCTGGTCTGATAGCACTATTATGGCCCCTTCCAACTTCATTCCGAAACCTGACCGTTTTAAAATGCCGGGTAGGGCCTGATGTTTATTTGCGAACGGCCCGCTGTATGGGGTTGAGAGTCCACCTCGAATGACTTCGCCGCCGATGTGCGCGGTGTTGCGACAATCCTGCTGGCCCTAGCTTAGCTAAGCTAAGCTAGGGGTTCCGCGGGTTAATAACCAAAGGTTAACAACCCGCGGCAGGTTGACAACTTGCCCCACATTCGGCGCTATTGCGCGACGCGGTCTTCAGCCAACACTTTGATGGTTTTTTCGAGTTGCTCAATCCGACGGGTCAGATCGTCGATCAATTGGCCTTCGGGATCGGGGAGTTTGCCGTGCTCAAGCGGATCGGCACAGTCGCTCTCGCTACGGGAGCGCACAATCCGGCCAGGGACTCCCACGACGGTCGAATAAGCGGGTACGGATTTCACCACCACCGAGCCGGCGCCAATCTTCACGTAATCGCCGATGACGATACTGCCGAGAACCTTTGCGCCGGTGCCGACGACAACGTGATTGCCGATGGTCGGATGGCGCTTGCCTTTTTCCTTGCCGGTGCCGCCTAGCGTCACATTCTGATAGATCAGCACGTCGTCGCCGATTTCCGCGGTTTCCCCAATCACAACACCCATGCCATGGTCTATGAACAGGCGGCGGCCGAGCCTCGCGCCGGGGTGAATGTCGATGCCGGTGAAGGTACGGTTGAGCTGCGACACGATTCTAGCCGGCAGATTCAGGCCGGCGTTGTAGAGCTTGTGGGCCACCCGGTGCAGAAGAACGGCGTGGAAACCGGGGTAGCAAAGGATGATCTCCAGAACCCCCTTGGCCGCCGGATCTTCGCGGAAGATGGTGTCGATCTGCTCTTGGATCGCGGCGAACATACAGTGCTTCTATTGATTATCAAATCGGGTTGGGAGTCGCAAGAATCGCCCGGCCCATTACTTTTGGTTTTTACTTTTGCAACGACTGGACCATCTTGTCGAAGGCAGCGGCCTGGGCGCCGACCGTTTTCGCGGGACCCGTAAATTTGAAGAAAACCGAACCCTCCGGGCCTTCCGCGATCGCTCCGAGCAACCGAAAGCCGGGCTTCGGCGCGCCACCGGAAGCCATGGGCCCTCCCATTCCACTGTAAGAACCCGACACCTCCACCGTCGTCACCTTCAACCCGTGAATGGTAAGATGCTGAATCTTCGGCGGTTGCGGAGGATTTTGGAGCTGGCCGATCCAGCGGTCGAGATTGGCTTGGACCGAGCCGCCCTGGCCTTCGCCAAAATAGAAAACGCCGCATTCGGCTTCATCGCCGGCTAGGTATGTATTCAGCCGCATCGGCCGAGCCCCCTGAGCTTTCCAGGCGGCGGGAGCCGTCCAATGGAGACCCGCGCCTGAGTCGGCGAGCAGGCCGGCGGCAAAAAGCAAAACGAAGCCAATTACTTTCGAGGGCATATGAAGTGAGTGTGCCACACTTGTAACTGATGAAACTAGTGCTTTTGGCCGCAGGAGCGCTTTTTCTCAGCGCCTGCTCGCCGGCGCCCTCGGACAGCGCGAAAAAAATGCCCGCGCCTCAGACCAGCGTGCCGGAGGGCTCCAATCCGGCAGGCAGGTATCTGGAATTGTCGGGATTTCGTGTCACGGAGAGAACGCCGGGCAAGCTGCAGGTACAGTTTGCCGTGGTGAACCACTCCGACGCCGACTTGGGAGACATTTCTTTGGATGTGGCGCTGAAAACGACTACCTCAAAAAACACGGATCCGCCGCTGGTGACTTTCAGCACCAAAGTTGCCGCCGTGGGCCCGCAGGAGCTAAAAACGGTCTCCGTGGATGTACCCTCGAAGCTGCGTCCCTATGAGTTGCCGGACTGGCAGTTTCTCAAAGCGGACTTCAAACTCGTTGAGCCGAAATAGGGCAACGCGTGTATCGAGTTGCCACAATCACGCCCAGCCATGCACCCAATCAGAAGCACTTACCGCGTGGAAAGCCAGATGCAAGCACGAAAACGAGTTCCCGCGTTCTGGCCCACGCTTTTTTCCATTCCTTTCCGACTATTGAATAGTGGCATTTGAAACAAGGAGCCCAATCAGTGTCTTACCAGATCAGGAGCTTACGACTCGGTCTCGTTCTCGGAGCGGCAGTTTCGCTGTTGCCAGCGGCGCCGCGCTTGTCTATTTCTCCCCAAACCGCTTATACTGTCTCGGTTGTGCCGGGACAGAACGGCAGCCCGATTACCGTTAATGCCGGCAATCTAGGCGACGGTTCTCTCAGTATTTCCGTGGCTTCATCGGTGTCCTGGCTCAGCGCTAGTGTGGGTTCGCAGGTGACTTGTGTCTTTGGACAATGCACCGCCATTAATATTGCCGTCCAGACGTCTTCGCTGGCTAAAGGCACGTATACCGGATTTGTAACAGTAAGCGATCCGGGTGCGATCGACGCGCCCCAAACGATTTCGGTAACGGTCTTCGTGGGTGGATCCGTGCCGGATGCGATTGCATTTTACGCGCCGCCCGGAGGGACCGCGACGCAGAGCTTTACCACCGGTGGCAATCCGACGGTTACGGAGACCACATCCTCCGGCGGCGGTTGGCTATCGATTGCCGGTCAGGGAAGCGGAAGTTTCAACTTCAATCTCACCTATCAGGTCACAGCCACGGCCGGAAGCTTAGGCGCAGGCGCCTATCAAGGCCAGATCGCTCTTGCCGGAAGCAGCTTCAGCCCCGACAACAAAACTATACCGGTGACGTTCACCGTGACCACGTCTCCCATCGCGCAGGCGAGTCCCTCTTCTGTGACTTTCACGATTGTGCAGGGCAGTAACACAGCGAACACCAACATCGCGCTCAATAACGCCGGACAAGGCTCGCTTGCGGTCAGCAGTGTGACAGCGGCCGTGACTACTCCCAGCGGAGGAACATGGCTCGCCGTCAGCAACAGCGGCAATATCGTGGGGGTCGCGGCGGACGCGACGGGCCTGTCGCCGGGCCAGTATAACGGCACGGTGACCATCGCCAGCAACGCCGCGAACGCTTCCGTGACGGTTCCGGTCACGTTGCAGGTTGTGGCGCAGACCGTTCCCATATCGAGCGCCGGCGGCGCGGTGAACAACGCTACTTTCGGTTCCGGGGAATCGCTGGCCCAAGGAGATATTGTGGCTTTGTTCGGTTCGCAGTTATCGAGCAGCGCGCCCACCGTGACCAGCGGCATTCCTTTGCCCCTGCTGGCCGGCGGCACACAAGTGCTGGTGAACGGAAACGCGGTTCCGCTGTATTATGTTTCGGCGTCGCAGATCGACTTTCAGATGCCCTATGAAGCCAAGACCGGCGACGGGACGATTCAGGTGGTTCGGGATGGCACAGCGGGGAACATGATCTACACCAATGTCGCCGCGCGCGTGCCGCGAATTTATGTCATCACCAACGCGGCCGGCCAGTTGGTTACGTCGGCCAAGATAGGCGATGTGTTGGTGATCTATGGCGTGGGCTTTGGTCCCACCAGCCCGTTTGTGGCGACCAATACCGCTGCGCCTTCCAATCCGCCAGCGAGCATTTCGGGCACCACTCAAGGGTGCTTCGGCAATAGCAATCCGTTCCATCAGGCGCCATGCGTGAATGCCGCGTTTGCTGGACTGACGCCGACTTTTGTCGGTCTTTACCAGGTCAATGTGACCATCCCGACGGGTGTTTCGGGCACGGGCGTGCCGATTTCATTCATTCTGCCGGATGGCACAACCACCAACCAACTCACGCTGAATATTCAGTGACCGACCGTCTCTATTACAACGACAGCTACCTGACCGAATTCCGGGCCAACGTCATCGACGCTGGTCCGGAGCGCAGGCGCGTGTATCTCGATCGCACCGCGTTTTATCCATCCTCCGGCGGCCAGTCCTTCGATCGAGGAACGCTAGGAGGAAGCGCGGTTATCGAGGTGATCGACGAAGAAGATCGCATCGCCCATGTGCTCGAACATCCGCTTGGGCAAGAGGACGAAGTAGTTGGCTCCATCGATTGGCCCCGGCGCTTCGATCACATGCAGCAGCACAGCGGCCAGCATCTGCTTTCCGCGGTGCTGATCGAATTGTTTAATATTCCAACCGTCAGTTTTCACTTGGGCGCCGAGTTGTCGACCATTGACGTGGGCGTGCCGGAATTAGAGTCCACTAAACTGCTGGCGGTGGAAGAGCGCGCCAATGCTCTGGTGTTCGAAAACCGGCCGGTGACGGTGGAATATGGCCAGGCATCGGATGACTTAGGATTACGAAAAGCGACTGAGCGTACAGGAACCATCCGCTTGATCACGATCGCGGGCCTCGACCGGAGCGCTTGCGGCGGCACGCACGTGCGGGCAACGGGTGAGATCGGGCCGGTGCTGTTACGCAAGCTGGACAAGATGCGCGGCAATGTACGCATAGAGTTTTTGTGCGGACTACGCGCGGTACGGCAGGCTCGCGCTGATTACAACGGGTTAAGCGCGGTGGCGCGTATTTTCGGCGCTCCGCTGGAAGATACTCCCATGCTGGCGTTAGCGCAGGATGAGAAGTTACGGGAAACGGAGAAGCAGCGAAAAAAAATCGCTGCTGATTTGGCACAGATTCGCGGGCGGCAGCGATACCTCGAAGCGGCGCCGGATTCGGCGGGGCTGCGTTGGGCGATCCTCCGCTTGCCGGCGTTGACAGAAGAGGTGCGGGTCGAAGCCCAGAGCTTTACCGCCGGAGAAAAAGCGGTTTTCCTCGCGGCCGGAGAGAATCCTCCTTCAATATTGCTGGCGGCATCGAAAGACAGCGGTATTGTCGCCGGTGAACGCCTCAAGGCGCTGCTGGCGGCGTCCGGGGGCCGCGGCGGCGGCAATGCCACGCTCGCTCAGGGCAGCGTTTCCTCGATTAAAGACACAGAAATTGTCATTCAAACGTTGACAAGCGCATAGAACTTCGCGTTCTTCGGTACTACTAAAAATTTTACTTCACTAAAAGTTCCGGCTGAGATATCATTGCCGTCATGGATATCGCCAAAATGCTTGACGACCTTCGCGTCAGGCGAGATCAAATAGAAGACGTAATGATTGCGCTAGCGCGCCTCAATACCGGGGAGCGCCGGGGGAGACCGCCGAAATGGTTAGTTGAGGCCAAGAGACCAGACCTCAATTCGGAAGGCCCGAGAAAAGTAAAACGCTCCGTGAGTCCCGAAGCCCGCCAGAGAATGGCCGAGGCTCAGAGAAAACGTTGGGCAGCCCAACGGAAAAACAGTCAACAAGCACTTCGATCGGCGTGAATTTACTCTGCTGGATTACTGGATCCGCCTGAATTCAGCAAGTAATCGAGAGTAGTCGTCTCAACGCGCCAGGAGCGCGAGGCAGACAATCCAGTCGACTAAGGCGCCTGAACGTAGAGCGTCACGGCTGGAGCCGTCACTGTCCCCACCGTCAAGAGAACGGGCACGGGAACGCCGGTGCGAACACCCGCGGGAATCTGCACATTGATCTGATCGAGGCCAGCCAGTCCGGGCGCGGCGCCTTTGTATTGCACGACGGCCGGCATTCCATCGATTTCGACCGAAACCGGCGACAATAACGGCGCGGCGCCGCTGCTCGGGATCCCGTCCACGGTGGCTGGAGTGGTTTGCCCTCCTCCGGTGGCAAAAATTTGTACGACAGATCCGCTGGCAGCCGGCGAGTTTGCGGAATTCGGAGTACCGTCCTGATTTACAATTGCGCCTTGGCCGGACTGGTTAGTCGTAAAAATGGCTGGATTTGCGTCAACGACGCGCACGTCTACGGCCGGTGAAAGCAGCCCTTGGTACTGTACTTGGATTTGCGTGCTGGCGCGGCCGGCCAATCCAACCGGGGCGATCACAGCCAACTGTTGTTCCGACGTATAGAGCATGGTTCCAGGTGCGCCATCGAACAGCACGCTAGCGCCCGCCAAACTACCGCCGAGCGGAGAGCCGGTCGAAACCAGAGTCGCCGGTCCGAGATCGGAGCCGAAGAGAACCAGTATTTCCGCTGGAGCAACCGGTCCGGCTTGAAAGGATGCGGCGTTCGTAACCGCCGAAACGATTGGACTCGCAGCCACGTTCACGGATACCTGGACGGTGACCGGCGGACTGGAGTTCGACGGATCGGAAATGGTCAGCGTCGCGCTATACATGCCCGGCGTCAATCCGGTTGGATTCACCGCGATATTCAGAGTTGCCGGAGTAAGAGCGGTGAACGTATTGACAGAGATCCAGTTGGAGGCGGACGTGGGGCTGATGGAGACGTCGAAGCCGATCGGCGGACCGCTGGTCAAGTCCACCGCCTGCGGCGTCGGCGTTAAGCCGGCCTGTACATTGAACGAAAGAGAAGTCGGGTTGACTGCCAGCATCGGTCCACCGGTTACGATGAGCGTCACGGGCAGAGAGAGGGCCGGCCCAGCCGCGGGAACGATGGCAATGCTTCCCGTATACATCCCGGCGACCAAGCCGGCCGCATTCGCCGAGACTGTCAAAGTCGCGGGCGTGGCGGCTGAAGTTGGACTGACCGCCAGCCAACCGGTTCCACTGACGGTGGAGGCGGCGGCCGTAAAATTCGCCGCCCCGCCCGTCGAGCCGATCGCGATCGACAGTTGGCTGGAGCTTTTGGAGCCGGCCGTCGTCAAATTGAATGCCAGCGCGGTGGGCGTCGCGGTTACCATGGGCGCAGCGGTTACCGTCAACGTCACGGGAATCTGCAGCGGCGTACCGCCGTTCACCGGCGAAATCGTCACAGCGCCCGTGTAGGTACCGGCCGCCAGCGAAGAATATCCGGTCAAGCCGACCGTTATGGTTGCGGGTGTCGTACCGGACACTCCCGATACAATCACCAGCCAACTTGAACTACCGCTGACAGACGCCGTAAAAGGAGTTCCCGGGCTGCCCGCGTTCAATGCAAAACTCTGATTTGCCGGCTGCGTGCCGCCGCTGGCGTAGCTAAACGTCAAGCTGGTGGGAGCGGCGGTGAATTGTGCCGGCGGCGGCGCGGTAGCGCCTGCCGCGATGGTGAAGGATTGGGTGATCGTGACGTTGCAGAAGTCGGTCGCGCTCAGCGTGAAGGCATAGTTTCCGGTGGTGGCGGCGCTTCCCGAGATGATCGCCGGCGGACCGTCGGAAAAACTCAAACCAGGCGGAAGATTACCAGCCTCGCTGATAATTACGCTGGGGCGGAATGGGCTGGTGCTCTGGCACCCCCCCACAGTCTGAACCGTCTGACTGTAAGGCTGGCCGATGACGGCCTGCGGAAATGATAGATTCACGAACGAAAATGTTTGTGACCCGGGGCTGTTCACCGTGAGCGAGACCGGCAAGGTGGCGGTGGCGCCGATTGAATCGGTGACGACTACGGTAAATGGGTAGACCCCCGCGGTGGTGGGTGTTCCGCTGATCACGCCCGTCTGAGAGGAAAGCGTCAGCCCTGCCGGCAGCGTGCCGGAGGAAGACCAGGTGTATCCCGGCGTGCCGCCTGAGGCCGCCAGCGAAGTGGAATAGCCTATATTTTGCGTGGCGGGCGGCAGCGTGGCGCCGGTCGTTATGGAAAGGCCGGAAGTTCCCGAGGCGCTCTGCGAAACGGTGAATGTCTGGCCGGCGATAGTGAGCGTGCCGGATCGGGAAGCTCCAGTCGTATTGGCGGCAACATTGAATCCCACCACGCCGTTCCCGGCGCCGGTAGCGCCTGAGGAGAGAGTGATCCACGACGCGTTGCTGACCGCCGTCCAGGAGCAGCCGGCCGCTGTCAAGACGTTAACCGATCCGCCGGCGGCGCTGGCCGCCACCGCTTGCGAGGACGCAGAAAGACTGTAAGTGCAGGACTGGCCAGGAGTCACAATCAGCGTGAACACGCGATAAGTAAACAGCTCACCGATACCAACGGAGAACTCATAGGTACCCGGCGCAGCCGTGATCGTCAGGTCGCAACTCGCAATGCCTTGTGCGTTCGACAATGTCGTTGCGCCCGCTCCGGTGCACATCGCGGGCAAAGCGAAGATATCGAACGGGACAATCTGGATGCCGATATTCGGAATCGCCATTCCTTCCTCGGTACCGGTGGCGGCGACGAAAGAAATCTGGATGGCGCCGGGAAGCGTAGACCCGGATGCGCCGGTGATTACCAATGCGCCGGTCGCCGAGGCCGGCGCTAATAGGACGGTCCCCGGCTGGGCCGGGCCAGTAGGTCCCAAGGAAGAAATAGTGGTGAACTGAAAATCCAAGCTCCCCTGCGAGGAGGCGGCGTTTAAGGTCTCTGACGCGAACGACTGGCGCGGCTGCAACGAACTGCTAATTACGATGGTGCTGGCCATTCCGTTGGCGTCCGTGGTGGCCGATGGCGTTTGCACCGTGCCCAGGCCTTGCGTCAAGACAAAATTCACCGTCGCGCCGGAGACCGGCTTGCCCGATGCGTCTTTTGCCTGCACCGTAAACGGCTGGGAGGGAAACTGCTCCAGCAAAACCTGCCCGTTTCCAGCAACGATGGTGAGACTCTGGGCCTGCGAAACGGCCGCAATTGACAAGAGTAAAAGTACGGACCGGAAAAGACACCACAACATTGGCAACCTCATCGGGGGGACCTCACGGAGAGCAGACGGGCGGGCAATTTCACTCTACCACGCTGCAAGAGTTATCGGCTAAAGCGACGCGATGCGTTAGGTCCTCCCACTGCTTCACCGGGCCGTACCTAATGCCATCCTTGAACTCGGCCGATATACCTCAAGTAAAGTTGGAGGTAGTTTCACTCTATGCCGCAGGCTGAATTGACCTGGAAGGCATTCGACAGCGCTCTCGATCCAGTCATCACGATAGACGCTGCCGGCCTAGTAACGCGTTGGAACCAAAAGGCTACCGAGGTGTTTGGGTGGTCCGCTACGGAAATCCTCGGTTCGCCAAGCGGAATGCTGATTGCGCCTCGCAAGCGAGAAGCTCTTGCAGCCGGCCTGCGCGATGTGATCCAAAACCCCGACCTTACGTCCGATCACTCGGTCCGGATACCCGCTCTCCATCGCGACGGCCACGAATTTCCGGCGGAGGTGAGATGGGCTCGCCTGGACGACGCCGGACTGGTAATCTTCGTTCGCGATCTGACCGAGCAGGTTCGACTTCAGGAGGCATTGCAGGACGGCGAAGAGCGTTATCAAGCCATTGTGAACCGCATTGAAGACGGCTACTTCGAAGTGGACTCCAGGGGCAACTATACTTTTCTCAGCAATCGCTTCTGCGAGATGTTCGGATATTCCGCGCAAGAGATGCTGGGGCAAAGTTACAAGAAATTCTACGATCCGGAATCCATTCCCATCATCCGCAGCGCATTTTATGAAGTTTGGAAAACCGGTATTCCGCTCCAGTCGTTGGAATACGAGATAAAGCGCAAAGACGGCGTCACCCGATTTGTGGAGGATTCCGTTTCACTGAAGAAAGATCGCCACGGGCAGGTGGTGGGTTTTCTGGGCATGCGGCGGGATATAACCGAGCGCAAGCTGAACGAGCAGGAACTGGCGCGAACCAAGCAGGCGGCTGAAGAAGCCAACCGCGCCAAGAGCGAATTTCTGGCCAACATGAGCCACGAGATTCGAACGCCCATGAACGGCATCATCGGTATGACGGAACTGGCATTATCCACCGACTTGACGTTTGAACAGCGCGACTTCCTCGAGACCGCGCGGTCTTCCGCCGACACGCTGCTGGTCATTCTCAACGACATCCTCGATTATTCCAAAGTCGAAGCGCGCCGGATCGAACTCGACCCCATGCCTTTTAACCTGAACGAAATGGTAGGCGATGCGATGAAGAGCCTGGCGCTGGACGCCCACAAAAAAGGCTTGGAACTCGCGTATTCCATCGGTCCCAACGTGCCGGATGACGTGGTCGGCGACCCCACCCGGCTACGGCAGATCCTGGTTAACCTGACCGGCAATGCCATCAAGTTCACGGCCCAGGGCGAGGTGATCGTCAACGTCTCGCATGAGCCCGGCGGGCATTCTGGCTTGAGTTTGGCCGGTGTGAGTTTGCATTTTAGCGTACGCGATACCGGCATCGGCATTCCTCCGGAAAAACAGAGCCGGCTTTTCCGCCCCTTTGAACAGGCCGATTCCTCCACCACCCGTCAATTTGGCGGCACTGGTCTCGGCTTGGCCATCTGCAAAAGCATAGTCGAACTGATGGGCGGAAAAATATGGCTAGAGAGCGAACCCGGCGCGGGCACCGTGGTGCACTTCATCGTGACGCTGGAGTCGTCGCCGGTGATTGTCGGACCGGCCTCCCTGATCGACGCGCGGGAACTGGAAGGAATGCCGGTGCTGATCATCGACGACAACGCCACCAACCGCCGCATCCTCAAAGAAATGCTGCAGCGTTGGCGCATGCGCCCGCAAGCCGCTATTTCCGGCCAAGAAGGTTTGCAAATGCTGGAACAGGCCACTGCGGCGGGCGACCCATTCCGCTTGATCATCTGCGATGAACAGATGCCGGTGATGAGCGGGCTGGAAGTGGCCGAACGCATCCGGGGAAATCCGCTGCTACGAAACGCGACCATCATGATGCTCACATCCTCCGATCAAGCCGCCAGCGCCACCAAGTGCAGGTCCATCGGCGTCGAGAGCTATCTGGTGAAGCCCATCAAACCGGCGGAGATGCTGATGATGATCCGGCGGACGATTACCGCGTCGGCTCAGTTCGTTCCCAAGCGCATGCCTTCAGGCAAGAAGCCCGTCTGCAACCGCCCCCTGCGCGTTCTGGTAGCCGAGGACAACGACGTCAACCAGAAGGTGGTTCTGGCGTTTCTTCAAAGAATGGGGCACGAGGCCACTCTGGCGGTGAGCGGGGTGGACACGCTGGCAAAATGGAGCGCCGGCAAATTCGATCTGCTCCTGATGGATGTTCAAATGCCGAATATGGACGGCTATGAGACCACGCGCCGGATTCGCGAGCAGGAACGCACCTGGCTCAATCGGGTTTACATCATCGCGATGACGGCGCATGCCATGCACGGGGATCGCGAAAAGTGCCTGGAAGCGGGGATGGACGAGTACGTCCCCAAGCCCGTCACTTTCGCGAAACTGGTAGAAGCGATCGCCCAGTGCCCCGCGGCCCAGACGGCCATCAGCGCGTAGGAAGAATGGGGCGGGGCGAGGCGCACGATTCTTGCCGAGACGCGGCGCTAATGCTTGGGCGGGACGAGGGCGTCCCGCGCCGACGGGGGCGTCAGCCCCACAAGTATCACACCCTTCTTTCACCGCTAAGTTGGCCGCGCGCCGCCGCGGTCGCCAACTCATCGCAGCGGTTATTGTCGGGATGAGATGCGTGTCCCTTGGTCCACTCCCAGTGCGTTTGGTGGCGCGCCACCTCGGCATCCAGCATCTGCCACAAGTCCTGGTTCTTGACAGGTCCGGTGGTGGTGCGCCAGCCATTGCGCTTCCATTTGCGAATCCACTGCGTGATGCCGTCTTTGACGTAGTTGGAATCGGTGGTGATATGCACCTCGCAGGGCTCTTTCAATGAACTCAACCCGCGAACGGCGGCCGTCAATTCCATCCGATTGTTGGTGGTGGCCGGTTCGGAGCCCCACATCTCTTTGCTTTGACCGTTACAACGTAGAATGCAGGCCCAACCCCCCGGGCCAGGATTTCCAATGCACCCACCATCGGTGATTAGTTGGACTTTTTTCATGCAGGCGCCAGCGTCAGTTCGCGCTCAAAGAACGCGTCCACTTTGTCCAGGATTTCGCTGGCCTCCTGAGTGCGATAGATCTCCACGCGCAGCTTTGATCCGTTGCGCACGCCGTGCGTAAAGTAAGTGGCGAACTGCTTCATTTTTCCCACTGCGTCCGGCTGATCGCGTTCCCTCAGCATGGTGTAGTAGGTGCGCATGATTTCGTAGCGCTGCCGTTCCGGCGGGTGCTGGTAGCTTCCGGTTGAGACGTACTGTTCGATCTGGCGGAAAATCCACGGATTAAAGGAAGCCGCGCGGCCGATCATCACGGCATCGCAGCCGGTTTGGGCAACCATGGTTACGGCATCTTCCGGTGTGAGGATGTCACCGTTGCCGATTACCGGAATCTTGACCGCGGCTTTCATCTCGGCGATACGGGTCCAGTCGGACCGGCCGCTGTAGCCCTGCTCCCGCGTGCGCGGATGCAGCGCGATCGCCCGCAACCCGCAGTCTTCGGCCAGACGCGCCATATTCACGGCAACCAGTTCCCGATCGTTCCACCCGGCCCGGCACTTCAGCGTCAACGGAATCTTGATGGCCGCCCGCACTGTCCGCAGAATCTCTTCCACCAGAGGCAGATCGCGTAAGAGCCCCGATCCGCCGTTGCACTTGACTACTTTATTGACCGGGCACCCGAAATTGATATCGACTGTATCGAACCCCAAATCCTCGCAAATCCTGGCGGCGTCGGCCATCACTCGCGGATCGGATCCGAAAAGCTGCGCCGCGATGGGGTGTTCTTCCGGATCAAACGCCAGATAGCGAAAAGTGCGCGTCGGCTTGTGCGCTTTTATGGAAGCGACAATGCCATGCGAGCTGGTGAATTCGGTCATCATGAGTCCGCAGCCGCCTTGATTGCGAATCAAGCGCCGGAACACGGTGTCGGTTACGCCGGCCATGGGCGCCAGCACCGTGGCCGGAGCGATGCGCACACCTCCGATGCGGAACTCAGTGGGGAACGGCGGCATTTCTTTCTATTTTAGCGGACCGAAATTCCGGGGACGGAGGTGTCCGTCCCCGGTTTTCCAAGTGGTGTTGCCAAGCACGCTAGAAGTGGACCTTTCACATAGCCACTTTCCCGCCATGCTGGAAGCTGTGACTCGTCTCCGCGCCGTATGCATCTTAATCACAGCCATGACAACAACCCAAGCCAACGATTTTGACTTCTTGAATGGAAACTGGAAGGTTCACAACCGGTATCTGAAGAGCCGTTTAACAGGGTCGACGGAGTGGACGGAATTTGATGGGCGCGTGGAAGTGCTGCCCATTCTCGGCGGTCTCGGGAATGTCGACCGGTTCAGCACTACTCGCAACGGAACACGCCTGGAAGGAACGACCCTGAGATTGTTCAACCCCGCGACCGGCGAATGGTCGATTTATTGGGTGGACAACGTGCGGGCGGGCGTCCTGCAGGCGCCCATGGTGGGCCGATTCAACGGTTCGATCGGCGAGTTCTTCGGGGATGAGGAGGTGAACGGAAAGAAGGTGCTCTGCCGCTTCCACTGGACTCACCAGGACCGGAACACGGCCCGCTGGGAGCAGGCATTCTCGGCCGACGCCGGCCACACCTGGGAGACCAACTGGACCATGGAATTCACACGGGAATTGCCGCGTTACGAAGTAATCGAGTTCCGGCGCTACACCATACGCGAGGGGCAGCGCGGGAACTTCGCGAAGTACTTTGAGGCGTACTTTCCGCCGGCGATTGAGCAATCGGGAGCGGTGGCGTTCGGAGAGTTTCTGGAGCGTGGAAACCCGCTCATGTTCACTTGGATGCGCGGGTTTCCCGACATGCCAGCCCGGGCCTACGCCAACCAGTCCCTTTATGACGGCCCGGTGTGGCGGCAGCATCGCGAGACGATGAATGGGCTGATGACGGACTCGGATAACGTGCTGCTGCTGCGTCCGCTCGATCCGGAGCATGGCCTGACCCTGCTGCCCGTGGTCGATCCGGTAAAGGAGCCAGGGGGAGCGAAGGGCATCCTCGTGACGCAGATCTTCGCGCCGGGAAAAGGACAGGTGGAGACGTTCGCGAATCAGGCGCGGCCGATTTTCGACGGATACCGGATGCCCGGCGTGCGGGAGGCGGGCGTGCTGGTGACGATCGACGAGCCGAATAAGTTTCCACGCCTGCCGGTGCGCGCCGACGGGCCGTTCCTGCTGTGGTTCGGGATGGTGGAGAACGAAGAAGCGCTGGAGCGGCTTCGGCAGGTGGCCCAGCCGACTTTTGCCACGGACTTGCAGCAAGCAGCGCCGGAGTTTCTGGTGCTGGACCCGGCCCCGCGGTCGCGGCTTCGCTGGCTGCCTGAGTTACGTTGAGCGCTTTGGTACTGACATTCGGAATCACGGTTTAGGAGGACACTGACTTTGGGAAGCTAACCAAATTTGGCCTTCGCAGCAAGGCGGATTGTGCAACCTGTCTTCTGTTTGCGTTGGCGGTGCGCCATGCCCTCAATGACAATGCGCCCTGCGCGGCATTCCCGTTGAAGATCGTGTAAGTTCGGTCTTCCATTTGCCGGGGAGGGTATGACGCCCTTCAACGTTCAACAACGCCGGCGCGGTTATGGAGGCTGCAAGTCTGCGCGGGTCTCCGGCCCGATCCGAGACTGGACCTCGAGCAGCCACACCCCAGCGATTGGACTCAAGGGGTCCCTCGCGGTCAATCGAGGACCTCCGGAAGCCGCGTCATTCGATCCTTTCCTTGGGGACGGCGTATCCTCTCGATTGCCATTGCATGTTTAGCCGCAACGCGGCACTCGTGGTAATCCGCCTTACCAACCGCCCTGAACGCTGGCGTCTTTGAGGTGAAGCTGCTACACTTCCCTGACAATGCCCACAATTCGAGGCGCACTCGCTCTTTTGCTGTGCGGAATGCTGATTAGCGTTTCCTTCGCAGCCGAAACCCAGACTCATTATGCTGTGGTATATTCCGGCGGTTCCTTCCAGACGGTGAAATCTGGAGAGAATATGAAGCTGTACCTTGACGCCGATCAGGTGCGGCTTGTGCGAAAACATGACAAAGACGAACCCATTCTGATCAAAGCCAGCACCATCACAGAGGTCAGCTACGGCCAAGAAGTTCACCGGCGCATCGGGACGGCCATTGGACTGGCCGTCGTTTCTCTCGGCATCGGTGCGCTCATGGCCTTCAGTAAATCGAAGAAGCACTATATCGGCCTCGTTTGGGACGACGGCAACGGCAAGAAGGGCGGCTTGGTGTTTCAGGCTGATAAGAACGAGTATCGGGGCGTCATTGCGGCGCTCGAAGGGCTCACGGGAAAGACGGCTGTCAACACCGACGTGGGAAAGCCCAGTTCATAGCCGGAGGGGGTTTCGCCACCTGTATTTCCTATGCCAGTGCCTAGTGAATTCAACTCTCCCTGAAGAAACGTAACCGGGTTACCCTACGTTTAACGGAATAAGGGGAACTATTTGTCGCATGAAACCTAGTGTGGTTGTGGCTTTTGTGACCGGCGCCGCACTGGCTTCCGGCATTGTGTACGTCGCGGTCCGGCCGGATGCCGAGCGGCCGGCTCTGGTCCCACAGTTAGCCGCCGTGCATCCGCCAGTTGCCGTGCCTCAGTTGGTCGCCGCGATTCCGCCGATAGCGGAGCAACCCAAAGCGCCGGACCCGCCAGCGATCCAGAGAGAAGTCGAGAAGCCCGCGGCAGTTGCTCCACCGCCAAAGGTTGCCCACCTTACTCCACAGCCGACGAGTCCCAAGCCGTATTCGAGACCGGCAACTTTGAAGATGGTGTCCCAGAAGATGGTGTCCCAAGTCGCGGAGCCATTCAATGAGGGGCGTTCCTTGGACTACGAGATTGCCGCCAAGACGGCCCCGCCGACTCCCGTGGCAGTCCAAGCCGCCGGCCCGCCTCCGCCGGTGGTAGTCCAGGCGCCAACTCCCGCGGCAGCTCCCGCACTCGGGCCTGTCTCGAATCCCGCGCCCGAACCGGCTGCCGCGCCGGAACCCCCTTCTCCCCCGAAGGTAAAATTACAAGCCGGCGCGAACTTGGACGTGCGGATCGGTGAGACGCTGAGCACCCGGCGCAACCGGCCCGGCGACAACTTTCTCGCCACCCTTACCGGACCGCTGGTGATCGACGGGTGGGTCATCGCGGAAAGGGGCGCGCGCGTGGAAGGGCGGGTGGTCGAGTCCGATCCTGGCGGACGCGTGCAAGGGACGGCTCGACTGAGCGTCGAACTGGTGCGATTGTCCACTAGTGACGGGCAGCGGATCCGTATTCAAACCGAGCCGATAGACAGAAAGGCGAAAGCTTCCACCGGCGAAGATGCCGCGAAAGTGGGCGGTGGAGCGGCGCTCGGCGCGATCATCGGGGCCATTGCGGGAGGCGGCAAAGGCGCTGGAATCGGCGCCGGGGCTGGGGGCGCGGCCGGCGCCGGCGATGTGCTGCTGACGCGCGGCAAGCCAGCGGAAATACCGGTTGAGTCGCGTCTTACTTTCCGCGTCGCCAATCCGGTTGAAATTACGGAAAAAAGATAGTTCAGGGCTGAATTACGACGCGCCCGACCAACTCCCCGCGCCGGATCTGGCCCATGGTTTCATTCAGCGCCGATAACGGCCGCGTCTCCACGTGGCAGTGGATTTCCGGGTGCTCGGCGATCAGGTCCAACATCTCGCGGAGATCCTGGCGGGTTCCCACCGAGCTGGCGATGATGCGCGCTTCCAGTCCGACCATGGCTACGGTCGATACGCTGATCGGCTCCGCGGTCATCCCTACAATCACCAGCGTGCCGCCTTTGCGCAAATAGCGGAGGGCCGCTTCATAGGCGGCTTTCGAACCGGAGGTCACCAGCACCACATGCATTCCGCCTAATTTCTTGATGTCCTTGTGAACCGGCCCCGCCGCCACATTGAAAACCATGTCCGCGCCGCACTGGCGCGCCAGTTCGAGCTTTGATTCCTGCACGTCGATACCGCACACCCATGCCCCTTGCGCCTTGGCCATCTGAATTGCCAGGTGTCCCAGACCGCCTACGCCGACCACCGCCAGCCGTTGGACGGCCTTCAATTCGGCCTGCTTGAGAGCGCGGTAAACCGTAAGCCCCGCGCACAGCAGCGGCGCGGTCGCCTCGGCGGTCAGACCATCCGGGATGCGCAGCGCGTGCGTTGCAGGCGCTTTCACATATTCCGCAAATCCGCCGTCGACCGTGCATCCCGTGATCTTCTGCCGGGAGCAAAGCACCTCGCGGCCTTCCATGCAGAATTCGCACTCTCCGCAAGTCCAATTCAGCCACGGTACGCCGACGCGATCGCCGGGTTTGAAACTGGTGACGCCTTCGCCCAGCTTCTCCACTTTGCCGACAATCTCATGCCCCAGAATTAAGGGCGTCTTGGTGATGGGTTTCAACTGCTCCCAATCGCCGTCCGCCAGGTGCGTGTCGGAATGGCACACGCCGCAAGCTTCCACCTGGATTAACACTTCTCCCACCCCAGGCTCCGGCGCGGGAGCCTCTTCCAGCTCGAGAGGCTGGCCAATTTCGCGCAACACTGCTGCTTTCATTCGATCTTCAGTATCGCATCGGGTGGCGGCTTGGATGCCGTGGATTGGCGTGTTAGCCGCCGATCAATTTAGCCGCCGATGAACGCGGATAAACACGGATTGTGAAAAGATTCTTCTTGTCCCGCTAATTCTCGGACACTGGCCAAAGTTGAGTGGAAGCTTGTCCGCCTATTTTCCGGGTCCGCCTATTTTTCCGGATGCTACGCTAGACTGACTTGCATGCGGCTCTTCCTAGCGATCCTATTTATCGGCTTCCCAGCCTTGGCAGCGGATCGGTCCGAGGAAACAGCGGTGGTCGCCACCGTCCAAAAGCTTTTTGACTCCATGGCCGCTCACGACCCGGATGCAGCGCGAGCCGTGACCCTGCCGGAGGGCCGGGTGATCGGCGCCGGCGAAAAACGCACTACGAATATCTCCCAGGAGCAGTTCGCAGCCGGCCTCGCCGCGACTAAAAACAGGGTGTATTTGGAGCGCATGTGGAATCCAAAAGTGCTCATCCGCGGCCCGATTGCGCAGGTGTGGGCCGAATACGACTTTCACTTGGACGGAAAATTCACGCATTGTGGAATCGATTCGTTCAGTCTGGTGAAAAACGCAGACGGGTGGAAGATCGCCGGGATCGTTTATTCGATCGAGACTTCCGGATGCGCGCCCAGTCCGCTGGATGCCGGCACGGAATAAGGCGCTAGTTTAAGGCCACTTCCTCGCACCGTGGAGGATGCGATTGACTTCAACACGCCTTCCCTGACACGGTAGATCGCCAGAAACGGCAATTTGGGGATAGCGAGTTCTCGGGTACCACGTTTGCGGCCTGGCCGCCCTTTGTGAGCGGAGATTCTGAGAGATTCCACTCCGTCGTAGATCGCGAATGCGGCCCGGCGGGTTTGTACTGGGCCGAAGTGTTCTCGAGTGTAGTCGCAGATTTGTGTGAAGTCGTCGAGCGCTGGCTGAGTCCAGCGAACGAGCATCAGCCGGGATACCGTTTGTCAAGCCGCTCGACCGCTTCCCGCACCAGGGTTTCGGCCTCGCGTCCCTGCTGTGTGGCCATGCGCGATAGTTTCGCTTGCAGATCGGGATCGAATCTGACTTCCATGCCGCCAGTCTAGGCCGTTGGCTCACGCATGTCAAATGAGACCCGCGGCCGCATCACCCGCGGCCGCACTCACTTGACTCCCGCGTGGTCTTCTGATAAAACTTCGGAGACCCCAAGCTCGACGTGCAGCCGTTTAGACTGCCTCGCTTGAGGCATGAGAACTCGGAATTGGAGAACGAACCTTAATGCGAACGCAGTTCAGAAGCTGGGCGATTGCCGCCGGCGCCATGACAGCGATGCTCGCGCCGGCCATCCCGCCCGCGGCAGCCCAGCAGGCTTTCCATCCGCCAAGACTTGCCAATGGGAAGCCGAATTTCAACGGGATCTGGCAGGCGCTGAACACAGCGAATTGGGATTTGCAGGAACATGTGTCACGGGCGTCCCCAGTGGTTGCCGCCGGAACCTATGCGGCCGAACCGGGCGGTCCCGGCGTCGTGGAGGGAGGAGAAATCCCCTACCTTCCGGCGGCGCTCGAAAAGAAAAAAGCCAACCGGGCAAACGAAATGGCCTTGGATCCGGAAGTCCGGTGTTACCTTCCGGGCGTCCCGCGCGCCAACTATATGCCCTATCCATTTCAGATTTTCCAGAGTGACAAGGCCTTCTTCATCGCCTACGAGTACGACGGCGCCACGCGCAACGTGTTTCTCAAGGATCCCGGACCGGCTCCGGCTGACTCCTGGATGGGACAATCTTACGGCAAATGGGAGGGCGATACCTTCGTGGTGGACGTGACCGGTTTGGATGAGCGCACCTGGTTCGATCGCACCGGCGACTACCATAGCGACGCGCTGCATGTGGTGGAGCGATGGACCCTGACCGCCCCCGATATCATTCACTACGAAGCCACCATCGAAGACCCCAAGGTCTATTCGCGTCCCTGGAAAATCAGCATGCCGCTGTACCGGCATGTGGAGAAGAACGCCCGGCTGATGGAGTTCAAGTGCGTGGAGTTTGTCGAGGACCTGATGTACGGAGAATTTACCAAGAAGCCGAAGTGAGCGTGATGACATGGACCACGGAGTACCGTATCCGGCACAGTGGGCGGATTTACGAGTATGCTTGTCATGAGGGGAACTGGCGTTGTGGCCGGCATCCCCCGAGTTGGGTCCGCAACGTGGAGCAGTGAAGCAGCGGCGGGCAGAAGTAGGCAATTAAAAGGAGACTTAAATGAACTTTAGACAAATCGCATTGGCGGCATGCGCCAGTATGATCTTAGCCGCGGTACCGGCTTGGGCGCACCACGCTTTTGCGGCGGAATTCGACGCCAAGAGACCAGTCCACCTGGAAGGCGTAGTGACCAAGGTGGAATTGATCAATCCGCACGCCTGGATTCACGTGGACGTGAAAAATCCGGACGGAACCGTAACCAGTTGGATGGTGGAAGCCGGCAGCCCCAACGTTTTGTTGCGCCGCGGTTTGACCAAGACGAGCATTGCTCCTGGAACGCCCGTCGTGGTGGAAGGTTACCAGTCGAAAGACGGCTCGCTGCGCGCCAATGGCCGCGATATTTCGCTGCCCGATGGCCGTAAGCTGTTCCTCGGCTCCCAGGGCACTGGCGCGCCGTACGAAGAGAAAAAGTAGGCGAAAAGGCCGGTCCGGTTTGATGAGACCGGTCCGGTTTAATGAGACCGGTCCGGTTTAAATGAGACAGGAGTAGGTATGACTTATCGTTTGCTCGCCACCGTGGGCGCCCTGGCAGGACTGCTGGCCGCGCCGCTGCCAGCGCAGACCGCGGCAAAGTCGAAAAACTGGACCGTGCCTCGCACGGCGGACGGTCACCCGGATTTGCAAGGAGTCTGGACCAATGTCACGCTGACCCGGATGGAGCGTCCGGCGCAATTTAAGGACAAAGCGACGCTGACGGATGCCGAAGCGGCCGCCTACGAAAAGAAAGAGGCGGTCGAGTTGCAGAAGCAGGACGGCGCTTCCGACGGGCCGTTGATCGCGGCCGCCGGATCGTCGGGTACTGGCGGGTACAACGTCCTGTTTGTCGATCGCGGATCGGAGTTGGAGCGGGTAGATGGCGTAAAGCGGACTTCGTTGATCATCGATCCGCCGGACGGCAAAGTTCCGCCGCTGACTCCGGAGGCCAAGCAACGGAACGCCGGGCTGATGCGGAATTTCAATAACTATGACAGCGTCAAGACCCGGCCCTTGTCGGAGCGCTGCCTGATCGGTTTTGGCTCGACCAGCGGGCCGCCGATGCTCCCGGTGCTGTACAACAACAATTACCAGATCGTGCAGACTCCGAGCGACGTGATGATTCTCATCGAGATGGTGCATGACGCCCGCATCGTTCGCATGAACGCGCAACACGCGCCGGCCAGCGTGCGGCAATGGTTTGGCGATTCGGTTGGGCACTGGGAAGGCGATACGCTGGTGGTGGACACGACCAATTTCACGGATAAAACGCGCTTTCGCGGCTCATCGGAGAATTTGCACGTGGTGGAGCGGTTTACGCGCGTAGACCCCAGCACGATTCTCTACAAGGCCACCATCGACGATCCCACGACGTTCACCAAGGATTGGACGATGGAATTTCCGTTTGTGGCGACCAAAGGTCCGATCTATGAGTACGCTTGCCATGAAGGCAACTACGCGATGACGGATATTTTGGGCGGGGCGCGGGAGATGGAAAAGGGTAAGGGGACGAAGTAGGGGGGCCGGATCTCGACGGCCGCTTTGTCGCGAAATCAGCTTCGCGCCACCAAATGCCTGGAGCTTCGTGTTCGTGTCAAGTGCGCTCTGACGCTGCCCAAGCCTGCTGGGAAAACTTTTGGCAAAGGGAGTGTCCCTTGCTTCTGGATTCTTGGAGGCTAGCCGACTGCGCGTTACTAACTACTAGTCACTTCTCGCCAGCATAGTCAAACCTGTTTTGGTTCCGGCTATGCCAAGTTAGGGAGCGCATTGCTTTTTCCTGACCGGTTCTATGCGAGGCGCCGTTTGCGCTTCCCAGGCATTTGGACAGCGATACTGGATGCAAGTGAATCTTGCGCCTGACCATTTTGACGGAACCCGCTTCTACAACCCCGGTTCGCCTCAAGCGCGCGGTTTGGCGGATGTTCTACGCTGGCAACTGACCAGCCGGCCGGAGCGGTATCCTTTCGATGCCGGCGTGATTCCATCGATCCCGCCAAGGCTGGTGGACGGCGGGGAACTGCGCGTAACCATGGTCAACCACTCCACGGTGTTGTTGCAGCAGAACGGCAAGAACATTCTTACCGACCCTGTTTGGTCGGAGCGAGTGAGCCCAATCGCTTGGGCCGGGCCAAGGCGTTATCGCGCACCGGGCGTCGATTTGGACCAACTTCCCGAAATTCACATTGTCCTGGTTAGTCACAATCATTACGATCATCTCGATCTGCCGTCGTTGCGCGAAATCCGGCGCCGTTGGCAACCTGTGTTTGTGACTCCGCTGAAAGTAGACCGGTTTCTCGAGGCCGAAGGCTTCGACCGCGTACTGGGTCTTGACTGGGGAAAGCAAGCGATTGCCGATGCCGTGACCGTCGACTGCGTTCCCGCGATGCACTTTTCCGCCCGCGGCTTGTTCGATAGGAATCAGACATTATGGTGCGGCTACGTTATCAATAAAGAGATTTACTTCGCTGCAGACACCGGATTTGGCGCACATTTTGAGGCTATTCGCGCTCATTTCGGGCCGCCGCGCCTGGCTCTGCTCCCCATCGGCGCCTATCTACCTCGCTGGTTTATGTCGCCGGTGCACATGGGGCCGGACGATGCATTGCAGGCTCATCAAATCCTGGGATCCCGGACCAGCATAGCGATCCACCACGGAACATTCCAGCTTGCCGATGATGGCATCGACACGCCGAAACGAGAGCTGGCGTTGTGTCTGGAGCGGGAAGGAATTGACGGGGCGCGCTTCCGGGTGTTGGCCAATGGAGAGTTCGCACGCATCGATTGATGACGGCATCCTAGTGAATGGACAAGCATACCCTTGCAATGGTCAGTATTGTCGGCAATTCATTCGACCTCTTGGGGGCGATGTATCTGGCGTACGATCTTCTGGGCGGAGAACACGGGCCGCTGCGAACGCTCACCAGAACCGTGACCTACGGAGTGCTGTTTGGTTTGGGATATGGGCTGGTGCTCGGGCCGTTTTTTGGGTTGGTTAGCGGAACTGCGCACGGGATCACGCTGGGTTGGGAATTCGGGCGCCAATCGAAGCGGGAAACCGCTCCCATGCTATGGCGGGATATCGTTGCCAGCGCCATTCGCGGCGGTGGATTCGGCATCGGAACAGCGCATCTTCACGGGCCGCTGTTCGGCGTGGTCTTCGGCTCGTTGAGCATTGCCGGGCAGGTGGTCGCGTACCGATTCGGAATCCGTCCCACGCTCGATTACCAGAGCATGGCGCGGCTCCGGTTGAGTAAAAAACAATTCTGGTCTTCTGTGAACCGCACCGTAGGTTACACGATTGCAGGCTATCTCAGTGCCGCGGTTGCGCACGAGAGCGCGCAGGGGTGGGCTTTTGGATGGCAGGTGGGTCTGTCCATCGGAGTTGTCACGGCCGTATCGATCACTTTTGTGCCGTTCATCGAATGGGCGGCGGATAACATGCCGGACCGGCGCATGGGGGTGTTTGGGATCGGGTTTATGTTGGTTGGGTTCGCATTGCAATCCGTGCAATATTGGGTTGCATTTTTGGATATTCCGGTGAGGTAAAGGTTTCATGACCGCCGCACCGAAGGTGACCTTACCGCCGGTTGTTTTAGCTGCGTTCTGGCTAGCGACATCCATGCTTCGAGCGCCGGCGTAACAGCGGATGTGGCCGAGCGCAGCATCCCGATCTGACGAAAGCGACGGGGCCGCAGAGCGAGCACGCGGCAGCCGCGATGGCTTCCGATAGACAGACTCGGAACCAGGCTGACGCCCAGATTCGCGGCCACCATCGCCTGAATTGTCGGCAACTGCTTTACCATAAGGCGGCCCGGAAGATGAATGCGCGCAGAGGAAAAAATTCGCTCGATATGTTGCTCACAGCCGCCTCCGGACATCAGAAACTGGTGACGAGCGAGTTCCCGCAACGTTATTGATTCGTTCTCCGGAAACTTGTCTGCCGGCGCCAGCGCCAGCCATTCATCCCGGGCGATCTCTTCGGCCGCAACGCCCTCCACCGGTAGCGCGGCGAACCCAGCGTGTGCCACACCCGTGAGAACCCACTGGCGAACCTCTTCATCCGTTCCTTCAAATACGGATAACTCGATTCCGGGAAAACGGACGGCATATTCACGCAAAACCGGCGGCAAAACTGTCGCCAAGAGGCTGGGAACGGCGGCGATGCGCAGATTACCGGTTTCGAGCTTCCGAAGGCCGGCGACTTCCGTGCGAATGCCGTCCACATTGTTCAAGACTGCCTCGATGTGCGGAAGCAATCTTTGGCCCGTTTCTGACAATCTCAGGCCCTCCCATTCCCGCAGGAAGATCTCCGCGCCCAGTTGTGACTCGAGCATTCTCAGCGCGTGGCTGGCGCCCGACTGTGACATGTGGAGTTGCGCTGCCGCCGCCGTCAGGCTTTCCATCTGAACGATTTTCGAAACCAGCCGGAGAGAGGATATCGATGGTTCGAGGCCGTTCATGTCTAAGATGCAAGCAATCGATTTGACTCATGCCAAGTTTAGCGCGATTCTGACGATATGGCTACACTTACTCGAATCGGCATCATCGGCGACTTCAATCCGGAGAATCCCACTCACGTGGCGACGAATGCCGGCATTCAACATGCGGCGGACGCTTTGCGCAAACCAATCTCGAGCCTCTGGCTTCCGACGAATGTGTCCCACGCATTCGAAGAGTTCCAAGGCTTTCTCGCCAGCCCGGGCAGCCCTTATAAGAGCATGGACGGGGCTCTGGCTGCGATCCGGTATGCGCGAGAAAACGACATGCCGTTCATCGGAACCTGCGGGGGCTTCCAGCATCTGGTGATCGAGTTCGCCCGGAACGTGATGGGTTACCAGGATGCGACGCACGCGGAGAGCGATCCGGACGCAGCGTGTCTGTTTGTCACTCCGCTCAGTTGCTCGCTGGTTGGAAAGACGATGGAGGTCACGCTGAAAGCCGGGAGCAAGGCAGCCGAGGCTTGCCAGGCTACGCGGTCGATGGAGCGGTTCTATTGCAATTTTGGGCTGAATCCGCAATATCAGGAGCAATTGGGAACATATGGACTCAATGTAACGGGCCAGGACCAGAATGGCGAAGTGCGCATCGTGGAACTTGCTCGGCTCCGGTTCTTTCTGGGTACGCTGTTTGTGCCTCAGGCAAGCTCGACGAAAGGGAATCCGCATCCACTGATCCTGGAGTTTTGCCGATTGGCCGCGCGGTGATGGACGGACGTGTCCGTCCCCTGGAAGTTTCTACATTTCTCAACCATTTTGACACTAAGTCTAGCCCCGAACGTCAGTGAGGGGACGGGCGCTCGGTCCCCTCACTGACGTTCGGGGCTAGACTGGGGTGTTAGCGGGTCGGGTGTGCGGGATCGGGTCAGCTGGTGTGTCGACCGGAGCTGGGCCCGTGTCTCGATTGGCGTGTCCGCTACCCTGGTCTCATGCACTTCAGCCTGTTTCTGGCCGCCGCCATTCTTCTCGCGATCACGCCCGGCCCTGGGATCTTTTACGTCCTGGCGCGCAGCCTGGCGGGCGGACGGCGTGAAGGCATGCTTTCAGCCCTCGGAACATTTGTTGGCGGTTTTGTCCACGTGGTCGCGGCAGCGCTGGGAATTTCGGCGATTCTGGCGGCGTCCGCGGTGGCCTTTAGCGCGGTGAAATACGCAGGCGCGGCGTACCTGGTTTACCTGGGGCTGCGCATGATCCGGGGCCGCAACCAGGAGCCTGCGGACCAGCCGGCCGCACCGGCTAAGAACGCATTCGCGCAGGGCATCGTTACCGAAGTGCTCAACCCCAAGACGGCGCTGTTCTTTCTCTCCTTCATTCCGCAGTTCATCGTCCCTGCTCAAGGCCACGTATTCGCGCAATTCCTCTTGCTGGGCGGCATTTCCGTGGCATTGAACACCAGTGCGGATTTGTTCGTGGCATTTTTCGCCGGCCCGCTTGGGCAGCGGCTCAAAGAGAGCGTTCGCTTGCGCCGCCGCCAACGAACGGCATCCGGGCTCGCCATGATCGGTCTCGGCGCTTGGGTAGCCGTGGGCGAACGCCGCTAGCGCGCTATAATAACCATCCTCTGCAGGTGAATGGCGTAATGAGCGTTGCGAGCACCAATCTTGAACTGTTTCCCGATCTCCATCCCGCCCTCCGCCCGCAGGCGGCCAGCGTAGAAGCGTCGCGCTGTCTGTACTGTTTCGATGCCCCGTGCACCGCCGCTTGCCCCACGCACATTGACGTTCCCCGTTTCATCAAGAAAATCTCCAGCGGCAACGTTCGCGGCTCCGCGTTGACCATTCTGGACGCAAACATTCTCGGCTTAAGCTGTTCTCGCGTGTGTCCGGTGGGAGTCTTGTGTGAAGGCGCTTGCGTGATGCATCGCTACAATGAAAAGCCCATCGAGATTGGCCGTTTGCAGCGTTTCGCCATGGAACGCTTTTACGATTCCGGCGCGAAACTGGCAAGCGCCACCGAAGAGCGCGCTGAAGCGGTCGCCTGCATCGGCGCTGGTCCGGCCTCGCTCGCTTGCGCCGCGGAATTGCGCCGGCATGGAATCGGCGCCACCATCTTTGAGCAGAAACCGCTAGCCGGCGGTCTGAATACGTACGGCGTTGCCGAGTACAAGTTCCGCATGGGCGACAGCCTGCGCGACGTGGATTTCATTCGCGGCACGGCCGTGAGATCTCGCGTGTCCATTCCGTCGCTGTTAGCAGCATGATGTTCATGGTCCCGATGGCGGAGATCAGCTGCGCGATGGTGGAGACCACGATCAGCACGTCGGTCAGCACCGGCGCAATTTCCTGCTCATGGGCCGGCGGACGGTGATTTTCCTGACCGGTGAAGAAGTTCTGGGCGTGCGGCGCTGATACGCAACATGCGCAATAGAACGACTTTCGCTATCAAGTCCAATTCGCAAGAAAAGCATCAGTTATTGTGACGAAGTTATGAATCGACCGGTCTGTTAGCGAGCTTACGCTGGCCTGGGTTCGAAAAATAACCGGCAAACCAGCATCTTATGTCTTGCATTTTTATTGGAAAGGAGTTACTCTTGCCGCGTTAGCGAGGCGACCCGGTGAAACTTCCCGTGGTTAGTCAGGCATTAATCGTAGCAGTATGTATTGCGGATCCGCCGGCTACCGTACAGGTCAAAGGACGCAAGTCACACCTCTGGTCCAGCGCTGACAGCGCCGCAGGTAATGGCGACAGCAAGAAACTACTGCCGCAAGAAATGAACTTGGAGACCATGAGTTTATGACTTCATCTATAGCGAGTTTCGTTGAGAGGACGATCAAAGGCCAGCCGCTTCGGCTAGTGGCGGTCTTAGGGCTTTGCGTCAGTGCAATGATCTCGGCACCAGGGTCGGCGGCGGAGGTGTCGAAGCCCGTAAAACGAACCACGTTTCACTTGCCCCCAACATCTGAAGCGCCTCATTGGAACGGCGGCTATCTGACGAGCAAGGCGGCGACCCTGGAGGAGTGGACCACGTACGACCACGCAGGGAACGTAGTATCCGTGTGCAAGCTCGGCGGCGCTCTGCCGGAAATCGCAAATATGCGAATCAAGTATGTTGCGGTCACCCCACAGCGCGGGTTCGCCGTCGCGGCGACCGCACAAGCTCCGAAATCCGGATCCACTGACACGAACGTCGGCTTGATTTTGCTAGTAAATTGGGCGTGCGGAATAACACACGTGGTGCGGATGGACGCGAGCGCCGCTGCTTTTCTCGCCTTCGATTCCGATGGCAGTCTCTGGGCGCTTGTGCGAGCGGTCCGAGTTTCCGACCATGCGTGGGAGGAATCTTCGAGCTATGATCTCATCCGGCACTATGATGCCGACGGGAGACTTATCGGCACGGCTCTGCCGAGGTCGCACTTTCCGCCGGACCGCTACCCCACGTACCACGCATTTTTTCAGGTCGCGAAGGACCGCGTTGGATTTTTCGCGGAAAGCACGAACAGGTGGGTGGAAATCGCAAAGACCGGCAAACTTTTGGGTGAGTGGTCGGTCGTAGATAGCAGCGGCGCGAAGGAGACAGTCAGGAATGTAGTCGTCACGGACGACGATCAGGTCTTTCTTGCAAAGACAACCCAGATGGCCGGACAAGCGGATCCCGGTCTCTTTCTACTGGACAGGGGCACGGGTGCCCTTAGCCGCGTAGACACGGCCGCGGTGGCGGACGGTCAGCCCGTTTTGCTCGTTGGCTACGACGAGCGCCACCTCTTGTTTCGGGGCGCCTCCGATGTACTTTACTGGGCAGATCCCAAGCTATAGGCAATTCGTTGGGTTCCGCGAGGTTGAATGGAAACGCCGCTGTGCATGGACTTAACGAATGTGCCCCAGAGCCGGGTCATGAGATAGCTGGTCTGAACAAAATGTGTTAGGAGATAAGCGCATGTCGGGAAGGCGAATCGAAGAATGCATTGTCATCGCATTAGCGGGCGCCATGCTCTTCTGGTGCTCAGGCACTAGCGGTAGTTTACAAGATAGCCGTGGATTGAGAGGTAAGCTCGGGCTGCTGAGGTGTTTGAGGGAGGCGGTGTGTATGACCTAACGCGAGGGAGGGGCGTAGCGCTGCAGGTCGAGCAGAGAAAACAGTCGGCTCTGCAGCGGACTCATGTGGGTCAGACAGGTGGCTGTGGTGTGCTGCCGCTGGCCTTGCCGGCGCGGGTAAACGATGAGGGTTTCCTGAATGCCGCCCAACTCTTCCAGAATGCGGTTAACGCTGAGTTCTTCGCCCTGGCGGGCGAGTTCCCGCTGGAGCAAGGAAGTCAGCAGCAGAGCCAAGACGCAGTAGAAGGCGTGCACCTGGATTTTGGAGTCGGTCCAGTGAAACATCGGACTCCACCCCAGAAAATGGGGATCCTTCATCTGCCGGAAGGCGTTTTCGATGTGGTATTGCGAGCGATAAGCCAGCACAATGTCTTCATCCAGCCAGTCGGCGTTATCGGTGAACAGAATGGTTTTGCCCAGTTGAACGCGGCAGAGGCGGTCAAGCGCTGCCTGGTCGGTGGAATAGGTGAGTTCCAGACCCTGACGGACTGTGCATACCTCGGCCTTCAGAATCAGCTTTACAAACTGCCCCGAGCAGATCGCCTGGACTTGTTTTCTCACCGACTCCAGCGCGGGTGCTTTGCCTTTCACCTTCCCCTGCCGCCAGCGTCTGAGTTGCTGCTGCAAGTCGCGCAACTTGCGCCGCGCCTTGTTCAAACTGCCGGTCAGACCCTGGAGTTGACCATCGAGCAGATTCTGATTGAACGTAATCAGGACGGTGCGTGTTTCGCCGAAGACTTTTTTCTCGGTGCGATAAACCTCCACCCCTTCTAAACGGGGCGTGGTGAGAGCGCGGAACCGGCGGCGTGGAACGGCCAGCAGATCCGGGTGTTGGGTGGGGACCAACGAACCGACGAAATGAAAGGGCGTCTCGGTCAAGGTCTGGAACGCCGCGGCGCTGTTGTTGCCTTTGTCGAAGATCAGCGTGATGTGATCACAGGACTGGGCCAAGTCCCGGTAGTGGGCGGCCAAGTCTTCGGTGATGGAACGGAACTCGACGCTGTCGTGGACATTACCGGCGTAGACGCGGTGAAACAGGGGGATGTGGAAATCGGTGCTCACCAGCAGGCCGAGATTGACTTGCCGCAGGTCGCCGCGCTTCTGTTTGTTATGGCCGCGCTGGGGCAGTTGGGAAGGAGTGCGGGTGTCGATGTAGGTGAAGAAGTTGGTGCCGTCGTAAACCAGGGCGCGGAGATCGAGTTGAAATCGCTGGATGAGCCGTTCGGTCATCTGCCGCTCGAACTCCAGGATCTGGTCGGCGCTGATGAGGTCCATGTGGTTCCAGAAGTTCTGCGAGGACAGCAGCGCGGGATCAACCGGCAGCAGGCGGGTGAGGATGGTGCGGCGATACCAGTCGGCCAGGTGCACCTTACTGGCGGGAGCGACGGAGCGGTTGAGGGCGGCGAGCAGAAGGTACTGGCCACAGGATAGGCCTTGGTGGCGTTTGGGAAACAGGGAATCGAGTAAAGGGACCAGATCGAGACGCTGGGCGATGTCCCACAAGGCGCCGATATCGCCGCAGGAGGCGACCTGGGTCTCGAGAGGTTGAGGAGGAGTATGAGCCTGCTCCGCGGAGATGACGAGGTCCTCGATCTTGCCGAGATAGACTTGGCGGACGATCTTGGGCTTGCCGTCAACGCGCTGGCAATAGCGGGCGTAGTAGTAGGTGTGGCCGTCGATCTGCTTGGCGGTGAGGCTCGGCATATCTAGGTCATACCATATCTTCGTAAACAAGTCTACAGAAAAATGTTCTGGGGGTGTTTGGCGAAGACTACCCGTGCCGGCAGCCCTATCATCATTGAGCGCCTGAATCCAACGCCGAGGCGAGCGGTTGGCGAGAGGCCAGTCTGAACCAAACACCTATATCTAGGTCATACACAATTGTACGAGCAATCGTCGGCTGCGACCAGCGGATTTCGCCCCCAAGTTGTTGACGGCCTGGAAGATAACGGACGAGGATTTAGAGGCGGCGCTTCACGTCCGCAATCGAAAGCTCATATCTTGTAAACTACCGCTAGGAATCGGAGCCCGGTCAGGATTACCGACGAACTTGGCCGCAAGTTGACTTCGATCTTTGAGGGTGTGGTTGCGGGCCCCGGCGTTACTCTCAGGATTTTGACGACGCCGGTAGCCTGCGGCAACGGCAACCCGGCCCCTGGAAGAGTCTTACGGACCTGACCGGGCTCGGTGCCGAAGTGCACGCCCAGTCACAGTGTAACGCCAGCGACTGCGCAAATCCATACTCCTACGTTGACCACGATGTCGATTGTGGAGCCGATTGCGCCCCGCTATCGAGCTACCCATTCTGGGCGCAGAACTCCCTGTATGCGGATTTCGATAGCGGGGTGCAATACACTGGAAAGTACGCCTGCAATGGTAATTGCCAGTGTGAGCAGAGTGCCTGTACGTTGGGCCCGCCCCCCTGCGGCACCCTCGGGCAGTCCTGCGCTGATTCGAACTGTTGCGTCAATACCTTAGTCTGTCAAGACGGGGTCTGCGTGCAGCCCGGAGGAATGGGTAGCCCAATCGTGCTCGACCCGCTTGATCAAGGGTTTCACCTGACTAGCTTGAGTAACGGAGTCCACTTCCGTGTCCTGCCGGGAGGCCCGCTTCGGCAGATGAGTTGGACGGATCCGAATTGGCGAAACGGCTGGCTGGCCCTGGATCGAAATGGTAACGGAACCATCGACGATTTCACGGAGTTGTTCGGCAATCTGACTCCCCAGCCTCCGAGCTCAAACCCGAACGGCTTCCTGGCGCTGGCCGTATTCGACGAGCCCGCAAACGGGGGAAACGGCAACGGATTTATCGATCCGGGCGATGCCGTGTACTCTCACCTGAGAGTCTGGATCGATGCGAATCACAACGGCTTCAGTGAGCCGAACGAGCTGCACACACTCCAGGAGCTTGGAATATTCAAGATCGGTCTGACGTACATCGAGACGCCTTTCGTTGACCAGTATGGGAACCATTTCCGCTTTAAAGGATCGGTTTGGGACCAGGGTGGTAGTGAGCGGGACATTTGCTACGACGTGTTTCTGCTGATTCAATCGAACTGAGGAGCCAGCTTCGTGAGATCCCATATCGTTCTGACTCGTTTGCCAGGTTTTTGCGGCCTGTTCTTTGCTTCGGGTCTGTGCTTGGGAGGGCAGGCTCCGGCCTGCTCCCAGCCGCTCCAGGAGAGGCAGAGGCGGTCCCTCACCACTTATGTCCGGAACAAATACAAGCTGCCCGACACGATAGCTCTTTCGCTCAAGAAGGACAGGGCCGTTCGCGACACCTGCTTCCGGGAACTGACCTTTGAAGGCAAGAGCGCATTCAAGACCTGGGAGCTGACACTCTACTCCTCGCCTGACGCGCGCTTCTTGAGCAGCGACCTTTTCGATACCACTGTTGATCCTCTTCTTGAACAGCGGGCAAAAGATGATGCCGTTATGAAAGGGCTAGTTCAAGGCGCCAGCGCGACGCGCGGCCCAGCAGACGCCGCGGTGACAATTGTGGAGTTCTCGGACTTCGAGTGCCCGTTCTGCCGCAACTTCGCCCAAACTCTCGACGAAGCATTATCGAAGAGACAGGACGATGTCCGCGTAGTCTTCCACCACCTACCGCTTCCTATGCATCCGTGGGCGCGGATGGCAGCCGAGGCGGCCGGTTGTGCCCAGCTTCAGAGCAACCGGGCGTTCTGGTCCCTGCATGACCAGATTTTTCAAAATCAGAAAACAATCACTGCCGAGAACGCGAAGGAGAAATTGGCCAGGCTGGCCACGCACACCAAGGGGGTCGACGGCGCAGCGTTTCAGAAATGCATCGATAGCGGCATGTCAGTCGGGCTAGTGTTGAAGGACATGAATGCAGCGCAATCGAACCGGATAGAAGCTACGCCCACGATCTTCATCAACGGGCACCGCGTACAAGGCGTGGAAAATGCGTCGAAGTTGAGGGAAATGATCGCGGAAGCGCGAAAAGAGGCGACCACGCAGACTGCCGTCACAACCCGCTAGACGACGCAGCGCAATCCAAGTAATTGTACGCCCGCAACATCAAGAACCGCCGAAATTCCACGCTGGCCATCATACCTTATTCCCTCATTGCCATGAGAGCCTCGACGTCGTTAAAATCACCGACATCGTGGGCTTTACCATCTCGGGCTCTTCGGCAAACGGAAGAACATATCTGCAGGGAAACAGGTGTGACGCCGAGTGGATTCAGGAAGATTTGGTCGCCGATCAGAGCCGAAGGCCGGAGTTAGCGGATTATGTCCCGGCCCGACTTGGGCGCCATTTCCGTTGCCTTGAACACCAGCGCGGATTTGTTCGTGGCATTTTTCGCCGGCCCGCTTGGGCAGCGGCTCAAAGAGAGCGTTCGCTTGCGCCGCCGCCAACGAACGGCATCCGGGCTCGCCATGATCGGTCTCGGCGCTTGGGTAGCCGTGGGCGAACGCCGCTAGCGCGCTATAATAACCATCCTCTGCAGGTGAATGGCGTAATGAGCGTTGCGAGCACCAATCTTGAACTGTTTCCCGATCTCCATCCCGCCCTCCGCCCGCAGGCGGCCAGCGTGGAAGCCTCGCGTTGTCTGTACTGTTTCGATGCCCCTTGCACCGCCGCTTGCCCCACGCACATTGACGTTCCCCGTTTCATCAAGAAAATCTCCAGCGGCAACGTTCGCGGCTCCGCGCTGACCATTCTGGACGCAAACATTCTTGGCCTAAGTTGTTCCCGCGTGTGTCCGGTAGGCGTCTTGTGTGAAGGCGCTTGCGTGCTGCATCGCTACAACGAAAAGCCCATCGAGATCGGCCGTTTGCAGCGTTTCGCCATGGAACGCTTTTATGATTCCGGCGCGAACCTAGCAGGCGCCACAGAAGAGCGCGCTGAAAAAGCAGCCTGTGTCGGCGCTGGTCCGGCCTCGCTCGCTTGCGCCGCGGAATTGCGCCGGCATGGAATCGGCGCCACGATCTTTGAGCAGAAACCGCTAGCCGGCGGTCTGAATACGTACGGGGTTGCCGAGTACAAGTTCCGCATGGGCGACAGCCTGCGCGAAGTGGATTTCATTCGCGGGATGGGCGTGAAGTTCGAGCAGTTCGCCGTGGGATCGTCCATCCATCTGGACCAGTTGGAAAAAGACTATCAGTTCGTCTTTCTCGGCATGGGTCTGGGCGCGATGAACCGGATGGACATTCCGGGCGAAGATCTGCCGGGTGTGGTCAACGCACTGAAGTTCATCTCCGGCTACAAGACCGAAGATCCTCCGGCTGTTCGCGGCCGCGTAGTGGTGATTGGCGGCGGAAACACTGCTATTGACGCGGCCAATGCGGCTAAGCGGCTGGGCGCCGAGGAGGTATCGGTCACCTACCGGCGCACCGAAAAAGAGATGCCGGCCTTCACCTTCGAATACGAGCATTCCAAAACGGAAGGCGTGCAGTTTCTCTGGCTGACACAACCGGTAGCGATTCACGCCAACGCCGAGGGCCGCGTTGGCTCGGTCGAATGTGTGCGCATGCAAATGGGCGCGCCGGATTCGAGCGGGCGTCGCAGCCCGGCGCCAATTCCCGGCTCAAATTTCATGCTGGCTTGCGATATGGTGATTCCGTCTTTAGGACAAGGCCGGTTCACCAGCCTCATTGAAGATCTTCCGGGCATCGCCATCCGCAACGGTTGCGTAGTGGTGGACCGCGCGACAGGACGAACCGGGAATTCGAAATACTACGCCGGCGGCGACTGCGTCAATGGGGGCAGGGAAGTGGTGGACGCGGCGGCGGACGGAAAGCGGGCCGCGCTGGCGATGGTTCAGGCGTTGGAGCGGGGTAGTTGATCTATGGCGGACTTGACCACAAATTTCGCAGGCATTCGGTGTCCTAATCCTTTTTGGCTGGCCTCCGGACCGCCCGCCAATTGCGGTGAGCAGGTGATGCGCGCCTTTGACGCGGGCTGGGGCGGCGCGGTGTGGAAGACGCTGGGCGAGCCCATCGTCAATGTCTCATCGCGTTATTCGTCCGTCGATCTCAACGGCACACGCATGATGGGTCTGAACAACATTGAGCTGATCACGGACCGTCCTCTCGATGTCAACCTGCGCGAAATCGCCGAGGTGAAAAAGCGCTATCCCAAGCATGCGGTGATCGCGTCGCTGATGGTGGAATCCAAGCGAGAAACCTGGCATGAGATGGTGCGCCGCGCCGAAGACGCCGGCAGCGATGGGCTGGAACTGAATTTCGGCTGCCCTCACGGCATGAGCGAGCGCGGCATGGGCAGCGCCGTGGGACAAGTCCCCGAATATACGCAGATGATTACGGAGTGGGTCAAGGAGGCCGCGCGCACGCCGGTTTTGGTGAAGCTGACTCCCAATATCAGCGACATTCGCGTGCCTGCGAAAGCTGCCGCCAAAGCCAAGGCCGACGGGCTTTCCGCCATCAACACCATCAATTCCATCACCGGCATCGACCTCGATACCTTGACGCCAAGGCCCGATGTGGACGGCAAGTCCGCACACGGCGGATATTGCGGCCCGGCGGTCAAGCCGATCGCGCTGCATATGGTTCAACAAATCGCCGCTAATCCTGGCCTGCCGATTTCCGGAATTGGCGGTGTTGCCGGCTGGCGCGATGCGGCGGAGTTTATTCTTCTCGGCTGCGGGACGGTGCAGGTTTGTACCGCCGCCATGCACTATGGCTTTCGCATCGTCGAAGACATGATCGACGGCCTCAAGAATTGGATGGATGAGAAAGGCTTCCGCACGCTGGACGATTTTCGCGGGCTCTCCCTGCCGCGCGTTACGGATTGGAATCAGCTCAATCTCAACTACAAGATTGTCGCTGAGATCGATCATGAGAAGTGCATCGGCTGCGACCTGTGTTATGTCGCTTGCTGGGATGGCGCTCACCAATGCATTCACATCGGCGACGGTCATCCAATTCCGGCCGAATTGGAAGCGGCCACGCGCAAGCGCATCACCATGACGCCGGTGGCAAAGCTCGAGATGAATGGCGACGCGCGCACGCCGCCGGTACGCATACCGCGCATCGATGAGGAAGAGTGTGTCGGCTGCAATCTCTGCGCGCTGGTTTGCCCCGTGGAAAACTGCATCACCATGAAGCGCGTGGATCGCGATGTACCGGCGGAAAGCTGGGCGCAGCGCGTGGCTGCGCACTGAGAGAAAGAACACTAAATGTCCCATTTGTTTTATCCTCCGGCAGTCGGGAGTTCCCGTGGGGCAGACCCCCTGGTCGGCGGGCGACCCCCTGGTCGCCCCCAGGAGAAAACCACGTGAGCAAGCTGATCACAAACGGCACAGTGGTCACCGCCAAAGAAACCAAAGCGGCCGACATTTTGGTTGAGGGCGGCCGCATCAGCGAAGTCCGCGCAGCAATTCCCGCGACCTCAGCTACCGAACGTATCGATGCCACCGGCATGCTGATCTTCCCCGGCGGCATCGACGCCCATACGCACCTCGACATGCCGTTCGGCGGGACTACTTCCGCCGACGACTTCGAGACCGGCACGCGCGCGGCCGCGTTCGGCGGCACCACCACCATCGTCGATTTTGCCATTCAGGCGCGCGGAACCAAAATGCGCGATGCGCTCGATACCTGGTGGAAAAAGGCCGAAAACAAGGCCTGCATCGATTATGGCTTGCACATGATCGTCACCGATTTGGGCGGCGCGGGCCTCGAAGACATGGACGACCTGGTGGCCGAAGGCGTGGCTAGCTTCAAGCTGTTCATGGCGTATCCAAACGTGCTCATGGTGGATGACGCCACCATTTTTCGCGCGCTTTCACGCACCGCCAAGAACGGAGCGCTCATTTGCATGCATGCCGAAAACGGCAGCGTGATCGACGTGATTGTGCAGAAGGCGCTGGCGGAAGGCAAAACCGCGCCCATCTATCATGCGCTCACGCGGCCGACCGTCGCCGAAGCCGAGGCGGTACATCGCGCGATCGCCATGGCCGAAATGGCGGGTGTCCCGGTCTACATTGTGCATTTGTCGTGCGAGGACGCGCTGAATCAAGTCCGCGAAGCGCGCGACCGCGGCCTGCCTGCCTTTGCGGAAACCTGTCCGCAATATTTGCTGCTCTCCCAAGAAGAAATGGAGCGCCCGAATTTCGAAGGCGCCAAGTACGTTTTCACTCCGCCCTTGCGTGAGAAGAAAAATCTGCCCAAGCTTTGGGAGGGTCTGAAGCACGATCACCTGCAAGTGGTCTCAACCGACCATTGCCCGTTCTGCTTCGTCGAGCAAAAGACACTAGGGAAAGACGATTTCACCAAAATTCCCAATGGTGGTCCGGGCATCGAGAACCGGCTGCAATTGATCTATCATCACGGCGTGAATGAAGGCCGGCTCACTCTCAACCGTTTTGTGGAGCTGGTCTCGACCACGCCGGCGCGCATTTTCGGCATGTATCCGCGCAAAGGCGAAATCGCGCCCGGCAGCGATGCGGACTTGGTCATCTGGGATCCGCAAGCGCCTTACACCATCAGCGCGGCGACCCATCATATGCGCGTGGATTACTCCATGTTTGAAGGTTTCAAAGTCAAAGGCAATGTCAAGACCGTGCTTTCGCGCGGCGAAGTGATCGTGAATAACGGTGCATTTCTGGGCAAATCCGGCCGGGGCGAATATCTGCGGCGCGCAGCTCGCGGCGGGGCGTGGACCTGATGTGGACCTGATGACGTAATGCAACACGACCCTGCGCTTTTCAATGAGGACCTGGCGCCCATCCCGATGGCGCGCCGCGATTGGGGTCTCTACAACTACATCTCGCTCTGGGTCGCCATGAGCGTGTGCATTCCCACGTACATGCTCGCGTCCGGGCTGATCGCGGGCGGCATGAGTTGGTGGCAGGCCATCGGCACCATCCTGCTCGGGAATCTGATTGTGTTAGTCCCGATGCTGCTCAACGCGCATGCCGGAACAAAATACGGCATTCCGTTTCCGGTTCTGGTGCGTTCTTCCTTTGGAGTGCGCGGCGCGAATCTTCCCGCCGTTCTGCGCGCCTTAGTTGCCTGTGGCTGGTTCGGCATTCAATCGTGGATCGGCGGGCAGGCAATTTACTCGATGCTGAAAATCATCTGGCCCGGCGCGGCCAATCTCCAGTGGGTGTGCTTTCTGGGTTTCTGGGCGCTCAACATGGCCGTGATCTGGCGCGGAATCGAGACCATCAAGTTTCTGGAAGGCGTCGGCGCGCCCTTCATGCTGGCGGTTGGCATTCTGCTGCTGCTCTGGATAACGCGCAAAGCCGGCGGCCTCGGCCCGGTGTTGAGCGCGCCATCCAAATTTCAGACGACCGCGGATTTCATGGCATTTTTTGTGCCGTCGCTCACAGGAATGGTGGGCTTTTGGGCGACGGTTGCGTTGAATATTCCCGACTTCACACGCTACGCCACTTCGCAGCGAGCGCAGGCGTTGGGCCAAGCCATCGGTTTGCCAACGGCCATGACGTTGTACTCGTTTATCGGCGTGGCCGTAACGTCGGCCTCCGCGGTGCTTTTTGGTGAACCGATCTGGGATCCGGTTACGCTGCTCGGCAAGTTCAATCAGCCGGTGATCGCGTGCGTCGCGCTGGTGGCGCTGTTAGTTGCCACTCTGAACACCAACGTCGCGGCCAATGTCGTTTCTCCGTCGAACGATTTCTCCAATCTGAATCCGCGACTGATTTCTTTCCGCACGGGCGGACTCATCACCGGCGTTCTCGGGCTCGTCATGATGCCCTGGCGTCTGTTGAACGATTTCAGTAGTTATATTTTCGGCTGGCTGGTCGGGTACTCCGGCTTGCTCGGCCCCATTGCGGGAGTCATGATCGCCGATTATTTCCTGATCCGGCAGCGGCAACTGGACGTCGACGATCTCTATCGCCGCAACGGCGCCTATGAATACAGCAACGGCATTAACTATCGGGCTGTGGCGGCCTTGGCGGCGGGAGTGGTGCTGGCGCTGGTGGGCCTGGCCGTGCCGCCTCTGCGCTGGCTCTATAACTATGCCTGGTTTGTGGGTTTCTTCGTGTCGGCTATGGTGTATGTGGGGCTCATGCGGAGCACCTCGCGGGTTCACGCTTCGGCGTCGATCAACTCCTCCCAGCCCAGCGCGTAGCCCGCCGCAGACGCGTTATTTCAAGCGGTCCACTCCTCCGCGGACGACCAATCGTCGGCATCCGCCACAGAATCGGGTTGCCGAATGTATGCCTCGCGAATCTGTTCGTATTCTCGCCGCCGCACCGCTTCCTTTATCGCTTGCCCGACGAACTCCGCCCGTTGACGTTTGGCTGCGGGCGCGATTCCGTTCAAGGATTCTAGTGTTCGCTGTCCAGGTGGATCAATATAGACGCCATGAAGAGTTCGTTTATACTATGGAACCATATGCATGGCCGTTACCTCGGCCTTGAATGATAATTTCTGAGCCGGCTTCGAAGAGTGTGCGTATGCGAATCTGCGTTTTGCTTTTGTTCCTCGTGAGTGTTGTGGGCGGTCGCCTAGCCGGCGAGGACGGTCCGGTTTTTGATGAATACGTCGGGCTTATCCACGCCGAGCCGCTCTCCTACCCGGTGTTAGCAGGACAGGCGCGCATACAAGGCGATGTTGTGATCCGCGTAAACCTGGATGAGACCGGATCTGTTGTGTCGACCGCGGCGATCTCAGGGGCCAGGATCTTCATTCCGGGGTGCCTGACGAACGCGAAGAAGTGGCGTTTCGAGCCGAAGGCCCGCAAAACTGTTTTCGTTGTTTATGAGTTCAGGATTGCAGGGAATTGCGAGCCACCTTGTGGGAGCCAGTTTACATACTATCCTCCCAATCGGGCTTTAATAACTGTCGGCGCGGCAAACTTCCAACCGTAGCCTGTGCAGTGCCCGCCGTTGGGTTCCGCGCAATGAGGCCGCCTGGCGCGCTCTCAGGAGGTTTAATATCCCGCCACGGAGAATGATATGATCGTGACCGCCGGTCCCATGTCCGGATCGCAACTTGCTCTCCGCGAATCGAGAGATGTCGATGGCCCTGAGTCGTGCCCCGTTCGTACTTCTCACGCTCTCGGCGCTTGCAACAGCAGCGTCGCCTCTTAAGGTTACCGTCGTTCTCAGTTTTGAACCCGATGGCTACTCGGCTAAAGCCATGAAGGCGATGGAACGCGAGGCGCAGAACCTCCTCACGCAGGCCGACACCCGGCTCGATTGGCAATTGCAGGAGAACCTGCCCGGTCATCCGGAGTTTGGCGAAATGGTCGTATTGAAGATGAGCGGTAAATGCACCATGGACGCCATCCCTGTCATTCCCGATGAAATGGGACTGCCGCTCGGGATGACGTACTCGAGCAACGGCGAGATCCTACCCTTTGGGAAAATCGATTGCGATCGCGTCCGCGAAAGCCTGCAACGCGTTCTCGCCGGTTCACGACGTAACGACGCCGTCCTCGGCCGAGCACTAGGACGGGTGGTGGCGCATGAGATGTACCACATGCTCTCCCATTCCAAAGCGCACGCGGCCTCCGGAGTTACCAGGAAATCTCTATCTCCAGCCGATTTAGCCGCCGAATCCTCGGCCATTTCCGAGGCCAGTTCAGAGGCAATCAAAGCCCACGCCAGTCACGTGCAATGACAACCTGCCTTGACAGGGTAGGTCTTTCGGGTTGCAAGTAAGATTTACAAATGGTAACATTTTACAAACAACGGTGGTCTCTGTAGGACCATCGAAGTTGTCGTTACCCAACATTCCCCGTCTGAGTTCTCCCGCCCCGTAGCGTGCTAATGAGCGTCGGGCAATGTCGGCCGTTCGCGGCGGTGGCAGGAAGAACTGGGACACTTCGCAATTCAAGAGTTTGACGTCGCTGGCGGTTCCCAGGTCATGTGGCGGGTCTGCGGCTTTTAGAAACATTGGCCCCATAACTCGGGCTGGAACCAGAGACGCGCCGCCACGAAAGCGGTCCAGACATTCTCACAGGAGGCTTTACAGGAATGCAAGTTTTCACACCCGATCAGAAACAGGAATTCCTCGCGCGAGGATTCTCCCGGCGAAATTTTGCCCGGCTGGCCACCATGATGACCGCCGGCGCGACGCTGCCGTTCTTCAACGAACCCGCCCTGGCCCAGCTTTCCATGGTGAAAGATATGCCGCCCGACGCGGTAAAAATCAACGCCAACGAGAATCCGCTGGGGCCTTGTCCGGAAGCAGCCGAAGCCATCTACGGCATCGTGAAGAAAGGCGGACGCTATCTGTATGAAGAGACTTTCGCCATGCAGGAGACGCTGGCCGCGAGCGAAGGACTGAAGCCGAACTACGTGCAGGCATACGCCGGTTCCAGCGGGCCGCTGCACCAGGCGGTGCTGGCGTTCACTTCTCCCAGCAAGAGTTTTGTCACCGCCGACCCCGGTTATGAAGCCGGCGAGCGCGCCGCCAAATTTGTAGGCGCCAAAGTTGTCCGTGTGCCGCTCAACAAAGACTACGCGCACGACGTCAAAGCCATGGCCGTGGCAGATCCCAACGCCGGCCTGATTTACGTCTGCAATCCGAACAACCCCACCGGAACCATCACCTCGCGCTCGGATATCGAGTGGCTGGTGGCCAATAAACCCGCGGGTTGCGTAGTGATGATCGACGAAGCGTACATCCACATTGCGGGCGCGCACATGGCCACGGATCTGGTGGCGCAGGACAAGGACGTCATCGTTCTGCGAACATTCTCCAAGCTTTACGGGATGGCCGGATTGCGCGCGGGCGCGGCGCTTGGCCGTCCCGATCTGATCGAAAAAATATCCAAATACAGCGCGGGCGCGCTGCCGGTGACGGCGATGGTTGGGGCTAACGTGAGCCTCAAGCAGAAGAACCTGGTTCCCGAGCGCCGCAAGATTATCAAAGACACCCGCGAAGACGTGTTCGCCTTCATGGACAAAAACAATTTCAAATACGTGCCGTCGGTTTCAAACAAGTTCATGGCCGATGTGCACAGGCCGGGCGGCGAAGTGATTGAGGCGATGCGCCAGCAGAAGGTGTACATCGGGCGCGTTTGGCCGAGCTGGCCAACCTACGTCAGGATTTCCATTGGAACGCCGGAAGAGATGGCCAAGTTCAAAGTTGCCTTCAAGAAGGTAATGACGGCGTAAAGTATCTCATTGTGCGCCGATTTCGTTATGGCTGGTCTCAACTGCTGGGTGACGCCTGCGGTGGACTGATTGCGGCTCTCATCGCCTTGCCATACGGCTTGGCGATGGCGGCTGCGATGGGACTGCCGCCGGTGTTGGGAGTTTTCACGTCGATCCTTACTGCTCCGGGGACGGCGTTGCTCGGGCGCAACCCAGTGCTGATTGGGGGCACCGGGAGCGCCACGATTCCCTTCATCGCCAGTGCCGCCCACGCCCAGGGAATCGGCGGCGCGGCGAAAGTTTGCATCGCCGCGGCAGTAATCATGATGGCCTTCTGCGTCATGCGGCTGGGCCGGCACATCATGAAAGTTCCGCATGCGGTCGTGACCGGCTTTTCTTGCGGCATCGGCGGCATGATGGTGGTTTCCCAACTCGCTACCATTCTGGGCATTAAACAGACGCAATCGGGCATGTCCACGCTCGATCAGTTGGTGGGCGTTCTACAACATTTGAACCAAAGCCGCTTCGCGCCCTTTTTGGTGGGCGCTATTGTGGTGATCGCGGCGACGGCCGTCGGCACGCTGGTCGCCCCGGTCGCCGGCCCCGCTGATCGGCGTGGTGCTGGCCGTGGCCATAGGGCGCCTGTTCGGATTGAGAGTCGCCGAGGTGGGCGCCTTGCCGCAAGGATTTCCTTCCTTTGCCGGTTTCTCCTGGAGCGCCGGAGACGTCTGGACCGTTCTTCCATCCGCCCTCGGATTGGCCTTTGTTACGTCAGTCAATATTCTGATTACCTCGCGCGTGGTGGAACACTTCCGTGGCCGGCACCGGCCCATGCGTCTGTCCGATGCCGATGCCGAACTCGGAGCGTACGGCATCGCCAATCTGTGCGGTGGTGTTTTTGGCGCGCCCTTGAGCGTGGGCATTCCGGCGCGCAGCTTGGCCGTGGTGCGCTGTGGAGGAACCACGCGCCTCTCGAACCTGCTGCACGCTGCTTTCTTGATTTTGATGTTGCGTTATGGATCGGTTTTCATCGCGCAAGTGCCCATCACAGCCCTCGCGGGCGTCACCGCGTGGATGGGATTCTGCCTGCTCGACTGGAGCGCCTGGCGCCGCTTGCCGAAGATGAGCCGGGTGGACGCCGCGGCATTCCTCGCCACCGCCGGCTCGGTGCTGCTGGTCAATGCGGTGCTGGCGGTCGGGATCGGCTGCGCGTTGTATGCCGGGCCCCGCTTGTTGCGTTTGATCCGGCCTGAGCGCGCGCCGTTGCCGGAAGCAGTACAGTAGAATTCTTCTACAACTCACACAAAACGGGCAACATCCATAGGCTACCGCGCATGGTCAGTTTTCTGCTATGCTCAATTCAGAACAAGGTACCTTCGCAAGTAACTACTCAAGGTACCTAATAGTGGAAACCCATGCAGAACGTTATTAAGATACCGCACGAGTTGGCCCACGAACTCGACCTCCTTGCAAAGACCGAAAATCGGCGGAGAACACCCTATGTCGTTGACCTTCTGTGGCGGGAAGTGAGGCGACACAACCAGCTTCAGGCCCTTGAGCTTTCTTCCGGCGCATGGGATCCCGCCGATCACCCGGAACTCGCGGAAGGCGGCGCGGCTTATGTGGAAAAGATCCGCTCTGAGCCGGATCATCGATTCGACGAAGCGATCCGCCGAAACCAAACGTTCTAATGGCGCTAATCCTTCTGGATTCGTCAGTCATTTTCGATCATCTCAACCGGCGTTTTGGCCGCAGTGAATTCCTAAGGCGGCTAATGGAACAAGGACATATGTTTGCCTGTTGCGCTATAAACCTCACCGAGGTATATGCCGGACTCAGAGGCGGGGAAGAGGGCAAGACTGCGGCCTTCCTCGGAAGCCTGGAGTACTTGCCCATCACTCCGGAAATCGCCCGGTTCGCTGGGCTCTTGCGTCGCGATTGGCAGCAGCAAGGCTGCACACTTTCCTACACCGACGTGACCATCGCAAGCGTGGCGCTGAGTAACCAAATACCGCTTCTCACCGACAACCCGAAGCATTTTCCGATGCCCGAACTTCATCTTTTTCCGATGCCCGAACGCGCTAGCTTAGCTCAGCTAAGCTAGCCGCGCTCGAACGCGTCGACCTCTTCGCGGGTAGGCACAGCTAACTGAGTCCCTAAACGCGTCACTGAAAGGGCCGACGCATATACCGCGAACCGGCAAGCCCCCTCCAGGGCAAGCTTTTCACTTAAGCCCACGGCAAGCGCGGCGTTAAACGTATCGCCGGCCGCCGTGGTATCCACCGCTACAACCTTTGGCGCCGGAATCAAGGTTGAAGAGCTTTTTTCCACCAGCAGGCAACCCTGATCGCCGAGCTTCATGATCACGGTGTGCGCGCCCATCGCTTGCAATTTTCGCGCAAGCTTTCCCGCTTGGTCCGGATCCAAGCGTCCCGGCGGCAGGTCCGCGAGAATTGCCGCCTCCGTTTCATTGGGTGTGACGATGTCCACCATGGCCAGCAATTCGGGCGGCAGAGGGGTCGCCGGCGCGGGCGCCGGATCGAGAATCACGCAGGCGCCCCGCTGCTTTCCCAGGCGCGCTGCCGCCATAACGGCGTCCACGGGATTCTCCAGTTGCAACAAAACGATCGCGGCGTCATCCAAAGCCGACGCCGCGGCGTTCACATCGTTGGCCGTCAGTTGGTCGTTCGCGCCCGGAACCACGATAATTGAGTTCTGCCCGCTTTCGGAGACAAAGATCAGGGCGACGCCGCTGGGGCCCGGTACGCTTTTCAACCCACTGACATCGCAACCAACGCTCGCCACGTTATCGCGCATGCGCCTGCCAAAATCGTCGTCACCGAGGCGGCCGAGCATGGCCACGCTGCCGCCGAGCTTTGCCGCCGCGTAAGCCTGGTTCGCGCCCTTGCCACCCGGTTCGGTGAAATATTTGTTCCCAATGATGGTTTCTCCCACCACCGGAATGCGCGGCGCAATCGCCACCACGTCCATGTTCAAACTGCCGACCACCACAATTTTTGACATGTACACAACTCATCTATTCATAAAGTCGCCAACACTCGCACCCGCTCCCCCTGGCGGTCGCGGCTCGGAATCGGGTGAGCCGAGCACGTTCACTTGGTGCGTTTCGGCGTCGGCGCGCTCATCAGCTTCACAAACATTTCCGCGAACTTTGGCATGTTTACATCCATCTGCGCATGCACGAGCTGGACATCGAGCGACGGTTTCGTCTTCTCCGACCAGGTCAGCGTATCACCGTAGCCGGCGCCGCGGTCGAGGTTCACGTCCATATATACCTTACGCTCGGCCGTAATCAGGCTGGTATCGATCCAGGCGGCCGCGGCCAATTCGTCCCACATATAGCTATTGCCGGGAAGCGCGTACTTCGCCAGATATTGGGCGGCCGGATTGGGCGACTTCGCGATTTGGTCCAGCATCGCTTGCGTGAGTTGCGTCTTCAGCGACACGTCCACCGTGGTCGAAACGATCGACGGCCAATGCGCTCTCAACATGATGTGCGCCGCCTCCGGATCGAACCACAGGTTGAACTCATGCCGCGGGTTGTCGGCGAACTCAGGATCCTGCGTGACCGGATCGATGCTGCCGCCCATGAATACCAGACCGGCGCTCAATTCCGCCAATTGCGGGTCCAGGCTTAAGGCCAGGGCGATATTCGTCATCGGGCCGCCCGCGTAAATGGTCACCTGATGCGGATGCTGATGCACCATGCGGATCAGAAAATGCGCTGCGTCTTCCTTAGCCGCTGGTGTTTTTGGCGCGCCTTCCTTCAACGGCGGCACTTCGTAGGGACCATGGCTAGCCGGTCCCGGATTCCAGGCGCCCAAATAATCAATCTTGCCGAATTGCTTTTGCCACAGCCCTGTCCAGGCTTTGGTGCGAACCAACGGAAATGCCGCGCCCGGAACCACCGGAATATCGGTGCGGCCGATGATCTCGAGCAGCCGCAACGCGTGCTGGACCTCTTCATCCCGCCATGCATCTCCGGTAACCACGGTGATCCCGAGAGTCTCTACTTTTTGCGACTGCAGCAGAACCAGGATCGACATCATATCGGTCCCGGCGGGTCCGGCCGCGTCCTGATCGATCACGACGTAGCGCTTCTCCTGGGCCAGACTCGCCACGGCGAAAAACAAAAGAATGGACAAAAATCGCGTCTTCAAACTCGGCCGCCTGCCTGCGAGCGAATCGATCGCGGCTTGAAAATTAGTGGGGCGATCCCCCTGGATCGCGGCCGGCCCCCTGGCCGGCCAAAACCGTCTAGTGGTCATGTCGTGAGCCTGCCCACCAGGAGTTTCAGAAAACGGTCCGCATCCACATCCACCGCTACTTTTGCGTTGGCGCGTAACGCGGTCTCGCCGGCCTTCGCCCCGTCCTTGGGCGCCCCGTCCAAAAATGGCGCCGAGCGTCGGACCGGCGCGCGCTGGTTGCCTAACGTTTCGCCCGCGGTAAACTCGCCCGCTGTCTCCACTTCGACATACATGTCCCGTAACGTAACCAACGATGGATCGAGAAAAACCGCGAGCGCGAGCGAATCGTGCATGGCCTGTCCGGTCTTCGTGCGGTTGTGGATGGCCCGCGTGATTCTTCCCGCCGCCTGGCTAACCGGATTCCGTGCAGCTTCCAGCTCCTCAATATGTCGCTCGGCCAGAATCGCTTTGCGAGTGACATCCAGGCCCACCATGGTCAGCGGAATGCCGGCGTGAAAAACGGCCTGCGCCGCTTCCGGGTCGACGTAAATGTTGAACTCAGCCGCCGTCGTGATATTTCCGCCCGAAAGAGAACCGCCCATAATGGTCAGCGACGGGATCAGCTTTGGAAGCCCCGGGTCCTGCTCGAATGCCAGCGCCAGATTGGTCAGCGGCCCGATCGCGATCAGGTGAATCTCGCCGGGCGATTGGCGCACCATGCGCCGGATGAGTTGCGCCGCCGTTTCGTCAACCGGTCTGGTTGTTGGGGCCGGGAACTCGACGCCGCCCAGACCGTTCTCACCATGCGCGTAGGTAGCCGTCACCAGCTTCCGCTTGAGCGGATGGCTCGCGCCCGCTGCCACCGGAATATCCGTGCGCCCCGCGACATCGAGCAAGCGCAAAGCGTTGGGCAACGTCAGATCGAGCGGAACATTGCCGGCCACCGGAGTCAGCGCTTCCACTTTTAACTCCGGCGAGCGCAGGGCCAGAAATATCGCCAGGGCGTCGTCGGTGCCAGGATCCGTGTCGACGATCACGCGCCAGGGCCGGGGCCGGGTTTGCGCGTGTGCGCTCCGGCCCGCCACCAGCGCCGCCAAGGCGGTCTGTTTTAGAAAAGTACTTCTGGTCATCGAAGAGAACCGTTAGTCATGCGCTGAAGAAACTATACAGCAGAGTGGTCAACACAATCGCGCTGACCACCACATAAATCCGATCGCGCGCCGCGAGGAAAAGGATGAGCGTCAGGGCCACGCGAGCTATGGGCGTAAAGATCAGCAAGACGAGCCCGAGCTGGATCAAGCCCCGGCCGTGGCGAAGGGTCTGCAGCGAAAGCAATCCCGTGAGCGAGCGGTACGGCGCAGGTTCTCCGTGAAAGGTGCTATAGTCCGCAATCGCCGCGCCGTGTTGGCTGAGATAGACTGCCGCGCCGGCCATCACCACCAGCGCCGAACCGCCGACTCCCGCACGCAGCAGATTAGAAACAATGATTTCGAGCCTTTGATCTTCCATTAGAGTTTTCCCGTTACGCCGTTGTAGATCATTTCCACACCCATCAGCACGATTACCGCCCCAAAGACCAGCCGCAACACGCGAATTCCGGTTTGCATCAGCACTCGCGCGCCCAGCAGGGAACCTGCCAGAACCCCCAGCATGACGGGCATTGCGAGCCCCGGATCGATATAGCCGCGACTCAGATAAATGCCCGCGCTCGCGGCCGCGGTCACGCCGATCATGAAATTACTGGTCGTGCTGGAAACTTTGAATGGCAGCCGCATGCCATGATCCATGGCTAACACTTTTAGCGCGCCGGACCCGATGCCGAGCAAGCCGGAAAGCGCGCCCGCCATCGCCATCAGGCCGAATCCCAAAGGCACGCGTTGCACATGATACGACTGCATCCCGTGTCCCGTGGGATAGGCGGAATCCAGCCTGAGCCAGCCAGCTATCCGGTCCGGCGTTCCCTCGTTGGCTGTGTCGGAGTGCCGCTCGCGCAGCGACGCATATGCCGAGTAAAGCAGCACCACTCCGAAGACGATCGCGATGCCGGCCGTGGGCACGCGCGTCGCCAGAAACGCCCCGAATATGGCGCCCAAGCTGGTCGCGATCTCCAGAAACATCCCGACGCGCAGGTTGGAATAGCCTTCCCGCACGAACGCGGCCGCGGCGCCGGACGATGTCGCGATTACCGAAACCAGCGAGGCTCCGATCGCGTAGCGCAGGTCCACACCCAAGCCGATGGCCAGCACCGGCACCACGATCACGCCTCCGCCTAAACCGGTCATGGCGCCCAACAATCCCGCGAGAAACGAAATTCCTCCCACGATACAGGTAAATTCTAAGATGTGCATATCGCAATCGCCACTGTTCTCTATTGTGCAGGACTCCTGTCGCTCGCCGCGCAATCGCCGATTCTTCCCGGCCGCGTCCCCTTGCTCGACGCTCATAATTGTTACCCATATGAAGGGCAGTGGGCGGATCGGATCGACCGCGCTCTGAGTACCGGATTTCCCGTGGGCATTGAGCAGGACATGGCGTGGGTGGACGAGCGCTCGGTGGTCGCGCACGACAACCAACCGCGCGGCGGCGAACCGAACCTCGAACAATACTTCTTTCAGCGTGTCCGGCCCATCGTCGAAAAGGCTCTGCGCCAGAAAGACCGGAGCCGCTGGCCGCTCATCGTTCTTCATTTCGACTTCAAAGACAATTCGCCCGAGAATCTGCGTGCGGTTTGGAAGGTGTTGGGCCAGCATGAGGACTGGATCACGACGGGGCGCAAGACCGCGCGCGACGACGAAATTTCGAAGCTCGCGGTGAAGCCGATTTTGGTGCTCACCGAGGACAATGATACCCAGGAACAAATCTTCTATCGGGAGGTTCCCGTGGGAGCAAAATTGCGTCTGTTCGGGTCGGCCAAAGTCGATCAGGCGTTTCTAGAAGGGCTGGACAAAGAACAGCGAAAGACCGCGCTGGTCAATGCCGCGCCGGAGCGGCTCGTGTCCACCAAGCCGACCAACTACCGGCGCTGGTGGAACAATTCGTGGTACGTCGTCGAGCGCGGAGGCGCGCCGGGCGCGGGCGAGTGGACGCCCCAAACAGAAGCCCGGTTGCAGTCGCTGGTCGGCTACGCGCATCGGCTCGGTTATTGGATTCGTTTCTACACTCTCGATGGCTTCCCCGCGGCTCAAGACCAGGGCTGGGGCCAGGGCTACAATTTCGGTTCCCTGGAGCGCGTGCGCCGGCGCTGGCAAGCGGCGTTGCGCGCTGGCGTCGACCTCATCGCCACTGACCAGTATGAGGAACTGCGCGCTACCATGCGCTCTACTGGGCGCGCTACTGGGCGCGCTACTGGGCAGGGCCATCCACAATGAGTGCGAAAGTTCTCATCACCGGAATCGCTGGCTTTGTTGGCAGTTCGCTCGCGCTGGCGCTCAAAGATCGCGGCTTCAGCATATCGGGCATCGACAATCTGATGCGGCCGGGCTCCCAGACCAATCGCTCGCGTTTGGCGGCCCGGGGGATCGAATTTGTGCATGGCGATATTCGCGCTGCCAGCGACTGGGAGGCGCTGGGCTCCGCCGATTGGGTGATTGACGCGGCCGCCAACCCCAGTGTGCTCGCCGGCGTGAAAGGCGCGTTCAGCAGTCGCCAATTGTTGGAACACAATCTTGCCAGCCTGATCAATGTTTTGGAATTTTGCAAAGCGCGCAAGGCGGGTCTAATTCTGCTCGGCAGCAGCCGCGTGTATTCAATTCCGGCGCTGGCGGCGTTGCCGCTAATCGCCAGAGACGGCGCTTTTGTGTTGGACGATTCCCGGCCCTTGCCGGCGGGTGTTAGCGCGCAGGGCATTGGCGCGGGCTTTTCCACCTCGCCGCCAATTTCTCTCTACGGGAGCACCAAGCTGGCCGCCGAAATCGTGGCGGCGGAGTACGGCGACGCCTTCGGCTTTCCCGTTTGGATCAATCGCTGCGGCGTTCTCGCGGGCGCCGGGCAATTCGGCACGCCGGATCAGGGCATCTTCGCTTACTGGGTGAACGCGCATCGAAACCGGCGGCCGCTGCGCTATATCGGATTTGACGGCACGGGCCAGCAAGTCCGCGACGCGCTGCATCCACGCGATCTCGCCGTGTTGATCGAAAAGCAGATGGTCTCAACGCTCAAGGGTGGTTTATATGTTACTGGGGGAGGACCCCAAAACGCCTGGTCGCTCCAGCAACTCAACGCCTGGTGCGATCGGCGTTTCGGCGTGCACAAGCCACAACCCGAACCGGCGCCGCGCCAGTACGACGTGCCTTGGGTAGTGATGGATTCGAGCCAAGCCATGCGTGATTTCGACTGGAGCCCGACCCTAGGCCTCGAAGCCATTGTCACAGAAATCGCAGAGCATTCCGTCCAAAACCCAAACTGGCTTGAGGTTAGTGGCCTTTGAGCTTGTGGGGCAGGCTGTCAGCCTGCGGCGGGTTGTCAACCCGCCCCCGAGCTTATATCACCCGCATGAGATAGAATCTCCTGCATGGCCACCGTTCAGACCATGCGCGGACCGCTCGATACCGCACAGCTCGGCGTCACGTTAATGCATGAGCACATCTTCATCCTTTCTCCGGAAATACTGATGAACTACCCGGAATTCTGGGGCGATGAAGACCAGCGTGTGGAGGATGCCGTCCGGCGCCTGAATGCGTTGTACGCAAGCGGCGTACAGTCGTTGGTCGACTTGACCGTGGTGGGCCTGGGCCGTTACATCCCGCGCATCGAAAAACTCGCGCAAAAAACCAAGCTCAACATCATCGTAGCGACTGGCCTCTACACCTACAACGACATTCCATTTTTCTTCCACTACCGGGGCCCCGGCACGCTGGGCGGCGGCCCGGAAGTGATGGCGGACATATTCGTCAAAGACATTGAGGAGGGGATCGCCGGCACTAACGTGAAAGCCGGAATTCTCAAGTGCGCCACCGACGTCCTGGGTTTAACTCCGGGCGTGGAGCGCTCGCTTCGCGCCACCGCGCAAGCCCATCTGCGAACCGGCGTTTCGATCTCCACTCACACGCACGCGCATACCAAACGCGGACTGGACCAGCAAAAGGTTTTTCGTGAGGAAGGCGTCGATCTTTCCCGGATCGTGATCGGCCACTGCGGCGACACCACCGAAATTCCGTACCTGGAAGAACTGATCTCCAACGGCTCCTACATCGGCATGGATCGCTTTGGCATCGACACGATCCTGCCCTTTGAAGATCGCGTCCAGACGGTCGTCGAAATGTGCAAGCGCGGGCACGCCAACAAAATGGTGCTCTCGCAGGACGCCAATTGTTTTTCGGATTGGTTCGTCGAAGGCATGGTTCCGGCGATTCTGCCGAAGTGGGATTATCTGCACATCTATCGCGATGTAGTCCCGGCCCTGAAGGAGCGCGGCGTTACCGATGCCCAGGTCCACACGATGATGGTGGAAAATCCCAAGAAGTTTTTCGACCACGTAGGGAAGTATTAGGATGATTCGCCCCTTCGATCAAAGCGGAATCACGCGCGGCACAGACCAGATCGCGCGCTACGACAACCGGCCCAATTCGCTAACGGAGATGCTGCGCTCGACGGTCGATCGCATGCCGCATAAAGAGGCGATCGTCGAGATCGGCGGTGAGCGTATTAACTATGGGCAGCTATGGGATCAGGCGGCCAAGGTCGCGGGCGGCCTGCGCGCTCAAGGCATTGAGCGCGACGATCGCGTGGCCATTCGCTACTCCAATGGACTCGATTGGTGCCGCGCGTTCTGGGGCACAGTCCTCGCTGGCGCAATTGTCGTTCCGGTGAACACGCGCTTCAGCGAATCTGAGGTCGAGTACGTCCTCACCGATTCCGGCTCCCGCTACGTCTTTCAGCCCGGCCAGCCGCTCCCTGAAGGCCCGCCTTACGCGGAGGAAGGCGTCACCCAGCCGGATGTCGCGGCTATCTTTTACACCAGCGGGACCACCGGCTTTCCCAAAGGCGCGATGACCACGCACGAGGGCTTTCTCGCCAACAACGAGAACTGCCGGCGCTTGATGGAATTGCCGGATGACAGCAGCGTGCGCACGCTGGTCTCGGTCCCGCTGTTTCACGTCACCGGATGCAACAGCCAATTGCTGCCGAGTTGTGAGTTGGGCAACACCACCGTCATCATGCCGGCTTTCGATGTACAGGCATTTTTGCGGGCGACCATCGAAGAGCGCATTAACTCGCTCACCTCGGTACCGGCCATTTACTGGTACGCCATAAACCAGCCGAATTTCCGCGACTTCGACGTCAGCGGCGTGCGTTATCTCACCTATGGAGGCGCGCCCATCGCCCCGGACTTAGTACTGCGTATCGTGGAAACATTCAAAAACGCGCGCGTGGGCAATGGATTTGGGCTCACCGAGACTTCTTCGGTCGCCACGTTTCTGCCGCACCAGTTCGCCCAATCGCGTCCCGAAACCGTCGGATTCGCCGCGCCGGTCTGCGATCTGGAACTATTCGAACCGGACGCCGAGGGCGTAGGCGAACTGCTGATTCGCGGGCCCAACGTAGTGAAAGGCTACTGGAACAAGCCGCAGGCCACGGCGGAAACGTTTGTGGACGGATGGCTGCATACAGGCGACTTGGCCCGCCTCGACAAAGAAGGCTTCGTGCAAATTGTCGACCGCAAGAAAGACATGGTCAATCGCGGCGGAGAAAATGTTTACTGCGTGGAAGTGGAGAACGCCCTGGCCGCGCATCCGGCGGTATTTGAAGTAGCTGTCATGGGGGTGCCCGACGAAATGATGGGCGAGAAAGTCGGCGCGGTCGTCGTGCTCAAGCCCGGCACGCAGGCAACCCCGAAAGAAATCTGCGCCTTCGCCAAGGAGCACATCGCCGACTTTAAGGTGCCGCAGTTCATGGTGATCCGGGTGGAAAACCTGCCTCGCAACCCGGGGGGCAAGATCCTCAAGCGGCGCTTGCGCGATGACGCGCAGTGGGCCAGAGTATAACTCGACGAGGCGCAAGCGACGCGCGCTTTGAGCCAACGTCGTAACGGGGGGGGCAGAATGCCGCGCCCGTTCTGGGACGTTCACTTTAAGATCGAAGTGAACGAGCGCGGTATGCCCCAGACCTGGGCCTACAGACCCACGTGAGCAATCCCGCGATTGCCAACCACAAGGTAGACGGCTCAGGCGAGAATACGCCGTTGATCCGACCTCCAGTGTTGGTAACTTTGTTCCCGTTCGAGTCAAAGACGATAAAGCTAACCAAATCCGCGGAGCCGGATGGCCCGTAGCCGACTCCCACAAGTTGGTAGGAGAAGGGAAGCACAACGTCCTCTCCAAATTGAAAAGCGATAAATCCCGTCAAGTCGGCGGGTGGAATGTAGTTAGTGGTTAGTAACGAGCCCACATTGTTGCAGGGGACTTTTTGACAGTTACTCCAGTAAAAGCCGTCGATGCTGATGGATGATTCGGCATAACCTCCCGGATACCAATCCGCGCTCGCGAAGAGAAACGGGAACGCATAGCCGGTTCCCGTGCCACCCTGAATGGTGAAGTCAATTAGACCACTAAAGCCAAGATTGTATGGATTTGGATTGGCCGGCGATTGGTAATCAAGAAGGTCGGCGTTGGCCGACAAGGCGAAAAACAGCAGCAGCAGAAAAGGCATGGTACCACCTCCGATGCTCGTTGGGGAGCAGGTGGCGTGCCAAATTCAAACCAGGACGTTTCGATTAGGTATTCACGTTGCTTTAGCGCTCGGGCCGGTGTCCTTGCTGTACCAATTTAGAAAACTGCGCGAGCCTGCAATCGGGGGCGGAGGTGTCAGAACACCGATTGCCCACCGATTGCCGGCTGGAGCAAAGTTATAGTGGTTACATACCCTCAGACATGCCGGAAAAGCAGTACGACCATCAAACGATCGAGATGAAGTGGCACGAGCGCTGGAACGACTCTTCGCTCTACGCGGCGGAAGAGAATTCCTCCAAGCCCAAGTATTACGTGCTGGAAATGCTGCCCTATCCCAGCGGCCAGCTGCACATCGGCCACATTCGCAACTACTCGATCGGCGACGCACTGGCGCGCTACAAGCGCATGCGCGGCTTCAACGTGCTGCACCCCATGGGCTGGGACGCCTTTGGTTTGCCCGCCGAAAACGCCGCCATCAAGAACAATCGCAATCCGTATGAATGGACCATGTTCAACGTCGAGAACATGAAGCGCCAGCACCGCCGCATGGCGTTCAGCTACGACTGGAGCCGCGAACTGGCGACCTGCGAGCCCGAGTATTATCGCTGGAACCAGTGGTTCTTCTTGAAGATGCTGGAGCGTGGCTTGGCGTACCGCAAGAAGGCGCTCGTCAATTGGTGTGACGAATGCGGAACCGTCCTCGCCAACGAACAAGTCGTGGAAGGCTGCTGTTGGCGGCATGAAGATACGCCTGTCGAGCAGCGCGAACTGGCCCAGTGGTTCCTGCGCATCACCAGTTATGCCGAAGAACTGCTCAGCGCCATCAAAGAGCTGGAAGCCGGTTGGCCCGAGCGCGTTCTGGCCATGCAGCGCAACTGGATCGGCCGTTCGGAAGGCGCGGAGGTCGATTTCGCGCTCGAGAATTCGACGGAAAAGATCCGCGTGTTCACGACGCGCATCGACACCATCTACGGCGCGACTTGTGTGATTCTGGCGCCGGAGCATCCACTGGTGGCTTCGCTGGTCGATAGCGCAACGCAGGCCAGCGTCAAGAAAATGATCGATGCCCGCGCCTCCAAAGGGCCGGGCGATGTCGAAAAAGAAGGTCTGCCCACTGGCAAGTTTGCCGTCAATCCCTTCAGCGGTGAGCGCATGCCCATCTGGGTGGCTAATTTCGTGTTGATGGGTTATGGTACGGGCGCGATCATGGCCGTTCCGGCGCATGACGAACGCGACTTCGAATTTTGCACGCAATATGACATCCCCATTCGTCCGGTGATTCGGCCGAACAGCGGCGAAATCGTCACTGGTGCGCCGTACACCGACTACGGCATCCTCGTGGACTCCGGGTCATACTCCGGATTGGCAAGCGAAGAAGCGCGCTGCCTCATGGCTCAGAAAGCAGAGCAGGATGGCTTCGGCCAGGCCGCCATCACGTTTCGCATCAAGGATTGGGGCATCTCGCGCCAGCGCTATTGGGGCACGCCCATCCCCGTGATCCATTGCGCCAAGTGCGGCGTCGTCCCGGTTCCCGAGAGCGAACTGCCGGTGATTTTGCCGCTCAACGTTCCGGTCGGGGGCAAGGGGCGCTCACCGCTGGAACAAGTCCCCGAGTTCATAAACGTCAAATGCCCGCAATGTGGCGGCGATGCCAAGCGCGAGAGCGACACCATGGACACGTTTGTTGACTCGTCCTGGTATTTCTATCGCTACTGCGATGCGCACAACTCCCAGGCGCCTTTCGATTCCAAGAAAATCGACTATTGGTTTCCCATCGATCAGTACATCGGCGGTGTGGAACACGCGATTCTGCACTTAATTTACTCTCGCTTCTGGACCAAGATGATGCGCGACCTCGGCATCATCAGCAACAGCGAGCCGGTGACCCGCATGTTCACGCAAGGCATGGTGATCAAAGACGGCGCGAAAATGTCCAAATCCAAGGGCAACGTGGTCAGCGCCGACGAGATGATCGAAAAGTTCGGCGCAGACACCGGCCGGCTGTTCGAACTATTCGCCGCGCCGCCCGAGAAAGAGATGGACTGGACCTCGGCGGGCGCCGAGGGCGCGTATCGTTTCTTGGGCCGTGTTTACCGTTTTGTCACGCGCAATGTAGGCAAAGCGGGACCCACCGAGGAAACTGCCGAAAACAAGAAGGTCCTGCGCAAGCTGCACCAAACCATCCGCAAGATCACTGCCGATTTCGAGAGCCGGTGGCACTTCAACACCTCGATCGCTGCTGTAATGGAGCTGCTCAACGAACTCTACGCCGTGGAACAATCCATCTCCGCCCCAGTGATGGCTGAGGTTCTAGAGAAGCTGACTCTGATTCTGGAACCGTTCGCTCCGTATCTGGCGGAAGAGATGTGGGAAGAACTCGGCCACACCGGGCCAGTGTTCCGGCAGGCGTGGCCCGCCTACGATCCGGAAATCGCCCGGGAGGAAGGCGCCGAGATCGTCATTCAGGTCAACGGCAAGCTGCGGGGCAGAATCAGCGTGGCTTTCGGCACGGCCAAGGACGTTCTCAAGGAAAAAGCATTAGCCGATGCCAGCGTCCGGAGCTGGATTGAGGGCAAGCAGATTGCCAACGTGATCGTTGTGCCCGACAAACTGGTTAATATCGTCGTGCGCTAACAGCCGGTGTCTAGAGTTTCTACATTTTCTGCACAGACAAAAGTCCGTAGTAGCAGCGGCTTTGATAAAGTAGCACCTTCCGTCTAGCCCCGAACGTCAGTGAGGGGATTGACGCTCGATCCCCTCACTGACGCTCGATCCCCTCACTGACGCTCGATCCCCTCACTGACGCTCGATCCCCTCACTGACGCTCGATCCCCTCACTGGCGCTCGATCCCCTCACTGGCGCTCGATCCCCTCACTGACGCTCGATCCCCTCACTGGCGCTCGATCCCCTCACTGGCGCTCGATCCCCTCACTGACGCTCGATCCCCTCACTGACGCTCGATCCCCTCACTGACGCTCGATCCCCTCACTGACGCTCGATCCCCTCACTGGCGCTCGATCCCCTCACTGACGTTCGGGGCTAGACATGGTGCCTATATGGTTCAGACCTGTAGCATCTCGTGGCACAGGCTTTAGCCTGTCCTATTCGACGCGTTGAAGGGCTTTATACACAGGCTGCCTAAACCCGCTTATTGAATGTACGCCGTCACGTTCTGCGTGGTGTTGGTGTTATTGCCGACCGTCAACTGAATCGGCTGCGGTCCGGAACCAATATTTGTGGGCACTACGACGTTCACCTGAAGCACGCCCGATACCAGCGTCGGAGCTTCTCCGGCAAACTGATAGTTAGCCAATTGTCCGCCAATCATCACCTGCACGTTATTCACAGGAACGATAAAGGCGCTGCCGTTGCCGGGCGTGATAGAGCCGGTGACCTGCGGGGGCCGCAGCAGGCCTTCGCCGGTGGCGTAGATGACGATCACCGATCCTTTGGGCGCCGGTTTTGAGGCGCTGTTCGGGGTGATGTTGTCCTGGTTCAGGATCGCTCCCTGTCCGCTGCCAGTTTCGTTCGCGGTAAAAACTCCCGGAGCTGTGGCCGCCACACTCAACTGCATCGCCGAAGAAACCGTGCCGTTGGTGGAGACCACCACGCTGGTTGTTCCCTGGGTAGGCTTCACCTCGTAGGGAACGATCGCGTTGATCTGGCCGGAGGAAACGTAGATCAGCGGCGCGGGAGTGCCGTCGAACGTGACCTCTGTGTTAGACAGCATGGTGGCGACTGTGCCACTGGGAGTAATCATCAGTCCAGCCGGCGTAGCTGGACCGATGTTGGTCCCGTAAATCGAAATAATTTCGCCTGGCGATACGGGGCCTGCAATGTCGCTGGCGCCGTTTACCACCGCGCCGATCGCGGGCGGCGCTGCCGCGGTCACTGTCAAAGTGACATTGACGGCCACGATGCCCGTCGGGGAATTGATGGTGACCGTTCCCATATACGTGCCCGCTGCCAGCGTGGAGATGACCGATTGGACGAGCGAAATCGAAACCGGCGCCGGCGTCGTGCCGGATGCTGGGCTAACGGTCAGGAAAGCCGGCGTCCCGGAAGGCGTCGAAGCCACGGCCCCAAACCCCACCGCGCCGGCGTTCGAGGTCACTTGTACGGTTTGGGCCGCTGGCGTGGTCGAGGCTCCTGCCGTGTAGGTGAAGTTCACCGCGGACGGACTGACAGAAACGGATTGCGCTGGTCCGATCACCAGCGTGACCTGCACGTTGATCGGGCTATCGGCCGCACCCGGAATCACGATGGTGATGGTTCCGCTATACGATCCCTGGTTGAGACCGGCGCCATTGACGGCAATGTTCAATGACCCGGGCGTGGTCCCGGAACTGCTCCCCGAAATCGAAAGCCAGCCTGCGCCACTTTGCACCGTCGCCGTCGCGCTAAACGTCAAACCGGCTTGAGCGCTGGCGATGGCGAGTTGCTGGTTGGCCGGCGCTGGCCCGCCGAACGCCTGATTGAAAGTTAAATTCGCGGGACTGGAGGAAGCGGTGTTGCCTGTGGTGACGACAAGCGTCACCGGGATGGTCACCGGCGAGTCCGCCACGCCCGCGGGACTGGTCGCGACGACTGTGATATAGCCGTTGTACGTGCCCGCGGAGAGACCGTCAGTCTTGTAGCCAATGGTCAGGTTCATGGGCGTCGTCCCGCCCGTTGGGCCAACCAGCAGCCACCCAGAGCCCTGATTGGTGACCGAAGTCACCGAGAAAGTCACTTGCGTAGTCGGGTCGGTGCTGGTTAAGGCCACTGTCTGAGACGGCGGATTGCTCCCCTTTTGGATGCTGACATTAATCGCGCTGGGGCTGACATTGAGCAGCGCCGAATTGCTGACGTACATCGTAACGGGCACGTTGAGCGGCGAGTTCGCCGCGCCCGCGGAGGTGATCGAAATGTTCCCGTTGCAGACGCCGGCAGCGCCGAGAGCGTTGGGAGCAACACTCACGGTTACCACCAGCGGCGTTGTTCCCGTGGCGGGCGTAGCTGTCGCGAAATTTCCGCATGCGTTCGAGGCAGTTTGCGTCGCAATCGTCACCGGCAAAGGCGATCCGCTACTGGTCACCATAAACGTCTGCGCCACCGGTGGAGTCTCGAAGAGTTCGCGGTTGAAGACGAGCTCTCCCTGGCTGGCATTGAGCGAGGTCGAGTTTGTGACGGTCAGCACAACCGTGTACGTGGGTGTATTGCCTGCGCCTTGCGCCGTAAGATCGATGGTGGATTGATACGTGCCTGGCGCCAATGCCGCTAATACCTGGGGATTGAGAGATAGCGAAAGATTTTGCGGTGTCGTGCCGTTAGTGGGACTGACGACCAGCCAGTTGCCTCCGCTGTTGGGCGTTATCTGCACTAGAAAATTGACCGGATTGCCGGAACTGCTCACGCCGACCGACTGCTGAATGGGCAGTGTAGTGGCTTGAGCTTGATAGGAGAAGTCCGTCTCGCTGTTGCTGAAAGACAGGATCGGCAACAAACTCACCTGCAGGGTGACGGGCGTGTTCTGAGCGATTCCGGTCGCCGTGTTAGTAACCACGACTTTGCCCGTATATGTTCCGGGCATCAGCGAAGTGGGACTGACCTGTACGGAAATCGGCGTGGGAGCGCCCGCTGAGCCGGCCGTGGCGCCGCTTTGCGGGCTCACCACCAGCCATGCGCCGCCACTATCGGTTGTCCCCGTCACCATGAATTGACCCGGCGTATCGCTGGACAGCAGCAGAACCTGACCGGCCGGTATGTTGGCGCCAGTCTGATAGGCGAAGGAGAACAACGACGGCGTGGAAGTGATAGTAGGTACCGCGGTGACATTCACCGTAACCGGAACCGTCAGCGAGATTCCGCCCGTGCTCAATGGGCTGAACGTAATGGTGGATGTCGCTTGCTTTCCTGAAGGCAGGTTTCCGGGAGTCACACTGACCGTAAAAGTCGAGGCCGTAGTTCCGTTCACGGTCGCGTTCGGAGGATTAACACTCAGCCAGCTCGGCGTCGCGGAAGTTGCGCTCGCAATCACCGAGCCAAAATTGCTGGTAACCAGCAGCGTTGCCGATTGCGGCGCGGAGGCGCCCGGCGGGACCGTGAACGTAAGACTCGCAGGCGCTGAGTTGAACACCGCTCCCGTGGTCCCGCTTCCTTGACAAGTGGTCGCGCCGACACAAAGCGTGACGAGTACGTTCAGCACGCCGACATTGTTGGAATCGTCGATAATCTGAATCTGAGTGTTGTAGTTGGTTGCCGAGAGGCCGGTGGCATTAAAGTTTAACGCAAAAGTCGCGAAGCTTCCGATGCTGACAAGCTGGTCGGTCACCGGCGTCACCGTCAACCAGGGCGCGGAAGTGAGCGCCTTCAATAAGACCGTTGTACTGCCGTTATTCGTAATTGTGAGTGTGGTCGAGCCCTGGGTGACCCCGGTCGCCAGCGGAAACGCGACATTGGGCGGATTGGGCAGCAAGGTCGAAGCGCCTCCGCTGCCGGTGCCGTAGTTCAGAGTCACCGGAATGGTGAGCGCAGAAACATTCGTCGCCTCCGGCGTGAACGTGATGGTCGCGCTGTAACTCTGGCCCGCTGTGAGCAAGCCCTCCGGAAAAATGTTGACGGTGAACTGTTGAGCCGTATCTGCCCCAATGGTCAACTGGGAGGGAGTAACCGAGAGCCAGGGTTTGGACGCCGAAGTCGTCACGGTGATCGGCGCGCCGGTGTTATTCGTTACGCTGACGAATTTAACATCCTGCGAATTGGCCGTGATGGTGGAAGTGATCAGGGTCGTGTTCGCGGTGAGCGAGCCGCCAGTGCTGGTGCACGTGGCGCTTCCGAGCGTTAACTCGACGACGACGGTGACCGGGCTGTACCCTGTTCCGCTGACGGTCAACTGACCCACGGATGGGCCGTTTGGCAGCTTTGCCCCCTGCGTCGGATCGATGCTGACCTGGACCGCAAAATTCGTTTGTTGGGACGTGGGCGACACATCGATCCAATTCACGCTGCTCGTAATCGAGAAAGCAGCGCCAATCTGGCTATTGCTGGTGCTGACCGTCAATATTTGAGTCGGAATATTCGCCGCCGTAGCGCCGCAAAAGCTCAGGCTGGTGGGAGACGTTACAAATGTGTTGGTTTGAGCGGCGGCTGTGTCCAGACAACCCAGCGCCAGCGCCACCAGCGCGGCCATCCTCGCGAAGCTCAATCGAGTTTGTATATTGGCTTTATTCATCACGTGACTCCCGCTGGAAAGACCCCAGCTCCCGTACCTTAAGCACTTTGAATTCCGCAGGCCGGAAGTTGTGGCGCCGACGCCCTGGCCGGCGCTGGACCCCCTGGTCCGGCCCTGCGAATTCCGTATCTAGCGAATCAGCAAACGTTCCATCCATGTGTGCAGTCTCGAATAGGGCGGGCGCAGCATCCTTCCGGCGCCAAAAGAACCACGCTCGAAAACAGGTTTGAGTTTACTAAATGTATCGAAGCCTTCTTGCGCGTGATAGTGGCCCATGCCGCTCGCGCCGGCCCCGCCGAACGGCAGATCTTCAGCCGCCACTTGCAGCAAGGTGTCGTTGAGGCAAACGCCGCCCGAGACTGTTTCGCGCAAGACGCGTTCCTTCAGCCGCCCGCTGGCGGTAAACAAATAGATGGCCAGCGGACGCGGACGCCGGTTGATATAGTCGAGCGCCTCGGTCACATCCGCGAAGGACTTGACCGGCAAAACAGGGCCGAAAATCTCGTCCCGCATCACCGCCAGATCGTCCGGCGGATCCAGAATCAGCGTGGGCGCCATGTGCCGGGCCCCAGCCTCCGGTTCGGGACCGAGACTCACAACGCTCACCCCGCGCCGCCGCGCTTCTTCCACGTAGCCTCGCAGACGGGCATAATTGCGTTCGTCGATCACGCACGTATAATCGCGATTGGCCAGGCTACTTGGATAGAGCCGCTCTACCGCCGCCTGGAGTGCGCTTACAAACTCCCGCTGCCGGCGGGCGGCTACCAAAACGTAATCCGGCGCAATGCAGGTCTGGCCCGCGTTGAGCAGTTTGCCGTAAATGATGTCCTCGGCAGCCCGAGTAAGGCTGGCGTCATCGGCGACAATGGCAGGCGACTTGCCGCCCAATTCCAGCGTCACGGGCGTAAGATTCTCGCTGGCTGCGCGCATCACTTCCCGCCCCACGGCTGTGCTGCCGGTGAAGAGAAGATGATCGAAAGGGAGTCTGGCGAACGATTTGCCGGCATTTTCATCGCCTTCGATCACTGTAACAAAATCCGGAGGAAATGTTTTGGCTATCGTCGCCGCGAGCAGCGCCGACGTACGCGGAGCGTGCTCGGATGGCTTCAACATCACCCGATTGCCGGCCGCCAGCGCCGCTGTCAATGGTCCCATGGCGAGGAAAACGGGGTAATTCCAGGGCACTACGATTCCCACCACACCCACTGGCTGCGGAAGCACATATGCCTGTGCGATCTGCAAAGGCAGAGCCACCGGGCGATACCTCTTCTCCATCCATTCACTCAAATGGCGGCGGGCGTGGCGGAGCGAGGTGAGCGAGACGTAGATCTCCGAGAACATCACCTCCTGCCGCGCCCGTCCGCCGAAGTCCTGGCTAATGGCTTCCGCGAAAGGCTCGCGATGCGCCAGCAAGGCGTCAATCAGGCGCGTGAGCGCTTGCTTACGCTCTCGCGCGCCGGGAAAAGGATGGTGGGCGAAGGCGGCGCGCTGGGCGGCAAACAGGGCCGCGAGATCCGGACCAGACGGCATGCCCGGAGTATAGCGCCGCCATTCCAGTGGGGCCGACCCCTGGGCTAGGCCCCGAAGGAATTTGTAAGGCCGGTTTTTGAGTATGGCGATATTTCATCTGTCGGCAAAGGTCGTTTCACGCGGCAAGGGCCAGAGCGCCGTTGCCAAGGCTGCCTACAATTCGCGGGAGAGGATCGAGCAGGAACTAACCGGCCAGGTGAACGACTTCAGCCGCAAGAGCGGCTTGGTGTTCTCCGGCATCTTCGCGCCGAAGGATGCTCCCGAATGGGCGCACGACCGGGCGCAGCTTTGGAACGAGGTCGAGCGGTTTGAGAAGCGGAAAGACGCGCAGCTCGCCCGTGAGGTTGAAATTTCGCTCCCCCATGAATTGACTGACCTTCAGCGCCGCCAGCTTGTCACCGATTTTGTGCGCGAACAGTTCATGCGTAAGGGCATGGTTGCCGCTGTTGCGATCCATGCGCCCGACCGCCAGGGCGATGACCGAAACCACCACGCCCACATTCTACTGACCATGCGCAGCATCGGGCAGGAAGGTTTCGGGGAGAAGGTACGGGAGTGGAACAGCCGGGAGCAGTTAGAGAAGTGGCGCGAGGGTTGGGAGCGCACAGCTAACCGCTATCTTGAGCGCCACGGCCATGAAACGCAGATCGACCGGCGCACGCTTGCAGCGCAAGGCATCGAGCGCGAGCCGACGCAGCACCGCGGCGTCCATGCCGAAGGCATGGAGCGCCGGGGCTTCGAGACTGAGCGCGGCAACATCTACTGCGACACGCAGCGGCAGAACGTCGAGCTACGCGCCTTGAAAGCTGAATTGCGCGAGGTTGAAAACCAGATTGGCGATATGGCCCGAGGCGTGGGCAAGCTGTTCGAGATCGGCGCACTTGCCGTTCTCAAATCGCTTGAGGTTATCGGCAACATGTTCAGCCCGCCGCGTGAGATGACGCCCGGTGAGATCGTGCAGAAGAAGGAAGACGCCGAGCACCAGAAAATTGACCAGTGCGTTTCCGAACCGATGACGAGTACGCCCGCCAGGTTATGGCAGCGGAGCAAATCAAAATCGAGGCCGAGCGGCAAACGCGCTATCACGAAAAGCAGCACGAGCGCGAACGGGAACGATGATAAGCCGGGGAGATGGCGGAACCCCCCGGCAGGAACGAAAACGCAAAACAGGCGGCAAGAAAAACAGGGCAGCCCTCATTCTTGCCCGCGAGAAATGAAAATTAAGCTTTGGCAGTTGGAATACGAGTTCGGCAGAGAGGTGCCGCGACCGTTGTTCCAGTGCTGCTACTTGTCCTAGGCCTCGCCTTCACGGAATTTAAAAAAGAATGGCTGTGGAGCGGAGCCGCCGTTTATTATCTCCTGTACTTTTTTCTCAAGCCCACTTTGTCAGCACTACGCGGCCTGTTTGCGCGGGCGTTGCATTGGTGGCGCTTGCGTTGCCCCTATTGTAAGAGCCGTGAATTTTTTTGCAGAGGTACCAGGGGTATCACTCTGATGAGCACTATGCTTATTACCTTTGCAACAATTGCTCGGAGACATCGGTTTTAAATTTCGTCAACGGCAGGTTTATGAAGGCCGTGTCTCGCAAAGGGTAAGTTTCGGGACAAATTGAGAGGCAATAGAGTCAGGGCGTGCAAAGTCTCTTTTTGTTGTCCCGGCAGCGGCAGCGACGCGAAATTTGGAATGCATCCCCCTTGGGAGAACGATCGCGCGGTGCTGATTTCGTAGTATCGAAACGGCGTCCGGGAAGATCACTCGCGGGAGGTCGCGCAAGAGTTATTCGGCTGGGCGGGGCTTGGCGGCATAACGCCGCGTTACTAGATCGCCGCTACCACACTCGTGGGAACGCATCACTTGTTCAAGTCTTCCAGGCCTTCCGGCAAATCCACCGTAATTCGCTTGCCGTCAACGTCGACGAACTTGCAGATGGCATGGGTAAAAGGAATCAGCAACTCTTCCCCGCCCGGCTGTTTCACTTCCAGCAATGCTTGGCCGCCAAGCTCCTGCCAGTCCTCCACCACTCCCAAAGAACGCCCAGTCGCGTCCACGACGGCAGCTCCAATTAAATCCGATTGGTAATATTCGCCCTCAGGCAATGCCAAGCGCTGTTCCTTGGGAATGGTAACCAACTGGCCTACCAGCTTCTCGGCATCGGACATGGAGTCCACGCCGCGAAACTTGAAGATTGGTTGGTCCTGGTGGATCCAGAATCGTTCCACCTGATAGGCGCTATCTCCGACGAAGACATCGCGCACGCGTCCCGGGTCGGGACTCATGGGCGCGGCGATCAGTTCCCCTTTGATTCCGCGAGTGCGCACCAGTTGTGCGATGGCGATGCGGTCCAGAGACTCTATTCCAGAATTTCCAGCGTGAAGCGCCGGTTCAGTTTCATCCCGGCAGCGCCCAACAGCGTCCGGATGGAACGCGCGGTGCGGCCTTGTTTGCCGATCACCTTGCCCAGGTCGCCCGCGGCGACCCGCAGCTCGAGAACGGTAGTTTGCTCGCCCTCGAGTTCGCGCACCACCACTTCGTCTGGCGCGTCCACCAGCGCTTTCGCGATATCTTCCACCAGTTGCTTCACGCTTCGGTTCTCGCTATTAAGCAGTTGTCAACTCGGGTTCCGGAGCCGGGGCCGGGTTCTTTTTCAGCAAACTCTTCACCGTATCCGAAGGCTGGGCGCCATTCTTCAGCCAGTGCTCAATGCGCTCATGCTCCAGTTTCACCACCTGGGGCTGGGAAACCGGGTTGTACAACCCGACCACTTCAATGCAGCGGCTGTTGCGAGCCCGCTCCTTCTCCATGACCACGACGCGATACGACGGCTTTTTCTTGGCGCCAAAACGCGCCAAACGAATCATCAGCATTTCTTCTCCAAAAATTCTAGTGTATCCGATCGGCCGGGCTCACTTGCCAAACGGCAACTGCAGACCGGCGGGCAGCTTCATTTTGCCAAGCCGTTTGCCCATCTGCATCAGCCCGCCTCCGGTGAGGCTCTTCATCATTTTGCGCGCCTGCGCGTATTGCTTCAGCAGCGCATTCACTTCCTGTACCGACGTCCCGCTGCCTTTGGCGATGCGCCGGCGGCGGGCGCCGTTGATGAGCATGTGATTGGCGCGTTCCTTGGCGGTCATCGAATCGATAATCGCCACCACGCGCGTAATCTCACCCTCATCCACTTTCATGTCCTTCATGTCCTTCATCGGGCCAATCGGCATCATCTCCAGAATATTCTGCAGCGGGCCCAGCTTCCGGATCTGTTTGATCTGATCGCGGAAATCTTCGAGCGTGAATTCGTCGTCCAGCAGCTTGCGCTGCATCTCTTCCGCTTGCCGCTGATCGATATTCTGCTCGACCTTTTCAATCAGCGACAGCACATCGCCCATGCCGAGAATGCGCTGCGCCGCGCGGTCGGGATGAAAGGCTTCGAGCGCGTCGAATTTCTCACCCACGCCGACAAACTTCAGCGGTTGATTGGTGATGCTGCGGATCGACAGCGCCGCGCCCCCGCGCGCATCGCCATCCATCTTGGTCAGAATGACGCCGGTGATGCCCAGCCGCTTATGAAACTCATCGGCCGACTTCACTGCGTCCTGCCCGGTCATGGCGTCGGCCACAAACAGGATTTCGGTCGGGTCCAGCAGATCTTTCAACTGCTGTAACTCGGTCATCAGTTGCTCGTCGATGTGCAGCCGCCCGGCCGTATCGACCAGCACCACATCGCGCCCACCCTGCACAGCCTCCTTACGGGCCGCACGGGCGAGATCGGCGGGCGCCGTTTCCGTCCCTTCATAAATCGGCAGCTTGAGGTCGCGGGCGATCACCGACAACTGATGGCGCGCGGCCGGGCGGTAGACGTCAACGGAAACCATCAGCGGGCTGTGGCCTTCTTTGCTCAGCAGGCGCGCCAGTTTTCCGGTGGAGGTAGTTTTGCCGGAGCCCTGCAGGCCCACAATCATAATGCTCGTAGGCGGTTCATTGGCGAAACGCAGTTTCGATTGATGGCTGCCGAGCAGCTTGACCAGTTCATCCCGGACAATCTTGATGACCTGCTGCGTGGGCGAGAGTGCGCTGAGCACTTCTTCTCCCATGGCCTTGGCCTTGATGCCTTCAATGAACTGTTTGACAACCTTGAAATGGACGTCGGCCTCGAGCAGCGCCACGCGAATCTCGCGCAACGCGCTCTCCATATTTTCCGGCGTCAGTTTCCCTTCGCCGCGCAGGTTTTTGAAAACCCGCTGCAACTTGTCGGATAAGTTATCGAACATGTTTCGCTACTGCTTCAGGCACACAACCGGCGGAAGTGGGCGGTAACTCCTAGTGTAGCTCAGTTTCATGTGGCGGCCCAAAACGAGTGAGTGTCCGAAGATGGGTGGCGGCCGATGATTTTCGCTAAATTCCTGGTGGGCAAGGGAAATTAGGCGGCCGATTTTGATCACTCCGGAGCGCTTGCCGGTACGTGCCTGGCACCGTAACAGAGTTCCTCGGTGCTGCCCGGTTTCTCGGTGGAAGCAAAGCCCATCCAGCGGATAGGTCGCTACCGTCTCATCAAAAGCCGGCGCATTGGCCGGTCTTCTGTGCAGCGTTGTTTCCGCTGCCGGTAATCGACGTGTTGCTTTGGCAGGTCAAATTGCCGGTGATGCTATTCCCGTAGAAGAAAAGCGCGCCGGTGTTGGACTGAAGGGTGGTGTTGCCGCCGATTGTATTACCCGCGCAGGTGGCCGGCGTGGCCGAGCCAAGCTGAATCGCCCCGGCATCCGACAGCAGCGTCACACTGCCTTTTACTGTGCTTCCGCAGATCTGACTTGCCGCCGCGTTGGAAGCTTCCGATTGAACCGTGATGCTGCCGCTGACTGTTGCGGAGGGGCCAATAGCGAACGTTCCGCCGCTAGTCATCGTGATATTGCCGGCAACGGCCGCGCTGCCCAACCCGAGAGATGTGCCGCCGCTGAGTGTGATGCTCCCGGCGACCGCCGTTCCGTTACCTGCGGAAAACTGACCGCTCGTCAAAGTCACGTCACCGCTGATCCGCGACGTGCCGGTCAGCGTCAGGCTGCCCGCGCCCGAGACATTGCCGGCAATGGAGGCGTTGCTCAAAGTGGAAGTGCCGTTGAGCGTCATGTTCCCGCTGATACCACCGCTGACGAAGACGCAGATCTGGCCGCTGGAGACGCTCACATTGCCGTTGAAGGTGCCGGTGAACGCACCATTACAGGTGGTACCGGAGGAAGGCGTAGCGCCGGTGGCGGTGACGGTGAGGGTGCCGTTGATAATAGCAAAGGTGTAGTTGGCGGCGGCCAGGGTTCCAACGGCAACGGTGATCGGGTAGGAGCCCGGGAGGCTGGCGGCGGTGGCCGTTGTGGTGAGGCTCGGGCTGCCGGCGACGGCAGTGGCAACCGTGTCCGTTCCCACGAGCCCCGTGTAGCTAGCAGCGAACGCCGGATTGGCCGTATTGAACACCCGCGAAGCGTTATTGGCGGTAACGGTCAACAGGGCTTTGGCGATGACTAGCGTACCGCTTGCGGCTCCCTGATAATTCGGATCGCTGATAGTGGCAGTCACCCCGTAGCTGCCAGCTAAGACCGGTGCGCCGGCTGCGCCGTTATAGGTTATGTTCAGCGCGAGGCCGGCTGGCGTGGTGGTCGCGTTCACAGATTCCGGATTGGCGCTGTAGGTCTGCGTCAGGCTGGCCGCGTTCAAGGTTACGGTGGCGGCTGCTTTGGTGGCAATGACGGTCTGAGTCGCGGTCGCGGCGAGATAGTTTTGATCGGCGGCCCAAGAGGCGGTCAACTGACACGTGCCGCTCCCGGAAGTGATGGTCACCACGTTGCCGGACACGGAGCACAGCCCGCTCGCGGCGATGGCAGCGGTAGTGCTGGCGTTGGTGGTCGTGGCCACGGTGAAGCTCGATAGGTAGGCTGCGCTGGCTGGAGCGCCGGTGAAAGTTACGGCCGGATTGAACAGATACGCGACCGACGCTATGGCGCTATCGGCCAAGCCGGGCGCATACGCGATGGCCTTGATGGTGGTGATCGTGCTGATCTTGATTGGACCGGTGTAGGGAGTGCCCGTCGTTTCGGACGGCGTACTGCCATCGGTGGTGTATCGAATCGACGCTCCGGGCGTTGTGGTGGCGATGGTCACGGTTTGTCCGGCGCTATAGGCGCCCCCGGTCGGGCTGAAGGTTGGCGTTGCCGCAGGCGTGCTCGAAGCAGCGGTGACGTTCACGTTCTGGAGGTCCGCCCAAGTCACGTTCCCGTAGAGGTTCGAAGCCACTGCCATGCCGATCTGGACATTGGCCGGCATGCTGACGATAACCGGCGGTCCGGCGCTGGTCCAGTTCGCGCCGTCCGGGGATGTCTGCGCCAAGAAAGACGATCCCTGCAGAGTCAGCATCAGCCATATCGGCGGGCTGGCGTTGCTGGCGCAGGGGATGGTCGCCAGCGCCGCTCCGCTGACAGCGCGATAGCTGATTACGCAGCCGCCGCTGTACGGCTGAATGCCGATCGAGACGAATGGCGAGTCCTGCGCGGGCGTAGCTCGAATCATCAGACTGGCCCCGGAGTACTGGAACACGTTCTGGAGGTCGACCATCTGGGCCGTGATGGATCCATTCCCGGCCAGCGGCTGATAAACAAAACGAAGGTAATCGTTGGCCGGATCCGGCGTGGTCGAGGGGCTATTGCTCGTTCCAAAGATCTGGAAATCGCCCGTCGCGGCGGTGTACGCGGCCACGCCTGGCCCGTTTGGCCCCGCTCCGCCGAGGTCCTGGTCGCGCCAGGGGCTTGGGAGGGAGGTGGCCGAAATGCCCCAAACTCCTATCTGCTCCCAACCGCTGGAGCTGGAGCTGTCCGAGGCGCTGCCGAAGACATTCTGAAAGCCAAGGACGGGGTTAACGGGCGTTAAGACGACCGTAAGCAGCAGTTGATTTCCGGAAATCACGGCTTGGGAACCGCCGGTGTCGAGGACGCACTGGGAGTTGGTCAGCGTGCCTGGGGTCCCGATCGGCGCGGAACCGACAAACCCGGTGCCTGCATCGTTGCCAAGCGATATCGCCTGCGTCGCTGGCAAGTATTGCACGTAACACGCCCCTGTTGTTGTCGGAGTCGCGTTTACCAAAACCCCAGCGGACGTAAGCGGCGCGCCCGCTGCATCCGAGTAGGCGAGGGTGAATAACTGGGTGGTCTGCGTGCCGGGGTTGGGAATCATGGAGACAACTCCGGGACCGGTCTGCGGCTGCACCACAACGGTAACGGTCGTTGAAGAGGTTTCTCCGCCGCCAATCGGCATCCCCGTGACTGTGATCGGGTAGCTGCCCGGGGCGGTGTTTGGCGGCGCCTCAAAGAGAAGCACGGAGCCGCCTGGCCCAACCTGCTGCCATGAAGTGATACCGGCCGCCGGGAACGTGGCAACAATGCTGGCCCCGCCCGTCGACATCTGCCACAGGATGGGCGTGTTGAAGCCGGGCGTCGTGGATTCGGTCGCCAGAATGCCTACTGTTTCGCCTGGAAACGCCGTAACCGTGGGGCTGCTTATGGACAGAGAGAACCCGCCGCCAATAGTAAGCGTCAGCGGCTGAGACTGGCTCAGTGGCGCGAAGACGGTATCCGTGGCCACTACCGTTAATGGATACGTACCCTGGGCTACGCCGGGGCTCGCGGTGAGCGTGAGGTTCACGACTCCGGCGCCGACGATGGTCGGCTGATCGAAGCTCGCGGTGACCCCGGCCGGCAAGCCCGTCACGGAGAAGGCAATCGGGTGAGTGAATCCGGAGTTGGACAGGACGGCCGCGATGATTCCGTTGTACGTCCCGGGGCCGAGCGCCAGCGTCAGCGGCGAAGTAAATAGGACGAAGGGCTGCGGTGAAATGTAGATCGTCGTGCTCCCGGCGAGGGAGGGAACATCTACGCTGGTCGCGGTGATGGTGACTGGCTGCACGGAGGGGATCGAAGCGGGCGCTGTGTACAGGCCAGTTCCGCTGATGGTCCCCGAGTTTGGAGGGTTTACGGACCAAATTACCCCGTCGGTGCCTGCATTTGAACTGTTCGCCGTAAACTGCTGAGGCTGATTTGGGTAGAGCACCGCGTAAGCAGGCACAACGCTGATAGAGGCGGCTGCCGAAAGATTGATGATTGTACTCGCTGTTAGACCTGGGTTGGCCACGCTGGTCGCCATGAGAGTTACGGTTAGCGGGGTCGGCACGGACGGCGGGGCTGTGTAGATGCCGTTGGCGTCTACGCTTCCAACCGCGGGACTTATGGACCACGTCACGGCTTGAGTGGATTGGCCCGTGACTCGGGCCAGAAACTCACCGGTTTCTGAAGCGGCGAGCGTTCGTTGGGTTGGACTTATCGCGATCGGAGGGTCGACCGTTACGCCGAACGGAATGCTGCCGTTAACGAGCACTATCGCGGAGCCAGGCGACAAGGCAGTCACCAAGCCATCGCCGCTGACCGAGGCAACAACGGGAGTCTGAGATGAGTAGGTCGTCAAGCTGGACTTGCTTAGATAGGCGGTCGACCCGTCGGCGTAGGTTCCGACGACCTGAATTCCAAATCTACCGCCCACTTGCAGCTCGACAGCCGGAATTGGCAGGCTTATGGAAGCCGGGGAGTCCGGTCTTTCAACGTCGAGGACGACGGGCGCCGACGGGACCAAACTGCCAGAGCTTGTCGACCCCAGCGCCGTTAGAGTGTGGAAGCCGGGATCGGTTTGCGGCGGGACAGTGACGGAAGAGCTATAGGGCGGCCCGGCCAGTGGCTGGCTGAGCCCAAGCGGAGATTGCCCAACGAGCAGCACGGAAGCGAACGGCTGCGAGGCCGAAACGATCACTTGGACGGTGTGGCCTGGGTTGACGACCGTTCCAGTTGATGGACTCGTGATCTGAAGCGCAGCCTGTGCATTGACGTAGGCTGGCAGTAACGCCAACAGAATTCCGCTCGCAACCAGACGCGGAGCGGACCTATGTAGTAGCAAACTTCCCCTCTTTTCTTCAGTGCTGGTGTAGCGGAACGACCACGCCCGCCACTCTCACATCTACTGAAAACTGCCGGTTTACACGGATGCGCGTGGACCCCCCGGAGACTCCTGTCACGGTGCCCTCCCTGTCTACCGAAGCGATCTTGGGATTTTCAGATTCGTAGGTGAGACGAGTCGATTTGCTTATATCGACTTCGCCCTCTCCCGCGTAGGATCCCATCACTTGAATCTGGTTGCGATCGCCGATGTAGTGCAAATCCAGCGAGGCCGGGGAGACACGAATGCTCTGGGGAGCTACCGCGCGCTCGACGTCGACGACGACTGGGTAGGAGCCCCCCACCTCCCTTCCCATCACGATTAGCTCGCTCATGCCTAGGCGTGCCGCTGGAGGGACGCGTACCGAAATGCGATAGGGCGGCGGTCCGGAAACATGTTTGGCTTCTATCGGCATCCCTCCCAACATGACCAATATCATGGCGATACCATCCTTGGCAGTCCAAATGTCGATAGTAAGTTCTTGGCCGGCAGTCACCGACGTTCCCTTGGTTGGAGAAATAATCCGCAGCGCTGGCTCGCGGCCGACAGCACAAGCGACCAGAGGGAGCGCAAGCCATGAGAGAATTTTGATCATAGTGTCACTGAAGTGGCTTAAAGTAAGAAGAGGATCCACCGGTCGAGAGCGGATAGTTCAACAGATAAATGACCTTGGTTGCGAGGTACGGGTCGTCAAGCTCGTCGGTGCCTGCAAACCCCAGTAAATCGAGAGCACTGGTGTGCAAGATTCCGTAGCTGACAAACCCGGAATTCCCATTGCCGTCGTCGCTCGCATTGTTCAACTGGCTACTCACCGCAACCACCCCATCCATCGGCAGCCCGGCGAAGTTTGCTCCCCACCCCGTTGGGGTGAGCGAGGCCGCCAACGGATCTGGGGGTACCATCGGATTGGAATTACAGTAAGCCCGAATACCGGCGCCCGCCGGACCGGAAAGGCTGCTGAGATTGATGGACGTTGCTTCGCCTGCCAAGACGGCGGTTGGGATGCCTGGGAACATGCCCTGGGTAATCGCGATGAGAGGTTGGCTAAGTGGCTGTCCGGCGGCCGTCCCCTGGAGGTCAAACACGGCTCCGTCAACAGGCGCGGAACTGTCGGCGAAGGCCCCTGATGTCAAAACGAGATTCCCCGCCAACCCGAGAATTTGGCGGATGCAGCTACTCGCAGGCTGGAGCAGCGCCGTAGCGAGCGGGCTGCCCAAGTGTGGAGTTCCGATTGTAACCAGCTTGTGAACTGGTCCTACATCAAATGTCTGGCTGTCGGCGAAGCTCGGAAGGTGTACAGCGGTCCGAGTGATCACACCGCCCATACTGTGGGCGACGACATCCGCCTGTACGCCCGCTGCTTGATTCGCCTGCCGAAAGGTGTCCACGCCGACCTTTATAGCCGTTAGAACCGTTGGAGCATTGTAATCAAACCCGAGAACGCTGGCCGCAGCGCTGGCAAGTTGGAACCCGAGATACTCGTCTGGTAAAGCGGAGGCCAGGCCGACACTCTGGCTGTAGTCGGAACGTGTTGTGAAAAACTGATTGTTGGGATTGAAAAGAGTGTCATTGAAGTTATTCCAAGTTGTGTACCCCGACCACAGCCCATGAACAAGGACGACGGGAGGCCGCCATATCGTGACATCCGTGGAATATGTCGCGCCGGTGGCGAGTTCCGTCACCATAATCGTTACGACCCGCGATGGCGCAGTATCGTCCGCACCGCCTCGAGAAAAGTCCGGAGGCGGGAGGTACTGCACGAACGCCATTGTGCCGGCGCTTTGTGTGTCCAACGCGGTCACGGTCACCTGGCTCCCCTGCTGAGGGTTATCGGCGGGAAGCAGGGTCTTCAACATACCGAACGCCCCTCCTCCTTGCCCGCTCAGTGATACCTTCAATTGGTCACCTGGGGCGTTGGCATAGAGGCGGACAACGAGGCGTGCCGCGCTGTCCGCTGCTATTCCCATGACTGGGTTCCCGCCAGTTGCAAGGAGGCCAGGATCCGTCACCAGCCCAGTGCCCGGTTGATTGACCAAACTCTGGTACTCCAACGGAGAGGTCAGATTCGGAAAATTCAATGGCACGGGATCTACTAATACGGCGCACGGGGGACCTGAGGGGCTTTGCTGCCTTGGGTCGGCGATTGCCACTCCTGGCCGCGCCTGCCGATGCTGGTTGGAGCAGGGCGTCGGCGGCGACGGCGGCGGGGGCGGCGACGGCGGCAGCGTCATTTCCCCGTTCTCGCAGCGCGTTAACTCGTCATATATGTAGGCGCGGCAAACTCCATCTCCGCACCCGAGCGCGGCAACCGTCGCCCACAGGTAACAGACGTCCTGCTGGGCCTGCAGATTTGCGACGCACAGGTATAGGATAAACGCCAAGCCGACTCGTGTCATTTGGTCAAACTCCCGCGAAATGTAAGGAAGCTTACTGAGCCGAACCGCTTTTATCAGCGGCGCGGCCAGTCGCACTCAGATTTACAACCTAGTCAGTAAGCTGTGACTCTACCCCCCCCGGGGCGGCAATTGTCAAGGAAAATTTTGAGACGTTTGCATGAACGACCGAATGGATTGGGCGATTAGTGTATGTTGAGTTGCGCAATGGTCTTAAATGGGCAAAAAAGCGCAGAATTGGAGAGGATGGCCGCGATAATTCCGTTGTACGTCCCGGGGCCGAGCGCCAGCGTCAGCGGGGAAGTGAACAAAACGAAGGGCTGCGGTGAAATGTAGATCGTGCTGCTCCCGGCGAGGGAAGGAACGTCTACGCTGGTCGCGGTGATGGTGACCGCCTGCACGGAGGAGATCGAGGCGGGAGCCATGTACAGGCCCGTTCCGCTGATGCTCCCCGAGCCTGGGGGGTTAACGGACCACGTTACCCCGTCGGCGCCTGCATTTGAAGTATTCGCGGTGAACTGCTCCGGCTGATTCGGATAGAGCACGTCGTAGGCGGGCACAAAGGGCGTAGCGCCGCTGGCGGTGACGGTGAGGGTGCCGTTGATAATAGCAAAGGCGTTAGTTGGCGGCGGCCAGGGTTCCAACGGCAACGGTGATCGGGTAGGAGCCCGGGAGGCTGGCGGCGGTGGCCTTGTGGTGAGGCTCGGGCTGCCGGCGACGGCAGTGGCAACCGTGTCCGTTCCCACGAGCCCCGTGTAGCTTAGCTAGATAGCGTTTTCACTCTGTTCTCAGAGTGGTCAATGGATCCAGGCGCGCGGCGCGCCGAGCAGGCCACCAGCAAGCCAGCATTCCCGCGCAGCACAAGGTAAGAACAGCCCCAACCTGCGCGACCAGATCGCTTGCAGGTAACGGCACGGCATGGCGGAAAATGCGCAGCAACGCCAGGCTCAACGCGGCTCCGCAGGGCAATCCGATGAGCAGGAGAACGATTCCCTCGCGAAGCACCAGCCTGAGAATGGATTGAGGCGTCGCGCCCACCGCCATCCGAATGCCCAATTCCTTGGAACGGCGTGCGACTTGAAATGCCATTAGCCCGAATAGTCCGAGAGCGGTGACGAGCAGGGCGGCGGCGGCGAAAGATGCCAGCAACAGCGCCGTCCGGCGCCTGCTCTCCAAGCTTCGGTCTATGAATCGGGACATGGGCGCCGGTGTGACCTGTTCCAGGTTGGGATCGACGTCAGCGATCGCTGCTCGCACGGCGGGCGTCAGTTCCGCTGGCGATGCGGCGGTGCGCAAGATAAATCGCAAACCCTCGCTCGGAAATTGGTACAAAGGGACGAAGAATTGCGGCAGCGGATCCTGTTCCAGCGAAACCTGGTGGGCGTCGGCGACGATGCCGACAATCTCCCAAGCTGTTCCCCTTGCATACGAGGCCGTATCGAGGTCGGGCATCAGGCGCTTGCCGATCGCGCTCTCTCCGCGGAAAGCAGCTTGCGCCAGCGCGCGATTGATCACGCAAACCGGCGGCAGGCCGATCCGATCTTCGGGCGAGAACTCACGCCCTTGAAGCACAGGGATTTTTAGCGCGGCAAAGTAAGCCGGACTGGCGATGCTCCAGGCGGCGGTGGGACGTTGGTCCCGATCGACCGGCCGGTCTTCGCGTTGATATTTTGCGGTCCCCGTCCCCGTCATCGGCAGCCCCGCGCCGCCGGCGGCGAGTTCTACGCCCGGGACGCCGGCCAGCTTTGCGATCGCCCGCTCGTAGAACCGAACCATTTTGCCATCCGAGTCGTAACGCGCTTCCGGAATGCCGATGCCCACGGTCAGCACCTGCCGCGGACTGAAGCCGGGATTCACGTGCAGCGTGTTCCACAGGCCGTGCAGCAGCAGGCCCGCAGCCAGCAGCAAACTGAAGCTCAGCGCGATCTGGCTAATCACCAAAACGCGCCGGAGCGAGGACTGCCGCTGCGTGAGCGAAGGCGCGGGGATCAGTCCGAGGCCCAGCGTGGTCACGACCGCGGCCATGGCGGCGAATACGCTGGTTCTCCAGTCGAGCCGGGCGGCGGCCACCGCGAATGCCGCAATAGAAGACAGCGCCGCGAGCAAGCCCGCTTCGATGAGACGCTGCTGTAGCAGTCTCGCTGAACTCGCTCCCAGGCTGATGCGGATAGAGGTTTCCCGCTTCCGCGCCAAAGATCGCGCGATCAGCAAATTCGCGACGTTAACCGCGCTGATCGCAAAAAGCAAGCCTGCGGCGCCGAACAGCAACCACAGCGGCGCGGCCTGGTTCCCTGCCAGTTGCTCTCGCAACGGACGGAGGCTTGCTCCATATCGGCGGTTGGAGAGTGCCGCGGATGCAGCCTCCAGATCGGCGCGCGCGGCGCGGATCGACACTCCAGCGCGCAATCGGCCGATAGCGCCGATGCCTCCGCCTCCGCGGCGTTGCGCGTAATCGCGCTCCTCCAGCGGAAAGTACAAATCCGGAATGCTGCCTCGCATCGGAAAAGCTAGCGGCGGCAATACTCCTGCAATCGTGAACGTTTCCTCGTTCAGTCGCACTATCTTGCCGATCGCGGACCGGTCCGCGTGAAAGCGATTGCGCCAGAGCGCATCGCTGAACCAAACCACATGATTGTTGCCCGCGTGCTCATCGCTTGGCTGCATCGCGCGGCCGAACGCTGGCCGGACATCCAGGGCCGCGAAGAAGCCGGCACTCACCATGCCGGCGGTAATCACGGTATTCGGCGGACCAGCTAACAAGAAAGTGCGGTCGCGATAAACGCCCAGCGCCGACAAGGAGTGCGTGGCTTGCTGCCAGTCGCGCACATCCAACCAGGCTACGCCGGTCTCGCTCTTGTCCGCGCGCAACCCGAATACGCTAACCAGGCGGTCCGGATCGGAAAAGGGAAGCGGCTTCCACAACAACTCCGACAGCATCGCAAACAGCGCGGCGTTCGCACCCAACCCCAGCGCCAGCGTGGCCACCACGGCCGCCGTGAATCCCGGGCTGCGGCGCAAGCCACGCCACGCGATCCGCAAATCAAAGAGAAACACTAGGGCGCGTTTTTTTGGCGGTGAGCATCAGCTTGATCAGCTCTTCGGTGACGTGAGGCTCCAATCCTTCAGTGTGACCCTTGCCCATGCGTACTACGTCAGCCACGATGCGGCCATCTTTGCAGTGCGGATATTCGAAGACTTCCGCTACGCCTGGCCGCGGCAGATGGCCCCACGCATCGGAACCCGGGTTCTGACGGGTTGAATCGTAGACATATCCAGGCTTGGTGTCCGTTATGTCGGTGACATGCACCCGCGCGCCACAATCATATTTCGTGGCCCAGGTCGACGCATCGGGGATCGGCTGGTCGCCCAGCTCATGCTGGCCCGTCTCGAAGATGAATGAAAAGTCGGCGGCGGGCGGCTCGCGTAGGGCCGCCATCGCGGCTGCAAATCCGGCGGGCCGGGCAGGCGGCGTAGCGGTAGCAGCGGCCCCCGCGGGTCGCGGGAAAAAGCTCGCGGGCAGCGGTGGCGTCGGCCCCAAGCGGCCGCCCGACAAGCTCAGCCAGCCATCCACTCTCTGCTTGAAGAAATCTGTGCGCACCAGCCGGTTGGAAGTCATTCCACCTTGTGAATGTCCGACCAGCCAGAAGGCCTTTATGTCTTGCTTTCCCACTTGCTCATATACCAGATTCACGATGTTCTGGAGATACGTGTCATCGTTCGGCGACCATACGCGCGTGGGTGAGTTTGGCGTTGCGATGACCAGCCGGTATTTGTCTTTATAGTCCATCAGCGGGAAATAATTCCGCTGCCAGTTGCCGTAAGAACCCGCGCCATGCAGCGCCAGGATAAACGTGACCTTCTCACCGCGCTTCAAGTTGCACGGGTAATCGAGGAAAAACTTGCGGCCGGTCATCGGTTCGATCGCGGTGCCTTGCTCAATCACCAACGGACCGGGGCAGTTCGCGTCGGGACAGTGCAGTGGCGGCGGAGTTTCGCAAGCCACACCAGCCAGTTGCATGGGTTGTTTTTTCGCGTACGAGGGAACCACTGCGACCACACAGGCGAAGACCAGCAAAGTGAGTATATGTTTCATACCGGTGGATAGTATACACCTGCGCGAAAGCGTGATTGGCGCGCTGTCATCAACCGAGATCGGGAATGTTTTCAAGAGCGTCGTTGAACCGGTTGGTGAAGTTTGCCAGGCAAACCACCAGCGTCAATTCGACGATCTGTCCTTCGTCGTAATACTTGCGCAACTCTTCCAACTCGGCGGAGTGGAGAGTCGTGGCGGCGCGGGTCACGCGATCGGCATACAGGATGGTCGCCTTCTCTTTCTCGTCAAACAACGGGCTGCGCCAATAGAACGGGAGCGCCTCAATCTGTTCTTTGGTGATGCCGGCGCGCCGGGCTGAAGCCGAATGCGCGCGCATGCAGTATTCGCATCCGTTCACCAGCGAAGCCCGCAGATAAGCCCACTCCTTGTACCTGGCCTCGACCGTGCCATCATCGACGATCGCCGCATAGAGCGGCATAAAGGCCTTTAACACCTCTGGCCGGTGAGCCATGGCGGCAAAGAAATTCGGCACTTTGCCCACGGCCTGCTTCAGTTGATGAAAGGTTTCCTGCACCTGCGGCGCAGCTTGTTCTTCGGTAACGACGTTCACGATGGCCATAAGCGGTCAGTATACACTCGACGAACGGGCGCGCCTCCCCGCCGCCACGATTCGGCGGGGCGCCGGTTCAGCGGGCACGCCATACGCCTCGCGAACGACTGACTCCACTGTCTGCAAGGGCTTCCCGCCGTCCACCATAAGTTCCGCGAGTCCCTCGTCCTGTCCGAGCCGCGCCTGGATCTCAATCAGCCGCCAGCCGTTCTTGGTGAGCCGCCATTCGGCGCAAAAGCAGCAATCGGCCAGCCCGATGGTGCGCACCACGATAGCGGTCGATTCGCGCAGGCCATCCGGACCAGGCAGCGTCTTGGCGCGTTGGTACTTTCGGATTTTTGTGTTGCGCGGATCCCAATGTTGCCGCAACGGCCAGAACCAGCCTAGTTGGCCTTTCACGATGTACCCGTCTTGTTCCCAGGCTTCGCCCTCGAGCCATTCTTCCACCACGCCGATGGAGCTGAGTTCCCTTGCATAACGCCGGAGATTGCGCGTGTACCAGTTGGCGGGCAGATATCCCACGCCCTGATTCTCTACGCTGGTGGGCGCTTTGACCACGCCGGACTGCCACGGACAAGGCTGCCATTTCGGATTTAAACCGGTGGACGCCAAGGCCACCCGCTGCGCCAGGCGCGATGTGGCGGCCAGCGCGGCGGTGCGGCTCAAGCGCCGGTAGCCGGTATAAGTAGCATCGAACGCCGTCCTCAGAACGGACGCCTCGTTTAGAGGCATGGCGACAACTGCCCAGTCCGGCGTCTGCTGCCTTGGCCAATAGCGGCTTTGATTGGCGCCGACCCAAAGAATGCCGTTGCGGTTCATTGCACTGGTCCTGTTTTGGTTGCGATTTGCAATCTCCAGTTTGCCACCGGCGTTGTGGCAACCTTCAATTGCTGGACGAATTGGACCAATCGTGCTGAATCCGGTCCATGTCCAGTTTCCGAGCGCTGACGCAGAAAATAGGGCGGAATGGTCTGGTAGAGCAGACTGACGCGCACCGACGCGACCCCCTGAGTTTTCGCCGTGAGCGGAATCCGATAGCTGACCACACTCGATCCTTTGCCGTTGCCGTAGCTCGGGTCCGCGCCTGTGCCCACCGGTTGGGTCTCGTTGGCGTAGCGGCCATTCCGGCTCCAACCCTTCGGCTGAAGGCGGTTGTCTTTGACACGCTTGTAGAGGCTCAGAAAGCTGGTCGTCATCATATGCTGCGGATCCTCGACCAGTTCTTCGTAGATCTGCACCTGGTTATCGGCGGTGATCGGATTACCGGTCCAGCGGTGCACCTGGAACTGTTGTTGTTGCGGGCTGAAGAATTCGGTGATCAGCGGCTTGCCGGCGGTATCGACGATGATGCCCTCGCTCGAGGTGTTGCCCGAAACCCACAGCGTGTTGCCCCCGCGATCGAGCAGTTCAAATTTCACGAACGCGCGTCGAAAGCCGACACCGGAAGGAAAACTGTGCCCAGCCAGGTTGACGACCTCCACCTCCGCTTCCAGGTTGCCGTTCGCCTTGCGTGCGGACAGGATGTTTAGCTGAGCGCTCTTGGTGGTGGCGAGTTCCAGGCTGGAAGCCAGCGCGGTAGCATGGCTGGTTTTAGTTTGGCCCGGGTTGGGAAGCATGGGGTCGGTCTGATACAGCCCAAGCGGCACGCGGAATTGCCCGAACATTTCGAGCGCGAACAAATTGATGCCGAGCAGCGTGTGCCGGTAAAATGGATCGCGCAGCTTCATGGTGATGTCCGTATCCGGCGCGCGAAACATCACAGCCGGAAACGTGTTGTCTTCAATATTGGCAATCTTGTAGGACAGCTTGTTGCCCTGGTAATCGCTGGGCATGTGGCAATCCTGGCAGGTCTGCTTATCCGTCCCATAGGGCGGATACTCGTTCTGAAATACACTGTTCAGCCATTCCAGATAGGTATCCTGCTCATAGAAAACCGCGGGCTTGCCGTTCTCCATCAAGCGGTTTCCCTGCGCGTCGTACACCGGCAGCACGACGGTATGGCAGGAACCGCACAGCGCCGAGGATTGAATCTGGTTGGCGTCGGTCGCTTTCGGCTCGATGCCGACGCCGCTCTTCATGGGATACGTGATGACATCTTTGAAGGGTCCGTAGACCTCGGCGGGCGGGCCAACTTTGAATTCGCCGGTGAAGGTCTCCGGCTTGCCGAGCCCCTCGGCCGAAATGTGATGGCACGCCGTGCAAGAAACGCCATCGCGCCCCAGCGCCCCGTATTTCGAACTCGCGCGGAGCAGCTCACTGCGCGGGAAGAGCTTGCCCGTATCCTCCTTATACTGGCGCTCACCCATCACGCCATGGCAGCGTAGGCACAGGTCTTCAATGAATAGCTTGGCGTCGTTCGGATGGTCCTTGAGGTTGGCGTGGATAGTCGTTTCGGAATCGAGCTGGGCAAAAAAAATTGGGTCGCGCCCGGAGAGTCCCATCATCGAATAACGCCACTCGCCATAAGGCGAGACGTTGACCATCGATGAGGCCTGTGCGTTGGGCCACAGCATGCTGGGTATGTCGCCGCGATTGGCGCCCGATAAGGTGCCAGTGGCGTCGTGGCAGCCCATGCATTGGTCGGAAGTGAGGAATTGCTCCGGTCCGCCGGGCTTGCCGCCCGACACCACGTGATCGTTCGCTTCGGAAATCATGCACGGTACTGGCATGGGAGGCAGCGCGCGAAGATTGGTGAACACGGCGCCGGGTATACGGGACAAGTTCGCCAATGCTTTTGAAGGACCGGGCGAACGCCGTTCCTGCTTTTCCATCATGGCTATCCGATGATGGATATTGTTCGCAAACGATGGGCTGGTCAGAACTGCCGGCGTGGTGGGCTTGGTCCATTGTGTAGATGCATAGGTCAGTTGCTGATCCACTGCCGAAGCATGACAGTTGATGCAATACTGGCCAAAGCCGACATACGGGAATTGGGGCTCAGAGCAGGGGGGCGGGGGCGTAACCGGCGTGGCGGGAATTCCAAGATCGGCCCAATACCAGCCGTCGAACGAACCGGCGTGGTCCTTGACCATAATGGTCCACTCGTCCGGTTTTTTGTCCGTGATCTTCTGGTATTGCTCCTTGACAAGCATGGCGCCATCCGGAACATCGCCTTTGCGGCCACCGCTGGTGAGCCAATTCCAGAGTGCCGGAGAGTAGTAAATCTTGACGAACGGATGAACGCCGTCGCTGGTGCGGACATTCAGATCGTGATTCCAATTTTCGGTTCGGTAGCACCAGGCGTTCATGAAGGCTTCGAGTTTGGGCTCGAAATCCATGGAGCCGGCTGCGGGAAGTGCGGCGCACGCCATGGCTGCCGCGGGCGCCGGAGCGATCAGCGCCAAGAAAGAGAACAGGATTAGTCCCCGGCTGTATTGCATACAACCTCTCCTTTCTGGAGGTTCTCAAATAATACCGCGAATTAGCAAAAGTTGCAGAAACAAATGTGGGGCAGGTTATCAACCTGCCGCGGGTTATTTACCCGCGCCTGGAGTTTTGTACATTTCCCGCGGTGTGGAACTTCGCCCTTCCCCTCACTGACGTTCGGGGCTGGAGGGAAATGTGCCTATTTGATCAAATTGTCGCTAGCGTTTCGTGGCACAGGCGCTTGGGTCAACAGCCTGGTTAACAGCCCGCGGGAAGTTAGCTCGCCGAAGCGGTCGCCGGACGCGCTCCCTGCCCCGCGTTCAGAAACGCCAGCAGATGTTGGTTGGTTTCTTCCGCTTTTTCCTGCTGCACCCAATGCCCGGCGCCCGGGAGAATGACCTTGCCTTTGAGATTAGGCACATTTTCCTCTAGCCGGTCCAGCGCGCTTTTGTACATCACGATGACGCCGTCCGTTTCCCCGGCCAGGAAGTAGGTGGGCTGGGTGATTTTGGAGCCTTTCAGAAAAGCTAGCAATTCCCGGTTGCGGTCCATGTTGCGATACCAGTTGAGGCCGCCGCGGAAACCGGTGCGGGAAAATTCGTTGGCAAAATATTGCAGGTCTTCTTCGCTAAGCCAGGATGGCAACTCCGCCGGCACTGGAATCCCATCCACCATGCGCTGGGTTTTGGGGAACAGCAGGCGCCAGCGTTTCTCGACCGGCGTAGTTGCGGAAGCGCCATAAAAGAAGCGCAGCATGTTGCCACGAACGTCTTCTTCCAGCTCTTTTTCGGCGCGCCCGGGCTCCTGGAAATAATATTGGTAGAAATACTTGTCGGGGCCCTGCATTTTCTTCATGCCCTCCGTCGGCACGGGACCGTCGTAGAAGGTGCCGATGAACGGGACACTGAGCAGCCCCAGAGTGTGAATGAGATCGGGCCGCAACAGCGCCGTGGTCCAGGCCACGGGCGCACCCCAGTCGTGACCGATGAGCGCGCATGGGCCTTCATTCAGAGCGTAAACCAGTCCTACAATATCGCCAGACAAATGGCACAGCGAGTAAGCGTCAATGGGCTCGGGCCGGTCGGTCTGACCGTACCCGCGCTGATCCGGCGCGACCGCATGATAGCCGGCTTCGGCCAGAGCAGCCATCTGGTGACGCCAGGAATACCAGGATTCCGGGAAGCCGTGAGTGAAGATGACCAGCGGACCTTCGCCTTGCTCGGCGATGTGCATTCGGATGTTGTTGGTCTCGATAAACCGGTGACGGACGGGGTGCGGCATAATCTCCTTGCAGTTTGGCACAAGTCAGGGCTTGGGAAGCAGATGCTTCTGCACTTTTCCCATCGCGTTGCGCGGAAGCTTATCGACGGTCACAAAAGCGCGGGGCACTTTGAATGAAGCCAGGCGTTCACGGCAGCGCTGTTCCAGGTGTTCCGGACTCACCGGCTTTGCGAGAACGATGAATGCCACCGGTACCTCGCCTTTCAAGCGATCTTCGACCGCCGCGACGGCGGCCTCGGCGATCTCTTCCTGTTCTAGCAGGAACTCTTCGATTTCACGCGGGGAAATGTTGAACCCGGCGGAAATGATCAGGTCGCTCTTGCGGCCGGAGAGCGTATAGTATCCGTCGTCGGAGCGGGTAGCGAGATCGCCGGTGCGGAAATAGCCATCGGCAAACGACGCCCGCGTCGCTTCCGTGTTGCGCCAATAGCCGGCAAAAACGTTCGGGCCTTTCAGGTAGATTTCGCCGTCGATCAGTTTCACCGAAACGCCAGGGAGCGGGATACCCACACTGCCGGGACGCCGTTCGCCGATATAAGGATTGCTGATGTTCATCATGTTTTCGCTCATGCCGTAACGCTCGAGAATGGTATGGCCGAATTTGGCGCGGAACTCTTCGAGCACTTGGGCGGGCAGCGGGGCGGAGCCGGAGACGAACAGGCGCATGACGCTTCCGATCTGTCGGGCTTGGTCTGCCGCAATATCGAGCAGGCGGACGTACATGGTGGGCACGCCAAAGAAGAGGGTGGTGCGGAAATCGAGAAATTCCGTGGTGGCCTTCAGGTGTTCAAAGCGCTCCAGCAGGCGCATACGGCAGCCGCTGGCCAGCCAACAGTGAATCCCGTTGCCCAGGCCGTGAACGTGAAACAGCGGCAGAGCTAACAGCAGGCGGTCCGCGCCGGTGATCTGCCAGCAGGTCAGCAGCGTGATAGCGTTCGAGGCGAAGTTATTGTGCGTGAGGACCGCGCCCTTGGACGTTCCGGTAGTGCCGGATGTATAGATGATTCCAGCGGGAGCGTCACCGTCGAGGGCGGCTTTTGGGCGCTCCGGCGGAAAGTTGGTTGTGTCGAGGCCGGACCTGAGCCAGACTGGGACATTGGCGTCGATGGGAGTGTCCGAGATTACCGCTTTTGGTTCGGCGTTTTGGAGAATATGCGCGATCTCGCGGTCACGATACAGGATGTTAATGGGCACAAAGATCACGCCAAGTTTAACGCAGGCGAGATAAAGATCGATCATTTCCAGACAATTGATCAGGTAGACGCACAGGCGGTCGCCTTGCCGCAGGCCGCGTCCTAGCAGGAGTTGCGCCAACCGATTGCTGCGGTCGTCGATCTCTCCGAAGGTGTAGGTTTGGCCAAGGAATTCGAGCGCTTCGGCTTCACGGCGGCCGATGAGCGAGAGATCGAAGAGTTCAGCTAGGTTCATGGAAGTTCAAATTTGTGGGGCCGGTTGTTAACCGGCGGCGGGTTGTTAACCCGCCAAGGCCGATTCATAATCGGCGGCGCCTGCCCCACAAGATAGTTCATACTTTACAAATCTCGATAGCGCTCCATCAAGCGCCGGGCAATAATAATCCGCTGCAGTTCATTCGTGCCGCCCCCAATCACCACCAGCGGCGCATCGCGATAGTAACGCTCGACGGCGAAATCCTTGGAATATCCGTTGCCGCCCAGAATGCGCATCGCATCAAACGACACTTCCGCCGCGGTTTCGGTGGCGAACAGCTTGGCCATGCCCGCTTCGAGATCGCAGCGTTCGCCTTTATCGCGCTTTTCGGCCGCCGAATAAATCAGCAGACGCGACGCCTCGATTTTGGTCGCCATATCGGCGAGCTTCAACTGAATTGCCTGGTGCTCGGCGATCGGCTTGCCGAAGGTCACTCGCTGTTGCGCGTAACGGATGGCCTCTTCAAACGCCGCGCGAGCGATGCCGAGTCCCCGCGCGGCTACATTGAGGCGCTCGGCCTCGAGGCCCGTCATGACATAGCGGAATCCAGCGCCTTCTTCGCCGATCAGATTGGCCGCCGGTACAGGGAAATCCTGAAAATGGAGTTCGCAGGTCTCGACACTCTTATAGCCAAGCTTGTCGATATCGCGGCTGACATTGAGCCCTTCGGCGCCTTTTTCGATAACAAACGTACTCATTCCTTTGTGCGCGGGCTTCGCATTTGGGTTCGTTTTGGCCAAAAGCAGAAAAGTATTGCCGTGCCGCGCGTTGGTGATCCACATTTTGGATCCATTTACGACGTAAGTGTCGCCCTGGCGCAGGGCCACGGTGCTAATGTTCTGGAGGTCGGTGCCGGCGTTCGATTCAGTGAGGCAGATGCCGCCGCGGCGCTCACCGCTGGCGAGCCCGGGCAGGTAGCGTTGCTTCTGATCTTCGTTGCCAAAGCGGTTAAGTACATCGCACAGCACCGAATGCGTGCCGATGACTCCCGCCAGGCCGAGCCAGCCCTTGGCCAGTTCCTCAAAAATCATGGCGAAGGTGGTCGTGTCAACATCCGCGCCGCCGAAGCGCTCCGGAACGTTGAGGCCGAACAAGCCGATCTTGCGCATGGCCGCGACCAGCGCGTGCGGATACTCATTGCGGTGCTCCAGTTCAGAGGCGACGGGGACCACGTCATTGCGCACGAATTGGCGCACCGTGGCGATGATCAACTCTCGGTCGTCCTGGCTCATGCCGTGCCTCGTAAGAAGAGCGCCTCGATTTCAGACACCGTGAATCCGGCTTCCGTGAGGATTTCGCGCCCATGTTGATTGAGTGCCGGCGGACTGCCGGGAACGGCCGGCGGCGTCGCGGAAAGATGAATCGGAATTTGCGGAACCGTGGCTTGACCGGCTTCACCCAGAGATACCCTGTGCAGGAGGCCAAGCGCCGCGACCTGCGGGTCCTCTAACACCTGCCCCGCATTTTGAATCGCGCTGACGGGGACGTCGTGCCGGTCGAAAATTATCGTCCAGTCCGCGGTGCTGCGCTGGTTCAGAATTGCCTCGATCGCGGTGTCGAGTTGCGCACGATGTTCGACGCGCAGCGGGTTGGTGCAATAGAGCGGATGCTGCGCCCACTGCGGCTGTCCAAGAGCATTGCAGAGACGCTGAAAAAGGCGATCATTCGAAATACCGATCATGATCTGGCCGTCCGCGGTCGAGTAAGCGCCATACGGCGCGAATGCGCTATGTCCGCTGCCTTGTGGGGTCGGGTTGTGACCGGAGAACTCACGATAGAGCAAATGATACGCCATCAGCATCACTCCGGTCTCGAGCAGGGACGCGTCAACGCGCTGGCCGAGGCCGGTGCGCTGGCGCTCCAGCAGAGCAGCCAGCACACCCAGAGCGAGCCACATGCCCGCGCCCATGTCGACAATAGAAACGCCGGCGCGCACCATCGAATGCTGGTCTGTGCCCGTGACGCTCATGATGCCGGTGCGTCCTTGCAGCAGCGCATCGTAGCCGGGCTTGGTGTAATCGGGGCCGCCGTTGCCGAAGGCGGAAAGCGACGCGTAAATAATGTCGGGCTTGGCGGCGCGGATATGGCCCTCGTCGAGGCGGAGAGCGGCGGCTTTGCCACCGCGGAAATTCTCGACAAAAATGTCGCAGGATTTCGCCAGGCGCAGGACAGCGTCCCGACCGTTGGGTTGCGTGATATCCAGAGCGATGGATCGCTTGCCGCGATTAAGCGGAACGAAATAGGCGCCCCAGGGGCCGAGATGCGGTCCCATGCCGCGGGCGTCGTCGCCGCCATCAATGCGCTCGACCTTGATGATCTCGGCGCCGAGGTCGGCTAGAATCATGGTGGAAAACGGCCCGGCCACGACCGTGGTGAGATCGAGCACTCGGACGCCTTGGAGTGGTGCTAGCGGCAAACTCATGACGATATCACAGGTGGGGTGGTGCAACGGCCCATTGCTAGACTGGATGTTATCAACGGGTGAGCCATGCGACTGACGCGCGTTCAGGCTAAGAACTTCAAAAGCTTTCGGGAGCTCGACATCAAGCTTGACGACCTCAATGTTCTGATTGGGGCGAATGCATCGGGCAAGTCGAACTTTGTCCAGCTTTTCACGTTTGTTCGCGACATCGCACAGACTGGGCTGGAGAATGCGGTCTCGATCCAGGGCGGAGCGCAGTACCTCCGAAATATCAACTGCGCCGGAGATGATCTGGTCGAGATCAAATTATGGCTGGAACCGGACGAGAACGACCAGATTGTGCCGTTCCTCTCCGAGCGGGCTACGTCGCGCGTGATGTCGCTGGTATACAAGTTCTCTCTTGCTTTCCCGCGCGGGCGCAGTATCCGCGTGGCGGAAGAATACCTCTGGATGGAACGTCTGAGCAAAAGCAGAATTGCGCCGACCGCTGAGTTTGTGCTCAAGCGAACTGGCGACGTGTACGAGCATAACGGCGACATTGATGCCTTTGCTGAATTTCTTTTGAGCCGCCTGAATGGGTCCGAGGCCCGTCAACCCGTACTCCTCATCGAGGACGAGGTGTTCCGGTCGATGCTGCCGCTTGTTGGCCTGAAATCGATTGCAGTATATGATGTCGACCCGAAAGCGCCGAAAACGGGCGTGCTTTTTGGGGAAAAGAGCGAATTGGACCCTGACGCGCACAATCTAGCAATCGTGCTTGACCGAATCCTCTCTGACGAAGAAAATCGCCGGAAGCTGATCAACCTTCTGAAAGACATCCTCCCCTTTGCCGACGAGCTGCGAACAGAGCCGCTTCGGGACAGCTCGCTGTTTTTCAACTTGCACGAGAAGTTTTCGCGTGAGCCGATGCCAGCGTCTTTTCTCTCCGACGGCACCATCGATATCATCGCGATCCTGGTGATTCTTTACTTCGAACGGAAGCCGTTCGTTGTGATTGAAGAGCCGGACCGGAACCTGCATCCCTCCCTAATGTCGAAGCTGGTTGCGATGCTCCAGGACGCCTCGCGTCTGAAGCAAATTGTCGTCAGTACTCATAACCCTGAGATCGTGCGGTATGTCGATCCCAGACAGTTGATCCTGATCTCGCGCGATAGCTCTGGCTCATCTCGCGCTAGCCGGCCGGCCGACAGGGCAGAGATCCAGCAGTTTCTGCGCGATGAAATCAGCATGGACGAGTTGTACGTTCAGAACCTCCTTGAGGTCTAGCGCGTGGCGGACAAGCTGGTGATCTGGGTCGAGGGCGACCGGGACCGGCGATTTTTTGAACGAGTTGTCCAATCTCGGTTGGCCATCAAATACGATCTGGTGATCGTGCGGGAGTATCGCCAGTTAGAGCAGGCGAGATGCAACAAGCTCTTGACCGCGATGGCACACCAAGGTTTCGATCGCTTGTTCGTAGCTGACATGAATTCCGCTCCATGCGTGTCCGTTCGAAAGACAAAGCTGCGGGAACGGTATCCCGCCGTGAAGCCTGGCGAAATTATCGTCGTCTCAAAAGAAATTGAGAGTTGGTATCTTGCAGGGCTTACATCTGATGGCGCTGCTGCTTTCAAGATCGTGTGCCCAAGTACGACCGACCGCTTGACCAAAGAGAACTTGGACGAGCTGCGGCCTGGGCGATTCGACTCGCAACTCGATTTTCTAATCGAGCTTCTGGAGCACTTCGATGCAACTACGGCTTGCAGCCGCAATCAATCGTTCGCGTACTTTTGGCGCAAGTTTGGGTTCTGATGGGGCTGCCATAATTATTGGCTGATGCTCAAGCTTACCTGGCCTCAAGCGGCGGCTTGGCGCGCTCCCGAAATTTGGGCGTGCAAGAATCGGCTGGCAGAGGCGGTCACCGGATCGGTTCTATCGCCAGTTGTTGGCAGATTTTGCGTGCCAGCCGGTTGTCTATCTCAGAATGACGCACCGCTATCCGGATTGGCGAAGATGGTGTGGCGCGAACCCTCGCGTTCCAGACGGCAACTGTGCCGGCGCAAATGATCGATCAGTTCGTGCCGCTTCACACCTGCCGAGCGCCGACATGAACGGAGAGGGGCGCCAATTCGATCAAATCGGCATCGGATCGCTCCGCATCCGCCGCGAGGGTGGGTAGGGGCTTGCCCTCTTCCAAAAGTAGTTCGGCAAGATCATGCATGGCGCTGGCAATCATCAGCCGAGCGTCCGGCAAATCGAATCCTTGACTCAATGGGTAAGCCACTGGTTCGACCAGTGCGACTCGAAGAGGTTTGACCGTTCCGGGAGTAGAATCCTCTCCAAGTGGCTTGATGACCCACAAGGAGAGGATGTAATGTCTGAAACTTATCAAAGCCTATCCCATTCAAAATGGGACTGCAAGTATCACGTTGTGTTCGTGCCCAAACGACGTCGGAAAGCCATCTTCGGCCAAACCCGTCAGGCAACTGGGTGCGATCTTCCACGCGCTGGCTCGGCAAAAGGAGTGCCAGATCATCGAGGGCCATCTGATGCCGGACCACGTGCACATGTGCATCGCGATTCCACCCAAGCACCCGGTGGCGTCGGTGATCGGGTTTCTGAAAGGGAAGAGCGCCATCGCGATCGCCCGTCTGTGCGGCAAGGAGAGAAACTTCACAGGCGAGCATTTCTGGGCTCGCGGTTACGCGGTATCGACCGTCGGGTTCGAACTGGAGCAGGTCCGCACCTACATCCGCGAGCAGGAAGCGGCGGATGGAGCAGGCGGACAATTCTGAACTAACCAATAAGGCGCGCATCGCGCGACGCCTAACTCTGCGAACCAACCGCCTTTGAGGCGGCCCAACTCATCAAGCCACCCGCTTCGCGGGGGGTGTCTGACTGACAGCTCCAGCAAAATCGAGGGCTTCTGCAACAACCATTCCGCCAGGCTCGTTGGGCAGAAAAAAAGCCACATGATAGCGGAGCATATCCTCATCATACTAGCGAGCACGCCGCCCGCTGGCATAATAATTACCGAATGCTGAAGCTCACCTGGTCCCAAGCCGCCGCTTGGCGCATTCATCGCCAGCATCTCGATCGGCGCGCCCCCGCCGGCAGCCTGCTCTCGGTGGCGAGCCGCCTGTGTGGCTTGCACGCCCAGCTCATGTCCTCCGCCGAGTTGACCGCCTGGGCCAGGGTGGAAGGCCTCGACCGCCAGGCAGTTCAGCGCGCGCTCTGGCAGGACCGCTCACTGGTCAAGACCTGGGCGATGCGGGGCACGCTGCATCTGCTTCCTTCCGGCGAATTGCCGCTCTGGCACGCGGCCCTGAGCACCAGCCCGCGATATCTGAAGCCCGCGTTGTGGCAGAAGCACTTTGGGATCTCCCAGGAGGAACTCCATCAGTTGACGGAAGCCGTCGCTGCGGCTCTGAAGGGGCGCGTGATGACGCGCGAAGAGCTGGCGCGACAAGTAAACCCGAAGCTCGCCGAGAGCAGTTGGGGCACTATTCTGAAGCCGGCTGCGTTCACTGGCCGCCTGTGTTTCGGGCCGAGCTTGGGTCAGCGCGTCCAGTTCACGCGACCGGACACCTGGCTGGCGGAGGCAGGGCGGGCACTGGGTCCGCCGGTCGATCCGCAGGCCGCGCTAGCCGAAATCACTCGCCGCTTTCTGGCTGCGTATGGCCCGGCGACGCACCACGATTTGGCTCGCTGGTGGAGCGGCGGCGGGATTACCACCGCAAAGCAATGGATCGCCTTGCTCGGTGACGAGGTGTGTCCGGTCGAGGTAGAGGGTACGCCAGCCTGGATGCTGGCGCGCGATGCTCGCGAGGCGCGTGAACTGGCGCCGGGCAAGTCAGTCCGTCTGTTGCCCGGTTTCGACCAGTACGTGGTCGGCGCGTCGTACCATGCCGGGCATCTTCTACCGGGTGATCTGCGCAGCCGCGTTTACCGGCCGCAGGGCTGGATTTCGCCGGTTTTGCTGGTAAATGGCCTGATGCACGGTGTCTGGCGGCACCAAATCCAGGGCAACCGCGTCGAGGTCGTTATAGAGCCATTCCTGCCAGCGCCCGCCTGGGTACGCCGGGCGGCTGGGCTGGAAGCCGAACGGTTGGCTGCATTCCTCGGCTTTACCTTATGCCTCGCCTGGAAGAGCTGATATAAACCGCCCCTAACTCTAGTACTATTTCAAAAACCCGCGAATGCGGGGGCGAATATTCGGAGAACGAACACCCGCACTCGCGGCTAAGTTTGATTGCAAGTGGACACGTCGAAGTAGGCCGGGGCGCAGGCCGTTCAGCGATTCGTCTGGCCCCTGCTTCATACCCTCCCCGCACCCGCCGTTTTTGGCAGTCACGTAAATCTGCAAAATTCTTGAGCCTGTTCTTCCAATAGTTTACGGGGAAGCGAAGGCGCGGACAAACGGCCCCCCACAGTTACGCTTGGACCGGTGGAGGAAGTTGCACTTGTCCGCCGGAAAGGAGATCTCCGATCATGCCTCCCATTATCATCATTCTGCCCTAATAGGCGCTCGGTGAGAGCACTTATTAATTCCTTGAAATCCTGTAAACAAGGGATCTAAGCAGGGCCCTATGTGGAGCAAGAAACCCACGTAGGGCCCTGACATCTTTTTCTGAGAAAACCCTATTTAGTACTGTTCGTGGGATTATACCCGTGCTAAGCTGCTTATGTTCACCGAAAAAAGCTTAATAGTACTAGAAGTCGGAAGGGTACCAGGTCCGGCCGCTTATGCTCAGGCTGTCTGTTGTTTTGCCCTATTCGGCTGCACTTTTGTTGGTGGGCTCCCGTTCGAGCCCCCCGCCCCAAGCTCCCGATCAGGAACTGAAGAGCGCCGCCGTTCGTGAAGTCAAAATCCGCGCCCGGGATGCCTATCAGCGCGGCGAGTTCCGCTTGGCCGCAACCGAATATCGCAAGGGATACGAATTGGCGATGTCAATGGGGGCTCGTGATGCCGGGCTGGTGTGTCTGAACAATACCGCGGGCTCTGAACTTGCTGCCTTCGACTACACCGGAGCCCTCGAGTCTTTTTTGAACGCCCGCCGGTTAGCCCAGGAGCTTGGCAACCGTGAGGTGGAGGCCGTAATCTGGCTGAATCTCTCATCGTTATATTTGACGCTCCAGAATTACGACGCAGCGGAGCAGGCCGCATCGCGAGCCTCTGAAATCGCCGCCAAGCTGCGCAAATTTCCCTATCGGGCCGAGGCCTTGGCCGAAATGGGATCGTTTCGCATCCGGCATGGTGACTACAGCGCCGGGTTGAGGTTGTTTCAAGAAGCGATCAACCACGCCGGCGACCTCGGTAACGACAGCCTGCGAGCAACCTTGAACGACCGCGCTGGGTGGACTTTCATGGAGCGTGGGTCGTATTCCGAAGCTGAGCCATATGTGATAGAAGCGTTCCGGCTGCGCCTGCTCTTGCATGACCGCGACCTCCGCTCCAGCTACATCGCCGCCAGCCGTCTGAAACTCGGGCAAGGCGATATTACACTGGCCTCCGCGTTGATCGATCGCGCAGCGGCGCTTCCGGTCTATGATGCGGGTCCCGCGCTATGGCTCGCATATTACCAGCGTGGTCTCGTGAGAATGGCGCAAGACCGGATACCGGAAGCGCGGGCCGCGTTTGCGCAGGCTCTGGATGCCGCCGATGCCTGGCATGCGGGCGCTGCGTTCTCCGATCAGGCACGAATCGCGTCGGACGTCGGTACGCACGAACTCGCGCAGGCTTTTGTAGAGGCCAGTGTTCGCCTGGGAAAAACGCCAGAGGCTTTTCTGGCCGCGGAACAGGATCGGGCCGCCGGGTTGAGGCAGATGATGGGAAACCTGCGCAGGTCGCCGGTCCTGAGCGCCGAACTCGCCAACACGCTCGGCCGTTTGCGGGACGCGGAAACCGCTCTTCTGACTAGTCCGCCGGAAGCGCAAACCGCGCTTCCGGCCAATCCGCGGGAAGCGCAAACCGCGCTTCCGGCCAATCCGAATGATGAGCCAAGAAATGATGAGCCAAGAAATGTTCAGCGCAGAAGAAGAGTTGAGCGGCTGCGGAACGAACTCAGTGACCTCGAGGCCGGCCGCTATTTGAGAACCACAGCATTCCACGCGAATATTACCGAGAGGACCTCTTCCGCAAACACACTACGCAATATCCAGGACAGGATTAGGCCGGAAGAGGCATTGCTGAGCTTTTACCCTGGGGCGAAGGAGACATATCTTTGGGCGCTCACGTCAGATCATTTCGAGTTTCATCGGCTTCCGCGCGAAAGCGTGCTGGCGGACTTGGCGACGCGAACCACTTCCTCGGTCGAAGACAACCTGGCCGATCGCGAAAGACTGAGCGAAGACTTATACCAGAATTTGTTTGGCCAACTCAGTCAGACCGTGCAGAGACAGAAGCGCTGGATCATCACCGCCGGCGATGCGCTGTTTCGCATACCGTACCCGGCGTTGATCGCCGCCCGGTCAGAGGGGCATCCCGTCTACTTGACGGAACTCCACAGCTTAGAGCAGATTCCGAGTGCGTGGATGCTTACCCAAGCCGGTAGCAAAATGCCGCCCGGCATGTTCCTGGGCGTTGGCGACGGCATTTACAATGCGGCGGATCCGCGCTGGAAGGGAGAGGTCCATCGCGCGGGATGGCTGCAACTGGCGCGTCTCGCCGCCAGCGCGCGGGAGGTGGATGCCTGTGGGCGGCAATGGGCGGTCCGTTCGCCGGTAACCATACTGACCGGCGCCCGGGCATCGCTCGAGAAAGTAGAGGCTGCGGTTCAACAACGGCCTGCCGTGATCCATTTTGCCGCGCACTTCCTTTTTCCGGGCGACCGCCGGGATGAGACGGTAATCGATCTCGGATTGAACCGGCGGGGCCAAGCGGAACTGCTGACCGTGGAGGATGTGGCAAATTTGGACACTCCCGATACGGTGGTTGTGATGAGCGGATGCAGTTCGGCGGCCGCCGGCGCAGCGGCTGGCGCGGGCATCCTGGGTCTGTCGCGGGCTTGGCTGATGGCTGGCGCGTCCACGATCGTCGGCAGTCTCTGGCCTACTCCCGACGATTCCGGGGAGCTGTTCCGGCATTTCTATGGACACTTCATACCGGATCTCAGAGCGTCCGATCATGACGGCCCGGTAGAACGCATAACTGCCGACGCACTGCAGGCCGCGCAGATTGAAATGATTCGTTCCGCAACCTGGCGCTCCGAGCCGCGATATTGGAGTGCATTTTATGTCATGGGGAAGGACTAGCGATATGGCGACCGTCAGTGGCGCGCATCCACAAGATGCCAGGGCTCAATTGCAGCACAGGGAGGATCCGGCCGTGTCAGGCGAATCCGAGTTTCTCGACGGCCCAGAGTCGCCAGTCATCGACTGGGCGCGGATGGTCGTTCGCATCAGGAACTGCGAAAAGGATGCCATGGAGGAACTGTACGCCATTTTTGGCAGGGGCATCCGCTACTACCTCTGCCGCCACCTCGGTCCGCAGGAACTCGACGACAAAGTTCACGATACCTTCCTGATCGTGGTGCAGGCCATTCAGCGCGGCGACGTTCGGGAGCCGGAAAGGCTGATGGGATTCATCCGTACCATCGTGCGCCGGCAAGTGGCGTCCTATATCGACCAGTTGGTCCACAGCCGGCGCGAGGAACTCGATATCGAGCTGGGCTCGCGCATCGCCGATCGGCGCCGCAACCCGGAGCAGAGCGTGGTGGCCCGCCAGAAAGCCGCCATCATGAAGAAGGTTCTGGACCAGTTGCCCGAGCGGGACCGCGAAATTTTAGTTCGTTTTTACCTGCTGGAACAACCCATGGAACAGATCTGTGAGGAGATGGATCTCACCGAAACTCAGTTCCGCCTGTTCAAGTCGCGTGCCAAGGCTCGATTCGGGGAGATTGGCAAAAAAAAGCTGCAGCATTCCGTGATTGCATTTTTTATGAGAACTTCCGCTTAGTCAACCCACTACGGGTGTAAGGAATGAGCCGGTCCGGGCTCATTCGCTTACGGAGGTCCGATGTCCAGCAAGACCAACGAGATGGGTCACATCTCCGAAGAGCTGTTGGAAGGCTATTCCATGCAGCAGCTTTCGGAGGCGCAAGTGGCGCCGATTGAAGAACACCTCCTGGTTTGTTCGTGGTGCCAGCAACACTTGAACGAGGTAGATGAGTATATTGCCGCGGCCAAAATCGCCGCCCGTCAAATCACTGAGGAAAAAGCTGCTATCCGGGATTTGCGGGTAACGCCCAGGCGGCCGTCGCAATGGGCGTTGCCTCTGACAGGCGGTACTCTCGTCACCGCATTGTTAGTTTTGATGTATTTCGGCCGCCCGCATGCAACGCCGCAGTTTGAGGTCACTTTGCTAGCAACCCGTGGCGTGTCCACGGTTGCCGTGGCGCCAGCCCACACCGCGCTCACCGTCCAGGCCGGCGCGCCGGATATCCCCGCGGGTAGTCAAGTGCGGCTGGAACTGGCGGATAGCCGCGGCAAAATTGTTTGGCAGGGAACCGGCGAAACCGAGCGAGGCCAGATTACGGTGCAGGTAAAGCCTCCGCTCGATGCTGGGTTGTACTGGTTTCGAGTGTATGAGTCCGGGCGGCTGCGGCAAGAGTACGGACTGCAGATTAAGTGAAGCGCTAGTCCGGCAGAGTAACTGTCCCCTCGCCTGCGCTTTTCAGCGCTTCGTTCAGTGCCGGGAGCGCGGCCACGGAAGCATCAAGCGATGCCGCGCATTGTTCGTACAGCTCATAGGCTGGTTGGGGTGGCTGACGATCGGCGCTCATCACGACATTCATCACGGCTGTTAAACCGCTAATCGCCAATTTTAGCGTCCGCCCGTTACCCTCGAGAACGCGGGTTGCGGCCGCGTTGCCGGGACCGAGCTTCCCCGCTGCGCGCAACAGAGTATTGGCGCGCCGCAACTGCCGCCAGGTTTTAAGGCCCAATTCCGTCTGGCGCGCGATATCTTCGCTGGTTGCCCCGCTGGTCACAATGTTGCGCGGATCCAACTTGACCACCAAGGGCTGCTCGTATTTTTCGGCGCCGGCGCCCACCCTTAGCCGCATCAAATAGTTTCCCGGCGCCACAAACGGGCCATCCACGCGCGTACCGGAGTCTTGATCTACTTCGTCCACCGCGGGCGGGTACCGCAGATTCCAAACGAAGCGGTTCAAACCGCTGTGAGCGCTGAGCCTGGGCGGTGAGATGAACCAGGACGGGGCAATCGGTAGTTCCCGAGGCGGGGGCCTCACCGCATCTTTGCTCGAAAATCGGCGCACCACTTCGCCGCGAGAATCGAGAATCTCGAGAGAAACCTCACCGCCGGTCTCCAGATAGTAGTCAAGCACGGCGCCATCCGGTGGGTTTTTTGCCGTTGGGATGTCGGGCGGCAGAGGAGTGCCGGGAAAGGTGTCGTGGATGGCCCGCACGGCGTCGGACGGCCGCAATAAGGCCGTTTTCTGGCCGGATACCGCTAACTGCCGTAACGGAGAGACATCGTCCAGAATCCAGAACGAGCGCCCGTGCGTCGCGATCACTAGATCGTCGCCATGAATCGCTAAATCGCGCACCGAGACGGCGGGCAGGTTCAACTGCAACGATTGCCAATGATCCCCGTCATTGAAGGAGATCGCCACGCCGAGTTCGGTCGCTGCGTACAGCAGCCCGCGGCGCACCGGGTCCTCGCGAACTGCATTGACAAAGGCCGGCTCTTCCAGACCGTTGACCACCAAAGTCCAGCTCTTGCCGAAATCGCCGGTTCGATAGACGTATGGCCGGTAATCGTCCAGCCGGTGCCGGTCTATTGCCGCGTAGGCCACACCCGGGTCGAAATGTGACGCTTCGATCAATGTGATTTTGCTCCAGTCCGGCAAACGGGGAGGGGTAACATTTTGCCAGTTCTTTCCAGCATCGCGGGTCAAATAGATCAAGCCGGTGTCACTGCCCGTCCAGATGAGGTTCTTATCCAGCGGAGAAGGGGCGATCGTGTAGATCACTCCGTATCCGCGAGTCTTCGCGTTGGCGAGAGTGGGCTCTCCGGCGACCGCTAGACTGATAGGACTATTCGCCGGATGGCGGGCGTCTCCAGCCGGCTGCCGGGCGTCTCCGGTAAGATCGGGGCTGACCGCCTCCCAATGCAGGCCGCCATCCGTGGTCTTCAGCAGATACTGCGTGCCAAAATACAACGCCGTGGGGTCGGCGGGCGAGAAAATCAAAGGCGAGGTCCAGGTGTTGCGGAATTTTCGATGATTGATCTCACTGCCAAACGCGCCTTCCGGCCAGGGCGTGATAATTTGCGATTGGGCCAGCCGCCGGTCAAAGCGTGTGACCGTGCCATAGGTGTTGTTGACGTAAACGATGTCGGGATCGCGCGGATCCGGCGCGATATATCCGCTCTCGGCGCCACCGACGCTGCGAAAATCGCGTTCCGAGATCGGACCCCAATCCGTGCGGCTGGGAACGACTGCCGTTCCGCTGTCCTGCTGAGCGCCATAAACTCGGTAGGGAACCGCATTGTCCGTGATCACGTGGTAAAGCTGCGCGGTCGGCTGGTTATACCAGGTGCTCCAGGTCTCACCGCCATTCAGAGTGATGGTCGCGCCTTGATCGGTTCCCAGAATCATGTGCGCACTGTCACTCGGATCTATCCAGAGTGTGTGATAATCGTCGCCGCCCGGCGCGCCGCGCAGAATGGAAAAGGTCTCACCGCTGTCGGTCGACTTAAACAAAGCGACGTTGGGCAAATACACTATGTCGGGATTCTTCGGATCGACCGTCACGCCGCTGAAGTACCAACTCCGGCTGCGGATCAACCGCCGATTACCACCGGCGCTACCGCCGGCTTTTTTCCAGTCCACTCCGCCGTTATCGGATCGAAATAAGCCTCCCTCGGGCGCTTCAATCAGCGCATAGACGCGCTTCCCTCCCGCCGCGGCATCGACTCCGACTCGTCCCCATTTCCCCTCCGGAAGACCGTGTCCACTAAGCTGCTGCCAGGTCGTACCCCCATCCGTCGATCGAAACAGGCCGCTTCCCGGACCTTCGAGAGGTGGGTAACTGCTCCAGGCCGGACGGCGGGCGTTCCAGAGGGCGGCGAAAAGGACGTTTGGCTTGCCCGGAACCATTGTCAGGTCGATCGCGCCCACCTCCGGGCCTCGATCCAGCACTTTCACCCAGGTCGCGCCTCCATCTAGAGACCGAAATACCCCACGCTCCGCATTCGGTCCATAAGGGTGACCCAGCGCGGCCACAAAAACCCGGTTGGGATTATGCGGATCGACCACAATTTTGCCGATCTGCCGGCTATCGCGCAAGCCTATGTGAGTCCAGCTAAGCCCGGCATCGGTGGATTTGTAGATGCCGTCCCCAAACGAGATGGCGGCGCGCATGTCGGCTTCGCCCGTACCCACATAAATCGTGTTGGGATTGGACGGCGCCACCGCGATGGCGCCAATGGAGGCGATATGCTCCCCGTCGAAAATCGGTTTCCAGACCATGCCGGCGTCTGTGCTCTTCCATACACTTCCCCCGACTGCGCCAAAATAAAACGTGCTCGGATTTTCCTGGGTTCCCGTCACCGCCAGCACCCTGCCTCCGCGGTATGGGCCGATGAGACGCCACTCGATATCGGTGACAGACACCGCCGGCATAGGTTGTACCCAAGCGGCGTAGAGATAACCCACTATAAGGAATCGCACAAACCGCCGATAACAGGTTTGTAGTGGCCGTGCAAGCGGAAGAACTCTGATCACAAGCGAGTGCACAGTACCAGTATATGTTTCGAACCATAATCGTAGCCGAAGACACGGCATTGTCAAACGCTGCCCAGTCGATCGCGTTCGAATCGGGGTGTCTGAACATTGCCAAGGTTGTGGATCGTCTTCCTAACAATGAATATGAGGCGGCTCTGCTGTTGACCCAGTTCGAGCCGGAACTGGTTCTTCTGGAGGCGAAAAAGGCCGAACTGGCGCTGGCAGTGGGCGAGGTGATGCGGACTCGGCGGCCGGACGTGGCCGTTCTGTCCTTGGGCGGCAGTTTCAAAGACGGTATCGAGAAGGAGTTCACCCGCTACGGTATCTTGCCGATTAAAACCCCAGTAACGGCGGAGGGTGTTTCGGACACGGTCCGGGCGGCGATGTATCAGGCGCGTCCGGGACCGGTAAAAAACCTGTTCCTTTTTATGCCCGCCAAAGCCGGCACGGGCGCGACGACCGTATTGCTCAACACCGCCAATTCCATGGCCCGTGACTGGGCCCACCGGCCTCTCGTCATTGAAGCGGACCTGCATTCCGGCGTTCTCTCGCTATTGCTGAACGCCCGCGTCAAGACACCCATTCTCGACACGCTGCATCGCGCCAGCACTTTAGATATCCAGGCCTGGGACGAGTGCGTCTCCCATGGCTCCGGTTTCGACTTGCTGCTGACGGATCGCGTGTCCAAGCCGCCTCTTCCCTCCTGGGCCAACTATCATCAGCTTGTCCGCTACGCCTCGCCCCGTTACGACGCCATCCTGGTGGACCTTCCCGAAGTAGTGAACAACGGCACGGCCGATCTGGTCCACTACGCCGCCAAGGTCTTCATCATCACGACGCCGGAGTTGCCGGCCCTCACGCTTGCCGGGCAGCGGCTGCGGGAACTGGAGGCCCGCGGTCTCAATCGGAAGCGGGCAACCGTGATCGTCAATCGCTGGCACAAGGGCGACATCAGCACCGGCGAAATCGAGGACATCCTCAAGATCAAAGTCACCACCGTGATCCGCAACGACTACCGCGCCGTGCATATGGCCACTATGGCGGGCAGTGCCGTCAAATCCACCAGCGAACTGGGCAAATCGTTCCAGGCCTTTGCGGGCCAGTTGCTCGAAAAGCCGCTCGTCGAGCCCGCCACCCGCACCCGGATTCTGCTCGAAACATTCGCCAAAAGCTGACCTCTCGATCGCCGCTGCAAGCCGCCCTCCTCTCCCGCCACAAATAAATTGGGGCGGCGCCTGTGGACAGAAACGCTATACCCGGCAAGGAATCCGAACTCGCCCTTCCATCCCCACGCCACCGAAATGCGGGCGAATGTCTTGCCCGCGAGAACGCCTCCCAGATATCCGATCCCGTCAATCGGACCGGAAGCCGTCGCGCTCCCTTGCTTGCAGCCAAAGTCGAGGGCGACGGCTCCCGACAGCCACACCGAGACGCCGCGCGAACGTCCGCCCGATCCGAGCGCCAGCAAAGTGATGGCACGGCTCGTTTCGCCAACGCCGGGCAAAAGCCAGTCGAGGTGCAATGGGTTGCGCGAAGCAACCCCGGCGTTAGCCCGGATTGCGTCAATTGCCGCCAACGCGGTCGACTGTGACTGAGATCATCCTCAATAAAATCAACAAGATCGCAATGGCGTCCCAGGTGCAGTGCCAAATGCAGCGCGGCGACAAGCTCGTTCAAGAATTGCCTCCGTGCGGAGGTTTTTTAAACATGAAGGCTTATTCCTTTTTTTTCAGGGCCATATTGGCTCTTACCGGCACGTTGCTGATCAGCGCGGCGTCTGGTCAGAGCTGGCCGGCAAAACACAACCGAGACTATAGAGCTGACGCCACCGCGGCCAGTTCATTCGACTCTTTTACCACCGGCGTTGTTGTAAAAATCAAGAGCGCCGCCATCGCGAAGGATGGCGCCATCACCACCCAGTTCACGCTGACGGATTCCAACGGCAATGGCCTGGATGTGAATGGTGCGCTAACGCCGGGCGCTGAAGCGCTGGCTTTCGTTGCCGCCTACATCCCCAACGGCCAAACCCAGTACACGGCGTACACCACGACCGTTGACAAGGCGACCAGCAATAGCAATCCGTCGCAAACTCAGGCGAGCACCGACAAGGGTGGAACGTATACTTTGGTCGATGCGGCCTCAGGCACGTATATCTACACTTTTGGAACCAAGGCCCCGTCGACGTTCGACGCAACCGCCACGCATTCCATTGGCATGCAGGCAGAGCGCGATTTATCAGCCTATGGCTTTCCCACCACCTATACATCCAATGACGTGTTCACGTTCGTGCCCAACGGGTCCGCCGTCACCACCGTACGCGACGTGGTCAACGAAGCTAGCTGCAACGGCTGTCACAACCCCCTAAACGCGCACGGCGACCCCGGTCCTCGCACCAAGATGGCATTCTGCGTTCTGTGCCACACACCGCAGAGCACCAATCCGGATTCGCTCAATACCGTTGACATGAAGGTATTCATTCACAAACTTCATATGGGTTCCAGTCTGCCCAGCGTAGTGGCCGGCGGCAAGTTCTTTGTCGTCCACCGCGGCACTCTCGAAGACTACTCCAAAGTCGTATTTCCGCAGGACATCCGCAATTGCACAACCTGCCACGCCGCTGGACCTACGCAAGCCGACAACTGGAAGACCAATCCCAGCCGCGCGGTTTGCGGTTCTTGCCATGATGACGTGAATTTCGCCACCGGTCAGAATCACGTCAATTTAATTGAGAGCGACGATTCACAGTGCAAGCAGTGCCACGTAGCAACCGAGCACAACGAGTTCGACGCTTCGATTCCCGGCGCTCACACTATTCCGAACCAGTCCACTTCCTTGCCCGGAATTGTTCTCAAGATCATGAACATCGCCAACGCGACACCGGGTAGCAATCCAACGGTGACCTTCCAAGTGACGGATAAATCCGGTAACCCGGTGGATATCACCAAATTGACCACCATACGCATGGTGCTTGGTGGCAACAACATCGACTATGGAGTTGCGCCAGGATTGCGGGTTTCCGAAACTCCTACCAAGGCGACTGGCGGGGCGAACGGAACCTACATGTATACCATGACCAACGCGATTCCAGCCGCCGCGACGGGCTCCTATACCATCTCGATGGAGGCTGCAAACACGGTGACTCTGTTGGCCGGAACAACGCAACAGATGACCGCGACCGACGAGGCCCTTCCGGTGGAGACTTACTTCTCGGTTGACGGTAGTCCAATGGTAGCCAGACGGCAAGTGGTCTCGCTCGCCAAGTGCAGCGCCTGTCACCAGAATCTGGGCATCGTTCATGGCGGCACTCGTGGCAATACGCAGGAATGCGTGATCTGCCACAATCCGACCTTGACCGATGGCACATCCAAACAAAGTGTCAGCTTCGCGACGCAGATTCACAGCATTCACCGCGGCGCGAACCTGACGAACCCCTACATCCTGGGAACAACCAACTTCCAGAGCCTCCTGTTCCCGGGCGATCTGCGCGACTGTTCTACCTGCCACGTCAATAGCTCGTACGAAGTCGACAACGTCGGTGCGGTAGCTAGTGTTGCCAGCCCCGGCGGATTCACGCCAACCACGCCTCCGATCGCGGCGGCTTGCCAAGGGTGCCATGACGATAAAGCAACCGCGTCTCATGCCCTTTCCAACACCACCTCGATTGGCGAGGGCTGCCTGGTTTGCCACGGAATTGGCGCCCAGTTCGCCGTGGACACGGTTCACGCTCGCGTTCTCTGATTTACGCTACCTGGATGGGCCGCCTGGAGTCAGGCGGCCCGGCGCGGGTTTAATACCCGCGGAGCGTAGCGCTTGGCGCTTGGTCAGGCCGCGCCCCATCGCAACCGAAGGGCGGGGCCGACGGGGGCGTCGGCCGCGATCCAGGGGGATCGCCCCACTAACCGAGATAAAGTACAAACTCCAGGGGCCGCCTGGAATCAGGCGGCCCTTTTTGGTTCGTCCGAGAGGCATGCGGCGTATTTATCTGCGCCCGCTTCGTCACTCGTACCGCAGCGCATCCGTCGGATTCAACTGCGAGGCGCGGTTCGCCGGCAGCAAGCCAAACAGAACTCCCACGGCGAGAGAAACGCCGAACGCCACCACCACGGACGTGATTGAAATTGGGACCCGCACCGCATCCGTGAAAAAGCGAACGCTGAGCGGAATCGCCACGCCGATCAAAATGCCGAGAAATCCGCCGGCCACGCTGATCACCACCGCCTCCGTCAGAAACTGCTCCAGCACCTCCCGGCGCGAAGCGCCCACCGCCATCCGCAGCCCGATCTCGCGTGTACGCTCCGTCACCGTCACCAGCATGATGTTCATGATGCCGATGCCGGAAATTACCAGCGCAATGGTGGACACGACGATCAGCACTATAGTCAGCACCGTCGCAATTTCCTGGGCGGCTTCCAGAATGCCAGAGAGATTTTCCACGTCATAGTGCGCTCCCTGCCGATGGCGGCTTTCGAGAATCTGGCGCACTTCGACGGTGAGCGGTTTCACGTCGCTCGCGTAGTGGGCCTGGATGTAGAGCGGATCCACGCGTTCCACCGGCGTGAAGTAGCGGATCACGCTCACCGGCATGACGATTGCCTCGTTGGTGACTTCAGAGAGTCCGAAAGTACTCGTCCGTTCTTTGAACGTGCCGATCACGGTGAATTGCAGACCGTAGACCTTGATGGTTTGTCCCACCGCCGCGGACTGGCTGCCATATAAGCGGTTGGCCAGCTTTTCCGTCAACAGCACTTCCTTTTCCCTCAATTGCACGTCGCTCGCATCGAGAAACCGCCCGGCTAGCAGCACCAGGTTGCGCACGCTGGAATATTGGTCGTCGGCGCCAATCACGGAGACGTCCTGTTCCTTGCCGTTGATCAGGATTCGGGCGTTGCTCGTAATCACCCCAGTGGCCGCGATAATCCGGTCTCCCAGTTGCTGCCGGACCGCATCGACGTCCGCCAGTTTAATGAAATCGGCGTCTACCTTGGTCGCGCTGTTGGTTCCGGCGTTGTACTGCGCGTAGATCAGATTCGATCCGATGCCGCGGATCTGGTCGAGAATATAATCCCGGCTGCTGATGGAAATGGTGACTACAAGTATCACCGAGGCGTTGCCGATAATCAGGCCGAGCGCCGTGAGAAAAGTGCGAAACTTATTCGCCTGAAGCGCTTGAACGGTGAACCGCAGGGCTTCGCCAATTTGCATGAAAAAATGTCAGCCGCCGCTTGACTTCAAACCCGGGCTGCTCGCCCGCCGAAGCAATTCTTCCGCTTCGCTACGCGGCGGGTCGTCGGGAGTCAGGCGGTTGCTCTGAATATATTTTCTCAGCAACTCGCGCGCTTCTTCGAGATTGCGTTGGTGTTGTATCAGCGTGTCGGCTCTTGCGAACATCACGCGGGGGCTATTCGGCGCCAGCGATTCTGCGCGCTCGAACACGGCATCGCTTTCCCGATACCGGCCTCGGTTGGCTAGCAAACGCGCCAATTCAATTACCCGGCCCACTTTGCGGGGCGCCAATTCCACCGCCCGTCGCAACTGCTCTTCCGCTGTGTTGTATTCTTTTTTCTTCTCCGCCAATTGCGACAGCGCGAAATGGCCGTCGGCAATGTCCATCGCGGCGATCTGCCGCGCGACCTCCGCGGCCTTGTCAAATCCACCGCCGAGAATTCCTGGCGCTTCGAGATAATACTCAAATAGATCGTCCAGCGCTTCTTTGTTCTGAGGATTCAATTGGACCGACCGTTCCAGATTCTGCCGGGCTTTGGAAGCATGAACGGCCGCGGCTAGAGGATTGTCCATCTCTGCGCGCCGTCCATAAGCGCGGCCCAGCCAGAGAAAGTAGCCGGAATTGGACGAATCGAGCATGGCCGCCTTCTGAAAAGCTTCTGAGGCACGCTTGTAATCGCCTTCGAGGAAATAGTTCTGGCCCTCCAGAAACACCACCGGAGCGGTCGCATCCGGCAGATGCTTCAGGATCTCGAGCGAGCCCGCATAATCGGTGCGGTAATAGAGCTCGCGCGCCCGGTCTAGTTCGGCCGCGCTGGCGCACCAGAAGAACGTGACGCAAGCCACCATCCACAGCCTTGGATTGAACAGTTTACCCACCTGTAATAATACGAACTCCCGCTAGCACTTGGATGCGCCCTACAGCGGACCGGATACGTATTTGTTGCAATCGCTTCGGCCCGTAGTATGCTAATGAACGGATCGTAAAGAGTCCACACAGGAGGCTGGTCCGATGCTCGCCAAGTCACGCGCGTATTTGTTCGTAACGCTTGGGTTCCTGCTCTGTTCCGGCGGCGCTTTTGCCCAGATTTCGGCTATCGAGGGTGAGGTCAAGGGCGCGGACGGCAAAGGCGTTCAGAAGGCGGAGATCCTCATCGAACGCAAGGATATGAAGGGCACCTATAAGGGCGCCAAAACCGACAAAAAAGGTCACTACATCTATAACGGATTGCCGCTGGGCACTTACAAGGTCTCGGTCCTGATCGACGGACAGTCGAAAGATTTCGTGGACAACGTGAAGACGCAATTGGGCGATCCTGTCGAAGTCAACTTCGACATGAAGAAGAGCGCGGACGAGCAGGCGGCCATTCAGAAGGCCGCCGAAACGGGAAGCCTCACCAAAGACCAGGAACGCGGCATGACCAAGGAGCAGAAGGAGTCCTACGAAAAGAAGGCCAAGGAGAACGAAGCCGCGATCAAGAAGAACAAAGCCCTGAATGACGCGTTCAACGGCGGCAAGGAGGCGATGGCGGCCAAGAATTATGACGCCGCGACGAAGTCGTTCGCCAGTGCCGCCGAAATCGATCCTACGCAGAACGTCATCTGGGCCAGCCTGGCCGAGTCCTACACCGCGCTGGCCGGCGTCAAGACCGGCCCCGAGCAGGAAGACGCAATCACAAAGGGTTTGGCGGCGTGGCAAAAGGCCATCGAACTCAAGCCTGACGATGCGGGCTATCACAATAACTACGCGCTCGCGCTTGCCAAAGCCAAGAAGTATCAGGATGCGGGGACCGAATTGGAGAAGGCCGCGCAATTGGATCCCACCGCCGCCGGCAAATACTACTACAATCTCGGCGCAGTGCTGGTGAACAACGGCCAGGGCGAACAGGCCGGTGACGCGTTCAAGAAAGCCATCACGGCCGATCCCAACTATGCAGATGCGCAGTATCAATACGGCATCTACTTGATTTCCAAGGCAACGACGGCGCCGGATGGCAAGATTATTCCCCCGGACGGAACGGTTCAGGCTTTCCAGAAGTACCTCGAATTGAAGCCCGACGGCCCATTTGCGGAAGCTTGCAAAGGCATACTGTCCACCATTCAAGGCGGCGTTCAAACCAACTACGAAAACCCGAACGCGCCGAAAAAGAAGAAGAAATAAACTCGGCGCCCGATTAAAACTCTTTGCGCGGGGGCGCCTGATCCGGACCCAGCCGCCCCGCGACAATCTCCGCCACAAAATAATTTTCGCCCTTCACCGGCCATCCGGCCATGCGGCGCAGCATGGCGAGTTGACCGGTGTGTGTCAAAGCGTCGGCGATGGGTCCTTGAATCAGGCCCTCCGCCTTGCTCTGCTCCAACCCATGCGCGGCAATCGAAGCATCGAGCGCCTGGATCGACTGGAAGAAGCGGTCTACTTCCTGCGGCCACGCCAACGCCTGCGTACCCCGGAACCCAGGCCGGCCCTCGGTCATGCTGAGCGCCCACTCCATCAAGTCTCCGATGTGCGCCAGGATCTGGACGGGAGTCCGGGAACTGGGGCGCTCCTGGTAGGAGCCGAACTCCTCGGGAGCGCCACGGAGTACTTTTCCAAGCCGGTAAGCCAGCGTCGCCAGCGTGTGACGGACTAGAGATTCCATTTTCGTATTTCAACATATTCGCGCGTTCGAAGCTCTACATTTGGATTGCGCATGTTTGTGGCAGGAAATTTTTCGCGACGTACTTGATGGCGAACATTCACAGGCCTCTCAGGCCACCTTCGACAGGTGCTCCAACCCTTTGGAATTGAGGCCTGTTTGGTTCCAGCTACGCCAGCCTTAGGATGAGGCGCGTTAGGATGAGGATGGATGCGCCTTTTAATTGTCGATGACGACGTGGAACTGTGTTCCTTGTTGAGCGAGTTCCTGCGCCGCGAAGGCTACACGGTGGAAACCGTGAACGACGGCAATGCCGGTTTTGCGCGCGCCAGTCAAGGCGGCTACGACCTGATTGTGTTGGACGTGATGCTGCCCGGCATGGACGGATTTCAAATCCTGCGCCGTCTGCGCAACGGCAGCCGCGTACCGGTTCTGATGCTCACCGCGCGCGGGGAAGATATAGACCGCATTGTGGGCCTGGAATCGGGCGCCGACGATTATCTTTCCAAGCCCTTCAATCCCAGAGAACTGGCTGCCCGCGTGAAAGCGATTTTGCGCCGTGCCGATCCGAAACCGAATCGGGACCGCGTTGAAGTAAATGGGATCGTGCTCGATCCGGGTTCCCGTGAGGTCCTGCTGGAAGGGCAACCGGTTGAAATCACCACCCTGGAATTCGATATCCTGGAACAGTTGATGCGCGCGGCCGGGAATGTGGTCTCGCGGGACGATCTCATGGAAAGTTTGTATAACCGCAAAGCGACGCCGTTCGACCGTTCCATTGACATGCACGTGAGTCATTTGCGGAAAAAGCTGGAAGGCGGAAGGCCGGTGATCAAAACCATTCGCGGCGCCGGGTATCAGTTTTGCCGGACCAAAGAGGAGGCTTCCCCCGAGTGATCGCCCTTATGAGGTCGCCCATATGAGATCGCCGATATGAGATCAATGTTCGCCAAAACACTCGCGTGGTTCCTGGTCACGACCGCGGTCGCTATCGGCGGTATTCTGCTCACCACGGCGCTCACTTTGCAGAACTCCGGATCGCCGCAGTCGCCCTTCGTGATGTTGCTCCGGATACAGGTCGAGGATGCCAAGAAGGCGTACGAAACGGGTGGCAAACCGGCGCTGGCCGCGGCTCTGGCGCGCTTCCAGAACGTCGACAACGCCAAGGTGGTTTTCACCGATGCCCAGGGCGTGGACCTGTTGACGGGTCAACCTCATCCGGAATTGCTGGCTCGCACCGAGCGCCGCGCGCAGTCTCCTCTTCCTTTTCTTTTTATTTTTCGCCGCGCCATCATCCCGCGTCATGACACAACGCGCCAATATTGGCTGTTTCTGATCGATGAGCGCCGCAGCTTTCTGTTCTGGTTCCTGCAGCCCCAACACCTGTGGATCATTGGCGCCGTCATTCTTTTGTGTTACGGCTTCTCCTATCACCTGACCTCGCCCGTCCGGCGTTTGCGGGAGGTGGTGGATCAGTTTGGACGCGGCGAATTGTCGGTACGCGCGGCGGCTACTCGAAGGCACGATGAGTTTGGGCAACTGTCGGAAAGCTTCAACAAAATGGCCGAGCGGATTCAGACGCTGCTGACTGCCGAGCGCCGCCTGCTGATGGACATATCGCATGAACTGCGCAGCCCGTTAGCCCGACTGGGTGTCGCGGTGGAGTTGGCCCGTTCCGGAGAAGAACGCGACCACATGCTCGACCGCATTGAAAAAGAGGCCCAGCGTTTGAATGAACTGGTCGGCGAGTTGTTGCAGGTGACGCGGGTGGAGGGTGATCCCTCGCAGCGCAAGACGGAGACCGTGGATCTGGACCAACTTCTGGGTGATGTTGTGGAGGACTCCCAGATCGAAGCCAAGATGAAGGATTGCCGGGTAGAGCGGAATACGCCGGGCCCTGCAAGCGTCAATGGAGACGAGGAACTGCTTAGACGGGCCATCGAGAACGTGCTGCGCAACGCGATCCGCTACGCCCCGCCCGGGAGCGTTGTGGGCGTGGAGTTGACCCGACGTGGCGGGTTGGTGCAGGTGTCGATTCGCGATCAGGGTCCCGGCGTTCCGGAAGAATCGCTGGCCCGAATTTTCGACGCATTTTATCGCGTGGACAGCGACCGCAACCGCGCCAGCGGCGGCGTTGGGTTGGGGCTGGCCATTGCCCGCCGCTCTGTGGAACTGCACGGAGGGACGTTGCGGGCGGAGAACAAAGATCCCGGCCTGGCCGTTACCATCAGCCTGCCGCTAGCCCCGGCTCAGCCGCAAGCGGTAAAGGCTTCTTCCGTGCCCGACCCAAAAGAGATCGGCGTGTAGAGAACGTCGAAAAACGCTCGTCTGACTTTCTGCCGGCGTTTTTCACTAACCAATTTAGCCGCCGATGAACACCGATTCTAAGGCAGAGTCTACGCTGGAGTTGTGACGTCGAACCTTTACGTTTCCACAAAAAATCCGTGTTCATCGGTGTTTATCAGCGGCCAGTCTCTGACTACCATTGGCCGCCGATGAACGCGGATGAACGCCGATGCCGAGACAGCAGTCTACGCTGGAGTCGTGAGCTACAACCTTTATGTTTCCTCAAAGAATTCCTACGGCTTGACGAAGAACTTCTCCGGAATCGATTTGTCAAAGTGTGCGGACTCAGAGAACAGCTCAAAGATTTTCTCGCCATTGCGATTGCGCTGCACCGCAAACGGCCACTGAATTCCTTCCACTGTCCGGTACTTGGTGAACAACGTCACTTCTTCATCGTTTAACCGGGTCTTGGGATCCCGGCGCTCGAAAACCTGGCGGACCGGCACCTTAGTAATTCGATCGAAGTCGACCGTCACCACGCGGTTATCGGCGTCCACGAACTCGACGATCTCCACCGCCCGGTTGTCCACCACGTCGGCGCCGCGCGATTCCATCGTCAAGCCCGGCTCATTCAGACGAATCCGCAGAATGTAGAAAATATCGTTGAGCGTGGTGTCCTTGTACCGCTGGAAGCGCTCTTCTTCCAGCTCACGAGCGCCGCGAAAAGTAATATCGTAAGCGGCCGTTTCCGTAAACAAGACCCCGTAGTCTTGTTTCTTGCCGAAGTTTTGACGTTGCCGCACCGCCAGTTGATGGGCTGTGTCCGTCACGCCGGACTCGTATTGAGTGTAAATGGTGGCGATGGCCAGCCCGCTCAACCGCTCCCGGTAGAATGAATAGGCGCGGCCCGCCTCTTCGCGATTTTGGATGTGCCGGAAGCGTTCGCCGCCCAAAGCGTCAACGCATTCGGCGACCACTCGCTTCCCTCGCTCCAAACTTGTTTCCGCGCGCACCGCGGCTGGCGGGTAAACCAGCGCCGCAGCCAGCACCGCGGCCAGCGGCCTCATGGTTTCCTGCTCAACTCCTGATCTGTCAACCCCGTATTGAGCTGGTAACCCTGCACCGTAATCTCGGCGAACTTCTGGCCGTCCCGCGTGACCGTCCAGTGCGAGGGAACTTGAATTCCATCGGTTTCCCGCCAGCCGGAGTACACGTTCTCGGTATGGTCGTCGTAGGATACCTTGGACGGCAGGCTGGTCTTCGGATCGATTTCAATCCGCGCCGTCGCGCCGTTCTTCCCGGCCAGCTCGATTTCATGGTCACCCACCGCGTTCACGGTGCAACCGTCGCACACCGCCAGGTGGAACAACAACCGGAACACTTCGCCCTGCGCTTGTTTGAGCGCCGCCGGTGTCATCGCCATCATCCCTTGCGGCGACATGATCCATCCGCCGATTCCGTTGGTATAAACCACTTGCTTGCCGAACGGGAGTTCCAGTTCCTGCCGCAGCGAAGCAGGCAAAATATACGAATTCTTCTCTTTGGCTTTCATGGCGGCGCCAGGCGTGTAGATGGTGACGTCGGCGGTATAGGTAAGGTCCCGGATGCCGGTCAATTTGTCTGCGCCGCCCATCGCCTTTTGCATCCGGTCGAGCAGTCGTTTGCCTTGTGCCTCGGTGGCCGCGTCCAATTTCGCGCTGGCCTTTTTCGCTTCCGGAATGCTCAGATCAATCGGCAGCACCTTCATGCCCAGCGCGGACAATGGCGTCTTGAACGCATCCGGATTGCCGACCGCGACAATCGTCAGATCGTCCGGACGCAAATACTCTTTCGCCACGCGCAACACGTCCGCTTTGGTGACCGCGGCGATGCCTTTCTGATACTCGAAAACGAAGTCTTTGGGATAGCCAAAATACTCGTAGGTCACCAGGCGGTTGAGCGTCTTGCTCGGTTTGTCGAAGTTGAAGACAAAGCCATTCAGAATGCTGTCTTTGGCCACCTGCAGTTCCTGATCGGTCACCGGCGCGGCGCGCAGGCGATTCAATTCTTCAATGGAAGCTTTGAGCGTATCGACGGTATGCGCCGACTGCGTACTGCCGCTGATCTTGAAAAGTCCGGGATGGTCGTAATCCGCTTCCCATTCGGCGCCAATGTTATAGGCGTAGCCAAGTTTGGTGCGGATGCGTTGGAACAGACGGCTGGAGAACCCGCCGCCGAGTATCTCCGACGCAACTTCGAGAGCCGGGTAGTCCTTGTCGATCAGAGTCCCGCCCAGATGCCCGATGGAAAAGAAAGTCTGCGTCACATCGGACTTGCTGGCCAGAAAAATTCCCGGCGCCGCCGCCGCCGTCACCGCGGGAAACTTGGGCACGGGCGGCTGGGTCACGGTCCAGGCGGAAAACAGTTCCGTCAGTTGCTGTTTCATCCGGGCGGTATCGAAGTCGCCATAAATGGCCAGCATAATGTTAGCCGGAAAATAATAGCGCTGGTAAAAAGCGATCAGATCCGGCCGCTGGATATTATCGATATCGGAATATTCAACACTCCAGCCGTAAGGGGTCTTGCGGCCATACACTTCAGCGGGAAATTCCCGATCCAGAATTCCGTTGGCATCGTCATTGCGCCGCGCGATGCCGCTGCGAATCTGCTTCTTCTCCAGATCGAGTTTGTCCTGCCGGAATTCCGGAGCGGTCAGCAAGTCGCGAAACAGGCCAAGCACCGGCGCGGTATTCTCTTTCAGGCAGGAAAAACTAAGCGTGCCGTAGCTTTCCCCGATGGAGCTTTCAATGGAGGCGGCAACGTCCTCTAACTGCTCGTCTATCTGATCGCCAGTCAGCGTACGCGACCCTCCCGACCGGAGCACCCCGCCCGTTACTTCCGCCAGCCCATGCTTGCCCTCCGGATCAAACAGATTTCCCGTGCGGATCAGCGCGAAACCGCTAATGGTCGGCAGCTCGTGGTTCTCCAGCAGGAAAACCTTCATCCCGTTGGGAAGCGTGAAAGTGTCCGGCACGGGAATTTTAATCTGCGGCAGCGGTGGGAATTTCAGATCTTTGTATGAGGGCAGCACGACGGCTTGCCGGACCTCAGTCACCTGCGCGCTCAAAGCCGCACAAATCAAACCGGCAGCCAAAGTACAGAGCGGCACCGCCGCTCTTAAAGCAACGAGCGGCTTCACGGCTTGCCTCCCGTAGGCGCGCCTGGGGCCGCGGCTTTAGGAGCGACCGTAAAAACCACGGTACGCGTTTCCGGAATCAGATATTGCTTGGCCACGCGCTGCACGTCGCCGGCAGTGATTTTATCGATGTCCTCGATGCTCGAAAACAGTTTGCGCCAGTCGCCATACGAGGTGTAATAAGACGTCAACTCCGAAGCCATTCCGGAGTTGCTGTCGAGCTTCCGAATCAGCTCCGCCCGCACTTTGGTCTTGATCCGCTTCAACGTTTCTTCATCCACCTTCTGTGTCTTCAGCCGCTCAATGACCTCATAGCAGGCCTTCTCGTTCTCTTCCAGCGTGTGGCCCAGATTGGGCGCCAGAAAGAAAAGGAACAAGCCCGGATATTTGCCTCCCGGAAAATCGGCATCGGCGAAAGCCGCCAACGCAATCTGCTTGTCGCGCACCAGTTGCTTATACAGCATGCCGGTCCGCCCTCCGGCCAGGACCTCCGACAACACATCGAACACCGGGTCGTCTTTGTCCAACTCATCGGGACGCTTGTAGGCGATGGCCATCATGGGCTGGCTGGGTGTTTCCACCGCCACGCGCTTCTCGCCTTCCTGCGGCGGCTCTATCGTGCGCGGGCCGCTGGGCAAAGGACCGGCTGGAATAATCGAGAAATATTTCTCAGCCAGCCGCTTGCACTCGGCCGGGTTCACATCGCCGGCAATGCCGATCGCGATATTTCCCGGCACATAGTACTTCTTATAAAACTGCACGGCTTCCGGCAGGCGAAAGTTCTCGATATCGCTGGCCCAGCCGGCGGGCGAGTTGCGGTAGGGATGCGCCTCAAATGCGGTAGCCAACAATGCTTCCACCAGCTTGCCTTGCGGGCTGGATTCAATGCGCATGCGCCGTTCCTCGCGCACCACGTCACGCTCCTTGTAGAACTCGCGGAAAACCGGATCGTAAAAGCGTTGCGACTCCAGCAGAAACCACAGCTCGATGCGATTGCGCGGAAAGTTGTAGAAGTAATCGGTCGAGTCGTTCCCCGTGCCGGCGTTGAGGCCCACTCCGCCGTTTTGTTCGATCAGTGTAGGGTACGCGTTCGGAACCACGAAGCCATTGGCCGTCTCCATGGCGTCTTTTAATTGTTTTTCGATTTCCGCCAGCTTGGCGGGATCGGCCTTACGTCCCTTATTCCGCTCCGCGTCGTAGCGGTCGTAGACGCGCTCCACTTGGTCCATCGCTCTTTTTTCCAAAGCGTAATTGGTCGTGCCGATGGTCTCCGTTCCTTTGAAAGCCATGTGTTCGAACATGTGCGCGATCCCCGTCTCGCCGCTGGGATCGTCCACCGATCCGGCGTTGACGTGTGAATGGAACGACACGACGGGAGCGTCATGGCGCTCCAGAATGATGAAGTGCAATCCGTTGGGAAGCGTAAACTCGGTGACTCGCTTCTCAAACTCTTTGAGTGACCGCGAGGAGCCGAGCGCCGCAAACAGCAGCGCAAAGGCGAAGCATTTCTGACTGATTTTCATGTGGGAAGCTGCGGCAAATATCTCTTCTATTGTACCCGTTGCTACGCGTTTCCCCGTTCTTCCGAGCCGCGACCGTGAGGGAGCGGTTGGATTGGCCTGCCCCGATTTAGCCCCGAAGGTAAGTGAGGGGAACCAAACATCGCTTATTGAATCTCAATGGTGACGACATTTGAAATCAGTCCATCTACCGTGAGCAGGATGTCGGCAACGCCTGCGCCCGCCAGGCTCGCGGGCAGCAGTACATTGACCTGGTCCAGCCCGGCGAATGCAGGCTGCGCGCCGGCAAAAGTCACCGGCAAGCTCATCCCGTTCACGCTCACCATGACTTTTGATAACGCGCTGCGATTGCGGATGCCGGTGCCGTACAACGTCAGATAGGTTGCTCCGGAGGTCACATTCACGGGCGCCGCGGTGCAGGTAGTTCCACTGCAAGTGAAAACCGGAATCGGCACTTGGACATTACCGCTTTGCACCTGAATCGCGGTAGCCGCCGCCGTTCCCGTGCCCGCGCCGTTGATCGTGAATAAAGCCGGCGCAACATTTTGCACCGCTTCGGTAGTCGAGGCGCCGTTCACGGCCACTGTTGCTGCACCCGCGGCTGTACCGTCAGGCACCACGAAATTAACCTGACTCGGAGAAACGTAGATCAGCGGGGCCGGCCGCGCCACGTTGTTGGCGTCCGTCACCATAACGGAGATTCCGCCCAGCGTAGTCGGCAGGGGCAGCGAAGACGCCTGCGTTATAGTTGAGGCCAAGCCGGTTCCATACACTGCCGCCAGCGAATCCGGCGCGATATTGGGACTAACCGACGCCGCCGAGTAAACTGTCAAGCCCGTGATCACGCCGTAATAGCGCGCCATCCAGTACGGCAAAATATAGTCGATTCCGTTGTCTTCAATGAGGCCGGAGCCGCCGCCCGTTCCGCCGCCCGTGAGTTGAAACGGCGAGACCTGCCAGAGAAACTCCTCCGGTGGGCGCAGCGGCACGGGAACCGGGGCACACGCCTGGCTGCCGCACACCGCCACGGAGTTGGTGAGATCGACATAAACATCTCTGGTTGGCGCCGTCAAAAGTTGATCCAGCAGCATGCGGTTCTCGCTGTCGCGATTGACGTCAACGCCATTCAGTCCCCGGTCCACCACGTCGAAGAATCCGTTAAGCTGCGGAGCGGTGTGGTCGCGAACTAACTGATAGGCGCTGGCATAGACAGTTTGCCAGGAACTGCTCTCCAGGCGGACGAGATTGTAGAACGTCATGTAATCGAGGTTGAATTTGAAATACGAGTCGTCACTCAGCGTGTCGAAGCCCGCCGGTGCGCCCACCGTCGTCCCGAGCAGGATTCTCTGCTCGTCATAATACGTGGAAAACTGATCTGAGTTCACGTGCCGGGCAACCTGCAGCAGCGCCAGCAGCTCATCCGGACGCACCAGGAAGCTGTCGCCGCTTCCTTGATCGGTGATCGTCCAATTGTTTCCGGTCAAAAAACGAACCAGCAGCGTGACCAGATTGCTGATCGAACTCTGCACTCCTGTCTCGTTCACCATGTCGTAGGCGATACCCAAACCGAAAATCGCGCCGACATACTCGTCCCGCGATGTGTTGCCAACCCAGAACCACGGCGCAGCCTGGATAATCCCATTGGCCGATTCCTCGCTGGCGATTCCCGCGGCATAGGGCGAACTCGCCTGCACAATGCAGCGCGCCAGAAGATTCTCGCCGGTCACATCTAACAAACTGGTGAGGCCCGCCACCGCGCCCTTTACGTTCGCCAGCGCATCGGCGGACGAAGTCACCTTATAACGAAAGGCCTCGGCGGCCAGATATGCGCCGGTCCACAAAGCGGAGTCTCCGCAGCGCGTGTAGCCGACGATCTGGTCGCTAGTGGGGGAAGCATAGATCGGATCGAGGATGGTCCCGAACGGCAGATGTTTCGCTTGTATATTGGCCGAAATCGCGAGCGCATCGGCTTCCGACGCCGAAACGGGAGAAATAAGCACCAGAACAACCGCGGAAAGGGCAAGACTCAAGCGAACAATGGCCATACGGAATCCCACTCCTCCGTATGACGCTAAAAATACCCGCCCCGTTCCGCTTGTGGGGCTTATGGTGTGGGGCCGGTTGTCAACCGGCGGCGGGTTGTTAACCCGCCTCTCCGTTCGATTAAGAAATCTTCCTCAGGGCTGAGAGATTTCCTAGTTCACTTTTTCAAAAATAAGCTTCTGGTCGGCCTCGCCCATCGGGCTTTCGAGATGATTGTTCACGGTCAGCGTCTTGCCATCGGGGGAAAGTACGTAAACCCGCTTCATCGACACGTCCTGATCGTTGAAGGTCAGCTTCACGGTCGAGGCGATGTTTCCCGCTTCCCAAGTCGTCTTGATTTTGGCATCGCGTGGCCCCATCTTAATGGCCGATTCCACGTTGTCGGTGGTGGTGTTCAGCGTGTATTTCTGCGGACCTTGCGCGGTCGCGGCATCCACGTTGATGACGACCGTGGGCTCTTTGTGATCAATCACGTCCGTCTCGCTATCGGGTGGGGGCAGCGGGCCAAAGTCGCTCTTAGCGGTGTCGAGCTTCCAGGTTCCGCTGTAGTTCGGTTTAGCCCCCGAAGCGGCCGGCGCGATCACCGCCGGGGCGGCACTGGCCGGAGGGACAACCGCGGCGGTAACGTCTCCAGACGCTTTGTCGTAGATAATCTTCTGATCGGCCTCGCCCATGGCCGAACTGAAATGGGTATCCTTGGTCAGGGTTTTTCCATCCGCCGACAGAGTCCAGACGTCTTTCACGTCCACATCCTGATCCTGAAACTTCAGCTTGGAAGTGACGGTTAAGGCGGGTCCGTCCCATTTGGCTTTGCTCTTGATTTCCAGTCCAGCCGGGGTGTTCACTGTTTCCGATCCATCAAAGTTGTAAGTGATGGTGTAGTCTTGCTTGCCTTGTTGCGTATCCGCGACAACGGCATCTTTGATGCCCGCGGCAGTCTGGGTGACCGTGTGGGTTTCGCTATCGGGTGGGGGAAGGGGACCGAAGTCGCTCTTAGCTACATTCAGTTTCCAGGTTCCCGTTAAATCCGGGTTGGTTTGAGCGGTGGCGGTGAGCGCCAAGGCGGCGACGGCCAGGGTCGCAAGCATGGCTGAACGAAACATGGTAAATCTCTCCCTTAAACTGACTGATCGATTCTGATCTTACATTGTAGCTTGCTAGCTTGACTGTCTAGCGTGGGGTCAAGCGTTTTTTCGATTCTGAAACCGTTAGCAAACGGTTTTTTCACTGCAGGCTCTCCAGATGCCACCCGTCCTCGAAACGCTGAAAAGTCGCCGTCATCGTCTTACCGTCCGCCTTTTGATCCAGATCGTGGCTCGCGCCAGGAGTGCGCAACGCGTCGAAGGCGTTTTCAAAATCGTGATACAAGGAACTGGCTTCAAACGTCATGCGCACCTCCGCAGTCGCCGTGGTGGTGCTAGTGCGCTGGATCGAACTGATGTTGGAGGGCGCCCAATGACCCGCCGTCAGCACCAGCTCCGTGGCGCTGGCTTGTTGCAGGGCGCCCCGGCCGCGCCAGGCACGCACAGGTTGGTTTGGCTGCCGCAGTCTAAAACGTGGTTCTCCTGGAGTTGGTCATAGGCTTTGGAAACTACCGGCGCCGTAGCCCGGTCCGGGGGCGTGGCGCTGAACCGCATGGTGATGTCCGTGGTGTTATTGTCACGCAGCAAATTCATCGCCTCGGGATACTCGAGCGGCTTGCCCTTACCGCACCCTTCAAGAACTCCGAAAGCGGCCAGCGTCACGGCGAGCAACCTTCGAGCGGCCGGAAGCGTCCATGTCTGGGTTGAGTTGCGCATGTCCTTTAAACCAGAGAGTGAGATACTGATTATAAACGCCGTGTTACCCGCGATGCCACGTGCCGTATTAGGCAAGGCCGCAAGTGGCCTGTTCCAAGGATTGCTTTTGTCTCTGACTCTGGTCTTGGCGCTGGCCGCCGAACAGAGCATGACCCGCAGCCAGTTGGTCTCCTTTGTCCAGTCGTCGATCAAGATGCACTTCGACGACAAACAATTGGCGGACTATCTGCGCCACGTCAAGCTTACCGAACGTTTGGACGACGACACCATGGAGCAACTGCAGAACCTGGGCGCCGGCGCCAAAACCGTAGCCGTTTTGCATGACTTGCGGGACAGTTCTGAAAAACTTCCCGACCCACCCCCGCCACCCAAAAAAGTCGTGCGGCCGCCCGCTCCTCCGCCCGACTCCGTCGAGCAAGCCAGGATTTTGGACGCGGCCCGCGAGTATGCCCTCAACTACACCAACGAGCTACCGAATTTTCTGTGCCTGGAGTCGGTCAAGAGGTCCATCGACAGGAACCTGCGGGACGAGCCCGGCAACGAGAGTTGGCAGGGTTCGGATAGTTTTATCGCGCGGCTCAGCTATAACGAACAGCACGAAGACTACAAAGTGGTCATGCAGGGCAGCAAATCGGTAAACGACCTGGATATCGAGAAGATGGGTGGCGCGACTTCTCAAGGCGAGTTCGGCAGCATGATGCGCGAGATCTTCGAACCCGCATCGGAGGCTCGTTTCGACTGGGATCACTGGGGGACCCTGCGCGGCCAAAGGGTCTATGTCTTCAGTTACGACATCGACCAGCCGCATTCAAAGTGGGATATAAAGTGGGAAAACGACGAGCCCGTGATCTTTGCCGTTCGCGGCAAGGTCTACATCGACGAAAAGACGTACAAGATCGTCCGCATTACTCTGTCACCCTATGACATGCCCAGCTCGTATCCCGTGAAGGCGTCGGAGACGGTGCTGGACTACGCGAACCAAAAGATCGGAGATAGCGAGTTTCTCCTGCCTGCAAAAGTCGTTTGGATTTCCCGCACCATTCGCTATATCAACAAAAACGATGTCGACTTCCGCTTGTATAAGAAGTTCGGCGCCGATACGACAATCAAGTTCGAAGAGATGAACGCTCCGTTGTCTGAGGACCAGCTCAAAGAGAAGAAGTAACGGCTGGCCGCCCGGCGTTCCGAAACGGAGTGCGTCTTTGCGCTCCAAAAAGCGGTAAGCTAGCCGATAAGCCAAAGTGACGCGCGGTTCCGGGGGACCGGACGATCGACATCATCCGCGAATTACTGACACCATCCGGCGAGCCTGAAGTCCTTCGGGACCCGGATTCTAACAATGCAGCAGTATGTTTTGAGCGACGAACTCTCGCACCGGCCAGTTGGGGGTCAAATTGACCCCGCCATCCTGGAACTGGCTCTGGACGCTTACGTCGAAGTGGATTCCCACGGTCTGATCTGCGAGTGGAACGCGGCGGCCGAAAGCACCTTCGGGTGGAACCGCGCCGAAGCAATCGGGCAGGATTGCCGCCGGTTGATTCCGGCGAGGCTTCGGGACGCGTGTCAAGCCGCCTCGCCTGACGAGTTGCCGGCCAGGCAGCGGTTCGAAAGAACAGCGGTACGGCGCGATGGAAGCGAGTTCCCAGTGGAAGTGAGCTGGTCACGCATCGGGAAGCCCGGCGCCTCTCACCTGGCCGCGTTTGTACGCGATCTGACAGAAAGCATGCTGGCGAAAGAGCTTATCTCCCAACTGGAGTCCCGCGTTCGAAATATTCTGGACCACATCTAAGATAGCTATTTAGAAGTCGACCTGCGCGGCAAGTTTCAATTGTTGAACAATGCTGGTGTTCGAAAGCAGACGGGATATGCGCCGGATGAACTGCTCGGGAGAAGTTTCAAGATGAGCAATACTCCCGAAGAGAGCCTGCGGATCCAGGAGGCTTTCGGCAAGGTGCTGGCAACCGGAATTCCCAACGAGTGCTTCCCATGCACTGCTATCTCCAAGGAAGGAGCAATCCGGCACCAGGAACTCTCCATTACTCTCCGCAAGGATATGTCCGGAAAGGTGATTGGGTTCGCTTGCATTAGCCGGGACTGCACCGAGCGGAAGTTGCGCGAAGCGGAACTGGCGCGCGCCAAAGAGGCCGCCGAATTGGCCAACCGCGCCAAAGGCGAGTTCCTGGCCAACATGAGCCACGAAATCCGGACTCCCATGAACGCGGTGGTCGGAATGACTTCGCTCCTTCTCGACATGCCCTTGGAAGCCGAAGTTCGCGATTGCTTGGAGACCATCCGGAATTCTTCCGATTCACTGCTCACCATCATCAACGACATTCTCGACTTCTCCAAAATCGAGTCCGGTAAATTGGAGCTCGAAAACCGGCCATTTGACCTGACCCGCTGTGTGGAAGACGCGGCCGACCTGTTGCGGACCCGCGCCGCGAAAAAGGGCCTGGAGTTGATGATCGAGATTGGCGCAGAAGTCCCGGCCTGGCTCTTCGGTGACGTCACCCGCCTGCGCCAGATTCTTATCAATCTCGTCGGCAATGCCGAAAAATTTACTGCCGCGGGTGAGATTGTGGTCAGCGTTCATTCCGAAAAGCCCCATTCCGAGCCCTATTCCGAGAATGCCGCCGCAGGCGGCGCCAACCTGCATTTCTCGGTCCGCGATACGGGCATCGGGATTCCCCCCGAAGCTACCGAGCGCCTGTTCCGGTCCTTCAGCCAGGTGGATGCTTCTACCACGCGCAAGCACGGTGGCACCGGTCTCGGTTTGGCCATCAGCCGGCGCCTGACCGAATTGATGGGTGGGCGGATTTGGGTAGAAAGCGAACTTGGCAAGGGCTCCACTTTTCAGTTCGTAATTCCGGAGCGCGCAGCCCCCGCCCAGAAGTCGCCGGTGTTAGATCGCGCCAACTGGGCTGGCAAGACGGTTTTGATCGTGGACGACAACGAGACCAACCTCCGAATCCTCGACGCGCAACTGCGCAAGTGGATGCTCGCGCCAGTCAAGGCCGCCAGCGCCGCCGCCGCCTTGCGGCTATTGGAGACCGATCGCTTCAATTTCGCGCTTTTGGATTACAACATGCCCGCAGTGGATGGGCTTCAATTAGCCAGAGCCATCTCGCAATTGAACCTCGCGCCGCCCATGCCGATGGCGATGTTGAGTTCTTCCGGCTCTACGCTCAAGGAATTGCTCCAGGACGGCGGCAGCAATCCCCTGGCTGCTTTCTTAACCAAGCCCGTAAAATCTCATCTGCTGGCGGACGTGATCAGCCGCTTGCTCGCTACTTCCGATTCAGCGCCCATGCCGGCTCCTGGCCCAAGCAACGAGATCGATCATGATCTCGCCAAGCGGCATCCCCTCCGCATCTTGCTGGCCGAGGACAACGCCGTCAACCAAAAGGTCGCCGTGCGGCTGCTGGAACGCATGGGCTACCGGCCGGATGTAGCTTCGAACGGATTAGAAGTCCTCGCTGCAATGGAGAAGAGTGACTACGACCTGGTCCTATTGGACGTCCAGATGCCGGAGATGAACGGCTTGGAAGTCGCGCAAATCATCACGAGCGACGCCTGGGCCGGCAAACGCCCTCATTTGGTCGCGTTAACAGCCAACGTGATGCAAGAGGACAGAGACGAGTGCCTAGCCGCCGGAATGGCGGATTTCTTACCCAAGCCGCTCGATATAGCCCACTTACAGCAGGCCTTGCTGCGGCACAGCCCAGTCTGTCTAGATTAGACCGGACCACAGCTCATGCTACATACTCAACTACGAGAATGTAGTATGACTAGGCTATGGCGAACGTGACGGCGAGCATTCGAATTCGACCAGTCGCCAGCGATCTCCTCGACTACCTTGCCGCCAAACTCGGGCAACCTAAGGCCAGCGTGGTTGAGCAAGCACTCGAAGTGCTTGAGGAGCGCATCTATTGGGAGGAAGTTCAGCAGGCCTTCGCGAGTGGCGAATCGGAGCAAATGCGCGCCGAACGTGAATTGTGGGATTCAACCGCGAATGATGGGCTCGCCGGAGAGCGCTGGTAGTGCGTCGCGGGGAGCTGGTAGTGCGTCGCGGGGAGCTGGTAGTGCGTCGTGGGGAAGTTGTCTGGTGCGATATCGAGCCACGCCGTGGGCATGAGCAGGGTGAGGTCCGGCCAGTGATCGTTGTGTCCGCCGACGCTTACAACGAGACGCGATCTCCGTTGGTTGGTATTGTCCCGCTGACCCGTGCCGTCAGCAAGAATCCTCTGCGCGTCGCGCTTTCGGTCGCCGAGACCGGACTCGAATCCTCTTCCACTGCATTGATAATCACACCCGATTTATCGACCGGTCCCGGATTAGAGCGGAGGCCGCCGGCAGGCTGACACACGGCGCCCAAGCCCGCGTGGATCGGAATCTTGCCCGTGTTTTCGGCCTGGGGGCCAGAGTTGGGCAGAGCGGTCTCGGCTAGCCCGTTCGCAGTCGGACTCCTCCCCATCGGGTAGAATTGAGCTTCTGAGGCCGCGACTGTTTCACCGTTAACGCGCTGCCCCGTCTGCATGGCTGAGGTCTCGACCAAGGCCACGACATCCAATTCGATATTCCCTTTGAGATCCCGGTCGTCGCAATGCTTCGTGTCCATCCTTCCCGATTCGCGGATCTCCGTGAGACACGCCCATTAGCGGATCGCTCCCGTCGTGCCGGACGACTATTATCACGATTCCTTCGGTAACATGTGCTCGCGTTTTGTCGCGCCGGCCGGAGCGCATCATCTGGAATATCAGCAAGTGGTATATCAGCAAGAACGATGTGAACTTCCGCTTGTACAACAAGTTCAACGCGGAAAGCGCGATCAAGTTCGGCGAGCATCCGGAAGATCAGCTCAAAGAAGAAAAAAATAGGGACTGCTTTAGAACGCCGGTACTCTTCCCAGGTGCCGGGTGGTTTTACACTGCAAAAGGCGCTAAGCTGACCGATAAGTCAGCCTAGGCAAACTGATCAGCACCGGATCGAAGAAACCGGTTTGCCCCTAACGTGCAGATGAAGCAGTGTGTTTTCAAGGACGAAGTCCCCGGCCAGAGGGTCGCGAGTCCCGTCAACGGCCTCGCCGCCGCCAAATTTGCCGAACTCGCTGAAGTCGTCGACCTAGCGATAGATGCCTACATCCTGTTGGATACGGACGGGCTGATCCGCGGATGGAATACTGCCGCCGGACGCGTTTTCGGCTGGAAGCGGGAGGAGGCAATCGGGCAACATTGCCGCATGTTAGTTCCAGCGAGGTATCAGGAGGCTTGCCAGCGCGCTCTGCACCGCGACAAACGGCGCTGGCGATTCGAGTCGACCGGTCTGCGGCGGGACGGCAGCGAGTTTCCGGTGGAGCTCAGCGCCTCCCGTCTCGGGAGTCCGGGCCACGCCTACACGGCTGCATTTGTGCGCGATCTGACAGAGGCGAGGCTTGCGCAAGAACGCGTCCTGGCGTTAGAAGCGCGTGTCCAGAATGTCCTCGACCACATCCAGGACAGCTATTTTGAAGTCGACATGCGCGGTAAGTATCAACTGTTGAGCGAATCTGGTGTTAAAAAGCAGCTTGGTTACCAGCCCGATTCTATGTTGGGAAAGAGCTATAAGCTCCACCACACACCGGAGGAGAACCAGCGGATTCAAGACGCATTTCTGAGCGTCCTTAAAACCGGAGTCCCCATCGATTGTTTTCCCGTCACTACGATTTTCCGGGACGGGGCAGGGAATACTCAATCGCGTCACCAGGAGCTTTCCATAACTCTGCGCAAGGATATGGCGGGAAACGTGATTGGCTTTGGGGGCATCAGCCGGGACTGCACCGAGCAGAAGTTGCGCGAAGCGGAACTGGCGCGGGCCAAAGAGGCAGCCGAATTGGCGAACCGGGCCAAAAGCGAATTCCTGGCCAACATGAGCCATGAGATCCGCACCCCCATGAACGCGGTGGTGGGCATGACTTCCCTTTTGCTAGACCTGCCCTTGGAAGCGGAGGTTCGCGATTGCGTGGAAACCATCCGCACCTCTTCCGATTCCCTTCTGACCATCATCAACGACATCCTGGATTTCTCCAAAATCGAATCCGGCAAACTGGAGATGGAAAGCCATCCCTTCGATCTGATCCGCTGCGTGGAGGACGCTGCAGGCCTGCTGCGGACCCGCGCCGCGGAAAAGGGCCTGGAGTTGATGATTGAGCTGGGAGACGAAGTTCCAGGGTGGATCGTCGGCGACGTCACACGGTTGCGCCAGATCGTGATTAACCTGGTCGGCAATGCCGTCAAATTCACCGCCGCCGGAGAAGTAGTGGTGACGGTCAAGTCCAAGCGGGACGTTGAAGGCCATCCCAACTTGCACTTCGCCGTACGCGATAGCGGAATCGGAATCCCTCCCGGCGGTCTGGAACGGCTGTTCCACCCCTTCAGCCAGGTGGATGCTTCCACGACCCGCAAACACGGCGGAACAGGGCTGGGCTTGGCCATCAGCCGGCGCTTGACGGAATTGATGGGCGGCAGCATTTGGGTGGAAAGCGAACTTGGAAAGGGCTCCGTCTTTCAGTTCGTGATTCCGGAATGTGCTGCCCCGCCCCAGCAGCTTTGCATGTCCGACAGCGCCAACTGGGCGGGCAAAAAAGTGTTGATCGTGGATGACAACGAGACCTATCTCAGAATTCTGGACAAGCAACTGCGCAATTGGAGCCTCGAACCCGTAATGGCCGCGACGCCCGCGGCTGCCTTGCGGTTGCTCGAAGCCAACCAATTCAGCCTGGCCCTTTTGGATTTCAATATGCCGGAAATGGATGGTCTGCAATTGGCCAGAGCGATCTGCAAATTGAATCTTACGCCGCGCATGCCGTTGGCCATGCTGAGTTCTTCCGGATCCTCATTGAGGGACCTGCTCGCGGACGGTGGCGGAAATCCCTTGGATGCTTTCCTCACCAAACCTGTGAAGTCTCATTTGCTGGCCGATGCGATCAGCCGCATGCTCGCCAATTCCCCCGTGGCGGCGCCGGCGCCGGGGCCCTCCAACGAGATCGACCACGGCCTGGCCGAACGCCATCCCCTGCGTATTCTTGTGGCCGAAGACAACGTGGTCAATCAGAGGGTCGCGGTGCGGCTGCTCGAACGCATGGGCTATTCTCCGGATGTCGTTTCGAACGGGTTGGAAGTGCTGGATGCGGTTCGGCAGCGCGAGTACGATCTCGTCCTCTTGGATGTCCAGATGCCGGACATGAACGGCCTGGAGGTAGCACAGGCCATTACCGGCAGCGCTTGGGCAAGCCGCCGCCCCCGCCTGGTGGCCCTCACGGCCAACGCGATGAAAGAAGACCGGGACGAATGCCTGGCGGCCGGAATGAACGATTTTCTGTCCAAGCCCCTGGATATCGCCCAGTTGCAGCGGGCGCTGCTGCGCCCTGGGCCGAGCGCGGCGTAGGGCTTGAGTTGACACATAATACGTGCGCACGTATTATTAAGTCATGAACCTCACGCTGTCGATCGACGACGACGTAATCCGGCGAGCGCGCCGCAAAGCCGAGGCGATGGGAACCAGTGTGAACCAGCTTATCCGGGATTACCTCGAGCAGTTAGCCGGCAAAACCGATCTGGCACAGGACGCCAAAGAGTTCGCGAGGCTTTCCCGCCTGTCTAAAGGCGATTCTCGAGGCTGGAAGTTCAACCGGGAGGAACTGCACGAGCGGTCATGACGGGCTTGGCGTTCTTTGATACCAACATTCTGGTTTACACCGATGACGCTTCTGTTCCACACAAACGCGCTAAGGCGATCGGGCTCGTCACCGATCATCAGAAGCGTGGCCATCTGGTCATCTCGCTGCAAGTGATGCAGGAGTATTTTACCGCGGTGACCAGGAAATTAGGCGTCGATCCGGAGCTGGCCCAAAGCAAGCTTGAGTTGCTCGCACGCAGTAAGGTTGTGTGTCTCGAGGCGACGGACGTGATCGCGGCCGTCGAGTTACACCGGCTGACGCGGATTTCGTTCTGGGATGCGTTGATCGTACATGCGGCACGCCTCGCCGGGGCAGGAGTGCTCTACACCGAGGATCTCCAACACGGCGCCGTGCTCGGCGGTGTCCCGGTCGTGAACCCCTTCCGCGCGAATTGAAGCCCGCCATTCACGGTCTCCCGCTCCTGCATCGGTTAGAATTGAGTTTTCGAGGGCAGCGAGAGATTTGCCGTCCTGGATTGCCCTGTTTGCAAGGCGTGCATCCCGTTCCGCTTTCTTGAGAAGGCGCGCGGCTTCGATGGTTGGTGCGCGCGACACCACATGCTCATCAAACTAGGCTACGACATCCAATTCGACATTCCGGTTGAGATCCCGGTCGTCGCGATGCTTCACGTCCATCCTTCCCGCTTTGCGGATCTCCGGGAGCCCGATCATCTGCGGATCAGCCCGATCGTGCCGGTCGACTATTATCATGATTCCTTCGGTAACATGTGCTCGCGTTTTGTCGCGCCGGCCGGACAGCTTCAGTTGTGGAACTCTACCGTAATCCAGGATTCCGGCATCCCCGAGCCGGTTGCGCCCGAGGCGCGCCAATTGTCCGTCCACCAGCTCCCCCATTCGGCGCTGGTGTTTCTGCTGGCGTCGCGCTATTGCGAAGTGGATGGATTTATGGACATCGCGGGCCAACTGTTCGGCGCGACCAACCCCGGCTGGACTCGCGTGCAGGCAATCTGCGACTGGGTTCATGCTAATGTCACGTTTGGCTATCAATATGCCAGTCCGCGCCGGACCGCGCGCGATGTGTATACGGAGCGCACTGGCGTATGCCGCGATTTTCAGCATCTGGCCATTACGTTTTGCCGCTGCATGAACATTCCGGCGCGCTACGCAACCGGGTATTTGGGCGACATCGGCGTCCCGGTGGCTGGGCCGATGGATTTCAGCGCCTGGTTCGAGGTGTATCTCGAAGACCGGTGGTGGACCTTCGACGCCAGAAACAATCAGCCGCGGATTGGGCGCGTTCTCATGGCCATTGGCCGGGACGCGGCCGACGTGGCGATTACTACCTCGTTTGGCACTGCCTGGCTGAAGAATTTCACGGTAGTGACGGAGGAAATCGCCACGCCGTAAGAAAGGGTCTGGTTCCGGCACTTGCTTTTCGTACCTCATTTGAGGCAAGCTAGATAGTTTTCTTACTCATTTGGAATTTTGCACATGCTGCTGAGAGTGCTATATCATGACCACTGCTTCGACGGAGCCGCTTCGGCCGCCTTCTTCAGCCGTTTCTATGAAGAGCGGTTCGCTCCCGGCGTGGAGTTGGCCTTTACCGGCCTGGCGCATAAAGCTTCTCAGTTGTTCGCCGACAGCCTGTTCGACGGCGACGTCAATGCCATCGTCGACTTCAAGTATTCGCCCAATCCCAAGCTGGACTGGTGGTTCGATCATCACCAAAGCGCCTTTTTGAGCCCGGAGGACGCCGAGCATTTCCGGCGCGACACCAGCGGGCGCAAAATGTTCGATCCGGCCTACCGGTCCTGCACGAAATTTATTTCAACCGTCACCGGGGACAAATTCGGATATCGCGCCCCCGATCTCGACGAGCTGGTTTCCTGGGCCGATATCATCGACGGCGCCCTGTACGCCAGTGCCCGCGAGGCAGTCGAGTTGCGTGAGCCGGCGATGAAGCTGACCTTACTCATCGAGAGCGCCAACGGCTCGGAAATCATCCACCAGATCATCCGCAAGATGCGGCATCAGACGCTCGACGAGATCATCGCCGCGCCGGAAATCGAGGCGCTTTACGCACCGCTCTATGAGGCCCACGTCCGCTCGATCGACATCATCCGGAAACGCGCGCGGGCGGAAAACGGCGTCATCACTTTCGACCTGATTGGCGATGAGATCGCCGGGTACAACAAGTTCATCCCCTACTATCTCTTTCCCAACTCGACCTACACGGTTTCCGTCAGTACCTCCAGCTTTCGCACCAAGGTCTCGGTCGGCTCGAACCCCTGGGCGCCGGAAACGCCCGTTCACAATCTGGCTTCGATTTGCGAGCGCTACGGCGGCGGCGGCCACCCCCGCGTGGGCGCCATCAGCTTTGAGATCGGCGCCGTGGAACAGGCGCGCAAAGCGGCCGCGGAAATCAAAAACGAGTTGGAAGCCGCGCTCCCGGCCTAGCTGCCTCCGGAGGTCCGCGCTGCCTGCTTGCCGGGAGATCGAGCGTCGTCCGCGCTCAAGCGCATCCGCTCCCTGACGGTCGCGGCTCGGAATCGCTGCACTACTTACTCGTATCGCAGCGCCTGTGTCGGCGCAATCCGGGAGGCTCTGCGCGCGGGCACGTAGGTCGACAGCATCGTCGCCAACAACAGCGACGGCACTACGACGACATATGCGACAACATCGACTCCGCCGGCATTGAACAGCATCGAATTCCTAAGTACACCGCTTCGCAATTACGGCCTCGTATTGCCGCTTGGTCCCCCGGCTCACGGTCGCGTCGCATAGCCTAGCCCCAAACGTTAGTGAGGGGACCTGCAATACGTCGGCTTACTTACGAAACAGTGTACTAAGCTAAGCTAGGGTACTGTCGCCAACGGGCTCCGGCTGTCTCGAAAGCAACCCTTTTTGACACACCCCGCTCTCGGTCATGCCACACAAGATCATGAAAGCGATCAACGATCAGCCACGCGTAGACCAGAACTTCAATTAGCCAAGTATTCACTATTTGCCTGATTGCTAATTGTCGCTTCTGGGTGATTCAGCAAGAGCGTCGGTCCGGTGAATAAGCTCCGAGCACCGCGCTGCGCTTCAATTCGTTTACCGGCCACCTGTGCGGGCAGGGGTTTGGAGAGCGCCCGGAAACGCCTTGATCTTCAACTGTCGGCACCCCTATCTACGCGCCGTGAGCGCGTGCATGAGCCCGAATGCGGGCCGACTCCTCAAACGGAACGGCCAACCAGTCCGAAATGAGGCGCGGCGGCAAGCATGTGCCGATCGTTCGTCCAAATTTCAACGAACCCGGAATCGATGGCCGTAACCAAGTGGAGCGCGTCGAAAGTTCGTAGATAGCATGAAGGCGGAAGGGCACGAGTGGTCGCCTCTACCCTGCGCAAGAGGCGCTCCGTAACTGGCACTGCCGTGATCACTCCCTTGTTCACGTCGTCCAGAAACAGTTCTCGCCGTGTCACCGCATCGGCCGGAGTGGTCGGTCCCTCGCGCACTTTGCGATGCGCGAGACACGCCATCTCGGCGATGCAGATCGCGGACGAATACAAGCCGTCCGCTTGCCTCGCCAGTTCCCGAACCAGCTTACCCTCGGGCTCATTCCAGTAGCACTTGCCAAGGTAAGCGGTGTCGAAATACAGCTTCAAGTCCGGTCCTGCTCCAGAATCAGACCGCTATCCATCGTCTCCGGCCCGCTCATGATCAGGGTTTCCCGGTCGGGCATACGAGGCTTGGGGACGTCGGAGATAGGACGAATTTCGGCCACCGGAACGCCGCGCTTCTCGATAATGAACGACTCGCCCGCCACGACTTGGCGAACGATTTCGCTCGTCTTGAGATGGAGTTCCCGGACTGTCGAGGACTTCATGTGACACATTGTAACACAATGGTCCGAGCGCAGCCAAAGCGCCTCTTTGAGCCCGGAGGACGCCGAGCATTTCCGGCGTGACACCAGCGGGCACAAAATGTTCGATCCCGCCTACCGGTCCTGCACCAAATTTATCTCGAACGTCACCGGGGACAAATTCGGATATCACGCCCCCGATCTCGACGAATGAAGCTGACCTTACTCATCGAGAGCGCCAACGGATCGGAAATCATCCACCAGATCATCCGCAAGATGCGGCATCAGACGCTCGGCGGTTCGACCTGATTGGCGACGAGATCGCGGGCTACAACAAGTTCATCCCCTACTATCTCTTTCCCAACTCGACCTATTAAGTACACCGTTTCGCAATCAGGGCCTTCGTATTGCCGCTTGGTTCCCCGGCTCACGGTCGCGCCGCATAGCCTAGCCCCGAACGTTAGTGAGGGGACCTGCAATACGTCGGCTTACTTATGAAGGCACATCAGAGGCGCTCGCCAACCTGAACCAGCCGCTCGAGTTTCACTTCGAAGCGCGCCCACAACTCTCGGGCAGGCTGCGATCTGTCGAAACCAGCAAGCGCCCGTCGCGGATCTGGCGTTCGCGATCTGCGTCTTCAACAATGCGGCCCACCCGGAGCGATGAAGACGCCGCCGGCCGGTTGCTTAGGATCAACGATTTGGACCGCGTCTTCAACAGTGCGGACTTACTCGTATCGCAGCGCCTGTGTCGGCGCGATCCGGGAGGCCCGCCGCGCGGGCACGTAGGTCGCCAGCATGGTCGCCAACAACATCAGCGGCACGACGATGATGTAGACCACGATGTCGCCGCCGCCGCCGGGAAAAAGAACAGAATTGATGAACCACTCGACGGCGCGGGACATGGCCAGGCCGATCGCCGTCCCGGCCCCCACCAGGACGAGGCCCTTGCGCATCACCAGGCGCAGGACGTCCCAGCGTCCCGCGCCAATAGCAATGCGGATACCGATCTCCCTCGTGCGGCGGTTCACGTTGTAGGCTACCAATCCATACAAACCGGCGATCGCCAGCAGGAGACCTAACACGCCCATGGCGCCGACCAGGTTGGTGGCGATTCGCGGGCCGTTGACGGCCTGGTTCAGGTACAGGTTCTCATAAGAAGCGGTGTTCAACATCGGCAGGTTGGGATCGAGGCTCCGGACCACATCCTTTACTGGCTTCACCAATTGCAGCGGATCGCCGCTCGAGCGCAGCAGCAGGACGAGCCGCGGAATAGGATGCTGCGCGAGCGGCAGGTATAGGAAATCCGTCGGCCTTTCAGTAGTCGACTGATACTTGATGGTCTGCGCGACCCCAACAATCTCAATTAGCGCGCCGGTGCGGCTCCCGAGCCGGATGTGTTTGCCCACGGCATCCGCGCCGGGCCAATAATGTTTTGCAAACTGCGCATTCACGACCGCGACCTGCGGGGCATCTACGGTGTCGGCGGCGCGGAAGGCGCGGCCACCGAGAATCGGAATCCCCATGGTCTCGAAGTAGCCTTGGTCGATGGTGTCGACCGCGGAGCTAAAACTTTCCCGGTCGCGCGGCATCTGGAAACCGTCCGGCACAAATGTCACGCTGTCCAAGCCGTCCTGTCCCAGCGGAACGTTCTGGGTGAGCGCCTTGCTCCGAACGCCGGGTAGATTTTGAACCCGTTCGGCGAGCAGCTTATAGAATTGCTGCGTCTGAACTGGGTTGTACTGCACCAAGCGAGGATCGAAGGTGGTCATCAGGAGATGGTCTTTGGTGAAACCGGTTCCCTCCTGGAAAGCTTGTTGAAAACCGCGGACCATGAGAAAAGACGCGGTCAGCAGCATCAGCGATGTGGAGACTTGCGCCACCACGAGCACGTTCCGGCCCCAGAGCCGCTTGCGCCCGAGAGCATCCACGTCGGCCGACTTGAGTCCTCTCACCAGGTCGGTGCGCGTACTTTGCAGGGCCGGCGCCAAGCCGCAGAGGAGAGCGCTCAATACGGACAAAACGAGGCCGGCCAACAGGGCGCGAGTATCCATGCGGAAAGGGATGGTGAACGGCAGATCGGTCAGGAAGATCACATTTTGGTAGGTGTGGAACCAATCCACGACGCCGTAGCCGATGGCGATGCCGGCCAAACCGCCCAGGAACGCCAGAATCAGGCTTTCGGTCAATAGCAGGCGGATCAGCCGGAACCGCCCTGCGCCAATCGCCAGGCGCACGGCGATTTCGCGCGTTCGCGCTTGGGCACGGCTGAGAAGAAGCCCGGCGACATTGGCGCAAGCCACCAACATCACCGCGGCCGCCAGGACCACAAAAATGATGGCAAACTTCCAATTGACGTCGTCGTCGCGGGTGCGCATTTCGAGTTGCGTGTGCACCGCCGCGCCGCGGCTGCGATTGTCCTTGGGATACTCGCGCTCAAAGTTTTTCCCGAGCACACCGAGTTCATTGCGCGCCTGCTCCAGCGGCGTACCCGGTTTCAAGCGCGCCTGCAAATGTAGTTCGCGATCGTCACGATCCTCGAAGAAATTTTTCTCCCGATTGATCGAAAACACCCGCGCCACGGCCAGCGGCATGTAGAAGTCGGGATGCGCGAACGTATCCATGCCGGGAAAGCTTTCCGGCGCGACGCCAACCACGGTGAAGTCCGTGCCGTTCAGGCGAATCTTCTTGCCCAGAACGGAAGGGTCGCCGGCAAACTCGTGCTTCCAAAATTCCGGCCCCAGCACCACTACGGCATGGAGACCGGGCGTTTGGTCTTCGTCCGGACGGAAGACTCGCCCCAGCCGCGGCTCGACACCCAGCACCTGGAAGTAGTTACCGGAGACTAAGAGCCCGCCCTTGATCCGCGGCGTAGCGTGGGGTTCGGCGGCGAAGCCAACCGCCTCCATGTCTTTCGACGCGACAACGCCGTCATAGCTTTTTGTTTTGGCGCGGATGTCCAGGTATTCGCGATAAGAGAAATAGTCGTAGCCGTTATCGTGCGTCGTGCTCACCAGAGTAACGATGCCGCCCGGATGCGGCACGGGGTAAGGCCTGAAGATTATCCCATCGACGATGCTGAAAATCGCCGACGTCATCCCGATGCCGAGCGCGAGCGTAAGCACGACAAACGCGGCCAGTCCGGAGGTGCGGCGCAGGCTTCGGATCGCGTAACGCGCATCGTCCAGGAAATCCGTCAGCCAATGAATGCCTCGCATGTCTCGCATCTCCTCTTTCCGCTGTTCCAGTCCGTCCATGGCGCGCAGCGCGGCGTAGCGTGCCTCTTTGGGCGAAAGCCCATGGGCGATGCCTTCCTCAATTTTGTTTTCGAGGTGGAACCGCAGCTCCTCATCCAACTCCTGTTCCACCAGGTTGCGCCGCAGCATGGACCTCAGCCGTAAGCGCGCCGTGAACCACCAGTGCTCTATCCGCATAACTCCACCTGTCATTTCCTAAATACGCCCTCGTTTCGGAGGCGACCCTGCCCGTCCCGACCCCGCCCGTCACTCAGCCCCGACCGTCAGGGAGGGGACCACTCCGAAATACCACACCATATTTCCGAAAACCCTCCTAAGCCTCCGAAAGCTGGACGACATGCGAGATCGCCGCCGATAGCCGCTGCCAGTTTGCCGCCTCCGATTCCAGTTGTTTCCGGCCCAAGCGGGTGAGCGAATAAAACTTTGCCCGCCGGTTATTTTCGGTTTGCTTCCACTCGGCGGTGATCCAACCTTCCTGCTCCAACTTGTGCAGCGCGGGATAGAGGGATCCTTCGCTGACCTGCAGCACGTCTCCGGAGACGGATTTTAGGCGGAGACTGATGGCCCACCCGTTTAAGGGCTCCAGCGTCAGGAGTTTCAGCAGGAGCAGGTCGAGGGTGCCCTGGACAAGGTCGTTCGGTTTACTCATATCGGTTTCCTAGATGAGTATACAGGAGCTTCTCTCGGTAAGCAAGGGGAATGTGGAGTTCCCGGACGCCTCGGGTCATCAGCTCCGAGATCGGCGCTCGAAGCCACTCCCGGTCTAGGACCGACTTACCAGGGCCGCCGAAACCAATTCATCCCAAAGATTGCCCAGCCGTTCCATTGGCCCGAACGCCATTCTTTCAGAGAATCGTTATGTAAGGACGATGTCGATATGAACATCTCCTTCTTGCGGTTCCCTCTCTCTTGGCCCCCACTCTTCGGAGTGGGGCACTTTTTTTGACTACCGAAATATTTTCCGCGATCCGGTGTCCCCGGCGATAGCTCAAAGACCCTGCAAAAATGGATTGTGCGCCCGCTCCCGGCCAATGGTTGTGTTGGGACCATGTCCGGGAATAACCACGGCGGCATCCGGTAAGGTCAGAAACTTATCGCGAATGGAGCGCAAAATCGCCCGGCCGTCCCCTCCCGGCAAGTCGGTCCGTCCGATGCTGTCGCGAAACAGCGTGTCCCCGGCGACCAACTTACCCTCGGCCGGAATCCAGAGACTCATGCTGCCCTGCGTGTGCCCCGGCGTCAAAAGGACCTGAAACCCGGCGTCGCCGAGAGTGATTTCGTCGGCCTCGCGCGGACTCACATCGATCGCCGTCTGCTTCGGCGTCTCTATCCCCAGCCAGCCGGCTTGCATCTCGATCTGGTCGTAAAGCGCCTGATCTTTGGAGTTCATATACACCGGCGCGCCGGTAGCGTTCTTCAGCTTTTCCGCCCCGCCGATGTGATCGATATGAGCGTGGGTGATCACAATAGCTTTTACCTTCAGCCCGTGCCGCTTCAGAATCTGTTGAATCTCCGGAATATTATCGCCGGGGTCGATCACAATAGCATCTTTTGTGGTCTCGTCCCCGAAAATAGAACAATTGCATTGCAACACGCCGACCGGCAGGATCTCGTGTATCATCCTGCATTTTAGGCTAGCAGGCGCAACCTTGTCACCTCGCTAGACGCGGTTTCGAGCCCAGGGTGGGGAGCGAACTCCAGCGGAGGAGTCTCATTCCGCGAATACCTCTTGCAGCGTCCTCAACGTGGTGGTGAGCGTCTTTGCCGTGACTACTCCAAGTTTTTTCGCCAACCGGGTCTTGTCCACGGCGCGAACCTGGTCAAGCAGGATTAAACCCTTCCGGCCACCATGATTGATACCGATCCGAAACGGCGCCTCGCGGCCCGCCGTGGTCATCGGGGCGACGAGTACTGTGCGCAGATGATCGTGCATTTCGGACGGGGACACCACCACGCACGGGCGTGTCTTTCTGATTTCGCTACCGACGGTGGGATCAAGATTCACGAGCCAAATCTCTCCACGCGTTACCAGACCAACTCCGAATCCCCCGCGTTACCAAATTCGCCCATCACGAGCTCGTCGTCGCCAGCTTCCGCGATCCTCCTGGCGGCTTCAGCCCAACCTGCGCGGGCCGGGCTCGCGGGCCGTCGCAGCACCAGTGCGCCATCCTCAATCGTCATTTCCACTCCCCCCTTTGCGTCTAGGCCCAGTTGCGCAAGTACCGGTTTGGGGATGACGACTCCCTGGGAGTTCCCGATCTGTCGAATGCTCAGGTGCATAGCCCGCATAGTAATAACAATGTTATTCCATGCTTCTTGGCCTGTCAAGCGGTCGAAAACCAGAAGCACAAAGCTGAGTGTCAGGATCGCTCAGGCCGGCTTCAGAGCCAGCTCCCGCAGCTTCCACAGGATCGGTTGCACCAGGGCGGCGCCTAGCGCATTGGCGTAGGCGTTGGCTGCGTCCTCAGTCCACAGACCACTCTCGTCTAGCTCCTGGGACGCCGCATCCCGGCCCAGCCGCCGCGTCTCGAAACGGATGGGTGCCGACTACCGTGCCGGGCCGAATCCCGCGGCACTGACGACTGCAGCCGCTGCGGGGGCTCGCCCACCGGACCCGGCGCCTCCGCGAACAAGCTGGGAACGGGACGCCATGGATACTGGCGGCGAAGGATAGTGCTGCTGGCCTTTCCTCCCCAGCCATGTCCACGTGAACCAGTTGGTCGAAATAGTGGTGGAAGCGAGTGTTGGCTCGGCCACGACGATCCCACATGGGGGAGCCATTCCGACTGGGTGTGGCCTTTCACCGTCACGTCCAGCCGGATCGGAGTGTCCGCTGGGATGGGGGGTGGCCGGCGTGAGGGCCATGTCGAAAATTGTGACTGCCAGAACATCGCCGCCCAGCAACATGGACGAGCGCCATCCGAGAGCCACCACCGAAGCCAGCCATTGGCCCGAAGCCGACAGCAGTCCGTCGAAGAGGCTTGCGATCTTTCAGAGTGGCCGAGCGACAACCGCCGCCGTCTCGGCTGTGGCTGTGTCGAGGCTGCGGTAGAGCCGGTCGATGCGCTCATAGAGGGGGGCAGGCGGCGCCGGCAGGCCGATGGACGGCGTGCCGGCCAGCGCCTCTATCAGGGCGCCGTGGAAGACACCAGCCCCGAACTGATTGACAATGTCGATGATCTCCGGCGGCCAGCCCTGCTTGTTCAGCCTGCAGGCTTGGAACAGCCCCTCCAGGATTGCGGTCGCCGTCGTAGCCGCGCCAACCGCTCGGTCCAGGACTGAGAACTCCGGGGAGACCAGATAAAACCTGGCGCCTTCGCCAGCCCAGAACTCCTGCCGGATGCCCGAGCTGGTGACCAGGTTCAGGTCGTAAAGATAGGATTCGGATAATATTTCCTCAATTCGGGTCGTAGTTGACGGCGAAGGAAAAAAAGTTACGGTCGACCTTGCCCAGGCCACCCGCGCTATTTCAACAAATGCATGGCCCGTTGATCGCCAGACCGTTCGAATCCGCTCAAAGAATCTCGGTTTTATCTGCGTCCATAGGCGGCCGACTCTCGGCACGCCGCAAACCATTGAGACCTAACCCGGCGGCACGCATCCAAGTGTTGAGGATTTTATATGCGATCTGACATTGTTCCCGGGGCGATCTTCCCCGATTATGAACTTTCCGACCACACCGCGAAGCGCCGCAAACTCTCCCAACTGCAAGGACAGCATCCCATGGTTCTGGTCCTCAGCCGCGGAGGGTTCTGTCCCAAGGACCGCCGGCAGGCGGAAGGTCTGGTTCAACTCCATCGTGAACTCGAGGTTGCCTATTGCCGGCTCGTTACCATTAGCACCGACAACATCACGGAGACCAATGAATATCGCACTGGAGTCGGCGCCCACTGGCCTTTTCTCTCCGACGTTGGGCGCATGGTCCAAAAAGATCTCGATATCGCCGAATATACCGATCCTGCGCACAATCCCATGATTCCCCACGTGATTGTGCTCGAGCCCGGTCTAGTAATTTATAAGATCTACAACGGCTACTGGTTCCTTGGCCGGCCCACTCTCGAAGACCTCCGCCAGGACCTGCGCGCCGTTACCAGGAAATGCCGGCCGGACTGGGACATCACCACGCCCGAACTCAAAGCGGCCTGGCAGCAAGGCCGTAAGGAACTCTTCTACCCTTACGGCAAAACTTACGCCCAAACTCTCGGTGAACAGGATTAGGAGCGGTATCGGCCCCAAACCAATGCCGATTGTGCCCGCGTCACCGTAACGTTAGAATGCGGGAGCAGCCCAAATATGAGGTTGCGGCAAACCGAGGAGTTGCCTTTGGTGGCAGTCGTCCGGAAAACGACCAACGAATGGACCCTCTGGGTCGTCGCCGTGTCGTGCGCCTTACACGCCGCGGAAGAGTACCTCACCGGCTGGCAGGCGTGGGCCCGCCAAACGTTGGGGATTGTGATGCCAACCTCGCGATTTCTCGTCGCCAATGCTACTCTCGTGGTGGTCGCGCTGCTACTTGCCCGAGTCGGATGGCGTCGGCCAGTTCTCAGCCTGGTCATCCCGTCAGCGACCCTCGTCAACGCGGTCTTCTTTCACATACTGCCAACCATCGTACAAAGCCGGCAGTCGCCAGGTGTCTACACCGCTGCGCTTCTCTACCTGCCCTTTTCGTCGTGGGCCCTGGTGGGCGCCGCCCGCGACGGTGTGCCTCGCACGGCCATTGCGGCTGCGCTGATCGCTGGTTCCTTAATGATGGCAAGTGTTGCCTTGGCAGCGAGATGGCTTGGCAACGCAAGCGCCGCCGGCTAGTCTGCGCGTGAGACTTCGATTTCTTCTCAACTCAACGATCGTGAATCCCAAGTCTGGGCCCCGTCCCCACTCTTCCACCCACGCCGGCGAACCGCGCGGTGAAGTAGAACGTGCTTCCTCGGCCCGGCTCGCTGTCGAACCAGATGCGGCCGCCCATCAGGCCCACAAGCTGCGCCGCAATGGTCAGTCCCAGGCCGGTGCCTTCGTATTGGCGCGTGGACGACCCGTCCGCTTGCGTGAAGGCTTCAAAGATCAGTTGCCGCTTGTCGGCCGGGATGCCGATGCCGGTGTCGTTCACGCTGGTTTCTAGTTCCGTTTCGCCGGTTGTCTGCGAGGCCGCCTTTACCCGCACCACCACTTCGCCGCGAGCGGTGAATTTGATTGCATTTCCCGCCAGGTTGAGCAGGATTTGCATCCAGCGGCCCGCATCGCCCGTCATTTCATCCGGAACGCCCGGATCGATCTCGCATGCCAGCGCCAGACCCTTTCCGGCGGCTTTCACCGCCAGCCGCTTCATGGCCGCGGCCAGCGTCTCCCGGGGGGTGAAGGCCACCGATTGCAGCATTACTTTGCCCCCGGCGATCTGCGAGAAATCGAGGATGTCCTTGATAATCGACAACAGCGATTCGGAGGACCGCCGGGCCGTCTCCAACCAATCGCGAGGTTCCGGCGCCAGCTTCGAATCCAGCGTAAGGTCGAGCATGCCCAAAATGATGTTCATCGGCGTCCGCAATTCATGGCTGATGTTGTCCAGAAACTCGCTCTTGGCGCGGTTGGCTGCCTCCGCCGCGAACTTGGCCGTCAGCAGTTCGCGCTCGGCGCGTTTCCGGTGGATAAACTCGCCCAACTGGATCGCGACCGAAGCAAACACCTGCCGGGCGGCCTCCGGAAAAGGCTTCCGCTCAAACAGGGCCAGCACACCCAGCACCCGTTTCTCGATGACCAGCGGATACCCAGCAAAGGACGCGAGCCCGCGGGAGTCGCCGTTTAACCGATTGCTCCAGGCGGGTTTTCCCTCCCGGGCGATGTTCTGGATCGCGCCGAACGAATCCCGCTGGGAATCGAGCCCGGCGCTGACTTGCAGCGTCAGTTCTCCCGTGGTCTCATGTACCGTCCACACCTGAGCCAGGGCCGCCACGCCGGAGGTGACAAAAGCCTCAGCCGATTGCCGGAAGCCCTGATGCATCACTCCCGCGTGACTCAAGATCATTCCCACGTCGGAGTTGAAGGAGGCCAGCCGGGCTCGCTCCGCCAGCGCCTCCTGCGCCAGCTTGAGGTCCGTCACATCGGTCACAAAGGCGATGCAGTTGCGCGCATCCAGCATAGCCGCACCCAGCACCATTGCTACCCGCGTACCGTCTTTGCGGGTCAGTTCCTTTTCCCACGGCGTGGCCACGCCTGTAAGCTGCAATTGTTGCAGGGCGCGCTCGTCGGCGTCTTCCCATTCCGGTGAAGTCTCGCCCGCCCACCCGATTTGACCGGACGACAATTCCGTCTGCGTATATCCCAAAATGCGCCGGTACGTCTCGTTGGTCTCCTGCGCGCCGCCGCGTACATCCGCGATCGCGATGCCTACGATCCCCGATTCGGCCAGCCGCCGGTAACGCGCCTCGCTGATCCGCAGCGCTTCCTGCGCCCGGCGGCGTTCCAGGCGCAACTCGGCCTCCCTCAGTTCCCGTTGCACCGCCGGAACCAGCCGGGCGAGCCGGTCCTTCATGACATAGTCGTGCGCCCCCGCGCGCATCGCCGCCACCGCCGCCTCTTCCCCGATGGCCGCCGAGACAATAATGAACGGGACGTCGAGGCCCGATTCCCGCACCTGGTCGTAAGCGGCCTGCCCGCTGAAATTGGGCATCTTCCAATCGGAAACTACCGCGTGCCAGGGTCCCTGGCCCAGCGCCAGCCGCATACTAGCGGCATCGCAGACGTGCCGTATTTCGACGTCTCCCAAGCCGCGCCGCAGCTCATGCGCCACCAATTCGGCGTCCGCCTCCGAATCTTCAACGTGTAACACCCGCAACGGACTGCTCATGGAATGAATGCCTTTGGGATAAATATCTTCCTTCGGCCGCCTTCCGTATTTGGCAAACGCGGATCGCGCGCTTCTCGATCCATAATGCTCCTAACGCCCCGATTTCTTTCAGCCCTACTGTGTTCCCGACTGCGTCCAGTCTCCATTTAGTTATCGGCTCGATCGGTTTCTTTAGGAGTGAGAATCTTCTTGGGGATCTTTCCCGATAAGACACTAACGCAGCTTCCCATCCCGCTCACGTTAGATCGGACGGCGACAACGCGAATGCTAAAAAAATCTGACTGCGGTCCGATAAGGCGTTTGAGCAGAGCGGCCCGGCGCGAAGAAATCATCGCGTGCGGACTATCGAGTACTTGAGCCCGGTGGAAGACGACCTTGAGGATCGAGGCGAACGCGGTAACCAGCGAGCTACTAGTTGGTTCCAATCGTGAAAGCGGAATTGCCGGGCAAAGTGACTACGTAGGACACCGCTAGTCGCCGCTGAGAATATTGGGACGTTTCGGCCACTAGTTGTCGTAGCGCCTGCGTATGTGCCCGCGACGGAGGGAGGATTTTTTTGGCCTTGGAGTCTCGACGCGATCTGCTACTGTTCCATTTCGCGGGCCAGACCGCCGCCTTTCCCCTCGACGCCGTCTCGAGAGTGACCCCCATGGCCCAACTCGCGCGCCCTCCCGGTTTGCCATCTCCGCTCGAAGGCATCCTCAATCTGGCGGGCACTCCAGTTCCCGTAGTGCGTCTGGACCGCCTCTTTCAACTCGAATCGCGCAGCCCGGGCTTGTACTCGATGCTAATCGTCCTGAAAGGCGCAGCCGATAGCACGATGCCCGGCGCAGCCGATAGCACGATGCCAGGCGCAGCCGATAGCACGATGCCAGGCGCAGCCGATCGCACGATGCCAGGCGCAGACGATCCGACGATGCCCGGCGCAGCCGGACGTACGATTAGCGGCGCAGCCGAACGCACGATTAGCGGCGCAGCCGAACGCACCGTCGCTCTTCTGGTGGACCGCGTGCCCGAAGTTCTGTCGCTTCCCGAGAGCGCCTTTGTGCCGGTCGACGCCTTGGACTCATTCAACGCTTGTGCCGAGTCATCCGTCCGGGTTCGAGACCGCATCGTCCCGGTGCTGTCTCCCACACGGATTCTCCTACGGAAAGAACGGGAGTTGCTCTCCGCATTTGAGGCTATGACCCGGCGGCGTCTCGAGAATTGGGCGCCGGAACGCCGGTGAACGTCGCCGCGTCCTTAAGCATGCTGACAGACGATCCGCTGTATTCGGGTCTGAAGCAATACATTGTCGGCCACACCGGGCTGGCTTATTACCAGGACAAAGACGCCGACTTGGCGCAGCGCATCGGCCGCCGGCTGGCCAGCCTGAATGTGCCCGATTGCGCTGCCTATCTCCAGATGTTGCGCGATCCCCGCAACGGCCCGGCCGAGTTGGAGGCGTTGATTTCCGAGATTACGATCGGCGAAACCTACTTTTTTCGCCACCAGGATCATTTCGACGCCCTGCGCGACGTAGTGCTGCCGGAAATCATCGCCCGCAACTCGTCGCTCGGCTGCCTGCGCATTTGGTGCGCCGGCTGCGCGGACGGATCGGAACCCTACTCCTTATCGATTCTGCTCAAGAACGACCTGGCGAACCAGCTCGCGGGATGGGAGGTCACTATTCTCGGCACCGATATCAATCGGCGCTGCCTGGAACGCGCCCGCGCAGGTAAGTTCGAGGACTGGGCGCTTCGATCGACGCCCGAGGACGTGAAACGCAATTGTTTTATAAAGGAGGGGAAATCCTGGACTCTGGCGCCGCAATACCGTGAATCGGTCTGCTTCGAATACCACAATTTGGCCGAGGATCGCCTCCCGCCGCTAGTCCATCGCCTTTCCGCTTTCGATCTGATCGTTTGCCGCAATGTGACGATTTACTTCGGACCCGGTCAGACCCAGAGAATCGTCCAACGCTTCCACGATTGCTTGGTCCCGGGCGGCTGGTTGTTGGTCGGCCCCGCGGAACCAAACATGACGTACTTTACTTCCTTTCGCGTTCTGAACGCTCCGGGAGTGACTCTCTACCAGAAGGAGCGCCAGCCTGCGCCGGATCCCGTGCCCGGGGAGCGGATTGGCTTGCAGCTCCCGCTCCCCCCCGAGTCCGGTGAGCGTCTCCCGGAAAGCCGGAGTCCCGCGGCCGCAATCACCCCAGCCGTCCCCGATCCAGCACGAGCCCAATCCGCACCCGCCGAATCCACACCCGCGCAATCAAAATCCGCCGAATCCACACCCGCCCAATTCGCAATCGCGCAATCCACACTCGCGCAATCAAAACCCGCCGAACCCACACCCGCCCACCCTACTATCGCCGACATCCGGCGGCACGCCGACGGTGGCGCCTGGGAGAGCGCGGTTCGCTGTTGCGAACAGTTGCTGGAACTCGACACTTTGAATTCCGACGCCCATTTCTACCATGCCTTGATCCTCGAACATACCCAGCGGCCCGCCGAAGCGGAGCGGTCTTTGCGGCAAGCCATCTACCTCGATCGCACCTCCGTGCTTCCGCACTATTACCAGGGCCTCTTTTTGCAATCGCGCGGCGACCGGCGCCAGGCGGCTAGGTCGTTTGAAAACACCCTCGATCTCTTGCGCACGCATGGAGAATCCGAGATCCTCCCCAACGGCGACGGCATCTCCGTGGCCGATTTGAAGAAATTGGCGCAGAGGCATCTCGAAATTCTGCTGGAGCAACCATGAAGAAACCCCGCATCGATTGGGAGCAAGTCCGATCCCGGCTCCAGGCGAGCGAGGCGGCGCTCGAGGAAACTCTGGCCGAAAGTCCGCAGCGGATTGCGGCCGTATACCACGCTCGGGCGGTTCTACTGGCGCAGGGAGCAGCGCACGCGAGGCCGGTCTCCGATGGCGTTCCCATCCTGGTCTTCTCAGTGGCGCGTGAGCGCTATGCGATCGAGCTGCACGAGCTGGCGGAGGTGCTGCCATTCGTGGGTTGTACTCCCGTTCCCGGATCTCCGCCGCACTTCCGGGGCGTGATGAGCGAGCGCGGCGAACTCCGCGCGGTCGCGGATTTGGGCCGCATGCTCGCGCCTCAAGAAGGCGGCAGCGACTCGGGCTTTGTCCTGCGGCTGCGGCGCCCCGGCCGGGAGATCGGCCTAAAGGTCGACCAGATCGAAGCGTTGAGCGAATTTCGCGCCGAGGACTTGAGACCAGGCCCGCGCGGGAACTACGTGCGGGCGATGGCTTCCGGCGGGCTTCTGCTGCTCGACCTGGGGAGGGTATTGGAGGAGCTTTATTCGGTTGAGGGGTCTTCGACGATATGAAATTGAACATGAAAATCGGCACGCGAATTTTGAGCGGTTACGCGATCGCTCTGCTGGTGGTTGGCGGCGTTGGCGTGGTCGCTTACCACGGCACGATCGAGCTGATCGAGAGCGCGGATTGGGTCACCCATACGCACCAGGTCAAGGAAACGCTGGCCCGGCTGCTGTCCGATGTCAAGAACGCCGAGACAGGCCAGCGAGGATTCGTCCTCACCGGCGAGGAAAAGTATCTGGAGCCCTATACAGGCGCGCTCAAGGTAATCGATCCCGATCTAGAGCAACTGCGCGAGCTGACCGTGGACAACCCGCTTGAGCAAAAGCGGATTCTGGATCTGCAGCCTCAGATCGCGGGCAAGATCGCGTCCCTGGCGGAAACCATCGCGCTGCGGAGGGAACACGGCGAGCGCGCGGCCGTCGAGGTGATCCTCACCGACCGGGGAAAGGTCTTTATGGATCAGATCCGCCGCCTGATCGGTGAAATGAACGACCAGGAAAACGCTCTTTTGAAAGAGCGCGGCCAGCGCGCCAAGTCGACCGCCCACTTCGCCATGAACGCCATCGTTTTCGGCGGCCTGCTGATCGTGGCGATCGTCGCCACTGCGGGCATCCTCATCAACCGCTCCATTACCGGCCCACTGTCTGTCTTCATGCAGTTCGCGTCGCGCGTCGGCCAGGGCGACCTGACGCAGCAGGCCAACATTTCGAGCAACGACGAGTTGGGTGAGTTGGCGCGCTGTCTCGATCAAATGGTGATCGGTCTCAGAGACGTTGCCGGCCAGACCCGTTTCGCCACCGAGAATCTTAATTCCGGCGCAGCCGAGATCCTGGCTGCCAGCAAGCAGCAGGCGGCCGGCACCGGAGAACAGGCCGCCGCGATTCAGCAAACCACCACCACCATGGAAGAGATCACGCAATCCGGCGTCCAGATCACGGAACGGGCCAAGCAGGTTGCCTCCGCGGCTGAGGCGACCTCGGCCGCCAGTCACACCGGCCTGCAAGCGGTCGAGAACACCAACCGGACCATGGAAGCCATCCGGGAGCAGGCCGAAGCAGTCGCCGAAAACGTCGTGGCCTTGAGCGAGAAGACGCAGGCCATTGGCGAGATCATTTCCACCGTCAACGATCTGGCCGAGCAATCGCACCTGCTGGCGCTGAACGCGGCGATTGAAGCCGCCGCCGCCGGCGAGCACGGCCGCAGTTTTTCCGTGATCGCGAGCGAAGTGAAGAATCTGGCCGACCAGTCGCGGGAGGCGACGGTGCAAGTGCGGTCGATCCTCGGAGATATCCAGAAAGGCATCAACAGCTCGGTCATGTTGACCGAAGAGGCGGTAAAGCGGGTGGACTCGGGCAAGAAACAGGCGGATGTCGCCGACGGCACCATTCGCGCCATGACCGACAACATCCAGCAGAGCGTGCAGGCCTTCCAGCAGATTGTCGCGGGCGCGAATCAGCAACAGATCGGCTTCGCTCAGGTGATGCAGGCCGTCCGCGACATCGGGCAGGCCAGCCAGCAGTCGGCCGTGGGTACCCAACAGCTCGAAAAATCCGCTGTGAACCTCACCTCGCTGGCTCAGCAGTTGCAGAAGGCGGTTGAAAAATACCGGATCTAGGATGCGAGAACCACCGGAGGCCGAGCCACACGAGACCAGAACCATACTTTCCGAGCCGCGACCGTCAGGGAGCGGTGGGAGCCCGGAGCTACACGAGACCAGAACCATACTTTCCGAGCCGCGACCGTCAGGGAGCGGTGGGAGGCCGAGCCACACGAGACCAGAACCATACTTTCCGAGCCGCGACCGTCAGGGAGCGGTGGGAGCCCGGAGCTACACGAGACCAGAACCATACTTTCCGAGCCGCGACCGTCAGGGAGCGGTGGGAGCCCAAAGCTACACGAGACCAGAACCATACTTTCCGAGCCGCGACCGTCAGGGAGCGGTGGGAGCCCAAAGCTACACGAGACCAGGTCAATAGGAGGATGACTTGAAAGATATTCGCCAAAAGCTGCTTGCCACGTTTCAGATCGAACACCGCGACCACGTGGAACAGATTCGCTCGCTGCTGGCGTTGATCGGCAAGACCACGGGTCCTCCAGCCGGCCCCGAATTCGATGAGGCTTTCCGCCGGGCCCACAGCCTGAAGGGAGCGGCTCGCGCGGTCGACCTCGAGGCGGTGGAAGGTTTGGCTCATCGCCTCGAGACGCTCTTCTCGCGGGTCCGCCAGGGCGCTTTGCCCCTCGACGCGACGGTGGCGGAGGTGGTCGGGAAGGCCCTCGACGCCAGTGAAGACTGCGTGGCGGCTCTGGGCGATAACCGGCCGGTCTCGGCGGTCGGACCGGCGCTCGCAGCCCTCGAACGGGTGCTCGGGATCGAACCCGCTCCCGCCCTGGCGGAAGCCCGAAAAACCGCGCCGCCCGAGAATCCAGCCTCCGTCCCGCTGTTCCAGCCGCTCGATACCGTGCGGATCACCACCCGGAATTTCGACGGATTGCTGCGCTCCTCCGGACGACTGATTGCCGAGACGCAACGCCAGGGCCAGGTGACGGCTCAATTGAACGCGCTGGCCCGCCAGATCGCGACGCTGGAAAAAGCGGCGGAGCAGGCGCTCCGGGTGGCCGCCAGGGAGTTTCGCGATCCGGCGCGCCGCGATTTCCCGCGCGTCAGGGCGTCCCTCGAATCCTTGAAACTGCGCGCGCGCTCGCTTTCCCGGCAGGCCGGCGCAGTGCGGCGCATCGAGCAGCGCACCGCCTGGACCATGAGCGCTCTGGGAGCCCAACTGCGGCAGGATGTCTGGCAAGCCCGCATGGTTCCGGCCGAGAGCCTGTTTGAGGGTTATCGCAAGATCATGCGCGACCTGGCCGGAGATGAGTCGAAAGAGATCGAGTTCCGCGCCACCGCCGCAGGCATTCACGCCGACCGCGGCGTGCTGGACGCCCTGAAAGATCCCTTGATGCATGCCTTGCGCAATGCCGTGAGCCACGGCATCGAGACGCCCCGCGAGCGCCTCGCGAACGGAAAAGCGGCGGCCGGGCTGGTGACGCTCCGAATCGACGCGCAAGGCCAGCGGCTCACCGTTGCCATCGAGGACGACGGCCGCGGCATCGACTTGGCGAAAATCGCCCAAGTCGCGGTTCGGCAGGGAATCGTTTCCGAATCGGAAGCGGCGCACTCCTCGCCTCGGGATCTGGCGCGGATTCTGTTCCGGCCGGGTTTTTCCACCGCGCCCTCCATCACCAGCCTGGCGGGCCGCGGAATGGGTTTATCGGTGGTCTTTGAGGCCGTCCGGCGCTTGCAGGGAAATCTGGATATCCAACCCAGAGAAGGCCCGGGAACTGCCTTGCTTCTCTCCGTACCGCTGTCGATTTCGACGCATCGGCTGTTGCTGGTCACCTCCGCCGGGCAACCCTTCGGCGTTCCCATTCACTGGATCGAGCGGCTGGAGCGGATCAAACTCAGCCGCCTGGGAAGCGTCGAAGGCCGGCCTGTCATTTCGTTCGACGGCCAACCGGTCCCGGTATTGAGGCTGCGGCATTTCCTCGGTTCGGAGCCGTCCCCGGCCAACGCTGCGCCGGCCGGTTCCTCGCCGGCGCAATCGGCGCGGCCCGCACCACCCAACCAGCCGGTACCCCGATCGCGCCGCGCGCCGTTTTCCGCGAGTGCCGCGGAAGCTCGCACCGCACCGAGTTCCGTTGTCCGAGCGAGTACCTCAGACGACGATCTGCGCATTATGGTGCTACGCTCCAACGGCACGCGGGTAGCCGTCGCGGTGGACGCATTCCTCAAAGAGACCGAGGCGGTGATTCAGGATTTGGGGCCGGCGGCCCCGCCCGATGGCAGAATCTCGGGCGGATTTCTGCTCGACGATGGCGCCGTGGCGTTCGTGCTCAATCCGCTGGAACTGCTCGAAGGTTCCTGGCGCCGCCAGGAGCGGACACCCGTGCTGCCCGCGGAACCGCAGCCCAAGCTGGAGCCCCCTTCGATCCTCGTAGTCGACGATTCCATGACCACGCGAACGCTCGAGAAGAGTATTCTCGAGGCGCATGGCTATCGGGTGCGCGTCGCCGTGGACGGAGTGGAAGCCCTGGCGCTGTTGCGCGCCGCCCCATCCGATCTGGTCATCTCCGACATCCAGATGCCTCGGATGGACGGGTTTGAGCTATTAGAAGCCATCAAAATGGACCCGCGTTTGAGCGCCATACCGGTCATCGTGGTCACCTCCCTCGACCGGCGCGAAGATCGGGAACGGGGCTTGGCCCTCGGCGCCGGCGCCTATATCGTGAAGCGCAAGTTCGATCAAGGTGAGTTGCTGGCCGCCATCCGCCAGATCCTCCGCTGAAACCGGATGCAAAGATGGCGCAAAGATTATGAAGAAGATTCGCGTATTGATTGTCGAAGACTCCAAGGTGATCCGGGAGTTCCTCGAATATATTGTCGGTCAGGATCCGAGGCTCGAGATAGCGGCCGCCGTGGAAAGCGCCGAGCAAGCCCTCCGCATTCTCGCCGGCGTTTCTCCGGATGTCATTTCCATGGATATCCGGCTACCCGGCATGAATGGTTTTGAAGCCACCGAATTGATCATGTCGCAGCATCCCATGCCGATCGTCGTGGTCTCGGCCAGCGTTGAGTGCGCCGATCTGCAAATCACCATGAAGGCTCTCGAAGCCGGCGCCCTCACGGTGTTGGAAAAGCCGGTGGGCACGACTTCGGCCGAATATGAGTCCCTTGCCGAACGCCTCTGTACCCAGCTTGCCATCATGAGCCAGGTCAAAGTGGTGCGCCGGCGCTACACCGCAAAACCTGCTCCGCGCAGCGAGCCGCGCGCCATTTCAAGCTCCAGCCCGGTTTCCGGCAGCTACCGGATGCTCGGGATCGCTAGCTCGACCGGCGGCCCCAAGGCCCTGGTGGAATTGCTGGGAGGACTGGGGCCGGCTTTTCCGTTGCCAATCCTGCTGGTCCAGCATATCGCCGACAGTTTTCTCGAAGGGTTCGCCTCCTGGCTGGAGAGCGTCTGCCCGTTTGCGGTGAAGATCGTGAAGGATCGTCTCATACCGGCCGGAGGAACGGTCTACGTGGCAGCCAGGGACCGTCATCTCCGCGCGGTGGGGGAGGGTTTGCAACTCGACGCCGGCGATCCGGTTTGCGCGCAACGGCCCTCGGGAACAGTGCTGTTCGAGTCTATGGCGAAGGCTTTCGGCGCCCGGGCACTGGGCGCCATTCTGACCGGAATGGGCGAGGATGGAGCCGAAGGACTCCGGCAGATTCGCCTGGCGGGGGGCTACACCATCGCCGAAGACCAGTCGACCGCGGTGGTGTATGGGATGCCGGCGGCGGCCGTCCGATTGGGCGCCGCGTCGGAATCCTTGCCCCTCCCGGCCATCGCTCCGCGGTTGGTCGAGCTGACGTCGGCTCGCCAGGAGGCCGCATGACGGAACCACCGTCCCAAATTCTGATCGTCGAGGATTCCGAGACCCAGGCACTGCAACTGCGCTTTCTGCTGGAGGAAGCAGGCTGCGAGGTAGTCCGGGCGGCCAGCGGGGAGTCGGCTCTGGAGGAATTGAACCGCTATCTCCCCGATCTGATCATCGCCGACTATCACCTGCCCGGGATCCAAGGGGACGAGCTGTGCCGCCGGCTGCGCATGAACGTCGATACGCGGAGCATTCCGATTCTCATGCTGACGGTCGAAGAAGCCGATAGCAGCGAACTGGCCGGCCTGGACAGCGGCGCCGACGACTACGTTTCCAAGTCCGTCACCCCGGACATTCTCCTGTTGCGCGTCCGTTCCCTGCTGCGCACCGCGAACACGCGGCCAGCCGGTCTTTCGCGGCCGGATCCTCATTTTCATCGCGCCCGCCTGCTGGCTATCGACGACAGTCCGACTTATCTGGAATGTCTGGCGGATTCGCTCAGCGAGGAAGGCTACGAGGTCACCCGCGCCGCCGGCGGCCGGGAGGGGTTCGAGCGCGTCCGGGAGGAAGCTTTCGACTGCGCGATCATAGACCTGGTCATGCCGGACATGGATGGAATCGAGGTGTGCCGCCGCATCCAGGAGTTTGAGCGCGACCGGGACCACTCGACCGCAGTCATCATGCTGACGGCTCGCGAGACCAAAGAGGACATGACCAGGGGCTTGGAGGCCGGGGCGGACGATTTTGTCGGGAAGTCCAGCGACATGACGGTCCTGAAGGCCCGGATTCGGGCCCTGCTGCGGCGCAAATTCTTCGCGGAGGAGAACCGGCGCATTGGGGAGCAGTTGTTGCGCAAAGAACTCGAAGTGTCGGAGGCGCGCGCGGCCCGCCAACTAGCCGAAACGCGGGCGGTGCTGTTCGAAGAGCGGGCCATATTGGTCGAGGAGCTGGAGCGCAAGAACAAGGAACTGGAGGCGTTCAGCTACTCGGTTTCCCACGACCTGCGCTCCCCGCTCCGGGGCATCGACGGCTTCAGCACCGCTCTGCTGGAGGACTACGGCGATAAGCTCGATGAAAAAGGCCGCCAGTACCTCCGGCGCGTTCGGGCGGCGGCCCAGCGCATGGGAGAGCTAATCGACGATCTGTTGCAGTTATCGCGCGTGGGACGCGCGGAGCTAATTCGGCGGCCGGTGGATCTTTCCGCGCTGGCGCGCGGCGTTATGGAGGAGTTGCTACGCACGGCGCCGGCAAGACCGATCCAGGTCGTCATCGCCGCCGATATCGCGGCTAACGCCGACCCGCGCTTAATGCAAGTGGTGTTCGAGAATCTCCTCGGAAACGCGCTGAAGTTCACGGCGCGAGTAGCCGCGCCCGAGATCGAAGTCGGGTCCCGGCGCCGCGACGGCGCCCTGATTTATTTTGTGCGTGACAACGGAGTGGGTTTCGCCATGGAGCACGCGGCCAAGCTCTTTTCGCCGTTCCAGCGGCTGCACTCGGATTCGGAGTTTCCCGGCACCGGCATCGGTCTCGCCACCGTGCATAGAATCGTGGAACGGCATGCCGGCAGAGTGTGGGCCGAGGCCGCCGCCGGAAAAGGCGCGACATTCTTCTGGACCCTTGCTGGCCCGGACTCTGGCCCAACCCGTGGCGCAAACTCCGGCGCCAGCTCCGGCTTAACCCCGGCCCAAACCACCGGCTCAAAACCAGGCCCAACCCGTGTCTCAAGCCCCGGCTCACCCCCTAGCTCAAGCCCCGGCTCACCCCCTAGCTCAAGCCCCGGCTCACCCCCTAGCTCAAGCCCCGGCTCACCCCCTAGCTCAAGCCCCGGCTCACCCCCTAGCTCAAGCCCCGGCTCACCCCCTAGCTCAAGCCCCGGCTCACCCCCTAGCTCAAGCCCCGGCTCACCCCCTAGCTCAAGCCCCGGCTCAAACCCCGGCTCAAACCCCGGCTCAAACCCCGGCTCAAGCCCCGGCTCAAGCCCCGGCTCAAGCCCCGGCTCACCCCCTAGCTCAAGCCCCGGCTCAAACCCCGGCTCAAGCCCCGGCTCAAACCCCGGCTCAAGCCCCGGCTCAAGCCCCGGCTCAAGCCCCGGCTCAACTCCTGGCTCAGACTCCGGCTCAAACCCCGGCTCAAACCCCGGCTCAAACCCGGCTCAACTCCTGGCTCAGACTCCGGCTCCGACCCCGGCCCAAACAATGGAGGCAAAGTGTGATTCGAAAAGACCGCATCATTCTGCTGGTTGAGGATAACGCCGACGACGTGGAACTGGCGCGCCGGGCCTTTGAAAAAACCAATATCGCCAGCACACTGGTCGTGGTTCGTGACGGTCAAGAGGCGTTAGACTACCTGCTAGCCGGCGGCCCCGGCGCCGTCCTGGCGCCAATTACGCCGGACGTCGTCCTGCTCGACCTGAAACTGCCAAAAATCGACGGGTTGGAGGTGCTGCGCCGCATTCGCGCGGACGAAAAATTGAAGCGTCTGCCGGTGGTAATCCTGACCACCAGCAACGAAGAAAAGGACCTCATTGACAGTTACGATCTCGGGGCCAACAGCTATGTCCGCAAGCCCGTGGATTTCCTCACCTTCGTGGAGGCGGCAAGACAACTGGGGACGTACTGGCTTTTACTCAATGAGGCGCCGCCGCCCGCGCCGCCTGGGTGACAGCCATCCGGGCGTCTGGAAAATCGATCATGTCGGGTCTCGACCGCCGCGGCAATCGCAAACGCAGCCGCAGTGATAAATCCGCCCGCCGCCCACATCCGCCGCAAATATTCTCGCGTCGCCCCGCCACACCTCGATTGTTCTCCACCGAAGTGTATTCGCGATTTCGTTCGGTCCTCCATTTAGTTATCGGCCGGATCGGTTTCATCACGAGTGAGAATCTTTGCCCGATAAGACACTATCGTGATATCGATACAGCTAGCTCACCCTGGGAGGGATAAATCGGGATGATGGCGTCCCGGTCTGGTTTGATCGGAGACGGTCTATGACGGCCCATAAGCCAACCGAAACCAAACTGCGCCGCCGGATTGCCATCGGTCTGGCCATCGGGATATTTCTTTCCCTCCTCATCGGTCTACAGAATTTGCGAAGCCTTCGCAGGGAGGCTAGCGATGCCCAATGGGCTTCCCACATATTCGCGATTCGAACCGCCCTCCGGGCCACCGGCGCAGCCGCCGTGGATGTGGAAACCGGTGCGCGCGGTTTCGCGCTGGTGGGAGACGATTGGATTCTGGAACCCTATAATTTAGGGCGTCAGTCGGTCGAGAAAAACATGGAGTTGCTTCGCCAGTTAACAGCGGACGATCCCGCCGGGCGGAGGAAGGTAGACGCGCTGGCGCAGGAAGTCGGCGCCGCCATCCAGGCCGCGGATGCCATGATCGACGAACGCAGGCGAACCGGAACAGGCGCTGGCGAGGCGCAACTGAGAACCAGCAAGAAGGCGCTGGACTTCGTGCGCGCCACGCTCCAGTCGATGCTCGAACAAGAGACGCGGCTACTGGACCAACGCTCCGTTAAGAGCATGCGGATCCGGCGCTCGGCTAGACTCTTCACGGTGCTCAGCGTGCTGCTTGGGGTGGGGTTCTATGGGCTCGCGTGGATAGCAGCTTCTCGCGCCCTCAACGCCAAGGCGCGTGCCCAGGAGAGAGTGGACAGGCTACTTGCCTCACTCGAGCAGCGGGTGGCCGAGACCACCGCGGCCCATGCCTCCCTCGAAACCGAAAGCGCCGAACGCTCCGCTATAGAGGCCCAGCTTCGCGCCAGCGAAGAGCAGATGCGGCTGCTGCTCGATGGCATCGCCGATTATGCCATTTGCATGCTCGACGTGGCTGGTAACGTGATCAGTTGGAACGCCGGCGCGGCCAAGCTCACCGGCTATTCGGCCGAAGAGATATTGGGCAAACCCTTCGCCAGCTTTCATCTACCTGAGGATCAGAAGGCGGGAAAGCCGCGGCGGGAACTCGAAATCGCCGCCTCCGAGGGCCGTTTCGAAGAGGAGGGAAAGCGCATCCGGAAAAGCGGGGAAATATTTTGGGTCAATGTCATCGTCGCAGCCATGTACGACCAGGAGGGCAGCCTGCGGGGCTTTTCGAAGGTAGTGAGAGATATCACCCGGCAAAAAGAGTCCGAGGCGGCGTTGAAAAAGCAATCCGCCCTGCTCGATTTGGCCCACGATGCAATTGTCGCGCGCGACATGGAGGGCCAGGTGGTTTTCTGGAACCGCGGCGCCGAAGCGCTATACGGATGGACTGCGCAGGAAGCACAAGGGCGGGTTACGCATGACCTTCTGCGGACCAAATTCCCCTCTTCGCTTGAGGCTACCCATACCGCGTTGATCGACACGGGCGAGTGGGAGGGCGAACTCCGGCACACCACCCGCGCTGGGATCGAAGTTCCGGTGGCCAGCCGTTGGTCGTTGCAGCGCGACCCCTCCGGCGTTCCCACGGGAATCCTCGAAATCAATCGCGATATCACGGATCGCAAAAAGGCCGAACAGGAACTGCGCACGCTGGCGTCCATCGTGCAAAATAGCCGGGACTTCATCGGTCTTTGCACGCCCGACATGCAGCCCATTTTTGTCAACCGCAGCGGCATGGAGATGGTCGGCCTGGACACCGAAGACCAGGTCCGCAAGACCCGCATGCTGGATTATTTTTGGCCCGCCGACCGGGAGCAAATCGAAGCCGTCGCGGTGCCGGTGCTGATGCGCGACGGCAATTGGAGCGGAGAAGTGCGCTTCCGGCATTTCAAGACCGGCGATCCCATCCATACGTTGTGGGACGCCTTTGTGATCCGGGATGAAGCGGGCCAAGTCGTCGCCTGGGCCACCATCAGCCCGAACCTGGAGCGGTTGAGACTCCTCCAAGCCGCTCTGCGCGAAAAGGACGTCCTCTTGCGCGAAAGCCAGGCGCGTCAGGCGGGCATTATCGATTCGGCCATGGACGCCATCATGACCGTCGACGCGGAGCAGCGCATCGTGGTGTTCAATGCAGCCGCCGAAAAGATGTTTCTCTGCACTGCGGCGGAGGCCTTAGGCCAATCCGTTACGCGCTTTATTCCACCCCGATTCCGGGCCTGGCACGGCGCCCACATGCGGTCGTTCGGCGAAACCAACCTGACCAATCGGGCCATGGGATCCATGGGCGCGATATCCGCCATGCGGAGCAACGGCGAGGAATTTCCGATCGAGGCGTCTATCTCTCAAGTGAACGCCGGTGGCCAGCGGCTGTTCACGGTCATCATACGGGATGCGACGCAACGACAAGCTGCCGAGCGCGAGGTCAGAAGGTTGAATGAAGAACTCGAGGCCCGGGTAGCGGCGCGCACCGAGGAGCTGCGGACCTCCAACGCCGAACTCGAGTCCTTCACCTACGCCGTGGCTCACGATCTGCGCGCGCCACTGCGGCAAATGGCGGGATTTTGCGCCATTCTTCTGGAAGAATTCGCCTCCGGTTTAGCTCCCGAAGCGCAAGCCTATTTGCAGCGGGTTCAGCGCGCGGCCACCAAGATGGGCTTTCTCGTGGATGAGTTGCTGAAGCTGGGCAAACTCGGCCGCCAGTCCGTCCGCCGGGAGACGGTTGATCTCAACCGCGCCATTGAGGAGGTCGTGTCGCTGCTCGAACCGGAATTTGCCGGACGTAAGGTGCAGTGGAGCATCGCCGAGCTGCCGCCGGTAACGTGCGACGCGATGCTGATCCGGCTGGTGTTCCAAAACCTGCTTTCCAACGCGCTCAAATATTCCCGCACGCGGTCTCAGGCACGTATAGAGATTGGCCAACTGAACGAACCGGGAAGCCCTACCTTCTTTGTGCGCGACAACGGAGTGGGCTTCGACATGAAGTATGCCGATAAGCTGTTTGGAGTCTTCCAGCGGCTGCACCGCGAACAGGACTTTGAGGGCACCGGCGTGGGCTTGGCCACGGTGCACCGGATTATCACAAAGCATGGAGGCCGCATCTGGGCAAACGCGCAACTGGACAGCGGCGCGGCCTTCTTTTTCACTCTCGACGGGGCCGGATCCAGCCAGCCTGAAACGGACTCTATTGCCATGGCGATTTCATGAATTCAACATCCCCCGAAATTCTTTTGGTCGAAGATAGCCAAGACGACGCCGATCTCGCCTTGCATGTGCTGAGGGGCGGAAAAATCACCAACAACATCCACGTCGTCGACGATGGCGCCGCGGCCCTCGACTTTCTTTTCTGCCGGGGTTCTTACGCGGACCGATCCTTCGAACAGCCGCCGGTCCTGGTGCTGCTCGATCTGAAATTACCCAAGGTGAGCGGCATCGAGGTGCTGGGGCAAATCAAGCAAGATCCGCGTACCCGGACAATTCCGGTAGTAGTCATGACGTCCTCCAGCGAGGACCGGGATGTGGAGCAGGCGTTCAGTCTGGGCGCCAACAGCTTTGTCCAGAAGCCGGTTGACTTCCGCCAATTCCAGGAGACGATCAGAACCATCGCATTATATTGGCTGGTGATCAACCGCCGCCCGGTTTTTGTCGACTCCGGATTACCCGCTTGAGCGCGTGCCCGTAAGCGTGCTGGCACGGCGGTTGGCGTGCGGTTCGACGGAATCCCGGGCGATAATTTCCCCAGTCAGTTTCGAGTCTCCATAAACCATCCCGGACGTCTGCTTGCGCTTATCCAAATCGAGAGCCTCGACGTGGACGCTACTCCCCTCCCCATGACAATCCGGGCGGTGGGTACGTGCGGCCGAGCCGGTCCTACCCGTGAAACTAGATGAAGAGATCGACGGTGACCTGGAACGCCGCTGCGAGTTTCTTGGCCTGCTCTTTACTAATGGCCCGCTTCCCGCTCAAGACCTCTGAAACCCGGCCGCGCGTACCGAACACTGGCAACAGGTCCTTGGCTGTTCGGCCGCTTGTCTCCATCAGGTAGGCCAGCATCTTGCTTGGAGCTACCGCGGGCAGAGGGTGATGACGATCGTCGTAAGCCTGTACCAAAATCGCCAAAGTTTCCAGCAGAGCAGATTCCTCCGGGGACAAGCCGTCCTCGCCCTTGTCGATCAAGTGCTCCACGGCGGTAACCATGCGATCGTACTCTTCCTCGGTCTCGATGGCTTTTACCACAATGCGATTCGCGAGCCGCGTATACTTCTTGGCGTCGACGGTCGGTGTAGCGCTCATGATTTCCACTCTCCTTTCATATATTCCTTGTGCGTCATGATGCCGCGGATGAATAACACCCGCCGCCTGAAGTTCATCTCCGCGGCCAGCCGGTACTTGTTACCCCCGATATCGAAGACGACGTGCGGAGTCACAAAATCCGCCGTGTTAAACGACTGTTTCACGTCCGCGAAACTAGACCAAGTTGCTCGTTTGGCGACGCGATACCAGTGGTCCAGGGCGCCGGCAGCGCGCGGATGCTCCAGGCAGAAGATCCGAATCGCCTTGTGGCTGACAACATGCATGCGGGCCGTTCGCATGGTCCCACAACGGGACCGCTCTGTCAATTATTGCCGCTGTGCCGTTGTGTTCTCGCCCCTGCTATCGCGCCCCCGTCGGCGGCCGAATGAACACCGATAAACACATTACCGCCGCCGATTTGCGCCGCCGTCTCAAAATCCGTGTTCATGGGCGGCATATGACCATCAAGCATTCGAAGCGGCTTCTGATTCAACCAGAGCGGTTTGTTCATCGCGGCTAATAAGGGTGCGTATACTCGAACTATGGACCCAACCCTAGCCAAGGCGCTCGGCATCCTGATGCGCTGGATTCATATCGCCTCCATCGCCTCGCTCCTGGGTTCATTCGTGTACGCGCGCTTTATCCTGTTTCCCTCCCTGGCCGTGCTGCCGGATGCATCCCGCGCCGATCTCGAGAAGAAAGTCCGTTCCCGGTTCCGTCCGCTCGCTTACTTATTGATTCTCACCATTCTCGGCTCCGGTCTCTACAATTATCTGACCAAGCCACCCGTGCCGGCGATTTATTCCATGATCATCGGCATGAAATTCCTGCTGGTGCTGCATATATTCGCGGTGACGCTGCTCTATACCGCTCGCGCCGCGGATGAGGCGAAGCAAAAGCGGTGGCTGGGGGGCATGGTGATTTCAGGCCTGGTAATCATAGCGCTATCAGCCGGCTTGCGATACATTTCCACCACGCAAGTCATACGGCCGTGAAAGGCTATCGCGAGCTTCGTGAAGCCGCCGGCTGGCTGGAACTCCCCGGCCGCGGCAAGCTTCGCATGACCGGCGACGATCGCGTCCGCCTGCTGCATGCGATGACCACCAACCACATCCAGCAGCTAATCCCCGGAACCGGCTGCTATGCCTATTTTCTGACGGCGCAGGGGCGCATCTTGTCCGACGTCAACGTATTTTGCCTGCCGGATTCCCTCCTGCTCGACACCGAACCCGAAACTGCCGAGGCGGTCTACCAGCACCTGGACAAGTACATCATCGCGGACGATGTCACCTTAGAGGATCTGCGCCCACAGATGACAACTTTCGCGCTCGAAGGCCCGCGGGCAGGCACAGTTTTGTCGGCCCTCGCCGCGCCCGCACCCCTCGAAAACCATGCGCACCTCGAGTGGAAAAATCGCCGGGTCGCCCGCCTCACCTCAACCGGATTTTTTCTTTTCGCTCCCATCGCCGAACGGGACCAGTTGGCCCAAGAGCTGAAGACCGCTGGTGCAGCACCAGCCGACGCCGAGGCCTATCGCATCGTCCAACTCGAACACGGCCATCCCCGCTACGGGGAAGACATCAGCGAGCGTTTTCTGGCCCAGGAGGCCAACCAGCCGCACGCTCTGCACTTCCAAAAGGGCTGCTACCTGGGCCAGGAGATCGTCGAACGCGTGCGCTCCCGAGGCCAAGTGCACCGCCTCTTGATGCCCATTGAGATCGACTCAACCGAGTCACCCGCACCCGGAACCAAGCTCCCCTGGGGGGAGATCACTTCCGCCGCCTTCTCACCCGCTCTCGGCAAGGTAGTCGGTCTCGCTTATGTCCGCACCGAATTCGCCAAATCCGGCACAGAACTGGCGCTGGGCGAAACTCCGGCGCGCGTCAGATAAGCCAACATCCCGCCCCAAGCCTTATAGGCCTCCTAGTACCATCCGGTTCTTGTCAGGCCGAATTTCCGGGTTGTATTCTGACTACGCTATCAGGGAGTAATCCCCCGGACTAGTTCGAGCGCACAAGCGAAAACTGTGTCCGGACTAGAAACGATATTCCCCCGGATCGAGGTTCTAGATATGCTCAAGAATTGGCTTTATCTTACACTCATAAGTACTTGTTTTTCAACGCTCGTAGTCGCTCAACAGGTTGGCCCCGACGACGCTTTGCATATACGTTACGCCGCCAATCTCAATATTGGAGACTCGGTAATCGACATGACCAACGCGGGCACATCCGGCGGCAACCTCTGCGCCAACCTGTACACCTTTGATCCAGCCGAAGAGTTGGTCTCATGTTGCACTTGCACAGTTACTCCCAATGCCCTGCAATCATTGTCAGTTCTTCGATCGCTGATCAGCAATACTTTGACTCTGAACGTACCTTCCGCGGTTGTGGTTAAAATCATCGCTTCCAGCGGGACCACCTGCAACGCAGCCAGCGTGACACCCGATTCTTTGGCCTCCGGGCTACGCGCCTGGGGAACGACGATCCACCAATCGCCCACCTCGACTACTCCCTATAGCGTTACCGAAACGCCATTCATTCACACGCCCCTGGCCGCTCCCGAATTGAATCACCTCACGTCCTTTTGCGGATTCATTCAGGCCATTGGCAGCGGCTACGGGCTCTGCCAAGGCTGCGTAACCAACGGACTCGGCGCCACTACCACCACCATGTAGTGGATGCGCCTTAGCTCCAAAGTCCTACCGCGCCGATAGCCAACTCCAGTACGCTTTGCTCTGGTTCAACCAATTCTTCAACCTGTACCCTAAGGAAGGTTAGTAACCTTCGCTGACCGATTTCTGGCTCGAAATAAAAGGCTTACATGAGCCGGATCGCACAAATCTAATCTATTGGACTACTTCGATGGAGTATTGAAACCATTGGATTCATTGAACTGGAAGACATATAACATGCTTAAGGCGTTATTCCCGCTCACCCTCGCGAGCCTCACTTTTTCCGCGCTCGCCTTTTCGCAGCAGATTGGCCCGGACGACGCATTCCAAGTGCGTTACGCCGCCAATCTCGCGATCGGCGACTCTGTCGTGAATCTTACCAATAGCGGAGCTTCCGGCGGTAACCTCTGCGCCAATCTCTATACTTTTGACCCGCAAGAAGAGCTGGTCGCATGCTGCACTTGCACGATTACTCCCGGAGCGTTGCAATCATTATCGGTTCTTCGTTCGCTGATCAGCAACACGCTGACCGTAGCCGTCCCTCCGGCTGTCGTCATCAAGATCGTTGCCTCCTCCACCAGCGGGGGTAACTGTAATGCCGCTTATGTTTCTCAGGATTCGCTGGCTTCCGGCCTCAAGGCGTGGGGAACTACGCTCCATCAGTTACCTACCGCTGTTCCGTCCTATGGAATTACCGAAACCGAGTTTGCAACCGCCGGTCTGGTATCCTCCGAACTGAACCACATCACTTCCTTCTGCGGATTCATCCAGGCCATCGGAGGCGGCTACGGAATTTGCAGGGGCTGTGTGAACAACGGACTGGGCGCCACGACAACCACTCAGTAGGGAGTCACCCATGGGCCTGGCGGCCGACCCGAAGCGATGCAGGACGCCGCCGACCCGTTTCGTAGGATCAACGATTTGGACCGCGTCTTCAACGGTACAGAGGCTGTCTGAACAACGGACTGGGCGCCACAACGACAACTCAGTAGGGAGTCGGAAAGGTCTTGGACATGTGGTCGTGCCAGGTGAGCGATTCCTCGTCCACCAACGCCCACAACAGTCCCAGGCCCGCCGCCATCAAGCTCAGGCATCCCGAGGCCAGCCGGAAAAGACGCTGCTCGCGGTCGGGTTTCTGGCCTTCGAAGTTCACCAGGCGCAGCCGCGTCCATTTCATTCCGGCAGTGTCCTGATTTCCAAGAGCCCACAACGTGTTATAGAGCAGCGTGAAGAGCACCGCGATTCCGCCCAGCAAGGGCAGCGTCTGCTTGTTGATAGAGAACTGCGCGCCGTCTCCGCCAAGAAACGCCGTGCAGCCATAGAAGGCGCCCAGAAACAGGACCATGCCCAGCAAAATGATTCCGCCGTCGCAGGCCGCGCCCATCAGCCGATGAGCGGTGATGGCGACCGGGGCATCGCAATAGATCGCCGGCTCAGCTCCACCCTCCAGAGGCAAGGGAGAAAACTCCAGGCTCTGCTGGCTCGTGGAAACCGGCTTGCGAGCGCGCGGCCGTGAGTTGGGCAAGCGCGCTTCCAGTATCTCGGGTGCGTCCGGCCTTTCCTGCGGCCTCGGTACGTCTAGGGGCATATCCCGCGAACCGAACAAGTTCGGTTGGTAGGCCACCACGCGCAGACGTGGTTTGGTCGATTCCTGTGCTGGCATTTGCTCCTGCCTGGGCTCTTGCCGGGGCTCCTGAATGCCCACCTCCACCTGCATTTCCCCATGCAATTCCGGCGCCGCCGCTCCTTGGCCGGTATAGACCGGCGTCATGCGCAACCGGCGCCCGCAACGCTGGCAGCGATGATCGTCTTCGGCGTTAAGCGCTCTGCAGTATCGACACTCCATTTAGTCCGCCCTCCTAGGGCATCTCCGCTTGCTACCGCGCCTGATTGGATGATACGGTTTGGGTTGGCGTACTTGTACTTTCGTACCATCCCACCAATTCTTCGTAACATATTCAGGCGAAAATGTCACGAACTTTATACAGCCATCCTGGGTTTGGCTCTGGCGGTCAACGTTCCGGCTCAAGGATATCGCCCGCCCATCCTCCCGCCGCCTCCGCCCCCCGATCAGGTGAACGTCGCCAATCCGAACCAGGCCCTCAAAACCAAGCGGGCCGATGCCCCTCCACTGGGCTATTTCAATGTGGACGCCGTCACCCAGGAAACCGAAGGCTCCCTGCGCCATCTTCGTGGCAGCGTCCGCCTGGAATCCGAAGATATTCTCCTGACCGCCGACGAGGTCGACTACAACGAAGACACCGCCTGGGCCGAAGCGCGCGGCCATGTCAAATTCGAGAGCTTCAAGGACGGCGACAAACTACAGTGCGATCACGCCAAATATAATCTCAACAGCGAAGAGGGCACTTTCTGGGACGTCTCCGGAACCTCGCCCGCCAAAGTCCAGGCGCGGCCCGGAATCCTAACTACCAGTAATCCTTTCTATTTTGAAGGTCAATGGGCTGAAAGAATTGAAGATAAGTATCTTCTCTATAACGGCTTTGTAACCGATTGCAAAGTGCCCCGTCCGTGGTGGAAGCTCACCGCTCCCAAGTTCGACATCATCATGAACGACCGGGCCATCGGCTACCACGCTTTCTTCCGGCTGAAGGGACTCCCACTGCTCTACCTGCCGGCCTTCTATAAATCCCTCAAAAAGGAGCCGCGCAAAAGCGGCTTTCTCACCCCCAACCTCGGTCACAGCTCCCTGCGTGGCGAGATTTTCGGTCTGGGCTACTACTGGGTGATCAACCGCAGCTATGACGCCTTGTATCGCGCCGAACTCTTCACCGCGCGCGGCGTGGCCCACACCGCCGACTTCCGCGGCAAAGTGACCCCCGGGACGGACTTCAACGTGTATCTATATGGTGTCAACGACAAGGGCGTGACCGTCGGAACCAACGCCAACGGAACGCCGATTATCCAGAAGCAGGGCGGGGTGTCGCTGACGATTGACGGCAAATCCGATCTTGGCGACGGCTGGTTGGCGCGCGGCACGGTAAATTATCTCAGCTCGTTCCTGTTCCGCCAGTCCTTCGCCGAAAGCTTCAACGAAACGATTTATTCTGAGTCGCATTCCACCGGTTATCTGACCAAGCACTGGGATGCCTACGGATTCTTTGTCGTGGGCGACCGCGACGTCGAGTTCCAAAGCGTGTCGCCCAAGGACCAGGTCATCATCCGCAAGCTGCCGGAACTCGATTTCTTGAGCCGCGAACAACAAATTCTCCAAGGCCCCGTGCCGGTCTGGTTTCAATTTAACTCGAGCGGCGGCCTCTATGATCGGACCGAACCGGACTACCAGACCCGCCAGTTTGTCGACCGCGAGAGTATGAATCCGGTGGTGTCAACGGCCTTCGGCTTCGCCGGATTCCACATCGTTCCCAGTTTCGGAATCGACGAAACCCACTACGGATCCAGCCTGATCGGCTTTACTCCGGTAGGCAGAGATCTGTTGCGCAGCGCCCGCGAGGCCGGCGTAGAAGTAATTCCCCCACCCCTCTACCGCATTTATCAGTTGCCCAAGTGGCTGGGCGGCGGCAAAATGAAACACGTCTTTGAGACGCGGGCCGATTACCGCTACGTGACCGGCATCGGCACGGATTTTCTGCGCGTCATCCGCTTCGACGACGCCGACCTGCTCTCCGATACCAATGAAGTTCGTTTTTCCGTTGCCAACCGGCTATTTGTGAAAAATAAAGCCGGAAATGTGACAGAAGTGCTCAGTTGGGAGTTATGGCAGAGCCGCTATTTCGACCCGACTTTCGGCGGCGCCGTCATTGCCGGTCAACGCAACGTCGTCGCGAGCATTGCCGACCTGACCGGCTACACCTTCCTCGACGGCCCGCGCACCTACTCTCCGATAGTCTCCGCGCTCCGTTTTCAGCAAAAGATCGGCTTCGAGTGGCGCACGGATTACGACCCCAAGACCCACGAAATCGTCAACAGCACCCTCACCGCCGACGCCAGATTTTCGCAATACATCGTCTCATTCGGCCACAATTCGGTGCGCGAGGATCCGGTCCTTGCGCCCAGCTCCGACCAATTCCGCGTGCTGGTCGGCTACGGCAACGACAAACGCAAGGGTCTCAACGTCGCCTTCAGCCTCTACTACGACTACAAAAAAGGAATCGCCGACTTCGAAACCACCCAAGTGACCTACAACACCGACTGCTGCGGCCTCAGCGTCCAGTACCGCCGCTACAACGTCGGCGTCCGCGACGAAACCGATATCCGCATCTCGTTCGCCGTGTCCAACATCGCCACCTTCGGGACGCTGCGCCGCCAGGACCAGATCTTCTAGAAGCCAGCCCGCGCAGCGCACGGTCCGGATCCCGGCGACGGTCTATCTTGCGCCGTTTCCCCGAGCCGCGAGCGTGAGTACCTACGTAGTCAGGTTGTTGCCGAAATTGGTAGAATGTCAATCAGCACAGGCTAAAGCCTGTGCCACATTTGCCGTGCACTAGGTGGCACAGGCTTTAGCCTGTGCAGCTGTGATTATAGCGCCACCAGAACGGCGTCAAAGTTTTCCTCGGGTACCGGCAGACCGTCCGCCTGCAGGGCCGCGACGTAGAGTTGGATTGCCTCGCGGATATTGGCAACCGTTTCGGCCTTGGTCCGACCCTGGCTCAAACAGCCTGGCAAACTGGGGCACTCCGCGATCCAGTAGTCGTCCTCTCCCGGGTAAATCAGAGCTTGGCGCATTACGCCAACAGTTTAACTCTAAAGATCGCACTCTACCTATACAGGACGTCAGATCGTCAAAAAGTTAGCCAACACTATGGGATCATAGCTTCACAACAGTTGCACGAAGGAACCACCCATGCATGACCTGCGCTACGCCTCGCGAGCCCTCCGGAACAGCCCCGTGATCACTGCAATTGCCGTGCTTTCGCTTGCGCTGGGAATCGGCGCCAACGCGGCGATTTTTAGCGTCATCAATGCTCTCCTGCTACGTTCGTTGCCCGTTCACGACCCGGAACAACTGGTTTCGATTTATACCATCAGCCCAGAGAATGCTAGCGAAAAAGATGCGCTCTCACTCGCCATGTTCGATGCGCTTCAAAAACAGCAGACAGTATTTTCTGCAATGTTCTCATCCGATACCCTTCTCGCGAGTTTTGAAGCCGAAGGTCGATATTTTGCCGGTGCACTCACATCCATTACCGGGGATTATTTTGAGGCCTTGGGCGTGAAGCCCGCAATCGGGCGATTGATCCAGCCGGCTGACGTCGCTCCGGACACGGGCGGCTCATCCCCCGTCGCCGTTCTCAGCTACCGCTGCTGGCAGAACCGTTTCCACGGCGATTCAGCGGTCATTGGTAAGGCGATTCGTCTCAATGACAGGTCCCTCACGATAATCGGCGTGACCCCGCGGTCCTTTTCCGGTTTGATGGTGGATTCGGGTGAGGACGTAACTGTTCCGATCGGCGCCGATGGCGTCTTGGATTTTCGACGGCGCGATCTCTTAACGCTGGAGGTTTATGGCCGGTTGAACCCAGGCGTTTCGATCGAGCAGGCCCGCGCGCATTTGAAGGCGCTCTGGCCGAGCATCCAGCGTGCGGCAGAACCGGACGGTTACAGCCGCTCCCGCCGCGCCCGATATTTCACCCGCAGAGCCGGCTTGGAGTCTGCGGCAAAAGGCAAGGCATCCATGCGCGATCATATTGCCCGCCCTCTGACCGTCCTGATGGCGCTGGTGGGCGTGGTTTTATTAATCGCGTGCGCGAATCTGGCGAACCTGATGCTGGCGTGCTCGATAGGACGCCGGCACGAACTGGCTGTGCGCACAGCGCTCGGCGCCAGTGGATGGCGGCTCACGCGGCAATTGCTGGCCGAGAGCCTCTTACTTTGCGCGCGGCGCCGCCCTCGGATTCGCCATTGCCATTTGGGCCAGCAAGCTGCTATTCAACACTCTGTGGACGGCGCCGACTGACGCCGCGCTGAACACCACTCCCGACCTGCGCGTTCTCCTGTTCACGGCTGCCGTCGCGCTGTTGTCGGGCGTCCTGTTTGGTCTGGCTCCCGCCTGGAGAGTCACGCATACCGATCCAGCCGATGCACTGCGCCAGAATACGCGCACTGTTCATGGAGTTGGCACACTCGGAAAAGTCTTCGTCATTGCTCAAGTGGCGCTAACCATGGTGATGGTGCTGGCCGCGAGTCTTTTCTTACAAAGCCTGAGAAATATCGGCGCCGTGGAGCCGGGTTTTGATCGTCATGGCGTGCTCGTGATGGAACTCTTTGCGCAACCCGGCCGCCAGGTATCTTCGAACCCGGCAGCTTATTATCGGGAAATTGTGGACCGGGTCTGCCGCCTGCCGGGCGTGGTCTCGGCCAGCTTTTCGACCATTGGCCCAGTGAACCGCTTCGAGTTCAAAACGGCCGTGGCAGTGAACGGATCAATTGAGCCACCAGAACAAGCCGTCGTCGATATCTTGGGGCCCGGCTTCTTTCGGATGATCGGCATGCGCGTCTTGGCCGGGCGCGAGTTTCAATGGAGCGACGACGAGCAAGCCGCGCCGGTCGCTGTGATTAGCCAAAGTCTGGCGGCGCGCCTGTTTCCCGGGCGCGATCCCATCGGCCAAATTGTTGGTATGCCCGGTTTCAATCAGAAACGGCTGCGCGTAGTGGGTGTTGTGAACAGTGCGAGCCTCTGGCGTATCCAGAGCCGCGATCCAGCGGCGATTTATACTCCGCTGTTGCAAGCAGGACCGACCGGTTCTACCCTTGACATTCGCGTTGCGGGCGACCGCTCGACGACCGCGGTGGCTGCGGGCAAGATTGTCGAAGGCCTGGGTCATGACTACGCTTTGTACACCGAGACGCTCGAACATCGGATAAACAAGATGACGGCTGAGGAGCGCATCGTGACATGGCTCGCCACCTTCTTTGGTGGACTCGCTCTGCTGCTGGCCCTAATCGGACTTTACGGTTTGATGTCTTACTCCGTCACACAGCGCACGCCCGAGATTGGTGTCCGTATGGCGTTAGGCGCCGAGCGCGCAAACGTCATCCGCCTGGTGCTACGTGAAGTTGCCATGCTCGTAAGCGTGGGGATTTTGATCGGTGTTCCAACGGCGATAGGGGCGTCGAAATTGATTTCAGGAATGCTCTTCGAGGTATCGGCAACCGACCCGCTGTCGATTGGGGCGTCGGTTACTGCCTTATTGGCGGTCTCCCTGCTCGCGGGCTATCTTCCTGCGAGACATGCTTCCCGCATCGACCCGATAACGGCCCTGCGAGTAAATTGACCTCGACCAGAAAGCGCAGTCACAACAATCTCGCGCCTCAATCTCTCCTCTTTTCTTCACCTTGCAAAAAACCACCCCGAAAATCCCGCACCCCATAAGCTATATTGATTCCGAAAGGACCGTCATTATCCATGTCCTCGGAACTCAAAATAGAAACCAACCGCGCCAACGCGCAGTTCAGCACCGGCCCGCGCACCGAAGAAGGCAAAGCCGCCAGCTCGCAAAACGCGCGCAAGCACGGTCTCACTGCGAAGAACCTCGCCATAAAACCCGAAGACCGTGAAGAATTCGACGAAATGCTCTCCGGCTACCAGACCCAAATCAATCCCATCGGTGCAATCGAGCAAACCTTATTCGACGAGATCGTCACCGCCGCCTGGAACCTCCGCCGCATCCGCGCCCTTGAGTGCTCACTCGACTTGCTCGACCCTCAATACGAGCGCCTGGCTCGCCACAAAACCCGCATCGAGCGCACCTTCCACCGTACCCTCAAAGAGTTGAAGATACTCCAGACGGATCGGACTCTGCACGCCCGGCTCCGCCAAGACGATCGCGAGCGAACTCCTTTGCTTGCTTCACCCCACAAAATTTCAAAACGAAGCCAAGACATCGACCGGCAGGTCAAAGCCATGATGCGAGAAGAAGCAGAGATGCGCGCCACAAACTGGCTTCCCGAATTGCCGCAATTGAAAGCGGAGCGCCGGAACGCTTAATTTTCGCGGCTTTCAAATAGAAAAGTGCCCCGCCTACCGCAGTCCCGCCATCGTTCACATACATCAATTCCGGCTCGCCGATTTCCGCCAGTCCCGGGGCTGTCCGCCGCACCTGGCAGACCCCTTCGCGGGGTTCTACGGCTCCTTGGAAGAAGTCAACGCACGCCTCCGCGAGCTTGGAAGAGATCGCCGTTCGCAGTCTGAGTCCATCTGACACGGCGACGGCCGGCCTTCGACTCCAACTTGTCCGTGGATCGACACCGAATCCAGTAGGACAAAGTTACGCCGCGTTGGGCAAATGATAGGGGCTCGTGCCCTTTGTGCGGGACAAGGCCGCCTGGCGGTTTGGTCAAGAAACACCAATCTGGGTGGCCGGGACCATGAAAGCACCTCGTTTATCAATAATAGATCCAACAAAGACCGAAGATTCGTGCTCTTTCCGGATATTGAGTATTAAAGGTTCAACGGCAAGTGGCCGAACACCAGGCAAGAAGGATTTTGCAATCCGTTAGCACCCCTCTGTCCGCTCCGCCACGTCTGTTTAGGCGGTCGCAGTTCTAGGACTGGGGCGTATTTTTGGTTCATTGACGGTACGTCGGATTATGTTATTGAAAGTACGCAACTTAACTTAAGGAGGAAGGCGGCTTACTGTTTAAGGCGCAGGAAAAAACGACTGGTTTGAGGTGAGCGTAGTGTATAATTGACTTCTAAGCAAACCGTATCAGCGGCTTGCTCGAGGATAACGCGGATGTCTTCACCAACCGGCGGCGCCAAACCGCAGCGATCGCCAGAACCTGATATGCGGACGCCTGAGGAGAGAATTTTCGAGATTGCCACGGACGCTTTCGACGATGAACTGAAGGCTAAGAAGTGGCTGCACGAACCCAACATTCGGACCGGCAATCGCCCTCCCATTCAATTAGTCGGCACGCCAGAAGGATTTCACGCCGTTGAGACCGTACTAAATCAAATCAAATACGCTATCTTTGCGTAGATGCGTGTTTTTCGGGTGTGCCGCGCAAAATATCCGGATCTCGATGGTAAGGGCGCGGCAATCTCCGGCGGACGCTGGAATTCTTCAGGCACTTGCATAGTCTATGCCAGTTCCTGCGGCGCCTTAGCTGTCCTGGAATATCGCGTAAACACGAAGCGAGATCCCGGCGACCTGCAGATTTACACTATTGAACTCCCGGACGTTCTGAAAATGGAGAAGGCCGGCTGGATGCCGGATTTGCCTACAGCGCAGCGGTTCGGAGATGTTTGGGTCGGCAGCAACCGCACTGTCATTCTTGCCGTACCTTCGGTTGTTGTCCCACGCCAGATCAACTACCTCCTGAATCCGCTGCACCCTGACTTCTCGGCTTCCGTCCAGATCGTCGAAGACCAACCGTTTCTGCTCGATCTTCAGCTTTTCAATATTTCACCAACTCGCGCAGTAGTGTGAGAGGGTTCGAATCCAGCCCGGCTCCCGCCGCAGGTTAGCTTAGTACACCGTTCGCAATCCCGCTCACGGTCGGGCCACATTGAGCCCAGCCCTTAGCCTAGCCCCGAACGTAAGTGAGGGGACCTGCAATACGTCGGCTTACTTATGAAACCGCGTAGATTAGATAGAATGCTAACTGAATTGGGATTCGCACTGTGGATCGACATCGACGCGAGCATCGCCTGGGCGCAGGGTACGCAGGAATACCGTCCCATGGGCAGCGCCGCCATCGCTCTCACAGATCGGTTCCGTCTCGCCGATTTCCGCCAGTCCAGGGGCTGTCCGGCGCATTTAGCTAACTCGTTCGCCGGATTCTACGGCTCGCTGGAAGAAGTCAACGCCCGCCTCCGTGAGCGCTCGCCCTGGAAACTTCGCGCCACGCCGTTCCTCGCTACTTCTTGACGTATTTTTTCAACGCCCGCGGCCCCACTTCCGCTCCGTAAATGTTGCCCTCCGCATCCGCCGCAACGCCTTCCGCCGCGCTGGTCGCGCCGGTCCCGGGCGATGGATCGGGAATAAACGCCGTCACCTTTCCATCCGCTGCGCTGCCGATCCGGATGCCGCGTTTGAAGCCTGGATTATGACCATAGCCTTCTCTATCGGTCGACTCCGAATCGGCCACATACAGAATGTCGTTCTTATCGATATAGAGTCCGCTCGGCCGGCCGAATTGCTTGTACTCGGTGATATAGTTGCCATCCTGGTCGAAAATCTGAATGCGGTTGTTGGCGCGATCCCCCACAAATAGCCGCCCACGGGAATCGAACGCCAGCGCGTGCGGCACTTCAAATTCGCCCGGTCCGGATCCGTGCCGTCCAAATTGCATGATGAACCGCCCGTCGCTGGTGAACTTCACCACGCGCGCGTTGCCCTTTTGCGGGCTGTGCCCATCGCTCACGAAAATGTCGCCGTTGGGCGCGATCGCCACATCGTTCGGCTGATTGAACGTGTCCTTGCCATCGCCCACCACTCCGGCCTGGCCCAGCGTCAGCAGGACCTTCCCGTCCGGAGAAAACTTGAACACCTGATGTCCCTTGCCATCTCTTCCCTGGCCGTCGGTGACCCAAACGTTGCCGGCCCTGTCCACGCAAATCCCATGCGGGAAAATCAGCAGCCCCGCGCCAAAGCTCTTCACCAGCTTGCCGGACGCGTCGAATTTCAGAACCGGCGGATCGGTCTTCCCAAAACAGGAGTTCCCTCCGCATCGCTCGGCCACCCAGACGCTCTTCCCGTCGGGATCGATATCCACCGCGCTCAGCGATCCCCAGGTTCTGCCCGCCGGCATCTGCGCCCAGTTCTCCACTGTGCGGTATGGATTCGGATAGGAATTCGGTCCGCTACCCTGCGCCAGTGTAATCGCCGCGAGGCTGACTGAGGCAAGCGCGAGTTTCATGAGCATAGAGTTCTTCATACGCGGTTGACATTGTATCTCGTATCCGTGGGGCCGACCGCCTGGTCGGCGGGCGACCCCCCGGTCGCCCCACGTCGCCCCGCTCCGCAACCATTGCACCGCACCCATGACCCGCGTATGATAAGGCGGATGGCACCTACCAAACCTCTCTTGGCTTTGCTGGCGCTCTTGGCAATCGCCGGTCTTAACGCCCAGCCCAAGCGCGATTACGAAATCCCCAAGGCCCCCACGGATGTCCAGCCGGGTAGCATCACCTACGAGGGCGTCGACTATCCTTATCCGGTCTCCTACATGCCGATCACTATGTACGGTCAAGACGTCCGCATGGCGTACATGGACGTGCCGCCGGAGGGCCAGCCCAACGGCCGCACCGTGGTTCTGCTCCATGGCATGAATTTCGGCGGCTTTTATTTTGAAGGTCCCATCAACGTGCTGCGAAAAGAGGGCTTCCGTGTCGTGGTGCCGGATCAGATCGGTTTCGGCCGCTCCTCGAAGCCCATCATCCCGTACAACTTCCATGACATGGCGCTCAACACCCGCAATCTTTTGAAGTCTCTGGGCGTCACCAAGGCCGTGATTATCGGCCACTCCATGGGCGGCATGTTGTGCGCGCGCTTTGCAGCCTCGTATCCCGACATCACGGAGCGCGCCGTGATCTACAATCCTATCGGCCTGTCTGACGCCCGCTGGAACCGTCCCTGGCGCAGCGCCGAGGACGCGTACAAGGCGACCATGGCCATGAGCCACGACCAGTTATATGCGGCTTTCTACGCCAACATCCGGCGGTATTTTCCGCCGGGCACGTGGAAAGAGGAGTACGCGAAGTATCCGAAGATCCTCTACGCTCCCACGCTCAGCGCCGGCTGGCCGCGCCTCGCGATGGTCCGGTCCATCTACCAGCAGATCACTTACCTCGATCCGGTGGTCGACGATTGGGCCCACATCAAGGTCAAGACGCTGGTGCTGGGCGGCGACAAGGACACGCCCGACTTTCCCGAGCGCGCCAAGCACATCGCCGATACCATCCCTGGTGGACAACTGGTGCTGCTTCCGGGCCTCGGTCATGTTCCGCACCTACAAGCGCCCGAAATATTCTACCGGGAGTTGCTGAAGTTCCTGATGCAGGACGTGCCCGCGGCGCCCTCAGCCGGTCACTAAAAGTCAACTAGCCGCCCCCCTGCCTCACCCGCCGCACTCGCCGCCGCGCGATTCCGAGCCGCGCGATTCCGAGCCGCGACCGTCAGGGAGCGGACGCTCAGGTACTCACGACGCCACGTTTTAGAGAGGCGAGCCAACGATGTTAGCGACTCGTGAGGCAACTGTTTCCCCAAACACCTCCCTCACCCGCGCCTCGTGAATGGCCCGCCCCGTGCACTATTTCTTCCATACGTGTTTCGCCGACATTTCAGCGCGAGACGTGATCTTCCCATAGCGCAGTTGGCCCTTCGGGCACTGCCTAAAAGGAGGAGTGCAACTCCTCCGGAAAGTTGGACCAGTTCCAACGCGTCCGGGAGCGTCCTCTAAATTAAATAATCGGGAGAGGTAATTATGCGAATTTTTTTGACGTGTTTGACCGCCGCCGTGCTGGCGTCCGCCAGTTATGCCGCTGACGCAAAAGCCGGAAAAGAGGTCTATGACAAAGCCTGCAAGAATTGTCACGGCGTTGACGGGGCGCCCAATGCCGGCTTAGCCAAGATGTTGAAGGTGGAAATGAAAGACTTGAAGTCGCCGGAAGTCCAGGCCGAGAGTGACGCAGTCATGAAGAATATCATCACCGCTGGCAAGGGAAAGATGAAACCGATGCCCGCGATCACGGGCGCATCGCTCGATGACGTTGTGGCCTACACGAAATCTCTGAAGAAGTAAGCTCTCACGAGATCGTCCTTGGCGGCAAAGGGAGGGACGCCGCCAAGGACAATCATTTCAACCCGCCGTTCGCGGAATGAACTCGCATAGGGGATCGGAAGCGAGTGAGTCTCCCGTAGCCTGGTACGCTCGCGCTCTTGATCCCCCGCACAGTGCATGATACTCGCAAGCGCCGCACCGGCCCTCAAACGAGCCTGGATCATGCAACTGCTGAAACAAAGTCGAGCACCGGTAAACGCCGGCGATCCGGCCGGTGCGCACATTACCGGCCACCTGAGGAAGGAAGCCCGCCGGACAGATGTCCCCGGTGCTCGAGACAAAAACGATGCCATGGCCGTCGCGGATACCGAAGCCCCGCGCAGCTCTGCTGCGCTTGATCTCTTCGCCGTTGAGCCCGTCGGCTCGCATGCGTTGCACCGCCACTCGGCGGTAAGAGGGGGCTTCGGTCGTCGCGATGACAAACGGGGCCGTCTTCGATATATCGTAAATCCACTCCATCAGCTCCTCCGCCTCCTCGGCGGTGAGCGGTTGGAGCACTTTTCCGACGGCCGACGGAAATGAGAAAGAACAGGCTCCAGCGCGCGATCTTGAACTCCTTCAGCAGCTCATAGACCGCCGGCAGATCGGGCGCGGTTTCGGCCGATACCAAGGTGTTCACTTGCACCGGCAGCTCCAGCTCTCCCGCCCAGCGCAACGCGTCCAGCGTGCGGTCGTAAGTGCCCGCCACGCGGCGAATGGAATCGTGCTTCTCCGCCGTCGGCCCGTCCAGACTCAGCCCTACCCCTTCGACGCCGTGGCGCTTCAATTCCGTCAACATCTCAAAGCTGAGAGCGGGAGTGGCCGCCGGCGTAATCGATACGCCGATCCCCAGACTCACGGCTTCGTCAATCAACGCAAACAGTCCCTTTCGGAGCAATGGATCTCCGCCGGTCAGGATCAACTGCGGCCGAGGCTCGCCAAATTCCGGGATCTGCCTCAAGAACGCGAACCCCTCCTCCAGGCTCAATTCGTCCGGGTTCGGCTCGGGCATCGCTTCCGCTCTGCAATGCCGGCAGGCAAGCCCGCAAGCCTGAGTGACTTCCCAATACACATTCAAGGGGGTCTGCGCATAGTCGCGGACTTGCCGTGGGGTCGTGCCGTGCATATGCGATCCACAATCGCACGCCAGCTTCCATCGCAAACGGCCCAAAATGGCCCCCCCAGGCGTTCATTTTGCAGAGGTTGCGCCATGACGCGCAGTCTTGATCGCTCATTGGCGCAAGTTGGCTTGCGCCGCCATTCCACAACCAGTTCCGAACGGGCGATAGCGGGTGGCCCTTTGCATGCCGTCTTAGCCGCTGTGGGGCGGACCCCTGGTCCGCGGCCGGCCTCGCGTCGGCCCCATCCGCCAAGGAGTTAATCTATGGAAGTACGAATCCGGCACGTCAAGGGGATGCAGTCCGAGGGGTTCGCGCGCTTTCATCGCATCGTCTGCGATCAGCCCTTCGATGAAGGAGGCAGCGATAGCGGTATGACTCCACCGGAACTGATGCTCGCTTCAGTCGGGTGCTGCGCTATGCACTACGCGGCCGAGTTTCTTCGCGCCCGTAATCTCTCCCCCGATAGCGTCGAGTTACGGGTCACCGCCGAAAAAGGTGGCCGCCCGGTCCGCCTGACCAAGATCGCCATAGAAGTGGATGCGCCGGCCCTCACCGCCCGCTCGCGCGAAGGCCTGCTCAAAGCTGTCGAGTCGTGCCTGCTCCATCGCACCCTCATCAATCCGTCAAACATCAAGGTCAGCGTCACGCCCGTGCTGCCGGTAGTCGCGCCTGAAAAGGATTCCGCGGACTTGGCTTCGTGACACAGCTTTCGTCCAACCGCGGGCCGCTCGACGCGTTCTTCGCGCCGGCCAGCGTCGCCCTCATCGGAGCCACGGAAACCGACCCCAGTGTTAGCCGCACCATTCTGACCAATCTTGGTTTGTTTCACGGCAAAATCTATCCCGTAAACCCGAAGCGCGATCAGGTTCTGGGCCTCAAGGCGTATCCCAACATCCGCGAGGTGCCCGCTTCCGTCGATCTTGCACTAATCGTGACCCCGGCCGCGACCGTCCCTTCCATCGTCGCCGAATGTGCGGTGGCCAAGGTGCCTGCGGCGATCATCATCTCCGCGGGGTTCAAAGAGACGGGCGAACACGGCGCGGAACTGGAACGTGAGATTCTCGCCAGGCGCGGAGCGATGCGCGTCATCGGCCCGAACTGCCTGGGCGTGATGGCGCCCCACACCGGCTTGAACGCCACCTTTGCCGGCGCCATGGCGTTGCCCGGGTCGATCGGATTTCTCAGCCAGAGCGGCGCTCTTTGCACCGCTATCCTGGATTGGAGCCTGCGCGAGATGGTCGGCTTTAGCGCCTTCGTGTCCACCGGGTCCATGCTGGACGTCGGTTGGGGTGACTTAATCGATCACCTGGGCGACGACCCGCATACCCGCGCCATTCTGATTTACATGGAATCAGTCGGCGACGCGCGATCCTTCCTTTCCGCCGCGCGCGAGGTGGCTCTCAGAAAACCCATCATCGTGATCAAAGCCGGGCGCACCGATCAGGCCGCTGCCGCCGCTTCCTCCCATACCGGCGCGCTTACGGGCAGCGACGAAGTGTTGGACGCCGCGTTGCGCCGCTCGGGCGTCCTCCGCGTCGATCGTATCAGCGATCTGTTTTATATGGCCGAAGTGCTGGCCAGGCAGCCGCGTCCCAAAGGTCCACGCCTGCTGATCGTCACCAACGCCGGCGGCCCCGGAGTGCTGGCGACCGACGCCCTGATCGCCGAGGGCGGGGAACTGGCGGAACTCTCCGCCGAGACCATCGCCAAGCTGGACCAGGTATTGCCAGCGCATTGGAGCCATCGCAATCCGGTCGATATCATCGGCGACGCCACAGCCGAGCGTTTTGCGCAAACACTCGCCGCCGTCAAGGACGATCCCGAAGTGGACGGCTTGCTCGTGACCTTGACGCCGCAAGGCCTCACCAGCCCAACCCAGGTGGCGGAAAGTATGCGGCCGTTCACGCATTTACCGGGCAAACCGGTGTTGGCGAGCTGGATGGGAGGCGCGGCTGTGGCCCGCGGCGAAGAGATTCTCAATACCGCCGGGATTCCTACCTTCCTGTTCCCCGATTCAGCGGCCCGCGCCTTTACCTATATGTGGCACTACAGCTACAACCTTCGCGCGCTGTATGAAACCCCGGAACTGTCCGCGGCTTCGGTAGATCGCAAAGCGGCTCAATCGGTGTTCGATGCCGCGCGCGCTGAAAACCGGACTCTGTTGACCGAGTACGAATCCAAGCAAGTGCTGGCCGCGTACGCGATCCCCGTGACGCGAACGGAATTTGCCGAAACCGAGGACAGCGCGGCGAAGCTCGCCACCGAAATCGGATTCCCGGTAGTTCTCAAGCTCCACTCGCTCACCATCACACACAAGACCGACGTCGGCGGCGTGGAATTGGATCTACGCGACGAAGCCCAAGTCCGCGCCGCCTTTCAGGGCATGCGGGTTCGTGTTGGCGCCGCCGGGTTTGATGGCGTGACCGTCCAGCCCATGATTCGCGTTAAGGACGGCTATGAATTGATTCTCGGATCGAGTGTCGACCCGCAGTTTGGCCCGGTGCTGTTATTCGGCTTGGGAGGCCAATTGGTCGAGGTCTTTCGTGACCACGCGCTCGGCCTGCCTCCGCTCAATTCCACTCTGGCGCGCAGAATGATGGAGCACACCAAGATCTACCAGGCGCTGGGCGGCGTACGAGGACGGGCGCCGGTCGATCGGGCAGTGCTCGAACAAATATTGGTGCGCTTCAGCCAACTGATCGCGGAATCGCCGCGCATCCAGGAAATCGATGTCAACCCCCTCCTGGCTTCCCCCAGCACCATCGTTGCGCTCGATGCCCGCGTCGTCCTGCATGCTTGGGCGATTCCCGATCAAAAGCTGCCGCGTACCACGATTCGCCCCTATCCTTCGGCGTGGACCGAGCGATTTACCACGCGCGGTGGTACGCCAGTCACCATTCGCGCCATCCGCCCCGAGGACGAGCCGGCCATGGTGCGCTTCCATGAAACGCTTAGCGATCGCAGCGTTTACTTCCGCTATTTTCACCATATGTCCCTCGGCGCTCGCGTCACTCACGAACGTTTGACCCGCATTTGTTTTATCGATTATGACCGCGAGATGGTATTAGTCGTGGAGTCGAAAGACAGCGAGATCATCGCGGTGGGACGCCTGACGCGGGAGTGGTCTTCGAGCGAAGCGGAATTCGCATTGCTCGTTTCCGATGCCTGGCACGAACACGGTCTCGGAACTGAGCTGCTCAGCCGGCTGGTTCTGCTTGCCCGGCATGAAGGGATCACGCAGGTGAATGGAGACATTCTGGCGGAGAATCGCGCGATGCAGGATATCTGCCGCCAGCTCGGCTTCCAGTTGCGGTACTCGGTCGAAGATGGCGTGGTGCGGGCCTCCATCGCCGTCGGCGAGCGACCGTCTAACCCCGAACGTAAGTGAGGGGATTGGCGCCGGTCCCCTCACTAACGTTCGGGGCTAGCCAGGGGTATTGCATCGACCGGGGAAACGCTTTATGATCATAAGAGGATTAGGGCGGTGGCGCCGCCCTAATCCCGAAGGGCAATCAGCCTCTCTTTCGAGAACGGCTGATCTTAACTTCGATCGTGATGAATTTCATCACGAATCTCACGATAAGAATCATGTAGATTCTCCTTTCTGCTTCGTAAGGGATCGCCCGGGCTTTATCCCCGGGCTTTCCATCTGAAGCTCTTGTGCTTCATCTGGAACTGCCTGGTTCCTTGCCCGCAGAAAGCTCATTTCCTTAGTGGTCGGCTGGCGCGCGATCTCTCATCCGTTTGCTGACATTTATTGTCAAAGCAGACGCTCAACGGCCAACGAAGTAACACGGACGGTAGAAATGCACTTGGATAATCATTCAAGTCCGCGGTTCGATCGAAGCAAAAACAGGCTTTCCTCAGCGGGCCGGCTTGCCGAGGTCATTTGGGCGGCGAACGCGGCTTATTTCGTCTGGAGTTCGGCCAGGTAGCGGGCGAGATTGTCAATGCGGACGCGTCCCAGATCCAGGTCCCAGGCGACCTCAGAGAAGATGGGCCCCCACAAGGGCATTTCTCTGGTACCGTGACCCGTTGCCAACTGCTCCTCGCCGGAAATGATTCGTTCGACCCGCGCTAACGGGAATTTCCCGCCATTGCGCACCGCGATACGTGTCAGATCGGGCGGCCGGACTTTGAGCGATTGCGCCATTGGACCCGCTCCTCGAGCATCCCGGCCGTGGCAAACCGCGCAATGTGCCCTGTAGAGCGCCGGTCCGCGAAGCGAATCAATCATACGCACGCTCTCGGCCCCTTCGTCTTGAGCCCAAATCAAAGGAGAGAACAGGACGATTCCGAATAATGTCAAAATACGGCGCATACGGACCTCCGCCTTAACTGAGCATTCGAGTGACCGTCCAGCTCGCGAAGGTAAGGCAGTGGCAGGCGCCCGGGTTTCGCCTGCTTCGGCTCTGGCGCGTTCTTGGCGTCGAACCTCCGCCTCAACCGAGCAACCACCCGTCCTAAGCCGGCAGACGGTTTTTCTGCGCTTCACAAGCAGCTTCGGCTTCTTGCGGCCTAATTCCGACTGGCAAGCCGACGCCGCATCCTGGCTCCGAACCGCCGCTTTTAACGGACAAATCGAGCCACCGTCCAACCTTAAACGCCATTGGGGGGAACGCCGCCCACAGAAAGCTGCTCAGGCGTTCTTTTGGCGGACGCGGTTTCGGCTTCAAGGTGAACCTCCGCCTCAAACGAGCAACCATCCGGCCTAAGCCGGCGGCCGGTTTTCGGCGGCTTCTCCGGCAGCCTCGGCCTCAGCCGCGGAGGCAGGTCCGTCTTTCTCGGCTTCGGCCATCAACCGGCGAGCTTGCTCCGCGTTCTGGCGCGCAACTCGTACTTCAAACGGAAAATTCGGTAAGACGGCATCTCCGACCAGCACCGTGGAAATGCCCTGGTCTTCCAGCAGACTTTGAATACCGAGCGCTTCGACTTCGGAAGCCTCCGCAATCGTCTCGAGGTCGAGCGACTCCGAATCGTCTCCCGCCTGCGTCTGTTCGCCCTTCGCGGCCAGCTCCTCGGCGCGAGCAGCCTCGGCGGCGGGCACGCGGACTTCGTACACGCCTTCAGGAACCCCGCGGGCTTTATCGTCGAGGAGTTCCGGGTGTAATCCTTGGGCTTTGAGTTCCTCGATCAGCGCTTCACAATCTTCCTTGGCTGTTTCGTCCATGGACCGGAGGACCGTGTAAAAATCGGCGGGTGCTGGCATATTAATTCGAGCATAGCGCAGACCCTACTTGCCTCGAACCGCGCTGGCCGCGGCTTCTTCCAGCACACCCGGCGTTCTGAGAGCCTTGATCCGATCCCGGATCTGCGCCGCCTTTTCAAACTCGAATTTCTTCGCGGCCTCACGCATAGACGCTTCCAGTTCGGCGAGGAAGCGCTCTCTTTGCTCGGTAGTCATCTCTTCCACGGGATCCTCAGGCTCAATGGGGATGGTGACGTAATCGCCTTCCGCGATCTTGACCAGGCTCATATCGATCGGTTTGATGATGGACTGCGGGGTAATGTTGTAGTCCAGGTTGTATTGCCGCTGAACCGCGCGGCGGCGGTTGGTTTCGTCTATGGCGCGTTTCATGCTGCCCGTCAGCACATCGGCGTACAACACGGCACGGCCGTTGAGATGGCGCGCCGCGCGCCCGATGGTTTGAATCAAGGCGCCGGTGGAGCGCAGGAATCCTTCTTTGTCCGCGTCCAAAATCGCGACCAGCGAGACCTCGGGCAGGTCCAGACCTTCCCTCAGCAAATTCACGCCAATCAGCGCGTCGTACTCGCCACGGCGCAGATCGCGCAAAATCTTGATGCGATCGAGCGTGCTGACCTCCGAGTGCAGATAAGCGCACTTGACGCCCACTTCGGTGTAATGTTCGGCCAAATCCTCCGACATCCGCTTGGTGAGCGTAGTGACCAGCACGCGCTCATTTTGCTCCACCCGCTTGCGAATCTCATGCAATAAATCGTCCACCTGGCCCTTGATTGGGCGGATCTCGATCTCGGGATCAACCAAGCCGGTGGGCCGGATGATCTGCTCGACCACGACACCGCAGGATTTGGTCAGTTCATACGGACCGGGAGTGGCGGACACGTAGATCAACTGCCCGGCGCGGTTCTCGAACTCTTCAAAGGTCAGCGGCCGGTTGTCCCGCGCGCTGGGTAGCCGAAATCCGAAGTTGACCAGCACGTCTTTGCGCGAGCGGTCGCCATGAAACATGCCTCCGAGTTGCGGAATGGTCTGATGGCTCTCATCGACAAAGATCATATGATCGGGAGGCAAATAATCGAGCAGAGTGGGCGGCGCTTCACCGGGTAAACGGCCGGAGAAGTGACGCGAGTAGTTCTCGATGCCGTGGCAGTAGCCGATCTCGCGGATCATCTCCAGATCGAACATAGTGCGCTGGTACAGGCGCTGGGCTTCAATCAGCTTGCCGGCGTGATTGAGTTCCCCCATGCGCTCATCGAGTTCGACTTCAATGCTCTTGAGCGCTTGCGACCGCGATTCCTTCGTGGCCACGTAATGGGTTTTCGGATAAATGGGGAGACGCAGATAGGTCTGCTTTACCTGGCCGAGCAGCGGATCGATCTGGCTCAGGGATTCAATTTCATCACCCCACATTTCGATGCGGAAAGCGTTGTCGTCATAGGTGGGGTAGATCTCAATGACGTCGCCGCGCACGCGAAAAGTCCCGCGGCGAAAATCGTGATCGTTGCGTTCGTAAAGGATTTCGACCAAGCGGGTGACGATCTGCTGGCGGGAGATCTTCATGCCTTTATCGAGCATGAGGAGCATGCCGTAGTAGGCGTCCGGCGAACCCAATCCGTAGATGCAACTCACGCTGGCGACGATCACGCAGTCGCGCCGCTCAAACAGAGAACGCGTGGCCGAAAGCCGCAGCTTATCCAACTCGTCGTTAACGGTGGCTTCCTTCTCGATGTAGATATCGCCGGAAGGGATGTAAGCTTCCGGCTGGTAGTAATCGTAGTAGCTGACGAAATACTCGACCGCGTTAGAGGGAAAAAACGACTTGAACTCGTGGTAGAGCTGCGCCGCCAGAGTCTTGTTGTGAGCCAGCACCAGCGCCGGCCGGCCGGACTTCTCGATGATCTTGGCCATCGTGAACGTCTTCCCCGAGCCAGTTACGCCGAGCAACACCTGATGCTTCTCGCCGTCCAGTACGCCGCGGAATAGAGAGTCGATCGCCGCTGCCTGGTCGCCCTTAGGACGATAATCTACAACGAGGTTGAATCCCATACAGATTAGGATAGCCGGAGCGGCTGAGCAGGTCGTGACCGTTGGCGGCCTGCAAGGCATTCTGCCGGGGACGGAGAGAAAGATCCTTCATCTCACACCTTTTAGCGTCGCAGTTTCTACTACTTGCCCAACTGCTTCAAATTAGCGATTGACAGATGCGTTGAAACCGATTAATTTGTTCAGGGACAGGCAGGAAAAGACCGAATTCTGTGAGCCTAAGCTTACAATGACTCAGATGCGCGTGCGTGTAAGCTGCTCGGTTAGGCTGAATTGTTTTCTATGAACCATGCAGTTCTGAAGGGAGAAAACCGTGAAGAAAATCACAAGAGAAAAACGGTGGAGTTTGGTGAGCGGGGTATTACTCGCCCTTACGCCTTTCTGCGCCGTCGCCCAAAACAGCCCCAACAATAGCGGCCCGTGCCCGCGCTTCGCTGTGGGAAGTAGTGTGCCTACGCCGCCCAGTCTGTACAGCAGCAACGGACGGTTGACGGTCAACCTTTCTTACAACAGCCAACCGGACCCAAACGGTAATACGCGATACTGCTTCACGACGCCGGACGGCTCGGAATCCCCAACGCTTAACATCAATCCTGGCGATACGCTCACCGTGATCGTGAAGAACAATCTGCCGGTGCCAGTCTCTTCAATTTCCATGGCGCCAACGACGAATGCGACTATGGTCTGCGGAGCCTCGACGCAGAATGCCGCTTCCGTAAATGTCCACTATCATGGCACCAACACGTCGCCGACGTGCGGATCGGACGAAGTGATCCACACTTTGATCAACTCGGGCCAGACCTTCACCTATCACGTCGCCTTTCCAAGCAACGAACCTCCCGGGCTCTATTGGTACCACCCCCACGTGCATGGCCTGGCTGAAGCAGCCGTGCAAGGGGGAGCTTCGGGCGCCATTGTCGTAGAAGGCATTCAGAACGTTCAGCCGGCAGTGGCCGGTCTGCCAACCCAGATATTGGTGTTAAGGGATCAATTGCTTCCGGTCGGCAGCCCGCCGGAATCCGCTCCCGGCGGCCCGGTTCCTGGCTGGGATCTTTCGGTGAACTACGTACCGATTTTGTATCCCAAATACATCCCCGCCACGCTGCAGATTCAACCCGGCCAAAAGCAGTTTTGGCGCGTCTCGAATTCCTGCGCCGACGCGATCCTAGATCTGCAACTGGTGTACGATGGCAAGCCGCAAACGATTCAGATTGTCGGGTTGGATGGCGTGCCCACGGGCTCGCAAGATGGCTCCGGGCAAGGTCAGCTAGTGGCGGTTACGGATGTTCTTGTTCCGCCCGCCAGCCGCGTCGAGTTCATCATGACTGGGCCTTCATCCAGTGTGAAGAAAGCCGTCTTCCAAACGTTATATGTCAACACCGGCCCAGTCGGAGACAACGACCCGCAGCGCCCGTTAATCGCGATCACGACGAATTCCCAGGCCCCTTCGGCTACTCCGACGCCAGCAGTAAGCGCTGCTCCGGGCCCGCAACGTTTCGCCGGTTTATTGACGGCGAACGTGACGGCCAAGCGGACGCTCTACTTCTCCGAGGACAACCCCAATTCGCAGTTCTTCATTACCGTGCAGGGGCAAACGCCGGTTTTGTTCAGTCCCAACAACCCGCCCGCGATTACAACAAAGCAGGGGTCGGTGGAGGACTGGACCATTCAAAACCAGACCGGCGAGAACCATGAGTTCCACTTGCATCAAGTCCACTTTCTGCTCATGGCGCGCAACGGCGTTCCGGTGCCGCCCTCGGAACAGCAGTATCTGGATATGGTGGATGTTCCTTTCAACCCCAATCCGGACCCCACGGTTAACCCTCCCAGCGTTACTGTCCGAGTGGATTTCCGCGGGCCGGATATTGGCGACTTTGTCTACCACTGCCATATCCTGGAACACGAGGATGGCGGAATGATGGCGATCATACGTGTTTTGGCGCAGGATAGCTCGGTTCGTAGTCCCCAAGGTCCTTCCGCCAATCCCAAGGCGGCTGTGATCAAGTCTGGCGCGGCTGTTCCTCAAGCGGCGCCGGTCGCAAATACAGGCGGGACTCTGCCAAAATAGTCCTCAAGCAAACGGCTGGGCCGCCACACGGCGGCTCTGCCGTTTTTCCTATGCGCAAGAAAATCTCAGGACTCGTGTTCATAGCGGCTGTGTTTCTGGCCGGATATGGTTACGGACGTTGGTATGCCAATACCCCGGCGGTATCTGCGAAGGGTCCCGAAAGTCCTCTCTACTACCGATGCCCGATGCATCCTTCCTACCGCTCGGACCGGCCTGGCGTTTCGCCTTGCTGCCACATGGCGCTGGAACCCGTCTATGCCGATGCGACCGCTCCCAACCTGCCGAGCAACGCCATCCACGTAACCGGGGGCCAGGAGCAACTCATTGGAGTCCAGTTCGGGACTGCCGAATACGCTCCGGTTTCCCGGGTTGCGCGCGGCACGGGCCGTGTCGGGGTAAACGAAAACCGCATCGCGCGTATTCAAAGTAAGCTAGAAGGCTATATCGACCACTTGTACGTCACCTCCGTGGGTGAGCGAGTTACGCAAGGCCAGCTTCTGCTGAGCATCTACAATCGCCGGACCTACAGCATGGCGCAGATGCAGTTTCTGCAAGCGGCCATGGACTCCACCGGAATGTCGTTGCCCGCGGCGGACAAGGCCGATCCCACGGTGTCGCGCCTGGCCGCCGCGGATGCGCTCCGGTCGGCGCGTCAACAGTTGGAAATGCTGGGCTTTACCGACGAACAGATCCAGGCGGTGGCTCACGCGCAGCAGCCGCTCTATAGCCTGCCGGTGCACGCCCCCATAAGCGGAATCGTCCTTCAATTCAACGCTGCCGCAAACCAAAAGCTCGGCATGGAACCGCTCCTTACCATTGCCGATCTCTCGAATGTTTGGGTCACCGCGAGTTTTCCAGCCGAAGACGCGGCAGCCATCCAATCCGGCCAGGCCGCGACGTTCGCCTCGCCGAACCTTCCGCGCCAAATTTTCCATGGTTCCGTCGAGACCATACTTCCTGAACTCGACGCCTCTAACAGCGGTGCCAAGGTGCGGCTTCAATTCGACAACGCTGCAGGTTTGCTAAAACCCGAAATGTACGGCGAGGTGGAGTTGCGCTTTCCCGGCTTGACCAAGCTCACGGTTCCCGGCCAAGCCGTTTTGGAAAACGGTCGTACCCAAAACGTCTTCGTGGACCTGGGCGGAGGCTACCTGCAGGCACGGGAGGTGACCACGGGAGAACGATTCGGCGATCGCGTGGAGATCGTGCGCGGGCTCAAACCGGGCCAACGCATCGTCACTTCCGGTAATTTTCTGCTCGACTCCGAGAGCCAAATGCGCGCGCGGCCGTGAGCCGATGATCAATCGCCTCATCGAGTGGTCCGCGGAGAATCCTTTCCCTGTTTTGCTGCTCACCTCGGCCGCCGTCGTTGCGGGCTGGTGGTCGGTCCGGAGCATACCTCTGGATGCAATTCCGGATCTGAGCGAAACGCAGGTCATCGTTTACTCCCGCTGGGATCGCAGTCCCGACATCATGGAAGACCAAGTCACCTATCCCATCGTGACGGCCATGCTGGGCGCTCCGAAAGTGAAGGACGTCCGCGGCGTCTCGGACTTCGGCGCTTCCTATGTGTATGTCGTCTTCGAGGACGGAACGGATCTCTATTGGGCGCGCTCACGGACGCTCGAATATTTGTCGAAAGCACTGCCGCGAATCCCGCCCGGAGTCAAGACGGAACTCGGACCCGACGCCAGCGGGATCGGTTGGGTTTTCCAATACGCTCTGGTGGACACAACGGGCAAACACAACCTGGCGGAACTGCGTTCGCTTGAGGATTGGTACGTTCGATACCACCTGCAATCCGTGCCAGGTGTCGCGGAAGTGGCGGCCGTTGGCGGCTTCGTGCGTCAATACCAAATCAATCTCGATCCGCGCCTGCTGGACGCCAACGATCTACGGATCGAGAAGGTGATTCAGGCGGTGCGCGCGGGCAACAACGATGTGGGCGGCCGGCTGGTGGAGCTCGGCAACAGAGAGTACATGGTCCGGGGCAGGGGATACGCCAAAAGCCCCCAAGATTTCGCCGCTATTTCGCTGGGTGTCAGCCGTGAAGGCGCTCCTATCCGTATCGCGGACGTCGGGTCTGTGGTGATGGGGCCGGAACTCCGGCGCGGGGCCGCGGACCTGGACGGCCACGGAGAAACCGTCTGCGGCGTTGTGATCACCCGGCAGGGCGAGAACGCGTTGCGTGTGATCGATCGCGTCAAGGCCAGGCTGAAGGACATCGAATCGGGTTTGCCGCCCGGCGTGAAGGTCGTTACTACCTACGACCGGTCGGAGCTGATTCTCGGCGCTATTGCGAACTTGCGAACTACTCTGGCGGAGGAATTGATCGTCGTTGCCATCGTCATTCTGATCTTTCTCTGGCATTTCCCGAGCGCCGTCATTCCGATCTTGACCATCCCCGTTGCGGTATTGATTTCCTTCGGACCGATGCGGCTCGCCGGTACTACAGCCAACGTGATGTCGCTGGGAGGTATCGCCATCGCAGTGGGGGCGATGGTCGATGCCGCGATCGTGGTGGTGGAACAAACCCACAAGAAGATCGGAGAATGGCAGCGCGCCGGGCGCCGCGAGGACGTCCGCGCTGTGGTCATCCACGCGATCCAGGAAGTGGGCTCGCCGGCCTTCTATTCGTTGTTGGTGATCGCGGTGGCGTTCCTGCCGGTGTTTGCGCTCGAGTCGCAGGAAGGCCGGCTGTTCAGGCCGCTGGCTTTTACGAAAAGTTTCTCGATGTTGGTTGCGGCGGTGTTGGCGGTGACGCTCGATCCGGCGCTGCGGCTGCTTTTTACGCGCACGCGCGAGTTCAACTTGCATCCCTACTGGCCTCGCCGAATCGTCAACGGGCTGCTGATAGGCAAGTACCATGCGGAGGACACGCACCCGATCAACCGGTTGCTCATCCGTCTGTACGTACCCGTCGTCCATTGGACCCTTCGCTGGCGCTGGGCCGTGATTGCAAGCGCACTGGCTTTGACGCTGGTCACGATCCCCGTATACCGGCGCCTCGGGTCGGAATTCATGCCGCCGCTGGACGAAGGCGCGCTGTTGTTCATGCCCACCACGCTGCCGGGAATCTCGCTGGGCGAAGCCCGCCGGCTGATGCAAGCGCAGGACCGGATCTTGGCTTCGTTTCCGGAGGTAGTGCGCGTAACGGGAAAGGCCGGGCGCGCCGACACGGCCACCGACCCGGCGCCTCCCTCGATGATCGAAACCGTGATTCTGCTGAAAGCAAAGTCCCATTGGCCACGGATCGCCACCTGGTATGACGGCTGGCCGGCGTGGCTCAGACCTGTCTTGCGGCATATCACGCCGGACCGCGGCTCGACGGAAGAATTGGTTGCCCGCATGGACCGGGCCCTCACGGCCCCTGGCGTTTCCAATGCCTGGACCATGCCGATCCGCAACAGAATCGAAATGCAAAGCACGGGAATCCGCACACCAGTCGGAGTCAAGGTGACGGGCACCGATCCGGCCGAGATTCAGGAACTCGGCAGGCAGGTGGAAAGCGCGCTGCGGAGCATGCGCGGCACGCGGAGCGTTTTTGCCGAACGCACCGGGCAAGGCTACTTCCTGGACTTCGATTTGAAGCGCGAAGCGCTGGCCCGCTACGGGCTCAGCGTGGACGATGCACAAAGCATCATTGAAAATGCGATTGGCGGCGAGGAAATTACGACGGTCATTGATGGCCCTGAGCGTTATCCGGTGAATGTCCGATACCTGCCGGACTTTCGTAGCAGCGTAGAGGCCTTGGGCCGGATCCTGGTCCCCGTCAGCGACGGCCGGCGTCAGGCGCCGCTCGAGCAGATCAGCACCATCAAGCTGGCCACCGGGCCTTCGATGCTGCGCAACGACAACGGGGTGTTGACCGGCTATGTATACGCGGATGTCGCCGGCCGTGATTTAGGCGGATACGTGGAAGAAGCGCGCGCGGTGGTACGGGACCGCGTGAAATTGCCGCCTGGATATGCACTGATTTGGAGCGGGCAATATCAGGCGATGGAGCGTGTGAATGAGCGGCTGAAAGCCGTGATTCCCTTGACGCTGTTTTTGATTGTGCTGCTCCTCTACTGGAACACGCGGTCTCTGGTAAAGACATCTCTTGTCTTGCTCGCGGTGCCGTTCTCGGCCGTCGGCGCGATCTGGTTGCTGGCCGCGCTCGGCTACAACTTGAGTGTCGGAGTGTGGGTGGGGCTGATTTCGCTAATGGGCGTGGACGCGGAAACCGGCGTCTTTATGTTGTTGTACCTCGACTTGGCATTCGAGCAGCGGAAGCGAGCGGGACTACTGCGCAACCGTAGCGATCTCGATGCGGCCATCGTGGAAGGCGCCGCCAAACGGATCAGACCAAAGCTCATGACTGTTCTGGCGATGTTTGCCGGACTCGCGCCCATCATGTGGTCGCTTGGGCCCGGCGCGGACGTGATGAAGCGGATCGCGGCGCCAATGATCGGGGGCATCGTGACCTCGTTTCTTTTGGAACTTGCAGTCTTCCCCGCGCTCTACGCGGTGTGGCGATGGCGCTCGGAGAAAATGGGCATCGAGAACGCGTCCGGCTAGGGCCGGACACCGGGATTTCACGGCTGCCGCGCCTGTCTACAACCAACAGCACAAGCGGAACTTCTCGATGCTGTGATGAAACGGGTTGATCCGCCACGTGCCCCTTTAGCATTTTCAGCGCGTCTGACCAGCAAAAAGAGCAAGCGGCCGTGGTGCTCACCGTCAAGGGCAAGGCCGAGGCCGTCGTCCAGGATGCGGAAGCCTATCAGCGGCTCCTCAATATTGCCGCCCGCGCCGATGTGCATGAGGCGATCCGCCAGGGGCTCGAGGACGTAGCCCGCGGCGCTGGGGTCCTCGACGGCGCACTTTGCTCGAACAATTCATTCAGGGGTTTCGGCGTGGTGTATGCGAATGACGATCTGTGCACGCCCTGGGCAAAGATTCGAGCCGAAGCTCGGTCGTGCGTTGAGTCCACAGGATGCATGGATGCCGCCACGGCGCTGGGGCTCGACGCCCTTTGGCCACGCACAATCGAAGCGATTTTGAGCACGTTCAGCGGCTTTGACTCTTGGCCGCCCCGTAGGACGGCCGAGGTTGCCCCGCAGGCTGGGCTAAAAAAATTTTCGCGGCTGCGCCGCCGTTCCTTACCCGAGGTTTACGGACACATGAGGCGTAGGTAAAGGGAAAAGGAAAAAGAACAAAGCAAAGTTATTCCCACGCACACCGAACGCCGAGGTTGATATAACGGTAGGCCGGCGCGACCCTGCCACGGTACGACACGCGCAGGTCGCGAGGATTAATGTCCCAGGAACCGCCGCGCAGCGTTCGAGATTCCCCGGTCCCCGGCCCCTGCGGATCGGTACCTTCTCTCTTGTCGTAATACTTCTCATCATACCGGTCGGCGGTCCACTCCCATACGTTACCGAGCATGTCATAAAGCTTCCACGCATTCGGCTCCTTTTGAGCCACGGGATGCACCTTAAGGCCGCTGTTGTCCGCATACCAGGCAATGGCATCCAAAGGCCCATACCGTGACGCGGTGCTCCCCGCACGCGCAGCGTACTCCCACTCCGCTTCCGTCGGGAGACGCCCTCCTGCGTGCTGGCAGTAGCCTTTGGCTTCGTCCCACGTGATGTTAACGATGGGCTGCTGGCCGTCGGCCCAATTTTCGTTAAAGCTCGGCGCTGGTGGCATGGAATTGCCGGTAGCACTGGTATATCGCTTCCAGGCGGCCACGGTGACGGCAGTTTGGCCTAACCAGAAGCCCTTCGTGATCGCGACCGGATGGGCGGGCTTCTCATCGTCGAAGCATTCGCTATCGCCCGGCGAGCATCCCATCATGAACTTGCCAGGCGGAATCCAAACATACGCCTGGCCGTCTTTCGGATTTGCTTTGACCTCTCCGGCCGACGGGGCCGTCAACGTCGCGGTTGGCACAGACGACGCGGATTGGCGAATCCAAGTCACCGACAATCCAACAGCCACTAACCCAATCGCCACTGGTCCGCCATAAATCAGCCACTTCCTGCGAGGCAACCGCGAAACGTGTTCGCGTTCTGGCCCGCGAACTGCGTCGACATTGTCGGGCGGCCTTGCCTCCCGCTCAGGCGCGAAGACTGACCGCGGCAAGGCGGCGGCTACCTTCTTCGCATAGTGTTCACTCGCCATCCGCCACTTCAGGATGGCTTGGATATTGCCCATCTGAAGTTCTAAGCCATGCGGTAATTGAACGTCTTCGAGGTAGATTGCCAGAAATGGCTTGCCGCGCCGCAGGGCGAAGTCGATCTCATTGCGAACGTTGCGGGACTCCACCGCCGCCTGCGTCATAAAGACCAGGAAGAAGGACGAACCGTGCAAGGCCCTGCCGATGTTTTCGGGCCACTCGCTGCCCGGCGTGATGCCTTCGTCGTACCAAATCCGAAGTCCTTGGTCGTGGAGTGCGCGGAGTTCGGAGTAGACTGCCGCTCCGTCTTTGTGAGCGTAACTCGCAAAGACGTAGGGCTCTTTTCCTCCGTAGGCCTCAAACGGCAATGGCAAGTGAATGTCTGGCATGGATCGGTAAACTGCATCCTATATTATCCGGGTGCGCCTCGGTTATTTCTTGTCGACGTGCGCCAGGATGGCGCAGTCTAAACATAGCGTCAGAAGTACTTGCGCATCCGCTCCCTCACGGTCGCGGCTCTGTTACGGAACCGCGCGCGTCAGCAAGCGGCCACTCGCTAGTTGCGGAGCAGCGTCGCCAGGTTGGCGCTCGTCTTCACGCCGCGGTCTGCGAGAACCCGGAGCGCACGCTCAGGAAAAGACAAGCTGTGCTCAAACGTTTTACTGAACGATTGGATCAACTGAATTACATGGCCAGCGCCAAACCCAGCTTGGTGAAAACCGGCCAGGCCGATCAGAATGGTCTGAATGATGCCGTAGTGAACCAGCATCAGCAGGCACTCGTCGCGAATCGAGTTGGCTGTGTGATGCAGGCTCAATTCTCGATTGCTCTCTTGCGGGCCCAGCGGGAACAGCGTCCGATAGACATAGCTGACCAGGTAATGCTCCAGCATGTACTCGTGCTCGCTCATGAACGGCGCATAGTATCGCGAGAAGGCTGTCTGATAACAGTGTCCAAGGTCGTCCATGCTCGACTGCGCGGTCCACTCCATGCCCTGGATGAATTCCTGGTAGCACGCAAGAAATCGTGGAGGGGTGAAGTCGGAACCGATTCTTCCTACGACCAAATCGAGGGCTATCTCCAGTTGCGCCACCGGCTCGGCGCTGCGATGGTTCAGCGCCTCGCCGAAGAGATCGCGCTCGGTGGCATCGCGGTAGGCTTCCAGAACTTCCAGGGTCTGCGAATATCCGTCTGCCGCCGCGGCCATCTCGTGAAGCTGATCGCACAGAGAGGCGAGAATTATGAGACGTTTCCAGAGCGGATAAGTGCGATTTTGCAACAGCCAGATGACGAGACCGCGAATTTCAATAAAATACTGGTAGGGTTTGGTGGAATTTTCGCCGGATATGCTTAACACCGGCGGCTGTCCGAGACGCGGGTCGTGTGAGAGGTCTTCCGCATCGTCGAACGTCATCGGGTTGGCGTCGAGCAGGATCAGGCGGGCTGCTTCGGGACAAGACAAGTCGAGCGAACGCTCGATAACGCCGCCAACCACGTTCATGACGCGCGGATAGGTCGCGCACATGATGGACAGGTGCTGTGCGCCTAGCTTCTTCTGAATGGAGCACAAGCCTTCCGACAGAAACGGGCAAGTGGGTCCGGAGAGCGTGATACGAGCATGATTGCCGGCGTGAGTGCTGGCTGGGTTGATCGTCACCAACTCGCGGAGCCGCGGCCCTAACTCCGGATCGTCGCAGCGCTGGTAGGCTTCGTAGGTGAGTTGATCGACATTGACGGCCCAACCTGCGCAGCAGGTGTCCTCGCAATCGGCGCCGATGCAACGAAAGGCGTGATAGGACGACGGTTGGAGCCGTTTGACCGGCCGCGACACGGATTGAGCATAACAGAAGGAGCTAGTCACAAGGCGCATCCCCACTCAGACGACGGATGGGCCCACGGCACGCGATGATCGTGGCCGGAGGCGATTGGTACCCTATCCTTTCACATGAGCGTCAGTACTTCACTCTCTCAAAATTGATGTCGGCGTCTGGGAAAATCGATAGAACTATCCTCCCCCAGTGTTTCTCGGGGCGGATCGCCCAATACCCTGGCTCAGCGTACTTCTGCGTGCTAACTTTGGCCATGGAATCTGCTTTAAGGATGTAATCAGGGGCGAACGACCTGGGAATCCAGAGCCCGTAAAGTCCCAATCTCTCGTTGCTCCAGTCCCAGCGGCCCGCTTGATGCTCTTCCTTGCCGGATTCAAATCGAATGATTTCTGTGAAGCTACCATTGGCAGCGAGTTCCAGCCTAATCTTCTGGTGTTCTAGACTGAGCTCATAGGTGCCAACCAAATCGGAGTTAGATCGAACGGGAACGCATGCGCTCAGAGCGGTGCCAGCGACGACGACCGCGATAATTCCCGCCTGGATGCCCCATTTTGGCCCATTATGCCGACCGGCGGCTTTTCGAGAAATCATGTGATCGTCCATGCTGTTTGGCAGACGGGCGGCGCGTGATAGGACTGCGGTTGGAGGCCGTTTGACCGGCTGCGGCACGGATTGAGCATTAACAGAAGGAGCGAATTCAATCGCGTGCCGAGCTTATGACCCGCCCGTTACGAGTTTGCAAATCTGCGGAAGAAGCTGTCCGGCTTCCAGGCCGGGCGCTTGTCGTCGTTGGCCACGCGTTCGGCCAGCTTCAAAATGATTTCGTTGAAGCGAGCCGCGGCTGCTTTGTCCACCGGCTGGTCGAGATCGTCCGAGGGCGCGTGATAGCGGTACTTCAGCCAATCCTTGTGCAGCTTCTCTTCGGGCGAGCCAGGAAGATAGCCGAATTTGAACGCCAGAGCGGGAATCCCTTGGCGGATGAAGTTGTACTGATCGCTCCGGATGAAGAGATTGCGATTGGGCTCCCTATCCGCTTGCACTTCGACGTGCGCGGCGGAGGCGACCTCGCGAATCTCGTCCCCGAGCGTCGATTCGTCCAAGCCCTGCACCTCCAGGTAATGCAGCGCGTGCAACGGTAGAAACATGTCCAGATTAATATCGGCCACGATATCGCCGTCAATCGTAGGATGGGCCGCAAAATACTTGGACCCTTGCAGCCCTTTTTCTTCTCCGGTCACGGCCAGAAACAAGATGGAGCGGCGGAGCTTGGCGTGCGAATCGTGCATCGCGCGGGCGATCTCCAGAATGGTTGCGATTCCGGAAGCGTCGTCCATGGCGCCGTTGTAGATCGAATCGCCGTTAATCGGCTGGCCGATTCCGACATGATCCAGGTGCGCGCTCAGCACCACGTACTCGTTCTTCAAGTCCGTGCCCGGCAGCACGGCAGCCACGTTCTGCGATTCCACTTTCGACTGCTCGAGTGTGGTGTGCGCGCGGATGTCGACTTTCAGAGGGAAATGGGGCAGGGAACGGTTGTGGTCGGCGTCGTCCAGAAGCTCGGCGATGGTATGGCCAGTGCCGGCAAAAAGCTTGTCGGCGTGCTCGGGATTGAACGTCATGACGAACTGCTCGCCTTTGGTGTCCTGAAGGCTGGGGTCGGACAGCACCATGGACGGCATGGAGCGGGCCAGCGCCATCCGGGGCCAGGGAATATCCATCGATTTCGGATTCGGTATAGTGATAATTCCAATAACTCCGGCGGCTTTCAGAAATTTCCAGCGCTCGCCTTGATAAGAATAGTGCGCGCGCAGCGCGCTGGGCATTTTCGGGCCGCCGGCCAGCATCACGGCAATCTTGCCCTTGAGATCGAGGCCCGCCAGATCGTCGTACGATTTCTCCGGGACCGTGAGTCCATAGCCCACGAAGACCGCGCCGGCGTTGAGATCGCCGTCCATGCCGCGCGAACTCAAGTTGGCGTCTTCGCCCAGCGTGAGCGGCTCAATGGCGCCATGCCGGACCAGCATCACCTGGGAATTCCGCTCATCGAGGCGCTTGACGTCGAACTCCACCGGCTGTATGTATCCGCCATCGGCGCCGGCGGGTTTCAAACCGGCGCGCTCAAACTCGCCCGCCACGTAGTGCGCGGCTTTGAGATGACCGGGACTGCCGGTGTTGCGGCCCTCCATCGAATCGTTCGCCAGGGCTTCGATATGCGACCACCAGCGGTTGCCCTCGGCATTGTAATCGACGGCGGCCAGCATTACGCAGGATGCCGAGAGAAGCAGGAGGGGGAGTTTTTTCATGTGTGTTTCCTCAATAGTAGTCGGCGCAGCTCATGTAATAGCCGCAACGTTCGCAGACCAGTTTGCATTTATGCTCCATCAGCCGGGCGTTGCAGCGCGGGCAGTAGAGCATAGGTTCTACTTCTACATTTTCAGCGGCGGGAGGGGGTGGTGCGGCGCCGGAATGGTCCTGCATGATGGAAGCTTTATTATCGCATCGGCGGGGCGGGCGGCTCCGCAGGTAGGGGAAGCCGTCTGTTTGTTTCCGCTCCAAATATCGCCGAAGGCAACGGGCCGATCTGGCTGAGATCGCCCTCTACTTTTGTCGCCCGGCTGGAAACTACTTGAGCAGGATGCCTGCTCGCTCTTCGCCGAACGAGACCAGGCCGGCACGTCCAGATTCAGCCGGTCGAGAACCAGGTTGCGGCGAAAGCGTTTGGTAAGATCGATGGCCCTCAGTATCCCTGTCACGGTTTCCCTCCGTTCAAGCGCTTCCAATGCCGCTCCACCGCCTGCGTAACATCAGTCAGATCCAAGCCCAGGTTCTTAGCTTCCACCACCAGTTGCTCGAGTTCTTTCTTCAACAGGTTGCCGCGCTCCGCGGCCGTAGAAGGTATCCGGCCTGCGATCACCGTACCGACGCCCGAATGGACCTCGATCAATCCCTCGCCCACCAACTGCGCTACCACCTTGTGGGCGGTATTCGGATTGATCTTCAGCGCTTTGCTGAGCGCGCGCACCGACGGGAACGGATCGCCAGGACGCATCTGCCCGGAAGCCACGGCTTTTTTCGCGGCATAGACAACCTGCTCGTAAAGCGAGATGCCCGGCTCGAAAGACAGGCGGAACGGTAGCACATGTGTATTATGACACATAGTATAGTAGACTGACAAGAAGAAAGCACGGCTTGGCTGGTTCCGCGCTCGTGCGATGATTGCTTTTGACGCGCGAATAATGCTGCTTTCCGCCCTCACCACGTTCCTGAGCGCCTTTCTTCTGTTTGCAGTGGAACCCATGATCGGCAAAATGATTCTGCCGCGCTTTGGCGGGTCGGCGGCGGTGTGGAGCACCTGCCTGGTGTTCTTCCAAATCTCGCTGCTGGCCGGGTATCTCTATGCCCACTGCCTTTGCCGGTGGTTGCGGCCGCGCCGGCAAGCAATCGTACATATTGCCCTGCTTACGATCGGCGTGGCGACGCTGCCGGCGATTCCCTCGCCGGCGCACCTGAGCGGGGAGATCGACGACCCCACCTGGCCCATCCTGCTTCTGCTCGCGGCGACCATCGGCTTGCCTTATCTCCTGCTCTCGACCACTAGTCCGCTGGTGCAAGCCTGGTACGCCGCGGCGAATCCGGGAGCATCTCCCTATCGCTTGTATGCGCTCTCCAACGCTGGTTCGATGTTAGCGCTGCTCAGCTATCCGGTCGCGCTGGAACCGGCTTTGTCCACCCGCGCGCAAGGTCTGGCGTGGTCGGCCGGATTTATTCTCTTCGCGGTCATCTGCGGGACGTTGGCTTGGCGCGTGCGAGCGTTGAAGCCGTTCGAAGACGCAGCGGCCGAGCCTCTGCGCTGGACGGAGTTTCTGCTCTGGGTCGGACTCGCTGCTTGCCCGGCCGGATTGCTGCTGGCTGTCACCACGGAGCTTACGCACAACATCGCGCCCATGCCATTTCTATGGGTGCTCCCGCTGGCGCTGTATTTACTCAGCTTCATTCTGTGCTTTGAAAGCGATCTCTATTACCGCCGCTGGCTGTTTCTTCCGCTGCTGGCATTGGCGCTGGCGGGGATGGCCTACACGACGTACTTCAAAGAAGGCAATCCTCCGCTGTTGCTTGCGCTGCTGGCGTTTTCGGCCGGGCTGTTCATCTGCGCCATGGTCTTGCATGGGGAGTTGGCGCGGCGCCTGCCGGAACCGCGTCATCTGACGGCGTTCTATCTCGCTATCGCCATGGGGGGCGTTGCGGGCGGCCTGTTCGTGGCTATCGGAGCGCCCCACCTGTTCCGCGATTACTTCGAATTTCCCGCTTTGTTGATTCTGTGTCCAGTCATGCTCGTGATCGCCTGCTGGCGAAAAAACTGGGTCCGTTCCTCAATGGCGCTTTTGGCCGCGGCCCTGACCACATTTCTGATCTACGTGCAGGCTTTCCAATCCGAGAATCTCTACTCCAAGACCTGGCGCAATTTTTACAGCGTGCTCCATACGCGCCAACGTCTGGATTCTCCCGGCGTCCTGGGGATGAAATATCTGCTGAACGGCACCATCAGCCATGGCTCCCAGATCACGCAGGCCAAGTTCCGGCGTCTGCCCACCAGCTACTACGGACCCCAGAGCGGCGTTGGACGTGCGCTCGACTATCTGGAAAGTCGAGGCCCGGTGCGCGTGGGCGTGATCGGCCTCGGAGCGGGCGTGCTCGCTGGATATTGCCGTGCCGGCGATATGTTCCGGTTCTATGAGATCAATCCGCTGGATGTGGCGATTGCGCGGCGCGAGTTCTCCTTCCTGCACGATTGCCCCAGCCCGCCGGTGGTTGTGATCGGCGATGCGCGCCTCACGCTGGAGCGCGAGGCTCCGGAGAACTTTGACCTTCTCGTGGTGGACGCCTTCAGCAGCGATTCCATCCCCGTTCACCTGCTGACGCGGGAAGCGTTTGTCCTGTACTTCCACCACCTCAAGCCGCATGGGATCCTGGCCGTTCACGTCTCCAATCGCTATCTGGATTTGACTCCGGTGGTGGCCGGCAACGCGGCCGACCTCGGCAAGCACGCCATCGTGGTTGACGACGACAAACCCAACGAAGCATATTTGAGTGGGACCGAATGGGCGCTGGTGACGGCCGACCCGGATCTTTTTTCCGAGCCGTTGTTTCGCGCAACCGGCATCCGCAAGCTCCCCACCGCATCCCGACTGCCGCATTGGACGGACGACTATAGCAATCTGTTCCGGATATTAAGGTGAATAGACTGGGAGATCCGCCATGGGCGTTGGTGACGGCCGCCCCGGCTCCTTTTACGAGCCGATGTTCGCTCCAGGCATCCGTAAGCTCCCCGCCGCATGCCGCCCGTCCCATTGGACCGGCGAGTATCCAAGGTGACCTGCGCAAATGGGCGCTCGTCCGGCCGACGAGGTTCGTTTTCTCAGCCGATGTTCGCGCCAGGCATCCGTAAGCTCCCCGCCGCATGCCGCCCGCCGCATTGGACCGGCGACTATCTAATGTGAGCGGCGCAAATTCGCGCTCGTCACAGTCGACCCGGGTCGTTTTCTCAGCCGATGTTCGCGCGAGGCATCCGTAAGCTCCCCGCCGCATGCCGCCCGCCGCATTGGACCGGCGACTATCTAATGTGAGCGGCGCAAATGGGTGCTCGTCACAGCCGACCCGGGTCGTTTTCTCAGCCGATGTTTGCGCCAGGCATCCGTAAGCTCCCCGTCGCATCCCGCCGGCCGCACTGGACCGGCGACTATCCAAGGTGAACTGCGCAAATGAGCGCTCGTCGCGGCCGACCCGGCTCGTTTTTCTCAGCCGATATTCGCGCCAGGCATCCGTAAGCTCCCCGCCGCATGCCGCCCGCCGCATTGGACCGGCGACTATCTAATGTGAGCGGCGCAAATGGGCGCTCGTCACAGCCGACCCGGTTCGTTTTCTCAGCCGATGTTTGCGCCAGGCATCCGTAAGCTCCCCGCCGCATCCCGCCCGCCGCACTGGACCGGCGACTATCTAATGTGAGCGGCGCAAATGGGCGCTCGTCACAGCCGACCCGGGTCGTTTTCTCAGCCGATGTTCGCGCCAGGCATCCGTAAGCTCCCCGCCGCATGCCCTCCGCCGCATTGGACCGGCGACTATCTAATGTGAGCGGCGCAAATGGGCGCTCGTCCGGCCGACGAGGTTCGTATTCTCAGCCGATGTTCGCGCCAGGCATCCGTAAGCTCCCCCCCGCATGCCGCCCGCCGCATTGGACCGGCGACTATCCAAGGTGAACTGCGCAAATGAGCGCTCGTCGCGGCCGACCCGGCTCGTTTTTCTCAGCCGATATTCGCGCCAGGCGTCCGCAGGCTCCCCGCCGTGTCCCGCTTGCCGCACTAGACCGACGACTATGGCAATCTGTTTCCGGATAATAAGGTGAAGAGAGAGATCCCGTCCGGCTTAAGCGCCTAGGGCTACGGGGGCGGTCGCGGCCACTGAGGACGCCACTAAGCTCAGCAAGTCGACCGGCCGCACCGGCTTGGAGATGAAATCGTCCATGCCGGCCGCAAGGCACCGTTCGCGATCGGCGGACAAGGTATGAGCCGTCACGGCGATGATGCGTAGGTGGGTGCCCTTGCCGCTTTCACTGTTGCGAATCACGCGGGTTGCCTCGAATCCGTCCATCTCCGGCATTTGCACATCCATCAACACTACATCGAAGGTCTGCTGGCGTAACGCAGCCAGCGCTTCCCGTCCGTTGTTGGCGATGGTGACCGTATGTCCGGCTTTCTGGAGAATGCGGCAAGCCACCCGCTGGTTGACGATGTTGTCCTCGGCCACGAGAACACGCGCCGGGCGGTCTATAAAATTCGCGTGGCTGTGTTCGCCGCGGCCGGCTGAAGCGTCGGGCGACTGGTTTGCCGGTTTCTCGAAGACCGCGGTGAACCAGAAGGTCGAGCCCGTTCCGAGCACGCTCTCAACGCCGATTTCGCCGCCCAATAGTTCCACCAGCCGCTTGCAAATAGCCAGTCCGAGGCCGGTGCCGCCATATTTGCGGGTCATCGAATTGTCCACTTGGGTGAAGGGCAAGAAGAGACAGTCTTGGCGGTCGGCGGCAATGCCGATGCCCGTGTCCCGCACCGAGAAATGGATGACGGCGGACTGTTCGTTCTCGCGCTCGAGGCGCGCCTGGACCACCACTTCGCCACGGGCAGTGAACTTCACGGCGTTGCCGATCAGATTGACCAGGACCTGCCGTAAGCGCCGCGCGTCGCCGCGCAAGCGCGAAGGCGCCTGCGGGCTAATCTCCGAGAACAGTTTCACGGCTTTCTCCCGCGCGTTGGCGCAGAAAAACTGGGTAGCGTCTTCGAGCACCGGGCGCAGATCGAAATCCGAAGGTTCCAGCTCCAGCTTGCGCGCCTGGATCGTGGAGAAATCCAGGATATCGTCGATCACGGCCAATAGCGAAGCGGCGCAGGAACGCACGCTATCGGCGTATTCGCGCTGTTCGGCGGTCAGTTGGGTCTCGAGCAGAAAGCCGGTCATGCCGATCACGCCGTTCATCGGCGTGCGAATCTCATGGCTCATATTGGCGAGAAACTGGCTTTTGGCCTCGCTGGCAGCTTCGGCGGCTTCCTTGGCCTTTTGAACCACTACCTCGGCCGCTTTCCGCTCTGAGATGTCCTCGGCGATTCCGACAACGCGAACGATTTGGCCGGTATGGTCGCGGATGGGAAACGCCCGGTCGCGGATGTATTTTTGGCCGGTGGTAGTCCGTATCCGGTATTCCGACTCGATGTCCTCTCCCTCCATCTGCTGCAGGAACACAGCATGGGCGCGCTCGCGATCCTCCGGCTCGATCGCCTCGGACCAGGACATGGGTTCGAGATAAAGGCTTTCGCAGGTCCGGCCCCAAATCTGTTCGTATCCCGGGCTAATGTAAAGCATCTCGGCGCCGGCGGCGTTCATCATCCAAAAGACTTCGCGCACATTTTCAGCCAACTGGCGGAACTTCTCTTCGCTGCCGCGCAACGCTTCCTCAGCCTGCTTGCGCTCAGTGATGTCGGTGCCCACACCGACGTGGCCCAGAAACTCGCCGCTCTCGGTCCAGCGCGGTTCCGCGTACGAATCCAGCCAGCGCCACTCCCCGTCAGCGCGCTGCAGGCGCGTTTCGGCGTGGAATGGACTCCGCTCACCGATCGCAATAGAACATTTTCTTAAATACTCCGGAGCGTCATCCGGATGAAGCGGCGGCTGCCACTCACTTCCTTCCAACTCTCCGTGGGTCGTACCGAAGAACTCGCGGTATTTTCGGTTGACAAACTGCAATCCACCTTCGGAGTCGCTGACCCACATCGGCGTGGGACACCCGTCGGCCATGATCCGGAAGCGCTTCTCGCTCTCCCGCAGAGTCTCCTCCGCTTGTTTGCGCCCGGTGATGTCGCGAGCGACTCCGAGAATGGCGCCGGTGGTTCCTTCGAAAGGAATCACTGTCAGGTTGGTTTCCAAATCGACGAAGGCGCCATTCCGGCGCCGCAACCGGAACTCGGTTGTTTCCGTGTAAGATCTCGTCTCTTCCAGCTCCTTCAGGGTTCGAAGGGTAGGGGACAACCGATCCGTGGTGAGTAAAGTAAACAGGTTCAGACCGGAGAGTTCTCCACGTTCATAGCCAAGGAGTTTTAAAGCCGCCGGATTGGCGTCGAGGAAATTGCCCTCGAAATCGTGAATGTAAAGACAATCGAGCGAGCGCTCGAAAAGCGCCCGGAACCGTTCCGCGCTGTTGCGCATGGCCCGGTCCGCCCGTCGCTGTTGGCTGATGTTGCGCGCAATCGCCGCTGCTCCGAGGATTTCCCTCCCCGAGTCCCTCACTGGCGAAATGGTGAGCGAAATGTCCAGCGGGCGGCCGTCCTTGGTGGTTAGAACCGTCTCGAAATCTGAGACCGCTGTCCCGCTGTTCACCACAGTGTCGAGAAGCTGGATCATTTCGCCCTTCCGGGCGGGCGGCATCAGGATGGATATCGATTTTCCAACCACCTCTTCCGCGCGGTATCCATACATCGTTTGCGCGCCGGCGTTCCAACTGGAGATCGTCCCGTCCAGCGTCACGCAAGTGATCGCGTCCCCCGACGACTCTACGACGGAAGCCAGAAACCGCTGTGCTTCGATCGCTTGGCGCTGTTCGGTCACGTCCTGTTTGAGGGCGATATAGCGGGCTATCTGGCCTTGAGAATCTAGCACCGGAGCCACGGTTAGCTCCTCCGTGTACAGGGACCCATCTTTGCGCCGGTTGATCAGTTCGCCATGCCAGATACGGCCGGCCGTAATCGTACGCCACAAGTCTTCGTAAAACTTACGATCTTGTGCTCCGGATTTCAGCATGCTAGGGTTGCGTCCCATCACTTCTTCGAGACTGTACCCCGTCATCGAAGTAAACGCGCCGTTGACGTACAGAATACTCCCGCCGCGGTCGGTTACGACCACGGCATGGCCAGCTTGATTGATCGCGGCGGCTAAGCCGCTATCATTCCAAGCACCTACAGCGCTATCCGGTGTGATTTGCATTTCCCAAACAGTACCCGGGTTGCTTATCGGCCGAAAAATCTGGATCTTCGGTGAAGACCGCCCAGGACCCGTGGGGACCGCTCCCTGACGGTCGCGGCTCGGTCAAATCTACTGGGTCGCGGCTCGGTCAAATCTACTGGGTCGCGGCTCGTTCAAATCTGCTGGGTCGCGGCTCGTTCAAATCTACTGGGTCGCGGCTCGGTCAAATCTACTGGGTCGCGGCTCGGTCAAATCTGCTGGGTCGCGGCTCGGTCAAATCTACCGGACCGCGCGGCTTCGGTTGCGCCAGTGCGCGCCGGCGGCAGCCCGCCCGCATGCAGTTAGCATGGAAACGTCACCTATGAACCGCAGGAACCTGGATTGGAAGGCGCGTGTTCTGATGCGGTTTTGCCGCGCCCCGGGAACCCCGGATTATCCCATGAGCGGCGTTCACTACCAGCCCGGCACGGAATTAGAACGCCTACAGGAGGCTTTTCCGGATTTCACCGGGCACATTCAAGGAAAAGCCATCATCGATTTCGGGTGTGGAGAAGGCTACCAGGCGGTAGCGTTCGCGCGCGCCGGGGCCGCGCGAGTGATTGGCATTGAAATCCATGAATCGTTGCTCGAGGCGGGCTGGAAACGGGTCGCGGGGCTCGGCCTAGAGAAAATGATTCAAATCGGACGCACGATCCCGGCCGGCGTGAAGGCAGATGTGATTGTCAGCCAGAATAGCTTTGAGCATTTTTTGAATGCAGAGGAAATTCTTGCGGAAATGGGCTCCGCGCTGGCGCCCGGCGGAAAGCTGTTCATCACGTTCGCCCCTCCCTGGTATGCACCGTGGGGGGCGCACATGGCTTTCTTTTGCCGGCTCCCCTGGGTGCAATTGCTGTTCCCGGAGCGCACCGTGATGGAGGTGCGTTCGCTGTTCCGGTCCGACGCCGCCCGCAGCTATCGGGAAGCCGGTCTGGCGCAAATGTCGGTTGCGAAATTTGAGCGGATTGTGGACGGGGCGGGTCTTAGTTTTCAATTCAGACGGTACGACTGCGTGCGCGAGATGAACTGGCTGCAGGGGACGCCGCTGCGGGAATTTTTCATTAACCGCGTTAGCTGTGTGTTGACCAATGCGATTTAATTGTTCAGACCCGCAAAGACGCAGATGAAAAGCAGCTTTGAGCGCGAAAATAGTTGAGGATGAGTTGGCGCTGCGCAGGCAATGAGGGGGCATTTTCTTCATCGGGTCGATGCGTGACCGCATGACCTGACGGCGCCACGTCTTCAGGTTGTAGCGGAGCAGGCCGCATGTTCACGTCATGTTTAAGCGGCAACCAGCGGGACTTCTTCAGAACCGGTGCGTATCCATTCCAGAGGCTTGCGGAGCCGTGGGGCATGCGGGGCGATTCTCCGGCGGGGACCTCGTCGAGCGCCTTGTTCATCTTCACGACGAACGTGAAAGCCGTGGCTTCGTCGGAACACTTCTCACGCGTAAAGCCGAGATCGATCTGGTTAACCGAGCGTCAGATAATTAATGCCCAACTGGCTTATTGCGGTAGCGAACGGCGTAAGCCAAGCCAATCATAAACAGCGCGACTACGCACCCGAGATTCGGTTCGGGAGTGGTGAGAATCGAGAATGACTCGGACCCAATGGAGCCGTATGTGCTATCAAATGCAATGGATGGGCCATCATTCTCATCCCAGTAGAAAGGATCACCGTCGGTACCGGCAGCATTCTCGAGCGTAAGATAGTATGTCCCCGGAGCTAACGTAACGGGAGAAGCAAGGTCAAAGCTGTCCAGGTTAACATCAAAACCCTCAATGTTGGTAGTAAGGTAGCTCTGGCTTACGGAGGATGAACCGGTTCCGCTGTCATCGGCAAATGGGGCCGTTCCGATCAACCACTGCACACTATCCAGCGTGTCTCCATGAAATGCCCACCCGCCGAACAGGACGCCAGTCACAATCGCGGTTTGCGACACAGTGAAAGAGTCACTGACTGACTCATCAAAGTTTATCGCCCATCCGTCTATAGTGCTGTCTACAGGACCGTTGCTGTATAACACAGTACCTGCCGACACGGGAGCCACGACTAGAACCGAGAGAAGGCTCAAGGTGACTGCCGTAATCGCCGTTTTCATGTTGAATCCTCCGAATTGCCTAAGTCAACTTTGTTCTAAAGAATTATCAGAGCCTCGGCGGCCCGAAGGATACTAGCAAGGAGCGCCGCTTCGGGAACCGGACCTTCATAATTGCTTCCTCAGGGTACATCGCCGCGATCTGAAAATCGAGAAATATTTGATAGGGGGATAGCGCATCGGTACTGGACGGGCTGAACTGGTGTCCTGGCGAAAAGGCGGCGGAGGAAGACCACAGTCTCCGGAATTGCTCCGGAACAGGCTCAGGGTCAGCGGCCGGTTCTGCTCAGAACGACAGCCGCCTGCTTTCGGAGTACTAGTACAGTTTTCCTGCGACAAGCAGTCAATCCGCAGTTCAGTACTACAAACCAAGGGCTGGTCCATATATACTTCTTGCTGAGAACTCAAGTTGGCTGACAGGAGAATCCGTGAAACGAGCGTGGAAGAACAAACGCATTCTTGTTGGACTTATAGCTTTCGCATTTTCTGGGCTGGCGCCTGCGGTCTCCGCAGGCCCGACCCAGGACGGAACCGTCTATGCGATGACCAACCAGGCCGGGGCGAACAGCATTGTAGCGTACGCGCGGTTCAGTGACGGGACGCTGACGATGCTCCAAAGCGTTCCCACAGGTGGAGGGGGCAGCGGCATTCAAATTAATGGGAACGACGCGCTCGGGTCCGAGGGGGCTGTCGTGTTGGACCAGAGCCGCCAAATGCTTTACGCCGTTAATACCGAAACCGCCTCAGCCGCGACCCCGGGCAAGGTCACGGCCGACTGCAATATGGGTTCGATCTCCTCTTTCAGTGTCGCGGCGGATGGCGAGCTTACCTTCGTTCAAAGGATTCCATCCGCGGGTCTGTTTCCTAACAGCCTGACCATTTATGGCAACCTGCTTTACGTGCTCAACGCGGGCGGGGGGGCGGCTTCCGGATGCGGTACATCCCTCAACAGCAACCCTAACATCACGGGCTTCACGATCAGCGGGACTGTTATGAGCCAACTCCCCGGATCCACGCAACCGATCGATCCGGGAGCGAACCCCGGCCACTTCCTGAACTGCGACGGGTCTGGCGGTCTGCCCCTGTGTGGCCTGAACCCGCCGGCGTTCCCGCGGGGCCCAAGCCAGGTCGGGTTCACGCCCAACGGCATGCAACTCGTCGTGACGGACAAAGGACCCAATAAAATCTATGTCTTCCCGGTCAATCCTGACGGGACAGCCGGAACGCCAACCGTCCATACGGCGACAATTCCGGCCAAAGCGATACAGATCCCCAACCAACCCAGCTACCTCGGGTTTGACTTCGATGCAAACGGTCACCTCATTGTCTCCGAGCCTTTCGGCGCAACCCGGGTCATCCCGGCCTCGCCGGCTAGCGCGGTCTCGTCGTTCTCAATTGGCGCGAACGGCGCGCTGACGGCGGTCACCGCGAGTTTTCCAGACTTCGGGGGCACCAGTTGCTGGGTCAAGGTGTTGGGGCAGTATGTGTACATCGCGAATAATGCGAGCAACAATATCGCGTCGTATACCGTCGACGGCCTGGGCAACCTCTCCCTGAAGGCTGTTTCTGCCGCCAGCTTGAGCGGCGCGCCTAATGATATTGCGATCGTGCAGGACGCCGTCAGCGGCAGCAACTTTCTCTATGTGCTCGATGCCGGCCACGGCACCGTGGACGTTTTCCAAATTGCAAGCGATGGCTCGCTGAGCTTAATCCAGTCGGCGGCCGGCCTACCGGTGAATTTGGGTGCACAAGGGCTCACCGCCTACTGATGCGCATTGGGGTGCCCGTATCGGAAAAGTCTCCGGGAGCCTGACGGTCACGGCTCGGTCCCGAGGTAGCGCAAGGTTGGTTGATAGCTGCACCCGCAACCCCCGCCGCAAGGTAAGCTAGAGGTATCGGTGTCTACTGACGTAGTCAATGCTGCGGGGGCAGCCACGGACGAGTTGTATCAAGCGTTAGAGCAGAAGGTGCGCGCCGCGCGTCCGGACGCCGATCTCGGGGAACTGCGCAAGGCCTATCAGCTCGCGGCGGAAGCTCACAAGAATCAGGTTCGCGATTCCGGCGAACCATACATCACTCATCCGGTCGCCGTAGCGGGCCTCCTGGCAGACATGCAGATGGACATGGTCTGCCTGGAAACGGGTCTGCTCCACGACACCGTCGAAGACACCGGCGTCACGCTGGAAAAGCTGAAGGCCGAATTTGGCGAGGAAGTGGCGCGTTGCGTGGATGGCGTCACCAAACTGAGCAAACTCCATTTTTATTCGCGGGAAGACCGGCAAGCCGAGAGCGTCCGCAAAATGCTGCTGGCGATGACCAGCGACATTCGCGTGGTCATCGTTAAACTGGCTGACCGGCTGCATAACATGCGTACGCTCGGCGCTGTCTCTCGCGAACGGCAGGAGCGCATTGCGCAGGAAACGCTCGAAATCTACGCGCCCATCGCGCATCGCCTGGGCATGGGTAAGATTCGCGGCGAACTCGAGGACCTGTCGTTCCGCTATCTCGAACCCGAATCGTTTCTGGAGCTGTCGCGGGAGATTGACGAAAAGCGCCACCAGAACGAAGCGTTTATCAACGCCATCAAACATGATGTGGAGCTGTATCTGGCGCGCGAAGGCATTCCAGCGCGGGTGGAAGGCCGCGCCAAGCGGGCGTACTCGGTACACCAGAAACTCAAGCGGCAGAAGATCGGGCTCGACCAGGTTTATGATCTGCTTGGTATCCGCATCATCACCGATTCGGTGAAGAACTGCTACGCGGCCTTGGGCGTGATCCACAACGAATGGCATCCCATTCCCGGCCGCATCAAGGACTTTATCGCAATTCCCCGCCCCAATTTGTACCAGTCGCTGCACACGTCGGTGATCGGCCCCGGCGGGCTCAATTTTGAAGTCCAAATCCGGACTGAGGAGATGCATCGGCTGGCGGAAGAAGGCATCGCCGCGCACTGGAAATACAAAGAGGGCAAGAAGGGCCCAGGCGTGGAAGACCAGCGCATCAGTTGGCTGCGCCAGTTGGTGGACTGGCAGAGCGATATACGCGATCCGGGTGAGTTTTCGTCCACGCTCAAACTCGATCTGTACCCGGAAGAAGTCTACGCTTTCACGCCGCGCGGCCGCGTCATCGTTCTGCCCCGCGACGCCACGCCGATAGACTTCGCTTACTCGGTGCATAGCGACGTCGGCACCACCTGCGTCGGCGCCAAAGTAAACGGACGCATTGTTCCGCTGAAGTACACGCTCAAAAACGGCGATGTGGTGGAGATTCTCACCCAAGCGGGCCATCTGCCGAGCAAAGACTGGCTGGCGCTGGTAAAGACCTCGCGCGCCCGCAACAAGATCAAGCACGTCATCAACACGACGGAGCGGGCCAAGGCGATCGAAATCGGACAGAAGTATCTGGAGCGGGAGGCGCGGCGCTTTGAGGTCTCGCTGGGACGCTTTACCAAGGCGGAACTGGAATTGGTGGCGGGCGAATACGGCTACGGCAAGATGGAAGATCTGCATGCCGCGCTCGGTTATGGCAAGTTTTCCGCCCGCCAGGTTTTGCAGAAGCTGGCTCCGGACAAAGTCGTGCAGGAAGCGCCGCCCGAACCCGTGAAGCCAGCGGCAACGCCGCAGACGCAACCGCGGGACAACGGCGATCTGGTCATCAAAGTAAAAGGGATTGACGATCTGTTGGTGTACCGGGCCAAGTGCTGTAACCCGATTCGCGGAGAAGCCATCGTCGGCTACGTGACACGAGGCAAAGGCATCGCCGTGCATTCCACGAACTGCACCAACGTGCAGAGCCTGATGTATGAGGTGGAACGCAAGATTGAAGTGGAGTGGGCCCGCGCCGCGTCGGAATCCTTTCCCGTGAAAGTGGTGGTGCACACCGACGACCGGCCGGGAATTCTCAATCAACTCACCTCCCTGCTGGTCAACGAACAATGCAATATCCGCAGCCTGGAGGCACGCGGCGATTTGGACCGCACCGGCGACGGCGCGGTGGTGGACATGACGGTAGAGATCCGCGACAAGAAACAACTGGAACGCGTGGTCAACGCCATGCGCCGCGTTTCCGGAGTTCGCGACGTGGAACGAACACAATGAATGTACAAACCAGGACGACACCGGCCAGCGCCGATCCCGAACACATCGCGATTTCTAAATCCAAAGGCGTCAAGATCGATTGGAAAGACGGCCACCATAGCGAATATACGCTGGGCTACCTGCGCGATGAATGCCCCTGCGCCACCTGTACCGGCTCGCATGGCACCGAGCCGCAAAAAACAGACTACTCGAAATCCGCCGGCGCCAGCCCGTTTCCGATGTTCAAGCCGGCTTTGAGAATGCTGAATGTCGAAGCGATGGGACATTATGCTTTTCGCATCGACTGGAGCGACGGCCATGGCTCGGGCATTTACTCGTATGAGCATTTGCGCAATATTTGCCCGTGCGAGGAATGCCGGAAAAGCCGCTAGGTTGCCGCCGAATTTTGCGGCAACCTGCTAGTATGGGACTCGATGAGTTCCACCAGTTCCCTGCTTGCGCCCATGGCTGGGGCTGAGCATCGCGTCATCGGCGGCATTATGGTCGACACGGTTTGCGCCGGCGCGGCTCGCGTGAAGCGCCTGATTTACCCGCCGGGCTTTCGCTGGTCCACAAATATTAAACCGCTGGTCGGCACAGACGTGTGCCAGCACGCGCACGTCGGCTTTCTGGCGCAAGGGCAAATTCATGTCCGCTATGCCGATGGGTGCAGGTTGGAGTTCGCGGCGCCCCAGGTGATTTCGATCGAGCCGGGGCACGATGCCTGGGTAGTGGGGGATGAACCGGCGGTGCTGATTGAATTCGACTTTGCGGGCGAAACCATTAGCCGGCTGGGCATGCCGGCCGCGCACGCCCATCAGGCTTGATACTCTTTCAAGCGGGGCCGGATCCCGTGCCACAGCAACAGGCACAACGAGGCGCCCAGGGCCAGCGTCACCGGTTCGAATCCCGCCAGCGTGCGGAATCCGCTATCCACGGCGGCATCGAACGCTTTTTGATTGATCTCCATCGTTCTGCCCAAATCGCGATCGAATTGCTGAAACCAGGAATTGGATTGTCCAGCCGGGTTTTCCATGGCTAGCGCAATCGCTTGCTTACTTTTGCCCGCGTCCACTAAGCCGCGAATTTCTTCGCACTCCGAAACGTAAAACCGTAAGTCGATCAGCGTTGCCTTGGCCGCCTCGGCTTCGCCTTTAAACGTGATGTTATTCAACTCATCGGCCAAATAGCCCGTGAAGTCCCTTGGCTTTTTCCCCTGGATCGCCCGGTCGGCCGCCACTTCATAAGACGCCGGCGAGGGTAATTTGGCGAGTTTGTCGATTTGTTCGGTAAAGTCCTGCTCGAACGGCGCGCCGCCGGTGCGCAGCAGCAAGAACCGGCTCTGGTCGGCGCTGGCGCGATAGGCGACGGCGCGGGCCCGCCACAACGCATTCAGCGAATTGAATGCATCTTCCCGTGCGACTTTGAGCTGATGCATGCTGGCCGTGAAGGTTCGCCCGGCATAGCTCAGAAACGCGAAGGTGAGCAGGGTGCATGCCACCAGGCCCAAATTCAGCACACGATTCGTTCTTCTAAACAGAAACACCTGTAATGCAATCAGGAGTCCGATGAGACCTAGTCCGATAAATTCCAGCACGCCCAATGAAAGCCCGGCTGTTAACCGGCGAGTTTGATACGAATCTTCAAGCATATCGAGGTTCGCCTTGTCCAGCGCATCCGCCGCCGGCCAAAGGACCTCATCCATCATGGCGGTGGCCCTCAGATAAGCCGTATCCTGGTGGGCCGCGTCACCGGACGCGTGATAGTCCCGGGCCTGCTGAACCAGCGTCTCGTACTCGCCGAGCGCCAGTTCGATCTTCAGGATGGGCGCCCGCTCCGATTCTCCATAGGTAACGTTTTCCGCGGCGGCAATCAATGCCTTGGACGCTTCCGCCCGCCGTTCCTCATAAGCGTTGACGGCCCGGGCGGCGTGGCCGGGCGCGGCGAGCAATTCGTTGGCTGCGTTGGCGTCCATGGCCGAGAGAGCGGCTTTAATATGTTCGGCCGCGATGACGTTGGGCGCGCTGTCCTTGCCGATCGTTTTGATCGCCTGATGGTCCTCGCGCGCACCGAGGATTGCGATAACCGTCAGGCACAGCGCGAACGCCCAGCCGAGGTACAAGCCCTGGCGCAAAGTCTGCGGGGTAGGTACCGGCATTTAGATTTCCACCGGCATCTAGATTGCCTTCGCGGCGTGCACCACGATGCGGGTAAAGTGACCCAGCGTGATCTGGTCGCCGTCCTTGAGCGGCGTGTCTGTCATCGGCTGGATGTCCACTCCATTCAGAGCCGTCCCGTTGGACGAGCCGATGTCTCGCAGCAACAGAGTCTGGTCCGGCTGCAACAGCAGCAGGGCGTGGCGGTGGGAAACGGCGGCATCCTGATCGAGCGGAATCTCCGGCTCAATGGCGCGCGCGACACTGCGGCGGCCGATGAGGCTGCTCTCTTTCGAAAGCGCGATTTCGAGCGGCGGCTGATTGGCGGGGGCTTCCGGACTCTCCGGAGTACGAAGCGAAGCGTCGACAGTGACCAGTACTGCCCAGGCAAGTTTTGCCGGCGGGGGAGGTTCCGGGACAGGTATCTCGCCGTGACCGCCGGTTTCGAAATTATAGCCGCACACTTCGCAAAAGCGAATGGCGGCAGTGGTATGCAAAGTGCCGCAGTCGGGGCATTTCACCGGCTGATCCGGGGCCGCCGGCGCTGGCGGCGCGCTAGAACCTCCAATGCGGGCGCCGCAGTCGGAACAGAAGTCTGCATCAGTGGAAGAATGGCCTTTGGGGCAGGTGTAAGCAGTCATGTGTCAATTGATTTAGCGATTTATTAGCAATCCGGCTTCATTTCCGGCTTCATTTAACGATGCGGCTGGTCTTGGTCGAGCGGGTTTCGAGCGCCATCTCATCTTCCTTGGCTACGCTTCTCTTCAAACGGACCGTGCCTTCGGCTGGATTCTCCACGTCCACAATGGTCCGCAGCAGCTTGGCGGTGGCCTCGTTGCCGGATTCATAAGCGATCTTTACCGCTTTGCCCAACTTGGCGGTGGCCACGTCGGCGTCGCCTTTCGCCCGCGCGTCCAGCCCTTCCTGAATCGATTGCGCCAATTCCGCCTGGCCGGTGTAGTGGGCGACGTGCCGCTCAATCTTGGTGGATTGCGCGTCATCGTCGGTCCAGATGGCGAGAATTCGCGCCTCGGACAGTTTGGTCTCGGCTCCGTTGATGCTGGCGATCAGACTGGCGCGGCCCGCCAGCATCTCGTCGCCCACGGCGCCGGGCTTCACTTCAATGCAGAAGTGATAATCGCGCGATTCATTGCCGGCCCATGCGCCGGTGGGGAAATCCTGTATCTGCGGCTTTACCTGCCGGGCACGGCTGGTAAGATCGACAATCTCGGGGCTCACCTGTTTGCAAAAAAGCACGCGCGCGCCGGATGGCGTCCACAACCGCAGCGACACATCGCTGACGGCTTTGCTCATGGCCTTTTGCAGGATGGCGCGGAAGTCGGCTTCAATCATTTGTGGCGCGGCGATAATGTCGGTGGTGCCCAGCAGCTTGCTGGCAATCTTCTTCAACTCGCCAATTTTCCAATCGGTGCCGACGCCGCGGCAATCGCATTGAAATGCTCCCTCGCACAAGGCCAGCGCCTCATCCAGAATCGGCTCGTCGGTGGGCTCGTTCTCGCCATCGGTCAACAACACGGCCTGGCGCGTGGCGTTGGGCATCTTGCTGAACTCCGAGCGGGCGCGCAACAGCCATTTAGAAATCGTGGTACCTCCATTGGCGTCCATGGTGCGGATCGATTCGATGGCTTGGAGGCGGTTCTGCTGGGTCGCGGGCGACGCCGGAAAGCGTACGATGGCTTCCTGGCTGCCGCTGATCACAAAGAAGGAAGCGTCTTCGGGAATCAGTTCGATCAGGCGCGCGATGGCTGCTTTGGCGGCGCGCATTTTTCCGCCCTCCATGGACCCGGAGGTGTCGCAGATGATGCCAAACAGCCGGCCGGCGGAGCTAAACGTCGAAGTGGCCTCGTCGGCTACGACGGTCATGATCGCGTGGACTTCTTTCGAGCCTTGCGCCAGGTATTGGTTTTGAAAAACGTCAGCTTTAAATGCCAATTAGGCCTCCGAGGGATGCTGCGTGCGGGTTGACCACCGGTGGCGCGCTGCCGACAAGGCCGCACAGGCTGAAGCCTGTGCTCGAATGTGGGGCAGGTTGTCAACCTGCCGCGGGTTGTCAACCCGCGCGAATCCTGTCCCACAAACAGAAAAGCGGCTCACTATGCGCGCCTCAGCGGATGCGTTTCTGAGGAACCTCTGCTGGCCGGCAACCTTCTTTCGCGACCTGTTCAAAATAAATGCCAATCATTCCTCCGGAAAGCGGGCGATGCCCGCGGTGATATTATCGTGCCCGCCGCGTCCGATCGCGAACTCGACCAATTTGCGCGAAATGTCTAAAGCCCCGCCCTCGAAGCCCGCGATGAGCGCGGCGATATCGGCGGAGAGCGGAGCAAAATTCCACAAGCCGTCAGTGCAGACCAGCAGCATGCCCGGGCCGCTGAGCGGAACTTCAATCAAAGACGGCTCAAAATCCTCGCCGCTATCCCGGCCCAGCCACTTCGTGATGGCGTGCGCCTCCTTGGTTTGAAGGGCTTCTTCTTCAGTCATCTTTCCTGAACTGACAATCGCATTGAGCCAGGAATCGTCGGTGGTCAACTGACGCGCGCCTTCCGGGCAAATCCAATAAGCGCGGCTATCGCCCGCCCACGCGACGGTGGCCACGCGATCGACGATCAGTGCGGAAACAATTGTAGTCGACGGCGGGCCGGTGTCTTCCCGTGCCGTATAGGGAATGGCGCAAACCGCCTCCTGTGCTTTCCGGATGGCTGCGTTGAGCGCTCGCGCCGGTTCGAACTTGCCATTGGCGAGGGTCTCGGCCAGCGAGAGCCGCACCGCCTCCGCGGCTGTTTTGGACGCCCGATCGGCGTCGAACGAACTGGAAACGCCGTCGCACACGATCAGCGCTTTGGCCACTCCGCCATCGAGAAACTCGATCGCAAAGTAATCTTCATTGCGGTGGTGCCGCAAGCCCCGATCCGTCACGCCGCCGAGGTTGGGGCCAAGGTCGATTTCAATATGATCGCGCTCGCGCAGGCCGGTGCGGAATCCGCATTGCAGGCAGAATCCCGATTCGTCCAGGTCTTCCAGTCCCGCGCCGCATTTCGGGCAGCCCTTGGTGGCCGCAGGGTCGTCTGACAAGCGCACGCCGCATTCTTCGCAGAATACGTCTTCAGTGGGTATAGTGGCGCTGCAAGAAGGACACTGCGTCATAGATCGATCCTCATGGCGCTCACGGCGTTGATCACAACCACGTCCTCGGGCGAACGCGATTGGCCTCATCCACCAACGGAATTTTTTCCGCATCGGATGAAATATGCGCCATATTGCGGAGGCATTGTTCCAGGCCTTCGCGCACCTTGCTTTCCTCGAAGCGTTGACCCAGGATGGCGACGGTGGGAGCGGGGGGAACCCGTTTTTCGATCAACAGGTGCAGCGCTGTCTCGAATACTTGCCGCGCCAACCGGAACCGGTCCATGGTGTCGACGGCCATGCTTTCGATCAAGGTGGAAACCTCCTGGAGTTCAGCCGGGCCAGGAACGGAATGTTTTCGATCCATCAGTGCGCGCGTCGCTTCCACCTGAGCGCAGGCGTGAGAACTGGACGACGCTGGAATCCGACGGAGAGCCTCCACGGCTCCTTTTCGGTCGCCGAGCGCGCAACGGCAACGCGCCAAGCCGAAAATGGCGCTGATGTAACCGGGGTCGGTGCGGCTGATGCGGTCATACAGCTCGCTGGCCCGCTGAAACGCGCGGATGGACTCCTGCGCTAGAGCGAAGGCCAACTGAGGAGCAATCTCGCCGGGCAACTCCGAATACACCTCATCAAAAATCGGTACGGCTCTTTCCGCCGCCCCGCTGGCCAGCCCAGCCAGGCCGCGATACCAGGACACCCGCCAATCCCAACCTTGCTCGGTTTCCAGCCGGGCGAGCACTATGACCGCGTCCGTGGCGGCGCCGTTTGAAATCAGATACTGGGCCAGGCGCAACTTGGCTTCGGCGGACTTCGGGAACCGCTCGGAGATTTGTTTCAAGACGGCGGTTCTCTGGCCGGCATCGGGAATCACGCTGGCATTCAACACCGCGTTCACGGCCGGATCGGTGCGATCGATCACGGGAACCGGCAGGTGCCGGAAATCCGGTTTCACCGGAGCGAGACTTCCGTTGTGCGATATCGCCAGCATATCGGAGCCGAAAAGCGCGCTGACGCCGGGCCGTGACGCATTGGTTTCGAGCGCCGCCACTTCCCGCAACACTCCCAGGAGTTGGTCGGCCATTTCATCGGCGGAAGAGAACCGGTCGCTCGGGCTCTCGGCGGTGGAGCGCAACAAAAACCGATGGAGTGACTCGTTTTGCGCTAGCACGCTCTCTTCCGCGGCCGTGGGCAGCGTGAAGCGATGTTCTTTGGTGAACCCGGAAACATTCATTACCAGAACGGCCAGCGTTCTGCCCACCGTAAACAAGTCGGAAGAAACCGTGGGGCCTTCGCTGGCTTCGGGCGCGCTATAGCCGACGGTGCCATAAATATCGCCGCCCTTGTCATCGAGCCGGCGCACGGCGCCCAGATCGATGAGCTTGACGTCGTTCTGCTCCAGCATGACGTTGTCGGGCTTGAAGTCGCAATACACAAAACCCTGCTGATGAAGGTACGACAATGCACCCAGGATCCGGTGAATGTAGGCGATGGCTTCACTTGGCGGCAGTGGCCCGCGGTCCTTGCGGATCCGCTTGAGCGTTTGGCCGCCCACATACTCCATCACTATGTAGCCTTCTGAGGCATGCTGAACGAAATTGTAGATGCCCAGGATATTGGGGTGCTTGAGCGCCGCGAGAAACTGCCGTTCGGCCACGGCTACAGCCGCGCTGCCCTCATCTTGAACGTTCAGCAGTCCTTTCAGGACCACGTAGCGGGACAGCACCTGATCGAAAGCCAGATAAATCCAGCCCAGACCGCCGTAAGCGATGGCGCCCTTGACCTCATATTGACCGGCAACCAGATTGCCCGGCGCGAGCGTGGCGACGAGCGAATATTTCTGACCGCACTTGCCGCAAAAACCCTTCTCGCGCGTGAGGGGTTGATTGCAATTGCCGCAGAAACGTTTGCCCTCCGGCACTTTCATTTCCTTCATCAGCGCCAGCTCCGGCGCGGTGGAAGGAAGCTCGGGCACGGCGATCACGCCCGCGCCCAACTGGCGGCGGCTGGTGCGCGATGAATGAGTGGAAGCCCGGCGGCTGGAGTGTGCGCCATTGGAGCGATGCACGGCCGAGGGCGTCGATGCCGAGAACGGGGAGGAGCGCGACCTGCTGGCTGCGGCGGTAGGCGTTGTGACCACCGGGGGCTGTGCCGGTTGGGTTTTATGGATTGCCGCGGCGTGACCGCACACGCTGCAGTACCCGTCTTCAATGACGCCCGCGCATCCGGGCTGCTTACACGTTGCTACTGGCATAGACGACTCAGCCGTTTCTCATACTCCCGCACGATTTGTTCCGCCTGGTCCATGGAGGTTGGATTCGTTTGGAGCATAGTGCGCGCCTGCTTACCGAGCCTCGAAAGGTCCGCGTCTTCCGACTTTCCCTTGGCCACTGCTTTCGCGGTCAACGCATCCAGGCGCCCGCGCAACTCGCGCCGCAACAGAACCGGCTGTTGATTCGCATCGGCTGCTTCTATCTCCGATTGTAAACAACGCGCGGCGCTCTGCTTCCAGCGATCGATGCCGACGGCCACGGCGTCCCAGGCGCCTTCATCCATTTTGGCGTTCAAAGTTTTCAGCCATTGATCGAGGGAGGATAGCGTTTCAGGGGAGCACGGCTGGCGCAGCTTGGCGTTTTGAATTTTGCTGTTAGCTTCGGTAAAAGTCTGATGGGCGCGATCATGCGCCGCGCTCAATTCAGCCAGAGTTTGCGCGGCATTCTTCATCTCTTGCTTTAAGCCGATTTTGCGGGCCGCGAGTTGGCTGAGAGCGGTGGTCTCGGCTTGCGCGCCGAGCGGGTCGGTGTCGATCAATTGACGGGCCGCGGCGATGCGAGCCTGCAGGCCTTGGAGTTCGCGCTCCACGGCATCGAGCTGGCTTGAAAGCTGGCGCCAGGCGGAATCCACTTCGAGGACCACACTTTTTGCGGCGCTCAACCCGTTGTTCAGTTTGGCGAGCAGTTCTTCGGGTGTTTCGATGGCGCCATTGGAGGGCTTGGTGAGGATGCGCTCGACCTGGTCGATTTTTTCCGGAGAAGTGAAGAGCCGGGTGATCTCTTTGCGGGCGTCTTCCGCCCGCGCCACGCGACTTTGGAGCCGGTCATAGTAATCGAAGAGGTTCACCATGGAGGCGAGCATGGGCTCTACCCGCGCCAGGGTGACTCCGGTCAAATCCGACCGCGCAGCGAGTTGAAGATAGGTGGGGTGGCCGCGCAGGTCCACCAGGTTCTGGGCAGCGACATCCAGCTTGCCTCGCCATTCGGCCAGGAGCTGATCGATTTGGTCGAGGGTCATGCTGTGTCATAACAGGATACGGCAGTTGCGGGGAATAGGTTTAGGGAAAGTGGGGGTGGGAGGGGGAAGATGGGGCGAAAATGGGGTTGATCGATGCGAGAGGCCGGCCGCGCACTCCGGCCTACTTCTTCAGACCAGCTTGCCAGTTCAGAACGACCGTGAACCGCTGCGGCTTGCTCGCCGGTGGAGTCACCACAAGAAATCGCTTGCCATCAGATGTCGAATCCCACCCGGCGCCCTCATCCGGCCACGCTTTGATGAAGGGGACAGGCGCTCCTAGGGGCCTCGGCGTTCCGGCCCGCAATGTGGGTCTGGTTGCAATTTCGACGGCCATCAGCTTTCCGTCTCTAAGGGAACGGTAATAGATTTCCCGGCCATCGCCACGCCAGTGCGGCTCAGCCCCGGAGCCAACCGAGACGTGCCACTTGCCGCCTGCCTCTATCGCCGTCCCACCGGAGTTCATGGAAAATGACCGCACGTAGATCTCATCTTGGCCCGATTCATCGGAAGTGTAGGCGACCCAATGGCCGTCAGGAGAGAAGCGCGCCTGGCGCTCATTGAATTCCGAGATCAGGAACGGGAAAGGCTTCCTGCCGCCCTCGAGTGGGAGCACCCAAATGTCCGCCTTCGTTTTTGGGTTGACCGTAGTGAACAGCAAGAAACGCCCGTCGGCCCGCCAACTGGTCGGATACTTGTCTTCACTGGACTTGAGCAGAGCTTCTTCCTCTTTCGCGCTGTCCGCACGCTTGTGATAAAGGTTGTAGGGGCCGTCGCGGTTAGAACAAAAGATGATGTCGCTCCCATCCGGTGACCAGACCGGGTGTTTGTCTCTGGGCGAGCCAATCGCCAACCGCGTGGCCGCGCCGCTTCGCGAGAGATCCAGCAGCAAGATGCTGAGCGCGTCCACCCCCGAATTGTGCCTCCCCGCAGCCACTCGAGCCCCATCCGGCGAGAGCACCGCGTTCAAGTAAGGGCCCGGCTCTCCCACGGTTCCCACGACTTTGCCTTCGCGGTCGTACCAGGTGAGCTGCCGGGCGGCCCTGGTTCCACGCCCGAACACGAGGATGCCATTGACCGAGGCAGAGAAGAGTTCGTAAGAAGTCCCGGCGAAGCGAAAGCTGATGTCCTCGACTACAGTCGCGGGTTGCCCTTTCGGCTGCATCCGGCGGTTATCGAACGGCTGGGCCAACAGACTGCCTTCGCGAACAAAGAGCAGGTAGCCAGCGCTCGGGTCCGCCGATGGCGTATAGACGGGCTGGGAGTTGCTCGGCAGCAATGGCGTGGAACTTTGTTGTTCCGGTTTTGCGTCCACTGAGCCAAGATAAAGGGCGCTCTTCCCCTCGTCCGTTGAGGCACGAAGGTAAACGAAATGCCGTCCATCGGGCAAGAAAGAGGGGCCATATTGGCTGTTCTCGTGCCTTTCGGAATTCAGAGCGGTGATTTGAAGCGGGATGCCTCCGGACGCCGGTACACGGAATAAGCCGATCAGCCGGTCGGCAAAGACGATCACGCCGTTTCGATTCCAAGCGCCCGCTCCGAATAATAAATCGCCGGGCAAGTCTGCCACAGTTTGCGCAGGACCGCCAACCGCCTCGATTTTCTTGAGCTTTCTCTGGAATAAATAACCGATGTACCGGCTGTCAGGAGACCAGAATGGCGCGGAATCGTCGGCGGCCGTCAAATCACGCGATTCTCCCGAGTCCAGGAGCTGAATCCAAAGCCGGCCTTTCATGATGAAGGCTGCCTTGCGTCCATCGGGCGATAGAATGGGCAGCAGACCTTCCGGCGTCGCAGCCTGCAAATACAAAGGGGCCGCCGGCGGAGGTTTCTTGCGGAAGTGCACAATCAAAACCGAAACCAGGCTCACCGCCAGTAGTGCTGCGACACTCCAGGGGAGGAATAGCTGCCGGCGCTTTTTGCTGGGTTGGGTTGCCGTGGCGGGATCGCGCTCCAGCCTGGTAGGCGCTTCGCGAAGCGGGCTCGGGTCTGTTCGCTGGACTTCGAAGACCGGGACCATCAATCGGTAGCCGCGGCGCGCGACGGTCTCCACATATTTGGGCTCCTCCGCCGAATCCCCTAGTGCGAGTCGCAGTTTTTTGACAGCCGTATTGATGCTGTCGTCGAACTCCACCATCGTGCCATTCGGCCATAGTTTCCGCCGGATGTCATCCCGTGTCAGGACTTCGCCAGGGCGTTCGACTAACATCCGCAAGAGCTGGAACGGCTGTTCCTGGAGTGGGATCCTCAGACGCTCAGCGTATAGTTCGCCCGCGATGAGATCCAACTCAAAGCGGCCAAAGCGAATGATGTTCGACGGCGCAACGCGCACAGAGAAGCCTTTCGATGGTGCGTGTCTTATGGTACCTGAACCAAGATCAGCATGCCAGCGAGCCAGTTCAGAGACTTCGGTAACTTGTTGTGCTCATGATGGTTGCCGCTGTTCAGCCAAAGTTCAGCAACAGTTCGGTTGACCGGAAACGGCCGATGCCGCATGCTGGCTGCGCAAGTGACATATCCCATATAGGACCGCAAAAATGAAACACAACATGGACAATCGCCGAGCTGCATGGCCGTGCGCCCGAGCGGCAATTTTATTTTTGACAGCGATGGCAGTGCCGAATGGCATACATGCGCAAACCAACGTATCGCAAAATAACCCATCCAAGCATCAGAAGTACCGGCTCGTGGACCTCGGCACTTTCGGCGGGCCAAACAGCTTCTATTTTTCTGATCCCGTGGTCAAAAGTGTCAACAACCTTGGAACAGTCGTAGGCGGAGCGGATACGCGATTTCAGGATCCGTATAACCCGAACTGTGATACTCCGGATTGTCTGATCTTGCGAGCTTTTCAGTGGAAGAATGGGGTCCTCACCGATTTGGGAACGCTTCCGCTCGGCTATAGTAGCTCGGCTTTCTGGGTCAACGACGCAGGGTTGATCCTGGGAGGATCGGAGAACGGCAAAATTGATCCGCTCACGGGCCTTCCGGAAAATATCGCCGTTGTCTGGAAGGATGGAGAAGCCACCCGCCTGGGAACCCTGGGAGGGAGTTTTAGTTTTGGAAACGCCATGAACAATTTCGGACAAGTGGTCGGACTAGCGCTAAATACTATCCCAGATCCGTTTTCTTTCTTGGGTCTTGGAACCGAGACCAGGGCGTTTTTGTGGAACAACGGCGTGATGCGCGACTTGGGTACCTTGGGCGGACCCGATGGCTGGGCCGCTTCTATAAATGACTTCGGCCAGGTGGCGGGGTGGGCTTATACCAATTTCACACTTAATCCCGTGACTGGCACGCCCACCCAGCACCCATTCCTTTGGACCAACGGCACGATGCACGATCTGGGCACGCTCGGAGGGACTCTCGGTGTGGTGGGATCGCTCGCCGGTTCGGGCTCGGGCGGAGGGCTGAATAACAGGGGTCAGGTTATCGGCACGATGAACTTAGTTGGAGACCTAACGCGCCATCCCTTTCTTTGGGATCGGGGTGTGCTTACTGACCTCGGCACCTTGGGGGGAGCAAACGGAGAGGCCTACTGGATCAATGATGCAGGAGAGATCGTCGGCAGAGCGGATATCACCGCCAGCAAGAACCACCATGCGGTCCTTTGGAAGAACGGCAAAGCGACCGACTTGGGTGTCGCCGCGGGCTGGCCCTGCAGCACAGCCATCGATATCAATCAGGCAGGCCAAGTCATCATCGACACCGGCATATGCGGCGTAGGAGGCGGGCCGGGGCTCTTGTGGGAGAACGGCGGCCCTAGCGTCGACTTGAACACCTTAGTTGAGCCTGGCTCCAACATCACCGTGGGCGACGTGAACTATATCAACGATCGCGGAGAGATTGCCGCCACGGGAGTGCTCCCGAACGGCGACCAGCATGCTATTTTGCTGGTTCCGGATGGCGACTGCGACGGCGACCCAGGGTGCAGGCTCCGGGCCAACCAGAACAACGCGGCGGCTGGACAGCAGCATCAACGACGCAGCTTCTTTACCCCATTCCCGGGCCGTTGGTTGAGCCATTGAGTTAGTTGACGCCGACGGTATCTTCGCCCGGCCCGGCACGCGACCTTTGCCGGCCGGTTTCTTGTGGCGAGCGTGACGCCGTTCACGAGCTCTGTAGTGAGTAACTCGGCGTTGAAGAAGGAGTCTGCACGCTGCTTGCCGCAGCCGGACGGCGCGCCCAAACGTCAGTCAGACTGTAAAGGGGGTGTCCACGGGCGGACAAGTGAGCCCGCATCAAGGAGATGGGTGGCTATTCCCGCAGTTGCTGCCTTAGCAATACCGGCCTACTTCCCGGCAGAAAACGAAATCGTCAGTCATGCATGCTACTGGGCCGTGGATTTTTGTCCCATCGAGGAGGTCCGAACGGCAGCTTTCCGGGCTTTGCGAAAGTCGTGAATGCGTGGGGTAAAGCGATCGTCGCGGCTGATACCGCAAATCCCGACCCCGGCAACGCATGCTTCAACCCATATTGGATTGAGGACAACGGCTTGATCGTGGGCGGATCAGATATCGGTATGATCGACCAGCCTACGGAGTCCGGGGAGACTCATCTTTTTGGCAAACGGTGAACGGTCATCGAGCGTATCGGTGACTCACGAACGACCACTCGCAGCCCGTGTGGCCAAAATCTAGCGAAAACCGGGGAACGTTACGTCCGTCCCTGGTTTTCCTGGTTCGATGCTGACGATCAGTGCTTTGATTCGGAAGCAGATTAAGCGGCTCATCGGGCACGATGACCTTGCCGTCGAAATGTGCGTTGAGGGGGTCCAGCAGCGGCCGACCAGATCCGATGTCCTCTGGGTATCGAGTATTCGAACATGGGCGACGCCAACCATGGCGGCGTTTCGCAAACGTTCCGGCTTGGGTCGTTCAATTCGTTCTAGTTTCGGAATTTCGCCAAAATCGAACTACTCTGAACGTAGAGCCGTCATCGGATCGATGCGCGAGGCCCGCCGCGCAGGTAAGTATCCCGCAAGCAGCGCCGCACACACCAGGATGCAGCAGGACACAAACATCGTTGGCCCGTCATTGGCGGCTATGCCGTAAACCATCCCTGACACCAGCCGCGTGCACGCCAGAGCCGCGGGAATCCCGACGATCAATCCGCCCAAAACCATCCAGAGCGCCTCTTTCATGACGAGCGCCTGCACGCTGGCTGGATTCGCTCCCAGCGCGACGCGCAGGCCGATCTCCGAGGTGCGGCGGGCAACGGTGTAAGACATCAACCCATATAAACCGATCGAAGCGAGCAGTAATGCCAAGCCACCGAAGAACGGCGCAAGCATCGCCATGATCCGGTCCGTCAAAAGCACCACGCGGTCCATCCGTTCATCGACGGTGTCGGCTCGGAGGACAGTCTGGCGGCCAAGCGACTCGATTTCCCGGCGAATTGCCGGCAAAATCGACGCGGGCGCGCCTTTTGTCCGGACGTCGACAAATGAAGAATTAAAGGTTGGAAACTGCATCAGAGGAGAATAGACAACCATGGGATTACGACTTTGCGGGATCCAGAAGCTCGCGTTTTTGACCACTCCTACGATTTCGAGTCCCTTGCGATCTCCGTAATCGATCCTTTGGCCAATGGGATTGCTCGCCGGGAAAAGCCGGCGCGACAGGCTCTCGCTGATGATGGCCACCGGTTGGGTGGTTTCGCCGTCATGCCAGTCGAACTCGCGGCCAGACAAGAGGCCAATCCCGGCGAAATGAAAAAATTCCGGTCCAGTGAGTTCAAAGACCGCCTGCAGCGAGGGCGCCTGCGACGACGAAATTGACACCGGTTCTTTGTACTCGTAGTTCAACATCGGCCCCATGTGAGAGTAGTTCACGGCCTCTACCCCGGGCAGCCGTTCCAAATGCTCTGAGAGTTCCCGATAATAAGCCACGCGGTTGGGCATGGGGCGACCTTCGCCGCCATGCTGGGGGAACAGTTGGACCACCAGCCAATTGTCTTTCCGGAATCCCAAATCCAGCGATAGTTGGTTATGCAGGCTGCGCACAAAGAGAATGGCGCCGATCACCAGCACCAGGGAGAGCGCCACCTGAGCGCCGATCAGCAGCGTGCCCAGTCTGCCCGCGCCCCCGTGAACTCGGCCGGCATTCTGTTGCAGCGCGCTCAATAGATCGGTTCGAAAAATACTCCAGGCCGGAGAGATGCCAAACAGCAGCCCGGTCAGCACCGACACCAGGGCCGTAAAAACGAGAACGCGGATGTCGGGTGAGGCGTTGAGGTTCAGAGGAACGAGGCCGGTCCACATCGTATTGATCAGGACGCGGCTAGCCCAAAAAGCAAAGGCCATTCCTAGCGCCGCGCCGGAGAGTGAGAGCAGCAGGCTTTCGGTCAGCATCTGTTGAACGATGCGCCACTTGCCTGCGCCGAGCGCGGCGCGAATGCCCAGTTCTTGCCTCCTGCCGGCGGCCCGGGCGAGCATCAAGTTCGCCAGATTGACACATGCGACCAGCAGCAGAAGTCCGACCATGGCCATCAGAACGTACAACGGACGCGAATATCTCTGCCGCATGAACGAACTTCCGGTGGAAGCCGAAGACACGCGGATGCGGCGACCGAGGAATGCGGCCCGCATGGGCCCGTCAAAACTCTCGGGGAGCGAGGCTTGCATAACGGACGGCCAAATCGCCTCCATCTGCGCCCGCGCCTGCTCGATCGTTGTGCCCGGTTTCAGTCGAGCGAACACCTCGAATCCAAAGTTCTTCGGATCCCGGTATGTGAGCCGGCCTGAATAGCCGACGGGGACAGTGACATCCGCGGCGGCGTCGATGATCAGCCCGGTAAAACTTTCAGGCATCACGCCGATGATGGTCAGCAGGCGATCTTCCACCCGAATTGTCTTGCCGACAACGGCTGGGTCGCCATGATAGCGGCTCTGCCAGCAGCCATAACCGATCACCGCGACCGCAGCCGGAAAGCCAGCGTCAAGATGGAGATCGGCGGGCGTGATTCCCCGTCCCAGGATCGGCTGGACGCCCAGCGTGGAAAAATAATCGCCGGTCACGGTACTCATACTGGCGACGTATACTGCCCCGTTTGCTTCAATATTTACTACCGCACCGCCCGTCCAGGCAAAAAGGCTGGAAAAGACTTGTTGATTTTTCCGAATCTGCTGGTAAATCGGGATGGATAACGAGGCTAGTCCTTCCGGATTACCCTGCGTGGGCGTGGTGAGACGCAGCAGTTGGCCGGGTTCGCGGATCGGCAGAGATCGCAGAATCACCGCGTTCATGAGGCTAAAGATGGCTGTGTTCGCGCCGATGCCCAGAGCGAGTGAGAGGATGGCGACGATGGCCGCCGCCGGCGTGTGAGCCAGCATGCGGAGGCTGTAGCGGATATCCTGGAGGAGCGTATTCATTGCTATTGCCAAAACTGTCCGAAAACCGGGGAACGTTACGTCCGTCCCTGGTTTTCTAACTGCGTCAGGATCCGGACGATCCGCCCGGCTGCGTCCGCGTTGCCGCCGAACCTGAGAGCATTGTATGCGCTCGTGAAGTCTTCCACCAGCAGCGACAGATCCGCTTCCGGCAGTACGCTCGCGAACTCCATCGGAGTGAGCCAGGGTGGCTTTTCGATGCCCCGGCGCTTTAGCGCTCGCAGCATCCTTTCATAGAGCAGCGTCGCGTCGGAGGCACTGGCTTCGCCGCGCCGCGCTTTCTTCACCGGCCGCAGCGACAGCCACCACGCCCAGGCCTGGGTTCCAAACTGGTGCGCTAAGGCCGCCAAAACCAGAATTACGAGCAGCGGGATCACAATGCGCCGGACGTCGCCGAAGGACAGGCCCTGGATGGCTTTCGAGATCCGGGTGACTTGTTCGAGCCAATTCACGCCCACGTAGCGCGACCGGCGCTCGATGTTGGTGGCGATTTGCAGTTGCCGGTCCAGGTTATAGTTCACCACCCAGTCCTGCCAGAAAATCTCGGCGGCATCGACGTAGAAGTTCATCTTCGTCCAAAGCGAGAGTTTGGGCGGGTTGGGATCAGGAGGCGTGGGGTCAAACGTGGTCCAGCCGCGATAGGGCAGATAGGCTTCCACCCAGCTATGCGCGTCGCCCGAACGGATAATCTGCCAGCCGCTCACCGGATTGTAGATGCCGCTTTGGAAACCGGTGACTACGCGCGCCGGAACGCCCAGGGTGCGTAGCATCACGGCCAGGGCGGAGGCGAAATACTCGCAATGGCCCTTTCTCCGGTCGAAGAGAAAATAGGCCAGCGGATCGGCCAATTCGGTTTGCGGCAATTCCAGCGTGTAGGCGTAGTGGGTCCGCAGATAGTGCTCCAAGGCGCGCGCTTGATCGCCGGGCCGCCGTTCGAGCAGGGTGATCTGCCGGGCCAGGCCGGGAATGCGCTCATCGAGCGCCGGCGGCAGTTTCAGGTAGATCTGTTGTTGTTTGGGCGTCAGTGGAACCAGATCGCCCGCAAAGGATTCGGTATTGAGCGGATCTAAGCGGCTGAATACCTGATAGGAAATGCCCGCCGGATTGGGAGTGCGGGCCCGCAGGTTATCCACGGCGTAACGGACCACGGGCGTATCGATGCGCAGAAACAGCGGCGTGCCGGCGAAGAAGAGCGCGTCGGTGTCTCCATCCAGCAGATGAACGGCATAGGAAATGTGACGCTCCTTGGCATCCTGCTGTGAGAGTGCGATTTGCCCGCTCTCGTCCGGCTGCAGCGTTTCGCCGCGGTCGTAGCTGTTAAACCAGCGCCGCCCGTTGAATTCGGCGAGCGACATGCCACGCCATTTCAGCGGCAGCCGCCGGTCTTCGGGATAATCCATGCGGACTCGCATCACCGGTGTGTCTTCGCGCTGGATTTCGCCGGTTTGCGTGAGGTTTACTTCGCCCGAGAAACCGGCCAGATGGTATTTATGCGAGACAAAATGCTGAAACGCGGCGCGGGCGGTGCGCGGCAGAAAGATGAAGAGCGCGCTGGTGATCACCAAAATCGACAACGAAACCAAGCACACCAGGCCGGTGAGGCGATAACCCAGCGCGCGTTCCGAGACCTTCGCGGTCAGCGGCCGGCGTTGAGCGGACTTGCGAATCTCAGAGCTGGCGAACATGGCCACGCCGAGCAGCAGAAACATCATCAAAAACAGAAAGAAGTTGAGGCTGGATGAGAGAATGCAAGCGGCGAGAAGTTCCAGAAACGCGATGATCTTGAGGTAGAGATAGTCGCGCTCCGTGCTGGCCGTGAGAATCTTCACCACCGCCACGAAGAACACCAGGTGGACGGTGGCGGGAATGAAAGAACGCGAGACGTAAAAGTAGTCAATCGGATAGAATGCAAAATAGACCAGCGTCAGGATGGTGACGATGGAGGGAGAAACGCGGAGTTGCGGTAAGCCGGCCACTTGCAGCGCGCGCAGCATCAGCGCCGCGGCGGTGACCAGAATTGTCGCGCCGTCCAGATACCCCGAACCCACCACCGCCAGATAACCGGCGGCAAGCAGGCCCAGCAAGGAGAATTGGAAGAACTGATCGACCGGTGAAGTCCGCTGGCCGACTGACTCCTGTGCCATATCCCTATTTTAATGGCATCAGCCTGCCGACTGATATTATGGAGGATGTTTGACTTCTGTAACTACGCTGACGCCACTGGCGGCGGCTGAAATCGAGGCAGCCAAGCGCAAGCGGCAGTCTTTAATTATCGTGCTCTGCTGCACCGTGATTGGCGCGGCCGCCCAGGTGCTGCTCAAGTTCGGCGCCGGTCATCTCTCTCACCCTTCGCTGTGGCAGGCCGCCATAGGGATCCTGACCAATCCATATTTGTTTTTTGGTTATGCGTGTTACGGAATCTTCGCGGCGCTGCTAGTCATCGCCTTGCGGCATGGGGAGTTGTCCTTGCTGTATCCAGTCATCGCGCTCAACTACGCCTGGGTATCGATCCTGTCGGTGTTGATCTTCCATGAACACATGAACGCCCTGAAGATCGCGGGAGTATCGGTGATCATCCTGGGAGTGGCGGTGCTCGGCCGCGGGTCAAAATGAACACTCCTCCGTCGGCGATGGCGCTGGTTTTATTCGGCTCGCTAATCGGGTCGATCGGGGCGGCATTCTTGAAAGCCGGAGCGATCGTGCTCACTCGCCATTGGACTAGCCTGGTTTACAACTGGAAGCTATTCCTCGGCGTGTTCATGTACCTCCTGTCTTCCGTTTTCTTCATCATGGGTATCGCCCGCGGGGAATTGTCCGTGCTGTACCCGATGGTTTCGCTGGGCTACATCTGTACTCTGGCCTGGTCGAGGATCTTCTTCCATGAGAAGATTACCTCGACCAAGCTTGCGGGGGTCGGACTGATCCTGGTGGGAATCGTGATGATGAACCTGGGTAGCCGCTAAGGATTTGTCATGAAACAACCTTGCCACTACTTCCGGCCAGCTCCCTCACGGTCGCGGCTCAGCCACACCTTCCGAGCCGCGACCGTCAGGGAGCCCTCATGGGCCTTGTGGCCCTCCCAAAAGGATGAAGACGCCGTCGGCCGGTTTCGCAGGATCAATGATTTGGACCGCGTCTTCAACGGAGCGGTTGAATTGGTTGTTTCATGACAGGCCCTAAGCGGCTTTCCGGCGGACTCGCGCTGCTCCCAGCGCGATTCCGCACAGTAAGAACAGGCCGGTGGTTGCCGGTTCGGGGGTAACGGTCACCGAGGCGTCGGAATTATTGGGAGCGAAGTCGGCGATTTGGTCAAAACCTGCCTGGCCAGAGCCCGACAGGCTGTCGCGCGTCCAGAGATTCACCAAATAGTTTTGCGGAAGAAACCCAGTGGACCCGAGGTCGGCGAGGGGAACGACATCGGAGAGGGTGTCTCCATTGACGGTTGGATCGGGAAGGGTAGTGGCCATAGCCCCGCCCGGGATCAAGTTCAACACGAAACTCCCGCCGGGCGTGCCGGGCTCGAGAATCACTACCGTGTCGAACAGCACTCCGGTTTCACCAAAAGAAGCAAAGGGCGCCGCATTCGTTCCGGTGTCGATCCCCCAGACGTAGATGCCGGGCGTCATTCCCACGGCGCCGTTCTGCGTGCTGGTGAAGGTGAAGGTGTCGCCATTAAAAATTGCTTGGGCGCTGACGATGTCCAGATCGGGGTTTTGCGGTCCGTTGTATGTGGCCAAGAAATCGCCCACGGGATCGGTTATCAGTTCGCCGTGCGCAAGCGTGCCAGCGGCGGCCAGGGTGATGGCCGCGAGCTGAGAGAGTCGAGACATGTATATCCTCCAATACAGACCTCATGCGGTCCGATGGAGCGTAGACGCCAATCGAGTGACTCTTGGAAGTAAAACTATTGTGAACAGTTTGTAAACCGGCCGGAATTTCGGCGTCCTCACAGAACTGCCACCCTTCCGCAACCTGGGTTTCACATTCGTTGCTTATGATGACTCAGGTCGAGGTCAGTCGCGATTCGACGGTCATTTTACGGCCGCAAAGACAGTGTTGTCAGGTTGTCGGCGGATTCCTGAGGAAAACGGGTGTGCTGTAACCGTTTTGTCATATTTGTCGTTTATGATGGCAAAAAGATAGTCTCAGCCAAACTGGAAACTGCGCGATCCTGCGCGCAGCCAGAAGTGTTTCCGCCGCGGGTGATCGGCGGGAGCTTTTGATTGGCCGCCTCTCCAAGGTGCGAGGTAAAGCGAATATTTTCAACGATGTGGGATAGAGGGTGGGAGCAAAAACTATGAAAAAAGTGTGGAATGTGTTGCTATTGGCGAGCGTGGCCTCGATCAGCGCGTGGGGACAGGCTGGTTTCGGAGGCATAACGGGGACGGTTCGCGATCCATCTCAATCGGCCGTGCCGGGCGCGAAGGTGACCATCACCAACGACCAGAAAGGGATTCGCCGGACGGTCGACACCACCAGTTCGGGGCTGTTCAACGCTCCGTTGCTGGTGCCGGCGTCGGGCTACTCGGTCACCATCGAAGCCGCCGGTTTTTCTAAGTACGAACTGAAAGATATTACCGTCCAAGTGGGCGAGAACGTAGAACTCGAGGTCAACCTGCAAATCGCGGGTACCGCTTCGCAGGTGGACGTCACGGCCACTGCTCCCGTGATCGAGGATACCAAGAGTGGGGTAACCGATTTGATCACGCAAAAGCAGATCGACGACCTGCCGATCAACGGCCGGCGTGCCGATACCTTTGCGCTGTTGACGCCGGGCGTAGTCCGCGACGGCACTTTCGGGCTGGTCAGTTTTCATGGAATCTCGGCTGGCAATGCCTTTCTGACGGATGGCAACTACACCTCCAACGCCTTCTATAGCGAGAATGCCGGACGCACCCGCATCGCCACCCAAATCTCGCAGGATGCGGTTCAGGAATTTCAGGTTCTCGGCGACGGGTACTCGGCCGAATTCGGACGCGCGATGGGCGGAATCATCAACACCGTGACGCGCAGTGGCACCAACGAGTATCACGGGACGCTATATGAATTTTTCCGCAACCGCACTCTGATCGCCCCGGATCGATACGCCTTGGGCTACAATCCGCCCGAGTGGCGGCATCAGGCCGGAGGAACCGTGGGAGGGCCGATCAAGAAAGACAAATTGTTCTTCTTCTCGAATTTCGAGTTGGTAAAGCGTAACTTCCCGGCACTCAACCGCATCACGACCACGCAAATTGCCGACCCGACTGGCTCGTTTGTGCTGCCCTCAAACTGCAAAGCCCCGGCCACGGCCGCCCAGTGTCAAGCCGTCATCAATTTCATCCAGCCTCAGATGAATGTGGTGGTGCCTCGCAGCGTGAATTCCGACATCGGTTTCGCGAAACTGGATTACCACCTCAACGATCGCAATACCCTGACGTTCGACTTCAACGTCATGCATTGGGTGTCGCCGGATGGAATTCAGACACAATCCGTTTTGAGCAGCGGCGCAGCTCTCGGCAACAATGGCAACTCGACGGTCGAGACGCGCTACGGCAACGCCGATTGGACAGCCATCGTGACGCCCAACAGCCTCAACAATTTCCGCTTTGGGTGGTTCAAGGACCGGCTGTCCGATCCGGCGGCATCCGCGCTCTGGCCCTCCACCGGACCGCTGTACATAACCGTCGCCAGCGCCACTGTCGGAGCGGCCGAGGCCTATCCCCGCACTTACCCCAGTGAAGAGCGCTTCCAACTGGCCGACACGTTCAGTTGGACCAAAGGGTCTCACTCGTTCAAGTTCGGCGTGGACTTCGACACCAATCAAGACTACCTGAAGCAATTGTTCAATTACGCGGGCGCTTACAGCTATTCCAACCTGACCAATTTTGCGCTCGATTTCAGCAACAACACCACTAGCAAAGCGTACAGCAGCTTTTCCCAGGCGTTTGGAAATCCAATCCAGAATCTGCGGACCAACAATCTTTATTTCTTCGCACAGGATTCCTGGAAGATCACGCGACGCTTCACCTTGAACTATGGTTTGCGATATGAGAAGACCTTCCTGCCACAGCCGACGCTTAAGGATCCAAACTATCCGGAGACCGGTGTGATTCCAGGCTCGAACAAGGACTTTGCTCCGCGCATCAGCGCAGCTTATGAAATCAACGACAAGACCGTGATCCGCGCCGGATACGGTATTTTCTATGCGCCGTATATTATTGACGGGATCGATTCGCTGTTCCTGGGTAACGGCCTCTACCAAACATCGATTTCGGCTAACCCGAATCAAGCGGGCGCCCCGCTTTTTCCGAACGTCTTTCCCAACGTCAACGCGGTCCCGGCCGGAACGGCCCAGCTAACCTTCGCCCAGAATGGATTCCACAATCCATATTCCGAGCAGGCAACGCTCGCCGTGCAACGCCAGTTGACCACCGATCTGGACTTGACGGTCAGCTATATTTATACGCGCGGCATCGGGCTGATCACTTCTCCGGACATCAACCTGTCGGCCCCGACGATCACCAAAACCTACACCATCGACGATTCGAGCGGAAATGCGATCGGAAGCTACACCACGCCGATCTGGACTACGGCCAACAAGATCGATACCCGCTATAGCCACGTTTATCTGGTTGGCAATGGCGGCGACTCCTGGTATAACGGCCTGATCGTGCAACTGCGCAAGCGGTTTTCGCACGGCCTCAGCGCGCAAGTCTCCTATACCTGGTCGCATGCCATTGACGACGCCCAGCAATCCGGCGCCGCCACCACCGTAGCATATGCTCAATCGAACACCTTTAACGGAAATTTCGCCGAGGACAAAGGCAGTTCCGGCACCGATCAGCGGCATCGCGCGGTGATTAACTGGACTTACGCGCCAAACTATGTCAAAGGCGATAATTGGGCCGCGCGCTATCTCGTGAACGGATGGCAGCTCTCGACGATCACTACAATGGCGTCCTCGCAGCCAACCTCAGGCACCATTAGCGTCAGCGGACAACAATTCAGCGGCATCACGATGGCCTACACAACGGAAATCAACGGCCTGGCTGGTTGGAACCGGGTGCCCTTCCTGCCTGTCAACAATACCAACATCGACCGGCAGTTTACGGTCGACGCCCGCTTGGTGCGCACGCTGCCCTTCACGGAACGCATCAAGGGCATGCTGATGTTTGAAGGATTTAATGTCTTCAACACGCAGTACAACACCGGCATAGCGACCACGGAGTTCACCGCGTCCGGCGGGGTGATCAAGCCGCAGGTTGGTTTCGGACTCGGAAATGCTTCGCAAGCGTTTCCGGACGGCACCAACGCCCGGCGTCTGCAGGCTGCCTTCCGCCTCATCTTTTGAGGAAACCGCGCGAGACGGAGCGCGGCGTGTAGAAGTTCGCTTATTCGGACCCGCCGCGCCCGCCGCGCTCTTGAGCTGCCGCGGAGTGGTCAGGTCGCCCGGCAGTTACTCAATTCGCGCTAAACTGATACGAGGAAGTGCCCATTGTAGCGGCACGCCCGACCAAGCATGCGAGAGCAGTTTTTCAATTCGAGCAGTGCCGCGGTGCCGGCTTTCGGCCCGAGTTTGGTGGTCTTTGCGCTATGACCACAGCCGCGTTCGCGTTCGCCGCCGGTTCCTCCGCTAGTCAACTGGTCAACTCGGTTTTTGACGACACGTTTGGCGACATCCATCATCTCCAGCCCTTTGACTGGATGATTCTTATCCCGTACTTCACCGTGTTGGTGATCTTGTCCTGCTACGGCTGCCACCGGTTCGAGATGATCCGCGAGTACCGCAAGCATAAGCGGCGGATTCCGCTCGAAGCCCCGGGCCGCTTTGAACAGCTTCCGCGCGTCACGATCCAACTTCCGCTCTACAACGAGCGCTACGTGGTCGAGCGGCTGATCGAATCCGTCAGTAAGGTCGACTACCCGCGCGAGCTTTTGCAGATCCAGGTTTTAGACGATTCCACCGACGACACACATCCTTTCACTCAGCGCCTGGTCACCGAATATGCCGCCGCGGGTCTCCCCATCGAGTACCTGCACCGCGCCAACCGCTCTGGCTTCAAGGCAGGCGCATTACAGGCCGGCATGCAATCGGCCACCGGCGAATTGATCGCTGTCTTCGACGCCGATTTTGTGATCCCGGCGGATTTCCTGATGCGCACGGTCCACTTTTTCGCCGACCCCAAAGTGGGTGTCGTGCAGACCCGCTGGACGTACCTCAATCGTCATTACAATTTACTCACCGAAGTGGAAGCAATGCTGCTCGATGGACATTTCATCGTGGAGCATGGCGCGCGCTCCGGCGCCGGGCTGTTCTTCAATTTCAACGGCACGGCGGGAATTCTGCGCGCCCGCATGATTGAAGACGCGGGCGGCTGGCAGCACGATACGCTGACCGAAGACACCGATCTCAGCTATCGCGCCCAGATGAAGGGCTGGCGTTTTGTCTATGTGCCCTCGATTGAGTGCCCGTCGGAGTTGCCAGTCGAGACCTACGGTTTTCAAGTGCAGCAGTCGCGCTGGGCCAAAGGTCTTACGCAAGTCGCCATCAAGCTGCTGCGGCGTATCTTGAAGTCCGATATTTCGTGGCGCAAGAAAGCCGAAGCCTGTTTTCACCTCACTCCCAACATCTCTTATCCCCTGATGCTGGTGGTTTCCGCGCTCACTTTGCCCGTGATGATTGTGCGTTTTTACATGGGCTGGTTCCAGATGGTGTTGATCGATCTGCCGCTCATCATCGCTTCCTTCTGGTCGATCTCGGCGTTCTATATCGTTGCCCAGCATGAGATCTTTCCCAAGGGATGGAAGCGGTCTCTGGTATTGATGCCGGCCTTGATGGCCGCCGGTGTCGCGCTTACTTTGAGCAATACCAAAGCCGTGCTGGAGGCGCTGTTTGGCATTCAGAGCGGCTTTGTCCGGACGCCCAAGTATGCTATCGGCGGGGGCGCGAAGCTGAAGATGGAAAACAAGCAATACCGGCGTCGCAGCGGCTGGCTGCCCTATGCCGAACTGGCGATGGGGGCTTGGTTTCTGTACATGATCGAGTTCGCCATCGAGAGCTGGAACTTCCCCGCGATTCCGTTTCTGGCATTGTTCGTTGCCGGCTATTGGTGGGCGGGAATTAGCACTCTCTGGCAGGAGTACCAAGGCAAGTTGCAATGGGAGCGGGCGCAGCAGGTGGCGCCAGAGCGGGTTTAGACGCCGGCGCGGCCTGTCGAACATCGCTGCTGGGCTCTAAATTGCGGCCAGCACCGGTTGCCCTCCGACGGCTGGACCCTGATATTGCGCGCTCCCGAATCCTAAGATTGGGTAGAAGATAAAGCCCAGGAACGCCAGGCCGATCCCGAAGCCGGTACTCTTGCCGAAGCACTTGGCGATCTCTATGGCCACCAGAATCATCACAACGAAATTCGCCAAGGGGACGAAAAACAGGGCAATCCACCAGAGTGGTTTTCCTGCGATCTTCAGCAGAACGACGATGTTATAGAGCGGAACAATCGCGGCCCATCCGGGCTGGCCCGCTTTGACAAATACCTTCCACATCGCGGCGATCATTACCGCGACGACCATTAGCATCACTACTACCGATATCCCACCACCCAACAGACCCGCACCACTGTCGCCACTATTCATTTTGGAGGCCCTCCTTGTTTGGACCGTAATGTTTGGACCCGTGTTATTGAACCCGCCCGGATTTCTGAACGGCGTCTGGGGCACGCACACGTCTAGACCCCTGTGTTTCTTCTCTCCGCGGCAGCTCCATCTGAGCTTACGGCCGAAGCCTATTCAACATCAGCCCAGGCTTTGCCGTTCTTCGAGTGCAAAGTAACTTCGGAGATCTCTAACAGGTTGAGATTCTCCCAGACCACGCTGTTGCCATTCTCGTCCTCAATTCTCAAGTCCCAGTGCGCGGCTTTTTCATGTCGGCTGAACTTGATATTGAGACTCTCTCCGTCGGCCAGCGTGTCTTGACCGAGGATGTCGTCGCCCCAGTCGTCGGAGCTGTGGGGGCCGATCTGCAGCTTGTGAATCTCCACACCCGTCTTGTTATGCAACGTGAAATCCTGTTCTCCCGCCACTGCCGGTGTAGCCGCCAGAAGCGCGATCCCCGTGACGGCCAGAAGGCCTAGCATCGTGTGTCTAAGAGTTGTCGTCATGTTCAACATTAGGCTCTTATCGGAAGAAGGCGGTAAGAACATGAGGGTATTTGCGCCATGAGTCGCTTTTCAAGTACCTACCTCTAGCAGCGCCCACTCACGTGTCGAGCCTGGAATAAAGTGGTGTTTGAGGAGAAAACCATGCGCCCCCGACTTCGAAAGGTCAATCCGTGCAGTTACGCGCTATGGGTGATGACGGTGGCGTTTGAGCTTGACGGGCAGAAGTTCGCCGCCTGGAACGGCGGGACCTCACTTACAAATTCACTGAGGCGATTTCATTTGTCGTGAACCGTGAAACCCGGCTGGAAGTCGACGAGTTCTGGGAGAAGCTTTCCGCAGGCGGGCAGGAAATCGAGTGCGGCTGGGTGAAGGACAAATATGGGCTGAGCTGGCAAATCGTCCCACGGTTCTGTTCGCGATGCTGCAGGATCAGGATGCGGAGCGAAAGGAACGCGTGATGCGGGCGATGCTGAAAATGAAGAAGCTGGACGTAGGACTTCTGGAAGATGCCTATCATCATCTCGCGGCCGGCGGCGGCGCGGCTGGCGGCAATCGGGGATGAAGCGCATCTTTCTGCTCTCGCCCGCCAATCTGAGCGGCGTCCGTGGCCGCAGAGTGCTCAATGGCGCCAGCCGGTTCGACTTTACGAATGGAGTCGCGCTGGGCGAGTTATTCTCCTCCATCAGCGGTCTTTACTTTCGCGGAAAACTCCAATACGCCGGAGCTTTTGGGGCTGAACCGCCGCTCATCATCACGGCCGGTTTCGGGCTGCTGCCGGCGCACACCCGGATCGGCCTGGAGCAATTGAAACGGATGGCGGAAGTTCCCATTGACGCCACGGAATCCCTGTATCGAGAGCCCCTGGAGCGCGATGCGCGGGCGCTCGATGCCGCGCCCGAGATCGTGCTGCTGGGCAGTTTGGCCACGCCAAAATATATCGAGCCGCTGCTGAACATTGCCGGCTCCCGGCTGCTCTATCCGGCGGAATTCGTTGGTTTGGGAGATATGTCGCGCGGCGGTCTGATGCTGCGTTGCGTGCGTTCCGGCCAGGAACTCACTTATGTTCCGGCTTGCGCCGCAAACCCTTTATCGGGAGCGACTGCGCCGAATCGGCAATGAGGGTGGCCAGACGCGCCTGCCGCGTCTCCGGCCGCTTGGCGCTAATCACCCAATACGTTGCGGTTCTGCGATACCAGGGCGGCTGCGCCTGAAAAAAATCCCAAGCGGCTGGATGGGCGCGAAACTGACGCTCGCAGTCGCCGTCGAGTTTGGCTTCGTTTCGCTGTTCGTAAGCGTAGATTCCCGACTTTCCTTGCTGGATCTTTCCGAAAGCTTCCAGACCGGCGGGCGTCATCAATCCCAGCTTGGTGAGTTCTTCTACTCTCTTGACATTGATCGAACTCCAGGTGCTGCCGGGCTTGCGCGGCGTGAACCGAATCTTGTAGCTCTCTTCGTCGATCTTGTGACGGACGCCGTCGATCCAGCCAAAACAAAGCGCTACGTCCACGGCCTCCGGCCAAGTGATGCTGGGTTTCCCGGTATGCTTCTTATGGAAACCGACCCAGTGCTCGGTGGCCTTGTCATGCTGTCTGGCGAGCCACGCGCGAAACTTCGCAGGTGTTGCAAAGAAGATCGGGTCCACGTTGTTGCTATTGAGTATTATCACTCGATGGGCTCGCAGCTCAGTTTTGGTTAGTTGAGCTACGGTCATCTAACCGTAGTGGGCGCGGCGTCATTGCTCCGTATTCTGGCGCTCTGGAGAAAGTGGCCGGCCATTATTACGATTGCATCCGCAGCGTTGGCGGTCTGGGCCGTCGCCGCGTTCCGCTTGGTGCGTTTCGGGCTCGACCCGAACGGACGCCTTGCGTTACCTACACAAAGTTTTCTGGTTTCCGGCAGCGGGCGCGTTCTGGAGCCTGCACGGGAAGGTCCTCGCTCATGGTTTTGGAGGTCCGCCCACTTCGGCTCGATCGAAAGCGGACAGAAAAATTGCAGGCCAGTCTGCGGGCGGACGGAGTGGAGCAACGCGTCACCATTCAACCCGGCGGCATGCGCAAGCTTCCCTTTGAGCCGGCTGCGTTTGATGCCGCGGTCAGCACCTACGCCATGGACCACGTGAATCTCGCCGGTAGCGTTGCGGCGCTGGCAAAAATATTCCGGGTTCTCAAGCCCGGCGGCGACTTCCTCCTGACGGTCATCTCGAAAGACGGTTGGCTGAAGTTCACGTCTGCCTCTTCACAGCGCAACGAGAAGCGCGGCGTGGTGGGATGACCGCCTGCGCGAGGCCGGATTTGAATTGATCGAACAAGGAACGCGCCCGGCGGCGCTTTATTGCAAGACGGCGTCCGGCGACGGCCTGGCAAGTCCGCCCGCGCGGGTTAACAACCTGGTTAACATCCTTGGTTAACAATCCGCGGCAGGTTGACAACCCGCCCCACATCGCTGAGCGGGCTCTTTCAAGCCCGCTCCAGCAAGTTTTATTTCACGAACCGGTCTACGCTACGTGCGCCGCGACTTTGGTGTGCGCGAATTCTTCCAGCTTCCGGGCATCCACATTGAACTTGCGAATCCCTTCCGCCAGCTTCTCGGTCGCCATCGCGTCTTCGTTGTGCAACCAGCGGAACCCTTTCTCGTCCAGGTGGATCTTCGCGTCGCCGGCTTTCTTGGCTACTTCCGGATCCAGATACCTGGTCACGGTTCCTTCCGTCGTCTCCAGTTTTTCCAACAGGTCCGGGCTGATCGTCAATAGATCCGAGCCGGCCAGCTTCAAAATCTGGTTCACATTGCGGAAGCTGGCGCCCATTACCTGCGTCTTGTAACCGTGCCTCTTGTAATAGTTGTAAATGCGCGTCACCGAAATCACGCCGGGGTCGGCGTCGTCGGTGATGGTGGCTCCGTTGTGCTTGTAGTAGTCGTAAATGCGGCCCACAAAGGGCGAGATCAACGTCACGCCCGCCTCGGCACAGGCTACCGCCTGCGCAAAGCTGAACAGCAGCGTCAGGTTACAATGCACGCCTTCGCCTTCCAACACATGCGCCGCTTTGATGCCTTCCCAGGTGCTGGCCATCTTGATCAGCACATGTTCGCGGCCGATGCCCGCTTTGTCATACAAGCCAATTAATTTGCGGGCTTTGGCAATGGTGGCCTCGGTGTCGAAGCTCAGGCTGGCGTCCACTTCGGTAGAAACACGGCCTGGGACGACCTTCAAAATTTCAAGTCCGAACGACACAAACAAGTCGTCCATGAATTCCTCGGCCATCGCCTGTGCGCTGCCGCCGGCCTTCTGCGCCGCTTCCAGCGCCTGTTCCACCAGGTGCAGGTAGGCAGGCATCTTGGCTGCGCTGAACAGAAGGGAGGGGTTGGTGGTGGCGTCTTGCGGCTTGTGGTGCGCAATGGCTTCAATGTCGCCGGTGTCGCATACCGGGACGGTGTACTTTTTCAGCGATTCCAGAAGTGTCATGTCTTTACTTGCTCCTTTTTTGACGGCGGGCCCGACGCCGGGCTCCGCCCGAACGCGATCCCCACCATAGCAGTATACTTGCTTTATCCAATCCGCGCCTGCCATTTTTGGCCTATCGCCGCCGCCCGGTTACATTCTTATTGCGAGCCGACTCGTACACGCGGACTATTAGGTTCGTTGGGAAGACCCGCCATGGCCGATTTTTCGGGCCGCAGCATACTGGGCGAGCATGCGGGGCGCGGCATACGGCTCGACGCGAGACGAGAGGCGGAGGCTTCCTTCCGTCACCGTTACAACGGTGTGGGCTGAAGTTTACCTTCGGCCCGGTCCGTACATAAATCGCAATGCGCCGCCACGCTATCCTAAAAGCACCCATGTTCTTTCGCCGAGAAAAACCGAAGGTAGTGTCATTTAGCGAGCACCTGGAAAATCTGAAGGCGCTTCGCTTCACCGTGGAAACCCAGGGCTCAGGCAAAGCCAGGATCACTCGCGACGGCATTGCCGCCATGATTGAAGACTTTCCGGGCCGGCCTCCCCGCGTGAACAAAGCGGGTTTGGCGATCGGCCAGGAAATCGGGTTGATCGAGAATCATGGATATCAGATGTTCTGGCGCACGCCGAATGGCCGGCTCATCCCCGCCACGGCGGTCCATTTGAAAGCCCTGCACGCGTTTCAGGAAGATCTGAAAGAAGGTTTGGGCCTGACCAGTCTCTACAACCAGAGCCTTGGCACGGTCTCCGATTTGCACTTATACGACCGCGTGGAGCACCGCGACGAAGGACCTGCGCCCAAGCCTTGGGAACACCACGGTTCGCCGGCCGCCAGACCCTGAATGCTCCGCGCTGGCGGCGCACGGCCCTATCGCCCACCCAACTCGAGGCTTAAGTCCGATTTGATCTTACGCCCAACCGGAATCATCGTCGCGCTGGGCGGTCCGGCCCAAGCTGCGCAAGCCGTGCAAACTATAGGAGCAATGTCCCTCGGACGATGAGTAGCCTAAGATGGGCAATGTGGAAGCGCTCGAAGCCGCGGCCAGCCAATTGCCGAAAGCGGCGCCCGCGAACGACCTCGAACGGCTGGCGGCCACGCTCGAACGGGCCTTCGACGGCGTGCTCCAACTAGATTCAAAAGGACTCTTCACTGCCTGGAATTCTGGCGCCGAGAGGCTGTTGGGGTGGTCGAGCGCCGAGATTCTCGGGCGCTCCGTCGAATTGATCGTGTCGCCACGGCACCGGGAGACGATCGCATCCAATCTCGCCCGGATCGCAGCCTGCGCCGCAAAAGGCGTCCCGGAAGCGGCCGTCCCAGAAGCGTCCGCATCGGAAGCGCCGATATCGCTGCGGGCGGTACACCGGGATGGCCGCCGGTTTTCAGCCGACTTTTTTCTCTACGTACGACGACACGGTGAGGACTGTCGCATAGATGTTTTTGTGCGCGACCTCACGGAACGGGAACAATTGCAACGCCAGCAATCGGAACGGGCAAACCAAAGGGCCATTCTCAATTTTCTCGAAGAAGGCTACGCCGAACTCGACTTGGCAGGCAATTATCAATGGGTGAACGATGCCTATTGCCGGACCTTCGATCGCACGCGCGAGGAGGTTCTCGATCCCGACTATCAGAAAATTGCTCACAACCCCGTATCCGCCGACCTGCGTGAGTTGTTTAAGACCGTGTACCAGACCGGTGAACCGGTCAGGTCCTTTGAATGGGAATATCAACCGGGCCGATTTTGCGAGTCAACCGTTTCACTCAAACGAGGCGAGAACGGCAAGCCCACCGGTTTCGTAGTGTTGAGCCGGAACACGACCGAGCGGAAACAGCACGAGCGGGAACTCAGGAACGCCAAAGACGCGGCGGACGCCGCCAATCGGGCCAAGAGCGAGTTTCTGGCGAACATGAGCCACGAGATTCGCACCCCTATGAACGGCGTCATCGGCATGACCGAACTCGCACTTTCCACCGATCTTACCGAGGAGCAGCGGGACTATCTCGGGATGGTCCGGTCGTCGGCGGAAGATCTTTTGGTCATCATTAACGACATTCTCGACTACTCGAAGATTGAAGCCGGCAAGATCGCCCTGGTTCCAGCGCAGTTCAATTTGGTCGAACTGGTGGGCGATACGTTGAAGAGTTTAGCGATTCCGGCTCACAAGAAGAGTCTGGAACTGGCGTTTCAAGTCGCTGAAGAGGTTCCGGCGCTGGTGGTCGGCGATTCCGTCAGGCTGCGTCAGGTGCTGGTGAATCTGGCTGGGAATGCGGTGAAATTCACCGGCCAGGGCGAGGTGGTGGTCGAAGCCAGATTAGAATCCAAGAACGAGACGGAATCTCGGGTGCATTTCACGGTGCGCGATACGGGCATCGGAGTTTCCCCCGAAGCGCAACAACGCCTGTTCCGCCCGTTTGAGCAAGCCGATTCGTCCACCACCCGCCAATACGGGGGAACCGGACTGGGGTTGGCGATCTCGAAGAAAATTGTCGATCTCATGGGCGGTCAAATCTGGATGGAGAGCACGCCGGGCCTAGGGTCTGCGTTTCACTTTACGGCAATTTTCGGCGCCGCCGGGCATCCGGAACGGCCTTCAATTCTTTCGAGTCCGGATCTGCTTGGGCTGCCGGTCTTGATTATCGACGACAACGAAACCAATCGGCGGATTCTTGAGGAGACGGCCCGGCGTTGGCAAATGCTCCCGCAGGTGGCGTGCTCGGGTCCAGAGGGATTGGCGAAACTCGAAGCGGCCGCGGCTGTCGGCGAGCCTTTCCGTTTGGTTCTGTTGGATGAACAGATGCCGGGGATGGGTGGCTTGCAAGTAATCGAGCGGATTCGGGCGATCGATCCCACGCAAGGCGTTACGGTCATGATGCTAACTTCCTCCGATCAAACCTCCAGCGCCTTGCGATGCCGTGAGCTGGGTGTTGAAACATACCTGATCAAACCCATCAAGCCGGCGGAATTGCTTTCCATGATAGGTAAGGCACTCGGAGGCGCGAGGGATTCAAGCACGGCGCGGTTGCCCATCCACGTGCAACGCGCCGGCCGCTGTTTGTCGATCTTGGTTGGCGAGGACAACCTGGTAAACCAGAAACTGATCGTGTCCATCCTGAAAAAAATGGGCCACCAAACGAGCATTGCGGCGGATGGAATTGACGTTGTTAGCAAATCGCAAGAAACATCGTTCGATTTGATTCTGATGGATGTCCAGATGCCGGGGATCGATGGCCTCGAGGCGACGCGACGCATTCGTGACCAGGAGCGAAGTACGGCGAAACACACGCCGATCATCGCCATGACCGCGTGCGCCATGACCGGCGATCGGGAACGCTGTATCGAAGCCGGCATGGACGACTACGTTTCGAAGCCGGTGACGCTCGCAGCGCTCGGCCGAGCGCTAGCGGCTTACGCTGCGAGCTAGCGACTTACCCTGTCGCTTGAGGGATGTGCCGCCATAAAGAGTACGTGCCGGTGGCCATGTCGCGTTTCTTGTCCTGAATGCCGGTGTCGCAACGAGCCTGTTCCTTGCGTTACGCAGCAGCCGAGTTTTTCTGGCCGGGCACAAACGGCGAGGCGAAAAGCCGTCGGCCTGCGGCTGAACCACGCGCAGTTACCAGTACCAATCCCCGCTCCGGGGCAGTTTCCTAAAAAACGAGCAACTGCTATACTATTTATATGGCGACTCCTTCCATCGCCCGGCCCTCCCTCTTCGGCTCCGACTAACCGGATCCTTGTCTTCCCGCCCGCTTTTCCGATCACAAGACAAGGAGATTTACAAAATGTTGTTAGCGAATGAGATCCTGCGTGCGGAACTCCCGCACTTGGTTACTTCACTCCCCGGGCCGCGCGCACAAGCGCTGATCCAACGGGACAGCCAGGTTCTTTCCCCTTCTTACACTCGCAGCTATCCATTGGTCGTGGAGCGCGGGCAAGGCGCCATCGTGGAAGACGTGGATGGCAATCGTTTTCTCGATTGCAATGCCGGAATCGCGGTCGCTTCCACCGGGCATTGTCATCCGGAAGTGGTCGCGGCCGTGCAAGAGCAGGCGGCGCGCCTGATCCACATGTCCGGGACGGACTTTTATTACGAAAACATGATTCACTTGGCGGAAAAGCTGGCTGCAATTGCGCCCGGCGATTTTCCCCACCGCGTCTATTTTGGTAACTCCGGCACGGAGGCAACCGAAGCTGCGATGAAGCTAGCCCGTTACCACACCGGGCGGGAGAAATTCATCGCGTTTTACGGTTCGTTTCATGGGCGGACCATGGGCGCTCTTTCGCTTACCGCCAGCAAAGTGGTTCAGCGCAAGGGATTCGGCAATCTGGTTCCGGGGGTTCATCATGCTACGTTCCCCGACACCTATCGCCGGCCCAGAGGGATGACCGCGGACGATTACGCGGTCTCCTGTGTGCGCGCGATTGAAGACCAACTGTTCCGTACCGTTCTGCCGCCGGAAGACGTCGCCGCCATCATCGTCGAACCGATTCAAGGCGAGGGCGGCTATCTGATTCCGCCGCGCGTGTTTCATGAGGAACTGCGCGCGCTGGCCGACCGGCACGGCATTCTCCTGATTCACGATGAAGTGCAGTCCGGCATGGGCCGGACCGGCAAGATGTGGGCTTCAGAACATTTTGGTGTGGTTCCGGACATTCTGAATTCTGCTAAAGGGCTGGCGAGCGGCATGCCGCTCAGCGCCTGTATCGCCCGCGCGGACGTCATGCAGTGGCGCCCGGGCGCGCATGCCTCGACTTATGGCGGAAACCCGGTGGCCGTGGCCGCTTCGCTCGCGACCATCGCCTTGCTTGAACGCGAACTGATCGCCAATTCGGCTAGCGTGGGTGCCCATATGCTGGGCAGACTATCGTCTTGGCCGGCAAAATTCAGAAACATTGGAGATGTGCGCGGACTGGGCCTGATGATCGGCATCGAGTTCGTACACGATCGGGAAACCAAGGACCGCGCGCCGGATCTGCGCGACCGCGTGGTACAGATGGCGTTTGAACGTGGCGTGCTGGTGCTGGGCGCCGGGGCGAACAGCATCCGGCTGTGCCCGCCGCTGGTGCTGACCAAGGACCAGGCCGATTTCGCCATCGATACACTTGAGGAGTGTCTGAAGCAAATCGGCTGATACTCGACGTCGGCTGCGGAATCAACAAATACCCGGGAGCGATCGGGCTCGACCGCAATCCGCGCACCCGGGCCGACGTCATCGCCAACCTCGACCAGTTTCCGTATCCCTTCCGCGATGGCTCGTTCGGTCAATTGCGCGCGAGCCATGTCATTGAACACGTGGCCGACGTGGTGGCGGCGATGGAGGAATTCCACCGGGTGCTGTCTCCGGGCGGACGCGTGTTTATCACCACGCCGCACTATACCGATTTCAGCTCCTTTTGCGACCCGACGCATCGTTGGCATTTGAACAGCTTTTCCTTTCGTTATTTTGGCGAGAACCATGGCGGGTTCGGCTACTATTCGCAGGCCAGATTTCGCGAGATTTCTGTCCGCGTCAAGCTACTTGCTTTGTGGCGGTATCTGGGATTTGAGTTCCTGGTGAATCGATTCCCGCGCTTTCGCCGCTTTTGGGAGTACTACTTGTGTTACGTGATTCGGGGCAAGGTGATGGACTTCGAGTTCGAAGCTGTAAAGTAGCGCGGCCGGGACGCCGATTTCTCCATTGGTGAGGTAGCTATGGGACGTTTGCACCAGCTCGCCGATGCGTTGCGCCACCGTGCGCGGCTGCGCCGGGAAGGCCCGGAAGCCGCGGCGGGCAAGCGCGGCGAAGACATCGCCCACCGCTATCTTCAAAGAGCCGGCATTGTCGTGGTAGCCCGCAATTACCGGACGGCCAACGGCAGCTCGGAGATCGACCTCATTGGGTGGGACAAAGACACGCTGGTGGTGGTTGAGGTCAAGTCGCGCGAGTCGGAGGAGTTCGGTGCTCCCGAGCGCGCCATGAACGCGGAGAAAGAGCAGGCGGTAATCCGCGGCGCCCGCGAGTACGCCCGCCACGCCGAGATCCCGTTTGAGAAGGTGCGGTTTGATGTGGTGAGCGTGGTGCTGAAAAAGCCGCCGGTGGTACGGCACGTGCGCGACGCCTTCCGGCCGTAGCGCCGGGATCAGGGCGTTGGTCGCCTAAACAGGTAGACCATGAAGACGACGCCTCCCAGCAGGCAAAACGCCGAAGGATAAGCAACAAATCGAAGCATTCCAGGGTTGGCTGGATGAGACGAACCGAGAGAAATCTCCGCTAGCGTATAAAAGCCGATGACGCCAAAAGCGGCCAAAATCCACCCGATGGTTCGAGCAGGTTTGAAGGCGCCCGGCTGGGCCGGTTTCGCGTCCGCCGCGCTAGCCCTCCATGCCGCCAGCAGCCCCTTGCCGCCTGCATAGAAACCGTAGCCAGCGAAGAGGGCAATTTGCGCAAACGCGACATATTCCCCGAAAAGCCGGTTTCCGATGGTTGCCCTTCCTGCGACGACAGCCATGGTGCTAAGAGTCAGCATGAACAAGATAAGACCGCAAAAGAGGGTGAGTATTAGCAACAGCGCAATCTTGAACATGGGTTGAATATCGGCGGTTTCGGCGACCGAGATTAATGCGCGACAGTGCCGGATATTAAAGAGCCCGCTCCGGCCCTGTTGGGGACGGTTTGCTGACGCACTCCGGCTGGATCACGCCTCTCCGAGCCACGACCGCCGCTCAGCCGAAACTCAGTACCTGTTTCACTTGCACCCGTCGGGCAGCCACCCGGTCGTACGCATCAACGGCATTTGCAAATGGCACCACCTCGATCTGCGGCGGTTTCAACGCCCCGGTATCAAAACCGGGACGGAGTTGGTCCGCGATTTGCTCTACCTGTCGCAACGTCAGCCCAAAACTGTCTACTCCCAGCAGCCGGGAGAAATTGTGATAGAAGTCGACGAGATTGAAGCTGACGCGCTGATCTCCGGCACTGGAGATAGCCACCTGCCGGCCCCCGAGCCGGAGCGATCGCAAGGCCGGCTCGAACATTGCGCCGCCCACGGTGTCAAAGACAACGTCCACTCCTTTTCCTCCTGTCAATTCCTTGACCCGCTCACTCAGGTCTTCAGTCTTGGTATTCACCACGGACACCGTACCCGGAATCGGATCGGATGTCACCGCCGCGCCAATGACGCGCGCCTGTTTCCAGTTCGCAATCTGTGTGGCGGCTTGTCCCACTGCGCCGGCGGCGCCCACAATGAGAATGGTTTCGCCAGGTTGAATTTGAGCCGCATTGACTACCGATGCCCAGGCTGTAAAGTAGGGAACGCCGATAGCCGCCGCTTGCGTCATACTCAACGACTTCGGTTTGAGCGACAGCGTCTCGTCCGGAACAATCACGTATTCCGCGTGAGTACCATCCCGGACCAGAGCGATCGTGGGAGGACTGCCCCAGACCTCCTCGCCCTCGTAACGCTTCCCTTTGACAACCACGCCCGCGAAGTCCCGGCCGGGCGTTCGAGGAAGAGTTGTCTTCTTGAAATGTCCCGCGACGTTGATGATGTCGCTGGGATTGATGCCGGCCGCCTTTACCTGAATTAATGACTCCCCTTCGCCTGGCTCTGGTACGGGGACGTCCTCAATCCGTAAGACAGAGGGTGGTCCGAATGAGGAAAAGCGCAGGGCCTTCATAACTTAGTACCTCGCCAGTCCTTCCGGACCGCTCCCTGACGGTCGGCCTCCCGAGCCGCGACCGTTAGGGAGCGGTTGAATTGGTTGTTTCATGACTGGTCGTCTTCAACGTCACGCTCGTCTCCTGCTCCCTGACCCGCCGTCAGGTAGCGCAATTTTGACGCGCCCTCGACGTTTGCATCGCGAGCTCAACAACCAAAGTATATAATTGCCCTCGCTGGCATTGCGTTCATAGTACCGCTTCCTGCAGTTCAATCTCTCGATCTATTCTGAAACATCGCGATCCGAAGGAGATTGGTGAGGACGTCCGTTACGAACGAAACGAAGTTCACGGCGCGCTTCGCATGCAGGGTTCCGATGCGCCCCTGGGAGGCGTTTAGCTGCTAACGTAGTCGTTACAAAACGCCCACCGGCCCCGCGTAGCCGGTCATCTCCAAATAGCCAACACCGCTTTCGGAGCCGCTGACGGCGATCGCTCCTTCCCAATAGGGCGCGGTTACAGCGGACGTCATTTCCTGCTGGTCTAGCGGCGTGGTGAGCGCCATTTCCAGATGCAACCGAGGCACGCCGATCTTCCACTCCACCGGATATTGATGCCACATGCGGCCCGGCTGCAAGTCGAAATCCCGCGCCGCCAAATGCCGTGCATGGCCTTGCGAATCTACGTAGGTTCCCGCCGAAAATGGATCGGCGGAGCCGTCTTTCCGCCGCAATCGGAACAGCATCAGGTCGCTGCCATCGTCGAGTTGCAGGCTAAACCAATCCCAGCCGGTCTGGTTCTTGTCCAGTTGCTCGGTGAAGAACTCATGATCCATCCACGACAGGCCCGTCACGCGATACTCGCGCCCATCCAACACAATGACGCCCTGTGTCGCAATCCGCGTGAACGAGATGTAATGCGACGCATGTCCGGCGCCCGCCGATTTCTGACTCACGCCGTTTTCGCCGTGAATCACGGGCGGCTTCTCGGGGTGTAGGTCTAAGGAAAACTGGAAACGATCCGCGATCGCTTCCAACCGATTCGGCGTGGCAGACCAGTTGCCATTCCACACCCGCGCTTGCGCTTGCTCCGCTCCCGCCAAACCCGCACCGGCCCGGTTCAAACGCTCAGTATGCAGGAACTGCTTGCCGTCAATATCGCTCAGCGCCAGGTGCGCCATCCAGACGTCCTGCACGTCCCAAACCGAGCGTGGCGCGGACCGGTCCACGCCCCGCCGGAAGAAGGTCAGCTCAAAGCCGAAGCGCCGCCCCTCGGCGGTGTGCAGGTTGCCCGTGTAATACCACCACTCGGTTTGAAACTCCGGATGATTGTAGTGATCGCGCGGAAATTCGTAGTGGTAACCAGGCAGCGCCAGCCGGAACGCCATGAGCAAAAGCGCGCTACTCTTCATGGATCACCTCGATCGGGTTCAGTTCCATCGCGACGCGCGCCGGGTAAAAAGCTGCCAGCACCGTCGCGGCATAAACCGCGGTCAGAGCGCTCAGCAAAACCGCGACCGGCCAATGAAACTGGATGGTCCAGCCAAAGGATTGCTTGTTGATCACGAAGATCAGCAGCAGCGACAGCGCGATGCCCAGGATAACGCCGGCGATGTTGGCCAGCAATCCCAGCAGAGCGGCTTCAAACAGGATCACCCGAGCAACCTGACGTCTCGCTCCGCCCAGAAAGCGCAACAAGCCCAGTTCGCGCCGGCGGTCAATCACTAGCGCCAGCAGCGCGCCCGCCACTCCCATAATTGCGACAATCACCGCGACCGCCTCTAGCGCATAGGTAATCGCAAAGGTCCGGTCGAAGATCCGGATCGCATCTTCGCGCAACGCGCGGTTCTCCTGCACCTCGATTCTGCGGCCCGCCACCGCGCTCTCTACCGCCTTCTCGCCCTGTTCCAGAGAAACGCCGGGCTTCAAATAAACCGCCACGTTGGACAGCGCCGGATCGGGCAAATATTTCAGCAATGTCCCACGGTCGACGATCACGTAGCCACGTTCATTCGAATAATCGTAGTAAATGCCGGTGACGTGAAACCGGACTGAGTGTCCATCGAGCGTGAGCGGCAAAACGTCGCCCGCGTGTACGTGATGCTTGTTGGCGAACGGTTCGCTCACCACCGCGTTGTCCGCGCCAATCATGTCGGCGAAAACATTTTCCGATTCCGCGCCTGGCAGTGTGCGCCGGTTGCCATAACGCTGGGCTACGCGCGCGTCGGCGCCTCCCAGCCTCGCTGGCAATCCCTGGTAGCTAATGTCGTAGACGCGGAATCGATCCACTGCCGCGACCTCCGGCAGCTTCTCGATCCGATCGGCAGCCTCGGCGGACATGGTGGGATGGCGGTCCGCGCCCGCTGCGATGGCAGGCCGCAGATACAGATCGGCCTGCAACTGGCCATTCATCCAAACCAGAATTGTTTCGCGAAAACTCCCGACCATGATGCCGACCGCCGCCATCATCGCGATGGCCGTCGCTAGAGCCGCAACCAGGACAGACGTGCGCCGCAACGATCCCGCCAGACCACGGGCCGCCAGCAGCGCTTCCGCCCCAAACATGCGCCCGAGCAAACGTCCGCTCAGGTTGGCAAGAGTGGAGACCAACGCGGGAATCGCGAACGACGCCGCGCTCACGGCCAGCAATGCCGCTAAGTATCCGAAGATGGGCTTGCCGCCGATCGCATCCTGCCGCGAAGCAACCCAACCCGCGCCGGCGAGCAGGCCCCCGATGCCTAAATCGCGCCAGCGGTGCATGCGAACTTCATGTTCGCGGAATCCACGCGACATCGCTTCGACCAGGACCACTTGCGCGGCTTCCCAAGCAGGCGCCAGCGCCGACGCCACCGCCACGCCGATGCCGGCAACCAAGGCCAGCAAAATAATGCCCGCGCTCAAGCGAATCTCACCCGGCGTGCTGCTCACATACAGCGAAGTCACCGTTGCTCCGACCAGTTTCACGGCGCTCTGGGCCATGACTCGCCCGAGCACGATCCCTACGAGTGCGCCTGCAATTCCGAAGCATGCGGCTTCGCCCAGAAACGCGGTTAAAACCGAGGCGCGCGTAGCGCCCAGTGCGCGCACCACGCCGATCTCGGCGCGTCTCCGGACGACCGACACGGAAATTGTGTTGTAGATCAGAAACGCTCCCACCAGCAGAGCGATGTAGCTCAGCACGCGCAGATTCCAGCGGAAGGCCGCCAGCATTTGCCGGTTCTCCATGGTGCGCGACCCATGCGGAGCGACGGATGCTCCGGAAGCGGCGGCCAGCAAGCTCCGCCACTCTTCCAAAGTTTTGCCGGGCGGCGTGTGTACCAGAATTCGATCCAGCCGGTCGCGGCCCAGAAACTTTGCGGCCGCCGCTAAATCCATCACTACCGTATCGCCCGCGTTTTTAGCCAGAACGCCGCGCACCACAAAGTCGGCGCTGGTGTCGTTCGCCGCTAATTTGATGTGGTCTCCGGTCCTGTATCCGAGCGCCGGCCCAGCCAGAAGCTCGCCTGGCCGGCTCGAAAGCACGTCTGCGCCAATTAGCGCCACACTTCGCCCCGTCGCAACGATCTCGGCGTAGTCTTCGATTCGCGGCTCGAAACGCAATGCGTAGGGCAGCGTAGCCAGTTTGGTCCAGACCTCCGGCGCCAGTCCACCAACCGCCGTCACTTCCAGGTCGGCATCGCCGGTCAGCGTTTCGATGGACGAATGAAACGAGCCCGCGGCTGCATCACCCGCCAACTCGATCGCGAGCACGACCGCGATTCCGAGCGCCACCGCAAAGGCCGTGAGCAGAGTGCGCATGGGTTCCCGCCGCAAGGGCCGCACGATGAGCCGGAAAAAGATCAGCCAGTATGCCATCAGCGCTCGATGCGGCCGTCGCGCATGCATACCACCGAGTCAGCCCGATTGGCGGCCTCCGCGCTATGCGTCGCCAGAATAATGGCCGCGTTTTGCTCCGTCGCCAGACGGCGAAGCAAATCCAGAATCAGCTCTCCCGTTGCGCTGTCGAGATTGCCGGTCGGCTCATCCGCCAACAGCAACGCGGGCGAGTGAATCAGCGACCGGGCAATCCCCACGCGCTGCATCTGGCCGCCGGAAAGCTGATAGGGCATACGCTGCGCGTAATCCAGCAGCTCCACCCAACGGAGGCGTTCGCAGGCAATATCGCGCACGCGCGAGCGGCCGGCCAGCATCAATGGCAGTTCTACGTTCTCGACCACCGAGAGCGCCGGCAGCAGTTGGAACGACTGAAACACGAAACCGATTTTGCCGCGCCGCAAGCGCGTGAGCCCCGTGTCATCCAGCCCCGACGTTACCACTCCATCAATCCGAACCTCGCCGCTGGTGGGAAAATCCATGGCGCCGGACAGATTGAGCAGCGTGGATTTACCGCATCCGCTACGCCCCACCAGCGCGAGAAATTGGCCGCGCTCCACTTCGAGAGACACGTCTTCCACCGCGCGAACGCCGGCGGAATACTCTTTGGTGACTTGGTTGAGGGAGAGCAGCACTCGACTCCAGGATAGGCGGTGGGCGGATACGGGATGCAAAAAGTTAGGGGAGGGGCGGAAGAGCCAGCCGTCGGTTGCAGTAAACGAAGCCTGCCAGAGTGGTATAACAGTCATATCAGGTGCGCTTTAGCTTCGATCCTCGAAAGAGCAAGCATCTTAGGGCAAACCCCAGGCGCGGCATCGGATTCGAAGAGGTGCAGGAACTGTTCTCCCGCCCTTATTGGCTCGATCAGCGATCCGGCGTTCCAGAGCAGTTTCTGGCGGTCGGCTGGGTGGGTGAACGGCTGTATTCTGTCATTTTCGAAGTCAGAGAAGACGAAGAGGGCGAAATTCTGCACCTCGTCACCCTGTGGAGGTCGACTAAGGAGGAGATCCGATTGTATGAAGAAAACTCGTAATTCTGCCAAACCGGCTTCGGCCAATGCAATCGCGCGGCTAGCCGATCAGGGCAAGGACGTTTCCCATTTTTTCACGGGCCAAGGTCGCATGGTTCAGCCCATTCAGCGCGTAAATGTCGACCTCACCGCCAGTATGCTGGAAGAACTCGATAAAGCCGCTCGCGAGCTAAATGTTAGCCGTCAAGCCGTTATCAAGACGCTGGTACGGCAGGCGCTCGATCAACATTATTTGGCGCAACGTGCAAGGAGGCCGCAATCGGCGTCCTAACCGCCGGCACAGCACCGGACTAACCGGTACATTGCTGCGACCGAATGGATAACGACAAAGTGTGACGTCCACAAGTCCCGGTCGGCTCATCCGCCAACAGCAACGCGGGCGAGTGAACCAGCGACCGGGCAATCCCCACGCGCTGCATCTGGCCGCCGGAAAGCTGATAGGGCATGCGCTGCGCGTAATCCAGCAGGTCCACCCAACGGAGGCGTTCAGAGGCGATATCGCGCACGCGCGAGCGGCCGGCCAGCATCAATGGCAGTTCTACGTTCTCGACCACCGACAGCGCCGGCAGCAGTTGGAACGACTGAAACACGAAACCGATTTTGCCGCGCCGCAAGCGCGTGAGCCCCATGTCATCCAGCCGCGACGTTACCACTCCATCAATCCGAACCTCGCCGCTGCTGGGAAAATCCATGGCGCCTGACAGATTGAGCAGGGTGGATTTACCGCATCCGCTACGCCCCACCAGCGCGAGAAATTGGCCGCGCTCCACTTCGAGAGAGACGTTTTCCACCGCGCGAACGCCGGCGGAATACTCTTTGGTGACTTGGTTGAGGGAGAGCAGCACTCGACTCCAGGATAGGCGGTGGGCGGATACGGGATGCCAAAAATTGGGATGGCGGCTTGGAGCGTGGTCTGTTGCAACTTGAAAAGCTGTCGCCCGCCTTCGCGCCACTCGGCTTCGCCGATCAACTCCTTCGCGTGTTTGTGCCGTCGAGGCTCATTGGGTTCGGCTGGGCACGCCAAACATCTGCCGCATTGTGCGGTCTGTGGGCGCGCCATTGCCGAAGCCAAGCACCCCGCCCGTTGAAAGACGCCTTGTACCAGCGTTCTGCGTCGAGAGCTGCGAAACAGGGTATTCCGCACGGGACATTGGCATCACGCAAGAGGCTGAGTTTTGAGCAGTTCGGGCATGGTGCAAAACGTAACCTTTCGAAACACACGAATCAACCGGCTACGCTCAGGTTCGCTTTTGCCACTGCAATGGGTCGCGGCTGGCATGAAAACAGGCAATGACAAGTAAGTTCTCTTTTTCAAGGATAAAGAATAGCGAGTATGGAAAATGGCGTAAAAGGGCGCGGCGCACATTCTTGAACACGAGAGGAAACTGCTGAGGACCGGCGCTCATGCGTCCGACCAGCACATCCATTGCTTGCCGGAAACGGCGGCCGAGCCCACTGGCCTCGCCTTCATACCAATCCTGCGCCTCGATCAACTCGGCGCTCGCGGCCGGAGTAAAAACAACCGTGAACACTAAGGGCAACGCTGCTCAAGGTCGGCCTTCAAGACCGCCCACGTCACGCTGTTCTCTCGATCTTGGTCGAGCGAAGCCAGACGGCGTTCAAGCTCCGCCAGTTGCGCGCCAGTCAAGGGAATTTGATCACGGTCAAGACTGTCCCAAAGTTGCGCAATCAATGCGATCCGCTCGGACGGCGACAGGCGGACAATCTCGTCCGGCGTAAGCGATTCCATATTTTGAGAATACGCGACTCCGCGGGAAGAGGCAATGCCCTTCTAGTCACTTCGGTCGTTCACCTCAAAATCACTGACTTGGCGTAGCCCGGCCTCATTCCCGGGGCCTCAAAGACTTGAAGACAATGGTAAGGCAGGCTCTCGATTGGCGCAACGTGCAAGGCGGCCGCAATCGCGTCCTAGACGCCGGCACGACCGGGGGAAGGACGAGATGTTGCAACCGTTGCTGCAAAATCCGGCAAATCCGGAGGGCCTTAGATTTTCAAAACTGGATTTGCTATCTCCATCAACTCCGCGTCGTACCGCTTAGAGCGGTCAGGACGAGCCACGGCTCGACGAGAACGTCTGTGACTAAGTGCCCGGCGATGACCGGCATCAGACTGAGGCGGCCCAGTTGATTTTCGTCGTTAGAAAGCCCCAGCCCACATGGGCAAGACCGAAAAGAACGCTAGAAGCGATCACTTGAACCGTAGGGCCGAGGCCGGACCATTCTAATTCAGTCATCACGAAGCCGCGGAAGAAGAGTTTTTCAATGAAGCCGGCGGTAATTCCGGCTACGCGCGAATAGTACCCGTGGAAAGGGCTAACTTCGGCCAACGCCGCATGGCCCCGCAACACACCTGCAAAGGTCATTTCTTCGCCTTCGCGGCCGCTGCTCCGCGAGCTTGGCTTATGGCGGCCATCGCCGTTGCGCGGATGGATTGTCGCTGCGGTGTTCGCTGGCGTTTCAGGACTTCGCCGACAGCCGAGCCGCTGATGGTGAGTGTGGCGCGGGTTCGCAGCGTGTTTGTAAGCCGGCCTTGCAGAAGTAGGCGAAAGCCTTTGGAAGCAATTCCCATGGTTACGAAGAAGAGGATTGTTCCGAGAACGACTGTATGGCGGAGCCGAGACGGCGAGTGGATGAGGTTGCGTCTCGCAATCAACCGCGCAAGGCGACGATCGCGTCCACTTTGGTGGCCCGGCGCGCCGGAAAGTAGCACGCCGCCAGACCCACCACAAAGAACGTGAGCACCACTGCGGCGAACGTCGCGGGGTCGCTTGCGCTGGTGCCGTACAAGAGGCTCCGGAGCATCCGCGTAACGGCGAGCGACGCAACCAGGCCCAGCACCACGCCCGCTCCCAGCAGTTTCAATCCCTGTCCAAATACCAACGAATAAATGCTCCGGCTTCGCGCGCCGAGCGCCACCCGGATAGCCATCTCCTGCGACCGCTGCGCCACCGAATAGGCCAACAATCCGTAGATTCCGACCGCCGCGAGTAACAGCGCGACGCCGGCGAACACACCGACTACTTGAGCCGTCAAGCGTGGCTGCGCCACCGACGACGAGATCACTTCATCCATGCTCTGAATTCCCGCGATGGGCAAATCGGGATCAAGTTCCAGGGCCTTGCGCCGCACCGCCGTTATCAAAGGCTGAGCGCTGGAATTTGAACGCACTACCAGCGTCATCCCAACCGGCGGGTTCTGGGCAAAGGGCAGAAACATCTCGTCCGAGTCAGTCGCATTCAGCGCGTTGAACTTCACGTCTCCCACCACGCCGACGATCTCGAGCGGAATGCGATCGCGCGAATTGGCGAGATGCTTTCCCAGCGGATTGGCGCCGGCGAAGTAACGATTCACCGTGGTCTGGTTGACGATCGTGACGCGCGGCGATCCGGCTACATCGGCCGCCGTAAACACGCGCCCGGCCAGCAGAGGAATCCGCATCGCGCGGAAATAATCGGGACTGACATCGCGCGTGGAAATCGTGGGGTCCTGGCCGAGGCCCAGACAGACGCGTCCTTCCGGACAAAAGAACACATAGCGATTCGCCCCGCTCAGAGGTAGCGCGCTCACCAAGCCAGCCGACTCCACCAGGGGCAAGCTTTGCACCTTCTCGAGAAACTGCCGGTAAAACTCTACCTTCTGCGCCGGGAGCGCGTACTTGGTTGGCGGAAGACTGAACGGAAACGTCAGCACCTTGGCCGAATCGAACCCCGGCTTCACGCTCATCAGCGCAGCGAAGCTGCGAATCAGCAGGCCCGCGCCCGTCATCAGGACCAGCGCCAGCGCGACCTCCGCGACCACCATGATTTCGCGAGCGTGCCCGCCGTGTCCACCATCGCTCGATCCACGGCCGCCCTGCTTCAGATTCTCGTGAACATCCAGGCGCGCCGCCTGGATCGCGGGCCCGAGGCCAAACGCGATTCCCGTAAGACAGCAGACCGCGATCGAAAACAGCAGCACACTCGCATCGACATGAATCGCTTGGGAGCCGGGAAGTGTGCCGGGCGCTAAGGTACGAAGCAGAGGCGGCAAGGTCCACCACGCGGCGAGCACGCCGGCCGCACCTCCGAGAAAGGCGAGCAGCAGTCCTTCCGTCAATGACTGTTTGCTCAAGTGCACCCAGTTGGCGCCGAGCGCAATGCGTACCGCCATTTCTTTCCTTCTGGTGGTCGCGCGGGCCAATAGCAGGCTCGCGACATTAGCGCACGCGATCAAAAGAACGAAGGCAACGGCCGAGAGCAACACCAGCAGCGACGAGCGTAGTGGGCCGACCAGGCTTTCTTCGAGCGATGTCACAGACAAGCCAAATTTCTTTGCGTCCACAAAGCCCGGGAACTGCTCTCGATAACGAGCGTCGATGAGGTCTGCCTCTTGTTGAAGCCGGGGCGCCAGTGATCCGCGGCGCAGCCGGCCAATCACAGCCAGATATCCCGCGCCGGTGCGAACCCTTTGCGGTCCAAGCCCGGCATGATCAAACGGACGCGCCAGCCAAACTTCCGGTTCGGGCTGCAGCAGCGGAAAGCGGAACGCCGGCGGCAAAATGCCGACGATCACCGTCGGCCGGCCGTCCAACGAGATCGGCTTGCCCACAACGGTGGGATCGCCACCGAAACGGTTATGCCAGACCGCATCGGTAATCACGGCGCCGTCGGGGCCGCCGGGCTGGTCTTCCTCGGCGGTGAAGCCGCGGCCTCGGGCCAGCCTGGTACCCAAGACATCGAAGACGGCAGCCGACGCGCGAACGCCGGCGATTTGCGCCGGTTCGCCGTGCGTGGTCAAGCTCAGCGTTAGAGGATAGTACGCCGCAACATTTTCGAGCGATGCGGCGTGCTCCTTCAATTGGACGAACTTGGTGTAGGAAACGCCCGCGCCGGTTGCGCCGGAATCGAGCAGCTTGCCCGAGATAGACACCAGCCGGCAGGCATCCGCATACGGCAATGGATGCAGCAGCACCGCGTTGATGATGGAAAAAATAGCCGCGTTAACGCCGATTCCCAGAGCGAGCGTCAGCACCGCAACGGCGGTAAAGCCCGGGTTTTTGGCGAGCATGCGCGCGCCGAATTTCAGGTTTTGCAACGATCCCGCTCTCGCCCTCTAATGGGCCGGCAGCTTGAACTCCACCCCGCGTTCATCGTTTAACCGCTGCGACAGCCCGCGGTCGATCAAGTCGAGACTGGCCTGATTCAGGGAATGCTCCGCGCTGACATAGTGCAGAACTCCGCCTTCCATCCAGTAACCGAGCGCCTGCACAATGCTGTGGTCCTTGAAGGCGATCAGGTAAATTGTAGCCTCATCGCTGGCGGCAGCGCGAGTTCGCGCAGGCGCGGCGGCCTCCGGTTGTTGTTGGTAAGGTCCGGGAGGTCCCTGATACAACTTCATTCCGGTATTCGGGTCACCGAATTCTTGTACCACTGGCGCGGGGCGATCGGGAATGAATGTCTGGTTGATCACGACCGAGGGCGCCTGGTTGCCCTGATCCTGCGGCGGCGCAGCGGCCGCTGAGGGGTCGTAGTATCCGCTGCCGTAGTAGTTTCCGTAATAAATCGGATAGGGCACAATCGCCGTACGTCCGTGACCGCCGGAATGGTTCCCGCCACCACCACCTGCCTGTCGTCCGGCACTAAAAGGGCTACTCAGAAACGCTGCGTTCGGCGCATGACCCGTGCCTGGATAAACAACATTCCCAAAGCCACCCAAAGACTCATATGTATGCTGTGCGTTCGCAGCGGCCACGAATGACAACAGCAGGACCGGCAGGATCAAGCGATTCATAGACTGCCCTCTGCCTAGATTGTACTCCAAATCCTCTACGCGGCTTTCCTAACTCTGACCGAATTACAGTCGGAAATACCTCATGCACGCCCTGGCCGGCGCCGGATCCCCTGGTCCTGTCTGAAACGTCATCCCAACCAACGCTTCGGATCTATACCGCAACCCTATCCGCTGGGCTACGCCAATTGGAGAATTGAACAGGCTCATAGCCAGTGCTAGGCTTAACCAAAATTAGTCGCAGTCTATCTCCGTGTAGAGGTAAAACTATGAACTGGCGCGTTCTTGTACTTGCAGGCTCTTTGTTTCCCTTGGCTGCATGGTGTCAGCCCATTGGATTCGACGACGAGTTTTCAAGCGCCACGCTGAATCCCGCCTGGACGTTGGTTTCCGGATGCGGGACATTCTCCGTGACGGCTAATCCCGGTTTTTTGCGTCACAGCCTGTCGGGCTGTGCCAGTACTATCGCTGGCGCTGAACTGTACCGGCAGTTTACCGGTACCGACTGGACGTTTAACACAAGTGTGTTTTATTCTGTGCCGCCGGGTCCAGGGCAGAATCTCTACCTGCATCTGATCTTCGGTTCGCCGGCGCTCATCAACAACACTGAGGTGCAGTTAGTGCGGCACCGCGATGACGGGTACGGGGTAAACGACGTTGAATATCAGTTTATCGATGGCGGAACAACTCTTCCTGGTGGCGCAGGCTTCGGCATGGGACCGCCGCCGTGCCCAAGCGATCACTGCTTCTTTCGAGTCATCCGCATTGGCCAGCAGGTCACACTTCAGTTAAGCTCAGATGGAGTGACCTTCTCGACCCTCGAGAGCCAGGTCTTTACAACACCCCTCGGCAATCTTCAAACGGTGCTGCTGGTCGGCTCTTCCTTCGCTGCTTCAAGCGCCTATGCCGACTATGACTACGTCAGGGTCGCCCCGGCGGCGGATGTGTTCCAGGTCAGCTACGCGGCGAACTTAAACATTGGAGACGCTTTCGTAAACATCACCAACAGCGGCGCCTCGGGCGGCAATCTCTGCGCCAATCTGTACACATTTGACCCGGCTGAGGAACTAATTTCCTGCTGCACGTGCACCGTCACTCCCAACGGTTTGCAGTCCCTGTCGGTTGTGAAGTCGCTGATCAGCAATCCTCTGACACCGGCCATTCCGGTGTCGGTAGTTATCAAGGTTGTGGCGACCAGCGGAACCTGCAACGCCGCTGCCGCCGCAAATCTCGCTCCCGGCTTGCTCGCGTGGGGCACGACGCTCCATCAAAACACGTCGACCAGCGCCCCGAGCTACTCGGTGACCGAGCGCGCTTTCTCTCCATCGATCCTTTCTGACGCGGAACTGACGCACATCACGTCAACGTGCGGCTTCATTCAATCTGACGGCAGCGGTTTCGGGATTTGCGGAGGCTGCGCGGGGGCCGGCCTGGGTGCTTCCGCGTCGGTCCAGTAGTGGGAGGAGTGGCCAGAAGGAAGCTACTCATATCTCAGGGCCACCATAGGATCGACCAGGGCCGCCCGCCGCGCTGGGATCCACGTCGCCGCGAGCGCTATCGCAAAGAGCAACGCGGCTACGCTCAGGTAAGTCCACGTGTCGGTTGCCGTGAGTCCGAACAGGAAAGACGCAATGGCACGCGACGCGAACAGCGCGGCTGGAACACCAAGTACGACGCCGACCGCCGCGATCGCCGCGCTGCGCCCCAAGACCAGCCTCAACAAGCGCGCCCGGTCCGCGCCCAACGCCATGCGAATCCCGATCTCGCGGGTTCGCGCGGCAACGGTATATGCCATTACTCCATACAAACCGACTGACGCCAGAACTACCGCCAAGAGACCAAAGAGAGTGGTCAGAGTAGTCATCAAGCGGTCCAGCGCGAGCGTCCTATCGATCTGCGCTGCCATTGTGCTTGGGTTGGAAATCAGCATGCTTGGCTCGACGTTATGGATCTCGCGAGTCAAAGCGCCGATCATTGCCGATGGATTCCCAGCCACGCGGACGTGGAGCGTCACGCGTGGCAATGGGTTTTGCCGGTACGGCATGTAAACCGCCGGCGGTGCGTCTTCGCGCAGCGATTCGGTCTTCACATTCTTTACTACGCCGACGATCTCGCAATCGGTCGCTTTGGGACTTTTGGGCGCCATCACGACATGTTTTCCGATTGGATTTTCGCCCGGCCAAAAATGGCGCGCGGCCTTTTCGTTGACAATCGCCACCTTTCTCGCGACGCCGTCTTGTTCAGTAAAGAAGCGTCCGGCGAGCAGCGGTGTCGCCAGAGTCTTGAAATAATCCGGTCCAACAAAATTGGCATCGATCCCCGTCGATTCACCCGGCAGTAGCTGGTAACCAGGTACGCTTATGCCAAATTGCGCGAACTCGCCGGAGAGCGGGCTGATCAGCCCCGCGCTGGCCGCAATTACGCCCGGCATAGCGCGGACGCGCTCAACCAACCGGTCAGCCACGGCCTGAATAAAAACATCCTTTGCGCCTGGCGCTGGGTTGATGGTCACCACGACCAGACGCACTGGATCCAGTCCCGGATCGACGGATTTGAGATTGTAAAGGCTGCGCAGAAACAACCCTGAGCCGATCAGCAGCACCAGCGACAGCGCTACCTGCAACGCAACCATCGCGTTAGTAAATGAGAAGCGCCCCGGTGCGATCAACCCGGACCCTCCCTTGAGCGCCGGACCCATCTCCGCACGGGACGCCTGCAGCGCCGGCACGACGCCGGAGAGCAAAGTGACAAGCGCCGCAACTGCCAGCGTGAACAGAAGCACGCGCCAGTCGGGGCTCACATCGACGGGCAGCGCACCTCCATCAATCGGCGTGGGAGCGAGCGCCAGCAGCGCGTGATCTACCCAATAAGCCAACGCCACTCCCAAGGCCGCACCGCCGATGGTCAACAGTACGTTTTCCGTGAGCAGTTGTCGGATCAGGCGGCCTCTGCCGGCTCCGAGCGCCAACCGCACAGCGCTCTCCTTGGCTCGGCCGGTTGCGCGCGCCATCAGAAGATTGGTGAGATTGGCGCAGGCAATCAGCAGCACCAGGCCGGCAACCGCGATTAAGAGAAGCAGCGGTCGTCCGTATTTGGCGCGCAATGACGCATACCCTTGGCGTCCCGGAAGAAGCACAACTCTCGCGCGGCCCGGCTGCGCTGACAACCGCTGGTACAGCGCATCCAGCGCCGGCCGCGCGTGTGCAGAAGTCACGCCAGGCTTCAGTCGCCCGAAGGTCAGCACGAACTTTGGCGCGGACGTCCCCGGAGCTAGCAGCGGAACACTGATATCCGCATCCGCCCCTTGCAGTAGACCGGTGAATCCGTCGGGCGTGACGCCGACAATCGTCAGCGGCTGATCGTCGACCCGAATCTTTCGTCCGACAATGCTAGCGTCTCCGCCGAAACGCCGCCTCCAGAGGCCATAGCTGATGACGCAAACGGCACTGCGTTCGTCCTCACGACCGAATACACGTCCGCGGATCGCCCTGACACCTAGCGTCTGGAAGAAGTTCTCCGAAACGCGCTGGCCTTTTAACGATTCTGGGCCTCCACTCTCAGAGAGGGCCATGGGCGGAGTGATGAACGCAGCGTACCCAGCGAAGAAACCGCTCTTCTGCCGAATCTGCCGGTACACGTCGTACGCAACGAAATCTGCGGCAAACCGGTCCGGCGTGTCCAGCGTCAAAAGAACCAGCCCTCCCGGGTCCAGCACCGGCAGACTGCGCAAAATCACCGCGTTCACCAGACTAAAAATTGCCGTATTGCCGCCGATGCCGAGACCGAGCGACAGCACCGCGATCAAGCTAAACGTAGGGGAACGGAGCAGGCTCCGAAGAGAGTACTTGACGTCGGCCAGCATGGATCCTTTGACGCCAGCACAGGAGTTTTCGTGCAGGCGCGAATTACAATCGAAAAGAACTCATGCAAAATCCGGTACCCCTGTCGGGGATTCGCGTTATCGATTTCGGCCGCTATATCGCCGGCCCGTACTGCGGCATGCTATTGGCGGACATGGGCGCCGACGTCATTCGTATTGACCGGCGCGGCGGCAGCGAAGACCGCTTCACTGGACCGGTGACGGAGGGCGGGGAAGGCGGCGGTTTTCTATCGCTCAATCGCAACAAGCGTAGCCTGACGCTCGATCCGTCCAAGCCCGGCGCTTCTGACGTTATTAAGCGTCTGGTCTCGGGCGCGGATGTGGTGATCGCCAATCTACCGGTTGCGGTGATGGCGAAAATGGGGATCGATTATGAATCGTTGAAAGCCCTGCAGCCGCGCATTATTCTGGCGCGCATCTCCGCCTTCGGGCCGGACGGCCCCTACGCGCATCGCCTGGGATTCGATACCGTCGCCCAAGCCATGTCGGGCGCAATGAGCCTGACTGGTTTCCCCGGCACGCCCATCCGCGCCATCGTTCCATACTGCGATTACGGCACCGCGCTGCACACGGTTTTCGGAATCATGGTGGCTCTTTGGGAGCGCGAGCGTTCCGGCGTGGGTCAGATTGTGGACGGTTCTTTGTTGGCCACCGGCGTGACTTTCATTCAGGCGCTGCTGGCCGAGCGTTCCGTTCTGGGCATCGAGCGTACGCAACGCGGCAACGCCGGTCTGTATGCCGCTCCCACCGACACTTGGCCCACGCGCGATGGTTGGGTGTTGGTGGCGACCGTAGGGAGCGATATGTTCGCTCGCTGGGCGCGCATGATCGGGCATCCCGAATTGATTGACGATCCCGACTTTCGCGACGACATGGCGCGGGCGGATCGGCATGAGCGGATCAGAATACTCATGCAAGAATGGCTGGCGAATTTATCCACCGCCGAGGCTCTCGATCGTCTGGCGGCTGCGCGAATTCCCGCCGGGCCTGTCCTGAATCTCGGCCAGGTATTAGACGACCCACAAGTGAAAGCGCGCCAGTTACTCGAATACGTGGATTTCCCCGGAGCGAAGAAGCCCGTTCCGCTGGCCAACACCGCGATGCGGCTTTCCCAGACGCCCGGCGGGATCCGCCATCGCGCTCCATTGCCGGGCGAACATACTGACGAAGTGCTGCGCGAGGTGGGCTTCGACGATGCCGCGATAGCCGCGTTGCGCGCGGCGGAGGCCATCTAACTGAACTTCGCGTTTTTTCGCCTTCGCTTTCACTTCGTCGCCTGCGGCCCGCTCCGGTTTGCCCCGGGCAAAGCCGGAAACATGCTGCGCGGCGCTTTCGGTTCTGCTTTCAGAAATGTGGCTTGCCGGCCGGGCTGCGCGGACGCGAAGACATGTGACGTGCGCGCTTCCTGCGCCTATGCTCGCGCTTTCGAACCGATCTCATGCGGCGTAAGTCCGAGTGGACTGGCCGACCCGCCGCGGCCATTCGTTTTTCGCGCCGCGCATCTCGATGGGTCAAAGTTCTTGGACCACGAGACCTTTCATTTCGACCTCCATTTGTTTTCGGTGAGAGAACCAAATCTTCGATACTTCATTTTGGCGTTCGCCCAGTTGGCGCGCCTGGGCTTGGGCCCGGAACGCACTCCGGTTCTGCTTATGAACGTGGAGCAATTGGACGCCGCCGGCGTCCGATTGAGGGATGTTACCGCGGAGACGGTCGACATGCGTCCCTCAGTCTTAAGTCTCGACGCGTTGCCCGCGCCCGTGAACCAAGTGCGAATCACTTTTGTGACGCCCACCGAGTTGAAGTCCGGCGACCGCCTGGCCGCGCGTCCGGAGTTCGGCATTCTGTTCGCGCGCATCCGCGATCGCATCGCCACACTGAGCGCTCTCTACGGAAACGAGCCCTTGAATCTGGATTTCAGATTGCTTGCCGCGCGGGCCGAGCAAGTGCAAATGACCCGAAGTGAATTAGAGCACGTCCGAGTGAGCCGCGTGTCCTCTCGAACCGGCCAGAGCCACCCGCTCGGAGGATTCATCGGCGAAGCAGAATATCGAGGGCCCCTCGTTGAATTTGTCCCGTTTCTGAGAGCTGCTCAATTCACGGGCGTCGGGCGGCAGACCACTTGGGGCAAGGGCGAGATTCTAGTGACGTGTTGAATGTGATAGGCTCTCTCCACGCTATGCAGAAGCTGCTTATCCAAGTGTTCCTCGCCGCGCTGCCCGCCCTAGGTGCGAGCTTTGCCCCGTCCACTTACGTCACCGCCGCCGAGATCGAGGCTGCCCTAAAAGCGGCGCCTCCTGGCGGACAAGTCTACGACAAAGTAATCAAAACCGTGGATGCCGGAGGCTATAAGGTTTCCGTGGTGATCCTGCGGCGGATTCCGGTCCCCGGCAAAGAAGACCGCGCGCTCTCGCATGAGAGAGTCACCGAGGTGTATCAGATCGTCACCGGCGCCGGCACCTTAGAAACCGGTGGTGAACTCACCAAAACATCTCCGGTCGACCTGACGTTGCAGGCGGCGGGTCCCAGCACGCGCGGCACTCTTACCGGCGGAGAAAGCCGCCATGTTGGCCCCGGTGACATTGTCGTCATCCTGCCCGGCGTACCTCACCGCTTCGCAAACCTGGAAGGAACGATCACCTATCTGGTCACCCGGATCGAGCTGACCGCGCGGTAGTCCAAATCAAATAGCAGTCTGCAAGTCTGTGAATAGTGGGAATGTAGGGCCGACGCCCTCGTCGGCGCCGGACGCCCTGGTCCGGCCGAGCCACTATATGACACGGGCCGGCCACCATCATTTTGCTCTCGTCCGCGCGCCCTTCTGTGCCGCCCGGCTGCGGCTGCTCGCGCCGCGGCTTTTCGCGCTCGCGCGGGCCTGACGTGAGAGAGCCGCGTGAGATGCGGCCTGCGAGCCTTCGCGTTTCAGCGCCGCCATCGCCGCCCGCGATCGCTTGGGTGAAGCTACCCGTCCAGGCGATCTCTGCCCTTTCGCGGAATCGCGCGCCGCTTGGGATCGCGTACCCTCCGGCGATGTCCCCTTCTTCGGCGGCGGCAGTTTCACTCCAGCCCGTCTCGCCTTCGACAGGCCAATGGCGATCGCCTGCTTGGCCGAACGCGCGCCGTGTTTCCCTTGGCGGATATGTTCGATCTCTTCATGAACGAATTCACCGGCCTGGGTGCTGGGCGCCTTGCCTTCCCGGGCATCTTCTCGAGCCAGATCGAGCGTCTTCTTCTCAGGCATAAAATCTCCTCGCCTGATGCGCATGCAATCCTGTTTCCGTTGTCGATCGCGGGGAACGTGGCAAAGAACGGCGAACTGATTCCCAGGAGTGAGGAAATATATGCGCGTGGAGATTGGCCTGAACGTGCAAGAATTACGGCCAGGCTTTACTGCCCTTGGTCGCGAATCGCCTTGGGAGAACATCCCGCGATCCGGCGCATATGCAAGGCCAGGTGACTCTGGTGCGCGAAGCCGGTCTCCCGTGCAATCTCAGCGATGGGCATTTTTCCTTCGCCCAGCAGGGACTTCGCTCGCTCCACCCGCCGCTGAATCACGTATTGGTGCACGGGCATGCCCATGGACTGCCGAAAACGCAGCTTGCAATGCGAGGTGCTCATGCCGGCCACCAGCGCGATGTTGGTGATCGACAGGTCCTGCTCCAGGTTGTCTTCAATGTAGGAGAGCACCTGCCGCAATCGCCGCCAGCCCATCCCTTCACTCGGGCCGTCTCCCGTGTCCGGCGCCGGCCGCCAGCGCGCGCTGTGTTTCCTCACCAGACAAGTGGCGAGCGCGGCCGTCAGGCTTTCGGTGAAAATCCGGCCGTTCGGATACCCGGCCTGCATTTCGGCTTTGAATGCCCAGCCGAGATTCTCGATTTGCGGATCGCGGATCTGGAAGCGGTTCAAGATCTCCAGCCGGTCCGGCGTCATGCCTGCCTGTTGAGCGGCCATAGCCAGAGCCCGCCGGTCTACGCCGAGAGTGAGCGCGGTGTCTTTATCGTGCGGCTCCCATATGGCCGAAGTGCCCGCCGGAATAATATCGATATCGCCGTGGACTAACAAACCGCTGTGCTTATAGCCGCCCCGTTCGCAGTCCATGTGGACCGATCGGCCCACGTGAATGGAGACGTACAACTTGGGTAACGCGGGCATTTCAGCCCGGCCCGGCGGATCAGTCACAACACGAACGGTAACTCGGCCCCAGTCCTGCTCGAAGCTCACTTGTGTTCATTATCCACCCGCCTGGAATCTCAGACCAGGCGCGAGCGAACAGTATGCGTCCGTTCTTGTTCTTTGCGTCTGAATTTGCTCGCAGCAATTCGTCCTTCCAGGCGCGAGTCGGTGGCCGTGAGATTGATCCAGTCATTCCCAGCGGTCTCGATCAGCGATCGCTTCCATGATCGGCAAGACTATCTTCGCCATTTCGGGTCGAAGAATCGGGATCGTGGTCTTGCGGGCTGCTTACTTCTGGTAGGTCCTGCGACGGGCGCAGCACGCAGCCGCGATACGCACGGCGGGGAGTGCCCAAAGGTTTTGAAGCCAGTCTTCCGAGCCGCGACCGTGAGAGGGAGCGGTTGGAGTCGTTACTCAGTTCCCGTCGCGCAGTGTTCTCATCGCTAGAATCTCAAATGCATCGATAGCTGCAAAAAGCGCGAGCTGCCGATGGTGTGCTGGATAATTCCCAGGCTTCCGGAGGGCGGGAACTTGGGGGGCGGTTCAAAGCCGGGGAAGAACGTGACGTCGTTATTCGGCGCGTCGAAATCGGGATGATTGAAGATGTTGAATGCGTCCGCGTTGAAGCGCAGCCGGAAGCGCTCGCCGATCGTGAACTCTTTGCCGAGCGTCATATCAAATCGGACCTGAAAAGGCGCGCGGAAGATATTGCGCCCCGTACCTCCGAAGAGCGATTCATAGATATCGCATCCGGAGGCATCGCAGGGAGGGACGCCGTTGGTGCCGGGCGCAACAAATGCGGGCGAGAAATCATTGACGTTCAAAACTGGCTTGCCGGCATTCACGCCCGTGGTGCCCTGAAGCTGCGCTTGCCCTGCCGTAACGCCCGCCTTCAGGGGCACGATCGGATTAGAAATCTCGATGTCCGTGCCAAAGTACAGGCTCCCGACCGATCCCGAGTAATCATAGACGCTGTAGGGCTGTCCGCTCTGGGCAACCGTCTGGCCTCCAATCACCCAGCCGTTGATAAAGTTTCCGAGCGTCTTGCTCGTCGTCACTTTCGGAATTTGATAGCTGTAGTTGAGTACGAAGACGTGAGTCTGATCGAAGTCAGCCGACGCATAGCTGGAGCGCGGATTGCTGGGGTTGTTGCCTGTCAAGAAAAGGCCCAAGCCACTTTGCTCGTCGAGCGCATGCGACCAGGTATAGGAACCGGTGAGCGACAGACCAAAGGAGAGCCGCTTACGAACCTGAAACTGGAGCGCATTGTAGTTCGATATGCCCTGCGCCTGGTACAGCACGGAATTCATGTCGTAGCCGACATAAGGCACGCGAATGGGCGCATTGCCGGAGAACTCAGACGTTGAGATCGGCTCGAGCGTGAGGTTGGTCGTATTGGTCCCGCCGTACGAATACATCTGGCCGTTCACGGGGTGCCCGGGGCTAGCTAGCAGCGGCTCATTGAACGGAATGGGCAGGATTTCATGCTGGCCGTGGTTGCCGACGTAGCCGATGCTAAACAGCCACGCATTCCCAGGCTGATACTGAATGTCAAAAGTCCAGTTCTCCGTATAGGGAAGCTTGTTGTTGATGTCGTATCCGCCGAAGAGGAATGGACCGAACAAATTCCCGGCGGGGTAATGGCCCGATATGGTCTGCGCGATGTTCGGCAGCAAAGCTTGAAACGCCGCCGCACTGCCTGCCGGCTGAGGCGCGGGAGTACTGCCGAAGGGAGTGGCCAACGTCGCGCCGCTGGCCGCGAAGACCGGCGAAACGAAAGGCGGCGCCAGAGTTACGCCGAATGGGCCGTTGAAGCCGCCGCCAGCCGGTGGAGAGAACTCGCTGAAGAATTGGCCGCGGTCATAGTAGACGCCGAAGCCGGTGCGCACCGTGATCTTCGGCAGCGGCGACCAGGCGATTCCAATGCGCGGCGCAAAGCCCCACTGACGCTTGGTAAGCAAGGAGTCACTCGCCCCCGGCGTGCCGAATGCCTTGTTGTTCCCCGCGATTTCGAGGCCTGAGTTGGTGATGGTGTCGGTGGAGGCATCGTAGGCATAAAGGTTGCCGTTAAACGCCGTAAGTCTTCCATATTTTTCCGAGAACGGACCGTCGTAATCCCAGCGCAGTCCCATGCTCACGGTCAGATTGCTAAGAATCTTGTATTGGTCGTTCACGAACGCGCCAACCGTGTCAGCCCGATAGTAACGAGTGGCCGTGCCTGTGAACGACTCCGATGTCGTGCCGGTCCGAACCGTACCCTCGACGAAATTGAGAAAGCTCCTGAAGGTGAGACCATCGCTATTGACGTTGTTATTGATGATATTGAGCTGCGTGTGATCCCACAGCACGCCAAAAGCCAGCGTGTGGCGGCCTTTTACCCAGTTCAACGTCGTTCCATACTCCCACTGGTTTTGAACCATGCCGGCGTTGCCGAAACTAACGCTGGGTCCGAATTCCAGTCCTTCGGCGATAGTCGGATCGGCGCTGCTGATGTTGATTTGAGGAAACTGATTGGAGCCCAGCAGACTAATCCCAAAGTCGCTTGGCGTGAAGGCCTGACCGGTCGTCGAATAGGCGCGCATCCGGTTAAAGCCGGCGCGCTGTTCCCAGGTCAGTGTGGGAGTGAGGATGACGGTATTGTTCAGCGAAAACACCTGGCTGCCGGCGGAAAGCTGCTGAGGAAATCCCAGCAGCGCGCCGACCGCGCCAAAAGGATTGGTGGTGGGGTTCGTCTGAACGTAATACTTGCCGGACAGACGATCCTTGTCACTTATGACGTAGTCGATGGTTGCGATGCCCTGATCCACGCTCGACTGGGCGTTGGCTCCTTGCACCACGGCATCGTAGCCGACGGATTTGGCGATCGTAGCGTTCGTGATTTGAGCGCTCGGAATGAGAAACGCGCCGCCGGGCAGAGTGGCTTGCAGCAGCGACAGCGCCTGCGGACTGATCTGGCTGGAGGTTATGGTTGACCCATAACTGCTTTTGATGGCGTTGATGATTCCTTGCGAGCTGCGATCGCCGGTGAGACCGAGCGGCACGGTAATATCCTTCATGGAATCCGCGGCGTCGGCGATGCGCACGCCCTGGTAGGAGAGAAAGTAGAAAAGCTTGTCCTTCTTGATGGGACCGCCGAGAGTGGCGCCGAATTGATTGCGGTTCAGGAATGGATCCTTTGTCGTGATGGCCGGCGAGGCGTTATAGAAAAACGGAGCCGCGTTCAAGTCGCTGTTCTGGAACTTCTCGTAGACCTCGCCGTGGAGCGCATTGGTGCCCGATTTAGTGATGACGCTAATGTGCGCACCGCTGTTGGCGCCCTGCGTCGCATCGTACATAGCGGCGTTGACTGCGATTTCCTGAATCGCTTCGGTCGGCGGCGTCGGCAGAGCTTGCCCGATTGCTCCATACACCGAAGTGCTGGTCTGGATTCCACCGCCCGAGCCGAAGTTTTCGCCGATGTTCAATACGAAACGATTCTCTCCTACCTGGCTGGTGGAGTTTCCATTGAAGAGATTGTTGGTGCTGATCCCGTTCAACGAGAAGCTGTTGCTGGTGTCCCGTTGCCCATTGGCGAAGATGGCCTGATTACCGAGTCCCGAGTTGCTGCCGGCGCCGCCCAGGAAATCCGCGTGTACGCCAGGACTCAGAATGGCGAGTTGCGTAAAGCTGCCGGTGCCAAGGGGCGTCTGCTGAATCGTCAGTTGATCCACCACATAGCCGTTGGTGGTGTCGACCTGGTTCATGAGCGGCGTCGAATTCACTTCCACCGTGGTGCTGACTTGCCCCACTTTCATACTTCCGTCCACCGTGGTGGTTCGATTGGCGTTCACCAGGACTTCGGTATGGGTTTCGCTTTGGAATCCTTCCTTGGTGAATGTCAATTTATAATCGCCGGCCGGCAAATTTTGGATCACGTACGTGCCATTGCCTTGCGTATGTTCCGTAATCTCAAGATTGGTTGCGATGTTGGTGGCCTTTACGGTCACGCCAGGCACGGCCGCTCCTGAAGAATCCGTGACGGTACCGGTGATGGATCCCAAGACCTGCTGTGCGTACACCGGAGCCTGAAGTGCGAGGCTCAATAACGACACCGAGCAAAGGATATGGATGGAGCCACGAAAAGGTGAACCCATGGTTTGATTTTTCTCCCGCCTAAGGCTGTTTCAGAGGCGTCGACAGGGTCGCCGAATACGAGGTAGTATCGCACATCATGGTTTCGGTCGTACGAATGAAGAGCCGGTCTCCAACTAAGAAATTTCCGTAATCGCCAAGGTGCGCGTGTGTGATTGAAGCATTCCACCGGGTCCGCCAAGAAATTTTGGAATCCGGCGACTGGATGGGTAGCGGATCAGCGGCGCGGAAAATAGAAAAGGCCATCTCGGTAATGCCGGAGCGTGGCCAGATTGCATCAGGCAAATCCTATGACCGACTGAGCAATTAAATATTTGTTATTCGCAGGGAAATATTGTAGACTTCTGAAATTAGCCAAAGTCGCCCTTTAGTGGCGATGCACGTGTGGGGAAAGCATGTGCTGGCGATCAGGAGAGCTGCTTGAAATTTGCCTGAGGACACGGAACGCACACCATAAATTAGCCGGATCTATAGGACCCGGAAGAATTGGAAGCGTGTAATGATTGCGAACCGTGTCCTTCCAGCTCCCCTACTGACTGCGAGAGGAGCGGAATATGGGCAGATTTACTGGATTTTTTCTGATTTTCATTTGCGCGGCGCGAATAGCCGTTGCGCAAACAACGGTTTCCACCGGTAGTATCCAAGGTACGGTCACGGATCCCGCGGGCTCCGCCGTTCCCGGAGCTGCGGTCACGATCACCGGTAAAGCAACCGGCCAAGTCATCAAGACGACAACTTCCACCTCGGGCAACTACAGCTCAGGAGCGCTGATACCCGGCGATTATGATATTCGCGTAGAGGCCAAGGGCTTCCGGACGGCGGCACTACACTTGCCCGTGCAAGTCGGCGTCACGGCCAATGGGAGTCTCCAAGTGGAGCTTGGCGCGACCTCGGAAGTTGTCGAGGTCACGGGAAGCGCGGTGGGCGTTGACACGCAGCAGGCGATTGTCCAGGGCGTGGTGAGCGCCCAACAAATCGACAATCTGCCCATCAACGGGCGCAACTTCCTGGATCTGGCGCAACTCGAGCCGGGTGTCCAGATTCAAGATGGCACGAACTTCGATCCCACCAAGGTCGGCTATTCGTCTATTTCTTTCGGCGGACGTTTCGGCCGAACGGCGCGCATTTCGGTGGACGGCGTGGATGTGTCGGATGAGACGGTCGGAACAACCACGGGGGACATTCCGGCCAGCGGGATTCAGGAATTTCAGCTCAGCCAGTCGAACCTCGATCTTTCGAACGATTTGACTTCCTCCGGCGCGGTAAATGTGGTCACGCGATCCGGCAGCAACGAGTTTCATGGAGAAGTCTATTACGCGATTCGCGACAGCCGGTGGGGCGCCGATCTGCCGCATCCCGCGGGTCTGGACGCACCGTATCAACGCAACCAATTCGGCGGACGCTTGGGCGGCTACTTGATCAAGAACAAGTTGTTTTTCTTTATGGATTATGAGCGCACCAAGCAGGACTCGTTTGTGCCCGTGCAATATCCATCGCCCTTCACCAGTTTCTCGGGTGGATTTGGTTCACCATTCCGCGAAAATCTTCCGATGGGGCGCCTGGATTGGCAGGTCACAAATAATCTTCGCCTTTTCTACCGTTACAATTACTACGACACACTCGCGGTCGCCAGTTTCTTCTCCTCCAGTCTGCAGCCATACGACAGCAAGAATTACTCGCGCAGTCACGTGGTCGGCGCCGATTTCAGCACTGGCCAGTTTACACACAGCATTCGTTTTCAACAGTTGAAATTTCAGAACAACATTGAGGACGCGGTGATTGGCTCGGGACTGCCTCTGGCCAACCTTGGACTCAATCTGGACATCATCGACGGTCCGCAGACGGGTCCTAACCTTTTGGCGCCGCAGGCGACTGCGCAGTTGGACCGTCAGATCAAGTACGACGGCGGCAAGCCGCTGGGAAACCATTTTCTGCGTTACGGCATGAGTTACAACTTCATTGAAGTCGGAGGCTTCGCCAGCTTCTTCGGCTTGGCGCCCCAAGTGCAATCGAATTTTTCGCCAGACGACGCAACCGCCGCAGCCGCCGGACCTTATCCGGGCGGCGCCAGCAACCCGCTCAATTATCCAGTGGATTTAGTGATTTTGGGCAACGGGCAAGGCTATTCGACGCCCAACCCGGCGCTGGGTTTTAAGGCGGGACGTCTGGGACCGGACAATCGCCTCGGATTTTATATCGGCGACACCTGGAAGGTGCTGAAAAACCTGACCATCAATTACGGCCTCCGCTACGTCCGCGACACTGGGCGCACGGACAGCGATCTACCCGCCATCCCGCAGTTGGACGCGCTGATCCCTGGCACGGGGGGCGCGGTCCGTCAGGCGAACAAGAACTTTGCCCCGCAGCTCGGTGTGGCATGGGATCCAACGAAAAAGGGAAAGACGGTTATCCGCGCCGGAATCGGGTTGTTTTATGAGAACGTAATCTTCAATAACGTTCTATTCGACCGCCCGTTTCGTTTGAGCACCGGCGCTTACTTCCAGGACGCATTGGCGTGCAACTTCGGGTCGCCATATCCCGCCTCGGTCGCCAGCGGGACAATTCAACTGCCTGCCAGCGTCTGCAATGAGAACATTGGGCAGGCTGCGCCCGCCATTGCCGCGTTCCAGCAGCAGTATCAGGCTGGCAATCCTTTCAACCTTAGTGCCGCTAACCCGAACTATATCCTGACTGACCTGCAAAACGGCGTCAACCCGCCACTTGGCTTGTTTGCGCCGGATTACAAAACGCCGCGCTCGCTGCAAATGAACATCGGTATCCAGCGGGAACTGGCCAGAGGCACCATCTTGACGGTGGACTATGTGCGCAACGTCACCACGCATTTGCTGCTGGGCATCGACACCAATCATGTGGGCGACGTGAAGTATTTCAATAAAAACGCAGCCGTCGCCGCCATCAACGCTACCTTGTCGGAGTTCCAAGCCACGAGCATCGATCAAGCAATCAAGAATGGCGCGACGATGGCGGACTTTGCCGGCAATGGTCTCACGTCTCCGGCGCTCGATTTCGGCGGCTCTTGCCCTTTCAGCTATGGCTGCGCGTTTTCCGGCATCAATTCGAATGCACCAGAGTTATTGGAGCTGCAGCCAATTGGGCGCTCTACCTACAATGGGCTCGATGTCAAGCTGACGCACAACATCAACGTCGACTCGCGTTTCTTGAAGCACGCTAACATGCAAGTGGCTTACAGCTTGTCCCGTTTTATCGGCACGGGAGGCAGTAATCCGTCTACACCCGCGAACAACGATCAGGATTTCGTCATCCAGGCGATAGACTTCGATAATCCTCTGAAGTTCTCCGGCCCGGAACTGCTAAATCGCACCAATCAATTTTCCTTTGGGGGATTCTTCGACCTCGTCAAGGGATTCCGGACCTCCGCCATCGCGCACTTCTATAGCGGCCTCGCGGTGACACCGGTGGTGCCGAACACGGGACTGGGCTCGGGAGAGATTTTCCGTACCGATTTCACGGGGGACGGCACGGTGCAGGATGTTCTGCCCGGTTCCAAAGTCGGATCGTTCAACGGCTCCTACGGCGTAGGGGGGCTGGACGCGGCGATTAGCAATTACAACAACACAGTTGCCAATCAACCAACGCCGGCCGGCCAGGTGCTGATCAACAATGGTCTTTTCACGTTGTCGCAGTTGCAAGCTCTGCAGGGAGTGGCTCCTATGATCACGCCGCCGCCGGCCGGGCAAGTCCCCGTTGGCTCACTGCGCAGCTTCGACATGACCTTAAGCTGGGTCCACAAATTTCGCGAGCGCTACGAGATTGAACCGAAGGTCTCCTTCTACAATCTGTTTAACTTCGCCAATTTCGATCTACCGCCGAACGTGATCAGCGGTTTGCTGAATGGCTCGCCGGGGTCCATCAATGGGACGACGCAGGCGGACCGCATCGATAACCGGGTGGGCATCGGCACGGGAGTGTTCGGCCTGGGCGCGCCGCGGGCGATCGAGTTCGGGATCCGGATTTCGTTCTAAGCCCAGGCTTTTGTCAACCCCGAACGTTAGTGAGGGGAAAGGCGGAAGTTCCCTTCACTAGCGTTCGGGGCTGGAGTGAAGAATGGCGGTCAGTCTCGCATTGCGTGCTGCGTTTCGTGGGCAGCGCCCTCTGTCAAACCCTGCGCCGCAAATGCGCGTTCAAGGCAAACAGAATCAGGTATGTCAGCGTCAATGGGAATAGCAGCAGACGGCCGATGGTGCGCACCGCGCTGCCGTCAATCAACCCGGCCCGCACCAGCATGAACTGCTTTATGGTGGACAGGTTACCGCGGTCTACAAAAAAGTAGTCGCCGTTTTCGTTGAGCACCAGAATCTTGGCCGGCACCCGCGCCGCGATCAGCCATTTCCATTTGGTCATGATCGGCTCGCCGGAGCAGATGATGGCGGCCACCGAATAGCCATTGCCTGCCAGGCCGGCGGTGAGTTTGCGCCGCGACGGTCGATCGCGGTAATCGTTCACGTTGAATACCTGGCCGCACTCCCCGCGAAAATGCTTGGGAGGCCCGGAATAGCACGTCACCAGATCGGCCTGCAATCCAGGATGGGACTCATACAAACCGCTGAGAAATGTTTCAAACAACTGACGGCTGCCGCTTTCCACCAGCAGCAACCGCGAGAATTCCGGAACGTCCTTGGAGAGAAACCAACGCATCGGGAGTCCATTTCATTGTAGATTCTCTTTACTGTAGTTTCTCTGGCGGGTTTACCCGCAGAATCAACTTGTCCCGGGAATCCGCCACATCGGCGCGTATCAAACACCCCGGCCGCGCTTCCCCCGTCGTGATGAGCACCGCCAGCGGCTGGGTCAATTGACGGTGCAGAACGCGCTTCAACTCGCGCGCGCCATATTCCTGGCTGGTGCCTTTTCGCAGGAGAAATCTCCGCGTGCGTTGCGGGATCTCGATTTGAAACGACCGCAATCCGAGGCGCCTGTCGATGTGTTGCTGCAATTCATTGAGTTGGAGATCGAGAATCGCCGCCAGAGCTTCGGGCGAAAGCGGCTGATAGGTGATCACCGTGTCGATCCGGTTGACGAACTCCGGGGCGAAGCGCCGCCGGACGGCCGCCATCCCGATTTTTTCGAGCTTGCCGCGAGTGTAGCGTTCCGCCGGCGGGACTACCGACGAAAAACCAAAATCCGGCCGCAGTGTTTTCGCCATGGTTTGCGCGCCCAGGTTGCTGGTCATGAAGATAAGCGTCTTCTCAAAATTCACGGTGGTGTTGTCGCCCAACCGGAGCGTCGCTTTATCGAAAACTCCCAGCAGCAGGCGAGTCATGGAGGGCGCGGCTTTCTCGATTTCATCGAACAGCAGAATGGCCGCGTCGTTCGCTTCGCTCGCCGCCTGATTGATCTTTGCCTGGGTCAAGGTGGGCTGCGTTTCGCGATGCCCCAAATAACCCGGCGGAGCGCCAATCAGCTTTGCGACCTCGTGTTCCATCTGAAACTCCCCGCAGTCTACTCGCAGGAGCTTCTTGGGGTTTCCATGGAGCACCTCGGCTAAGGCCTCCACGGTTTTGGTTTTGCCGGTCCCGGTGGGGCCCAGCAAAAGAAAGACACCGATCGGCCGTCCCTCTGGCGCCAGGCTTGCCTGGTGAATCTGCACGTACGGCACTATGGTTTCGATCGCGGTTTGTTGGCCGACCAGCTTTTCCGCGAGCGATTGCGCCAAACCGCACACTGGGCCAGAGCGGCGAGGTAACGACCGAAAGTTATACTGCCTCATGGATATGGTTTCAGTCCTCGGTCACCATTTTAGGACGCCCTATCTAATAAACCGGGCAATTGGGGTCCAAAAAGGAGCGATTTGCGAAGTTTTATGGAAATTTTATTTGCTTAGGAATGAACGGATTAGCCCCGCAATCCGGGGGCAGGAATGGCCGTCTCCATAAGGGTTGTGAACGCGCGCCATGCGTTGATACTCCTGGGTGTCGTCGAGCAGACGGACCGCCTCATTTACGATTCGTTCGGGGCTGGTTCCTACGAGCTTCACCGTGCCGGCGGTTACGGCTTCCGGCCGCTCAGTTTTTTCGCGCAGCACCAGAATAGGCTTGCCCAGGGATGGACCTTCTTCCTGAATTCCGCCCGAGTCTGTAATCAGCAGATACGCCCGCCGCATGAGGTCAACGAAAGCCACATAATCCAGCGGGGCAATCAGGTGAATATTGGGCCTGCCGCGCAGGATACGGTTCACCGGGTCCTGCACGTTGGGATTCGGATGCACTGGATAGACAATCTCCACATCGGGACGCTCCGCAAGCTGGGCCAGCGCGCTGCAAATGCGTTCAAATCCACCGCCAAAACTTTCGCGGCGGTGGGCCGTTACGGCGATCAGTTTGCTGTCCCCGGTCACAGATGATTCGTTTTGAAAAACGGCGGGCGTCTCTAGCCGGCCATGCTCCAGAGCATCGCGCACATATAACACTGCGTCAATCCCCGTATTGCCGGTCACATGTATCGAGTCCGGCGCGGTTCCCTCCCGGCGCAGATTCTTAGCGGCTTCCTCGGTAGGCGCAAAGTGCAGGGCGGCTATGCGGGACGTCAGCACGCGGTTCAGTTCTTCCGGAAACGGCTGGCGCAAATCGGCCGTTCGCAGGCCGGCTTCGACGTGGGCAACAGGCACATTTTGATAAAACGAAGCCAAAGCGCCGCAAAAGGTAGTAGTGGTGTCGCCCTGCACGATGGTCAGATTTGGGCCTTCCGCGTTTAGCACGGGTTCTATCCCGGCGAGAATCCGGCTGGTGGATTGCAGCAGCGTTTGTCCGGGCAGCATGAGGTCGAGATCGTAATCCGGCTGCACTTCAAAAGCGGTCAGTACCTGGTGGAGCATTTCGCGGTGTTGTCCAGTCACGCAAACGCGAGTCTGGAAATCGGAGCTGGAGCGCAACTCTCGCACTAACGGGCAGAGTTTAATGGCCTCCGGGCGGGTGCCGAAAATGAAGAGAACTCTATGCAACTATTTGTGGCGATAGGTGATGCGGCCCTTGGTCAGGTCGTAGGGGGACATTTCCAAGGTCACGCGGTCGCCCGCCAGCACGCGAATGCGGTTGCGGCGTAGCTTGCCGGCCAGATGCGCGAGGACGGTGCGCTCCTGATCCAGTTGCACGCTAAAGAGACCGCTGGGGAATTTTTCCACGACTGTGCCAGTCACTTCAATGCTGTCTTCTTTACTCATCCATCTCCTCGAACAAAAATACTTTCCCAATCATGGTACCAATTTGACGCGCGATTACCGCAACACCTCACTGTGGCGCCTTTACTTCAACAAGACGAGCAGCGCGGATAAAGCCGGCGCGGCCAAAACCGCATCCGCCAGCACGCGCCGCTGGTCGAGCGGAATGTGCTCACGCCGCTGGGTGAGCCAGGCGAGCGATGCGGCGGCCGACGCGGCGGCACAGTAGAGCCAAAGGTGACCGGAAAGCGAGAGCGCCAAAGCGAAACCGCTGGCGGTTAACGCGAGCGGAACCAACCAGACCGCGGCTTGTTTCCGTTCCCAACGATCAATGGCCACTGCATTGATCCAACATAAACTGGCGAACAACGCAAGTGGCGGAAGCATGGCCGGTCCGGCGCCGGGCGCCTCGGCATAGACCGGCAGGCACGTGCCCAGCGCGAACAGAATCGCAATCGCCAGTTCCTTGGGCCAGAGTTTCCGCCAGGCGCGCGGCGCGGCGTGCACCAAAGTGAAGTATGCAGCCATCGCCGCGGCCATCGGGACGCCCGCGCTCCGGACGCCGCTGTCGATTTTCGTCGATAACAATCCGAAAGCTCCCAAGGCGCAGAGTCCGAAACACAGCAGGAAGCTTCGAAAATGCGAGCGGTGGAAGAAGTGCCGCGCGGTCGATGGACGGGACGCGATGGCGTCTAGAAGACGGTCAGCCACATAGATCATCCACACGCACGCCGCCAGCAAGACCGTGGCCGGCCAAGGCACGCGCACCTGGAACGACCGGGCGAACAGCAATTGCCAGATCACTGCCACGGCCGGCGCATCCAGGCTGAGTAAGTTCGGCCAGAGCCAGGTTGGAGAGCGGAAAAGCACCAGTAGCTACTATTAGAACGCGATGTGAAGCGCGCACAACATCACGCGTGTAATCGCTTTCAGTCCACGCGCTACCCAGTAATGGCTGCCATTATTGGTAAATGGGGGAAGCCCGCAAAGAATGGCCGTGGAGGCAAGCCAGGCATCGGCCGTTTCCACACGCCGTCGAGCTCTTTGCGCCTCGACCATCACCTCAGCCCACTTGAGCAACAGATCGCGAGAGGACGGAACGATCACTTTGATCGTGATCAACCAGAGAAGGAAACGCACGGACTCCGATTCTATCGAGGCCTTGCTCGCACTGCGGTGTGAACAGGGGCCACCAGGGCCGCCCCTCAGACCGGTTTCATGAAGATCGGTTTACGATTTTGTTGTTAATGCGGCGAAGCTTGCGCACATCCAAGTTAGCGAAGGAGGACCGCTGCAATGTTGAGAAAGTTGGGTATTACCGGATTGGCGTTGGCGTCGGCTTTGGTTCTGTTTGGCCCGGCCGCGTCCGCGCAAGATCGCTACTATCGCCGTCGTTCCGTCGAGCGGCGCGAGTGGCGCGCACATGAACGCTGGGAGCATCGGTATCACCGTGGCTATTACGACCGGTTCGGTTACTGGCATCCCTACCGGTACTGAACCTACGGCGGGTGGCGATAATAAGAGCAAGTGTTCACCCGCCGTTCTTTCTTGTTGGTTGGAATTTCCGCTGCCGGCATTGCGTGCCGGCGGCCCAAGGCGCGCGGCTTTTCCGGGTTTGCATTCATCGCCAATCAGGAAGGGCAAGCAGTCGCCGCGGTTGACCTGACGGTGTTCGCGGTTGCGCGGCACATTCACGTGGAGGGATCGCCAACGGCCATCACGTCGACCGGTTCGCGCGTCTTCGCGCTGACGCCCGAAAACGGTCACGTGCACGAGATCAGCGCGGACACGCTGGCCCTGGTCCGCAAAGTCCAAGTGGCGAAATCGGCGCTAACCATGCGCATGAATGGTCAGGCATTGTATGTCTTGTGTACTTCGCCGCGCCGCCTGGTGCGCTTGGCCTTGCCGAGCCTTGCTCAAGACTGGGTAGCGCCGTTGCCTGCCGACCCGGCCGATTTCGACCTATCGGCCGATGGCAAATGGCTCGCGATCAGTTATGGATCGAGTCGCGCCATCGGCTTCTTCGACATCGCACAAAAGCGGGCGTTTGAACCGGCGCCCGCGGGCGGCGATGTCGGAACGGTGCGCTTTCAACCGGACTCCAGCCAGTTGCTGGCCGCCGATCTGTCCGGCCATCGATTGTCGGTCTACAAAACCGCGACGCGCGGCCTGATCGTCAATCTTCCCCTTGCCGTGCGGCCCGATCAATTTTGCTTCAGCCCGCTGGGAGGCCAGTTATTTGTGACCGGGGCTGGTATGGACGGGGTGGTGGTCGTTTATCCCTATTACACACCGGAAGTGGCGGAAACCGTGCTCGCCGGTCACACTCCCGGCGCCATGGCGTCTGTGTCATTGGAGCCGATAAAGAATTCGCCCGATGCTCCCGACGAAGGGTATTTGTTTGTGGCCAATCAACAATCGGGAGATGTCAGCATTCTCGATATCGCCACTCATAAGCTGCTAGCAGTGACGCCCGTCGGCGCGGGCCCGGGCTACGTCACCATCACGCCGGACCGGCAGTATGCGCTGGTGCTAAACCAAACCTCCGGCGATATGGCGGTGATTCGCATCGCCAACATCACGCGCACCGTAAACGAGCAGCGCAGGTGGAAGAAAGGGGCGTTGTTTATGCTGATTCCGGTGGGCTCGAAGCCGGTGAGCGCGACGGTGGTGGCGATTTGAGGAACCTCCAATGTTGGGCGCCTTCCAATGAACAAAAGCGCTTAATCCCATTGTGCGCTGTCCTAATCGGGTGCGATTTCATCGTCGTTCTGGCATCAGATGTACTAATATATTCCTTGAAGTTGTGGAGCTAAATCAACGAAAAGCGCAGTTCAGCGAAGCATATATCCGAGTTCTCGCCTCAGTAGCAGGCTGCTCCGTTGCACGGCCAGGACCGGACTACGATAGCGAGGATCTGGTCTTGTCTGCCAGGTTGGGTGACACCAAGATCCACTCGCCGAAGCTGGCAATTCAGATCAAATGTTCTTCGGTACTGGAAAAGCAGCCCTCAGGAATCGCCTTTCCTTTGCCGATTAGAAACTACGATGATCTGCGCCCGGAAAATTTGGCGATTCCTCGGATTCTCGCCGTGGTCGAGGTTCCCGCTGGGGATAATGCAGATGATTGGTTGGAATATTCGGCGGACCGGCTTTGCCTTCGTGGTGCCGCGTATTGGGTATCCCTACTCGGCTACAAGGCGACAAGGAACGAGGTTAAGGTGACCGTACACCTGCCTGTCGACCAGCGGCTCACCTCGCAATCCCTAAAGACTATGATGGTAAAGATCGGCAACGGTGACAAGCCTTGAAAGTCGACATTCGCGATCCAGCCGTCCTCGCTTCAGTCTTGCCTCCGAGCATCGAGGCCTATCTCGGCTCCAACGCCTGGACGAAAGTGCACGAAACCGGCTCGGCAGCCGTTTGGACGCATCCAGCCAAACCGGACGCTGACGAATTGGTATTGCCACTCCACCCGTTGGCAAGTGGTTACGCTCAGCGCATCCGAGAACTCATTTGCGAGTTGGAAGCCGTCGAAGGACGATCTCAACTGGAGATCCTTCAGGACCTTCGAAGTTCAGACTGCGACATCATCCGCGTGGGTCCGGCTGGTGGCTACGCAGCCGAACACCCTACCCTCGGGAGTTCACTTTCCATACGGGAAAATGGGCGCGAGATCCTAAGCGCCGTTGCGCACGCCGTTATCGAACCGCAACCATGGTTTGTAAAGCGACGCCCCAAGGAGGTTACCGACTACGTCGCCAGCCTGGAACTCGGATTCTTCGACGAACCAGGTTGGGTCTGTGTCTTGTCGAAATTGGACGCTTCGCTGTTTACGGGAGTGCAGGATGAGTTCGTTCCCTTTCCGCGTAACGTGAGCCTGCGGCTGCGTGACGCGCTGGATCAACTGGAGCATCTTCTAGCGGAAAAACCTCCGGAACCGGCAACTGATTGGTTGTCCACATCCCTGAGCTACGGGTTGTCCGCGAACGTATGTGAATCGATTGCCAACCTGATCCAGCCCGAGCACCTGGGTATCTCGGGATTAGAGATAACGTTGCGCCTCTCCGCAGTTCGCAAATATAGCGGCCAAGGATTTTCACGATGGATGTTTCGCAGATCTAACCTCCATACTTTGCGTGAAATCGCTGAGCGGCTGAGAAATTTTGCCGTGCGAACAGACGACAGCGTGCTCTTTCTTACTACTGAGGTTCGCCGCACAAGAAAGGGTGCGACCGTGCGGGGAGTCGGCTTAATCGAAGGAGAGGCACGAACTCTGTCTATGAGTGTGGACGATGAGTTGGTCAAAGTGATAAATTTGGCCAAATCTCGGAATGAGGCGGTGCGGTGTCAGGGAAGACTGCGCCGAAAAGTCTCAACAAACGCATTCGAAGTACTGCAGCCACATGACCTGGAGATTCTTCGTTCCGAGGATCCGGACGTCGCGACGTTGAGAAGAAAGGCGCCGCAGGCCGGCCCCATTCCTGATCAATATCCGCTCTTGCGGGACGGCTCATGAAGTCCCGACGGAACTTCACCCCCGCTCGCTCTTCGCCGCCAAATAAGCCAGCAATTTCGCCTCGCGCCGCCCCCGCGTCACTGTATCCAGAATCAGACCACACGAAAAGCTGAGCAACCCCGCAATGGCGATTCCCGTGGCGAGCACCGCGGTCGGCAACCGCGGCACGAGACCAGTTTCTACAAACGTGATGAACAGCGGATATGCCAGCGCCAGCGCGATCAGCCATAATCCAAATCCGATCAAGGAATAAAAAAGCTGTGGCCGCTCACTGCGAAATAAACGCAGAATCATGCGAATAATCCGAAACCCATCGCGATACGTATTGAGCTTCGATTCCGAACCCTCCGGGCGCATGCTATACGCTGTCTCGATTTCGCGCACCGGCAGCCGCAGAGTCAGCGCATGCACGCTCAGCTCCGTCTCGATTTCGAATCCGGAACTCGCGGCCGGAAACGAGCGCACGAACGGCTGCGAGAGCGCGCGATAGCCCGAAAGAATGTCTGTAAACGTCCGGCCAAACAGCCATTCCACAGCCCGCGTAAACAGCCGGTTTCCAAAAACGTGTCCGCGCCGGTAGGCGCCGGCGCCCTTGGAAATGCGGCGGCCGACAATCATCGCGTACTGGTCCTCGCGCACCAGGCGCACCATTTCGGGTGCGTCGGCGGGATTGTAGGTGCCATCGCCGTCCGCCATCACATAAATGTCCGCGTCCACGTCGCTGAGCATGCGGCGCACCACGTTACCTTTGCCCTGCATGGTCTCTGAGCGCACAATCGCGCCGGCCTGGCGGGCGGCGGCGATGGTATCATCGCGGGAATTGTTGTCGTAGACGTAAATCGCGGCTTCGGGCAGGTATTGCTGGAAGCCGGCCACCACTTGCGCGATTGCGGCGGCTTCGTTGTAGCACGGGATGACGACGGCGACGCGCGGAGCGGAAGAATTCAAGCTGTTAGGATCGCATGGCTCGCGCACCAGGCCTCGCCCACCAGGCATTGAGAATCGCCAATGCCGCCATCGCGGCCGTCTCCGCTTTCAGAATTTGCGGACCCAGCGAGACGGCGCTCCAGGTGTCCTCCGCCGCGGACCGTTCGCGGTCCGTCCAGCCGCCCTCCGGGCCGGTTAACAGAGCTATGGACTCGGTCTCGCCGATCGCGGCCGGTAATACGGACAAGATTGGCGGAGCGCCGCTCTCATCCAGAAAAAGATGGCAGGCCGCGTCGTCGGCTAGCGCCTGTGAATATCGCACCGGCTCTTCCAATTGCGGCAAACGCAGCCTGCGCGATTGCTCGCTAGCCTCCCGGGCGATGCGGTTCCAACGCGTCAGCCGCTTGCTCACTGCCTGCTCCAGTCCTTTTTCACTGCGCTCCGCGATTACCGGGATTACGGCGCTGACACCCAGCTCCGTGGCCTTCTCAATCATCAACTCGAAGCGTTCAAAACGCACCAGCGCCGCATACAGGCGAATTTCGACGCCGGCTGCCACGGCCGGCAGGCGTTCCAGCACCACGAAATCGACCAAGCTCTTATGCGCGGCTTCCACTTCAGCCAGATAGACGCTCTCGTTATCGGAAATCTCGAACTTCTGCCCTTTTTCGACGCGGAGAACGCGGGTGAGGTGATGCGCCTCTTCGCCTTCAATGCTGGCGTGCCCAGCGTGAACGTGCTCGACGAAAAAGCGGCGGCGGGCCATATGTCTTAATGTACGATTCTTAAGTACCGATCTTTAGCAAACTGAGTTGACCAGCATGCCCAGCCCACCTCCACAGACTTCCACCGACCGTATCTCTCAGGTGATCTTTCACTATGCCAGCGAGATTGCCGCCGAGGGAAATCTGGATCGACTATTGGAACTGAACGCACGGCTGGCGCGCGACCTGACCGGCGCCGACCGCTGCAGCATTTGGCTGGTGGACGAGCGTTCCCAGCAGTTGTGGACAAAAGTCGCCCAGGGCGTGGGGCAGATTCGCATTCCATTGACGCAGGGCATCGTGGGAGCGTGCGTGGCCGCCAACGCGCCCATCATCATTAACGACACCGCCTCCGACCGGCGGTTCCAGAGCACCGTGGACGCGAGCAGCGGTTACGTCACCAGATCGATCCTCACGCTTCCTCTTCGCTCGAGCGAAGACGCGGCGAAGGTGATCGGCGCGCTGCAGGTGCTCAACAAGCCGGATGGTTTCAACGACGCGGATACCAGCTTGCTTGGCCTGGCCAGTTCCTATATCGCGTCGGCACTGAATCTGCAGCGCCTCCGGAAAGAAGCGGAAGAAGCGCGGCTGCTGCATCGGGAAATCGAGATTGCGCGGGACGTGCAAAGCAAATTGTTCCCGCAAAGCCTGCCGCCGGTTCCCGGCATCGAGTACGCGGGCTTTTGCCGGCCGGCCAAATTCGTCGGTGGCGACTATTACGATTTTCTCCCCACGCCCGATGGCTCTTTCGTGTTTACTTTGGGCGATGTTTCGGGGAAGGGAATTGCCGCGGCCGTGCTGATGGCCAGTATCCAGGCGTCGCTGCGGACGCAGATGTTGCAGCCGCCGGATTCTCTGGTCCAATTGATCGCCGATTTGAATCGCTCCGTATACAATTCGTCCCTGCCCGAAAAATACTCGACGCTATTTTGCGGCTGGATCGATCCAGCCCGGCGCAAGCTTCGCTACGTCAATGCCGGCCAGGTGCAGCCATTGCTGGTAAGGGACGGGACGGCGCGGCAGATCGAAGTTTGTTCGATGCCGGTCGGCTTGATAGAACAGGCCGCCTATGAACAGGCCGAAGTAGACCTTGAAGCGGGAGACCTTCTGATCGCATTTTCCGATGGCGTGAGCGAGGCGATGAACCCAGCCGAAGAACTGTGGGATGACGCTGAGGTGATGCGCCTCGTATCACGCTACGCGGGCACGGATGTGATTGAAGCCCTGGTTCGCGGCGTGGACACGTTCGCCAATGGCGCGGAACAGTCCGACGACATCACCGTGATCGCTATCGGCATCCGGAGCGTGTGAATGATCGGCCATCTGCGCGGAACTTTACTCGAAAAACATCCGAACCAGGTTATGTTGGAGACGGGCGGCGTCGGCTACGACGTGATCATCCCGGTGTCGACGTTTTCCGCCTTGCCGGATGCGGGCGCGGAGGTCCGTCTACGCATTCACACGCATGTACGTGAAGACGCGTTTCAACTATTTGGTTTTGTCACACCCGAAGAGAAGACCATTTTCGAACGGCTGATTGCGGTGAGTGGCATCGGCCCGTCACTGGCGATCAAGGTACTTTCGGGCTTGGCTGCCGCCGATCTGGTGACCGCGATCCGCAGCGGCGATGTCGCCCAGTTGGTGCGAATTCCTGGCGTGGGAAAGAAGACCGCCGAGCGTATGGTCCTGGAGCTGAAGGACAAACTGGAAGGCGTCGGGGGCACAACCGGCGCCGGTCCGGCGAGCAAGCCCGCGACCGTGTTCAGCGCGGTAGAACAGGACGTGCTTTCCGCGTTAGTCAACCTTGGATGCAGCCGCGGAGATGCCGAAGCCGCCGTGAAAAAAGCCAAAACAGAATTGAGCTCCAGTGATTTTGAGCCGCTATTCCGCCGCGCGCTGGAATTGGCGCGTTAATCTGAGACTACATGCGCGAGAAGGGCATTGTTTCCGCGGGTCCGTTGGAGGGTGAGCGGCAGTTTGAAGCCGCTTTGCGACCCCAGTTGCTGGCCGATTTCACTGGCCAGCCCAAACTCAAGGAAAACCTGGCGATCGCCATTGAAGCCGCCACCAAGCGCGGTGAGGCCATGGATCATGTACTGCTATACGGTCCGCCAGGCTTGGGAAAAACCACGCTGGCCAACATCATCGCGCAGGAACTCGGAGTGCCTTACGAGCAGACCTCCGGACCCATTCTGCAAAAGAAGCTCGATCTCACCGGTGTCCTGACCAACATCAAAGCGCGACAGGTGTTTTTCATCGATGAGATTCACCGCCTGATGCCCGACGTGGAAGAGATTCTCTACTCGGCGCTGGAAGACTTCCGCATCGATATTCTTATCGGCGCAGGTCCAGGCGCCCGTACGCATTCCATGACTATTCCGCACTTCACGGCCATCGGCGCCACCACGCGGCAAGGGCTGGTGAGTGCGCCCTTGCGCGGCCGGTTCGGCTTGGTTCTGCGCCTGAATCACTACGATTTTCCGGAGTTAGCGCGCATCGTGTTGCGTTCGGCGAAACTGCTGGGAGTCACCATCGACGCGCCGGCAGCCGAAGAAATCGCGCGCCGCAGCCGGGGCACGCCGCGTATTGCGAATCGTCTGTTGCGGCGGGTTCGCGACTACGCGCAAGTACGCGCCGCCGGCCACATCGATCTCGAAGCAGCCGCCGCCGCGCTCAATCTGCTCGAAGTGGATTGTTATGGCCTGGACGAGATCGACCAGAAGATCATGCAGACCCTATTGGTGAAATATGGCGGGGGCCCGGTGGGTGTGAACACCATTGCCGCTTCCATTGACGAGGAGCCGGACACCATTGAAGAGGTCTACGAGCCGTACCTGATGCAGTTGGGCTTTATCGACCGGACGCCGCGCGGGCGCGTGGCGACGGATCGCGCCTTTGAGTATTTCAAAGTGCCCCGCGGGCGTTTGCGCGGCGGCGTGCAGAACACACTTTTTTGAAAAGACCGTTTTGAAAACCGCTTTTCTTTCGCTCGGCTCGAATCTCGGCGACCGCGAGTTGAACTTGCGGCAGGCATTGGCGCGGATGGAGGCGGCGGGCGTGCATACGGTGAAGCGCTCGTCCGTATATGAAACCGAGCCGCAGGACCTGCGCAATCAGCCTTGGTTCCTCAATCTGGTTGTGCAAGTGGAAACGGCGCTTTTCCCTATACAATTGCTGCATTCGCTGCAAGCAATCGAATTGGCATTGGGGCGCAAGCGGATTACGCCGAAAGGCCCGCGCAGCATCGACATCGACATTCTCTTGTTCGGCCGCTTCGTGGTGCAGACCGCTGAGTTGGAAGTGCCGCATCCGCGCATGCACCTGCGCCGTTTTGTGTTAGAGCTTCTGGCCGAAATCGCGCCGGACATTCGCCATCCGCTGTTGAAAAAATCGGCGCGGGAGTTATTAACGGGAATGTCCGGCCAGAAGATGTCGAGAACAGATATTGCGTTGTAACAGGCAGCGAATCGCCCCTTGTAATTCGCCTGCGATCGTCATATGATTGTCCGGAATATCGCTAATGTGAGGTGAATTCATGAACGCACAATTCCTCGTCCTGGTAATGGCGGGGTGTTTCGGCGCCGGCGCGCAGACCCCGTTTCCGCGCGTCTGCCCGGATGGCCGGCCCATCCCGCCCTTCGCCGCCGTCCGCGAAACTCAATCGATCGATACGACCTGTGGAATTAGCGGAAAAGCTTCCTCCAGCGCGTCAATCAAACTCCAGGATCTGGCCAAGAATAATTTTTGTGCCACGGATCCGCCCATGGATATAACAGTTGCCGGTTTAATCGATCTGCAGCAACAAGCCGAGGCGCAAGGAATTACTTTTGGCTCGACGATCCCAACCAGCCGGACACAAGTCCAGGCGCTGGGAGAAGGGAAACTCGTGCGCCTGGTGGCGTATCTGATTGAGGCCCATCACGCCGACATAACCGACGGCGAAAGCGTTAATTGCGATGGGCTGGGAGAAGTCAACAACGACGTCCATATCGCGCTTGGCGACTCTGACGGCGCGGCGGAATGCTCTAGCGTCACGGCCGAGATCAGTCCCCACTTCCGGCCCCGAAGTTGGAACGAGATTGGCCACTTCGAAATCTACAACCCAACCACGCAACTCTACGTCCCCAACCTGCCGGTGGCCACCCGGCTGCAATCGCGTGTCTACCGCATCACCGGGCAACTTTTCTTCGATGCGTCTCATACGCCCTGCCCTTGCGGTACAAAGGACTCCGGCTGCTCACCCGTGCGCTCGTCCCTTTGGGAGATCCACCCTGTCTATGCAGTGGAAGTCTGTAAAATGGGCGGCAGTTGCGCCATCTCGGATGAAGGCAGTTGGATGCCCTTTAACCAATGGTGGGCGCCGGTTCTCGCTCCCCATCGCCATGTTGAAACACGCCAGTAGCGCCGGACCGCGACTGGATAGTGCGCCGAAAACGTCATAGAAATTCCGCGAGATCGTGAACTATGGTCAAATTTCCCGGCTTCATGAAGCACCCTGCGAACCGGATTGCGAAAGGCGATCAGGCGACGCCAGAAGTCGAAGGCTACATATTCGATGGGGCAGACGGAAGCCAAATGGCGTTTTGGACTTGCGAGAAGACCGCGGCGTCGGCGGAGCATGTCCACGACTACGACGAGTACATGCTCGTGGTGCTCGACGGAGAACGAATTGCCTTGAAAGCCGGAGACGAATACTGCATTCGTCGTGGCACGCGACATAGTGGCGCAGTTAGGGCCGGAACTAGAACCATCCACGCGTTTGGTGGTCACCGCGCCGAACGGGTCTTGGAGTAAAGGCGGCCACGTCCATGCGCGTGCTCGCTAAGCGCGGTGGAATTCCCATTCGTCGGCGTAGCTCCACGAGCCATCGGGCAGGCGCTCCTGATTGACGAAGCGATATTCGTCGTCGCTGATTTTGGTCCAGACCTGCCGGAGTTCGCAATCGACACCGATCATGGTCATGCCGCCTTCGAACACGATCTGATCCCCATGCCTTCCTGAAGACCGGAGGATGCCGAACGCGCCCTGGGCAAGTACGTACATCCACTGTTTGCTGAATGGGTCGTAAGTGATAAACGGGTGTTCGCGGCCATCGGCGGCGACGCGGCAGATCCAGGACCCGTTCTCGCACAGGCGGAGAGTAGCGGTTCCGGCGTCAGTGTAGGCGGGATTGGCAGGCGTCTCCGGAACATGGTTGAGAGTGATCCAATCGCCGGCCAGCCAAGCCATTTCGGCCATTTTGAAACTGCGTTCCCCAGGCAAGGTGGCCAGGAACGCGGGGTTGAAAATACCAACCTGGAGAGTGGGGTCTTTGGGAGGGACCCATGATCATGATGCCCCGTTCAAACAGTTGCTGCATCAACATGTCCTTCAATTATGGCGATGCAGAAACTGGCGCATGGCCTGAAGCTGGTTTTGGAGAGAGATTCTCAATGCTCCCGCACTGCCCAAGCCAGGCCATCCGGCTGTTTACCCGCGTCGATGTGACCGCTCACTTCCAGTGACTTTAAATCGATAATCGCGACATAGTCATCTGGCGTGCAGGCCACATAAGCACGCAACCCGTCCGGCTCCATCTGAATACCGGCTGCGCCATGTCCAATCTTCACGCGCTTCACTTCGCTACGAGTCTTTGCATCGATTATTGTCAAGTCCGGGCCGCGCAATGTGGATATGAACACCAGCTTTCCGTCTGGCGTAAACTTCAGCCGGTTCGCCCCCGCAACGTTGGCCTTAAGCGTCTGAACTACTTTCTTGCTGGCGACATCGATGATAGAAACGGTGCCGTCTTGCGCATTCGCGGCCCAGATTTCCTTACCGTCCGGTGAAACATCGAACCCTTCCGCCCCTCTACCCACGGGCACTACCGTCTCGCTCCAATCTCCCTGTGGTGAACCTGGCGGACCACCACCCGGTCCGGCGCTCTTCTCGATGATAGTCATGGTCGCGGAACTGACATTTGAAGTGACCATCCGCTTGAGATCGTCGAAAACGAAAATCATGTGGGTTCTGTTTTGACCGGTACCGAGCACCCAGTCGATCTTCTTCGATACCGGATCATAGCTGCCGATCACCTTGGCTGCTTCGGCCGTGAACCAGACTTTTCCACCCACGAACACCAGGCCGTGAGGCCCGCGGAGCGCGCCGAGATCCACGGGCGCCAAGGTCTTTTGCTCCACCAGGTCAACCACGGTGAGCGTGTTGTACCTTCCGCCGCCGTAGTTGGAGATGTAGGCGTACCTTCCATCCGCCGAAGCGACTACTTCATGAGGATCGGGTCCGGAGGGCATCCGCGCCACCACTTTGAGAGTGGCGGGATCGACGATGGCGAGGGTATGGTCGCCCTTGGAAAGCACCAGCAGCGCTTTCGCTGGAGTGCTCTCCGCGCGAACAAGCCCGCAAGCCAGCAGAGCGCCAACCAGCAGCACCGATTTCGTTCTCAAATTCTGGACCTCTTTCAAAGTGTATCCCCTGGCTAGGCGGATTTGGCCACTACGAACCTCCCGAGGGCTGTCGTCTGCGGTCTAGGCAGGCCACTCCGAAGTAGGAATTCCGCTTCCCTCCACAATCGATTTCATCGTTCCGAGCGGCAGAACTCGGCTGCGGTGGTACGCGACAATCACTTGTTTTCCGGTTGCCGCGTTGCGCCACTTCTGATGACTTCCAGACTGGCCCGCCAACGTGAAACCATGCCGCTTCAAGACCGCGACAACTTGATCTGCCGTCAGCCGCGGCGTGCCGCGTTCACCCAATCGTGACCTCGACCACCTTGGCATCGCCGGGCAAAGGAATCTCGGCCGGGGCAAGGTAGAGCCGGATCGCCTCTTCGACGTTGCTGCGAGCCTCCTCTTCGGTTTCGCCCGCCGAAGCACAGCCGGGGAGTTCCGGGCAGACGGCCGAGTAGCAGCGGACTTCTGGATCGAACTCCAGCACGACGCGGAACTTCATGGTTCTAGTGTACGTCTGGGACATGCAACTGCGGGGGCCGAGCAGACCTGCTAGAGCATCGTCGCTCAAATCCCTGGGCCGCCGCCAAATCCCCCTCGTAGAACGTACTGTAACGTTTAGCTAGCTTAAAACACAATCTCCTGTATGTGATACTCAAGATGCCGGTGCACGAATCGTACGAACTGCTGGAAAAACTTGGCTCCGGGGGGATGGGTCAGGTGTATCGCGCCCGGGATACGCGCCTCAACCGGATTGTCGCCATCAAAGCGCTCAAGGTGGATGTGGTGTGTACGCCCGAGCAGCGGCGCCGCTTTCTTCAAGAAGCCCAGGCTGCGTCCGCGCTCAACCACCCCAATATTGTCACCATCCACGACATGGTTTCCGAGAGCGGGCGCGAATTGATGGTGATGGAGTATGTCTCCGGCAAAAGCCTGCGCGAACTCATTCCGCCCTACGGCATGACCGTGGAGGAACTGATTCACTACGGGCTGCAACTGGCCGATGCGCTGATGGCCGCGCACGGCGCCGGCATCATCCACCGCGATCTGAAGCCCGGCAACATCATGGTGACCGAGCGCGGGCTGGTGAAAATTCTGGATTTTGGCCTGGCAAAACTGCCTGCGGAACTGGCCTACGATAACTCCGAAACCCGCGCCGACACCGGGCCCTTGACTGTGGAAGGCACGCTGCTGGGGACCGTGGCTTACATGTCGCCCGAGCAAGCCGAAGGACGTAAAGTCGATGCCCGCTCGGACATTTTCTCGCTAGGCTCGGTTCTTTATGAAATGGCCACCGGGCAGCGTCCCTTCGATCGCGGTAACACGGTAAGCACGCTGACTGCCGTGCTGCGCGATGAACCCAAGCCGATTGCTGAGTTGGCGCCCGGCGTTCCGCTGGAAATCCAGGACATAATCATCAAATGCTTAAGGAAGAATCCTAACGATCGATGGCAGAGCGCCGCCGAGATCTACCAGGTTTTCCTGGCCCTCAAGCACTCCTCCGATTCCGGAACCATTCAGCGGTCGGGGATCGGTTTGCCCCCGGCGTCTGAGGACGCGGATACCGGAAAGGCTAGGCGTTGGCCCTTCGTAGCGCTGGCCTTGCTGGCTTTTCTCCTGTTAGCCGGCGCAGGCTGGTGGTTTATCGTACGACCCGCCTTGCGGCCTGCCAACCCGCCGGCCGCCAGCACCGTCCTCCATAACGATGACGTTGTCAAAATGCTGCAGGCCCACGTTCCGGAGTCGGCCATCATTGCCGATATCTCGGCGGCTCACACCGCGTTCGATTTTTCTCCGGCCGAGCTGGTCCGCCTGACCCAGGCAGGCGCGTCGGAAAAGCTGCTGACGGCGATGCGCGGGGAGGCGCCCCCGACGCCAGCCGAGGAAAGCAACCCTGCGGCAGTCCCGGCGCCGGCGGCCAACCAGCCGGCCGCCGCGAATAAAGCAAGTTCCACTAATCCGGCCAATAATCCACCCAATACTTCGCCGAACCCCACGCCTCCGGCTGCTTCCGTGAACCCTCCAAGCCCCGCGAGCCCGGCTGCGGCCTCGCCCGTTCCTCCTGTGGTTCCGCCCACCGCTCAACCCAAGCCGGCTGCTGGCAAAGTAATGGTCCCCGACGGCACGCCTTTCGAGTTGTCTTTGGCCGAGAATGTCCCGGACGATGCCCCGGAAGGCATGATTGTCCATCTTCAGGCTGACGCCAACCTGGTGGTAAGCGGGATCACCGTTGTGGCTCAGGGCGCCATGGCCACGGGCACGATCGTGGAAGGTAGGAAAAAGAAGGTCTTCGGGCACGGCAAAATCACCTATCGCCTCGATTACGTTCAATCGGTGGATGGCAAAGAAGTGCGCATTCGCGCCGCCTCCGCCGCCGGATCGGCCAGCGCTCTCAAGCGCCCGCTGGATATTCCCGGCGACAAGCCGAAAGACGTAGCGGCTCCCAAGGGCGCCCACTTTGTCGCCTACATCGACGGCAATGTGGAGATCTCCGCCAAGAAATAGCCTCAGGCAATTATCGAGCTTGTTGAAAAAGCCGGCCTACTTCAATTCCACGACCGTGGCGCCGGCGCCGCCCTCGGCCGGCGAGGCCGGGTAAAACTTCTCGACGTGCGGATTCACCGTCAGTAATTCAGCCACGGCTTTCTTGAGAATTCCCATGCCGTGGCCATGAACGATCCGGATGCGGTCGACAGAAGCCACGGCGGCGCTATCGAGAAACTTATCCACCTCTTCGCAGGCTTCCTCGGCGCGCTTGCCGATGATGTTGATCTCGCGATAGCTAACGTCCCACTTCGGCCCAGCCGGCTGAAAACTCACATTGCGGGGCAGGCGGCTGGCTTCTCCCGCCGCAGGCAGAACCTCTTCCACGTCGTCGATCGAGACCTGCATCTTCATGTATCCGGCCTCCACTTCAAACCGGTCCGCGCCGATTCTGCGGCGGACCCGCGCCGGCTCCCGTACGCCCTTGAGACGCACGCGCGAGCCCTCTTCTACAACCATTGGCGGTTTCGCGGCCGGGGTGTTCTTGAGCACCTTCTCTTGCACCTGCTCGCGGAACTCGCGGCGGGTCTCGGCCACGCGGCGCAGGGCTTGTTCACCGGCCTTGCGCTGTTCTGAACTGGCGGTAATGCGATCGATGGTCTCGCGAGCCCGCGCTTCGAATTCGGCGATCGCCGCGTCGCAGCGGCGCTCCACTTCTCTTAATTTTGCGGATTCACGCTGCTCCCACTCTTTCGCTAACGAACGCTCACGCGTCTCCAGCGCCTGTTGTGCCGCCGCTAGCTGCCGCTCGCTGGCCGCGATGCGATCCAGCCGCTCGTGTACTTCGCTTAAGAAACGCGCGATATCCCGATCCTGCGTCGACATCGTCTGCCGCGCGCGTTCGATCATCTCCGGCGGCATCCCGAGGCGTCCGGCGATCTCTAAACCTGCGGATTTGCCCGGCGCTCCCAGCCGCAAAACAAACGTCGGTTCGAGCGTGGTCTCATCAAACCCCATCGATGCGTTCAATACGCCGGCCGCGTTAGCCCCATACACCTTCAGCGCCAACAAATGTGTGGAAGCGAAGGTGAACGCGCCCGCGCTGCGAAACGTATCCAGGATCACCACGCCCAAAGCGCCGCCTTCTTCGGGGTCCGTGGCGCGGCCGAGTTCGTCCAGCAGCACCAGCGAGTCTCGCGTGACGTCGTAAAGCATTTCCCGGATGTGCGCGATGTGCGCCGAAAACGAACTCAAGCTCTCCGCAATCGATTGCTGATCGCCAATATCGGCCAACACCTGATCGAACAGCGGAAACTCGGCTTGCGCTGCCGGCACCGGCAAGCCGGATTGCGCCATCAACACCAACAATCCCACCGTCTTCATCGACACGGTTTTGCCGCCCGTATTGGGGCCGCTGATTAACAGCGTTCGCGTGTTCTCGTCAAGTTCCAGCGAAATCGGGATGATCGGCTTGCGCTGGCGGCGCAGCAGGTCTTCGAGCACCGGATGGCGCGCGTCTTTCAAAATGAGGCGCCGGGCGTTCTCTGAGCTGAAACGCGGAATGGTGCAGTCGAACTCCTGCGCGAACTCCGCCTTGGCAAACAGGAGTTCCAGCGCGCCGATCACTTCGGCCGCGCCCTGAATGCCGGAAGCGTGCGAGCGCAACAGCTCAGTCAACTCGCGCAGAATACGGATCACTTCGCGCTGCTCTTCATCCCGTAGCCGAACCAGATCGTTGTTGAGATCGATGGTCTCGAGCGGCTCCACAAACAGCGTGTGGCCGGTGCCGCTGGCGCCGTGAATGACGCCCGAAACTTTGCGCTGCTGGCCGGCGATTACGGGCACCACAAAACGGTCGTCCCGAATGGTGATGAAATCTTCCTGCAGCGTGCCGTCGCTATGATGAGCGCGCAGAAAGCGTTCCAGCGAAATTTGGATCTGGCGTTTCTGCTTCTCAATATCGCGGCGGATCCGGTTGAGCGCGACGCTGGCGTCATCGGCCAACGAGCCGTCGGGCAGAATTTTTCCACGTAGATCCCGCAACAGAGATCGCAAGTCCACCAGGCCTGCCGCTTTTGCTCCCAGCCGCGGAAAGCGCTCCCAAACGGCTGTCAGCAGAGACCGGATCTCTCCCACCACATCCAGAAACTGCGTCAAGGCGTAAATCTGGAGCGCTTCCAGATCCGCGCCTGCAATCTGCAGCAGAACCACCGCCTGGCGAATATCCGGAATAGAATCGAAGCGAATCCGGATCGCCGACCCTTTGGTAGCCGCCTGCGGCTGGGTCGCGGCCTTGGTATAAATCAAAGCCTCCGCCACGTCGGCCAGCGTCTCTTCCAGTGCGGCGCGGTCCGAACGCGGCTCGACCGCGTCCAATTCCGCCCGCCCCAACGGGCTCCGGACGAAGCGGCCGATCAGTTGTCGCAGAGATTCGAATTCGAGAAGGTCAGTGCTGAAGTTTTGCAAACGCCCGTTCCACCACCGCGAGAGTCCCGTCCGTCAGACGATACTGCGCCAACTCCGGCTGCGTCACCCAGACAACGCGGCTGGCGTCGCTCGCAGCCGCGAGCGATCCTCCCACCGGCCGGCACAGATAGTCGATCAATACATAATGGTATTCCGTTTTGCCCGCGGCGTCGGGCATAATGCGCTCGAAGATCTCGAAGATCGAAAGCGCTTCCACTTCCAGGCCGGTTTCTTCGCGAACTTCTCGCCGGATCCCTTGTTCCAGCGTCTCGCCGGTTTCCAGAATCCCGCCGGGCAAGGACCAATATCCCTTCAACGGCTCGCGTCCACGCTCTACCAGCAAGAGCCGGTTGTCGCCAAATATCAATGCGCCCACGCCCAGAAATGGCCGGCTGGGATATTGTCGGCTTTCGGTGCTAATACTCAGTGCTTCGTTTGACATTCAAGCGTAGGCGTGGCCGCCTCCATTAATCGTAGCTGCCTTCCACAAACCAGCGGCCATCCGGCTCTTTATATATGCGGTAGAGAGCGCCGTTGCTGAGCGCAATGTCCCACTCGTCACGATTCCAACTTTCATCCATCCACCAGTTGCCGGAACTGCGCCAGGGACCGGCCGCCACGGCGATCGTTCCGGCCATGCCGGTTGATTGCAGACGACGCGGACGCTCGGCCTGTACTTCCACTTGCGCGCACAGCGGCGGCCGGAAAAAACGGAACGCCTGGCACGGCGTCTGCGCCCCACTGCCGCCAGTATAAGGAAATTCGCGGATTAACCGGAATGGATGCGGATGATGGGTATTGAGTAACTCAGCAAGGCCGGCGTTTTCCTCTCCCACCAGGGCGCGAATGCGCGCCAGCGTCAGCTCCAGCCGGTCTGGGGCTGGGGTGAGGGGCTGGAAAATTCCATGCTGAATGGTGCGCGGCGGAACAGCCGTCAAGTATAGCCGCAAAGCCACCGCCGGCGCATTGGGCGGATGCGCTTCCAACTCCAACTGCAGCAGCTTGAGCAGCGGCTTGCTGTCGTGCAAAGCTACCGGCAAACGGATGCTGCGCGTGTGCTCGGTGCGGTTCTCCAGCTCGAGCGACAGGCGCACTTCATTGGTGGCCAGCGCATTCGATTCCAGCCGCGCGCATTGCTCATTCAACACGCGGGCGATGAGAAAGAAGAGCGGCTCGAGCAAACTCACCGGAAATTCCAACTCGATACGGCCGGCGTATTCGGTCTCGGGACGGTAGATGCGCAACGGACGATCGATGGCGCCGCGCGCCAGACGTTGAAGATGCACGCCCGCGGGGCCAAAGCGCTCGGCAATGCCCACTTCGGGCAGCTCCGCCAGTTGCTCGAGAGTGCGGATGCCCCAACTCTCCAGCACGTCGAGCATCTCTTCCGTCATTCCTTCGACACCGGGCAAGCGCTCCACCGGCATGCGCGCGAGGTTGGGGCGGACGGAAACGCCCGGGCAGTTGCGGGCAGCGAGAATCGCGGTATCCACGGTGTCGGCCAGGGCAATGTTGACGCTGCTGCCGGCGCGGGCGGAGATGGCTTGCGCGATCTGTTGCGGAGAACCATGCATGCGCCGCAGTGCGTCGGCCGCAAACACGACGGTGTCGCTTGAGGTCAGCTCAAACTCCGGCGCGAACGCGGCGGCGACTGCCGGCAGATTCGCGGAACCATGAATACACGCGAACATCCTACGCCCAGGCTTTCGCTCGAATGCTCTGCGCAACGGCTCGCACAGGTTTGCGCGGAATAGCAATCAGTTCCGATTCGCGCAGGACCTGAAATCCCGGCGCGCCCGCCCACACCGCCTGTTTGCGTTGCATTTCCAGCAGCAAAGAGGCGCTCGATTTGGCCAGCGGCTGCTTTTCTAGCAGCGCGAGAATGGTTGGCGTTTTTTCCACTGCACGCCGGAATCGCCACCAATACGATAGCGGAATGCCGTTGGCCACTCGCGGAGCGATCTGGCACAGATCCAACACCACCACGCCGAACCCGCCGGCATGAAGCAATAGATCGGCCGCTTTCAGCGCGTGTTCCGAATTCTTCCCGCAGCGGATCCAAACCAGTTGCGATAAAACCACTCCGCACGCGGCTGCACTCACCGGGTCAAAGGAATCGTAGGTATCGACAAAGGCGCAGATTTCGCCCTTGGCCGTGGAAGCGGCCAGCAGCGAGTGCGCCACGGTAGTACGTCCGGAGCTATCCGGACCCACAATTTCAGCGATAGCGCCGCGCGGAAATTCGAGCGGCCCGCTCTGCAATGTCTCACGCTCCGGAGACACTCCAGGCGTTAGGGGAACAGCGGCGTTAGGGTTCATGCTATTTCGCCTTTTATTCGCCAGTTCTATTTTGGCGCAACGTTCCCCCGAAGTCAATCCCAAATGCGCTACACTAGTACTTCCCAGACAGTTCTGTCGAAGCCTGTGCGTTCGACCGATCAAATACATACACATGCTTCGCTTGTCTCGCGCCCTATCCCTGTGTCTCTTCACCGTGGCCGCATTCGCCGGTAATCTGCCTTCTATTTCATCCGCCGAACCGCTGATAGACGCCGGACACTACAAACGGGCCCGGGGCGTGTTGGACGCCCGGTTGCGTGAGAACCCAAACGACGCCTATGCGCTCTATCTGATTTCGAAAGACAAGGAAAGCTTTGGCGATCTGCGCGGCGCAACCATAGCCGCGGAAAAGGCAGTGGCGCTGGACCCGCGCAGCGCCGATTTCCACGCGCAATTGGCGGAATGTTATGCCTATGCGGCGGAAAAGTCATCTTGGGTGCGCGGAATTTCGCTGGTTCATCAGATGAAAGAACAGATCTCGGCGGCCTTATCCTTGCAGCCGCGGCATACCGACACACTTCTGGTAGCGATGATGTTTTACTTTCACGCTCCGCGCATAGTGGGAGGCGATCGCCATAAGGCTCACGAAATTGCCCGGGAGATTGTGCGCTACGACCCGCGCTGGGGCTATCTGGCCGAAGCGCGTCTGGCGCAGGAAGAAGCCAGCGACGCACAGATTGAAAACCTCCTCAGACAAGCCGTGCGTGCCGATCCCACTCACTATCGCGCCGTTTATGAGCTGGGGCGCTTTTACTGTTGCGTAGCCCGGACGCCGAATGTCAAGGAAGCCGAGCGCACTGGGCGCCAGTTACTGAAGATGGATGCTTCGCGCGCCGGCGGTTACGCGATTTTGGCCAGCGCCTACGCCGCCGGCCATCGCTGGTCCGATCTCGATGCCGTTATCGACGCTTCAAGGAAGGGAGTTGGCGACGATTTGGCGCCGTTTTATGAAGCCGCGAAAGTGCTGGTAGCCGAACACCAGGCTTGGCCGCGGGCGCAAAGGTATCTGGCTGCCTATTTGACGCAGGAGCCCGAAGGGCGCCAGCCTACCTGGGCCGAGGCGAGAGGGTTGCTGAAGCGCGTGCAATAACACCCTCACAGCCAGCGGCCTCCCACACTCAACAACTCGAAGTTTCCGATATATTCGCTTACGGTCTGTCTTCTAACTCAACGGACGCCGGATATACGTCTTCAGAAGGTTTGCGAACTCTGGTAGCGGGACGCGGCAGCGGCCGGTCCGCCTTTGCAAAATCGGCCTTGGACTCGGTGGCCGACGAGACATCCTCGGCGCCGGTGTGCTCCAGGCTCGACCTGGCGCGCTTGACCCAATCCTCATTGTCACAATGAACCGACAGCAGAATTCCGCCTTTGCGAACCCGGCCTTCATACCGCTTGGCTTCATACTCGGGAATTCCCATCCCGACCAAACCTCCGGCGATGCCACCGATGGTTCCACCGACGCCGATTCCCGCCAGAACCCCCAGGATCGGCCCGGCGGCGATCAATGGACCAATTCCCGGAATGGCCAGCGCCCCGGCGCCGGCTAACCAACCGAACGCTCCTCCTATTACTCCGCCAGTTAAGCCTCCGGCGGTCACGCCTTCCGGCGCTTTGGTATCTTTCTGGATAACGAGGTCCTTGGTGCCCTGGTTATCGGGGAAAAGAACTGAGACATCGATATTGCGAAAGCCCGCATTCCGCAGGGCATCGACCGCGGCTTCCACGGCTGGCTGGCTGGGATAGATTCCAAAAACTGCTATGTTCTTGCTGGCCATCCTGTCCTCCTCGGCGGCTGAACAAGCAACCCGACGGCCACTGCCAAGCCCCTGTAATTGCTTTGTTTGGCGGGGATACGGAGCACTTCTTACCGTGACGCACCGCAAAAAGTACCGTGCTTACCCAGTGTGGTGTTGAGCGCAAATACCGGGGCGCCTCAGTTACTCACCTTACTCAACACACCTGTGGACGTGGCCGGTCCGTGCCGATATGTTCTAACGAGTCGAGAAGTCTGGAGTTTCTTCACTATGACAAGAGTGCTGGTTGCCGATGACCACGGCGTGGTCCGCAAAGGCCTGCGGTTCCTTCTGCAACTCGATTCTCAAATCGAAGTGATCGGTGAGGCTAACGACGGACGCGAGGCGCTGGATATGTCGGAAAAACTTCACCCCGATGTGGTCGTTCTCGACATCACCATGCCTCAATTGAATGGCATCGACGCCGCCGCGCAACTGCGCAAGCGCGATCCGGATATCGGCATCGTCATGCTCAGCATGCACTGCGACGAGACGTTTTTGTTGCGCGCCCTATCGGCCGGCGCCCAAGCCTATTTGCTCAAGGACGCGGCGGAAACCGATCTCGTCCAGGCCGTGAAGTCCGTCGCAGCCCACAAAATGTTCTTCAGTCCGACCATCACTCGCACGCTGATGCAGGACTATATGCGGCAAATGCAGCGCGAGAAGATCGAAGACTCCTACGATCTGCTAACGGACCGCGAAAAAGAAGTTCTGCAACTTTTGGCCGAGGGCAAATCGAACAAAGAAGCCGCGGCTATTCTGGAACTCAGTCTCTACACGGTGGAGACACACCGCAGCCGCATCATGCAGAAACTCAATCTTCATAGCACCGCCGAGATTGTCCTGTACGCCGTCCGCAAGCGGATTGTGCAGTAAAATTGTGCAGTAAATTGTGCAGTAACGCACGCCCCGGCGCCCATCGCGTGTCCAGCATACCCTTCACGCCCCCTTCAAGCCGTGGATGAATTCCCGCCGCGCGCTCGGCTCCAAAAGCTGGCCTTCATCTTCGTCTCCGTCCAACACCGCTTTTTCCTTTGCAACATTGGGTATAGAATTGTAGGTCGCGAGAAACATTCCAAGTCAGAAACGAGGTTAGCGAAACATGGACAAACGTCTGTTGGGTGTCGCAACATCTGCGATGGCTTTCCTGCTGTTGACAGCCTGTTCAGGGGCTCCAAAGACGGAGGCCGCGCCCGAACCTAAGGCCGAAACCTTGCCCACTGGTCCGGTGTCGGCCAAGACCGCTTTTTGGGAGATGTACAAGCCCGCCTACAACTGGTCCAAGGACGCCGAGCCCTTGAGCATGGCCGCCGACATGATACCGGAAATGAAATTCGAAAACGGCAAGGCCGCCCAGTGGACCGCGATTTTCGTTTCGCCCAGCTTAAAGGAAGCGCGCACGCTGACCTATGCCGTCGCCGGCGAGCACAAAGGCAACACCATCAGCGGCGGGCAGCCTTGGTCGGGCGCGGTTGCCAAGAGCGAGCCTTTTTTGACCAGTGTCTTTGTGGTTGACTCCGACGCCGCTTTCAAGACCGCCGAGGAGAAGGCGAGCGACTGGCTGAAAAAGAACCCCAATGCGAAGGTGGAAATGTACCTAGCGTCGGAGAAGCGGTTTGCAAATCCGGTCTGGTACGTCATCTGGGGCGATCCGAACAAGTCCGGATATGTAGCGTTTGTGGACGCGACCACCGGGCTGCCGTTGAACAAGTAAGCTTCCGGGGCGCGGTGCAAGGGACCGCGGTTTACGACACTCGAACCACGCGAGTCGCTGCCCCTGGCTTAGCCCGGGCGTTTTTGCTGCCGGCCTACGCGGCCGCCGCCATGAAATGGCGGGCGTCGCGATACCATGAAACGTGGAATCGCCGTTGCGGATTAGCGTACTCGATCAATCGCCCGTTTCCGAGGGTTCAACCGGCACGGACGCACTCCGCAACACGCTCGATCTGGCTCAGCTTGCCGATCGGCTGGGCTATATCCGCTATTGGGTGGCCGAGCATCACGGTACGCCGATGCTGGCCTGCGCGGCGCCTGAAGTTCTGATCGGACCAATTGCCGGGGCTACCGAGCGCATAAGAGTAGGCAGCGGCGGCGTCATGCTGCCGCACTATAGTCCGCTAAAGGTAGCGGAAGTCTTCAGTATCCTCAGCGCCTTGTATCCGGGGCGCATCGATCTTGGTCTGGGTCGCGCGCCGGGCACCGACCAAACTACGGCTTTTGCGTTGCAGCGGGATCGCCGGCAGCCCTCGCCTGACGATTTTCCCAGCCAATTGGCGGAATTGCTCGGGTATTTTGAAGGCACGCTTCCCGAGAACCACCCGTTTGCGCGGCTGGCGGCTTTGCCGGGCCGGCCGCATGTACCGGAGGTCTGGCTGCTGGGTTCATCCCCGCAAAGCGCACTGTGGGCTGGCGACACCAACCTCCCGTATTGTTTCGCGGATTTTATCAACCCGGACGGGGAGAATATCGCCGCCGTTTACCGGCAACGGGCGGAGTCGCCGCGCATGATGGTGGCAGCCTGGGCGATTTGTGCGGAAACTGACGAGGAAGCGCAGCGCATCGCCTCTAGCGCCCGCATGACCCGCGCGCTATTGAACCAGGGCAGGCTGGTTCCCGTTCCACCGATTGAGAAGGCACTGCAGTTTCTGGCGCAGAATGGCAGGAATGCCGACACCGCCGCCCGTCCCCGCAGAGCGATCGTCGGGTCGCCGGAAACCGTCCGTAAGGGGATTGAAGATGTCGCCCGGCTGTATCAGGCCGCTGAAGTCATGATCGTAACCATCACCTTCGATCATCGGGACCGGCGCCGGTCTTATGAGTTGATCGCTGAGGAGTTCGGGCTGGCGTCAGAGCAAGCGCGCCGCGATGTTAGGTCCAATGCCGTGGTGATTCCCGGCCGTTAGGGCCAGTTCCGCGACGAAAGTTTTTCAATGTTCTCTCACGCATCGAGCTACGTCCGCGGCCGCCGCGCGTGCGCGTTGACAGGAAAATGGAGTTCTCACGGGCCTACCAGGGACGGCTTTCGCCTGCTCGGCGATGACCACCAGCGCGAACACGTGATTCTCGCCGAGGCGTTCGGCCATGCTGACACAACGAAAGGGCCAAACTCCACAATTCGTACAAATGTGTCACCTGTATTGGTCATTTCAGCCAAGTGTAAGTTATATTACAAGACCACTGATACAGAATTAGTGGTCTATTGAGTTGACATAGCTCTGTTTCTGTGAAAGCATAGGCGCTCCAACATGAAACGAGGAACTCGGTTCGCCGCGAAAAACTTGCGCCTTTCCATCTATTTTGTGGCCGCTCTCACATCTGTGTCCGCGCAGACAAGGGATCTGGTGAACCGGTTTGCGTCTGAATCGCCGCAGTCGGCCGGTGTCTCCATGAGCCCGTCGAGCGCGAACCTGTATTCGGGCCAGACGCAGCAATTCAACGCGACCGTTTCGGGTTCCTCGAACACTTCCGTGACCTGAAGCGTCACGCCGGCCGGCGCCGGCAGCGTGAGCGCGAACGGCCTGTACACCACCCCGCCTGCGATACCAACCCAACAAACGATTACCGTAACGGCGACCAGCGTAGCGGATTCCACAAAATCGGCGTCGGCCACAATCACGCTCACACCATTAACCATCTCCATAAGCCCGTCGAGCGCCAACTTCTACGGCGGACAAACGCAGCAGTTTAGGTTAGCGCCTCGATTCAAAAATCCACCAATACGAACGTAACCTGGTCAATCAACCCGGCCGGGACGGGGTCAGTCAGTGCCACCGGCCTCTACACGGCGCCTGCCGGCGTCCCGAGTGCAACCACCGTATCGGTGATCGCGGCCAGCGCCGCCGACCCCACAAAGACCGTGTCGGCAAACGTGAGCTTAAGCCCCTTGACGATGTCCATCAGTCCGTCGAGCGCCAATCTGAACGCGGGACAGTCCCAGCAATTTTCCGCTCAAGTCAACCACAACACCAATACATCGGTAACCTGGTCCATCAATCCCGCAGTCGGCGCCATTAGCGCGTCCGGGTTGTATACAGCGCCCGCGATCCTCGGCAGCCAGCGATCGATCACGGTCGCCGCGACCAGCGTGGCCGATCCAACGAAAAGCCTCTCTTCCACCGTGACGCTTCTCTCGCCCGTCTCGGTGAGTCCGAGCGCTGTGAGCCTTTCCGTGGCTCAAATGCAGCAATTCACGGCGACCGTCACCGGCATGGGCAACACGTCCGTGACTTGGTCAATCAGTCCGTCAGTTGGCAACATCAGCGCTTCCGGCCTGTATACGGCGCCCGCTTCGATCGCGAGCGCGCAGACCGTGACCGTGATCGCCACCAGTGTGGGAGACCCGACCAAGCAGGCGTCTTCAACAGTTACCCTGGTCCCGCCGGTAGCGGTGACCATGTCGCCAACAACGGCGACGCTCACCGCCTCCCAGATGCAGCAATTCACGGCCAACGTCACGGGATCGACCAATACGGCGGTGACGTGGAGCCTTGCGGGCGCGGGCTCAATCAGTTCCGCCGGCCTTTACGCCGCGCCTTCCAACATTACGGCGCAGACCGTAGCGACGGTCACGGCGACCAGCGTTGCGGATACTACCAAGAGCGCGTCCGCCACCATCACGCTGAACCCGACCGTCGCGGTGACCGTGTCGCCGGCGTCTGCCACGCTTACACCATCGCAGACCCAGCAATTCACCGCGACGGTGACGGGATCGGCCAACACGGTGGTGACGTGGGCCGTCACGGGCGCCGGATCGATTAATTCGTCTGGCCTTTACACCGCGCCTTCCAGTATCACAGCGCAGACGACTGCGACCGTCACGGCGGTCAGCATGGCGGATACAACTAAGAGCGCTTCAGCGACCATCACGCTGAGCCCACCAGTGGCAGTGACCGTTTCGCCGTTGACGGCAACGCTCACGGCGGGCCAGACCCAGCAGTTCACGGCGACCGTGACGGGATCGACCAACACGACGGTGACTTGGACCGTAACAGGAGCTGGTTCGATTACTTCCGCCGGTCTTTACACCTCGCCTTCCACGGTGACAGCGCAGACCACGGCTACCGTCACGGCGGTTAGCGTGGCGGACACCACCAAGAGCGCTACAGCGGCGATCACGGTGAACCCAGCGGTGGCCGTGACCGTATCTCCGGTCACTGCGACGCTCGGCCCATCGCAGACGGTGCAGCTCAGCGCGGCGGTGACAGGATCGACCAACACATCCGTCAACTGGACCGTTACCGGTGCAGGCTCGATTACCACGGCTGGCCTCTACACCGCGCCTTCCAGTATTACGGCTCAGAGCACTACAACGGTCACCGCAACCGCCGCCGCCGACTCCACTCAGTCGGCCAGCGCCTCGATCACGCTGGTTCCGGTGCCAAACATCTCCGGCTTGTCGCCGGCTGCAGGTCCTGCCGGAACGGCGGTCACCATCAGCGGCAGCGGCTTCGGCGCAACCCAGGGCAGCAGCACGGTGGTCTTCAACGGAATCAGCGCCGCGACACCCACCAGTTGGAGCGACTCCAGCATCACAGTGACGGTTCCCACTGGGGCGAGCACCGGTAATGTAGTGGTCACGGCCAATGGCCTGGCGAGCAACGGCGTCTTGTTCACGGTGACCACCCTGCCAGTCATTTCAACCTTGTCGCCGGCTTCGGGAGCAGTAGGCGCCGTAGTCATTATCGCCGGAAGCAACTTCGGCGCGCCCCAGGGTGCCAGCGCCGTGACCTTTAATGGCGCCAGCGCCGGGACCGCCTCGGGCTGGAACAATACGAGCATCGCGGTAACCGTTCCCAGCGGGGCGACCACGGGCAACGTGGTGGTGACGGTCAACGCCATGGCGAGCAACGGCGTGCCGTTTACACTGGCTGCGACTCCCGTGGTTTCCAGCGTGTCACCGACGACCGCCGCTGCGGGGACCTCAGTCACGCTTTCCGGATCCGGCTTCGGGGCGGTGCAGGGCTCCGGTGTTGTCTGGCTGGGCAGCACACTGGGCGCGGTGGTGAGCTGGAGCGATACTCAAGTTGTGGCCACGGTCGCGTCGAATGCCACGTCCGGAACGGCGCGAGTGCAACAGAGCGGTCTGTTTTCCAATTCCGTGCCCTTTACCGTGAACACAGCGACCATCGCCAGCGTTTCACCGGCGAGTGGCGTCGCTGGAACATCGGTGACCATTATGGGTTCGGGCTTTGGCGCGGCGCAGGGCACTGGCCAGGTCTGGCTCGGGACACTGAATGGCGTGGTTCAAAGCTGGAGCGATACGCAGGTGGTGGCGCTGGTGGCCGCTGGGTCGGCTTCCGCAAATGCGCAGGTTCTGCAGAATGGCGTGATCAGCAATGCGATTCCGTTTACGGTGAATTCGCTTCAGCTAACCAGCATTAGCCCATCCTCGGGCAGCGCGGGGACGGCGGTCACGTTTACGGGCGCCGGGTTCGGTGCTACTCAAGGCAGCGGCGTCGCTTGGCTCGGCAGCACGGCTGGCCAAGTGGTCAGTTGGAGCGATACGCAGTTGGTTGCCACGGTTGCCGCAGGCTCGGTCACCGGCATCGCGCGCGTGCAGCAGAACGGCATGTGGAGCAATGCCTTTGGCTTCACTGTCCCGTCGTCAGGTGGCGGAGGCAGCGCGACCATGCTGTCGCCCAGCTTGATCAACATGGCAGTGGGCGATACACATACGATTCAGGCGTCGAACGCGGCGGGACAACCGGTAACCGGGTTGACCTGGACGACGAGCGACTCGACGGTGGTGAGCCTTTCGACCGACGATCCTCCCATTCTGACCGCGCTTGCCGTGGGGCACGTGACTATAACGGCCGGGTCGGCTTCTGCCGATGCAACCGTTATGGCGGGGCCTTTGGCGCTGGGCACAGTGCTGTGGTCGAATCCGGGCGATGGATCGAATGTGAATCAGATTCTACCCGCAGTACCCAGTCCAACCGGCGTGGCCGATGTGTTCGCCATCCAGGATGGCGGTAACACTGTGCAGGCGATCACCAGCGACGGGACTACGGCGTGGGTCGCGGCGGTGAGCGGGACCTACAACCAATTCTTTCCGGACTTTCAGGGCGGGCTGGGTGTGCTGAGCTATACCTTGAATGCCGATGGGACGCAGAGCAGTTCGATTCTCAAGCTGGACGGCCTGACGGGGCAAGCGTATCCGGCGTACAGCGTGACTTCGCCGGATGGGTACGCTCTGTCCAACGCGGTTCCTCATCCGGACGGAACGATTTTCGCTTTCAATGGTGGGAACGTGGTGGGCATCGATCCGGTTACGGGAGGGCAGAAGTTTAGCGTTCCGGTGTGGGAGTACGGGGATCCGGGCCAGACGCAACCGTGCGGGACGTTTCTGCAAGCGGTGGGCGCCTCAGGGCTGATTGTGGCGGGTGACGGGTACGCATACGTGCCGTACACGGCGCAGTTCACCACGGTCGATTGTTCGGTGGCGGAAGCATACGTTTCCGACGTGCAATTTTCCGTGTTGCAAGTGGACAGCAGCGGAGGGTATACCCGGATTCCGGTGGCCGAAGGGGGCGGGTCGCTGCAGGACCCGGCGTTTCCCCAGATTGGCGGGGAGATGATTACGAACGCCGACAACGGGATTTTGCTTTCCTGGAGTGTGAATTGGGTTACGAAGCGTGCGAAGCCGGGCGGAGCGCCGGATGCGTCAGAGCTGCAGCCGAAGGTATCGGCGGCCGGGTCCCAGACTTTCTATCTCGGGCTGGTGTCGGGCGGCGGATACAGCACGACGAGCGCCGGAGCGCAGGTTGGCGGGCAGGCTTCGGAGATCGTTCCGGTGCTGCAAGCGCAGGACGGCTCGTTCGTGGGGACCGTGACCGATAATCAAAGCAACCAGTACATGGTTGCGTTCGACGCAAGCGGGAACGTGCGCTGGATGGTGCCGAATGAGACGCCGCAGGTTGCGACGGCGGATGGCGGGGTGATCGGGGCGTCGGGGATCACGTATGCTTCGGGCGGGAATGCGACAGGCTCAGCTGGGAATCTGCCGACTTACTCATGGCTATGGAACGCATACCAGGATGGCCCTGTGAACCAGTTGAAGGAGAATGCTCTATTGATCGCAACTAGCTTCTGGCCGTGGGTCTCGGGGACAGTCTCGAAGCTGAGCACAAGCGTCTGGCAGGATTGGTTCCCGCCCCTTGCTCCGTGCACTGACACACCGGGGTGTATTGGCCCGCGCGACGCGATTTACAACGCTTTGAACGACCTGGTGTCCAGGCTCCGCGACCCCACCATACTTAGCGACGGTAGCACCATTTCGGATAAAGCACAAAGCAAAGTATTTGCTAAAATTGGAAACGACGCCAACGGGAATCCACTCACGACCGCTAGCTTTATCAAATATCTCACTGCGAAGAGGCCCAGATTCTTCGACGGCACACGGTCTGGTTACTGCTACGAGGCACTCCAGGGGTCAGCTGTGGCATCAGCTGGTTGCTGGGCTCCGTTACCGCATCTGCTTCTGGGTTCAGTCAGCACTTATTTTGCGAACAATCCTAAAGACGCGGCGGTCACTCATACGCCCCACAACGAAATGCGGACGTTTTTTCGACCCTCTGCAGTGTTGTACCCAACCTACGGCAAGAATTTGGGCAATGAGGGGACGATTTTCCACGAAGCTCTACATGGCATTACCGGCCTATTCGACATAACGTTGCTAGAACTGCTGGGCTACGCCGATAGCGATCCGTTCTGCAAGACCACTCAATACATTCAGCAGCAAGTTCTGGTCTATTCGAGCGGACTAGAACCGACGGTCAACCCGTGCCCATAGGGGCGAGAAACGCGGATGCATTCACTCTACGTTGCCTGGACCTCGCAGCCGTACCTAGTTAAGCTGGGTTTGCTAGGTCAACTGTGGTACTTGGTGTTGTCAATCCGCCGCCTTGCGCGGCTGAGACGGAATCTCCGCGGAAAGATAGGCAAGGCTCACGATGTTGTCCCCGGCGCCCTGGGGGCAGGCGAGCTACTGGCCCTAGATGCGATCGCGGGTCGGCCCCAATTGCCGGAGCCGACCGGAGCCGAACAGCCGCACGTTGACCTGGTTCTCCAGTCGGCCGATCTTTTCTTAAGCTACATTTGCGACAGATCCCACTCAGACCTAGTAGCCGCTAGGCGGGCGGGCATCCTCATCCTATTGATCGCTTTCACCATATGTGCATGTGGTGCTTATCCGACTTTCAACTATTGTTTTAACAACTCGGGCCGAACCGGTTGGTACTGCCGGTTTATTACTGGGGAGTGGGTCCTGAACATGTTGTATCTGGGCCTGCTTCCTTGTGTGGCGATCTATGCCGTGTCGAACTACTTTGACTCGCAGCTAGCTGAGCGGAAGGCCCGCTGGACTTATCTGAGTGCGAAGTGGCGCCAGAGTGACCCAACGCCGTGATGCACCAATATTCCCTTGTCGTGCTTCGGCGGCAAGTAGGTCGTGGATCGGTAAAACGTATTCGGTTTTTGGTGGATCACTGTTGAACTTGGCGCAGCCACCACCACAATATGACCTTGACCATCCCCTACGATCATCGGGACCCGCGCCAGTCCTATGAGCTGATCGCCGAGGAGTTTGGACTGGCTCAGAAGCAAACGTGCCTGGATCGCGGGCAGGATGCCCTGGTGACTCCCTGCCGTTAGCACCAGTTCTGCGAAACGAAAGTTTCTACTTTAAAATTGATAGACTTCGCCGGCTCCGGCTGTGACCGATAATCAAAACAACCAGTACATGGTTGCGTTCGACATGGGCGGGGGCGTGCGCTGGATGGTGCCGAATGAGACGCCACAGATTGCGACGGCGGATGGCGGGGTGATCGGGGCGTCGGGGATCACCTACGACCAGAATGGGAACGCCGCGGGCCAGACTACCCTGTTTACGCAATCGTGGCGCGGCAACTTGTACCAAGACGGGCCGTTGACGGAGGTGTTCCAGAAATTTGTGGACGCTGCGAAGAGTCTGTGGGCTCACGTTGGCGGAAGCCCTTCGGGAAACAATGCAGCGGCTCGACAGTGGAACTTCAAGCTTGTCTGGCAGAACAACTGCTCGGGCGTGCCACAGCCTTGCGGCTTCACTCTTTATCCCGACGACCCGGCCGTAAATCTGAGCCTTGCGATTGATGCCACGTCCCAAGCGACAGCCATCAAAGATGCAGCCCTCAAAGCCCTGAAGAGGGCCTTTATGAGTTACCCCGTCCTTGTCAGCGAGGGCACGACAGGTACAGGCGATCATGAGGCCGACGTACTTGACGGCGAAAACTATATTGTCCAGCCGAATACCAACGACGTCACCGAGTTGTGCGGCCTGACTCCGAACCAAGGCGCGCAATCAAGCATGGTGTGGTACCGAAAGCATATGGAGCAGGCCCAGTGGGCGTTGGGGATCAAGCTGATTACCGCCCAGGACGTGCAAAATGCGCTTGGCAGACTCGATCTGATGAACGCCATCGGCACTGGCATCGGAAACACGGCGGCGCACGAGATCGGCCATCAGTTCTTTGGATTCTACTTCGGCATGGAGGACAGCTCGGTACATACATACAATGGGGCGGCAGGCTGCGATGGCTTGTCCGGGGGAGGGTTCTGGTACGGCGTTGGACCGATCTCCTGGGAGAATGTGACCGCCAACGCTTGGGCACAGCGGCCGCCGGTGGGGCTGGGCACTGGTTTTCAGACTCCTCAGCAATGATTTTAATGACATGAGGTACCAGGCAAACATTTCCTTGTCAAAGCTTGCTGGAATTTTGGTAGCCGGCCTTCTTGCGGTCGCCCTTTGGAAAGTAGCGTCTCGGCCGGTCCTGATTCACACCCACTATTTCGCGCCGAAAGAGCCAGGAGAGGCTGCGGGGTCCTGGGCCGAATTGGCGACCGGATTCACGGTCCTTGGTCCACTTCGTTCGCGGGCGCCTGAACGGGCGGCGGACTTATTTCTCCGGGCGGCCTCAAGGGGAGAGTGCTCTGCCGGATTGATCGAGGGTATGTGCAAAGCTGTGCTTAGAAATCCGCCTCCTGCGACGAATTGGCGGCTCGCCTATAGGACGGATACCGAGCAAGACGTCAAGCTCTATTACACGCTAAGAGCTCCGGGCAAAAGCCGTTGCATGGTTGTCTCGGTTGACGTTCGGCCGCGTCGTGGCGGCGGCTGGGAGATCAGCGGATACGGCCAATCGTAGCCTCTAGAAGCCTTGGCTGGCCATTCCGCAGACGGCGGCGTCTCGGTGGCGAGGATGAGCGCCGGGAAGAATGCCGGCGTCCTGGTCCTGGGAAGTAGCCTCTCACCACAGCCAATAGGTTTCTGGCGCAGAACGACCGGAACGCCGACAGCTCCACCCGTGGGAGAGCGATCATCGGATGCCCGCAAACCCTCCGTAAGGGCATAGAGGTAGCCCGGCCGTATCAGGCGCATGGTAGTGATGCTCGTGACCATCGCCCACGATCATCAGGACCGGTGCCGGTCCTATGAGCTGATTGCGGCTGAGTTTGGTCTGGCTTCGGAAGCATGTGTGCCGCGATGTTAGGTCCGGGGCTCTGCAGATTCCCGGCCGTTAGCACCCGATTTTGCGAAACGAAAGATTCTACTTTAAAATTGATAGACTTCCGGCCTGTATGGTACCCTTTGTTAGGACTATCCTAAGCCTGCCTTGTTCGCCCCCAAAGCCAATCGGACATCAGCCCCGGTACACCAGCTGGCACAATAGACATCAGCGACTTCGGGTTCCTGCCAGACGGCTGGGTTGATCCCTACACTGGCGCAAACGGACAGCCATGTCGAACGAGCGGGCTGACGAGAAATGCCGTCGTCAAGAGGTTTGTGTGCCAGTAGCCCAGTATCGCCAAATATGCGAGTAGCCATGACGTGGCGTGTAGCTATTGTTCTTGTGGTTGGCTCGATCGCTCTGACGGGATCTGGAATTTTTGTCGTCTGGGTCTTAGAGCCAAGCGCAGGACGGCTCGTTCGTGGGGACCGTGACCGATAATCAAAGCAACCAGTACATGGTTGCGTTCGACGCCAGCGGCAACGTGCGCTGGACTGTGCCGAATGAACACCCGCAGATTGCGACGGCGAGCGGTGGTGTGATTGGGCAGTCGGGGATTATCTACGATTCGAGCGGGAACGCATTCGGCCAAATCCCTGACCTCCCGTCTTATTCCTGGCTTGGCTACGCATACCAAGACGGTCCTGTAAGTCAAGTGACAGCCAGTTCATTCAACTCTGCCGCGAGCTTTTGGGCGTTCTTGCAGGCAGATACGTCAAGGATCGGCACCGGAAGGAAGGAGCAGTGGGCTCAACTCGATAGCTGTATGGACCCGACGCTCAATCCGCGTCCCGCTTGCCCCGCACCCAAGGAGGCAATTTTCACCGCCTGGTACTGGCTCAGGACGAGTGTCAGCGACCCGGCAAGAGCGGCGGCCATGGATCAGTACGTGTTCGGCGATACGTCGGGGAACAAACGCAGGGCGTTTATTAATTATCTGGGTCTTGGACAGACGCAGAGCCGGGCCGCAGGCCCCGAGTTTTTTGACGGAGACCGTTCAACTGTAGCTTTCACGGATGCTGGAGACCCAACCGAAACCGGGACACTGGACCACTATTTCGGGCTTCAGAACAACGAGATTTCCTGCGGGACCGCCGCAGTCACTACTCGCTTGGACCCGACTAAGCCGCAGCGAACATTTTTCGAGCCCAGAGCGATTATTACTAACCCGGGCCCGATTGACGCCAATACAGCCTTGGAATTTCACGAAGCGCTGCACGGGTTTCTAATGGAAGACGACCCCGACCTGCAGAGATCCCTCGGATGCACGATGGGCTTTTCAGACACCCGCGACATAACATACTACCTACGACAGTTTATAGGTGCCCAGCCGCCGTCGACGCCGCCAACCACATGCTTATACATAGAACAGCATGGAATGCCTGCTAACCCTAACGTGTGCGTGCGGTAGTGGTTTGTTTCATGAAGAGCCTCCGTTGGAGATGGATTTTGCCGGCGACGCTCCTGACTGCCGTTTTGGCGGCTCACGTGTATGGGCCACACGAGTTTCGAGCGGGCATGCGCGGAGATCGGGCGGTTAGCAATCTCGACTACTATCGCCAGAACTATCCCGCGCTGACGCAGAGAATCTCAAGAGGCGTCAACTTCCCGGCACTCGTGCTTAATTATCCGTTCAGGAACGCGTTCCAACCTCTGTTGTACAGTCGCAACGGTGAGTATACATACTTTTCTATTTATCCTAGTGATCTAAGTTTTTTCATATTTGTTACGACCTTTTGGTATTGTCTCGGGCGAAGGCTCGATCGCGTCCCGGGAGTAATTCGGGAAGATCGGCTGCTCAGCGTAAGGGCCGCCGGGCCGGTTTTTGGGCTACTCTTCGGGATATTGAGTGGGGCCTACGCCGACCAAATGGCCGGCAGCCAGTTCCGTCCCGACAGGCAGGTTGGGTATATCGGTCTTGCGTGGTCTGTTGGCTTGACCGCTTACTTCTTCTGGCGGCTCACGCGCCTAAGAAAAATGAAATCGCCAACCGGATAAAAGCTCACCAATGCTTTTGGATTTACCGTGCACTCGATCGGAGGCAGCGCAGCCATGCCGGCGCCGAGCATGATCAACATGGCGGCGGCCGACACGCATTCGATTTAGGCTTCCAATGCGGCCGGACAGTCGGTGACGGGGCTGACGTGGACCACGAGCGATCCGGACCGCAAGCGTGAGCGGGACCTACAACCAATCCTTTCCGGATTCTCAGAGCGAATCTCAGCGAGCGCTGGCATACCTCCTCACTAATGACATTGGCCCTCCGCCTCCGATAAGTCCACCCTCTGCTTCGCTGAGTGCTCCGTTGGATCCAGCAACCAACGCGCAGTTTGTGCAGCTGATGCAGACGATGGGGTTCGGGATTGGGTCCGGCGCCGCGCACGAAACTGGGCAGCAGTTCTTCGTGGATAACATGGATTGCGGCAAATCTGGCAACCCTTCTTGCCCGAGCGTTTCACCGGGAAGTGGTGTGGCTGGAACGTCAGTGACCATTACGGGTTCGGGCTTTGGCGCGGCGCAGGGCACTGGCCAGGTGTGGCTCGGAACGCTGAATGGCGTGGTTCAAAGCTGGAGCGATACGCAGGTGGTGGCGCTGGTAGCCGCCGGCTCGGCTTCCGCGAATGCCCAAGTTCTGCAGAATGGCGTGATCAGCAATGCGATTCCGTTCACTGTGAATACGCTTCAGCTAACCAGCATCAGCCCATCCTCGGGAAGCGCGGGGACGGCGGTCACATTTACAGGCTCCGGCTTCGGGGCTTCGCAGGGCAGCGGTATCGCTTGGCTCGGGAGCACGGCGGGTCTAGTTGTCAGTTGGAGCGATACGCAAGTTGTCGCCACGGTGGCTCCGGGCGCGGTCACCGGCATTGCGCGAGTTCAACAGAACGGCGTGTGGAGCAATGCCTTTGGCTTCACTGTGCCGTCGTCGGGTGGCGGCGGCAGCGCGACCATGCTGTCGCCCAGTTTGATCAATATGGCAGTGGGCGATACACATACGATTCAGGCGTCGAATGCGGCGGGACAGCCGGTAACTGGGTTGACGTGGACGACGAGCGACTCGACGGTGGTCAGCCTTTCGACTGACGATCCGCCTATTCTGACTGCGCTTGCCGTGGGGCACGTGACTATAACGGCAGGATCGGCATCAGCCGATGTAACCGTCATGGCGGGGCCTTTGGCGCTGGGGACGGTGCTGTGGTCGAATCCGGGCGATGGATCGGATGTGAATCAGATTCTGCCCGCAGTACCAAGTCCAACCGGCGTGGCGGACGTGTTTGCGATCCAGGATAGCGGTAACACTGTGCAGGCGATCACCAGCGACGGGACCACGGCGTGGGTGGCGGCGGTGAGCGGGACCTACAACACGTTCTTTCCCGATTTTCAGGGAGGGTTGGGAGTAATGAGCTACACGCTCAATCCCGACGGAACAACGCAAAGTTCGATCATGAAGCTGGACGGGCTGACGGGGCAGGCGTATCCGGCCTACAGCGCAACTTCGCCGGATGGGTACGCGCTGTCGAACGCGGTACCGCATCCGGACGGGACGATTTTCGCTTTGAATTCTAATTATGTTGTGGGGATTGATCCGATGAGCGGCGGGGAGAAGTTCCGTGTACCGATCTCGGAGTATGGAGATCCGGGACAGACGCAACCGTGCGGGCCGTTCCTGCAGGCGGTGGGCGGAACAGGGCTGATTGTGGCGGGTGACGGGTACGCATACCTGCCGTACAGTTCGCAGTTCACAACGATCGATTGTTCGACGGCGGAAGCCTACGTTTCGGACGTGCAATTTTCCGTGTTGCAAGTGGACAGCAGCGGAGGGTATACCCGGATTCCGGTGGCCGAAGGGGGCGGGTCGCTGCAGGACCCGGCGTTTCCCTCGATGGGCGGGGAGATGATTACCAACGCCGATAACGGGATTTTGCTTTCCTGGAGTATGGGTTGGATTAGGAAGCTTGCGAGGCCAGGCGGGGCGCCAGATGCGTCAGAGCCGCAGCCGAAGGTATCGGCGGTCAGGCCCCCGACTTTCTATCTGGGGCTGGTGTCGGGCGGCGGATACAGCACGACCAGCGCCGGAGCGCAGGTGGGAGGACAGGCTTCGGCGATTGTTCCGGTGCTGCAGGCGCAGGATGGCTCGTTTGTGGGGACCGTGACCGATAATCAAAGCAACCAGTACATGGTTGCGTTCGATTCGGGCGGGGGCGTGCGGTGGACGGTGCCGAACGAGATCCCTGAGATAGCAACGGATGACGGCGGGGTGATAGGACAGTCCGGAATCACCTACGACCAGAATGGGAGCGCGACCGGACAAACGACGTTGTTCACGCAGTCGTGGCTCGGAAACGAATACCAGGACGGTCCCGTGACTCAGAGGCAGTCAAAGCCGCCTCAATACGCGAACAGCTATGCCGCCGTCCAAGGCGGGAATCTGTCGACCGCTGCTCGCGGCGGACCGGGCGCTTATGTTCCGAGCCTAGGAAGTATTTTCCGAGCGGCCGTGGCTAGTAGAGCGAAAGGCTACGTTGGGAACAGTACGGATTGGAACGAGCGTAACAACAACAACACCACGACGTGTAACCTGTTTGTGCGTGACGTTCTCATCCAAACTTCAATGGCAACGGATCTTATGATTCCCAACCCTGTGAGACCCGGTCTAAGCTGGTACCAGAGTGACTTTCGGCACCCCTTCCTGGCCGCCGACTGGGCGAACCCCTTGGTGAATGGAGGGTGTTGGAAGAGCTTAACGGCTGGGCCTGACGGAGCGCTGCCGGGCGACGTAATCGCGACCGGCTGGCCGACGAATGGAAACGACGGGACGGGCCATGTCGGCATCGTAGTCGCGCCAGATCCAGGTGCGCCGACCTACGTAGACGCCTCGGCAGGGGACATTCCCCCTTATTTCTGGACGCCCGCGCAACAACAGGGCTATATCCCGGGAACCATCACCCTCACCGACTATGGCTTTAGGCTTCCCGGGTTCGACCCGACTAATCCCCAGGACGTGCAAGGTCTGAAGCAAGACTCCCACATTAGAAGGTTCTCCTGCTATTGAAAACGGAGGCACGATGAAGCAGCGAGTTTCCTCAGCCCTGATCTACGCAAATGCCGCTTTGGCTCTTGGGTTTTACCTCGACGGTCTCTATGGGGGTGAGCCCATTAGAGGTTCCCTCTGGACCATGTATGCCGCGACCGGAGGCGCGGTGCTGTTCGTGGTTGCATGCGTCTTGTCGGCTTTCACCTTAAAATTCGGGAGCCTCTGCGGAGCCGCCGCCAGCATTGCGGTGTGGCCCTATTTCTCGGTTTTGCTAGCCACGATCCCTTGGAGGGTGAACCCAGTCTCGCTTCTGCCCCACGCTCGATGGGAAGACGAATTCGCAGCCCTCCTCGCTCTCGCAGCAGCGAGCATGCACGCTATGACTCAGCTGCGCTCGTCGTGGACCTCAAAATCAATGCGCGGGCTCGGAATCGCAACCGATCTGATAACATCGTCTATTCTCCTGGCGTTGGGAGCACTTCTGCTTTTCACAGGTACGCGGTTGCGAATACCTCCTTTGTACGACCCCACCTCCGCGTATCTCAACATGGCTTGGGCGGTTAGCTTGATTGTTTCCTCGGCGATCTGGCTCGCGGGGACGATCCGAGGCATCGTAAATCGGCCGGCCACCGTGCGCGCGTAACCCGCTGGGCCCAGCGTCGGCTCACCTCCGTTCACGTTTGCCACATCGCGCGAACTCAGAGAGGCAATTCGCATTTTTTGTATGCACAGTTGGCCAGTCTGCAGAATGGCGTGATCAGCAATGCGATTCCGTTCACCGTAAGTGCCATTCAGCTAGCCGGCATCAGTCCGAGTTCGGGAGGCGCGGGGACGGCGGTTACGTTTACCGGCGTGGGGTTCGGTGCTACTCAAGGCAGCGGCGTCGTTTGGCTAGGCAGCACGGCGGGTCAAGTTGTCAGTTGGAGCGACACGCAGGTAGTGGCGACCGTCGCCCCCGGCTCGGTCACCGGCATCGCGCGCGTGCAGCAGAACGGCGTGTGGAGCAATGCCTTTGGCTTCACTGTGCCGTCGTCAGGTGGCGGAGGCAGCGCGACCATTCTGTCGCCTAGTTTGATCAATATGGCAGTGGGCGATACACATACGATTCAGGCGTCGAACGCGGCGGGACAGCCGGTAACCGGTTTGACGTGGACGACGAGCGACTCGACGGTGGTGAGCCTTTCGACCGACGACCCGCCCATCCTGACTGCGCTTGCCGTGGGGCACGTGACTATAACGGCAGGATCGGCATCAGCCGATGTAACCGTCATGGCGGGGCCTTTGGCGCTGGGCACAGTGCTGTGGTCGAATCCGGGCGATGGATCGGATGTGGTGCAAATTCTGCCCGCGGTACCAAGTCCGACCGGCGTGGCGGATGTGTTTGCAATTCAGGATGGCGGCAATACGGTCCAGGCGATCACGAGCGATGGGGCCACGGCCTGGACCGCAAGCGTGAGCGGGACCTACAACCAATTCTTTCCCGATTTTCAGGGAGGGTTGGGTGTGCTGAGCTATACGTTGAATGCCGACGGGACGCAGAGCAGTTCGATTCTCAAGCTGGACGGGCTGACGGGGCAGGCGTATCCGGCGTACAGCGCGACTTCGCCGGATGGGTACGCGCTGTCGAACGCGGTACCGCATCCGGATGGGACGATTTTCGCTTTGAATGCTAACTATGTTGTGGGGATTGATCCGATGAGCGGCGGGGAGAAGTTCCGTGTACCGGTGTCGGAGTACGGAGATCCGGGACAGACGCAACCATGCGGGCCGTTTCTGCAGGCGGTGGGCGGAACAGGGCTGATTGTGGCGGGTGACGGCTACGCATACCTGCCGTACAGTTCGCAGTTCACAACGGTCGATTGTTCGACGGCGGAAGCATACGTTTCCGACGTGCAATTTTCCGTGCTGCGAGTGGACAGCAGCGGAGGATCTAGCCGGATTCCGGTGGCCGAAGGGGGCGGGTCGCTGCAGGACCCGGCGTTTCCCTCAATGGGCGGGGAGATGATTACCAACGCCGATAACGGGATTTTGCTTTCCTGGAGTATGGGTTGGATTAGGAAGCTTGCGAGGCCAGGCGGGGCGCCAGATGCGTCAGAGCCGCAGCCGAAGGTATCGGCGGTCAGGCCCCCGACTTTCTATCTGGGGCTGGTGTCGGGCGGCGGATACAGCACGACGAGCGCGGGGACGCAGGTGGGCGGACAGGCTTCGGCGATTGTTCCGGTGCTGCAAGCGCAGGACGGTTCGTTTGTGGGAACCGTGACCGACGACCAGAATAACGAGTACATGATCGCGTTCGACTCGGGCGGGGGCGTGCGGTGGATGGTGCCGAACGAAACGCCGCAGATCGCCACGGCGGATGGCGGAGTGATAGGACAGTCTGGAGTCACCTACGACCAGAATGGGAACGCGACGGGGCAGATCGCCAACTTGCCAATCTATTCGTGGTACGGAAACGCATACCGGTTTGGTTCTGTCGATCAGGTGCTATCTAACGTGTTTAATTGGGCGGCAAGCTTTTGGCCATCCGCAAACGGAAACGCGTCGGGCAACGGCACGGCCAGTCAACCTGCGACTCAGGCCGTTCAGAAGCTAGTTGCACAGACCGCACTGGGATACGTGGGCTCCCAAAACTGGCCGGACAGAGCGGGGGTTAATCAGTGTAACACGTTTGTTCAGGCCGTGCTGTTACAGGCCGGAGCGCAGGCCCCAGTCTCGACTGGCACGAGAATCAGATACCTACTAGGCATGGCCAATACGCCTAGCTATAGCTACCCAGCATCCGCCGGAGATTGGGCGTTCTCTCATACCGACATGAGATGCTGGCACAACGTCACATTCACGAGCCCCCCACCATTGGGTCCAGATCCTTTCCCAGCAGATCTATCCATGCCTGGAGACGTGATCGCCGAAGCCATCGACTACACCGACGCGAGCGGGCATGTGGGCATCGTGGTAGGTCCGCAGCAGACTGCCTCGGCCGATTCCGCTGCGCCGTGTATCAGCCCCGGTACACCAGCTGGCACAATCGACATCAGCGACTTCGGGTTCCGGCCAGACGGCTGGGTTGATCCCTACACTGGCGCAAACGGACAGCCATGTCGAACGAGCGGGCTGACGAGAAATGCCGTCGTCAAGAGGTTTGTGTGCCAGTAGGCCAGTATCGCCAAATATGCGAGTAGCCATGACGTGGCGTGTAGCTATTGTTCTTGTGGTTGGCTCGATCGCTCTGACGGGATCTGGAATTTTTGTCGTCTGGGTCTTAGAGCCATTTGAGCTGCTGAGCGCCCTGTGGGAATACGTCGTTCCAACCACGGTCGAAATGGAGCCGATTCCAGGATGCGCTGTGACTAAGGAAGCTCCACCGGAGGACTTGGCGCAGATTGTTCAACATCAGATGCTGATCTATCATCTCAGTCTCCAGAAGATGATCGTCTGTAAAAGCGGACGGAAGTACCCTGCGCTTGAGCGACGGTTCGCGGGTCTCCCCTTCGGGGAGCAATTTCGTATGCGCTGGCGTCCGCTGCCAGATGGCTGTTGCAGCTGTCAGTACCGCCGGCATGTAGTCGTGGTAGCCGCGAACTCAGGCGTGGATGGCTCGGTTGTGGTGGAGGCCGCGCTGGTCCAAAGCCGGTCGGATCACCTAGTTCAGAGCTGGAACAAGGTAGCTCTGAAGTTTCACCGGATCACGAGTTACTTGGCTCGTTAGGCAGCCCTAAAGGTCGGCATGGATTCGTGCCGGATCCCCGGGCAGGGTGCCTTGGTGACCCCTCGTCGCTGCGAACCCCGATTTTTGCGAAACGAAAGTTTCTACTTTAAAATTGATAGACTTCCGCCTGTAATGAGACACCGGAGATCGCGACGGCGGATGGCGGGGTGATTGGGGAGTCGGGTATCGCGTATGATCAAAACGGCAACGCGATTGGGGAGTACGGAAATCTGCCCACCTACTCCTGGAAGGGGGCGTACCAGATTGGCTCCGTCGATTCGGTCCTTCCACTTTTCGATTTGGCATTCCTGGCGCAGAGCTTCGGTGCGGTTCCGAAGGGAAACCTCACAGGCAATGGATTCGCGATGCTCCACCACTCTTTCGGACTAGTGTTCTGCGGCCCCACTGCGCCGAACGATGGAGCGTGCAACGCTCCGCCGTTCCCTCCCGTCAGCTACGCGTATCTGGAGGCAGCCAACCTCAACAGCTCAACCTACTTGAACGCAGTAGACTTCAGTCAGCAGCAGTGGATGGGCACGTCGTGGCCGAATATTATCAAGGCGCAAGCCTACAACCAATACAAGGCGGCCTTCGCCCACCTGCCCGCGATCGTCGCCCGGGACGTAAGGCCACTGTACGGGGGCAACTCGTCAGGATTCCAAAGCTTCGGCCAGACAAACTACATCCGGGGCGGCTGGAGCGACAGAGGCGAGCGCGCGGCGGGAATTCATCCGCGGCGTGAAGGGTCTCGCGATGGGCCGGACCGAGACGAATGCTTTGTGCCAGACGCGCGTAGGAGGAAACAGGCGCGTGTGCGACTGGTCCCAAGATTTCTTCATGTCCTATGTCGAAAAGTCTCAGCAAGCGCTGGCGTACCTCAAAACTAACGACACTGGCCATCCGCCCCCGATAAGTCCACCTTCTTCTGCTCTGAGCGCCCCGTTAGATCTCGCAACCAACGCGCAGTTTGTCCAATTGATGAAGACAATCGGGTTCGGGATTGGGTCCGGCGCGGCGCACGAAACCGGGCATCAACTCTTCCTGTCCACCATGGATTGCAGCGGGCCCGGAAATGCGGCTTGCCCGGAAGACCGCCTTTTTGAGCACAATGGTGGCGATGCCAATAGCCCTTACTTCTACGACTTCAAAGGGTATCCCACAGGACCGAAAATCCACTGGTCACAGGACTCTGTGTGCGAGCTCGAAAGCTACCTGGTGAACAACTATAGTCGGCCCTACAGCTAGCCGCCATGCAACTGACGGACCGACCGGGATCGAGATATGGAAGAGAAAACCAAGTATCTGCGATGGCTGTTCGACTTCCTCATCTCCCTGTACTGCTGCCTCCTTTATACGTCACGTTGGCCGGGCGGGAGCCAGATTCGGAATGCAATCGACGGTTGGATCGTCGTTACTGACAGGTTTATCTTTCGGAATTTTGATGTAAGCGTATTCCATGCTCAAGGCACGGACCCTCAATTGTCCATGACGGAGTTGTGGATCCTAGCGCTACTCACCTTCGCTGGCGTCCGGGGGCTGGGACAGATCCGGCCCGTCGGACGCTTCCTTCCCTTAGTCGGTCTTTGTCTCACAGTTGCCGGACCACTTTATTTCGATCTTGCTGCATCCGATGAATGGCATATGGGCACGCGCGTGTGGTTGATGCGATTCGAGATAGCAGCAATGATCGCGATTTTGCTTGGCTACGGCGATCGGAAATCGCCAGCCGCCACATTCTTGTGCTCCGGGGCTCTTGTCGCGCATTTCTGGCTTTGGGCTTGGATCATGATCAGCCAACCTGACAAAGGATATTCTCTTTTGTCGGCGACTTACTTCGTACTCCTTCCTTTTCTTACAATTTTAACGTGGCGCGCCTACTCTAGCAATCTACGTTCAGCCAGATCTGACGTAGTAAGCTGATTGCCGCTGAGTTCGGTCTGGCTACGAAGCAATCGTGCCACGACGTTAGCTCCGAGCCCCTACTGATTCCCGGCCGTTAGCACCCACTCTGCGAAACGAAAGTTTCTACTTTAAAATTGATAGACTTCCGGCCGGTATGGTACCCTTTGTTAGGACTGTCCTAAGCCTGCCTCGTTCGCCCCCAAAGCCAATCGGACTGTGGGTTTTATTACAGAATCCCGAGTAACGGAATGAAGGAGTTTGCAAAGCTGTCTCGATGAACGTTCGATCCCTGTTTAGCTTGTTTTCGTCGGATCTCGCCATTGATCTGGGCACCGCCAACACTTTGGTGTTTGCCAAAGGGAAGGGAATCGTGGTCAACGAGCCATCCATCGTCGCCATCAACAAGGCTAACGGCGACGTCGAAGCGGTGGGCAAAGAAGCCAAGGACATGCTCGGCAGGACTCCGGGCAATATTGTCGCTATCCGGCCTATGAAAGACGGCGTGATCGCCGACTTTAAGGTTACGGAAAAAATGCTGAACTACTTCATTCATAAGGCACATGGGCGCAAAGTGCTGGTTCACCCGCGCATCGTGATCGGAGTGCCGAGTGAAATCACCCAGGTGGAAAAGCGGGCGGTGATCGACTCGGCTTATCGGGCCAAGGCGAGCGAGGTACACCTGGTGGAGCAGGCGATGGTGGCGGCCATTGGCGCCGGGCTGCCGGTAACCGAACCCTCCGGCAATATGGTGGTGGATATCGGCGGAGGAACCACCGACGTCGCCGTGATTTCGCTCTCTGGCATCGTTTATTCCCGCTCGGTACGCGTGGCGGGTAACGAGATGGATGACGCCGTCATGCAGTACTTGAAGCGAAAATACAATCTGCTGATCGGCGAGCGGACGGCGGAGGCGATAAAAATTCAGATCGGCTCGGCCTATGCTCTCGATCGTCCTTTGACGATGGAAATCAAGGGGCGGAATTTGATTGAGGGCGTGCCGAAGACCGTATCCATTGACGACACCGAAATCCGCGAATCGCTTTCCGAGTGCGTGGCTACGATTATGAACGCGATCCGGGTCGCTTTAGAACGTACGCCGCCGGAATTGAGCGCCGACATTAGCGACCGGGGGATTGTATTGACCGGAGGCGGTGCGATGCTCAAGAATCTAGATAAGCGGATTCGTGAGGAGACTGGCCTGCCAGTATCGATTGCCGAAGATCCGCTGGCCAGCGTGGTGCTCGGTACGGGCAAGATGTTAACGGATTTTAAGCTGCTGCGGCGCGTCGCCATCGAATAACCGCGCCTCGGCGGTTTCGTGAGGCGTCTAAGGGTTTGGCGTGGCGTTTAGGAACTACGGATGGAAGCTTTACTCACCCGGTATCGCAATCTGACGGTGCTGCTGATTGCGTTCTTTACGCAACTGGTCCTGATTGCGTATCAGGTGCGCACGGGGAGAGATGTGCCGTTACTGCGCGTGTGGGCGATCACCACCGTTACGCCGGTTGAGCAGGGTCTGGAGTTCGTTCGGCGCAACACCATCGGCGTGGTGGAAGACTACTTTGTGCTGGTCGGCGTGCGCGGCGAGAATCAACGGCTCAAAAGAGAAGTCGGCGACCTTAAGCTCCAGAACCACTATCTGCAGACCGAGCTTTCGACTGCCGACCGCGCGCGGGCGTTGAGCGTCTTTCAGGCGCAATCGCCTTCCAAAACATTGGCGGCCCGCATCATCGGTACGGGTACGGGAACCAACTCCCAAGTGGTATTTATCGACCGCGGAAGCGGCAGCGAAGTGGAAGCGGGCATGGCGGTGATCACTCCCGATGGCATCGTCGGCAAGGTGATCGATGCCTATCCGACCGCTTCGCTGGTGATGCTGGTCACGGATCCGAGTTTTGCGGCCGGCGTCATTTCGCAAAAAAATCACACCCGGGGCACACTGAAAGGCCAAGGCCAGCTCCAGGCGATCGTCGATTACGTGCAGAACGAACAAAAAGTGGATCCGGGCGAGATGTTCTTCACTTCCGGAGACGACCGCATTTTTCCCAAGGGTTTTCCGGTCGGCAGAGCCGATGTAGTGAAGAGCGGAAAGACGTTTAAGCAGATCTTTATCGCGCCCAGCGCGTTCCAGACTGGGTTGGAGGAAGTATTGGTGGTGCTGGAGGGGGTCCATCAACCCATACCGGAAATGGAAATTCCCTCGCCCGGCCAGAAAATGCTGCCGCCCCCGCCGGATGCCGCGGCCACTGCCGGACAAGCCACCGCGGGCACGGAAGCGCTTTCTACCGACGCGGACCGTCTGAAAGCGGTCTATCGGGAAGCCGGAGAAGCACAGAAGCACACTTTTGGCGACGGCAACCAGCCGCCGCCGGATTTCACCAAGCTAGGCCAAGCGCCAAAACCGGCAGCATCGCAGGCTGCTGCGACGGCGGTCGCACCGGCAAGCAGCACGGCGGGGAAACCGGCTGGCGCGGCCACCAACCCCACCGGCGCCTCTGCGGCGGCTCTCGCCAAGCCCAAACTGGTAGCATCGCAGGCTGCTACGACGGCGGTCCCGCCTGCCAGCCGCACGGCGGGGAAACCGGCTGGCGCGGCCGCCAACCCCACTGGCGCGGCCGCGGCGGCTCCCGCCAAGCCCAAACCGGCCATCGAGAAACCGAAGGCCGCGGTTGCCACTGGCGCGCCCCCGGCCGTGCAGAAGCCCAAGCCCACGGCTGCGGACGCGGCAGCCGCGCCGCCTAAGCCGAAGCCTCGCGGTCCCATATTGGTTACCGATCCCTCGGACGCCGACCCCGAGTTGGCTGCGCCTCCGCGCGCGCCGAAGCCGAAGCAGCAGAACCAATGAGCGAGTACAGCGAACGCCTGCTCGTCGACGCGCCGCGCAAAAACAAAGTTCAGCGGTTGCGTTTGATCTGGCTGGTGCTCATTCCTCTGCTGGCGATTCTCTTTCAGGTTTACCTCACGCGCTTTTTTCATCAGTTGTCTTACCTGGAACTGCCGCTGCTGATCACGGTGCACTTCGCACTATCGGAGCGGCGCCCGATTCCGGCTCTGTTGTACGGCGGAGTCATCGGGATGATTCAGGACGCGCTTTCCTATCAACCGATCGGAATGCTGGGCATCGTGAAAACTCTGGTCGGCTACTTCGCTGCCTCGGTGAGCCTGCGGTTTGACGTAGAAAACCCGGTGGTCACGTTTATTTTGACGTTCTTCTTCTACTTTTTCCACGAGTTTCTGCATTGGGTCGAGAAGCGGGCGCTGCTCGGGCAGACGCTGGGCTTCGATCCCCAGCAGACGCTTATGTTCGGGCTGCTGAACGCCGTAGTGTCCGTGCCGCTGTATCTGGTTTTGGATAAACTGAAAGTAACCGCTTGAAAAAATGAACGTCCAAGCCGAGCGCGAAGAGCAACAGATTTCGTCCACCCGATTGCTGCGCGACGACCCCAAGTTCGCGGCCGGCAAAATCGCGTTCTTTCAGTACGTGATGGTGGCGATCTTCCTGTTTCTGATAGCGGGCTTCTGGGACTTGCAAATTCGCAACCCGCAGGTGTATCAGGAACGCGCGCAACAGAACAGCATCAAGTCGATTCCCGTGCTGGCGCCGCGCGGCAAGATTCTTGACCGGGATGGCCGGGTCATTGTCGACAATCACAGCTCCTTCAGCGTCCTGGTTTCCCGCGACACGCTGAAGATGGAACATCTCAAGCCGATCGCTGAAGGCTTGAATCTGGACTATGACGCGTTGGTCACCCGGGTGCGCCGCTTTCAGCGCGATGGCGCGCCGGAATACGAACCCATCATCATCAAGGAAGAATTGACCCCGGCGGAGTTGGCTTTTGTCGACTCGCACAAAGACGCCGACACCTTCCCTGAACTCGAAGTCATCCGCGCGCAGCGCCGCCTGTATCCCAAAGACGGGATGGCCGCGCACGTGATCGGCTACGTCGGTGAAGTGAGCGAAGCGGAATTGAACACGCCGGATTTCGCCAAATATCATCAGGGCGATGTGATCGGCAAAGACGGCATTGAGCGGCAGTACAACGACATCCTCATGGGTGTGGATGGCCAGCGGCGCGTCGAAGTGGACAGCTTCGGTCATGAGCGGCAGGTGCTCGAAGACAAGGAAGCCACGCCGGGCAAGGATCTGCAACTGACCATCGATCTCGATTTGCAAGCGGTTGCGGAGCTGGTGATGGAGGGCCGCAAGGGCGCCGTGGTCGCGCTCGACCCGCGCAACGGCGAAGTGCTGGCGATGGTGAGCCGTCCCGCCTTCGACCCCAACCTGTTTGCCGGCCGCATCCGCAACAAGGACTGGAAACAGTTGCAGGATAACCCCGACAAACCGTTGTTCAATCGGGCCTTGCAAGGGCAGTATGCGCCCGGTTCCACTTTCAAGCCGATCGAATCGATGGCGGGTCTCGAAACCGGCACCATCGATGACAAATATCATATGTTTTGTCCCGGTGGTGCAACGTTTTATGGACATTATTTCAAGTGTGACCTGAAGGGCGGCCACGGCACTATCGACCTGCACCGGGCCATCGTCATGTCCTGCGACGTGTTCTTCTATACGCTGGGCAACCGGCTCGGCATCGACACGCTTGCCAAGTACGGAGAAATGGCCGGCTTGGGGCACAAGACCGGAATCGATCTGCCGCACGAAGCCGAGGGTGTGATGCCTTCCACGCGCTGGAAGAGCCGGGTTTACCGGCAGAAATGGTATGCAGGCGAAACCATCTCCGTGGCCATCGGTCAAGGTTATACCACCGTCACTCCCATTCAAATCGTTACCGCGCTCAGTGGACTGGCGATGGGAGGAATCTGGCACACTCCGCACCTGGTGCGCGATGCCATTGTGCCCCCGGCTCGGCGCGCCGATTGGAACCTGGACAACATCCAGAAGGTCGTCTCCGGCATGTGGGGTGTGGTGAACGAATATGGCACCGGCGCCCGCGCGCAGATTCCCGGGCTCGACGTTTTTGGAAAAACGGGAACCGCGCAGGTGGCCTCGAATGACGCGGCCAAGCGCGACAAGAGTCTAAAGGACAATGCGTGGTTCGTCGGAATGGCTCCCAGGGGGCGCCCGAGATCGCGGTCGTGGCGTTTTTTGAATCGGGTGAATACAGCCGATTCGCCGCCCCGCTGGTGCGCGATATCTTAAAAGCGTACTTCGACAAAAAAGTACGGCTGGGCGAATTTCGCTACGCAACTTCGACGCCTCCGGCGCTGTTAGCCCCACCGAAGCCGCCGCCGCCACCTGTTGCCAAACCGGAGGGCGACTAATGATCCCGCTTGCGGGGCAGGTTACCAACCTGCACTGTGCGGGTAACGAACCCGCTCCCCCGAGACCGCTTGTGGGGCAGGTTGTCAACCTGCGGCCGATTGTTAATCGGCCCCCTACGGGTTGCCAACCCGCCGCCGGTTACCAACCGGCCCCACAAAAACCGGAGCAGATTATCAACCTGAAGCTTATTATTAATCGGCCCTGGGCGGGTTACCAACCCGCTCCCCCGAGACCGCTTGTGGGGCAGGTTATCAACCTGCGGCCGATTATTAATCGGCCCTGGGCGGGTTACCAACCCGCCGCCGGTTACCAACCGGCCCCACAAAAACCGGAGCAGGTCATCAACCTGCGGTCGATCATTAATCGGCCCCGTGCGGGTTGCAAACCCGCCGCCGGTTACCAACCGGTCCCACAAAGACCCGAGCAGATTATCAACCTGGAGCTGATCATTAACCGGCCCCGTGCGGATTACCAACCCGCCGCCGGTTACCAACCGGCCCCACAAAGACCCGAGCAGATTATCAACCTGGAGCTGATCATTAATCGGCCCAGGGCGGGTTACCAACCCGCCGCCGGTTACCAACCGGCCCCACAAAGACCCGAGCAGATTATCAACCTGGAGCTGATCATTAACCGGCCCCATGCGGGTTACCAACCCGCCGGTCACCAAACCGCCCCACAAAAACCGGAGGGAAACTAATTTGCCGGTTGCACCCTCTTACCGGTCCTTGCGCGACTTCGATTGGCCCATGCTCATCCTGGCCTGCGTGATCTGCGTTTTTGGCGTTCTCCAGATTTACAGCGCCACCCACGATACCAAATGGGCCGGCGCCTGGTGGAAGCAGATTGCCTGGATCGTGGCCGCCTTGTTCCTGATGTGGGTGGTTACCCTGATCGACTATCACACGCTGCTGGCGCAGATTCCGGCGATCTACATCGGTTCCGTCCTAACCCTCATGGCCACATTCGCGGTCGGAACCAAGGTGTTTGGGTCGCGGCGTTGGATTGGAACCGGAAGCGCTCACCTGCAGGTCTCGGAATTCGTTAAACTGGTGATAGTTCTGCTGGTGGCTCGCTATCTTTCTGAATTGAAAGCGGAGCAGCTAGAGTTAGGAGATTTTTTGCGCTTAGGCGGCCTGGTTGGGCTACCTATGCTTTTGGTCATGATACAACCAGACCTGGGCACTGCCTTGACCTATCTCCCGATTCTGATCACCGGAGTTTTCCTTGCGGGTTTGAAGTGGCAGTACGCCGCGGCGATTGTCTTGCTCGTCGCTATTGTCTTGCCAGTCAGTTACTTCTTCGTCTTAAAGGACTATCAAAGGGCGCGGCTGGTCAGCTTCCTCGATCCGGCTCAGGACCCCAAGGGCTCCGGTTATCAGGTCATTCAGTCGAAGATAGCTGTAGGGTCCGGCGCACTATGGGGATGGGGGGTCGCGAAAGGCTCTCAGACCCAGGGCCGGTTTCTGCCCGTTCCGCATACCGATTTCATCTTTTCGGCCTTTGCGGAAGAGCATGGGTTTGTGGGAGTGGTACTGGTTTTAGGACTCTATTTTCTGTTGTTGATGCAGATCCTGCAGAATGCGCAGACCGCGCCTGACCGCGCCGGGATGTTCATCTGCATGGGAGTGGCTACCGTATTATTGTTTCATGTGCTAGTGAACATCGGCATGGTCGTTGGGCGAATGCCTGTGACAGGGATACCGCTTCCGTTAATGAGTGCTGGCGGGTCCAATATTTTGTCGATCTTTTTAATGCTGGGGCTGGTGAATAACGTTCGGCTCCGGCGATTTGTGAATTGAAGCCCGCTTGGGAAACGGCAGGCTTTTCGGGAAAACTGAGGTTGCGGCGGCTGAAGCGCGAACGTTTTTTCGCTTGCCCGGGTGTTGAGTCGTAAGTCCTCCACTCGAGGTCAGTAACAGAATCTGTTGGGAGGGGTGTAAACCGCTCCCATTCAGCCGGGTCAACGGTCCTATGGGATCACCCGGCAATCGCTTGGCTTCTAACGGTCTTGGTCTACTCGGGGTCCTTCGGCTTCCCGAGCCAACCCCCCGCCCGTGCGCGGGCGCGATGAGGACCGAAATGAGTAAAGAGTTAGTGATCTGTTCCAATCGCCACGAAACCAAGGTGGCGATTCTCGAAGACGACCAAGTGGTCGAAGTGTATTTTCAAACCACCGACGAGTACTCGTTGGCGGGTAGTATCCACAAGGGGCGCGTCACCCGCGTGCTGCCCGGCATGCAATCGGCTTTCGTCGATCTGGGTCTGGAGCGCGACACCTTCCTGTATGTCTCCGATTTTTTCGAAGAAAGCGAAGAGTACGACCGCTTAGGCGGTGAGCGGGACGTCCGGCCGGAGCGCCAGGCGCGGCCCGAGAGGGAGCGGCCGGTCGAGCCGGCGCCAGCTATGGCCGCGTTCTCCTCTGCCGGCGCAGACGCTTTGGGCCCGGTGGCCGAACCGGCAGCGGCGCCCCGGACCAGCGAGCCGCGGTTAGTCGAAACACGGGCGGCCGACCATCGATCCAGTGAACCAACCCCGCGCGGCGAGGACTCAGAAGGCAGAGGCGATCAAAGAGGCCGCCGCTCCCGCCGCCGGCGCAACCGCGGGCGCGGTTTCCCGGATTCAAAATACGCCGGAGCCGAAGACCAGCGGGCCGCTCCCGCCGCCGAACCCATGGCCGCCCTCCCATCGCCGGCTAGCCTCTCGTCCGCTCCCGTGCTTCAGCCACTCAGTTACGAGGAGCCGGCCGCCTCCGGCAGGCCGGCCGAGTTTTCCGTTCTTCCCGGTGAATCCCTGGCGAAATACGCCCGCGCCATCGCTCCGCTCGACGAGCAGGAAGAAGAAGAGATTCGCTCCGCGCAGCAGGAGTTTGAGGCTCAGCACGGCGGTATTCCGGAACTGGCCGAGCCGGAGCGTGAGTTGCCTCCGGCGAGCGAACCGGCAGTCATGCAGGTTATCGCTACGGCGGCTGCTCCCGCTTTAGAGCCGCCGCCGGCAGCCCTCAGGGAAACGGCCTTAGAGGAACGCGAGCAGGAAACCGAATCGGAAGCGGTACTCCAGGAGGCGATCGCCGAAGAAGTGGTCGAGAGCGTTGAAAATCCCGAGGAAACCGCGGAGGAAGTCCCCGAGAGCGTCGCCGGCTCCCACGCCGCCGACTACGCCGGCTTTGAACCGCAGGGGCTGGAAGCATTGTCCGGCGAGGTAGAAGAACCGGAGCCGGTCGAACACGCGGAAACCGAGGCCCTTGCCGTGAATCCCGATTCGGAGCCGAAAACGGCGAATGTTCGCGATCAAAGCGGCCGCTACCCGCACCGCGTGCCGCGCCGGATGCGCCGCAAGATGCGCGGTCCGGACCGGGGCGGCGACCGTTCCCCGGAGGGCCGGCCGGCTTTGGAAGCCGGGCCTGCGCTAGGAGCGCCGGAAACCGTCGTGATTACGCGGCCCGAGCCCCAGCCACGTATGGCCGCTCCACGCCCGGTCAGTTCCAGTCCGCTGATCACCGACCTGTTGAAAGAAGGTCAGGAAATCATCGTTCAAATTGCCAAGGAACCCCTGGGGCAAAAAGGCGCCCGTATCACTTCGCATATCGCGCTGCCGGGCCGGTATGTGGTTTACATGCCTACGCTCGAACACATGGGTGTGTCGCGTAAAGTGGCCAACGACGAGGAGCGTTTGCGGCTGAAGAAAATTCTGCAAACCCATCGCGCCGGCATACCGGGCGGCTTTATCCTGCGCACCGCCGGAGAAGGTAAATCGGAAGAAGATATCGCCTCCGATATCAGCTTCCTTTACAATCTGTGGACCGATATCCGTTCCAAAGCGGAAAAGAAGCCCGCCCCTTTGTTGCTCCACCACGATCTGGATATCGTCCAGCGCACGCTGCGCGACCAGCTCACCGATACTTTCAAGGCCATCTGGGTCGATAACGAAGAAGTGTACGAAAGCACGCTGCGTTTTGTGCAGCGCTTCCAGCCGGCTTTGGTCTCGCGCGTGAAACTGTACACCCGGCCGGCGCCCATCTTCGACGCCTTCAACATAACGGCGGAGCTTGAAAAAGCATTGCGGCCGAAAGTCTGGCTGAAATCGGGCGGCTATATCGTGATCAATCAGACCGAGGCTCTGGTGGCGATTGACGTCAACACCGGCAAATACGTCGGCAAATCGAACCGGCTGGAAGACACGATCGTCAAAACGAACACTGAAGCGGTGAAGGAGATTGTCCGCCAGATCCGATTGCGGGATCTGGGCGGCATCATCGTGGTCGACTTCATCGACATGGACGAGCGCAAGAACCGGCAAAAGGTGATGCAGGCGCTCGAGGACGCCATGCAGGTGGACCGCGCTCCCAACAAGATTCTGCAATTTAACGATTTCGGCCTGGTGGCCATCACGCGCAAGCGGGTGAAGCAAAGCCTGGAGCGCACGCTGTGTTCGCCGTGTCCGTATTGCGAAGGCGCGGGATATGTGAAGAGCGTTTCCACGGTGATCGGAGAGATCCTGCAAGAAGCGCACAAGCTGGCGCCAGCCGTAGCGGACCAGAAGGACGTGATGTTGCGGGTGCATCCGGAAGTCGCCAAGGTGATGAAATCGCACCACAATCATTTTCTGGAAGAGCTGGAAGAGGTTCTCCGCAGGCCGGTGCTGGTGAAAACGGATCCCACCATCCACCAGGAAAAATTCGATCTGGCGTAGTTTCGCTCATGTTGGCCTCATATTGCCCTCATATTGAATGGCGCCCGGCCGATTAGTTCAACGACGAGTCAAGGCCAACGTATTAGGGCAAGGAGCGTTCAGATGAATCCCGGGCATGTCCTGTTGACGGTGCAGGACAAATCCAAGCAGGAGTTGGCGTGTCAGATCAAGCGGGTGATTCCGGGAGAGGTACATTTCCTCTCCTCGGAGCCCGTAGCGAGCGGCTCAAGGGCTGAAGCCGAGTTCGATGAGGAATGCCGGGTCAACGGCGAGATCGTGGGTTGCCTGAAATCGGGCGAGCACTACCTCCTCAGTTTCCGGTGCGACGATTCGGAAAGACGCCGGGAGCATCGTTTTCCGGTGAATCAGCCCGGCTGGTTGTTGCCCAGCCTCGCGCCAGACTCTCCACAAGTGGCCGTGCTACTGCGGGATGTCTCGCGCAACGGAGTGGGCGTGGATGTGCCGGACCTCTTGCCGCTCAAATCCGCCGTGGTGCTCAAGACATTGGAATGTTTTATCTTCGGAACCATTCAATATTGCATTCCGCACGAGTTCGGTTTCAAGGCAGGGATCCACATTGATGAGATTTTTTTCCGCGGCCAGGATTTCGATCCTCAAGCGGAATATCTGGTTCATTCCGGACTGTCCGCGCGCTCCAAAAGAGTTCAATAGCGGGCTTACCGTTGACTTCCGCCATTGGCCTGCACATAGCGCGCGATCTCCGTCCCCGTGGCGAACCATACCCCTGGCTTCGATTTCATGTAAGCCACCAAACCGATAAAATTTTTCCGCGGCCAGGATTTCGATCCTCAAGCGGAATATCTGGTTCATTCCGGACTGTCCGCGCGCTCCAAAAGAGTTCAATAGCGGGCTTACCGTTGATTTCCGCCATTGGCCTGCACATAGCGCGCGATCTCCGTCCCCGTGGCGAACCATACCCCTGGCTTCGATTTCATGTAAGCCACCAAACCGATAAAATTTTTCCGCGGCCAGGATTTCGATCCTCAAGCCGAATATCTGGTTCATTCCGGACTGTCCGCGCGCTCCAAAAGAGTTCAATAGCGGGCTTACCGTTGACTTCCGCCATTGGCCTGCACATAGCGCGCGATCTCCGTCCCCGTGGCGAACCATACCCCTGGCTTCGATTTCATGTAAGCCACAAATCGGTCCAGATGTTGCATCGGCGCCCGATGGCCGCTCAGATAAGGATGCAGCGTGAGCACGAACAGCGTGCCTTCCTGGTAAGCGCCGTCAAACTCGTCGCGGTACAACTCGTATAAGAGCTGTGGCGACGGCATGTGCCCATCGCGTCCAAGATAAGGCGTTTCCGTGAGCGTCCAGTCGATGGCGAGTTCGATGAGGCCGGTGTTGGTTCCGCGGGAAACAATCTCGTAAGGCTCGTCCAGCGCCTGCAAGCTGCTGTCGTAGAGAAACCCCTTTTTGCGAATCAGGTCCAGCGTGGATGGACTGAAGGCCCAGGAAGGCGCGCGATATCCAACCGGACGCTTGCCGGTAACCTTTGTCAGATAAGCGGTGGCTTGGTCGAGCAAACGTTCTTCTTCGCCTTCGGCCAGTCTCGGGGGGAATTCGTGGATCCAACCATGCACGCCCACTTCATTGCGGCCGCTCTTGAGGATTCCCGCCAGCATGTCCGGATGCAACATGGCGTCGACCGCCGTCATGAAGAAGGTTGCCGGGACATTGTATTTGTCCAGCATTTTGAGAATTCGCACTATCCCGCTTTCTGCGCCAAAATCGGCAGCCGATAGCGTGGTGGGAGACGTGATTCCATCGCGCAGCAGCGGCGCTTCGGTATCTGTATCGAAACTGAGGCACACCGCAACCCGCGCATGATTCGGCCACGACTTGGGCGTCAGTTTCCGGCCTACGCGGGCTAATTCCACCGCCTGGCGAAGTTGGTCCTCGGTCCATTTCGAGGAACTTCTCGATGTCGTCGGTGCGTTTATCTTCCGCCATAGCGCCGTGTTAATTCCACTGTCGCGCGGGCCAGTCCTGCAGCTCGAAAGCCTTGTTCAGCAGGAACGGCACGGAAGCGCCCAGCGCCATCTGCGCTACGGCTTTGGCTTCCTTGCTCGCCTTCGGGTCGAACAGGACGATGCCGCCCGCGATGGTTACCACGCCGGCCAGGAAAGTGCCGAACGTCATTCCTTCCTGCGGTGCAGCGGTTTGAACGGGGACCTCATACTGCGGAACCAGCTCCCACGAATACGCCGGCGCAACAGACAGCGGCGCGAAGTTCTGCGGGAAGCCCGGAAGCTGCCCCTGATAAATAAGACCGTTGTTTTCGGGCATTGAAACAAGCCTCCTTAGAAATGTTCTCTTCATGATAACGCCGCCTCGCGGCGCGTGACCACCGCTCAGGAGCGCCACCACTGCTTTACCCTCTGCCAAATGCTTTCTTCCTTGGGCGCCGTCACCACCACCGGAGCAACCTCTGCCGCGTCAGCCTTCGCGGCGCCGAAATATCCCTCTTTCGCGCGGCGATCGTAAGTCCTGTTCGCGTCGATCCGCGACTGAGACCAATCTTCCGCCCAATGCACCTTGTTGTTCCTGATCCAGTAATGTGAGCGGCACGGAAAACTCCAGTTGCCGATCGAGGGATCGAGCGACACGGTCTTGCCGTCGAAAATAAGCTTCCAGTCCGTGGGGCTCAGCGGCGTCACCACTTCCTTGCCGCAGCCGCAGGCGCACTTGTGAACCGTCGTCGCGTAGTCGATCGACACGTAAATCTTCCCCTCTTCGATCACGTCGGGGATGAATTCCACGAATTCGTGCGCGAGCGTCTTCGGCGATTTCATGGCTGGGGGCGCTTTCATGGTTGACCCCCAATAGCCTGGCCCGCGGCCGCACCGGGCACGTCTTCGTTGCGCAGCATATTGCCGCCGATCGTATAGGTGCAGTGATGCTCGAAATCGAGATCCTGGAAGAAGCTCGCGAGCTTCTTCCACTTGATCACCGCCAGCGCGGCGTTCAGCGCGTTCAAGTCGGCAATCTGGATATTGGTCGCGTATTCGTTGCGGTCGGCGTCGTTCGCGAACGACACGCGCTTGCGCAGATGATCGCGTTGCGCCGGCGTGCTCGTCGTCACCCGCAGGATGCCGCCAAGCGAACCTTCGCTGAGATAAACGCCCATGCCCACGTCGATGAAGGGAAGCCCGAACTCTTCGAGCTTTTCGACGATAAACTTTTTGGCGGTCCCCTCCATGCACAAAAACACGAAGCTCATCTCCCGAAGCGCGACCACGTTTTCCGGACCGATGTAGCTTTCATGGACGAAGATGCCGTTGCGCATCTTGTCGTAAATGCCTTTCAGATAAGCGGCCTTCTTCGGCATTGCGACGAGTTCTTCGAGCGAAGGCGCGCCGGGCGTCCGGAAAGCGTTGTGCTGCAGGAAGTCGTCGCCATCGAACAGGTGTATCTCACGCACCGGCGTCTTCGCGACCAAGTCCAGAACGTAAGAGCCCGTTCCGCCGAGGCCCACGATCGCGATTTTTTTTATCGTCGCGAGCTTCGCCGTGACCGCGCCGATTTCGGCCCGGGTTGAAGCGGTGTCGATGTACTTGAACACCGTCTCCCTCTCGCCGTCCACGGCCGCGACCGGCCGGAACGTCTTCGCCGTCACACCCGGCTCGATCTTCTGCGCATAGCCCGATAGGATCGTGGCGTACTGCGTCACTTTGTCGTAGTAGTTCTCGTAAAAGCCGCTCGGCATCGGCTTCGCCGAGAACGTCTGATCGATCTCGACGCCCTCTCCGAGCTTGGTGCGCCCGTTGCTCACGTTCCCTATCGTGTCGATCAGCGTATCGTTCGCGCGGCGCGGAAATTCGCCGATGAAGTGGGTGACGTGATTTTCGGGTTTCACCGTCACGTCACCCGCAAGCTTCAGCGGCATCACCAGGATTCCGCGCTTGACGATCCGGCCGGCAGCCACGTATGGCACGCCCTTCACCAGCAAGTGGTCCGACCGGATTTCAAGATCGTAGCCCTCGTTGCGCAGCCGCAACAAATCGGCGCTACGACTTATTGGTTTCTGTGACATCGAAGATCATCCCATCCTTGATGCGGACAGTTTCGCCCTCGGTCATCGTGCCCTCGTGGTTCTTCTTAGGCCCCTTCCGATACGTCACCGAAAACTGCACGTTCGGCCCGGACGGCACCGGGTTGAAGGCCAGGGCGACGACCTGATCGAAGGTCAGCGTCTTGGTCGAGACTTCTTTTTTGCGGCCGTTGACAATGATGTGGTACACCTTTGGCGGCCCGCTGTGAAAGTGCTCGTCCTGTTTCAGGTGGACGATTTCCGGCCCGTTGTCCACCTCCGGGTCTACCCGGTCGCCGGTCACTTCGGCAAACAGCTCCATGCCCGGCTTTACTTTGCCCAAGGCGTATAAGGCCGAGCCCGTCGTCGGGTTCGGCGAATGATGCGCCTGTTCATCGATGAAAATCTTCACCTCATGCTTATGCTCTTGTTCGGACATTATTTTCTCCTTGGACTTTTGGACATAAGCATATTTTCATCGAAGGATGAGCCTGAAAACCGGCATTGAGGTGGGCGGGAGTAGGGTCCCCTTTCTGGTGATTTTTGGATCGTTCTGGGCCGACCAACGGGAGGCGCGCTGAGCCCCCAGCCTGGTCTTGGTTTTCCCTTCTTAGGAAGGTTTTGGTTTTTGCACGCCCCATCAGGGCATGCACCGGATCGCCAACCAACGGGAGGCGCCGACGGCAACGGATCATGCGGTGTTCCTCTGCTGGAAGCTTTGAAAGAGCTTGCGCTTGGCGCGTTGCATCGCCAGAGCGGCTTCGGTATCGGATTGGCTCTGGGCGAAGCGATCCAGTTCCGCCAGCGTGACCCGGGGCCGCAGGTATTTCGCGCACTGAGGCAATTCCCGAAACATCTCGAGCGGTGTGGCCCACCGCAAGTAGATGCGCCGCCGCTGGCCGTTGGCCGCAGTGAGGATTTGGGGCACCGCGCATGGCCGGTGGAAGTTCACGTAAGGGTTCAGGTGCTCCCGGTGGAATTGATCGATCGCTTCGGCGTGTTTTGCATCGATGTAACCAAATCCGATGTGCTTGCGGATCACCGCGCCGTTCTTGGTCTCCACCAGACCGTTGTCGCCGCAGTGATGCGCGCGCGACTTGGTCTGCTCGATGCGCAGCTTGTCCAGCAACCGGACGACGTTGTAGTTGATGAACTCGCTGCCGTTGTCGGAATGAAATCCGCGGATCACGAACGGGAACTGTTCCAGGATCGACTCCAGCACCGGTAGCAGCCACAACTCGGAGATCTGCGGCGTTGCGGCCACAATCTCCCACTGCGTCACTTCGTCGACGGCATTGATGTGATACACACCTTTGCGTCCTGGTTGATCGCCCTGATGCACGGTGTCGATGCGCAGGAATCCCGGTTCGCCGCGCGGTTGCGGTTTGCGCCGCTCGCCAATCGGAATCGGGGTTGGCCGTGTGGGCTGATAACTGGTGTTGCGTTTCCGATAAGCCGCACTGTTGCGCAACCGGTAAAGGTGCGCCACCGAGATCGAGGCCAGCCGCACATACGCTGCTTGCCCGTAGTCGCGGTGCTCTCGTTCGAGGATTCGGCACGTCGCCGGTCCGCTTAGGTTCCCGTGCGCTTTGTCGACATAGGCGAGCAGATTGACGTCGGCACCTGTGTAGCGCGTGGCGAACTTGGTCCGCTGATAGACGGCCGCTTTCACCCGCCCCGTGCGGCGTTGCAGCGCAATCAAACGCGTGACCTGCGCTCGACCCAACCCCGTCATCCGCGAGAGGTAGCGCCGGACCAATCCCTTGCCGGGCTTGTCCAAGCCCGCGTACTGGTGCCGCACGAGCGTCTTCTCGATCCAACCATACACCTCCTCGCGCCGCTGGCCGGCAAACCGCACCTCTTCGCTGCCGGCCAGGAACGCCTGAATCTGCTCCAGGCTCGTGGCCTCTGTGTCGTCCATGCTGATGATCAATCCCCAGCATCCCGTCTTTTCCCTTCAGGCTCATCTTGCGTGAGAATCCAAGCGCCAGTTCAGGCTCATCTTGCATGAGACAAGAGTCATACTTCTAACGCCGCAACATCAGTGATAAGCTTGGTGGGCCGGGTTGCGCCGGCCCGCCTCGCGCGCGCCTCTAATGCCCGGATTTGTGCTTCGCTGGGTCCACGAGTTTGTACGTGGTTCCCTTAACGGGTGCCGGAGGTAACGGCTCTCCCTTCACGGAAGTCACCTCCGTACCCTTGCCGCCCCGGGGTCCGATCTGCTGATACAGACCGGACACCGGGACGGTTTCACCGGGTCTCAATCCACTTGGTTTCTTCATCTTTTTTCACCTCCCTTCTGTTCTGGAATAAACTTATGCCCGCGCCTTCAGGCGCGCGGCCGCACGAACCGTGAGATTCTGCGACTGAAAGCGGTTGCGGACGAGTTGCGCCATCTCGTCGTAGACCCGCACCTTTTTCTGTGGATCGGAAATCGTCACGATCAGCGAAAACGGTTGCGGCTTAAAAGCATCCTCGTCCTCGATGCCGTGACGCGTGAGCAGGCGAAGCATCATGCGCCAGCGCTCGCCGCGCTCGCCGTCTTCCATGTTGCCGTAGTAAGTGCGTACGGGCGCCCACTTGCGGAGCTTTTCTACCTGGTAAGACTCGTACAGCTCACCCGCGTTCTTGTGCTCCGGGGGAACCAGGCCCACGAATTTGAGGTTCGGCTTGACCAGACCGGTCTCGCGCGATTTCTCTTTGCGGTAAACGCCGAAGTGCGCGTCGATATGCGTTTCGCAATACTCCGTGCCCCACCGCGCGCCGCGCGCCGGCGCGAAGGCTACCGTCATCCAGACCTCGCCATAATACTTGCCCTCGCGCTTGAGCGACGGCGGATAAGGGAAGTCGTTCCATTCGAGGAAATAACCAGGACGCAGAACGTCGTCGAAAACCAACGTCGAGGTGTACGGCGTGCACTCAAGGCAATACGGCACCGGCGCGGGCAAGCCGAAGCCGAAGAAATTCTCATCTCCATCCGGCACGCGCTGCGCCGTTCGCGGATCGCGCGCGTGGTGCGTGAGCAACGCCCGCGCCAGCACGGGCGACGGCGTGGGCGTCACCCGATGGTAGATTTGCGCCAGCGTTCGCGCGACCAGCGGCGTTGCGAAGCTCGTGCCGAGGTTCTCGGCCGAGCCCGTTCCGTTGACAGAACGAATTCCGGAAATGTGCGATGCGTCCGTCGCGCAGGCGCCCCCGTAGTGGATCAGGTCGGGCTTGATGACGTAGTTCGGCCCCGCGCCGTGCCGCGAGAACGCCGACGGTTGATGCTCTTTCGGGCCTTTGGCTTTGTAATCTACATGCGATACCGCGCCCACCGTGATGCCGAGGACGCTGTCGGCCGGCGTCGTGATCCTTCCGGCCCTCAGTTGCTTGCCCGTACGTGGATAATCCAGCAGCGGCGGCGTATCGTAGTTTCCCGCGCTGATGACGAAGGAGACTTGATACTTCTCCTGAAGGTTGTCGAGTTCTTCGGCGAGCTCGGAAAACTTGTCGAGCGAGCATACTTCGCTTGTGCCGAGCGACAGATTCCAGACCTTGTATTTGTTGGCGTTCTGCTGCAGCGCTGCGTCGAGCGTCTGAAGGAACTCGGACTCAAACAGGGGCAGCGTGCTTCCTTTCGCCGGATCGTCGTTGGGTATGACCTGAAGGTCGTAGACGCCGCACGGGCTGTCGTCCAGGCCCGCGATCGTCGGATTGAGCTGGCTGCCCCAGCAGATGAGCCCCGCGACGAAAGTGCCGTGGTCGGGGTTCCGGTAAGCGGGCGCGACCTCCGAGTCGCGGCCCGCAACCCAGCTCTCAAGTCCGGGAACGTCACTTGCGATACCGGTGTCCACCACGACGACGACGGGGAAGTCTCCCGTCACATCGGTCGCGGTCGGCAGCGCCGGCAGCGGCTTTGCGCCGAACATGCGCGGGCGGACGGTGCGGATGAGCGGCATCGGCGCAATCGAGCGCACGCCGACCACGCGCGAGAGCGCTTCGACGTCCTCCACCGTCCGGCATTCAGCCGCATACGTGAAACTTGAGGGCGAATATCCCCGCGTGCTTAAGGCGATATCACGCCGTTTGCAGGCGGCCTCCAAATCCGCGACCAGCTTCGGCTGGTCCCGGTCCGCGCCGAAGTTGAACAGACCCACACGGGTGACAAAGCCATTCTTCCCGCGCGGACTGTTGCGAAGCACCTCGGCTGCCTGAAGGCCGCTGCGCCGATACGAAGGCGTGACCGGCTCGATCGTCTCAACGCAGGACAACTCCTTCGTCATCTGGTCGGACGCGTTGTGTTCGATGATCTCTGTCAGCCGGTCCAATCCTTCCGGCGTCGCCTTGACAAACAGTTCACCGAGGCTGCCGCCACTCACGATTGGGCACGATTGCGCCGAAAACAGGTGCTCCGGTCGGTGGCTCTTGGCAGCCGCCTTCGAGACCAACTTCACCCTAACGGGCGCGGCGCCAGCCGTCCTGATCTGCGGAACGATAGCCGTGCGGATTGCCGAAGCCTGGCTCGACAACGACGCTCGGTATTTCTGATCAACCGGCCGGAACGGCTTCGGCGGCGTTCCTCCGCCGGGCACTTTTCTCTCGGTGTACTGCTTGGGCATGATCACCTTGATCAGAAGGCGTTCCTGCCGCGGCGGTCTGGTTATTTCAGCCATGCTTCTTTACCCCATCCCTTTGCCCAGCGATGCGCCGTCGCCTTTGAAACGCCCAACAGATCGGCGAGCGCGGCGTGACTATAGAGCTTGGCGTTCCTCTCGCGGAGCATGGTTGCAACCGCCTGCACATCCTTGCCCCGCAGAAGCGACAGGAAGCGTCGCTGCTCCCCCTCGCCGATACCCATGTTCTGAAGAACCTGAAACGCGTCCTTCAACTCGGGATGCTGTTGCTTCGTGATCTGACGGCGGCGGAGCCGCACGCAGACTTCATGAATGTCCGATCCGGAAAAACCTTCAGAAAGATCGACCAGTAGCGCGATCTCCCGCTCCGTGAATTCCAATCCCCCGTTGAATGCCGTCCACATCTTCTCGCGCAAATCCGCTGCCGGAAAATCCAGCGCCAGCCGGTAGCTGAAGCGCCGCCAGACCGCGGAGTCGAGCAGCTCCTGGTGGTTCGTCGCCGCGATCACGATGGAGTGACTACCCAGCGTGTCGAGGTTTTGGATGAAGCTGTTCACGACGCGTTTCAGTTCCCCGAGTTCCTGGCTGTCACCGCGCAGCTTCGCGATCGCATCGAATTCGTCGAGAAACAGGACGCAGGGCGTCTTGGCCGCGAAGTCGAAAAGTGCGCGAATGTTTTTTGAGGTGCTTCCGAGAAACGATGAGATCAGGCCGTCAAGGCGCGCGACGTACAAGTCAAGGCCCAGCTCCTTGGCGACATGCCGCGCGAGACGGCTCTTCCCCGTTCCCGGGGGACCGTACATCAATAAGCTCAGCGACGTTGTCGTGCCGTCGACGTCAGCTTGCGCGTAACTCTTCGCGATGCTCAAGAACTCGTTGACGGTATCCCATTGCTCCTGGCCAAGTATTACTTGGGGCTCCGACACGGTCTTGAGGTTCACCTGTTCGATCAGCGGAAACCTGCTATCTTCGTCCACAGGGAGCGCCGTCGCAAAGGCGGCTCCGGCAGGTCGCAACTGATGATCGCTCTCTTCAAGCATCTTGCGCAGCCGTCCCGCCGATGTCACATCGCCAGCCTTTTCCAGTTTCTCCGCGAGGAATGCCGTGTAGTTGCGCACTTTGTCTATGTCGAGACGAAGAGCGCCATTTACGATACGAAATAGCTCACTCATGTAACTAATATCTGGCTTCATGAGACGATTATGCATGTTTGTGAGACGATTGTCAAGGTCGGCTATGGAAAATCTGGCTCCTCTGGGGTGGCGAGGTGCTTTTTCCCAATGACTTCAGACGGTTGTCAGGCCCCGGACCTGCCCGCGCCATCACGGAGCATAATGCTTCGCGATAATCTCGTTCATGCGATTTCGCATGTTGCCCCGCGAAACGACGTCACCGGCCCGCAGCCGCGCAATCCAGTCCTCAAACACGGCCTTTAGCGCCCCGTGGAATTTCACGCGATTACCTTTCAGATCGTTTGAGGGCGATGTCCATCTTTTGCGCTGCCACTTCGCGGGCCGGCCGGACGCGGGCGCGCGACGTTTAACTCGCTACCGGCACTGCGTTCAACTCCGAATAACGCTGCGAGACAGATCGCAGGTTCAGTTCGCCGGCCGGCAGCGGGCGGGAAAACAGGTATCCCTGAAGGACATCGCAACCAAGATCGCTCAACACATTCAACTGATCCTCGGTTTCCACGCCTTCCGCCACCACTTCCATCTCCAGTCCGTGCGCCAGACCGATGATCGCTTGCACCACGGAACCGGAACTCCGGTTGGTCGCGATATCGCGGATGAAAGACTGGTCGATTTTTAAGGTGTCCACCGGCAGATTGCGCAGATAACTCAGCGAAGAGTATCCGGTTCCGAAGTCGTCAATGGCGATGGTCAGGCCCAGGCTCCGCAGGCTGCGGAGCTGCACCTTCGCTTCCGCTGCATCGCGAACCAGATAAGATTCGGTGATTTCCAACTGCAGGTTGGCGGGGTTCAGGCCGGTCTCGATCAGCACCTCACGAACTGTCTCGGCTACATTGCCCTGCTCCAACTGCACTACCGACATGTTTACGGCGACGCGCAGTTCCGGCAGGCTGGACTGTTGCCAGGCGACACACTGACGGCAAGCCTCGCGTAGCGCCCAAGTACCGATAGGCACGATTAAGCCGCTGGTCTCCGCGACGGGGATGAATTGCATCGGAGGAACTTTGCCGAGCGTTGGGCTAACCCAGCGCAGCAACGCCTCGACGGCAACCACGGAACCGTCCAGCCGCAGTTCCGGCTGATAGGCGAGGCTGAATTCGCGGTTGGCGAGCGCAGTTCGCAGCCGGCTGTCCATCTCCATCCGCTCGTTCATCTCATCCGCCATGCGCTGCAGAAAGCGCTGGGCCTTGTCTTTCCCTGCCCGCTTGGCCCGATACATCGCCATATCGGCATTCTTCAACAGCGTCGCCGCGTCGCGTCCATCCTCCGGATGCACGCTCACGCCGATGGACGCGGTCAGCACAACCGGCTTTCCCGGCAGCCGCAACGGGGAACGTAGGGCTTCGAGCACCTTGTCCACCACCACGCCGGCCTCGGCGTAGTTGCCGATCTGATTGAGGAGAATCGCGAACTCATCGCCTCCCAGCCGCGCCACCGTATCGCTGCCGCGAACGAAACGCCGCAGCCGATGCGCCACCTGCCGTAGCAGCGCATCGCCGGCGGCGTGCCCCAGCGTGTCGTTCACCTGCTTGAAATCATCCAGGTCCAAGAGCAGGACCGCGAAGCCAACCGTCCCGCCGGTGTCGGCGGCCGCCACGGCCTTTTCGATCCGTTCTTGAAACAGAACCCGATTGGCCAGTTCCGTCAGCGAGTCGTGCTGCGCCTGATAGGCCAGTTGTTCGTAAACTTTGCGGTGCTGCACGGCCAGACTGGCCATGCCGGCGGCCATAGCCAGACTTTCCAGACATCGATCGCTCTCGATATTCCTACTCTTGTCAAACAGCGTGATTGAGCCCGAGGTGTATCCGGCGTTCGATTGCAAAGGCAACGACCAGGAGGACACGAAGCCCGCTGCGAGCAATTCCGCCTGCTGGCCGCGCCAGAGGGGCTCGTTTTCGATGGAGGGAACGAAGACCGGCTTGCCGGAATGAAAAGCACTTTGGGATGGCGAACCGGCTGCGCCGGCTTCCGGACTGTTCAAAGCATGCAGCACGGAGGCGGGCAATCGAGGAGCGGAAATAAAGCGCAGGCTGCCGTTGCGCACCACCGCGATGGCGCAACTAACCTGGTCGTGGCGCGAGTCGACGATTCCGACAATGGCATCGCAAATCATTTCCAGTGGTTGATTGTTTCCGATGAGTTCCAGGACACGATTCCGTTCCCGCTCCAGCCCGCTCGCCGAATGCAGTTCCCGGTTGCGCTTCGATAAGAACCGCAAGGCGCGGCTGCGCATGCGTCCTTTGATTCCGAGCGCGGCTGCCGCCACCAGCAGGAACAGCGGGACCGTCAGCAAGAGTTGGCGAATGGACATCTGAATCGTGTTCCGGCGCTGCCCGGCGTCGTCCACCAGTGCCGACTCCAAGCGGTGCAAAGACGCCAGCGCCTGCTCGAATTGCGCCTCGCCCAGCGAGGGTTCGAGATCCGCCGCCTGTCGATCTGTAGTATGCGCCAGACCTAACTGGATCACCGTGTCCTCGAAAGAGCGATATTCCGTCCAGGCTGCGGCGAACTCCGGCACGCGGTTGCGGTCGCGGCCGTTTAGCCGCGCAAAGAGAGCGCTACTGGAGAGTAAACCGGTCTCGCGGTCGGCCTCGCCTAACGCCGCCGTCAGTTTTTGCAGTAACGTATCTTGACTTTCTTCTTTACTTTCGTCCGCGGAGAAGTGATGGCTGTTGTGAATGCCTTGGAATAACAGGGACTGGAGACGCCGCTGGCAATCGAGCACCTGGTGTTCCAAATCAGACGCCAAGCTGAACTGAGCGACGTCCGAGTAGAGGAAGCTGGTCTCGGTCGCCGTCCGATACACCGCCACGCCCGACCACAGCGCTGACACCACCAGCCCCAGAAGCACAAACATGGCCACAACGATCTCGCTAGTCGTTGCCAGTCCGTGAAACGTGCCGGCGCACGTGGCACGCTGCGTTCCGCCCTCCGGCTGGCCCGATTCGTGGGGGTAAAGGTCCCGCGTCATCAACCTGACATATCGGTGAGAACGCGGCGGCTTTTAGGCGTTTGTCTGGACCGAGAACCGGTTGTCTGGCTCGAAAACCGGCTCCGCGCTGGTCCGGGAAAACACTTCGGCTAAGCACCTGTCATGAAACAACCTTGCCACTGCTTCCGGACCGCTCCGTGGCGGTCGCGGCTCTGTCACACCTTCTGAGCCGCGACCGTCAGGGAGCGGTTGAATTGGTTGTTTCATGACAGCGCCTAAGGTGTTTCCGAAATGCGGTCGTCCCCTATATAAACCGCTTCGAGGAAGCGCGTATTGCGGATATTTTCCAGCGGGTCTTTGGCCAATACCAGGAAATCCGCCCATTTGCCGGCCGCCAACGTTCCCAGATCCTTCCGGCGCAAAAACTCCGCCGCTCCGCCGGTGGCGTCATGAATCGCTTGCGACGGCGTCAGTCCCGCCTCAACCATCAACTCCAGCTCCCAGTGCTCGAAATAGCCGGGAAACCGGCCCGGAGGCCCGCTATCGGTACCGAATCCGATCGGTATCCCGGCATCGGACAGCCGCTTCAGGTTCTTTTGCGCCATCGGCAACATGGCTTGATAACGCGCCAGATCGGGATCGGAAGCAAACCTGTTCTGGTACTGTGGGTTCCGGAGTGTCTCCAATGTTTTTTCAGAAATGGCCCGCGTAAAAAATGTATCCGTGAGAAACTCCGGCGTTCTTGCGTAGACATACGTAGACACCTCGCGCGTCAGTGTAGCCGCTTGCTGCCAGACGCCATGCCGTTTCATGGACGCAATCAGATCGTCATCCACTGGCTGGTCTCGCACGCTGTGCGCCAGTGCGTCTATTCCCTCATCGACCAGACGCTTGGCGTCTTCGAGATATAAAATGTGAGCCGTCACCCGGATTCCGTGCCGATGCGCACTCTCAATAATGGCCCGGCTGATCTGCGGCGCCATCTTGGGGCGCTTGCCCAGGCCATCGTCCACCCACATCTTGATGAAGTCCGGGTGCTGCCTCGCCAGCTCGGCGACCTCTCGCTCGGCTGCTTCGGGAGTGGCCGGTGAACGCGTCACGCCTGCCATGGCGCCGATTCCGTTCTTCGCCGTAAAACCTTGTCCAGCGGTGAAGATGCGGGTGGTGTGCGGGCGCCCGCCGCGCTGTTCCTCGCGCATCGCAAAAATCAGATCCTGATCCGTGCCCAGGCTCAGAACCGTGGTCACTCCATAGCTCGCATAGGTGTGCAAGTCGCGCGAGACATTCTCGCGCGTAAAATTGCTGGGATTTTGTTTCAGATCGATCACGTTTCCCAAGTGACCATGCAGATTGATGATGCCGGGCATGATGTATTTTCCGGCAGCTTCGATCACTTGCGCTTGGGCGGGAACGCGCAGCTCGGACAAGGCGCCGATCCATTGAATCCGCCCGTTCTCCACCACCATGGCGGAGTGCGGCCGTGCCGCGGCGCCGGTACCGTCAATCCCCGTGCCATCGATTAATGTGAAGTCGCGAAACACGCGCGGGCCGCCTAGCGCCGCCTCAATCAACGCAGCCAACCGGACCCCACCCTTCAGCAACTGCTGCCGCACGATTTTCGCGCCCTCCTGCTCGTATTTCGCGCTTAGCGTAATCACGGGCGCCTGGGGCGGGGGATTGAGGCAGAAGTCGGCCGGAGGAATATTGCGATAAGCGTATTTGGCCGCCAGGGCATGACTTTCCCACGCCATGTCTTCGGCCAAAGCGCGCTCCCAGCGCTTGGCCTGGCCCGGGTGCACGGACTCGTTGAAACCGTTCGCCAGCGCCAGGTCCACCAGATCGGTGTCCCAAACACGATGCAGGCTGACACTTGGCCGATCCTGCCCGTGCAGCGGGAAATTCACATGTTCGCTGTTGCCGCCCTTATCGCAGGCGCGCTCGGCACAGTGCAGCGGTTGATGGATATCGCCTACAAAGTGCACCAGAAACAGAAGGGCTTTGCGCCGTTCCGCGTCCGAAGACGCCGTGCGCAGTTGGTCCGCGAACTCTTCGATCTTCACGACCACGCAATTGCCGCCGGGGCAATAGCGGGCAATCGAGTGCTCGAATTTGGGAACCGGAATATCGATGTAGTGCCAGGGACCGGTATCGACATTCATGGGACCGGCCAGATCGCGGCAAAACTGGTCTTCCGGCCGCATGTGATCGGGCCGGGTATCGCGCACCACGTCGGCGCAACTGCTGATATCGGCCAGCGAATATTTTCCGTCGAACAGAAGCCGGCGAATTTCCGCGCTCGCCTGCGGCGACAGGCGCGCTTCCGCGATCTCGGCCACTGTGCGGTGACCCTTGTTTCCCCACGCCTGCGCATGGGGCAAGCATATCAGCGCGGTTGCGAGCGCGATCCAAAGTGGTTTCGTACGAAGCATTCCTTTACAGCTTAGCTGCATGGGCATTCGGCTGGTGGTGCTGTGTCAGACGGTGGCGCGGTTGATGCTCTTGCTCGACGACAGTGTCCGTTATTGGGATTAGGTTGGTTCGCTATGTCGGTCGGCGCGAATTTCCTGAGGGTGGTCGGCCATTGGGTGTGTTAGCTTCTCGGCTGGATCGGGAATAGAAGGAGGAAATGGCCCCGACGTTGGTCGCCGAGGCCATGAGCACACAACGGCCCCTACTCTCTGAGGCGAGCCTCATACCATGGGAGGGGGAAAGGCGAAGACCTGACCTCCGAACCGCCAACTCGGGACGAGCCCGAATCTTTAGTTTCCCATTGCCGCGTGGGTTCCGTCAAGTTGTCCCGGGTGCGCGACATGAAAGTGAGGGATCAGGTCGGCCTCTTTTTTGCGGCATGAATCCGTGCGTATGTAATACGCTAGGATTGGAGGCGCGAAATGGATACTCCCAAGTCCCTGGAGTTGCTCGAACAACGGCGGGCCAGCATCACCCAACAGATCGCAGGGTTGGGCGACCTGCGGTCGGGTTCGGTCACGTCCACTACCGGCAAATGTGGCAAGCCCAACTGCCACTGCCATCAACCCAAAGATCCAGGCCATGGTCCCAACCTTCGTCTGACCTACAAGGCGAATGGCAAGACGATCACCGAGTCACTGTCCGATCCGGGAGCAATGCGGAAAGTGGAACGCGAGGTCGCGGAATTCCGGAAATTGCAAAGTTTGCACAAGGAATTTGTCGAGGTCAACATTCAGATCTGCCAGATACGTCCAACCGAAGCAGATACGATGTTGCCAGAGGAAAAAAAACGGCCGAAACGATCCGTCAAGAAGTCGCCCGCGAAGTAGATCAACTGCTGCGTGTCATCTTCAACGATCGCCGCAAGACGGGCCGTCTCGATCTGGAAGCAGTCGAGATGGCAGTGCGCTCGGCGGTGCATCAGGCTGGCGCGGCAGCCTTAACGACACTGCTGCAATTTGAAGCGCCAGCTGCCCTCCAGCGAACGCTTGCTTGTCCTTGTGGCCGCCACGCTGACTACCGGGAGTTGCGCACCAAAACGATTCTAACCGCAGTGGGCCAAGCGAATGTATCTCGACCCTACTACCTGTGCCCGCACTGCCATCAGGGACAGTTTCCTGCTGACGAGGAGTTGGACGTGAAGGACACCGGATTCTCGCCCGGCGTGCGCCGCATGTTAGCAGTAGTAGGAGCGGCGGCGCCCTTCGAGCAGGGCCGTCAGCAGATGGAGGCTCTGGCCGGTTTGGAGGTGACTACCAAGGCGGTGGAACGGACGGCAGAGACCATCGGCGCCGACATCGCCGCGCGCGATCAGGCGGAGATTCAGCGGGCCATGCAGTTGGATTTTCCCATCGTGGTGGGAGAACCAGTGCCGATTCTGTATGTGCTCATGGATGGCACGGGTGTGCCGGTGGTGAGGAGAGAGACCGAAGGCCGGCAGGGCAAGCTCGAAGGTCAGCCAGCGCACACGCGGGAGGTCAAGCTGGGATGCTCCTTCACGCAGACGACGTGGGACGAAGAAGGCTACCCGATCCGCGACCCCGATTCGACCACCTACGTGGGCGCGATTGAAACGGCGGAAGAGTTCGGCAAGCGGATCTATTTGGAAGCGTGGAAACGGGGCTGGAGCCGAGCCCTGAAGAAAGTAGTGATGGGCGATGGATCGGAATGGATCTGGAACCAGGCTGAGCTGTACTTTCCCGGCGCGACGCAGATCCTCGATCTGTATCATGCTCGCGAACACCTCTGGGACTTGGCTCGCCGGCTGTACCCCAACGAGGAAGCCCTCCAGAAACGCTGGATGATGGTCCACGGGGACTGGCTCGAAAACTGCAAAATCAAAAAGCTGGTGGCGTCTCTACAATCGATCCAGCCATCGTCAGTCGAGCTGGCCGAAAAGCTCCGAACCGAGGCCGAGTACTTTCGCAAAAACGCCCGCCGCATGCGTTACCCAAAGTTCCGCCGCCAGCACTTGTTTGTCGGCACCGGCGTCATCGAAGCTGGCTGCAAGACCGTGATCGGCTCTCGCTGCAAGCAGTCCGGCATGTTCTGGACCGTGCGTGGAGTCAACGCCATCCTTGCCCTGCGCTGCTCGCAACTCAACGGCCGCTTTGAGGACTACTGGGAGACCCGCCGAGTCGCGTAAGTTCCACTTCTATGTCGCGCACCCAGTTGTCCCCAAAATACCTGGCTCTGACGCGCGCCTGTCGCTGCCGCCTGCGGACTTCCAGTATTCCGGCGGGATCGCGGTTAGGATGCAGGTTTCGCCGGGCCGAGAGTACGCCTCAACGTTGTATTGCGAAGCACTCGCGTAGCAGATCTGGATTTCATTATTGCGAAATGCGGCCCCAGCGACGCCGACCGTAGACAACTTCGTGTTCATGGGCGCGACAACGATGTTGCAGTCCGGGAACTTTGCAGCCTGCGTGGCAATTGCGTTCTCCGCGGCAGATACTTCAACGCACGAGAATTCGAATTCGTTGTATTTCGCGACCTTGCTGGCGAGCTGCCCGAATGCCAATCGATTGGTGTGCTGGTGTAGTACCGACGTTGCTGTTCCGTCTTGGCCAAATCCGAGGGAAATGACATGTGGTTGGTACTCGTCCAACAGGCGTTCTGCGCGGTCGCTTTCGAATCCTACGAGCACGATGAGGTGTGATTTTCTCGATGGTCTGCTGTCTCCGGGATAGCCGAGGACGGAGCGGATGTCCGTTATTCCTTTGCTGAGCCACTTCTCCTCGGGCGGGAGGCCGATTGAGTATTCCGCTGCTGGTGCGTAGGCGAGTATGACGGTGCTTCGTGCGGCTCTTGCTTGCAGCAAGCGGAGCAGTATCAGCAGTGCCTCATGGGTGAAGGTCGTAATGTCGACGAGATAGGCGAGCTCCCGATCATCGCCGCCGGCATGGCTGAGTGCTCGCTGTAGGTTGTCTGCAGTGACGAGTGGGCTCGTCTTGTCTAACGGTACTTTGTGTGCATTGCTTCCCAGGCGATCCAATAGGTACTTCGCGTTGTTCGCGACCTTAGCGCTGGATTTCTGGTTGAAGCAGACCAGTCGTTTCCCGATGTGCTGGTGGCGAATCAGTGCCTCGGGTATTGACCTGCAGCGTTCCTCGTAGCTCGCTGAGCAGATGAACACGTCGAAGTGCTGATCAAGCGTGTTGGTCAGATCGGTGAGCATCACCTCTTGATTGCTGGACATCATGATTCTTTGTCGTCATCCTCGGTGTCGTCGCCCTCGAAGAGGCCGAGTTGTGGAGGGTCTTCGAGTAGGTCGCCTTTGCTTATGGTGGCGAGGAAGGCTTTGGGCCGTAGGATCGCTTCCTTAATTGCCGCGTTGGTGACGAATTTGTATCCTGCGAATCCTGTTGGATCGAGCATGAAGAACGGGGCGAGGCGCCGGCTCAGGACGAACATCCTGGTTCTCCCAGTGCCTTCTTTGTTGCCGATGGAGGCTTCGTGAAGATATCCGTATTGAACGCCGAGCTTGAGCACTGCCAGAACATCTCGCTCCGGTGGGTCTGAGAAGGCGATGGAGAATACTCTCCTCTCTGATTTCTCGGAAATGAGGATTTTGTGAAATGCTCCTCCGAGCGCGTGGATGAGGTTTCGGAGCTGTAGAAACCGGCCCGCATGCCGTGGTTCGATGTCCTCCTCTGAAAGCTTCTCGAATTCCGCGACCATGAACCGCTCTGCTTCGTCTCTGATGATGCGGTCTTGGATGAGGGAATCGATGTGTGTGATCGGCTGTCCATTACTGGTGGAGAGTGCCTCGGCGTACATTCGTGAAGCGGGCTCCAAGAAGTAGCGGATGACCCCCGAGGAAAGATGCACCAGTTGCTCGAAGCCGGCGTATCGATATTTAGAGGAGCCTTTCTTGGCTCCGCTGAGACTCGCGATGAAGTCGGGCCGGGCGTAGCGGTAGGCGTCGTCTCTTGGTCGGTGTCCACGGCCTTGCTCCTTCCATCTTGCGACGTAGGCTTCCTCGATTAGGCGGATGGCCTCCTCCTGCTTTTCGTATTCCGGGAAGAATTGCTTGGGCGTCACGCTCAGCCCGTGCCGCTTCAATCGCCGGTGCACTATTTCTTCAAGTCTGCCAGAGTAGTGGCTCTTGCTTGACGTGTACACCGTCGAGATATCGATTTCCGTGTAATCGTGTGGGGAGTCGATTCGTTGGTTGGTCGCGGTTCGGAATGTTTTGTAGTTGAGTTGCGTGGAGATTTTGAGGCTGACGTCGGCACTCGTGCGGCAGAAGACCCAGGAGTTGAGAATTCTTGTTTGCGTCTCGTTGAGATTGTCCGCGTCATCCAAGAGAAGATAAATCGGCCCCATTGGCATAAATGGGAGTGCTCGCAGCTCTTTGAGCAGTGGGAGCAGGAAATCCAGGTATCCACAGAGTGGGCCATTGTAGCTGAGTGCCGTCCGTCGAAATGAAAGTCGTCGTAGATAGGCGATGACGCCGGAGCAGAGCTCGTCAAAGAGATCAATGCACCATTGGACGTTGGCGGAAAACGGTAGTTCATCGGGAAGTTCGGGGGGTGTCTTCGTCAGTCCGGCTTTATGAAGGAGTTTGGTTAGAGGACCGGCAAGGTACGATCTGATGGCGCGGGCGTGGCCTCCGGTGGGGTCTTCGATTGTCGCGCGGTCGCGGAGGGATGCGAACACGCGTGACGCGATGAACACCGTGAGGAAGTGCTCGTTGAGCACGACGTTTGCGTGCTTGTTTTCAAGCCGCTCCAATTCTGTCAGTTTGAGATCCGTATTCTTTATTGGTATGTAGACGGCATAGAACGGGAGGTCGCTGAGGTGGGGCTCCTTTGTTGCGAGCAGTTGACAGTCTGGTTCAAGATAACGGAACATCATGCTCTTGCCAGACCCGCGGGGTCCGTGCAGAAAGGTGTGGCCTTGGTTAGGGATGTTGTAGAAGTCTCCAAACACGTCGACGAAGAGGTCGACGACTTCCGCAGCCTTGATATCTTCAGGCGTTTGGACGCTGAAGGGGTTTCCCTCTTGGAGACTCATTGTGTTGTCTCTGCGATTTTTTCGAGGAGACGGGCTCCGTTCAGTGGTTGCCCATTGCGCCACGTACTTAGTTCGGGGCAGATTTCGTAGATGCCTTGTTCGGGCAAGTTCGGGTAGCCTTTGTCTTCGAGGCGGTAACCGATGGAGAAGAGTTTGTCGGCGGAATTCGTCGATTTGAACACGTTGATCTTCACGTTGACGACGTCAATTTGAATCGTCGGCCGCAGAAAACGCATGCAATATGTTCGCTCCCGATGCATCTTGACGGTTCGGTGCAGGATCTCGTCGATCAGGTAAAGCTTAGCCTTGTCTTTGGAGAATTCTTCTTCGGCGTCGGCTCGCGTCAAATCGTAGTGCAGATCGATGGCGTTGCCTTTCGCATCAATGATAACGGAGTGCAGGCTTGCGGAGTATTTGTGGTAGAGCCTGCTGGATACTGGTATTGCGTTGTTCTGTATGGCAAACGTCGAGACGCGTTGGCTGTCGTCTGCGAGTTCGTCGGCGAAGCGTAAAATGCCCGCCAGGAATTTTGCGCGCACTATTTGGTTGAGCACCGGCTCTTCCAGAAGTTGGCGGATCGTGTCTTTGTCGCCATTGTTTGTCCCGCCGTGCACTTTTGCTATGCCGCGTAAGAGCCGTTTTTCGGCGCTATCGTCCCCGAGTAGCCCATCGAGCTGTCCTTCAAGTTCCTGTGGGCAGGATTCGTGTTTACTGCGTCCAAGGATGTTTCCGATATCGTGGAGCTGGATTGCAGCGAGCAGGATATACACTTCATATGCCGTGAGAATACAGGTTTCGGTGGAAATGAGCTCCGAGGCTCTCTTGATCACCGTCGCGACATGGGCTGGCCCATGATCGTTGAGGAAAATGCCATCTTTGACTGCCGCCCCGAGGGAGACGAGCGGGTGTACATCTTTTCTGAGAAAGTCCTCGAGAGCGTTGTATCTGGCGACGTAGTTTGTCTTGAGATCGCCGAAATCGCCGGTGCGGCGCTTCTTCAGCCACTCGTCCAATGTCTTGCCTTTGAGATCCTTTCCCTTGAGCTTCATTGGTGCAGCCTTATTTGACGCTACCAGTTGCGCGCAGGATTGAAAGAAACACCGCCTTTGCGAGGAGTGGGGGCACCGCGTTCCCGACCTGCTGTTGTTGTAGCCCGATTGATCCCTGGAATTCGAACGTGTCGGGAAACGACTGCAGTCGCGCTGCTTCGCGGACAGACAGCCCTCGGTGCTGTGTGGGGTGGATTAACATATTCTTCCGGTAGTTCCCGATCACAACCGATGGCTCGCTGACGCTAAGACGCCGGTAAATCCATTCGTGGCAGCCGTAGAGATTCGCGTAGTTCTTCATCAACCGTGCGGGGATGTGTTCCCAGTTGCCGCCTTCCGGCACGTGAGGATATCGTCGAACAACGTTGGGATGGTTGTTCGTGACGAGGTGGTTTGAGGACGCCGTCAGCGCTCCTCTTAGGCTTCTCGCGTACGGGGACGGATTTATTGGTCCATAGGGCAGCGTGTTGATGCTGGCGCCATTGGTCAGCGTTGGGAGGTCAAAAATTGCTTCACCAACGCTCACGATCTTCTTAAGCGGGGCGGGCGGTGTGATGGCAATTCCCGATCGGTTGGCGACGAGGAACAGTCGAGTTCTCCGTTGTGGCACGCCGAAGTCGGCTGCATTCAGAGTGAACTGCGTCGTGGGGTATCCAGCATCCGCCAACGCCGAGCGGACGGTTGCAAGGAAGTGCCCCTTGGCCGTTTGCGTGATGCCGATCACGTTCTCAAAGACTACCCATTCTGGCTGAAGTAGCTTGACAACGCGGATGTACTGGAGAAACAGCCAGTTCTGGGGATTCGTCATCGTCCTGGTTCTCTGGTTGGAGGTGGAAAATCCCTGACACGGAGGGCCGCCGAACACAACGAGGCCGTGGCGTCGATTCCGTAAGCCTTTGAAGTCGGCCCTAATCACGTCCTCGACGCGTTTGTTTATCATTTCCGTGCTCCAGTGGTTGTGAGCGTACGTCCTGCACGCATGACGATTTGCTTCAATTGCACATAAAACTCTTACGCCTGCGAGGGTCGCTCCCAGCGACATTCCTCCTGCTCCTGAAAATAGATCAATGCCGAGCATACAGAAAAACAGTTAGGTTATCACGTTGAGCCATCACGGAAGTCCTGATCACAGCATTGTCCGACCTTGGCTTTGTCCGATTAGGAAAAAAAAGAAGGTCGCCGCGGCTTGGGGAATATATTTGGGTTTTTCAACTGCTTGGAAAGTTTTGGTGGTTTGGCTTGGGTGTACCTTGGAAAATTGTTGGTATGACGGATGTCGAAGGGAGTGTAGGCGAGAGCTTGTTTTTGGCGCCGTGGCGGACTGTTTGGGAACTGGCGATGCGATGGTATTTTCCCAGGGACCGTTCGCGTTTCTGCTGATCTGCTGGGGAACTCATGTTGCGGGCGGATGCGATGCTTGGGTTCATGACGCGTCACGAGGCTGTTGCTGGAAGCGAGTACCGGACGCACGACTGGGTCGCGCAGGAGTTAATCGCTGCTCATGCCGGGATCCTCGCATTCCGTGGGTTGAAATTCGCGAAGAAGGGGTGATCTCTCCCGGCGGCATACTCGAGTCCGTTGATGCGCAAAGGACCGAGTATCGGCAGGAGAACTTAGCGACGTGCCTTGTCACGATTGCCCAGGCTGTGAGGCGCTTCAAGGACTTGACCAGTGTCCACGACGATCCGGCTTGGCCCCGAATCGGCGGTGGAACAGATTCGCGCGTTGTTGGACGATGCGAGTTTGTTTGCACGTGGCAGTCCCTTCGCGGCTCAATTCAACAGTCTCCTCGTCTCGGCCCTGTGTTTCCGATTCGAGGTGGCGTGTTCGTTCAGCTTCGTGGTGCCGCCCAGGATGAACTGGTTCGCATTACGATTTCCGCGCGGGGAAGGACTTGGCGTTCCGACTATGAATCGGTGGATACTGTAGATGTACAGGTGAAGGAGTAGCTGTGGCGCGGTCGATTCAGCAAAGTCGGGAATACGTGGGTAGCGACCGATGGCAGTGGTCGGTTTGGCTCGATGGTACGCAGGAAGAACCCGGCTCCGTCGAGTACGTGACCTATATTCTGGATCCGACTTTTCATAAGCCCGTCAGGGAGGTCGGCGATCGCACGACGAATTTTCGGCTGAGTATGTCGGCATGGGGCGCGTTTACCATGCATGCCAACATCCGGCACCGCGACGGGCAAGAGACGCCGTTCCAACACCATCTGGTTTTGCATTATCCGGATGGGAAGCCAACGCTGGTGTGAGCTGGTGTGCCGGAGCTAATCAGGGTGTTAGCGGTGCGCCGCTACGAAAACCCTTGTTGAGGCGGCTTCACGAAACCAGGAAACATGCGGGCTGTGCCTCATCAGGAAGTGACGAGCTGGCCAATCTGGGCTAGGCTAAAGACATGGCTACCATAAGCATCGAGTTGCCCGCCGACCTTGTTTCTGTTGCGAAACTCGATCAGGGCAATATCTCGCAAGAGGCCGCCAAGTTCATCGCTTTGGAATTGTTCCGTGAGGGAACCGTGTCTCTCGGCCGAGCGGCTGAGTTGTGCGCGACGCCGCTGGCAGCGTTTATGGACTTCGCCGCCGCACATGGTGTGCCGCCGCTGAATTACGGCATGGAGCAGTTCGAGGAAGACCGCCGTACGATTAGCAAGCTCCGCGCGTGAAGGTTATTTCCGATTCTTCGCCACTCATTACGTTGGCAAAAATCGGCTGTCTCGATCTCCTGCCTTAGCTGTATGAAGAGATCACGATCATACCGGAAGTATATGCCGAGGTTGTGATAGATAGGTGGGGCGGGCTTGGCGGGAGCACCGCAAATTTCCTCGGCGAAGTGGATCGAGGTCAGGGCGCTGCCGAGGCCGGGCGATCTGATTGTCGCGCAAAGGCGCTTTGGCTTGGGCCTCGGGGAGCTGAGCGTTATTCAGCTTGGGCAGGAATTGAAAGCGGATGTTCTGCTCATCGACGATATGAAGGTCCGGAAGCTGGCACGCGAAGAAGGGATGGCGGTATTGGGCTGTGTGGGTGTCCTCTATGATGCTTTCGGCCTTGAGTTGCTGTCCGATCTGACCGAAGCCTACCGCCAGTTGGTCGCTTCGGGCGCTTATGTTGATCGATTGCTGTTGGAAAACATTCTGAGGCTTCTTGGCCTGCCTCTTCTCTAGCAGCCAGCCGGTGGGACCGCGGTTGACAACCCGCCGCGGCGGCGACCGACAGCTTCTAGACTAGAGCAAGCTCTTCAGGCCCAGGAGGCTGTATGAACTTGCCCCCTGGGCTGAGACAACCAGTTAAGAGACAGGTGTGGTGGGAGATTTTGGCGAGCGGGCTCTGGCGATGGGGGCCTGGGGCGAACGAATTCAACCGGCCCAACAGTGATCAGCGATACTGGCGCGCGATGTTTAACTTCCGCATTCGCGATTGCAAGGTGGTTCGCTTCATGCCCAGGCGAGCGGCTGCGCCGGACGGGCCCCCCACCTGGCCCTTCGCGTCATCGAGCGCTTTAATGATCGCCTGCCGCTCCGCCGCGTGGGATGCCTTCGTTCCGCGGGTGCTCAGCACGCTTGAGCCGGACGTTTCCGCGAGGTCCGGCATGGCAATCTGCAGGGTATTCCCATGCGTCAGAATGACGGACCGCTCCAGCACGTTCTGCAGCTCACGAATGTTCCCCGGCCAGTCATACCGCGTGAGGGCTTCCATCGCGGATGTCGGAATGTTATCGATGGCCCGGCCCATCCGCTGCGCATGTTTCTGAACGAAGTAGCGCGTCAACAGCGGGATGTCTTCGCGGCGCTCCCGAAGCGGCGGCACGCTTAACGGAAAGACGTGGAGCCGGTAGTACAGGTCGGCGCGAAATTCGTTTTCGTCCACCATCGCCTTCAGGTCCCGGTTGGTGGCGGCTACAAAGCGGACGTCGGTCCGGATCGTGCGCGTGCCGCCCACCCGCTCGAATTCCTGGTCCTGGATGGCGCGCAGCAGCTTCGGCTGAAGTTCGAGCGGCATCTCACCGATCTCATCGAGAAACAACGTGCCCTTGTGAGCCAGCTCGAAGCGCCCGATCTTCTGCGCAACCGCTCCGGTGAAGGAGCCCTTTTCATGACCGAAAAGTTCGCTCTCGAGAAGGCTGGCGGGAATCGCCGCGCAGTTCACCTTGACGAAGCTGCCCTTCTTCCGTGGACTTAATTCGTGAAGCGCCCGGGCGACCAATTCTTTTCCGGTTCCGGTCTCTCCCAGAATGAGAACGGTCGAATCGGTTGGCGCAACGATCTGAACGCTCTTCAGAACGGATTGGAAAGCGAGTCCCTGTCCCACCATGTTCCCGATATTGTGGTCGAGACGGATCTCGTCTTCGAGATATAGCTTTTCGGTGGTGAGCCGCTCCTTCATCTCGGATAACTCCCGGTAAGCGAGCGAGTTCTCTACCGCGATGGCGATCTGGCTCGCGACCTGCGCGAGAAATTCGACGTCTTCCGAAGTCCAGACATCATCCGTCATTCGGGAGAGCGCCAGCGTTCCGATCGTGCGGTCTCGCGCGATCAGCGGAACTGAACAAATAGACTTTAGTCCCAGCGCCACGAAGCGCCGAAAATTCGGATTCGGATAGCGGCCGACATCGACGTCGCGAGCCACGACCGGCTTTCCCGTGGCGAGCACCTCGGCCGCCGGCATGCCTGCGGGATCGAACGGTCCCTTGACGGCCTCGGAGAGCTGCGAATCTGGGGAATGCAGAGCGTACACATCGAGCACGCCGCTCTCCTGGTTGCATAGCGTTAGCACCGCGTGATCGTGCCGGATGACCTTCGAGAGTTGGCCGGATATCGCGGAAAACAACTCGTCCGCCGCCAGCTTCGAAACCAACGCATTCGTGATGTCGAAGAGCGTGCGCAGGCGATCGCGTTCTCGCACCGCCGCTTGCCTGGCAAGAAAGCCCTCGACGGCAACCGCGAACTCGGTGGCAACACGCTCCAGGAATTCCATTTCCGCCGGGCTGGGCTCATACGGCGTCACCGAAGCGAAACCGAACGCACCGAGCCGGTTCTGGCCGGCGGTGAGAGGAACCAGGATAAGGGTGCTGAGCCCTAACTCATGGGAGCGGCTTCTGAACTCCGGCCAGCGAGTTTCCGCGTCGAGATTCGAAAGGATCAGCGGCTGCTGGTTCAGCCAAACCCACCCGGCCGGATCCGCCTCAACCGGCATCCGCAGGCTGGTGATCACAGGGTTACCTGGCTCATTGAGGATATGCCCCCGCATGGCGCCGCTGTCGGGGTCGTGCAGTATCAGCCCGAGATGATCGAAGCTGACGATCCGCCGCAGAGATTGGCGAACGCCGGAGAGCAGCGATTCGAGATCGGTGCGCCCTGCGATCGATCGCGAAAGCGACAGAACCGCCTCGTAGATCTCGCTTGCGGATGCGCCCACAACCCCGATCATAACGGATTCCGACTCGGTCATATGGATCCGATCGGGCACGGCAATGCCCGGAAGGAGGAGATTGCGATTTAGCGACTTAGCGGCTCTTACGGGGCCCATGTCGGCAAGTGCCGAAGGCACATGACGAAAAGCAGCACCGAAATACGACGCCGAAATCTATGCGGATCGAATTGTCACTTTCCCCGGCTTTGGCGGGAACGCAGCGCGTGTTGAATCTCGGTCACAACGTAAGAGCTGTAGAGTCCGGCGGCACTCAGTACCACGCCTTGAGCCCCGAGTCGAGAGAGCAGCGCGTGGCCCGTTTCATCAATCTGAGAAACATCGCGCAGGAACAGATGCACGTCATTGTGTTGTTCAATATTGTGCTGTTCAATATTGTGCTGTTCAATATTGTGCTGTTCAATATTGTGATGTTCGATCTTGTGATGTTCGATCTTGTACTGTTCGATTGCGTTTCGGATCGAGGCCTCAACTTCCTCGACGTACTCGCCGATGAGCTGCCCGTCGATCGCGATTGTGACGCCGCGCGGGTTATTGGCAGTTTGAATCCGAATCATTTTAGTAGAGTCCTTCCACGTGGATCAATGCAAGCTGCGCGCCAACCTGCAAACACTGAAACAGCACACCATACCCATGCTTGGCCACGCCGAAAGTCGGCGAACGCGATTGGCAGTCGCCCAACGCTACTTGCCGGCTCTAGTTCTTCATCCGCTTCGGCACGGCATCGGCACGTGCCGAAAGTGCCGAGTCGATTTCGGCTCGAACATCTGTAAGTTTTTGATTTCATTCGACCGTTTCCTGGTGTCTGATCTGCACTTTCCGGGTGCTAGGAAACACAATGCGACGATATCTCATTACGATGCTCTTAGTAACGGCTGCCTGTCTGGTTGTTTTGACAGGTTGCCAACGGGCCGCCAGCGCGACTCGCGAGGTAACAGATTTAATTCCGATTCAGGTCCGCACGCCCGCGGTGGTGGAACGGCAGGATTCAGTCACTGCCAGCGGTTCGGTCGAGGGATCGGAAACAGCGGAAGTAGCTTTCCAGGTCTCAGGCAAGGTGGCCCGGGTATTTGTGGACGAGGGCCAGCATGTCGGCAGAGGACAGTTGCTTGCCGAACTAGAGCCCACCGACTACCGCAATGCGCTCGACGCGGCCAGAGCTCAGAAAGAAGCGGCGGATGCATTGGCGCAGAAAGCGGCCGCGGGTCCACGGAAACAAGAAGTGGAAGAGGCCCGCATCGACCTCGCGCGCTGGGAGGACGAGTACAAGCGCATGCAATTCCTGGTCGAGAGGAAAAGCCTCCCGCCCAACGATTTTCAGAAGATCGAAGCGGCGTACAACGCGGCGCGCCAGCGTTATCAAATGGCGGTTGAGGGTACGCGGATCGAAGATCGCCTGGCCGCGAAGGCGCAGGCACTTGCGGCAAAGGCCCAAGCTAGCGAGGAATCGAAGCGGCTGGGCGATACCCGGCTGCTGGCGCCGATAGCAGGCAACATCGCGATGCGCCGGGTTGATCCCGGCGACACGGTTGCCCCCGGCTCAGCGGTGCTTTCGATCGTCAACCTCGATCCCGCGAAGGTGCGGGTAGGTGTTCCTGAAGCGGAGATCGGAAAAGTTGCGCGTGGCGCGAAGGCGGAGGTCTCGCTACCCTCGCTGGGGAGCAGGTGTTTCGAAGGTCAGGTCGAAATCATCGGAGTTTCCGCCGAACCAGCCTCGCGCACATATACGGTGAAGATCGTTGTGCCCAACCCCGGTCCGGTGCTGCTGGCTGGCATGGTAGCCGAAGCCCGCATCTTCGGCCCGGCGAAAGCACGGGCGCTAACGGTTCCAGGCGAGGCGATTGTTCGCGACCCGCAAGGCGCCACCAATGTGTACGTCTATCATCCGGACCGCAAGCGCGTTTACGCCCGGCGCATCGAAGTTGGCCTGCCCATTGGCGGCGAAGTGGAGATTCGCTCGGGCCTCGAAGGCGACGAGCAGATCGTCGTTGCCGGTCAACAGAAACTGCGCGAAGGAACCCCGGTCCTGATCGTGGGAGGTGCGCGATGAATCCCGTACGGCTCTCGCTTCGCTATCCCCAGGTGACCATAGCCCTCACGGTGATGCTGGTCGCCTGCGGCGTCTATGCTCTGCTGCGCATGCCGCGCAGAGAAGACCCGAAGATTCATGTGCGCACCGGAATTGTCGCGGCGTTTTACCCGGGTGCATCCGCCGCGGAAGTCGAGAACCAGGTCACTCAGAAAGTCGAGCAGCGGCTCTTCAAGATCGAAGGAGTACGGCGCGAGAAGACCTACTCGACGAGCATGAACGGCGCGATGTTCGTCAACGTCGAGTTGGAAGACGGCCTCCAGGATACCGAGAAGTTCTGGTCCAAGCTGCGGCTCGACATGGCGGAATTAAGGGCGACGGATCTTCCCGACGGCGTGAACGGCCCAGTGGTCGATTACGACTTCGGCGACACGGTCGCGGTTCTGATGGCGATTCACGGCGACCATTACGATTACCGCGAACTGAAAGATTATTCAGAACGGATCGAGGCCGCTATCCGGCGGATTCGCTCGGTATCGAAGGTCAAACGAATCGACGAACAGAAGGAGGAGATCGAAGTAACCGGCTCACTCGACCGCCTCTCTCAATATGCCGTAACCCCAGATCAACTGATGAGAGCGCTGCAGGGCCGCAACATGGTGCATGATGCCGGGTCTGTTCCAACGGAACGCGGAAAACCTCCGATTGAATCCACTGGCGCGTTTCAGACCGAGGAACAGATCCGGCACGTGATGGTCGACGTGACACGCACGGGACAACCGGTGTACATAGGCGATCTTGCCCAGGTCCAGCGCATGTACAAGGACCCCACGCAATATGCTCGTTCCCGCGGCGAGCGCGCAATCCTGCTTTCAGTCGAGATGCAGGAAGGCAACAACATCGTCGATTTCGGCAACGAACTTCACGCCGCTCTGGATAGCCTGCGCCCGCTTCTTCCGCCCGACCTGAAAATCGACATGGTTGCCGATCAGCCCAAGGTGGTGGCTCAGCGCGTGAAAGACTTCATCCGCGAGTTCGGCATCGCGATCGCCTCCGTGATTCTGGTCACCATCCTGCTTCTGCCCTTCCGGGTGGCTCTGGTTTCGGCGGTTGCCATTCCGGTGACCGTGTCCGCAACATTCGGGTTACTCAACGCTTTTGGCATCGAACTGCATCAGGTCTCCATCGCCGCGCTCATTGTCGTGCTCGGGATGGTAGTGGACGACGCCATCGTGATTGCGGATAACTACATCGAACTGCTCGATCACGGCGTGGGTCGTGAAGAAGCGGCCTGGCGCAGCGCTACCGAGCTGGCGATTCCGGTGCTTACCGCTACGCTGACCATCATCTGCTCGTTCCTGCCGTTCCTGATGCTTTCGGGCGCCACCGGCGAGTTCATTCGCGCGTTGCCGCTAACGGTCGCGATCGCCCTCGCAACATCCTTTATGGTTGCGATGGTGCTGACACCGCTCTTAGCCCGGTTCTTTATCCGCAAAGGCCTGCATAACGCGGAGGCGCCCGAAGGAGAAAACGCCGAAGGAAAAAAGCGCCGCTCGCCGCTCGAACTCATGCAGGCAATCTACAACCGCTTGATTGTTCTGGCCATGGGACGGAAACCGATGGCTTTCGCCGCGGGCGTGCTGGCGGTAATCGGAGGCGTCTTGACGCTGCAACATATTCCTCAACGATTCTTCCCGTTCGCGGAGCGCGATCAGTTCGTGGCCGATGTTTGGCTTCCCGAAGGATGGAAGGTGGAAGCGACGGATTCCGCCGTGCGGCGCATCGAAGCGGTGCTCCAGCAGGAAAAGGAGGTCGTCAACTACACCTCGTTCGTGGGATCCAGCGCTCCGCGCTTCTACTACAACGTGAATCCACAGTTGCCGGACAAGAACTACGCGCAGTTGCTGGTCGCGACGACGTCGGCGGAAGCCACGCCGCGGCTGGTCGAGGCGCTGCGTCCGAAGCTCGCGCAGGCCGCGCCCGAAGCGCGTGTGTTCCTTCGGGAGCTGCAGCAGGGGCCGGTGCAGGAAGCGGCCATCGAAGTCCGTATCACGGGCGAGGACGACAAAGTCCTCGAGCGCCTGGGTAATCAGGTGGCAAACGTTCTCTCGCGCGCTCCCGGCGCCCTGGACGTTCATAATGACTGGCGCGAAGATGCATATCGCCTCAAGGTCAACGTCCGCCAGGAGGTGGCCAACCGTTTGGGCTTCACCAACGCCGGCATCGGCCAGGAACTTGCCGCGGGCTTTGATGGAGAGCCGGTCACAACCTACTGGGAAGGCGATCGCGATGTGACCGTCTCCTTGAGGCTGGCCCCTGCGTTCCGCCAGAACCTGCAGGACGTTTCCAGTACTTATGTGATTTCTCCCGTGACTGGCGCCCGCGTGCCGCTGGATAGCATTGCCACGGTTTCCCCGGTCTGGGACCCGGGCCGGATTGTCCGGCGCAATGGCGTGCGTACCCTGACGGTCCGGGCCTGGAGCCACGGCGGCGTACTGCCGAGCCAGGTGCTGAATAGCGTCAAGCCGGCGATCGATTCTTTACCGGTTCCCCCCGGGTATCGGATCTGGTACGGCGGTGAATTTGAAAACCAGAACGACACCTTTCCCGAGATGGTGAAAGCGCTGCTGGTGAGCATGATCGCGATCTATCTGATCCTGATGTTTCAGTTCCGTTCAGTCATCGATCCGCTGGTGGTCATGGCGGCGATTCCGCTTGGTTTGCTGGGCGCATCGCTCGGACTGCTCGTGACTCGGAATCCATTCGGCTTTACGGCGTTCCTGGGCATCGTCAGTCTGGGCGGCGTGGTCGTGCGCAACGCCATCATCCTGGTCGACTACGTCCGCGCCCGAATGGCGGAAGGCGTCGCAATCGAGGAAGCGGCCGTCGAAGCGGGCGAGCGCAGGTTGCGGCCCATCTTTCTGACGACCATGGCGGCGGCGATCGGGGTCACTCCGATGATCCTTTCCGGTTCGAGTATGTGGTCGCCCCTGGGCAGCACCATCGCGTTTGGCTTAGTCGGTTCCATGTTCTTCACGCTGGTTGTGATTCCCGTGCTGTATGTGGCGATTCACAAGCGTGGCTCCGTTCCAGTACCCGTCATTCCAGTGCCCGTCATCGGCGGAAATGCGCATGGATGCGCACTGGCGGCCGCGCTGTTGGTCATTTCATGCGGAGTTGCGGCGAACGCTCAGCCCCGCACGCTCACTTTGGACGAGGCAGTTTCGCTCGCGGCGCAAAACAACTCCGCGGTCAAGATTGCAGGCCAGAAGGTCGACGAAATGGACGCGCGCATCCGCGAGGCACGGGCGAGTTACTTTCCCTCGATCGCGAACGATTCCAGCGCCGTCCACATCGCCAATCAACAGCGCATAGATATCTCGCAGGGTGCTCTCGGCGTGTACCCGCAGATCGGGCCCCTGCCGGGCTCCACGGTGTCGCTTGCGCAGGGCGACGCCAACTTTCTTCTCAGCACAACGACGCTGTCTCAACCGATCACGCAGTACTTCAAAATTCGGGCGGGGGTGAATGTGGCGCGCGCCGATGCCGCCGGTGCACGCGCCGATGCGCGCCGCGCAGCGGACGAGATCGCATTCAAAGTCAAGGAACTCTTTTACGCCATTCTCGCCACGGAGCGGCGCCGGGACGCAATCGATGCGCAGGTCCGCGCGGCCGAGCTGCGGACTGTGGAAACCCGAAATGCCATTGACACGGGTGTGGCGCTGGAGGTGAATGCCGCCGAAGTGAGGGCGCAGATCGCGCAGGCGCAACATGCGCGCGGTCAGTTGCAGGACTCCGTAGCCGACATGAAGCTGGAACTCGCCGACATGGCCGGGCTGCCACTGGATACGGAACTGGAATTAGCCGCGCCTGCCGGTCCCGAGTCGGGCCCCGCGGAGGCAGCCTCCGCGGTGGAGGCGGCGCTCGCTCAAAACCCGGAGATCGAGGCCGCTGCGCGTCAGTTGGATAAGGCTCGCGCCGCCGTAACCGCCGCCCGGGCCGAATACATTCCCGAGGTCGGCGCGTTTGCGCAGTACATACACCAGAACGGAGCGCCCTTCCTGTCTCCCAATAACGGCGCGATTGGGCTGCACCTCACCTGGACGGTTTTCGAGTTCGGCAAGCGACGCGGCCAGGTCTCGGAGCGGCGGGCGCAGGTCGCTCAGGCCGAAGAGAATCTGGCTCACGAGCGGCGCCTGGTTCAAATCGAGGTCGAAAAAGCGGTCCGCAAGCTGAACCGCTCAGAAACCGCCCTCGAATCGGCGAAGCGAGTACTGGCATCGGCGACCGAGGCGCGCCGCGTCGCATCGGATCGCGTTGAAGCGGGCATGGCGAATCAGTCGGCGCTGCTGGATGCGGAAGCGGCAATGTCGGGCGCGCAGGCCGATCTGCTACGGGCTGAATACGACCGTAGCGTGGCGGCCGCGGGTCTGGCCAGGTTGGCGGGAACCCGCTGAGGGGATGCACCCATGACGCTTCCTTCTCAACTGACGTATACGGGAGTTCTGCTTGCGGTTTTCGCGAACCAACTCTGCCTGCCTGTTCCGGCCATCGTATTTCTCATGGCTGCGGGCGCACTTTCGGCGCACGGGTACATGCAGACCAGCACGGTTGCCCTTCTGAGTGTTTTGCCTTGTCTGGTTGCGGATGGCATCTGGTTCTGGCTTGGCCGGAAGTGGGGTTCACAGGTCATGAGGCTGCTGTGCCGTCTTACGGCCGACCCGCGAGGATGCTCCCGGGATGCACATGACAAGTTCGGACGCTACGGGCTCCCGTTATTGTGTGTGGCCAAGTTCCTGCCCGGATTCGATGGCCTCATGCCGCCACTTGCGGGAGCCGAAGGAGCCTCCCCCACAGCCTTTCTCGCGCTGGATGCGATCGGCAGTCTGATCTGGTCCAGCTTCTATGTCGGGGTCGGGTATCTCTTCTCCGAGCAACTGGAAATCGCGGTTGGCTGGGCGAAACACTTTGGGAGTGCCCTGGGCTACGCGATCGGTGTTCCATTCTGTCTTTACGCCGGCTGGCGAGGACTGACTCTGTTGCAGATGATCCACCGGCTACAGGTGCGGAGTATCAGCCCGCGGATGCTTCAGAGGAAACTGAGATCCGGAAGGAAGGTCGCAGTGCTCGACCTGTTGGACTTCGAGGAAGAGACCGACAGCGAAAGCCCGGACGCAATTCCGGGCGCATTCCGCGTCGATCCGTCCCGGCTGCGGAAATCACCGCGGATTTTCGTGCCCGGCGATGTCGAGATCGTTCTCTATTGTTCTTCGCGCAGCGACATCGTGAGCGCGCAGGCCGCGCTGGCATTGAAACGAATAGGCGTCGACAACGTTTGGGTACTGGAAGGCGGACTCCATGGTTGGCGCGAAAAAGGTCTTCCGCTTTCTCACTTTCCCGAAGCACCGGAAGCCGTCGCGGAGCGGCTGGGAGTCCGGTTGGCCGATGCGTAGCGGCCCATGTGGTAGGCCCGTTCAAAACCACGCAAAAGTAGGGCGTGGTCGCGTCGCATCAGGTCGCCGGCGTTGCTTCGCGCCGCAGTGAGAGATGCGACTTGATCGGTGCTGCTTAACCGGCCATCGTCAACGCATGGCACGAACTCCGATCTTTCGCCAAAGACTCTCCACTCAATGAAGATGCCTCTTGCTAAGTCAAGCTAGGGAGCCACAACCGCAAGTTCTGGAAAAACTTCGAAATCGCTGTCGTTGAAGGTGTAGATTCGCAGGACGCCATTGACCTGCATGGTCGCGGCAATTTGCAAATCGAACACGTGTCCGCCAAGGACGGGGCGACGACGGAGCAGGTCGAGCCACGCCTCGACGACGCGAGCCGGAGTTGGCAGGACATGAAGAAACACGAGCAGGCCGGAGATCGCCCTCATAGCGTCTTCAGGAGAGCGCGGCTTCGGAACCCGCCGCGAATTGGTAACGATTGAATAAAACTCGCAGAGCACCTGAGAGGAAACAAAAAGGGTCGTCGAGGAAGCCCGCGCAGCATCAAGCAAAGCACGCGAAGCCGCATGCTGAGGAGCATCGGCATCCATCGCGTAGACCAGAACATTCGCATCGACGAGTCCGGGCTCAACCGGCATCGTCGTAGATGTCCTGGCGGTGCAGTGCGCCTGCCCCTCCGAGATGCCAAACTGGCAACTCCGGGGTGTGCTGGCCGACGCCAATCCCGTTGGCCGAACGCTCGCCTAAGAGCCGTTCCAGTAGAGTCTCAACAGAAACGCCTTGCCTCTTGGCTTCCTCAGCGAGCTGAGTTTCCATCTCCCGAGAAATCTCAAGACTCATCAGTGGCTCCTCCTTTTCAGATTACCGCGATGGCTGAACCGCTGGGCTTGGTCGTTCGAACGACGGAATAGCCGATCCGGCGCATAAACGACAGAGCTTCGCAGCACAGGGAACTTCGCACCTCTGGCCTCATTGACGGGTGCGCGACATAAATGTGGGAGTCATGCGGCAATGTGGGAGTCATGCGGCGGTTGACCTTTCAGCCCAGTAGTCCTCGAACCTACCGCTTAAGGTGGCAGGAACGGAGGGCGATAATGCTGCTGGCTCCGCGAACGGACCAAAACATGCCCGAGCATTGGACTTCGAGGAAGAGACCGACGGCGAAAGCCCGGACGCAATTCCGGGCGCATTCCGCGTCGATCCGTCCCGGCTGCGGAAATCACCGCGGATTTTCGTGCCCGGCGATGTCGAGATCGTTCTCTATTGTTCTTCGCGCAGCGACATCGTGAGCGCGCAGGCCGCGCTGGCATTGAAACGAATAGGCGTCGACAACGTTTGGGTACTGGAAGGCGGACTCCATGGTTGGCGCGAGAAAGGTCTTCCGCTTTCGCACTTTCCCGACGCACCGGAAGCCGTCGCGGAGCGGCTGGGAGTCCGGTTGCCGATCGCTTCGTCTCTGAATGGAACGATCTCGCCGCGATCGGCGACGGGCCGGAGTTTGGTGGGGGAGGAGAGCGTAGCGGGGCCTTAGCTATCGTTCGACCGTGGCCGAAATCACTCTCTTCGTGGCAGACCTCTCCGGGCGTGGCAGAATGGTTACACTTCTACTGAGAGGGTGATGACGGAATGTTCAAGCGAATCTCCAATCTGTTTCGAGGGTTTTTCGGGCTCTTTGTCTCCGGCTTGGAGCGCCAGAATCCGGAAGCGCTGTTGGAAGTGGAAACCGAAAATCTTCGCAAACAGGTCGGCCAGTACAACCAAGGCCTGGCCACGCACGCCGGCCTGTGCGAGCGTCTGATGACGCAGGTGCGCAAGCAGGATGCCGAACAGCGCGATCTGCGCGCGAAAACCACCGCCAACCTGAGGGCCGGCAACCGCGACGTCGCCGCTCAATACGCCGTCCGTTTGCAGGGCCTGGAGCGCGATCTGGAGGAAAACAAGAAGCAGCTCGAACAGGCCGAATCCACTTACAAGGATCTGGTGCGGGCGCGCGACGTCGCTATTGCCGCGGCCCGGCAGAAAATCGAAAATTTGCGTTCGAGCATCAGCGACATGAAGGTGAAGAAGGCGATGGCGGAGTTGACCGAGATGGCCTCGGGAATGATCACCACCATTGGCGGTTCCGGCGACACCCTGAACCGCCTTTCGGGAATGGTGGAAGCCGAGCGCGAGAAGGCATCCGGCCGCGTGAGGGTGGCTCGCGACAACCTGGACTCCACCGGACTCATCATCAAAGAAGCTGAGCAGAAAGCGCTGGGCGAGCAGGCGCTGGCCGACTTCGCCGCGCGCGAGGGCATCGCTCTCGATCCTCTGCCCAGTGCAACCCCCGCGTCCGGCAGTGGCGCGCCGCAAGCGGAGCGGCCCGTGAAGCAAATGGGCCCGGCCGCGGCCAAAGAGTAGGCTAGCCGGAACGGATGTCCTCTACATTCGACGCGCCCTGGGCCAAGGAACTGGTCGACCTCTACGAGAGCAACGCGGCCAGCCAATTCATCATCTTCGGCAACGTGCATGACCGGATGCTGATTCACGCGCAGGCTTCCATGCGCATCGGCACGCTCACCGAATATCTGATGGAAGTGCTGCTGCCGCGCTTCGATGTGGTTCTGAGCTACGATCTGGGCAACGGGATCCGCATTGAAAAAGGCGGTCCCATTTTTTCCACCTGGCCGGCTTACAAAGACAATCCCACGCTGCCCAAGACCCCGCGCGCCGCGATCGAAACGCTGACCCACTATTTCCGTTACTGCGCGAATCTGGCGCGATTGAACCGGGAGGCGGCGCAAGTAGGGTGCCTGATTCGCGGCGCCAATCTGATTGCGCCGGCCTCGCAGTCGCCCGCCGATTACGATCTGGGCGCGATGGTGACGCTAATTCGGGACTGGTCGTCGGACAATCTTCTGGCTTCGCATTCGCTCGCGACCTTTCTGATCACCGAAAATCTGAACGACCTGCATCCGATGCTGGTGAATAACGCGCGCGCCGCTAAGATTGAGATTCCGTTGCCATCGGCCGGCGATCTCTCACGGGCCTGCAGCCTGCTGGCGCCCACCTATCCCAAGGCAGTGGCCGACTATGCCGCCAGGACCGACTTGCTGGCCCAGCAATTCACCGGCGCAACGCTCGGTTCGATTGAAAAGATGTTCAAGACCAAAGAACATTCCGGGGAGAAATTGTCGGCGTCCGATTTGATCCGTCTGAAAAAGCAAATTGTCGAGCAGGATGCGAACGGGCTGATCGAGTTTCTGGAGTCCAGCCGTAGTTTAGACGATCTCTACGGCCAGGAAAAAGTGAAAACGTGGCTGCGCCAGGACCTGGCGCTCTGGAAAGCCAGCGACACCGCCGCGCTGCCCAAAGGCTATCTCATCTGCGGGCCGGTGGGAACGGGCAAGACGTTCTTAGTAGAGTGCCTGGCCGGCGAAGCGGGCGTGCCAGTGGTGAAGCTGAAGAATTTCCGCGACCGCTGGGTGGGCAGCACCGAAGGCAATCTGGAAAAAATTTTCCGTCTGCTGCAGGCGCTCAATCGTTGTTACGTGTTCATCGATGAAGCGGACCAGGCGCTGGGAAAACGCGATGCGGGCAGCAACGATTCCGGCATTTCCGGGCGAATTTATTCGATGATCGCCGAGGAAATGGGCCGCAACGCCAATCGCGGACGCATCATCTGGGTGCTGGCGTCGAGCCGGCCCGATCTCATCGAGGTGGACCTGAAGCGGCCCGGGCGCGTGGATGTGCGAATCCCGTTGTTTCCCACCACCACGCCCGAAGAAAGTTTCCACTTGCTGCGCCGTTTGTGCCAGGTGCGGGGTGTGGCGCTGGAGCAGAGTTGCTTCGCCGGCCTCGAAACCAGGATGCCGTTGATGCTCACTCCCGGCGCGGCCGAGACACTGGCGGTGAAGGTCTACCGCCTGGTCCGCACCCAAGCGCTATCGCCGGAAAAAGCTCTGGAAGAGTGCCTCACCGATTATCGAAACCCGATCGCGCCGGAGGTCCTCAGCTTCCAGATCGAGCTGGCGATCCGTGAAACCACGGATCTGGAATTCGTTCCCGCCGCCCTCAAATTGGGGACCGCACCAAGTTTCCCCGTTTCCGGCCGGACGCAATAGGCGCCGCGATCATGGCATGGGGTTGGTGAAGAGACGCAATCGTGAACTCACCACCTCCTGCACCGAAGTAACGGCGAACGGCAGAATCTTATACGGTACGACTTCATCTTCTCGCCCGGCCAGACCCTGCTCCAAGCCGCGTCTCCAAGCCAGGCGGACTTCCGTGTTGATATGGACGATATTGATCCCGGCGCGGATGGCCGCCTTAAAGTCGTCATCGGACGTTCCGGAGCCGCCGTGCAGGGTCAGAAGAATTCCGGTCGCCGCCTTGATCTCGCGAATTCGTTCGATTGCCAGGTGCTTCTTCTCTTCACCGGTAACCATGCTCTTCAGCATGCCGTGCGTATTTCCCACCGCCGGCGCCAGGATATCGACGTGCGTCGCGTCAATGTACTGCCGCGCCTCGGATGGGGTCGTGAGGAGGCGCGCCGTTTTCGGCGCAGCGTCATGAATCTCCGAACCGGTTCCGATATCGCCGATTTCCCCCTCAACCAATACCGAGGGATTGATCGACTTGAGCGCCTCCACCGCCTCTTTCGTTTGTCGAACATTTTCCTCCATCGGCAACGACGAAAGATCGAAGACCACGGAATCGAACCCAGCCTTCACAGCCTCCACCGCCTTCGCCAGCGAATGGGTATGATCGGCATTCAGAAAAATGGGATACGAGAATTCGTCCCGCAGGCTCTTCACGAGGGCGGCGAGTTGCAGCGTTCCTACAAATTCCCGTTCGCCTTCAGATGCTCCCACGAGCACCGGAGTATTCAAGTCGCGCGCCGCCAGGAAGACGGCTTTTAGTAAGACCAAATCGGAAATGTTAAAGTGACCGACCGCTACTCCACTGCTCTGCGCTTGCTGCAATATTTCGTTAAGGTTTTGCATGATTGGATCTCACTTGCTTGATGAGATGGCTGCCGGAGGCTCGAACCGGACAGTAGCGAGTTTTCGATCTCATCTTCTTTGACAGTATATCGGCCTGACAGTATGCAGGAGAAGACGCTCCCCGCGTGAATGTGTTTCGGTGATTTTTCGCCGGCGGATAGATGACTACTTGAAACGCGACTCGTGTGAGCCACAGTCCCTTTTGCAGGCCATCCAGACGGGCCATGCCGGGCCGAGTGCTATGCCGTCTTACCTCAGTCGCCGATTAGTCATCGAATTTCAACCTGTCTGAAAGGATCCAGGTGTATGCTCTTAGGATGATTCCTCGTCGAATGATTCCTCGTCGAATGATTTCCGGGACTATAGCGGCGGCCGGCCTGTTGGCAATCTGTAGTTCCGCCTGCTTCGCGCAGTTTGAAACGTCCGAGGTTTTGGGCACCGTCCTGGACCCGTCGCGCAATCCGGTAGCGAACGCAGCCGTGACTCTCACGAACCAGGAGACGGGCATCTCGGCGAAAGCCAACACTGACGGAAGCGGCAACTATGACTTCTTCAACGTCAAAGTGGGCCGTTATACGATCACGGTAGAGTCCGCCGGATTCTCGAAGTTTTCGTCTCCCGACATCGTCGTAAACGTGAACGCACGCCAGCGCGTAGACGTGGTTCTGCAGGTTGGATCGGTGAATGAAACGGTGACCGTAAACAGCCAGGCCAGCCTGGTGGAGACCGATACCACCGAACACAGCCAGGTGATCGGAACACAAGCCATTGTGGAATTGCCGTTGAACGGCCGCGATTATGCGAGCCTGGCGCTGCTGGCCACCAACGTTCACGCTTCCCCCGCGGCCGTTTCGTTCGGACCCACCGGCACGCCGCGCGAAGGCGCATTCAACGCCAACGGGATGCGCAGCACGTATAACAACTTCCTGATGGACGGTGTCGACAACAACTCGTACGGACCCAGCAACCAGAATTATTCCAGCCAGGTGGTGCAGCCCTCGCCGGACGCGCTGGCGGAATTCCGGGTGATCACCAGCAACTTCAGCGCCGAGTACGGGCGCGTGGGCGGCGCGGTGGTGAACGCGGTGCTGCGCTCGGGCACCAATCAGTTTCACGGCACCGCCTACGAGTTCCTGCGCAATACCGATCTGAACGCCATCGGCTACGTGTTCGGCGCGCGGCCTTCCACTTTTGTGCAGCCCACATTTCACCGCAACCAGTTCGGCGTGACCATCGGCGGGCCCATCATCAAGGACAAGTTATTCTTTTTCGCGGACTACGAGGGACTCCGGCAGGTGCAGGGCTATCTGAATTTCTACTCGGTTCCGAGCACTAACGATCGCGCCGGCATTTTGCCGGTCACAGTGGTTGACCCGCTTACGGGCGCGGTCTACCCGGCGAACACAAAAATTCCGGTCGCGCAGTTGAATCCGTTCGCTGCCGCCGCGTTGTCCGGTTTGCCGGCGCCCATCAATGGGGGCCGCTCGAACAACCTCGAGGCAACCATTCCTCTGCGCGACTACAGTGACAAATACGACGCCAAGCTGGACTATCAGATGAACAGCCGCATGACCGCGTTTTTGCGCTTCAGCCAGCGCAAGGACATATCCTTCTTCGGGCCGAGCGATCCGGGGCCCTCCGGCGGCGACGCCAACGGCTTTATCCATGCGATTCAACAGCAGGCTGCCATCGGGTATACCTGGACCGTTTCGCCTACGTCGCTATTCGAGGCGCGCTTTGGATTCAGTCACGTGCTCGGAGGCAAGGCGCCCCCGTATTTGGGTGGGCCCGATATCGCGGCCGAGTATGGCATCGAAGGATTGCCGTCGAGCCTGGCAGGCGGGTTCCCGACTCAAGCCATCACTGGTTTCAGCAATCCGACATTTGGCCGGCAAGCCACTAACCCGCAGTTCCAGAATCCAACGTCGTTCAACCCCAAGCTCAACTACTCGCTGGTCCGGGGACGGCATTCCATAAAATTCGGCTATGAGTTTCTGGCCATCCGCACCGAGGTCCTGGATATCAACCCCTTGTATGGCCAAGATACGTACAACGGTCAATACAGCAAGCCGAGCTGTGCCCAGTTAGGCCAAGCCGCCGGCTGCTCCATTCCGTCCGACGCAACCAGCTACGACCTCGCCGACTTTTATTTCGGCCTCCCCAGCACCATCGCGCTGGGCAGCAACCTGACCACCAACCTGCGGCAACACGTCCACTCCCTCTACGTTCAGGACGATTACCGGATCACGCCCAAACTGACGTTGAACGTCGGTTTGCGCTGGGAGTTCGCGACCCCCATATGGGAGCGCGACAATCTCTGGTCGAACTTCGATCCCACTACCAACACGCTGGTCCGCGCTACTAATGGCAGCCTGTACGACCGCGCCCTGGTGCATCCCGATTACAAGGACTTCGGCCCGCGCGTTGGCATGGCGTACAGTCTAGACTCGAAAACCTCGATCCGCGCCGGTTACGGCATCAGTTACACGTTCTTCAACCGGCCGGGGAGCGCGATCGAAGGCATTAACGGACCACTCGCGATCTTCGGGACCTTAACCCAGTCCGTGCTCCCGGGCCAACCCGGCTTCCTCACGACGCAAACCGGCTTTGCTTCGGGAATCGCCAGCACATTCAACCCGATCAATAGCAACAACGATTACATACCGGCTAATACGCGTTGGCCCTACGTCCAGTCCTGGCTCCTGTCTATTCAGCGCGAGGTCGCAAAGGGAACCGTGGTGGAGATAGCCTACAATGGCAACCACAGTCTGCGGCTGCCGATCATTGCCGACTATAATCAGGCGGTTCCGAATCTTCCGGGACAGACATTGGGGGTGCAAGCCCGCCGGCCCGATCAAAGCTTCGGTCCCATCACCTGGGTGGATCCGGCGGGCGACAACGACTACAACGGGCTTTCGGCCCGCTTCGAGCATCGCTTCGCGCAGGGCTTGTACGCTCTCAACTCGTTCACCTGGTCTAAGGCGCTCGGCGATTCCGAACAGGCGCTGGAATACTATTCCAACCTCACTGGAGCGAACCCGCAGAATATTCACGATTTAGCGGCGGAGCGAGGACCCACCAGCTATGATGCCAAGTTTGTCAACGTCACCAGCGTGGTGTATCAGCTTCCGGTCGGCAAGGGGCGCCAATTTATGAGCAATATGAACCCAGCGTTGGATGCGGCGCTCGGCGGGTGGGAACTGAGCGGAATTAATACGGCCAGTACGGGCTTGCCCGTCAACGTCTACTATGCGCCATCGGCGGCCAACGACGTGACTGCATTGAGCGCGGAATATCGCGGCGAAGCTTTTGAGCGTCCCAACGTCTCGGGAAGCGCCGCCAGCCAGAGCACCGCGCAGAGTCTGTTGACTTACTTCGCCGGCTACACGTTCACCACACCACCAGCTAGCGCTCCCTTCGGCAATCTCAGCCGCAACGCGTTTCGGGCGCCGGGCATGGAGCAATGGGACTTATCGGTTGACAAGAATTTCCGCATCACGGAAGGCATAAAAGTGCAATTCCGCAGCGAGTTCTTCAATGTGCTGAATCACACCAACTTCGGGCCACCGAACCCGATCAGCACCAGTACATCGTTTGGCACGATTACTACCACGCTGCCAGCGCGGCAAATCCAGTTTGCGCTGAAGCTGTTGTTCTGAGAACCGGCGCTATTTCAGGAATTGGCCGGCGTTCTCTTTCGTTACCAGAGTCTCTCCGGTATCGATTCGCTTGGCTACCGGCTCGCCACGGGCCGCTTGGATGGCCGCTTCCACGGCGTTGCGGCCGAGAAGTTCGGGATGCATCGCAACGTCGGCCGTTAAGCGGCCAGCCTGGACCGCGTGAACCGCTTCGCTGGTGGCGTCCACTCCCACGACCACGATCTTGCCGGTGAGGTTGCGGGCGGCGATGGCCTCCACCGCTCCCAGCGCCATCTGATCGTTGGTCGCGAAGACCGCCCGAATGTCCGGATGAGAAGTGAGGATGTTCTCCATGACCGACATTCCCAGGGTGCGCTCGCTGTTGGCGGGTTGCACGGCGATACAATCGATACCCGGAGACTTCGCGATGGCCTCGCGAAAACCGGCCAGGCGATCTTCGTGCGTCGCCACGCCGAGTATTCCACGAATCACCGCCACTTGGCCCTTGCCTCCCAGCGCCTGCACGATAAACTCGCCGGCCAGTCTTCCGGCACGCCGGTTATCGGCTCCGATGTAGCTTAGCTTCCCAGGCCAATCGATGTCCGTATCGACGATGAGAACCGGAATGCCGGCCGCCTTAACGCGTTCCAGCACCGGCAGCACTTCAGCCGCGCCCGCGGGCGCGACCGCCAGCGCCGAGACCCCCTTGGTGATCTGGTTTTCAAGAATAGATACCTGCTGGTCGATGTTGACCTCGCGTTCCGGAGCGAGCACGGAGAGCTTCACTCCCGGATTGGCGCGGGCTGCCTCTTCCGCCCCGGCCTTCACACGCTGCCACCATTCGCTGTCGAGCGCTTTGGTAACGAATGCGATCTCGATGGTCTTGGATTTGCCCGTTCGCCCGCACGAACTGGCGCAACAACCGAACGCGATCACCCCGGCTGCCAGCGGTAAGAAGAGCTTTCTGCGGTTCATATTTCGACCGGCCGCTGCTGCTCAAAAGACGCTTTAGCCGCGAGGCTGATCCGCATGGCGGCTACCGCGTCCGCCCCGGTGATCGAGGGTTTTTCGGATTTCATGACCTTATCCACGAAATCCTGGATCTGGGTGAGATAAGCGCTCTCAAACCGCTGGAGGAAATACGGCACCACGTCGTGGGTGATCCCTTGCTCCGTCATAATCATGATCGGCGTTTGCCGGAAATAGCCGATCTGGATGGCGCCCTTGGTCCCCCAGATTTCACCGCGGATGTCGTACCCGAAAACGGCATTGCGGCTCAACTGCACTGTGCCCAAGGCACCGCTCTCGAAAACCATGTTGATGAGCGCGTTGTCGATGTCGCCAACTTCTTTCATCTCCGGATAAGCCAGTACACCGCCGACGGTATGGACGGACTTCACTTCACCCATATACATCCGCGCCACGTCGAAATCGTGAGTGCCCATGTCGGCAATCAAACCGCCGCTGACTTTAGGGTCGCAGAACTCGAGCGGCGGGCGATAAGGGTCCCGGGAGATGGAGGTGAAAACGACGGGAGTTCCGATGACACCTTCTTCCACCTTCTTTCGCGCCCCCACGTATGCTGCGTCAAAACGCCGCTGGAACCCCATCTGGAAAAACACGCCGGTTTCTTCCACTACTTGCAGGATCCGAGTCGCGTCGTCGAGCGACAACGAGATCGGCTTCTCGCAGAATATGGCCTTTCCCGCCTTGGCGGCATCGCAGACCACATCTTTATGGGTATTAGTTGAGCTGACCACGGCCACGGCTTCTATATCCGGATCGCCCAACAGGTCGTGGTGGCTCCCATAGTACTTTCGAATGCCGTATTCTTTGGCGAACGATTCAGCCAGGCCGATGTCCCGATCGGCCACCGCCACCAGGCGGGCATTGGGAACCCGCTGCGCCAGATTCGCGGCATAAAACCGGCCCATTCTACCGACACCGATCACTCCAATATTCAAGCCTGTTGACACGGAGGAAAACTCCCTTGGTAGACTTCGGTCAGTTTCACCGGACGCTGCTCGCGAACCGACATTCCGGCGGCGGCGGCGATCACCACTGCCATTAGTCCGTCGTGTCCATCCACCGGTACAGGTTGCCGGTGCGTTACCGCGTCCACGAATGCCTGCATCTCCTTCACGTAAGACTCGGTGTACCGCTGCAGGAAAAAGTTCAACGGCAGGGCGGAATGGATGCCAGTCCGGTCGCTGTAAATGTGCTTGTCCGGCGTATTGTTTTTAACGGTTGCCATGCCTCCGGAACCAAACACCTCGACCCGTTGATCGTATCCATAGACAGCTTGGCGGCTGTTATCGATCGCGCCCAGAGCGCCGTTGGCAAATGTGAGAGTCACCACCACCGTGTCCCAATCGCCCGCTTTCGCGAACATCGGGTCGGTCAACACCGCGGCTTTAGCGTATACCTCCGTCACTTCGCTGCCCACCAGATAGCGTGCCATGTCGAAGTCGTGAATCGTCATGTCCAGAAAAATACCGCCCGAGGAGCGGATGTAGTCTTCCGGAGGTGGACCCGGATCCCGGCTGGTGATGCGCAAAACGTGGGGCTCGCCGACTTTGCCAGTGGCGACCAGTTCCCTGACTTTCTCGAAGTTGGGATCAAAGCGGCGATTGAAGCCGACCATGAGTTGCACGCCGCATTTCCGTACTGCATCGTTGATCTCAAGAATCTTCTCAATCGACAAATCGAGGGGCTTTTCGCAGAAGATGTGCTTTCCCGCCGCGGCCGCGTCTAAAATCGCCTGGTAATGCGTGTTGGTGGGCGTGCAGATGACGACTGCGTCCACCTGCGGATCGCTCAGCAGATCCCGATAGTCCGCGAACGTTTTTGCAACACCCAGCTTGGCGGCTTCTGACGCCAGGGATTCCGGGAACACATCGGCAACGGCTACCAATTCCGCCGCCGGGATTCGATTCCGTAGATTTTCGGCGTGAATCTTGCCGATCCGGCCCAGGCCCAGGACGCCGAATCGAAGGGTAGAGTGGATCATAATGCGTGGTCCTGGCTGCGCGCGGGCATGAGGGGGGCGGGACGCACAACGGCGTTAGTTGGAATCATGGCTGCAATTGTCAATTCTAGCCGGGATCCGGGAGCAGAAAGTCTCGGATGATGGCGTCCAGATCGTGGCACGCCACGATAAACTGGCGCAGTGTCCGGCGCGTGGCGCCGAAGGTATCGAACTCTTCGGCCGGGATGCCGTCTTCACTATAAGCGCGGCGAAAATCGCCGAACTTTCGCAACAAGGCATCGACGATGTTAGCGTCTACCGGCCGGTCGATGCGCGGTACGACCTCTATATCGCTCGAGTTGTAGCGCACTTGCCAGGCATACGGCGGCGAGATAACCGCGTCGGCGCCGATGAACTCGCTCCAGTGCATGTGATTGCGGAAAGCAGCCGAGAGCAGGCGGACGCGGTAACCGCGTTCCCGGAAAAGGCGATAGGTTTTCTTAAAGACCGCCACTCCGGCCCACTCCAGATAGCCGGGATCGATAATGACACCATCTTTTTCCGCCACGGCCTTGAGCCAGTCGTCGAGCCGCCCCACCATGATGGTGCAAACTGGGCCCATGGCGGCGATGTCCAGGCCTTCCCGCTCTCTGCGTTTGAGACCGCGTTCCACTGCTTCCGCCACCGCGATGCATTGCGGTAGCGTGAAACAAACGGTGGCATTGATGCTGACGCCGCGGTAAGTGGCTTCCTCGATCGCCGGAATGCCGGCCCGCGTGACCGGAATCTTTACGATCATGTTGGGCGCGAGCTGATCGAACTCCAAAGCCTGTTGCACAATCGCTTCCGAATTTCGGTAGAATCTTGGATCGGTCTGGATAGAGAGACGGCCATTGCGCCCTTTGTGAGCCAGAAAAATCGGTTCCAGAAACTTAGCGCCTCGGGTAGAAATCTCGCTCACCAGCTTCCAGCCGATCTGGTCCTCGGTAGCTGCCGGCATCTCCTCGATCAGCGCCTGGATGCGAGGCCGCCAGAGGCTCATCTCCTGCTTCAGGACCGCCAAAACGATCACGGGGTTACAAGTGGCGCCGACCGCGCCATGAGCTACTGAATAAGTCAATTCCTCAAGCGACGCCGAGTCGTTCCAGAGGCAGGTCGGCGTGGTCTGCGTCATCTGGTGCAATCGGCTTTTGAACGCTGCAAGGGCGCTGGTTTGGGTCAACTGATAACGAAGATACTCTGTAGCAAGCGAAAGAGCAAGCAGATGATATGATCTGCCGCCGATCGCTTTGGCGAAGCGGTACAATGCTCTCGAAATGGGATTGCTGGTCCGCCCGGAAACCGCTGGAAGCCGAATCGAAACATTTGGTTTCGCCAAGCTAGGATTTAGGGTGCGGACATTGGCCGCCGGCGGCCGCGTGGAGGAAAATACTGCCAACTGGGAACTGGGCCTGGTGGTGCTCGGAGGGACCTGTTCGGTAGAGTCCTCCCGCGGCAACTGGAACAATATCGGAAAGCGCGGCAATGTGTTCCAGGGGCTGCCGTACGCGCTCTATCTTCCCCTTCAAACCAGCTACAGCATCACCACTTCGAAAGGCTGCGAAGTAGCTTTCTGCTATAGCCGCGCTGAGCAGTCCTATCCTCCGCGGCTGGTGACGCCGGCCGATATTGAGATCGAGATCCGGGGCGCCGGCAACGCCACCCGGCAGATCAATAAGATTCTTCAGCCGCAATTCGAAGCGCATCGCCTGCTGATCGTGGAAGTCTACACTCCCAGTGGCAATTGGTCGAGCTATCCGCCGCACAAACACGACGTACACAATCCGCCCGCGGAGGTCGAACTGGAAGAATTTTACTACTACAAAATCGACCGGCCGGAGGGCTACGCAGTGCAAAAGGTTTACACGCGGGACCACCGCATTGATGAGACTCTCACGGTGCGTGATGGGGACCTGGTCCTGATCCCGGAAGGTTACCACCCGGTAGTCGCGGCTCACGGGTACAATGTCTACTATTTGAATCTTCTCGCCGGCTCAGCCCGGTCGATGGCGGCTTCCGACGACCCGGATTACCAATGGGTCCGGGACACGTGGCGCGAACGCGATCCCCGGCTACCCTTGGTAACGATGGATATGGCGAGCTAAGGGCGGGTGATGAGACAACGAATTCGACGGCTCTCTAGCCCGGCAAAGCCACCGCTCCCTCACGGTCGCGGCTCGGTAGAATTCGTCAAAGTTTTAGATTGTCGGCAACCACATCCCGATGCTCGTCGAAAAATATTCCGCGGATTGGTCACGCCTTCCGAGCCGCGACCGTCAGGGAGCGGTCCCAGTCGTCTAAGGAGGCAGGGATGCGAACTCGCCGCGTAACGATGGCTCAGGCGTTGGTGGGCTTTCTCAAGAACCAATTTGTCGAGCGCGACCGGCAGCAGAACCAGTTTTTCGCGGGCGCTTGGGGGATGTTCGGCCACGGCAATGTCGCCGGCATCGGCCAGGCGTTGCAGCAGAATCCCGACTTCCCATACTATCTTTGCCGCAACGAGCAGGGCGCGGTGCACATAGCCACTGCCTATGGCAAGGCTCGCAACCGGAAAGCAACCTTCGTCTGCACTTCCTCCATCGGTCCGGGCGCTACCAACATGATCACGGGCGCCGCGACAGCAACCGTAAATCGCATCCCGGTGTTACTGCTTCCCGGCGATATCTTTGCGCGCCGCAACGTTGCCCCGGTCCTGCAACAGCTCGAATCGGAGCACAGCCAAGACATCTCGGTCAATGACGCGTTCAAGCCGGTCTCGCGATATTGGGATCGCATCTATCGTCCGGAGCAACTGATCTCAGCGCTGCCGGAGCTGATGCGTGTTTTGACTTCGCCGGCGCAGACCGGGGCCGCCACGCTAGCGCTGCCGCAAGACGTTCAGACGGAGGCTTTCGATTATCCGGAGGAGTTGTTCGAACCGCGCGTCTGGCATATTCCCCGGGCGGAAGCGGATCGCGACTTGTTGGCGCGCGCCGCCGATTGGATTCGCTCCTCGCGCCGCCCGCTGATTATCGCCGGTGGCGGCGTGCTGTTTAGCGAAGCCACCGGAGCGCTCGCGGAATTTGTTTCCCAAACCGGCATTCCGATCGGCGAAACGCAAGCGGGCAAAGGCTCGCTTGCGTTCGATCATGCGCAAAATCTTGGCGCCATCGGCGTAACTGGCACGCCGGGCGCAAACATTGCCGCCCGTGAGGCCGATCTGGTGATCGCGATCGGCACGCGCCTGGCCGACTTTACCACCGCCTCGAAAACGGCGTTTCAGAACCCAGCCGTCCGCTTTCTGAACATCAACGCCGCCGAAATCGACGCTTATAAGCACGCTGGCTTGCCGCTGGTCTGCGATGCGCGCGCCGCGCTCGAGCACCTGGCGGCGGCGCTAACCGATTATCACGTCGAGCCAGCGTATGTCACGCGCATCGCGACCTGGAAGGAGCAATGGGAGCAGGAAACCGACCGGATCTTCGGATTGCGGCATGGTCCACCGATCAGCCAGGGCGAAGTGATCGGCGCTGTGAATCGCGCTTCGAACGCCCGCGATGTAGTGGTATGCGCGGCCGGCAGCCTGCCCGGCGATTTGCATAAGCTGTGGCGCGCGCGGGAGCCCAATTCCTACCATATGGAGTACGGTTTTTCGTGCATGGGATATGAGATTGCCGGGGGCTTGGGCGTCAAGATGGCCGATCCCTCGCGCGAAGTGTACGTCATGGTCGGCGACGGTTCATTCCTGATGATGTCTTCCGAAATTGTCAGTTCGATCCAGGAAGGATATAAGCTCAATATCGTGCTGCTCGATAACCACGGCTTCTCCAGCATCGGCGGCTTGTCGCGATCGGTTGGCTCTGACGGTTTCGGCACCGACTACCGTTACCGCTCGGCTCTTAGCGGGCAATTGGATGGCGAGCACCTTCCGGTGGACTTCGTGAAGCTGGCGGAAGGCTTGGGAGCTTGTGCCATAAGAGCGGTCACGCGGGAAGACGTCGAGCGGGCAATCGAGCGAATGCGAACCCACGACCGTACCTCTGTCGTGGTGGTGGAGGTCGACAAGGAGATGCGCGTATCCGGCTACGAGTCCTGGTGGGACGTCCCAATCTCGGAGGTTTCGGAAATGGAGAGCGTCCGCCAGGCACGCGCGGGATACGAAGAGGCGCTAAAGAAGGAGCGGCGGCACGAGATTGCCGTTCCGGCGGACGTGACCGGAAATTGAATTCATCGCCGCTGCTGCGCCTGCAAGGGATCTCGAAGAGTTTCGGTGGCGTTGTGGTGCTGCACGATGTCGGGTTCGACGTACGTGCGGGAGAAGTGCACGCGCTGGTCGGTGAGAACGGCGCCGGGAAGTCCACTCTGATGAACATCGTCAGTGGTGTCTTCGAGCCTGACTCCGGACACATCGAGTGGGCGGGCGCGCCGGTGGTGCTGCACCATCCACGAGAAGCCCAGGATCTCGGCATCAGTTTCGTTCATCAGGAATTGGCTCTGGTTCCGCAGCTCAGCATCGCGGAGAATGTTTTTCTGGGCAGACATCCGTCGCGCCAGATCGGACTCCCCAGCGCCGGATTACGAATGGTGAAGTGGGGCGAGCTGCGCGCCAGCGCCCATCGGTTACTGGCCGAACTTGGCCACGATTTAGATCCGCTCACGCTCGTAGGTGAGTTGACCATTGCCGAGCAGCAACTGGTCGAGATCGCCCGCGCGCTCGCCTGCGTCTCAAAGCTCATCATTATGGATGAGCCGACGGCGCCCCTTTCCGAGCATGAAACGGAGCGTCTGTTTGAGGTGATCGGCCGTCTGCGCAGCCGGGGCGTCAGCATTGTTTACATCACGCATCGTCTGAAAGAAGTTTATGCCATAGCCGACCGCGTTACTGTGCTGCGCGACGGCCGCCACATCGCAACCGAACCTGTCTCCGGAATGCCGCAGAATACTCTGGTGCGCCAGATGGTTGGGCGCGAGTTGAGTGAAGAACCCACCTGGCCGCAAAACCCCGCGCAGCCGGAGGTCATGCTGAAGCTCGAGGGCTTAGCGCGAGGGCGAAATTTCAGCGATGTGAACCTGGAAGTCCGGAAAGGAGAGATCGTGGGACTGGCCGGTCTGGTCGGGGCCGGACGGACGGAACTGATCGAGTCTGTATTTGGTTTCTGGCCGACAGATAGAGGCCGGATTTACGTGAATGGCCGGCAGGTGTCCATCCAAACTCCCGAGGACGCCATTGGCAGCGGCATCGCGTTGGTCCCGGACGACCGGAAAGCCAAGGGTCTCATCCTGGGCGCTTCCCTACGCATGAACACAGTGCTGGTTTCCGAAAGGCAGTTGGTGATCCACCGCCGCCACGAAGCGGAGGAGACCCAACGGATGATGGGCGAGTTGCACGTCCGCACCACCGGCATGGAGGCGCCGGTCGTCCAATTGAGCGGCGGCAATCAGCAGAAGGTGGTTCTCGCCAAGTGGCTGCTGGCGGATGCGAAAGTGTTTCTGTTGGACGAACCCACCCGCGGCGTCGATATCGGAGCGAAGGCGGAGATATACGCCCTGATTCGCGCACTCGCCAGACGCGGCGCGGCCATTCTTTTCGCCTCCTCGGAACTGGACGAAATTCTCCGGCTGGCGGATCGAATCTTGGTCATGCACCGAGGCTCCATCGCCGGGGAGCTGTCGCGTGAAGAGGCCAGCGAGGAACGCATTATGCGGCTGGCAACGGGCGGATAAAAGAATGAGCGCGGGAAAAAAGGTCGCCACGTTGCTGAGGAAGTTCAGTCCGATGCTCGGACTGGCCGTGATGTGCCTCACGCTGAGCATAGCCTCCGAGCATTTCTTCACAGTCGAAAACCTGATCAATATTTTCCGGCAATCCGCCGTGAATGCACTACTCGGGCTGGGACAACTAGCGGTGATTATTACCGCGGGAATCGACCTTTCGGTGGGATCTATTCTCGGTTTCTGCTGCGTTCTGGTGGCGCTGATGCTGAAAGCGGGCGTACCCGGGTGGCTCGCGCTTCCGGCGGCTCTGGGGGCGGGCGCAGGGCTCGGATTGATCAACGGTTTACTGCTCACCAAGCTGGGCCTGCCGCACCCTTTCATACCCACGTTGGGAATGATGAATGTCGCGCGGGGACTCGCGTTAGTCATGTCAGGCGGGTTCGCCATTTCGGAATTGCCGGCGTCGTTCCGCTTCTGGGGCGCAGGATCCGTTGTCTACATCCCTGTTCCGATCCTGGTGGTCGTCTTTTTTTGCCTGTTGTTCCACCTGGTGCTCACACGAACTACTCCGGGCCGCGACATTTTTGCGATCGGCGGGAATAAGCAGGCAGCGCTGCTGTCCGGCGTTCCGGTGAACTTTCGCTTAAATGCGGTTTATGCCACCAGCGGATTCATGTCCGGCGTGGCGGCTATCGTGCTTGCGGGAAGGATGAATTCCGGATTTCCCTTGGCCGGCGTAGGCGCGGAGCTGGACTCCATCGCGGCGGTGATTATCGGCGGCGCCAGCTTCTTTGGCGGAGTCGGCACAGTGGGCGGTACCCTGGTTGGCGCCCTGATCATCGGCGTGCTGAGAAACGGACTCAACCTGCTGGATGTTTCCGCCTATTGGCAAACGGTAGTGATCGGTGTCGTGATTGTCATCGCGGTCTGGGTGGATGTTTTGCGCCAGCGGGCCGACGCCCGAGGAAAAAACTAATGTCAATCCAAGTTGCTACCGTCCCGGTGAGTTGGGGCGTCATGGAAGTGGAAGGCTGGGCGAGGCAAAAGAACTACGCCGAGGTTCTGGATGAAATGGTGCAGGCCGGTTATGCCGGCACTGAACTCGGGCCGTACGGCTTTCTCCCCACCGATCCGGAGCAACTGAAACGCGAGTTGGCTAAACGGAACCTGAGCCTGCTCGGTGCATTTGTCCCCCTGCCGCTCGGGCACGCCGAGCGTCACGCCGAAGGAATGCGGTCCGCGATGGAGACGGCGCGGTTGTTGTCCGCCACTGGCGCGCCGTTTTTGGTGCTCGCCGATGAGATGAATTCCGGCCGGATCGCGATAGCGGGCAGTGCCGGAGCGAGCGACAGTTTCAACTCACGCCAGTGGGAGGATGCCGCGCGCCTGCTCACGTCCGTCGCTCGCGAAGCGCGTGAACTGGGGCTCCGCGCCGTCTTTCACCACCATTGCGGAACCTTTGTAGAGACGCCGGTGGAAGTTGCTCATCTGCTCGCGCTGACCGAACCGAGCCTGCTGGGCATCTGTCTCGACACCGGCCACTATCTGTATGGCGGGGGCGATCCGGTGGATTTTGCGCGCGAGCACGGGGCCCGCATCTGGCACCTCCATTTAAAAGATATCGATCCCGCGGTCCTCGCGGAAGTGACTCGCGGCAGGATCCCGTATCTCGACGCTATTCGCCGCGGAGTATTCTGCGAACTAGGGGCCGGCTGTGTGGATTTTCCGGGGGTCATCCGAGAGCTACGGAACGCCGGCTTTGCCGGCTGGGCGGTCTTCGAACAGGATGTCGATCCGGCTCTGCCTGATGTTGATCCGATGGTAAGCGCCGCGCGAAGCCGGAGCTACTTGAGAACGATAGCTGGATTGTGATCGGTAATTATCAGCCGCCGATTATTATTATTAGCCGCCGATAAACGCGGATGAACACCGATTTTATGAATGCGGCGAACATCGGACCACCAGAGTGTTGGAATCTCCGCAAATAATCCGTGTTATCGGTGTTTATCCGCGGGTTAATCTTGATCGTTAATGGCCGCAGATGAACGTGGATTAACGCCGATGATTGGGATCTTTGACGGAGCGGGGCCGATTGATAATTGGCCGCAGGCTACTAGCCAGGCTTTAGCCCAATGCCGCTTAGTTTTTTCGCGCGCGAACATTTTAAAAGACATATGTTCTTTTGCCTCGAAACGGCACGTCACTCCAAGGGCGCCAAACTCGAACCAAGCGTCGGCATGAGTGCCGACGCGGCACGCAGGAGTGCGTGCGCCACAACGGTCCTGACCGAAAACTAAGTGACATTGGGCTACTAGCCTGCCCCACAATCCAGGGGCTCTACGTCTACTTCTACTTTTAGTTTTAAGTCGCGGCTGCCTAGGATGATGCCTCTTACCGGCGAGACGTCGCCGTAGTCGCGGCCCCACGCAACCGTGATGTGGCCGGAGGATGGGACCAGGTTGTTCGTCGGGTCCACATCCAGCCAGCCGGCGCCGGGATGGTAGACCGATACCCAGGCGTGCGAGGCGTCGGCGCCGATTAGTCTGGGTTTGCCGGGCGGGGGGAGCGTTCTGAGATAGCCGCTGACGTATCGGGCGGCTAGGTTCAGGGAGCGCAATAGGGCGATTTGGAGGTGCGCGAAGTCCTGGCAGACGCCGCGGCGTTTCTCGAAGACTTCTTCTATGGGCGTGCTGATGTCGGTGGCTTTCGAATCGAAGCGGAAGTCAGTGAACATTCTGGCGGTCAGATCGAGCAACGCTTCGGTCAGCAGGCGGCCGGGGCGGAAGGAGCGCGCGGCATATTCGGCAAATTGCGCGCTGGGGCGGACTCTGGGGGACTCGAAGACGAATTGATAGGCGTTGAGTCCGGAGGGGCTCAGATCGTCGCGCAGGGACTTGGCGACTTGATCCCAGGGCAGGGAGGCAGTGGGCCAGGGGCGGGGGTCGCCGTCGATGGTGACTTCACTGCGGGCCTCCACTGCGAATTCGCGATGGGGTTCCTGGATGGTGAACAGATTGACGTGGTTGCCGAAGTAATCCAGGCGATGGCTTCGGGCGGCCGGCGTGGGGTGAATGGAAAGCTCATGCTGCGTGCAGCGGTGATGCGGCCAGGAACGCGGCATCAGATGGACGGCGTGCTCGGCGATGGAGACGGCGTGTTTGTAGCTGTACGCCGTCTTGTGAATTACGCGGTATTTGATCATCCGCCGGTCATCATCATTATTATGCCCTCCGGTCATCCTCCGATGCGCGTGGCGAAGGTGCGCGCGTGGCTGAAGTAGTTATTGGTCAGGTTGTCCGACCAGGACGGCAGCAGCGCGGCGAGTTCGTTCATCACGCGGGCCAGATTGGCGGTGTTGAGCAATTGAACGGCGCGGCGCATCGCCACCAGATCGGAGGAAACATGGCGGGGAAGTTTACCGTAAAGATCGGCCAGGTGATTCAACTGAAAGACCAGCGAGCGCGGATTGGTTTCATCCGACATGAGCACGTCGAGCACGGGCGCGGGCTGCAGCGTGGTGAAGTAGCGGTTGCGATAGGTCATGGAGCTGTCGGCGACTTCCAGTAAGTAGTCGAGCAAGCGCCAGTTCTCTTCATCGATCGGGGCGGTTAGCAGGGTCAACTCGCGCACCAGATACATGGCGCGCTCCAGGCGGCGGCCCAGGCTGAGGAACAGCCAACCGGTGCCGCGGGTGATGTTTTCGCGCTCCATGCCGGAGAAGGCGGTCAGCAGTTCCATCCGGCGGGTCAGCAGGGCGGAGATGTCGACGAAGGCGAAGCCTTCTTCCCACGGTTCGGCGATTTTGCCGATAAGGCGGGTCATGTCGAGAGACAGGCGCTCCCGCACGTTGCCGCCGATGCGATGGACTTCTTCGAGATAGGACGGCAGGCTGTCGGGGCGCTCGGGATCGGAGACGAGTGAGACGATTTCTTTTTCGAGATCGAGCGCGGTGGGGACGCGCATAGGTGGCGCCGGCTCGTTCTCAGGCTCGTTCTCTTGTTCCTTCTCAGACTCCTTCTCGGACTCCTTCGGGTACAGCGTGTTGTGCTTGGATGCCAGGCAACCGTGCAGGCGCAGCAGGCAGGCGAGTTCGGAGGCGCTGGCGCGGCGGACACGCGGGGCGATCGAGCGAAGCAAGCGGGCGATGCATTCGCAGCGCTCGGCATAGCGGCCCAGCCAGAATAAATTGTCGGCCGCGCGACTGGGAACATCGGTCGGGCCGCGGCGCAACTCGACGGGCTGGTCTCTGGGACGCAACAGGCTAAACGTGTTCACCGGACCGTCGGAAATAATCCAGACATCTTTGCTGAGGCCGCCCTGTTGCATGGAGACCACCGGGCCGTCCGCGCCGGAGACGCGGGCCAAGCCGCCGGGCATGGCCACCCAGTTGTCGCCGGTGTTGAGCACATAGGTGCGCAGAACGAGGCTACGGGAAGCGAGGCGCCCCCGGTCCCAGATGGGCGCGGTAGAAAGGGCGACTTGCTCCTGCGCGACGTATTCATAGGGGCGGGCGCGGAGACGATCCGTGAGTTCCTGTTTTTCCTTGGCGGCGAGATCGGCGCCGAAGACGGGTTCTCCGCCGCGCAGCGGAAAGGCGGGCTTGATGACCACTTTATGCAAGTGATCGAGCACCCAATCGCGCGCGTAGTCCTGGCCGCACCACCAGGTGGCGACAGAGGGCAACTTTATGGGCTCGCCCAGGAGTTGGCGCGACAGGCCGGGGAGAAACGGCATGATGGCGGCGGTCTCAATGACGCCGCTGCCGAGGGCGTTAGCCACGCGCACGTTGTCGGCGGCGATGGCGTCCACCAGGCCGGCGACACCGAGGAATGAATCGCCATCGAGTTCCAGAGGGTCGCAATAGTTGGCGTCCACGCGGCGCAGGATGACGTCGACGGGGAGCAGGCCGTCTACGGTTTTGAGATAGACGCGGCGGTCCCGGACGGTGAGGTCCGCGCCTTCAGCCAGCGTGAATCCGAGGTAGCGGGCGAGGTAGGAATGCTCGAAGTACGTCTCGTTGTAGGGGCCGGGTGTGAGCAGGACGATGCGTGGATGATCGGAAGAGGCGAGGCCGATCAGGGCTTCGCGCAGAGATTGAAAGAAAGAAGCCAGGCGGTGAACATTGGCTTCGCGAAATTGCTCGGGCAGAACTTCCGAGATGATGGTGCGGTTTTCGAGCGCATAGCCCGCGCCGGAGGGAGCTTGCGTGCGGTCGGCCAGAACCCACCACTGGCCGTCGGGCGAGCGAGCCAAATCGACGGCTAGCAGATGCAGGTAGTTTCGTTTGGGGATGGGGATGCCGGCCAAGGGGCGCAGAAAAGCGGGGTTGGCAAAGAGCAGCGCGGCGGGAAGATCGCCCCGGGAGACCAGGCGGCGAGGGCCGTATAAATCGGCCAAAACGAGATTGAGCAGGTGGGCGCGCTGGATGATGCCGGCTTCAATGTGACGCCATTCGGCGGGGTCGATCAGCAGCGGGATGGTATCGATCTCCCAAGGGCGGCTGATGCCGCGCGGATCGCTGTAGACGTTGTAGGTGACGCCGTTTTCTTTGATGCGGCGTTCGGCGCGGCTCCAGCGATGGGCGAGTTCGTCGGGACCCAAGGCGTCGAGAGAGTCGAGAAACGGCTTCCAATGCGGGCGCGGCGTCATGCCGTCGGCGGTCAGTTCATCGTAGACAGACGAGCCGGAGAGCGAAAGCTGGCGCAGGTCGGCGATCATGTGGCGGCAGGGGCCCGGCGGAGATCGAGAGTCATGGGAAAGTCGGGGTTGGGCGCTTCGGCGGCTACGGTCAGCGGGCCGGGGGTGTGGCCGGACGTTTCAAAGCGCGCCAGACGGCGGCTTTCCGCTTCATAGGCGTTGATGGGCCGGGTGTCATAGTTGCGGCCTCCGGGATGCGAGACGTGATAGCGGCAACCTCCCACCGAGCGGCCATTCCATTGGTCCACGATATCAAAGACCAGCGGAGTGTGAACCGGAATGGTGGGATGGAGACAATTGGGCGGCTGCCAGGCGCGATAACGGACTCCGGCGACAGCCTCGCCCAAGGTCCCGGTGTCGTGAAGAGGAACCCGACGGCCGTTGCAGGCGATGACGAAGCGGTCTCCACTGAGGCCGGTGGCCTTGACCTGGATCCGTTCGAGGGAAGAATCGACGGCGCGGCTGGTGCCACTTTGGCTGGCCTGTTCGCCGAGTACATGCCAGGGCTCGAGGGCCTGGCGAAGTTCCACTTCTATGCCTTGCGCGGCGATGGCGCCGATCTTCGGAAAGCGGAAGTCGATATGGGACGCGAACCACTCGTTTTCAAAGCAATAGCCGGCGCGGCGCAGAATGCCGAGGACATCGTGGAAATCCTGAGCGACGAAATGCGGGAGCATGAAACGGTCATTCAGGGTGGTGTGCCAGGGGATAAGCTTGCCGGTGTACGGCTCTCTCCACACCATGGCCACCAGGGCGCGGAGAAGCAGCAGTTGCGCGAGACCCATTTGCGGATGAGGCGCCATTTCAAAGGCGCGGAGTTCGAGCAAGCCCAGGCGCGAGCCGGCGCCCTCCGGCGGATAGAGCTTGTCGATGCTGAACTCGGCGCGGTGGGTGTTGCCGGTCATGTCGACCAGCAGATTGCGAAAGAGGCGATCGACGAGCCAGGGCGGGCAGGGATGATCGGGCAACTGTTCGAAGGCGATCTCCAGTTCATAGAGCGAATCGATGCGGGCTTCATCCACGCGCGGATGCTGGCTGGTGGGGCCGATGAACATGCCCGAGAACAAGTAAGACAGCGCCGGATGATTTTGCCAGAAGGCCACCAGGCTGCGGAGCAGATCGGGCCGGCGCAGAAGCGGGCTGTCTTCGGGACCCGCGGCTCCCATGACGACGTGGTTTCCGCCGCCGGTGCCGGTATGTTTGCCATCCAACATGAACTTCTCAGCGGATAATCGGCTTTCGCGCGCTTCTTCATAAACCGCAGTCGTGATATGAACGAGTTCGGTCCAGTTGCGGGCGGGCGGGATGTTGACTTCAATGACGCCGGGATCGGGAGTTACTTTGAGAGATTTGAGGCGGTGGTCGGAGGGCGGCGTGTAGCCTTCTACCCAGACGGGCGTTCCTAGATACGCGCAGGTGTCTTCGACGGCGGCGATGAGGTCGAGATAGTTGGCGAGGGTTTGGGTGGGCGGCAGGAAGACGTGGAGACGGCCTTCGCGAACCTCGAGGCACAGTGCCGGACGGGTTGCGGGTTTGGCGGATTTGCCGGTAGTTTCGGGCTTGCTGTCTTCGGGTAGGACTGCGACGTCGAATAAGTCCAGGCGGCGGGCGGGACGGGCGGGCAGCGGCTCACGGTCCTCGAAGGGATCGGAGTCGTAATCGTACTCGGTGTCTTCCGGGGCGACCCAGGGGAGCGAGTCGAGGGGCAGGCGATAGCCGATGGCGGAGTTTCCTTCGACCAGAAACAAGCGCCCCGGGCGAACGAACCAAGGCTGGCTGGACCAATATGAACCGGAGGCGTTGACGCGCCGGCGGAGCGGGATGACGTAGCCTACCGGGTCTGCGAAGCCGGCTTCAAAAACGCGGGCCAGGCGGTCTCGCTCGACGGGATTGGCGAGTTTGGAGTCGGCGACCTCGACATTCACGGGAAGCTTGCGTTCCTTCCAGAGATAGTGGAAGACGTCTTCATAGGCCGGCATGATGTTGTTCGCGCTGATTTCGAGACGGCGGGTGAGCGCGACTGCGAAACGCATAGCGGCGGCCGGTTTCATGCCTTGGGGTTGGTTTTCTTGCGCAATGAGCGAGGGATTCTCCCAGATTGGCACGCCGTCGGTACGCCAGTAACAGCCCAGCGCCCAGCGCGGCAACACTTCGCCGGGATACCACTTCCCTTGGCCGAAATGCAGTAGCGCGCCGGGAGCGAGTTTGTGCTGCAGACGGCGGATGAGCGTGACGGCGAGGTTGCGTTTGACTTCGCCGAGGGCTTCAAGGTTCCACTCGGGGCTGTCGGGGTTGTCGATGCCGACGAAGGTGGGCTCGCCACCCATGGTGAGGCGAACGTCGCCCGATTCGAGGTGAGCGTCCACCAGGTAGGCGAGGTTGTTGATGCTGGTCCATTGATCTTCGGTGTAAGGCTTGGTGACGCGCGAGGTGTCGTTGAGACGGCGCACGGTCATGGAGAAATTGAAGGTGACGTTGCTCGGCTCAACCAGGCCGGTGATGGGCGCGGCGCTGGAGGCTTCCGGAGTGCAGGCCAGGGGAATGTGGCCTTCTCCTGCCAGCAGTCCCGAGGTGGGATCGAAACCGACCCAGCCTGCGCCGGGCAGGTAGACTTCGGCCCAAGCGTGCAGATCGGTGAAGTCGACGGACGTGCCGGTGGGGCCTTCAATGGCCTTGACGTCGGGCGTGAGTTGGATCAGATAGCCGGAGACAAAGCGGGCGGCGAGCCCAAAGTGGCGCAGAAGCTGGACGAGGAGCCAACTGGAATCGCGGCAAGAACCGGAGCGCAAGGTGAGCGAGTCCTCGCAGGTCTGGATGCCGGGATCGAGGCGGATGACATAGCCGATTTCGTTCTGCACGCGGCGATTGAGATCGACCAGAAAGTCGATAGTTCGCTGCTTGTTACGCGGGATATTGTCAAGAAATGCTTGAAAGCGGGGAGCGGCGGGCTCGGGGGCGAGGTAGGGATCGAGATCCTTGGCGAGCGTGGGCTCGTAGGCGAAGGGAAAGCATTCGGCTTCCGGCTCCAGAAAGTAGTCGAAGGGATTGGTGACGTGGAGTTCCGCGATCAGGTCTACTTCGACCAGGAACTCGGTGGTGGGTTCGGGAAAGACCAGGCGGGCTAGAAAGTTGCCCTGCGGATCCTGCTGCCAGTTGATGAAGTGATTCTGGGGCTGGACCTTTAAGGAGTAGCTGAGGATGGGCGTTTGGCAATGGGGCGCGGGACGCAACCGGACCACTTGCGGACCGAGGCGGATGGGGCGGTCGTATTGGTAGTGGGTACGGTGGTTGAGCGCAACTTGCATCGCCATTTTTAATAGATCTCCACTTCTCGATTTTGGACGACGTTGTCCCTACCGCTTCGCTCGGGGCGGCTTAGGCGCGAGACTGAGGACGATCTTTTAGTGTAGGCTGGCGGCGGAGCGGGGAGCAAGTTAGGCGCCGTCGCTTATACTAGTGCCAGGAGCGAACCAGTGACCGCCGTCTTCGCAACGCAAATCGAACTCGATGGCCTCGGTGTCGCCTGGATTGGTGGCACGAAAGTAAAGGTCACCGAAGTGGTGCTCGACAAGATCGCATACGGCTGGAGCCCCGAAGAAATCCATTTTCAACATCCGCATCTCTCATTGGCTCAGATTCATGCCGCGTTGACGTACTATTATGAGAACCAGGTCCACTTGGACGCGCAAATCCGGCAGGGATTGGATGAGTCGAGCAAACTTGCTTTCCAAGCCTCGGACGCGGATTTACGCCGGAAGTTAAGCGATCTCAAGCGGCCTCTTTGAGCCTTGCGTTTTACATGGACGTACACGTTCCCCGTTCTGTCACCGTAGCCCTGCGTATGCGATCCATCGACGTGCTGACGGCGCAAGAGGACGGAGCGGCCCAGTTGGACGACGATCGCGGCAGAGAGCAACGGAACTTGGACGAGTGCTGGTTTCGCAGGATGCCGATCTGCTGCGCGAGGGCGTGCGGCGATTGCGGGATGGTGAGGATTTCTCCGGCATTATTTATTCGCACCAACTTCGAATCACGATTGGCCAATTGGTGGACGATTTGGAGCTGATCTCCGGAGCCACTTTCAAAGACGAGTGGTGCAGGAAGATCGAGTACTTGCCGATTTGAATGAGTTGCATAGGACCTAATTCCGCTTTTCGTTCTTGCCAAGCCTGCGATCAAGCTGGAGGAAGACGCCGGTTCGAGCCCAATGCCGATGAAGCAACCTGGGCCAGCGTTGCAATGGTCGCAAGCCTTGACGCATCGAAAACTTGAGATCGTTATCCGCTTGAAAGCGCCCGGGCACGCTGGATTTTCTCCCAAAGCGCCGGATTTGCCTGCGCCATAGGGACGCCTTGAGCCTCGAGCTCGCGCTCGGTTTCCGCCAGGTATTTGTGTACCTCACCCTGGTGATCAAGATAGAAAGCAATCGCGCCGTAGATTTGCGCGCGTTTCAGTGACGGGAAGTCTTCCTGGATAGCCTCGGGCGAGTTGTCTTGGTTGAAGGAATACACGATCAAGTGCAACGAAATACGTGTCCCGGCTACATAGTAGCCGCCTGGAGTTTTCTACATTTCCTGTCGGGACGAATCCTGGCATCGGGTGCAGCGTGGAACTTCCGCCCTTCCCCTCACTAACGTTCGGGGCTGGAAGGGAATGCGCCTATTTTAATCAAATAGTCGCTGGCGTTTCGTGGCACAGGCCATAGCCAGGCTGCCAGCCCACAAACTCGAAGCAAGCGTCGGCAGGAGTGCCGACGCGGCACAGGAGTGCGTGCGCCACACATTGGGCTTTAGCCTCCGTCGACGCCTGCGCCGGGCGCGAGATTTGTTCACGAGTTAAGCGGTCCGGCGCTCCGCTTTCAATTGCGGCAATTCGGGAAGCCAGTTTGTGGCGCGCATCTCCGCTTCTTCTCGCATCATAGCTTTGACCTGCCTGTCGATGTCTTGGCTTCGTTTTGAAATTTTGTGGGGTGAAGCAAGCAAAGGAGTTCGCTCGCGATCGTCTTGGCGGAGCCGGGAGTGGAGAGTCCGATCCGTCTGGAGTGTCTTTAACTCTTTGAGCGCGCGATGGAAGGTGCGCTCGATGCGGGTTTTGTGGCGAGCCAGGCGCTCGTATTGCGGGTCGAGCAAGTCGAGTGAGCACTCAAGGGCGCGGATGCGGCGGAGGTTCCAGGCGGCGGCGACGATCTCGTCGAATAAGGTTTGCTCGATTGCACCGATGGGATTGATTTGGGTCTGGTAGCCGGCGAGCATTTCATCGAATTCTTCACGGTCTTCGGGTTTTATGGCCAGGCTTTTGGAAGTGAGGCCGTGCTTGCGCGCGTTTTGGGAGCTGGCGGCTTTGCCTTCTTCCGTGCGCGGGCCGGTGCTGAACTGCGCGTTGGCGCGATTGGTTTCTATTTTGAGTTCCGAGGACATGGATAATGACGGTCCTTTCGAGATCAATATAGCTTATGGGGTGGGGGATTTTTGGGGTGGGTTTTTGCAAGGTGAAGAAAAGAGGAGAGATTGAGGCGCGAGATTGTTGTGATCGACTGGCGGGCATCGGCGGACCTCGGTCCGGTGGCCAGTGGTTGCGGGGTCAGTCCGTGATCCGCAAGGCGTGTGTGATAGCAGTCGTGGCGGCTCTAAGCGCGGCTGGCCAGACGTTCGTCGTTACGCCCTCCCCTGTCACTATAAACGGGGCAACCGATTCCACCACTGTCCCTCCGCCGCAGACCTTCCAACTGAGTTCGCCCACGCCGAACATGCCGTTTGCGTTTGGTGGGTCTTGTATTGAATATCCCAATTTCTGTTCCCAATCCTCCGGTTCTGTGCGAGGGGATCCTTCCAGGTGAATTGGTGATCACTCCGTCCAGCGGCACCACGCCAGCCACCATCTCAGTCGCGTTAACAACAGATCTGATCCGAATCTTGTACCCCGCCGAGACCAGCATCGTGTTGAACCTTTACGCCTTCCAGGTGCCCGTGATCGTCAATTTGGCTGCTCCACCTCCGCCCGTCGTGGCGGCGGTGCTAAACGCCGCCAGCTTCAGGTCGGTGGTTAGCGCGGGGTCCCTGGTCAGTATCTTCGGCGGGCACATTGGGCCGTTGCCGACGCCTGGAACGTTGGGCGGGCTTGCTCGGCCCCGGGGCCCTCCACTACCAGGCATATCTCGGTCCCATACTCGGGACACTCATAAACGTCGATGAATTCAACAATGTTCCGCTCTTATATGCCGACACGGGTGAAGTCAATGCGATCCTCCCGGCCGAGTTGGCTGGGAGGCAGAGCGTTACGGTCAATCTTAATCACGACGGCATCCTTGCGCCTCCTTTCACTTTGATGCTGTCTGACACCGCCCCGGCAATCTTCACGGTCACGCAGAATGGCACTGGGCAGGGAGCGATCCTGAATCAGGACGGCTCGGCAAACATTAGCAGACTTTTGGGGCGCACCACGCTTGCACCGTAGAATGTTTTTCTTCGGAATGTGATGACATCCGCCGCATGTTCGCGATTTAGCTTGACATTCAGTTGAACTGTGGTTACTCTTGAGGCGACCATAACGGTAAATAAACGTATTTTTCGGCGACTGTTTTCCCAGTTGGGCTGATATCGGCCCGCCCCGCCGGAAATTAGCCGTCGTCTAGCAATTTGAAGGCCAAGCGACGAGAGGATTCGATGCGCAGCAAGTTATAATTTTGTGGATGGCCTCGGGGCTGATTTGTTCCGCCCAAAGCAACGCCGGCATTTTCCGCCAAGGGTTCCTTTGGGTCCTGAACGCGGATGGCAGTCAGCAAATGAACGTCCCTCCGGACATTCAGTGTGCGTTCGGCGGGATTCCTGGAGACATTCCTATATCGGGAGATTGGACCGGGGACGGGTATACCAAAATCGGAATTTACCGCCCGAGCAACGGATTGTTCATTCTGGACAGCAATGGGAATGGAGTGATGGACGCCGGGGATGCCGTGTTCAACCTGCAAATCGGTGAAGCGGCGGGAGATGTGCCAGTCGTCGGAGATTGGAACGGAGATGGCCGATCGAAGGTTGGGTATTTCCGGCAGGGATTCTTATGGATTCTGGACACTAACGGAAACCACGTTTTTGAACAGGGAATCGACCAGGTCTTCTCATTTGGCGGCGTGACGGGCGACGTTCCCGTAGTCGGTGACTGGACGGGAACGGGTATCAGCAAAATTGGGGTGTTCCGCCAAGGCTTCCTGTGGGCTTTGGATGCCAACGGCAACGGCACATTGGATGGCACTGGACCCGGACAGGACTTGGTGTTCCCGTATGGCGGGATCGCGGGCGATGTGCCGGTGGTGGGCGACTGGGCTGGAACGGGGGTCAGCCAAGTCGGGATCTTCCGCCAAGGGTTCCTGTGGGCCCTGGATGCTAACGGGGATCGCCAGATTGATTCGGGCGACTATGTGTTTGGGTATGGCGGACTCCCTGGTGACAGGCCTGTCGTGGGGAGATGGAGCTCGCTGCCGAACAAGTTCCTCCAATGCATCCAGGTCGCAAACTCGGTTTGTCCGCTTGCGACAGGCAAGTATGTAGTGAACAACCCAATTGCTATTACCCAAAGCGGCGTCACCATAGCGGGAGGAAGTGGGAATGCTTCACAGACCAAACTGTTGCGTGCTGCCGCCAACACGGCCCCGCTCATCAGCGTGGGCGCATCCGCTTCAGCTGCTTTAACCGGAATCACTCTTGAGAATTTCACCGTCTGTGGGAGTGGCACTGTCACGCCAGGGGCGAGCCCAGTCGGCTGTCCACGAGTCGCCACGACGTGCGGCGGTACCCAGAACTGCGTCGATCTTGAGATAGACAATGTGGACACCGGTACGTACCCAGCGAATCCGTTCGGATATACCGGGCCCTACAGCCTCGTGATCGCGAACGTCGACCTGGAGGACGCGACGGGCCACGCCATCGATCTGCATGCCGCCAACACGGCCGGGAAGAAGAACAATGATATCTACATCCATAACAGTTCGATCAACTTCTCGGCGGTGACCGGCATTCTCGGCGAGACCGACTACCCCGACAAGTACTGCGACGGCTACTCTGCCAACAACTCCAACATCCTGTTTGCCGATGCCCAAAACCTGCCCGCTCCACGCAACATCCGGATAGAGAACAACGTTTTCAACAGCAACAATACCGGCGCCATGGGCGGCGGCGCGTATCGGTGGCTCGGCTTGCGGAACAACACCTTCACCAATAACTACACGAATCCCCAAGCGGGCAATACGCAAGGCGGAACCGTGCAATTCGTGGGGTGCAGCGACACGGTGGAAATCTCCAGCAACACCTTTACCGGCCCCAGCTATCCGTTAACCGACGCCTTGGAGCTGTATGGCAGAAATATGAACGTTCACGACAACCCGAACGTCTCTTTGTACGGCTACGAGGGGATCGGCGCGCACAGCCTTTTTAACTCGACCATCAAGAATAACAACGTACACGACAACAGCAAGGCGGCCACCCTAGGTGGGATTAAGCTGGTCACGTCTTTTCCTACCGGCCCGTGTGGCGGGGTGCCGCGTGACACCAATATCGTCGCAGTCACGGGGAATACTGTATACAATCAGCCGTATGGCATCCACTTCAACGACCAGCAGGCACTTAGCACAAATTCCCTGTCGAGCGTGACCCTCTCCGGCAACACGCTAACGCCGACCATCGTTAACGACCAGGTCGCAGTCGATCCTACGGTGGCCCTTCCCGGCTACATTGGCTTGCCGCTGCCGACCGCTTCGAAAGCAAGCGCGCCGACCACGCCAATGGCACTCGCGGTTGACTCCACATCCTGGCAGTATCCCAAGTGTCCGGCTTCTGGGGGCACGCAGAGCGCCACCTTCACGATACCGGTGAAGGAGGTGGGCGGCGTGAGCAATATTACATGGGTCGAAGCAATGTTCAGCATAGGCGGGGCCGATTCGGATGGCACCGGCGGGCCGGACGCGGAAGCCGGCGGTTGCCACTTCCACTGGGACAATGTGGGCGGTAACATTTACATCGATACCACGCCCGGCAGCTCCGTTTGGAAAATTCCAGGGTCGCCTTTGGGATCGACCGCTACCCAAGACCTCGACAACGGCGTCTGCACCATTCATACGAAGACATCATCCGTCACCACGAAGCCGTCATCAGTCACTGGAACCTATACCCTGACACTCAATATCGACCTCACACTGTACTCCAACCCCAAATATCACATTTATACTCTTACCGAAAACGGGCAGATGAAGTTCAGTAACTCGACGCAATGGATGTACTGGGGCTGGTGGAATACGCAGTGAGGGACAGTCAATGAAAATAACTATACTCTGTCTATTTCTCTTGATGCCGGCGTCCTCGCAGCTGCTCCAAATCAGCGGCACAGGGTCTGTCTCTGGTACGCTGAGGGGCGATGACGGTTCAGTCATTTCCGGAGCGAGCATAATCCTCCATCGTGTACCTGGTCAGGGCCCATGGCTACAGGAGGAAAGGAACGACTGGTCAGTAGTCAGCGACGCCTCCGGATCGTTCACCTTCTCGGGTGTAGACAATGGTCTTTATCGCCTATGCGCCCAGGTGTCGGTAGGGGCTTGGTTGGACCCCTGCGACTGGGGCCTGCCCCTCACTACGGCGACGCTTTCTCTGAGCCAAACGGCAACCAATGTCACGCTCGTGATGAAGAAAGGCGCGGTCGTGACAGTTCGGATCGACGATCCCGGTCAGTTGGTGTCGCCGACTGGGACCTTAACTAAGGGCGGTTACCTGCTGCTTGGCGTCACGAGTGATAGCTCGTTTTTCCACACACTGCCGCTCCTGTCCACAGACTCGACCGGACGCAACTACCAGCTCGTAGTGCCGTTCGACACGGCCGTAAAATTTGTAATCAGCAGCTCGCTGCGGTTTGTCAATGCCAGCGGCGTGGCGCTCGCCGGGGGCGTCAGTGCGCTCATCCCGGTGACCGTGGCTTCGGGCACCCAAGCGCCCGTTCTCAAATTTGTGGCGACAGCGGTCCCTGGGTTAGGAGGACTCCCGTGACGCTTAGCAAGATCGCAACTCTTGCGATGATTGTTGCCGGCTCGGCAGTCGCGCAGGTCTACCTGAACGCTGGCCCCGATCTCACTCTTACGAGGTCGGTGAATGACAGTTTCGCGGTGGTCAGCTCATTCTCGAATATCTCAATGATAACGGTGGGCGCCACCTCCCAGGGAGGAATGCCTGTCGCAGTTCAGTTTCAGTACACTGGCGCGACTTCAGTGAATCCTGCGCAACCCACGCCTCCCAATTTCCTGGTTGTGACACCGTCGGCAGGGACTACGTCGACGAACCCGGAGGACGTGGCGGAGATCCTCGTCGGGTTGAATCCCCCCGTCGTACGCAGCCTTTCGCCGGGCGGGTACTCGCTGTACGTGAATTTTTCGACAGTGGGCCAGACTCCGGCAGCGACAGCGCACGTATACGTCTTCCTGACGATCACGCCGCCGCCCGCGCCGGCTGTCACCTCGGTGGTGAGCTCGGCTTCCTTTCAGCCCGTTCTTGCTCCGGGCGGACTTATCTCGATCTTCGGGAGCAATTTCGGTCCTCCTGTGCTAGCCACTCAATACGATGACAAAGGGCAGTATCCCACCGCGGTTTCGCCCGGCGCCCCATATGGAAACCCGACCCGCGGAAACACCATGGTCACGATCGGCGGCATTGCGGCTCCGTTGACGTATGTGAGCGCCAATCAGATCAACGCCATGGTTCCGTACGGAGTTACCAACATGACCAACGCCAATGTTGTAGTCACCTGCTACGATCAATCTTCAGCCCCCATGAGCGTGCCTGTCCAGGCGACATCTCCTGGGATTTTCACCGCCACCCAGAATGGGACCGGTCAGGGAGCCATCCTGAATGTGAGCACGAGCAATGTGTACACTTACAACAGCGTGGATAATCCGGCGCCGCGTGGCTCTCCCGTTGTGATGTATGCCACCGGCGCAGGCGCCTGGAACCCAGCGATTCCAGACGGCGAAATTGCCCTCAACGAAATCCAGCAGCAGCCGGCTTGCGTGGACCCCAATCGTCCCGAATGCACGCAGCCCGTCAATCAGCCACTCTCCCTGACCATCGGCGGAAAAACCGCCATGGTCTTCTACGCCGGCACGGCTCTCTATGAGCCATGGAGTCTGCTTCAGATCAACGCTTACGTGCCTGCCGATGCTCCGTCCGGGCAACAGCCGGTGGTACTCAAGATCGGGCAATATGACAATTCGCAGCAGAACGTTACCATGGCGGTGAAGTAGGCTCGCGACGCAAATGAGGACTGAGGCAATCTCTGCGAAGGTCGTTGGCTCGGCCATGACCTTGGCCTGACGCTCCGGATGGCGTTCTGGTTCCGCTAAATTGCGCCCTACCCGGTTCCGGTGGCGAAGGTCTCAGCTATGATCGGCGGCCTGCCAGCTCAGATTCAGTACGCGGGCGCGGCGCCGAATCTGGTGAGCGGAGTGTTGCAGGTGAACGCGGTGATTCCGGCGGGCCTGGGGCCGGGAGATCAGCCTGTGGTGGTCAAAGTGGGTCAGAACGATAACTCCGCGCAGAATGTGACGGTCGCGGTGCAATAGGAAGCGAACGGGGCTGTCCAGATCCGGATCGACACGATGACTGGCCCGCCATCCGGGGCAACACGATTATGAGTTACCCTGTTTTACTGCCCGGCCACCACCGCCGGCTCTTTGTACACCTTCGTAACCGGCAAAATCAGCTTGGAGCGCCCGTCGAGATAGATGGTGTTGGACGCTTTGACCGCCAAATCGTACGACTTGACCGCTTCCCAGGTGTTGGTGTGTGCTTCAAATCGCGGAGCATTGCTGCTGCTTACATGGACCGCGATTTTGTGGCCCTTGTTGAACACCAGCGCGGTGGACCACAGATCCACCGTGATCGGGTAGACTTTGCCGGACTCCGCTTTTTCGGGCTTAAGGCCGGAGCGGTAGCGCAGCATCTGAGCTTCGTCCAGGACCAACGCCTCATAGCCGTTGGGATAGACGTCCACCAGTTTCACCATGAAATCGGTGTCGGGAGCGTCGGTTGAGACGGCCAGTTGAACTTTCACCGGTCCGACGATTTCGAGCGGCGAAGCCAGCGGCTCGGTTTCGAATTTGAGGACATCGGGACGGTCGCCGACCTTGCGTTGATCCATAGGACCGCGCGCCATCATGAGGTTGTTGCCACCCACGGACGGAACGGGATTCTTAGGATCGTAGATATAGTTCGCGGTCGCTTTGGCGGCCGGCAGCAGAGTGGAGAGCTTGCCTTGAGCGCCGAGATAGTAAGAAGTAGTGGTGGAGGGCGGAGGCCAGCTTGGCGCCGTTCGCCATTCATTGCCGGGAGCGGACTTGTCCATGGTGTCGCCCATGAGGAAGTACTTCACCGGCGGGTCTTTCATGATGCCGTTGTCCACGCCTTTGAGCCAGTATTCAAACCAGCGCATCTCGTCGGTTCCGTTGGCGAGATTGCCCGCGTCGGGAGGATATTTCAAATCGCCGGAGAGCGGACCGTGTCCGAAAGCGCCCATGGTCAACTTCTGGTTGCCGCGCGCGCCGGGGCCGCCGTCCTGCTGCAGCAGCATGTAGCTGTCGATGTCGCCTTGCAGAAAGATGTCGTACCAGCCGCCGAAGTTGTACATGGGGACTTTGATCTTGGAAGCATAGGTGCGCATGTCCACTTCTTTGTCGTCGGGACCGTAATCCTTGAAGGTGGGGCGCGGACGGTCATCCATGGGGATGCCCTGGGCTTTGAGCCATTCCTCATTCATGTTCTTGAGAAACACGCCGCCGGGGTGGGACGCGTAGCGGTAACCGGAACCATGGCCGACGGTGACGAAGGCGCACACCAGATGCGGCGCCCCGCTCATGGCCGCCAGATTGGTGATGATGCCCATGGCCGAGGGACCCTCCATCCCGACTTTGCCGTTGGACCAGGGCTGCCTGGCGATCCACTCGATGGTGTCATAGCTGTCGAGCATGTCGTCGTTGAAGGCGCGGTACTTGCCTTCGCTCTTAAACTTGCCGCGGACGTCCTGTACCACGCGGGCGTAACCGGCGGCGACCCATTCCTTCTGTTTTGCAGCCGCGTACATGCGGTCCTTGCCGTAGGGCGTGCGGGTGAGAACCACGGGATACTTTCCATCGCCCTCGGGAAGAATAATGGTGGTGGCTAGTTTGATCCCGTCGCGCATGGGGACCATTTCTTCGCGGATCTGCTGCTGCTGCGCCGATTGAGCGGAGAGCGTGAGAGCGAGCAGAATCGGGAGCGTACACGTGGCTCGAATCATTTGCAATATGATAGCGCAATATCATAGCGCCTTTATCGATGCTGAATAGGCTGCGAGGACTAAGAGAGCGGATTGTGAAGCCGCATCCTTACGTGAACCTTATGCCGCCGATTAGGTGTTTGTCCTCTATCCGTACTGTCTTCAGGGTAGGCACAATAAGCCTAAGGGCAAACATCATGCAGATCATTATCAAACTTCTCTGGAAAATACAGCTTTGGAAAGACACGCGCGGTCAGGATTTGATTGAATACGCGCTGATGGCCGGTTTCGTTTCGATCGCGGCGGGCGCGATCATGCCTGGGGTAGCTACCAGCATCAGCAAGATATTCTCCAAGATTTCATCGACGATGACGGCGGCCGCCAATCAGAGCTGAACGCTGGCTTGTAGTGTGTGGCTGTACTTTGCGGGTGTCCGCCGAGTCGGCTCCATGACCTGAGACACACAGCCAGCTCGCTCGCTTTGGCCGGATCACGCTGGTGTCAATAAATCAGGTTCGTGATGCGATGTTTCCACGGGCGCTCGCGAAACCGGGTGTTCCCGAATGGCGACAATGCTGAGAATCGGCTGGGGATGGGTCTCTGTGCGCTCGCTTCGCGAGGGTATGAAGACTGCATCCACGCTGGGTTGTACGACTCCGTTGCTTCTGACTTGAGCCATTCGCTCGCAAGCCGGCCCGCCCTCTTTGTGCCACAACATTTTCATAGGCGCCATTTTTGGGTCTCCTTCACCGGTCCTGTAAAGAATAGGGCTTCTGACTCGCTTCTTATTCTACGACGAGAATCGGGGTACTTTCGGATCGCCATTACATTCGCAGGACTGCGAGGCGCGCTCGAAGTGCGCTCGCCCAAGACACGCGACGCGCTTTTCTCCTAAAATAGAAAAGAACCCCATGAGCACCCACGCCAAAATCGTCCACCTGACCGACCAGCGCTTCGCGGAGCTTGCTCGAGCAGCCCAAGCACAGGGCAAGACGCCCGATGACGTGGCGGACGAGGCGATCGCTATGCTTCTGCGTAAACGCAGCCTCGACGACCTCATGGAGTTCGGTGAACGCCACTCGCAGGAGCTCGGAATACCCGAGACCGATGTGAATGAACTGATCTCGGAAGTACGCTCGGAGCGGCAACGCGACTGCTAGCCGTGCGCGTCACCGCGGATACCAACATCTACATCGGTGCTCTGAACTACCCTGGGCCGCCAAGAACCTTTCTCAGGCTCGCTGCAACCGGCGATATTCGCCTCGCGCTCTCCAATCAAATCATGGAGGAGATCGTCGAGACTTTGAGCCGGAAGTTCCGCTGGCCTGAAGGCAGGATCGCCGAAGCTCGCACAGCGCTGACCGGGATCACTGAGCGTGTCATGCCAACAGTCATTCTCAACGTGGTCAAAGACGATCCGGATGACAACAAAATTCTCGAGTGCGCTCAGACCTCAAACTCGGATTACGTCGTTACCGGAGACAAGGATTTGCTTAGATTGCGCCAGTACGATGGCACGCCGATCATCACGGTTTCGCAATTTCTCGGCGAGTTCCAACGGAGGACGCAAGCGCGAGGGTGAGCCTCAAGTTAGTGCCCCGCCGGTAATCGGCCTGAAGATCTCCGCTGCCCTCATCTCCACATGGGCAGTCGGCTACGTAGTTCCTTCGGACTTCTTGAGCAACCTGTTATCGGCCAACCACCGAGGCGTTACGATTTGCGTCCCCTCCCACAGCGCAGGAAAATCCTTGAGGTCCCGTCACCAGATAGTCCGCATGCGCAGCTTGAGCGCATTCCAGAAAGATATCGTCATCCGGGTCGAGGCATGCCTGAACTTTCTCGACCGGGCGGACCCAAAAGCCCTTCTCGCGGATCGACTGGAGTGTGGCGGCAATGATCTCTTCTGAGCGCTTGAGACGGGGGCGGCTGATGACCTCTTCATATTCAGCATATACGCTGCCGCTCACGCACAGTTGGATGGAACCGCCCAACGATACTACGAATATCTGGGCCGATGGCCCAAGAGGCTGGAGCAACGCCGAAACGACTATGTTTGTGTCGAGAACGACCCGGATCATGTGCCCGGTTGCAACCGGGATTCATGCCGCGCCTTGCGTGCAGCGGCGATTTCTGCATCGATCTCCTCCATGGAGAGCCGATCGAGACCGGCATCCTTCGCGTTTTCCCAAGACTTCTGGAGCCATTCCGGCGCCAGATCGTGCTGCAACACTTGGCGCGCGTATTCCTCGGCCGAAAGTCCATGCGCCTGCGCTTTTGCCGCCAGCGCCGCTTTCTGCTCGTCCGGCAATTCGATGGTTAACGACGTCATGACTGTGTCTCCAGGTTAGCGCCGAATAGCCTACGCCAACAAGCGCAGCAAGGGCGGGAACGCTGCCCGCTCCTTTCAATCAAAGAAGGTAACACTCGAGGTGCCAACTGACTCCGTTACAAATGCCGTCTACGAACGTGCTAGCAAAGCCTCGGTACGCCGCTGGGCTGCTGCTCGCGTGGCCCTTGCTCTTCACGAAGTCGAAACAGCATTACCTCACCCTCCAATACAAAGCAGATTCGGGCGAGGGGAGGTACGCGGTGTTCCACTTAGACAAAGGGAACTTTCGAGAGGTCCTTGCTGCGACAGAGGCCGCGATCGGAAAAAAAGTAGAACGGTCCGAGGAGAAATGAGGCCGCGTATTACTCTGCGAGCCGGCCCTCACCTCGGCTGCCTTGACTTTCGGCGCGCTACTGGCTCGACCCGTCCAGCGTGGACGCTTCAATGGCCGGTATCGAGGTGAAGAACCCCTGTGGGTTGTATCTGATTCCGAGGACGGCCAAGCCTATGGCCGGACTTGTATAGGCATCCGAGGTCCTGAAGACGATTGTTCCCTTCATGTCGGCAAGGCCCCATGTCTGAACCAGGTCGAACGCCATGTGGCACCCCACGGGTATCGTGATCCCGTTAATGGTTTTCACGGTTCCCCCGGACTCATCGTAGACGGTCGCGACGATGCTCAGGGTCACGAAATCAGTACTGGCCATGGCCACGCCCAAGCCGTACCCGCCTGTGGTATTGAAGGTTAAGAACAAGTCTTGTGCCAGGTCGTCCCCGAAGGGAACCGCCGCAGAGTTACCATTGGCAGCGGTGAACACTGCATATCCACTAACCCAGGAGTTGAACCTGCCCCCTGGGCTGAGACAAACAGTTAAGAGACTGGTTACCGTTCGATGGTAAATGATTCCCTTCGAGGCGGCAATAGATTTAAGCTGAGGGTGCCGGTGAAGCGGAGACGGGCCATGCTGGCGAGCACCCCGTTGAGGAATAGCCGGACGGAACTCATCGTGGACGATGGGCAGGGCGTGGTTACTTCCGGCGCGTCCTATAGCCTGGCCCGGACCCGACCGGGAAGCGGTACTCTGGCCCAGGTTTATCAGCAGGAACGACACATCGGACCGATAGATTCCGGCATGCCTGCAAAAACGCTTGTTGAGGGCGCCCTCAGTTTTTGGTCTCGTAAACAACCGGCCTTTCATGCACAAACCTGCTGCGAGGCTGGCAGCGAGCGTTCGAACTCGATCGGCGGACGGTAGTCCAGCGCCGAGTGCAGCCGCTTGCCGTTATAGATGTTTTCGATGAACCGCTCGATGGAAGCATGCGCGTCAGCCAGATCGCGATATTCCTGGCGATAGACCTCCTCGTATTTCAGGGTTTTCATGAAGGATTCGCAGAAGGCGTTGTCATAGGGATTGCCTTTGCGGCTCATGCTGATCTGAACCCCGTGATCGTTGAGCAAGCTGGTGTAGGCACGAGAAGCATACTGAACCCCTCGGTCGGAGTGATGAGTCAGCCCTTCCGTTGGCGACCGCTGCCGGAATGCCATCTCCAATGCCTCGATTGCCAGGTCGGCTTCCAGTGACCGATCGAGTGCCCAACCGATCACTCTACGCGAATAGGCGTCCAGCACAACCGCCAGGTAGACGAACTCCGTCTCTAGCCGTACATAGGTAATGTCAGCGACCCAGAGCTGATCGATGCCAGTCGGCTCCAGGTCGGCTGCCAGATTCGGATAGACCGCCAGACCATGCTTGGAATCCGTGGTTGTCACCACGAATTTCTTGCGGCGCAGGCACAGCAAATTATCTTCGCGCAGGATTCGCGCCACCCGTTTGTGATTGACCTGCCAGCCGCGCCGTCTCAACTCGGCCGTGATCCGCGGCAGGCCATAGCAGGGGAACTCCAGCGCGATCCGATGAATTTCGTTCCGTAGATCCAGATCGTCATCGGCCGCCCGTTCGGCGCCGGGATCGAATCGATAGAGACCAGCCCGGCTGACTTTTCCCAGTTGGCACATGCGCGTCGCCGTCATCGGGATACCTTCTTCGATTTGGCTCCGGATGTACTGGTAGGTCGCGGCTTTCCAGTCAGCGCCTGCAGCATCCGCTGTTCCTCGATTCGCTGCAAGCACCCTTTCAAAAAATCAATCTCCACGGCCTGCTGGCCAACCTTGCGCTCCAGGTGCCCCACCTTGGGGTCCTCCCAACGCCGCTTTCCCACACCGGGGAACGCATTGCCGGGACCATGGCGGAACTCCTTCCGCCACCGGTGCAGCAGGTTGGCATTGATTTCAAAGGCCCGCGCCACCGCGGCGGCTGACGTTCCTGCTTCCAGCTGCTGAACCGCAGCCAGTTTCATTTCACGCGTGAACTTCCGTCGGGACAATCCCATGAGTCGAATCCTCCATTCACTGATTTTCGACTCTTAACTGGTTGTCTCAAAATAGGGGGCAAGTCCAAGTCGGTGTTTAAGTACTCAAACTGGGCCCAGCCCTGGTTGCAGTTAACGTTGACGTGACACCCTTCTGGGCTTAAGGCCTCGACCACCGCTGAACCATTCGGATTCAGCGTTCCCCTCAACTGGTTTCCAGTCCCGCCCGTGTCGAAGGAGAATGTTTTGTTGGCTCCGTCATCTCCATAGAAGTCAAGTACATATGCTGCTGGCTTGATCGATGACAGGTTGTTGATGGTGATCGCGGTTGTCCATCCGCCGCCAGCCGCCACTTGGGTGATAATGCCTTGGCCCGTGCCCACTTGCGATGCGATCCTTGGGTGGGCATTGTGGTAGGCTGCCGCCTTTGCCCTGTCCGTTGGCCGGGGCGGGTTGTTAGTCGTTGAGACCTGTAACGTTGACGAGAATGCTGGGCCTGCGATCAGCATTACGATTGCTAGATTTTTGACAGTCATCGCGAACCCAGTATACGCTTCTCCAGGCCAGCCGGGCGCAAGAGCGGCACTAGATAGATCGGTGCCCTGAACCTCTGGCCCCGTGCCTTTAGGCCTCTCGGATTTTGCCAAGCTTCATTTGAATCAAAGCCAATTGCGCATTCGCGCAAGTACGCGTGTACAATAGTGTCTGTCAGTTCCGATTTGGATTCGTGGGTAGGTGGACCTGGTCGGAGTCGAACCGACTGTACTTGAAAAGCAAAGTACCGTCCCAGTGTTGTGCCCAGAGAATGCTTCGCTTTCCACGCGGACAACGAGGGTAACCCATCCGAATCGAATAGTATCTTGGTTCGAATGTTTCGGGAGATCGAGTGGCATGGATCCAGAGCAGAGAGCGAACATGTTGCGCGAGGCAAAGCCTGATAGTTGGCTTGCATTTTCCGCAGATGAGTCCAGGGTAGTTGGCTACGGCTCTGATTATGGCGAGGCGTTAGACGAAGCGCTGCGAAACGGCGAGAACGACCCGCTTTTGGTAAAAACCCCCGATCAATGGAATGATCTCGTCCTACCGTGCGGGTAGCATACAAAGTCTTACCGCTGCAAACGCCCAGTCCTATTTTTCCAGGACAAACGTTCGTGTGGACGCCAATTCTGGAGGTCAGCGTCATGTACAACCACGCTAAGTCGGCCCGCTTTGAAGCGGTCGTCGATTCTGGTTCGCCATGGTGCTTATTTCACGCGAGCATTGGCACGAGAATGAAAATCGATGTTCTCAAGGGCATAGAGATGCCGCTTGGTGGGGTTGTGCATGGTGCTACCTGCAAGGCTTACTTCCATCGGATCAAGGTTTGCTTCCCCGGCAACATTATCGAGGTCACTGCTGGTTTTTCTCCCAGCCTTAGCGTTGGAGGAATCCTGGGTAGAAGCGGTTTCTTTGACAATTACACCGTCACTTTCGATCCTTGCTACAACCCTCCTGGTATTGAGATTATGCGGGTTGGGAAGGCCTAGAGCGCTAGAAATGAACCCCAATGGGACAAATTGTACGGACGTAAGATCGCGCCCCTGCGTCGGACCGGGCGAATGCTGCCGCCAGATGAGCGTCTAATTTTAATAGAGCGCGCTCGAATCGGCGCGGGCGGCTAATGTGCTGCTGGACCCTACTACCGGAGGACGTGGTTGGTAGGCGCGGCAGGACTCGAACCTGCGACCCTCAGCTTAGAAGGCTGATGCTCTATCCACCTGAGCTACGCGCCCGACTATAACGAGTTTACCTGCTCGTAGACGGTTTCTTCAAAGGCCTCCAGGCCGTGGGCGAAGAAATGGTCGGCGGCTTCGACCCACTTCAGCGTTTTCGGGTCGGGCAGAGCGGCAAAGTAGGCTTCCATGGCTGGCACGGAGCCATATTGGTCGTGCGTGCTCTGGACGAACAGCTTTGGGCGCGCGCAGTGGCCGAGTTCCGCACTGCCTTCGAAATTGGCGGGGAAGCCGGCGGCGATCAGGCGCTCGGCGTCCGGCAGTTCGCAGCCCAGGCGCAGGATGATTCGGGCGCCGAAGGAGAAGCCGGCTAGCGTGTAGGGCAGGTTCGGATAACGGGCTCGGAAAAAGGACAGCGCGCTCCTTGCATCCTCGATTTCACCGATTCCTTCGTCGTAGACGCCTTCGCTCAGATTCACGCCGCGATAGTTGAAGCGCAGCACTACCGCGCCCGAGCGGCGCAGCGCGCGGGCCATGCGGTGGACCACTTTGTTGTGCATGGTGCCGCCGTGGCGCGGGTGGGGATGGCAAACCAGCGCGGCGGCGATGGGGGATTGGTCTTCCGGTTCTTCGAGCAGGGCTTCCAGGCGGCCGGCGGGACCGGGCAGGAATAGGGATTCTATGCGGCGGGGCATTTATTCTAGCCTCGGCAGGCGGGTTAACAACCCGCCGCAGGTTGACAACCTGCCCCACATTTTAGTTGGTGCGGTAGTTGGTGAACTGCATGTCGATGCCGAAATCGTGATTGCGCAGGAGCTGCATCACTTCCTGTAGGGAGTCGCGATCTTTGCCGCTGACGCGCACCAGGTCGGCTTGGATGGACGCTTGGACCTTCTTCTTGGAGTCCTTGATCGTCTTGACGATATCGCGCGCTTTTTCGATCGGGATGCCTTGCTGGAGCGTGATCTCCTGGCGCACGCTTTGGCCCGCAGCAGGGATGATGGGGCCGAAATTCAATCCTTTGAGCGGCACCTTGCGCTTGGTGAGTTTCAGTTCCAGAATCTCGATCACCGCCTTGAGTTTGAACTCGTCTTTGCTCGCGAGCGCGATTTTGTTTTCCTTTTCGTTGAGCACGATGGAGGAGTGCGAATCTTTCAGGTCGAAGCGGGTGATCAGTTCTTTCTGCGCCTGTTGAATGGCGTTACTCACTTCGGCCAAATCGATCTTGGAAACTATGTCGAAAGTGTTTTCAGGCATGCGAAGAGTTTAATGTCCTAATGCTATCAGGACTCGCTGCGTGATTTCCTGGATCAGCGCGGGCAGGGCGGCGTCGAGGGCCAGCGTGACGGCGGCGCGGACGCGTTCGGGATCGGGCGCGGCGTCTAGACCGCCCTCGGCTTTGGGGCGCGTGAGCGCGCGCGCGGTTTGCGCGTCTTTGAGCAAGGGATGAAGGGTCGAGAGGACCACCGACGACTCGAAGGGTTTCTTGAGCACCGCGTCGGCGCCGGCCTGTTTCGATTCCTCTTCGCTCAGCTTTTCGAGCAATCCGGCGGTCAGCACCACGCGCATATGCCGATGGAGCGGATTACTTTTGATGTACCGGCAAAGATCGAAGCCGGATTTGCCGGGAAGAAACGCGTCCGCGACGAGAACGTCGGGGTCGGTTTCCTGCAAACTCGCGAGAACCGCGTCGCCGTCCGTGAGGCTGACTACGTCGAAGCCTTCATCCCGCAGAATGCGCTCGCCCATGCGCTGCGCGTGCGGACTATCGTCCGCCAGCAAAATGCGGCTCATTTGCTGCTGGTTGCGGTATCCGTCGCTTTCGGGTCGGCCGGTTGCGCCTGCTGCGTGGTATCGGTAGCCTTCTTCTTTTTCTTTTCCTTCTTTTTGTTCTGTACGGCCGGGTGGTTGGTCACCGGGGGCGCCGGCGCGGCGCTCTCGGCGGGCGAGGAGGCGGCGGCTTCCTTGGCGTCGCCCGGTTTCAGCAACGTCTCCCGAGCATCCGGGTTCTTGTCGAGCGCGGTCGAATTTGCCGGAACCTGGGTGGCAACGACCTCAGGAGCGGTAGTCACGGGAGCCTGCACCGGCACGCTGATGGGAGCGCGCGGGGCAATGGTGGCCATGGCCGGAGTGCCATTGCGCGCGGCTTTGCTCACATCCGGCCCTCGGCGCAACATATCCGTGGCCTTGGCGAGCAACCCGTGTTTCACGGGGTGTTCCTGGTCATATTTCATGCGGGCGTAAGCGGCTGGATCGGCTTCCGGAATGGGCGCTTCAAAAGCCGTCAGCTTCTTCTTGGCGTCTTCCACGCGATTACCGAGCGGATACTCGCGAACGATCCGCGAATAGGTCTCAATCTCTTCTCTTTTGAAGCGGTGGTCCTTACCGCCCATCTTCTCGTAGGAATCCGCCATTTCCCACAGCGCTTCGTCGGCGCCGCTGTATAGAGGATACTGGTCCACCAGCCGCCCGAGCCGGTTGGCAGCCGCGGGATTGGCGCCTCTGTGATGATAGAAGTCTCCCACCAGAAACTCGCCTTCGGCAATTGCCTCCTGCACTTCGCGAACCTTCTTTTGCGCTTCGTCGACAAACTGGCTGTTCGGATAGTGGGTGATTACGTCCCGGCACGCGGTTTCGGCGCGCAAGGCCTGGTTGTTATCCCGGTCGGGCTTGTCCATTTGTCTGAAGTGGATGTCGCAGATGCGCATCTGCGATTCCGCCGCTTCCGGCATGGTCGGGTAGAAGAGTTGGAAATCGCTGTATTCGGCTTCCGCCTCGGCCAGACCGTGGGCGCCGCCTTCGCGATACCAGCTATCGGCGATAGCGAGCTTGGCTTTGGCCAGAAATTCACTCTGGTCGTAGGTGTTGATCAGGGTGTTGAGCGTGATGCGAGCCACTTCATAGCGGCCGTGCTCGATATCGTTAATGGCTTTGTCGAATAGGACTTTGTCCGGCTGCTTGGTGTCTTTAGTAATGGGGTCGTCGTACTTTTTGCGGTGAAAACCGCAGGAGGTACAACAGGACGCAAGCAGACCTGCAGATAACACTAGAAAGAAAGCTTTTCGCAAAATAAACCTCTACTCCTCAGCGCGTGCCGAATTCCTCAAGCGCGAGCCATCAGGGCATTGCGAGCCTGCGCTTGCAGCTTTTGAAACGCTTCGCCCGGATCGGGAGCGTGGAAGACGGAAGAGCCTGCCACCAGCCACTCCACACCGGCTCGGGTGATGTCGGCCGCGTTGTCCATCGCCACGCCGCCGTCGATCTCGATAACGAAGTTTAGACCTAACTCTTTCCGGCGCGCCGCCAAGGTGCGTACCTTGTTCAGTGCGTTCGGAATAAAATGCTGGCCGCCAAAGCCCGGATTCACGCTCATGATGAGCACCAGGTCCACGATATCCAGGACTTCATAGAGCGTTTGGACCGGTGTCGCCGGATTCAAAACCACGCCGGCCTTGGCGCCCTCGCTCTGAATCATTCGCAAGGTGCGGTCCAGGTGGATGCAGGCTTCCTGATGCACAATAATGTGGTCGGCGCCCGCCTGGATGAAGGCCGGAGAATAGTGATCCGGATCGGTGATCATCAAGTGGACATCGAGCTTGAGTTTGGTGGCCTTGCGGAGGGACTCCACGACGGGCAGACCGATGCTGATGTTGGGCACGAAGTGTCCATCCATCACGTCCACGTGGAGGATGGAACAGCCGGCCTTTTCTACTTTGGCGACGTCCTCGCCGAGTCGAGCAAAATCGGCGGAGAGAATTGATGGAAGTACTTCAACCATTTGTAGCTCCTCACGATACTAGCACAGCGGCAAAGAAACCATCCCCGGCGTCCCGGCCGGGAACCCGCTGGTGGGTCGACCAATTGCCCCGGCGGTTCGACCAAGTTGCTGTGACGTGCGCGATGACATTTTGGTTTTCTTCTTCTTCGAGCGAGCAGGTGGAATAGACCAGAACTCCGTTGGGTTTCAGGGCGTCGATCGCCCGGCCTAACAAACGCACCTGGATTGATTGTAGCTCGGATAAATCCTGTGGCCTGAGCCGCCAGGCGATTTCGGGATTGCGCCCCAGGGTTCCGGTGCCGGAACAGGGAGCGTCCACCAGGATGCGGTCGAATTTGGTTGCGAACGGAAGCGGCTCGGCGCCGTCCAGGACCACGCGCTGACAGCGCAGGCCGCTCAGCTCGCGAAGCCGGTGCAGATGGAGATCGCAGGCCACCGCTTCGACGCCTTGCTCGATGGCTTGGGCGGTTTTGTTGCCTGGCGCGGCGCAGAGATCCAGGAAGGATTGCCCGGGATGCAGGTCGAGTAACGGCACAATCGATTGGGCGCCGACGTCTTGGATGCGGCCGGTAGAGGCTATATAGGTTTCGGGAGGCTCGAGAAAAGCTTCGGCGATTTTGGTTGCGGTCTCGGGGCCGAATTGGCGGTCCCATTTGTCGAGGAGCCACTTGGGCTTGGACAGGGCGGTTTCGCGGTCGGGCCATTCTTCCATGGGACCGGAATTGGTCTTGCGCAGGACCGCGTTGACCAGGGGCGCGGCAGACCGCTTGCTGGATCGCTTGATCAATTCCACGCTTTCGTTTACTGCGGCATGTTTGGGGATGCGATCGAGGTAACGGAGCTGGTAAATACCCATGCGGAGCGCGATCCGGACTTCAGTGTCGAGTTTGCCGGTCGTGTAACGCGAGATCAGGTAATCGAGTTGGGCTTGGCGGCGCAGGCAGCCGAAGACGATTTCAGAGGCGAGGCCGGCATCGCGCGAGTCGATCGCGGCGGTGTCGCGACGCAATAGGTCTGACGCGTAGCCGCCGTTATGCACTTTGATCAGGATGTCAAAGGCGATACGGCGGGCCGGAGAGATGGACATCTTGTGGGGCTGGCGGGTGGTTAGACCGACCAGGGCCGATTAACAATCGGCCGCAGGCTACTAGCCCAATGCCGCTTAGTTTTTTCGCGCGCGAACATTTTAAAAGACATATGTTCTTTTGCCTCGAAACGGCACGTCACTCCAAGGGCGCCAAACTCGAACCAAGCGTCGGCACGAGTGCCGACGCGGCACGCAGGAGTGCGTGCGCCACAACGGTCCTGACCGAAAACTAAGTGACATTGGGCTACTAGCCTGCCCCACAATAGCATCCGCGGTGTTGCGATCACACTTTCCACCCGATAGGAACAGGGAGGAGTTCCGGAATCATGATCAATAGAGTCAATGGGGCGTCATCGGCCCGGACAACGCCGGTAGCGCTGGTTTGCGGCCTGATCCTGGCCTTGTCTGGGTGTAGCTCGTCGGGGTCTTCGGGTACGGTACAGGCGTCGACCACGGCCCCACGCATCACGAAGGCGGAAATGGGCACAGGCGTGAACGACAAATATGAAGTGGAAAATCCGACTACTGAATTCGCCACCGACACTCCCAAAATCTTCTGCGTTTGGAAGGCCGAGGGTCTGGGCGTCGGCGCAGCGGTGCGCGGAGTCTGGATCGCGGAAGATGTCGGTAAAGCAGCTCCGGCGAATTATAAAATTGACGAAGCTACGATTCATCTTCCATTCGCGAACGAAGGAACATTGACGCTCTCCAAGCCTGACAAGGGATTTCCGGCGGGAAAATACCGAGTGGAAATCTATGTCGGAAGCGATCTATTGAAGACGACGCCATTTACGGTTGTCGAGGAGTAGGCGGTTCAGTTGATTGGCGCCATATACTCTAAACAGGCCGGCGCACTGCGACGGGAAAAAACAAGAAGTTTAACAGCCCAGTTATTGATGTCTGCAGGTGGGCGTCGCGATCCTGACGCCCCTGATGCGCCTCGCATGGGCTCGAGTATTCTCAACAGCGAAGGCGCCTTGAGCGGAGGTCTGTTTAGCGCGATAGGTCACCTTGGGTGCCGCATCAGCGGCAGCAATTACGAAAAAGCCTGCCGCGGCCGGCGCAGCCCGACAGTGCGGTAGCATGGGCTTTCGAGTGAAATCATCCCGGTCAGTATGACTGTTTGGCGACGCTGGATAAGCGCATTGGCGTGGACCAGTCTGGTCTACACCTTCTTCTGCACGTTTCCCGGCTCATACCCTAAAATCTTGCCCGGCCTGGACGGGTCTTGGATGTTCGCTCTGAACCGGCTAGCCGTGTCAAGCAAATATCTTTTCGGCCGGGACGTCGTATTTACCTACGGTCCGTTGGGTTTTCTGTTCGTGCCGCAAGCAGACGCCAGCGGTTCAACCCTCATTACAGCGGAAGTGTTTTGGTGCTGTTTGCAGGTGTCTCTGTTTGCCGCCGCTGGCTGGCGCTTCCGCCGCCAAGCGATGGCGCTAGAGCTCTTCTCCGCCGGTTATTTGACGCTGGGCGGATTGGGGATGTGGCTCGATAACCGGCTGCTTTTTGCGGTGGGCGCATTTGCCCTCATGAGTCTCGAACAGAGCGGGGGCAGCGTGGTTTTCGCGGCGGCCGCAATGGGACTGGGATTGACGGGCCTGCTCATGAAATGGAGCGTTGGCATATCTGCGTTGAGTATCGTCGCGGGCTCCTGGATTATTTTAATTTGCGATGGTGGCAGGACAGCACGCAGAACTCTGACCGGCAGCCTGGTCTGCGCGGGGTTGGGTCTGGTGGCGATTATTGTTTTCCTCGATTCTCCCGCGAACGTCTGGCATTGGATGCGCGGATCCATGGAAGTGGCAACCGGGTACAGTTCGGCGATGAGCATTGCCGGCGCCTTGAAGCAGTTGTTTCTGGCCGTCGCGAGCGGCGCCTGCCTGCTCGCCCTTAATTTCATGCTGTCGAAGCGCGCCCGCTATTATCTTTGGATGTTCGCGGGATTTTTCTTTTTCTCGTTCAAGCAGGGTTTTGTGCGGCAAGATGTCCACCGGCTGGCGTACTTCATAGGCGCGGCGGTGATTCCGGTGGTGCTGCTTTTTGCACCGCCGTTGACCAGCCGCGAAGGATGGAAGGCGCTGGGTACACTGGCGGCTTTGTCGGGGATCGCAGTGGTTTCCGCACACGACATTAGGCCCCTTCACCTGGCGGGAATCCGGGATTATTTGCTGGTGCGGCCTGGCATTTCGAACCTGCACAATTTGATGACGATCGGAAGGGTGAGAAAGGAGCTGTGTGCGTTTGAAGTGACCTGGCTGCGGTCCAGTGTTCTCCCTGAGTCCTGGCAAACCAAACTCGCAGATCCTGAGTCGACTGTCTCGATTCTTCCGTGGGAGCTGAGCATTGCGGCGGCGAACCGGCTGAACTGGGAACCTACGCCGGTGCTTCAGCTCTACTCGGCATACACGGCGCGGCTGGATAGAGCGGTTGCGGACCATTTGAACGATGACGGTCCCCGGTATTTGGTCGTGAATTTTAGCGCGATCGATGGCAGAAATATGTTCCTGGACACACCTCTCACCTGGCGCGCCGTGATGGATGACTACGAAGTTGAGGAAACCGATCCGAATACAGGGCGGGTGTTCATGCTTCGCAAGGCGAGTAGCCGCCGGGAAGCTATGCGCGAAGTGGGCAGTGGACGTGCGCAGATGAATGAGTGGGTCCCGGTTCCTGAAGGAACGCACCTGCTTTATGCGCCGCTACAGATCAAGTTCACGGTCTTGGGAAGGCTGGTGGACTTTCTTTATCAGACTCCGCCGCTGTATATCGAAACCGTCCGGCGCGGCGGCCGCACCGGCCGCTACCGGCTAATGTCAGCCACGGCAGAAAACGGAATTCTGATTAACTACCCGCCCAGCGATATGGGCGAGATGGCGAATTTGTTTTCCGGCGAGGCAGACGACCCCGTGGTGCGGTTCCGATTGGTTCCTCCGCCCAGCGTTTGGCGCTATCAGCGGCCGTATTCGTGGCGCTTGCTGGAGTCCTCGCGCACCGTAGCGCGCGCAGGCAGTCCGCCTCGGCAACCTTAGTACACCGTTTCATAAGTAAGCGGACGTATTACAGTCCCCTCACTAACGTTCGGGGCTAGGCTATGCGGCGCGACCGTGAGCCGGGGAACCAAGCGACCAATACGAGGCCCTGATTGCGAAACGGTGTACTTAGTTACGCCGGTGATTCCGTGGAAAAGCGGAGTGAGACCTCGAGCTGAGCTAGCCGGACCACCGTTCTTCAGCGGCGGCTAGAACGGCAACTCGTCGTCCGGCGCCAACTCCGCTTTCGGGCGCGACCAACTGAAATATATATCGCTTCCGTTGGGCCGCGTAACTTTGCGGAAGGCTATCATCCGGCCAGTGAGTTCGGGTAACGACGCTTCGAGCTCCGAGAGCCGATCCAGCGACAGCCCGCACTTCTCCAGGTCTTCTTTTAAGTAAGTGAGGGTCTTTTCGGTGATGACTCGGGCTTTGTGGACCACCCGGCCCGCGCCATGCGGACCGTCGATACGCAACGTCCAGACGACCACCGGACGCTGGGTGGAAGCGGTCTCGGACAAACGCGCTTCCTCAATGGTGGCTTCGTAGTCGCCGTCGGGCAAGCCGGCGTAACGGTCCTCGGGGGTGCGGCGGGCGGTTTTGCCCCACTGGTCGTCCAGTTTCCGGAGGCTGTCGGATTTCTCAGGGGCGGGTTCGGTGGGTCTTTTGTCGGCGGGTCTGGCAAATGTGTTGTACATGGCGTTCGGAAAGGTTAGTGCGGGAGGGCATGGAAATCTCTCGCGAAATCGCGCATAATGGAAGCCAACAAGGAGTTCACATGCTAGACACCCCGGTCTTGGACATGTTTTCCACGCTCCGGCCATCCCGTCTATGGCTGATCGCCGGCTGCCTGGCCGTTGCATTTGCAGGCCAATCTCAGGTTCCGACCACCGCGAAGAACGTCGCAAACGACACGGCCCCAGGGCTGCTAACGCCTCAAAGGATCGTGCCCAGAGCCGCTCTCGGCCCGGAAGCGATGGGCGATATCGCCATGGCGCGCAAGAATTTTCGCCAGGCGATCGTGAATTATCAGGAGATTCAGCCGACCACGGCGGTGCTCCTGAACAAGACAGGAATCGCCTACCACCAGATGCTCGAACTGGATTTGGCGAGGAAGTACTACGAGAAGGCTGTGAAGGTGAACCCCAAGTATGCGGAAGCGGTGAACAATCTCGGCACCGTGTACTTCGCACGGAAGAACTACCGGCGGGCGCTGGGCGAATACAAGCGCGCCCTGCTGATCGATCCCACGTCCGCGTCATTCTATAGCAATCTGGGCACGGCGTACTTTGCGCGGAAGCAATATAAGGAAGCGGGAGAGTCCTGGCAGCACGCGTTGGAACTGGATCCAGATGTTTTCGAGCACCGGGGTAATCTCGGGGTGGTTCTGCAGGACCGGAACGTCGAAGAGCGCGCGAAATTCCACTACTGGATGGCGAAAGCCTATGCCAAGAAGAACGATAACGGCCGCGCCCTGCAGTATTTGCGCATGGCCCTGGAAGAAGGACTGAAGGATCGGAAGAAGGTGCCGGACGATCCGGAGTTTGCGGCGATTAAGGACCTGCCGGCATTCAAAGAGCTAATGGCCATGGAGCCACGGGTTCTTTGACCATCCGCACCGGGCTGCTAATTGTAGTCCTGGTGGCTTCAGCCTGCTCGAAACGACAACCACCGCCGGTAGAACGGCTGGCGATTCTTCCATTTGAATTTCTCAGTGGCGAGGGCGAGACCGATCGGGTGGGTCCCGCCCTGCTGAGTTCCGGGTTGGAGGCCGCGCCGAATATCGATCCCCTGCCGGTGGATTCGGTGGAACAAGCGTATGCGCATCGCGCCACCGTTTTTTTGCATACCTATGTGGTGAACCGGGGAGGCAAGCTGGACCTGCAGGCGGATCTCGAAGATGCGGCTACTCACAAGATGGTGCGGAGTTTGCACTTGGAAGGAGCGGCGTCCGCCGGGATGGGTCCACTGACGGCAGTGCTGGCCAAAGAATTCAGCGCCGGCGCAAAACTCGGAGACACGCCGCCTCCGGAGGCTTACCAGCAGTTGAACCAGGCAGTGGAGGCGACTGAGCCCGCTGCGCAGGATGCGGCTTTTGAGGCGGCTATTCAAGCGGACCCACGTTTTGGCGTGGCGTATGTGAGTTGGGCGAGGGTGCTGCTGGCGCGCGGCGATCGGGAGCAGGCGGCGCAGATCGCCGAAATGGGCGAGTCCGCGGGTTTGGATGAGTTGTCCAAGGCCAACTTGGCGTATGTTCAGGCGCGCGCAGCGCAGACTCCCGGAACCGAGAATCGTCCCGCCCAGATTTCCGCGTTGAAGAAGTTGATCGCGCTGTCTCCCGCGGCGAGCGAACAATACGAGGGTCTGGCGGAACTCGAATTCGCCGATCGGCAGTTTGCCGATTCCAGCGCGGCCTACCGGGAAGCCTTGCGGCTAGATCCGGCCAATGGCGCGCTCAATAACATGCTCGGCTATGCCGAGGCGTTTGCCGGCAACCTGGAACAGGCGCGGCAGGCGCTAAAAAATTACGGCGCAGCGGCGCCCGAACAGAACTTCAACGCGCTCGATTCGCTGGGCGAGGTCAATTTCTTCGCGGGAGATTTCGCGGCGGCGGAGACGGCGTTCCTGGCGGCGCAAGAGAAGAATCCCGCCGGAGAAGAGTGGCTGAAAGCCGCGCAGGCGCGCTTGATGACCGGCGATTTGGCGGGCGCCGACAAGATTTTTGCGCGCTTCTCGAAGCAACTAGGCTTATATCAGCGGGCCCAGTGGGAATTCATCACCGGGCGGCGAAAAAGCGCGCTGCGGAAGGTGCTAACGGAGGCGGCGAGGATGAAAGGCGACCGGGCGGCGTTGCTGTGGGCCCAAGCCGCGATTTGGCAGTTGCAGACTGGAGACCGGGCCGCGGCGATAAGCAGCGCGCGGAATGCATTGCTCGAACCGGTTACGCCGGCGCGCAACACCTGGGCCGGTCTGGCGCAGTTTCTCATCGCCGGCGGTTCTCACAGTTCCGGTTCAGCGTTGGTCGATGCGCTGGCCGCCATCTTTCAGCAGGATTTTCAGAAGGCACTGCCATTGCTCGAGCAAGCTTATGCGCGCACGGTTCCGAGCGCGGATGGACAGGTCCGCGTCCTGCTGGCCTGGGCGAATGTGGAAACCGGGCATTTTGACCGGGCCAAGGAGTTGCTGCGTAGCGTGCCGATTCCTCTGTCGTCTGGCGACCCCATGTTCACGTCGCTGATTTTCCCCCGCTATTTGGCCGTTCGGGCGGCGATTCTGACCCGGGAAGGCAAGCCGGCGGAAGCCGGGCGCGAACAGGAATTGTTTGCGAAGTATTCTGCCAACTAGATCCTCGGTCTGAAACACTGGGAACGGTTGAGACGCTAAATACAGTGAATCTGATAACGCTGGCGCGCGGGCTAAAAACCAGACTGCTGGAGTTTATACATTTTATCAGCCCGAATTATCAGCCCCGAGCGTTAGTGAGGGGAAGGGTCCCCTCACTGACGTTCGGGGCTGGAACGACGAGTCGCCAGGCTTACAAGGCGCGGGTTAACAACCTGGTTAACAACCCGCGGAGCGCGGGTTTTCTGTGCGCCCTGGCGCTCCTACGAAACACGCTAAGTGCCAGGCAATGTCCCCGTCTGCTTGCCTTCTGTGCGCCCCGGCGCTCATACGAAACAGGTTGATAACCTGCCCACAAGCCGAGAGGCCGCTAAACGGCTCGCATTCAGTTGAATCGCCAAGCGGACCGGCCGGGTGTCCGGCTCGCTTGCGGGGCTCGTAATCCCCTCCTGCGGAATGGCTCAAGAAAGCGGGAAATAGTCCGAGAAGAAATGAAGTAGGCGCTGACTTTAGATAGGCCGGTCTACCAGGAGATCTATCCGGAGACATTTCTGTCCGGACGGCCGCACTTTGCCCGGGGTTGGGCAGACAGGCGGCTAGGGAGGAGCAAGCGATGGAAGAATGGAACACTCAGATTGAACTCGCGCCCCGGGAAGCCTCCGAAGGAATGGATTTCCAACGCTTGCAGGAGCCACTCCCTCTGTCACAGATCATCCTCCCGCAAATCATAGATTTCGCGCCCAACGGATTGATCCTGGTTAATCCAACGGGGGCGATCGAACTGGTCAACCAGCAAGTCGAGAAAATGTTCGGCTACACGCGGCAGGAACTACTGGGAAAGAGCGTCGAGGTCTTGTTGCCGGAGCGGGCCCGGACGGCTCACCAGGGGATGCGAGCCGCTTATTACGGCCATCCGGGCGCGCGGGAATTGGGCGCCGGACGGGACTTGTTTGGCCAGCGCAAGGACGGTGCGGAGTTTCCCGTGGAAATCGGATTGAATCCGCTAGCGACCGAACGAGGAACCTGGGTTCTCAGCAGCGTGGTGGACATCACCGAGCGCAAGCTGGCGGAAGAAAAAATTCAGGAATCGACCCGCATGAAATCGGCGTTTCTGGCCAATATGAGCCACGAAATCCGCACGCCCATGAACGTGATCATGGGAATGAGCAACCTGATGCTCGATACGGAGTTGTCCGCCGACCAACGCGACTACGCTGAAATGATCGCGGCCGGGGCGGAGTCGCTGCTGCGGATCATCAACGACATTCTGGATTTTTCCAAGATCGAGGCAGGCAAGCTGGAAGTTGTGAGCGTGGACTTCGACTTGAGCGCCACGGTAGAAGAAGCGGCGGCATTTCTGGCCGAGACGGCCGGGCGGAAGAAGGTGGAACTGACCTGCCAAACGCCGCCCGAAGCGCTGGTATTCCGTGGCGACCCCACGCGCATCCGGCAAATGCTGATCAACATCATCGGGAACGCAATTAAGTTCACCAGCGCAGGCGAAGTCAATGTGACGGCGAGTTGGGAGCCGCTCGAGTCCGCTCCCCAGAGTGCGGTGCTGGCGCGTTTCGAGGTGCGGGATACAGGGATCGGAATGGGCGAAAAGACCCGCGGATCGTTGTTCGAACCGTTCTCGCAAGGCGATGGCTCGCAAACTCGCCGGCACGGTGGAACGGGCCTGGGCTTGGCGATCTCAAAGAAACTGGCCGAACTGATGGGAGGCAGGATTGGGTGCGAAAGCGAACTGGGGAAAGGCTCGAGGTTCTGGTTTGAGATCCCGTTCAAATACGGGACGGAGCGGCCGCCGCAAGTGCGCCCGCCCACGGCCCGTCTGGCAGGCCGGCGCGTTCTGGTGGTCGACGATAGCGCGACCAACCGCAAAATTTTGACGGCGCAACTCAGGGGACTGCTGGAGGTGACGACCGCCGAAGACGCCACTGCGGCGCTGGAGTTGTTGCGCAAGTCGAATGCGGAAAACCAGCCCTATCACGTGGTAATCCTCGACTACGCCATGCCCGGCATCAACGGTCTGGATTTGGCGCGGATCATTCGAGCGGACCCCGCCTTGGCCTCTCTGCCGCTGATTCTGCTCACCAGCTATACTGGCGATAACGACCATGAGGAGGCCAGGCAGGCCCGAATCGATCTCCGGCTGACCAAACCGGTCCAGTCCCGCCGCTTGCGCGAGGCGCTGATCCGTATCCTGACCAGTCCACGCAAACCCGCGCTGAGCATTCTTCCCCGGGCTTCTTTCGAACCGGGTGCGTCCGATGCCCCGCTCACGCCCGCCCCGGACCCCCATCCGAACGTGCTGTTGGTGGAGGACAATGCGGGCAACCGCCAGGTGGCTGTGTTGCTGTTGTCCCGCCTCGGCTATCGCTGCGATATCGCCGAAAACGGCCAGGATGCCGTGCGGGCTATCGAAAACAAAAGCTATCCCCTGATCTTCATGGATTTGCAGATGCCGTTAATGGGCGGCCTGGAGGCGACGGCCGCTATCCGGAAATGGGAAGGCAGCCAACTCGGCCTCTGTACTACTGGAAAGGACGGGCGGCGCATCCGGATCGTGGCCATGACCGCAAACGCCATGGTGGGAGACCGCGAGCGTTGTCTGGCGGCCGGCATGGACGACTATCTCGCGAAACCCTTCCGCCCCCGGGAACTGGAAGACGTTTTGCAGCGTTGGATGGCGCCGACCGCTTGATTTAGAAAAACGTTTGATTTATAACGCGTGACGATTATGATGACGACTCTAGAGGCTCCCCACTACACCCAACCGAATCTCGCGGAAGCACTGCCGCGGGTTCTCGCCGTGGACGATCTGCCCGAGAATCTGGTCCTGATGAAAGGCATCCTGTCGCGGATGGAGTTGCAACTGGTCACGGCCGGATCCGGGATCGAGGCGCTCGAAAAGCTGGAAGACGGAGAATGCGCCGTGATGCTGCTGGACGTCACGATGCCGGACATGGATGGCTATGAAGTCGCGCGCCACATGCAAACCATCGGCAAATTCGCTCACGTACCGGTGATCTTTTTGACCGCCATCAACCGCGACGACCGCGCCGTGTTGAACGGCTATGAAGCGGGTGTAGTGGACTTTCTGTTCAAGCCGGTTCATCCCGGCATCCTGCGCTCGAAAGTGCGGGTCTTCCTGAATTTATTTAATGCGCGTAAAGCCCAGGAAAGCGCCAACCAGCGTTTGATAGCGTTGCAACAGGATCTGATCGACCGGCGCAAACAAGCGGAGGAAGCGGCGCGGCAAATCGCGGTGCAAAAAACCGAACTCGAATACCAAAACCAGGAGTTGCTGCGCCGGAATCGCGAATTGGACAGCTTCGCGCATGTGGTCTCGCACGATCTGCGGCAGCCGGTGCACTCCATCCTGGACTATCTGGAACTGATTTCCATCGAATCCGGATTCGGGCTGAACAGCAAAGTAGGCCGCTGGCTGGGCGCCTGCACGCGGCTGGGCCAAGGCATGAACGGATTGATCGCCGACGTGCTCGAATACGCAACTTTGGGCACACAGCCCATCGTTCTTGCGCCGACCGACTGCAATGCGGCCCTCGCCAACGCCCTGGAACGCCTTATGTCCGTGATCAAGGAAAGCAACGTCACCATCACGCACGACCCGTTGCCGCGCGTGTCCGGATCGGAGAAACTGCTGACTCGTGTCTTTCAGAACTTGATCTCGAACGCCATCAAGTATAAGAGCGACGCTCCGCCGCGCATCCAGATACGCTGTCACTGGGACCAGAGCCGTGGCAACTGGGTAATGCGAGTGATCGACAACGGACGCGGCATCGACCAGCGAGACTTCCACCGCATTTTTGAGATGTTCGCCCGCGGCCGGGATGCCTCCTCCGTACCAGGCACCGGAATTGGCCTGTCCATCTGCAAACGGATCATCGAAGCCCACGGCGGCCGTATCTGGCTCAAATCCGAACCGAATCAAGGCTCGGAATTTTGCTTTGCTTTGCCCAGTTCGCCGCCCCCAAAAATCGAAAAAATGGAATAATTATGTCAAAACCCAGACTGCTGATTCTTGATGACGACCCGCACCTCTCGGAGGCCCTCGAACTCTGGTTTGCCAAGCGCAACTATGAAATCGAGAAGGCTTCCGACGGCGAGGAGGGATTACTGATTCTGCGCTCCGAGAAGAACATCGAACTCGTGGTTTCCGATTTCATGATGCCGGGACTGAACGGTCTGGAGCTGCTGCAGCTCATGAAAAACAGCACCGATTTGTTCCACATTAAGATGCTGGTGATGTCGCACAACGAGAATCCGGAGTTCCGCAATCGCGCGTTGCAACTCGGAGCGGTCGATTATCTTTCCAAGGCCGATGGAGCGAAATCCATCGTCGAGCGAGCCATCCAGATTCTGGACGGCGGCTCCTCCGGCGCGGCCGTGCCGGCCGCCGGCGAACTGCGCCTGATGTCCGAGAGCCTGTTGAATCTGATTCAAGTCACCAGCTTGACCGATGGCCTGCCTCCGGCGGCCAAAGTCGCGCTCGTGTCCGCCCAGAAACTGGCGCAGCGGATCCACGCCATCTCTTCTTAGCTTTGAGGGCGGACAGTGTCTCCTGACCGTAGAGCCTACGCCCGCTCCTGGTATGTTCCGCCGGCCGTGTTCACGCGAATCTTTTCCCCTTCGTTGATGAACGGCGGAACTTGCACCACCAGGCCTGTTTCCATCTTGGCCGCCTTGGTGACATTAGAGACCGTCGCGCCCTTCAGCCCTGGCTCCGTCTCCTTCACCGTCATATCCACCGTCGGCGGAAGCTCCACGCTCATCGCTTTGCCTTCGTAGAACTCCACATTCACCTTCAACTGCGGAATCAGATACTCAACGGCGTCCCCGAGGATCTCTTTTGTCAAATGCATCTGCTCGAAGTTCTCGGTATTCATGAAGTAGAAGTATTCGCCGTCGTCGTACAAATACTCCATTTCCACTTCTTCGAGCAGCGCGCGCTCGACCTTATCTTCGGAAGAGAAGCGGTGTTCAGTCATGGACCCGGTGCGCAGGCTGCGCATCTTCACCTGGACGAAGCCGCGCAGGTTGCCTGGGGTCCGGTGCACCATGCTGAATATCGAGTAAAGTTCCTTCTCGAATTTAATGACCATCCCAGGCCGCAGTTGTGTTGCTGAAAGCATAATAGGAACCTTCAGTGTAGCTTACGCGCACAGGCCTTAAAAGAAATGTAGCTGCTACCTCGGGACCGCTCCCTGACGGTCGCGGCTCGGTATCACAGGCGCTGCAGGGCTTCGACGTGGGCGCGCACGCTGGCGGCGAGACCGGAGAGGCTCGGTATCACAGGCGCTGCAGGGCTTCGACGTGAGCGCGCACGCTGGCGGCGAGACCGGAGAGGCTCGGTATCACAGGCGCTGCAGGGCTTCGACGTGGGCGCGCACGCTGGCGGCGAGACCGGAGAGGCTCGGTATGAAAGGCGCTGCAGGGCTTCGACGTCGGCGCGCACGCTGGCGGCGAGACCGGAGAGGCTCGGTATGAAAGGCGCTGCAGGGCTTCGACGTGGGCGCGCACGCTGGCGGCGAGACCGGAGAGGCTCGGTATCACAGGCGCTGCAGGGCTTCGACGTGGGCGCGCACGCCGGCAGCCAGCCCCGGCAGATTGTACCCGCCTTCCAAGGTCGAAACCACGCGGCCGCCGGCGTGTTTATCGGCGACCTCCAGCAGGAGCCGCGTCAAATCGGCAAAGTCGGCATCCGTCAACAGAAAGTTTCCCAGCGGATCGTTTTCCCGCGAATCGAAACCGGCGGAAATCATCACCAGCTCGGGCTTCACTTTCTCCATCGCCGGCAGCAATTTTTCTTGGAACGCTCCGAAAATTTCTTTGCGCCCGCTGCCGGCGGGGAAGGGGCAATTCAGCGTCCAGCCCTCGCCTTTGCCGTACCCTGTTTCCTCCGCAGCGCCGGTGCCCGGATACCACGGATACTGGTGCGTGCTGAAGAAGAACACGCTCCCATCCTCGTAGAAAATATCCTGCGTGCCGTTTCCGTGATGGACGTCCCAATCGGCGATCAGCACCGGCCCGATGCCGTGTTTGCTTTGAGCGTAGCGTGCGCCTAAAGCCACGTTGTTAAACAGACAGAAGCCCATGCCGCGATCGGGCGTGGCATGATGCCCCGGCGGCCGGTTCAGGCAAAAAACATTTCTCGCCTCTCCGCTCACCACCCGGTCCACGGCATTCATGACCGCCCCAGCCGCCACGGACGCGACGTCGAAAGACCGCGCCGAAATCACGGTATCGCCGGTGCTGAGTTCGGTATGTCCATCGTGCACTTCCCGCTCGGCAGACTGGATATAACGGCGGCTGTGGCATAACGCCAACTCGTCCTCGGTCGCCGCGCGCGCCGGCAATCGAAGCAGATCTAAGCCGTCCAGCGCGGCGAGCGCAACGTCAAAACGCGCCGGACGTTCCGGGTGACCGCGGCCAGTAAGGTGTTGTTTGGAGATCGGATCGGCGATCAGAGCCGTCATGCCTGGCTTCAGTTTACCCCTTCAATTCACCTTTGAGCCGTTGGTGGTCAGGTCGAAATCGATGGGCGCCGGGCCGCCCTTCACGCCCTGGATCGACACCCGCCAGACGCCGGGCTGGGGACTGGGCAGCCGGAATCGCTGCGGATTCGTCTCGTGCCCCGAATAGCCCGTCGTATCGTCATACCAGGCATAATGACGGCCGGTTGGACTCACCAGGTGCAGATCGAGATTCGCGGAAGCGTCCTTCCACAACAAACTCACATCCAGCTCCCGAGCCTGGCTGGGGACACGAATCAGACTGTTCCACCATTGCTCCACCGAAACCGCCGCCTGGAACTGCGGCTTCACTTGCTTGGCGGCAGCCACACTGAGGTTGGGCGCCGGACCACCCGACGGGTAATTGGACGACACAATCGTTCGGGGCAAAACTCCACGCGCCCCGCCTGGCAAATCTTCGAATTCAAAGGGAATGCTCTGGGCTGAGATGGAGAATGAGCGCGTGACGTGAGCGTGGACGTGATAGCCGCCGCCTTCGCCGAACGTGTAGCCGCTGTTTCCCGCGGTCGCTAACGGCTGGCCTTGAACCACGTACTGGCCGTTAGTCACTAAAAACGTGCCGGTCTGAAGGTGCGCATAGTGGCTGTACTCACCATCGCCATGATCGATGGTGATGTAGTTTCCAAACGTGCGATGTACGTGGTCCTGCTGCTGTCCGGTGTCGAAGGTGTGAACGATGCCGCCACGCATGGCAACTACCGTACGGCTGTTGATGGGTGCGATATCGTAGGCCTGCAGGCTGTTGCCCCAATGCGAAAACGTGCCGTAAGGCCCCTGCGTCAGAATCCATGGCTCCCCGGCCGCCAGCGGCAGCTTGTATCCATGACTGCTCGAAATGGTGAACGGAACCGGCCGGCTGACGCGCCCATCGGGAGTCTGCACGATGGCCAGATACTCGGCTGCCGGAAGTCCGGAATAATGCGCGACGATTTCATGCTCGGAGACCGATTTCGCAGGGAGGGTGACGAGATATACCCATCCACCGACGCGCGTGTATTCCGCGATGTTCACCACAGAACCGGCGCTAAAACCGTTACCCCGGACGGCGAGATCCACGCCGGGTTGGCTGCCTCCAGGCCAGGAAACGCCGGTGACTTCCAAGCCACCGGCGGAGCGCTCTCCCGTAATCTGAAACTGCTTTTCGACAGCTACCTGGCCGTTGACGAGAGCCCGAACGGTCCAAGTTCCGGGCTGCGAAGCCGGGGCAAAGCCGGCAACCGGCAACTGGCTCGGAATGCAAACGGAAGAAATGTGCGAGAGTTCGCCATAATCGGCTGAAGTGGATATCGTTCCGCCGGGCTCCAGCCACTCGATTTTTAGCCGGTCGCCGGTTCTAACTTGTTGCAGAAGAAACCAGAAAAAGACTTGGCGCTGCGTGTTGGCGAAGCTGGAAACTGCCTGCGGTGTAGCGCAGGAGCGCTCATCTACCCAAGTGCTGGTCCGGGCCTGTGAAACGGTGGCTGCCAAAGAGGTTCCCGCAAAAAGTAGGAGCAAAAGGACGCAGCGGGCCACTTCTATTCTATCGGCAAAAGGGCGCCGACTCTTGAGCGTCGCTCATCCGTTGACATTCGCAACCAATTTGCGGTGCGCGACCTTCCCGCGCCTTCCGACCCTCAGATCCTGGAGGTTAGCCAGCACCAGCGAAACGGCTTTGTTTGAGTCCGCTCCTCCAAAACGCAAAATCTGCCGATGAAATCGCTAGAGCGCCCACTCGAAAGCGGGATTTCCGTTCAAGCCGCCGCGCGTGGCCGGAGAATAGAATCGTGAAGATATGCGTGATCCTGCTTTGGGTATTGGGCTGTGCGTTGGTGGTGAGCCACCTTCAATCCCTCGCTGCTCCTCCGGGTGCTCCTCAGCCAGGCCCCATTTTCTGGCGCTACGCTTATAGCTCGCTCATTGCCTACTCACTTCCATTTTTCGTTCTAATGTGCCTTCGCGTTCCCCAAGGCCAAACGGCAGAAAGGTACATTCGGTTGACATTATTCGGAGTGGTTTTGGGGACCAGCCTCTATATCCCTGCTGGTCGCTTTTTGCCAGGCTATCATGCTAAGGCGCTCGAAGGACTGGTGTACATATTCATGCCCCTATTTGAATTTGGCCTGATCGCAGTCTTCCTCATTGCCGGAGGAGTCACCCGGCTCTTAAGCAGCGAACCGGCTGATCGTTGACCAGAGCCCGGACCGTCCAAGTGCCCGGCTGGGGAGGCCGGCGCAAAACGCGTAACCGGCTCCCTCGGCAAAAACGCCGGGATTCTTGAGGCCGGCCGCAGCAATCGCGGTTCGCTAACCTGTAGTCGTGTCGTTTTCCGCTAGGCTTTTTCCTGGCTGCCAGGCAGTTTTGCTGTGCGCGGCAGCCCAAGCCGCCACCAACGAAGGTGGGCGCCTGGCGGCGTTGCGCACCATTTTCCCCGCCATGCAAGTTTCCATCGACCGAACTGAGAAAATTAACGATTCGCGGCCTGAGAGGCCACATGCTGATCCTCGAGCCTACCCCGATGCTTTGGCAGGCGAGGAAGTCTATCGGGTCATTGGGAGGGCCACGAACGAGGCCGAGAAACTGGCTTCAGAGGACATGAATAGTCCGTCGCTTTCGAATTCGAGGAGAGTTAGGTTCAAACTTTTTCGATGGCCCAGAGAGGGCGATGCAGGGCTACTGGCGGTTCTCCAGTATGACTTCGTGGGTGCGAGGCCGGCGATATCTTGCCCGTCCATAGGTCTTCTAGTCCACTTAGTCAAGAACGCTGCCAAATGGCAAGTGCGCGATCGGTTTTTGTTGGAAACCAGTCGTCATTTCTCGTTGCAGAAAATTCAACTGTTGGATCTCACGGGTGACGGTGTAGATGCACTGGTAATTGAATCGGACTTCGGCGGCGCGGGATCCGCGGGCAGCAGCCTGCAAGTGTTCGATCTAAGCGGAGGAAGCTTCCACGAACTCTTCAATGGTATCGCTCGCTTGGAATGTATGGATCAAGAAGGCTACACGCAGGTCCTCGATACAAAACCGACTTTACAAAGCCAGGGCCGGCAATTCTGCGTTATGAAGACGACTATTTTCGAAAAAGGCCAGTGGTTCCCAGCGCCGCATGTTACCCACCCCTGCTACCAGCGCGGTCACGGAGTCGATCGCGGCGCGGACAGACAACGCAACAAGCTGCTGCGGCCCTTGGTACTTCACGTACAAGGCGAAAAGAGTAAAATAAGAAAATGAGCAGCACGGCTCTCATACCCGTTGAAGACTACCTCCGCTATTCGCAGAAACCCAACTGCGAGTACCGCGATGGCGTGCTCTACCCCAAGCCCATGCCGACAACCTTTCATGGTTTGCTTGAGTTCATGTTGGTGGCCATGCTCCGCGAGCTGGGTCTGCAGGCAGCTCCGGAAGTCACGGTGAGGTTGTCTCCCACCAAGTACTTAGTTCCGGATGTTATCGCGGCGCCCGTTCTCCAGAGCCCTTACCCGACTGAGCCGGTTTTGCTCTGCTGCGAAATCCTTTCGCCCGAGGACCGCCTTGGAACGACGCTCGCCAAGTGTGAGGAGTACCATGCTTGGGGTGTGCCTTTTTGCTGGGTGATCGATCCGGCGAAACGTACTGCGTGGGAATATCACTCCGATGGAGAGCCAGTGTCTGTGACCGCGACGCTCCACGCCGGTGAATTCTCGGTCAGCCTGGAAGAACTGTTCTCCGCACTCGACACCAGCCGCTAGCGCTCCTAATTTACTGACTCACAGCCATTGCCCGTTGCCGCTTGAATTGCACCAGCGTCGCGTGCAGGCATTCCGCCGCCAGACCGTGCAGCAGCAGCCGGTAACCCGCCTGCAACGTCGACAGCGGAATCAAGGGATGTTTGTTGTTGACCAGGCTGACATACGATAGATCGTCGCCCATCAGTCTCGCCGTATAAATGGCGACGGTCTCATCGAGTTGCAGCGAGTTACAAGCCCGCCAAAAATCGCTATCCGTCAGAAAGAGTTGGTAAAGCGGTGTGTAGATTTCGATGGCCGATTCCAGATCCAGAAAGTTCAAGCGCCCTCGCGGCAGGCTGCTTTCGTCGATTTGGAACGGGCCATCCGTGATGCATTCAAAGTTCAAGTGTTCCTGCTTGGCTAGCTTGACGCCTCGCGCTTTCATCTCGCGATTGAGCCGGATGAGAAAATTATAAATGTTCAAATCGTGTTTGAGGAAAACATCGTCGATCAGACCAGCCAGGTCTCGCGGCCGTAGAGGATTCAGCGGAATCTGGACGCCGGGAACATTGCTCGCCACAAACTGCAGAATCTCCGACCCGATATGGAAATGACGCAAAATCAAATAATTTGCGTCTGGCCGTACAAACGTGCGCAGGCCCCAATAGATCAGCCGGTGCAGCAGCTTCGACGACGTGAAGCGGTTCGGTATGAATATTTTCAGAACCTGAAAGCCCATCATCGTCACTTTCGCCATCGGACGGATTAGAGGCAGCATGAACTGCCGCGACCGAGAGCCGGAGTTTGCCAACAACGCCGCCTTGACCTCATCGCTGAGCGGCAGACTCATGTCCAGATAAAGCGCTAGCCAGGGGTTGGGGTCGGCCGGGTCGTACGGCGCTTTTTCAAAAAGATCGGTTACCTGCATGTGTCGTCACTCGCTTAAACAATTCATCGGCAGATTTCACCGGCAGATTGATGTCGCTCGCAAGGCCCAACGAATCCAGTGCGCGAATCACGTGCCAAGTCCAATCGAACTGCCCTCGAAACAAGCCATGCTTCGCCGAACCCGGAAAACTATGATGATTGGCGCGCCCAATATTTGGTTGTTTCGTGCCGCATCCCGTTGGGTGGGGAGCCGGCTTCCGTAAAGGTGCGCGACGCTGTCGATGGCATCCCCGAGATTGTATAAAAGCGCCAGCGTCAACCAGAACCACAAAATTCCGAGCCAACCCCAATTCCAATAAGCGATCGCCAGCGGAATGCCAAGGTGAAGATGCATCGCAATCAAGTAAGGCCCTGGGCGGCTCAGAAACGCATACCATCCATCCGAGGCCATATCTTTCGCCAAATCGTTATGCTCCTGATTTGTGCGGGGCCGCATCCAGGCATCGACCAGCATACGGACAGGACCCGCGAGGGTGTATAACACACACAGCGGGACGTTCTTCGATCGCAGATACCAGCCGGTATGGGCATACCAGAAGCCCCGATGCACAGGCGAGTGCGGATCGAGTTCGGTATCGGTGTGTGCATGATGATAGCGGTGATTGCCCGCCCATTGCACCGGTGTTCCCGCAGGCAGTCCGACCGTGACCAGGGTCCGTTCCAGCCATTTCGACAGTTTTAGAGAGCGATGCGACAGCACCCGGTGATAAGCCAGATTCACTCCCAGGCCCGCCAGCAGATAGTAGGTGAAAAAGAACAGACCGAACGACAAAGAAATCATTAGAAGTTGCCGATTTCTTCGAGCTGCAGGGCATACAAGCGCGCGGTTACCTTGGCGCATTTGACGATTTCCTCCACCCGCCGCTCCGTCAGGATGCCCGCGCCGATGGCTAAATCCAGACGGCGGAAATGTTTGACGTCGCTCTCGGAGTGGTACAAAAAGAACGACACTGCGTCATTCCTTAAACCGAGCTGCTCTTGAATCCGCTCGCCCCACTGTCGCGCGATCCGGTTTCCCAACCCCTCCACGATAAACATGGCGCCGATCAACTCAAACGGGTTTTCCTCGCTCGCCCTTTGCAGCATATACGCCGAAAGGGCCTCGCTGCCGATGTTCTTCCGGCCATGCTGAATCTCATCCAGACTTCCGCCCACCGCCGCGTAGTTGCGCTCCAGCATCTCGAAATCCCGATGTTCATCACCCGTATGCGCGATGAAAGCGCTGCGGATCGGAAAATATTCCGCGGTAATACTGGACGCCGCACGCGCGATCCAGCGCGATCCGTCGATCACCTGCTGCCGCAGATTGAACAGCAGCGCGCGGTAATCCTCCACCGTAAATCTGCCTGCATAGAGCTTGGCGACCATGGGGACATGCTGGAGCCGCTCTTCGAAGTCGAACCATACTAGCGCCAGTTGGCGGACCAGCGACTGTGCCAGCGGATCGTTTCCGGTGTCCAGTCGAGGCGGCTCCGTGCGCGGCATCGAGAGTTTCCGGGCAGGACGATCGGATGCCTCCACTACTTTGAGCAGCATGTAGCCGAAGAGAAATCGCCCGCTTTCCGGTACCAGGCATAAGACGCTTTGCCCGGGCTCCAGTTTTCCGGATTGGAGCAAGTCATCGAGCAGGAGAAATACCGATGCGGAGCCCACGTTTCCGCGAGTGTACAGGTTGGTGAACCAGCGCTCAAATGGAATGTCAAAACCGGCCCTGGCCGCCAATTCCTGGGATTCATCGCGAAAGACATGGGACGAATAGTGCGCCACCAGCCAATCGAGGCCGGCTGGATTCAGCCGCGCGTTCTCCACGAATTCAAGCAGGCCCTGAACCGCATAGCGGACCACGTCTCCAAGCATGCGGACGTCCTGCCGAAGATTGATCGCGCCGTCGTCCGCCGCGGCTTCAAAGCTCGGATAATCTAGCCACGACGCGATTGGTCCGCCGTTTTTCTCTGGTCCGACGTACATGCAAGGCTCGAAACGGTTCGCGAACGACTTCAATTCGATGCGCTCGATTTCAAAACTCAATCCTGCCGGCGCAGGAGAATTTCTCAGGACCGCCGCGCCCGCTCCGTCCGACAGCATCCAGCGCAGAAACTCGGAATCGAAGCTGAGGCTGCCGCCCTTGGCCTTGTTCTGGCCTTCAAAGCGGGTCGACTTGAACATGCGGCTCGCAAACTCACTAGCGCAGGCCACTGCGGCCGTCTTTCCGCCGCTCAAAACCTGCAGCATGGCCGACTTCAGCGCCATCACTCCACAGGCGCAAACGCCATGCAGGGTCGCGATTTCGCACGGCGCTGCGCCTAACTCGGCGTGTACCATGCTCGCAAAGCCCGGCAACGGGAAGTCCCCTTGCGAAGTGGCCGCCGCTAGAAAGTCGATTTCCTGAAGGTCGATTCCGCCCCGCATCAAAGCATCTTGCACTGCCCGGCCCGCCATCGCGGCGTTGGAAAACAGGGTCTTCTGTTCGCGGTCGATGGCATAGTGCCGCGTGAGAATGCCGTTCTGTTTCAGAATTCTCGCCCGCACGCGCGATGCCTTGCCGCCAATTTTTCCCAGATACTCTTCCATGGCGCAGTTGTCAATCGGCTCGCCGGGAAGGAATTTACCCGTGGATGTGAGGTAGGCTTTCATCTGGCTGTCTTCCGCCGCAATCCATCAGTTCCGCTCACTCGCTGGTGATGCATGCTAAGTTCCAGACTCGCCGAAAACGCTATCGTTGGAGCAATCGTAGCAAAACGACCTTCCTCCGCGGCAGCCAACGGGCTGCCGTTAAGTCCCGCCCAGCACGCTGAAGCATTGTCTCGTTTTCCCAGGTTGCTGGCAGAGGACGCAAAGAAATCTTCAAAGCCCAAGTTCAACAACTCGCAGAAGAATGTCGATAAGCAGTGATGTATTCCTACGGCGTCTCGGATGCGCGCTCTGATCGAATCCGCCAGCAGCTGCGCGAACCCGTGCATTTCGGTCACGGCCTACGGCGAGTAAACGAAACGGGCCCACCTGACAATAGTCTGGAATCTCGCCATGCGCCTGCTGTCCAGCGCTACAGTGAAATTAAGAATCGGGGTATTCTCAACATTCCGCCGGAACTGATTGGTGAGAGAAAGTCATGACGATCGCAGCGAAATATGAGGACGGCGTGTTCAAGCCCCTTGAGGACGTGAAGATTAAGGAAGGCACCGTGGTCGAGGTCTACGTGCCTCAAAGAGAAAAATCTAAACCCCGGTCTATTCGCGACCTTGGATTCGCCGGCATGTGGGCGGACCGCGACGACATCACAGACGGCGTAAGCTATGTGAACCGCCTGCGCGACAACCCGCGCGGTTAGGCTGCCGCTGAACGCCATCTCAATGCCCAATCTCGTTGACACCGACGTTCTCGTTGACGTGTCTCGCAATAACCCCGCAGCCATCGCGTGTGTCGATCGCCTAAGCAATGATTGGGTGCTATCTGCGATGACGGCTCTGGAGCTTATATCGGGCGCCAAGAACCAGCGGGAAGTTGATCTCATCGACCGTCTCATCGAAGCCTACGAAACTACTCCTGTCAATGACGCAATCGGTAAGCGCGCCTATGATCTTCTTAAGATGTATTCCAAATCCAACGGCCTGCGGACTTTCGATTCGCTCATCGCGGCGACTGCGATCGAGGATGGGCGGACGCTCGTCACGAAAAACCGCAAGCACTTTGAGATGATCGCTGGATTGGCGATCGATATTCCTCAGTATTGAGAGATCGTGTGGTTGGCCGCCCGCCGGCTTTATTGGGCGTCGCCCTGCGGGTCGGCCTGGTGCCCACCGAAATAGGGAGCCATGCCGTGGACCTGGCATCCGTTCGCCGATTCGAGGTGCTGTCACCGCAGTGGCGCTGCGACCCTTTGAGGCCCACGGGCAGTTCACGCCATCGTTGTAGAGCTTCCAGCACTGGCGGCTGAGCTGCCGCTCGGGGTACTGGTTCATGATCTGGAAGAAGCCGTCCGAGCACGTCACCGGGAAGATCGGCGTCCCGTCGCTGGTGAAGTTCTGAATGACGCCTTTCCAAAGTTGCAGCAGAATCCCAGAGTTGACGTTGAAGAGGCAGAGGTCGATCTCGGCGTACTTCAGGTCGGTGTCATTGGCAAGCTGCGTCATCACGCGGTCGCCGTTGCCGAACGTGAGGCGCACGTTGTCCGAAGTGCCTTTGATGTCCTGCGAGATCAGGACATCGGAGCCGGGTTCGCCAATGCCGATCAACCGGGGCAGGTATAACTGGCCGCCCACCGTGACGCGCCGGTCGGAGAGATAGATGTCCGCGACTGCGGAGTCGCGCACGCGGATGTGCACCAACGGAATGATCTGCTGGACTTCGGAAAGCAGCGCCGTGGACAGTGCGCTCGAGGGGAACCGGGGGCAGGTGGAGTTGACCGCGTAGGTGGGGGCTTGTGTCGGATCGACGACTTCGATGAGGTTCAGTCCGACCTGCACAGCGTTGCGGAGGTATTCAAACGAGACCGGCGTCTGCTCGAAGGTCACCAACACACCCGTGGTCGAGCCGCCGGGAATGGGGACCGTGTAGGTGAACGCCTTCCACGGCCCCTGCATCGACTCCCAGAAAGCTTTGAGCTGGTTGGCTTCCGTCCAGCCCAGGTTTGGCCGCTTGAACTGAAACTTGCGCGGGCCGATGCCGACGTAATAACGCTGCTCCTGCTTGGCATCGAGGCTGCCGAAGCGGTGCACGATCACCGGGCGCTCGACGGAGAAGCCGAAGGGGTACTGCGTGGCGAGCGGGAATGTCTGGCCCGAGTTGATCACCGTGGGGACGGTGATGCGGCCGATGGTATCGGACATGGGGTGTGAGTTAAGAGCCGCCGGACAAACGCGGATTTACTGGAACGGGCCCTTCACAATCCAGGTGAGCCTTGTGCCGAGACTGGCATTTCTTTCACGTGGGGCAACCGCCGCCGGCCAGGAAACGTGTGGCGCAAATGGTTGAATCCGAGGCGTTTGAGCCGTGTTATGCTACCACCGGAACCCATGCCAACTAGGTCCCCAGTCGCCGCGCGAGCCGGCGATCCCTTGCGGATCGTGCGGGAGACGATTTCGTATGGCCGAAACGTAGTTGGCAAGAAGGGTGCCCTGTTCACAGTTCACCATCGTTTGTTCGTGAACGATCCGTGGGAGCTGATTGCCGAAGCGATTCACCGTGCTCCACCAGAGGGCCGGGCAAGAGATATTGCACACTCTTTCCGGCGCCAGGCAGAGGATTATTTCCGAGGCGCCACAGTTGGCCGCGAACTGGCAGTCCGTCCAGTTTTGTTGTATTACGCTTTTCTCAATCTTGCAAAGGCCTATGCGGTAGCGAAGGGAAACACCCAGCTTACTGCCGCAGCGTTCCACGGCCTCTCCTTTAAGAATCGACCAAGGACAATTCCAGGCTCGCTCATCGAGTTCCCAAGAAGGCCACCCGCCGTTTTCCAGGAACTACTCCGACACCTGGACGGCAACCTAAGTCTCGTGAACTCCAATCTTCGGCTGGGCCACCTATTGCCGCAGATCCTTCCGGGGCATCGGCTCTGGTGCTACGCCACGAATCGCACGGAGCGCTTTTTGTCCATTGAGAGCTCCGAGGTCCTTCATTCTCCCGCGAAGAATGAGGTCTGGCTCAATCTGTACCTCAATCAGAACGATCTAGATCGACTCGGATTATCGAGTAAGACCGTGCTATCTCAATCGGACCTGGCCGGTGAGTTCGAGGTTGCGACTGGAGTGTCCTACCCAGACTGGATCTGCCTTCAACAGCGCAGTCCTGCAATTTATCGGACAGATCCAGGAGAAGCGCTGGTAGAGATAATCCGCAATGTCAGGAATAGAATTTGGGAGACAGTCAAGGTTGCATCGCCGTACAGGAAGCCGTACGTTTACTGTTGCCCGGCCCCAGAGCGGAACTCACGGATGCCACAAATTCTATCAATATATCTCCTAATGTTCTGTCTTGGATCAGTTACTCGCTACTCACCTGGATATTTTGATGACCTTCTCGAATCGAAGTATGGGCCATTCTTCGATACATTTATATCCGAATCGCCGATGCAGTTTCTGTACCTAATGGCTTCCGAGATCCTCGGCCAGGAGGTAAGCAAGCCAGCAATAATTTAGGCCCTGGGAATCGCGTGGGAAATCGCGCAATCCAAGAGTCGTAGACTTCTTGCAGGATCTTCAGTGTAACGCCCAAAGGAAGCGTAGAGCAGCACTCTTTACGATGCCTCCACAAGTTCCAGTCCCTGCACGTTCGTCCGCGCAACGTCTGTGGCCTGCGCCCAATTACCACGGAACACCACTGTCACGCGTCCCTGCGTGTTGTTGCCGGTCGGATCGTAGTTGCTGCCGATCTGCTGGCCTGGTGGCACGTCGAACGGATTGTAGAAGGCGAACGGCGTCAGCCCGGCGTTCTGGGTCACCCAGAAGCTGTAGAGCGCGGAGAGCAGCGGTGCGCTCAAGCGTTTGCTGAGCCGGAACGTTCGGCGCGACGTCTGCGCGAGCTGTGCCCGCTGGATCGTCCCGTCGTGATACTGGTTCTGGAGCTGCACGTATTCGCGCAACTCCGTGAACGCGGTGCACAGCGAGGCCGGCATCACCCCGTTGGGTCCGGATTGTACGAGATTGCTTGGCATTGTGGATCACGCTACCGTTAATCCCGGTAGCTGCATGTTGGCCGACTGCTGCGTGCGGCCGTAGCTCGAATACTGCGCAGCCATCGCCTGGTCAGTCACGAACTGCGGCGTGACGAACTGTCCGGTCATGAAGTTCGCCGCGTCGGCTCCGCTGATGTTCAGCGACATGTACGTCGCGCCGGTGCCACCTGCCGTGTTCGGGTTGCCCGGCGTCGGATAGGTCCCGGCTGCGATCCCGCCGAGCGTCGGGATGTTGGAAGCGTAAACGTGGGCCTGACCATCCTGGTAGCTGGCTTGTTGATACAGCTTGCCGCCTTGCTCCACCAGGCTACCCGCATACGGCGTCGTGGCCGACAGTGGCATCTTCTGGCCTGTGGCTTCCGAGTACAGCATCACCAGTTGACGCACGCTCGGGGACCGCACGGCCACCGCGATATCGCCGCCAAACTGGGACTGCGCGATCTGCACCACCTGCTTGATAGTGCCGCTGTTCTGCGGGATGTCCACTCCGTAGATGCTCTTGATGTCGTCATGAGCCTTCCTCTGCGGCGACTCGATCCCGAGCAACTTCTCGACCGTTCCCGCAGTGAAGCCCGCCGCGGCTCCAATCGCGGCTCCCCATGGACCGCCGATTTGCTCGCCGATCAGCGCGCCACCGGCGGTATCTTCGAGAGCGCCGGTCCACGTGCCGCGCTGCGATCCGAACAATCCACTGGTCGCGAGCATCATCCCGGCGGCTTCCGGCTGCGGGAGACTTCGCGATGCCCTGTACGCCACCCCAGAAGCGATCAGATCGCGCCGCGCGCCGGCGCCGATGCCGAGGCGAAGCCTTCCTCCCGCTCCAGACCGCTGGCAGAGTTATGCCGCCGGGCGAGGCGTACTGGCCGTTAGTCACGCATTTCGCGCATGGCTTTTGCGGCCGCCCGACTCTCGGTCACCGCTTTTCCGGCTCACGTATCCCAATGATTCAAAGCAGTTTCTGGGTCGGTGCGCAACCGAAAGGCTTGCGATCTGAACTACACTGGTGATAGGTAAGAAGTCGAAAAGTGCCGGAGCGAGTTGGAGCCACCCCTCGTTTCGACAAAACGAACCAAAGCCAAGAGTAGGTGAGGCGATGGGAAGCCCGATCTGCTGAAACGAACCCAAACCGCCATGCGGCACAGTCTACATGCTATATAGTAGGTTGATGGGAGACGCCACCAAATATTGCCCCCCACCCGCTTTACTTTCGGGAAAATCACGTCTACGATAGTCACATCCCCCCGAGATGTGACTATTAGATAGGGAAGGGGTAAGGCGAACTTTGCTGAAACTCAAGCGAGTCGAAATCCAGGGCTTCAAATCGTTCTTTGACAAGACCGAGATGCGGTTCAATGGCCAGGGGATCGCGGCCATCGTCGGACCTAATGGTTGCGGCAAATCGAACCTGAGCGACGCCATCAGTTGGGTCCTGGGCGAGCAATCGGCCAAGAGCCTGCGCGGCGCGCGCATGGAAGATGTCATCTTCGCCGGCACCAAGGACAAAAAGCCGCTGGGAATGGCGTCGGTCACCATGACGCTGCTCGATCCGGCGGCCGGCCTGCCAACGCCCATGATTCCTCCCCCGCCAGAGACGGTCGAGGGCGGAATCGAAGCGCTGCATGGCGATGTCAATGGCCACGGCGGCAATGGCCACAGCAACGGCCATACTAACGGACACGGCCAAGTTCACCCCGCCGCCGCTCACGAACCTAAACCGAGTGAAGTCACCATCACCCGGCGCTTGTTCCGTTCCGGCGAAAGCGAATACCTCATCAACGGGCACAGCGCCCGCCTGCGCGACATTCAAGACCTGTTCATGGGTACCGGTCTGGGACCGGAAAGCTACGCCATTATCGAGCAGGGCCGCATCGGTCAGATTCTGAGCAACCGGCCGCAAGACCGGCGCGCCATCATTGAAGAAGCCGCCGGCGTCACCCGCTTCAAAACGAAAAAGCGGCTGGCGGAAGCCAAGCTCGAAGGCGCCAAGCAAAACCTGAACCGCGTCTTCGACATTCTGGAAGAAGTGGGCCGGCAAGTGAACTCGCTCAAGCGGCAAGCCGCCAAAGCCCGGCGCTACGACGAATTACGGGGCGAGATGATCGCTCAACTACGCACCGCGCTGACCGGTCGTTTTCGCATGCTGGAACGAGAGGCAGCTAAGACCGCGCTGGACTTGAACGCGGCTAGCGCCGAACTGCACGATCTGTCCGTGCAAGTGGCGGAGCGGGAGAACGAACACACGGCGCTGCAGGAAGTCGCCTACGCCAACGAAGCCGAGTTGACCGAAGCCCGGCGCCAGTTGGGCGAGATCCGGCTGGATCATGAGCGGGTGCGCGGCAAGCTGGATTATCAGGCCAAGCAAATCGGGACCATTGAACAGCGGCTGGCGCAGGACGAGGCCGAGACGCGCGATCTCGAAACCAGACATGCGCAATACGCCAAGGATTTAGAAAGCCATCTGCAAGCGTTGAGTGAACTCGAAGCCGAGACCGAGGCTGCGCGCGAGAAGTTAGCCCTGAAAAGCACGGAGCGCGACAATCTGCAGAAGTCGCTGCAGGAAAAGTCTTCCACGCTGGAAAGCGGACGGCAACAGGTGCTGCGGCTGCTGGGCGAAGCGTCCACGCTCAAGAATCAGCTCGCGCAGATCGACGAGTATCTGCTCGCCATCGACCGCGATACCGCTCGCGCCAAGCGGGAAGAAGAGACCGCCACGTCCGACATGCAGCGGATGGAGAAGATCAAAGCCGAACTGTCCGGCAGAATGTCCGCCCGCCAGATGGAGCTGGAATCGGTAGTCGATCAGCGTAAGTCGATAGAGGAAGAGCTGAACGTGCGCAAGTCGAAAATCGCCGAGGCGCGGAGGCTGCTGGACCAGACCAAGACGGAGGCGTCGCGGCTCAAAGCCCGCAAGGATTCCATTGAGGAAGTCATTTCCCACCGAGCCTACACCACCGAAACTGTAAAACATTTGTTCACCGCCGTGGAGCGCGGGGAAACGCAGGACTTTCAGCCAGTAGGAGTGTTGGCGGATTTTGTAGAAGTGGATCCGGCCTATGAGAAGGCGGCGGAAGAATTCCTGCATGAAGAGCTGGAGTATGTGGTTGTCCACAACTGGACAGACGCCGAGCGTGGCGTCGATTTTCTGCGGTCCGACATGGATGGACGCGCCACTTTCCTGGTGCATCCCGAGCCGTCGCAAGCGCCGGTACAGGATGAGGAATTGTCCCGGCAAGACGGCGTGATGGGTCGTCTCGCCGACCATGTGCGCTTGACTAACGGTTTGACTTCAGCCCCGGCGAATTTGCTGCAGCGATTGGCGCATTGCTATTTGGTTTCGGAGCGGTCTACCGCGCAGCGCCTGGCGATGCAATATCCCGAGGCGTTTTTGCTCGCGCCCGACGGCGTCAGCTATCACGGCCATGCGGTCAGCGGCGGTAAGAAAACCAGCAGCGGTCCGCTAGCGCTGAAGCGCGAGCTGCGTGAATTAACCGGTGAAGTGAAGGCCAAACAGCAGGCGGTGGAACAATCCGCCGTCCAGTTAGAGGAGCTGGAGCGCGAGATCGCCTTCCTCACCGAAGATTTGGAACGTCTGCGCGGCTTGCAGCAACGGCACGAGAAGGAAGCGCTGGCGCTCGATCACGAGCATCGCAAGCTGGCTGAAGAATTCGCGCGCGCCGGTTCGCGTTTGTCCGTGGCGCGTCTCGAATTGCAACGGCTGAACCAGGAGGCCGAGCGCAGCCGCGCGCAGCGCGAGCGCAACGGGCAACTCTGGGAGGAAAAAGAAGCCGCGCGCTCAGTAGAAGAGCAGGTGCTCGAACAATCGCGCGCCGATTTCGAAGAGCTGCAAGCGGAGTCGCACAAACTCACCGAAGAGCATTCGGCTTTGAGAGCCGATTTGGCAGGCTTGGAAGAGCGGCGCCGGTCGGAACGGACCGCCCAGGCGCGTTTTGAAGCGCAGATTCGCGACGTGATGAAGCGGCGCGACGACCTCGGTCTCGAAACGGAACGCCTGGGCGTGGAACGGGCGCGCTTGCTCTCCGACAACATCGAACTGGACGGCCGGGCCGCTCAGTTGACGGAACAAATCGCTGGGTTGGAAGAAGTGGTCACGCGGCTGGCCGAGCAGGAAGGCATGTATCGGTCGCAATTGTTGGCCTTGGAAGAAACTCTGAAGACCGCGCGAGCTAATGTCCAGATGGCCCAGGAACGCCGCTCCCAAATCGAACTCGACCTGGTCAAACGCCAGGCCGAGTTGAAATACCTGGATGAAACCAGCCGCAAGGAACTGAACGCCCCGCTGGATGAATTGGCCCAGGCCGAGCAGACGGTCCTCGAAGAAGAAGCGCTGTTAGAATGCGAGGCTCGCTATCAGGAATTGCGCGCCAAGATTGAAGCGCTGGGGCCGGTGAACGTGGATGCGCTGCAGGAATTCCAGGAAGCGCAGCAACGCTACGATTTTTTGAACGCTCAGCGCCAAGACTTGCTGGACTCGATCCGCGATACGGAAAGGGCGATCTCGGACATCGACGTGGAATCGCGCAAACGTTTCAGCGAAGCGTTTGAGGCGATCAACGCAAACTTCCGCGAAATGTTTAAAACGCTTTTTGCCGGTGGCGCCGGCGAGATGCGCTTGACCGACGAGACTAACGTGGCCGAATCGGGGATCGACATCGTCGCCTCGCCTCCCGGTAAAAAGCTGCAAAATATTCTGCTGCTCTCGGGCGGCGAGAAATCTCTGACGGCGATGGCATTGTTGATGGCGATTTTCCAATACCAGCCGAGCCCGTTCTGCGTGCTGGATGAAGTGGACGCGCCGCTCGATGAAGCGAATATTGAACGCCTGACGCGCCTGCTGCATGAGATGGCAGACCAAACGCAGTTCATCGTGATTACGCACGCCAAGCGTACGATGGAATCGGCGCAGTCGCTGTATGGGGTAACGATGCAGGAACCGGGTATCTCGAAGCTGGTGTCGGTGAAGTTCCAGCAGGCTAACGCGGGGCCGGTGCGGGCGGAAACTGCCATGGCGGCTATGGCGAAGTAGCCTCAGATGAGAAGTTGTGAAATCGATATGGTGATGCATTTTTACAGGCTTCTCACCGACATTCTTGAATAAATACTGGATTGTGTCCTGGCTTACACAGTCTGACAAGAGATGGGATTTTGCCATTCTAAGGCGAATTCCCAATGATCTGACGAAATTATTGCACCGATAGCTTGCATAGGAGATACCATGCAAGCGTTCAAATTCGCACCGTTCCTGTGCCTGCTGATCGTCCCATCCTACTGCCAAACCGCGATCATTTCCACCATTGCTGGCAACGGTACCTACGGATACGCAGGCGACGGAGGTCCGGCTCTCAATGCCGAGTTCTTCAATCCGAACGGCCTGGCGGTGGACGCCACCGGCAACATCTATATAGCGGACCAAGACAATTTCCGGGTTCGCATGATTGCGCCGAATGGCATCATCAGCACCGTGGCGGGAGACGGCGGGCAGGGCTACACGGGGGATGGTGGTCCGGCCACCAGGGCTGCTCTTTCTTATTTGACGGCGATTGCACTCGACGGCAATGGGAATTTGTACATTGCGGACGAGAACTACGTGGTTCGCCGGGTGAACCTGTCGACGGGTATCATTACAACCTTTGCGGGAAACGGTACATTCGCCCATTCCGGCGATGGAGGTCCCGCCACCGCTGCCTCTCTCTACTATCCGACCGGGTTGGCCGTGGATTCCTCCAACAACGTCTATATCAGCGAATATTATGGCGAGGACGTGCGCGTGGTCAACGCCAATACGGGCATCATCACGACCTTCGCGGGCACCGGCGTCTACGGTTCTTCGGGCGATGGTGGACCGGCATCGAGCGCCCAACTCACCGCCCCGCGAGGTCTGGTGGTCAGCAACGGAAATCTATACATCGTGAATGGCTGTGTGATTCGAAGCGTTAATCTCTCGACCAATATCATCAGTTCGTTTGCTGGAAGCGAGAGCAACCCGAACGCCTGCACGGATACCGGCGACGGATCACCCGCCACCCAGGCAACGCTGGAGAATACTTGGGGAGTCGGGGCGGACGCGTTAGGGGGAATCTACATCGTCGGCTACAACGACGAGCGCATTCGTTACGTGAATCCATCCGGGATCATATCGACGGTGGTGGGAACCGGCTCGGCTGGTTTCAGCGGCGACGGTGGCCCTCCGGCTCAGGCCCAGATCGAGTATCCGCTGGCGGCGACGGTCGATGCCAGCAACCGGCTTTTGATCGCGGATGCCGGAAATGAACGCATTCGAAGGGTCGTGTGGCTGACGCCGACCAGCAGCACCTTGGCTTCCAGCGCAAACCCGTCCGCTTCCGGCCAAACTGTTAGCTTCACCGCCGCCGTGACGCCCACGGCTGCGAATGGCACGATTCAATTCCTGGATGGCGCCACGAACATCGGCTCCTCGTCCGTGGTGAATGGCTATGCGTCCATCAGCACCTCCACACTCGCCGTTGGCGCCCATTCCATCACGGCCGTGTACGTGCGCGACTCCACTTACGACACCAGCACGTCCGCACCGCTGACGCAAACAGTGCTGGTCCACACTACGGCGAATATCTCTTCGAGCAACAGTCCTTCATCGGCAGGCGCAATCGTAACCTTCGGTTCAAATGTCTTTCCTTCTAGCGCTACCGGCACGGTGCAGTTCTTCGATAACGGAAACTTGCTGGGCTCGGCTCAACTGGCAAATGGCCTAGCCACCTTTTCAACCAGCGCATTGTCTGTGGGTTCGCACACTATTTACTCCACATATTTGGGCGACGCAAACGACGCTGGCTGTTCTTCTCCCAGCCTCACCCAGGTGGTTCAGTCATCCAGCAGTACAGCAGTGACGGCGTCTCCCAATCCTTCCGTCGTGGGCTCCTCGGTTACCTTGGTCGCGACCGTTAGCCCGGCTTCCGCTACCGGAACCGTGCAGTTTTTGGATGGCGGCAACGCGCTGGGCAGCGCTACCCTTTCTAGCGGCGCAGCATCGTTCAGTACCGCCTCCTTAGCAACCGGTTCGCATTCGATCACGGCGATCTATAGCGGCGATGCGAATGACGCCGGTTCGACGTCGGCGGTGTACGGGCTGACGGTGAATCCGAAGACCACCACTACGGCGATAACGGCATCTCCCAATCCTTCCGTCGTGGGCTCCGCCGTTGCGTTTACCGCGACGGTAAGCCCGGCTTCCGCTACGGGAACAGTGCAGTTCCTGGATGGAGGCACCGTGCTGGGCACGGCGACACTATCAGGCGGTACCGCGTCATTCAGCACCTCGGGATTGGGAACCGGTTCGCATTCGATCACGGCGATCTATAGCGGCGATGCGAATGACGCCGGTTCGACCTCGGTGGTGTATGCGCAGACTGTGAATCCGAAGACCACCACCACGGCGATAACGGCATCTCCCAATCCTTCCGTCATGGGCTCCGCCGTTGCGTTTACCGCGACGGTAAGCCCGGCTTCCGCTACGGGAACGGTGCAGTTTTTGGATGGAGCAACTACGCTCGGCACAGCGACGTTAGTGAGTGGAACAGCATCATTCAGCACTTCGGGATTGGCGACTGGTTCGCATTCGATCATGGCGACCTATAGCGGCGATCCGAATGACGCCGGTTCGACCTCGGCCGTGTATGCGCAGACCGTGAACCCGAAGACCACCACCACGGCGATAACGGCATCTCCCAATCCTTCCGTTGTGGGCTCCACAGTTGCGTTTACCGCAACCGTAAGCCCGACGTCTGCCACTGGGACGGTGCAATTCTTGGATGGAGGCACCGCGCTGGGCACGGCGACATTATCAGGCGGTACCGCGTCATTCAGCACTTCGGGATTGGCGACTGGTTCGCATTCGATCACGGCGATCTATAGCGGCGATGCGAATGACGCCACTTCGACGTCGGCGGTGTATGCGCAGACCGTGAATCCGAAGACCACCACTACAGCCGTCACGGCATCTCCCAATCCTTCCGTTGTGGGCTCCGCTGTTGCGTTTACGGCGACGGTAAGCCCGGCTTCCGCTACGGGAACGGTGCAGTTCCTGGACGGAGGCGCCGTGCTGGGCACGGCTACTTTATCGAGTGGTACAGCATTGTTCAGTACATCGGGATTGGCAACCGGTTCGCATTCCATCACCGCAGTCTATAGCGGTGATGCGAATGACGCCAGCTCCACCTCGGCCGTTTATGCGCAAACGGTGAACGCAAAAACCGCGACCAGCACAACCGTGACGGCTACTCCCAATCCTTCCACCGCCGGTGCGACGGTCACGTTTAAGGCTACGGTAACTCCGGCATCGGCCACAGGCACGGTGCAGTTTCTGGATGGCTCTACGGTGATTGGAACCGGGACGCTCGCAAGCGGGTCGGCTTCTTATGCGACGTCCGGGCTCGCTTCCGGCATCCACTCGATAACGGCGTCCTACAGCGGGAACGCCGCGGACCAAGCTTCCACCTCCGCGGCCTTAACCCAGACAGTAAGTCCGGGGGCTCCGTCCAATTTGACTGCGACGGCGGCCGGCTCCAGTCAGATCAACCTCGCGTGGTCGGCGAGTGCAACCACCGGCGTGACGTATAACGTGTACCAGAGCACGTCAGCGGGATTTACGCCGTCGGCATCCAATCGCGTGGCCACCGGAGTGACATCGACCAACTATTCCGCCAGCGGGCTGACCGCCGGCGCCACATATTACTACCGCGTAACGGCCGTGAGCGCCGGCGCGGAATCGGCGCCCACAAATCAGGCGAGCGCAACCACCGGGAGCGCGGTCGCGTGCCATGTTGTCTACACAGTGGACAATCAGTGGAATGTCGGGTTTACGGATGCCGTAACGATTCAGAACACGGGCTCGGCCCCCATCAACAACTGGACGCTGAGCTGGACCTGGCCGGGCAATCAAGAAGTGACTGAGTCCTGGAATGCAACGTACACGCAGACGGGAGCGAACGTCAAGTTGACATATATGAGCTACAACTCAAGCATCGCGGCCGGAGCCACGCTAAACGGCGTGGGCTTCAACGGTAGCTATAGTGGAAGCAATCCTCCTCCGACCGCGTTCTATGTCAACGGAATACTCTGCCATTAAGCTGAGTTTCCCATTTTTTGCCGAAAAGGCTTGCCGAAAAAGGCGCTGGGTGGTGGCTGGACGAGCTCAGGCGCTCCAGGCCGCCACCAGACGCCCATCACTGGCCAACCAATTTTCGCTTCCGCTGTCCACTTCGGGGCGTTCCGGCCGCGGTTCTGTTACGATGCGCCGCCGCTCGATTAAGCCAATATCGAACGTCTGACGCGCTTGCTCAAGGAAATGGCCGACCAGACGCAGTTTCATTGTGATCACCCACGCTAAGCGCACCCATGGAGTCGGCGCAAGAACCAGGCATCTCGAAGCTGGTCTCGTTGAAGCTCCAGCCGAAAGGCCGCAGCGGTCGCAAGCGGCTGTCGCTATGGCGAAGTGATAACTCACTCTGTCCCGTACTGCTATGATGTCGCTGGACCTGTGGTGACCGGCGAAATCCTCAACCTGCCAAACGCCGCATTGGCACGCGACGCAGCATGGGCAATGTCGCCGCGCACGAGAACCATGCTCCCGCGAGTACTGGCCCTCCTCGTCGTTTCCATCGCCGCGCTGGCGCAGCCGGCTGGCGACATTTCGATGCTCACTGACGGCAAGCTGCATGTGATCGTTTGCGGCAGCGGTTCGCCGCTACCCGATCCGGAACGTGCTTGCGCGTGCGTGGCCGTGATTGCGGGCCAGCAGGTGATTTTGATAGACAGCGGACCCGGCTCGTGGCGCAAGGCCACCCTCGCGAGGGTTCCGGGCGCCGCGCTGTCCGCGGTGCTCCTGACCCATTTCCATTCCGATCATATCGGCGATTTGGGCGAGGCGATGACGATGAGTTGGGTCAACGGGCGGGCCGCCACGCTCGATGTGTACGGTCCGCCGGGAATGGAACGGATTGTGCGCGGTTTCGGCGAGGCGTATGAACTGGACGGCCAGTATCGCGTGCGCCATCATGGCGACGATGCACTTCCGGCGAAAGCGCACGGGATGACCGCGCACGTCATCGACGTCCCGGGCGCGGAAGAACGCAAACCGGTCTTTCAGAAAAATGGCGTATCGGTCTATGCATTTCTCGTGGACCATCGCCCCATTGAGCCAGCCTATGGGTACCGCATCGATTATCGCGGCCGTTCGGTAGTGGTTTCGGGAGACACTGCCTATTGTGAAAACCTGGTGCGCCAAGCCAGCGGCGCGGATCTCTTGCTGCATGACGCGATGCTCAAGAACTTCATTACGCTGGCATCCGGCGCAATGGCCAAGGCACAGCCCCGAACGGCTAAGATGCTACGTGACATCCTGGGCTATCATGCGAGCGTCGAGGACGCTGCCAAGGCGGCACAGGCGGCTCACGTCGATACGCTGGTGCTGACACACCTGGTTCCGGCGCCGAGCGCCGCCGGCGGAGAGAAGGCGTTTATTCAGGCCGCTGGCGATGTCTTCAAAGGCAAGCTGCTGGTGGCTCATGATGGAATGCGATTCGACCTCGATCCAAAACCGGAATGATCCAGCCTTCTGAAAGGCGCCGCTCTGATATCGTCTTGAGATGATCTCAGTTCGATTGGCCTGTCTGCTATTGCTTCTCAGTGTTCCGGTCCGTGCGCAGCACAAGCTGCTGGCCGTGTTCGCGCATCCAGATGACGAGACCACTGTCGGCCCGCTGCTGGCGCACTATGCGGGGAAGGCTCAGGTCTACCTGGCGATCGCGACCAACGGCGACAAAGGCGTCGAGCCATTTGCCGGCATCCCCGCGGGAGCACCCCTGGCCGAAGCGCGGGCGAAAGAAGCCGCCTGCGCCTGCCAGAAACTCGGTATTCACGCGCCCATTCTCATGGGTTTCCCGGATGGCGAGTTGGGCAATCGCAAAATTCTGGACGCCTTGGTCCCGAAGATGGAGAAGCTGATCCGCGACATGCAGCCCGACGCCATCGTCACCTGGGGGCCAGATGGCGGCTACGGCCATCCCGATCATCGTCTGGTGAGCGCCGTGGTTACGCAAGTGGTGGCCGAAGGCGGCGTCACGCCGCTACTCTACTATGTTGGCTTGGCGAAAAGCCGGATGACGCCCGACGTGTCCAAGGCGCTCTCGTTTCTCGCGCCGTTCTCGCCGACCGAAGACCGGTTTCTCAACACACGAATCGCCTACACGCCAGAAGACTCCGCTAAAGCGCGCGAAGCGCTGGGCTGCCATAAGTCTCAGTTCACGACTGAGAGCATGGATCAGTTGCACGCCGTCAATCAGAGGATGAACGGCGGAACGATCTACCTCCGGCTCTGGACCGGCGGCAAGGAACGGAAAGATATTTTCTGAGGTTCGAGTTGTTCGCAGCGGCCCTACATTGATTCCTGCGAGCCAGCGGTTGCTATGATGACGCCTGGACCCTCTTGTCTGACTCAATTCTGGGCGAAATTCTCGACGGCAAGTACCGCATCGACAAGGAACTCGGCGCGGGTGGGATGGGGAACGTCTATCTCGCGACGCACCTCGGAACCACTCGCGTCGTCGCGGTCAAGGTGATCGCGCCGAAATGGGCCGCGGAACCGCAGTTTCTCGCGCGTTTCCAGCGCGAGGCACAGGCCTGTGGACGTCTGCGCCATCCCAATATTGTGAACGTCACGGATTTCGGCATCGCGAAAGCCGCCAAAGGCGACATGCCCTACTTGGTCATGGAGTATCTCGACGGCCAGACGCTTTCGGATTTCCAGAAGGCCAATCCGGAGATCGCGCTACCGCTGATCGCGGACCTGCTGGACCAGATCGGACTGGCGCTCAGTGAAGCGCATCGGCATGGAATCGTCCATCGCGATCTGAAGCCGGACAACATTTGGCTGGAGCCCAACGGCCGTGGCGGCTACACCGTGAAGGTGCTCGACTTCGGGGTTGCCAAACTGAGTTTTGCTCTCGGCGATCTGGTTCCCATCGTTCCAGAGACGAGCGCTCCCACGCCGCGTTCCTCGACGCCGAGCAACGAACTGGAGACACTGATGATGCCTGCGCCGGCGAGCGTGCAGCCGCGCGGAGAGCTAGAGACGGTCGCTATCGCAGCAACGCCCTCGCCTTTTTCTTCCGGTTCTTTCGACAGCAGCGCAAGCGCGCAAACCATACCGGGCAGCATGCTCGGGACTCCCGCGTTCATGTCGCCGGAACAGGCGTTAGGCAAGGAAATCGATTTTCGCTCCGACATCTATTCGCTGGCCGTGGTCGCGTACTCGCTGACCTGCGGCCAGTTGCCATTTAGCGGGAAGCAAAGCGAACTCTTCGAATATCACCTGAGCGGAAATCCGCCTCCGCCCGCCAGCGTCCGGAAGATTCCGCGCGACGTCTCGGACGCGATTCTCGCCGGCCTGGCGCGCGATCCAGTGGACCGTCCTGTATCGGCGGTCGCCTTCACGCGCCGCTTTCGGAACGCGATGGACGCCGAATTCCTCGCCTTGCGGAGATCGAAAGCGTTTCTGCTGCAACATCTCGGGACAAACGCTCTCTTGCTGTCGCCAGGATACACGGCGGTCGTATCGCTAACGGCGATATTGGCTGCGCTCAGCAAGAAGGTGTTGCCGGTTGTTGCCGCGCGCATTGTGCTGGTCCCGCTGGCGGTGGCGGCGCTGCTCATTTTCTCCGACAATGTGCTGCGCGCATCCGCCGCCTTGATGGCCCAGGACGAGCAAGTCCGCTCAGGCAGGTTTCTCTCATTCCGAGTCTTCTGGAAGCTGGTCAAGATGCTGCCGGTTCTCGTGAGAACGCAGGTGGAATCGGCGGTGTTCTTCGGACCCGGTTGGGTAATCGGCGATTGTCTGTGGCCGGTGATTTGCGTGGTCGAGAAGCTGTCTGGGAGGGCGGCCATTCAGCGTTCGCGCGAGCTGATGACCGGCTTGCGGAGCGCCGGCCGCGCCCTGGCGATTCGTCATTTCGCGCTGGCGGTGTTCGCGATTGCCGACTTGGTCCAGTCGATCGGGTTCCTCTGGCAAAATAAACCGCTCGAGCAGGCGAATGTGGTCGTCACCACGGTGTGGTTCCCGGTGTTTGCACTGTTTGCCGCAGCGCCGCTGTTTCTGTATGACCGCACTGCTGCGAACGAAGGTGGACCGTTGCTCCAGTTAGACCGCACGCCGGAAGTGCCGATTACGGCTCGATCGCTCTCCATCAGCTCAACTATCTGGTTGGTGGCCGGTTTGATCGACTTAGCGTTTCAGCCCATCAAAAGCTGGCTGTTCGACGGGCGCTAGCAGCCTGTTGCGACTCGCGCGGGTTGATAACCCGCGGCAGGTTGATAACCTGCCCCACAAGCTGTTGGGATAATCAAAGCATGCTGAGGTGCGCGCTCCTTATGGCCTTGTTTACTATCGTGAGCCGCGCGGAACTGCGGCCGGACATAGAATACGGCCGGGTGGGCGATTTCCGGCTGCTGCTGGATGCCAACATTCCCGACGGCCCAGGTCCGCATCCGGCCGCCATTCTGGTGCATGGCGGCGGATGGATACGCGGCGACCGGAAACATAACGTCGCGCCGTTGTTCGCGCCGCTTTCGAACGCCGGAATCGCTTGGTTCTCGATCAGCTATCGACTGATGGGCGACGTACCGGGTAAATTCCTTTTGAGCACGGCGGTGGACGACGTGCGCCAGGCGGTGAGTTACGTAAAAGCCCACGCCACTGAATTTCGGATCGACCCGGATCGCATCGCGCTGATCGGCGAATCGGCCGGCGCGCAGCTTGCATCCATGGCGGCCCTCCGGCCAGGAGCAAATGGGGTGGTCAAGGCGGTGGTCTCCTTTTATGGACCCAACGATCTGGCCGGCATCGCCCAAAATGCGCCGCAAATCCCGGAACAATGGCGGGAAAAGATCAAAGACAGTCCCTGGGGCGACCTCGTGTTCGCGGGACTGAAAGCCGGGTCGCCCATCAATTACCTGCATGCGGGCATGCCGCCCTTCCTGCTGATTCACGGGACGGCTGACCCGTTGGTGCCCTACGATCAGTCCGTCACGCTATGCGCTCGCATCCAGCAGGCGGGAGGGTCCTGTATTCTGTTCTCGGTGGCTGGAGGAGGGCATGGTATGCGCGGGTGGGAACTTAAGGACTTGACCGCCTACAAGGCATATATGATCCGCTGGCTGCAACAGAAATTGGGAAGCGCGTTGTAGTTTTAATACAGGGTTGCATAGGAACGCCGGCGTTTTGCGGGTCCTCTGGCATGACACAACCAACCGCTCCCCCACGGTCGCGGCTCGGAAGGGTTTGACCAAAAGGTGTCAGGAAATCGATATTCGGGCCGTTTGCGCAGGACGTTTAGCGGTGCTCAGGCCGATCTTCGAATGGCAGATGACTTGCTAAAAGGATCTCAAGGATGCACGCGGGGACTTTATGACGCTAGCGGCCATCATCGGGGTTCTTCTTATCTTCGGCCTGTTTTTGAGCATGCTCGGGTCATCGCCCGCGCCCGAAACCGAGGGTCATACTGACCCAGAGCCGTAGACAGATTTACTCTTTCGTAGACAAAACGGCGCAACGTCAGCTTTCGGCCGGCTGCCAAAAATTCGCCATTCCTGCGGCGTTTGGTTGAGCCGGATGCGCGCGGGTAAATAACCCGCGGCAGGTTGATAACCTGCCCCACACCTCTACCCAAAGGGTCTGCGCCACCATGCGTGAACAGCCTGGTGGCACAGACTTTAGTCTTTTTCTATTAAATTTACCGGCGCTGTCTCTTACCAGCGGTTGTTCTGACGGCCACCGCCGCCACCGCTTCGGCGATGTCCACCGCCGCCGCCACCCCGCTCTTCCTTGGGGCGGGCTTCGTTGATGTTCAGTGCCCGGCCGTTGAGTTCCGTTCCGTTAAGCGCATCAATCGCCCGATTGCCTTCGGTATCGACGCTCATTTCCACAAAGCCAAAGCCACGTGGCTGGCCGGTCTCGCGATCGGTGACGATGCTGACACGGTCCACAGCCCCATATGCTTCAAACAGGGACCGAAGTGCATCTTCAGTGGTGCTGAAGCTGAGGTTTCCTACAAAAATATTTTTCAAGTTGGTTTCTTTCTGAATTTGCAGAACGAGCTAATCGGGCAGATCGAACAAAGGCCGTAAAACTCCGTTGGCACGAACAACCAAAATCGCAGGACTGACAAAGACAGTTTAATGATAGCAGATTGTCAGGCGCTAGCTGGATCTAAGATTAATCCGTAGAGCGCGTGGCCGCCAGTCGACCAAGGATCTTTCCGTTCGCTAAGCGTCGGCGTTGCTGCCGGCAGATCCTCACATGACGAGAACACTGCCGGACCGCCCGCTAAACTAGAAATATCCATGGAGTTCGATAAAGTTTACGAGCCGCAAAAGACCGAGCCCTACTGGGCCAATTCCTGGCTCGAGTCTGGCGTTTTTGTGGCCGATCGCGAGGCTCCGGGCCCGGTCTTCTCGATCGCCGTGCCGCCTCCCAATGTCACCGGTTCGCTGCACATGGGCCACATGCTGGATCACTCGGTGATCGACACGGCGGTGCGTTGGCATCGCATGCGCGGCGACAATACGCTGTTTTTGCCGGGCGTGGATCACGCGGGCATCGCCACGCAGATGCTGGTGGAGCGAAGCCTGAAGCAGGAAGGCATCAGCCGCAAGCAGCTTGGCCGCGAAGAGTTCGAGAAGCGCGTGTGGGCCTGGAAAGAGAAATTCGGCGCGCGCATCACCACGCAGATGAAGCGCATCGGCGACAGTTGCGATTGGTCGCGGGAACGCTTCACGTTGAGCCCGGAGCTATCGCGAGCCGTGACGGAAGCGTTTGTCCTGCTGTACGAACGGGACCTCATTTATCGCGGCGCTTACATGGTCAACTGGTGCCCGAGCTGCCAGACGGCGATCTCCGATGTGGAGGTGAAGCACGAGGAGACCAATGGAAGTCTCTGGCACATTCGCTATCCGGTGGAGGGCAGCGACCGCTTTTTGACTGTGGCCACCACTCGCCCAGAGACGATGCTGGGCGACACCGCTGTAGCTGTGAACCCGCACGACGAACGCTATCTCGATCTGCAGGGCAAGACAGTGCTGCTGCCGTTGATGAATCGCCCCATTCCGATCGTTGCGGATTCTCTGGCCGATCCGAAATTCGGCACCGGCGTGGTGAAGATTACGCCGGCGCACGATCCCAACGATTTTGAAGTGGGCAAACGGCATAATCTGCCGCACGTGAAAGTCATCGATGAAGAAGGCAAGATGACCGCGGAGGCGGGCGCTTATGCCGGCCTCGACCGGTTTGCAGCCAGAAAGCGCGTGGTTGCCGATCTGGAAGCGCTGGGTCGGCTCGCTAAAGTAGAGCCGCACACGTTGCCGCTAGCCAAATGCGACCGCTGCGGCACCATTGTCGAGCCGTTGGTGTCGACGCAATGGTTCGTGAAAACCAAGCCGCTGGCGGAGAAGTGTCTGCGCGCGGTGAACGACGGCAGTGTCATCTTCGTTCCGGACAATTGGAACAAGACTTTCCATTATTGGATGGAGAATATTCGCGATTGGTGTATTTCGCGCCAATTGTGGTGGGGCCATCGCATTCCCGCCTGGCATTGCGATGACTGCCATCGAATCACGGTGAGCCGCGAGACGCCGCGAGCCTGCGCGCACTGCGGCTCGCACAATCTGCAGCAGGATCCGGACGTGCTCGATACCTGGTTCAGCTCCAGCTTGTGGCCGTTCTCGACGTTGGGCTGGCCGGACGCGACGCCCGATTTGGCCAAGTATTATCCAACCTCGCTGATGATCACCGGCTTCGACATTCTGTTCTTCTGGGTGGCGCGGATGTTGATGATGGGCCTGGAACTCACCAACAACGTGCCGTTCCGCGTGGTGCACATGCACGGTTTGGTTCGCGATGCGGATAAACAGAAGATGTCCAAGACCAAAGGCAACGTGATTGATCCGCTGGACATCAACGATCGCTACGGAACCGACGCGGTGCGGCTGTCGTTGCTGATCGCGGTGGCGCCGGGCACCGACATCACTTACACCGAAGAACGCGCGGCCGCCGCGCAGAAATACGCCAACAAGATTTGGAACGGCGCGCGCCTGATCTGGATGAACATGGAAAGCTCGGGCGTCGAGCCCGGAATCCCGGACGCAGGCCAGCCGGAGCACGTCGAAGATCGCTGGATTTTTAGTCTGCTGAATCGAGCGGCGGAAAACATCAATCGGGCCTTTGAGCAGCATCGCTATCATGAAGCGGCCGATACGCTGTGGCATTTCTTCTGGCACGATTTCTGCGACTGGTATCTGGAGATCAAGAAACTCCGGTTTACCGAGAAGTCCGGCATGACCAACGATTGGCGGAATTTACTAAACGTGTTTGGCACATTCCTGCGGTTGCAACATCCGCTGATGCCGTTTTTGACGGAAGAGCTGTGGCATCGGTTCGGACAGTCGACGTCCATCGCCGTGGCGGCTTTTCCGGAACCAACCTCCACCGATGAAGCCGCTGAGCGCGAAGTAGGGCTGCTGCAGGAAATGGTGACCGCCGTGCGCACGCTGCGCGCTAAGAACGCGGCCGCCGCCGAGTGGGTGCTGTATCGCCGCGCGGGAGCCGCGCAGGTGGACCTCAAAATTGTCGAGCGCCTGGCCAAGATGCAATTTGCCGACGTACACGAGGGCAATGCGCCCAAACTCGAAGGCTCGTTCTACTCGACTGCCGAATTCGATGTTTGGCCTAAGCTTGCGGAAGTGGACGATTCAGCGGTTCGCGGCAAACTCGAAAAAGAAAACCTGAATCTCACCAAGCTCATCGGCAACCTACAGCGGCAACTGGGCGACGCGAAGTTCCTGCAGGGAGCGCCGGCTACCGTGGTCGACGGAATGCGCGAGAAACTCGCGGGATATAGCGCGCAGTTGCAAAAAAACGAAGAAGCCCTAAACAATGGACATCGCCGCCCTGCGGACCCTGCTCCCGAAGCGTGAGATTCACTATCATCTGGTGCTCGATTCCACCATGAATGAGGCCGCGCGCCTGGCGGCTGGCGGGGCTCGCTCCGGAACGGTAGTCGTTGCCGAAGAACAAACCGCCGGCATCGGACGGTATCGGCGGCCATGGCATTCCGAGGCGGAAACCGGCTTGTATTTCTCAGTCGTGCTGCGTGTGCCGGTTGACCCGATGATCACCATGGCGCTGGGGTTGGCCACGGTGGATGCGATCCAAAATACGACTGGTATCGCTTGCGATCTCCGCTGGCCCAACGACGTTTTGGTTGGAGACGGTCTGAAAGTGGCTGGTATTCTCACGCATCTGGACGGCCCGGCAGTGATCGCCGGCATCGGGATCAACGTGAATCACACGGCATTTCCCTCGGAGCTATCCCATCTGGCGACCTCGCTAAGAATCGCCTCAGGCCGCACGCAGTCGCGCGAAACATTGCTCGCGGCCCTGTTGCCAGCCATCGATGTTTTCTGCTCTACACTTGTTCAGGAAGGAAGGCCAGCGATCCTCGAAATGTTCTCCCACGCATCGAGCTATGTCCGCGGTCGCCGCGTGAGCGTCGACCAGGAAAATGGAGTTCTGACGGGAACCACCGCCGGTCTTACCAAAGACGGGTTCCTGCTGGTGCGCGGTGACGATCGGCGGGAACACGTGATTCTCGCGGGAGGCGTGCGGCCATGCTCTTAGCGCTCGATGTCGGCAACAGCAACGTGACCATTGGCGTATTTGAAGGCTCCCAAGTACACGACCGCTGGCGGCTGCGCACTATTCATGAACAGACGGCGGACGAATGGGGCATCCTGATCCGCAACCTTTTTGCGCTGAACTCGCTCGAGCTGGCGCGCGTGGATGGCATTGTGATCGCCAGCGTGGTTCCGCAGGTGGACAGCGTGCTGGCGGAAATGGCCGAGCGCTATTTCCACTCGACGCCCTTGTTCATCGGGCCCGAGACCGACATCGGAATCAAAGTGCTCTATGACAATCCGCGCGAAGTGGGCGCCGACCGCGTGATCAACGGCGTCGCCGCATGGGAGCTTTATGGAGGCCCATCGATTGTCGTCGATCTCGGCACCACCATCAATTTCGACGTGGTTTCGGCGCAGGGCGAGTACCTGGGTGGGATGATTTGCGCCGGTATCAACATGTCCATCACTGGTATGTTCGCGCGCGCGGCCAAACTGCCTAAGGTGGACTTCCGCGAGCCGCCGTCACTCATCGGCAAGAACACCGTGGCCAGTATACAATCCGGCTTGTTCTATGGCTTTGTGGGCCTGATCGACGGCATTGTCGAGCGCACCATCGCTGAACTCGGGCCGCAAACCAAGGCGATCGGCACCGGTGGGCAGGCCAAGCTGATAGCGAAAGCTTCCAAGTATGTTCACGAGGTCAATGAGGACCTGACGTTGCAAGGTTTGGAGATGGTATGGCGCCGGAATCGGAAGACATAAATCTCTGGCCGTCGAATTACTTTAATTACTTCACGGAAATTGAAGAGCGATTTCAGAAGGCCCGCGGGACGGGGTTGTTTCTGCTGTCACCGCTCGACTGGGCGCTCATCGAGACCTGGAAGAACGCCGGCGTGCCGCTGGAGGCGGTGCTGCGCGGCATTGACGCAGCGTTTGAGAAGTGGCGCGCCAGGAAGAAGCGTGGCCAAGCGGTCAACTCTCTGGCCTACTGCGGGCAAGCCGTGCTAGCGGAAGCGCAGGCCATGGCCGGGCTGACGCCGGCCAAGAGCAGGAAGCAGTCCGAAGCGCCGTTCCCGATCGAGGACTTGAGAAATCACCTTGCGAGGAACGCCGAAGAAGTCCGGCGGCAAGCGGGCTACGAGGATGTCGCGGCGTCCCTCGACCGCCTGTTGGAAGCGGCCGCGACGCACTATCACGATCTCGAACAACTGGAGCAGCGGCTGACCGCGCTCGAAGATAAAATGATCGCCATCGCGCGATCGCGGCTGACCGACGAACAACTGCTGGCCGCCCGGCGCGATTTGGATTCCCAACTCCGCGCTTATCGCAGCAAGATGTCGGCCGAGCAACTCAGCATGTTGGAAAAGCAGTTTCTGGAGCGCAGGGTGCTCGAGGATGCGCACCTGCCGCGGCTGAGTTTGTTTTATTTGCGGTGAGCGCGCACGGTTTGACTGGACCGATGAGCGAACGAGTACATGTGATTTGCGGTGACGACGCGCGATTAGGCGCGACCGTCAGGCCGACTTTGGTTCATCCGCAGTGACGATACGTGATAGACTCCCCCACGATGCTTCGTGGTAAAGATGCAGCGAACCGCGGCACGGCTCCGCGCATTAAGGCGCACATCGAGTGGTTGGTGCTTGCGCTGCTGGTGATCTCGGTCGGCATCAACTACATTGACCGCTCCAATCTGTCGATCGCGGGCGTGGAACTAGCCAAGGAGCTGAAGCTTCAGCCCTATCAACTCGGTATTCTGTATTCCGCGTTCTTCTGGACTTACTCCACTTGCCAGATATTCGCGGGCTGGCTGATTGACCGCTACTCCGTGGTCTGGGTGTTCGCCTTCGGGTACCTGTTGTGGTCGGGAGCGACCATCGCGACAGGATTGCTGACCGGCTTTGCCTCCTTGTTTCTGATTCGACTCTTGTTGGGAGCGGGCGAATCGGTCGCCTATCCCGCCTACTCAAAAATCCTCGCGGTCAGCTTTCCGGAAAAGCTGCGCGGAACGGCCAACGGCTTGATCGATGTTGGTTGCAAACTGGGACCGGCGTTGGGGCTGCTGATTGGCGGAACGATCCTCGCTCATTTCGGCTGGCGCGCGCTGTTTATATCCGTCGGAGTGGCCAGCCTGCTCTGGTTGCTGCCCTGGTGTTTGGTTGCGCCCGGCCTGCCACAGAACACGCGACTTTCGGGGAAACACAACAGCCCCGGGTATTTCGAGATTCTGCGCAAGCGCCAGGCGTGGGGCACCATTCTGGCTTTGTTCACCGCCAATTATGTTTGGTATTTTCTGCTTACCTGGCTGCCCTCTTATCTGCAAATGGAGCGTCACTTCACAACCGAGGCCATGGCGCTGTTCGGCTCTGTGCCATTTTTCACCGTGGCGACAGGCGCGCTGTTTGCCGGCTCCGCTTCCGACTGGTTTATCCGGGGCGGCGCTTCACCGAACCGCGTCCGCAAGATCTTTGTGTCGGGCGGCCTGATCGTGTGCGCGCTGTTTCTGATGCCCGCGGCAATTGCGCCGAATCCCGCTACCGCGCTGGTGTTGTTGAGCGTCGCCACTTTCTTTTACGGCTTCTTCAGCGGCAATCACTGGGGCATCACGCAAACACTTGCCGGGCCGGAAGCGGCCGCAAAATGGACCGCCGTTCAGAATTGCATGGGTAATCTGGCCGGAATCGCCGCTCCGGCGATCACCGGATTTATCGTTCAGCGGACTCACTCTTTCTATTTCGCTTTTGTCGTGGTCTGTTTCAGTCTCTTGATTAGCGCATTGAGCTATGCCGTGTTCATTGGGCGGATCGAGCGGGTCTCGTGGCGCAGCGGGGTAACCGTTACGAAACAATATTCGTCATAATGGTCTAGGCAGGGTTGTGTAGGCGCTCTGTCAACAGCCGGTGAGTATCTTCCTCCGAGTGCTCACCGGTTTCCAAACTGTCACTCCTCCCGAGGCGAAGAAATACGGAATATTTGTTCTATTAAGTCGGTTCATTATCGGACGATGTTTCAGTGTTTTCTTGATTCCGAAAGACGGCCGGGGCGGATCGTAACAGGTATCAAAAACGAGCGCGGATTACAGATGGGAGAAGCGCGTGAGTCGACGTGGCTGCGCCAGAGGATTATTGAAATGGGCCAACAAACAATTGACTGTCATCAATCAGTTGATTATACTCAATGCCATGAGCACTGTAGCAATCATTACCGGGGCAACCCGCAATCTCGGCTTGGCGCTTGCCCAAGGACTGGCCGACCGCCTGAAGCCGAGCGATGTCGTCTACTTAACTGGCCAGAACGCCGGCCGCGTTTCCGAGGCTCTCGAACGCATTTCCACTGGCAAGGCGGAGGTGCGAGGCGAGGCGCTCGACGTCTCCGATCGCACTGCGGTTGAACACTTCGCCGCCGCGCTCAACCAGCGGCATGGCGGCATCGATATTGTTTTTTCCAACCATTACACGCGCGTCCAGCCGGACGATGCTCCGGCTGAGGTGATCGATCATTATGTCGATGTGAACAATCTCGGCACCACGCACGTGCTCCGTAATTTCACGCCGCTGCTTCGAGACGGCGGACGGATGCTGGTCGTGGCCAGCAGAGCGGGCTCACTGCGCGCGCTCGCGCCAGTGCTCCATTCGCGATTTGAAGATGTGCAGTCGCTGGACGATGTTGACGCAGCCGTCTGCGCGTGGCGCGACGCGGTGCGTGAAGGCCGGGCCGCGGCCGAGGCGTGGCCTGCCTGGATGAATATCCCCTCCAAGATCGGCCAGGTCGCGGCGGTTCGCGTTCTGGCCCGCCAGCGCCAGGCTGACGATCTGCGTCGCGGAATTCTGATAGCCGCGATTTGTCCCGGTCTCATTGACACGGGAGCTTCGCGGCCGTGGTTCGCGGACATGAGCCGCGCCCAAACGCCGGCGCAAGCGGCTGGCCACTTGATTGACTTGGCGCTAGACCCGGCGCCCGATCCTGCTTTCTATGGCGAGCTGGTCCAATTCGGAAAGGTTGTGCCTTGGAAAATGTAAAGGATCGGCGGCTGGGAATGATCCTGAAACGGGCCGAGCAAGCGCTGCTCAAGGCCAAGAGCGCGGCGTTGAAGCCCATCGGGCTGACGCTGGGGCAGTACGTCACTCTTACCGAGTTGGACCGGCAGCCGGGAATCACTGCCGCCACCCTGGCGCGCGCCTGCCTGGTGACGCCACAGGCGATGATGATCGTGCTCAAGACGATGGAGGAGCAGGGGCTGGTCTCGCGCTCTCCTCACGCGCGGCATCCTAACGTGCTGGAGCTTCAGATCACAAACGTTGGCCGGGAGGCTTTGCATTCGGCGCGCGAAGCCGTGGACCCGGTGGAGCGCCGGGTGACCGGCGCCTTTTCCGCGAAAGAGATGGAGAGCCTCCGGTCGCTGCTCTCGCGCTTTATCGAGGCCATCGGGGGAGGGGACTGAGCTGTCGAGATGTCGCGACTGCTGCGTTCCCCTCACTGACGTTCGGGGCTAAAACTGCCGGATGATCCGCCCCGGCCAGTGATAAACTTGATGTCATCCAAACCGAGCCGTCTTGCAAAAACCAAGTAAACAATTTGATGGAATATGTTTCGCGCGGAAAAATGTTAGGAGACCTGCGTGAACCAACGCCCCAAGAGTGAATCGCGCCAGTTGCTGGGTTTCGCGCTCTGCGTATTCACGCTGTGCAGCGGGGCGCTGCCGCTACGGGCTCAGGTAACAGCCGCGATCTCCGGGACGGTAGAAGACGCTTCCGGCGCGAGAGTACGCGGCGCAACGGTAATCGTCAAGAGCCTGGAGACGGGAGCGACGAGAACCGTCATCACAGACCCGTCGGGCAACTACGCGCTGGTCGCTTTGCCTCTGGGCCCACAGGAATTGAAGGCCGGGAAGACCGGTTTCAAGACGGCGGTCAGAACCGGAGTGAACTTAGTGGTTGGACAGGATGCCGTGGTCAATTTCCACCTGGAGTTGGGCGAGCTGGCGCAGCAAGTGACGGTGACCGATGCAACGCCGCTGGTCAACACCACCACCTCCGCGGTCTCGGGCGTGGTGGGCGAAGAGCAGATCAAGGACCTGCCGCTCAACGGCCGCAGCTTCGACAACCTGATCACGCTGAATCCCGGCGCGGTGAACTACAGCGCGATGAAAAGTCCGCAAACCAGCACCAGCGACGGCAATACGTTTTCCGTGAACGGCCGCCGGACCTATGACAATCTGTTTCTGCTGAACGGGATCGAATACACGGGGTCCAGCCAACTTGCCATCTCGCCCGGCGGCGTGAGTGGAGAGCTGTTGGGCATCGACGCCATTCGGGAGTTCAATGTGCTCACCGGCACCTATGGCGCCGAGTACGGAAAACGGGATGGCGCGCAGATCAGCGTAGTCACGCAATCGGGAACGAATCAGTTGCACGGCACGCTGTTTGAGTTTCTCCGCAACAGCGATCTGGACGCGCGAAACTTTTTTGACCAGGCCTCCGTTCCCCCGTTTCGCCGGAACCAGTTCGGCGGCGCGTTGGGCGGGCCCATCAAAAAAGACAAGTGGTTCCTATTCGGCAATTATGAAGGCTTCCGGCAGTCGCTGGCGGTGAGCAGCGTGAGCGTGGTTCCCGACGCCCAAGCCCGGCAGGGTTTGTTGCCCAATGCCGCGGGCGTGTACACGACGGTTTCTAAGCTGAATCCCGCGATGCTCCCTTATACGCAGCTCTGGCCCGCGCCCAATGGTCCGGAGCTAACCGTAAACGGCCTGCCGAGCGGCACCGCGCTGTCGTACAACAATCCCAAACAAAGTATTCGCGAGGATTTCGGAACGCTGCGGACAGATTATGTTTTTAGCGACCGGGATACTTTCTCGGCCAGCTACACGATAGACGACGGCGACAGCCTGATCCCGCTGGCCGACCCGCTGTTCGGCTCCTACGAAACATTGCGCAGCCAGGTTGCCAGCGTGGAAGAGACGCACGTCATCTCTCCGGAGATTCTGAACACGTTTCGCGCGGGTTTTTCGCGCGCCGCTTTCAACTACGATTCATTTCCGCTGGCTTCGTTTCCAGCGAGCTTGGACTTCGTCACCGGCCTGGGTCCTGGCGGCATTGTGGTCGGCGGCGGCGTCACCACCACCGCGGGAGGAACCATCACATCCGCTGGGCCGAACAACGCCGCCAACGTATACAACCGCAGAAATCTCTTCACCTACACAGACAGTGTGCAGATCACCAAAGGACGCCACAAGATCAGCGCCGGCGTCTGGTTTCAGCGCCTGCAAGACAACGAAAACGCCGCCTCGCGGCAGTTGGGGCAAGCCAGTTTTGCAAGCTTGACCACATTTCTGCAAGGTACGGTGACGTCGTTCCAGGTGGTGCCGGACCCGAATGAATTGGGCTGGAGAAGTCTCTTTGGCGCAGGCTATGTCGAAGACGCGATCAAGCTATTCCCGAATCTCACTTTCCAGGTGGGCCTGCGCTATGAATTCACCTCCGGGTGGAATGAAGAATCCGGAAGGGCCGCCAACTATCTCACCGATACCAACGGAATCCTGATCACCAATCCGCAAGTGGGCAGTTCGGCCTTCACCCAAAACAACGCGAAGCATTTGTTGGGACCGCGGGCGGGCCTCGCGTGGGATGTTTTTGGAAATGGGAAGACGGCGGTTCGCGCGGGCTACGGCACTTATTATTCGTTGATCGACGACTTGAGTTTTCTGCTCAACTCGATCCCGCCCTACAATGGATCCGTTTCAAAAACCGGATCGCTGCCTACGCTCGTTCCCATTACTCCTGGCGTGGCTCCCGCTGCCGGCACCATCTTTGCCCCGCAGGGCGTGCAACCGAACGCCAAGACTCCCACCGCGCAGGAATGGAATCTTATGGTGGAGCAGCAACTGGACCGCAATACCGTGCTGCGCGTGGCCTATGTCGGATCATTCGGATATCACGGGCTGTTGAGTGTCGATCCGAATACCATTCCCACGCAAATTTGTTCCAATCCGAGCGGCTGCTCCGCTGGCGGCGTGGCGACAGCCGCCAGTTTGAGTACAACTTCTACCATCGTGCCTCAGGGCGCGCAGTACATTCCCGGACCTGGCGCGCTACGCCCCAATCCGAATCTGGGCGCGGGATTCTTCTGGTATACGGAAGGCAACAGCAGCTACAACGCGCTGCAGATCGACGTGAGCCACAGGTTCCATCAGGGCTTACAATTTCGGGTGAACTACACCTGGTCGAAGGATCTGGATTTCAACTCCGGGCTCACCGGCGCGCAGGCCAACAATCAAGCGCAGATGATTCTGGACCGCAACGATTTGAAGCGCGATTGGGGACCTTCCGCTTACAATATTCCGAATCAAGTGAATATTTCGGGTTCCTACGAGCTGCCGTTCGGCAAGGGCAAGCTCTGGGCCAACAACCTCGGCAGTCTGGGAGACCGGCTGGTGAGCCGCTGGCAGTTCAATACCATCGTCACGCTGGAGAGTGGTTTTCCGTTTACTCCACAGGTCGGCTCCAATCGATCCGGTGACGGCGACACGCGAAACCCCGATCGTCCTTCGATCAATCCGGCATTTTCGGGGCCTGTAGTTCTGGGCAACCCGAATCAGTGGTTCAACCCCGCTGCGTTCATTCTGCCCGCCGCCGGCACTTACGGGAACTTAGGCCGGGGTGTGTATAGCGGACCCGGCCTCGCCGATGTGGACGCCTCGCTGTTCAAAGACACCGCGATCACCGAGCGAACCAATCTGCAATTCCGCGCCGAGTTTTTCAATTTGTTGAACCACGCGAACTTTGGGACGCCGAATGCGACGGTGTTTTCGAGCGGGGCTGTTAGCCCTTCGGCGGGCTTGATTACCACTACTGCGACGACGTCGCGCCAGATTCAGTTTGGGCTCAAGCTGATCTTCTGAGCGGGCTCGGGTTTGGCCATCATCCTGTGCTGTTTCGGCTTGCTCAATTAGGCGTCACGCGCCGTGATGCCTCACCAAGATAGCCGGCGCAGCTTAGTCTGTGAAATGTAGTGCCCGCTCGGCGTTGGTACGAGAGGCACAAGGAACCATCCCGTTGCTGAGACAACATGACACGGCATGTTGGCCTCGCTGGGGGCGTACAGGAGCCGAAAATGGGAAACCGGTATCGTGGCTTGCCGACCGATCGACGTTTGACTGCCGAGGGGCGTCATGTATCTACGAAATGAGATGAGGGGGCGTGTTTAGCCCTTTGGTTGCTCAGGCTTGATGTTTGCATGGGTGCACTTAGCCATGTCTTGTCAGTGGCTTCGGATTGCGTTCCCAACGTTTTGTTCATGATCCAGAACCTTTGTGCTGAAAGACGTATATTGGGACGTCAACAGTGGACCGGTCGGTCAAATTTGGTCTTAGCGTGCCAGGGTACTATAGAATTTGCAGGCCGGAACCCATCGTCTGCAAGTGGTATACGGCCAAACAGCTTTGGCATTCCACGTGCTCAAATCGCGTTCGGAGGCTTGGCATTACAGAGAAGTCGGTGTTTGGCTAATCACAGCTTGGTCAGCAGCCGATAATATGATTAGGGGAATTAAATGGCAACAGAATCGCATGGGCCTGACGAATTTTCGGAGCTCCTTGCAGCCATAATGTCTGACCTAAACAACGACAAGCCGCGACTAGCATACGCTGGGCGCATCGAGAAGATTGATCCCGAGCGCGCGACCCTCATCCGTACGCAAATTGCCGTCGCCAGGCTCCCGTCCACGGACCATCCTGATTGGCTACGCCTTGCCGCTGTAGCAGATCGGCTGTTAGCGGGGAGGCGCGAAGAATGGATTCCCAAATGGTATGCAGAGGCCCGCATTCGCGAAATTGAGTTCCACCGAGGGTTTATTGAGTCTGTGACCGTCCCCGGAGGTACTTTGATTCAGCGGAAGACTCGGGCGGAACTGCTGATGGGCGCACCGATTCGTCACCTCAATATCATTGACATAGATGGTGATGGCGATTTCAAGTTGATACTTGAGGGGTTCTTGGGAGACGGGGTCGCTCAACGGATTGCATCTTTGAACCTCGACGCCCAGAATCTAACGGATATGTCGGTTTTTAATCTCCAGCAATATAACCTTCGGGGCTTGCGCTGGCTGTCCCTTGCCCACAATCACATCGGGGAGTGGGGCGTGCGGGCCTTGGCCGACGGAGGAATATGGTCCGACCTACGAAACTTAGAATACGTTAACTTAGAAGGAAATCCGATTGATCCAGTCGACAAGTTTGAAGAGGATCAGGGAGTTGTTGTCGGTCGTCATCGGCCGAAAATTCAGTCCTCGTTGCCCCCTGCGCGTTGGATGAGACAGAATGTCGTCGCTGGCCACGTAGTTGACTCGGATCGATTTTCCTTGGCATTGAGCGAGCACGGGAACGTCGCCGGTGCAGCTCAATAATGGTCTTTCATTGAGTTGAATACGAATTCGAGCTCGACTTCCGTGAGCGGATGAGTCCGAGCAGCCCGCATGAAGTACCAAGAATCAGCCGCGTGCGAAAATTTGGACCAGACCGCTGCGAAGTCGGCTCGGCTAGCAGTATTGATGTTAGGGTTAGCGCTGAGACTCCAGAGTCCGTTAGCTTCGGCCACTGTCACTGCCGATAAGGTGATGCCGATGCTCACCTTCGCCTGCTCTACCATGGTTTGGAAGAATTTATAGGAGACACCACTCGTTCGCCGCCACTCGCGGGCGACCTCAGGGTGACATAACGCGGCTGATCCCAGTACGCGAAGTCTACCATTCGACGATTTAAGGCCAACGACCCTAGAATGTCTGTCCAGGAGGAGATGACTTCGGCTTGGGCGGCCGGCCTTTAGTAGCGGCTCTACGAAGTGTGCCCAAGAGCCCTTCTGTCTAAGTTCCTTTTTATGGCCGAGAGCAACCACCACCTGGTGGAAACGCTCCGGGGGCGGAGGGAAGGGGAGTGGTCGTCGACTCGAATCGACATGTCTTCCCGGCGAAGTGCTGATATTCTCGACGACTTTGTCGTTCTTGCACAGCGTTAAGCTGATGAGATTGTCCTTTTCCACAAAAATTTTTTCGACGTCAACGCCTTCCGCAAACCGTGTTTTACAGTCCGTGGGATAGAGCTCGCCGGCCACAAACTGAATTCCATTGCTGCGGCTACGAGTCAAGGGCCCTTGTGCAAGCTCGTCATTCCGCTCACTTGGGAGAAACGCCGCATTCAGCGCGCTCTTAGCCGCCCAAAGGATGGAGCACTTCCTCGACTGGGCTCTCTCGACGCACCATGCCGCAGTTGATCCTCCGCCGAATACTGCGACGTTGCCGCCCTCGGGGACAACTGTGGTCGAGCCCCTAAGAAACATTTCTCCCGTAAGGAGCCGGGGCCACGGCAACGCCCGACCTATCCCATCCTCGTATTCTTGCCGGAGGGCGGCGTCCGAAATAAGTGAGCTGCAAAGTCGCTGCGAGGGTCCGGGACCGCCGCAAATGTCAACATAGGCAGCTTTTATTGTCCGAATGGTATCTCCACAAACGCATTCCACGTCGAAACCATGTTGCGCCTCCCGTATCATATTCACGTGTCCCCGTAGGGCGAAGAACCGATGCATGCTCGCGAGCTCTCGCCACTGGTCTTCTACCGTGCGCACAAATTCCTGAGAAGGAAGAAATGCATGGGCGTCAGGCGCGGTCGGCAAATGTGCAAACTTGGGCAACGAGAGCAGTGCCGGCCATTGCCCCATCCGCACCGGCGCGTAGCTCTTCCAAGGATCCATGTCGCCAACGTGTAGAACGTCCAATTTCGACATCTCGCTACGATTCCCCGTTATGCCGGTTAAGTGGTTAGTAAGGGCTGAAAAACCCATCCCGACAATGACGTAGTAGACCTCATCCAAATCCGGATTTTGGTCGGCCCCGGGCGGCCAGGACGCATGTGTTGGCACGTTCAGATGATACCAGTCGCTCGAGGAATTTCGAAGAACCTGTGGGCAATAGTGTCATCGAGGGTGATAATCTGAATCGGGCTCACCGGCGGGCAGGCCAACAATCAAGCGCAGATGGTTCTGGACCGCGACGATTTGAAGCGCGATTGGGAACGTCTGTTTATAATATTCCTAATCAAGTGAATATTTCAGGTTCCTACGAGCTGGCGTTCGGCAAGGGCAAGCTCTGGGCCAACAACCTCGTCAGTTTGGGAGACCGGCTGGTGAGCCGCTGGCACTTCAACTCTATCGTCACGCTGGAGAGCGGTTTTCTGTTTACTCCACAGGTCGGCTCTAATCGATCCAGTGATGGCGACACGCGAACCCCGATTCGTCTGTCGCTCAATCCGGCATTTTGCAGACCTGTGGTCTTGGGCAACCCGAATGGGTGGTTCAACCCCAATGCGTTTATCCTGACCGCCGCTGGGACTTACGGGAAGCTAGGCCGGGGTTTGCACAGCGGACCTGGCCTCACCGATGTGAACGCGTCGCTGTTCAAGGACACCGCGATCACCGAGCGGACCAATCTCCAATTCCGCGCCGAGTTTTCAATTTGTTGAACCACGCGAACTTCGGGACGCCGAATGCAACGGTGTTTTCGAGCGGTGCAATCAGTCCTTCGGCGGGCTTGATTACCACCGCGGCGACGACATCACGCCAGATTCAGTTTGGGCTTAAACTGATTTTCTGAGGCGGGGGAGACACCCTGCTCCTTACTTCGGGATCACCACCGGTCCTGGATTCTGTGCCGCGGCCAGTTTTTGATACGCCGGAAGATCTTTTGCGAGGAGGCTGCCCCATTCCGATAAATCCTGATCCAGCATACGGCTATATTTCTGGAATAACTGATATTGAGGTTCGGTGGGAGCGCCGTCGGCGCCGCCGATGTCTTGGGCCAGCGTCGCCAGCTTGCCATCCAAACCCAGCGGATAGGCCAGCGAGTCTTCACTCGCGGTAATCTTGAAATCGACCAGCTTTTCCAGAGCGGCGCCAATCTTTTTGTCCAATTGCTGGCCGGCGCCGATCACTTCCTTGTCCTTTGGCGCATCCGCCATACGGCGGTTGAGATCTTCGATCTGTTTTCGCACGTCCAGCATTTGCAAAGCCGTCTGATAGACATGGGTCAATTGACTGTGGACGCGGCTTTCGAGCGTGTACTGTTTCTCCAGGTCCTGCGGGCTTACCTTGACGCGCGGATCGAGCTTCACCTCGAACGATTGCGTGGCAGATTCGCCATCGGCGGTGATGCGAGCCTGATAAACACCGGGCACGACCAGCGGGCCTTCCGACCCCGATTCATAATCCCAGAGAAAATAGCCGGGGATGCGCGGAGCTTCGGTCTCGTGCAGATTCCAGACAAACCGGCTGAGCCCGGCCTGCACTTCAATTTCCGGCTTGGGTTTGGGCGATTCCGGATCGGGCGGGGAAGTGGGCGGAGGAATCCGCTTGCTCGAAAAGTGCCGAATCACTTTGTTTTCGGGTCCAAGAATATCGATGGTTACCTCTTTCGGTTCGGCCTTTACATAGTAATAGAGCACCACTCCATGCGGTGGATTTTCGCCCGTGTTGGGAATGGGGCGCCGGCTCCCGCCCGATTGTATCCGCAAGGCTACTTTCGGTCGATAAACATACAGCGCTTTGTCTTTTATTTCGTCTTTAAATTCGCGTAGCGGGGACAAATCGTCCAAAATCCAAAAGGCCCGGCCATGCGTGGCGACCACCAGATCGTCGTTTTTGACCACGAGATCGTGTACCGGCGCCGGGGGCAGGTTCAGCTTCAAGGCGCGCCATTGTTTACCCTCATCGAATGAAACATAAACACCCGATTCCGTTCCGGCATACAACAGGCCGCGGCATTGGGGATCGGCGCGCACGGCGCGCACAAAGACATTCTCTGGAATACCGCTGTTAATGCGCGTCCAGGTCTTTCCATAATCGTCAGTCCGGTAAATGTAAGGTTGAAGATCCTCGAACTGGTAACGGTTGGCGGCAACGTAAGCGGTACCTGGGTCAAACGGCGAGGGCTCGATCAGGCTCACGCGGCTCCACTCGGGCATCTCTTTGGGAGTGACGTTGGTCCAGGCTTTGCCGCCATCGCGCGTGACGTGCACCAGACCGTCGTCGGTCCCCGCCCAGATCAGGCCTTTGGTCAACGGCGATTCGGCCACGGCAAAAATCAGATCGTAATATTCCGTGCCGGTGTCATCGATTTCGATGCCGCCGGAAGGCTGCTGTTTGGATTTGTCATTGCGCGAGAGATCGGGACTGACGGCTTCCCAATGCTGGCCATTGTCGGTGCTTTTGAAAAGACGCTCACCGGCGTGATAGAGAACGTTGGGGTCGTGCGGGGAAATGAAGGTCGGCGAGGTCCACTGGAAGCGGTGTTCCAGTTTGGCCGCGCCCTCGCCGTCGGTGACCTCAGGGCCGGGCGAAACGCTTTTGATTTGCCCGGTATGCTTGTCGAAGCGCGACAGGCCGCCTTCATAGCCGCCGGCGTAGACAATGAGCGGATCGGGCGGATAGGGCGCGATGTATCCCGATTCGCCGCCCCCAACCGGATACCAATCCGGCTTGTCGATATGCCCGCTATCGCTGCGGCTGGCAATCGCGACGGTGGTATTGTCCTGCTGCGCGCCATAAACATAATACGGAAATCGATTGTCGGTGATCACGTGATAGAACTGCGCCGTGGGTTGATTATCTTCGGCCGTCCAGTGTTTGCCACCATCGACCGAAACCGTGGCGCCGCCGTCGTTGCCTTGAATCATCCGTTGCGTGTCCAGCGGATCGATCCAGAGCGCGTGATTGTCGCCATGCGGCACGCGGATGTGATTAAAGGTGTGGCCCGCGTCCACGCTCTTGAAAAACTCGACATTCATAATGTACAAAACGTCGGGGTTTTTCGGATCGAGCGTGATGTGCATGTAATACCAGGCGCGCTGGCGCAGACCGCGATTGTCGTTAATCAGTTCCCAGGTGTCGCCGCCGTTGTCGGATCGAAAGAGTCCGCCGCCTTCGGCTTGAATGAGCGCAAAAACGCGGTCGGAATTTGCGGCAACCGCCACGCCGGAACGTCCCCAGGGACCCTTCGGCAGGCCCTTGCCCTCCAATTGCTTCCAGGTCGAACCGCCGTCCGTTGAGCGATAGAGGCCGCTGCCAGGGCCGCCGCTGTCGAGACTCCAGGGCGTACGCTGCACCTGCCAGAGCGTGGCGAAGAGAATATTCGGATTATTGGGATCGAAAGCGACGTCGATTCCGCCCGTTTTGTCATCTTTATACAGAACTTTGTCCCAGGTCTTACCGCCATCGGTAGTGCGGAAGATGCCCCGCTCGGTGTTGGGTCCATATTGATGCCCCAAAGCGGCGACAAACACGATGTCCGGATTGGTGGGGTTAACGATCAGCTTGCCGATGGCGCGCGAATCCTTGAGCCCCACGTTCTTCCAGGTCTTGCCGGCGTCAATGGACTTATAGATTCCGTCGCCGTGCGTGACATTGCCGCGCAGGCAGGCCTCGCCGGTGCCCGCATAAATGACGTTGTGATCGGACGCCGCCACCGCCAGGCTGCCAATGGCCGCCGTGTCTTCTTTGTCGAACATCGGTGACCAGGTGAGGGCGCCATCGGTTGTTTTCCAAAGGCCGCCACCCTCCGCGCCGAAATAATACGTTCGTGGATCGCCCGGCACGCCCGCGACGGTGAGCGAACGCCCGCCGCGGAAGGGGCCAATCAAACGATAGCGCATGCCGCGAAAAAGAGGATCACCCTCCTTGCCGGAATCGTTCTCCTTTTTCGGAGGGTTCACCGGCTGCGACTCCCGAGGTTGCGGAGTTTGCTGCGAGACCTGAGCCGCCGCGGTGGCGGCGAGTACGAGAAGCAAAGCATGAATTCGCATGGAAACTTATTATGGTGGCACACTCACCTGGCCGTTTGGTGAGCCAAAGAGTAGAGTGGTCATCCATGAAGCTCGCATTGGCGCCCGCGCCCCTCGCTGCCGGTCTTCCTCCATCCGTATCGCCGTGATCGACTCATGTCGGAAGAACGGCTGACTCGACTCGACAAGCTCTACCAAGCCGTAACGGCCGCTCTGGATCTCGCAACTCTCCGCCGCCGATCGGCAGAAACTGGCGAAAGGAACGACCGTCAATCCCGAAGCCTATCAGATGTATCTCAAGGGTCAGCACTTCACGTATAAATTCACCAAAGACGGTCTCAACAAAGGCGTCGGCTATTTTGAGCAGGCGATCGCGAAGGATCCCAACTACGGCGCGGCCTATAGCGGCTTGGCTAAAAACTACATCAATCAGGACGATTGGTTTATGCCTCCTAAGGAAGCCGGGCCGAAAGCCAGAGAGGCCGCCAGGCGCGCCCTGGCCCTGGACGAGACCGACGTTGACGCTCACGTCGCTCTTGCCATCGAAGCCCAATGGTACGAGTGGGACTGGGCCACTGCGGAACGCGAGTTCAAGCGGGCCGTGGAACAAAATCCCAACAATAGCGGCGCGCACGGATACTATTCGTGGTTCTTGGCCCCCATGGGGCGAGTGAACGAAGCCGTCGCCGAAGCGGAGAGGGAGCGGCAAACCGATCCCATTGGGTCGAACGAAAACTTCACGCTGGGATCGGTTTTCGTCTTCACCCGCCAGTGGGACAAAGCCATAACACAGTTGCGCAGCGCCATCAATTTAGATCCATATTACTGGTTTGATCATTGTTTCCTGGGTCGAGCATACGAGCAAAAAGGAAGGCTCAACGACGCCATCGCGGAGTTTCAGCGCGGGCTTGAACTGGACAATGAGCAAGCCGAGATTTGGTCAGGCCTGGGACACACCTATGCAGTTTCTGGTAACAGGGCCGAAGCGCAAAAGGTCCTGGATCACTTGAGGGCGCGTTCCGCGTCCAGTTACCTCGCGCCGTACAACGTGGCCGTCGTTCACGCGGGCCTGGGAAACAAGGATCAGGCGTTCGCCTGGCTCAATCGCGCCTACGACGAGCGTTCGTACCTGCTGGCCGTTTACCTCACAACCGATTCGCGCCTGGACAACCTCCACTCCAATCCTCGTTTTGCCGACCTCCGGCGGCGTGTCGGACTGCCGGAGTGAGGAAATTTGTTTGCCGCGTGGGCAATGGCGGGCGCCGCTGCAAACCGCCCGCCGCATTATTCTTCAACTCCACTTGAGAGGGTGGCAAAAGACAGTAGCATCAGCCCGGCCGCACCCTGCCCTTCTTCCTCAGAATTCTCCGCCGGGCCGCTTCCGATAGAGATCTGGCGTCATCCAGGACTTGAGCGTCCACAGCCACCAGCGGTATAGCTCCGGTGATAGAGTGAGTCTCAATGGCCCGGTGCCCATCCTGCTCGGCCGAGATTCCAGAGGGCAGCCGCTTTTGTCTAGTCTGTGGGGTGGCGCTGAGGCCGGCATCTCAAGCGCCGACGGTGGCGATGGCGCAGGCGAAAACGCCCACGCCCTCCAGTACCTTTGATGAAGGCCGATTCCCTGCCGGCACTGTGCTTGCCGGTCGCTACCGCATCGTCGGACTGCTCGGCCAGGGCGGAATGGGCGAAGTTTACCGCGCCGGCGACCTGAAGCTCGGCCAGCCCGTCGCGCTCAAGTTCCTGCCCGCAGCCACCGCAAAGAACCCGCAACTGCTGGCCCGCTTCCACGCTGAAGTGCGCATCGCGCGGCAGGTTTCGCATCCCAACGTCTGTCGCGTTTACGACATCGGCGAAGTGGACGGCGCCACGTTTCTTTCGATGGAATATGTGGACGGTGAAGACCTGCGATCCTTGCTGCGCCGCATCGGGCGCCTGCCGCCCGACAAAGCCCTGGAGATCGCCCGCAAACTGTGCGCCGGGCTCGCCGCCGCCCACGACAAGGGCGTGCTGCATCGCGATTTGAAACCAGCCAACATCATGATCGATGGCCGGGGGCAAGTGTTGATCGCTGATTTCGGTCTGGCGGCATTGGCCGGACAACTTGATGGAGCGCATGTGCAAGACGGTACGCCCGCCTACATGGCTCCGGAGCAACTGGCCGGCAAAGAAGTTTCGGTACGCAGCGATCTGTATGCGCTGGGGCTGGTGTTCCACGAAATGTTCACCGGCAAGCAGGCCTTTGAGAGCGGCGTCAAGCGCAGCACACCCACCACCGTCAAAGACATCGACCCTCTGGTTGAGCGCCTCATTCTGCGCTGTCTGGATGCGGATCCGCGCAACCGGCCCGCATCGGCGCTGGCCGTGGCCGCGGCTTTGCCGGGCGGCGATCCGCTGGCCGCCGCTTTGGCGGCGGGGGATACGCCCACGCCCGGGATGGTGGCCGCGTCGGGCGACACCGAGGGCATCTCGGTGCGCGCGGCTGTTATCTGGCTGGCGGTGATCCTGGTTGGTCTGGTGGCTGCGGTGGTGCTGGGCGCGAAGTCCTACGTGCTCCGGCAGACTCCCTTCGAGAATTCGCCCGACGTCCTGGCCAAGAAAGCGCGCGATCTGATTCAGAGCTTCGGATACGCCGAGCCGCCCGCTGATCGCGACTACGGCTTTCGCGTCGATACCGATTACCAGAATTTCGCGGAGCGTCAGGGGAACCCGACCGCGCTTCGGGATCAGTTGGCAAAAGGCCAACCGGCGTTGATCTACTTCTGGTATCGACAGAGTCCGCAACCTCTGAGGTCAATGATTGGCGTCGACGGTGTCACTTCGCCAAGGAATCCGCCGCCCATCAACTCCGGGATGGTTGGGTTGCAACTCGATCCACAAGGCCGCCTGATCCAGTTCGACGCCGTCCCTTCTCAGGTTGAAGAAAGACCGGAATCCTCCCGCCCGTCAGATTGGCCGGCACTCTTCGCAGCCGCCGGTCTGGATATGACCCCCTTCTCGCGTGCGGAGCCGCAGTGGGTTCCTCTCGCTGGTTTCGATACCCGCGCGGCGTGGACCGGATCATACGCGAAGTCGCCCGAGCTTCCTTTGCGCGTGGAGGCCGCATCGTGGCGCGGGAAGCCGGTGTTCTTTCGAGTGATCGGGCCATGGTCACGGCCAGAAAGGATGCAGGCCGCTCGGCCCCTTCCCGGCGATAGCTTCTTCGTCCCGCTGATTTTTGCGTTGTGCGTGCTGGCGGCTCTTCTCGCTTGGCGCAACTTCCGCGCCGGAAGAGGGGACATGCTGGGCGCGAGCCGGTTGGCGGCGTTCGTGTTCGGCGTGGAGATGCTCGAATGGCTGTGCACCGCACATCATGTTTCCACGATCGAGGAGATGTACGTTTTCCACGGAGGGGTCATGTGGGCCGCGTTCACCGCGGGCCTGGTTTGGACGCTGTACGTGGGGCTAGAACCGTATGTGAGGCGGCGCTGGCCTCAGAGCATGATCACCTGGAGCCGCCTGCTCGGCGGCGGATTCCGCGACCCATTGGTGGGTGGGCACATGCTCGCCGGCATCGCGCTGGGAATTGCATCCGTGCTGGTTCAACTCCTTCTGACGCTTTCTCTGGAGCATTACGGCTCTTACGGCTCGTTCCGCAACTCCACAAGCACGCTGAATTCGGTGCTGGACTCGCGGCGCATGACGGGTACGGTGCTGTCCCAGTTGATCGAGGGGATTGTGGGTGGACTGCTTGTGGTTCTCTTGTTTTTCGTGTTCAGGGTTCTGCTGCGCCGGCAATGGCTCGCGGCGTCAGCGTTCACTGTCCTGTCGGTCGGGCTTGTAGTTCTCCAATCTAGCGGTCACCCCGTGATCCACGCCTTTTCCGGGGTGCTGTCCACTTCACTTTTTCTCGCTTGCGTGCTTTATTTCGGAGTACTCCCGCTAGTCGCGTTTGCCTTCATCGTGGATGTGCTCATCGACTGCCCGCTGACCACCGACCTCTCCGCCTGGTACGCGGGCACTTCCGTGTTCGCCGTCGCGGTCGTACTCGCTCTGACTGCCTACGCTTTCCAGACTGCCGTGGCCGGGCGGCCGCTATTCAAGGCAGGCTTCCTCGAATCGGATTGACCGGCTTTGCGTTCAACCCCCATATAGTCGGCAACCCGGTAGTTATTTTTTGAAAGATAGCTTCCGGTTAGCCCGTAATCCAGGACTTGTGCGTCCACAGCCACCACCGGTAGAGCTCCGGTAGTAGACTGACTCTCAATGGCCCGGTGCCCATCCTGCTCCGCTGAGATTCCAGAGGGCAGCCGCTTTTGTCTAGTCTGTGGGGTGGCGCTGAGGCCGGCATCTCAAGCGCCGACGGTGGCGATGGCGCAGGCGAAAACGCCCACGCCCTCCAGTACCTTTGATGAAGGCCGATTCCCTGCCGGCACTGTGCTTGCCGGTCGCTACCGCATCGTCGGACTGCTCGGCCAGGGCGGAATGGGCGAAGTTTACCGCGCCGGCGACCTGAAGCTCGGCCAGCCCGTCGCGCTCAAGTTCCTGCCCGCAGCCACCGCAAAGAACCCGCAACTGCTGGCCCGCTTCCACGCTGAAGTGCGCATCGCGCGGCAGGTTTCGCATCCCAACGTCTGTCGCGTTTACGACATCGGCGAAGTGGACGGCTGCACGTTTCTTTCGATGGAATATGTGGACGGTGAAGACCTGCGATCCTTGCTGCGCCGCATCGGGCGCCTGCCGCCCGACAAAGCCCTGGAGATCGCCCGCAAACTGTGCGCCGGGCTCGCCGCCGCCCACGACAAGGGCGTGCTGCATCGCGATTTGAAACCAGCCAACATCATGATCGATGGCCGGGGACAAGTGTTGATCGCTGATTTCGGTCTGGCGGCATTAGCCGGACAACTTGATGGAGCGCATGTGCAAGACGGTACGCCCGCCTACATGGCTCCGGAGCAACTGGCCGGCAAAGAAGTTTCGATCCGCAGCGATCTGTACGCGCTGGGGCTGGTGTTCCACGAAATGTTCACCGGCAAGCAGGCCTTTGAGAGCGGCGTCAAGCGCAGCACACCCACCACCGTCAAAGACATCGACCCTCTTATCGAGCGCGTGATTCTACGCTGTCTGGATGTTGATCCGCACAACCGGCCCACATCGGCGCTGGCCGTGGCGGCGGCATTGCCCGGCGGCGATCCGCTGGCCGCTGCATTGGCCGCCGGCGACACGCCCACGCCCGCGATGGTCGCGGCGGCCGGGGACTCGGAGAGCATCTCGATGGGGACCGTCGGCATCTGCGTCACGCTCATTCTCGCCGGACTAGTTGCAGCGGCCGTGTTGGGCGGCAAGACGAATCTGCTCACCAAGACTCCGTTCCCGAAGCCGCCGGCGGTTTTGGAGCAGAAGGCGCAGGATGTGATTCAGAGTCTCGGGTACACCGATCCGCCTGCCGACCGCGCTTACGGTTTCTCTTACGCCGAGGCTTACCAACGCTACGCGGAGAAGCAGGAGACGCCCACCACCTATCGGGCGCAAATCGCGAAAGGGCAGCCACCACTAATCTATTTCTGGTATCGCCAGAGTCCGCAATATCTCGAGGGACCGAGTACCGGCGACCCCCGCATTCCCGCCGTTTCCGCCAGCAATCCGCCGCCGACTCACTCCGGAATGGTCGGCTTGAATCTGGATCCGCAGGGCCGGCTGATTGAGTTCAGCGCCGTGCCCCCGCAGGTGGAAGAATCACCGGTTCCGCCGCGCCCGGCGGATTGGACTGCTTTGTTGACGGCGGCCGGCCTGGACATGACCCGCTTCGCGCCTGCCGAGCCACACTGGATCCCATTGGTAAGCTTCGACGCCCGGGCGGCGTGGACCGGCTCATACGCGCATGCGCCGGAGATCCCGTTACGAATCGAGGCCGCGTCCTGGCGCGGAAGGCCGGTGAATTTCCAGGTGATAGGGCCCTGGTCGAGACCCGAAAGGATGCAGCCCCTTCAGTGGGCAGCGGGGCTTGGTTACTTTGTAGCATTTTTCATTTGCATGCTGGTACTGGCTGCGTTCCTGGCCTGGCGCAATATCCGCCTCCAAAGAGGGGACACACGCGGAGCGTCCCGCCTTTCCGCCTTTACGTTGTTTCTCGATATGCTGTTGTGGCTGTGCGGCGCGAGCCACGTCCCGGCGCCTCACGAATTCGACAGCTTCTTCAGAACACTAAGCTGGGCTCTCTTGCGCGCCGGTATATGCTGGATCGTCTATGTTGCGCTTGAGCCATATGTAAGACGACGATGGCCACAGATCATGATTACGTGGAGCCGCTTACTCGGCGGCGGAGTTCGAGATCCCTTGGTGGGAGGGCATCTGCTGATTGGGGGTACATTCGGAATTGGGCTCGCGGCCTACTGGGCTTGTATCGTTCGCTTCCATTTCGAGCAATCCGGCGCGGTCAATACTGGGCTGAGCTTAGATTCATTGCTGGACGCGCGACACATGATCTTGGTCCTCGATCGAAGTTTGGTGGACTCGATTATTGGGTCACTGCTTCTTCTGTTATTTTTTTTCCTGCTCCGCACGATGTTTCGCCGGCTGTGGCTCGCGGCGGCCGCCTTCATCGTTGTCTCTACCCTGGTCCTCTTCAGTTCAATTGGTTTCGCTCAGTTGAGCCTCTTCGGCTGGGCTACCGTCCCGCTATTCTCGGCGGTTCTGGTGTTCATCCTGACTCGATTCGGAATATTGTCGCTGGTGGCGGCGCTATCGGTTAACTACACTCTGACTAGTTTCCCGCTCACCACGGACTTCTCGACATGGTACGCAGCCAGTTCGCTTTTCGCGATCGCCAGCGTGGTGGCGCTGACTGCGTGCGCGGTATACACCGCACTTGCCGGGCGGCCTCTCTTCAAGGCAGGATTCCTCGACAGCGACTAACCGGGGTATCGAGCGAGGGGTTCCGTTGTACAATCGCGGGAGCAATCTGCCCTGCTGAAGTAGCTGCGCTGGAAAGGAGAGCCAGTTGAGGCTTTGTCCGTCATGCTCGGCAGCTCCGCCCCAGGACAGCGAGTTCTGCAACAAATGCGGCGCCCGGTTGGACGGAGCAGGCAGCGCTGCCACCCAGACCCAACTCCCGTCGCGCAGTTCCACTCCCTCTTCTTCCAAGACACATGGACGAGGGCCGCTTCCCGCCGGGAACCGTGCTGGGGCAACGCTACCGGGTAGTGAGTTTGTTGGGCCACGGAGGCATGGGCGAGGTTTACCGCGCCAACGATCTGCTGCTGGGCCAGACCGTGGCGCTCAAGTTCCTGCCAGTCCAATGGACGTCCGATGAGACCACGCTGGCACGGTTCCGCAATGAAGTGCGAACCGCGCGGCAGATCTCGCATCCCAATGTCTGCCGCGTGTACGACATCGGCGAAGCCGAGGGCTCGACCTATCTGTCAATGGAATACGTCGACGGCGAGGATCTGGCCTCGCTGCTGCGGCGCATCGGGCGGCTGCCGCCTGACAAGGCGCTGGAAATCGCCCGCCAGCTCTGCGCCGGCCTGGCGGCCGCGCACGGCAAAGGCGTGGTGCACCGCGATCTGAAGCCGGGCAACATCATGCTCGACGGGCAAGGGCAGTTGCGCATCACCGACTTCGGTCTGGCGGGCGTGGCTGGCGAAATGAAAGACATTCGCAGCGGAACACCCGGGTACCTTGCGCCCGAGCAGCAAGCCGGCCGGGAGGTAACGGCGCGCAGTGACATCTATGCGCTGGGTGTGGTTCTGCACGAGGTTTTCACGGGTAAACGCCCCTCGGGGGATTTGAGTCACCCGGACCTGGCCCCAGAAGTGGATCGCGTGATCCGCCGCTGCCTGGCTGAGGATCCGGCGAAACGGCCCGCATCGGCGCTGCAAGTTGCGGCCGCCCTGCCCGGCGGCGATCCGCTGGCCGCTGCCTTGGCGGCAGGAGAAACGCCGTCGCCCGGCATGGTCGCGGCGTCCGGTGACACCGAAGGCATTCCAGTACGCACCGCAAGCTTCTGTTTGGCATGGATTCTTGTCGGCTTGGTGGCCGCGTTTGTCCTCAACGCCAGGACCAATGTGCTCCGGCTAACGCCGTTTCCCCACTCGCCCGAGATCCTGGCGCAGAAGGCGCGCGAGATGCTCGAGAGTTTCGGCTACGCCGCCCAGCCGGTCGATCAGGCTTACGCATTTGCCTATGACATGGGCTACCGTTCCTATGCAGAGAAGCATGAGAAACTCTCCGCCTCTTGGGATCACTTGGCTAAAGGACAGCCCCCACTTATCTATTTCTGGTATCGGCAGAGTCCGCAGCCTCTGATCGTGAGCAGTCCGTTCGGCTACGTCTCCTCCAAGGACCCGCCGCCCATCGTCTCCGGGATGATTGGGCTGAGCCTGGATCCCCAGGGCCACTTGCTTCAGCTCGAAGCGGTGCCTCCGCAAGTTGAGCAAAAACCTTTGGCGCCGGCCACCTTTGACTGGAAGGCTCTGTTCACGGCGGCGGGCCTGGATATGAGCCGCTTCAGCGCAGCGGAGCCGCAATGGATTTCCCTGGCCGGCTTCGACACGCGCGCGGCATGGACGGGCTCCTACGCGAGCGCCCCCGAGATTCCAATGCGCATCGAAGCTGCGTCCTGGCGGGGGAAACCGGTGTTCTTTCGGATCATCGCGCCGTGGTCCACGCCCGAGCGAATAGCGCAGTTCGCGCCCGCTCCGGCTGCCGGTCTTGTAGTAGTCCCAGTGGCGCTCGCACTGGGTGCTTTTCTCGCCTGGCCTAATTTCCGGGCGAAAAGAGCAGACATCCGGGGAGCGAACCGGGCTGCGGCATTCGTCTTCGCAGTAGCCTTTCTGTCGCACCTACTGCACGCCCACCACGTTAGCGCGCTAAGCGAAGTGGGCGTACTGATTTTGGGAGCGATCGATGGCGCAGTCCCAGCCGCAAGCGTGTGGGCGCTTTACCTGGCCTTCGAGCCGTACGTAAGAAGACGCTGGCCGCAGAGCATGATCAGTTGGAGCCGCGTGCTCATGGGTGGATTTCGCGATTCAATGGTGGGCGGACACCTCCTTCTTGGTGTAGCGTTGGGGATCGGACTTGGGCTGCTGAACGCAGGTCTCCGGCTGTCTCTGGAGCAGCGGGGCATTTTCGTCACGGAGGCTTTCTACCAAGAATCCCTACTCTCGCAGCTAGACGGGCGCGGCCTCGCGGATGGTCTACTGAATCGGCTGGTCGGCGCCTTCCTCGTTGGAATGTTGTTCACGTTCATCCTCATGTTGCTCCGCGTGCTGCTGCGACGGCAATGGTTAGCAGCGGCCGTGTTCGTGTCGATCGGGGCTGCGTCCGCCTGGGGAAGCGTTCACCACCCTTTGATCAGCCTCGTTTCCGGTATGTCGTTCTTTATCCTGTTCGCAGCAACCCTGCTCCGCTTTGGAGGATTGTTGCCGATCATCGTATGCCTTTTCGCCGGCAACACTCTGGGTTGCCTGCCGGCCGCGGATTTCTCCGCGTGGTACGCAAACACAACCGTTTTCGCTTTGGTCTTCTTCTTCGGGCTGACCGCCTACGCTTTCCGCACCGCTGTGGCCGGGCGTCCGTTGTTCAAGGCGGGCTTCCTCGAAGCGGATTGAAACGGCTTCTCCCAACTCCTGTGTGGTCGGCAAACCGTTGAGTGTAGTAGGCAAGCCGCAGTAAGAGTGCTGGCATTGATTCGGACGCTCGGTACGCGTCGCGTCTTATGGCACCAAGGTTTGCAGAAAACTGGCGGCCTTGCTTTCGGTCCGGAACTCCGGCGCGCCGGCGGGCACGTGGAAGGCTTCGCCGGCTCGAAACGCCTGGCCAGCGAGCGTACCGGCACCTGCAAAGCGATCAGGATTCGAAGGCGATCTCGGGCGGGATAGGAGGTGGGGCCTTTCTCCGCCAGCGGCTCGTGTGGAAATAGTGGCAGGTGATGGGCCATGTGGTTAATTTCCGGCTGCGCCGTAATCAGGGACTTGGGCGCTTCCTGATCGGATAAACTTCTTGCTCGAAAACTTCTTCGACGAACTTCGGCGGAAAGTGCCGGTGGGGAAATAGCGTCACACGCGCTAATGGCGGAAGGCCATCGAGGGCAAGTCATTAGAAATGTGTTGTCCGGATAGCGCCTGGATGGTCAGCCGATCGTCATCTACCTTCTGCGCGGCCTCGACTCGGGCGTGCGGCCGGGCTGAGGGAACGTCATGCGACCTGTAGTTCCACGTACGAGACCGAGGTTGTGGGCTCGGGGATTGGTTCGCCGTCCTCCAGCATGCCTTCAAGATGCAGCTCGATGGCCTCTCGAATGTTTTGTTCGATTTCTTCGAGCGTCCTCCCGGTTGTGATGCATCCAGGAAGATCCGGAACGTAGGCGGATAGGTTGTTCGGGCCGCTTTCGATGACCACAGCGTATCTTTTCACGGTTTTCCTCTTAAATTAAGCCAGCTTGGCTCAGTATACTCTTCAGCGTATCGGGATGAACGTCGTCCCCAGGATGTCCAGGTATCGTGACGCGCCCGGCTTGTTGGGATGCTTGTATTGCGGTTTTAGAGATCTTTTCCCAACGGCATGGGGGCTAAGCATCCGCGGAGCCCAGATTTGATTCAGGTCTTTTTCGAAACGATGAAAAAGGTGCTAATCTATTCAATCGCGCTTGAAAGTAGGTCGCTGTCCAGTCGAGTTCGGGGTACTCATCCGGTCGGCATACAAATGCCCCGAGCCGTCCAACCAAGCCGCAAATCCAGTCGGCGCATTGCAGAGTCTGAAATAAATGGCTCTCGGCTTGAATGGGCGGCTCGATCAATCGAATTCGGCGGGCTGGACCAAACATGTCGGTGGAGGCTGTAGCGACGATTTGCTTGCGAAATTGACTCTTTTCTTGCTCATCGACGATCAGGAGCCATTGATCGTCTTTGCGCTCACTGAACTGATCAATTCGCTTGATCGTCTCCCGGAGAACGGCGAGATACAGGCTCTTGGCATCGTGATCTTCGGGAATAGAGTACTTCTCCCGACCCACGTAGACGCACTGGCCACCGACCCTACTAATGTGGTTGAGGATGCGATTCGTTGCCGTGCGGAGCTCCTTGTACTTGAGAATATTCTTCGTGGTGTAGAGCTGAGCGCCCTTCTTTTCCCAGGTATAGGCAGCTTCACCAGAGTGCTTAATCTCCCATGCAAGGAGATTGGATTTGAGTTGAAAAAACCAGGTAGCGAACGCTCGAACTTCCGTGGCCGGAAGAACAATCCCTCCAAGTCCGAAAAGGGGACTTTCGTTGAATCTTTCCTGCTGCCTTCCAGTGAACGGCCCGATGTGCCCAAACTCGTCGAGATAGGCAATGTACATGGTTAGAAACGCGAAAACCCGCACCTTTCGGCGCGGGCCTCGGAACTGGTGCTCTTAGAGCCGCCAGCTATATGGTACCACGAGTCGCCTTGGATTTCAGATAATACGCCACTAACGGCGCGCAACAGAAACGGATAGCTCTTGGCTGGCCGGACCATCCGGAAGCAATTCACATGAGCGAGAAGTCGGAGAACCGTTGAGTATTTGTCGGCAAGACTCGAAGTGGTTCTCGCATTGGTTCGGACGCTCGGTACGAGTCGCGTCTTACGGCACCCAGGTCTGCAGAAAACTGGCGGCCTTGCTTTCGATCGGGAACTCCGGCGCACTGGCGGGAACGTGGAACGCTTCGCCGGCTTGAAACGCCTGGCCTGCCAGCGTGCCGGCGCCTTGCAGGGCGATCAGGATTCGAAAGCGATCCGCGGCGGGATAGGAAGCCGCGCCGTGCACCGCCAGCGGCTCGGTGTGGAAGTAGCGGCAGGTGATGGGCCAGGGGCGCGATTTGATTTCCGCCGAACCGGTGGAGGCGACTTGCAGACCTTTGTCCAGGTGCAATTCCCGCGGACGGCCGTAATCGTAGAGGCGGTAGGTGATGTCCGAATTCTGCTGGATCTCGCACATGACCAGGCCGCCGCCGAGGGCGTGAACGGTTCCCGGCGGCACGTAGAACGTATCTCCCACGGAGACGTCGATCCAGTGCAGCGCCTCTTCGATCGAGCCGGACTGGGCCATTTCGCGGACCTGCGCTTTGTTATACGTCTGGCTAAATCCGAGCGCCACTTGAGCGCCGGGCTCGGCCTTGACCACGTGCCACATTTCGGTTTTGCCCAAGGATTTTTCATGCCGCGCGGCGAAGGAGTCGTTGGGATGAACTTGCACTGACAGCTTTTCGGAGGTGAAGACGAACTTTACCAGCAGAGGGAGATCGGCGGTAAACCAGACCTCCCCGATTTTTAGCGCATTATCCGGAAATAGCGGAGAAAGATCGTGCCGGCCCCACACTTTCTCCAGAAATTTTGTGGGAAGCCGGACCGGTTTGGAGGAATTGGGCAACGCTACTGCTTCTGCTCCCCGACAAACTCTCGAATGCGATCGAGGCCGCGCTCCAACTCTTTCATGGAAGTGGCGTAGGAGATGCGGACGTGTTCGTTGGTTCCAAACGCCTCGCCGGGAACAACGGCCACATGCGCTTCAGAAAGGAGACGCTCAGCGAACTTCAGGGCCGAGTCGATTCCGTTTCCGAATCCAACCGAGATATTGGGATAGGCGTAGAAAGCGCCCTTGGGTTCCGCGATGGTGACGCCCGGCATGGCGCGCAGGCGCTGGACTACATAGTCGCGCCGCTTGCGGTATTCAGCAAGCATCACTTTGATGGAATCCTGAGGGCCGCGTAGGGCTTCGATAGCGGCTTTTTGGGCTATGGACGTGGGATTGGAGGTCGAGTGACTTTGCAGTTTTCCCATGGCGTCGATCAGCGGCTTGGGCGCCAGCGCAAAGCCGATGCGCCAGCCAGTCATGGAATAGGTCTTCGAGAGAGACCCGGCGACGACCACGTTTTCCTTGGCGTTCGGCATGGCGGCGATGGAGAACGGATCGCTTTCATAGAGAAACCGGCAGTAGCATTCGTCCGTCATGATGCGCACGCCGCGTTTGACAGCCATGTGGTAGATGCGCTGAAACTCGGCCGCGCTCAGCACAGACCCGCTAGGGTTGTTGGGCGAGTTGACGATCAGCAGCTTGGTTCTATCGGTGATGTAGGGCTCAATGGTTTCGGCAGTGAAGGCAAAGCCGTTTTCTTCCTGCGTGGGCACGAACACGCACTTGCCGCCGGCGAAATTGACCACATCTTTATAAGTGACCCAGTAGGGGACGGGAATGATCACCTCGTCGCCGTGCTGCACCAGGACTTCAATCAGGTTGAAGATGGCGTGCTTGCCGCCGACGGTGATCATGCATTCGTTGGGCGCGTAGTTGGTTCCGTAATCTTCCCGATGGCGGTCGCAGGCAGCTTTCTTGAGTTCCAGCACGCCGGAAGCGGGAGTGTACTTGGTGAAATTGGCGTCGATGGCGGCGATGGCGGCGCGTTTGATGTTGTCGGGGGTAGGGAAGTCGGGCTCGCCGGCGCCGAAATCGACGACGTCAATGCCTTCGCGGCGCAGGCGGTCGCACTCGGCCGAAACTTTCATGGTCGAAGATTCACTGATGCGCGCGATGCGCTCGGTGAAGTCGGTAAGGGTTTGCATCGGGACTGGCATCTCCTGACAGGTTTCTCTTTAGTCTACCCAATGCAGAGAAGTAGGTTGGGGGCGGTTGGCGATACCTAAAGCTTTCAACACGATAGCCGATGTATTTTCAGGAGCATGAGCATGCGGTGGAGTGGGCGCTTGTGGAGCGCGAGGTGGTGGAGCGATCTGCAGGTCCGGCTGGGCGGCCTGGGGATGATCGCGCTGCCGCTGATTGCGCTGTGCGCGCTCAGCCTGTTCATGCGTGCTTTCTTTGCCGAGCGGCGGTCGGCCGACTATGAGCTGTACCAGACCATCCAGGTTCATTCCAAGATTGAAGGTCTGCAGGAGCAACTACTCAACGCCGATGCGGTGATCCGGGACTATTCGGCACAAGGGTACAAGCGGGCTGTGGAGTCTCTGCCGAACTCGCTGGGTCTTCTAGAGCAGCAGTTCTCGCACGATCGGGACCAGGCGCTACGGGTGCGCCGGCTGGAGCCTCTGATCGAGCGGGAATTGGATGTTCTGGCCGAGTCACGCCAGTATGCGGACGCGCCCGCGGACAATCCCGGCACTCCTCCGGAAACCGTCGCTAAAGCCGACCAAACGGCGGGGAATATACGCGCCATTCTCGACGAAGTGCTGAAGGAGCAGGATCGCCGGATGCAGCAGGCGTATTCGGGCGCCGAGCAAGCGCAGCATCACAGCAACCTCATCCTACTTGGCACGCTGGCCTTTGGGTTTCTGGGCGGGCTGGGAGGCGTGTGGCTGCTGATGAGCAAGCTGATTATGTCGGAGCGCGAACGCGCCGAAAAGACCGTGCAGGAGAGCCAGGCGCAACTGGAAGCCATGCTCGCGAAGGCGGAGATGCAAGCGCAGGAGCTGGAGCAGAACGAGCGGATGCTGAGCCGGGCCAAGGAAGAGGCCGAGCGGGCAAACCGGGCCAAGAGCGATTACCTGTCGCGCATGAGCCATGAGCTGAGAACTCCGCTGAACGCGATCCTGGGATTTGCGCAACTGCTGGAGATGGCGAAACTGGAGCAGAAAAACCAGGAGAGTGTCGGCCAGATTCTCAAGGCGGGGCGGCACTTGCTCAGCCTCATCAACGAACTGCTCGACATTTCCAGGATCGAGGCCGGCCGGCTGTCGCTATCGCTGGAGCCGGTGCAGGTACCTCTGTTGCTGCAGGAAGCGCTGGCGATGGTGGGAACACAAGCCAGTTCCCGGCAAGTCCGTGTGCTGGACGACGCTGCGCGAACGGTCCTCTATTTACACGCGGACCGCCAGCGATTGAAGCAGGTATTGCTCAACTTGCTTACCAACGCGATCAAGTACAACCGGACCAGCGGCACAGTGATTATTTCGACGGAAGACAACGGGCAGGGCCGGGTGCGGATCCGCATCAGCGACACCGGGGATGGGATTCCGGTGGAAAAGATTTCGCGGCTGTTCCAGCCCTTCGAACGGCTAGGCGCGGAACAAACCGAGGTGGAAGGAACCGGAATCGGACTGGCTTTGTCAAAGCGGCTGGTGGAGCTGATGGGGGGCACGATCGGGGTGGAGAGCCAGGTGGGCGCGGGCACAATGTTTTGGGTGGAATTCCCCAAGGCCGCGTCACCCGACGCGGGTATCGACTTCTCGCGCCAAGTGGCCGCGGCGGCTCAGGCGGTGGAGGCTGTCCAACTGCCGAGGGTGCTTTGCATTGAAGACAATCCTTCGAACTTGCGGCTGATTGAGCAGATATTCGCGAGCCTGCCCGGGATCCAGTTGATTTCCGCGCTGGAAGGGGAGGAAGGGTTAAAGCTGGCCGGCGAGCATCTGCCGCAGCTCATTTTGTTAGACATCCATCTTCCCGACCTGGACGGGCGCGACGTGTTGTTGCGATTGAAGGCCAACTCCGCGACCGCGGCGATTCCGGTGATGGTGGTCAGCGCGGATGCGACGGCGCATCAGGAACAGCGGATGTGGGAAGCGGGTGCGTCCTGTTACATTACCAAGCCGATCGACGTGCAAAAACTATTGCGAGCGGTGGAAGGGTTTTTGAAACATGAAGTCTGCGTCTGAGGATCTAAACGATTGCCGGATCCTCATTGTCGACGACGAACCGGCAAACACGGAATTGCTGGAGCGGGTATTGGCGGAGGGGAGTTTTCGCAAGTACCGGAGCACGAACGATTCGCGGCAGGCAGCGGCTCTGTTTGAGGAGTTCGCACCGGATCTGGTGCTGCTCGATCTTTCCATGCCGTACCTGGATGGCTATGCGGTGCTGAAGCAGTTTCTCGAACGGTTGGCGCCCGACATGTATCTGCCGATCCTGGTGCTGACGGCGGACATCTCCTCGCAGGCCAAGCAACGCGCGTTGTCGTTAGGCGCCCGGGATTTTCTAACCAAACCGTTCGACATCACAGAGGTGCTGTTACGGATCCGAAATCTGCTCGAAACGCGGCACCTGCATATGCAGTTGCACGATCAGAATTTCCGGCTCGAGGAGCGGGTCCGGCAGCGGACGAGCGAACTGGAGGAGGCGCAAGCAGAGATTCTAGAGCGGCTGGCGCTGGCTGGCGAGTATCGGGACGACGACACGGGCGCCCACACCCGCCGCGTCGGGTCGCTGAGCGAGCGAGTGGCTTTGGCCTTGGGGCTGCCGGCGGAGCGGGCACGCGTGATCGGCTTAGCCGCGCGCTTTCATGACATCGGGAAGATCGGCATTCCGGATTCAATCTTGCGTAAGCCTGGGCCGTTGACGCCGGGCGAGAGAACCTTGATGCGCACGCACACCACTGTGGGCGCGAGCATTCTCGCGGGAAGCCAGTTTCTGATTCTGCAGGTGGCGGAGATCATCGCGCTGACGCATCATCAACGTTTTGATGGACACGGGCCCGCGCCAGGTTTGGCGGGCGAGGCGATTCCGATCGAAGGCCGGATTGTGGCCGTGGCTGACGCTTTCGACGCGATGGTCCATGACCGGCCGTACCGGAAAGCGCTGCCGCTCACCGAGGCGCTGGAAGAGTTGCGGCGGGAGGCGGGAAAGCAATTCGATCCGCGCGTGGTGGAAGCGTTTTTGGCGCCCGGACCGGACGATTTGTTGCATATGGCGAAGGCCGTTAGCCAGGAAGTGAAAATGATGCCGGAGCGGGTGTAGCGGACTTGAATCGGTGTTCATCCGCGTTCATCGGTCAGTGCCGCGGATCAATGTTAGTTAGCCGCGTTAGTTTAGCCGCGTTAGTTTAGCCGCGTTAGTTTAGCCGCCGACTCACGCCGATTGTGAGACAGAGCCGAGCACGTGCTCCCTCGGAGTTCGTCAGCGGCCCCTTCAGACCTTTCGCGATCAACGCCGGGTATCACCGTTGCCACAGAATTTCGCTTGCTTCCAGGGGCACGAAAGCCCCCACGTGGTTCGGGATTGCACGCGCGGTGTATTGGTTTTCCGGAAGGTTGGCGGGGACGGATGCCGAATACAAATAGCCATGCGCGGCTCCCACCAGCGGCTGGCCGCGATCCATCGCCTGGCGAAACGGCTCGCCCCCGGTATCCGCATATAGCTCGATACGAACTGCGTCCGGATCCAGTTCATCGAGGTAGACCTGAACCGCGAAAAGAAATCGATCGTTGTTTCGCTCGACGGTAACCGACCCGAATCGTATCGCGGACCAGTGTTGCTTAACCGCTCGCGTCCACTGGATCAAATCTTGCGCCAGCTTGGCATTGTCCGAGGACCGATCGCAGAAAGCGGCGGCGGCGGGCAAATAATGTTCTTGGGTGTATTGCCGGACGCTGCGATTGGTCGAAAAGGCAGGCGTCAAGTGCGCCATGCTTTCCCGCATTCGTTCAACCCAGGCGGTTGGAATACCGCGCTCATCGCGCGCGTAGAACTGCGGCACGATCTCGCGTTCCAACAGCGAGTAGAGGGTCGAGGCTTCCGCCGCGTCCACGCCGGGATCGTCGCCGTGCTCTTTGCCGTCGCCGATCGCCCAACCGGCTTCCGGCGAGTACGCCTCCGCCCACCAGCCATCCAACTCCGAGAGGTTCAAAGCGCCGTTGACCAGCACCTTCATGCCACTGGTGCCGGAAGCCTCCCAGGGGCGGCGGGGCGTATTGATCCACAAATCCACGCCTTGTACGAGGCGTTCGGTGACGAGCATATCGTAGTCGCTCAAGAACACGACATGCGATCGGACTTCCGGGCGCCGGATGAAAGTGACCCATTGGCGGATCATGGCTCGGCCCGCGAGATCCTGCGGATGCGCTTTACCGGCGAGAAGCAGTTGCACGGGCATTTGCTGGTTGGTCAAGATGCGAATCAAGCGCTCGGGGTCGTGCAACAGGAGGTTGGGACGTTTGTAGGTTGCAAAGCGGCGGGCGAAGCCCACCGTCAAAGTATTGGGATCGAAGAATTGCTCCGCTCGGGCCACCATGTCGGGTGGGTAACCCCGGCTGGCTAATTGACGCGCGAGACGCTTGCGCGTGTATTCAATGAGGGAACGGCGGCCATCGGCGCGAAGCTGCCACAGTTCGTCATCGGGCACTTTTCGGAAGTCGGCTTCCAGGCTGTCGAGGCATCCGGTCCACCGGTCCTCTCCACAGGCCTTGGTCCAGACGCGGTCCGCTTCGGCGGAGTCCCAGCTCGGCACATGAACGCCGTTGGTCACGTGCGTGACGGGGACTTCTGGTTGCGGCCAGCGTGGGAACAGGGGCTGAAAGATTCGGCGGCTCACCTGGCCGTGGAGCCGGCTGACCCCGTTTACTCGTCCGCTGCCACGCAGGGCGAGGTAGGCCATGTTGAACGGCTCCGACGAATCGTCGGGATTCTGGCGTCCCAGGCTGAGCAACTCGCGCAACGATATGCCGAGCCCATGTTCCGCATATTGACGCAGATAGGTCTCCATCAGCTCGGGAGAAAAACGATCGAATCCAGCCGCGACCGGGGTGTGCGTGGTGAACAGATTCCCGGCCCGCGTCGCCATGAGGGCAACATCCAATGACTGCTTGCGATCGGTCATCCAACTGCGCGCCCGCTCCAGGATGGCGAACGCGGCGTGACCTTCGTTCAAATGGCACACTTCCGGGTGCAGCCCCAGGGCGCGGAGCAGGCGCCAACCACCGATCCCCAGCACCAGCTCCTGCCTCAGGCGGAGGTCTGGTCCGCCTCCATAAAGCTCGCTGGTGATTCCTCGATACGCCGGGAGGTTGGCCGGGTCGTTGGTGTCGAGCAGGTAGAGCTGGGTGCGGCCGACCTGGGCCTGCCAGGCGCGGATCCACAATCGAAACCCGGGGAGTGCCAGCGGAATGCGCAGCCATTCCCCATTCGATTCACGAACTGGCGTAATCGGCAGTTGCCCGGGATCGTTAAACGGGTAGAGGGCGCGTTGATTGCCGTCGGCATCGAGTTCCTGCCGGAAATAGCCTTGTTGATAGAGCAACCCGACGCCGATTACGGGCACGCCCAAGTCGCTCGCGGCCTTGAGCTGGTCGCCGGCAACATTGCCCAGACCGCCGGAATAGATCGGCAGCGCCTCGCTCAACATGAATTCCATGCTGAAATAGGCGACCGAGCTCAGCTTAGAATCAGGATACGTTTGCTGAAACCAGGCAGGGGAGCCAGCGGCGTGGCGCTGTTTTTCAAGCAACTCGTCCAGTAATTTTTTGACCGCAGCGTCTTGGGTGACGCTCTGTAGCTTCTCCCGCGAGACAGTCTGCAAGAGCACCCAGGGATTTTGCGTCAAATCCCAGAGTTCCGGATCGAGGCGCCGCCACAGTTCATCCGCCGAATGGTTCCACGACCATCGCAGATCCAGGGCCAAGCGCGCCAGAGCTTCAGAACCGGTGGCTTCTGAAGGACGAAGTGTGTAATCGGTATTGCTCATTTTTTTGATCCTTTCGTCTTCCGGAAAGTGAGACTGCGCTCAGACGCTGAGGACCGGGCAGGGCGATTCGCGAATGATGTGTATAAATGCGACCACATGCGTGAAACACCCTCGCGGCCGCGGCCCACCACAATCAAGTCGGCCTGCTCTTCGATCGCGGCTTTCCGAATACCTTCCGCTATGTCCGCCTCCAGGACGCGAATCGTCACGCCCGCATTTTTCTGCTTCATGGCCCGCCGCAGCTTTTGCAGAAACGATTCCGCGCCGCGTGCTTCGTCCTCGCGAGCGGGGGTCGATAGCACATGTACCAGGCATGCACTGGCTCCATACGCATCTGCCAGAAAGCCCGCTGCTTTCAGAACGTCATCTGCTTCCCGGTTCAAGTCGACAGCGCACGCGATGGAACGATAACCGGCGGCGGGAGGCCGCGCGGGATCGGGTTCATGAGCGCTGGTGAATATGGGACAGGCGATATCATGCAGCACCTTGGCCGCAACGGAGCCCATCAACAGCCGGCGGAATCTGCCGAGGCCTTTACTGGCCAACATGATCAGGTCCACGTTTTCGCTCCGCGCGACTCGTTCAATGACGGTTGCCGGGTCGCCATCTTCGATTCTGGCAATATGATTGACGCTCGCGAAGTGTTCGCTCGAAAATTTCTCGACCCGCCGTTGCCGTTCATTACGAAGTTCTTCAAACGCGGGAGTGTAGGGGATGGGCGTGGGCGGAAACTCGAATGTAGTTGCAAAACGGGGCGCCATGACGTAGTCCGGTACGAGATCGAAGGCGTGCAGGACCGTGACTTGGGCGCCGAATCGCTGTGCCATCTCCTGGACATAGGGAACCATGGCAAGCGCTGCTTTGGAAAAGTCAACGGGGAAAAGGATGGCTCGCACGGCCGTCATGGTGTTTGATCGCCAGTCAGACTGCGGCATCGCCGACACGCACCAACCGTCCCTCGGGGGCCAAGTAAGGATGGTATCTCCGGTCCTCAGTCGCGTCAATAGACGGTCCCTAGTTGAGATGCTAATGTTCCTAGCTTTGTTACCCAAGGATTTCACGCCGCATCCAGACGCGCGGCGCGACATTCAATCCTTTAGCCGAGTGCTCTTGCGAGACCGCGGCCATTCCCGGCTCGATCTGGTCGTCGTTCACCACCGCGAATCCCAAACGGGCGTAGTAAGGAGCGTTCCAGGGCACGTCGCGGAAGGTGGAGAAGATCAAGGCGGGAAGGCGCATGTGTTTCGCCCAAATCTCCACATGATCGATTAGAAGAGCGCCGAGGCGGCGGCCGGCAAAGGCGGGAAGGACATCGAGTTCCTCGATGTGGGCGCTTCCATCCAGCACGGAGAAAATCACGAAGCCGGCCACTCGATCGTCCCCCTCGGCGATCAGCAATTGGCCTTGCTGAGCGCGCTCCGCCAGCAAACGGGCTTCGGTGATCTCGAGCCGTGGCATGCCCAGCGTCTGAAAGCGCGTGGCTGCCTGACGCTCAATCTGTTGGAGCAGGCCGATTTCGTGCAGTCGTCCGTTGCGGATCCGGATCAAGTCTTGAAAAACTTCTCGCGCTCCGCAAAGTAACCGCGGATCGCGTCGGCCAGCGGCGGCATGGGCGCGATGCCCGCGCGTTCGGCCTTGCCATTCGACAGCACCGAATATTTCGGCCGCCGCGCGGCGGTGCGGTGCTCGCGTTCATTGGTCGGTTTGACTTCCGGCCGGAGACCCGCGATCTCAAAGATGAGCCTGGCATAATCGAACCACGAGACGGGAGTTCCGCCGCCCAGGTGAAAAATGCCGGAAAGCTTGCGCTCCACCATGTCTACGGTGCGCTCGGCCAGCGCCGGCGCGTAGGTGGGCGTGGCGACATGGTCCTCCACCACGCGGATGGGTTGCTTGCTGGCGGCCAGGCGCAGCATGGTCTCAACGAAATTGCCGCGCGCGGTGCGGAGGCCGCCGGGGCCGAAAACACCCGACGTACGGACGATCAGCGGGTGTTCGAGATACGCGTTGGCATAGAGTTCGCCGCCGAGTTTGGAAACGGCGTAGGCGCCCAACGGATGAGTGGCGTCGTCTTCCGTGTAGGCTCGTCCGGCCTGGCCGTCAAACACATAGTCGGTAGAGAAATGCACCAGGCGCGCATCCACTTGCCGGCAGGCCATGGCCAGATTGCGAACCGCCAGGGCATTGGCCTCCCACGCGGCGAGCGGTTCCTTTTCCGCGACGTCCACCTGGTTGTAGGCGGCCGCATTCACCACCACGGCGGGATCCACTTGAGCCACCTTGCGCTCGACCGCCGGCTGGTCGGCAACGTCCACCGACGAGCGGTCGTAACCGGTGACAGTGAAGCCGCGGCGCGCAAATTCTTTCGCTAGCTCCACGCCGAGTTGGCCCCGGCAACCAAAAAGAATTACTTTGCTATTCACTCAAGGGTAGGATAGCGGATCGACACGGTGTGGTAGGTGTCGCAAGGCCGGGCGTCGGCCCCACACTCGTGTCACTTTATTTTGCGAGTTTCCGCCGTGAGCCTTTTCTTACGGCATAGATGTGCGTGAACTCGGCGCCAAAGAGAAAAATCTGCGCCGAATAATAAACCCATACCAGCAGCAGCACGAAAGAACCAGCGGCGCCGTAGGCCGAACCCACGCTGGCTTTGGCGAGATAGATCGCGAGCAGGTGTTTGCCGAGCGTGAAAAGCAGCGACGAGGCGGCGGCGCCGATCCAGACATCGCTCCAGGGAATGCGGGTCGCGGGGATAAACCGATAAACCAAAGCGAACAACAGCACGATGACGATCAAGGCGCTGAGCTCGCCGGCAATCCACAGCGAGGATAAGATGGCCGCCGCGCCGCTCAAAACGGCGCTGACGACCAGCGATGTGAGCAGAAGAAAACCAACGCTCAAAACGAGCGCGAAGGAACGAAGCTGATCGGTCAGCAAGTTTCTCCATCCAAATGGCATGGGCGGCACATCCCAGATGCGGTTCAAGGCGGTCCGCAGCTCAGTGAATACGCCGGCCGCGCCGAACAGAAGGGTGCCAAAACCGAGCGAAGTGGCGAAGATGCCAGCGGAAGGCGAACGGGCGTGCACCAGGATGTTTTGAATCACTTGCGCGCCGGAGATTCCCACCAGGTCGCGGATCTGATCGACCACCAGTCCTTCCGCGGCTTGGCGGCCGAACGCCAGCCCGCCGATGGCTACGGCGACGATCAGCAGAGGCGCCAGCGACAGGACGGCGAAATAGGCGAGCGAAGCGCCCAGGGTCTGCGCGTTGTGGCGATCCCACGACCGGTAGGTCTCCGACAGCAGTGAGATCAGTTCAGGGCGCGACATATTTTGGCCGGACATCGATGGGCCGGAAATTTGATGGCTCGAGCGATGGGTCCCGCTACACTGCGTTGTCTTTGTCTTCGCCCAGCGTCACGCGAACATTCATAGTGCGGCCATTGCGGAAGATGGTGAGTTCGATGATGTCGCCCGCATGCTTGCGCGCCAACGCCCGGCTGATGGCGTCGTCCCGGTCCACCGGTTTGCCGTCAATGGACATGATCAGGTCGCCGCCGATCGACAACTGCGCGTTTCCGATCTGGACCAGCTCTCTGCCGCCACGGAGACCGGCCCGGTCAGCCGCGCTGCCGGGGCTCACTTCCTGGATCAGCAAACCGCCCGAGGCCGGCAGCTTGAGCGCATCGGCGTAATCGCCGGAGACGGGCACCACGGACACACCCAGCCGCGGGCGCTTGCGGCCAGCCTGCAGATCGTCCAGCATGGCTTTGGCGCGGTTGATGGGCATGGCGAAGCCGATGCCGATGTTTCCGCCCGAGCCCAGAATGGCGGTGTTGATGCCGATGACATTCCCCGCGGAATCGAGCAGCGGGCCGCCGCTGTTGCCGGGATTGATCGCGGCATCGGTCTGGATCAGCCCCTCGAGCTCGACGTTGTTATCGCCGCGAATCGCACGGCCGAGCGAACTGACTACACCCACCGTTAGCGAGCCTTCGAGAAATCCAAACGGATTGCCGATGGCCAGCACTTTCTGCCCCACCTGCAGCCCTTCGGAATCGCCCAAATGCAAGGTCGGAAGTTGCTTTTTCGGAGTGATCTGCAGCAGCGCCAGATCGTTGTAGGGATCGCGCCCGAGCAACGTGGCGCGGTATTTGGTCTGGTCGGATAGCGTGACCTCGATACGCGTAGCCTCGGAGATCACGTGGTTGTTGGTAAGAATGCGGCCATCGCCATTCACGATAAAACCCGAGCCGGACCCCGTAGCCGGCACCACATCGAAGAAGAAATTGCGCCGCATCACCGTGCTGGTGATGTTCACGGTGGCCGAATGCGCATGCTTATAGATGTCGATGTTGTTCAGCTCATCGGCGCTCAAACCCGAGGCTTTGGTGGTGGGGCCGGACCAGATGGATTCGCCATGCTGATCCGCCGGAAGCCAGTGGCGCTGCACCCACTGGGTCTTGGACGTGACGGCCAGAAAGCCTCCCACCAGGAGGGTGGCCAGAACCAAAATACGGAACCTCATGCTGATAAACTCCGGAGCGATTGGTAGACTTGGCGCGTCTGCGCCAGCGCTTCTTCTTTTGTACCCGACGTGTCGATCACGTAATCGGCCAATTTCTGTTTTTCTTCCAGCGGCAACTGGCGATCGAGCCGGGCCAGGACATCTTCGAGCGTAGAATTCTCCCGCGCCCGGGCGCGTTCAATCTGTTGTTCCCGGCTGCAAACGGCCACAATCAGTTTGTCAAAGTTGCGATAGCTGCCCGTTTCTACCAGGATAGCCGCTTCGATCACGACGATGGCGCCGGGCTGGCTGGTTGCAATATCGGCGACGAGGGCTTGTTGCTTCCGGGTAACGGCGGGATGCACAATGCGCGTCAGTTTCTCGAGGCGCGCGGGATCGACGAATACCGTGGCGGCCAATTTCGCCCGATCGATCTGGCCGCCGGCGTTGAGGATTTCCGGGCCGAACTCAGCCAGCGTGGGAGCGAAAGCTTCTTCGCCCGGCAGCATTACATCATGACCCAGCTCGTCGGCGCTGATGACTTGACACCCGAGCCTCGCCAATTCCCGGCCGACGAAACTCTTGCCGCTGGCGAGGCCGCCGGTCAATCCGACGCGGAGCATACATGCCGTTCCGCGGCATCGACCGTGTTGGACATCAGCATCGCAATGGTCAGCGGCCCGACGCCGCCGGGGACGGGCGTGAACGCCGCCGCCAACTCGCGCTCCGCCTCTTGATCCACATCGCCCAGCAGCTTGCCGTCGGGCATGCGATTCATTCCCACGTCGATCACCACCGCGCCCGGCTGGATGTGATTCCGGCCGAGCAGATTGGCGCGCCCGATGGCGGCGACCAAAATATCGGCGCGGCGGCATTCAGCCGCCAGATCGGCGGTTTTCGAATGGCAAATGGTGACGGTTGCATGGGCGTGAAGCAGCAGCAGCGCCATCGGCTTGCCCACGATGTCGCTGCGTCCCACCACCACGGCATGCTTGCCCGCGATGCCGATTTCATAGCGCTTGAGCATCTCCATAATGCCCGAGGGCGTGCAGGCGCGCGGGCCGGGAATACCGGCGACGAGGTTGCCGACATTGACGGGATGAAAGCCGTCCACATCTTTATCGGGTTGGATCGAAACCAGCACCTGGCGCGAATCAACCTGCTTGGGTAACGGCATCTGCACCAGGATGCCGTCAATCTCCGGGCGTTGATTCAGGCCCTCCACAATGCCGAGCAATTCGCCAGTGGCGATGGTTTCGGGAGGCGTAATCTTTTCGCTATAAATCCCCAGGCCGGCGCAGGCTTTGATCTTGTTGCGGACGTAGACTTCAGAGCCGGGATCATGCCCCACCAGAACCACCGCCAGCCCGGGCGGGCGCTTCAGCCGGGCTATGCGGGGCTTCAATTCTCTGAGAATCTCGTCGCGGATTCGCTTGCCGTCTAGAATCAGAGCGCTCATCACTCTTCAATTTGCATCAATCTTCGATTTGGACCGTGGGACCTTTCTTGCCGCTCTCTTCGAGCGCACGCCGTTCCATGGCCTTGGTTATTGCCTCGAAGGCGGGCGCGTCTTTCAACCCGACGGGTTGGCCGGAGTCCCCGCCGATGCGCACCGCGGGATCGAGCGGCAGCTCGCCCAGGAAGAAGACATTCATGTTTTCGGCCGTCTTGCGGCCACCGCCGTGGCTGAATACATCGATTCGCTCGTTGCAGTGCGGGCACAGCAAGTAGCTCATGTTCTCGACCATGCCCAGAATCGGGACGCGCACCTGCTGAAACATGTGGATCGCCTTGCGTGCGTCTTCCAGCGATACGTCGGAGGGCGTTGTGACGACGACCGCTCCGGTAAGCGGCGCGGTTTGAATCAGCGTCAATTGCACATCGCCAGTGCCCGGCGGCAGGTCGATGATCAGGTAATCGAGTTGGCCCCAGTCGACCCCGCGCAGAAACTGCTGGATGACGCTGTGCAGCATCGGACCGCGCCAGACCAGAGGCTTGTCTCCGGGATTGAGGAAGCCCATCGACATGACCTTCACGCCGTATTTCTCGATCGGTTGAATGCGCTCGCCGATGGCGTGCGGGGTGGCGCGAACGCCCATCATCAAAGGCACGTTGGGTCCGTAGACGTCGGCGTCCATGAGGCCGACTTTGTTGCCCGCGCGGGCCAGGGTGATGGCAAGATTTACGGAGACGGTGGTTTTTCCGACGCCGCCTTTGCCGGAGCCAACCGCGATCAGATTCTTGACGCCGGCGATCGGCAGCTTTTGCGGCTCTGCTTGAGGACCCATTCCTTTTGATGGTAAACGATGCGGCGCGAGCAATACCTTTGGGAATCCTGATTGGCCGCCGAAAGCAGCCGGATTCGAGTGGTCCAGCGAAATTCTCGGAGTTGCCGAGATGCGAATAAGTACCGGCGATGATCGAGCCTGTACCATAGCCGGCTGCAAAGTTAGGTCGAAGGAGTAAGTGTATACGGAAGTATGCAGCAAGAGTAACGACATTGGCTCAGGAGGATAGCACGGAAAACCAACTGCGATCCCGGCGGACATTTTTACCGGTATTGTTGCGCGAGGAACCCGTAGAAGCCTAAAAAGTAGGCCGCAGCTTCTCGGGCAAGGCGCTGGATTTCATGGTCTTAAAGGGGGTCCGGCGGGCGGCGATGGCGGAAGGGCAGGGAGGCGGGACCCCGGGCCGCGGCGGCGTGCTGGACAGGTCTGTCTCGCGCCAATCTCTCGAATGGATGCTTCGTTAGCGGCAGAGAGCGTTCTGGTACCTACAGAACTACTAATCTATTCGACTAAGCCATCTGGAGAATTGTAACTATCTCTAACGAGTGGTAGCGTCTACGCAGGGAGTTTCCCATTTATGACGAACAAGCTATTGTCAATAGTCATCGGAGTACTGGTGTTGAGTGTCGGCGTCTACGCGAACACGACATCCTCGGCCAACTGCACGCCTTTTCCTGCGATCTTTAACAACGGGGCGGGCTCGACGTCCGTGTCGTGCCCTGCCTTTTCGGTACCTGGCGCGACGCTAACCAGCGCTACCTTGTCGTATGCGGCCGACTACCAGTTCGGAAACCATGGGACGACTGACATCGCGGTAGTCTTTGTCCCGGCTGGCCCGGGCGGTGTCACATGGACGCCGTCGAGCAAGCAATTGGACGTACTCAATGACGTCGCTATGGACGGGTCATCCGGCGGAGAGCCGACTGGTAGCGCCAGCACTACCGCCGGCGCTTCGAGCGCAGCATTCGCTTCGGCTTTCAACGTGACCGTCAGTTCCTCGGTCACGAGTGGTTCGGTCGCGACCTCATCCGGCGCTGTATCGGTAGTCTATACCTACACTCCGGCGCCGGCGCTCACACTGGCTTGCCCGGCAAGCACAGGGACGGTAGGAGTTCCCTATAGCTCGGCGCTGGTCGCGTCGGGCGGCGTTCCGGCTTACGGCCCGTACGCGATCACTGCCGGAAGCATCAGTCCCCTGACGCTGAATACGAGCACGGGAGCCATTACGGGCACGCCGACGGTCGCGGGTCCCCTCACTTTCACGGGCATGGTCACAGATTCCATCGCCGAAACGGCCACCACCACGCCCACCACTTGCACCATCACGATTGCGAGCGCGCCTCCGCCGCCGCCGGTCGGGCCTTGCAATCCATCCACTCCGGTCTTTTCCACGGGAGTGGCGGACGCATTTCAGATCCGTTACGCGGCTAACCTCCCGATCGGCGATTCCTTCGTCAACATCACCAATTCCGGTGCTCAAGGGACTACGGCGAGCGGTAACATCTGCGTGAACGCTTATACTTTCGATGCTTCCGAGGAGCTTATCTCCTGCTGCGCCTGCGAGGTTACGCCGAACGGGCTGCAGTCGATATCGGTGCTGAACTCGCTGATTAGCAATCCCCTGACGCCCGCCGTTCCCAGCTCCGTAGTGATCAAGCTGGTGGCATCCGTGCCGGGAACCGGGGCTTTGGCGCACGGGCTGCTTGCGTGGGGCACTACGCTGCACGCGTTGCCAACCGCACCAGCCAGTTACGGGTTGAGCGAAACGCCGTTCTCGAACTCCGCCTTGAGCGCCGCTGAACTCACGCATATCACCTCGACTTGCGGCTTCATCCAAAGTGACGGCAGCGGTTTTGGTATCTGCAAGGGCTGCGCAGGCGGCGGGCTGGGCGCTTCCACGTCGGGGAATTAGTAAGTTCGCAGGCTGGTTCTTCAGGGACCTCTCTAATTGCCGGCTCCTCCTCTCTGAGGAGGAGCCGGTTTGTTTTATTGCGTGCCTCAATTTTGTCCGAATTAACGTCGATATTAAGATTCGCTAAATACAGTGATCAGGCGCGCTCAGTGCGAGATGGATCGTATCTCGGCTTGTGGGGCAGTCGCGGTGCTCTCGTTCGAGGATTACCAAGTCGCGCGCGCATCACTGCGGCGACAACGGTCTGGTGGAGACCAAGAACGGCGAGGTGATCCGCAAGCACATCGGATTTGGTTACATCGATGCAAAACACGCCGAAGCGATCGATCAATTCCACCGGGAGCACCTGAACCCTTACGTGAACTTCCACCGGCCGTGCGCGGTGCCCCAAATCGTCTTCTATTTTGCGAATCTCAATAAGTTAGATAAGGCCGTTGGTGAGTAACTTCGCTGTAATCGGTGTTGATGCCAACACTTTTTCTTTTTTTCGCTATTTGGCTAATTATGCGATCGGCAACGAGGGAATACAGGATGGGGCGGTCTGCGCTACTGTCTTGCGAGTAGACTGCCGCTTCGGCAATTCGGTATCGGATTTCGCAGCGCGCCCGCCTGCGGTGGGGCTTATTGCGCGCCGGTTGCTGGCTGGCTGCCGCTTCTTTTCTGGCCAGCGCGGCGGGTTGACAACCCGCGGCAGGTTGACAACCTGCCCCACAATGTTAGGGTTACTTCTTTTCCGGGCTTGCTGCCTCCGCGGCGGCCTCTTCGGCACGGGCTCCGCGCAGAATACTAGCGAGGCCTACGTTCCCCTCGTGGCAAGCGTACTCGTAAATCGGAGTCGGGGAATGCTTCAAGGGGATCATGAGACTCCATGGTTTTGTCCACGTGCCCGGATCGTCGATGGTGATTTCGTATTTCAAGCTCTCCGGGCCGGTGCGGGAGAAGCGCTCAATTACGTGCAGCTTTTCGCTGGACATGGACATAAAGCTTCTCGGTTTGTAGTTAGTCGTGTCGACCACGAGCGTATCGCCTTCCCAATGACCGACCGAATCCCCCAGCCATTGCTCGACCGCCGATGACAAATGCGGACGCCCGTCCAGAGGACGGTTCAAAGGCCCGTCCAGAGGACGGTTCAAAGGCCCGTCCAGAGGACGGTTCAAAGAAATGATCCGGGCATCGTGAATCATTTCGGTCTCGACGATTACGGCGTCGGAGGTCTGTTGAATCTGCATATAGCTTTGGTATCCCGCGATCAACTGCGGCGAGCCGAAGGTGATGCAGCGCTCTTGCAAGCCTCGATCCTGGGGCCCGGCGGGAGGCCGGCTCAGTGCCGCGAAAGTGGCAGCTCGTCTGGCTTGCCCTTCGGACGTCATGGCGGGCAGTTTTCCGTCCGGCGGGTCTGTGATGAGCGAAGTCCGGTTGTCCCATTCGCGGGAGACGATCCACTCCGAACTGTAGTCTCCGGTGCCGGCGTCGAACTCCTTGGCGGCCTTCACGTGCGGACCCGAACCGGAGCCCTGGACGGCGGCCCAAACGGTTTGAAAGATGGTATCGCCGAAAGCGGCGTCGCCACCGCCGTTGTATAGTTCGGCCGCTTTCTTTTTCATAGCGGCCACCTCGCTGTCGGTGAGAACGGGTCGTGCAGCAAACTCCTTGGGGCGCTCGAGCGGGGTGGCCGTGTTGTTGGCCCAAACTCCTTGTAGATCCGGCTGTCCATCGGAGGTTCGGGGCAGCGTCCAGGTCTGCGAGCGTGCTGGTGAAAGGATCGCTGTGAGTGAAAGTGCGAAAAAGAGACAGCGAGCGGTCATCTTTCCTCCCGATACGTGTCAAGTATACGCCTTACCGGCGGGAGTTGGCGACCGCTCAATCCCGATTATCGCGACTGGGTATCCGCGCCGATCAAGTCGAGACCCGCAATCGTTTCCGATGGAATTTGGAGTGCAGCGGCGCTGAGATTCTCGCGCAGATGGTCAACGGAAGAAGTACCCGGGATCAGCAGGATGTTCGGCGAGCGGTGCAGCAGCCAGGCGAGCGCTACCTGCATGGGGGTCGCTCGCAGCGCGGTGGCGGCTGCGTCAAGAGCGGACGACTGCAAGGGGGTGAAGCCTCCCAGCGGAAAGAACGGTACATAGGCGATGCCTTGACGCGCAAGGTCGTCGATAAAGCCGTCGTCAGGCCGATGCGCAACGTTATACAGGTTCTGCACGCAGACAATCTCCGTAATCGCCTGGCCCTGGGCCAACTGAGCGGGACTGACGTTGCTCAGGCCGAGATGACGAATCAGTCCCTGACGCTTCAGCTCTGCAAGCACAGTCAGCGGTTCTTCGATTGACCCCTCGGACGGCCCCATCACGCCGCCCACTCGCAGATTGACGACATCCAGCGTGTCGAGTCCGAGATTGCGCAGATTATCATGCACGCCATCGATCAGCCCTTGACGCGAAAGCGCGGGAACCCAGGATTTGTCCTCCAGCCGCCGGGCGCCTAATTTGGTAACGATCACCAGTCCATTCGGATAGGGGTGAAGCGCCTGCTTGATGATCTGGTTGGTCACATGCGGGCCGTAAAAATCGCTCGTATCGATGTGGTTCACCCCCGCCTCGACCGCCTCTCGCAGAACCGCGATTGCAGCGTCAATATCGCGCGGCGGTCCCCACACGTGCGGACCGGCAAGTTGCATGGCGCCGTATCCCATGCGCTGCAAACTCATTGAAGTACCGGGAAGCGTGAAGCTGCCGCCCAGGTTTATCTGTTTGGTCATTCTGTCTCCTCTAATCTTTACCTATGGTTAGATGAAGGAAGCTTCAATTCAGGAGTTCGCATTTGCCGCAGCGCTCGCCAGCCGTCTTAGAACCGCGCAAATCGCCTGTTCAGGCTCGTTCGGCTGCCAGCGTAGACGCGATTCTCGAAGCGACTATTCAGGTTTTGCTCCAGGTGGGAAAGGAACGGCTCACTACGACCAAGGTGGCGCTGCGAGCCGGCGTGTCGGTCGGAACTCTTTATCAATACTTCCCCAACAAGAGCGCCCTGCTGAAGGCCGCCTTGAAACGTCACATGGACGAAGTCACAGAAGCGATGGAACGCGTTTGTCACGAGCAAAGAGGGCGTTCGCTCGATCAAATGGCCACCGCCCTGGTGACGGCGTTCCTCGAAGCCAAGATGAGGGACGCGAAGACGAGCGTGGCCCTGTACGCGGTAAGCTCCGACGTAGATGGAGCGGCGATCGTGCGGGAAATGGGTGTCCGGTCCAACCAGGCAATCGTCGGCGTGTTGAAGACCGCCCGAGAGCCGCTGACGACCGATCCCCAACTGGTCGCTTCGATGCTGCAGAGCGTGATGGCCGGGGTCAGCCGTAGGTTGCTGGAGTCCGGCGATCCCGAAAAACACTTCGAGGTCTTGCGGCAGGAAATGATCTTTCTGGCGCGCGCGTACCTCAACGCGTGTTGCGCGCGTCTGGCGGGATGAAGAGCTGTGCGATCTCCGGGATGCCGGACTCCCGAGCATATTCGGATAGCGGCCGGCCATCCGCATCCTTCGCGGTGACAATCCGCGGATGCCGCTGAACCAGACGGCGAGTCCATTCGATGTCGCGGGACTTCACGGCATGCAACACATCGTCGATCTCAATCGCAAGAAATGCGCCCTGTTCGCGCAAATATTCGATAGCCCAGCCAGCCGGCGTTGCGCCGAAAATACGATCCCGTGCGTTGATCTCGGCGCCGGCCGCGCAAAGCAATTCGACGAGATGCCGATGAGCGTGGAATGCTGCGAGGTGCAAGGCCGTCGCTCCGTCCTTGTCCCGGGCGTGCATGAGATCCGGATCGGCGCCGAGCAGCGCCTGTGCGGCTGACAGATCGCCAGCTTCGATGGCGGCGAAGAAATCAGTGGGGAGATTCATCGCTGATTCTTTCACACTCGCGGCAGGCGCTTGGGGAGAGCTAGGATCAGCAGCTTCCGTCTGACTGACGTGGCAGGCAACGTTCTGCGCGACCTGACCGCACCGGCAGTGACACTGTTGCACTCCCCCCGGAGGTGACGTAAGCTGTTACCTGCGACAACTAATCGGATTTCGGACTCGTATTTTCCCGATCCGAATTGGACGCGGCATGGTAAAGATCTCAAAGACCGACAAACGATTTACTCGCCTAAATACGCCGAGCCTTTCGGAGGCCGCTATCCTGGAGCGTTGCGACCTCCAAGAGTACATTTTCAACAGTCAGGGGGAATTCTGTCAGGAAATTGGCCAGGACTTCTGGATCGTTGGCAAAGAAGTCTCGCCATCAGACGCAGTAGCGGATCGCATTGACCTGCTGGCCGTGGACAGTGATGGGGTCGCGGTCATCATTGAATTGAAGCGTGGCAGCCATAGGCTTCAACTGTTCCAAGCGATTTCGTATGCCGGGATGATTGCGGGGCTGAGCCATGACGCACTACTCGCACGTCAAGGCGTGGATCCGGGACGCGCCAAAGGGATAGAGGGCTTCCTTGGGGATCCGGACACGACAGCAGACCAGGTGAATCATGCCCAGCGAATCATTTTGGTGGCCGAAGCGTTCGACTATGGGGTGTTGTTCGGGGCAAAGTGGCTCTATGAGAAGTTTGAAGTGGACGTTGCCTGTATTCAGGTCGCGGTTGCGGAAGATGGCGACGCGAGATATCTCAGCTTTGTACAGGTTTTCCCAACACGCGAACTAGATGAAGTGGCCACGCGACACGTGAACCGCACGTCCGGGGGCGTCGCAGCGGTGCCCTCGTCCTGGGATGAAATATTATCCAAGGTCACGAATCAGGCTGTGGCGAATTTCTTTCGCAAGCACCTTGAAAGCGGGACAAAGAACAAGCTAAAGTATCGCCAGCTCGAATTCCCTATCGGAGGCGAGGGCCGTCTTGTGGTTCACGCTCGTAGCGCTTACGCGCGAGTCGGACAGGCGGGTCGATTCAGTGATGATATCGATTTCTGGCGATCCAGGATCAGTGCGCCGGACTCAGTCCACGTGGGCACAAAACGTTACCCGGGCGATCAACTTTTCTTTCAGGTATCTACCACGGACGATTTCGCTGCTCTCGAAAAAGCCATTATGGACGAACTCGCACCAGTCAAGTGGGAACGGTCGCCCACAAACGTAGACGACCCAGCAGGGCAGCCGTGAATCTTTGGTTTTCAGGGCCGTCGTGAACGTGACGGCGCGACGCCAGAGGGAGTTTGCCGGGAGATGCCGGCTCGGTCCAGCTTGTGTGGAGACCGCTGGGAACAACCATGTATGAGCGTGAACTTGAAAGCGCACTGATAGCGGTCCGGGCCGCTGGGGGAGCCCTGCGTACTGCCTTTCATGCTGGATTTAGCCAGGATGTCGATGCGGATGTAGAACAAATCATTTACGGAACCCTGGCGCCGCCTTTTCCCGGATACGGGTACCGTGGAGAGGAGCTCGGCCTTGTCTCCAGGAGTTCCGATAAGAGGCGCCACCTGTGGCTCGTTGACCCTCACGATGGAACGAGTGCCGCAAAGAGAGGGTATCGCGGCGCCTCTGTTTCCATAGCCCTTCTCTGCGACGGCGTTCCGGTTCTCGGTGTCGTTTATGCGTATTGCGCTCCGGACGACTTGGGAGACTTGTTCTGGTGGGCATACGGACTGGGTTCAATCTATCGGAATGGCAATGCTGTGGAACGAGTTTGGTCGGATGAGCCAAGTGACGCCAGCACCGTCTTAATCTCGCAGGATGCCGATCGTGTCGCCGAAATAAATGCAGAGCTCGTTGCGCCCATGCGCTTTCGCGCGGTTCCCGGGATTGCGTACCGGCTCGCACTGGTGGCGGCCGGCGAAGCAGACGCAGCCGTTTCGCTCAACGGTCCAACTGGTTGGGACTTTGCCGGCGGTCATGCGTTACTTCGCGGGGCTGGCGGCAACCTCTTCAACGCCGACGGTAACCCAGTCACCTACGACCGCTCCGGCTCAACTGCACAATCGAAAATTTACTACGGCGGCCTATTAGGATTGGTTAAGCACCTGTTTACACAAAGGTGGAACAACGTCTTTTCGAGTTCTGCACTACCGTCCGCGGCAGATTCGCTTAACTACCTCAATCCCGGTCGAGCCATTCGAAATCCTGGCATTCTGTCTCGTGCCCAAGGTTGCCTTCTGGGTCTAGTGGCGGGAGATGCGCTTGGTTCACTTGTTGAGTTTCAATCCGCAGAATCGATTGCCAGGCATTATCCAGATGGCCCCAGGTTGCTTGAGGACGGCGGGACTTGGGGCACAATTGCTGGTCAGCCGACGGATGACTCCGAATTAGCGCTCAGCCTGGCACGCTCGATTGTCCAAGCCGGCCGCTATGAGGATGAAGCCGCGGCTACCGCATATGCGCGCTGGAGGGATTCAAATCCGTTCGATATTGGGCACGCCACGAGCGCGGCGCTTTCCGGCGCTAGCAAGGCTTTGCAACAACAGCGGCCCGTCGCGGAAGCGGCGACGTCTGCGGCTCTCACCGAGACGCAGGCAAACGGAGCGCTTATGCGCGTCGCACCTCTGGGAATTTACGGGACATATTTGCCGCCACACGAGTTGCACAAACTTGCGCGTATTGATGCAGGGCTGACCCACCCGCATGAAGTCTGCCGCGCGGCCAGTGGGGTTTTCACAGCCGCAATTGCTTTCGCTATAGGAACCGGTCGTGGCGCCGAAGCTACATATGGCTACACTCTGACCTTCGCTCGGTCCGAAGCGGTGTCGCAGCCAGTACTCCAAGCTCTCGAGAACGCTAAACAGGAAGCGCCAACCGATTTCCTGCGGAACTCAGGCTGGGTATTGATCGCCCTTCAAAATGCGTTTTATCAGCTGTTGCGCGCATCCAGCTTTGAGGACGGAATCGTCGGAACGGTTCGAGCTGGAGGCGATACCGACACCAACGCAGCGATTGCTGGGGCTTTGCTTGGCGCCGTATACGGAAGGGACGCGCTGCCCGCGCAATGGAAGGACCGGGTGCTGACGTGCCGTCCGATACAAGGGATCGCGGGTGTACGGCATCCACGCCCCGCGGCATACTGGCCCGTCGACGCGCTTCCGCTTTCCGAAAGCCTCTTGCTAACGGGACTTCGAAGCGCTGGGGCTACCGAAGACGCCTTCGACGGCAACGTAGAGGATCCTCGGAGGAGAGTCGTGCAAGGTAGCATAATCCACGATCCGCCCGTAGTCTGGGATGGCGTAGATCGTGTCGAGCCCAGCAGTCACAGACTCGATGCAAACGCGATTCAAGTTGTCCGCTCGTTGACCCGATGGCTGCCGCGCCTAAGACAATTGAGATCGAATATGCCCGATACCGTGACGTCGGAACGTACGCCGGATGGGACTGTAGTTGTCACCATTGAAGAGCCTGCAAGGGAGCTTGCGTCGTTCTTCAATCTCGTATACGACAGCTTTGGCGCCCGGTCGATCGCCGAATCGCCTGTACCGACGTGGCTTACCCAACCGGATTTTATTGAGCGAGCTGAGTTTCCTCAACTACGGACGGTACTTTCCTGGATGCAGCGCGTGGAACGCTTTTGCTGGGGATTTTGGGATGGCGTGTTGCGCGACGGATCCCTGATTCGTGTGCTCGAACGTTTGTCATCGTTGATTGAGGAAACTTGATAGAAGACCGACGGCATGCGAGTCGGCGGCATCGCTAATTGACTCCCTGCGCCACCGAAGCGGCGATCTTGCGGCTCAGCAGCCGCATGTGCTCCCTTACTTCGGGCACATCGACCGTCTTGATTTTTCTATCCTCCAGGATGACCCGGCCTTGAATGATCGTCGTCCGGACGTCATGCGCGCTGGCCGCGTAGACCAGCGTCGAGTAGACATCATAAAACGGCGTCATCGTGGTGGAATCGCGATCGAGCACCACAACGTCCGCCAGTTTGCCGGCTTCGAGCGAGCCGATCCGGTCTTCCATATGCAAGGCGCGCGCGCCGCCCAGGGTCGCCATCTCGACCACCGTCACAGCGGGCATGATGTTGCGGTCGTGGTTCACCAGCTTGTGGACCTTCGCCACATAGCCGAGCTGCCCGATGATATCGAGGGTATTGCCGCTCATCGGGCCGTCGGTACCCAGTCCGATGCGGACTTGTTGGTTGAACATTTTCCAAGCGGGAGCCACGCCTTTAGCCGATTTGATGTTGGACACGAGGTTGTGCGCGACGCCGACGTCGCGCGCCTTGAGCAGGGCGATGTCGGAATCGGAAGCAAAAATACAATGCGCGGCGACCAGCCGCCGGCTGAGGAGTCCGATGGAATCCAGATACTCAATCGGTGTCTTATTGAAAGCCTTCTTCGTTTCCGCGACTTCAGAAGGCATTTCGGCCACGTGCATCAGGATGGGAACGTCCAGCCGCTCGGCTTCTTTTTGAACGATGCGCAGATGTTCGGCGTCGACGGTGTAGGGCGCGTGCGGAGCGAGGGCCGGCATGACGAGATCGTCGCCACGAAATTGTTGAATGAACTTCAAGGCGTAGGGAAGTCCGCCGTAAGGCTCCTTTGCATCGGGCGCGGGGGCGTTGATCACGGTCTCTCCAAGAACGCCGCGCATGCCGATTTTCCGGGCTCCGCGCGCCACTTCATCTTCGAAGTAGTACATGTCCGCCATGGTGGTCACGCCGCCCTGGATCATCTCGATCATTCCGTAGAGCGCGCCCCAGTACACGATTTCGCGGTCTACCAGCTTGCGCTCGAGCGGGAAAATAAAGCGCTGCAGCCGGTCCGGCACGTCGTCGCCCAGGCCGCGAAACACCGTCATGGAGGCGTGCATGTGGGCGTTGATCATGCCGGGCAGAGCGATGTCGCCCGCTGCGTCGATGACGCGCGAGGCCTGGTAGCGCGTCGCGATCGCCGAAGGGCCGACGGCTAGGATCCGGCCGTCCTCAATGACCACCGCGCCGTCCTCGTAGATGTGTTTGGACGCGTCCATCGTGACGACATAGGCATGGGTAACGACCAGATCGGCGGTTTGGGCTGAGGCGCTGACGGTGAGGATGAACAGCAGGGCGGAAAGCCGGCAGACTTTGCCAAGGTTTTCACATGAGCCGAGTTGGGCGCCCGTGACGAACGGCATAGGGATTCAGTTCAGTTTATCCGACCGGAGCCGTGAGCCCACCGTGGAGCTGCCATCGTAAACGGACTCCTAGCGGCGCGAGCCACCCCCGCACGAGAAGGCCCGGCAAAACCACCTATTGAGGCTCGCAAAATGGCGTGACGGAGTTATCTCGGCTTGTGGGGCAGGTTATTAACCTGCAGCGGGTTTTTAACCCGCGCGCGGGGCGTTATCTAGGCGACAAGGTCGACAAGATCAACGAGGAGAAAATAGCCCGCCGTGCGGCAATGATTTGTATTACGTCTTTATACTCGGCAACCCCTCCAACTGGCGCCGATAATCAGAGGCGTCGAACTGTCCCTGCGAAACGGCGATCAGTCCATCGGCTCCTATCTGCCAAAGCTCGAAGCCGCTGATGCGAACCCGATGCCCGGTCCCTCCCGGCCCGGTGTTGGCGCCGGTCAGCGTCCAGCGGTACTCAGCACCATCCGCCCCAACCCTCAAATCGTCCATAACCACCTGAAGATCCGGGAACGTGGTCATAAATGACTGAGCCAGCTTCGTTATTTCACGCCGCCCCACCGCTGGAACGCCATAGTTGACAGTGAACGAGGCGCCCGGCGAAAAAAATGCAGCCACACTCACGGAATCTTGGCTACACCAAGCTGCGGTATAGCGCACCGCGAAATCCCGCAACTGGGTTGGGTCAGTCAGCATCGGGTCCCATCGTATCAAGTGATAGCGTATGGATACCATGACTCCTCAATCGCCTTCTCCGATGCTCGTCTTTGAAACCCTGCAGGCGCACCAACGAACCAGCGCGCTGCGAGCCGGAATCGAGCTGAAACTTTTCACGGCCATCGCCGCCGGCGCCCGCACTCCGGAGGCCCTCGCGCCCGTCTGCGGCGCGTCTCCCAAAGGCTTGCGCATCCTTTGCGACTATCTCACCATTATCGGATTTCTCAGCAAAGACGCATCCGGCTACGCCTTAAGCCAGGATTCGCAACTCTTTCTGGTCGAGAGTTCACCCGCTTACATGGGCGGGATGGTGTCGTTTCTCTTCCATCCATTTATGGAACAGGGACTGCGTAACATCACCGGCGCGGTACGCAAGGGCGGAACCACCCTGCCCGCCGAAGGCTCGGTCAGCGAGGACAATCCGGTTTGGGTCGATTTTGCGCGCGGGATGGCTCCGATGACGGCGCCATCGGCTGGGCTGGTCGCGCAACTGACCGCCGGTTCCGGTCAGATGAAAGTCCTCGATATCGCCGCCGGTCATGGAATGTTCGGCCTCACCATCGCGCAACACAATCCAGCCGCCGAAATCTACGCTCTGGATTGGAAGAATGTCCTCGCCGTCGCTCATGAGAACGCTGTCAAGCTCGGGGTCGCGGACCGCTGGCATCCAATCGAAGGTAGCGCCTTCACGGCCGATTACGGATCCGGCTATGAGCTGGCGCTGGTGACCAACTTCATCCATCACTTCGACATCCCTACGAATATCGGCTTGTTGGAAAAAGTCCGCGCCGCCATGAAACCCGCGGCGAAAATGGTCATCGTGGAAATGGCCGTCCATGACGATCGCATCACGCCTCCGGGGGCCGGCCTATTCGCTATGAGCATGCTCACCACGACTGTATCCGGCGACGCTTTCTCGCAACGCGAAATCGAGTCCATGTGCACTCGCGCCGGTTTCCACGATGTCACGCATCACGCCGTGCCATCCACTCCGCAGACGGTGACGGTCGCGATGAATTGAGCTGGCTCTTCCGCTGCCGAATGGTCACGGCTCGGAAAGGCGCGACTGAGGGCCTTGCCCGACTAAGGATCTGTCATGAAACGACCTTGCCACTACTTCACGCCCGCTTGCTGACGGTCGCGGCTCAGTCACACCTTCCGAGCCGCGACCGTCAGGGAGCGGTTGAATTGGTTGTTTCAGGACAGGCCCTAATTGAGTTCCCGGACCCAGATGTTCCGGAAGCTGATCGGCTCGCTCTTATCGCCGTGCGCCTGTAGCTTGATCGGCGCGGCATCGTACTCTTTGTAGAACGGCTTGCCAATATAGCGCGTCTCCCCCTTCAACTCGAAATGATTTTGCACCAGCACGCCGTTGAAAAAGACCGTGACATAGGCCGGAGTTTTCAGCGAGCCGCCTGAGTTGAACGTAGGCGCGGTCCACACCACGTCGTAGGTCTGCCACTCGCCGGGCTTGCGATTCGGGTTCACCAACGGAATGCCCTGCTTGTAGATGCTGCCGGCCTGGCCGTTGACGTAGGTCTTGTTGTTGTACGAATCGAGAATCTGCAGCTCATATCCGCCGTCGCCGCCGCCGGTGGACGCCAGAAACACGCCGCTATTGCCGCGGGCTTGATCTTTGCCAGTGACGTTGGCGGGAATTCTCCACTCAATGTGGAGCTGATAGTTCTTGAAAGAGCGCTTGGTTTCGATGTTTCCGGCGGCTTTGTTCACCGTCAACACGCCGTCGGCGACGAGCCATTTGGCCGGCGACTTATCCTTGACCGAGACCCATTGGTCCAGGTTCTTGCCGTCGAAAAGCACGATGGCGTCCGAGGGAGGCGCCGCGTCGGTGGCGCCGGGCGTCACGACATTTGGCACGGGCTCCCACACTTCGGTGTCTTGCGGCTTGGGCGCAGACTCTTGCGCGCATAGGGGAGCGGCGACTGCGATCAGGGTTGCGAATGCGAGGAATTTCGAAAATCGAATGCGCGGGGCGCGGGAGGGTAGCTGAACCGGAATTTGCATTTTGCTCCAGACTCATCATCAGCGTACACCCAATCGCGGGTGGATTGTTTCCATTGCGAGTTTTCCCTGGCTGCCGGCCCGGCTGGCATCGGGGGATCGTATTTTTGCAGCCACTTAGCGATGGCCGTCAGAGCAATTCGCTTACGGACTCTTTGCCGCGAGTGTCGTCCCCTGGTTTGCCGGACGCTGGCCGACTTAACGTTCCAAATCTCACCATAGCCGACCATGTTAACTATGGTGTACATTTTGGTCATGACGGAGTGCCAATTCGGGCGATACTTGTGCCGTCTGGTTCAAGAAATTTGGAGCGATACAGATGTTCTGGGTATTACGGAATCGGGTTGGTCCAGCCGAACTCACGGATCGACGCTGCGATGTTGGCGACCTGTTCCCGGCTGTGCGTGCGCGGGTTGGTGATCTTGGGAATCAGCCGGTCGACCACCCGTGAGTTTAGTAGGCCGGAGGGACGCTTGTATACGTCGCCTGGATTGTCCCGATGCCAGGGGCTAGAATAGCAGCGAGGAGGAATCATGAAGCTCGCAGGCAAAAAGGCTCTCATTACCGGAGGCAACAGCGGCATCGGCCTGGCCACAGCCCGCCTTTTCATCTCTGAAGGAGCCGAAGTCGCAATTACGGGTCGCGATCAACAGACACTGGATGAAGCGGTCGCCGAGTTGGGATCGAAAGCGCACGGCTATCGCGCTGACGTTACGGTTGCGGAGGACCGCAAGAAGCTCTTCGCTGAACTCGCCAAAGACTTTGGCAAACTTGACATCGTCTTCGCTAATGCAGGCATTTCTGGCAGTACGCCGACTGGCACGACCGACGAAGCCCTCTTCGAGAAGGTAGTCCACACCAATCTCAACGGTGCTTTCTTTACCGTCAATTCAGCCGCTCCTCTCATGAACGACCACGGCAGCATCATCTTCAACGGATCGGTGCAGAGTTATCTCGGTCAACCAGGCCTGGCTGCCTACGCTGCCACGAAAGGAGGACTCGTCTCGATGGCACGATCCATCGCCGCAGACCTTGCATCGCGCAAGATTCGCGTGAACGTGGTGGCCCCGGGAGCGACGAAGACACCCATCTGGAAGCGCGCGGCGCGCGCCAATGCCACGGCAGAGGAATCCGCAAAAGTTTCCGACTTCTTCTCTTCCACGGTTCCGCTTGCCCGTTGGGGCGAGCCGGAAGATCTGGCCAAGGCTGTGCTTTTTCTTGCCTCGGACGATTCGTCGTACATCAACGCGGTCGAGCTGATGGTGGATGGCGGACTGACGGGCGCTCCCTTCGGAGCCGCCATTCTTCGCGGCTGAGCGTAGAGAATAGTTACGGGAGGACGAACCGCCGGGCCATTGGACAAAGCGTGGGTATTACGGAATTTAAAGTCCGCCGTGAGAGCGCCAAATCATGAGGAGCGAATCGGCTTCACTGTAATTGCAAATGCTTTTCAAGGAGATTCTGTATGTCACATCATTTCGATACCAAACTGGCGAGGGAAGATCCGAGCCTCAACCTCTGCGACTTTTATTTATTTGACGGCCCCCCGGGCAAGACGGTGATGGCGATGACCGTGAATCCGGATGTGGGTTTGTCGGCTCCAGATACGGTTCATCCAGAAGGGCTCTACGCGTTCCGGTTCGACCTGAACGGAGATGCCAAGGAAGAGGTTACGTTCAAGTTCAGGTTTGGTGAACCTCGACACGGAAATGGCGGTGAGCATACTCAGATTCAGCCGTTTGTGGTGCGGAAGGCGACGGGTAACGATGCGCTTCGCGGTGACGCCGGAGAGAGTCTGGTTGAGGGCGAAACCGGTTCGGTGGCGACGAATTCGGGTCTTCGTGCGTATGTTGGGATTGCTCCAGACGTATTTGCGGCAAATGCTGGATTCCGCGCATTTATGACTGCTTTCTATCAGGACCAGCGCTACGCTGGGGACGCCTTTCTCGATCAGCAGAATCCCTTTGCGAGGCGGAATGTTATGGCGATTGTGCTGGAGGTGCCGAGCGAACTGATTGGGAAGGGAAAAATCAACGCATGGGCGACGATCTCGCTTTTTGGCCATGCGCCGGAGGTACAAGTTTCGCGTTGGGGCCTGCCTATGGTTACGCATCTCTTCCTGAGCGACCCGAGCGATCAAGAGGCGAAAGAACAATTCAATGCGTCGGTTCCGTGTGAGGACCTAGAGCGCTTCGGGAAGTCGATCGCGGCTGTTGCGGAGAAGATGACGACCTACGCCGGTTCGGCGGCGGACCCGGCTGAATACGGGAAGCTGATCGCTCGACGGCTTTGTCCCGACACGTTGCCTTACGAGCTTGGAACGTCCGCCGCATTTGAGTTGGGCAGCTTCAATGGACGCGCGCTCGGCGACGATGTGCTGGATGTGATGTTGACGCTCACCGCTAACACGCCAACTGCCGATGGACTTGCTCCCGACCGCGGGCGAATGCGCAAGGATTTTCCATATTATGGAGCGCCGTATACGGCGGAGGAGCAGGCCGGGATGACTCCGTTGGTGCGCCCGGCTAAGAAGGCGGGAAGCGACGCTTGAGACGAAAAGTATGAGCATTGCAGATCTCGATATGAAGCTTGAGGTCGTCGTCATCCCTGTTTCCGACGTCGACCGCGCAAAAGAGTTCTACTCTAAGCTCGGATGGCGGCTGGATGCCGACCGCAGCGCCGGTGACAACTTCCGCCTGGTCCAGTTCACGCCTCCTGGCTCCGGCAGCTCGATCCAATTTGGCGTAAACCTCACGCCGGCTACGCCTGGTTCGGCACAGGCAACGCTCCTCGCCGTCTCCGACATCGAGGTGGCGCGTAGCGAACTCATCGCCCACGGCGTCGATGCGAGCCAGGTGTTTCACTGTGAGACCGGAACGGCTTGCAGGTTTTCCTCCATCGGCGCGCGAGTCACCGGGCCGCACCCCGAGCGTCTCAGCTACTATTCGTTTGTTTCTTTCAGCGATCCGGACGGCAATGGCTGGTTGGTACAGGAAGTAACGAAGCGGCTTGCTGGGCGCGTCGCAGGCAACACAACGTATACATCGGCGCACGATCTTGCCCAGGCGATGATTCGCGCTCGGAAGGCCCATGAGCAGCACGAGAAACGGACCGGGCAATCGGACGCGAACTGGCTGGATTGGTACGCCGGGTATATGGTGCGCGAGCAATTAGGCGAAGAACTGCCGCAATAAACAATCATGAGGGCGGCACGCGCATCTTTCGCCGCCCAACACCATAACCTAAATACCTGTCACTCCAACGGTTCGGGATGCCGACAGCTGCGGAGCTTCAGTCGAGCAACGACATGATCTTCCCACTGCTGGCCTTGCCAGATGCGCAGGCGCGCCGTCCCAAGCTCCGTGGTATCGGTTATGGTATTCCGAGCGACTTCGAATTGAACTTTGGCCGGTACCTCCCTGCGTTCGGGCGGGCGGACGACGGTGACACGAATAAGCAGCCCGGCTGATCGTCGCCCTGGATTTCTGAACTCGGCACCGACGTTCGACGTCCGCCCTTGACGGCGCATGTCGATCAATGTCGAGGTTCTCGGCGGAAGCATGATTGTCCATCACTACGTCGAGGAGATCGATCAAAAACTGTTCCACGGCGGGCCGAGCTCGCTATTGTCTGGCAATGTGACCTGGTCAACGTGGGACCGTATTCACGTCGAACTCCTAAGTTATATTCGAGGCTCTGTCGCCAATGACGATTACGTCTTATTCGTTCATAGTGGCTCTCACTGCGCACCTTCTATGTGCAGCTTGGCCATCTTGGCGGCTTCTTCGGGCGTCTTCCCGTCCTGTCGCGCGACAATGTAGGCGGCGTACCACCCCGACCAATGGTGCTTCGGGGCGGTTGGTTCGTACTCGCCATGATGCTGCTCCGTCTCAAGCAAAAGGTCTGTCAGCGTCGAGACGTCCAAATTGCTCAGTCCACGTCCGGGCAGGTGCGTTGTGATCTCCTGCAGCAGCCAGCCGTTGCCGTCGGGATCGCTGAACGAGGCGAACGTGCGGTAGCTGCGATGCTCGGGATCCGGACCACTGACCCGGAGCCGCCCAAACAGGTAGGGCTGGTCCGGGCCGGCGTACACCCCGCCGGCGTCGTGGAACGCCTCGCTGATCGCGACACCGCGGCCAAGCAACTCTTCGCGGGCAGCCTCGATGTCGGAGACGACCAGGTACAGGCCTTGGGTGGAGCCGGGCGCCGCCGCAGTGAGGTTCTTGCCGAAGATTACCGAGCACCCCGAGCCCGGCGGCGTGAATTGGATCACGCGGAAGTCTTTACCGTTGTCGTAGTCGGCGTCGAGCCGCCAACCGAGTCTTCCGTAGAACTCCTTCGCGCGGTCGACGTCCGAGACGGGGATGACGATTACCTCAAACTTCATGTCCACTTTCGCGGCACTCGCACCGCTGAGCGGTTCATTGTTGGTTGCACTTAAGGTTGACATTCTTTTCTCCTATGGATTCCCCTAAATCGAAAATAGAGTTTGAAGACTCGGACTAGGCGGTGACGAACTGCTGTCCGCCGTCGATGTCATAGGTTGCGCCCGTGAGGGCGGTGTTGGTCATAATGTGTACGGCGAGCGCAGCCACGTCCGCCGGTCCGACCACGCGTCCGATGGGAAGTGTGGTGCGAAGCTGGTTGCGACGTTTTTCTAGCTGATCGCCCAGCAGTTCCGCGGACAAACCCGTGTCCACGAATCCCGCAGCGATGAGGTTGACTCGTACGGGCGCGATTTCGAGCGCCAGGTTAGCGATGAGGGCGGGGAGCGCGGCAGTGACTGCGCCAGTGATGCTCATGCCGAGCGCTGGGCGTCGACCACCAGTGCCGCCCATGAAGATCAATGTTCCTCCCGGCCGCACTTTGTTGGCCGCGTTGCGCGCGACGTAAAGTGCCTGCAAGAGGTGCTCGCCCACAAGATCGCGAATCTTCGCGAAGTCCATATCGGCGAGGCGCCCATAGTAAGGCCGGCCGGCAGTCACCATTACGTGATCGATCGTCGGGAGGTCATGGAAGAACCGGTCGAGAGCAACAGGATCCGCTGCATCGAAGGCCGCAGTACTAACGGCATCAACCTCGCTGGCAGCGCGCTGGAGGCGCTCGGTATCCCGGCCCGTGAGGATCACCTTGGCCCCTTCGGCACGTGCACGACGTGCCGTTTCGAATCCGATGCCAGCGCTACCGCCGATCACAACAACGGTCTGCGCAAGGAGCTCCGGTTCACGGTGCATGGGAGAGGAGATAGTTACAGTGCTCATCGTTCCTCCGCTTCGACTAGTATACTTCCCGCACTGCGCCAGCATTCCGAAAGCGACGCTCGCCTTGAGGTTGATGCCCATGCTCTTTGAAGGTTCGAGGGCCAAGTCCTGAATGCGCGTTACTCGGAGAAAGCCAGCGTTGACGGTTGACAGAGAGGATCGGTCCCGACAAACGCGCTTGTCACCGCGAATCTGACCGGATGGCTCCCGTTCAAGTCGGGCTCACATCACCGGAAACCCATGGACGATCACGGCGATCCAAAATTTTCTTCTTCTACAAAACAAAGCACTTATTAGATCCCGATGCGCACCCAGACCAAGCACCATCCGACAATAGAACAGAAAGCGCGATTGTCGCGCCCGACCAGCAACAGCAAAAGGAGCACAACAAGCAAAATGCCAAGCACCGCCCGCCGCACAAACGGCTCCCGCGCCAACAGCGCCAGATCCCGAGGCCCAAAGACCGAAGCCGGCAAGGCACGCACCCGCCTCAACGCGGTAAAAACCGGCGCTTTCGCCAAATCCATCATCCTGAACAATGAAGCCACCAACCCTATTGAGCGCGATCTAGTCGAAGAAATGGCCTCGAATGGAGCAGCGTGAACCACAAAATGGATGAGCAAAAGAAAGAAGTTGAGGCCAAACACGCCGGCCTCTCGCGCGCCTTCCATCGCGCGCTAAACCAGCTCCAAAACCTGCGTCGCAGCGCGCAAATGCAAAATGGTCAAACGAACCTAATCCCAAATTCGGACACCACCAGCGCGCAAGAGGATCAACGACGCCGCCAGCGCATCCTCCTCCGCCTCACCGCCGCCCCAAGGAACTTTTCCCCACCCTGCTAACGTATACTCAGTGGAGCCGGACAACATTTTATGAGTTTCTTTTCCAAGCAGTTCATCGATGTCATCCAGTGGACGGAGCCGGAAGATGGCATTCTCGCCTACCGCTATCCCATGGAAGACATGGAGATCCAAAACGGCGGCAAATTGACCGTCCGCGATTCGCAGATGGCCATTTTTGTCAATGAGGGCCGCATCGCCGACGTCTTCGGCCCGGGCCTCTACACGCTCAACACGCAGACGCTGCCCATCCTCACCTACCTTATGAACTGGGACAAGGCCTTCAAATCTCCGTTCAAGTCGGATGTTTATTATTTCGGCACGCGTTTGCAAATCAACCAGCGCTGGGGCACGCCCACGCCGATCACCGTGCGCGACAAGGACTTCGGCATGGTCCGCATGCGCGCCTTCGGTATTTACAGTTACCGCATTTCAGACCCGCGCCTGTTCTATCAAAAAGTAAGTGGTACGCGTGACACCTACCGCGTGGCCGACCTCGATGGACAACTGCGCAACACCATCATCGGCCGCATGACCGGCCTCTTCGCCAACAGCGGAGTCCCGTTCCTCGATCTGGCCGCCAACCAGACCGAAATGTCGGCCCGCATGCAGCAGGAAACCCAGCCGGTGTTCGCCGACCTGGGCCTCGCGCTCGACAGCTTCGTGGTCGAGAACGTCTCGCTGCCTGACGAATTGCAGAAACTGCTCGATCAGCGCATCGGCATGAACATGGTTGGCGACTTGAACAAGTACACGCAGTTCCAAGCCGCGCAGGCCATCCCCATTGCTGCCGCGAACGAAGGCGGTGGAGCAGCGGGAATTGGCGTCGGCCTCGGCGCAGGCATGGCGTTGGGCCAGACTATGGCGAATGCGATGCGTCCCGCCACACAGGAAGCTCCCGCGCCAGCGCCAACTCCAGCTCCGGCGCCAGCTCCAGCCGCGCCACCCGCGGCTCCGAGTACCGAGACCAAGTTCTGCGTAAATTGCGGCAAGCCAATTCCGCGCCCGGCGAAATTTTGCCCGGAGTGCGGAAGCGCCCAGCAATAGAGACATGACCAGCACCGTCGGCTTGGAATGGCTCGTGGAGGCACACGGCTGCGATCCGTGTGCTCTCACCGATCTGTCGCGCCTGGATCGGCTCTTCGGGACACTAGTCGAACTTCTCGACCTGCACGAGCTAGGCAAAACCACCTGGCATCAGTTCCCAGAAACCGGAGGGATCACTGGCCTGTCTCTGTTGGCGGAATCGCACCTGGCGTGTCACACCTTCCCCGAGTTCGGCTCGCTGTGCTTGAACGTCTTTTGCTGCAAGCCCAGGCCGGATGCCGATCTCGACCACCTTCTCAAGCAGGCTTTCGGGGCAACACAAGTGCACGTCCGCCGGATTGAGCGGCCTTATTCATGAGCATCTCCGCCAACTGCCCCAGTTGCGGCGCGCCGGTAACATTCCGCTGGTCTAGCGCCGTGCAGACCACGTGCGAATTCTGCAAATCGATCCTGGTCCGCACCGACGTGGACTTAAAAAAAGTCGGCGTGGTAGCGGATCTGCCGCCCGACAGCTCGCCCATACAAATCGGCTCAGAAGGCGCATACGCCAACAAGAGCTTTGTCGTAGTCGGAAGAATTCTCTACGAGTACGCGCACGGCGGCTGGAACGAGTGGCACATCGTCTTCAACGACAGCACCAGCGGTTGGCTCTCCGACGCTCAATTAGAATACGCCATCTCTTGGCTGGTCCCCAACGCGTTCGACCCGCTGCCCAGACAGATCTCAAGAGGCCAAAGCTGTAAGTCCAAAGACCTGACCTATGAGGTCACCAGCGTCACAGAGGCCCACTACAAGGGCGTCCAAGGTGAACTCCCCTTCGAATATTGGGACAAGTCCGACTGCACCTTCGCCGACCTACGCACCACCACCAACGAATTCGCAACCATCGACTATACCGAAAACCCGCCGCTCGTCTTCCTGGGCCGAGCCGTCGAGTTCACCGACCTGAACCTGAAAAACCTCCGCGAATTCGAGGGCTGGTCATGAAATATGTGGGGCAGGTTGTCAACCTGCGGCCGATTGTCAATCGGCCCGCCTGTGGGGCCGACCCCCTGGGGGTTCAGAAATGACCCCGGTCGTCAAACCCAAAACCCTCTACTGCCCCAACTGCGGCGGCCCCGTCGAACTCCGCGGCTTCGGACACGCGCTCACCGTAGTCTGCCCGCAGTGCCTCTCCGTCTTAGACGCGACCACCCCAGAATTCCAAATCCTCCAAAAATTCCAAGAAGCCCAGCGCATCGAGCCCCTCATCCCTCTCGGCGCCCGCGGCAAATTCAACGGAATCGAATACGAAGTCATCGGCTTCCAAGAGCGAACCGCCGGCGCCGCCGAGGACGCCTATAGCTGGTACGAATACCTGCTCTTCAATCCCTTTCACGGCTTTCGCTACTTGAGCGAATACAACGGCCACTGGAATTTCATCCACATGCTGCCCGGCCTGCCACAACCCGCAATCGTCGGCAAACGCTCCGGCGTGAAATACGACGGCAGGAAATACGGCCGCTTCTCCAGCGCCGAAGCCCAAACCACTTATGTAGTCGGCGAATTTCCCTGGCGCGTACAAGTGGGCGACACCGCCGTCGATGACGATTTCATCTCGCCGCCCTACATGCTCTCGAGCGAAGCAACTCCGGGCGAAGTAACTTGGTCGCAAGGCGTGTACACCACCAGCGAGCAAATCTGGCAGGCCTTCCGTCTCCCTGGAAAGCCGCCCGCACCCACCGGCGTCTATCCCAGCCAACCCTCGCCCTTCGCCGGCAAGGTCCGCTCCGTCTGGGCCCTGTGGTTGTGGATGATGGTAGTTCTGGCAGCCATCATGTTTTACTTTATGCTCGGGTCCGGCCGTCAGCTCTACAAGAACAGTTACACCTTCCAACCAGGAACCACCGGTGAACCATCTTTCGTAACTCCGGAGTTCGACGTCAAAAGCCGCACCTCCCATCTCGAAGTTGCGATTGACACGGACTTACAAAATAACTGGATTTACTTCAACCTGGCGCTCATCAATTCACAGACCGATCAAGCGTTCGACTTTGGCAGGGAGGTCAGTTACTACAACGAAGGCGGCGAAACTGAAGGCAGCCGAAGCGACCACGTCCTGATTCCCTCCGTAGCCGCCGGCAAATACTATCTGCGCGTCGAACCCGAAGGCGATACCAAATCGAGCGCGACGGTTCACTATGACCTGACTATCCGCCGCGACGTCCCCAACTACGCCTTCTTCGTCCTAGCCGCGCTAGCGCTATTAATCCCGCCGTTCATCGTTTCTATCCGCGCGGGCCATTATGAAACCACCCGTTGGCGCGAAAGCGATTTTTCCGCGACGTCCGGAGGCGGAAATTAATGTGGGGCAGGTTATTAACCTGCGGCGGGTTATTAACCCGCCCATACACCAATCCAGGAGGCGCTGATTGAAGCACCCTCTCTTCTTGCTCTACGGCTTGGCGGTACTCATGTTCACGGGCTTCGCCGAGTACCGCGGCATGAGTTTCACCAAAATCAACGAACTCCGCAATGTCCCCAAAACGGTGCGCGACAATCCGGGCGCCTATCGTTCCCACTACGGTTACGGCTATGGCGGAGTAGGCCGCTACGCCGGAGGCAAATAAAGGGAGGCAAACTAAAAAATATGAGCGAATTTCACCCTGGCTACATCTTGAACGCGATCGTCTACGCGGCCTTAGGCATCGGCATCTTCTGCCTGGCCTTCGTCCTGATTGACCGCCTTACGCCCTATCACCTCTGGAAGGAGATCGTCGAAGACAAGAACATCGCGCTGGCCATCCTGGTAGGCGCCATGTCCATCGGTATATGTGTAATCATCGCCGCGGCCGTACATTAATCTTGTGGGGCAGGTTGTCAACCTGCGGCCGATTGTCAATCGGCCCGTCCCCGGGTAAGTACAGGTTTCTAAAGTGCCCGTAGTCCTTTTCCTTTCCGTCTTCCTGATCGCCGCCTGCGGCTTAATCTATGAGCTGATCGCCGGCACACTAGCCAGCTACTTGCTAGGCGACAGCGTCTTCCAGTTCTCGACCATCATCGGGTCATACTTATTCGCGATGGGCATCGGCAGCTACCTGTCGAAGTTCCTGAGCCGCGGCTTAGTCGCGAGATTCGTCTCGGTAGAATTGATGGTCGGCCTGATCGGGGGCTTCTCCTCCTCGCTGCTCTTTCTGGCCTTCGCCTACACGCAAGCATTCCGGCTGATTCTCTACTTAGTCGTCATGTTAGTTGGAATTTTGGTCGGCCTGGAGATTCCGCTGCTGATGCGAATCCTAAAAGAGCGCTTCCAGTTCCGCGACTTGATTTCCCATGTCCTGACGTTCGACTATTTGGGCGCGCTAGGCGCTTCTTTATTATTTCCGCTGCTGCTCGTGCCTAAGCTAGGTCTGGTGCGCTCCGCGTTAGTCTTCGGCGTCCTGAACGCCGCCGTCGCACTATGGTCCACTTACTTGTTTCGCGACCAGCTAGGCAACGTGCGCGCACTCCGCGCCACCGGCTTCGCGGTCCTGGGCTGTCTTATCGGCGGAATGATCGTAGCCGACAGGATCTCGGCCGCGGCCGACAACAACCTGTTTTCCGATGAAGTAATCTTCAGCCGCCAGACCAAGTATCAGCGCATTGTGCTGACCAAGTGGAAGGACGATCTGCGGCTGTTCCTCAATTCGCATCTGCAGTTCAGTTCGCGCGACGAATACCGCTATCACGAATCGCTGGTGCATCCAGGGTTAGCCGCGATCCCGGGCGCGCGCCGGGCGCTCGTAGTCGGTGGCGGCGACGGCCTGGCAGTTAGAGAGATGCTCAAATATCCGTCGCTAGAGAGCATTTGGCTGGTGGATCTGGATTCCGAGATGACCAAATTGTTTTCGACGCACCCGGTGTTGTCGGGTCTGAATCAGCATTCTCTAACCAACCCCAAAGTGAAGGTGATCAACGCCGACGCCTTCACCTGGCTCGACACCGTAGACGATCAGTTCGATTTTGTAGTGGTTGACTTTCCGGACCCAACCAGTTACTCGCTGGGCAAGTTGTATACCACCGCGTTCTACCGTTTGCTCGCCAAACACATCGGCCGCAACGGCATGATCGTGGTGCAGAGCACATCGCCGCTGTTTGCCAGGCAAAGTTACTGGTGCATCAACGAGACGTTGAAGCAGGCGGGCCTGCGCACCTATCCGTATCATGTCTACGTCCCCTCGTTCGGGGAGTGGGGCTTCGTCCTCGCGAGCCTGGAACCATACGAATACCCGCAACAAATCCCCGCCGGCTTGCGTTTCCTAAATACAACAAACCTGGCGGAAATGTTTCATTTCCCCAACGACATGCTCCCCGTTCCAGTAGAAGCGAACCGCCTGAACGACCAGGTGCTAGTCCGCTACTACGAAAAAGAATGGAAAGAGATCGCCAGATGAATCGGGCTTTTGTGGGGCCGACCCCCTGGTCGGCGCGCGACCCCCTGGTCGCCCCCACTCGGCGGGCATTTCTCATCGCCGCGCCCGCCCTAATCGGCCTCTCTAGCAAAACCGACCCCAAGATCGCCGGCTCTTTCGTCAACGACGCCTTCCCCATGGGCCATCGCCTGCGCGATCGCGCCACCTTCAAGACTCCGAAGCAAGAGATCCGCATATCGACCGTCATCGTCGGCGCCGGCATCGCCGGCCTGAGCGCCGCCTGGCGTCTAAACAAAAAAGGCTTCCATGATTTCGTCATTTTGGAGATGGAAGCCCAGCCCGGCGGCAATTCCCGCTGGGGCGAGAACGCGGTCTCGCGCTATCCCTGGGCCGCTCACTACCTTCCGGTGCCCGCCAAAGGCGAATCGCTGGCGCGCGAGCTAATGGAAGAATTGGGCGTGTTCCGCGATGGCCGCTGGGATGAGCGGGTGCTGTGCTTCGATCCGCAGGAGCGCCTCTTTCTGCATGGCCGCTGGCAGGAGGGCATCGAGCCCGAACTTGGAACGACGCAACGCGACCGCGATCAGTACGTGCGCTTTAACCGCCTGATCGCCGAACACCGCGCCACGGGTGAGTTCACGATTCCCCTGGCCCGCGGCGCCAAGCCGTCGGTGCTCGATCGCGGTTCCATGGCCGATTGGATGCAAGAACACGGATTTGACTCGCCGTACTTGCGCTGGTACATCGATTACGCCTGCCGTGACGACTATGGCGCACTCGCCAAGGATACATCCGCCTGGGCCGGCATCCATTACTTCGCCTCGCGCGAGCCCGAAGACAAAGGCCCTCTCACTTGGCCGGAAGGCAACGGCTGGATCCTGCAAAAGCTGGTGGCCAAGCTCAACACCTACCTGCGTCCGGCGTCCCCGGTCTATCGAATCGTGCCGGAACGAAATCGCGTGCGCGTCGTAACGGAAAACGCCGCTTACGTTTGCGACAAGGTCATCTTTGCCGCGCCTACGTTCCTGGCGCACTATGTGATCGAGGGCGCGCCCAAAGCGGATGGGTTTGTCTATTCGCCTTGGCTTACCGCGAACCTGACCATCGATCGCCAGCCTGAGCAGAAAGGCGCCGAGCCCGCCTGGGACAACGTGATTTTCGATTCGCCCACCCTCGGCTACGTCAACGCCCGGCATATGAGCGTCTCCAGCCAAACCGATCGCACGGTCTGGACTTTTTATTGGTCGCTGGCCGAACACGCGCCCGCCGACGGACGCCGTCTGCTGCTCGAAAAAGACTGGGGCTATTGGAAAGAAGCCATTTTGCGGGATTTGGAACGCGCGCACCCCAACATCCGCCAGTGTGTGAGCCACATCGATATCATGCGTCTGGGCCACGCCATGGTGCGCCCGTCACCAGGTTTCGTGTTCTCGGAAGCCCGCCTCCGCTGGACGAGGCCGCTGGGCAGAATCCACTTTGCCAACTCCGATTTGAGCGGCATCTCGATTTTCGAAGAAGCGCAGTATCGCGGCGTCCAGGCGGCCATGAGTTCCTGATGCTCTCTCCGAAACCCACGCGTCCAATCGGCATGCGTGTTTGAGGTACTGGGGCTGGTGTCTCCGATGTTTGCGCTGCGGCAAGCCTGCTGCAGTCGCCGAAGGCCGAAATTTTTCCGCGGAGCAGCGGCCGGCGGATCGTCAATCTGGTCACCGATCGGGGCGAGCAGAGTCGGCCCCGACAGACAGTGGATCGCGCTCCTGGGAAACTCGCGGCGCTGAGCTTTAGCGGAGATGCGCGGCCCGGGCAAAGCATCGCTATGGTTTTCCCGTCGCGTAGGTCGCGCAAACCAGGAAAAACCTCGGAATTTCCGTCAGTTTCCGATCGAAGACGCGCTCGGTCCAACGTCCGTACGAAACACCCTCTTCGCCGAGTTGCCGGACTTCCGCGTCCCAGCCGTGAGCATCAAAAAGCGACTCCGGATGGTCGCTGCCAAAGCGCCATTCGAGGCCCCGCTGGGCGCAGGCTTCCATGGCTGGTTTGGTCCACGGGCTGCGGAAGAACGAGGCGCTGGGAAGGTCCGCGCAGAGTATGCTGCCAGGCCCTGAGCACGCGGTGATCCGCGCCAGCAGCGCATGGACCTGGGCTTCGGAAAGATACTGTAGAATGCCTTCGAGTATCCACACCGAAGGTTGGGAGCGTTGAAAACCGCGGCCCTCGAGCGACGCGGTCCAATCCTCGTTCACGTCAGCCCCGAACGGTTCCCATCGGCAGCGCGGGACCACTTGTTTGAACTCGCTCAAGATGCGTTTTTTGAGGTTCATGACCTCCGTTCGGTCGAATTCGAAGAAACGGGTTCCCGGCAGCCAATCGAGCCGAAAGGCCCGCGCGTCCATTCCCGCGGCGACGCTGACCACTTGCCGCGCGCACTGCGCCCGCTCATCGCAGAATCGAGTACGAATGGCCAGGAATGCCCCGACGCTCTCTTGCCGGGAACTTGCGGCCGCGGCCAACTCTAACATCCGCCGGCCTTCCGGACCAGCCAAGGCGGCGGCCAGAGGATCGTTAAACAGGCGGTCGGTTCGAAGAGACTCGCGCTCGCGCCAGGCGGCGGCCCAGCGCGCGGTTTCGGCCAACGGCTGCATTCGTCCAATTATGCTAGTAGACGAATCGCTATGTTAAATCGCCGTGGTTTTCTTGCCGCCGCCGCCGCCGGGGCTCTGTCCGACGCCCAGGCTGAAGACCGTCTGCTGAGGCCGCGCGTGCTGAGGCCCGGCAACACGGTGGGCGTGATCGCGCCGTCCACGCCGGTGTTCGATCCGGATCTGCTGGCGGAGGCGGAACGAACCCTCCGGCATTTCTCCCTGAAACCCAAGTGGGGCAAATATATCCGGCAGCGTTCGGAATATCAGGCGAGCGTGCGCGAGCGCGTGGAAGATTTGCACTCGATGTTCCGCGATCCGATGGTCGATGCCGTGTTCGCCATCCGCGGCGGTTACGGTTCTGAACAGTTGCTCGATTCGATCGACTACGATCTGATCCGCGCCAATCCCAAGGTCTTTCTGGGCTTCAGCGACATCACGGCGTTGCATCTGGCCATTCAGAAGAAAGCCGGACTGGTGACGTTCCACGGGCCGGTGGTTCTGTCCGGTTTTACCGGCTTCACGCAAAGCTATTTTCGCAAAGCATTGTTTGAAACAAAACCCATAGGTATTGTTGGTAATCCTATGGAGGACAACGACTTGCGTCCACGGCATACCTTGCGTACGGTGCGGCCCGGAACGGCGCGCGGGCGGCTGATCGGCGGAAACCTGACGTTGATCTCGACCACGCTCGGGACGCCCTACGAGATCGACACGCGTGGCCGCGTGCTGTTCATTGAAGACGTGGGCGAAGAACCTTACCGGATCGATCGGATGCTCACTCAGCTTCGACTGGCAGGCAAGCTGGATGCCGCAGCGGGCGTAATCTGGGGCGAATGCGAAGACTGCCGGCCCAATGACTATAAAGCGTCAACCGCCTCTATCTTCACACTGGGCGAAATCGTGGACAACATCCTCGGCAATCTGAAGATCCCGGTTCTCGGAGGGTTGACGATCGGACACACCAGCGACCAAGTGACGCTGCCGGAAGGCGTGATGGCCACTCTCGACGCCACCCAACAGGAACTGGTCATTGAAGAGTCCGGCGTGGTGGCCTGAGCGTCGTCCCAAATTCATGCCCGTGGCGCCAGTTTCCCTGGGGCGCCGTATCGTATTTGAACGTTCCCGGCGCCTGCTTCACAACCAGCCCGGCTTTTTCCGGACTTATTTTGATTTGAGTGCCGCCAGGGCTACCGCGGCCGCGATCTTCTGATCCATGGACCAAGGTGGACCGAACTCTTTCCGCATGGCTTCGATTCGCTCCCGCAGTTGTGGTGTAGCGCCCGTCCACAGGCCCTTTTCGCGCAGCGCGGCTACCGCGAATCCCTGCTGTTCGGCTGCGCCGATCACGGCCTTCTGAAACAACGCGCCTTCACCGGCGTGGATCAGGGCATGGGAGCGGAGGATCGCCGAGAGATCTTCCGGCAATTTGGTGGATCCGACTGCTACTCCGCAGGCAGCAACCCTAAGCTTTGCCGCCTCCAAATGTTTGATCGCATCCTTTATTGCCGACTGCGCATGCGCCAAGGCGATCTCTTCCGCCATTCGAATCAGGCGCCGGGCATCGTCCAACGGCATTTCCGCGGCGGAGTGATAGACAAACCGCGGCACGCTGCCATCGAGCAGTTCTACTCTCTGGCGCAGGTACACTTTGTGATCGGCGCTGACGGCCACCATCGCCGCCCAGCCAGTGTGCAGACGAAAGCCCAGGGCGGTCACGGCCAGCGAGTCTCCTCAATCAGCGGCGGGCGTTGATCGTAGCCGGAAAAGCGCACCCAGGTGGGACGAACCACAAAATACACGATGCCCGGCCAGCTTTCGCGCTCCGGCCCGTCGGGAAACGCCGCAAAATAGATCCGCTTGTAACGGACCAGATCGGCGCCGCTCAGCTCCTGGGCGATGCCCTCATATTGCACTGTGGTTTCACCTTGGCAGCCGATCACAAAAGAGCAAACCGGCTGCGCTACCAGGTTTCCGTATTTGCGCGACATCGTAACCGTGTCGAAGATAATCTCCAAATCCGGAGTGACTGCGATGCCCACCAGAGCCGATTGCGGCTGGCCAGCCGCGGATATGGACGAGACGACGCCGAGTCTTTGGCTAGCCAGAAATGCATATATTTCCGCTTTTGTCACACACACATGATACGAGAAATGATACGAGAGATTCCTTCGCGAAAAGTAGCCTCCGGAGTAAGCAGGCTGACCACCAGAAATGCTTCGGATTCAAAATCGAAAAAGTAGCCGGGTTGCACCAGTACGTTGTGTTCGGAGAGCAGATGCAGCACCCATTCTTCCTCACCGCGGATTCGCGGAACACGGATGATGGCATACCAGCCGCCTTCTACATCGAGCGCACTTCCGCCCAATGCGGCGAGATTCGCGCGAGTTCTGGCGGAAATTTGAGGCTGGACACTCTGGCGCACCGCAAGCAAGTCAGCGGCCGCGCACTGCACGGGCGTGGAGACAGAAAGATAGGTGTCGGCGATCAGTTCCAGCCGCTCGAAAGCCTGTTGGTAGCCGGGACCACCGGCCGCAATCCAGCCGAGCTTCATTTGAGGCAGGGCGGCAACTTTGGAGAGTCCGCTCAAGGAGAAGGCCAGCACTTCGGAGTTGTGGGCCAACGAGGAGACGCGCTCTGCGTCCTCGCGCAGGGCGTAATCCGCGAAGACTTCGTCAGAAATTAAAGCGAGATCGTGCTCGGCGCAAATTTGGTGCAACTGTTCCAGTTCGCGACGTTTGAGGAAGGAGCCTGTGGGGTTGTTCGGATTCACCAGAACGACCGCGCGGGAACGCGGCGTGATCCTCGAACGCAAATCTGCCAGATCGATAAACCATCCATGATCGTATTCCAGCCGGTAGGGCGCGACGGTCACCGATTCGAGCGCAGCCAGGAATTCGAACAAAGGGTAGGAAGGGCGGGGAACTAGAACTTCGTCGCCTGGGTCGGCCAGCAGCTTGAAGAGGTAGGTGTAAGCTTCGCTGGTGCTGGCGGTCAGCAAAATTTGTTCGGGGCGAATGCGTCCCGCATAGTAAGACGCCACTGCTTCCCGTGCTTCTTGCAAGCCCGCCGCTGTTGGCTCGTATTGGAGCGAGCGCGGATCCGACAATGCTGCCAGAATACTTGCGTCCGGATAGACGATTCCCGCTCGCGTGGGATTCGATTCTGTGAGGTCGAGAACGGGCGTGCTATCGGCCCGCTTTTTTTCGAGGAGTTTGGTCAGCGGATTGGTCTCCGAGGTCCACACCAGCCTGCGCGAGAACATAGTTTGAGCTTAGTACCCGTCAGGGACCTTGGTGCTTTTTGGGGACCGCTCCCTGACGGCCGCGGCTCGGTCACGCCTTCCGAGCCGCGACTGAATTGGTTTTTTCATGGGGCCCGAGTGCTAACGAATGCAATCGTGTTTGGCTCACGGCTCCCAACCCGCTACATGCCGTAATCAAGCAGCCGAAGCCCGGCCTGGTAGGCTTCTTTCGCCACGGTTGCACGCTTCTGGGCTTCTTGTGCTTTGAACCCCAAGTCTGAAGTATCGATGGGTATGCCCCATCGTATGCCGGGACAAGTTTCAGATTGATGTCTAGCGGGGCGCTTTTTTCGGGCCTAACGAGTTCGCTGAATTCGCCCTACAATGTAAGCATGCCGGTACCGCCCGCCCCGCCGCCAATCGCGCAACTGGGCCGGCGGCCGTTCTCTTTCTATCCCGCCATTCTGAACATCCAACACAACGAGTGGCTTTATCGCGAAGCGACTTGGCCGGAGATTCTGGTGCAGAATACCAAGACCCACGAAGAGATTTGGGTGCCGCGCCGTTATTGGGGCGCCATCTCGCGAGTGGAGGCGCCGGTGATGATCGTCGGGCTGACCAAAGAACTCGAATATAGAGCGGGAGCGGTGTGGCCGGCGACGCGGCGCGTGATCGAGATGCCGCGGGCGGTGAATGAGAACACGTGGAGGCCCCGCGTGCAGCACCAGACAGAACCTGCGCCGGTGATCGGCATTCGGCTCGATACCCGCGCGGGATCGCGCACCGGCCGCTGGCTTCTCGCGGGCGGGGCGCTGTCTCTGGCCGCCTGCGTGTTAGTGGTCAGCTTCTACCGGGGCGGCGTGGTTGGCAACCATATTATCTATGCTCCGGTAATGCAGACGGAGCTGTCGCTCACCGCGGCCGACGATTATCGCGACGTGTTGCGTGCGCTGGGGACGCCGCGGTCGGAGCGTTGGAGTACCGGCCCAGGCGGGATCGAATACCAACTGCTGACTTATCCGCGGCATGGATTGAACGTGATTCTCATGGGGCGGACACGCCAGGAGATGCATTACGCCGGGGCGCTGGATCGCACGTGGAAACCGGTACACACGGTCGAATTGCCGGATCATTCGAGTAGCGCTCAGTTGCTGCGGGCGCTGCCGCGATTTTAGTCGCGAGCGCGAGATCCCTTGCAAACAAACAAATTATAGGCCCACCGTTTTGGCTTTTTGCCGCATCTCATCGGCAGGGACAGCATGGCTACGATCATGGATGGGTTTTTGCGCGACCAACTTTTGGACCGGCGGCATAAGTTGGAGCATGCGATTGAGAGTCCCGAAAACGGCGCCCGCTTTCAGCTACTGCTCGAGGAAGTAGACAGCGCTCTGGCGCGCATGGACGATCATTCCTACGGGATTTGCGAACAGTGTCATGACTCCATTGAACGCGACCGGCTGATTGCCGATCCGCTGGTTCGATTCTGCCTGGACCATCTGTCGAGAAAAGAAAAGAGCGCCTTGGAGCGCGACCTGGAGCTTGCGGCGCAGGTGCAAAGAGGTTTATTGCCCGGGCACAATCTCGACCGCGACGGTTGGCACATCTGTTATCATTACGATCCTGCCGGCGTAGTCAGCGGCGATTACTGCGATGTTATCGACGCCGGTCCGGCCGGACTGTATTTCATGGTGGGAGATGTATCCGGCAAGGGCGTGGCGGCTTCTATGCTGATGGCGCACCTGCACGCCATGTTTCGCACTCTGATCTCCGTCGATATGTCTTTGACGTGCATGCTGGAACACGCCAGCCGCGTATTCTGCGAGAGCACGCTCCCCAGCCAATACGCGACTTTGGTTTGCGGCCGCGCGTTGCCCAGCGGCAGAGTGGAAGTCTGCAATGCCGGACATCCAGCGCCGCTGTTGGCGCGCAAAGAGAAGCTTTGGGAGTTGGAAGGCACCAATATGCCGATTGGCATGTTTTCCACGGAAGAGTTTGTGCTTAGCGAACTCTGCTTTGAGCCGGGCCAGAGCATGGTGATCTTCTCCGACGGAGTTTCGGAGGCGACCGATGTTTCCGGCGACGAGTATGGACTGGAGCGGCTGCGGGCGGTGGTTGGCGGCAAGCGGCCGCTCACTTCCTCCACGCTTCTGGACGCTTGCCGCGACGATCTGAATAAATTCCGGCGTGGCGCCCCGAAAACAGACGACGTGACATTGTTTGTGTTGGGCCGCGCGGCGTAAGGGCGTGTTGGGCTGCTTGTGATGGGCAGCGAGGCGTAAGCTCGGTAATGATGGTCCGCGCTGTCCTCTCCTCCCGCTTGTGTTCTGTGTTCACGCCGTGGTGGGCCAAGCCCGCGAGGAACCGCGAAAGTTCTCTATTGCTTGGGATCTGCCCAGTACAGTGCATCGAAGGCGCCCAGAACAAGAGTTGAACACCGATATCAAAGCCTTGCTGGCCCAATACATTAAAGTTCCTGACACTGATTGGTCCGTCGTAGTGAAGGACAAGAACGGGCTTCATCCACTGAACTCCCTCTCACGCGATATACTGAGATCCCGCTCCCCTGATGGCAACGTGAAGTTTCCATAATTGCGTTTACGAAACCGCGTAGCCCGCGTTTATCGTCGAAACCTTGTGGAGGTGTGTGCGGAATGGAGAAGCCGGGCAAGCTCGCTCCGGAAATACGGCTTTCGGGCCAGATCATCATCGACCAGCTCGTCCGCAACATGGAATTGGGCCGGTTCGAGATGGCTTACAGCGTTCTCGTTCCCTGCATTTTCAGCATCTATCTCCACCCGGAAGATCACGCCCGGCTGGCCGGTATTCTCGACCTGATTCGCGACGATGCCCGCCGCGCGCTGGCCGCCAAGCTCGATCAATGGAACGCCAAACCGTTCCGGCTCGGCGCCAAGCGCGGGGCCAAAACATTCAAGATCGCCAGCAAAGATTTCACGCTCGAGTTCTTTCCGGATTCAGAAGGCACCGTGCCGCTGGGCGACGTCGAGATCCACTCCGAGCTGAACGAAACGCCGCAGCCGGGCTATCACGGCGTCAAAACCACTTTGCTCGACCGCGAGCCGAGCGTGCGGGATTCCAGTCATGACTCGATCCAGCAAGCGGTCGCCGTCGAGCGCCCGTACGGGGAAATCCGATATGAAGACGATTCTGGCCCGCAGCTCTTTGTAATGACGCAGAGCGAAATTGCTATCGGGCGCGGCGGTGAGGATCTGCACGTGCACCTCGCCCTCTACACCAACGACGAGGTTTCGCGCGAGCATCTCCGCATCCGGCACGATCCGGCACGCGGTTTTCTCATCCAGGACATGAGCCGCAACGGAACCTGGTTGGATGGCAAACGGATCGCCAAAGGCGTAGATCTAAAACTGCCCGAGAAGGCCGAGATCGGGATCGCGGAAGTGCTAACTTTACGTTTTGAGGCTAGGCGATGACCAAGCGTTCCGGGGTAGCGAGCGACTCCGGCCGCGTTCGCGAACTCAATGAAGACCGCAGCTTTATCGACGACGAGCGGGGTATCTACCTGGTAGTCGACGGCGTCGGCGGTCATGCCGCCGGCGACCTGGCCGCCGAGATCGCCCTGGCGACGATCGCCGCCGAACTCGGAGAAGGGCCGGGCGTGGGACCGAACGGTGTGGAACCAAACAATGTGGGACCAAACAATGTCGACCTCCGCATCCGGCGCGCCATCACCGCCGCCAATAATGAAATCTACAGCCGGGCTTCGTCGGACGAAACTCTGCGCGGCATGGGCTGCGTCCTGACGCTGGCGGTATTGCACGACGGCCGCATGACGGTGGGCCATGTCGGAGATTCGCGGCTCTATCTGATCTGGAACGGCGGGCTGCGCAAGCTTACCTCCGACCATTCGCCCGTCGGCGAGAAGGAGGACCGGGGCGAACTGAGCGAAGAGGAAGCGATGCTGCACCCGCGGCGGCATGAAGTGTTTCGCGACGTCGGTTCGCGTCCTCATCATACCGGCGACGAGGACTTCATCGAGGTGCGCGAGTTCGCCTTCAAGCCGGACGCCGCGGTTCTGCTCTGTAGCGATGGGCTCACCGACATGCTGACGTCGCCGGAGATTCTGGCGATCGTCGAGCGCTACGACGGCGATCCGCAGCAGACCGCGCGGGACTTGGTGGAGGCGGCCAATGAGGCCGGCGGTCTGGACAACGTCACGGCCGTTTTCGTAGCCGGTCCCGAATTTCTGGGCGCCGGATCGAGCGCGATGATTGACGCTCGCTCCCGTCATTCCGTCACCCGCCAGCGCCCCTGGCGCCTGAGTCATTTTCTGGCGGGCCGCACCGCTTTTCTCGTTTACGGTTTTGGCCTGGGAATATTGATCGGATTTCTTGCCTGGAAGTTCGCTTTCATGAGATAAACGTCCATGCTGCGCACACGAGTGTTTGGACATTACGAGATCCTCCGCAAGTTGGGCCGCGGCATGACGGACGTGTATCTGGCGTTCGATCAGGACGCCGGCCGGCAGGCGGTGCTGAAGATTGTCGAGGAATCGCCGGACTCCTTCACGCAACTGGTGATGCAGGCGGAGCGCCGCGGCGCCGAATTGCAACGGCAACTGCATCAGTTGGATCCACGCATTCTCGAGGTCTATGAATTCGGCGATCTCGACGGATACTTCTTCCTCGCCATGCAGTATGTCGAGGGACACACGGTAGCCCAGATTCTGCAAGCCGAAAAGCAGCTCGGTCCACGGCGCGCGGCATACTATGCGGCGGAGGTGTGCAGCCAACTGCACCGGCTGCACTCCTTTCACGCCGATATTGAAGGCCAACGGCGGGCCGTGGTGCATGGCGACATCAAGCCTTCTAACATTCAAATCGGCGAGAACGAAGAAGTCCGGCTGCTCGATTTCGGAATCGCCAAGGCGATTACTTTCACCCACAATCTCACTCACCACAATCTGGGTAGCCCGAGCTACTGCTCACCGGAGCGATTGAGCCGCGGGCAGGTGGATCTGCACGCCGATCTTTGGGCGGTGGGCGTCACGCTGTATGAGATGGTCGCGGGCACGCCGCCCTATCAGGCGCAGGACACGCGCAAGCTAGAGAACTTGATTCAGTCGCGGCGTCCGCCGCGTGCGCTTCCCGAGGGTTGTCCAGCAGGTCTGAAAGCGATTATTCGCAAAGCGCTGTCCGCGGATTTGAACCGCCGATACAGTTCCGCTGCGGACTTTGAGTCTGACTTGCAGCTCTTTTTGGCGAACCAGCCAACGCTCGCCGAGAAGGAACCGCGCATTGCCTGGAATAGCAACGCAACGGTCGAGAAAGCGCGTGAACTCCGGCCTTCGCCGCCCACCATCGCCAGCAGGGCCGCCGCGTTTAAGCCGAAGGCGTTCCTTTCCAAGGCAAAGACGGCGTCCGCGCTGAGCGTCTTGGGCGCTCTGTGTTGGGGGCTGCTCGCCGGACTGCTGGTCTTCATTCCCGCGGGTGTTTATTATTTCTATTGGAAGCAGAGCGCACCGCTGCGTGGCAATCTCGATTTTCCGCATAAGACGATTGCTCAAATGCAATCGGATTGGACGCTGTATCAGCGGCTGCGCCGGCAGAACAGTTTTCTGGGTCCGCTTTCTCCGGTGGAAGGTTTATACGTCCCGCTGAAGACGAATCTCGTGGCTGCGGCCGACGAGATTCTCGACCGCTATCGCACCAGTAACGATCCGGTTCTCGATCACGTGGATTGGCAGAAAGCGGAATGGTGTTTCGAGCGCCTGCTCGATTTCGACAATCGCGATCGCACCTCCCGCGGCAAGCTTCTCATCGCCACCGGCTATGAGAAAATCATTCAATCCAAGGGTCAGCAGCCCGACGACGCCGATTTTCGGGAAGCCGCGACGCTGCTCCCGCGCCTGCCAGACCCGCATCTGGGTCTCGCCTGGATTTACGCATACGGAGAGAAGAACGCAGGCAAGGCCATCGCGGAATTGCAGGAGGCGCAGCGGTTGGGCTTCCAGCTTGGCTCACGCGAGACAGAAGAAGAAGCCGACGCCTATCGATTTCGCGCTCTGGACGAACTGGACCAGGCCAAGCAGGCGCACGATCCGGAACGGCGCCGCGAGATCAACCTGGCGCAGCGCGATTTCGACCGCGCCCGCCAGTTATATGAACCCATCGCTGGATTTTCTCAGGTCAGCGTCGCCTTGCGACAAGTGGACGACGGCGAACGGGCGAGCCAGCAACTCGACCAGCCGGTAGTCATCAAGCCGAAGCCGGCACCGAAGCCGGCAGCCCGGCGTCCCGCGAGGCGCCGATGGCACTAAAAACCAGGGACGGACGAGACGTTCCCCGGTTTTCTTGTCCGTGCCCGGCCGGTCACCGACAAAACCCGGGGAACGTCTCGTCCGTCCCTGGTTTTTCAGGCGGGTTAACAACCCGCCGCAGGTTGACAACCTGCCCCACATTCGAAAAAGGGCGAGGCGACGATGGCGGTAACTAAGAGCTGGCAGACCGAGGTATTGGGCCACTCGGCGCCGGTCCAGGCCACTGGCAAGCGAGGCGGTGGCTTCGTTTTGCTGTTTTGCGCGTCGCTCCTGGTCGCCGGCGCGCTGGCGCTGGTTTACAAAGCCAAGATACAGTCCTTTCCCGATGAGCAGGCCCGCCTCGATCGCGGCGAGTTGCTCGATCTCAACCAGCTAAAAAGCCCAGCCGATCTGTTGCCCTTTCTGCTGGTTTTCCCGAACGCCGACGAGCGCGAGCAGGTCGCGCAAAAGACCTTCGAGTACGTCCAGGCCCACCGGCCTCTGCAGAACACCGGCGCCCTCGCGCGGATCCGAAAAAACGAACACCATTCGCTTTTGCCCTTTAGCCGCCTGAAGCCATCTTTCGTCGTCCGCACCCCGCGCGAGTTCCAGAAAGGATTGATTCAATGGGTGATCCTGTATTTCGCGGGGTTCTGGCTGGTCTATTTTTTCTGGCGGATCTTTCGTTTCGCAGGAGACCGCGCCCTGCTGCCAGCCATCCACTTGCTCACCGGATTTGGCTTCGTTTTGTCGATCAGCCTGCGCGATCCTCTGCGCGACACGCTGGACTTCACCAAGTTTTCCTGGGGCGTGGCCGCAGGCTGCCTGCTTTTGGTGCTGCCGTCCACCCGCTTATTTCATCCCCAGCGTTTTGCGAAATGGTGCTATACCCCATTGTTCCTGGCCTTTGGTTTATTTGTCGCTCTCCTGCGGTTTGGGTCGGGTCCGACGGGTAACGATTCCAAGGTGAATCTCGGTCCCTTTCAGCCGGTTGAGCTGATCAAGATCCTAATCGTATTTTTCCTGGCCGGATATTTCGCCCGCAATTGGGAGCGCCTGCGCGACCTGCGTGAAAAAGTACTGCGGCCGTTTGATGTACCTCGCATCTCGCATGCCCTTCCAGTCATGATTGCGGTCTCCGTCGCGCTGGCCATGTTTTTCGTGTTGAAAGATCTCGGCCCGGCGCTGGTGGTCGGCTTCTTATTTATGGCCATGTTCGCCGTCGCGCGAGGACGCTCCGGGCTGGCTTGGATCGGTGTCCTCACACTGGTCGCCGGCGTCTATATCGGCTACCGGGCCGGTGCGCCACACACGGTGGTCGAGCGAATACAGATGTGGCTCGCGCCCTGGGACAACGACGTGCGCGGCGGCAGCCAACTGGCGCACTCGATCTGGGCGCTCTCGACCGGCGGCTTGACTGGATCGGGTCCAGGACTCGGCGACCCGGCGATGATTCCGGCCGGCCACACGGACTTGGTTCTTCCCTCCATTGGCGAAGAGTGGGGCTTTGCCGGAGTCACCGCGATTCTGCTGCTGTTCGCCTTCTTGATCCGCCGTGGATTGCGCATTGCGCGCCGGGCGGATTCCGAATACGGATTGTTTCTGGCTCTCGGCCTGACGGCGTTGATCGCCTTTGAAATGCTGCTGATCTCGGGAGGTGTTTTGGGCGCCATTCCGCTCTCGGGCGTGGTGTCGCCGTTCTTGAGTTCCGGCAACACCGCGATGCTGGCCAATTTCCTGATATTTGGTATCCTACTGGCCATCTCGAATCACACGACGCCAGCCGTCGCCGAGGAACCGTTCCGGCTGCCGGTCAAAGTTCTGGGCGCCGTCTTCGTGACGCTCGGCCTGACGCTGCTGGGTTTCGCCGCCTATTATCAAGTGCTGCACGACCAGGAATACATTGCGCGCGACACCAAGGTATTTGAAGAAGACGGCGTGAAGCGCGCGCAGCACAATCCGCGCATCAACTCGCTGGCGCATGAGTTGCGCCGCGGCAACATTTTCGATCGCAATGGCGTCCTGCTGGCCACCAGCGACTGGATCGAACTCGATCGGCACCGCTCGGAATTGGAAGGGTTCGGCGTCTCGCTCGATACCTGCTGCTCGCGGCTGGACAATCGCCACTATCCGTTTGGGCCCGCGCTCATGCACTTGCTCGGCGATCTGCGGAGCGGTGAAAACTTCCACGCGAGCAATGCATCATTGATCGAGCACGACTCCAACTCGAAGCTCCAGGGCTTTAACGATCTGCATGAGCTGGCGCCGTTGGTCCGTTACCGGCATCATCCCAACGATCCCGGCATGCGGCAACTGCAAGCCAAAGATCGGGACGTGCACACGACCATCGACATCCGGCTTCAACTGAAGGCCGGAGAAATTCTACGCCGCGAGTTAGCCCGAGTGCACCGCGATCACGGCGCTCTGGTGGTGATGCAACCGCAGACCGGCGACGTGCTGGCGCTAGTCAGCGAGCCGGAACCGGAAAATCCCACCACTCCCGATACGCTGCTCGACCGCGCGCGTTATGGCCAATATCCGCCTGGGTCGACCTTCAAGCTGGTCACGGCGATCGCGGCTCTGCGCGAAGATCCCAACCTCGCCAAGCGCCAATACCATTGCGGCGGAACCGGCGACGGCAGGGTAGGCGCGCGCATTCCGGGATGGCGCAAAGTGATTCATGACGACGTTGGCGACTCGGCCCATGGCACGCTCAGCATGGAGCAGGCCATCGTGGTTTCTTGCAACGCCTATTTCGCGCAGCTTGGTGTGTTTGATGTCGGGCCCAAACGGCTGACTGAGACCGCGGAACTGCTCGATATTCCCGCGGGCGACATCGCGGATCTAAAGACCACCATGCCCTTTGCCGCCTACGGTCAAGGCCCAGTGCTGGTCACGCCGTTCAAGATGGCCAGAGTCGCCGCGACCATCGCCAATGAGGGATCCATGGTGGAAGGGCGCTGGGTTTCCGATGACAGCAATCGCCGGACGCTGCCGCCGAAAGTGATTTTGCCACAGCATGACGCCGCGTTTCTGGCCCGCGCCATGCGAGGAGTTGTAGTGGCAGGCACCGGGCGCCGCGCATTTGTCGGCGCCGACATCACGGTGGCGGGAAAAACCGGCACCGCGCAAGTCGATACCGGCGAGCCGCACTCCTGGTTCGCCGGCTTTGCGCCCTACGAGGGCGACCGCTCGCACGGCATCGCTTTCGCCATTGTGGTGGAGCACGGCGGGTATGGCGGGCAAACGTCCGCGCCGATTGCGCGCGAGATCGTGGATGCGGCGCGAGGGCTGGGAATCTTACAATAGGGCCAACGGATGGGCATTTCGGAATTACTCGAGCGGTTGGGCCGGGCGGTGTTCGAGATGCCGTTCGGCGCCGGACAGGTGAGCGACTCGCCGGAGATCGCCGAGATTCGTTTCGCAATTCTCGATGAGGTCCGCGCCCGTATGCAGCGCGCCGCGGGCAAACATATCTTTCCATATGACCTGGTGCGCGTTCAGATTCACGGCGTGGGCGACGCGCAATCGGCCATTTTCGAGCGCGAGTTCTTCCGCAGCTTTTTCGAAAACGAAGTGCGCCGCGCGCTCGAAAAAGAGCAATGCCGCTATCCCGGCGACCTTCTCGTCGAAGTCCGCGTGACCCGGAACCTGCCGGAGACGGGCAAATGGCTGACCGTGGAGACGACCGCGCAGCCCGCGCCTGCTCCGTCTCTGCCGCTGACCCGGCGCACCGCAACGCTCACGGTGCTCGCCGGGAACGCGAACTCAGCCGAGTTTGCTCTCGAGAAAACACGCATCAACATTGGCCGCGTGACCGATGTCTACCGCGCCGCCGGCCCCTCCCGCCGGAACGATATTCTGTTTGCGGTAGAGACGCCCATCAACCAGACCGTCTCCCGCGAGCACGCTCACATCCTGTGGGACGACGCCGCGCGCGAATACCGCCTCTACAACGACCGCTGGTACAAGCGCGGCGGCAAGCACGACGGCGCCTGCAATCTCTGGATCATGCGCGACGGCATGGGACGAGAGGTACACCGCGACACGCGCGGCGCCAAACTACAGGATGGCGACGAGATCCATTTGGGGAAGGCAGTGCTGCGGTTCAGTTTGCATTGACGAAACGGGTCCCGGTGGAGGTCCCGGAATCGGAAACGGTGGCTGTGGTTCTTACCGGCCGGAGCAAACCGCACGGGCGTCTTTCCACTGGTCCAGCGTCATCAGCGGCTCGGCGGAGCCCGTGACTTTGCGGGTTTCTTGCTCCAGTTCATCGATGCGTTCGCTCATGGCCGGATGAGTGGACAGATACTTGAACGCTCCCTCACCACCGGAACCGGCGAGCATTCGCCGCATCAGGCTGGTCAGACCATCGGTCCTCACGCGGGCTCGCGCGAGCAGCGTGACGGCGCCCAGGTCGGCCTCCTCTTCATCGGCGCGCTGGTAACTGAGATTCGCCAGTCTCGCTCCGGCTTGAATCGCAGCCGGCGTTCCGCTGGAATCGACCGCCATGAGCGACAAAAGCGCCCTGCCGGAAAACTCCCTGGCTATCGCGCGAGTACTGTGCTTTTTGATCACGTGCTGCATCTCGTGCGCCAACACGCCCGCGAACTCTTCAGGAGTTTCCGCATCGTCCAGCAGTCCTTGGAAGACCACGATGTAACCGCCGGGGGCGGCGAACGCATTCACGATACCTTGATTTACATAAATGACATGAAATTGATATTTTGTTCCGGCAGCCGCTGTAAGCCGATCGACGATCGGCTGAAGCTTCTGTCGTGCGATCGCATCGGTGCAGCGCATTTGCGCCGGTGCGAGAATGGTCGAGACGGCGAGCCCTAGCCGGTCTTCCATGATGGCCGGCGAAAAGCGTGCCGCTTGGTCGGCCACAAAACGCACGCCCCAAAAATACAGGATGCTCGCGACAACTGCAATCGCGATGCAACAAAATAGGACGGCCGGCCAACCTCGCAAATCTAATTGGATGGCCGGCTGCTGAGCGCCGCCGTGCTGGCGCATCGCCTCCATGAAATCGGCGGTCTCTACGATGAGGCTCTCGCCGGAGTCGCGCTCGATGCGGATCGGTTCGCCATAAGAACCATCGGAAGCGATCTTCAGCCCTGCGTAGCCCCAGGCCATCGCATCGTGTCCGGCTACGGTGATGTTCAGACCGGCGATGCTCAAATCCACGATTGCGGCGTTCCGAATGGGCGCGTTTCCGTCGTAGTAATGGGCTTCAAAGCGGCTTTCGAGAGGTCGAATCATTAATTTTCAATTATCGAGCGAGAAACTGACGCTTCTGAAAAGATTGATCGTAAGTTGTCGGGCGTCCGCTCCCTGACGTCGCGGCTCGGAATCGGTCGCGGCTCGGAATCGGTTGTGGTGCGGAATCGGCCGCAGCTCGGTCGCAGCTCGGTGTGGGGTCGAGGTTCGGAATCGGTTGTGGTTCGGGATCGGTTGTGGTTCGGGATCGGTTGTGGTTCGGGATCGGTCGCGGTTCGGAGTCGGCCGCAGCTCGGTCGCAGCTCGGTCGCAGCTCGGTGTGGGGTCGCGGCTCGGAATCGGTCGCGGTTCGGAATCGGTTGTGGTTCGGGATCGGTTGTGGTTCGGGATCGGTCGCGGCTCGGAATCGGTCGCTGGCTCGGTGTCGGTTGCAGTTCGGTGTCGGTCGCGATGCGGAATCGGTCGCGGTGCGGAATCGGTCGCTGGCTCGGTGTCGGTTGCAGTTCGGTGTCGGTCGCGGTGCGGAATCGGTCGCGGTGCGGAATCGGTCGCGGTGCGGAATCGGTCGCGGCTCGGAATCGGTCGCGGTGCGGAACCGGTCGCGGCTCGGAATCGGTCGCGGCTCGGAATCGGTCGCGGCTCGGAATCTGTTGCGGCTCGGAATCGGTCGCGGTGCGGAATCGGTCGCGGTGCGGAACCGGTCGCGGTGCGGAATCGGTCGCGGCTCGGAACCGGTCGCGGTGCGGAATCGGTCGCGGCTCGGAATCGGTCGCGGTTCGGTGTCGGTCGGTTCGGTGTGGGGCCGCGGTTCGGTGTGCGTCGCAGCTCGGGATCGAGGCAACGGAGGCGCGCTCGTTCCGCGAGCGGGTTGATCGGTAGACATGCGCGACCTTATGTTTAGAATCCAAAGTCAAAGCCCAGAAAATCGGCGAAGCTCTCGCCGAGCGCGGAAGTGGCGCGAACATCCTGGCGGACGGAATCCATATCAGCCTCGCCAGCTAATTCAATATGCTCGGTCCAGAACTTCAAGGTCCGCAGCATGGCCCAGGACATGCCGAGGCCGATGGTCGGCACGATTATCAGGAAATTGCCGACCCACAGCCACAGCAGTTGTCGTCCGGTGACGGTGCAGCGGAAGCGGGCGCCTGCGTACGTAGTGTGAGCCCAATAGTAGCGGTGGCGGAGGGCGCTCCACCAGGCCCAGCCGATTCCGAACGAACAGAAAGTGAGGGGAAGGGCAAAGAGCCAGGCCACCATCAAATCGGCTGCGCGCCCGGAAAATTCGAACACCCGATTGCCGAAATAAGTTTGGGCAAACAGCAGCCGCCGCAATCGCACTTGTAAAATCGGAAGAAAAAGACCAAGAGTGAGGAACGACGCGAGTCCACCAGCCAGGCTTGCGCCGAGGAAACGAAGCGCGGAGCCGCGGTACGAGAAGCGGATGCCACGCCAGGACATACGGTTTAAGCGATAGCGATAAGCGCCCACGCGAGCGATCGGCCACAACAGAATAAACGCGACGGCTGCGGAGGACTGCGCGATGGCGTTCGAATATTTGTGCTGCCACACCAGGGGCAGAACATAGGGGAACAGAAAAATGAAGGCCAGCACAGGCAGGCCGCGCAGCCAACCCAGCAGCAGTTCCCGCCCCGTTCCATGAAACGCGAAGCGGTCGCCTTGAAACTCGGCTTGCCCGCAGACATAACGGCGGACTTTCGCCTTGCCCCAGAAGCTGTACGTACCGAGCGTCAGCAGAGACAAGAGCAGGTTCAGGACGCGAATGGCGAAGAGCACATCACCCTCGGCGAGCAATTCAACGCGAGATGCGGGCACCACCTTCTCCGTGAACATTGGTGCGCCCGCCTGTTCCGCTGTGCACCCTGCTTCGGCAGCGCTCATTTCTTCCACTGCCGGTCTCTTCGCGACCACGACTAGGCCGTCTTGTTCTGCAATAAACTCGCCCTCCTCAGCGCGCTCGGCTTGCGCAACAGCTTGCTTGGCGACTGCTATTGCGCCTTCTTGTTCCGCCACCTCCGCAATGCTCCCTGCCGCCACAACATCGCCTGCTGCTTCCACCGCGGAAGCAGCAGAATCCGGCATCGACTCCGTTGGAGTGGACCCGGCGGGCCGGCGTGCCGGCCGCAGATACAAGAGCGATAGCTTTCGATCCACGCTTCTCGCACACAAGCGGTAAATGAATCCGACGATGACCGCCCCGACTGCCGGTATAAAGATAAAAAGGACGGCGAAGCCTAGGAGTAGCTGCTTAGGCGATGCGTTGATTTTGCTGTCCCGTATGCTTTGGCCGGCCGCCATGCGAAGCGCGGCCATATTCATCCGGTTGGCGTCCTCGGTCCGGCCCATCGTCTGATAAAACTGCGCGAGGCGAATCATGACTTGGGGAATTTCGGGGTTGTCGATCTTTACAGAGGATTGCAGGGCGGCCAATTCCAAATTCGCCAGCTCTTGTTCCAGCTTCTCCGCGGCGCGCGGATAATCGCCGCGCTCCTGGTAGATTTTGCTCAAATTGTCGGCCGTATGAGCCACGATAGAGCGCTTCTTGCTGTCAGCCTTTTCGCCCAGAGTGGCAAAGCGCGCGGCCGATTTTTTCTCGTCGCGCGCACGCAAGTACGCTTCAGAAAGCAAGCCGTACAACGCGAGCGCTCGCCAAGGAGGTCCAATCTGTTTCCGGAGATCCAGGCTAGCCTCGGCCGATTCTGCCGCTCCGGTATACTCACCGCGATCCATGCGGCAGCGGGCAATCTCTTCGAGACAGAAAGCCGCGCCCTCCAAATTGTGGAGCTGCCGGCTTACCTTGAGCGCCTCCGCAAACCGTGTCTCGGCCTCCGCATACCGCTTCTGGCGTCTCAAGAGATTGGCCAGGTCGACCTGCGCCAGGTAGTACTCGCTGCTTTTCGCCGAGTGAACGCTCTGCTGCAGATCGACCACGCGCCGATACATTTCTTCCGAGAAAGCTGGATTCTTTTCAAATTGGTTCGAGTCCGCCATTGTTTTGATGGAGGCGGCCAACCGCGGATCGGAGCGTTTCCACAGCTTTTCTTGAATGGCAAGCGCTTGCCGATATTCCTTGTCGCTGCTGGGCCGGTCGTCCGCGGCTCGATAGAGACCCGCGGAGTCAACCAGCAGGGCGGCATATTTCTCCGTTCGCGACGCACCCGCTTGTTTCCGGATTCCAAGCGCATAGTTCATGGTGCGGCGGGCTTGCGCTGAGTCCTTTTGATACTGGTAAACCCACGCCTCGGCGGCGTAGACGCCGGCCACGCTTTGATCGCTCGCGCCGAAGAGCTTTTCCCGAATCGCACGAGCCTCTCCGTAGACGATTAAGGCATCCCGATAGCGCTCGGTGTTGGTAGCGGAGGAGGCAAGTTGAATCAACAGATCGGCGAAGTGAGCGTCAACCGGCTTCACCTTGGCGCGCATTTCGAGGGCGCGATCCAGATAGCCGCCTTGCTTGGGACCACAATCCTGCTCGTCATCGGAACAAGCCTCAGCCAGCCGCACCAGGGTTTCAAACAGCCGGATGTCGCCAGCGCCGAACGGCTCGGCGATTTTCAGGGCTGCTTTGAGGGGTTGCGTATCCAGCCGGTCTTTGTCCGCCGCGCGGATTTGCTCGCGCCACTGGGCGTCCGCGTCCGGTTTGCCCTGGGCGCTCGCGGCGGCCAGAAGAGCCAAAACGAAAATCGGACCGCGGATCCTCAAAGTGAATTATGCAACAGTTTCGCGATGAATTACTATAAGGTTGTTTACACGGCTGACCACACGTCCACCAAATAGCGGTTTTTGGAGGACAGATCGTTCAACCATTGCTCGGCCGCCCGGTCACTCGCCTTGGTTTTTTCGGCAAAAATAGCCGCAAATGCGCGGCGAACGTCCGGCGCCATGCGCGTGGCGTCGCCACAGACATACACCACCGCCCCAGTCTCCAACATCTGCCACACCGCATCGCGGCGGGCGTAGATTTCGTCCTGGACATAATGCTTCGACTGTCCAGGCACGCGGGAAAAGGCCGCCGCCAGTTGCGTTACGCCTTGCCGGTCGAACTCGCGCAACTCCTCTTCATATAAGAAGTCCTGTTGCGGGTCCCGGCATCCGAAGAAAAGCATCGAAGGCCCGACGGGCTTGCCCTGCGCTTGGAGAGCGGCGCGTTCCTGCAGGAAGCCGCGAAATGGCGCCAGGCCCGTACCGGGACCGACCAGGATTACCGGTACGGAACAGTCTTCGGGCAGCCGGAAAGCGGACTTGGTGTCGCGGACAAAGGCGTAGACAATTTCGCCGGGGGCGCGATCGCGCAGGTAACTGCTGCAAACTCCCTGAAACGTTCCGTGGCCCGAGCGGGCCGGGCCTTCGGCCACCGCGACCGTGACGCTGCACGTTCGCGAGTCAACTAGCGGCGAAGAAGAAATGGAGTAGTAACGCGGACGGAGCGGCGAAAGCATCTCGAGATACTTCGCCAAAGGAAGCATGCACGAGGGGAATTCTTCCAGCACGTCCAACAGGGATTTCCGCTTAGCGCGGACCTCTTCCTTGTAGCGAAATTCATCCGCGGCCAGCGCGGCCAGCTTCATCTTTTCGGGCGGGCATTCGGTGTGAGCGAGCAGGGTCTCCAGTTGCGCGCGCGTGGCTGCTTCTTGCAATTCCACATAGTCGCCCAACAAGCGATAGAGCGAAATGGTCTGATCGGACGGCAGAAATGTCTTGCGGTTGGTTTTCAGCTTGAGGAGCGTATCATGCGCGAAGCCGAAACGCGCCGCGGCACGCTTGACCACCGCTTCCGGGTTATGGGCGATGACCGCCAGATGATCTCCGGCGCGATAGGTTATTCCGTCCGGTAGTTGCAATTCAAGATGGCGAGTGGAGCGGTCCGATGCGATCGCCTGCAGCTCGCGATTGACGCGGATGGCCATGGGCGCCGCGCCGAAGGAGTCCACAAAAGGACTGACATATTCGCCCGTCAGGATCTCCACCGTGCACAGCGGCTTGGTTTCTTTCGCTTCCAGTTGGATGCCGAGTTCCTGCGCGACGGCGGGCCACAGCGGCTTGTACCAGCTCTGAAACTGAGCGTCAAAATCTTCTTTGGCGTCGCCTTCTCCCAGTGGATAAAGCCGGCGCGCGCCGGATGCGGCCAGCCGGCTGTCAATCCAGCGAGGCACCGCTTGAAACGTAGCGGCCCAATCGCGATTTCCACAACCAAAGACCGCGTAGTTGACGCCCTCGAGCGAAGCGGCGGTTAACTCGTCCGACTGCAACCAATCGCAGAACTGAATGGCGTTGTCGGGAGGGCGCCCGTTGTAGGAGGAGGTCGCGATCAAAACGAGCCCCTGCTTGGGCAGACGCCCGGCGTATTCATCCAAGGGTGCAACTTGAACCGCGAATCCGCTTTGCTCGGCCGCTTGCGCCACGCGCCGGCCCAGCTCTTCCGATCCGCCCATGTTCGAGCCGAAGAGCACCAGCAAGGGCGTGTCATGCCGCTGCGCAACGGCGGCGACGGTCTGCTCGGAGCCGGCAGTGGAAACAGTTTCGGCGGTCATTTGGCCACGACTGGTCCGTGCGCGCACCCTAATTTTGAAGCCATCCGGCTTCATCGTCAGGCTCTCGCGAATTTTCAGTTGATAGCGCGTGTGATCCACCAGTTCAAACCGCTGGAGGATCATGCCCAGCACCAAAGTGGCTTCCTGCAATGCGAACTGGCGGCCAATGCAGGAGCGCTGTCCGTTGCCAAACGGCTTCCAGGCATTGGGCGGCCGGGTGGCTTCGTTATCGCGGCTGAAGTGGTCCGGCTGGAAGACTTCCGGCTCACTGCCCCAGATCGCTGGATCGCGATGCAGCATCGGCAGCAGAACCACCAGTTGGTTGGCCGGGTCCACTTCATACTGGCCGCCGATCGTGGTTGCCTCGTACGAGGCGAGCGAATAGGCCGGAGCCGTGGGCCACAGGCGTAGCGTCTCCTTGAGAATTTGCGTAATGTAGTGGAGTTGGTTGACCTGCGCGTAGGATGGCTTGCTAGTGGTGGCGGGCGAGCCTAACACTTGATCCACCTCTTCATAGGCTTTCATCAAAACCTGCGGATTATTCAACAACGCGTAGGTAGCGAATGAGAGCAAGCCGCTGGTGGTCTCATGACCGGCAATCAGGAACGTGATCACCTGGTAGCGAATATTGAGATCGTCCAGCCGTTCTCCGGTCTTGCGATCGACGCCGCTCAGCATATAGCTGAGCAGGTCCGGCTTGGTGGCGAGATCCTCGCCACTCGCTTTCCGCTCGCGGATGATCCGATCGACGATGCTATTCATGCAGCCGATGTCGCCGTCGAGTTTCTCGTTGCGCGCCTTGCGGATGAGGCCTTCGAGCGGCAGATCGCGCATCTGGTCCATGGTGATGCCGAGAGCGCTGGCCATGGAGTTGACGAAAGGATGATCGCCGTCGTGATAGAAGGAGTTGAAACGATAGTCGAAGCCGCACAGCCCGATGGTGTCCACCGTCAGGCTGGTCATTTCGGTGGTGACTTCCACTTCATCGTCCGGATTCAGCCGCTCCCATTTGCCCACCAATTGCCCGGCGATGTCGAGCATCATCGGATGATAGCTCTGCATGGCCTTGGGGCCGAAGTTGGGCATCAGGATGTTGTGCGCCTTCGACCAGTTGGGCTCGTCGGTTCGCGCGGTGAACAGAGCGTCGCCCGCGAAGCGCCGCACCAGCTTGAGCGCACCGCGGACCGTTTTGTCAAAGCGCTTCTCGTCGGAGAGTTCGTTGACCAGTTCGTGGCTCGAAACGACCACCAGCTTGCGGCCACTCAAATCGAGCTGGTAGATGGGGCCGAACTTGCGGGCCAGCGCCATCATGTCCTGGACGGGCGAGGCCGGACTCAGCTCGAGCAGGTTGTGAAGGAATAGCTTGGAGGGGGGCTGCGGAATCGGCGTCACAGCATCATCTTATCCGACTGTGGCGCTGGCCGGCGGGGCCTTCAGTTGTTGAAACATAGCGAGGGTGTCCCAGCAATTCCAACCTTCCACGATCTTGCCGTCATGGGCGCGTGCGTAGCTCATGCCTTCAATCCGGATACGGTTCTTGGTGGGCGCCAGGCCCAGTTGATCGCCTAAGTGCGTTCCGGTTACCGTCCAACGGCCGGCGATTTTGTCGCCGCTTTGGATGGCGTCGTGCACCTGGATGCGCATGTCCGGGAATGCGCCGCGAAATCTCGTGAAAAAAGCGAGGAATTCATCCGGACCGTGCGCGTCTTTGCCGGTCTCGTCCAGATGATAAAGTGTGCATTTCGGGTCGAGGATCCGATAAACTGCGTCGGTTTTGCTTTGGTTCCAGACTTCTTCAAACCACTCGTGAATTATGGATGGGTACATTTAGCGCGCTCTCCGGGCGTGGCGATGAGCATACCAGTTTTGAAGGGAGCCGGTTTGGAGAATCCGAGTGCTGAACTAAGGATCTGTCATGAAACAACCTTGCCACTACTTCCGGCCCGCTCCCTCACGGTCGCGGCTCAGCAACACCTTCCGAGCCGCGACCGTCAGGGAGCGGTTGAATTGGTTGTTTCATGACAGGCACTAAGCCAAGGCCAGCGGCACCGCTTCTTCCCAGCGCCCTTGCGCCTTCAAAATCAGTTCTACCACTTCGCGCGCCGCGCCCCGGCCAGCCAACCGCTGGGTTACGTAATGGCAAACGGCTTTCAGCTCATCTGCTCCATCGGCCACGGAAATTGCCAGTCCGGCGCGTTGCGCCAGCGGTATATCCGGCAAATCGTCGCCCAGATAGGCGACTTCTTCCGCGGTGACGCCGGCTTTTTCGACGCATTCGTCAAATGCCCGTGTCTTTTTCGCTTGCCCCAGATACACAAAAGTAACCTTGAGTTCTTCGGCACGCTTAGCGACCGCAGGCGAGCGGCGACCGGTAATGAAACCCGTTTGGATGCCCATCGTATTTGCAAGCGAAAGACCCTGTCCATCCTTTGCGTCGAAGACTTTCATCTCCGAGACACCGGCGGCGGATGACCCATCGGCGGCGGTAGAGGAGATGAGGCAAACGCCGCCATCGGTGAGGGTGCCGTCCACGTCCATTAAGAAGAGTTTGATTTTTTTGGCGCGGGCAAGAACCTCCGGCGACGCGAGATTGGCGAGCGAGCTATCAGGCATGGCTAATGTTAGCTCGCCCAGCAGGGCTGACGTTTCCTAACTGGGCGATGGCCAGGGGAGGGGCGTCGCAAATCTCGCCTCCCAGCGACTATCAATGCAGCGATATCCGGAAAAGATTGCTCAGTGAACGCTGTTCCGTAAAGCCGTCTCGAAGCGCGGTGTTCACATCGGAGTAATGTGTAATCACGCTGCGAGCGGCCGCGACGATGCGCTGGACGCATGCTGACAAAGGCGAAAATCCGGTTGCTCACGCTTGCGGCTTAGGACGGCGTAAACTTATGAAAACAATGGAGCTGGCGGAGGGAATCGAACCCCCGACCATCTGATTACAAATCAGATGCTCTACCAACTGAGCTACGCCAGCAGAATAACTGCCTGACAAGTCCATCATAACAAGCGTCGTCCCCACTGGGCATGCCCCAACCGCGCCGAAAAAGCCCCGCCCGCACTTTTTTCAGTCACTTTTCGCGCTTTCTCCAGTATTAGACAGTATGACCAGTCTCCTGGCAGACCTGCGCTTCTCCTTGCGCGCCATCGGACGCAATCCCCTGTTCGCTTCCATCGCGATTCTTTCACTCGCCTTGGGGATCGGCGCCAACACCGCCATATTCACGCTGATGGATCAGTTGATGCTGCGCCGTTTGCCTGTCAAAGATCCCGACCAACTGGTCATGCTCTATCAGCGCGGTTCGCACAACGGCAACAACATGGGACCGCGCATGCATTCCTATCCGCTCTACCAGGATCTGCAAAAGCAGGCCGCGCCGTTCTCCGAGGTGCTGTGCCGGCGCGAGGTTGACGTCTCCATCGCCGTCGACAACCGGACGGAACGCGTCCATGCGGAAATGGTGTCGGGAAATTTCTTCACCATGCTGGGCGTGCGGCCAGCCGTGGGGCGGCTCTTTACGTCGCAACAAGACGACCAGGTTTATCAGGGTCATCCGGTGGTCGCCTTGAGCTATGACTACTGGGTGACCCGCTTCGCCCGCGATCCCAATGTCGCCGGCAAGAAAATCCTGGTGAATAACTATCCAATGACCATTGTGGGTGTGTCCAGCCCGGGCTTCTCGGGGCTGGACCCGGTGGAGTCGCCCCAAATCCGCGTCCCCATCCTCATGAAGCCTCAAATGGTTCCGGATTGGGATTGGCTGCAGCCCGCCGACCGCCGCAGCCGCTGGGTACAGGTGTTTGCGCGTCTCAAGCCGGGCTACACCATGGAGTCCGCCAGTGCGCCGCTCGATGTCTTTTATCATCAGAACCGCGAATACGAAGCTACTCTGCCCGCTGCCAAGGATTGGTCGGCGTATTCGCGCCAGCAATTTTTGAAGGGCACCATCCACATGGATCGCGCCGCGGCCGGATATTCCGAGCTGCGTAACAATTTCTCTACGGCTTTAATCGTGCTTATGTGCATGGTCGGCCTGGTGCTGCTGATCGCCTGCGCGAACGTCGCGAATCTGTTGATCGCGCGGGCGTTCGCGCGCCAGAAGGAGATCGCGGTCCGGTTGTCTCTCGGCGCATCGCGCGCCCGGCTGGTCCGGCAACTGTTGGTCGAGAGCCTGGTGCTGGCGTTCGGCGGGGCGATTGCCGGAATCGGAATCGCAATGGCGCTCACCAAAGGCCTGCTGGCGTTAATGCCGACAGAAGGCAATCCGTTGCTGATTGAATCCAGGCCCGACCTGCGAATCCTCTCTTTCACACTCGCGCTCACTTTTCTCACTGCTCTTGTATTCGGGCTGGCCCCAGCGCTGCGCGCCAGCCGTCCGGACTTGTGGAGCACGTTGAAAGACGCTGTCGGATCGATCGCCGGTTCAGGCGGCTCCTTGTTCTTGCGCAAGGGTCTGGTGTCGGCCCAAGTAGCGCTGAGTTTTCTCCTGCTGTTCGGCGCCGGCCTCTTTGTTCGCAGTCTCATGAATCTCAAAGCCACCGACACCGGCTTCCGCGATCCAAGTAATCTCATCACATTTCAGTTGTCGCCGGCCCTGAATGGCTACGACGGTCAGCGCACGGTGAACTTCTACGGCCAATTGCTCGAAGGCATTCGCGCGATTCCCGGTGTCAAGTCGGCCGCCCTCGCCGCAGTTCCCTTGCTGCACGGCGACGAGTGGGATAGCACCACTTCTGTAGAGGGCCACCCCGCCAAAGATGGCGAAGATATGCAGGCGTTCATGAACGCGCTCTCGCCAGGCTATTTTGACACCATGGGCACGCGTTTATTGGCAGGCCGCGATTTCGACCGTCGGGATATCCAGAAAGACGCGCGCGTGGCGATTGTCAACCAGCACTTTGCCGAGCACTTCTTCGGCAATCGGAGTCCGTTGGGCCGGCACATCGGCCGCGGCGGAGGCCCGAAAACAAAGCTCGATATCGAGATCGTCGGTGTCGTTGCAAACTCGCTCTATGAAGGACCCCGCGAAGGCGTAAGGCGTCAGGTGTTCGTTCCTAACTGGGGCAACAATAGCGCGGCGTTTTACGTGCGAACCGCCTTGACTCCGTCTTCGGCATACTCGTCGATCAAAAGCGAAGTGAAGAAACTCGACGCCGCGATGCCGGTCTACGAGTTGAAGACGCTGGGCGGCCAGTTGGACGAAACCTTGCTAACGGAACGCTTGATCGCGCTGCTTTCCGCCGGTTTCGGGTTGCTCGCCACGTTGCTGGCGGCCATTGGGCTGTACGGCGTCATGGCATTCGTGGTGGCCCGGCGCACCAAGGAATTGGGCGTGCGCATGGCGCTCGGCGCGCAACCCGGCTCGGTAATCTGGCTGGTGATGCGGGAAGTCCTGATGCTGCTGGCGATCGGCCTCGCCATCGGCGTTCCGGCGGCCATCGGATTGGGGCGCTTTGTCACTGCCCAGCTCTATGGCATCAAGCCCGGAGACCCGTCAATCGCGCTAACGAGCGTCGCCGTTCTGATCGTAGTAGCGGCGTTGGCTGGATTTATCCCCGCGCGTCGAGCTAGCCGTATCGATCCGATTCTGGCGCTGCGATACGAGTAGTTCCCTTAAAGAATCCGCATTCATCTGTTTTCATCCGCGGCCATTTCCGGCACGGCACACCGCTTGCAACTCTTTTCCAACGAAAGGACGCTGATGAAGATGCAGCGTGAGATCCACGCCCGAGTTGCGTGGAAGCGCGCAGCGCATGCGCTTCCTGATGCGCTTAATGGCGTCAGCGCCGTCCGCGCAGGCTGAATATTGTGCACATGTTTGCACCATACCGCGAGGCATTCTCAATCGCCGTGAGATCCCTCAACGCCGCGAAGTTGCGCAGCTTTCTGACCTTGCTCGGTGTGGTTCTCGCCACCACCACACTGATCGTCGTGATGTCCATGGTCCACGGCATGGATGTTTACGTCGCAAAGCAGGTATCGGATATGGGTACCGACGGCTTCCGCGTTCAACGCATCCCGCTCCTGGGAGATTTTGACCCCAAGGAATATCTCGAACTGGAGAAAAAGAACCCTAAATTAACCGTTGAAGAGTATCAGTTTCTGAAAAATCATGTCACTTTGCTGCGGGATATCGGCATGGAGGCCGATCGGAGTGTATCGGTTCATTACCGCGCACAGGAACTGGACGGCGTTTCGCTTATGGGAGCCACCCCCAACTATGCGGACCTTTCTGATATTGAGATCGCGGCCGGGCGGTTTCTGACGGAAACGGAGAACCAGCGAAGAATGGCCGTCGCGATCATCGGGAACGATGTGCGCGAGCGTCTGTTCCCGCACGCCCAGCCGGACGGAAAAATCATACAGATAGAAGGGGCCCGCTTTGAGGTCATTGGAGTTGCGGCGAAGCGAGGCTCGGTTTTTGGAACCTCACGCGACAACTTCATTATCATTCCGCTGGGCGCCTTCATGAAGATCTTTGGAGGACGTCCGGAACTGTCGTTCGTCGCACGGGCGGCCGATCACAGTCACCTGCGTGCCTCGCAGGATGAGGCGCGGACCGGCCTGCGGGCATTTCGACGACTGCGGCCCAATCAGCCCGACAATTTCGGTTTGATGGCTTCCGATTCCCTGGTTGGTTTGTGGGATCGCCTTACCGGCGTGCTGGCCGCCATGGCAGTGGGCATCGTTTCCATTTTTATGGTGGTGGGCGGGGTGGTGATTATGAACATCATGCTGGCGACCGTGGTGGAACGCACCTATGAAATTGGAATCCGTAAAGCGGTGGGCGCCCGTAGTAAGGACATTCTCTGGCAATTTCTGATCGAGTCCTCGGTGCTTTCGGCATGCGGTGGCCTGGCCGGCGTGGCGCTCGCCTGGCTCCTCGCGCTAGTAATCCGAAGCGCGACGCCTATGCCGATGTCACTACCGCAATCGGCCATCTTTGTGGGCGTGGGTGTAGCGGCCATGGTCGGACTTTTCTTCGGGGTGTACCCCGCTCGCCGGGCCGCTCGGTTGGACCCGATCAAAGCATTGCGGTGGGAACGATGAGACTTCCCGAAATCGCCTCCGCGGCGAAGATGGCGCTGCTAGAAGTCCGGCAGCAGAAGGTGCGCAGCTTGCTGACCGTGCTCGGAGTAGTGATCGGCACAGGTACGGTGATAGCGGTCGGTTCGATCGTCACGGGCGTCAACGGAACCATCGAACAGATGGCCCTCAGTTGGGGACCGGACACCATTTTCGGCTTCCAGTTCAGTCTAGGTTTTCGTGGCAACATTACGGCCGAGGAGTTTAAGCGAAAACCCTTCACGTTGGAAGAAGCGCGGGCTCTCGAAGAGCGATGCCCGGCTATCCGGCACACCGCGCCGTATCTCTTCAGCCCGAACTCGTTCGCAGAGGGCGGCAACGGCTGGACTGACCGCGCTAGCTTTGGGTCAAACGAACTTTACAACATCGAGCTAGCTGGGACAGAGGAGGGTTACATCTCGGGCGAGGGAAGCCGGATGTTGGACGGCCGGTTTTTTACGCAGACCGAGAACCAGCATCACGCCCCCGTAGTGGTCATCGGAGAGCACGTCTACAAGTCCTTGTTCCGGGGCAGAGACGCCCTTGGCAAATGGATTAAGGTGAATGGGACTCAGCTTCAAGTTGTCGGCGTCGCTGGTTACGCCATCGGGTTTCCCGGGCAGGAGGACCGCCGGGTTCTTCTGCCCTATTACACGATGCACAAAATCTTTCCCAACGCCCGGCAGATCATGTTTATCATCGTGGCGTTTCCAGGCAAGGTGAATGAGGCCATCGATCAGACAGAGACGGTGATGCGTCAGCTTCGCAAAACTCCGCCGGCTGCGGCGGACGATTTCTGGTTCGCGACAGGCAGTCAAATGTTAGACGATTTCCATCGCATCACTGAGATGGTTGTGGTGGTGATGGTTGGGTTAAGTTCCATCGGTTTGCTGGTTGGCGGCATTGGCGTGATGAATATCATGCTGGTTTCCGTGACCGAGAGAACTCGCGAAATTGGCATCCGCAAAGCGGTGGGTGCAACGAGAGCCGACATTACCATGCAATTCCTCATTGAAGCGGTTGTCCTTACTGGCTTGGGTGGTCTGCTTGGAATGACGCTTGGCTGGATGGTGTCCGTGGTATTTCGGATGGTGTTCCCAAGCTTGCCCACCTTCGTACCGCTGTGGGCCGCTGTTCTGGGGGTGATGGTGAGCGTTTTGGTGGGACTGTTCTCCGGCACTTGGCCGGCCGTGAAGGCCGCGCGCCTGAATCCTGTTGTCGCTTTGCAATATGAGTAAACGGCTCAGCGTGAGAAGTCGACGAAGTGCCTGAATGGCGGGGGCTCCAGGATTTCGGGTTTCTGGTCCCGCCGTCGGTGGCCGGTGGGCTGCAACCGGACGGCGGGCGAGCGACCAGGCGTCGCCGAAGAGGAAATGTTCGCTCCTCCAAGGCGCAATGGCAGGTCTCCAGCAACTGCGGAATCCTGCCGAAAGCCCACATTTCATGTTTGCGGAAAATGGGAGCTTCATTCCGATGGCCCGGCCGTTAGCGGTCAAGGAAAGCCGTGAACCGGATTGAGCCGCTGCCAACCCGGCGCCTTCATCGACAACAGCAAAACCACGGGGTCTGTCAGATTCTTGCGCAGAGCCGAGTAAACAGGAAGGGCGCCGAGGCCGCGTAACCGCGCCCCGGCGCCCGCCCTTTGCTTACTACGTTGCCTGAACAGAGCCCGTTATCGCGGCCGGCTGCCGGCTTCGGTTCTGCTCGCCACCTTGCTCGCGGCCATCGGGCTCTATGGAGTAATGGCATTTGTGGTGGCCCGGCGCACCAAGGAATTGGGCGTGCGCATGGCGCTCGGCGCGCAACCCGGGTTCGGTAATCTGGCTGGTGATGCGGGAGGTCCTGATGCTGCTGGCGATCGGTCTCGCCATCGACGTTCCGGCGGCCATCGGATTGGGGCGCTTTGTCACTGCCCAGCTCTATGGCATCAAGCCCGGAGACCCGTCAATCGCGCTAACCAGCGTCGCCGTTCTGATCGTAGTAGCGGCGTTGGCTGGATTTATCCCCGCGCGTCGAGCCAGCCGTATCGATCCGATTCTAGCGCTGCGATACGAATGAGCTTTTAGGAGGACGACGGCGCCATCATAAAACTCCGGCGCCGCGCACCCGACACTCGCCGCTTGCGGCCAATCCGACCGAGCTTGTCATTGGCTCGCTGAAAACAGGCGCTATCAGGCGCGTGGCAGACTGGCAGCTCTCAGATAGCCGCCGAATACGTCGGCCGTTGCAGCAGGAAACCTTGCTCCAGGCATGCTTGCTTGGGGTACAGCTCTGCATGCGCGGCCAACCTCTCCGGTCAGTTACGCCGTCACCGAAACACCGTTCTCCCCCGCAAGTTTGAGCGCCGCGGAACTGGCGCACATCACCTCAACTTGCGGCTTCATTCAATCCGACGGCAGCGGCTTCGGCATCTGCAAAGGTTGTTCCGCTGGTGGACTCGGGGCCGCGGGGACGGCGCAATAGCTGCAAGACATACGGGCAAAGCCGTTCGACGGAGTCCACCTGACCGGATCGGCAGAAGCGGTCGCTCATACCGCAACGCTTCAGCCGGCTTCCATTGCGAGGCCCTGGCTCCGATTCGGGTAGGCTTGCATAAGGTTGCCGATTCGTAGCGTTTTATGGCATCTTTAGCAGGTTCGTCCCGATGCACACTCTCGCCGAAAAATTTGGCCAAATCGATATCTACCTTTTCGACCAACTCCTGCGGGGCCGGATCGAGCCGGGCATGCGAATTCTCGACGCGGGCTGTGGCGACGGCCGCAACCTTACCTATCTTCTCCGCGTGGCTCACGATGAGCGATACGAAATTTTCGGCGCGGATTCCGACCCGCGCGCCATTGCGGCCGTGCGCCGATTGAGCGCATCGCTCGCCCCAGAACTTCCCGCGAGCAACTTTCGCGTCGAGGCCATTGAGGGGATGTCGTTTCCAGAGGCTTTCGCCGATGTGGTTCTGAGTAGCGCCGTTCTCCATTTCGCGTCGGGCGATGGTCAGTTTAACGCCATGCTGCAGGGGATGTGGCGAATCCTGAGACCAGGCGGCCTGTTCTTTTGCCGCTTGGCTTCCTCAATCGGGATTGAACAGCAAATCCAGCATATTGCCGGACGCCGCTGTCTGTTGCCCGATGGGTCCGAGCGGTACTTGGTGGACGCGGCGCTGCTGACCAAATTGACGGAGCAGTTAGGCGCTCAACTCGCCGATCCCATTAAGACGACAGTTGTCCAGGATCAGCGCTCCATGACGACGTGGGTCATGCGGAAGAACGTCTAACCCATTTGTTTTGCCGGCCGCTGGCGCCAGATCGCGATAAGATACGGACATGCCGTTCACGATCGACGAAGGCTTTTTGCCCGCGACGTTGAGCGGCCCTCCGATGACGGATGAGCAATTCGCCGATTTTTGCGCCGAACACCCCGATTTATTTTTTGAGGCAACCGCCGCGGGTGAAATCATTGTTATGCCGCCAAACTTTTCTCTGACGGGCATCAGGAATCGCGAGATCGTCAGCCAACTGGATCGCTGGGCCGCGCGCGATCGCCGGGGAATCGTGGCTGACTCCTCGACCGGCTTCGTGCTCTCCAACGGCGCCAGGCGCTCACCCGACGCTTCGTGGATCGCAAAGGATGAAATCCGCCGGCTGCCCGAAGGGAGTCTGGAAGGATACTGGCATTTATGTCCTGCATTCGTGATCGAAGTTCGTTCTCATTCCGATAAACTGCCGGTTCTGCGCGCCAAGATGCAGGAATATATTGCGAACGGAGCCCGCCTGGGGTGGATGATCGACCCGGAGACCCGCACGGTTGAGGTGTACCGGCCGGATCGCGAATCAGAATTGCTCACAAACGTTGATTCCCTTTCCGGCGAAAGTCCGGTGGAAGGCTTCGTGTTGGAACTGCGGCTTGTCTGGAATCCGCTGGAAGGCTGATTCCCGAAAGCATGGATCCCGAACTGCGCCGTGCCTGGACGGAAATCGTTACAGCCGAGGACTACGACGAGCACATGGCGTCGATCGGCCAGGCACAAGCCGCCGCTGAATTGACGCACCATATAATCCTGTCGGCAACGCTGCGCACCGCCAGCCGGATTACCATTGTTGGCGCCGGGACCGGGCAACTGTTCGATTTCCTGGAGCCGGAAGTATTTGCCGGGCACAGCCTTACTTGCGCGGACCTCAACCCGGTTTTCCTCGCGCGCCTGCGCGAACGGTTGGAAAAGCGCGGACTGGAAGCCGAAATCGTAGCGGACGATTTCGAGCAAAGTTCGCTTGCCCCAGGACCCGACCTGCTGCTGGTTACGCTGCTGCTGGAGCACATCGACTGGATTTGCGGAGTGGAGGTGTTCGTCCGTTTATGCCCACAAGCCTGTGGCATCGTCATACAGGAGAACCCGCCGAACCTGAATACGGCCGTCACGCCCGGCCGGCGCCTGCCGCCCTCAATCGCCATGGCTGTGGAAACGGCGCATGCGACATTGGCGCCGCGGGAGGATCTCATTAAGGCCATGACTGCCAGGGGCTTCGCGTGGCAGGAGACCGAAGTGCGCGAAGTGGCGGACGGCAAGCGGCTGGTCGGCTTGCTGTTTGGAAGGGCGTGAAGTGGATCTACCCGATGTGTAGCGCTGCGGGGGCTGTTCGCTGGCTGCCGAGTTCCACGACAACGCTGGCTTCGCTGGGATCGATCGCGTGTCGCAACTCGGCGTTCACTTGCCGTGCGCCGTCTTTGGATTCCGCTTCGAGGTAAGTAACCAACAGCGGACGGCCGTCCAGTAACACGCGGACATTATGTACGTCTGCGTTTTCCGGCAAGCCCTCAATCCATAGAGAAATCGCGTTGCCGCGCTGCAGGTCGAGTTGACCCGGCGCCCAGGTCTTGCCGTCGCATACGCTTCTCAAACGGATGGTTGAATCCGGCAAAGGTAGATCCACCGCGATGCGCTGGGCGGATCCTGGCCGGCTACGGCGCAGGCGGATGCGCACCTCGCGCCAGCCGGGCTGCAAGCCTGGGGGCAATTTGAAATTGGCTTGCCATTGCCCGTCTCCAAATTGATCGTCTCCAAATTGCGCGACATGCAGCGGGCGAACTCCATAGCCGTCCACTTCCGGTTGCACATCGTCGCGGGTTAGGGCCTTGCCGGAGTAGCGGAAGAACGCAGTCACGTACTCATCCCGCTGCGAGTCGAAATTGATGCCGTAATTCGTGTTGTGCGCCACGCGCAACAGTTCGGGGCCGTGGTCGGATCGCGAGGGCGGCTCCCAGTGGCGATAACAGGCGACGCAGGCGCTCTTCTCGACAATTTTACGCAGTTCCACGCGGGCAAAGCCGGCGGTACGGCACAAGGCCAGCAGACAAGTAACGCTGGGGCCAACCCAGTTGTCCGTTTGGCCGCCGAACTCGTCGTTTTCATAGAATTCCATGATCGGGCGCTTGTCCACCTGAGCGCCGGGGCGGTGTTCTTCGCGGAGCACGAAGGAATCGACCGCAGCCAGTTCATGAGTGAGCGCGCATACGCGCTCGAGCGCCAACAGCGGGTGTTTCAGATGGTAAAGCACGCCCATAAACAGCACGATGTCGAACTGGCCTATGCGCTGAGGCGTGAGATCGTACATATCGAATTGCCGGTATTCGACGCGCGAGTTGAGAATGGCCCGCATTTCATGAAAGCGCGGGTTATCCCAGTTGTCGATGGCCAACACTTCGGCGCCGCGGCGCTCCATTTCAAAACTAAACCAGCCGTCCCAAGCGCCAATATCGAGGACGCGCTTGCCGCGCAGGTCCTGCGGGATGGGGAACTGACCGATGCGGTCTTTCAGGCTTTCGAGCCCACAGACGCCTAGGAGTTGGGTTCCGTCGGGGAGTTCAAAGCTGTGCCACCAGCCTCGTTCGGCGCGCTCCTGGTCCCAGGTTCGGACATACTCGAACGATCCGGTTTTCGCCATGTTTTTAGAATAAACGGAAGGGAATCGCGAGAGTTAAGCACAACAAGGACGCCAACAGCGCGATGGAACTGATCAGCCTGGCCGCCTGGATCTCCAAGCCACCGTCGTAACTCAGCGAGACCTCACAGGGTCCGTTGCAGGGTGGTGTGAGCAGCATGAGACCCAACTGGTCTCGTTGGATGGGGCAAGGTTTTCCATTTGCTGCGGCTCGCCACCCGGCATGCTGATTCATCTGAAGCGAGATTGATTGGCCATGGTAGAGGACAGTTCTGAGCAGGATAGAATTGCGATCCTGCCAACTGAGAGAAACATCCGCGGCGGCCGGATTGGATATGGCGCTGTCATAGCGTAGAAGCTGGGCGGCGGACAGGAGGCTGACGCTCGCGTCGGCGGGGATCACATGAGCCAATGAAGGGGACGCGCCAGGTATCTGATAGATGGTGACACCCTCCGCTCGCCAGAGAACCGGAAGCAGTCCTTCGAATTTGCCGGGTTGAGAGAAGGGCTTCCAATACTCCGCACTGTTGGCATCCGAAACGGCGATGGCACCCACGCCAAAGGCGCGCAGCCAAGTGATTGCAGCGTCGGGAGCGGCGTATAGGATTTCCCAGAATGCCTTAATTTGAGCACGATTGTAAGCCATGCTCCAAGAACCGCCGGTGAACTGGCGAATATCGGTGAAAGTGTTGGCCCACTGAGCAATTGTCCCAGGAAGGAAAACCCGAACCCCCGGCAGGTTGGCGGCGATCCAAGTAGAAGCGCGATACTCCACAGTTTGCGTGGCATCGGACTTGGGCCACATGCCTCGGGCGAAGACCCGCTGCCGATGGACCTGCGCGACCGCCAGGAGGGCGAGCACTGCGAGTGCGACGCCGATCACAATACGGCCACGTTGCACCATCCAGCCGCGCAGGGTGAAAGCCATAACTAACGCGAGTCCGAAGCCAGCTTCAATTTTGTACCTTTCCGGTTGAGGCAGAAACTGAATATGCGCGTACGCGGCAAGCATGGGAATGACGCACGTCAGATAGGTGAATAGCCAGAAGAACTGCACTCTCCAGTCTCGTGTCCAACGGTTGAGAAGATACCCGGCCAGGACGCCTCCGCCTAAGAACACGCCGATGCCGGTAAACGACCGTAGGGTCCAGAAGCTGTCCTGATAGGGCGAAGCCGACGCATGGATGATGCGCAAGAGCGAAGGTGGCAAGAATGCCGCGCTTATGGCGTACGCCCAGACGCCGACTATAGCAACCGTCATCAAACTTCTGAGAACGTGATTTTTGCCTAGCGTTGCCACCAGACAGATGGCCGCCAGTGCCGCCAAGACCGGTCCAAAAGCGCTAGCGTAGGTCATAATTGCGATCGCCAGCGCGGTAGCAGCGATGTAGAAAAGCCGCCGGGTTTGGATCGCGAAGGTCAGGCCTAGGATGGCCAGGGGCAAGATCGCGAGGGCTAAGAAATGCGGTGTGTCGTCCCATTGACCCATCAGAATCAAGCGGCGGGGGCTCAGAAAGTTCAGCCATGAATCCGGCATGACCAAAAGTTCCGGCGCAGTGAGGGAATAGAGTAAAGCCGCGGCAAAACTGGCCAACGGAGCGCGGGTCAAGCGCCAGGCCATCACGAAAAACGTGACAGGACCAAGGCAATAAACAAGCGCCGAGATGATATCTACGGAGGACCACAACGGACGGCCGGTGCACCAAGAAACGAAGGAGGTGAGGACCGGAACCAGCGGTGCATAAGTGTATTCGAAAGGGATTCCACAGTCCCAATACGGCCACCAGGAAGGATGCAGCCAGCTATCCCCTCCCCAGCGCGCGAGCGCGGCCCAGAAGCCGTGCATGGAGTTCATGTGAGCGCTGGGAATTTTGAACAACCTCCAACAGATGAGTGCATTGACCACAGCGACTAGCAGTGCGAAGAACACGGCCTGCACTCGCTCCGCGCGAGACATGGGCGCGTCCATGGGCGGAAGATTCACTAATGGAAGCTCGTGACTAATAAATACGCTACCGGCAGCGCGAACAGGCTGCTATCGATGCGGTCCAGCCAGCCGCCATGGCCGGGTAGCATGGCGCCACTGTCTTTCACGCCTGCGCCGCGCTTGAGCGCCGATTCGCAGATGTCCCCGAACTGGCCGGCGAGGTTGGCGGCAAAACAGATCAGCAGCCCGGCAAGCAGCGGCACGGCGGGCAGTAGATAGTGCAAATAGAGACCGGCGTAGAGTAACGACGCCGCTACCGATGCGATGGAGCCTTCCCAGGATTTGCCCGGGCTCCACTGCGGCGTTAGTTTGTGACGGCCGAAAGAACGTCCGATGTAGAGCGCCGCGCTATCGCCCACCCAATTCAGCGAAAGCGCCAACAGCAGCCAATACGGGCTGACGCCGCGGAGTTCGATGGCAAAGCGCAGGCCGCCGAACACGTAGAATACGCCCAGGACCAATGCGGAAGCGTAAGGCAGAGCTTCCGGCAGTCCGTCCAGCCGAAGCGAGAGCATCATCGCCAGCAAGACGAAGATTACGGCAAAAGCGATCTGGTTTTGAGGAACGAACATCAACACCAATCCGGCGGCGTAGCCGAACAAACCAGGCCGCTGAATGCCTTGGCGCCCCACCAGATTGGCGTACTCGTGAAAAGAGAAAAGCGCAACCAGAGCCGCGACCGCGCAGAGCACCGGGAAAGGCGACCAAAGCACGACATAGACAAATAGCGGAATCAGTAACAGCGCAGTCAGGATGCGCCGCATCAGGTGCTGCTGCTCATCGGGAAGTGAGCGCGCGGCGGATTCCGGCGCGTGGCCGTCCGGCCATTGTCGTTCCTAACGATCGCGATGTGTGCCGGCAACCGTTGCGGAGCAATTAGGTCCTTCATGGGCCAAGTCCTTATGTTACATCGAGCGGCTTGTGTTTTGTCGTCTTGCTGGTGAGCCTTGCAGTAAGGAGTTGCTTCACTTTTTGGACCAGAAGCTCTGGGCTGTAAGGAGACGGAAAGATGCTGATGGCGTTGTTGAGCACGCGATGCTCCACCCGATCGTCGGCAGCGAAGCCGGCGACCACCAGAATGTCCATATCAGGGCAATCTTGCCGCAGAAAGGTGGCGGCATCATAGCCGGACATGCAATCGATGTAAGGACTGACGACCAATAAATCGGGCGCAACTTCGTGGACTTTTTTTACGGCCACGCCGAGGTCCTTAGCGACGCGCACTACGCACCCAAGCTGTTCCAGGATGTCTCGCAGTACGGCGCGCGTCACCGTATCAGACTCCAGAATCAGGATCCCCATATTCGCGATGCTGCTCATGTGTACTCAAGTTACCAGAGGCGAAGTCAAACTGCACTGCGAGCGGGAGGCCGCGGTGGATGAGCGGGGTTGGGCTCACTTCAGTTGCCGATCGTAGTTTTCTTGCTGAATCCTGGGTGTAGCCTGATCATCTTTTACTTCGCGAACGACCTTCACCAGCGCTCTTGCGCGGCCAGCGTCCGCGCAGCGAAAAACAGCAAGAACAGGCGAGTGAACATGAGAGCCTCCTCTAGACAATCTAATGTATCCGCCCCGGATGTACCTCGCAGACGCGGCCAGCGGTCGATTGGCCACCGTACTTAGCGACAAGCAGCTTGCGGCTTCATGAGCGCCAACGCTCGGGCGCGAGCTAAGCATAGCGTCAGAAGTACTTGCTCGCGGTTCTGCTACCCAACCGCGCGCGTCAGCAAGCGGCCACTCGCCAGTACTTTGACGCCATGTTTAGACAGGCTCCCTGCCAAGCCGTCTACGATGAAGCCTTGGCACAACCGGTCCAGCGCCTGATTCTGCTCGGTTTGATCCCCATTTTTCGTGGGCGCGAGGTGTTTCTGAGTGAGCTTGGATCGAACTCCGCCGAGCTGGGACGACGCGTTTTATTTGAAGAACAGCCTCATGCTCTACGATGCGTTCGCCGACGGTGGAGTATACGGTTTCGTACATCAGTTTCTGCACGCAATGAAGGCCAAGGCGCCCCTGATTACCGTGCTTCCCGTACCCGCGTATTGGATTGCGAGCCGCCCTGGGGCGCCTAATGGAATGAACACAATGCAATTTGGCTCCCCAGTCTGGACACATTTCGAACTTTGCCGCCGACACTTGTCCAGGGTGGGCACCCAGTCTGGACACGCCTCGAACTCGCCAAAGGGGCCCGAGGTAAACTTGCGGATGGCGCGTCATCCAACGCCAGTCCGCAAAAGGGTTGGAACTCCAAAATTCGTGCCATTTGACAATCGCTCGGCTGCATGTCACCTTTCGACTGGGTCGATGATTATCCCCGAACAACTCAGCGCAAACTGCCGCAACCATGGCGAACGGCAGGCATGGCTCGACAGCTTGCCTGCGATGCTGGAGGAATTGACAGGCCGCTGGTCGCTCCGCACTGGTCCTCCATTTGAGCACGCGAACGTAACATGCTCTTGGGTTGCCCCGGTTGTCTGCGCCGATGGCAGGTCAGCGGTCCTGAAACTGGGCATGCCGCACATGGAAGGCGCATCTGAAATCGAAGGGCTGCGCTTGTGGAACGGCGACCCCACCGTCCAACTGCTTGAGGCGGATGATGACCGTGGCGCGATGCTGCTGGAGCAGTGTCAACCTGGATACTCGCTTCATTCCGAGCCGGAGCACAAGCAAGATATAGCGATCGCGACCCTACTCCAGCGCCTTTGGAAACGATCTGCGTCAGCGCTCGATCTTCAGCAGTTCCGGCATTTGTCAAAGATGTTGGAATTTTGGCGCGATGAGACACTGGGCCAGGCTCACCGCTGGCCCGATGCCGGATTGGTGCGCGAAGGATTGCGGCTGTGGGAGGCGCTCGGAAACCCCTTACCCACAGACGTACTCTTGGCAACCGATCTTCACGCAGCAAATGTTTTGCGATCCGAGCGGGAGCCTTGGCTGGTGATCGACCCGAAGCCATTCATCGGCGATCCCCCCTACGACGTGGTTCAGCATCTCCACAATTGCGAAGATCGGCTGCACGCAGATCCGATCGGTATGGTCAAGCGGCTTGCCGACCTTTGCGAGGTGGATACGGAGCGCCTCCAGCTTTGGACATTTGCACGTGCTGCCGCAGATCCCAGGCCAGATTGGAGCAATACCTTGTGGGTCGATGTCGCCAGGGCATTGGCTCCGTAATTGAGAATCGTATTTGCGTACAGCGTGGGACGGCCGGGCTTCATCAGGACGGTGTGACCCCACTCAACACTTATTGTGTCCGCGCGGTCGGCCATCCGGAAGTTGGCACGCATAGCAGGCCAAGCCGATTCGTTTTGGGGGATGCTGATCGGATAAAAATAAAGAGTTCGAGTCCACGCCGGGGTCGCTGTAGAGCGGAGCCAATCCAGCAGAAACGTCTGAAATGCCCGTAACTAGGTTTGGGAATTGGTAATTTGGCTCCCCAGGTTGGATTCGAGCTTACTGGTTCATAGCCTGTACGATGCAATCGTGAGCCAACAAGATCGAGTCGATCTTTAGGAACTGAGCTCTGACGCCGTGGCGACAGCAGCGGAAGCGTCGGGCAGCGGCGCCGTCTTTCCCGGCAGCGGCATTCGCCTCAATCCCACGGCTGCCAGCGACGCGCACCCGGCCAGACCGGCGCTCACGTAGAATGCGTAATTCCAGGTTCCCGTTTTTTCAAACAGCAGTGCCGCCAACCCACCACCGAGAATCGAAGCCACGCCTTTGGTGCTGTAAAGGAAGCTGTAATTCGAGGCGGCATGCCGCGCTCCGAACATATCCGCCAGCGCCGCGGGCATCAGGACATACAACTCACCCCAGGTAAGAAACACCAGCGCCATGGTCACCACGAACCAGACGTCACCGCGCCGTCCTAAGGTCGCCACGGAAGCCAGGAATACGGCCTGCAGTCCGAACGCCACCGCCATGGCTCGCTCGCGTCCAAACAGATCCGACACCCATCCCCATCCCACCCGGCTAAATCCGTTGCCGAGCGGGTTCAGGGACAAGGCGATCGTGAGCGCCATTGCGCCTACTTTGAAGTTGCGCGCGACCGGGGCTACTTGCGCGGTGGCCATCAACCCGCCGATTCCGACCATCAGCATCATGACGTAGAGAACATAAAACTGCGGCGTACGCAGCATCTCGAGCGAATTGAATTGCACCGCCTGCCGCCGGATCCTGGGCTGAAAACCGGGCGGGGGAGCGGCCACGAAGCCCAACGGCGGATACTTCAGAAACTGACCGGCAACCGCGATCACCACGCCCAGAACGACTCCGGTGAACAACAATGTATCCTTGTAGCCCATATCGTGAATCAGTTTTCCGAACAGCGGATTAAACACCGCCGCACCGCAGCCATAGCCCGCGGCGATCAGTCCCGAAGCCACGCCGCGCTTGTCGGGAAACCACTTCAAGCCGAGCGCCGTACAGCAGCAATAGACGAACGAATTCCCCAGACCCGCGACCGCGTATAACGCATAAAACCCCGGAAGGGTATCCGCGCGTCCCAACAAACCCCATCCGCCGCCGCACAGAATGCCCGCCAGCGTCAGAAACGCGCGCGGACCCACCCGGTCGATCAGCCAGCCCGATAGAGGCATGGCCCAGGTCATTGCGGCGATAAAGATGGAGAATCCCCACTGCACCTGCGACAACTTCCAGCCGGTGGCGGACATCATGGGTTGGACGACCAGCGTCCAGGCATACTGTAGATTGCCAATCATGACCATGGCCACCACGGCCGCGCTCAGCCGGACCCAACGATTCAATGGTTCCTCCCGGCCGCCAAAGTCGCATCGAGCAATTTCGCGCAAGCGTAGATCGCGCGCGTGTACGGCATCTCAACTCCCACCCTTTCGCCCAGCTCCACCACTGCTCCTACCACCGGCTCCAGTTCCAGCGGCCGGCCCGCATCTACATCCTGAAGCATGGACGTTCTATGTTCGCCGATCTTTTCCGCGCCGGCAATTCTTTGACCGATGGACACCGGCAGTTCTACTCCCAGCCGACTGGCGACAAAAGCGGTTTCCGTCATGATACTGCGCACCAGCGGGCGCACCAGCGGGTCGCGCGCCATGGCCGCCAGCGTGGCCCCGGTGAGAGCGCTGATGGGGTTGAACGCTACGTTGCCCAGCAGTTTTACCCAAATCTCATTTCGGATGCGCGTCGTCACCGGACACCGCAAACCTGCCGCAATGAACGCCTCCGCGACCAAACGGCAGCGCTCCGAGTGCCCGCCATTGGGCTCGCCCAATGAGATGCGATTGCCTTCGCTATGATGAATGACACCCGGCGTGGCGATTTCGATTCCGAGATAAACCAGAGATCCAACCACTCGTTCGGCCGGAATGCAGGCCGCGATCACGCCTCCGGGATCCACCGACTCCAGCGGCCGGCCGTCGGGAGGCACGTACCACCACGGAATGCCATTCTGCGTGCTAACGACGAACGTGTCTTCGGTGAGCAGCGTATTTAGCTGCGGCGCCAAAGCTGTCAGCGCATGCGCCTTCACACCGAGAACGATGGCGTCCACCTGGCCGGCGTCTCTCAGATCGCCGATAGCGCGCGGGTATACTTCAAAATCACCTTCGGCGCTGCGCACCTGGAGTCCGTTCTTCTGCATGGCTTCGAGGTGCGGGCCCCGCGCGAACAGAGTCACATCCTGGCCCGAGCGAGCCAGGCAAGCGCCGATGTACCCTCCGATGGCGCCCGCGCCAGCGATCAAAAACCGCATATTACGCCTTTGCAAAACTAGAGGCGACCGCGCCCCGCTGGATTTTCCCGGTAGCGGTGCGCGGAATCGCATCCGTGATGTAGATCTTCTTGGGGCACTTGAAGTCGGCCAGCCTCTCTTTGCAGTGCGCCAGCAGCGCGGCTTCGCCGGTATTCTCGCGCAGAACCACCGCGGCCGCCACCTCTTCCCCCCACGTCGGATGCGGAAACCCAAACGCTACCGCTTCGGCCACCGCCGGATGACTGAGCAGCACTTCGTCGATCTCGCGGGGCCCGATCTTCTCGCCGCCGCGATTGATCAACTCTTTGATGCGGCCCGTCAGCGTGAGATACCCGTCGGTGTCCAGAAAGCCTTGATCGCCCGTACGAAACCAGCCGTTGGCAAAAGACTTCGCATTCGCTTCCGGATTGTTCTCGTACGCCGCAACCACGTTGGGGCCTTGAATCACCACTTCACCGCGCTCGCCTTGCGGGAGAAGTTTTCCGGCTTCGTCCATGATGCCGATATTCACGCCCGTGCCCGGCCCCACGGACCCGGGCTTCCGCACCGCCGGCGGACACGGGTTGGAACTCATTTGGTGCGAGGCCTCCGTCATGCCATAGGCTTCGAGCACCGGCACGCCAAAGGCGCTTTCCATGCGTTGCATCATTTCCGGGGGAAGTGACGCGCTGCAGGACCGGATAAAGCGCAATCCCTCCGCGCCGGGCGGGCGTTGGTTGCCGGCGCGCGACAAGAGCAGATGGTGAATGGTCGGCACGGCGGAATACCACGTGGCGCCCGAATCCCGCGCCACGCGCCAGAAGGAAAGCGGGTTGAATTTCGCGGGAACCACCACCGTCCCGCCCGACAACATGGTGGACAGCGTGGACGCCACCAGACCGTGTACGTGAAACAAAGGCATTACGCACAGCGAAACATCCCGCGAAGAAAGACCATAATGAGCCACGATGTTGCGGGTCGAAGCGGTGATGTTGCGATGCGCGATGGGCACTCGCTTGGGCCGGCCGGTGCTGCCACTGGTATGCAGAATCAGAGCGATATCGTCTCCGGTGGGTGGGGCAAAACCGCTGCCGGCGGGCGCTCCGTCAATCCGGACAAAGCCCGTTTCGTCCATCACCAGTGAATACACCGGAACACCGCGGGCGGCAGCGCCCTTGCGGGCATCGCCGGTCACAAGCGGCGCCCCTTCGGGCAGACATAACAGCACTTTCGCGTTGGTGTCTTCGAGGTAGAAATTGACCTCGTCCTCCCGATACGCCGGATTCAGCGGAGCGGCCGTACCGGCAATCGACGCGGCCAGAAAGCTCACAATGGCCGCCAACCCGCTGGGCAAACTTGTCGCCACGCGATCCCCGGGGCGAATTCCCAGCGCGGCCAAGGCCTCCGCCATCGCGATCACCTGGTCCCGCAATTGTGCATAGGAAACTCTGATGTTTGCCTCGGGAGACACCAGCGCCGTCTGCCCGGCGGGTCCGGCTTGAATTAATTCCAATAAGGTGATCGGATCGCTCATCGCCCCCATGATAACGAACACGAAGAGGAAGAACGAATTACCTCACTAGATGCGTGGTGGTAGGGCCCGCTGGAAGGCGCGCCGGTTTGAGGGGCTCATGCGGCCCTTCCCCGGCCCTGTACCACCGATAGTAAACGAACATGACTTCCGTCAGCAAAACCGTCGCCGAGCCGATCCAGAACAGCAGACCAGCGGACTCCTGATCTGTTTCGCGGGAAAAGCTCCAATCGTTGAGCAGAGAGTCTGCGATGTGCAGCGTGTCGGCGGCTTTGATGTAGTGAGCGCCGGACACGGTATGACTGAAGGCGACGAAAATACCGACCAGCGAGCACCAGGCCGTGCCAGCCGCCAGATAGAGAAGCGCGTGGGGCGCCAGAGGAATGCGCTGTTCCTTAAGCGGAGAATGAAGCGGATACCAGAACAGCGCGCCACCCACGAGCAGTGTTGCGTATTCCAGACAGCGAACGGATTCGCTGCTCAGCGCCGCATCGAGCGGGTACGGGAAATACCAGATCAGCACCGCCAGCATGCCGGCGATCCAAGCTACCGCATAGGAAACATGCAAACCGCGAACGGCCCTCGCCGGCAGGCCCGACACCAGCAGATACGTGACTACCAGCCCAATGAGTATTTGTTCGACCGCCTCGGCAGTTAGTAAATATTGGCGGGCAAGAATATCCAGCGGAGAACAGACGATCGCGGCGAGAAGCAATACTCCCGAGAGGAACCAGGCGAGAGAACGCGACGGGCGAAGACCTGCGAGCAAAGCGTACAGCGCGAGAAGGACTCCGCAACAACCGAGTCCCGTCAGGTTCCAACGCCAGGCCGAGGCAATGACTGCAAGCGTGTCCATGCCTAGCCCGCGTTTACCACCACTTCGAGAACCCCAACCAGCCCCGGCTCACGTAGTCGCTCATGGTAAAGAACAGCATGATGACCAGCCAAAAAAGGCCCGCGCCGGCGAACAGCCTGGTCATGGAGCTGGAGCGCCGGAGGTCCATGAAGAACCAGAGCACCAGCGACGCTTTGATGACCGCGATGGTCATCGCGCAAACGAAGTTGTACTCGCCCAACTCGAGCTTCGAAACGGCCACCGTGGTGATGGTCAGAGCGATCAGCCCGAGGAACACCGCGACATAGGTTCTTACGGGGACAACCTGGTGTGTCATGATGTATGTCCAATCAGATACAGCAGAGGAAACAGGAAAATCCAAACAATATCGACGAAATGCCAATACAGTCCGATCATTTCGACCGGCGTGTACCATTCGGCGCTGAACTTATTGCGGGCAGCCATCCCGATCAAAGTGCAAAGCAGCCCGGCGCCGACGACCATGTGGAGAGCGTGCATGCCGGTCATCGCGAAATACAAATAGAACAGGATTTGCGCCTGGTGGAAATAACGCGGGTCGGCATATTGGAAGCCCGGACCCGGAATGTGATGGTCCACCCACTTCTCGTGATATTCCACGTACTTGAGCGACAGAAAGACGAATCCCAATATGAGCGTCAAGACCAGAAATATGATGATGGCGTTCTTCTTGCCGAGCTGCGCGGCGCGCACCGCCAGCACCATGGTGAGGCTGCTGCAAATCAGTACGCCGGTGTTAAACGCCCCAATGGCAACGTTCATGTAGTGACTGGTTGAGGCGAACGCTTCCGGGTACATGTTGCGGTAGATGGTATAGCTGGCGAACATGCCTCCGAAGAACATGATCTCGGTGATCAGGAAGACCCACATTCCGAGCGTGGAGGACTCGAATTGCTGCGCGCTATCGTCGAAATGATGCTGCAACCCAGGCGGATGTACCGCGATTGCCGTATCGGTCTCAGCCAAGGTGCACCTCTTCCTCCTCACCGGCGTAGTTGTAAGCCGGCTCCGTCACAACCGGCGGATGATCGAAGTTGAAGGTCGGCGGTGGAGTAGGAGATTGCTCCCACTCCAGGCCTTTGGCCTTCCACGGATTTTGCGGCGAGATCGGTCCATTCCGCCAAGCCCACGCGAAGTAGATCATCGGCAGAATATAGCCCAGGCCAAGAATAGATGCGCCGGCGGTCGACATGACATTGAGGGTATGAAACTCCGCCGCGTACGTGGCGTAACGCCGGGGCATCCCGAGGTATCCCAGGATGAATTGCGGGAAGAAGGTCAGATTGAATCCGACGAAAATCACCAGGGCTGCAAATTTGGCCCAGGCTTCGGGATAAAGCCGGCCGGTGATTTTAGGAAACCAGAAATGCAGGCCGCCCATATAGGCCATTACCATGCCGCCGACCATCACGTAATGGAAGTGGGCAATTACGAAATAGGTGTCGGTGACGTGAACGTCGATGGCCATGGTGGCGAGGAAAAGCCCGGTCAGACCGCCAATGGTGAACAGACCAATAAATCCGAACGCATACAGCATGGGCGTGTCCCAGGAGATGGACCCGCGAAACATGGTAGCCGTCCAATTGAACACCTTGATGGCCGAAGGAACCGCCACCGCCATGCTCAGAAACGAAAAGACCATGCTGGCGTACATGGACTGGCCGGAGACGAAGAGATGATGGCCCCAGACCACGAAACTGAGCACCGCGATTCCCAGGCTCGAGAAAGCCACAAATGCATATCCGAAGACGGCTTTGCGCGAAAAGCAAGCCACCAGTTCGCTAATCACGGCCATGCCGGGCAAAATCATGATATAAACCGCCGGATGCGAGTAAAACCAAAAGAGGTGCTGAAACAGAATCGGATCGCCGCCCAGGTTGGGATCGAAAATGCCCGCGTGAAGGACGCGCTCCAGCCCCAGTAAAACCAGCGTAATGGCGATCACGGGAGTACCGAGCACCTGGATCAGGCTGGTGGCATAATGCCCCCACACGAACAGCGGAAGCCGGGACCAGGTCATGCCGGGGCAGCGCATTTTGTGGATCGTCACGATAAAATTCAGTCCCGTCAGAATGGACGAAAATCCCGCTACGAATACGCCCATCGCGGCCAGAATCACGTGCGTGTTGGAGTAAGTGGTGCTGAAAGGCGCGTAAAACGTCCAACCGGTATCGACGCCGCCGCTTACCACCGCGCTCAGCGCGAAAATGCCACCCAGGATATAGATATACCAGCTCAACAGGTTGATGCGCGGAAAGGCGAGATCGCGAGAGCCGACCATGATGGGTATCAGAAAATTGCCGAGCGTTGCGGGTATGGATGGGACCAGGAAAAAGAAGACCATGATGATCCCATGCATGGTGAACATCTTGTTGTAGGTATCGTGGGCGAAAAGGCCGTCCGGAAAAAGCAAGTTGACCCGCATGGCCACCGCGAAGGCCCCTCCCACAAAGAAGAATGCGGTAATCGAGAACAGGTAGAGCAACGCGATGCGCTTGTGATCGGTGGTGAACAGCCAGGACTTCCAGCCGTAGTCCGCGTTGAGATAATTCGTTTTTACTTCGACGTCAAGAGGATGCGGCTGAAGTGTCGTACTCATAATGAATTCCTTATTTCGGCGCTTTCGCTTGCGCGGTCTTTACGGTTGGAGAAGGCGGGGGCACAACGGGGGTAGAGAGGCTCTTGACGTAAGCAATCAGTTGGAGCAAGCCTTCTTCGTTGATCTGACCTTGAAACACAGGCATAACATCGCGCGGGTAACCCTTTACGATTTTGGCGTTAGGGTTGAGAATCGATTCGCGGACGTACGCTTCGTCGGCCACTACGGTCCGACCGTCATCGAGCACTACTGGGTGGCCGAACACGTTGCGCAGGGAGGGGCAGCGGCCTGGCGAGTCCACCAGATGACAACTCACGCATCCGTACTGCTGAAACAGCTTTTCACCCTGAGCCGCCATGGAGCCTCCGGTGTTGCCGCCGGACAACCATTTTTCATATTCGGACGGTTCCATTACCGTGACCCAGCCGATCATGCGGGAATGATTGGTGCCGCAGTATTCGGCGCAGAAGATGTGATATCGGCCCGGTTTCGTGGCTTCGAACCAATAGGTCTGGTAGCTGCCGGGCACCACATCGTGCTTCAGCCGGAACGCGGGAATGTAAAAGCTGTGAATGACGTCTTCGCTCGCCAGAATGAGTCTGACAGCCCGGCCCACCGGGACATGAAGTTCATTGATCTCGCGTTGTCCTTCCGGGTGCTGAATCTTCCACATCCACTGTTTGCCGGTAACGTATATATCGAGCGTGCCCGTGTGCGGCGGCGAGTAATTTTGAAAATAAAGCTTGGTTCCCCAGGCAAACATCACCAACATGACTAGAAAAGGAATCACGCTCCAGATGATTTCGAGCGGGAGGGAGCCGTGAATGGCTTTGGGACGGTCCAGGTCGCTTTTGCGGTGGTATTTTATGGCGAAGAAGAACACCGCGGCAAAGATCAGCGCCGTCATGCCGATGCAGACGACGAGGAGAAAAATGTAAAGAGCGTCGACCTGGCCGGCCGTGGTGGAAGCGCTTTCTGGAAAAATGGATAGACCGCCCATCTAAATCGCTTTCTGTTGCCGAAAATCGCGCCGGAACATCACCAGCATGAAGAGCGCCAGACTGCCCACTGTAAGCAGACCTCCCAGGCGCAACACGTTCATAATCACCATTCCATATTTGCCTTTGGATGGATCGTAATGGAAGCAGTAGAGCATTACCTGATCGATCGCCGTGCCGATTTTATGGTTGGATGCCTCAACCAGGCCCAGGCGCAGATCGCGCTCCGGATATTCGATGCCGTAGAAGTATCGCGTTGCCCGGCCCTCGGGCGTCAGCACGATGATCGCGCTGCCATGCGCGTACTGATTGGTCAGCGGGTCGTAAGCGTAGTGAAAACCGACTGAGTCCGCGACCCCTTTGCTGGACGCTTCGGCGCCGACGAGGAAGTGCCAGCCGTTCTCCGAGCCGGCGCGCCCGTAGCTTTTCACGTACGAGGCCTTCTTCGCCGCGGCCATCTCCCGAGTTTCGCGCGGGTCGAAACTTATCGCGACAATTTCAAAATCCCGGCCGGCGGAAAGGCTCAAATCCCTTGCGCTGCGCACCAATCCACTCAACACCATGTTGCAAAGGGACGGGCACGAATAATAAACCAAAGCCAAAATCATCGGCTTCCCGGAATACTGCCGCAACGTCACCGGATTTCCCAGGTCGTCGGTGAAAGGCAGATCGAGAGGTACCTGTGCGCCCATCTTTTGTTCGATGCCCACGGCGCGAAGAATAGGCGGCCGGTAAGCGGTCTGCACTTGCGCTGGCTGCGCTTGGGCTGACTGCGCTTGGGCTGACTGCACTTGGGCCAGCACGCTGGCGCAACAAAAGAGAACCAACACACTCTTCATTTCGCCGCCTCCTTTCGCACGGGGAACCCGCGTTCCAACTCCAATTGCATGGCCCGATCAATCGGAATGCGAACCACGCCGGCCTTCTTATCCGTCCAGCCGTAAGTGGAAAGAATGCGATCTTCTTGCGTACGCAAATCCTTCAATTCCACCGTAGGATGGGCCTCGATACGCGGCGCAGGCGGAAACTCCTGCTGTTCCGTTTCCGCCATTGGGTTGGCCGGCTCCGTACTCAACGGATGATCGGCCAGATATCGAAAGATGCCGTAGACGAGCAGTGCCGAAAGCACCGAGACGACGGCGAGACCGGCGCCGGCGTAAAGAATACCCCGGATGCTAGCATCTTCCGTTTCATGCCCGATCGATTTGTTCTTGGTTTCCATCTCGCTTAATACGACACAGTCTCCCGCGGCGCGCCGATCAGCCGCGGGTCTCGCAATGGGAGCAACGGGCGGGAGTTCAATTGCCAAAAGAAAACCGCCAGCCAGAGACCGCCCACGGCCACCGGCGTTGTGAAGTCCATCCAGTGGATGTGGAGTTCTTGGTTGTAGAAAGCCGGTTTCACCACCCAATACACGTCCACCATCCGGATGACAATCATGAGCAGGCAGACTTTGAACAAGCGGCTGGATTGCCGTTTGACTCCGCGCATCAGCAGCAGAACGAACGGAACCGCGAAATGAAAAATCACCAGCGTGAGCGCCACCCAGCCCCAACCCCCTCTGAAACGGCGCAGGTACCACGGGATCTCATCCGGAAGATTCCCGGCCCAGGTAATCAGGAACTGGGAAAACGAGAGATACGCCCACAGAACCATGAACGCGAACATCATGTTGCCCAGATCGTGAACATGCTGTTTGGTTATGTATTGGTTGAGCGGAGGACGGTCGGAGAAAATAATCACGATCGCAATCATGAAGGCAAAAGCTTCCAGCACCTGACCGACTAAAAACATCGCTCCGTAAATAGTCGAAAACCAATGCGGTTCCAGTGACATCACCCAGTCGATGAAAGCGAACGAGGTCACGAAGACGAAGACCACCAACCCGGGAGCGCTCACGGAATGCATCTTACCGATCAAGCGTTCATCGCCAGTGCCATCCTGTTCGCTCGACCACTTGCTCAACAGGTACGCGTACAGCGCCCAGATCAAAAAGTAGAACACCACGCGCCCGAGGAAAAACCCCAGGTTGAGGTAGAGCGCCTTGGCTTGGATGATGTCGTCATGCGCCGCCGCAGGCCGGGCCCAGGGATAAAGCACCGAGAGATTTAACAGCACCGGGATGAGCAGCACGATCATGAACGGAATGGTGCGCGCACCCGCTTCGCACATGCGGCGGATCAGCATTCCCCATTTTCCGCCCACCGTGTGATGCAACAAAAGAATGGCCAGACAGCCGATCCCCATGCCGAACCAGTAAAGAAATCCGAACAAGTAGGAGCGCAGGAACTCTTGGCGGTCGACGACGAACTCAAAGATCGCAAGCAATGTGAAGGCAACGCCGACCAGCAGGCAGATCCGCTGCCACCGGTTGATCTGCATCGTCACGGCGCCGGAAGGATTCATGTCAGTCGGGTTCATTTTACTTCCTCTTTGACCGGCACGGCGGACGCGGGAGCGCCAATCGGAGGCGTCACCATGCCCTTGTCGAGGTCTGCCCGCTTATCCTCCGGAACATCCTCAAGCTTGGCGTTCTCGCTCAACTGCAACACCCGGATATAAGCCGCAATGCGCCAGCGGTCGTCCGGCATAACTCGCGAGGCATAACTCGGCATGGCGCCAAATCCGTTGGTGACGACGTCGAAGAAATGGCCCACCGGCGCTTTAATCAGCTTGTCGGTATGATAAGAAGCCGCTTGGCGGAAGCCGCGCCGCACTACCATTCCATTGCCGTCGCCGGTTCGGCTGTGGCAGGGCGAGCAATAAATATTAAATCTCTGCTGGCCGCGCTCCAGATCGGCGCGGGTGATCGGGAACGGGAAGTAGTCGATATCCTTGCCGTCTACTTTGCCCGTATAGCGCGCGCTATCGAGGTGGAGATGTCCACGCGCCACGGTTCCTTCCAACTCCGGCCGGGCGGAGCGCCCGTCGCCAAAAAAGTCGGTCGCGGCCAGCGGCTTGTAGCGCGGCTGATCATGCATGTCCTGCCGGCAGCCAGTGAGCAGCAGGAGGCTAGCCAGGATTGTGGGGAGGGTTGTCAACCGGCGGCGGGTTGGTAACCCGCCCGGGGCCGATTGACAATCGGCCGCAGGTCGACAACCTGCCTCACAGGGCCACTTGTCACGGTTGAACAACCGACACCTCCAGCGGCTGAAGTTGCTCGAGAAATGCCCGCGTGCCTTCGGAATCGAACTTCGGGTCCGTGGACTCGATGCACAGAAAAAACCGATCCCGCGAAGCGCGCGCGAACTCCGGGACATTGAAAACCGGATGATACGGCTGCGGCAAACCGTTTAGCGCCAGCATTCCGATTACTGCTGTCAGGCAGGAAATCAACACCATGGACTCAAACGTGATCGGCACGTAGGCGGGCCAGGAATTGAGAGGCCGGCCGGCGACAATGTGCGGATAAGCGATCACCGTCATCCACCAGCACAACGTGAAGCCGCCGGTGGCGCCCAGCACTCCGGCGGTGAACACCAGCCGCTGCACCCAACTGGTATGAAACCCGATCGCCTCTGACAAGCCTTCCACCGGCATCGGCGAATACGCATCCATATTCCGGTACCCTTCAGCGCGTGCGCGGCGGGCGGCTTCGAGCAGTGGCTCGGGCGTGGCAAACTCCGCCATCAGGCCGTATATTTTCTCGAGATGGCCAGCCCCGTTAGTCCCCGGATGCATGCGCCTCCTCCGCGTTGTGGTGCAGTACCTCGCGCATCTCGAAAATCGAGATGGCCGGCAGGCCACGAATGAAGAGAAACATCAAACTTAAAAAAACGCCGATCGTTCCCGCGTAGGTGGCCCAGTCCCAAACCGTCGGATAGTACATGCCCCAGGACGAGGGAACAAAGTCGCGGGTCAGACTGGTCACGACAATGACGAAACGCTCCAGCCACATGCCCACGTTCACCACCAGTGAGATCACGAAAACCGCCAGAATGTTCATACGAACTTTGCGCGACCACAGTAACTGCGGAATCAAAATATTGCACAGAATGAGGATCCAATAGGTCCACCAATAACCTCCCACCCACATGCGGTTGACAAAGGCGTAGCGTTCATATTGGTTGGAACTGTACCAGGCCATGAAGGCCTCCATGGCGTAGCCGTACGCGACAATCAGCCCGGTGCCGAGCATCACCTTCGCCATGCATTCAATATGGCGATAGGTGATCAGGTCTTCCAGGTGATACCAGCGGCGCACCGGAATCGCCAGCGTCAGCACCATGGCGAAGCCGGAGTAAATAGCTCCCGCGACGAAGTACGGAGGAAAAATGGTAGTGTGCCAACCCGGGATGATCGCCACCGAGAAGTCGAAGCTCACAACCGAGTGCACGGAAACCACCAGCGGCGTGGAAAGGCCGGCCAGCAACAGATAGGCTTTCTGATACCGCGCCCAATGCTTAGCCGAGCCGCGCCATCCCATGGCCAGCAAGCCGAAGATCTTCTGCGCGACCGGGTTGCCCGCCTTGTCGCGCATGGTCGCCAGATCGGGAATCAAGCCGGTGAACCAGAACAGCACCGAGACGGTTGCATAGGTGGAGACCGCGAACACATCCCAGATCAGCGGGCTGCGCGGCTGGGGCCACAGCCACATCGTGTTCGGGTACGGCAGCAACCAATACGCCAGCCAGGGACGCCCGAGGTGGAGAATCGGGAACATGCCGGCGCATGCCACCGCGAACAGCGTCATCGCTTCCGAGAACCGATTGATGGATGTACGCCAGTCCTGCTTCAGCAGCAGCAGGATGGCCGAGATCAGGGTCCCAGCGTGACCAATTCCGATCCACCAAACGAAGTTGATGATCGCGAATCCCCAGGCAACGGGAATCATGATGCCCCAAATGCCTACACCGCGAGCGAACAGCCAGGTTACCGCGACCAGCAAAATGTTTACCAGCAAAAACGCGCACGCAAAGCCGATGAACATCTGCGGCGGCGTCTTGAGAAACGGGCGAAGAACTACGCCGCTGATTTCGTCGGTGACCGTGCCATAATCATGCCCGGGTCCGATGACTTTCCGTGGCCCCGGGTCGAGAGTGGCTACGGCTGTCGGTTCTGGATCGTCAAGCTTCACCGGTGGTTCATCCCTTCTCGAGATCCGGATTCGGATTCCGCAGCCGCGCCAGATAAGTGGTGCGCGGACGGGTATCCAAGTCTTCGAGTAATTTGTAATCGCGCCGCTGGCTCTTCAATTTCGAAACCCGGCTGTTGGGATCGTTTAAATCGCCAAAGATAATAGCTTCGGCCGGACATGCCTGCTGGCAGGCAGTTATGATTTCGCCATCCTTGAGTGGCCGGTCTTGCTTCTCCGCATCGATTTTGACCCGATTGATGCGCTGTATGCAGTAGCTGCACTTTTCCATCACGCCGCGGCTGCGCACCGTAACGTCGGGATTGCGGACGCCCCACAGGCTTTGCGTGTCCCAATCCGCATATAGGAAAAAGTTGAACCGGCGCACTTTGTAAGGACAGTTATTGGAGCAATACCGCGTACCCACGCAGCGGTTGTACACCATTTCGTTCAGGCCCTCGGTGCTGTGCACGGTCGCCGCCACGGGACAAACCAGCTCGCACAACGCGTTCTCGCAATGCATGCAAGGCACCGGCTGGAAATACATTTCCGGATCGTCGAACGAACCTTGATAATAGCGGTCGACGCGGATCCAGTTCATGTGACGGCCCTTGGCCACTTCGGCTTTGCCGACCACCGGAATGTTGTTTTCCGATTGGCACGCGATGGTACAGGCCTGGCAGCCTACACAGGCGGTGAGATCCACCGACATGCCCCACTTATGATTTTTGTATTCCCATAGCGGAAATAGCGTGGTGCTGTCGGCTACGTGCTTTTCCGGAGGGTTGGCGAATTCCGGATGATCGTGATACTCGGCGAAGGTGCCGACGCGGAACGGATCGCGCTCCTCCATGGTCTGGGTGTGTTGCGTATTGGCGAATGCGTACCCGCTCGACTTCCGTGTGATCTGCACGCCTGAGCCGTGCCAGACCGCCGAACTGCCTCGCAACGTATAAGTGTTGAAGCCCACTCCGTCGGCAACTTTGCCCGCGCGGGTGCGCCCGTAGCCGAAGTGTACGGTCAGCGATTCGTCCGCGTGGCCGGGCAGAATCCAAACCGGCCCGCTCACCTTGCGGCCTTCAAACGAAATTTCCACCACATCGCCGGTGGTTACGCCATAATGTGCCGCGCTCTTGGGCGAGATCCATACGGCGTTGTCCCAAGTCATCTTGTTCTGCGGCTTGGGCATCTCCTGCAGCCAGGCGTTGTTCGATAGCGAACCGTCGCCGATGGATGGATCGGGCCGGAAAACAATCTCGAGACCGGAGGCCGCGGCCGGGTTTGGCGCCGGTGCTTTAGCGGTGGGAGGAATCTTTTCGACGAAGGCGCTCCCGGCCATAAAGCCATCGTTCAGCGAGGTCAGCCAGAAGTCGTTGAAGTCGGCGCCGGGATGCTGGGCCTGCCAGTAATCCCGCACGGTGTCATGCGGGGACCGGTCCGCCTGGTTCGCCAGCACATTCATTACTTCGTGCGCCGTTTTGCCATTGTAAATGGGCGCGATCAATGGCTGGACCACGGAGACCGTGCCATCGTAAGCTCGCGTGTCGCTCCAGGCTTCGAGATAATGCGTCCCGGGAACATGCCAGTGGCACCATGCGCCGGTCTCGTTGGAATAGAGTCCCAGATGTACGCGGGTCTTTACTTTCTTGAATTCCTGAAGAAAGTTGAGCTCGCCCGGCGCGTCATAGACCGGATTTCCGCCCAAGATCAGTAGCGTTTCTACCGCGCCGCCGCGCATATCGTTGACCAACTCGGTGAGAGACGCTACTTCATCCACCGGATGCGCCTCGACGGGATCGGTGTACATCACCGTTTTGCCGACGTTTCCGAGAGCCTGATTGATGCCATGAGCGAGCGCGTGAACCCCCGCGGGTTGATACTCGCCCGCGATCACGATGCTGGCGCCACGATGGGCGTTGAGATCTTTGGCAATCGCCTGTATGGCGGCGTTCGATCCGCTGGAAGGCGTCTTGAGTTCCTCCGCCAGCGCCTGGGCAAACGATTCCACATCCGACGTACGCATGCGGAACTTATGCTCGGCCATGCCGCCGGCAATGGACGGCGTGCCCTCGGCAACATACAGCCGTGGTGGCGTCGCACTCGGATTCTCGGCTGCCGCGCGCCGGCGGGCGCTGTACTCGCGCACATAACGCAGACTGCCCGGCATGGGGGAGCACAGAAAATCGGCATCCAACGACACGATCACATCGGCGCTGTCAAAGCGATAGATGGTGTTGAATGGCTGCCCAAACGCTGCAATCGCTCCGGCGCGCGCTGAATGCCGGCCGCAGGGTTCGTATTGATGCCACTTCGCCTCTGGGAACGCCGTCAGGAATGCCTGAATTTGGGAAGCCAGCGTGGGCGACGTAACGGTGCCCGTGAGCAAACGGAACCCGCCGCCTTTCTTGCCGGGTGTTGCGTCACGCGCAGTTGTCAACGCGGTGATGAAGTCGCCCCAACCGCTGATGTACCCGTTACGCGTCACGGTTTTCGACCGGTCCGGATCGTAGAGCGTCAGCACGCTGGCCTGCATCAGTGCGTCGGTGCCGCCCAAGCTCGCGGGGTGCTCCGGATTGCCTTCGATCTTGGTTGGACGCCCCAGATGGCTCTCCACCAGCAATCCGGTTCCGATGCCGGCAAAGTTCGCCGCAGTCGCGTAGAACAGCGGCTTACCCGGAACGAAGTCCTCCGGTTGCCGCACGTACGGCACGATCATCTCTTTCGGCTGTACCGTACACGCGGCGCCGCCCACCAACGCGATTGACGCTCCCATCAAAGCGAGGAACTTGCGGCGTGATGCCGCGTCGTTCCAGTCCGGAGTGCGGTTGGGAAACTCATCCTCGACAAAAGCGCGAAATTCCGGCGTCTGCGCCAGCTCCTCCATGCTTCGCCAGTATTGAGGCCCGTCTTTAGTGGTGTCGTTGCGCATTTTGCTCATCGGTGACACGTCACGCAATCGGTCAGACTCTGAATTTTATACTCGGCTACCAGCTTAGGCCCGATCTCGTCCTGATCTGGCGCCGGCGTGACATAGGCCGCATTGAAGACCTGGTCGCGCGGGCGCACGTATTGATCCGGATGGCGGTGACAATTCACGCACCACTGCATGTAGAGCGTATTCGCCTTATACATCAACGGCATCTGGTCCACACGCCCATGACAGGTAGAGCAGCCTATGCCCTTGTTCACATGGATGCTGTGGTTGAAGTACACGAAATCCGGCAGATCGTAAATACGAACCCATTCCAGAGATTTCCCCGTCCGGAAGCTTTCGCGGACTGGTTCGAGCATGTCGGCGTTGGTCCAGATCTGCGAATGGCAGCTCATGCAAATCTCCGTGGCGGGAATTCCGGCGAAGTTCGACGTTTCGACGGAGGTGTGGCAATAGCGGCAATCGATGCCATCGTCGGACACATGGTGCTTGTGGCTAAAGGGAACTTCCTGCTCCTTGGCAATGCCTACACCGGTGACGAAAGAACCGGCGTTGATGGAGTAGGCCGCCCACAAAACGCAGCCTCCAGTCAGCAACGCGCCCGCGATGCTGACTTTGGCAATACTGTTGGAGCTTCGACCAAATATTTGGGCCATCTGCTTCGGAACCGGTTTAGGCGCGACAACTTCAGGCGCGACAAGGGCACCCCACGCGCCTGTCACGAACGAAACTGAATATTTACTTTAAGAGAAAGCCGTGTCAAGATGGCGTCAAGAAAGCTTCATTTCAGGAATTTTTACATGCTGGCAGGACGAACGGTCGCTGTCCCTCAGAAAAAACCGTATCGGCGCTTTGAATCCGCAGGTTCGAGCGGCAACGACGAATGCGGTCGCGGATCGGAGCTAACCAGCCTCGATGCGTGCGGCGCAAGTCTCGCGAAATCAGGCGGATGCAAATGCGCCCAGGGGGTGAGAAATGAATCGAGGTTGACGTGTTATCTTGGCGCATGATGCCGGACGATTCGCCTGTCACCTCCTCGTTTTTAAAAGCCGGGGCTTTCAGCGGGCTCGGATTAGCCAGGATGGCGGTAATCCTGAGCGCCGTTACGAGCGCCTGTATTCTGTACTTCCTTTTGGTCCCGCGTGTCCCCAGATTTGTGGCCGGCTATCTATGGTACATTTTGCTGGCTGGCGTCATCGTAACTGCGCTAACGCTTTCCGCCAAACAAGCTTGGGCCTTTCGGAGGCGTGAGAGGCAACCGATAGTGGACGCCAACGGATTTCAGGAGTCCAGCAGACTTCAAAAAGCCCTCCTGAATTCGATCTCTCACAGCTTGCGGACGCCGATCGCTTCGGTGATGGGTGCGCTAAGCACGGTCTTAGAAGAGGAAGGGAAATTGGATGCTTCTACCCAGCGCCGGCTGCTGGAGACCGCGCAAGATGAAGTTGCCAGGCTCAACCGGTTGATTCAAAACTTGCTGGACGTCTCGCGCCTGGAAGGGGGCGCGATCCAATTGAAAAGAACTCCTTGCGATGTCAATGACGTGGTTGGGGCGGCCTTGGAGCAACTCGGGGAAGCGGCGCGCAAGCGCGCAGTTTCCATCAATATCCCTCCCGGCCTTCCTCTGGTACCGATGGACCACGTTTTGATCGTCCAGGTATTGGCGAACCTGGTGGACAACTCGCTGAATTATTCACCACCGGAGATGCCGGTGGAGATCACCGCACGCTTGCATCAGGGCGATCTGGAAATTCGCGTCGGCGACTCCGGTAGCGGTATTGAGGAACAGGATCTGGAACGGGTGTTTGAGAAATTCTTTCGTGGCGTGTCGCCCGGCGGACCGCACGGGCTCGGTTTGGGTCTCTCGATCTGCAAAGGATTCGTGAGCGCCCATGGTGGCCGGATCTGGGCCCGGGGCCGGGAACAGGGAGGAACCGAAGTAGCGTTTTTTCTGCCGGTCGAGGTGTAAGACAAATGAACGACACAGGACCACGCGTTCTCATCGTGGATGACGAACCGGCGATCCGCCGATTTTTGCATGCGTCGCTCGCCGCCCACGGGTACTCGGTCCGGGAAGCCTACACGGGCGAGGATGCCTTGCAGGTGGTTCCGGCCTTCCGTCCGGATATCATCCTGCTCGATCTTGGGCTGCCCGGACTGCCAGGAATGCAGGTGGCTGTGTCTCTGCGCGAATGGACGCAAACTCCGATCATTATTCTGTCAGTCCAGGGAGATGAGTCCGCGAAGATCGCCGCGCTGGACGCCGGCGCCGACGATTATCTCACCAAGCCATTTGGAACCGGCGAGCTGCTGGCGCGCATGCGGGCAACCTTGCGCCGCGTCCACAAACCGGACGCCGAGCCGGTCTTTGTGATCGGCGATCTCACCGTCGATCTCACCGAAAGGATCGTGCGCCTGCGCGAAGCGGACGTACCCCTGACGCCGACAGAATACAGTCTCCTGAAAGCTTTCGTGGTGCATGCGAACCGGCTTCTGACGCACAGCCAGTTAGTGCGCGAGGTATGGGGTGGAGCGCACTATGAAGATTCTCATCATCTATTACGGGTAAATATCAGCAATCTCCGAAGAAAGCTGGAAGCCGATCCCGCACGGCCGCGGTACATCGTTACCGAACCCGGCGTGGGCTATCGGCTTCGGGCGGAGGCAGCCTCTTAGATCGGTTATTTGTCGACATGCTTTTGGTCCGAGACTTATCCCAGCGCCTTCCCGGTAACTGTCATAGCGGCGGAGCCAATGGCGTCAATGGGCTGGCCGATTTTCCCGGGCGAACAAGCGATACAAAACCGCGAACAAATATCCCGCTACCGCTCCATCGACAAGTCCGTAGGTGGCGCCTAACAGCACCCGTCCAATCGTTCTCGCTGTATCGGCGCCGGGATAGACGGAACTCATCATACGGAGGAACTCGCCACCGTAAGACGCGTCGGCGAGATTGATTAACCCGACCACCAGCATGCAACCGCCCCACAAGATGGCGGAGGTAACGGTGATTGCTCTGATTGATGCTCCCATTTCGGTTCTCCTTCTTCCACTTCTAGCGTAGGCGCTACCGGCGCGAAAAGGAATACCGTCGTCGTGGGATTCTTGCGGTCAATTGCCGAGACGAATTCTCAGGTCCATCGTGCGTTTCTCGTGTGAATCGAACTTACTCAGCGCGCGCTCGCGCCCGCGGAGTCCGTCGTATTCCGCCGTGAGTTCGTAATAAACGTCGTCATTTAGTCCGGTAAAGTGATACCTTCCATCCGCCTGGGTGATGTAGGAACGAATCATTAGAGTCGAATCGTTCTGTATTTGCACCACCGCATGCTCCAGAGGACGCGAATACTGGTCCATCACTTCGCCTTGAATGCTACGTGTCGAGAGTTGCGCTCCCAGCGGACTTAGACTCAAGTAGCATAAGACAGCCCAGCGCGGGACAATTGCTTTGTTCTTCATGACGATCTCAAACTCAAAAAGGAAAACGGCCGGCGGCGGGCTCGGAGGAAGTCCGTCGGTACCGGCCGTTGCGCCCCCAGGGACGAAGGCTAAACCGCAAGGAACATGGTGTTGCCGTCGCGGTCAATGAGCAAAAGAACAGGACTGTCTTTTTTGGTCGAGTTCATCGCCGCGCTGAAGTCCTGCATGTTCTTCACAGGATGGTGGTTCAATTGCTGGATCACATCGCCCGGTTGTAAACCGGCTTCGGCGGCATGGCTGGCCGGACTCACTTCCTGCACCACCACACCCTTGGTCTGTGGCGACAAGTTCATGTCCCGCGCTACGTCGGGGGTGATGTTTTCAACCGTAACGCCTTGCAGATCGCCGTTGGTTTGGTCTTTATCCATCGCCGCGCGCTGTTCCGTGGAAGGAAACTCGCCGAGTTTCACCGCAAGTGTCAGCGGCTTTCCATCGCGTAATACATTCAGCTTCACGTCGGTGCCCGAAGCCAGCATGCCAATTTTCAGGCGCAACTGGTTGGCGTCGTCAATCGGTTGTCCGTTTACATCGAGAATGATGTCGCCGGCCTTCAGATCGCCGCGCGCAGCCGGACTATTCGGAGTCACCTCACCCACCAAAGCTCCTTTGGTTTCGGTGTTGAAGCTCTTTGCCAACGCCGGAGTCACGTCTTGCGGAAGGATCCCGAGATAACCGTGTTCGACTTTGCCGTGCGCGATAATCTGATCCAGGTCATAACGCGCCATGTTAATGGGGACTGCGAATCCGATCCCCTGGTTGCCGCCGGAATTGCCGAGGATGGCCGTGTTGATGGCGATCAATCGCCCTTGCACGTCCACCAAAGCGCCGCCGGAGTTTCCGGGATTGATCGGCGCATCGGTCTGGATGAAGTCCTCGACTTGTTCAATACCCAGGCCGGATCGTCCTTTTGCACTGACGATTCCCTGCGTAACGGTTTGACCAACACCGAACGGGTCTCCAACGGCCAGAACGATGTCGCCAACCTCGACTTTGCTGGAATCGGCCAATGTCAGGAAGGGAAAGTTCGAACCGTCAATCTTGAGAACCGCAATGTCGGTTCGCGGGTCGGTACCCACTACACGAGCCTTAAACTCCCGTTTGTCGCGCAGCGTGACCATAACCTCCGACGCATGATCGACGACGTGATTGTTGGTGAGAACGTAGCCCTCGGGACTCACGATGACACCTGAGCCGAGGCTCTTCTCGCGCTGTTCCCGCGGAACCGGAGACCTCTGAAAGAAGTCGTTGCCAAAGAACTGGCGGAAGAAAGGATCCACGCCTTGCGGACCTTGCTGTGCGCTCACATCGTTTTTGATGATCTTTGTCGACGAGATGTTTACCACGGCCGGCACTACGTCTTTCACCACCACCGCGTATCCGCGTTCGGCCGCCGGAATCGGAGTGGTCGATAGTCTCACTGATGCGGGCGGGTTCTCCAACGCGGGCCGGGCAACGGTTGCCCATCCTACTCCAAGAAAAGGCGTCACGGCCAACACCGTGATCGCCGAGACCGGCGCCGCCCAGCGGCGGTCTCGAAAGAATTTAAGTCTCATGTGTGTAACCTCCAATTCCAGGTTAGGATTTGAGCGCCGGAATTCCCATACCCTGCGCTGAGTAGCGCGGGTGTCTTGGCGAGGGTAGGCGGGAAATGAGCCCGTTCAGCGGCCTCTAAATCAGCCATGTCGGTGGACTCGAACGGGTGCGCGCCAGCAGCTAGTCCGGCGGTGAGCTTCGCCGCACTTCGCCTCCATGCACCTCTCTTCTATGATGTTCCAAATCGTGCTCGGTCCAGCCGAGCGCCTGTTGCAACCACCATGGAAAGCCGCCCGCAAGCCAAACGACTCTCCCGCGCCGCGCCGCAAGGACGAGGCCCGGCCGACTCTCAGACCGAGAGTTATCATAGATTCGCACGATCTCGATGCCACTCTTCTCGGCGTTCATCGCGACTGCCAGGTTGGCAAGGCTGCTGGCGTGGATCTTGCGAAGCGTCGCCTCGCTTGCCGAATGTCCGCCGCGGGCGGCACGGCGCCTGACTCGCTCGATGTGATGCTCGACCGTGTCCAGCGCAAGGTAGCGCATGAACACGCGAAATCCGTTCTCCTGGGCGAGTCTGGCTTGCTCGAAAGTGACCGGGCTCCGCAGTGTCGTTTCCAGCGCGAATGAGGTACCAGCGGCGATGTTCGCGTGAACGAACTGCTCAAATTCGCGGTTGACGGTTGACCGTACGTTTAGGGGGATGCTCCGGTAAGAGCCGGAGTTCAATTCTGCCGCCCGATCGTCGGCATTAAACACGTTCTCCGCAAAATCAGAGAGTGCAAACAACGAGGATTTGCCGGCGCCGGGTGGCCCGGCGATGATGACCATGCGGGGCTGGGCCATCAACCGCCGAAATCGCGATCTGCGCCTTCTTGCATGTCAGCCGGGAGTTCCTTCACCAGCAGATTGCCTTCTGAATCGAGGATGCCCTTCCGCCGCAGTTCGTCGCCCTCGGCGCGCACTCGATCTAAGCCGGCGGCGATCGCCTGATTGTCGAACGCATCGAGTTCACGTTCGTCATCAAAGTTCACGTTTTCGATGGTGAGACGCTTTGTAATGGACATCGCTCTTTACCCTAACCAATACCATTTTACCGGAAGCCGGAGCCTCTTCCATGGTCCACCAAACTCAAGCATGGCAGCGCGCGCTCGGAGCATGGTCCAGGAGACCGCCCCGTCGCGGATCCTTCAATGGCTCCGCACTCGGAAGACTGCTCAATGCCAGGCGGGGCCGATCCCGCTTCTCCGTAGCGCGCGCCCGTGTACACTAGGGAACCGTGAGCGCCACTGGTCCAACTTTGACGGTTCCACCAAGTTCCCCAGAGGAGCGTTCCGGCCGCGCTCTACGGGTTGCGCTGATCGTTGGTTTGGCGGGAATGCTCGGTATCTTTCTGCTCGCCGGCGCCGACGCGGTGCGTCTCCTCGGAGTCTTGCGGGCCGAAAACAAGATTGTGCGGGATGCATCCCGGGACCGTTCCCGCCGGCTTTCGTCCATCCGTTCCTTTGTGGTGCTGTCCAATACGTACTTCGGCGACTATGTTCTGGATCCCGACGCACAAAGGTCCGCGGAACATCGCAATGAACTCCAGGGCGCGTGGACGCACATGCAGGCCGTCCTGGGCGACTACAAGACCACAACCTTGGGCGAGCAGATCCTGCTCGACCAGCTCCAGCAGCGCTTGCAGCAGCACTGGCAACAGATGGTTGAAGTGTTGTCTCAGACCGGCGACGATCGATACCGCCGGTCGGCTTCTTTCTACGGAGAGAAAGTGCTGCCACTCAGGACAGACGTTCTCGAGATCACCACGCGGGTTGAGGATATCGACGCCCAGCAAGTCGCGTCGACGGAATCGGGTATCGAGCGCCAGTTTGACGGCTTGGGACGCCAATTCACGCTGGTGCTCATGGTCGGATTGGGCGCCGCTCTCTTACTGGCGGCGGGGTGTGCGGTTTACATCCTGAGAATCGAGAGACAAAGCCGGCGCCGGTATGGGGAAATTGCGGGCCCGGGGCGAACTGGAGCAATTGTCCGCGCGCCTGATAGCGGCGCATGAAGAGGAACGGCGCAGGATATCGCGGGAACTGCACGACGAAGTGGGGCAGACCCTCAACGCAGTACTCGTCGATGCCGCCAATCTGGCCAAACATATACCGGAAGGCGATGCCGCCGCCCAGCGGCACCTGGACAGCATCCGCGCCCACGCGGACGCCAGCGTGAATTCGATCCGCGATATAGCTTTGCTTTTGCGCCCCTCCATGCTGGATGATTTGGGCCTAATTCCAGCGCTGGAGTGGCAGGCCCGCGAGGTCTCGCGCCGCGGCAACGTCAAAGTAAAAGTAATCGCCGAAGATGTACCGGACACGCTTGACGATCCGACTCGCACGTGTGTCTACCGCCTGGTGCAGGAGGCGCTGCGCAACGTCTCGTCTCATTCCCAGGCCAGGCACGCGACGGTAACCGTCCATCAATTGGCGGAGGCGCTCTCGCTGACTGTCGAAGACGATGGCGCCGGCTTCGATCCCGCCAGAACGCGAGGCTTAGGGCTGCTAGGAATGGATGAGCGCGTGAAGCAACTCGGCGGTCATCTGCGCATCGAGTCTCAACCGGGGAAGGGAACCGTCTTGCGGGTGGAGCTTCCACTTGCGCAAGCGGTCACTCGATGATCCCTTTTCGTACCGCATACAGCACCAGCTCCGGAACGCCGTGCAGGTTTAGTTTCTGAAGGATATTGCCGCGATGCGTCTCCACCGTGTAAACGCTTAAATCCAGCAGGCTGGCGGTTTCTTTATTGCTCCGGCCCTCGGCAATCAGTTGCAGGACCTGACGTTCACGAGGCGTGAGCAAGTCATAGCTATCCTCAACTTCCTTTTCGCGGATCTGGCGGACGTAGTCTTCGAGCAAAAGTTTGCTGATCGCGGGGCTGAAGAACGATTTGCCTTCGCATACACTGCGCACGGCGCGGATCAAGTCCGCCTCAGCGGCGTTCTTCAAGATGTAGGCGCGAGCGCCGGCCTTCAAGGCGCGCAAGACATAGCCTTCGTCGGAGTGCATGCTGAGAATGACCACCTGCGCATGCGGCTCTTGCGCGGCGATCTCGCAAGTCGCTTCGATTCCGTTCAGTTGAGGCATTCCGATGTCGAGGATCGCGACCTGCGGATGATACTGACCGGCCAGTTGTACGGCCTCCAGACCATTCGCCGCTTCGGCCACTACTTTGAAATCGGGTTGCTGCTCCAGCAGAAGCCGCAGCCCGGACCGAATGATGATGTGGTCGTCGGCGAGTAAGATCCGGATCTGCCCCATGCGTCTCGCCTCAGGATACTGCACAGGCGTGGCAAAGACGTGCTCGATTCAAGTTTGATTCAGTACAAGCTTGAAGGAATGCGCTCCGTTTATTCAGGCAGTCAAGGTGGCACGGGCTTCAGCCTGTGCTCTCGAGTTCTCACATTTCGCCGGTTTAATGTCTTGAAAAAATGCACAGGCTTCAGACCGTGCCACCGTCAACAAGCCTGTGGCACTGGTCGTGACCTGTGCGAAATTTTCCATGGCCGCCCGTTTGAACTCTGGCTCGTTTCCGCTCCGTCCAATAAGTGAAGCGGTTGAAGCAACCTGGATCGGCCGTTGAATTGGCATGCCAGCGTATTTGAACCCGGACGCTACGGCGAACCCGCTGCGCGGGGCCCCGCTTTAACCGCTATGCCCCTCCGACTTTACGAGAGATTCCGCAATGTGAAGGTGTTGTTCCAGAGTGGGAATCATCTTGCTGGCATACGCTTTGACATCGCTGTCGTGGCCGTGTTCGGCTTCGCGTTTGAACTCCATGAGCGCATTCTTGTGATCGCGGACTTCTTCCCGCAGAAACTGCTGGTCGAACCCGCTGCCTTTCGCACCCGCGAGTTCCTCGACGGTTCTATCGCGCCGGACATCAATCCCCTTCGGGATGGCCGCCCCGGTCTTGTTTGCGAGAACCGTCAACTCTTCATATGCCTTGGTATGATCGCGAGTCAATTTCTGGCCGAAATCCTTGACCTTCGCTTCGGTAGCCTTGTTCTCGGCCATTTTTCCCAGATACGCCTCGGACATGTTCGCGTCCGCGGCCATATCCATGAATTTCTTATCGCTCTGACTCAGGTTTGCAGTCTGCGCCGATGCGAATGCACCGGAAAGGGCGCAACCACAAATGGCCGCAAGAATCGTTTTAAGATGCATTTATTGCCTCCTTATGTGACAATCTTTATTTAAGCCCAGCCGCTAGCTGTGTCGCGCGTGACGCGTGAGACTTTATCCAGTCACACTTATCCAGTAATCTGGATCGTGCGTGCGATGTCACCCGCGCGTGCCGGAATGAACCGGACGGAAACGTTCTTCTGTTGGTCCTGATTCAGATCCTTTAGCGCGAGCCTTTGGTTGCCTGACTCGATGCGCGTTGCCGGTGTTACAACCATATCGAATGGAACGCCATCCGGACCTTTCACTACCACCAACCTCTGGGCGGGATCGACCATCATGATCTTGCCCGCCAGCGTCTCGGGCGGCCAAGTGGTGCGCATGGTGTTCGCTTCCGTTGCTTTTGCCTGGTGTGCAGTTGCCGAAGGCTGGTCGCCGGCCATCGCCGTGGCGGCGCACAGTCCTCCGCAAACCACTACACCAAGTATCTTCCACATCGTCTTCTTCATAAATCACCTCCAAACGGTATATTCCAGCAACCGCTACGAGAGCGGTTCTCAGGAAGCTTTCAGATTCTTGCCAATCCCCCCGTTAGGGCCGGTCATGAAACAACCAATTCAACCGCTCCCTGACGGTCGCGGCTCAGAAGGTGTGACAGAGCTGCGACCGTCGGAGAGCGGTCCGGAAAGAGTGGCAAGGTTGTTTCATGACAGGTCCTTAGTATCGGGGATTTAATCATTTCATTACTTCCACTCTATTAGACGCGAAAAAATGCTATTCCGGGATCCCGTCGAGACTGTATTAATGTCGTGGAGAGGACGCCGCTTCCCCTCCCCGGACCGCGCCGGAACCCTGATCCGCCCTACCGGACTTTGCGCCGGAGCGAAACGGGCTGGCCAGCCGTCCAACCAGTAGGCCGAGTCCAAGCTCAGGCTACGCTGTTAGTCGGGTCGTTATGTTGCCGGTGGTGCGTTGGCAAATAATCGCGGATTTTCTAGTCCTCGCCGTGGCGTTCTATGCCTTGCTGCGCTGGGCGCGATCGGCTCGCGCCATGCGCATCGCCATGGGTGTAGTCGGGCTGCATGTTTTGGCCCTTTTGGCGCGCCGCCTGGATCTGGTTCTGACCAGTTGGGTGCTGGATGCGGCGGCCATTCTGGCAATTCTTGTCCTGCTATTGGTCTTTCAGCCTGAACTACGCCGTGCCTTCATGGGGCTCGACAGCGTTTTGAAACGCTGGCCACGACCTGCGGTGGCCGGCCACCAGACAATTCAGGCCATTGCCAGCGCAGCCTTTACCTTGGCTCGCTTCCACCTGGGCGCCTTGCTGGTAATGGCGCGCCGGGATTCGACCAGCGAACTGATCGAGGGAGGCATGGAAATTGGCGCGGCCATTTCCCCGGAGCTGCTGGAAGCCCTATTCCAGAAACTGTCGCCGCTTCACGATGGCGCGGCGATCATCGAAGGCGACCGGCTGGTGAAAGCCGGCGCCGTTTTGCCTCTAACCCGGCGCCAGACCGTCCCTGCGTGCTACGGAACTCGCCATCGGGCTGCCCTGGGTCTCGCTGAGCGCTGCGACGCTCTGGTGATCGTCGTGTCAGAAGAGCGCGGAGAGGTCACGTTAATGGATGGCGGAAAGGTTCTTCCCATAGCGGATCCTGGGCAATTGGCCGCCGCGCTCGAAGGATTTCTCGCGCGCGCCCCCGTGAGCATTGGAACTCGCTTGCGCCGTTGGTTCTTCAGCAATCTCGGCCTAAAGTTCGCGGCGTTGGGTCTGGCGGGCTTGATCTGGGGAATGTCGTTCCTGGCTTCCGGGACGACGATTCGCACCCTCGGCGTGCCGATCGAATTCAGCAATGTGCCCACAGGCATGGAGGTAACCGCTCAATCCGCCGACGCGCTGGAGATTCAGGTTCGCGGAAGCCCGTGGATCATGGATTCCGTCAGCTTCGGCAGACTGGCCGGCCGTTTCGACCTGGGAGATCTTCGGCCCGGTTGGCATACTCTCCAGTTTCAACCGGAATCGCTCGATTTACCGCCGGGTATTGTCGTGGACCGAGCGACACCCGAAACGATCCGTGTTGAGGTACAGCCTTTGCAGGCGCAGCATGCGCAAGAAAAGTGACGGGTTGTCAAACGCCATGCGCCATGGCAGGCTTGGCTTAGTACACCGTTTCGTAAGTAAGCCGACGTATAGCGGGTCCCCTCACTAACGTTCGGGGCTAGGCTATGCGGCGCGACCGCGAGCCGGCGGACCAAGCGGCAATACGAGACCGTAATTGCGAAGCGGTGTACTTAGCTAAGCTATTAGCTAGAGCTCCCCTCAAAGGTCCGGGGAGCCTTTCGATGCACGTCTCCAAGCGTCTATTGCTTCTGCTGTGTTTGGCCGCGGTTGATGAGATACTGCACCATGGCCGCTCGTTCGTCGGGATCGATTTTCCCGTTGTGGTTCTTGTCGAACGCATTGAACAGCATTTTCAACTGGGCCGCTCGCTGCGGGCCAAGGGCTTCTTCATCGACGCCGTTCTCAATCATTGAGGCCACAAACTCCGCACGAGTCCCACGCCGGAAGATGGCCACCTGATCGGGACTTTCCAGCGTCAGGGAGACAAAAGCGAAAGCCATTTCGTTGGTGGTCTGTTCGCCGAATTTCACTTCTTTTGGCGGATCGCTCGGGTTGTGCGGATTACCGGCGGAGTTGTCATAGGTGTACTCCATTTCGAGACTCGTACCCTTAGGTAGCTTCACCGGACTTGCATAGCGATATGCGCCTTGCCAGTTGAAGTCCCAGTCCTTAATCCAAATCAACGGCTTTACTGTCCCGTCCGGCAAGTGCGCCGTCACCTTCATGTCTTTACACAGATAGTGCGCGTGCGGAAAAATCGAGATCGCCTCGGCGTCCATGGGCAGCACGCCCGACGCCTTCACTAAATAAGCTTTGTCCCCGGCTGGTATATCGATCTTCTCGTTACCCAGCACGAACAAGGTAAGGCCTTTGGCAGGTGGCTCTTTCGCGAACGTCAGGCCCAGACTGGATTGGTCCAGCTCCGCCTTGCCGTCCAGATGATAGTGGATCTGCAACACCACGTCGGAACCCTTCTTCACGATATGTGCGACACCGGGCGGGTCGGGCGCGGGCTGCGCGCCGGGCGCCCAACCACCCAGAGCGCCAGTGATGTCCAAGCCCGGTCCACCTACGCAGGAGTAACCTTGACCGGGAACCTTCTCCAGCCTGCGCGCTTCGCCGCTGCTATCGAGGAAGAGAATCGCGTGATGCACCACTTTCGGATTGCCTGGCCGGAATTCCGCCATCTTCACGTACTCGTCTTCCGCCGCGTTCAACGGAATTACGAAGCAGCGGAAAACATCCGCGCCTTCGGCCGGCACATTGTACGCCTGCGTCATCTTGAACACCTGATCCGGTTGACCGCCCAGCCAGCCCGCGGGAAATTTCGGAGGAACCGGTTTCAAGCTAGGGTCGCCTTCCGGAGCCCCGTGCTCCGCCCAATCGCGAATGGTCACGATCTGCTGATCGGTGAGTCTCCGCGCATCCAGAAAATCTCCATAGCCCGGCGTCGCTTTCCAAGGCGGCATGACGCGGGCTTGGGTGATCGCGGCGATTTGATCGGCTCGCTTGGCCGCATCGTGATAGGTCAACAGAGCGAACGGCGCAACCTCGCCAGCCCGGTGGCAATTGGAACAGTTGTGATAAAGGATGGGCGCGATGTCTTGGTTGAACGTGGGTACTTTGGCGGCAGCCTTGTCCGTGTTGCCGGCCAGCAGAAGGCCGGCGCTCCCGGCCAGCAATGCGGTGAATGAAAGAATTGAAAATCGCATCAGGTCACTCCAGGAATAGCGCAACCGAGTGTTTGGGTCACCGGCTGCGCAACGGGTTTGTTTTGCAGGATCGCGTCCAGCGCTTCCCGCAGATCGTCCTTTGTGGGCGAGAATCGTGTCTTGCCAAAATCTACGAAGCGGTTGTCCACCCGGCCGCGATACAGTTCTTGGCCATCGGGCCCCAGAACTACCGCTTCCGGCGTGGTCCGCGCGCCGGTCTGGCGCGCCAGAACTTGCCGCGGATCGAGCAAAGCCGGGAACGGCACCCGAAAATCGGCATCGTGCTTGCGAACCGTCTCCGCAGTCTCAGACGGGTCAGAGTACACATTGAAAAACGCCACGCCTCGCGGTGAGTACTCGCGATAGAGCCGCGCCAGCAGCGGGGCGTAGGTGTTGGAATTGGGACAATCCGTAGCCACGAACATGAAGACCGTGGCCTTGTGCTGGCTGAGAACGCTGGCGGTAAGCGTATCTCCCTGTGTGTCCCGCAATGAGAAATTCGGGCCGGAGGCTAACGCACAACTCATCAGAGCAAGCGGTATACACACGCGCATGCCCCGCATCAACTTCCCCTTAACTAACACGGTACCTCTCAAGTCATTTTACTAGTTGACGATGGCCGCGGGTATCCCGTGCGTACACTATTCTCCACGTATCTTTTTCGAATGAGCATCGAGCGGCAGGCTTCGTACTCCTAAGTCATTGCATCCAAGTAGTGGAGGTTTTAAAAAACATGCGACGAGCGAGGTCATATTTTCGTTGGTACACGGCCCGCTTCGGCGGCACGAGGTTCCGATCGGCCGCTCTTGACCCAAAACGGCAAGGCCCGGGTTCTCCTCAAGCCAGGCGCCGCTGGCCGGACTTCTTTGGAGGTTGGGCAGATCGGCACGGAAAATTATCCGGCCATCGACGAGGATGGCGTGAAGCCAAACCTTAAGAACATGCAATGCATTTTTCGTACTCCCGCGAGCACGCCTTGCATCAAAACTAGTAGAACCCCTTAAACAGTTCCATCACAACGGAGCCGGCGATTGCCAGTAACGGGCGGGCAGGGAAATGGTACGTCTAAACATTCCACTTGATCCGATGAAGCCGGGCCTTGGGGCCACGTCGCTGTCGGAGAGTTTGCGCCGTTTGATCGTCGGACAGGATCAAGCCATCGATCAAATCGTCAACACCTATCAAATGTATCTGGCCGGCTTAAGCGCTCCGGACCGCCCCATCGGCAATTTCTTGTTTTTGGGGCCAACCGGATCCGGCAAGACACGTATCGTGGAAGCCACCGCGGAAACGCTGCTGAAAACCTCTCATGCACTGATCAAAGTAGATTGTGGCGAGTTCCAGCACAGCCACGAAATCGCCAAGCTGATCGGCTCACCGCCCGGCTATCTCGGTCACCGGGAAACGCGTCCGCTGTTATCGCAGGAAATGTTGAATCTCCACCACACGGAAGAAACCAAGCTCAGTTTCGTGCTTTTCGACGAGATTGAGAAGGCGTCGGACGCGTTGTGGAATCTCTTGCTGGGCATCTTGGACAAAGCCACCTTGACGCTGGGCGACAACCGCAGGGTAGATTTCTCCCGTGCGATGGTCTTTATGACCAGCAACCTGGGCGCGGCCGAAATGAGCGATATTATGAGTCCCCGGCTCGGCTTTTCCGCTGCTTCGGAATGGCAGCGGGCGAATTTCGCCGTGATCGATGAAGCCATGACGGGAAAGATCCGACGTACCGGCGTGGAAGCGGCGCGGAAAAGATTTACTCCGGAATTTATGAACCGGCTGGACGAAATCGTTACTTTCCATCCGCTCGGCCCGGAACAACTCAGGAAAATACTCGACATCGAGCTGAACATAGTCCAGCGGCGGATTTTCGCCCTCGCGAGCGATTTCGCGTTTGTGTTCACGCTGTCGGACGAGGCCAAGAACTTTGTGTTGGAAGAAGGTACCGACATCAAGTACGGCGCCCGGCACCTCAAGCGCACGATCGGCCGCTTGCTGGTGCAGCCGATGTCCAACCTGATCTCCACATCGCAAGTGCGCGGCGGCGACTGGGTCCTGGTGGATTTTGACGAAGAGGCCGGCTGCTTGCGTTTCAGCAAGCAGGCCGAGCATCTGCCAGTTCACGACATGACTCGTCTGGTGGACGCATTGACAACCAATCTGCCAGCAGTGCATTTGAACCAGCGGACACAGGGAACCTGATTCGCACTCTCTTTTCGCTTTACGAGCCGCTTTATGAGCCGCTTTATGAGCGAGGAGAAGCAGCGGCCGGTCCCGATCTCGGAGTGAGTTGCCGGATCTTCTCGAACTTAGACCCTCCCGCCGCTTCCGCCTGCTTTTTTCGCGCTAAGATCAGCGGTTCAAGACGTGGCTCCAAATCCTTCAGAACCTGCACCGCCAGAGCGCTCGTGAATTCATAATTCGCTGCCGCCTTGCCGGGCACGAACGCGAGGATCGTTCCGTAAAACCGGTCGCCGATGAAGAACACAAAAGCGGCCGTGCGGTTCACCACGTGTGAGCCCAGCAGCGAGCCGCGCGCACTGAACTCCTGGAACCGGTTATCGCCAGTGCCGGTCTTGCCACCGATGGGCAGCACGGTTCCGTCAGCCAACTTGAGACCGCCATGGGCCAGACGGCCAGTGCCGTTCTCCACCACCCCGATCATGTCCTGGCGAACCAGTTTCGCGATCACCGGAGAAAGCACTCGCACGCCGGGTCCAGGCTGCCTCGTCAAAACCACGCCGTAGGGTGTGTTTTCGGCAAACTCGAGCTGCCGGATCGCCATAGACGGATAACTTACGCCGTCGTTCAGCAGGATGCCGGCCAATTCCGCCAGCGCCTGAGGCGTATCGCCGGAGACGCCAATGCAGGTTGCATAGGAAGGCACCAGCGAGTCAAACGGGTACCCCACGCTCTTCCAGGCACGATGGATCTCCTTGAACGCGTCCCGCTCGAGCAGAGTTCCAATGCGCTCGTCCTGCGCGTGTTTGAAACGGGTCTTGAACAGCCAGGCATAGACTTCCTGGCGCTGGGCGCGGCTCTTGGCAACGATTTCCGAGAGCGTTGCGTTGGGATGGAGTTCACGGTAATTCAATAGCCACAACTCCAGCGGGTGGACGTGCGCCAGATATCCGCGGTCATTGAGGTCGAACTTGTCCGGACCGTATTTCCCATACAACTCGGACATATCCGTGGCCGCCAGCGCGGACGCGGGCAGGTGCGCGCGTAGGAAGGCGCTAAATTCCTCAAGACTGGCTTGCGGACGCACGGAGCGAAAGATTACGGCTGCCCGCACCGCTGTCAAAGGCACTCCTGCAACCAGCGTTTGGAGCGCCCGATCCGGTGTCTCGCTTTTGTACTTCTCGTAGAAGCGGCGAAGAAAAGTGCGTCCCTCGGAGTCTGCAAAACGGTCCAGGTACTGGCGCCGCTCTTGGCCGTCGGGGTCAGTGAGTATGGCCGGCGAGACGCCCGGCACGCGGAACATGTAATAGTGCTCGATGTCCCGCATCAGACGGATGTAGACCAGGTTCACCGAGCGCTGGAACCCCGCGCTGACGGTGAAGAACTGACCGTCTTCTGAAGCATCGAAGTTCTCGAAACGGTGCAGGCCGCCGGCGGTGAAGAACGCCTCACCCGGATTGCCGGAGTATTTTCGCTGGAGCGCGGCTTCCAGCATCGGCTCCAGGCCCCGGTCCGCAGTTTTCGAAAGCCGGTCCGTGGTTTTCGAAAGGTAGTCAAGCGCCCATTGGGTAAGATTGTCCCCGGGGAAGACCGGCGCCGCTTTCAGTTTCTCCGCGGGCAGCGCGGCATACTGGCTATGCAAATCTTCGATGATCTGAAGATAGTTGATGAGAGTGCGCAACTTCGCCGTCGAGCCGAGCTGCAGCTTGGTGCCTTGGTTGATGTCCAGCGGATGATTGTAATTGTCCGCCTGTATGCGCAGCAGGTTGGCGCCCTGCCCGTGCTCATATAAGCCGCGCTCATATAAAGTGACGCTGTAAATCACCGTTTTCGGATCGCCCACGTTCAACTGTTGGTATTGATCGAGGCCGGCTGCCCTCGCGCTATCGGGATGCGACAGGCTCTCCAGAAATCCCGTCACGGAGTTCTGCGTCCCTTTATCCAGCGTGGTCCGTGCCGTAAGATCCAGGTGGTTGAGCGCGTACGTATCATCGAGACCCAGCATCGGCAGTAGCGCCATTCGGATCGCATTGGGCGCTTTGTTGGCGATAAAACTTTGCGGTGGCGTTGGAGCGGCATCCGGTTTCAGTTGCAGCCTAGTCCGCAGTGCCAGATTCCGAAGACGCGGGGAGATGATGCCTTTGTCGGACAGCACCCGGAGATAGCGATCCGTTTTCTGGGCCAAAGCATCCGGATCGACGACTAAATCCTGGCTGGGTTCACGCAAGGCCAGCAGCAAAGACAGCACTTCCCGATAGGCGCGCGCACGCGCCGCCAAATGCTTCCGGTCCAGGAGGCGTTCATCGGTGGACAACAGCCCGTTGACCACCGCGAAGTTGGCGCCATACCAGGCGCGCAGCCCGTCTGCCAGTCCAATCACCTCGCCCTGGCCGGGCGTTGCCGCCAGCGGAATCGAGTTGATGTAGTCACATACAATGTCCTGCTGGGCCTGTAGCGTCTCCGGTCCGTTCTGATACGCGGCAAGCGAGGCAGAGAGCATCTGGCGCGCCTTTTCGCCGACGGAATCTGTTCGGCCGCCACGCGAGTGGCGCATTTTTTCCAGTTGTGTAGCCAATGTACTGCCGCCGATGAGCCGGTATTTGGGGTAGACCTTGTGAGCGGCGAGGTCGACCACCGCCCGGCTCAAGCGCCCCCACTGGACCGCGGGGTTGACGAACGGGCGCGATGAATCGAGCATCTCGCGATTCTCGATGAAGAGCAAAGTGTCGACCACCAGCGGGGGGATCGAGTCAAAATCCGGATAGGCCTGCCGCGGATATAAGCCGCCGTACAGCTTGTTCCCGTCGTGGTCCAAAATAACCAGCCCCGCCTGATCTTTTTCGCGATAAATAGGGAAAAGACCGAGGTGAGTCAAGGCTAATGAAACAGGCGAGTTCCACGCCTGAGAGTCAACCTGGTACCCACGCGCCTCCAGGCGATGGACGAACTCCGGCAATTGGGACAAGCCGAGTCGCCGGTCGTACGGGCCGCTAGCGGAACGAGCCAAGGCTAAGCTGGGACCGGGCTTTACGACGAAGGTCGCCCGCCGGGCGACCGCTGACAAGACGTGCGATTCCAGCCAGGACGACCGCAGTTCGAGGATGCACAGAGCGGAAACCAGGACCGTTGCCAGAACTACTCCGGTCACCCACTGCAGCCTGCGGGAGGGCGCAACGGAACCGTCTTTATCTTCGGGCCATCTCCAGTAATCGGGAAAATTCCAATCTCCGGCTCGAAGGTTCACTTAGTGGGCCCCCGAGGGTTTGATGCGCCATGCCGCTTTCAGGTATCAATTGTGAACGGAGAATTTACCCGATGGAAACCGGGGTCTATCTGATTGCGTATAAAAAGTGACTTGGTTCGGCGAGAATCAGCATAATTTCGATCGATATGTATGTTAGCGGCAATCGCGCGACCAGCGGCGCGGCCACTCGCGCCGCTTAGGATCTGTCATGAAACAACCTTGCCACTACTTCAGGCCCGCTCCCTCACGGTCGCGGCTCAGTCACACCTTCCGAGCCGCGACCGTCAGGGAGCGGTTGAATTGGTTGTTTCATGACAGGCCCTTAGCGACGCTGCCAGTAAGGACGAACGGTGTAGCCTGTTGGTTGTGAGCAAAGAAGAAGCCGTCGAGCTGCTCTCGATCGAGGGCCGCGAAGTTCGCGTAACCCACCCAGATAAGCTCTACTTCTCAACGCAAACAAAGCTTTCGAAGCTAGACCTCGTGCGCTACTATCAGTCGGTCGCGCCCGGCGCCCTGGCTGGAATTCGGGATCGCCCTATAGTTCTCAAGAGGTTCGTTAACGGGGCCGAAAGCGAGGCTTTTTACCAGAAGCGCGCTCCCGCAGAGCGCCCCGCATGGCTGCGGACAGTTACGCTATCCTTTCCATCGGGCCGAACCGCGGAAGAGGTCGTGGTCGACGATTCCGCCGGGCTCGCATGGATCGTCAACTTGGGCTGCATCGAGCTGCATCCGCACCCCGTGCGCTCGGCCGATCTCGATCATCCGGACGAATTGCGGGTAGATCTTGATCCCGGCCCCGGCGTCGGTTGGGAGGATGTACGCAAGGTCGCTCTCGAAGTGAAGTTGTTCCTCGAAGAAATGGGCCTGCGCGGCTGGCCGAAAACCAGCGGCTCGCGCGGGATGCATGTGAATGTGCGGATCGAACCGCGTTGGAGCTTCACCGAAGTGCGCCGTTCGGCCCTCGCGCTCTCGCGCGCAATCGAGCGCCGGGCGCCCGCTTTGGCGAGTTCGAAATGGTGGAAAGAGGAGCGTCACGGCGTTTTTCTCGATTACAACCAGAACGCCAAGGATCGGACGACATGCTCGGCCTATTCGGTGCGCCCGCTCCCGGATGCGCGGGTATCCACTCCGCTCGACTGGGATGAGGTTCCCGATTGCGAGCCGGCCGATTTCACGGTGCTAACGGTTCCGCAGCGTTTTGCGGAGCTGGGGAATCCGCACCGAGAGATGGATGCCACGCCAGGCTCTTTAGAAAAGTTGCTCGAACTCGCCGCCAAGGATGATGCGGACGGCCTGGGCGACGCGCCTTGGCCGCCTCACTTTCGCAAGATGGAGGGAGAATCGCCTCGGGTGGCTCCATCGCGCGCCAAGTCAGCCGCGAAGAAGACTGCGGGGCGAACGAAGATGCCGCTGATCGTCGTCGCGAATTCTCCCAGCAAAGAAGCGGCGCTGGCGGGTTTGGATCGATGGAAGAGCAAGCACGCTGATGCTGCCGCGCTGCTTGCCGTCGACGACATATTAGTGGATTCTATGCGAGGCCGGTCATCCACCTGGACTCGCATACGCGTAAACTTACGCAATGTCCCCGAAGATCGGCGGCCCGCTCAAGAGATTCCCGATCCCGATGACGATCCGACGCGCGAATGGCGTGCGCATTGGGCTGCGAGGAAGAAGGCTTGAGGGGGCAAGGGGCGAGGGGACCGAGCGCCATCCCCTCACTCACGTTCGGGGCTAGACGGGGAGGTGCTGTTCAGCGGGCGGTGGCAAAAATTTCCATCAGTTCTTGCGGAGGAACCACTTCCAATTGGGCGTAGGTACAGTCGCTTGGCCTTTTATCGGTGCGCCACCTTCGAAACTGCGACATGTGACGGAAGCGCGCGCCCTGCATGTGCTCATAAGCGACCTCGACCACCAGTTCGGGGCGCAATGGCTCCCACGATAGATCCTTGCCCTGGCTCCAACGGCTTTGCCCTCCGGGGATTCGCCGCCCTTCTACACCCGCGGCTGCGTCATACTCCGCCCAGCCTCGCCAGGGATGATTGTGGAGAGCGTTCTCGCGGTAGGGCGCCAGATATTCCACCAACTCCAATCGCTTCTGCTGCGTGAAACTGGCGCACACTCCCACATGTTGCAGCGCGCCGGAACTGTCGAAAAGACCGAGCAATAATGAACCGACCGCGGCATCCTCGCCCTTCTTGTGCCAGCGAAAGCCGGCCACCACGCAATCGCAATCGCGCTCATGCTTAACCTTGAGCATCACGCGTTTGTCGGGCTCATAGATGCCCACACTCGGTTTCGCCATCACGCCGTCGAGCCCCGCGCCTTCGAAGCGGCGAAACCAATCGGACGCGACGCTCCGTTCACCGGTTGACGGCGTCAGGTGAATTGGCGGTTTCACACCGGAAAGCAGCGATTCCAGCGCCTGGCGCCGGTTCTGAAACGGTTCTACTCGCAAATCCCGATCGGCTTGGCAGAGCAGATCGAAGAACACGATTGACGCCGGAATCTCCTGGGAGAGACGTTTCACTCGCGACGCGGCCGGATGCAGACGGAGCTGAAGCGCTTCGAAGTCGAGCCCGCCGCTTCTTGCGATCACGATCTCGCCATCCAGCACACACCGCGATGGCAGTTGCGCGCGCAATGTATCGACTACTTCGGGAAAATACCGATTGAGCGGTTTTTCGTCGCGGCTCTGAATCAGGATCTCGTCTCCGTCGCGAAAAACCAGTGCCCGAAAGCCATCCCATTTCGGTTCGAAGATCCAGGTGCTGCCTTCCGGCAATTCGCCCACTCGCTTGGCGAGCATCGGTAAAACGGGCGGATTCACAGGAAGCTGCACGCTTCTCATGCTAACCCGGTGGCGGCGAGGTCACTCGATTTGGCTCAGCCGCCAGGACCGCCCAAACTCCCAGTCCCGCTTCACCTTAGGAGCCGAGATACCCAGCAGAGTCGCGATTTCCCGCTCGCACGACGAGTTGGCTCGTGGGCTCAGCACGTTCCAAGCCGCTATCTTCAAGGTAGGGCACGGAACGCGATGCTGCACAATAGACTTTGATCCCTTTAAGATCTGCGTTGCGCAATACTTGATGGGCGGTGGCTGCTCGGGAAAGGATTCGATCATGGCTAATTTTTGCGGAAATTGCGGGTTCCCATTGGGCGCGAACGTCGCGTTTTGCTCCAACTGCGGAGCCAAGCATTCAATAGCGGACAATCCCGCGGCTGCGCCGGTGCAGCCGGGACCGGCCCCCGCGGCCTCGGGCGTCAAAAGCGGCTCCGGCCTCAAGATTTTACTAGTGGTTTTCGCGTGCCTGGGCCTCATGGGCATCGTCATTGCCGGAAGCCTTTATTACGCGGTGTACAAGGTGAAACAGACCGTCGTCCAAAAAGCGCACGAATACGGAGTGGACCTGCCCGCCGCCAATTCTTCAGCGTCCACCTTCAGCCGAAAGGCGCACTTGCGAAAGCCCTGCGATTATCTTTCAAAACAACAAGCGGCCGATTTGCTCGGCGAGCCCATTGAACGCACGACCGTGGAGGACGCAGCGTGCCTCTATTTCGGTCCCCCGGGCCTGGCGGCCAAACTCGGCCAAGAACAGGTGTCCGCAGTCATCAAGCGGGCTCAAACTCCGGGCGGGCCAGCGAGCCCGGATATTAACGGCACCCTGAATCAGTTGGCCGGGAGTTTGGGGGCCGCGACCGGTCAGACCGGAACCGGCGGGGAAGCGCCTCTCCTGACCGTCGTAGTCGCCGAAGACGGAAAAGTACAAATGACGGCGTTGATGGCCAATAAAGCTCTCTTCGGCGGCATTGGCAAAGCCGCGAGCGAAGGAAAAGCTGGCTTTGGCGAAGACATCGCCGGTCTCGGAGATCGCGCCGTTCGCATGCCTCCACTCGGGCTCAATGTTCTGCAGGGCGAAATTCTCGTTCGAATCGTTCCCGGGCCAGTACCCGGCGGCGATGCAAAATCTATCGAGATCGCCCGCACTATTCTGCGGGAACTCTAACGTCTGGCTTGGCTGTTCAAGTTTCTCGCTGTTTCCGTTGGTGGCGATGGGCCGTGCGAGTGAGGTGAAGTTGGGCTAAAATCTGGTTTCCCAATGAACCTGTTTCGAATCGCGCTTGCCAACCACCGGTTCCCGGCAACTCCGGCGGAGTCAGTCGACTTGGCGGAGCAAGCTGTCGCTCAAGCGTCTATCGCAGGCGCCGGCATCCTCTGCTTTCCGGAATGCTTCGTTCCCGGCTACCGGGGTATGGGGAAGCAGCCACCGCCGCCCGACCCCGCGTTTCTGGAATGCGCTTGGTCCACCATTGCAGCGGCCGCGGCAAGAGCCAACGTCGCGGTTGTTCTCGGCACCGAACGCGTTCTCGATGGCGCTCTGTACATCACCGCTCTGGTCATCCATCGAGACGGAACGCGCGCCGGTTTCCAGGACAAAGTCCAGCTTGACCCCTCAGAGCAAGGTACTTATTCGCCCGGCTCCGGCAGGCAGGTTTTTCAAAGCGGTCCGCTGACATTTGGCGTCGCGATTTGCCATGAAGGTTGGCGCTATCCGGAAACCGTCCGTTGGGCCGCCCAACATGGCGCACACATCGTGTTCCACCCGCATTTCCACCAAGCCGAACCCGGCAGTTACCAGCCCTCGAGTTTCGCCGATCCCGCGAACTCCTTCCATGAGAAAGCTGCGTTGTGCCGCGCCGCCGAGAACACCTGCTATTTCGCAACTGTAAACTATGCGAGCGCGGGGTCGCCAACCACTTCGGCAGTGGTGCGGCCCGACGGCACGCTGCTCAGCTACCAGCCATACGGCAAAGAAGGGTTGCTGATCGCGGACATCGACCTCGCGGCGGCCACGGGCCTGCTCGCTTCGCGCTACAAATCTGTCTAGTGGTCGTCAATCACTTAGACTCAAGTTGTGGAGCGAAAGATTTTCTGGCTGACGTTCGCCATCCTCGGCCTGATAGCGGATGTGGTTCTTCCTCTGTGGTGGGCGTTGGGGGCCACCATTCCAATCTTCTTGTTCAGTTGGTGGATGGCCTATCGCAGCGGCTGGTTCTAAGATGGCTGCGGGGCCGCCGTGAGTTTCTTATCCCCAAATAATATCAATCGCGCTGTTGCAATTTGCGATCGAAACGCGTCTAGGATTTGTGAGCACCGAAAGGATCGTCGCTTTTTGCGCGTTATCGTTGTCGGGTGTATTATTCGCTCAGATCACGCAGCCCGGACAGCTCCGCAGCGACCTGGATGATTCCACGTCGAGTTCCGCAACCGCTACGTCGAGTTCCGCAAACAATGTAGCGCCGCTCAGCTTGGGCCAAAAGTACCGGCTAGCGTTGAACCGTTCCATTGACCCTGTCGAATTTCTGCGAATCTCTTTTGGCGCCGCGATCGATCACGCTCGCAACTATCCCGAGGAGTGGGGTCAGGGTTGGGATGCGTTCGGTGTCCGTGTGGCTTCAGGATTCGGCCAGCAATTGGTCAGAGAACAGATCGAGTTTGGAGTGTGGGCGATAGATCATGAAGATCCGCGCCATCACCGCAGCGGGCTGCACGGTATCTGGCCTAGGACGCGCTATGCCGTTATTCACACGTTCATCGCCAGGCGCGATGATGGTGGCCTAATGCCCGCCTACAGCCGATTCATTGGAGACTACGGCGCCGGCTTCGTTTCGCGCGAATGGTATCCAACGCGCTTCCACAACGTTCCACAAGGAATCGACGCCGGCAGTGTTTCTTTGGGCCTCGACGTGGGATTGAACGTCGCGCGGGAATTTCTCCCGCATTGGATGATTCACTAGCGCTGCTCGATCTGAACCAACTGCCCGTCGGGCGCGAACTCCAGCGTCTGCGGGTCGCGCCAGCGGTCGAGGATCGAGACCTGGTGGACGCAGGAGATGGTGCAGTAGGGCGCGCAGCTCTTGCGGGTACGGTATTCCCGCCGGATGTCCTCCACCGTGTAATTCTCGAGCGGAATCCCCGGATGTCCACGCTGCTGGGAGCAGTAATGGACCAGGCCATCTTCGCAAATATAGAGATAACGCGCTCCCGCGCGGCACCACCACCAGTTGTTCGGCCGGCCCTCGGCGAGAATCTGCTGGTACCGGTTGTACTTGCTGATGCGGCCGAACGAACTGGTCTTCATCGCGCGGATCTCTTCATACACCCGGCGATGCGATTCCTCCAGCGGCTTCAATTGTCCCGACCCGTCGTGCAGAATGCCCACTGTACTCAGAAAGCCGAGTTCGACGGCGCGGCGCGCGACGGTGGCGGCGTCTTCCGGATGCAGAACGCCCGCGCCCAGTACGGAGTTGATGTTCACCTGAAACGCCGCGTGTTCGCCCAGCACTCCAGCTTCTTGTCGAGCACCTTGAGGCTCTTCATCGAGACTTCGTCCGGCGAGACATTGTCGATGCTGATCTGCAATTGATCGAGGCCCGAGCGGTTCAGCCGTTGAATGCGTTCCGGAGTGAGCAGGTAGCCATTGGTGATGAGCCCGGCGATCATGCCGTGCTCGCGCACGCGTGCAATCACTTCGTCCAAATCCGGATGCAGTAGCGGTTCCCCGCCGCTCATGGTGACGATGGAGCTTTCGAGTTCCGCCAGACGGTCCACGCGGCGCAGCAGATCCCCTAGAGGGACGGGCGCGGAGTGCCGGTCGTATTCGTTGCAGTAAGCGCAGGTGAGATTGCAACGGCGGATAGGGATCATGTGCACCAACACCGGATGATCCGCCGACCACAGGCCACGCGCCACCATTCGCGCTACATGGAACTTCAATTTGGCCGCATGCAGATCTCTCTGCCTCATTTCTTAACTATATCGGGCCTTGGTGGGCTGTCTGGGAAACTTTGTGGGGCTGGTTGTTTAGCCGGCGGCGGGCTTGTAACCCGCCCGGGCGATTAATAATCGGCTGCACAGGCTAAAGCCTGTGCCACGAGATGCTCCTGGCTGCCGTCTAACTCCGATCCCCTCACTGACGTTCGGGGTTAGACACGGCAGAGCCGATTAATAATCGGCTGCAGGTAGCTATAGGAGAATGAAAACTGCCCATGAGCGATACGCCTGCCATTCAGGTCGAGCAATTAGTAAAGCAGTATCCGAAGTCGAAGGCGAACGCCGTGGACGGCGCCAGCTTCGCGGTGCGCAAGGGCGAAGTTTTCGGGTTGCTCGGGCCCAACGGCGCCGGCAAGACCACCACCATCGGCGTGCTGATGACCAGCGTGCTGCCCACCAGCGGGAAGGCATCCATCATGGGCATCGACGTGGTGCGTGACCCGATAGAGGTAAAACGGCACATCGCGGTTGTGCCGCAGACGAACAATCTGGACCGCAGCCTGCGAGTGCGGGAGATTCTGACGTTTCATGCCGCCTACCATGGCGTTGGCCACAAAGAACGCGAAGCGCTGGCCGACAAGCTGCTCCAGGAGCTGGGGCTGGCGAACCGCAAGAACGACAAGGTGCCTCGCTTCTCCGGTGGCATGGCGCAGCGGTTGATGATCGCCCGGGCGCTGATGCACTCGCCCAGCGTGCTTTTTCTCGACGAGCCGACGAATAATCTCGATCCCCAGTCGAGACTGTTCTTGTGGGATCGTATTCGGGAACTGAATCAGCGCGGACTAACGATCCTGCTCACCACGCACGATATGGACGAGGCAGATCGCCTCTGTGAACGCATTGCCGTGATGGATAACGGTAAGCTTCTGGTTAACGATACTCCCGCCGTCTTGAAGAAGATGATTCCGGGCGGCCATTCGCTGGAACTGCATGTCGGAACCTCGCAGCCGGATACTACTCAGGTTACCGCGGCCTTGCGCCAACTGCCGGGCGTGACGAAGGTGGATGAGTTAGGCAGCGTCGCGGATCAGATCGGCGTCTATACGTTCCGGATCTACGCGGAAGAAGTCGGCTCGTTGGTCGGTCCCGCCGCTCAGGCGGTGCTCGCGGTCGGGGCGGAAGTGCGGGACCTCAGCGTGAAGCGCCCGACCTTGGAAGAAGTGTTTATTTATCTCACGGGGAGACAACTGAGATGAAAGCTTTTCTGGCGATTTTACGGCGCGATATCGTGATTACTAAGCGCGAAATTATTCCATTTCTGTTGCAGTCGCTGATGCAGCCGCTGTTTTTTCTGTTTATTTTTGGCAAAGTGTTACCTGGCATGGGTCTGGCAGCGGGAAATTTTGTCGCCATCATGCTGCCGGGGATTGTGGCGCTCACCACGCTCCTCGCCGCCATGCAGGGCGTGAGTTTGCCGTTGGTGCTCGATTTAGGATTTGCGCGCGAAATCGACGACCGGCTGCTGGCGCCCTTGCCGGTGGCATTTGTAGCTTATGAAAAGGTGCTGTTTGCCGCGCTGCGCGGCATGATCGCCGGCGCGGTCATTTTTCCCCTGGCGGCCTGGATTCTGGGTGACCGTTTTTCCGTCCGGACCGATCACATTCCGCTGCTGATCGGAATGATCGTGCTCACGGCGTTTACCGGCGCGGGCATTGGCCTGGTAATGGGCACCTCCATCAAGCCCGAACAGATCAGCCTGATGTTCACCCTGGTTTTCACGCCGTTGCTATTTACCGGCTGCACCTACTATCCCTGGGGCCAACTCGACCACATTCGCTGGTTTCAAGTAGTAACGCTGTTCAATCCGCTGACCTATGCCGCTGAAGGGTTGCGCTATTCGATGGTGCCCGCGGTCAACGGCCATCAAATCAAGACGCTCGGTATCGATTGGGTGCTGTTCGCCTTGATCGCATCCATCTTCGGAACCTGCTTGATCGGAGCACGGACATTCCGGCGGCGAGTGATCAGCTAAATTCAGCCTGGGGCCAACTCGACCACATCCGTTGGTTTCAAGTAGTAACGCTGTTTAATCCGTTGACCTATGCCGCTGAAGGGTTGCGCTATTCGATGGTGCCCGCGGTCAACGGCCATCAAATCAAGACGCTCGGTATCGATTGGGTGCTGTTCGCCTTGATCGCATCCATCTTCGGAACCTGCTTGATCGGAGCACGGACATTCCGGCGGCGAGTGATCAGCTAAATTCAGCCTGGGGCCAACTCGACCACATCCGTTGGTTTCAAGTAGTAACGCTGTTTAATCCGTTGACCTATGCCGCTGAAGGGTTGCGCTATTCGATGGTGCCCGCGGTCAACGGCCATCAGATCAAGACACTCGGTATACGAATGGGTGTTGTTCGCCTTGATCGCATCCATCTTCGATTATTGGAGCGCGAACGTTCCGGCGGCGAGTGATCAGCTAAATTCAGCACTGGGGCAAACTGCCCCGTAATTGTAGCCAATAGTCTCACCGCAACTAAAAGGAAACCCGCCACACCAGCGAGCGTCCACCAAACTATATGCCGGGAGGGGCCGAGGCTTTCAATCGCACGTGGCATTCCCCGTCTCAAACGCGATCTATCCTGTTGAATCTGAAGTTGCTTCACTCGATCCGCGGCTGGATCGACAAAACCCACCCCGCGCAGCAGGAGGTCGGCGGTTTGCTGCTCGGCCGGCTCGACCGTGGCCGCAAGCGTGCTTCCATTTCGGTGGAAAGCTGCGAGCCGATGCATATCTCTCACCACCTGGGACCTGAATTCGCGTTGACGGACGGCGAACGGGATCTCCTGTTGAAGAGATTCTCCGCACCGAGAGAAGGCGGGCTGCAGCCGGTCGGATTTGTACGAAGCGATCTCCGCAATTGCCTCGATCTGGACGCAGCGGACCAGCAATTGCTCCAGAGCGCGCCGGGTGAAGCGATCTATTTGGTAGTGCGCCCTGGGCCGGACTACACGGCTGCCTGCTTTTCCGCTCGCGGCGAAAAGTTCGAGCAACGGCTCAACGCGATCCCGGCGCCGGCTTTCGAGAGGTGGCCTCTCTCTCGCTGGCTCGCTGCAGTTGCCGCCTGCCTGTTCATCGCGTTTGCCGGAGCGGGCTATTACTGGCAGCAGAGTCAGCCCGTAGCCGGCCCTAGGGGTTTAGGCCTCAACGTCCATCAGACGGGCAAGGAGCTGCGCTTGACCTGGAATCCACGCGCGCTCCATGGGCCAACTGTTCTTCTAGTGAACGATGGAGCATCCCAGCGTCGCATCCGGCTGAACCCCGAAGAAATCGAGCATGGCGCTGCACTTTACATTCCGGCTTCCAGTCAAGTGAGTTTCCGGTTGGAAACGTCCGGCGTTGCCGATTCCATTTGGCTCGTTCCGTCCGCCGCTCCTCCCCTGCCGGCAAAGTCCACGCAGGAAATGGCAACGCGACGGGAAGTTGAGCCCCAAAAAACGGCCGCTGTAAGGCCGTCCAAGCCGGACCACGAGGGGCACGATCGCGTCGCGCCCAAGCTGATCCCGGTGAGTCTGACAGCTAAGAAAAAGGCCGCTCGGCCAGAGCAGCCGCTCGTTGCCGAACCCGTCCGGCTCCTGCCCGCAGTCGCAAAACAAGAAGCTTCCAAACTCCTGCCGCCCAAACTCCCGGCAATCGCTCCGGCGCCTCCGCCGGCCTCACCGATCGCGGTTCCGGAGCCCCTTGTAACGGTGAATTATACGGCGTCGGCGGACGAATCCGCTCGGCACGGGATCGAGAAAGTTCCCGTCCTGAGAATGTTCAAACACTCCCACAACATCCAACCGGCGCGTCCGGTCGGAGATCTCAAACCGCACGTACCGCACGCTCTGGCGCGTCAAATCTCAGGCGAGGGCGTGGTGAGGGTCGAAGCGACGGTAGACAAGCACGGCCACGTTTCCAGTGTCGAACCATTGACATCGCAGGCCGATCAGCGGCTGGTCCGTCTGGTGACCGATTCGGTAAATCGCGCCTCGTTTTATCCGGCTCAAGCCAACGGGCGCGACGTCAACAGCAAGTTGGTGCTGACCTTCCGCTTTAGCAATTCAAACGCTACGACAGCTTCTCGCGCAACAGTTCGTTGACCGTGCCGGGGTTTGCCTGGCCCTTGCTCGCCTTCATGATTTGGCCTACAAGAAAGCCCAAAACCGTGGTTTTTCCGGCCTTATATTGTTCCACCTGCTTGGGATTGGCAGCGATCACGTCGTCGACGATTTTGCCCAGAGCGCCGGCGTCGTTGATCTGCTTCAGTCCTTCACGTTCCATGATCGCGCTCGCGGCTTCGCTCGTAGCGAACATCTTGACGAAGACTTCCTTGGCGAGTTTGCCCGAGATCTCGCCTGTGCCGATCAATCCTACGAGTTCGCCCAGTCTCTCCGCACTCACGGGAGACTCGGCAATTTCCAAGCCCTTCAAGGCGCCCAACAAGTCGCCCAGCACCCAGTTCGCCGTGGTCTTGCCATCGCCGGACACCGCGGTCGCGCGCTCGAAATAGCCGCTCAGGGCTTTGGACTGAGTGAGCACCTGGGCGTCATATTCCCGAATGCCGTAGGTCTTGATAAAGCGGGCGCGTTTATCGGCCGGCAGTTCCGGAAGGCTGCTCGCGATGCGGTCGCGCCAGGCATCGCTGACGCGCAGCGGAACCAGATCGGGTTCGGGAAAATAGCGATAGTCGTGGGCGTGCTCTTTACTGCGCATGCTCACCGTCTCGCCGGTCGCGGCGTTGTAAAGGCGTGTTTCCTGCACCACCCTGCCGCCGCTTTCAATCAGCGCGACCTGCCGCGCGATTTCATATTCCAGCGCCAGCTTGGCAAAACGGAACGAGTTCAGGTTCTTGACTTCGGCTTTGGCGCCAAGTTTTTCCGCGCCTTTCAACCGCACAGACACGTTGGCGTCGCACCGGAGCTGTCCTTTTTCCATATCGCATTCCGAGACGCCGACATACTCAATCACCATCTTGAGTTCGGTCAAAAAAGCATGGGCTTCGTCCGCGGATCGCAAATCGGGGTCGGTGACAATCTCGATCAGTGGCGTCCCGCTGCGATTCAGATCCACGTAGGTGTAAAGGTCGGAGTCCTTGAACCCGTCGTGAATGCTCTTACCCGCGTCGTCTTCCATGTGTACGCGCGTAATGCCGATGCGCCGCTCGCCGATGTCGAGCCAACCGTGTTCGGCCAGTGGCTGATCGTACTGCGAAATCTGATAGCCCTTGGGCAAGTCCGGATAGAAGTAGTTCTTGCGCGCAAAACGCGAGAACGAATTGATCTTCGAATGCATCGCTAGCGAAGCGGCAATCGCCATCTCCACCGCCCGCTGGTTCAACACCGGCAACGCGCCCGGCAACCCCAGGCACACCGGGCAGACATTGGTGTTTGGCGGCGCTCCGAACCCCGTGGGACAGCCACAGAAAATCTTGGTGTGCGTGCCAAGCTGCACGTGTACTTCCAGCCCGATCACCGCCTCATACTTGGCGATTTCTTCAGGAGAAGCAAGGGCCGCCATGCTGGAGGACATACTTATAATTCTACTAACGGCTGAAAAAACGGCCCGGCTGTGGTCGGCGACCGTGCTTACTCCGCCTTCGGTTTATTTTTGCTGCCAGGTGGACGCCCACGGCGCTTCACTGTGGCGGCTTCCTTGAGCCATGCGGGCGGACGCCCGCGTCGTTTCCGGCCCCCCAACGCGAGCCGCTCCAAACTCGCAATTACGTTTTCGAGCTGATCGCGCTCTTGCCGGAGCTCGGCAAGCATCTTTGCAACTTCCATTGTTGAAGCATACCGCGAATCCGAGAGGAAGATCGCAAGGAGCCGCGCGGACGCTCGGACACAGATGGGGACATTGCGGTCTCGAGCCCGAAATCGTCCTCTGCAAACGATCGTCGCTGTGTCCCGTCGCCAATAAGACTGCTACCGGCAAGCATTCGATATGGACCTGCGCGATTCGATATAAGCTACCACCTTATTGGCGGCCGCCCTCGATATCTGAGATCCGCTGGTCGTGAGCCCGTGCGATACGAACAAGGCCTTCGATGCTCTCAATCACACGCCCCATCATCGCTTCGAGGCGGGTCATCAGCGCTTCATTCTTCGCCAACGCCTTTTCGTTCTTCTGCTGCAGGTGTCCCACGAGTTCGACGGTCTGCGTCAACGCTTCGTGGCGTTCCGTAAGACGGTCCAAGCGCTCGTCGATGGTCATTTACTTACAGTATATTCGAGGCCGCTCTACGCCGCCGGCAAGCGTTCGATGCGAACCTGCGCGATTCGATTGCGATCCATGCTGGTGATGGTAAACTTGCGGCCCCCATATTCCAACGATTCTCCCTGCGTGGGAATGTACCCGAGTTGGAACAGGAGAAACCCCGCCAGCGTTTCAAAACCGGCGTCGCCCGGCAGCTCCACGCCATATTGAGTCGCCAGATCCACGATGCTGATGGCGCCGTCCACGTCCAGGATCGGCGATTCGGCGCGCGGCGCCGGCCGCTTGACGTCATGCTCGTCCCCGATTTCGCCGAAAATTTGTTCCAACACATCCTCCAGCGTCACCAGACCGCCGATGGTGCCGAATTCGTCCACCACGATGGCCAAGTGAATGTGCGTGGTCCGGAATTCATCGATCAAGTCGGCGAGCGATTTCGTTTCCGGCACCACCAGCGGCTTACGTAGAATTCGCTGCACCCGAAACGGGCGCACTGTCCGGCCGCGCTCGAGTGCGATCCGGCGCTCCTCCCAGACACGCATCAAATCTTTGTAGTGGATGTAGCCGACGATATGTTCCGGCGTGCCTTCATAAGCCGGCAAGCGGGAGTACTGGTGTTCCCGCATCAAACGCAGGGTCTCGTCGAGCGTTGCGTCCAGGGACACGGAGATGATCGCGTTGCGGGGCACCATAATCTCGCGGGCCGAATAGTCCGTCAGTTCAAGCAGCGCTTGGATGGCGTCTTCTTCGAACTGCCGCAGATGCCCCTCCATGCGGCTGGAACTGACGATGAACTTCAACTCCTCGGCCGAATGCCCGCTACCCGTGTGAGATCCTTTCAACCCGATCAGCCGCGATAGCGCGGCGGCCGACCGCTCCGAGACAAATACGAACGGCGCAATCAGGCGATCGAATAGCAGCAACACCGGAGCGGCCAGAATCGCCAGCCGGGCCGATTTTTCGATCGCCAGGTTCTTGGGCACTACCTCGCCAATCACCACATGCGCATAACTGATCAGCAGGAATGATATGCCAAAACTGACGCCATGCATAATGGGAGCAAAGTGGGGGGGAATCCACGGCCCCAGTACTCCGATCAGAAGCTGATAAACCGTGCCTTCTCCCGCCCAACCCAAACCAAGGCTGGCCAACGTTACGCCAACCTGTGTAACGGAGAGCAGGCGCGCGGGATTCGCCAGAAGATTCAGAGCGACTTGCGCGGCGGCTTGCCCTTGTTCGGCTAGTTCACGCAGCTTGCTGCGGCGTACGGAAAGCAACGCGACCTCGGCGGCGGCGAAGAATCCGTTCAGCGCCAGGATGACGACCAATATGCCTAAGCGATAGTACATGGAAGCCGCGGATGCAGGCCGCTATGGGACCATGGAATTTCTGGTGCATCTCGCAAAGGCGATCAAATACATTAACTTGAGCATAGCGGTTTTGCTGGTGCTCGTCCTGGCGGCGGCCTATTGGTATGCGTGGAGGCCGCTTGCCAAGACCAGCGGAGAAATCTCCGCTCCTATCTCGAGTGCGGCATCTATCGAGCGCAATGCCCGCGGCGTGCCGGATATCACGGCGGCGACTTGGGAAGACGCAATCTTTTTGCAAGGCTACGTCACCGCTCAGGACCGGCTCTGGCAGATGGACGCGTTGCGCCGGCTGGCGGGCGGGGAACTGGCCGAAGTGGTCGGCAAAGCAGCGCTCAACAGCGATCGGGAAGCCCGCGCCCTGCGCATGCGCCGGATAGCGGAACAACATTGGCGCACGCTGCCGCGCGCCGATCGCGTGGTGTTGAACGCCTATGCGCGCGGCGTGAACTATTTCATCGAGACGCATCGCGGCGATTTGCCGCTGGAGTTCACTCTGCTGGGTTATGATCCCCGGCCCTGGAGCCCGGTGGATACCGTTCTGGCCGGTCTCCAGATGCATCGCAACTTGACCACGACCTGGAAGGACGATCTGGAAAAACAGGTCATGCTGGAACACGGCAATGCGGAGCTGGTCAATCAACTGTTTCCCACCCGAAGCGGCCGCGAGGTGCAACCGGGATCCAATGCCTGGGCGGTTTCCGGAAAGCGGACCGCGAGCGGCAAACCCATTCTCGCCAACGATCCGCATCTCGACTTCGACCTGCCATCCACTTGGTACATGGTGCATTTGAAAGCTCCCGGCTTGAACGTCAGCGGCGTTTCTTTGCCCGGCGTGCCGTGCGTCATCATCGGCCACAACGACCGTATCGCCTGGGGGGTGACCAATCTCGGCTTCGACGTTCAGGATCTCTATCGGGAGCGGCTGGATCCACAATCCGGGCGTTACCTGTTTGAAGGAAAGGTGGAACAGGCGCGCCTCGAAACCGAACCGATCGCGGTCAAGGACGCTAAACCATTTTTGTTCTCCCAGTGGGTGACCCGGCACGGACCGGTAATCGATGCCGAGCAAGGCCGGTTTCTTGCACTCCGCTGGGCGGCGGCGGAACCTGGCTCTTACCAATTTCCGTTCTTCGATCTCAATCGGGCGCAAAACTGGACTGAGTTTCTGGCCGCGCTCGAGCGCTTTCCCGGGCCGGGCCAGAACTTCGTTTACGCCGACGTGAACGGAAACATCGGCTACCATGCCACCGGAAGTTTGCCAATCCGTAAGAATTTTGACGGTGACGTTCCGCTGGATGGCAGTTCGGGAGAATATGAATGGCAGGGCTGGATTCCGTTCGACGAACTGCCGGCTTCGTTCAACCCGGAACGGGGATATATCGTAACGGCGAATCAGAATCCCTTTCCCGCGGATTATAAGTATCGCGTGGGCGGGGTCTTCTCGCCTCCCTACCGGTCCACGGAGATTCGCGATCTGCTGATCGCGCGCACGGGATGGAAACCCCCGGACATGCTGGTGGTCGAAAAGGATGTCTACTCCTCCTTCTTGCATCTGTTGGCCAAACGCACCGTAGCCGCCTGGGACCACGAGAAAACCCATAAGGCCGATCTGCGTGACCAAGTGGAATTGCTCAGAAACTGGAATGGGCAAATGGAGAAGAGTCTGGCTGCGCCACTGCTGGCCCGCTTGTTGTTTCTACAAGTACGCTTGAGCCTCGCGGAAATGGCTTCTCCCGGGCATGGCGATATTTATTCCTATGAGATGTCCCCGTGGGTGGTGGAACGATACGGCCGCGAAGACCTGCTACTGCCGGCTTTGAGCAAAGCCTTCGAAGAAGGCCGCAAATTGCAAGGCGGTATATTGAAGAACTGGAATTACGGCGCCTACAATGAGCTGGAAATCAGGCAGCCGGTGGACAGCCAGATTCCCCTGATCGGCAGCTATTTCAATATTGGGCCGGTCCCGATGAGCGGTTCTTCCACCACCATTAAGCAGACCACGCGCAGCCTGGGCCCATCCATGCGTTTCGTCGCCGACCTGTCGTCCTGGGACCAATCTTGGAACAACATTACCGCCGGCGAGTCCGGCCAGGTCTTGTCGTGGCACTACAAGGACCAGTGGGACGCATACTACACGGGGCGTAGCTTTCCCATGCAGTTTGAGAAAGTGGAGGCTAAGGCCACGCTACGTGTGAAAGCCCTGCCGTAGAGTCCCGGCCCCGTTTGGTCCTCGGCCTCCGCTTGAGCCAACATTCTTTGAGAAAGATCGGGGCAAGCCAGCACTAAACCTCCATCGAACCCCAATTGCCTCGAGAGGCGAACGGCGCGAAGGTGAACCGCGCGAAAGGTGAAAGCATGTCCTGCCGCGAGAGACGGAAGTTATTAGCTGAAGTGGAAGAGGCCGTTGAGGCCTACCGCAAAGTTGTCACTTTCGTGGTCCGCCTCGACGGCGTCACTCCGGACGACACCCTGCAACGCGCTAATGAGGCCTACCATGCCTGCCAAATCTGCCGGGCGACCCTTCGCCGGCACGAACGGGCGCATGGATGTTCCGTTGCATTTGCGACATACGCACGAATCGCATAGCTTCTCGCTCTAAGATCTGTTATCCTTCAAAACGGTATTTCTAAGCTGATCGCCGTAGCAGAGAAGAGAAATGCGACCACGAATCCTATTTGGCTTGTGCCTCGCAGCGGCCTCTGAGGCTCTGGCCCAAGAAGTGCATTCCGTCGGGAATATCTTCCGGCCGCTGGGAGATTCCGCGGACTCAGTAATGCGGCTCTCCGTCCTGACCCTGGCTATTTGCGGGGCCATTTTTCTCGTAGTGACAGGCCTGCTGGCTTACGCTGTTGTCAAATTTCGCAGCCACGCGGGCGACGATGCCAGGGAACCGGCCCAGGTTTACGGCAGTAACCAAATTGAAATCGCCTGGACGGTGATCCCGATCCTCATCGTGTTCGTTTTGACCATGGCCACTGCGCGGGTGACTTCCGGCATCGAGGACAAGCGCGCGCCCGTTGACGCCGTCAAGGTCACCGTAGTGGGGCACCAATGGTGGTGGGAGTTTCACTATACGGAGCTGGGTATCACGTCCGCTAACGAGTTACACATCCCGGTGAATAGCAAAACCAGGCCAAAGTATACTTTCCTGACGCTCCAGTCGGCCGACGTCGCGCACAGTTTCTGGGTACCCCAGTTGGCGGGAAAGACCGATGTCATCCCCAATCGAAACAATAAGATGTGGATCGATGCGCGGGAAACCGGGGTGTATTTGGGCAACTGCGCCGAATACTGCGGAACCCAGCATGCCAACATGCTGATCCGCGTGGTGGTCGAGACCCCTGAGGATTTCGACAAATGGGTTGCTGCCCAGAAACTCGACGCCGCGGAAAGTGGCGCTTCCGCCGGAGAAAAGACCTTTCTTTCGCTTTCTTGCGTCAATTGCCACACCGTGCGGGGAACACCCGCGGTTGGCAAGTTTGGCCCGGACCTCACGCATCTGATGAGCCGGCAAACCATTGCGTCCGGGATGATTCCCAATACCCCTCACAACTTAAGCGCCTGGGTGCGCGATCCGCAGAGGATTAAGCCGGGCAACCTGATGCCCGACATGCAACTGGATGAACAACAACTCGAGCAGGTCACTTTGTACCTGTCGTCGTTGAAGTAAGCCGGGAGACTCATGGCCACCGTCACATATCCTTTCGATGAGCAACGCAAAAAACTAGCATTTTCCCTGCCATCGCTGCTGCATGAGTGGGTAATCACCGTTGACCACAAACGGCTCGGCTTGATGTACACCATCACCGCGCTGCTGTTTTTTGTCGTGGCGGGCATCCTCGCCGGAGTGATGCGCGCTCAACTTATGTTTCCGGATAACACCCTGATTGAGCCGGACACGTTCAACCGGCTGTTCACGGTACACGGGACAACCATGGTGTTTTTTGTCGGCATGCCGTTCTTCGCGGCGCTGGCGAACTACCTGGTCCCCCTAATGCTCGGGGCGCGCGACATGGCCTTTCCGCGCTTGAACGCCATGGGCTTCTGGATGACTTTGTTTGGCGGAATCCTGCTTTACGCCAGCTATCTCACGGGAGAAGGCTTGGCCGGACATGGAACCGCTCCCGACGTAGGCTGGTTTGCCTACTCGCCGCTCAATGAGCGAGCCTTCTCCCGCGGAACCAGCACCGACTATTGGGTGCTCAGTATCATGTTGAGCGGCATTGGCAGCACCATTACGGCGATTAACGTCATCGCCACCGTCCTCAGCTCACGCGCGAAAGGGATGACGCTGTCGCGCATGCCGCTACTGGTTTGGATGCTCTTTGTGGTGTCCTGTCAGGTTCTGATTGCCATGCCTCCACTGACGGCCGCGCAGGTCATGCTGCTGCTGGACCGTTTTCTGGGCGCGCACTTTTTCGATACGCAAGCGGGTGGCGACGCGGTGCTTTGGCAGCATTTCTTCTGGATGTTCGGCCATCCGGAGGTTTACATTCTCATGTTGCCCGGATTTGGCGCCGCCTCCGAAATCATCCCGGTGTTTTCCCGCAAGCCGATGTTCGGCCGCATGGCCATGATCGGCGCCACTTCCGCTATCGGATTCATCAGCTTCGGAGTGTGGGCGCATCACATGTTCGCGGTAGGCATGACTTCCAAAGCCAATATATTCTTCGCCGTGTCTACCATGATCATTGCCGTTCCCACCGGAATAAAAATGTTCAACTGGCTGGCGACCATGTGGGGCGGCAAGATTCGAATGGATACGCCGATGCTCTTTTGCATCGCCTTTCTGTTCCAGTTTCTGATCGCCGGATTGACCGGAATCATGCTGGGGGTTGCCCCGTTCGATTGGCAACTGACGGACTCCTATTTCGTGGTCGCGCATTTCCACTACGTGCTGTTTGGCGGTTTGATGTTTACGCTCTTTGGCGCGATCTATTACTGGTTTCCCAAAGCCACCGGCCGCCGGCTCGACGAGACATTGGGCAAATGGCATTTCTGGCTGCTGGTGATCGGGTTCCATCTCACGTTTGATCCGCAGCACTTTGCCGGGTTGCTGGGTATGCCCCGGCGCATTTACACCTACGCTCCGGGCCGAGGCTGGGAACTGTGGAACATGATCTCGTCCGTCGGAGTGGTGGTGCAGGGTGCGGCCATTATCTTCTTTGTCTGGAACGTGGTGTACTCATTGCGCAAAGGCCGCATGGCTGGAGCCGATCCGTGGGACGCCTGGACGCTGGAATGGTCCACCACTTCTCCTCCGCCTGAATACAACTTTGCAACCTTGCCGGAAGTCCGCAGCAGCCGCCCGTTGTGGGATTTGAAGCATCCGGAAGATCCCGATTGGAAATACGATTAGAGGAACACACCATGTCATCGGAATCCTTGGTGATTGCTCACAATTCGGAAGTAACCCTGATCGATCGCGGCAACGTGGCTGTGCTGTGCCTGATTGCGACGGAAGCGACCATTTTCATGATTTTCGTGATCGCTTACGTCTTCTATATCGGCAAGAGCCTCACCGGGCCCTATCCGGCCGATGTGTTGACCCTGCCGATTTGGGCGACCGTCTGCCTGCTATCGAGCAGCCTTACGGTGGAAATGGCGGTTCGCGGTTTGAAGAACAACTCGCGGAGCCGGTTTCTGCTCTGGATGGGACTCACCGTCCTGCTGGGCCTGGAATTCTTGCGCCAGACCGGCATCGAGTGGAACAAGCTCATCAACCACGATCACCTGACCATCGCGACCAATTTGTTCGGAACCACTTACTATTCGCTGGTCGGGCTGCATGCCAGCCACGTAGTGATTGGAGTGACGCTACTATCGCTGGCATTTTTTCTGTCTGTGAGCGGCGTCGAGTTGCATCGCCATCATCATCGCGTCGAGTTGCTCAGTTGGTATTGGCATTTTGTGGACGCGGTTTGGGTGGTAGTATTTACAGTCGTCTACTGGTTAGGACGCTGAGGGCGAACATGGAACACGAATCCAAGGATGTCATCCAACTGCCCGCGCCAACCGCGTGGCCGATGATTTTCGCATTTGGTGTGACGCTGCTGTTTGCCGGCCTGGTGACGACGTCCTATGTCAGTCTTCTCGGCATTGTTCTCGTTCTGCGCGCAGCCGTTGGCTGGTGGTTTGAGGTGCTCCCGGATGAACATCATGAACCCATTACCTTGGAGCATCCGCAGCTTGAGGAAGCCGCGGCGGAACGGCCGGTAACGCGCCGCGTGGAACATCTCCAGCCGGGCGAAGAGGGGCATCGTGTCCGCATCCCGGCTGAAATCAAGCCGTATTCATCGGGTATCAAGGGCGGTTTGGTGGGTGCTGCCGCCATGGCCGTAGTGGCGCTAGTGTTCGGGCTGATTACACAAGGCAGCATCTGGTATCCCATCAACCTGCTGGCCGCCGCCGCGCTGCCCGATATGGCTTCGGCCAGCGTCGAGGAACTGCGCCACTTCAGCGCTCTCGGATTGGGCCTGGGCATTGTGATTCATTTGCTCACTTCCATCCTGGTCGGCGTGCTTTATGCTGTAATGCTTCCTATGTTCCCCAAGGGAGCCTGGCTGTGGGCCGGCATTGTCTCGCCAATTCTTTGGTCGGGTCTGATTGCGTCGACGCTGGACGTGGTGAATCCGGCGCTGAATGCCAGAATCGACTGGCGCTGGTTCGTAGCCTCGCAACTCGCTTTCGGGATGATTGGCGGCTATGTGATCGCCCGCTCCCAAAGCATCGAAACGATGCAAAGCTGGACCCTGGCGATGCGAACCGGAATCGAGGCGCCGGGCTTATTGAGCGAAAAGGAGCCGGGCGAGGACGAGAAGCGATGACCTCCCGCCTGTCCCTGTTTACTTTTCTGTTGTGCCTCGCGGGCTGCGAGAACCACGTGGAACAGTATACTCGTCCGGATGACGTGATGAACTTTGAAGCGCTGTTCAGTAGCAATTGCGCGGCGTGCCACGGAACCGATGGCAAGCAGGGCGCCGCCCAGACGCTGAACGACCCGGTTTTTCAGCATCTGATCGGCCAAGAACAGATACGGAAGAACATCACCCAGGGTATTCCTGGAACGTCGATGCCCGGCTTTTCGCGCATGGCCGGCGGATTCCTCACTGCCAAGCAAATCGACGTTCTAGTGGACGGAATGCAGCGGAAATGGGGTGGCGCCCAGGATGTCGGGAATCTGCCGCCCTATAGTGTCGCCCCCGGCAATGCACAGCGCGGCGAGAGCGCGTACAACACATACTGCGCCAGTTGTCATGGGGCTTCCGGTCAAGCGGCGGGTAAAGCTGGCTCGGTGATCGACCGGCGATTTCTGCAATTGGTGAGCGACCAATCGCTGCGGACTAGTGTGATCGAACGCAGTCCTGCCCACAATTGGCGCGGCTACGTCGCCGGGCACCCCATGACAGCGGACGAGATCTCGGATGTTGTTGCCTGGGTGACTTCACATCGGCAGCAGAAGGAGAACCTGTAGAGTATGGCCGAAACCAGACCTTGTGACAGACCTTGCAACGGGTGCGCGGCGGCAAAAGCGACCGCGGCTGCGGCCCAACCCTCCCGCCGTTCGTGGCTGTTCAAGGCTGGCATCGCGCTGAATGCGATCGCCGGTACGCTGTTCGCTATTCCCCTGCTTGGGTATGTGCTTTCCGGCCTGTTCGGGAAAAATCCCTATAGTACCTGGATCGCCCTGGGCGGCGTTGACGCGTTTCCTGAGAACAACACGCGTTTGGCGACCTACCGCAATCCGTTTGTGACGGCATGGGACGGCGCCACCGGTGACATTCCTTGTTGGGTGCGCCGCCTGGAAGGCGACAAGTTCCAGGTCTTTGCCATCAACTGCACGCATCTGGGCTGTCCGGTGCGCTGGTTTCAGGAATCCCACTTATTCATGTGCCCTTGCCATGGCGGCGTGTTTTACGAGGACGGCGCGCACGCTTCGGGGCCGCCGCCGCGCGGTCTTTTTGAATATAAGAACAAGGTGGAGAATGGCCAGCTCATGATTAACGGCGGTCATCTACCGAATCTTTCGGACCCGGCATGATCTCGATTCTTCGCTCCTGCGCTCTTTGGCTGGAAGACCGGCTGCATATCACCAAGCTGTATGCAGCCACGGCGGGACATCACGTACCCGCCAGCACCAATAGCTGGTTCTATGTTTTCGGCAGCGGAACATTAGTCTGCCTGATTTTGCAGATCGTCACCGGCATCTGCCTGGCATTCGTATATGTGCCGTCCGCCGAGCACTCCTGGACCACGCTGCAGTATTTGAATGACCAGCAGTTTCTGGGACCGTTTCTGCGCGCCTTGCATTACTGGGCGTCAAACTTCATGGTCGGCATCATGACGCTGCATGTGATTCAGGTATTTCTATTCGGAGCGTATAAGTATCCGCGCGAGCTGACCTGGGTTTCCGGCTGCATTCTGCTGTTTTGTACTTTGGGCATGGCGTTCACGGGCCAGGTGCTGCGTTTCGACCAGGATGCCTATTGGGGATTGGGGATCGGCGCTTCCATCATGGGCCGCGTGCCCGTGCTGGGCGCCCAACTGGTGCGATTTATGCTCGCCGGTCCCATCATTGGCGGTGCAACTCTCACGCGCTTTTTCAGCCTGCATGTCTTCATCATCCCGGGCCTGATTCTGGCGCTCGTTGCCCTGCATCTGCGCCTGGTGCTCACCAAGGGCATCAACGAGTATCCGAAGCCCGGCCACCCGGTAGTAAAAGAGACTTACGACCAGGAATACGACGATCTGATCCACAAAGAAGGTGTTCCGTTCGCGCCCAATGTGATCGGCAAAGATTTGCTGTTCAGCGCCGCCGTGATCCTGGGAATTCTGCTGTGCGCATTGGTCTTTGGTCCAAAAGGGCCCACTGGCCCGCCCGATCCTACGCTGATTATCACAGCGCCTAAGCCCGATTATTATTTTCTGCCGGTCTTCGCCGGTCTGGCGCTGCTGCCGGCCTACACCGAAACCGTGCTGCTGCTCACCTTGCCGGTGGTGATCATCGTTCTGTTGGTCGCGCTGCCCTTCATTTCCAATACCGGCGAGAAGAGCTGGCGCAGACGCCCATTCTCGGTGCTGCTGGTCACTGGCACTATGGTGATGTTGTTCCTGTTGGCCCAGTCGGGCCTGACCTCGCCCTGGTCGCCCGACATGGCCGCCTGGAGCAGCGATCCGATTCCGATAAAATACCTAGCCGGCCGCACCCCGCTGGAGAGACACGGCTCCATCGTTATCCAGAACAAACAGTGCCGGAATTGTCATAGCCTGGGTGGCCACGGCGGGCAACGCGGTCCCGAACTCGACGGAGTAGCCACCCGCCTCACCGCCGATCAGTTGGTGCGGCAAGTGATTCAGGGCAGCGGCAACATGCCGGCCTATGGAAAGAACCTCAGCCCGGCGGAAGTGAGCGCCGTGGTGGCGTTCATGGAAACGCTTCGTCCCGTGGATGAGCCGGTGGCGCACGACGCAAACAAACACTGACAATGGACCCCGTGGCCGCTGCTGTACTCGCGTCCTGGACTATTCCGGTCACGGCCGTGCTGGGGCTGCTCGCTGGCGCCGTCGTCTATCTGCGCGGATGGCTCCGGTTACACCGCGAGATGCCCGGCAAATATCCGGGTTGGCGGCTCACCTGTTTTCTGGCTGGTTTGGCATCGCTCTTCATCGCAATTGCGTCGCCGCTCGATGCCTTTGGCGGCTTTCTCCTGGAAGTCCACATGATCCAGCATTTGTTGCTGATGATGGTGGCGCCGCCCTTGATCTGGCTCGGCCAGCCACTGCTGGCAACGGTGCGTGGGCTTCCCGCGAAGGTGGTGCGCGACGCGCTTAGCCCGTTCCTGACGTCGCCGGCGTTGAAAACCGCCGGACGCAGACTCACGCACCCGGTCACCGGATGGCTCGCCATGGCAAGCGCCACCATCATCTGGCACGCTCCGAAATTTTATGAGCTGGCGCTTCGTTCCCCCGCCTGGCATCGGACTGAGCATGCCTGCTTTTTCGCCGCGGCACTGCTGTTCTGGTGGCCGGTGATCCAAGTCTGGCCAAGCCGTCCGCAGTGGCCGCGTTGGACCATGTTCCCATACCTGCTCCTGGCGGACTTTGTGAACACGGGGCTTTCGGCTTGGCTGACATTTTCGAGTCACGTGGTCTACCCCAGCTATGCGCTGGCGCCAAGGCTGTTCGGCGTCCAGGCGTTAGACGATCAGTCCGCGGCGGGAGCGATCATGTGGGTGCCCGGCTCGATCATATATTTAGTGCCCGCATTTCTAGCCTTGATGCAGGCGCTGGGAGGAACCAAGCGGCGTTTTGCGCCCGGCGTGTTTCCTATTTTCGAGGACAAGCCTTGGGACTTGTTGCGAGTTCCGGTCATTGGGCCGATTCTCCGCTATCGCCACTTCCGCCGCATTTTGCAAAGCGCGATGTTGATCTTGGCCGCGGTTGTCGTTGCGGACGGCTTTTGGGGTCCGCAAATCGGGCCTCTTAATTTGGCTGGCACTTTGCCCTGGACATACTGGCGCGGCTTTGCGGTAATCGGCCTTCTCGCCGCCGGGAATCTGTTTTGCATGGCCTGTCCGTTTACGCTTCCGCGCGATCTGGCGCGGCGCTTCTTCCGGCCGCGTCATCGCTGGCCCAAGCGGCTTCGATCCAAGTGGGTCGCCGTGTGCCTGCTGGCTGTTTACTTCTGGTCGTACGAAGTGTTCAGCCTGTGGAGCAGCCCGTGGCTGACAGCCTGGATCGTCGCTGGGTATTTTGTTACAGCGCTCGTCGTCGATAGCCTTTTTGAAGGCGCGAGCTTCTGCAAATATGTTTGTCCGATCGGGCAGTTTCATTTTGTCAATTCGATGGTTTCTCCATTAGAGATCAGAGTTCGCGACGCTCAGGTTTGTACCCCCTGCGAGACTCACGATTGTCTGCGTGGCAATGCTCAACAGCGGGGCTGCGAGATGTATTTATTCCAGCCGCGCAAAACCGGCAATCTGGATTGCACGTTTTGCCTTGATTGCGTGCAGGCTTGTCCGCAAGAAAATGTCGGAATCGCGATAGTCGCGCCCGGCGCCCAGTTAACCGTGGACCGAGCAATCCGTTTGGATTTCGCGTCACTGATATTCTTGCTGGCATTTGCGGCATTCGTGAACGCTTTGGGCATGGTGCTTCCTATCCCGCCCCTCGCCTACGCAGCGGCCATCGTTCTGCCGCCGTTGATACTGGCATTCGTGTGCGGTTCTACATCGCAATGGATAGGAGGCTCGAGCGCAAACTGGAAGCAAGTGGCGTGCCGTTTCGCGCCCTGTCTGATTCCGCTGGGCTTCAGCATGTGGATCGCGCATTTTCTATTTCACCTTGTGACAGGTTGGGAATCTGTTATGCCAGCCATAGAAAGAGTTTTGCATCTGGCCGTTATATCGGTGCATCCCACAACTCCGGGATGGTTGACGCCAGCGCAAATTCTGGTGCTCGATGGGGGATTGCTTCTCAGTCTCTATGTCGCTTGGCGCATCGCGCAGCGGCGTTTTGGCGTGGCGGTTCCCTGGGCCGCGCTGGTCTGCCTGTTGTACATCGCCGGCGTTTGGATTCTATTTCAACCGATGCAGATGCGCGGCATGGTCATGAATTGAAATGGTTCCTCATCCTGCTCTTGAGCGCATTGCCGATGTTTGGCGATGGAGGCTCTCTGCAACTGCGGCAGAATTCCGGACCGTACCTGGTGAGCGTTTTTGCCGCGCCTGCCTCACTGAACGCCGGTCCAATTGATCTCAGCGTGTTGGTGCAGGATCGCAACACCATGGCTCCGGTGCTGGATGCCGATGTGCTGATCCACATCCGGGGTGAGATCCTTCATTTGTCGCGCAAGCATGCTCAAAACAAACTGCTCTACGCGTCAACTCTCAACCTGCCCGAAGCCGGCGAATGGAATTATTCGGTTTCCGTTTGCCGCAACGAAATGGAGACCAAAGTGAAAGGCGCTCTGCTGGTGACGCCGGCTGAGGCCAAGCCGGAAGCGTATTGGCCCTATCTGGCCCTGCCGCTTGGCGCGTTAGTTTTGTTCGCTGCAAACCAGCGGCTCCGGCGTAATAAAATAAGACGCCAGAATGCAAATACGTAACCCCGGACGAGTGTTTTGGCTCGTCTTAGCGCCATGTATCGTGTTGTCCGCCGCCGCGCTTGCCTATCCTCTCTATGTGATCCGGCCATTCCGGCCGCAGGGCGTAACTGAGCTGGCGGTGGCCTTGGCGGTGCTCCGCTACCGAACCCTGCTCGACGCACTGCTCGTGATTGCGGCCATCGTCGCCTTGGTTTGGTATTGGCGCAAGTCGACGCCCAAGCGCCGCTGGGCCGCGCTCGCGGCCGCTCTGCTGGTTTGCGCCTCGGCCGGACTGTCGCGGGTCAATGTGTACGAGCAAATGTTTCATCCGCTTAATCGGCCGTCGTTTTCGACCGCGGCCGAGTCAAAACTGGATGGCGCGGAGAAAGTGATCGCCGTCAAGATCGGTCCCATGGCGCGTGCGTATCCGATTCGCGGCATGTCGTATCACCACATTGTGAACGATACGCTCAACGGCGTGCCCATCGTCGCCACCTATTGAACGCTCTGTCACACCGGTCTGGTGTTACGGCGCTATATCGCGGGTTTGGTGCTCACGTTCCATCTGGCTGGAATCAACAACCAGAACTTCCTCATGCGCGATGAGGAGACCGGAACCTACTGGCAGCAGATCAGTGGCATGGCGATAGCCGGACCGCTGAAAGGGCGCCAGCTCACGTTAGTTCCAGCCGATGAGCTAACATTCGCGCTCTGGAAAACGGAGGAGCCGCAAGGCACGGTTCTGAACGACGCAGCACAATATGTTTCCGATTACGCTCCGCGCGATTGGGATGTGAAGATGCGGAAAACGCCCACCGTGCTCAGCTATCCCGAAACGGGCCTGCCGGCGCGCGACCTCATGGTCGGCATCCAAGCTTTCGGAGCCAGCCGCGCTTATCCCTACCAAACGGTGCTCGCGGAAAAGCTGATTCAAGACCACGTGGGATCGGAACCCGTGATTTTGGTGGTTGGACCCGATGACCAATCGGTCCGGGCCTTCTGGCAGAGAATACCAGGCATCGCCGGAACGCCCGAGTTCTACCGGATGCGCGATGGTGGCTTCCTGGTCGATTCCGCCACCGGAAGCAACTGGAATTTTCAGGGCTGCGCGACCTCCGGCAAGCTGCAAGGCACGTGCCTCGAGAGCCTGAATCCGATCAAGGATTATTGGTTCGACTGGCGCCACTACAACACCGGCACGAGCGTCTACCGGCATTAACAGTTAGCAATGTGGGGCAGTTATCAACCTGCCGCGGGTTATTATCCCGCGCGAGTGCGGCCCGCCACATCAGAAGCGCCCAAAGACCCGCGCGTCGCATGGTATGGTGTGGGTTTAGTGGCCGGCATGACGGCCATCCGCCTCCGTCTTCATGTTAATTCTCCGTGTGGTCATCGTGCTTCACGCGCTAGCAATCGGGACGCAAGCCATTTTGGCCGGCCTGTTTCTTTCTGGCTCCCTCGGTCCCGTCGTGGTGCACGAATGGATGGCATGGGTGATCTTATGTATCGCGGCCGTACAAATCGGCGTCGTTCTAGCGCACGGATTGGAAGGCCCCGGACTGATACTCGCGATCTCCAGCCTGTTTGTTTTTCTAGGTGAAGTTTTGCAAACCGGCACCGGCTATGGCAGATTCCTCGTCGTGCACGTCCCCCTGGGAGTGTTTCTCTTCGGCGCAGTATTGTGGCAACTGGTTGAGGTCTTCCGCGCCCAGGCCAAAGCATGAAGCTGACGCGCCGGAAAATGCTGAAACTGTCCGGCGCTGGGCTCTCGATCCCGGCGTTTGAAGCGGGTTGCGCCTCTCATCGTAGGCCGGAGCCACAGCTACTACGCAGCCGCACTGCCTTGCCGCCGCCATTCTCCGCGCCTCTGCCACGTATTCCCATACTCCAGCCATCGCAAGCCGGTTCCGACGATTACGAACTAACCGCGCGTCCGGCCCCGGCCCGAATTCTGCCTGGCCTGAACACGGAGATCTGGGGTTTTAACGGGATGTTTCCGGGCCCAACCATTGAAGCGCGTAGCGGAACGCGCCTATCGTTGCGGCTTTCTAACGCCCTGCCGGTGCCGATTGTGAATCACCTCCATGGCGGCCACACGCCGCCCGAAAGCGATGGCTACCCGACCGATTTTCTATTGCCTGCGGCAGGTTTCGAGCAATCGTTCATGCACGATCCACGCGCCAGAATTGTCACCGGAGAGCGCGAATATGTTTATCCCAACCTGCAGCGCGCCGCCACGCTCTGGTATCACGATCACCGGATGGATTTCACCGCGCCACAGGTCTGGCGTGGCCTGGCGGGATTCTATATTCTGCGCGACGAGGAAGAGTTGCGGCTCCCGCTCCCGCGTGGAGACAAGGAAATCCCGTTACTGATCTGCGACCGTTCGTTCAACGCCGACGGGTCGTTCCTCTATCCTTCGCTCGACCCTTCCTTGCGAAATCAACCGGGCGTGCAGCATGAATATATGGGCGGAGTCCTCGGAGACGTGATCCTGGTGAACGGCGCTCCTTGGCCCACGCTAGAAGTGGCCAATACAAAATACCGTTTCCGCGTTTTAAACGCATCCAACGCGCGGCGGTATGAGCTGGCTTTGGATACCGGCAGGCCCATGGTGCAGATCGGCAGTGATGGCGGATTACTGGCCGCTCCGCTGATCCACCGCAGCGTCGCTATGTCGCCGGCTGAACGCTTCGATCTAGTCGTCGATTTCGCGCACTATTCGCCAGGAACGAAGATCGCGCTGCTCAATCAAGCCGGCGAGGGCCCGGCCGGGCAGATTATGCAATTCCATGTTACCCGGACCGAGAAGGATGAGTCAGCCATTCCTCCGGCGCTTTCCACCATCGCATTTCCCAAACTCGCGGAAGCCGCGGTCACCCGCGCCTTCGACTTCAGTTATCAAGGCAAGGAAGGCTGGACCATCAACAAGAAACCGTACGATCCTATGCGGATGGATGCGCGCCCCAAGTTGGATGCCACTGAGATTTGGCGCATGCAGGCGGATTTCCCTCATCCGTTGCATCTGCACCTGGTGCAATTCCAGGTGCTTTCTCACAGCGGCCGGCCCGGTCTCTACGATGCGGGGTGGAAAGACACTGTTTCGCTGTTTCCGGGACAAACGTCAAATATTCTGGTGAAATTCAGCGGCTATCGCGGCCGCTATGTTTTTCACTGCCACAACCTGGAGCATGAAGATATGTCGATGATGGCCAACTTCGAGGTCGTGTAGACATCTCGGCTTGTGGGGCAGGTTGTCAACCTGCCGCGTGTTGTTAACCCGCGCGTGGAGCGTTATCAGCCCGCCTTGCGGGGCGCGCCTAACACTTTATTTAGCGCGTCTCAATAATTCCGCTACGCACGGCGGCGATGGCCTAATCCACTCAGATCAATCGCCTGGCTCGCCGTGGCGCACCTAACCACCGGCGCGCTAACGCTGGGCGCGAGCGTAATCCTGGGGATGCAGTTCGGGCGCAACCGGCAAAGCCTGTGACCGGGGCAGGGGGTGGGGCTCGGGGCGCTCGTAATAGGCGATCCAGCGCCCCATGGACATGATCCCCAGCCAGAGAAAGAGCGACAAGTAAGCCGCCGCTTTCGCTTTGCCGGGTATCGCCGGAGCGCGCTCGAGTTGCGCCAGATTGCCGTAGACATCGCGATGAAATACCCAAGCATGCACGCCCACCAGCAACAGGAGCGTCATCTTGATCAGAAAATACGGGTTGTCATAGTAATCGACGATCTTGGCGCCCGCCAGCATGATGCCGCACGAGACCATGACGACTAAACCCACCGTCTTGAACGGGCGGAACTGCTTGACCACTTCGGCCAACGGCACACTCTTAAAGGCCCACCCGAGCAAGCGGAAGTCGGTCATCCAAATCATTCCACCGAAAATCGCGATGCACGTCAGATGCAGCGACAAGACGATGGGATACACCAGCGCCGACTCGCGCATGGCGGTAAAGAATTCGGTGTCCTGCACAGCTTGAAAAATTGCGTGAAATGACATATGCCTAAGTGAACGCGTAAAAAATCCCGGCAAACACAATCGAGATCCATAGCGCCAGCGAGATCAAAGCCGCCAGATTGCGCACTATCGGCGGCGAATCGGACACAGCGACCTTGCGGTGAATCGTGTAGTTGTACACAATGGCCACCACCAGGGCAATCACCTTGTAACGAAACGCCCAACTGTAGTAGTAGCGAACCGGATCGGTAGAGAAAATCACCAGCCCTGCGGAGATCGTGATGATCAAACCGGCCAGCGTCCACAGCGAAGTTTCCTTTAGCAGTTGCGCCGGCGTTTGTTTCCGGAAGGCGAGCCCCATCATACAGAAGTCAACCGTGGCGATGGTTCCAATGGCCATGGCGAACGTCGCGATGTGAATACATTCCGCCAGCGGGAAGGACCATTCATTGTTGTTCAGTGGATTCGACGCCGGGTCGAAGGCTAGCATCATCACTCCCAAATCTCAGAAGAACAATACTATCACCTGTACTTGCTTTCCCTCACAACGTTCGCAAGCGAAATCGCCCGCGCAAAACCGCGCGTAAACCCATTGCCTGACACCTCCTCACTGTGACGTCCCGGAAGGCGTGACCGAGCCGCGACCGTCAGGGAGCGGTCACGAGGGATGGCAAAACCTCAGAAACACACTACCGTATCGTGCGGCTGGAACGACTCTTTGTTTTGGCCGTATAGTGCGGCCACTGGGAGCTGAACAATCCCGCAGCCGCCAGCGCCAGGCAGCCCCACGCAAACCAATCGCCGTACTCGGTGTAGCTCGTGACGCCGGTCTCAAAAGCGAAGCCGAACCGCCCCGCGGCCTTTTGAAATGGCGGCAGCTTGTCAATAATTCGACCAGCCGGATCGATGCTTACCGTGATGCCGTCGTTGGTGGCTCGCAGCAGCCAGCGCCGGTTCTCGGCGGCGCGCATGCGCGCAATTTCCAGATGCTGCCCACGCGCCGCGGACGGCCCGAAGTAACCGTCGTTGGAAAGATTCACCAGCAATTGTGCCCCCTGCCGTGCAAATTGCCGCACTTCGGACGGAAATACTGACTCGTAACATATAAATGCTCCCAGTTTATGTTCCCCCATGGGAAACACCACCAACCGCGAACCCGGAACAAAATCGCCGGCCTCTTTGGTGATCCGATTCACAAAGTCAAACAGCTTGGGAACGTACTCGCCAAAAGGAACCAGGTTCACTTTGTCATAACGGCCCACGAAAGCGCCAGTCGGACTCAACAACACCGCGGAGTTCAGCGGCGCGCCTTCCGGCGTCTCCGCGACTGTACCGAACAACAACCACGCGCCAGTCAGCCGCGCCAGGTCCGTCACGCTCTCATGCATCGCCGGATCGCGATAGTAATAAATCGGGCCAGGCGTCTCGGGCCAGACAATCAGCCGCGGTTGTGCACGCGGTTGTGCACGCGGTTGTGCACTATGACGCGCGCCGAGAGACTGTTCCATCGATAGCGCCACCAGACTCTCCCGCATCTCCGCGGCCGCCTGCTGCGTCCACTCCTGATCTTCGGAAACATTCCCTTGCACCAGCACCGCCGTTTGATCGCCTGGTCGCGGCGCCGGCAAACTTGGGAGCACAAACACCATTAGCGTCAAGCCGAGCCAGAGCAACTCCTTGCGCGCGCGGCGCAAAATGACCACTGCCGCAGCGGCCGATAGCAGCATAAACAGGAACGACAGCCCGTAGACTCCAATCCACGGCGCAAGCCGCATCGGCAGCGCCATATCGATTCCCGCGTTGCCGAGACAGAGCCACGCAAAACCGAACATCCCGTGGGTGCGCTCGATACCCACCCACAGCGCCGCAATGCCGGGGATCGCGTACCACGCCGGTAGCAGCACCGCCGCTAGCAGACTGAACAAGCCAAGGTGCAAGGCTTTTATGAAGCAGAAGAGCACAAACGTGCCCCAACTTCCGAAGACCCCCATATCGCCGTAATGCTGCAGGGTGCCCTGAATCCAATAGCAGACGCCAAACCAATAGACGATTCCGCAGATCCAGCCGAGCAGGAAACGGCGCCCGGCCGCGGCTCCCGTCCCAGCGCGCAGAGCAGCGGCGTCAACGCAAACGGCGCCAGCCAGGTTTGGTTCGCTTTGGGAAACGTCAGAATCAGCAGAACGGCCGTGAGCAGCGCTAGCGCCGGATTAACGGCCGTGCGAAGCTTGCTCATTCACCTGATCCGCCATATAGGAGCTGCGCACCAGCGGACCGCTAAACACCATCTTGAATCCAATGGAAAGGCCATAATCGCGATAAGCGTCAAATTGCGCGGGAGTGATGTAGTCGGCTACGGGCAGGTTGCGGCGCGTTGGTTGCAGGTACTGGCCAATCGTCGCCACGTCGACGTTGGCGGACAGCAGATCCTTCAGCAACTCTTTTACTTCATCGGCCGTCTCGCCCAGCCCAACCATCAACCCGGACTTGGTCAGGATGTCCGGCCGGTACTCTTTGCCAAAGCGCAGCACGCCGAGCGACTGGCGGTAGTTGGCCTGCGGCCTCACTCTCCGGTAGAGCCGCGAGATAGTCTCCATGTTGTGATTGAAGACGTCCGGATTGGCGTCCAGCACGCGCGCCACGGCTTCCAGATCGCCGCAAAAATCCGGCGTCAGCACTTCTACGCGCGCCTCCGGAAGCGCCCGGCGCACCTGGCGCACGGTCTCGGCGAAATGAGCGGAGCCGCCGTCGTCCAGATCGTCCCGATTTACAGCCGTGATCACCACGTAGCGCAGTTGCATCTGCGCCGCCATGCGGGCGACATTGGCCGGCTCATTCGAGTCAAGCGTAAATTCTTTCTTCTGCGGCGAGCCTTTCGGGACGGAACAGAAGCCGCAACCACGCGTGCACAGATTGCCCAGAATCATGAATGTCGCCGCGCGGCGGCTGAAACATTCATGCATGTTCGGGCAGCGCGCGGATTCGCACACCGTATGCAAATTCAGCCGGCGCAGGTCCCGTTTCAGTTCGTGGACTGCTGTGAAATGTGTGCTGCCGTTGCGCAGCCATACCGGAAGCCGGGGTGTAGGCAAGCGCTGTGCCGGCAAACTAAGTTGAATCAGCGGGGAAGACGGCAAGTCAATATTTTCTCACGATCGGCTGCTTGAACCCCGCGTTCTCGAGGTTCGTGCGAATCTCAGCCATGCGGGCCGCATCGGCGAAGGGTCCCACTAGCACGCGGTAGTAGCCGGTCTTCGGCGCCGGCGCCAGCAACGCTTTCAAGCCCTTCTTCGACAGCTCTTCCGCGATCAGTTCGGCATCGGCCCGCTCCGCGGCCATTACTTGCCAGTATTGTCCGGCAGGCGGTTCGGATATCGCTAGCCGCGGCGCCTCGACTGGTTTCTCGGCTGACTTCTCGACCGGTTTCGCGGCTGGTTTCTCTGCTGGTTTCAGAGCCGCGGACTTCTCCACCGGGGAAGGTTTGCTCTTCTGCTCATCCACCTCCTTTGTGGGCGGGGGAAGAGGAGTTGCCGCCGCCGAGGGCTTGCTCTCACTGCTGGCGGTTTCGTTCTTCTTCTCCTCGCTGGCCGCTGGCGGCGTAGCGTCCTGATCGGTTGGCTTAGGGACGACAATGGGTTTGGGCGGCGCGTTCTTGGCGGCTTCCGCCGGCGGCGACGAACTGCGGCCGACAATGTATCCCATGGAAGCGAAGACCCCCAGCAGGATCACAACAATCAGAAACACACCTATCAGTTGCTTGGTGCCCAGCACCAGCTCAACTTCACCGTATTCGTTCCGTGCCAACTTCCTTAACCTTCCACTTTCTTTTCGCTGAATCTATCCAGCGCGCGCGTCAGTGACGAGAATATATCTAGCGGCAAGGGGAACACAACGGTTGTGTTCTTCTCCGAGCCGATCTCCACCAGCGTCTGCAAATAGCGCAGTTGGATGGCCGCCGGCTGCCGCTGGATCACCTCCGCCGCCTGTGCCAGCTTTTGGGCCGCTTCAAACTCACCCTGCGCATGAATGACCTTCGCACGGCGTTCGCGCTCGGCCTCGGCTTGACGCGCGATGGCGCGGATCATCGACTCCGGCAGATCCACTTGCTTCACTTCCACCATTGTCACCTTGACGCCCCACGGATCGGTGTGCATATCCAGCACGCCCTGCAGCCGCAGGTTCAGCTTCTCGCGCTGGCTGAGCAGCTCATCCAGTTCCACTTCTCCCAACACGCTGCGCAAAGTGGTCTGCGAAACCTGCGACGTGGCGTACAAGAAGTTGCTGACCTCGATCACGGCTTTGGTGGGATCGACCACGCGGAAATACACCACCGCGTTCACCTTCACCGTTACGTTGTCCTTGGTCACGACGTCTTGGGGTGGAACTTCCATCGCTTCCACGCGCAGTGAGATGCGTTGAAAGCGGTCAATCGGCGCAAACACGAGGATCACGCCTGGGCCCTTGGGTTTTCCCAGCACGCGGCCCAGGCGGAACACCACTCCACGCTCATACTCATTGAGTATCTTGATCGCGGAGAACAGGTATACCGCGATGATAAACAACGCCACCAGCAAGATTGGATCGGGCATCCCTTTCACTATGTCATAATCCAAAACTATGGCCGCGCCCGTTTTACTGGATGTGATCGAGCGCGTGTTACACCGCCGCGAAGACGGCTGGCTGTTTCTACGCGAGCTGCGCGTGGGCACGGGACGTCACATGAGCCAGGCGCAGCGTTTGGATGCGTTCGCTCTGAACTCCTGGCCGCATAACGGAATGAAGCGCGTCTGTTACGAAGTAAAAATCTCTCGCGCCGACTTTCTGTGCGAGTTGAAACATCCGCTAAAACGGCGGATGGGAATGCGCTATTCCAACGAATTCTATTTCGTCACCCCGCCAGGTCTGCTACGCCTGGACGAAATTCCGCCGGAATGCGGCTGGTTGGAAGTTGATGTGAGTAAACCGGATTTTTGCGGAATGACGGTTCCCGCGCCGTGGCGCGATACGCCGGGTCCGACATGGCAATTGGTGGCCGCTATGTTGCGCCACCAGCGCCGGGAATTGGAAGAACGTCCGCCGGCGCCGCCGCGGCAGGAGCGGATTGCATGGGAGTAACCGGCTATTGCACTATCTACGGCAGTCAGGCTATCCTGAATAACTCAGAATGAGTTCTATTATTCGTCTGACAACCCTGTCGGTCTGGCTTTTTGTGCCGGTGGCCGGGCAGACTCCCTATGTACTTCATACAGTTGCGGGCGGCGACTTTCCCGCCGGGTCGGTCGCTACGCAGGTTTCACTTGGAAATGTGACCGGTATTGCGGTGGATTCCAGTGGCAATCTGGCTATCTTGTCCGGTTCTGCCGTGTACCGGGTCACGGCGGACGGCAAGATCAGCGTTCTCGCGGAGACCACGGCGGACAACATGTCTTTCACGGGTATTGGCGATGGGCTGTTCGCCGGCTTAGGATTCGGAGGCGGCGTTACTGCCGACTATCAAGGAAACCTGTACACCCTGTACTCCTACGTTGTTCAAAAAATCGACTCGACCGGACGAGTGTCTAATTATTTCGCATTGGCACCCGATTCTGTACAGTTCCAACCGTTTGCTACCGCTGTGGACAACTCCGGCAACCTATATATCGCGGATCAATTCGCTGAAAACATTTATGAAGTGAGCCCGGACGGATCATACACGACGCGCTATTTCGGGCACAATCTCAATGCCTCCGAGACCATCGCTGTTGATCCGGCGGGTAATGTCTACGTAGCAGACCCAGTAAACGCAGTGGTCTGGAAGCTAGATCCTTCGGGAAACGTAACGATGTTTGCGGGAACGGGAACACCAGGCACGTCCGGCGATGGCGGCCCGGCAACTTCAGCCATGCTCCAGAATCCGCAATCTCTGGCCACTGACACTATCGGTAATGTGTACATAGCCGAGGGAACCATTCGAAAGGTCGACCCGTCGGGAATTATCACCACCGTCTGGACACCTTCAAATAGCTTCTTTGGATTGGTTGCAGTGGACGCAAACGGCAACCTGTATGCGTGGTCGGAGGCCGATGACATCGTTTACCGCATGGACCCCACTCGCGCAATCTCTACGGCCGCTGGAAACGGGTCCGCATTTGACTCCGGTGACGGAGGTCCAGCGGCTTCGTCACAACTTGGCCTACCTCGCGGTATGTTGCTCGATGCTTCTGGCAACTTGCTGATCGCAGACTTCACTGGCGAAGTCCGTAAAGTGAACCCTCAGGGTATCATTTCAACGAGCGTTACTCAAGTTCCTAACCCTCAGTCTCCATACCAGGACGACACGCCGCAGTCCCCGTGGTCGGTTGCTTACGATAGCTCGGGCAATCTCGTGATAGCCGACTACGAAGCAGACCGCATTCTCAGCTACACACCCTCTGGGGCTGTTTCGACGATCGCTGGTACAGAGCACATGCCCGGTAACTCGGGCGACGGAGGGCCCGCGACTCAAGCCAAGCTGGGCAATCCAATCGACGCCATTTTCGATGCATCGGGGAATCTTCTCATTTCGGACGTCGCCAACCACGCCATCCGCAAAGTTGATAAGAATGGCATCATCGCGACCATCGCCGGAACCGGCACGGCGGGGTTCGGCGGAGACGGAGGCCCGGCTACCAAGGCTCTCTTATATCGCCCATACCAAATCACGCTTGACGTTGCCGGCAATCTCTACATCGCTGATTCCACCAATCAACGCATCCGTAAAATTGACACCAACGGAATCATTACAACAGTTGCTGGGAACGGCCAAGCGGGATCGACTGGCGATGGTGGCCAAGCGGTCGCCGCGAGCCTTCAGTTTCCACACGGCGTCGCCGTCGATGGCAACGGCAACCTGTTCATCGCCCAGTACGGATCGGTGCGCCAGGTGGACTCAACAGGAGTCATTACTACCATCGCCGGTGGCGGCACGCTGAATCCCACAGACGGCATCCCCGCTACTGATGCCAGTCTCGGCGGAGCCTTGCAATCGTTGCTAGCCGGGCCTTCTGGCCAAGTCTATCTATCCGATGGCAGCCGAGTCTACCGGCTGACGCCCGGAACCGCCCTTGCGCCGCCTCCCGTTGCGATCATCGATTCCTATCCTCAGAACCTATCGTTCACTATCTCCGGCGATCAATGCCCGACTGGCACGTACACCAGTCCTGTCGACGTCACGTTTACCGGTTCGAACACTTGCACCATCGCGTTCAATCCAATGCCTGCGGGACCTCGCGGTGGCCGTTATGTGTTCACAGGATGGTCTGACGATCCGGGCGCGGCCAATACTCGCGCGGTGACGGCGCCGGCTGGCGCGGCCACGGGCTATTTCGCGAATTTCCAATTGCAGTTTCCGCTCACGCTCTCGATTCAACCTGCCGCTCTGGCTGGGTTGGCAACCATCACCGCCGTCCCCACGTCGCCCGATGGATATTACGGCGCCACCGCGGAAGTTCAAATCACCGCCAATGCACCTCCTGGCTACGTGTTCACCGGTTTTTCAGGCGCCCTGACGGGCAAACAAAACGGGCAGACGCTCATTCTAAACGCGGCGGAGACGGTTGTCGCGAATTTTTCGATCTCACCGGCCAACGCCGGCATTTTCCGCCAAGGGTTCCTCTGGGTCCTGGATGTCGATGGAAATCAGAAAATGAATATTCCGCCGGACTCGGTATTCGCCTTCGGTGGCATTCCCGGCGACATCCCCATCACCGGCGACTGGAACGGAGACGGGCGTACCAAGATCGGAATTTACCGTTCCAGCAATGGATTATGGATTCTCGACACCAATGGGAACGGGGTGATCGACGCTGGAGATGCTGTCTTCAACCTGCATATTGGTACGTCACCGGGAGATATACCCGTGGTCGGAGATTGGAACGGCGATGGCCGCTCCAAAGTAGGCTATTTCCGGCAAGGATTCTTGTGGATTCTGGATACCAACGGGAATCACACTTTTGACCAGTCCGATCAAGTTTATGCTTTCGGCGGCATAGCGGGTGATGTCCCGGTGGTTGGCGACTGGACAGGAACAGGCACCAGCAAGATCGGGATATTCCGCCAAGGCTTCCTGTGGATTCTGGACGCCAACGGGAATGGGAGCATTGACGCATCGGACTACATATTTCCGTACGGCGGCATTCCCGGCGATGTTCCGGTAGTTGGCGACTGGACGGGCGCTGGCATCACCCAGGTCGGAATCTTCCGCCAAGGGTTCCTATGGGCTTTGGACGCCAACGGAAATCATCAGATTGACGGACCCAATGTAGACTACATATTTGGATATGGCGGGATCCCCGGCGACAAACCCGTGGTAGGAAAGTGGTGATCCACGATCCGAGCACCCAGGATTTCGATCCACGATTTTGATCAGGCAGTTTGGAACATCAGCGTATATAATTGAACAACCTACTTTGGGACTCAGATTGTTGGGATTATTTCGGGCGTTGTTTGGAGGAAATATCGTGCGGTCTGTCTGGCTTTGTGTTCTACTGGCGTCCATCTTGGCTGCCGCGCAAACCGCCACGACCACGAGTCTGACGGCCTCGCCCGATCCGGCGATGTTGGGGCACGCTGTTACGCTAACCGCCACGGTGACCTCCGGCGCGAGCGGCAAAGTTACGTTCTACGACGGCACGACGGTTTTGGGTGTCAGCACGATCTCAGGCGGGCAGGCCACTTGGACCACGGTGCTGCTGCCCGTGGGCGCGAGATCGCTGCGGGCGCATTACGGGGGCGACGCGGAGCACGCGGCGAGCACTTCGGCGATGGTGGCAGAGACGGTGAACGCGTCGCCATCCTTCGCATTAGGAATGCCCACGGGTTACCCGGTAGGCTTATTCCCGTATAACCCCGTCGTCGGCGACTTCAATGGGGATGGCAAACCGGATCTGGTTCTCACCAACCTTGCTGGTTCAAACATAATAGTCCTGCTCGGGACCGGCAACGGCGGATTTCAGCCAGCCGTGCCCTACACCGTCAACGGAACTGTAAATTCTCTAGCCGTTGCCGATTTCAATGGCGACGGAAAGGCGGATCTCGTCGTCTCCGGCGCCACTGCGATCCTGCTGGGTAATGGCGACGGAACATTTCAGAACGCTATCCCGATTTCGGTTGGGTCCGCTGCGAATGGCTCTGTCGCCGCCGCCGACTTCAACGGCGATGGGAAAGCAGACGTGGTTTTCGGTGATAACTACGGAAACGTAATTGTTTTGATTGGCAACGGCGATGGCACGTTCCAGGCGCCCACTAGCTTTGCTGTGCCGGGAGGGGACTACACCGTGACCTTGCTAGCGGGCGATTTCAACGGGGATGGCATCCCGGATCTCTGCGTTATCGGCGGCATAACCGTCAGCATATGGCTGGGCAACGGCGACGGCACGTTTCGCCCGGCAGCGGCCAATCCAGTAGGCACTAATATCTTTGCCGTGCTCTCCGCGGATCTGAATCGGGACGGAAAGCTTGACCTGGTCGCCATCAACACGGGCGAGATCGGCGTCGAGATCCTCCTGGGAAATGGCGATGGAACTTTTCAATCACCCGTGACCTACGGCACTTTCGCAGTTTTCGAGCCAGCCGTGGGCGATATCAATGGTGACGGCAAACTGGATTTGACAGCGTCCACGGGCGGCGCCATAGCAATCTTCTACGGCAACGGTGACGGAACGTTTCAGGCGCCCATCACTTTGCCTTTCTTGGACGACAACGGGCCGCAAATCTTGGCCGACTTCAATGGCGATGGCGCCACGGATCTAGCCATATTTTTGCAGCAAAGCGGACTGGTAGACGTGTACCTCGGAGGAGCAGTTCCCGATCTCACAGTGCTACTGGACCATGGCAACGGTTTGACGCAAGGACAAACTGGAGCCGAATACCACATAACGATCACGAATGTGGGCACATTTGCGTCCTTGGGAATTGTAAGCGTAACCGACTCTCTGCCCACCGGGATTACGGCCACTGCGATCGCGGGATCTGGCTGGGCATGCACTCTGGCTTCAGTTAGCTGTACGCGATCCGATTCGCTTCCCGTAGGCGCCAGTTACCCGGCGATTACCGTAACGGTGAACGTAGCCAGCAGCCTGACCGGAAGCGTGACGAATGTCGCGACGGTTTCCGGGGGAGGCGATGCGAATGCATCCAACAATAGCGCCACGGATGTCAGTCCTGCTCGTACGCCAACGTCGATCGGTCTTTCAGTCACGCCTGCACCTTCCACATTGAGCCAGTTGGTCAGCTTGACGGCAATGGTAACTCTGGGCGCAACCGGTAAAGTCACGTTCTATGATGGAGCAGCGATGATCGGGATCGCCGCCCTTACGGGCGGTCAGGCGACCTTCTCCACCAGGCTCTTATTGCCGGGCACCCACTCGCTCACAGCTCGTTACGACGGTGACTCCAACTTTGGCCCTAGCCTCTCCTCCATCAGCATGCAGACCGTTTCCGCACTGACAGCCAGTGGGTATCATTCCGCGTTAAGTTTTCAGGTTCTGCCTCCGAATTCGGTTGCGGTGGCCGACTTCAATCGAGACGGCAACCCGGACGTGGTGACGGCGGGAAACGAGGGGATTAGCGTACTGTTGGGAAATGGAGACGGCAGCTTGCAATCCGCAGTCACTTACTCGGTCGCGCCTGCTACCAGCGCACAAACCATGCGAGTGGGTGATTTCAATGGGGACGGGATACCGGATGTAATTGCAAGTGCGGCTTTGGCTAGCGGAAACTATGCCTTATTCGTGTTCCTTGGCAAGGGCGACGGGACGTTTCAGGCCCCGCTGATATCTGCGGCCACGGGTCTGTACTACAACGTGTTCGCGGTTGGTGATTTTGATGGCGATGGGCGGCTGGACGTCGCGACAGTGTCGAGTTTGGGAAATGGCGTCGATATTCTTCGAGGCAATGGTGACGGGACGCTCCGGGCCCCACTGACGACAATGGTTAACCTCGCCAGCTCGAATATTCAAGGTCTGCTGGTGGCCGATCTGAATTTGGACGGCAAAGCTGATCTGATTGTGAATGCTGTGTTTAATAGCGCCAGAGCGCTGATCTTGCTCGGCAACGGTGATGGGACATTTGCGATTGGCCCCGCTTACACTTTGTACAACGGTAATGGCCCGACAGCGATTGCCGTGGCTGATCTTAACGGAGACGGAAAACCCGACCTCGTGCAGCTCTCTCGGAATGGAATAGATGTTTACTTGGGTAACGGCAACGGGACATTGTCAACGTCAGCTATCAACAGTAATATCGGCTACGATCCCGGCTTTAACTTCGTCGTCGGCGACTTCAACGGAGACGGAAAACTCGACGTTGCATTCTTCACATCCGCCACCATCACCACAAGTGTTGCAGAAATTGTGCTGGGGAACGGAGATGGCAGTTTTTCTACACTTGTCGACCTAACCGTCAATGGAAACGCCAGCACGAGCACCTTCGACCCAACCGTAGCCTTAGCCGATTTCAATGGAGATGGGATACCGGATCTCGTTGCGGTCGACAGCAGCGTGCTCATATTTTTGGGTGGCCAGTTCTCCGGCTTGCAAGTTACGGTGTCGCATACCGGCGTTTTGATACCGGGTCAAACCCTCACTTACACCATTAACGTCACGAATCCGACATTCGTTACGACTTCAGGCGTTATCACTGTCAAAGACACTCTGCCTACCGGTTTGACCGCGACGGCAATCAGCGGCGGGCCGCTCTGGAACTGCACCCTGGCCTCGCTCACCTGCACCACTTCGAACATCATCTCGCCGCTACAAAGCTTCATACCCATCACCGTAACTGTCATGGCCGCGGCAAACCTAATGCCTTCCACGCTCACCAACATGGCCTCCGTGACCTATGCAAATGTTACCAACACCGCTAGCGATCCGACTGCCGCTGGTTTGCCTACGACCACCTCACTCACGGTATCTCCGAATCCGGCAACGCTCGGAGCCGCGGTTACGCTTACGGCCACAGTCTCCAGCGGAACGGGAACGATTACCTTCCAGGTGGACTCTATTCAACTGGGAACGGCGATTTTGTCAGGCAAGCAAGCCAGTCTGACGACCAGGCTGATTCCCGCTGGACTTCACAAAATCATCGCCACATATTCCGGTGACTCTAGTCAAGCGCCGAGTTCATCAATGGCAGTTGTTTTGACTGTCACCAGCGCACCAGCTACCAGTCTCGCGGCTTTAGCGAACCTCACCACAGGGGCCGGCCCGACAGCGGTTCTGGTATCCGATTTGAACGGCGACGGAAAAATGGATTTGCTTACAGTCAATGCAACCGCGAACACGGTCAGCGTCTTTATGGGAAATGGCGGCGGAACTTTCCAAGCGAGAACCGACTATAGCGTCGGCATGCAACCCTCAGCAGCCGTGATCGCGGATTTCAACGGAGATGGTACGCCTGACATCGCGGTCGCCAATCAGAGCAGCGGCACTATCACCATCCTTTCGAACAATGGCAACGGCACATTTGAAGCGGGCGCCGTAATCATCACTGCGAGCCCGGGCAATATCGTTGCCGCAGACTTTGACGGCGACGGTAAGGTCGATCTGGCCGTCATCAGCGCAGGAAACGTGAGCTTCTTCTTCGGTAATGGGGATGGCACGTTCCGGCAAGGCACGGGCGGGTTCTATTCCTGTTGCGGCTCGGCGCTCGCGGTAGGTGATTTCAATGGTGATGGGAAACCCGATCTCGCGGCAGGTGGATACGTATATCCTAACAACGGAGACGGAACGTTCGGCGTCCTCGTTGGCGTAGGGGCGGCGATGGGTTGGGCTGTGGGCGACCTGAACCGGGACGGCAACTCCGATTTAGCAGGCCCGGCCGGTAGCGGGCTTGAAACCATCTTGGGCAACGGAAACGGTAAGTTCAAGGGCTCCTCCTCTTACATCGCCGGGTTGGATCCGTACAGCCTCACGCTGGCGGATATCAACGGCGACGGGAAACTCGATGCTGTAGTATCCAACAGCGGTAGTAACACCATCTCTGTTTTGCTGGGCAACGGCGACGGCACGCTGCAGCCCGCCGTCGCTTACACTGTCGGCAATAGCCCACGTAGCGTAGCCGCCGGAGACTTCAACGGCGACGGCCGCACCGATCTGGCTGTTGCCAACTACAGCAGCAATACGGTGAGCATCCTGCTCGGCGGGACGCCTCAGACTTCTAATGCCGGCATTTTCCGCCAAGGGTTCCTCTGGGTTCTAGACGTCGATGGAAATCAGAAAATGAATATTCCGCCGGACTCGGTATTCGCCTTCGGTGGCATTCCCGGCGACATCCCCATCACCGGCGACTGGAACGGAGACGGGCGTACCAAGATCGGAATTTACCGTTCCAGCAATGGATTATGGATTCTCGACACCAATGGGAACGGGGTGATCGACGCTGGAGATGCTGTCTTCAACCTGCATATTGGTACGTCACCGGGAGATATACCCGTGGTCGGAGATTGGAACGGCGATGGCCGCTCGAAAGTAGGGTATTTCCGGCAAGGATTCTTGTGGATTCTGGATACCAACGGAAATCACACTTATGACCAGTCCGATCAAGTTTATGCTTTCGGCGGCATAGCGGGTGATGTGCCGGTAGTAGGCGACTGGACGGGAACCGGCACCAGCAAGATCGGGATATTCCGCCAGGGATTCTTGTGGATTCTGGACGCCAACGGCAATGGGAACATTGACGGACCGGACTTCATTTTTGCGTATGGCGGCATTCCCGGCGATGTTCCGGTAGTTGGCGACTGGACGGGCGCTGGCATCACCCAGGTGGGAATCTTCCGCCAAGGCTTCCTCTGGGCTCTGGACGCCAACGGGGATCATCAGATTGATGCGGGCGACTTCGTGTTCGGGTATGGAGGGATCCCCGGCGACATACCTGTAGTAGGGAAATGGTAATTACAAACACATAAGGTCTTCTCAGGACTCCGCTTCTATGCTAAGAACCGCCGGGCTGGTCTCATTCATCTCGTTTTTCTCCCTCGCTCTGGGCAATCCAAAAGCGCCCGAGCTCAATACAAACTATGGGCGCATTCCCTTGGTCTTTGAGGAAAATCGCGGTCAAGCCAGCCCGCGCGTGCGCTTTCTGGCACGAGGGGCGGCATATTCCATATTTATAACGGATCGCGAAGCCACGCTATCGTTGCGCCATGCGGGTTCCGAAGCGAAAGTCTCGGTGCGCTTGGCCGGTGCTCATCCCCGGTCGGCGCCGCAAGCTGAAGATCTCCACGAGAGCTACAGCAATTATTTTATTGGAAACGATCCTTCCAAATGGTTGCGTGGCATTCGTCATTTCGGTAGAGTGCGCGTACCTCAATCGAAAAATGGGATTGATATCGTTTACAAAGCGAATCGGCAGCAGCTTGAGTTTGACTTGAACGTCCCCGCGCGCGCCGACACCTCGGATCTGCGGTTGCATTTCGACGGCGCGGAGTCTTTGACGATCGATCAGAACGGCGATCTGGTGATTCACACGTTGGCAGGCGACCTGCGAGAACACGCCCCCGTTGCCTGGCAGCAGGTCGAAGGCCAGAACCGGCCGGTCCAAGTGCGGCATAGTTTGTACGGGCGCCAGGACGTGGTTTTCAAGCTGGGCGAATACGACCGGAACTTTCCGCTGGTCATCGATCCGGTGGTCAGCTATTCCACTTATCTGGGGGGATCGAGCGACGACCTCTCCGCCGGGATCGCAGTGGATAGTTCCGGATATGCATATGTCACGGGAAATACCTATTCGGCTGACTTCCCGGCTACCAGCGGAACGATTCACGGCGCTCCCGATGTGTTCATCGCCAAGCTGAATACAGACGGTTCCGCCCTTGTCTACGCGACATTTATCGGCGGATCGGGAAATGACCAAGCAGGCTCGATCACGGTAGACGATAACGGCAACGCTTTGATCACAGGCCGAACCGCGTCGCCGGATTTCCCGATTGTCTTCGGCGGCGGGAGTTCCTATGTATCGTCTCAAGACGTCTTCATTACGAAGGTGAATTCCAGCGGCGCGATTGCGGCGTCGCGTTATCTTTCAGCCGAGAATTCTCTTGGGACTGGGATCGCCGTCGATTCCGCAGGCAACGCCTACGTAACGGGCGTTACCTCGTCTGCTACGTTTCCCACCACCGCGGGAAGTTTGATGACGGTCCTGCCTAATCTTTCCATCGCCGCATTCGTTGTGAAACTGGATAGCTCACTGAATTTGATTTACGGTACCTACTTAGGCGGTAGCAATCACGATAGCTCCGATGCGATCGCTATTGATTCAAGTGGCCACGCCTACGTAACGGGAGCAACCGGCTCGATTGACTTCCCAACTACCCGTGGCGCCTTTAAGACCGTTCTCAAGGAGGGAACTATCAACGCGTACGTCACGGAACTGAGCTCTGAGGGTAACGGCTTGGTCTATTCCACATACTTGGGGGGATCTAACTCAGACAGCGCGGGAGGGATCGCGCTGGACGCCGCCGGAAACGCGTACGTCGCCGGTATAGCAACCTCGCCGGACTTCCCAACGACCAGCGGGGCGTACTCTACCTCGAAGCCAAGCGCTGGTTTTACTGCCACGGGATTTGTCGCCAAGGTAAACGCAGGCGGAGCTACGTTAGGGTTTTCAACCTTTCTCGGAGGCAATAACACCGACGGGTGTTCTGCTATTGCGGTGGACGCTTCCGGAAATGTTTTCGTGTTGGGCCAAACGTATTCCCCCAATTTCCCGACTACGCCCGGTGCTCTTAAGACGCAGCCTTCGACAACCGGTGACTCCTGGGCCCCCGACCTGTTTCTTTCCGAATTCAATCCGGCTGGCAGCTCTTTGATTTATTCTACCTACATTGGTACGATCGCGCTCGATAACCTCGGCGGATTGGCGCTCGACGCCAATCGCGGAGTTTATGTTGAAGGTGATACGCAAAGTCTTAACTATCCAACTACGGCCTCCTCGTTTCAACCGGCATCAAAAGAAGTGAATGATAGTCTCAGCGTATTTGTTACCAAGATTGATTTCTCTTCTCCTACTCTTTGCAATATCGTGCTGTCAAGCAACTCGGTCAGCGTGCCGGGGAGCGGTGGTCCGGGCTCATTTACCTTCACTGCCGCCGCGGGCTGTCCTTGGGAACTCACCAGTGATTTCTTCATTACAGTGATCGGGGCTCACAGCGGATTCGGTGGTGGGACAATCAATTATTCTATTGAGCCCAATCCATCCACCTATGCCACGATGACGGGAACCATTCGTGTGAACGGCGGCACTTTGAATCCCGGCACGAACATCTTCACCGTGAATCAAGGGGCGTGGTCCTGTACGGAGCCCGTGTTCAGTCCTCCTTCCGTAAGCTTCAACGCACCTGGCGGCACGCAGAACGTCTCCGTCAACCTGCCGTCGGGTTGCAGTTGGAATCTGGCGAACCAGGCGCCATGGGTCACGCTAACCAACTCAGAAAACCCTTCCGGGCCAGGGACTCTTACTCTGAATACCGCACCAAATTCATACTCGGCGAGGCAGGGGACAATCACCATTGCAACCAAGAGTATCCCGGTCAGTCAAGCAGGCGGCACATGCACGCTGACGCTCGATACCGCCGGGGTTAATGTGCCGGCGCAAACTACGGAGAGTTCCGTAGGCTTCACGACTGGGTTAACGTGTGGCTGGGGCGCCTACTCAACTGTTCCGTGGCTAGAAGTGTACTCAACATCGGGCCAGGGCAATGGGTCTGTGTACTATCGGGCGGCCGGGAATCCCGGGACCGTAGCCCGATCCGGCTCTTTATTGATCGGGGATCAGACTTTTTCGGTCACCCAGGCGGCCGGGCCCGGCGCGATCCCGACATCCTATAATTGGACTCAATACACTGCTTATGGACCAGGGTTAGCCCTCGGAGACGGAGGACCAGTCGGAAGCGCGGGGGTTGACGAGCCCTTCCAAATGGCCTTCGATACTGAGGGCAATCTTTACATCGCTGACTCCGGCAACCTTCGAATCCGGCGGGTCGACGTCAATGGTGTCATTACTACGTTCGCTGGTGGCGGCGGATCATTCTCGTCAATCGGCGACGGAGGCCCGCCTACGTCGGCCTACCTCGTTGTCCCTCGCGGCGTTGCGGTCGACGGGTCCGGCAACGTTTATATCACCGAAGTTGAAGGCCAGCGGATCCGGAAGGTCTCCAACAACGTAATCTCAACAATTGCCGGAACGGGAACGGCCGGTTTTAATGGAGACAGTCAGCAAGCCTCGACCGCGATGATCTTTGCGCCAGACGGAATCGTGCTAGACAGCTTCGGAAATATCTACTTCGCGGATACGGGCAATCAACGCATACGCAAAATTACGCAAGCAGGAATTATTTCGACCATTGGGGGCACGGGCACGCAAGGCTTTGGCGGTGACGGGGGTGCGGCAACCGCAGCCCAACTGAATAACCCCACGTCCCTGTCGATAGATTCCGCCGGAAACCTCTACTTCGTCGATTCAAATAATGCGCGAGTGCGCAAAATCTCGACTGGCGGTATCATCACGACGGTCGCCGGCAACGGCACCTATGGAGTCAGCGGCGATGGAGGTCCGGCCACCTCGGCGTCCTTGAATTTCGATGGTTCAGGAGCCCTGACCGTTGACGCTTCTGGTTCAATTTATTTGGATGGAGACACCGTCCAAAAAGTAACCCCGGACGGTATTATCCACACGATCTCAACGCTCAACACCGTGTCTGGGGCTAACGGAGTAGTGGCGGATTCGTTGGGGAATGTCTTCGCAGGGGCCATGTTTGCGATCTACGAACTCACTCCAGCGGTGAAAGCACCGGCCAACGCCGGCATTTTCCGCCAAGGGTTCCTCTGGGTCCTGGATGTCGATGGAAATCAGAAAATGAATATCCCGCCGGACTCGGTATTCGCCTTCGGTGGCATTCCCGGCGACATCCCCATCACCGGCGACTGGAACGGAGACGGGCGTACCAAGATCGGAATTTACCGTTCCAGCAATGGATTATGGATTCTCGACACCAATGGGAACGGGGTGATCGACGCTGGAGATGCGGTATTCAACCTGCATATTGGAACATCGCCCGGAGATATACCAGTGGTCGGAGACTGGAACGGAGACGGCCGCTCCAAAGTAGGCTATTTCCGGCAAGGTTTCTTGTGGATTCTGGATACCAACGGGAATCACACTTTTGACCAGTCCGATCAAGTTTATGCTTTCGGCGGCATAGCGGGTGATGTGCCGGTAGTAGGCGACTGGACGGGAACCGGCACCAGCAAGATCGGGATATTCCGCCAGGGATTCTTGTGGATTCTGGACGCCAACGGCAATGGGAACATTGACGGACCGGACTTCATTTTTGCGTATGGCGGCATTCCCGGCGATGTTCCGGTAGTTGGCGACTGGACGGGCGCTGGCATCACCCAGGTCGGAATCTTCCGCCAAGGGTTCCTCTGGGCTCTGGACGCCAACGGAAATCATCAAATCGACGGACCCAATGTAGACTACATATTTGGATATGGCGGGATCCCCGGCGACAAACCCGTGGTAGGAAAGTGGTAATGACAGATCACGACTGGCGGACCCAAGGCGTCCGCATCATCCGCGCCGGCGAACTGGATACCAACACGCCGCAGACCATGGGCATGACGCGCGCCGCAGCCATCACGCAGGCCCGCGTCGGCGCCAGCAAGCTTTGGGCAGGCACTGTGGTGGTCGACCCCAACGCCAAAACCGGCCCGCATCACCACGGCGAGGTCGAAACCGTCCTCTACGTCATTCGCGGGCGTGCGCGCATGCGCTGGGGAGATCGGCTCGAGTTTACCGAGGAAGCCGGCCCCGGGGATTTCATTTACGTTCCGCCTTTTGTTCCCCATCAGGAGATCAATGCCAAACGCGATGAGCCGGTAGAATGCGTTGTGGTCCGCAGCGGTCAGGAGCCGGTTGTCGTCAACCTCGACATCCCCAGCCCCGAAGACTCGTCCGATGTCCCCTGGAAAGACGGAATGCATTGACTCTAAAGTCCTTCTTTGGTTCCAACGATCTATAGAGTGTGAACTCTCACGAGCGAAGCCTTCGTGTGCCCGCGCTACTGGGAATCGTACTGGCGCTCGTGCTGGTCATGCTGATTTGCCATTTGGGCGCCAACTCCGCGCTCGCCTGTGGCTTCGCCGGCGCGGTCTTTCTTCACCTCGGCATCCGCCCGGACCGGCTGCAAATCGGGTCTGCGGCGATCCTGGGTCTTGGATATGGCCTCCTTTACAAGGTAGTGGGCTCGCCGTTTGCAGGCGACCCGATCTCTACCATCAGCGCCGTCGGCGCATTCGCCGGCCTCGGGAGCATCACAATTCTCGGCTATCAGGCTCTTTGGTTCAAGTCGGAGCCGGATGTCCGTGCGTTTAAAGATGCGTTGGTGTTGCCGATGTTTTTGGCCGCGGCCGCTGTCGCCGCCAGCCTCACACAACACTTCTGGCCAAAAACGTTCGATTTGTACCTCTACGCGTTCGATTGCAGCCTCGGCGTCTCACCCGCTCCCATCGTGATCGGCTGCTGGAAGACGCTGCCGCTTCTGGCTACTGTTTCTACCGGGACGTACGCTCTGCTGCTCCTGTTCCCGCCCCTCTATCGGGCTTGGGCGGTCCACAGCGGCATCGGTCGCGAGCCCAGCGTACTGCGTTCCTTTGTAATTGCGGGGCTATTAGGCATTTTCTTCCACCAATGTTGCCCGGCTACCGGCCCGCGCTATTTATTTCCCGAGAATTTTCCCGCTCATTTACCCTCTTTAAGTGACCTCAGCATAGGCATGACCGCGGTCGCCGGCGCACGCAACGCCATTCCCTCGCTGCAAGTCACTTGGGCCTTGCTCGTTTGGTGGAGCGCCTGGCGGCTCAGTTGGTGGGCCCGCATCGTGGCCACCCTCTTTCTGGTTTTCACGATCCTGTCGGCGCTTGGCTCTGGCGAGCACTACGTTGTCGATCTGGTCGTCGCGGTTCCGTTCACCCTCGGCGTAGAAGGACTCTGCCGCCGCCGCGGGTACACCGCCGCGGGCGTGGGTTTCGGTCTCACTCTGGCCTGGTTCGTCCTCTTGCGGGCCGGCTTTCGTCCTCCCGCGCCCGGAATCGGCTGGCTTCTGGTCGCCGCCACGATCTTGACTTGCGTTGTCTGCCAAATTCCGCTGTATCGCGGACAGCATACGGAAGAAGGTCAGGCTCTATCCTCGCGTTTAAGCGCCATGACCCCTGAAAGCCTGGCTTCCCGTACCGTCCGCTAGCTCTGGGTTGCCGTCGGACTTTTGGTTTCTACTGGGATCTGCTTATTTATTGCTCACGCGCGGCTCCGTAAGGCGCGATTTATAAACGAGCTGTTTCCGAGCCACGACCGTCAGGGAGTGGTCAGCGAGCAAACCGCTATCCCTGCGAACTAGCCAGCGCCTGATCGAGATCCCATAAAATATCTTCCACATCCTCAATGCCGACGGAAACGCGGATCAACTCCGGCGTCACTCCGGCAGCCGCTTGTTCGTCGCTGCTCAGTTGCTGATGCGTGGTGGACGCCGGGTGAATCACCAGGCTGCGCACGTCGCCCACGTTGGCCAGGTGCGAAAAGAGCTTCATGCTGTTGATAAAGCGCTTGCCCGCCTCATAACCGCCCTTGATCCCGAACGAGAACACCGCTCCGGCGCCCTTAGGAGTGTACTTCTTCGCCATCGCGAAGTACGGGCTCGAGGGCAGCGACGGATATTTCACCCAAGTCACCACCGGATGCTTCTCCAGGTGCTGCGCCACGGCCAGCGTGTTTTCGAGATGCCGGTCCATGCGTAAACTCAGCGTCTCAATCCCCTGAATGAACAGGAACGCATTGAACGGGCTCAGGCACGGGCCGAGATCGCGCAAGCCTTCCACGCGGGCCCGAAGAATAAAGGCCAAATTGCCGAACGTCTCGGCAAACTTCATGCCGTGATAGGCGCGCGAAGGCTCGGTCAGTTGCGGAAATTTTCCATTCTTCCAATCGAACTTGCCGCCATCCACAATGACGCCCCCGATGCTGTTGCCGTGCCCGCCCATGAACTTGGTCAAGGAATGGAGCACGATATCGGCGCCGTAATCGATCGGCCGGCACACATAGGGCGTAGCGAACGTATTATCGATCACCAGCGGGATGCCATTTTCATGCGCAATCTTGGCCACCGCCTCGATATCCAGCACATTGCCCCGCGGATTGCTGATGGTCTCTCCATACAGGCATTTGGTTTTGGGCGTGATGGCCTTGCGGAAATTCTCCGGATCGTCCGGTTCCACGAACGTGACGTTGTAGCCCAGCTTGCGGAAACTCACTTCAAACTGTGTGTATGTCCCGCCGTAGAGCGTGCTGGCGGACACAATTTCGTCGCCGGTTTCCAGCAAGCTGCTGATCGCGATAAATTGGGCCGCCTGTCCGCTCGCCAAGGCTAACGCGGCCGCCCCGTTTTCGAGCGACGCCACGCGCTGCTCCAGAACGTCCGTCGTCGGATTCATGATCCGGGTATAAATATTCCCAAATTTCTGCAGCGCAAACAGCGCCGCGGCGTCCTCGGTGTCGTCAAAAGTAAAGGAGGTCGTTTGATAAATCGGCACCGCGCGGGCCTTGGTGGCCGCGTCCGGCTTGTATCCGGCGTGCAGAGACCGGGTGTTGAAACCTAAGCTGCGTTCTTCGCTCATCGCTCTATCTTATCTTCGCTACGGGCCTGTCATGAAACAACCAATTCAACCGCTCCCTAACGGTTGCGGCTCCCAACGACACGATCGCGAGATTTGGCATTAACTGCTTTATCGCCATTCGTTTGCTTCAGAGTAAAAAATGCGCCGAGAGCGGGGCTTGTTCCCGGCGTTTTTGACCTGCGCCGCCGCGGCCAGGTCTGTCGCTCGGAAGGTGTGACTGAGCCGCGACCGTCAGGGAGCGGGCCGGAAGTAGTGGCAAGGTTGTTTCATGGCAAGCGCCTACGCTCATCGTCTATCTTATCTTCGCCTCGCTTCGTCCATGCTACTTCGGAACCGAAACCAGCGGCACCTTTGCGCTAGCCGCCAGTTTGTTCAAGGCGTCAAGTTCGGTCCCCAACAGCGTGGCAAGCGCGGCTTCGTGATCGTGCCATTGTTTCAGCAAATCGGCGGCCCGCCTGCGCGCGCCATCGGTGAGTTCACCACTGTCGTCCACATCATTGGCCAGCACCAGCAGATGATGGTCCAGACGCACTGGAAAATTGATCACCGTTTGCATATCCACCGTGCGCTTCTGAATCACGGCGTCTTCTTCGGCAGTCAACTTATCAATCAGCGCCTTACCGGCGCTTTCCACATTCTTGTCGCTCGTTCGCTTCACTAGGTCCTCAATCTGAGTACGCACCTGGCGCAACTGGATGACGCTCTTATGCAAAGCGTCGAACGCCCCATAGACTTCGCCCAGCAGCTTCGATTGCTCGGCGAACTCCTGCGCCGTGGTCTTCAAGCGCGGGTCGTCGCGGACCTGCAGCTTAGCCGTTTTGGTTTCGCCGCCCGCGATCAAACGAACTTCGTAAGTCCCCGGAATCGCTTTACGCCCATGAAAGCCTCCAAACAGAAAAACGCCGGGGATTTTCGTGGGCGTTTCATAACGCAGATCCCAGTTCGTCCGGTTCATCCCGGCTTTTACTTTCAAATCGGGATTAGTTTGCCCTTCTTTCTTCTCGGTTGTGTAAGTGCGAACCAAATTGCCAGCCGAGTCGTGAATTTCCAGCTTCACCGGCTCTTCTTTGGCCAGATAGAAATCGAGGATCGCGCCAGCCGGCGGGTTTTTCCCCAAACGCGGTGGCTGGTTTGGACCCGCGCTTCCCAAACCGGTTCGTACCGCCTCGCGCGGCTCGAAAAGATAAACGGGAGCGATACTTGCCTGCGCCTGCCGCAGCGGCGAGAGGTCGTCCAGAATCCAGAAAGCCCGGCCGGAGGTCGCCGCCACCAGATCTCCACTCCGCTGAACCTGCAAATCATTGACGGGCGTCACCGGAAGATTCAACTGCAGCGATTGCCATTTGTGCCCGCCATTGAACGAAACAAAAATGCCATTCTCCGTTCCCGCGTAGAGCAGGTCCTTGCGCACCGGATCTTCGCGCACCACATGCGCCCAGCTATCTGCCGGAATGCCATCCACCAGCTTTTCCCATGTCTTCCCGTAGTCGGTGGTCTTGAAGATGTACGGCGCAATGTCGTTCCACTTGTAGCGAGTCGCCGCCACATACACCGTCCCGGCGGCGTGCGGAGAAATCTCGATCGCGTTGATCTGGGCGTCCACCGCGGCGCCCGGCAGCGTCATCCGCGTCCAGTTCTTTCCGCCGTCGCGGGTTACGCTCAGCGTTCCGTCGTCGCTGCCGGTCCACAAGGTATTCTTGTCCTCGGGCGATTCAGCCACATAGTAGAGCGTGTTGTAGACTTCCCCGCCGGCCCCTTCATTCGTGATCGGTCCGCCCCCGTATCCTTGCGTTTTGTCGTCGGGATGCGTCAAATCGGGACTGATGTCCTTCCAGGTGCGCCCGCGGTTGTCACTGCGAGTCAGCACCTGCGAACCGTGATAGATGACTTTCGGATCGTGCTCCGAAACCACAATCGGCGCGCTCCAATTGAAGCGATACTTCATCTCCCGCGACGGCAGCGCCAGATTCATACTCGGGTACTCCATCACGTCGCGCGCTTCCATGGTGCCCCGGTCAAACTCGGTGATCACGCCTTGATAGCAACCGGCGTATACCAACTCGGGATTCTTGGGATCGAAGGCCACGTGGGCGCTCTCGCAACCTCCCACGGGATACCAATCCTTCCAACCGATCCCCGGCCCATTGGCGCGGCTGGCGATGGCCACGCTCGAATTGTCCTGTTGGCCTCCATACACCCAATAAGGAAACTGGTCGTCGGTATTCACGCGATAGAACTGCGCCGTCGGCTGGTTCTCCTGTGTTGACCAGGAATGCCCGCCATCAAACGTCACGTTCGCGCCGCCGTCATTGGCTTCAATCATGATCTCCGGATCGCGCGGATTGATCCATAGATCGTGATTGTCGCCGTGCGGCACGGTAACTTTGGTGAACGTCTTCCCCCCGTCAATGCTTTTCGAAACATCGGCGTTCAACACCCAAACCAGGTCGGGATTTTTCGGGTCGGCAAACACCTTCATGTAATACCAGGACCGCGTCTTCAACGCCCAGTCGGTATCGTTGAGCAGCGTCCACGTTTTTCCGGCATCGTCTGACCGGTACAAACCGCCCTTAGGATCGGCTTCGACAATGGCGAAAAGCCGGTCGGGGTTCGCGGGCGAAACGTCAATCCCAATTTTGCCCATCAGAGCCGGCAGCCCTTCATTGATCTTCTGCCACGTATCGCCGCCGTCGACCGACTTGTAAATCCCCGAACCCAGGCCCCCGCTGCGAACTTCCCACGGCTTGCGCAGATGATCCCAAAAAGCCGCGTAGAGAATGCGCGGGTTCACCGGATCCATCGCCAAATCCGCCGGCCCTGTGGTCTCGTTCACAAACAGGATATTGGTCCAAGTGAGACCACCATCCTTCGATCGATAGATGCCGCGATCCTTGGTCGCCCCAAAGGTGGCGCCCTGCACGGCCACATAAACCAGGTCGGGGTTGTTCGGATGCACGCGAATGCGCGAGATCGCTCGCGTCTGGTCCAGACCGATATGTTTCCAGGTGCGGCCCGCGTCGGTCGATTTATACACGCCATCGCCGAATGAGATCGCGACACCGCGCGCGTCGTTCTCGCCCATGCCCACGTAGATCACGTTGGGATCGGAAAGGGCGACCGCGATCGCACCCACGGAACTGGTCTTCAACTGGCCGTCGGTAATGTTGGTCCAGCTCTCACCGGCGTTTTCGGTCTTCCAAACGCCGCCACCCACGGCGCCGAAATAATAGAGCAGATGTCTCGACGGCACGCCCGCAACGGCATCCGAGCGCCCGCCCCGAAACGGCCCGATGCAGCGCCACTCCATCGACTGATATAGGCTCGCCGGGATCTCCTGCGCCCAGCCCGCGGCGACTGCCGCCAGCACGAAACAAATGATCTTTCTCATTAAGGATTGAGGGTAGCATTTGATCGAGTAGCATCCGCTCGTGTAGCATTCGCTCACTCAGTTCGATATTTCACCGGAGTTCGACCCCTCAAGCGCGGCGCCGTTCGCGACCATCCCATCAAGCAAAGATTTGCAACTCCGCCGCGCGCGTCGAGCAGCTTCGGATCGAGACCGATAAAATCCTTGCACGGAACAATCGAGCTTAACCTACGCTACCAATGCCACCAACACAATTGCCTTCCCACCACTTTCAGTCTCGGCATGCCATGGTATGGTGTCGGTTAACTTTCATTTCGGTGTCATGTGTCCCACAAAAAGACGGCGGGGAGGATTGTGGCGGGAGGTTGGCGGGCAAGGTGGATAGAAAAGGCCGGCGCCGCACTTCCATTCGCCTTCCCGATCTACATCTTGATTAACGCTTCCGTGACCGCATTTAGCGCCATCGTCCCATTCCGAGGAGATTCAATCGACGGGGCATTTCAAATCTTCGATCCCCTGCGCAGGATCGCCGCGTCGAGCGATTCAGGAGTGTGAGGTTTCACCAAATTCGGCGCACGCCATAATCGTCAAACAGCGCCTCAATACTGATGATCGGTAAATTCTCGGCTTGGGCTTGCGCCATCAGCATCCGGTCGAACGGATCCTTAAGAGGCCCGGGGAGCAGGCCGGCGCGAATGGCGTGCTCTCCCGTGATGGCCAGCATCTGGAATCGCTCCCGCTCCACGATGCCGGCAAAATCGGAAACCAAGTCGACGGCGGTCGGAAGCTTGCCGAGCCGCACCTTTGTCGCGATCTCCCAGGCCGAGGCTGCGCTCACGTAGGCGGCATTTTTTGTATCCGCGATCGCTCGCCGGGCGGGTTTCGTTAATGCCGGATCGTCCGACAACCACCACAGCAGCGCATGTGTGTCCAGCAGCACATGCATTGAAGATTACTCGCAGGCATCCAGTTCCTCGGCAGGCAAACTCTCGAAGAACTCAGGTCCGGCCTTTAATTTGCCTTTCATAGAGCCTGGCTGTCGCTGCCCCCTTGGATCACCGATCGGAACCAGACGGGCCACGGGTATCGAGCCGCGCGAAATAATGACCTCTTCTCCATCGGACGCCTTCTTCAGTAAGCGGGAAAGGTTCGTCTTTGCCTGGTGGATCGTGACTACACTAGTTTTCATTGGCCTTAGCTATAGCTAACCTATTTTAGCTAATCCACCACCGGCTTGTCATGCGCATCCCCCTACCACCACCGCCGGCGACGCACCCGCACACTACTATCGAAACGATCTATTGATCCGGCCTATTTAAGCAGTTCGACGATCTCCCAAGGACGATCCGTAATCTTAGCCTCCATCGCAGACGTAACCCGGTTTAGCATTCGCTCCCACAAAGTTCGATATTTCACCCCGCAGCCGGCGTCGACCGGGCAAGCGGACTGTGCTATTCTGGGTTTTCAATGATCCGCCACGCCCATCATCACCATTCGCATAAGCGGCGGCCGGCGGCTTTCTAGGCAATCTTTCGGAAAGTTAAATTCAAGCCCGCCGGAGACCCTGGCGGGCTTTTTGATTTTGGTGTATACACAAATGGATTTGGATTTCACGAAACTCGGCGGACTGCTCACCGCCGTGATTCAGGATCGGGCGACACAGCGCGTCCTTATGGTTGGGTTTATGAATGAAGTGGCGTTTCAGAAAACGGTCGAGACCGGGTTTGTCACGTTTTTCAGCCGCTCCCGCAATCAGCTTTGGCTGAAGGGAGAAACCTCGGGGCACAAGCTGGTGGTGAAGGAAATTGCCACCGATTGCGATCAGGACGCGTTGCTGATTCAGGTGGAAGCGTTGGGCCCGGGCGTGTGCCATGAAGGCTACCAGAGTTGCTTTTTTCGCAAACTGGCAAACGGCCAATGGGTGGAAAATGAGCCGCGCGCTTACGATCCCAAGAAAGTCTACCGCGCATGAAGCTCAAGCTCGGACTTCCGAAGGGCAGCCTGGAGACGGCGACCATCGATCTGTTCCGGCGGGCGGGCTTCAATATTACGACCAGTTCGCGGTCTTATTTTCCAGCCATTGACGATCCGGAAATCGAGTGTATGCTGATTCGAGCGCAGGAGATGGCGCGTTATGTCGAGGACGGAGTGCTGGACGCCGGTCTTACCGGGCGCGATTGGGTGCGGGAAACGGAAGCGCAGGTGGAAACCGTGGCCGACCTGATCTACGCTAAGCAGAGTTTTGGAAAAGTGCGCTGGGTTCTGGCCGTGCCTGAGTCGTCGCCATTTCAAAAAGTAGAAGATCTGCAAGGCAAAGTGATCGCGACCGAACTGGTGGCGGCCACGCGCCGGTACTTGGAGTCGCATGGGGTCAAGGCCAAAGTCGAGTTCAGTTGGGGCGCGACGGAAGTGAAGCCGCCGGAGCTGGCGGACGCGATTGTGGAAGTGACCGAGACTGGTTCGTCCCTGCGCGCCAACAAGCTGCGGATTATCGATACCGTTCTGGAATCGAACACGCAACTGATCGCTAACGTCGATGCCTGGAAGGACGATTGGAAACGGCGCAAGCTGGAAGACATGCGCATGCTGTTGCAGAGCGCGATCAATGCGCTAGGCAAAGTCGGGCTGATGCTCAATGTGCGCAAGGATTGTCTGCCGGCGGTTTTGGCGGTGTTGCCGTCGTTGAAGAATCCGACGGTGTCCACCCTCAGCGACAACGACTGGGCGGCGGTGAATACGATCCTGGATGAATCCACCGTGCGCACGCTCATCCCGCGGTTGAAGGAAGCCGGCGCGCAAGGAATCGTCGAGTATCCGTTGAACAAGATTGTGATGTAAAAAGATTGTGATGTAAAAAGATTGCGATGTAAACATGTTGCGAATTATTCCCCTCGAGCAGGCACACCAACTGATCAACCGCAAAGCGTTGCGGCTGGCGGAGGCCGAGAAAGTGGTGGCGCCGATTATCGAAGACGTTCGCCGCAACGGCGATGCGGCGTTGTTTGAATATGCGCGCAAGTTCGATCAACTGGAGCGCAACGACGTGCGCGTTCCGCGCGCCGATTGGGAGAAAGCCAGCAAGCGAGTGAGCGCCGATTTTCTGGCCGCAATGGATCTTGCTTCCTGCAATATTCGCGAATACGCCCGGATGCAGTTGCCGCAAGAAACGTCCGTAACGCTGCCCGACGGCCGCCGGCTGGGGCAACTGGTGCGGCCGCTGGAATCGATGGGCGCCTACATTCCGGCCGGCCGGTATCCGCTGCCTTCCACGCTCATGATGACGGTGATTCCCGCGCAGGTCGCGGGAGTGAAGACCATCTGCGTCGCGTCTCCGCATCCGAGCGAGGAGATTCTCGCCGGTTGCGCGGTATTGGGTGTTGGACATCTGTTTCGTATGGGCGGCGCGCAGGCGATTGCGGCGTTCGCTTTTGGCACCGCGAGCGTACCCAAGGTGGATCGCATTGTCGGCCCGGGCAACATCTACGTTTCCGCCGCCAAGAAACTGCTCGCGGGAGAAGTGGGGATCGATTTTATCGCCGGGCCAACGGAAATCGTGGTGATTGCCGACGACGCCGATCCGCGGCACGTCGCAGCCGACATGCTGGCGCAGGCCGAGCACGACGTGGACGCTTCGGCCATCCTGCTCACGACCAATCGCCATCTGGCCGATTTGGTGGTGCAGGAAGTGACGCGGCAATTAGAGAGCCTGCCGACATCGGGCGTGGCCTGCGAATCGATTCGCAAGAACAGCGCGGTGGTGTTGTGTCCGTCAATCGAAGAAGCTGTCGAGGCGTCGAATAAATTCGCGCCCGAACATCTGGCGCTGCACGATGCCAGCCTGCTGCCGCTGATTCAAAATGCCGGCAGCGTTTTTCTGGGACCAAACAGCCCGGAAGCGGCGGGTGACTACGCTTCCGGCCCGAATCACACGCTGCCGACGTCCGGCGCGGCCCGGCTGCGCGGCGGCCTGTCTACCTTGGATTTCGTGAAGATTATCTCGGTGCAGGAGTTGACCGCGGACGCATTGAAGGGTCTGGCGCCGGCGATCACGACGCTGGCGCGGGCCGAAGGATTGGAAGCGCACGCGCGCTCGGTGGAGGTGCGGCTTGGCTGAGCGGATGACCGGTGCGCAGGAAGAGTCCCGGGACGCGTTGCGGAGTCTCGCGCCGATCGCGACGCTGGCGCGGGGGCCTGTCATGGAACAACCAATTCAACCGCTTCCTGACGCTCGCGGCTCGGAAGGTGCGACTGAGCCGCGACCGTCGGGGAGCGGGCCGGAAGTGGCTGAGCGGATAATCGGCGCGCGAGAACGGGCCAAGGATGCAGCCAGAAGTCTCGCGCCTGCGATCACGACGCTGGCGCGCGGGCCTGTTATGAAACAAGCAATTCAACCGCCTCCTGACGCTCGCGGCTCGGAAGGTGCGACTGAGCCGCGACCGTCAGGGAGCGGGCCGGAAGTAGCTGAGCGGATAATCGGCGCGCGGGAACGGGCCAAGGACGCAGCGAGGAGTCTCGCGCCGGCGATCACGACGCTGGCGCGGGCCGAAGGATTGGAACCGCACACGCGCTCGGTGGAGGTGCGGCTTGGCTGAGCGCAAATTGGATCTGCCCCCGGGAGTTCTCCAGCCGCGGGAAGCAGTTTTGCGCATGGCCCCCTATTCGCCGCCGACCGGCGGACGGCAGGACAAGCTACGGTTGGATTTCAACGAGAACACCGTGGGCGCTTCGCCGCGGGTGCTGGAGTTCCTTCGCGAACATCTCAACGAGGCGATGTTGAGCGTCTATCCGGAGTACACGGACGCGAAGCGCGAGTTGGCGGAGTTCTTCGGCGTGGAGACCGACGATTTTATTCTGGCCAACGGCACCGACGAAGCGATTCAGGTACTCGTCAATACCTACGTAGACGATGACGACGAGGTGATCGTCCTCAAACCTTCGTACGCCATGTACCGTTTTTATGCCGAAGTAGCGGGCGCCGAGGTCAAAGAGGTGCCCTATCGCGCCCAGAAGTTGGCGTTTCCGCTGGAAGAATTGCTGGAAGCGTTTACGCCAAAAACTCGCGCGGTGCTGATCGCGAATCCGAACAATCCGACCGGCACCGGCACGTCGCGAGAGGCCATTGAGCGCATTCTGGAGCGAGCCGATAGCGCCGCCGTGCTCGTCGACGAGGCTTATTACGAATTCAGCGGCGTCACGGTGCTGCCGCTGCTGAACGACTATCCGAACCTGTTTGTCAGCCGCACGTTCTCAAAAGTTTACGGCATGGCGGCCCTGCGCATTGGGTGTTTGTTCTCGCAGAATGGCAATATCGAGTTTTTGCACAAGGCGCAGTCGCCTTATAGTGTAAATGCCATCGCGGCTCTGGCGGCGCGGGCGGCGGTGCGGGACACCGTGAACATCGAAAAATACGTCACTGAGGTGCTGGCCGCCCGGGAACTGCTCTACGTCGGCCTGGAACGCTTGCGAATTGCGTATTACGAGAGCAAGGCCAATTTCGTATTGTTTGAAGCCGGGCCGCGCGCGATTCCGGTTCGCGACGAACTGCGCCGCCGGGGCGTGCTGGTGCGAGACCGATCTTATGAGATCGCCGGCTGCGTGCGGGTCACGGTCGGAACGCGCGATCAGATCCGGCGTTTTCTGGCCGAGTTGGAAGCCATATGGTAAACGGCACGGATGTCCTGGTCTTCGACATGGACGGAGTGCTGGTGGACGTGCGGGAGTCGTACCGCGAGGCGATTATCCGGACGGTCGCGCACTTTACCGGCGAAAACGTCACCAAAGAAGCGATTCAAGACTATAAAAATCTGGGTGGTTATAACAACGATTGGATACTATCGCAGAAAATCTGCGCGGATTTTGGCGTCCAGGTTCCCTACGCGAAGGTGATTGACCAGTTCAATGAAGTTTTCCTGAATCAGGGGTTGATTCATCGGGAACGGTGGCTACCGAAAAACGGGCTGATCGAGCGCCTGGCGTCGGCCTGTGAGTTGGCGATCTTTACCGGGCGGAATCTGCTGGAAGTGGAGATCACGTTGCGGCGGGAAGGCTATTGGAAACAGTTTCTGCTGATTACGTCCGATGACGTGGACCACGAAAAACCCGCGCCGGACGGGCTGTTCAAGATCGCTACGCTCCGCCCGGGTAAGAAAATGTTGTATGTCGGCGACACGGTGGACGACGCTCGCGCGGCTAAAGCGGCGTCGGTTCCGTTTATTGGGATCTGCGCCGCGGACAGTCTCAGACACGACGAGATCGTCGCGTTGCTGAATGCGGAAGGCGCGCTGAGGGTGCTGGAGGACGTCAATGAGATCGGCGAGATCGGCTAAGATCCAGCGCGATACCAAAGAAACGCAGATCGCCGGTTCGCTACAAGTGGACGGTCACGGCCGGTACGACATTTCGACGGGAGTTCGTTTTTTCGACCACATGCTGGAGCTTTTCACCAAACACGGTGGGTTCGATTTGAAAATTAAGGCCAGGGGCGACCTGGATGTGGATCAGCACCACACGGTGGAGGATGTCGGTATCGTGCTGGGGCAGTTATTCGCCCAGGCGCTGGGAGACCGCAAGGGCATCAACCGGGCGGGCTATTTTGTGATGACCATGGATGAAACCTTGGCGGTAGTGGCCATGGATCTGAGCGGCCGGCCGGCGCTGGTCTATAAAGACAGGGTGAAAGTGCGCAAGGTGGGCGATCTGCAGGTGGAATTGGTGGAGGACTTTTTCGGCGGTTTCGTCAATCATGCGGGCGCCAATCTGCACGCGAAAGTGCTGTACGGACGCTCGAGCCATCACAAAATTGAAGCGATCTTTAAATGTTTTGCTCGAGCGCTGCGGTACGCCTGCTCAACGGATGAGCGCTTGAAAGATCAATTGCCGTCTACCAAAGGCCTGTTGTGATTACGATCCTCGATTACGGAGCGGGCAATCTGCGTTCGGTGCAGAACACGCTGAGCGAACTGGGCGCGGCGCATGTGCTGACGCACGAGGCGGTTGGGTTGGCGCGCGCGACCAAGATTATTCTTCCGGGCGTGGGGCATTTCGGACAGATGATGCGGGCGCTCGATCGCATGCAGGTGCGTGAGACGTTGCTCCAGCGAATTCATGGCGGCGTGCCCTTTCTGGGAATCTGTCTTGGTCTACATGCTTTGTTTGAGGACAGCGAAGAAGCGCCGGAATTGCCTGGATTCGGGTTGTTTTCGGGCCGGATCCGCCGCTTTGCCTCGGACGCACGCGTGCCGCACACCGGTTGGAACGAGATCGCGGGCAAACCGGATTCGAAGCTCCTCGCCGGCTTGGGGCCAAGTCCGTATTTATATTTCAATCACAGCTATTACGCGCCGCTGGTGTCTTCAACGGCTGCTACCTGCGACTACACGCTCAAGTACACCGCGCTGCTCGAGCACAATAACGTGTACGGCGTGCAGTTTCATCCCGAGAAATCGGGACCGCTGGGCTTACAAATCGTGAGGAACTTCATCGAACAGTGTTAGCCAAGAGAATCATTCCCTGCCTGGACGTAACGGGTGGCCGCGTGGTCAAGGGCATCAACTTTGTGAACCTGAAAGACGCGGGCGATCCGGTGGAGCTGGCCGAACGTTATAACGAGCAGGGCGCCGACGAGCTGGTGTTTCTGGACATCACGGCTTCCAGCGACGCGCGAGAGATCATGGCCGACGTGGTGGCGCGCACGGCGCGCAAGGTGTTTATTCCGCTGACGGTGGGCGGCGGAATTCGCTCAGTGGCCGATGCGCGCAACATTCTCCACTCCGGAGCGGAGAAAGTGAGTGTGAACACGGCGGCGGTGCGACGCCCTGGGCTGATTACGGAACTGAGCGAGGAGTTTGGATCGCAGGCGATCGTGCTGGCGATTGACGCGCGGGCCAATGGCAATGGTTCCTGGAACGTATTTACGCGTGGCGGCCGCGACGACGAAAAGTTAGACGCAGTCGAATGGGCCGTGCTCGGTGAAGAACTGGGCGCCGGCGAGATTCTGCTGACTTCCATGGATACCGACGGTGTGCAGACCGGGTTCGATTGCGAACTGACGGCCGCTGTTTCCCGCGCCACGCAAGTTCCGGTAATCGCGTCGGGAGGCGCCGGCAAGCCCGAGGATTTCGAACGGGTGCTGACAATAGGACAGGCCGATGCGGCTCTGGCGGCATCCATCTTTCACTATGGAACCTACACGGTTACGGATTTAAAGGCGTACTTGAGTGCGCAGGGCGTGCCGGTGAGGCCGCTAGTATGATTGTGCCGTGCATCGATCTCATGGAGGGCAAGGTGGTGCAGTTGGTGCAAGGGCGCGATAAGGCGCTCGAAGTGGATAACCCCGATGAAATACTCGTTAAATTTGCACCATTTCCGGAACTTCAGGTAATTGACCTGGACGCAGCCATGGGCAAGGGTTCGAACGACGAGTTGGTGGCGCACATTGCCTCGCGCGCCAAGTGCCGCATCGGCGGCGGCGTGCGTTCGGCTGAGCGAGCGCGGGCTCTAGTGGCGCAAGGCGCCTACAAGGTGATCGTCGGCACCGCGGCTTTCAACCGCGCGGTGCTCGATTCGATAATTGAAGCAATTGGGGCGGAGCGATTGATCATCGCCTTGGATTCCAAAGGCGGCAGAGTGGTGGTGAAAGGCTGGCAGGAGACGACGGGCGATTCCGCCGAGGACTTGCTGCCGCGTTTAGCGCCGCACTGCTCAGGCTTTCTCTGCACCTTTGTGGACAAAGAAGGCATGATGCAGGGCACCGATCTGGAATGGTTCCGGCGCTTGCGGGCCGTGACGGACAAGCCGATCACCGCGGCAGGCGGGATCACAACGATGGAGGATATCCGGGCGCTGGACGCGCTGAACATCGACGCCGCGGTCGGCATGGCGATTTATACGGGGCGACTCAGTTTGGTGGGTCTGGCCGAGGCTTCTTGCCGGAGCTAGCGCGGCGGCATGCCAAGCCGGCGCAATCTAACTTAGAGCGCGTTCCGCTCCGCTGTTGCGGCGGAACGGCCCGTGCTTGCCATTGGGAAGCAGGGTGGACGAGTCAGTCCGGGCCTGCTGCAGTTGCGGGCTAGTCAGTTCGCGCGCATTCGTGAGATCGGCGCCGCGCAGATCGGCCGCAAAGAGGCGGGCGCCCCCCAGTCGCGTTTGACGCATCACCGCGCCACTCAAATCCGCGCCGCTCAGGTCGGCATCGCGCAGGTCGGCTTCGGTCAAGTCGGCGCGGTCGAGGGTGCAGGAAGCAAAAGATACGCGGTTGCACCGTGCCCGTAGAAAAACTGTTTTGGTGAGGTTACATCCAGTGAAGGCGGCGCCATTCAGTTGGGCGCCGTTGAAATTGGCGGCATAGAAGCGCGAGATGCGGACACGGGTATTGATAAATTCGGCGCCCGAAAGATCGGTTTCGCTAAATTCGCACTCTTCTATGCGCGCCGAATGGAAAGCGGCCTGGGAAAAATTAGCGCCGCAAAACCGGCATTGGCGGATCCGCGCATCGATGAGCCGGGCGAAGCTGAAATCCGCCTTCTCGGCATGACTTAAAGACAGCGTGGCGCCCAGAAACAGAGCTTTCTTGAGGCACGCTCCCGTCAGCCGCGTCTCGATCACCTCCGATTCTGAAAAATCAGCCAGCGAAAGATCGGAGTTGCTGAGGTCGGCCCGGTCGACCAAAACGCCCGCCATAATCGCTCCGGAGAAGCTTTGCCCGGACAGCGCAGTTGTGCGGCGGATCAGAGAAGCGAGGTCGGGCCCTTCGGTTACCTGGTTGTTCACTTTTGGTTTTCGGTTCGCCCGTCCTCGCAGCAACGAAATTTTGACCGGTAAAGCCACTGATAAGGCTTATCGGACAGGTCTGGCTGCTGTTGAGGGATTCTTAACACCGGTCGCAGGTGCCACCGCCGAGGTTCGCGTGCGATAGTGGCGTGCGATATTGGAACGTAGTGTCCCATCCACTACCCCGGCTCCGCTTGAGCCTGGATTTCATGCCTTCGCCCGATCCCGAGCGGCCTGGTCTGTTGATTCGCGATCCCTACCACTTCTCCGATACGATGCTGCTGATTCCGCCGCAACTGGTGCCCACCCTGGCCTGCTTCGACGGCGAACAGACCACGCTCGAACTGCGGGAGAGCCTGGTTCGCATTACCGGACAAATTCAGGTCGGCGAATTAGAATCGAATCTGTTTCAATCCTTGACGGACGCTGGGTTTCTCGAGGACGAGAATTTCGAGCAGATGCGCGCCACGCGGATCGCGGAATTTGGGCGGGCCGGGAAACGCGAACCTTCCCATGCCGGCTCGGCTTATCCGGAGACGGCCGAGGAAGTCCGCGAGCAACTAGGTGAGTACATGCGGGACGGCGCGCCGGCTGAGAACGGAATCCCAGTCGGTATCGCGGCCCCTCATGTGAGTCCGTTCGGCGGCTGGGAATCGTACCGCGCGGCCTATTCGGCGCTGCCCAGGAACTTCTCCGACAAGACGTTTGTCATTCTGGGCACGTCGCACTATGGGGAGCCGGACCGCTTCGGGCTGACGCGCAAACCGTTTGTGACGCCGCTGGGAGAGGCGGTCACCGCCGTCGACCTGGTGAACGAACTGGAAAGCCAGGCGCCGAATTCGGTCCGCATGGAAGACTACTGCCACGCGATTGAGCATTCCATCGAATTCCAGGTGCTCTTTTTGCAGTATCTGTTTGGACCGCAGGTGCGGATTCTGCCGATTTTATGCGGCTCGTTCGCCAAGAGCATTTATGAAGGCGGCAAACCGGAGGCCAACGAAGCCGTGCGGCGGTTTTTCGGCGCGTTGGGTGAGTTGGGGGCGCGCGAAGGAGATCGCCTCGCCTGGGTGTTAGGCATCGACATGGCACACATCGGGCGGCGTTATGGAAGTCCGCAAGACGCGGAAGCGGATACCGGTCCAATGCTCGAAGTGGGGGCGCGCGACCGCGCGCGGATTGAGCGTGTGAATGCCGGCGACCCCGCCGGCTTTTGGGATCTGGTGCAGGAGCGCAAGGACGACTTGAACTGGTGCGGTTCTTCGCCGCTCTACACGTTTCTGCAGTGCAAGCCGAAGGTGCGCGGCTCTCTACGGCGGTATCAGCAGTGGAATATCGATCCGCGTAGCGTAGTCAGTTTCGCGGCGCTGGAGTTTTCCGCCGCCTGATCACTTGTCGTTCGCCGGCAATTCCAGTTTCGGATAGTAAGGATGATCGAGCTTCTGGAATTTATCCAGCCACTTTTTGCCGGCTTGATCGGGCGTAAAGCTCCACTCCTGGCGATGATAATTCCAGTCGTCCGGATTTAGCTCTTCGGCGTGATGCCAGTACTTGGCGGCAAGTTCGTCACTGCCTTTCTCATGGAAAAAAACCGCGAGCTTGAAGCTGGCATCCGCTTCCATCTCGGCCGCCGACCTGGGTTTCACCGCCTTGGCGAATTCGTCGTCGGACATGGCAAACCGGCTTTTTTCGCCGTTTGCCACCCAATCGCGCAGCGCAGCCACATAGGCTTTACCCTCCGTGGTGATCTTCCTGTCCCCAATCTTGAGCGATCGCGACTTGGTCGCTAAGGAGCTTCCTGATTTTTGTATATCACCAAGGCTCGCTGCGAACAGCGGAAATCCATCAGGCCATCACCATCGGGTCCGGACTGGCTCCAGACGCATGTACCCTGACCCAACTGCGCTACGACCTGCGGAAGCTCAAAGCACACCGACTCCTGGAGCGCGACGGAAGGCAATACCGCTATCGGCTCGCCGCGAAGGGATCCCGCGTGGCGCTGATGTTCGTCCTATTCCACAAACGCGTTTGCGGCCGAGTGGCCAATTAGCATGTTCGATCGGAAGCAAAGCCATCCTGTCATCCCGCCAGCAAAATCGAGGTCACCTATAGCCAGGCCGACATTGCCATTCAAAGTGTTCTCCGATCAACTCGTCCTCGCCGCGTGAAGCTTCTGAGCGGAAAATTCTTAGACTTGGCGATCCTAAACGAGCCGGCGCCGCGCTATCGCTTTGGCGCCCACTGCGCGCTGGGCCTGATAGCGCGGACGAGAGGAGAGCTCGCGATTGCGGCAAGCTGTTGCGGAGTCACCGTGACAACAAAGACGCGTCCAGACTGAAGCCAGCGAGGCCGCTCACCAAGCTCATGTTCGAGAAACGCCTCAGTCTCCTTCACTCTGCGTTTCTGCTCTTCAATTGCGTCTGGTGCCTCCTCAACAAAGCGCCGGGTGGTCTTGTCGCCGAAGTATGTCGACGTCGGCTCGATTCGCACCTGCGTCGGAGCGAGATCCGGTTCCACCAGCACGGTTATTGGCGAGACTCCTTCTGCGTCTGATGCGATCTGGTACAAGTCGGAATTCGCGATTTTAGAGGCAAGGCGGTCAGCGGACATGCATGTATTGTCTCGCGAATAGTCTTAGTAACCAAGTTCGCGCGCGAAGCCAATAGCACGCAGCGCATCAATGCGTCCAAAGCCGAAGCGGTGGTTCTGCCCCGATTCGCCGAGTTCTTCCACCGAACCGGTAATGAGATCCTGCAACAGGAAGCCGCGTTCGGCGGGCTTGGTCTTCTTTAGAATTGACGTATTGCTCAGCAGCAGAGCGATCGCTCCGGCAACGTGAGGCGCGGCCATGGAGGTACCGTTAAATGCGTCCCACTTTCCACCGGGCACGCTCGATTTCACGGCGACCCCGGGGGCCGAGACCTCGGGCTTCATGTAGGTGAGCGGAAGATGCTGTGGCGGAATGTGGTTGGACTTGCGGATGATCTGTGTGCGTCCGCCGCTAAACCCTGCAGCCATATCGGCGTAGTCGGAAGCTCCGGCCGAAAACGCGAAAATATCGTTGCCGGGAAGGCCTGTGGTCTGACTCCCCTCGTTCCCGACTGCCGTTACAACCGGGATCCCTGCACGCAGACAGGTAAGAACGGCCTCCGTATAAGTGCTCGGTACTTCTGGATCCATGGTGAGACCGCCGAGCGACATATTGACGACGTGAACGTTCTGCTCGACCAGCCAATCGATCCCAGCCAAAATCTGGGCGTCAGTGCCAGCGGCCTCCCCGTTCAGAACGAGGGCGACGGCGAGTTCCGCTTCCGGCGCGACACCAATCCATTGTCCGCTGGCGTTTCCCCCCGCCACGATTCCGCAGCAATGAGTCCCATGGCGGTCTGAGTCGTGAGGCTTCGAGTCCGCAACTTCCTTGCCAAATTTGTCGAACTCCGCCCATTTCACGACCTTTCCTTTGAGATCGGGATGTTCCGCGTCCACGCCTGTATCCAGGATGCCAACCCGAATGCCTTTCCCCTTCCCTCCGTAAGCGCCCCATGTGGCGAGCGCGCCAATCTTTTGGAGGCCCCACGAACTGATCTTGTTTTCGCGAACCGGGATCGGTATGTTGCGCGTGGGAGCGAGGCGTGGCACCCGTAGAACCCGGTTGGGGTAAATCGCCTGCACCTGCGGCATCTCATCGGGGAGCTTGGCAAGTTCGTCCCTTTCAATTGTCAGCAGAATGGACTTCGCCGCCCAAAAGACCTGCACATTTCCGATGTCCGCCTCATTCCGTTTTGGCTCATTCGCAGCCTTGACCACGATGTCTTCAGAAAGTACCGGCTTTAATTGATTAAACGCATGTGAGCGCAGTTTCTTGGAGCTGAACGACTCAGGCGCGGCCGCCGTGACGTGGCTAGAGGTCCCCAACAAATCGTACGGAAAATCCAGAACCCGGGCGGCCTTGCCTTTCGCTGGTTCCCTTACGCGCTGGGGAGGAAGTACGTCACGGGCGCTAAGGTAAAGGTTGCGGCGTCCGATAGCTTCGGCGGCCACGCGCGCCAACTCGTCCTCTTCACGGTCGCTCTTCATGCGAAGGATGACACTTCGCCACTGTCCACCCCCCGCATCGAGGATGCGTTCAACCTGCTGTTTTAGAGATGGTAATTTCGGCATTTAACTGAACACCTTCTCGATTACGAAGATAGTGGGACCTCAAGGCTTGCATGAGAATCGCCTAACGATTCAGCTTACAACAGATCGATGCTCTTGGAACAACCATTAGTGGCGCAATCGGAATCGAGTGTCTCCCAGAAACGCATTAGATCTCGGCGAAACACGTTTAAGAAACGCCGAAAGCAGGCGCGTTTGGATCAACTGCCGAGCCTAAGCGAGTTCTTTCGGCATGTTGATCAAATGGCACGGCAACTTGGTTGCGCCACCCGACGTAAATGGCGAAGTGCCGCATTCGCAATAACCCAGTAGTGAGGCGCGCCAAAACTACCTAGCTTTTCGCGCACGCGTCCAATGCGATGCGATCGTGTTCCAAAAAGAACCGATCTTGGAAACCGGGCGGGCCGCTTTGGAGACCAGCCAGCGCGAAATTCAGGAAACAGACAATCTGGAGGCCCAGGAAAACAGCTTTCACTACACCCCGCGCCTGCCTGTCTGACCGGCGGGATTCCGGTTATGCGATGGGGCGAACCCTGCGTAAACGCGCGACGTCGATCTCACGGTGCTGGCTGGCTTCGGCCGGGGGCCCCCGCTCAATCCTTTTCCGTATCCGGCGTCTTCGGCAATTCCAGTTTCGGATAGTAAGGATGATCGAGCTTCTGGAATTTATCCAGCCACTTTTTGCCGGCTTGATCGGGCGTAAAGCTCCACTCCTGGCGATGATAATTCCAGTCGTCCGGATTTAACTCTTCGGCGTGATGCCAATATTTGGCGGCAAGTTCGTCCTTGCTTTTTTCATGGAAAAAAACCGCGAGCTTGAAGCTGGCATCCGCTTCCATCTCGGCCGCCGACCTGGGTTTCACCGCCTTGGCGAATTCGTCGTCGGACATGGCAAACCGGCTTTTTTCGCCGTTTGCCACCCAATCGCGCAGCGCAGCCACATAGGCTTTACCCTCCGTGGTGATCTTCTTGTCTCCGATCTTGAGCGTGGAGTCTGTTGTCCAGGCCGGTTCGGCCAGGCCGCACTACCCGCCCGCGCTCGTCGATCCAGACGCCCATGGGGACGTTGACGAACTGATAGGCGGAGCTGATAGTGTGTTGCACGTCCACCAAAGTAGTGAAGGTGGCTTTCGCGGCGTCGTACCATTTGCCCGCCGCCGGTTCACCGCCCGTGTCTTGCGCCGCCGCGATCAACTCGAAGTTCCGATCCTTCAGCTCCGCGTAGACTTTCTGCCAGCCCGGCAGATCCAAGCGGCAGCCTCACCACGAGGCCCAGGTGACGATGAGCGCTTTCTTGCCGCGAAAATCGGAGAAGTGCACGATCTTGCCTTGCCTGTCCGGAACGGCAAAATCGGGAGCGATTCTGGAATTCAGAAACTCGCCCCGCACCACCGGAATTTCGCCGAAGCTCCACACGCTTGCATCGGCGACGTAGGATTGATGAATCTGGCGCGCAAAGCCGGTGAGATGGAACCACTCGCCTTGCTTCAGGCTTTTCGCCAGCGGAATACAGACATCGCCGCGGCAAGCGCCCTGCGGCTTGACCTCGAACTCGTTGATGGAGGGCAGATCCTTGGACCGCACCCAAAGCTCAGCGCCTTCTGCACGGATTTTTGCGAGCGGAATCGCGCGGTCCGCGTAAAGCACGGTGCCGGAGGCAGGAGCGGATGGCGCAGCCGCGGCCAGCGCGGCGGTGCCGGTAGCGAGTAAGAAGTTGCGACGATGCATGATCTATCGTAGCGCGCAGGGCGCTCGCAAGAATCGTCAAGATCCCAGTGCCTTACGTTTTACTAAACCAGAACGCGTGATTTGAGCGCCGTCGTAGTACTGGCAGGGCTCGCGGTGATAACCATGGCATCGTTTGCAATCGAAGCGGGCGCTAATCCTTTATTGACAAGGGTGTTTCCGGAAGCGTTGCCGGCTCAATCCGGACTGAACCACAATCTGCCCGTCTGGCGGTTCACCATGACATATACGTTGGCCTGCGTGGTCGCGGGCGGATACGTCACTGCCGGGTTACCGCGGCGCGGGCCGGTCCGGCACGCAGCCCATTCTGGGAGTTCTGCAGTCGGCATTGATGGCGCCGGCGATGATGAGTTTTGCGCACCCAGGGCCGCTCCTGCGATGGATCGTGGGCATGGTGCTGGTGGTTCCCGCCGCCTGGAGCGGGCGTGCGATTTACGCCAGACGGCGGAGGGCCGACGCCATCGCGTGAGCGGAATCCTCGGGGAAGTTTTGATTCTGGCTTTACGGACATGTTTCGCCGGCGTCGATGCCCAAGCCGGCTGGCTTCTGGTATTTTTGGTCTGAGCGGGCGGAAGGAACCCAGAGCGGCTCGATCATGTCGGTGTCAAAAATGCCCGCACCGAGGAGTATTCGCTCGACTACGCATGAATCCTGAAGGCGGAGCGGGGTATTGCTGCGGCAAAGAAACGTTCTATGATCATGAGTGGATTAAGGCGACGGCTTCGCCCTAATCCCCGAGGCGAAATCAGCGTCTCTTGCGAGAGCGGCTGATCATAAGCAGATCATCCTTTCCGCTTCGTACGGGATCGCCCCGGGCTTTCCATTTGAAGCTCTGGTGCTCCATTTGAAACATGCCTGATCCCTTGCTGGCAGAAAGCTCTGCTTGTTAGTGCTCGGGTGGCGAGCGAACTCTCCGTGAAAATCCGTGGTTTGTAGTTCGACACTAGTACGAGTGGAGCCTCACACCGCAATCGGAGTTTACGAAGCGGTTACATTCGGCATAGAATAGTTTCCTATGGGAAAAACCGCGCGCCATCGGTGAGGGTGCCGTCCACGTCCATTAAGAAGAGCTTGATCTTTTTGCCGCGGGCAAGAACCTCCGGCGACGCGAGATTGGCGAGCGAGATGTCAGGCATGGCTAAATGTTAGCTCGCCCAGCAGGGCTGACGTTTCTTACCGGGCGAGGGCCACGGGAGGGAGTCGCAAATCGCGCTTAGCATCAATGCAGCGGTATCCGAAAAAGATTACGTAGCGAACGCTGCTCCATGAATACATAAGTGGAGGGGTCGGGCCCAGGAGACATGTTCTCCTGCTCGATCTCCCGCATGCCCGGCAACTTGGCTTCGCCGATTCCAGTGGAGGGCAAGTCCGGCAACTGCTGTCCGGGCGGGACCGGGATTACAAGTGTCTTTCCGTGCAGAGGGATGTAGAGGAATCTCCCGTCTTGGGACCATTGCGGCTCACACCAGGCGACACAGATTTTTCGCGCCGGGCCACCACCCACCGGCAACGCCAATGTGTCAGGCAACGCATCCGTAGAAGGCTGCACCAAGCTTGCGATCATCCACTCGCCATCGGGAGAAACGGCGTGCAGGTTTACGACCGGCGTGCTGAAGATTCGCTGGAGCCCGCTTCCGTCTTTCTGGATGCGAAAAATGAAGTTCTGCTTTTCCCCCAACCTGCGGAAGATCAACTCTTCATGGGCGCCCCAAAAGACCTGATCGCCGGCGCGCGTAATCAGCCGGGGAGGCGAGCGGCCATCGAGCGAAGCCAGCCAAATCTCAGCGACGGCGCCTCTATATCCTTTCGCGAAGACGATCTCCTTGCCGTCACGCGAGATTTGATAGGACCTGACCGGTACTCCAGGCAACTGGCGCTCCGCCTTCCGAGAAGCTAAATCAATGGAATACAATTCGTTATGAAGAGCACCGGAACTACTCTCCAGTAGATAGTAAGCGCGTTTTCCATCTGGCGAAAGCTTCGGATCTTTAACGGAACCTTCGGAGGCAAGAGAGCGGTCTCCGCTCGGGTCGTGAATCCAAACCGCGCTTTGGTCGACTCCGATCGAAGTGACCAATGAGTGGCCGTCGGCCGCTACTGCGATGCCCTGCTCGTCAGTTGCACCGAAGGTAATCTGCTGTGGTGTTCCGTCAGGGAATCGTTGCCGCCAGAGATGCAGGCCGTTTTCGACATAGACGTTGAAGTACATCCACTTTCCGTCCGGAGACCAGCCCGCCGAGGTGCAGATTCCCTGGGGGCCAACCTGACGGCCCTGTGAGCTTCCGTCAAACGGCGCCAGGCGACAGGGTTGGAATTCGTCCGCGTCCATCTCTACGAGCAGGATCGATTTGTGGTCCGGAGATAAGTAAGAGTAGTGCGCCATCCCGCGCTCGTGGACCGGAAAATAAATCTCCCTCACGTCGGAACGGGTATCGGTGGAGGTCGCAAGTCCCATATGCACGCCGCCTCCCTTGATTTCGGAAAACAGCAAGCGATGGTCATCGATCCAGGAGAGGCCGGACGCGTTGGGCAGAAACCGGGTTGGCTGACCACCGGTCACCGGAACCGTCATCGTATCCCAGGAAATAGAATTGTTTACGCGCAGCCATTGCGTATAGGCGATTCGTGAGCCATCGGGCGTAAACACAGGTGCGTACTTGGGATCGGGACTGTTGGTCAGCCGCAACGTAGCGCCGTTGGGGAGCGCCTTCACGTAAATCTGGCCGCTGCTCAAAAATGCCTCTCCGCCCCGAATGAAGGTCACCATGCGGCCATCGGGCGACAAACTGGGCGCGACCGCCGAGTCGCTGAAGTTGGTCAATTGCTCATATTCGGCTGGATTGGTGACCGGTGTTGGCGGGGAAGAGAACCAGCGAGCGGCGACAACAACCAGTAAGAGTGGAATTGCAACCAGGCCCGCGAGCAAGTATCGGCGAGGTATCGGCGGAGCTTCTTGGCTCGCACGCTGAGCGCGCAACAGATCCGAGTGCAAATCGGAGGCGGTCTGATAGCGCGCGTTCGGGTCTTTTTCGAGCGCTTTCTCGATAATTCGCTCCAACCCCGGCGCCAGTTCCGGATTCAATTCGCCGGGCGGCCTAGGGTCATCCCACAGCAGAGCGTCACCGATGCAGGTTGCACTGGAGCCGGCAAATGGCCGCTCGCCGGTGGCCATTTCATACAGCACAACGCCCAACGAGAACAAGTCTGTGCGGGCGTCTACCTCGGTCCCTCGCGCTTGCTCGGGAGACATATAGGAAACCGTGCCAAGCACACCGCCGGGTTGGGTGAGCGCATCATTTTGCGGTGGAGCCTGCTCGGCAGCGGCAACTGACTCGGATTCTGAATGCCCAAACGTCTTGGCGAGCCCGAAGTCGAGAATCTTGACGATTCCCTTATTGGTCACGAAGATGTTTCCTGGTTTGATGTCGCGGTGTACGATCCCGCGGGAATGAGCAGCGTCAAGCCCGTCGCTGACTGCAATGGCGATGGAGCACAATTCCTGGTTGGAAAAGCCACCCAACGCGATCCGCTCCTTCAAGGTCTGGCCTTCGAGCAACTCCATGACGAAGTAATTAGGACCTACATCAAAAAGCGTGCAGATGTGCGGGTGGTTGAGTGTGGAGATCGCCTGGGCTTCTAGACTAAACCGTTCACCATAACGTTCCGCCGCAATCTTGATAGCAACCACGCGGCCCAAGCGCGTATCTAGAGCGCGATAAACGGTGCCCATTCCGCCGGCGCCGATGGAAGATTCGATTTTGTACGGGCCGAGCTGCGCTCCCGGGCTTAACTCGGTTTGGGTGGAGAAATCCGGAAAGACATCCGCCGGCCGGTCGAGCATCTCACCGGCGGATTGGAGTGCGAGCATTCGCTCTACGCGGGAGCGAATTTCCGGATCGGTGCATTCCAATAGCGCGGCCCGGTCGTTGGGCCCGGATTTCTGGGCTGCGTGATACAGATCCTCGATCTGGCGCCATTGGTTCGGAGTCATGAATCGCTTTGGCTGTCTTAGATTATAGTGGCCCGGCAAGGCCAGGCGTTTCAGTGTTCTATACTTTTCAGTAACGAAACCGATGGCGAACTCGTCGATCGCCGATACCACGCAGCTCCTGCGGGCCTGGGCGGACGGCGATTCCCAAGCGCTGCAACAATTGACTCCGCGCGTGTATCGCGAACTGCGCCGCGTGGCCGCTCACTTGTTGCAAAATGAGCGCCCTGGCCACAGCCTGCAAAGCGCGGATTTGGTTCACGAAGTGTACCTGAAGCTGGTGAACGCGCGTGAGCTTGACTGGCAGCATCGCGCGCACTTTTTTGCCATCGCCTCCACCCTGATGCGCCGAATTCTACTGGATCGGGCCCGCCGGAAAGGCGCGGAGAAGCGCGGCGGCAAAGCACAGCCTTTAGACCTCACCCAAACTCTGGATGTGGCTCAGGTTCAGGCTCGCGAACTCGTGGCTCTCGACGACGCACTGGATTCGTTGGCCGAAATGGACCCGCGCAAAGCCCGCATCGTGGAATTACGCTTCTTTGGGGGTCTGAGCGTGAAAGAGACTGCGGAAGTAGTAAAAGTCTCTTCCGAGACCGTAATGCGCGACTGGAAGTTGGCCCGTGCCTGGCTGTTGACGGAACTGAGTTAGTCCCGTGCCTGGGACTTCTAAAGTATTTTTGCGGTCGATGGCAGTTTCTCGTTGCAGAATGCGCCTTGTGGATTGTACGCAGGATTCACCTGCGCCAGAAAGAGGAACACTATTTGAAAACAATCTCTCAAGCGATTACCATGACTCTCTCAGCGGGGATCCTGGTTACCATGTTTGGCTCTCAGGCGAGGGCCGGTTGCGGCGACCTCTCCAGCTTGCAAGGGCCATTCCGTATGGCGAGTACGCAAGTCCAGGCCAAAGCGTTAGCGGCACAGACAGCCGGCGTCAAGCCTGACCAACGAGGCGGTACAACGGGCGCCAGCATCGTGGGCATGTGGCAATTCCAGTTGATCTCGAAAGGCAATGAGAGTAGTAATCCTCCCATTCCGGACGGAGCTCTGATCGATTTTGGATTTACTCACTGGCATAGCGACGGAACCGAGCTGATCGAGTCGGGCGGACATTCGCCGGCGTCTTCGAACATGTGCCTTGGAGTGTGGGGACAGACGGGTTTCCTGGCGTATGAGATCAACCATTTTCCGATCGCCTATGACCCCACCACAGGCCAAATCGCAAACTATATTAATCTGCGCGAGCAGGTCACACTCTCCCCGAGCGGCGATAGTTTTACGGGCACATTCACGGAGAATGTCTACGATCCGATGGGGAACCAGGTGGCTTCCGTAGCCGGAACGGTTGTGGCATCGCGCATCACATTGGATTCAACGATTCCGGGGGCGATTCCCGACAAACCCTGAAACGGGAGAGACGAACGCCGGCACGCGCCAAACACGCAGAATTATTGCCTGGGTGTTTGGAGCTGGCCGGCGGATGCAACCTCGACCACATTGGCGGAAACGTAACTGCAGCGGGGTAACACAGTAGACTTGACTTTGCCCTGAACTCGCATTCCCTCGCTCTGCTTCAAGGACACAAGGGGCACACGCCGTTATACGCGCCCGCCCCTTGGGTTGAGGCTGTTCGCTACCGCTTCAGCCATAAAAGCCGCGCAAAGAGAAGTTAACCCAGGATGCAGGCGGCAGGGTCCGGCCGCGCCAACATGTCCTGCATGGGCAAGGCCAAATGAGCGATGGTCAAATAGCTTCACAAGCCGAAGGTGTGCAAGGGCAACCACTCTCTGCTGTCCACGTCTCCGCCAAAGGTGGCACAGGCTTCAGCCTGTGTGACTCATATTATCCGACTGTGGCGCGGCATCTCATCCGACGCTGGCCTTCTGGAAATTCAAACCCAGTTGCTGAACCATGGCGCGCGTGTCCCAACAATTCCAGCCTTCCACAATCTTGCCGTCCTTGGAGCGCGCGTAGCTCATGCCTTCAATCTGGAATCGCTTTCGCGTAGGCGGCATGCCCAATTGATCGCCCACGTGCGTTCCGCTTACGGTCCAACGGCCGGCGATTTTGTCACCGCTTTGGATGGCGTCGTGCGCCTGGACGTGCATGTCGGGGAAAGCACCGCGAAATCTCGCGAAGAACTTGAGGAACTCATCCGGGCCATGCGCATCTGTGCCGGTCTCGTCCAAGTGATAGAGGACGCATTTCGGATCGAGGATGCGATAAACCATTTCGGTTTTGCCTTTATTCCAGACTTCTTCGAGCCACTCGTGAATTATGGATGGATACATTCAGTGCGCCCTCCCAGGGCGGCATGAGCATATCAGTTTCCGCGAGGGTCGCGAACTAAGCCAAGGCCAGCGGCACCGCTTCTTCCCAGCGCCCTTGCGCCTTCAAAATCAGTTCGATCACTTCGCGTGCAGCGCCCCGGCCAGCCAGCCGTTGCGTTACGTAGTGGCAAACGGCTTTCAGCTCGTCTGCTCCATCGGCCACGGAAATTGCCAGACGGCGCGTTGCGCCAGCGGTATATCCGGCAAATCGTCTCCCATATAAGCAACTTCTTCCGCGGTGACGCCGGCTTTCTCGACGCATTCATCAAACGCCCGTGTCTTTTTGGCTTGCCCCAGATACACAAAAGTAACCTTGAGTTCTTCGGCACGCTTTGCGACCGCGGGCGAGCGGCGGCCGGTAATGAAACCCGTTTGGATACCCATCGTGTTTGCAAGCGAAAGACCCTGTCCATCCTTGGCGTCGAATACTTTCATCTCCGAGACACTGGCGGCGCCCGACCCATCGGCGGCGGTCGTGGAGATGAGGCAAACGCCGCCATCGGCGAGGGTGCCGTCCACGTCCATTAAGAAGAGTTTTATTTTTTTGGCGCGGGCAAGAACCTCGGGCGACGCGAGATTGGCGAGCGAGCAGTCAGGCATGGCGAATGTTAGCTCGCCGGGCGGTGATTCGCGGCGGCGCTTCATGACTCCTCAGCCAAAGTCTAGCCGGCACTTTCTGGCCCGGAAACGCAGCGCGCCATTCCGCCACTAGTACGGGTAGGAGCCCCGCACCGCGAATCGTAGTTTACGAAGCGGTTACATTCGGCATAGAATAGTTGCCTATGGGAAAAACCGCGCGCCAGAACATCCTCGTCATCGATGTTGGAGGGACCAATGTTAAAGTTCGTACCGTGAACCAGGCAGAGCCCATCAAGATTCCCTCGGGCCCAACGATGCCGCCCACGCGGATGGTGCAAGAGGTACACCAGGCGCTGAACGGCTTAGAGTACACCGGGGTGGCCATCGGATACCCGGGTCCGGTCGTGAACGGCCAGCCGGCGCTCGAACCTCACAACCTGGCGGCGGGCTGGGTCGGATTTGACTACGCCGCTGCGTTCACAGCGCCGGTGAAGATTATCAACGACGCCGCCATGCAGGCGCTGGGAAGTTACGAAGGCGGACGCATGCTGTTTCTGGGCCTGGGTACGGGCCTGGGCTCGGCGCTGATCATCGATAGCGTGCTGGCGCCGCTGGAGCTGGCGCACCTGCCTTACAAGAAGGAACTGACCTTTGAGGACTACGTTGGCCTACGGGGCCTCGAGCGCTGCGGGAAGAAGAAGTGGCGCGAAAGCGTCCTCGATGTCGTGGCTCGTCTCAAGGGGGCGCTGGTGGTCGACTATGTGGTGCTCGGGGGAGGTAATGCCAAGCACATGAAAGAACTGCCGCGCGATGTGCGTTTAGGCGACAACGCGAATGCGTTCCGCGGCGGTCTGCGCATGTTCGGGCAGGATTTCCCGCGCGACGGCGCACCAGCCTGAATGCCGGCTTCTTTGATGCAAGAGCGTGTCATACAGGACTTACAAGAAGCCATCGACGCCAAGAAGCGGCAGCTCGACCGCCTGCGCCCCTTGCCGGACGAAGCGTTGCAGCGGCTGGAACACTACTACGACATCGAAATCACCTATGCGTCGAATGCCCTCGAGGGCAACACGCTCAGCCCGGTAGAAACGACACTGGTCATTGAAAAGGGCATTACCATCGCCGGCAAGCCACTAAAGGACCATTTGGAGGCGCTCGACCATTTCGACGCCATGCGCTACGTGCGCGAGTTGGCCCGCGAAACCACCCCCATCACCGAGAGCGATGTCCGAAACCTCCACCGGCTGGTAGTGCAGCGTTCCCGAGCATATTCTCATCGAAGGATGAGCCTGAAAACCGGCATTGAGGTGGGCGGGAGTAGGGTCCCCTTTCTGGTGATTTTTGGATCGTTCTGGGCCGACCAACGGGAGGCGCGCTGAGCCCCCAGCCTGGTCTTGGTTTTCCCTTCTTAGGAAGGTTTTGGTTTTTGCACGCCCCATCAGGGCATGCACCGGATCGCCAACCAACGGGAGGCGCCGACGGCAACGGATCATGCGGTGTTCCTCTGCTGGAAGCTTTGAAAGAGCTTGCGCTTGGCGCGTTGCATCGCCAGAGCGGCTTCGGTATCGGATTGGCTCTGGGCGAAGCGATCCAGTTCCGGCAGCGTGACCCGGGGCCGCAGGTATTTCGCGCACTGAGGCAATTCCCGAAACATCTCGAGCGGTGTGGCCCACCGCAAGTAGATGCGCCGCCGCTGGCCGTTGGCCGCAGTGAGGATTTGGGGCACCGCGCATGGCCGGTGGAAGTTCACGTAAGGGTTCAGGTGCTCCCGGTGGAATTGATCGATCGCTTCGGCGTGTTTTGCATCGATGTAACCAAATCCGATGTGCTTGCGGATCACCGCGCCGTTCTTGGTCTCCACCAGACCGTTGTCGCCGCAGTGATGCGCGCGCGACTTGGTCTGCTCGATGCGCAGCTTGTCCAGCAACCGGACGACGTTGTAGTTGATGAACTCGCTGCCGTTGTCGGAATGAAATCCGCGGATCACGAACGGGAACTGTTCCAGGATCGACTCCAGCACCGGTAGCAGCCACAACTCGGAGATCTGCGGCGTTGCGGCCACAATCTCCCACTGCGTCACTTCGTCGACGGCATTGATGTGATACACACCTTTGCGTCCCGCTTGATCGCCCTGATGCACGGTGTCGATGCGCAGGAATCCCGGTTCGCCGCGCGGTTGCGGTTTGCGCCGCTCGCCAATCGGAATCGGGGTTGGCCGTGTGGGCTGATAACTGGTGTTGCGTTTCCGATAAGCCGCACTGTTGCGCAACCGGTAAAGGTGCGCCACCGAGATCGAGGCCAGCCGCACATACGCTGCTTGCCCGTAGTCGCGGTGCTCTCGTTCGAGGATTCGGCACGTCGCCGGTCCGCTTAGGTTCCCGTGCGCTTTGTCGACATAGGCGAGCAGATTGACGTCGGCACCTGTGTAGCGCGTGGCGAACTTGGTCCGCTGATAGACGGCCGCTTTCACCCGCCCCGTGCGGCGTTGCAGCGCAATCAAACGCGTGACCTGCGCTCGACCCAACCCCGTCATCCGCGAGAGGTAGCGCCGGACCAATCCCTTGCCGGGCTTGTCCAAGCCCGCGTACTGGTGCCGCACGAGCGTCTTCTCGATCCAACCATACACCTCCTCGCGCCGCTGGCCGGCAAACCGCACCTCTTCGCTGCCGGCCAGGAACGCCTGAATCTGCTCCAGGCTCGTGGCCTCTGTGTCGTCCATGCTGATGATCAATCCCCAGCATCCCGTCTTTTCCCTTCAGGCTCATCTTGCGTGAGAATCCAAGCGCCAGTTCAGGCTCATCTTGCATGAGACAAGAGTCACGTCCCGATATCGCCGGGCAGTATGCTATTCTCAGTCGCTACGTCCGCACCGAGACTGGCCGCTTCGATTTTCCATCGCCGGCCGAAATCCCGGCGCTCATGGGCGATTTTTCCAACTGGCTTCGCGCCGCCCCGGATGTGCCGGATTCGGCGTTTACGGCACACCGCCGCCTGGTGGACCTGCATCCTTTCAACGACGGCAATGGACGCACCGCTCGGCTGCTGATGAATCTCATTCTCATTCGCGGCGGCTATCCACCCATGGCGGTGCGCCCGGAGGATCGGCCCGCCTACATCCAAGCTCTGCAGGCAGCGCAGGCCGGGCAGGGAAGCGAGGCTTTAGAAACGCTTCTTTACCAGCGATTGGACGCCGTGCTGGCGGAATATTTGAGCGCCTTGACCTAAGAAACGGACGCGGGCGCTCCCCTAAAGCGCCGTATTTCGCAGCGTTCCCGTCCACTGTCTGACCGCGGCGTCGGCGCGCCTGCCGGCGGGGAGCACGCGCTCGATTTCCGCGTAAAGATCTTCGGCGTGGAAGGGCTTGGCCAGGCAACCGTCCATTCCGGCGGCCAGAAAGCGCTCCCGATCGCCTGCCATGGCGCTGGCGGACAAGGCGACGATGGGAAGCGTGTAGCCCATTTCCCGAATGCGGATGGTGGCTTCGATACCGCTCAACTCTGGCATTTGATTGTCCATAAGCACCAAGTCGAAGTCGCGTGTCGAGACCTCGTGTACCGCTTCGGCGCCGGTTCCAGCGACCACGACCGAATGACCCTGGGCCTTGAGAAGCCGCACCGCCAACAACTGATTGACCGCATTGTCTTCGGCCAGAAGGATGTGCAGCGGGTTGGCGGAGTGGTTCGCGGCCGGTTTTGCCGGCAGCGGGGGTTCCACGAACTCGCCCACCGGGAAAGTGCAGCGGAAGGAAAACAGGCTCCCCAGACCTGGCCGGCGTTCTATCCCGATTTCGCTGCCCATCAATTTCACCAGTTGAGACGCGATGGAAAGACCCAGGCCGGCGCCGCTTAGACCTTCGGCGACGGGTTCGGCGGACTGCGAAAACGTTTGGAAAGCGTTGCCGCCGTGCTCGCCGCGGATGCCGGCGCCGCTATCCTCCACCGAGAAATACAGACAAACCTTTTCGCGGCTCCCTTCCTGCAGTTGGACTCGAATCCGAGCGAAGCCGGAATCTGTGCCTTTAATGGCATTTCCGCCGAGGTTCACGAGCACTTGGCGCAGCCGCAGCGGGTCTCCCTCAATCGCCAGCGGGACATCGGGATCGACGCTGGTTTCCAGCCGGATGTGCTTGGCCTCGCTCTGCAGAGCCAGCGTCATCCGGACGTCTTCAATGGTCGAACGGATATCAAAGACCTCCGGTTCCAGGCGAATCTTCTCAGCTTCGATTTTGGATAAGTCCAGCAGGTCATTGACGATTTCGAGCAGGCTGGAGGCGGATCCCCGCAGGGCGAACAGGTACTCGCGTTGTTCGCTGGTCACGGCGGTGTTGAGCACCAGTTCCGTCATGCCGAGAACGCTATGCATGGGCGTCCTGATCTCATGGCTGACGTTGGCAAGGAACCGGTTTTTGGCTTCGTTGGCGGCGTCGGCTGCCCGTTTGGCGGACTCCAGCTCGCCCAGTCGCTCCACTTCCAAAGACCGCTCCGTCATTTGGCGCCCAAAGCCGGCATGCAACCATCGCAAGTGAGCCAGAAGAAAACCCAGGAAGAAGATCACTCCCACGCTCAGAGCCACCGTCTTCGGCTGGCCGAGCCAGAGCAAAACCAGGATGATTGGTACAAACGCGGGAAAAAGCTGGAGATACGCCAGCGGGCGATTGGGAAAATAGGTGACCACGGTTGCCACTCCCGTGGCCGCGAGAAAAAGCATCATTGCGGCTAAGGCCCATTGGTTTCCATCGTAATGCCAGATCGCGAAGGCCGTGAGCACACCGACGGGGCCGGAGGACAGCGGCATGGTGAGCCGGAACAGCAGGCGCCATAACCGCGGACTGCTCCGGTACATGGATTTGCGAAAGGCAAGCAAGGCTCTCAGCAGAAGTCCGGTGAAGATAATGCCGGTTACGGCCCACAACAAGCGGGGCCGGTCGTGGTACCACGATGTCGTAAGCGATACCAGAAGCAAGCCCAATGGGTAGAAGTACGCAGCCCGTAGGGAGGGGATGACCAGGAGCTGATCGTCCTCTTGCTGTGCGCCCTCTTGCTGCGATGGCCCGCTATTCGTTGCTCTGGAGATGCCGCGATCCTCCACTATTGGCTCTATCGGTTACCAGACCGAGTTTGAGAGGGGCTGAACCACGACGGCTAGCGGGTTGGTATGTTGGTGAATGACTGCAAGTCAAACCACGCTAGCTGAATGAACCTTTCCTCGATCGAGACGGACCCAATCCTCACTCCCGCGCTGCTGCTCGATCTCGACGCACTGGAGCATAATCTCGACATGACGTTGGCGCGATTGGGCGGCAACCCGGATCGCTGGCGTCCGCACGTCAAGACAGCCAAGCTGCTGATCACTATGCAGCGGATGGTCGCGCGTGGCATTGTGAATTTCAAATGCGCCACCACATTGGAACTGGCAACCCTCTGCCAGGCCGGCGCCCGCGACGTCCTGGTCGCGTTTCCAGCGACCGGCGCGCGAGCCCGCCGGCTTGTGGAGATCGCGGCCGCAAATCCGGGCGTGATTATCTCAGTTCTGGTCGAAAGCGAGGAACAACTGCCGGCCATCGCGGACCGCACGATCGGCGCGTTTGTGGACATCAATCCGGGACTCGACCGCACCGGTCTCAATCCGGCTGGGGCGGAGAAGTTGGCCAGGCTGGTGGCGGCAATCCAGGCCCAAGGGATAAGGTTTCGCGGTTTGCACTGTTACGACGGCCAGCATCGCCAGCCGGACTTGGGCCAACGCCAGGCGGCGGCTTTCTTGGGCTATGACCGGCTGATGACCTTGGCGGAAGAATGTCAGCCCGGCGAACTGATCACCTCCGGAACGCCTTCCATGCCCTGCGCGCTGGCCTATCCGCCCTTTTGCGGCGCCGGTTTCGTTCATCGCGTCTCCGCCGGAACGGTGGTCTACAACGATCTGACCAGCCTGGAGCAACTGAGCAGTTGGAATTATCAGCCGGCAGTGATGGTGCTGGCCACCGTCATCAGCCACCCCACGCCCGATCTGATCACCTGCGACGCGGGGCACAAAGCCGTTTCCGCCGATGCCGGCGATCCCACCTGCGCGGCCTCGAACCACCCCGCCTTGATCGCCCAGCATCCCAGTGAAGAACATCTGCCGATGCGCGTTCCCGCCGGCCATGTTGTGCCCCAATTAGGCGACTTCCTTTACCTGGTTCCGAAGCACGTTTGTCCCACCGTGAATAACTTCGATCATGCGTTGCTGGTAAGCGGCGGTAAGATTGTGGGCATGGAACGGGTGACGGCGCGCGGCCACGAGGCCCCGCTGAGATAATGCACTTGGCCGATCCGGAACTCGAATATCACCAGAAACTGTATTCCGGCACGGCGCAACGGATGTTCGCCGAGCCTGCCGTGCGCAGCTTTCGCGCCCATTTGGCGGACCGGATTCTCCGCCGGACTGGCGCGGGCGCTGACTCGCGAGTGCTCAGTCTCGGTTGCGGCATCGGCGACACCGAGCTTCTCTTGGCGCCGCATGTCCGGGAACTGGTGGGCCTCGATATATCTCCCAACGCGATTCAACAGGCCACGTCTGACGCGCAGAAGCTGGGCTTACGGAATGCAACGTTCCTCGTAGGCGACGTCGAGCAATTAGCCGGGCGGCAGTTCGACGTGGTCTTGGCGATTTTCTTCCTGCATCATCTGTTGGATGACGATTTTCGAGCGGCGCCGCGTCAGATCCGGGCGCTGCTTAGCTCTGGCGGCGTGTTTTACTCGCTCGATCCCAGCCGTCACCGTTTATCCGGCAAAATCGGGGCCATTTTCGTGCCCCACTTGTTGAAGAAATACCAGTCGCCGCAGGAGCGCCAACTCGATCCGTCAGCAACCGCCGAAGCTTTTCGCTCGGCGGGCTTCGATGCCGCCAAGAGCATGTACGACTTCACATCGACGCCCGCGGCCGGCCTGTTTCCGCGCTGGCGGGCCGGTTACCGGATCGCGCGTCAGCTCGACGAAGCGCTGATCCGCATGCCGCTGCTGCGGGATTGGGGCAGCAATTTCGAAGTACTGGCGCGGCGGCGGGATTAACGGGAACAAATTAGCCGCCGATCAACACCGCTGAGCACGGATCTGACAGGGAACCACCACCGCACCCGCTCAGTCGGAAAATGAAAGAATCCGCGTTCATCGGTGTTCATCAGCGGCCAGTATCGATCCGCGGCGCTGAACCACCCCGAGCACCGACTCGAAGTGCGGGCACGCGCTCCAACCTATCTCGCGGCCGCTTGTGTCTGGCCCAGCAGTTTCTCTGAGGCCATGGCGACGCCTTGGACGCGAGCCGCGATTTTTTGGAAAGCGATGTCGCGGGCTGCGTCGGGCGAGCCGTGCTTCGGCTTCTTATCGACGCTGAAGGGTGAAAAACCGCAGTCGTCGGTTGCGCCCAAGCGATCGGCCGGGATGTACTTCGAAGCCGTGAGAAGCGCATCGGCAACCTCTTGGGCACTCTCCACCCGCGGGTTGAGCGGATCGATCACGCCAATAAAACAGACCTGCGTGACGCCGTTAGCGTCGGCGCGGCTGTGCTGGCCGATCAGCTTATAAACCCGCTCTTTGTCTTTTTCGCTGGCGAGTTGAATGAGAAAATAGCCGGCATTCATTTGGAACATGCTGGGCAGCAGTTCAGCGTAGTCCACGTCGGCGCTGTGGGTGGAATCGCAATCGCCGCCGGGGCAGGTATGAAGGCCGATGTTCTTGCGCTCCTCCGCGGAGAATCGATCGATCACCCGGTTGTTCAGTTCGATGAACTGGCTCAGCATCCCGCGGCCGGTCCAGGGATTTTTCGGGTCGTTCTTGCAGGCCAGACGCCCTTCGGTAAAGTCAATCGAGACGCGGGCGGCGCCGGCGGCAAAACACTGGCGGATATCTTTCTCGCACTCGTTGCAGAGATCGGCCAGGAACTGCTCCCGCGGGTAGCCGGGCAACTGGGCATCGAGCGGATAGAGCAGCGAGAGCATGGAAGGCGCGATTACGGCCTGCTTTAGCGGTTTCTTCGCCATCTTTTTCGCTTCTCTCACATACTCAGACGCGAATGTTTTATAACGGAATGGACCACGCACCAAGCGGGGGAGTTGGCGGTGATGGCCGTCCGTGAAAATTGCGAAATATTGTCCATCGGCGGCCAGATTTTCGGCTAGCCCCGTGCCCGCTAGCGTGTCCACCAGAGGGTAGGTGGCAAAACTGGAAGCCCGCTGTTCTCCATCGGAAACGATCGGTGAACCGGTGGCTTCCATGCGTCGAATCGAATCCAGGCAGGCGGTGTCTTGCTCCTGCGTCAATTGTTGGCGGGTGATTTTACCGGCGTCGTAATCGGCCATGGCCGCCTGCAGCTTGGCAGGGCGGGGTAGTGAACCAACATTCTCGGTTGGAATTGGCAGACGGTACTCCTTTGCGCCCCCATGGTAACAACCTTAAAATTTGAAATCGGGCAGGTGGGAACGGCGCCGTCCCATAACCGGACAACCGGGCCAAGCAGACGGGTGTTTTTCAGCAGGAATCCGTGGCCACGGGCGTGCAACGCAGGTCTCATGCGCGATTTTCGATATGCCCTCCGCATGCTGGCGAAGACCCCGGGCTTTACCCTCACGGCGGTGGTTTCCATCGCCTTGGCCGTGGGCGCGAACGCCACTGTGTTCACCTGGCTGAAGGCAGTGCTCTTCGATCCGCTGCCCAGCGTGGCTCATTCGAGCCAACTGGTAAACTTGAGCGCCTCGCAAGGCGATCGCATCGGCCTCTCCAATAAGTACGTCGAGTACGAGTATTTCCGGGATCACACCGCCACATTTTCCGGCCTGGTGGCGCACGAGTTGTTGCTCGTCAACGTCAGCGACGGGGAAAAGCCGGAACTGGCCGCCGGCGGCATCGTATCTGCGAACTATTTCGACGTTCTCGGCGTGAAGCCGCTGTTGGGCCGGGGTTTTACAGCGGATGAGTGCGCCGTTCCCGGGCGCAATCCAGTTACGGTGATCGGCTATGCTCTGTGGAACAAGAAATTTCATCGCGATCCGAATATTCTGCGGCAAACCGTCCTCATTAATGGGCAGCGCTTCACCATCGTGGGTGTGGCGCCCGCCGGTTTCGGTGGCGTTTACGGCGGCTTAGGTCAGGAGTTGTGGGTGCCGGTGATGATGAGCAAAGTTGTGGGCGCGGCGGACGACCCGGCGCGCGCCAATTTGCAGGTCATGGGCCGCCGCAAGGCGGATTTTCATCAGGTCCAAGCCGAGACGCACGTATTGGCCAAACAATATGCGCAACTGCATGCTGCCGGCCACAACAATTGGGATGAACATGTTCTGCCGCTCAGCCAGGCTCCGCGGGGCATTGAGTCCTCCATCGTGCCGTTTGTCGGCGTGCTCATGGCGATAGCCGGGCTGGTCTTGTTGATCGCCTGCGCCAACATAGCGAATCTGTTGCTGGCGCGGTCAACGGCCCGCGCGGGCGAGATCGGTCTGCGTCTCGCCCTGGGAGCCTCCCGGGCGCAGTTGATCCGCCAGTTACTGACCGAGAGCGTGCTTCTTGCGGCGATCGGGGGCCTGGCCGGAATCTTGGTGACCTTCTGGACCGCTGATTCGCTGCGTCTCCTGCTGCCTTCCATGGCCGACTTTCAACTCAACCTGGACCTGTCGCTCAACGCGCCCGTGTTTGCATTCTGCCTGGCGATCAGCATGCTCACGGCCGTGCTGTTCGGCCTGGCCCCGGCGATACAAGGGTCCCGCGCCGATCTCGGCATCCTGATGAAAAACATGTCTCGTGCCGCGACCCAGGGCGGATCGCGCTTGCGTAACGGACTGGTGGTATTTCAAGTGACGCTCTCACTCGTCGCGCTGGTGTCGACCGGATTGTTCGGGAGAAGCTTGCAGGCGTCACTCACCGCCGATTTCGGATTCAATCCCCATTCGGTGCTGCTGGCCAACCTCAATCCCTTTCTCAATGGCTACGACGCTGTTCGCGGAGCGGAATTTTATCGTCAGTTGTTAGAACGGTTGGGCCAATACCCGGGAGTTCAATCGGCCAGCCTGACCGGCTTTATTCCGCTGCGCGGGGATGGAGGCAGTAACTCGCGGGGCCTCGCAGTGGATGGCTACACTCCCCGCGCGGATGAACCAATGACCGTAGTTACCGACACCGCCGGCCCTCGCTTTTTTCGAACCATGCAAATCCCCTTGCTCACGGGCCGGGACATCACGGTGGACGACAACGAGCGCTCGAACCCCGTCGTCGTGGTGAGCGAGTCATTTGCCAAACGATATTGGCCGGGACAGCCCGCCGTCGGCCGCCATGTCCAAGTCGGCAAGACCGGGCGCGAAATCGTGGGCGTGTTCCGCGATTTCACCTACCGCAATCCGGGCGAAGATCCGGAACCGCACGTCTACGTGCCGTTATTCCAAAGCTACGATCCGGACCAGATACTGGTTGTCCGCACGAACGGCGATCCGGCTGCCACCGCCGCATGGTTACGCGCCGAAGTTCGGAGTCTGGATCCGAACCTGCCCGTGTCCCGGATGGAAACGTTCGAGAACAGTATCGGCAATAGCCAGGGACTGGTGCGCATGGCGCTGGAACTCTTGGCCTCGTTCAGCTTGATCGCCGTGGTGCTGACGGCGGTGGGGCTCTATGGAGTGATGGCGTATTCGGTCGGCCGGCGGGTGCGCGAATTCGGTATCCGCATGGCGCTGGGCGCGCCGGCCTCCGGAGTCTTGCGGATGGTTCTGCGGCAGGGGCTGCTGCTCGTCAGTCTGGGAATTGTGCTGGGCATGATCGCGTCGGTGCTGCTCGGGCGCGTGCTCTCGTCAATGCTCTACAACGCCCGGCCGGGCGATCCGCTGACGCTGGTGCCGGTAACGCTGATCATGCTAGCAGTGACGGCAGTGGCTTGTTATCTCCCGGCGCGAAGAGCGGCGCGAACCGACCCGGCACGGGCCCTGCATTGGGAGTAAACGCGCCAAAGGCTGTCGCTGTCTTGTGGCGCGGGACGCCATCCTGCCGCAGCCCGTCAAGTCCCCTCGCGGGTCGATAATCCGCCCCTGCAGTTTCCATGTTGTCAGCCCCAAAAGTCGGTGAGGGGAAAGGCGTTCACCGCACGTAAAACCCGGCCCCGCTTAGTTCCGCCTGAGATCAACCTCCCACGGCGTGCACTTTGCAGACGGCCGAACAGGACTGCAAGAAACTGAATGCATCAGTATTTGAGTTAACGGACCGGAAAGCCTGAAGCGCTAGGGGAACTCAGAACCAGGGTGATGGTGTCCGGAGTCTGATCGGCGGCGAATTGTGCGGGCCGGCTAGATATGGTGTCTTGCCCTTGCCGACTGGGATGATTGAGAAATTGCTTAGCCAAGATGCGCACTTGCGATCTACCGTATGTGTGGACTACCTTCAGGCCGTTCTGTTCGGCATCACCGATCCAGTTGCTACCGAAAAGGGACTCATAGTCGCCATCGTTTTCGTAAGCGACACTGAGGTGCGCACCTGCGACCGGTGTTCCGCTTGGCCACGTAACCCTTACCTGAGTGTTTCGTTCCGCGAGAAGGGGGACTTTAAAATCAATTCCGGTGATTCGCTGCCCGGCGGCTAGTTGGAAGACTCGTGCTTTTTCTCGCCGTACTCCTGAAGGGTAGTATTGAAGATCATAGGGCCAATCGCGGCTTGGGCCGTCAGGGTTCAGCACCACCATATATTGGCCGGGAGGCACCTTCCAGAATTGGTACGATCCATCCTCGGCCGCCCTCTGAAAGAATGCCACGTTGCCGGGGATCTGGCTATGATCGGCGCTGATGAGTTGCACCCAGACACGGGCTGGCTTGCCGGCTTCATCCTTGACTTCTCCTTCAATCCGCCCGTTCCAGAATAGCTCAAAATCATACTCCACCACTCCTCCGCTCTTCAGGCGAATCGTGGCTCGCGATGCATCCCTCTTCCAAGGACCGACCACTTGGGTGTCGGGCACTGGTAGCTGAAGAGTGTAGTCGCCGGGCGCGAGGTCGTCGAGTTCATAGATTCCTTCCGGATCGGTGCTTATTGTTCTGTTCCAAGCCGGTCCGGTGACGTGGATCTGCGCGCCCGCGAGGAAGGCGGGCTTAGCCGGCCGGGCAAGGACCGGTGTGAAGGCCTCCGGGGCTCGCACGTAACCGATAATACGTGTACCAGTGGGCGGCGGTGGTTTTCTGAGCAGGCGCAGATCCACGATGGCGTTTTGTATTGTTCGGGTGCGGCTGCAGCCAACACCTCCCTCGACGAGCGGCAAGAATTGGGTCAGCAGTCCCTCTTGGCGCCCTCCATCGACAAAGTAGGTCTCACCCTCCCAATAGATGTTGTTGGTCAGCAGCACCAGACTCGTCCAGTGCGGCATCCCCCAAAATCTTTCCTCGACTATGCCTATTGCCCAGTCCCCGGCTCGCCGATCGTGAATCGTGTGGGAGGAGTGGCTGCGGAAGATGCTGGAAGGGCGCGTCATTGCTTCGATCGAGCGGCCGGTAAAGACGACTTTTGCAGTAAACACCGCGTGGGTTGGAGACAAAGGGCGAACGAAAGGCGGTTTGCCATTGCAGTCTCCACTGAAGAGGCTCGAGCCCAACGCGGAGAGCGTCAAGGTGAGCGCGATGGCGAAACAGAGAATGCCCACGCCCAGCGTTGCGTAAGCGAGGAATCGTTTCGCGAGAGAGGACGGTTGCGGATGAAGAAGGGCCGGCCAGCCGAGCTTGGCGGTGCGCAGCCAGAATAGCCCCAGCAGGAGAAACGGAGCGGACCATGCCGCCAAGCGCGGCAGCAGCGCGACAGTCCAGTGGGAGTAGGCAAATATCAGCCCCGCAGCCAGCGCTGCCCATGCGAACGCGGTCACGGCGCGCTTTGTTCTGCGCACTTTTTTGCGCCACAGCCAGAGCGGAGCCAGAAACAGGGCATAGAAGAGCGCCGCTAGCGGGACGGCGACGGCGGGAATCGGAGTCTCGAACCAGCCACCGCCGTCACGCCAAACAAGAAAGCCCGAAGAAGGATAGGCCAGACAAAACGCTGCCACCGGCATGATGGCCAGAAAAATAATTCCTGCAGCCCTGCGATTTTTAAGTGCGACCAAGGAACCGATGAGAAAGCTCAGCCCCAGCAAAGCCACGCCGGCAATTCCAAACCACCGCAGGTACCACGCCGGGGAGCCGTCCGATAGAGGTGTCCACGCCATCCCGAATTCCGCACATGCGAAAAATCCGGCCAGGCAACCCAAAATCACCGCGAAGTAGCTCAAGATAGATTTCAGGCACGAGCGCATGGCACGATTTGCTCCATTTAATTGGGTTGGACACCGGTTCGAACTCGCGAGTTCCTGAGCCGGCATTTCGGGCGCGCGGGCCTGCCTGGGCTAAACAGCCCGCATTCGATTGCAGGGATTTGCCTCCACCTCTGCCAAGCCGAGGTTCTTCAGGACTGATGGAGCATACATTCAAACGCGCCCGGCAAGCCTTTTTTGAGGCCATACCAGCAACTTGTCCCGCGAAAAATACCTCTTGCCTAGAGTTATCTCGCCATGATCCCGAGATATGCGTGGTTGGAGATCACTCCCGTGATCCCGGCCTCACGTCACTCGAACGTACCACGGCCAACCGCGACTTGAGGCCCATTAGCTGCAAGAGCAGCCTGGCCAGTTCAGAAAGTGCTCCCACCACTAAAGAGCGAAGCGATCCCCATTGAGCCGCCGCAGGGGCAAGCTGTCGTCATCCCTCGTTGCGCCCACCGCCGGTCACGCCCCTCAAAAATATCGCTAACCCCAATCCCCACACACTCTTCCCGTCCACGCGCCCCCCCCCAACCACCCCCGTTTTCTTGACTCCGCCTGCTATCGTCAAACCGAAAGGACTCAATTTATGCAAACCGGTCCCACAACCGCCGAAGGCAAAGCCGCTTCTTCCATGAACGCGACCAAGCACGGCTGCAGCTCCAACAAAATCGTCCTCCCTGGCGAAAGCCGCGCCGCTTACGACCGTCTCCTCGACACCCTTATGGAGGAACATGACCCCGGCACACCCACCGAAGCTCTTTTGGTCGAAGAAATGGCCCAAGCCCACTGGCGCTTGAATCGCGTCCGCTACCGTCAGGACACGGCTTTCGAGTCCGAAACTCTCGACGCCAAGCTCCTGGCCCTGCTCCACCGCTACGCGACAGGCTTCGAGCGTTCCTTCTTCAAAGCCTTGCAAACGCTCAAGCAACTGCAAAAGGAGCGCCTCGCCCAACCCAAGCAAACTTTCGTTTCGAAAAAAGCCGAGCAGGAGGCTTTCTTCAAACTGATGGACGCCTTCACCGCCCCTCCCGGCCCGCCTCCGGACTTCGAGAACCTCGAGGATATTCCCGCGCCCCGCGCCGCCTGACCAACTAGCAGAGACAGGAATCGCAGTCAGCAACGTGGCATTGCAACCCGGCGCGGACCCCGATTTTCAAAAAATGGGCCGCACCTGACTGTGTAGGGAAATCGTGAATTACTCCTCTCGGTCCGTGGATACCCAGATGAAGTGGAAGGCGCGTTTCAACGTTATCTCGGCGAGGCGATTCGGGATGTACCCGAGAGCGACCGCGTCATTCTCGAAACCGGAGATAGCGCCGCCGTGTGCTTTCTCGGCGCTCCGGAAGTGGCGATGTTTGCAGGCGGTCGCACAGGCTCTCCAGAAACCCATCCGCTCACTCCGGACAGGTTAATAAAACCTGCCCCACAAGCCGAGATAGATCCGTCACGCTATTTTCCGGGCCTCAATAAAGTGTGCGATGCGTCCTCCAGCCCCGAACGTCTTGGGGCCTGCCCGTCCTGAGCGCGGACTAAAATCCGGCCATCAAGACCAAAGAATTTCTTGTGATGGCGGAAACTCTATGCATTCGCCGGCACGTTATGGGTGTAAGATATTCTAAGCTGGAAATCGGAATCGAAATGTCCGGCTTCCGATCTCTGAAACCTGTCCGTTAAACCGCAGTATAAAGGAAACAAATATGAAATATCCCAAGCTCCCCGTAGCAGCCATGCGGATATGCGCCGTTCTCGCCGCACTGATGTTCGCCGCCTATGGGTCCATCGACAGCATGAGCCTGGGCGCAAGTTACAACTCCCAAGGCGCCAACATCACGTTCCGGGTGTATTCTTCTCAGGCCACCCACATGACGCTGTACCTCTATAAGAGTGGCTATGGAGTGCAGGAGTCCGCGACCTATACTCTCAGCCAAAGCAGCGGTGTTTGGGCGATAACAGTACCAGTTTCCGCCATTCAAACGGCGGGAATTACGGGCACGGTTTACTATGGCTACCGCGCCTGGGGTCCCAATTGGCCCTATAGTTCGAGTTGGACGAAAGGGTCTTCCACGGGTTTCATCTCGGATGTCGATTCCAATGGCAACCGCTTCAATCCGAACAAGCTACTGCTCGATCCGTATGCGCTCGAAATTAGCCAGGACCCGCTGAATGCTTCGAATCAAAATGCCAACATCTTCGCGTCAGGAGCATCGAACCGGACCATCGACAGCGGCGCCTACGCACCCAAAGGGCTGGTGCTGAAGGCCAGCGGGCAAAGCACCGGCGTCAAGCCAACGCGCGCGCAAAAGGACGATGTCGTTTATGAAGTGCATGTGCGCGGTCTGACCAAGCAGGATCCGAGCATTTCGTCTGCCTATCGGGGCACCTATTATGGCGCTGGGCTCAAGGCGAATTACCTCAAGAGTCTCGGGGTTACAGCGGTCGAGTTCCTGCCCATCGAGGAAACCCAGAACGACGAGAACGACGTCATCCCGAATTCGGATGCCGACCAGAACTACTGGGGCTACGAGACCGAGGCCTACTTTGCTCCGGACCGGCGCTACGCCTACAACAAGGCGGCCGGTGGTCCGACGGCCGAGTTTCAGGCCATGGTCCAGGCTTTCCACAATGCCGGACTCAAGGTTTATATGGACGTGGTCTACAACCATACGGCCGAAGGCGGAACGTGGACCAACTCAGATCCCACCACGGCAACCATCTATTCCTGGCGCGGCTTGGACAACGTGACCTATTACGAACTCACGTCGGGCAATCAGTATTTTTACGACAACACCGGAACCGGCGCCAACTACAACACCTACAACACCGTCGCTCAGAACCTGATCGTCGACTCGCTGGCCTATTGGACCAATACCATGGGCGTGGATGGTTTCCGGTTCGATCTAGCGTCGGTGCTGGCCAATAGCTGTCTAAACGGAGCGTATCAATCCGGCGCTCCCAACTGCCCGAATGGCGGATATAATTTCGACGCGTCGGATCCGAACGTCGCGATCAATCGAATCTTAAGGGAATTCACGGTGCGGCGGGCCAACGGAGGCATCGGGCTCGATCTGTTTGCCGAGCCGTGGGCGATTGGTGGAAATTCCTATCAACTGGGCGGATTCCCGGTGGGCTGGTCGGAATGGAATGGCATGTTTCGGGATACCATGCGCGAGGCGCAGAATGAGCTGGGTAATATGACGATTTACATCACTCAGGATGCGAACGACTTCTCCGGTTCGTCCAATCTGTTCCAAAGCAGTGGCCGTTCGCCGTGGAATTCCGCGAATTTCATCGATATTCACGATGGCTTGACGATGAAAGACGTCTATTCCTGCGATGGGTCCAACAACAACCAGGCTTGGCCATACGGCCCGTCCAGCGGCGGCACCAGCACCAACTACAGTTGGGATCAAGGCGGAGCGGCGCTAGATGAACGCCGCGCGGCACGCACCGGCATGGCGTTTGAAATGTTGTCGGCAGGAACGCCGTTAATGCAGGGCGGAGACGAATACTTGCGGACGCTGCAGTGCAACAACAATGCGTATAATCTCGACTCGAGCGCCAACTGGCTCAACTATAGCTGGAGCACCGACCAGTCGAACTTCTACAACTTCGCCCAGCGAAGCATCGCTTTTCGCCTGGCGCATCCGGCCCTGCGGCCCGTGACCTGGTATACGTCCAGCCAGGTGGTGTGGTACGAGCCGAGCGGCGCGGTCGCGACCAGTAGCTACTGGAACAATACCAGCAACTATGCGATCGCCTATACCATCAATGGATCGTCCTTCAGTGACTCTAATTCCATGTATATCGCCTTTAACGGGTGGTCGGGCAGCGTGACATTCACCTTGCCTGCGCCGCCCACTGGGACGAACTGGTACCGCGTGACGGATACGTGCGACTGGAACGACGGTCCGAATACGTTCGTCACGCCAGGAAACGAAGCTTTGATCGGCGGCGGAGGCACCACTTATGGACAGTGCGGCCAGAGCCTGCTGCTGCTGATCTCGAAGTAACTATGAGGATCCTTGTTTTTGCCCTACTCCTGTGTGCCGCGATCAGCGCACAATCGAGAGACGAACTGATCCGAAAATACGGTAGGCCGATTTCCGAAACGTTTCATGGCCCGGCCGGGAATTGGCGTGACCGTCACCTACGCGGCGAATGGAGGCATTTCTGAATTGCTGGTTTCTCCTCAAACCACGACGCTCATCAATTCTAGAAACACAACGTTGAGCCGGGACTCCGTGGATGCCGTCATCGATGAGCTGGCACCGGGATCAGAGCGTGGGAAATATCTGATTGGTGGATTTGACAATTTTACGTGCCTGCCCACTAACGATTGCAACGGTAGTTCGTCGGACTACCAGAAACTCATGATCTACTACAATGCTGGGACAGAGGGACGAGTTACATATGCCATTGTCCGCTGGAAAGATTAAGCGGAGTCGCCCGGATTGCCAGAAGCACGAGAGGTAACTTAGACATGCGGGCAGGCCATCGTGCTTAGCACATCCGCCCCGAAGGTCTGCCGCGCTAGGCTGGAAGGGATGCGCCCGCTGTTTGCCGTCCTGCTCATTCCTTGGTGCGTTCCAGCGCAGGATTTCCACGACTATAAAGTAGACACATTGGCCGCGGACAATATTTACGCCGAAGGCCCGGCTTGGTCGCCCGAGGGTTACCTGATCTACTCCGACGCGCCCAATGACCGCTTGATGAAATGGGTTCCCGGTCAGCCGCCGGTGGTGCTGCGCGACAAGTCCAACGGCGCCATGGGCAACGCTTTTGACGCGCAGGGGCGATTCTACACCTGCGAAACGCACGCCCGCCGCGTGACCAGAACGGACAAAAAGAATCGGGTGGAGGTGATTGCCGAAAAATGGCAAGGCAAGCGTTTGAACGCGCCCAACGACATTGTGGTCCGCAAGGACGGCCAGGTGTATTTCACCGATCCCGCCTTCGGAAAGCAGCAAGACACGCGTGAGCTGGATTTTTACGGCGTGTTCCACGTGACGCCCAAGGGCGAGCTGGAGTTGATCGGCAAGAGTAAGACGCGGCCTAACGGCATCGCCCTTTCCCCGAACGGCAAGGTGTTGTACGTAACCGATTCCGATCGGCGCGCGGTAATCGCCTACGATCTGGACAAATCGGGCGCGGCGTCCGGGGAACGCACGTTTATTTCTCAGATTGAGGGCATTCCGGATGGCATCAAGACGGATGAGAAAGGCAACTTGTATATCGCGGCGCACGGAGTCCTGGTGTACACGCCGGAAGGGAAGCGGTTCGGTTCCGTGCAATTGGCGGAAACGCCCTCCAATCTGGCTTTTGGAGATGGAGATCTGGAGAGCCTTTTCGTCACCGCCCGCAAGTGTGTTTATCGGGTACGCCTGGATGTCAAAGGAAGCGTGCAGTTTTAGAAAACACCCACGCAGTGACATGGCGCGAATATCACGAATCGACCGGGCACAGCGTTGAATCGTTGAGGCGCGCTCGCTCGCATGGCCTCGATTGGGCGAACATGCCCGATCCGTTTCGTCATTACGAGGGCGTGCCGGTGCTCGACCTACCGGCCGATCCGCCCATCCCGCAAACGCCAGCTCTCGCCGTGCTTAGCGGTGTCTCTGGCGTCACCAGCACTGCCGATGGCCCGGCCTTCCTTTCGCAACTGCTGTTCTATTCCGCTGCCATTAGCGCGTCCAAGCGCGTTCCCTCTACCGGCTACCGCTACGCTTTGCGTGTGAATCCCTCTTCCGGCAATCTTCACCCGACGGAATTCCACTTCCTCACGCGCGGCCTGCGAGACTGGCCCGATGGCCTCTATCACTACCGTCCCTCCGCGCACATGGCCGAGCAACGCGCCCTGGGCCATCTCGAGACACCAGCAAGCCGCCACGATGCACCCATTGTGTTCGTCCTGACCAGCATTGCGTGGCGCGAAGCGTGGAAGTACGGCGGCCGCGCCTATCGATACTGCCTGCACGACATCGGGCACGCCTGGCAAGCGCTGGCGCTCGCCGCGCGTTCCATCGGATGCAGCAGTTTTGCGGCCGGTCATTTTCCGGACGATGACGTGAGCCGGTCCTGTCGCCTGCACGAGGATGAGTGGCCCATGTTGATTATCGAACTGCGCGGTCCATCGATTCCAGTGCGCCAACCAGGCGCGAGCGAGACCGTTTGGCACACTGGACACGCCAATCGGTTATCGCTAGAACAAGTCCCTTATCCTTTGATCGACGAAATTCACCACGCCACGAAACTAAGCAGGCCCAGCCTCTCACCCGCCGAGCCGGCCCCCACAGGCTCCGGCGATATCAAACTCCCTCTTCCCGCTTCATCCGAACTTGCCTTTGGCGAGGTTGTCCGAATTCGGCGTTCGGCGCTCGACTTCGTGGGTGGAAATCAATCGCTATCCCGGGCGCAGCTATCGGCCATCCTGGCTGCCGCAGCTCAGCCTTTTCAGGCCGATTTCGCTAGCGCCCGTTTCATCCAGCTCTATCTCTACGCCCATCGCGTCGCTGGCCTGGAACCCGGCGTATACAGGCATTGGCCTGAGCGTGGCGAGCTGCAGCAGATCAAGACTGGCGACCAGCGTATCGCGGCCGCGGGCCTGAGCCTCGGGCAGGATCTCGCCGGCAACGCCTGCGTGGCGTTCTCGATGATCGGCGATCTCCAGCGCGCCGTCCGCGCTCACGGTGACCGCGGTTATCGCTTTGTGCATTTCGAGGCCGGCGCAATCGGCCACCGCCTGTATCTCGCCGCGGAAGCGTTTCAGCTAGGCGCGACCGGCATTGGCGCTTTTTACGACGAGCAGGTCCACCGCTACCTAAACCTCACACCCGAGCACGGGCAAGTGGTCTACCATTTCGCGATCGGTTACCCGATCCGCGATCCGCGACTCGCGGAATGAGATCGCCATGGTAGGGATCCTGGTGCATGGCGGCAATCATTTCATTGTGCGCGGTCCATTGCCGGACCAAGACATCGCACTCGCGCTAGTCAGGCAGTGGTCCCTGATTCAGATCGGCGCCACCACGCCGCCTCTCCTCGATCGATGGCACATCGTCTCCCGCGAGTTCCGCGAAAACTTGACATGGGCCGTGGTCGTGCCGGGACACGGCGAGATATCTCCCGCTGTGACGACATTGCTGGACGAGCTGTCTGCGCGGGGAATCACAATTACGACTCTCCTGAGCGAAGGGAACGCCTAAGGTCGCGATCGCTCTTGTGTTCGAACTTCTGACTCACGACACTGGCATTCTCCTCGCTGAATCGCAAGGGCGGTTCGCGGCGCGGTGCTGTGCGGCGGCGGCAAGCGGGGACTCCGATGTCATTCGCGATCCCCGGGAATTTCCGTCTATCATTGAAGAGTTAGGAGGAAGAGTTAAGAATCGATTGAAATGGCCCGTGCCAGACGGACCATTCGCGAATGCGGGCTTTGATCATGCCTTCTCCCACATTCCGCCTCTTAGCCGGTCTGACCATAATGCTGCTGGCAGTCGGAGTTTATTCCGGCTATACCATTGTTCAGCTTCGCAGCCTGCGGGAGTTGCAGACGCGAACCATCGACCGCAACCGCACCGATACCCTGCTGCTACTGCGAATTCAAAACGGCTTGAATTCTCTTGCTCTGACAATGCGGGATATGGTGGATTCCGAAGAGCCGTATCCTCTCACGGCATGGCAACCTCAGCTCCGCCGGATTCGCTCCGATCTCGAAGACGCCCTGTCTCGCGAGGAGAAGTTCTCGCCGGTGGACGAGTCGCCAGACCAGCGCCGTTACATGACCGATTCATTCCGCCAGTTCTGGGATGCGCTCGGCAGGATTTTCCATCTCGCCCGCGTTGGCCAGGAACAGGAAGCGCGGACCAGGATTCGAATGTCTTTGCAGGCGCGGCAAGCGGCTTTGAGTACCGCTGTCTCGAGATTGCTGATAGCGAACAACGAAAGCGAACAAACCGCTTCGGCGCGTACTGAGCAACTTTATGCCGGCGTCGAGCGGAATGTCTACGTCTTTCTCGCCGCCATGCTGGTTGTGGTTGTGCTGACCAGCCTGTATCTGGTCCAATATAATCGCCGTTTGTTCAAACAAGTGGCGGCGCTGTCGGAGAAACGCGGCGAACTGGCGCAACAGCTAATCTCGATGCAGGAAAGTACATTCCGCTCTATTTCGCTGGAACTGCACGACGATTTCGGTCAAATTCTTACCGCGATTGGCGCCATGTTGCAGCGCGCGGATCGGAAAACTGGCGATTTGCTCGAGGTCCGCGAGATTGTGCAGACAACACTCGAGAAGGTGCGTTCGTTGTCGCATGCTCTTCATCCAGTGGTTCTCGACGAGGCGGGCCTCGAAAGCGCGCTGGACGTCTATTTACCCACGTTCGAGAAGCAGACGGGAATTGAAGTAGGGTATGAGAAGACGGGCGAGGGCAAGGAGCTGGACCGGGAACTTTCTATTCATTTGTATCGCGTCATGCAGGAAGCGTTGAACAACGTCGCGAGGCATTCGAATTCGAAGAGCGCGGCGGTACGGCTGCGCTTTTCGCCGGCCGCCGTTGTGCTCGAGGTACAAGACGAAGGGATCGGATTTCAAGAGCGGGTCACGCAGGGGTTGGGGCTGATTTCGATGCGCGAGCGAGCCGAATTGGTGAACGGCACGATCGAGTTCGCCAATGGCGAGAAAGGTGGAGTATTGGTTCGCATAACCGTGCCTTTGGCGTCGCAGGTGTCGCATGCCTGAACCTGAGATTTCGGTCCTGCTGGTCGACGATCATAGCCTGGTACGCAAGGGATTCCGGCGCATGCTGGAGGATGAGTCCGGGTTTCGCGTGGTGGGCGAGGCGAGCGACGGACATGAGGCGGTGGAAGCAGCCGGCGCCTTGAAGCCACAAGTGGTGGTGATGGACTTTTCCCTGCCCAGCATGAACGGCGCGGTGGCCACCCGCCGCATTCGCGAGTTGTGCCCGGCAACCGAGGTATTGATTCTCAGTATGCATGCGGAGCTGAACTACGTACGCACCTGTCTCGAAGCGGGGGCGCGCGGTTATCTGCTAAAGATGGCCATGGACCTCGAACTGGTGTCGGCGGTCCGTAAAGTCGCCGCCGGCGAGCGGGTGCTGGACCAACGGCTCGGCAAGCTGGCGGACGCGGCCCATGCTCCCCAACTCTCGACGCGGGAATTGGAGGTTCTGCAGTTGATCGTGCACGGGAAGTCGAACAAAGAGATTGCCGTAGTACTGCAATTGAGCGTAAATACGGTGTCGGTGCATCGCGCCAATATCATGCAGACGCTCGACATTCACAATACCGCGGCACTGGTTGTTTACGCCATTCGCAGCGGACTGGTGAGCATCGCGTGACCCGCAGGGCTTTTGTCCTGGGGAGCATTCCGCTCATCGGGACTGCGTCTGTCGTGCCGGATCCCGGTTTCCGGTTGACGGATGTTACCGCCCAGGCCGGCATCAACTTCCATCACAACAGCGGCGCGTTTGGAGCCAAGTATCTCCCCGAGACTCTCGGTCCGGGCTGCGCGTTTCTCGACTACGAGGGCGATGGCTGGCTCGATATTCTGCTGGTGAACGGCACGGGTTGGGTGGGGCATAAGCACGTGCCGTCCACGCTGAGTCTCTACCGCAACAATCGCAACGGTACCTTCACGGATGTCACCGAGCGGGCGGGACTCGCGGTCGAAATGTACGGTATGGGAGTGGCCGTTGCGGACTACAACAACGATGGTTTCCCCGATATCCTCATAACCGCCGTCGGCCAGAATCGGTTGTTTCAGAACACCGGCCGGGGCGCGTTCATCGACGTGACGCGGAAGTCCGGCCTGGGTGGCCGGAGCGGCTTCAGCACGTCCGCTCTTTGGTTCGACTACGACCGCGATGGCCTGCTCGATCTGTTCGTCTGCAACTACGTGCAGTGGTCGCCCGAGCACGATGTCTTCTGCAGCGTGGACGGCAAGAATAAGTCGTACTGCACGCCGGAGGCTTATCACGGGTCCACCTGCTGGCTGTTCCGAAATCGAGGCAACGGCACGTTTGAGGACGTGACGGCGAAGAGTGGGATCTTCGATACCACGTCGAAGTCTCTCGGCGTGGCTATGCTCGATTACGATCACGATGGCTGGCCAGACCTGTTTGTCGCCAACGATACTCAGCCTAACAAGCTCTACCGCAATGGGCGAGATGGCACGTTCGAAGACGTAGCGGTTCGCGCGGGAGTCGCTTTCAGCGAGGACGGCAGGGCGCGCGCCGGCATGGGCGTCGATGCGGCCGACTTCGACAACTCCGGCGTGGCCGGCATTGCGGTCACGAACTTCGACGATGAGATGATCGCACTCTACCGCCCGCGGCGCGACGGCACGTACGAAGATGACGCAATCCGGGCCGGAGTGGGACAGGCGTCGCGCATGCGGCTCGGCTTCGGATGCGCATTCCTGGATGCGAATCTCGATGGACATCTGGATTTGGCGGCTATTAATGGACATATCGACGAGACGGTCCGCAACATCAGCGGCAATCACGGCTACGCGTAGCCGCCACATCTGTTTCTGAGTGACGGGAAGGGCGGGTTCCACGATGTCGCGGCGCAGTTGGGCGGTGGTTTCGCCGCACCCAAAGTGGGGCGTGGACTTGCCCATGGCGATTTTGACCGCGACGGAGACCTCGATCTGCTCCTGACCACTAATCAGGGCCCCGCCTATCTATATCGCAACGATGTGACGCCGGGCAATCGATCCCTGCGCTTTCGGCTCCAGGGGACCAAGTCTAACCGCGACGGCATCGGCGCGATAGTCCGCGTCACCACGCCGGACGGGACCCAGTCGCGCATGGTGAAGACGGGTTCCAGCTACCTGTCGCAATCGGAGCTCACGGTGACGTTCGGGTTGGCCACCCGCGACAGGGCGGACCGCGCCGTCATCGAATGGCCCAGCGGCCAGGTCCAGGAGTTCCGGAACGTGAACGCCGGCGAGTATCAATTTACCGAAGGGAAGAACCCTGTGAGTGTGCCGCCCTGGAGTTCGCCGCCGCGCTAATACTTTTCTACTATTGTTGCCTCCCGCCCGCAGCCGTAGACTAGGGGATTGTTGGCGGTCGGCGCAGCGTGGCTGCTCCAGTGGCCCGGAGGACTCACGAATGAAGTCTTGGAGTCTTGAGCGCTGGATAGCAGTACTGAACAATAAGCAATCGGCTTTACCACAACAATAAGAACCTACATTCCGCGATCGGGGCACACCGGCGGGAATCGCTTTCGATGAACACGGCGTTGCCCCGGCGGAATCGATCCCGCGGGCGCCCATAGGGCTCAGCCAGCAGGCTGCGGCGCCGGCGTGGCGTTAAGATTCCGATCCGCGGCCAGCGCGGGATAGCGCGGCAGCGAAGCTAGTACCGCTGAGCCGGTGAGCATGGCCGCCGCAAGACCCAGCAGCGTGGTCGAATAAGAGTGAAAACGGTCGAAGCCCCAGCCCATCAGCAGCGGTCCGAGCGCCCCGGCGAGAGCGTACGCCGTGAATGCATAGCCGTAGATTTCGGAGAACGAACGCAGGCCGAAATAGCGCGAGATCAGATACGGCATCACGTCCGCCTCGGCGCCCATCCCCAATCCTATCAGCGCCGCGCCCAGGAACGCGCTAGCGATTTCGTGCGCCTGGCTAAGGATCGCCACGCCGGCTGCCGCGATCGCGAAAAAAATTCCCGCCACGCGCGAACCGAAGAAACGATCGAGCAGCACGCCTGTCAGCAGCCGTCCGCAAAGCGTCAGCACTCCCAGAGTGCTGGCCGCCAGAGCCGCCGTATCGCTCGCGATCCCGCGATCGGTCAGAATCGGTATCAAATGCGCGACGGAGCCGTTGACGCTCACCGAAAACAGGAAGAAGCCAGTCAGCAGAAGCCAAAACACTGGCGTACGCGCGGCCTCTGCTCCCCGCATTCCCGTCTTTGCCGGAGACTTCTTCAGGTTCGCCCGCTCCGCGTATGGCGGCGTCTCCCGCAACCACAGCGCCGCCGGGATCATCCCCAGTACGAAGACGCTTCCACCCAGCAGCAGATATGCCTCGCGCCATCCGAAAGCTTCGATCAGCCATGTCGCCAGCGGAGGAATTCCGATCGCGCCCGCGCCCACTCCCGCCATCATGGTGGCCAGCGCCAGGCCGCGCCGGCGGTCGAACCAGGCCGAGATCACGCGCGCGTAGCAAAGCTGCGTGGTTCCGTTACCAACCACTCCCAGCAATACGTAGATGGTGTAGAGTCCGGTCAGCGTCTTTACCAGCGCCAGACAGCAAAAAGCCGCGCCGTACACCGCCACGCACGGCAACAGAACCTTCCGCGCGCCCACCCGGTCCACCAGGCGGCCAATGAACGGCGAGAAAACTGCCACCATCAGCGCCGTCAGAGTGAATGCCAGGGAGATCTCCACGCGGCTCCAGCCAAACTGGCCGCTGAGGGGCTTCAGGAACACGCCGAACGTAAAAATGACTAGCGAGCCGAAGCTCACGCTGATCCCCAGCACGGAGGTCATCACGATCACCCACCCGCGCGTAACCCGATCGGCGATCATTCGTTCCTACATCATCCTGCCTCAGGGTCCCATTGAGCCGCCATAGTATTTTTCAATTACCGGCCGAGCCTTAACCAGCCAACTAATTGATTTCGATTATTGCCAGTGAGCGCACTGCGGTCTTAGCATCATTGAGCACTCGTACATCTTCATGACTGACAAAACTCCCATAACGACTCTCTTGCTGTTGGCGTCGCTAGGCGCGCTTGCCAACGCGCAGGATCCCATCGGAACGCTGGAAGGCCAGATCGAGGATCCTTCCTCCGCCCTGGTCTCCGGCGCGGAAGTCAGTGTGCACAATGCTCAGACCGGGCTCACCCGAACAGCGCATTCCTCGCGCGCAGGGTCGTTCCATTTCTCGAATTTGCCCGTCGGGGAATATTCGCTGACCGTGAACGCGAATGGATTCGCTCCGTTCTCAGTGTCACCCATCCGTATCGACATCGGCCAAGTGGTCGCATATCCAGTGGTCCTGCAACTGGCCCGTGGCCACACCGAAGTCAAAGTCACCGCACAAGCGGTTATGGTTGACACCAGCCAGACCATCGGCAATGTCGTTTCCTCGGCCGAGGCGGCGGATCTTCCATTGAACGGCCGCGACCTCACGCAGCTTGGACTCCTTCAGCCCGGCGTGGCGCCCATGACCGCCGGCCTCGCCCAAGCCGGCGGCATCGCGCGCGCCGGACAGGCCTTCGCCGTCAACGGGCAAGCGCCGGAATCGAATAACTATTTACTCGATGGCGCCTCCAACGTAGACAGCGTCAATGGCGGTTACGCCATCCGTATCCCGGTCGATGCCGTCAGTGAGTTCCGCATTCTCACCCTGAACGCTCCCGCCGAATACGGCCAAACCAGCGGCGCCACCACATCGGTGGTCACGAAATCCGGCTCCAACGCCTTCCACGGCGATCTTTACGACTTCTTCCGCAACAGCGCCTTCGACGCCCGAAACTTCTTCGCCTCGACCACCGAGCCGCTGCACCGCAACCAATACGGCGCCACGCTCGGCGGACCCCTCCGCAAGGACAAGGATTTCTTGTTTCTCTATTACGAAGGCCAGCGCGACAAAGCAGGCGTCACACAAGGCGGCATCGTTCCGACGGAGGCCGAACACTCAGGCGATTTCTCCGGCCAGCCACCGCTCATCAACGAGTTCACCGGACAGCAGTTTCCCAACAACATAATTCCTCCGTCCCTGATCAGCCCGATCGCTCTCAAGGCGGCGCAGCTTTACCCGTTCCCCAACGCGCCCAACCAGGTTTATGAATCCACCCAGATCGGCATCAACAATTACGACCAAGGCGGCTTCCGGCTCGATCACTACTTCGGTGGCGGCAAGGATCAGCTCTTCCTGCGCTATTCCTCATCGCGCCTGCATCAGTTCGATCCGCTGCCCATCGCCGGCGCCGGCGTGCCCGGGTTCCCGGTGACCGACGACATCTCGACCAACTCCCTCACCTTCTCGGACGTTCATCTCACCTCGCCGCAGACCGTGCAAACGTTCCGCGCGTCATTTTTCAGGAATGTCTTTTTGAGCGGCCAAGCCGTCAATCACACTCCGGGCAGCAGCCTCGGTTTCGACTATCAGCCCACTCTGGGACTCAACGAAGGCGTTCCGTATTTGATCGTCAGCGGCTACGCCTCGCTCGGAAATCCGATTACCGGCCCCCAGAACACTTACCAGAACGACTATCAGGGCTCTTACTCAATCGCCATGACCCGCGGCCGCCACAACCTCAAATTCGGCGCCGAGCTCGACCGGCAGCAGATCAACGCCCTGTTCGGAATCGCCACCAACGGCTTCTTCGTGTTCGCTCCCTTCCCGGCCAGCGATTCTTTCGCCAGCTTCCTGCTGGGCCAATCCGTGCAGTTCTTCCAGGGCGGCGGCCAGTTCGACCGCGGCCTTCGTAAGTGGATCGTGGGCGGCTATGCGCAGGACGAGTGGCGCGTCACCCCGCACCTGACTTTGAACTTCGGTCTGCGCTATGAGGTCAACACTCCTTACACCGAAATTCGCAACCGGCTGAACGCTTGGGATCCCGGCCATCAATCGACCGTTTTCCCCACCGCTCCGCAGGGTCTGTTGTTCCCCGGCGATCCCGGCGTTCCTGCCGGCATCGCTCCCATCGACTGGAAGGAGTTCATGCCGCGCGTCGGTTTCGCATGGGACCCTTTCGGAGACGCAAAAACAACCGTGCGTGCCGGCTACGGAATCTTCTACGACGGCTTCACTAACGGCACCGGAGGCCCTCTGCAGGCCGCTATCAGCGCGCTGCCATGGACGCAGGCCTACCAGCTTCCCGGGCCCGGATTCGACATTTCCAATCCCTATGGCGCCGGCCCCTCGCCTTTCGGTCTGAATAACTTTGTCGCTCCGGCCACAGTGCTCACGGTCGCCTCCGGTATGCGCCCGCCCTACTCGCAGAACTGGAATTTCTCTATCGAGCGCGTGCTCGCGAAAAACTACCTCCTCGACGTCCGCTATGTCGGAAACAAAGGCACGCACCTGCCACGTTTCGTCGAGGCCAATCCTACCATCTTCGCTAATAATAACCAGCGCGAGTACTCCGCCTGCAACGCCGCCGGTCTCTGCAACTACGGTTCGGTTGGACTTCTTACCGACCTTGCCAACTCCACCTATCACGCGCTCCAGGTGGCCTTCTCGCGGCAATATTCGAATGGTCTCCGCTTCACGGCTTCTTATTGGTATTCGAAGAGTCTGGACGATATCTCCACGTTGAACGTCGCGGGTTCAGCGCCCACGCTGGTTGCCGGCGAGAACGATCTCGCGCAGAATCCTTTCGACCTGGCCGCCGAGCACGGCCCGTCTCTGTTCGACGCAACTCACCGCTTCGTTTTCAGCGGAACTTACGCCCTGCCGCGGTGGAAGAACGCCACCAAAGCCGCGGCCATGCTGGTAAACGGATGGCAGGCCAATATCATCGCCAGCCTCTCGACCGGCACTCCCTTCACCGTTTACGACAGCGCCGACGTTTCCCAGCAGGGCAGCGCGCCGGAGATCACCGGTTTCTACTCCAGCAAGCCCAATCTAATCTCCAATCCCAACGTTGGGCAGCCGCATGACGCCAGCGAATGGATAAGCCGCGCGCCGTTCCAACGGCTAAACCCGGTGACGCAGGCCGGCCAGTTCGGCAACGAAGGCCGCAACGTGGTGCGCGGCCCTGGAATTGAAGATGTCGACTTCTCGGTTTTCAAATACTTCAATATCACCGAGACCCTGCGCCTCCAGTTCCGCGCTGAATTCTTCAATCTGCTCAACCACCCCAATTTCGGTCTACCGGAGAACGATCTGGCATCGCCGGCTTTCGGACAAATTTTGCAAGCCGGCTCGCCACGCTTGCTGCAACTGGCTATCAAGGTGGTGTTTTAGGCCCCGCTTTTCAGGCGGCCCCAAGGACCTCACCGAAGCCTCACACCCAATTACCTGAAGGACTACCTTGAATCAGTAGCGCCTTCGCCTTTCGTCCTGAAACAGCCAGACCCATGCGCCCTGGCTGCTGAAGTGTTACTTCGCGGAACCCAGTATTTTAACCAGCGGCGAGCGGGAAATGATCGCCACATTTGTCTCGTCCCGAAACGATCGCGCTTGCGCCGGCCCGCTTACTCCGCTCTCAACGCCGTCATCGGCGAAATCGAAGCTGCCACCATCGCCGGAATTAGCGCCGCGATCAGCGAGCAAAACGCCAAGGCGCCTCCGGCGGTCGCCAGCGCCAGCGGGTCCCAAAACGATACGTTGTACAGCTTGCTCGAGATCAGCCGGGCCGCTCCGATGGCTAACGGAAAACCGAGCGCCAGCCCGATGAGCACTCGCGCGAACGCGCCTCGCAGCACCGATCGGATTATGCTCGCCCGGTCGGCGCCTAGCGCCATCCGGATGCCGATTTCGTTCGTCTTCTGCGCTACCGTGTAGGCGGTCACGCCGTAAAGTCCCACCGCGGCCAGCAGCAGAGCCGCTACGCCGAAGAGGCTCGCCAAGCTGGCAACCGCGCGCTCCTGATCGAAGGTCAGGGAGACTTGTTGTTGCATCGTGCGCACGCTGTTGATAGTCAGGTTGGGGTCCACGCCCGCTAAGGCGCGCTTCACCAGCGGCTCCAGCGTGCCGGCTGGAACGTCGGTCACCAGCATCAAGCCGCGGATGAAATGAGATTGCACTTCCACTCGTTTCATAAGCGCATCCGCGTAGTCGACGTTTTGCGCCAACGGGACATAGAACATCGGCCGGGCCGGCTTGGTCAGATTGAAACCGGCGAACTTGGCGTCCCGCACCACGCCAACGATGCGGAATGTGCCGGCGTTCGCGGGCAGATCGAGGCCAAAGTGCTGGCCGAGCGGATCCTCGCTGCTCTTGAAAAAGCGCTTAACGAACGCTTCATTGACAACGGCGACGGGCGCGGTGAATTCATTGTCGGCTCTGGTGAAATTGCGGCCAAGAACGGCGGAGATGCCGAAATTTTGCAGATAATCGGCGCTGACGCGGTCCCAGGATGCGCCCGCATTCTCACTCATGGCAGGCGGCGGATGGCCGGAGACGAGAATCAATTCGCCCCAGTTATCGGTGAGCGGATTGTACAAGGCAAGGCTGGCGCCGGTGACGCCGGGCAACGCGTTGAGAGATATCTCCAGTTGGCGATACAGGGCTTGTAGCTTGGGCAGCGTGTAGTTGGCGGGTGGATTGTTCAATGAAATCACTACGCGTCCTTGTGTTTGATAGCCGAAGTTCTGGTGCTCCATCTGATTGAGACTGCGCGCCAGCATGGTCGCACCCGCTACCAGCACGACCGAGAGAGCGGCTTGCAGGATGAGCAGCGTTTGACGGGCAAACCCAGACCGGTCGGTTGCCCCGCGGCCCGAGCCGCGCAGGGCTTCCACCGGATCCGTCCGGGTGACGAACCAGGCCGGAGCTCCGCCGAATACGATGCCGGTCAACAACGCCACGGCAAAAGCGAACGTCAGCACCAGTGGCGAGGGCGCCAGGCTGATGGGGAGAAAATGTGAGCCGCGGAACGCCAGCAGAAGCAGCAGGCGAGCGGCCGCGACTGCCACGGCCAGACCGGCGACACCGCCGAAGATGGCGAGCAGAATACTTTCGAGCAGCGCCTGGCCGACGATCTGCCGCCGGCTGGCGCCAATCGCGAGGCGCAACGCGGTCTGCGGGCGGCGCGCCACGGCGCGAGCGAGTAGCAAGTTGGCTACGTTGGCGCACGCGATCAACAGCACCATGCCGCACACGGCGAGCAGGATTTCGAGGCTGCGGCCATATTCCTCCTTCATCACCGCGACGCCGGCGCCCGCCGGAACAACGTTGATTACCTGCTTGGGAAGCATCCGTACGACGTCTCCCATCCAGTTGGACGGATAGCCGGAATCGTGCACCATCCATTGGCGCAGGATTTCCGTAAGACGGGGAGCGACACCGGCGATCGAGGCGCCTTGGCGCAGACGGCCGATAATGCGTAGCCAGGCGCCGACGGATTGGCGCAGCAGCGCTCCTTCGCCTGCGATCAGGGGCTCTTGTTGAATGGGGAGGAAGAGATCGGGCGGATCGCCGCGCAGAGTTTCGCCAAAGAAGCCCGGCGGGGCGATGCCGATGATGGTGAAGGGATGGCCGTCAATGATGAAAGTAGAGCCGGCCACGGAAGGGTCGGAGCCATAAGCGGTCTGCCAGGTGTGATGACTGAGGATGGCGACGGGAGGAGAGGAGGGCTGGTCGTCTTGTGGAGTGAGCAGCCGGCCGCCAAAAGCTCTTACCCCCAGCGTCGAGAAGTAATTGCCAGTGACATATTCTGTGCGGAGCGGCTTGGCGTCGAAAACGTCGCCTTGGCGGCGCACGCTGAGGCGGCCGGAGCCGGCCTGAAAGGCGGCCAGTTCTGCAAACTCCGGCGCCGAAGCTTTGAGCCGTTCATAGAGCGGGAAGGAAAACATGCCCCAGCGATCCTGCGGGCCGCCTTCCACGCAGCAATCGTCGCCATCGCCGATACGGTAGAGCAGCGCCGGATCGGCCACGGGCAGAGAGCGCAGCATCACCGCGTGGATCAGGGTGAAGATGGCAGTGGTGCCCCCGATACCCAACGCCAGCGTGAGAACCGCGGCGGAAGTAAAAACCGGAGAAAACCGGAACTGTCGCAGGGTGTAACGAAGAGTGCGCATGGCGTCTGGTTAAATCTACGAGGAGTGTGACGGCAAGTTCCAGAAAAGGTAACGAACGTCTGTATCGCGGAAGCGGAACATTGTGTCTTTCAACCGTAATCTTCCAGCGACTCTAGATTTTTGGAGTTCGATGTAACCGAATCGCCTTCGAGGAGTATTGCAATGGGGGAGACCGCATTTGTGTTTTTGGCTTCGGCAGCTTCGCCTGAATCCGATGGGAGATCACTCCCGCGTTAGCGTTCGCAATCCTTCGGGTCTTATCGAAGGAAAAACCAGATATCTGAAATTCGATCGGTAGGTCTATTTCTTAAGTAGTCCCTGCGCATCCAGCCATTCGCCGAAACGATCGATCCAGTGGTCGGTGGGGATTCCTTGTTGCCGCATGCCGAAGCCGTGGCCGCCCGTGGCGTACATGTGCAGCTCAGCGGATTTGTGCGCCGCCGTCCACTGTTTGTAAAGTTGGATGGTATCGGGAGCAAGGTGGAGCTGGTCGTCCGTCGCGGCGGCGAGAAACATGGGAGGGGCGTCGGAGGGAACCGGAGCATTCTTCAGCGAGGCGGCGGCTGCATAGATGGGCGCCACAAACGCCGGACGGCTTTCGGATGTGTACTCAAAGCCGGCGGCCGCTGCCACGGTTCCGCCCGCCGAGAAGCCGATGATGCCGACACGGTCCGGGGCAAGACCCCATTCGGTGGCATGCTTGCGCACGTAGGTCATGGCTGCCAGACCGTCGGCCACGGAAAGAGGGATGACCTTGCCGATGGTTTCGTTGAATTTCTTTTGGTCTTGAAAGGCGTCCATGAATTCTTTGGTCGCATCGTCGCCGGTGTGCGCCAGCCGGTATTTCAGGACGAACGCCGTCACTCCTTTGGCCGTGAGCCACTTCGCCACTTCGATGCCTTCGCTGTTGATGGAGAGCGCCATGAATCCACCGCCCGGGCAGATGACCACCGAGGTTCCGTTGGCGCGGGCTGGATCCGGCTTATAGACCGTGAGCGTAGGCTGCGTGACGTTGGTGACGACCTCGGTGTTCCAGACTTTGGAGAAGTATTGCTTTTCCGGGTAGTTCCCGTTTTCCGAGCCGGGCGCGGCGCCGGAATAGAGGCGGATTACTTCCTGCGCACTGAGCGAGGCGGCCGCCAGCCAGGCAACGAGGCAAATGCTGCGGAGTTTCATATTGAGGTTCAGTGTAGCGCGTTGGCTGCGGCGGCGCGTGCCTGCGGTCCACGCACGAACGCACGCGGATCCAAGCCGCCATCGCGTTTTGGAGCATTTAGCATACAATTGGGCGTGTACAGGGATTCGTTTGCCCTAGTCTGGAAAGGTCAGGTCTTACCTCTGCGAACCCTGACACAAGGGATGACTCGTGGCACAAGGCTCGCCAGCGGCGTTTTTCAGCTATAGCCGCGAAGATTCCGACTTTGCTCTTCGGCTGGCAGCTCGACTTGAAGGCGGCCGGCGCAAACGTATGGTTGGATCAGCTTGACATCGCTCCGGGTAACCGATGGGACCGCGCGATTGAAGACGCCTTGAACCACTGCCCGCGCATAGTGGTGATTCTCTCCCCTGCCTCCGTTGGCTCCACGAATGTCATGGACGAAGTTTCTTTCGCACTGGAAGAACAGAAGATTGTTATCCCGATCATCTATCAAGACTGCACCGTTCCATTTCGGCTGCGCCGCGTACAGAACTTGGATTTCAGGCAGGATTACGCTCGGGGACTTCAGGAGCTTCTCAGAACTTTGGCTCTTGGGTCAAGCACGGGACAAGACGTGTCGGCTGTCTTGGACGCCATGAGCGTTGACAAGCGCCAACTTGCACCTGCCCAACCGCCGCTCGACGACCCGTGTCGAGAAGGCATAGAGCAGGTCGAACGCACGAAGCCGGAACGCGAGAGAACCAAACGCCCGACGCACAAGGAATCGCTACCCGCGGGTGTGATCGCTGCACTTTCTGTTCCCAAATCCAAGACCTCTCCGAGAATCCGCAAAGTCGCCGTGGGGGCGATTATCTTCATCGTTGTGGCGGCAGGAGCCATTTCTGTGGCGAGCTTCCTGGCGCCTGAAGTTCGGCCATTTCTTCATTTGGGTGAACAAAGTGCGGTTGTGAGCAATTCTACACAACCCAAGACGGCCGCTCCGGGATCAACCACTAGTTCTTCTCCCCTGATCGGTGTTTTGACGGACACGGCTACTTTTCGCGACCCCGACTCGTTGATCGAATTCCAGTACCCTCGTCGCCTTTTCCATCGCGAAAACGTCGTCGAGAGTCACGAGGTGGTCCGGCTCCAGAGTGACGAAAAGGTTGTTATCTCGGTTTCGATCGTAGCGACTGACCGCGAAGACGCCCTTATACGGGCGTATGAACTCGATCTAGAGACACCCGGAAAGCCAATTCACTACAAAACCGGAGTACATCACGGATGGTACGTAGTTTCTGGATTCGACGGACCTATTCTCTTTTATCGCAGAGTGGTCAGCACAAGAGGACATATTGCCGCGTTGACGATCTCTCATGATAAAAGCATCACTCCAAGCTTCAATCCTGCGGTCGTCATCGCACAGACCTTTCGAGCAATTGATTAGTGCGTATCTACTGTTTGTGATCACGCCGAACCGAACCGGTTATGGGGACGGCGCAGGCCTTCATCAAGTTTTCATGCCAATCGCGCAGCGAGGTGTTTCGCCGTCAGCGACTTGCTCGCCTTCAGCAGCTCGCGCGGTGCTCCCTCAAACACAACTGTTCCCCCTTCGGCGCCCGCGCCGGGCCCCATGTCGATGATCCAATCGGCGCGTGCGACGACGTCCAGGTTGTGCTCAATCACGATCAAAGTGGTTCCCTGGTCGGCCATCGCGTCGAGCAGGGCGAGCAGGTTCGCCACGTCGGCCATGTGCAGACCGGTCGTCGGCTCGTCAAGAACCACGATTTGCGAAGGCTTCTGCAGCTCACCCGCCAGTTTCAAGCGTTGACGTTCGCCGCCCGACAGCGTGTTGAGTCTTTGCCCGAGCGCGATGTACCCGAGTCCCACGTCTTTCAATGCCTTCAGCGTCGCGAGAATCGGTTTCTCTGTAAAGTAAGCTAACGCGTCTACCACGGAGAGGCTTAACACTTCGTTGATGTTCTTCCCGCGCAGCTTCAGCGCGAGAACCTCGCCGGTGAAGCAGCGGCCTTCGCAGCTTTCACATTGAACCGCGACGGGATCGAGGTGCTGTAAATCCGTGTAGATAACACCCAAACCTTCGCATGCGGGGCATGCTCCCTTGGAATTCGCGCTGAACAGTGCCGGCTGAACCTTGTTGGCCGTCGAAAACGCTTTCCGGATTGCGTCCGCCATTCCTGAGTACGTGGCCAGGTTTGATCGCCGCGATCCCGCCGCCAGCGATTGATCGACGACGACGGCATCCGGGTAATGTTTGGGAAGACAGCCGTGAATCAGCGAACTCTTTCCGCTGCCCGCGACGCCGGTGACGACGGTGAGAACGCCCTTGGGAATCTTCACCGTGATGTTGCGGAGATTGTTGAGCGTCGCGTTCTCGACCAGCAGATGTCCTTTTCCGGCTCGCGGTTTCTCTTTCAGCGCCGGATGCTGGGAAAGGTGTTTTCCCGTCAGCGTGCCGCTCTTTTTAAGGTCTTTGTACGGACCTTCGAACACCACTGTCCCACCGGCCCTTCCGGCGCCGGGCCCCATATCGACGATGTGATCGGCAATCGCCATCACTTCAGGCTCGTGTTCTACGACGAGAACTGTGTTTCCGGCATCGCGCAGCTTGGTCAGTGTTTTATTCAGTCTTTGTATGTCGTGCGGGTGCAAACCGATCGTCGGCTCATCGAAGATGTAGAGCGCCTCCGTCAGGCTCGACGACAGATGGCGCACCATCTTGACCCGTTGCGATTCTCCACCGGAGAGAGTTGCAGTCTCACGGCTCAAACTGAGATAACCAAGTCCGATCTCGGCGAGATGATCGAGCCTTTCCGCCAGACGAGCCACCAGCGGAGCGACATTCGGCGCGCGCAACGAGTGACTGAACTCAGCCAGCTCGCTCACCTGCATCGCGGAGCATTCCGCGATGTTCTTTCCGTTGACGCGGCAGGCGCGCGCGGCCTCCGACAAACGCGTTCCGCCGCACGCGCCGCACGGTCCCTGCGTCACAATCTTCTCAAACGCCTCGCGCAGATGCGCCGGCATCTTCTCCGCGTCTTTGCTCAGGTAGAGGCGCTTGAATTTCGGAAGCAGGCCGTCGTAACCCGAGCTGAATGTTTGCCCTGCCTTGTTAGATTTGATCTTCGTGTCGTCGCGCTGAAGGAAGTCGTGCCACTCCTCTCTCGTATACTTTTTGAGTGGCTTTTTGACGTCGAAGAATCCCGACTTGACGAAGGTGTGCAGATTGTAACCACCCACGTTGAACGTGGGAAAACGGACTGGGCCTTCTTCCAGGCACTTGTTCTTATCCACCAGTGCGTCGATATCGATCTGGGAACCGCGCCCCAGTCCCTCGCACTCGGGACACATCCCCATGGGGTCGTTGAATGAAAGCGCCAGGGCGTGCGGAACCGCGGGCTTTCCAACACGGGAAAACAAGACGCGCAGCAACGTGTAGATGTCGGTCATCGTTCCCAATGTCGAGCGCGGATTCCCGCCGATACGTTGCTGATCGACGATGATTGCCGTCGACAGATTCGCGAGAAGGTCGGCGTCGGGCTGGCCATACCGCGGCAGAAAATTCTGCACGAACGCCGGGAACGTCTCGTTGAGCAGACGCTGGGATTCCGCGGCGATCGTGTCGAACACCAGCGACGATTTCCCCGAACCCGAGACGCCCGTGAAAACGGTGATTCTCCGTCGCGGAATGTCGACGGAAATGTTCTGGAGGTTGTTCTCGCGGGCGCCCCGGACCTGGATGGCGCCAAAGCGATCGGATTCGGAAGATGAGGAGGGCATGTTGCTCCGCAATTGCGAACACCCAGAATCGCACACTCTCGCCGACGAGACCGACGAACCCGAACCAATGTTCAGCGCGTCCTGTTGACCGTCCTACAACAACCGTTTGAGCACGAGTTGGACTCTTAGCGATTGTGATCCACGCCTCAGTACTAACTCGCGCCGTTCGCCTGGACGTTTGAGGTACGCGGTCAGTTCGTCTTTGGTCAATACCGACGCCTTCCGTCCATCTACGTCGATCAGCATGTCGTCAGGTTTGATGCCTGCTAAGGCGGCTGGGGATTCGGGCACGACGCGGGAGACCCGGAAGCCATCGGATTCGCGGCGAAATCGCAGGCCGCTCATGTCCACTTCAAAGGACTGCCTGAAGTTCGAGTTTGGTTCAAGATACACCTGGCGATGCTCATAATCCCAGGTGACAGTGAAACGGCGCAGGATCTCGCTTCCCATCAGTCCGGTCTGAACGGTTTGAACGCCCTCCGTATCCGGCGCCAGCGCGACAATGGGGAGACTCAGCCGGAACGAACCCAACTGCACCTCATGAGCGCGAGCTAGCCGAAGTGCTGCGGCGCCCCCTACGCCTGCTCCTGAGGTGCTGAGTGTTGGCAACTCCGGGCGTACCAGGTGATGACGTTCGATGAATGGACCGAACAAATCGACGGCGGTATTCGCCCCACTGTCGATCAGAAACTCATCTTCCGCCCAGGAACCGGGCGACATCGAGATGCGCAATCGGGCGATGGGGAATCCGTTCTGGTCGATTCTTATAGGGATTCCGGCGCCATGACCCGCATACTGGAACGACTTGAAATCGGAAACAAGCAAACGGCCCGCCACGGAGTCAACTTGCACGGCATATTGCGACAAGAAGCCGCTGCCGAGGATTCCATCGAGCGGGTGCCCGGTGATGGGTTCCAGAGGCTTGAGGGATAGGACCACAACCGTCTGGCCAGCCATGTTTATGCCCGGAATGGAGACCACGACTCCACGCGCAATACCTACCGGGAAAACATCGTTGCCAGTTCCACGCGCCACCGCGCCGCTCTGAACCGCCAAGCCAGCCCGCTTCGCAAATTCCGCATCCACGGAGAAACCATGGCTGCCGGTATCGAGAATAAATGAACCTTCTGAGCCATTGACCTTCACTCTGACGTACACCGCGCCATCGGCGCTCACCTCGCACGGAATCGTAATCCCGGAATCCGGCAGCCTCTGGGCGCCGAGCGTAGCCAGAATGATGAGGCTCGCGAACGGAAAGGTTCTCCTCATTTATCCTCATCGTGGCACAGGCTTCAGCCAGTGCTCCAAAACATTTCAGGGCGAGGTGGTCCCCGCCCTGAAAAACGCTATCAATTTGCTTTGGGTCCCTCCCGGGAAGCGTTACGGTATCGACAGAACCCGGATGCTCAAAGTATTCGCATTGTCGTCGACCGCTGCGAACCGCACTGCTTCCGAACCGGCTTTCGCTACCGCCAGTCCGAACGCGCCGCCGTTGTTCGCATCCACCGAGTACTGCGAGACGAACTTACCATCCGTGGTGAACTCGACGATCTCGCTCGGCTGGTTGGGATCGGCGTTCGATCCGTCGCTGTTCGCCACCAGTAAGTCGCCGTTGGGAGCGAGCGCCAAATCCAGCGGGCCATGCAGGTGAACCGGGTCCTTATAGATCGTGCTGGAGGGGCCGTTCGGATCCGTCAAGCGGCTCGCTTCGGAGAGCGCATAGATGGCGTTGTCGGCTGAGGATGCCACGTACAGTAGATCGTGAGTTCTGTCGTACAACAGCCCCGAAGGCCCCAATACCAGAGCCGCGGGATCGGTACGATGCGCGAAGTTGGCGCCAATCGTAAATGCATTGACCACATTCAAGATTTCACCGCCGCCATTATAGAGGACATCAAAGCGCGTCACGCTTCCATTGAGAACATTCGAGACAAAAATGTGGGCCTTGCCTTCGCCGTTGTCGCTGATGGCCATACCCCACGGGCCGTTAATCAAACCAGCGTTGCCGATGGTCCCCAACAGTTTTCCACCGCGGTCGATCACGAGTAAAGAGCCCGCGGACACGGTGTTCGATGTTCCGTCAGTGGTCGGCAGATTGCCCACCAGCACAATGCCGTTTGCCAGCACGCCCAGTGCGGCCGTTAACCCCATTGGCGCCTGTCCTTGAAAGAACAGCGAAGTTGTGCCATCCGCGGCAACTCGCGTAATGGTGGTTCCCGTACCTTGCAGGTTCTGAACGTTGTTGAAATTGGAGACGAGAATGTCACCGGGCTGGAGCAGACCGCCCGCGGGAACGGTGCGCGGGACATACGCCACTCCGTAGGGATTCACGTCGCCGTTGGACGGGATGGTGGATACGCTGGTCGGCGGCAAAGGCAGAAAGGGCTGCCCGGTTTGGGCCCAGGTTTGAGGAACGACAGGCGCACAGAGAGCTAGACAGAGTAAGGCTTTGCGGATTCCGGCGCTCGGAATGATCGGATACAGATTCGATTTCATGGGATGTTTACCTTTTGCTTTTCTTCGGCCGGATTCGCGGCTCGATTTTGTGTCTTCACCCCCATAAGCGACGTCGCGGTGGCGATCCCCTCAAGGTGGGGAAAATAATTTGAGCGCCGCGCCATACAGCCGGCCGTGCAACCGGCGAGTGGTCCGGACATCATTGCTAAGTAAGCCGTTGCGTATGTAAGCCGACGTATTGCAGGTCCCCTCACTAACGTTCGGGGCTAGGCTATGCGGCGCGACCGTGAGCCGGGGGACCAAGCGGCAATACGAGGCCGTAATTGCGAAGCGGTGTACTAAGTAACCCGTCATGAAACAACCTTGCCAATACGTCCGGTTTGGTTGTTTGTAAACCGCCGCAGGCCGATTAATAACCGGCCGCAGGTTAATAACCTGGTTAATAACCTGCCCCACTTTAGAAAAGTGTTGTGAGGGAATTCGTCCGCGGTTGTCGCTTTCGGGGGTAAGGAGATTTTATGACGAAACGTATTGGAGCGCGTCTGTTGACGATCGGCGCGTTTACCCTTATGACGCTGAGCGCCGCGGCGACAACCATCGATACTTTCGATTTCGAGCAATTTGGTTTCATGGGGCTGAACAGCGGCACGCCTACTTCACCGGGGCTGTTCGGTTCGTTCACGGGCGCCGTGGAGCCGGACGGTGAGATTGCGCTCGCGGACCTAACTTCGTTCTCGCTCGGCGAAGGCGGTGGAATTGCGTTTAGCCTGGCCGATCTGCAGTTGTTCTCGTATTTCGTGACCGGCGGGAACGGTAGTCTGTCGGTGCTGGCAAACGGGGGAAGCACGGGTGCGGTACCCGCGCAGGCGGTGACGTGTATTGGAGCCCCGGCGGCACTCGCCCCGGCCTGTAATCCGCCTGGTACGCCGCCTGGAGACCTGGGCTACGAATCGTTCGCGGGATTTTTCCTCCCAAATACGCCCTTCGCGTTCAGCGACAGCCAGCCAGTGATCACGCTGGTCTCAAGCGTTACTCAGACCCCACCAAGCACGACCCCCGAACCGGTCTCGATGGCTCTCTTGGGATCGGCGCTGGTAGGGTTAGCGATCGTTCGGATTCGGTCGAAACAGCACTGAGGAGTTATCATGACAACCAATCCAACCGCTACGTTTGTAGACTTAGGCGCTGTCATGAAACAGCCAATCCAACCGCTCCCTAACCCGGCAAAGCCGGAACCAAACAGGCTCTACGATGATGCGCCACGCTCCCTCACGGTCGCGGCTCGGCAGGATTCGTCGAAGTTGGGGTTCTCGGCAACCACATCCTGATGCCCGTGAACACTGGGCGAAACGCATTGCGCCGAAAAATATTCCGCCAGCCGCGGCAAGAATCCAACTATGTAGGTACTGACGGTCGCGGGCTCGGAAGGTGTGACTGAGCCGCGAAGGTCAGGAGCGGGCCGGAAGTGATGGCAAGGTTGTTTCATGCCCCCGCGCAACCTCAGCCGTCCGGTTTCAGCGCGGCTTGCAAGCGATCGTGCCGCGCCTTCGACACCTTCATCAGTTCGGAGAAGCCGGGTTCGCTCCGAAGGCCGGCAATCAGAGGATCGGTCTGGAAGTAGGGATAACAGAAGAAACCGCCGTCGACGGTCCGGCGCAACACGCGCTTGGCCGAGCGCTTGTCTCCTAACACTGCGTAGGCTTGGGCGACCTTATACATGCCTTCGGCATCTCCGACTCCCCGCTCACCGATCTTGGCTTCGGTCTGTTCCATGAGCCTTAGTCCGGCCGCATTCCGGCCCTGGATGGCAAGGCTAATGGCTTCGCCCACCGCAGCCTGGAGCAGCGATGGATCCACCCGGTAGGCGTGCTCGAAGTTGGCCTTGGCTTCCGCGTAGCGGTGTGCGTAGAAGTGCGCAAAGCCGCGATAGAAAAGAGCGTACGCAGTCTCATCCGGCGGCAGACTGGCAAGAAATTTATCGTATTGGCCCAGGTACAGGTAGCTGTTCAGCGCGGAGCTGTGAAGCTTGACCTCCGGGTCCAGTTGGCGGGCGAGTTCGCATTCCGTCACGGATTCCGGCAAGAAGCCGGCGAACCGGTACGCATAGCCAAGTTCCCAATGCGCCTCGGCATGATTCGGGTTGGCGTGTAGCGCGGCTTGGAGCAGCGGCACGGCCTGCTCCACACGGCCCGTGTCCGTAAAGAGGTTCGACATGTAAACGCGCGGCTCGATCAGCGCCGGATTCAGGCGCAGCGCCTTTTCATAGGCGGCCTGGGCCTGGGCATACTGCTCGCGTCCGCCAAACGCGAGCGAGGCGTTGGTAGTGTAGGCGCGGCCGAGGTGAGCCCAAGTCAGGGCATAGTCGGGAGCACGGGCGGCAGACCGCTGGAGCATCTCGATCGCCGATCGAAAATCGTTAGTGGCATACAAATCGACGCCGCGCAGGTAATCTTCATACGCTTGACGGCCGATCGCGTTGTCGAATCGAACATTGGCCGCCTCCGACGGTGTCAAACGTAATTCCAGTCCCGAGATAATCTCTTGCGCGATCTTGTCCTGGACCGACAACAGGCTGTCGTATCGAGTGTCGATGGTCCGCTGCCACAGGATGGTGGCCGGCTTCACGCTAATCAACTGCATGGCGATCCTTAGCTCGCCGCCCTCCTTGATATAGGTCCCGGTCAAAAGAGCATCGACATGCAGTTCGGCGCCTACTTTCTCGGGATTGATCGTCTGTTTGCGATAGCGCTCGATGGAACTGGACGGGCGCACCATCAGCGAGCCGACGCTTGAAAATTTCGTGATCACCGCATCGGCCAGCGAGAAGCCAAGAAAATCGGTCGCCGGGTCTTCTTTCAAGTTGCGGAACGGGAGGATGGCCAGGCTTCGCGGCTGCGACGGGGCGGAGGTGGGAGTTCGCGTCCAATGCAGAAACCCGGCAACGGCTCCGACGACGGCAATGAAAACGGCGGCCAGCCAACCGGCGCGCCGGCGGGTCAGACCTAAACCAGCGCCGTCCGTCACCGCGACGTCGCTTTCCAGACCCCGCAGGCCGGAGGCGAACTCGCCCGCGGTCGCGTAGCGCTCAGCGGGGTTTTTGCGCGTCGCCCTGGCCACAATTCTACCGAGTTCGGCCGGCGCGCCCGGTATCACCTGGCACAGGTCCGGAGAGTCGGTTTTCAGAATTTCGGCGATCAGATCGCTTGCCGTCTCGCCTTCGAACAGCGCCTGGCCGGTGGCCATCTCATACAGCACCGAGCCCAGGCTGAAAATGTCGCTGCGTCCGTCAACCGGCAGCCCGCGAGCCTGTTCCGGCGACATATACCTGGCGGTTCCGATCACCGAGCCCGGGCTGGTGGAGCAGGCGAGCGAGCGTTGCGCCACCGGATGTTTCTTGCTGGCTAGAGAAGTCTCGGTTAGTTTGGCGACGCCGAAATCCACGATTTTTACCAGCCCATCGGCGCGAACGATAATATTTTCCGGTTTAATATCGCGGTGGATAATTCCGAGAGCGTGGGCGGCGGACAACCCGGTGGCCACCTGCGCGGCGATATCCGCCGCCAAGCGGGGACCCAACGCGCCTCCGCCAAGCTTGTCCCGCACCGTCGATCCTTCCACAAATTCGCAGGCGATAAAATGAGCGCCATCGCATACTCCAATGTCGTAAATGGTAAGGATGTTCGGATGATTTAAAGCGGACGCGGCGCGCGCTTCCTGTTCAAACCGCCGCAGCGCGTCAGGGTCATTCACATATTCGGGCGCCAGTGTTTTCAGCGCGATTTTGCGCTGTAGCCGAAGGTCCTCGGCGAGGTAGACCTGGCCCATGCCGCCGCTGCCAAGCAACTGGATTACCGAGTAGTGTGAAAAGCGGGCTCCCGGCCGGAGCGGCGCGCCGCTGGCTTGGGAATAGACGTCACGAGCAGCCCGCTGCACGGTGCTGGCGATCACATCGTGGGGATCGTCTGTGGCGTCCAATAGCGACTCGATATCCTGGCGGAGATCCTGGTCGCCCTCGCAAGCCGAGTCGAGGAATGCCGGGCGGCTAGTGGGCTCGAGCGCGAGCGCTTGCTCGAACAATAGATTCAGCTTCTGCCACCGATCCGCCGGTTCCATTACGCCCGCGCCAGTTCGCGGCGGATCCAGGCTTTGGCCATTCTTAGCTCGCGATCCACTGTCGCCGGAGAGATGTTGAGCGCCGCCGCCGTCTCGTCGTACGTGAGTCCGCCAAAGAACAGCAGTTCCACGACGTCGCTCTTGCGAGCGTCGAGCACAGCCAAGCTCTTGAGCGCGTCGTCCAGTTCGACAATATTCGATGGCGTGCCGGGACCCACCAGAACCGCATCGTCCAGCTCGACCTTCACCGCGTCGCCTCCACGCTTTTGACGCCGGGCGGCTTTGGCATGATCCACTAAAATGTGGCGCAGCACGCGCGCCGCAACGGCGTAGAAGTGGACGCGGTCGTTGAAACTAACGTCGGAATCGACCAGCCGCAAATAGGCTTCATGCACCAGGGCCGTCGCGCGTAGCGTGTGCTCGTGGCCCTCCCGGCCGAGACATCCGGCCGCCAGTCTGCGGAGCTGGGTGTAGACCAGGGGCATGAGCGCATCCAGGGCGGCTTTGTCGCCGCCGCCCCATTGCTGCAACAAACGGGTGACCGCGTGTGAGTCCGGTGCTGCTGGTGCGGTTTCGTCCACCAATTGCTTCTCAGTATTATTCTACGGTTGAAGCGCTGAGGGAACATGGTCTTTACGCTCGATCACCCATCGCGTTACCGCCTGATGGTAATTCAACCACCCGGGAACGGTCATATGGGTCTTGAGGTACTTGAAGCCGGCCTTCTGGAGTGTCCGGTTGGGGCCTACGTTGAATGCGTTGGGCTCACAGAATAGACGCTTGAGGCGCAGCTTGTCGAAATAGATTTCGACGCCGCGGCGTACACATTCGGCGCCGATACCGCGCTGCCTCAGTTCCGGATCGGTGACATGCAAGTGCATGTTGGCGCGCTCGCCAAAAACGATCTTGTCGCAACTGGAGAAACCCACGGCACGATCGTCGACGAGCCAAATCAGATATAAGGCGGAGCGTTGATTCAGGGGCAGGGAGAACTCGCGCTGAAAGCGCTCGCGCCAGGCATCCGGCGCCGGCAGACGCGTCGGATCTACGCCCAGCATCTCGAGATGCTCGGGCGTCGACTGATGGAAATATTCGATAACCAGCTTCGATTCGGCCAGCGTCATTTCTCTAACGGCAATCTCCATAAAGGTGGTACCAAAACTAGGGACGGTCCCGTCCGTCCCCATTCCAGTTTTGCGCATACACTAGAGGCATATGGTTGCTGAGATCGAGGGAGTTGCCCTTCACCTTGCCCACCCGGATGAGCTAACCGTCAATTGGGTGGAGCAGGAAGAGGTGATGCGTCAACTGCTGGCCGCCTGGCTGGTGGTCGACTCCCACGACATTCCCATGAGCCCCCGCCTGCTCGGCAAGCCCGGCGTGGGAAAAACGACGCTCGCCTACGCGGCCGCCAAACGGCTGCAGCGCGACGTTTACATCATGCAGGCCACCATGGATACGCGGCCGGAAGATCTTTTGGTCACGCCCGTGATTGAAGGCGAATCCCGCTTGCGTTATGTCGCGTCTCCGCTGGTCACAGCCATGATTCGGGGTGGCGTGGTGATTCTGGATGAAGGCAACCGCATGAGCGAGAAGAGTTGGGCCAGCCTCGCTCCGTTACTGGATAACCGGCGCTACGTGGAATCCATGATGGCCGGAATCAAAATCAAGGCGCATCCGTTGTTCCGCTTTGTGGCTACCATGAACGACGATTCTTCGACTTTCGATCTGCCCGAGTACATCAACTCCCGGCTGCAGCCGCAGATCACGATCGATTTTCCGGAGCGGCACGAAGAGTACGCCATTCTCAAAGAGAACTTGCCCTTTGGTGAAGAGCACATTCTGAATTACGTGACGGAGTTTCTGCAGCAGGCGCATGCCGCGGACGAACGCTATTCCCTGCGCGATGGAATCAACATTGCCCGCTTCACCATGAAGCTGAAGTCCACGATTCCGGGTGACGATGCGTTTCTGTTGCGAACCGCCGTGCTGGAGATCCTCGGCGATGAGGCTTTGCGGTATGTCCCGTTTCTCTGACAGCCCATTTTCCGATAGCGCGATCCCTCGGCGCGGCAATTTCACCTACTTTCCGGTAGTGCCGGGGCGGATGGAGTTTGCCATTGAGTTACGTAATTTTCTGCTCAGCGAGCGCCCATCCGTGGTTGCGGTCGAATTGCCCGGCGGCCTGGAGGACGCGCATCTGCAAGCGCTGGCTCGTTTGCCCGAAATGTCGGTGATCGTGTATCCCGACCCCACGGATGACGAGCGCGGCATCTACGTTCCCGTGGAACCCTGCGACCCGTTCACGGAGGCGGTGCGCACCGCGACCGAGATCGACGCCGAGGTGGTGTTTCTCGAGCCGGACTCCGCCGACCGTCCGCATCTGCCCGATGCCTATCCCGATACCTATGCGATCCGGCACATCGGGATCGAGAAGTATATCGAGGCCTATCGGGTCTATCCGCAAGAACGTACCGACGAGATTGCCGAGCATGCCGCGGCCATGGCCTGGAAGCTGCAAGGGACGCAGCCGCTGGCGAGCGTGGTCGCGGTGGTCGGGCTGAATTTGCTCGATCCGCTGCTGGACGCCATGGAATCGCCGCAAGATCACCCGCGTCAACGGGACTTGGGCGAAGTCCGCTTGCTCAATCCGCACCCGGACTGCCTGGCCGAGATCACTGTCGAATATCCCTATCTGCAGGAGCGTTACGAGCGTTTCCGGCTGGAGATGGCCGACGAGTGCTTGATTGAGCGGCCGCGCGCGCAATTCGACCTGCTGCGCGATGCCGAGAAAGAGTACAGCATCAATACCGGCGACAAGATGGAGCACTGGCAGCGGCGCATGCTGGCCCGGTACACGCGCAATCTGGCGACCATCAGCAACGAACTGGTGGCGCGATTGTTCGATCTCACGGTGGCGGCGCGATCGGTGGTTGACGACAACTACGCCTATGAAGTCTGGCAAGTGGCCAACCGCTATCCGGCGCAGCAAACCAGCAGCGATCTGATGGAGACCGCGAATCTCTCGGGCGAAGAAGTCTGGATCAACACGAGGAAGCTGCGGCTGCGGCGGCGTCTTCCGCGGATGAAACAGCGCATGCTGCCGCGGACGCTGAAAGCGCGCAAGAAAGAGCGCGTGGCCGGTGAATGGGCGCGTGAAACCAACGGCAATGCGATCTGCTCCTATCCGCCGGAGGATTTGGTGATCGAGAATTACGGCCGGTTCTTGAAGAAAAAAGCCAAGAGCATATTGTCCGAAGAGCGCACCCGCGTGGAGCCGTTCCAGACTTCGTTGCTCGACGGCATTGATATTCGGGAGACGGTTCGAAACTGGCACTTGAATAAGATCTATGTTCGCCAATTGGACAAGATTTCCGGCGAAGTTGGCGCGGTGGTGGTGATCTTCGAGGAAGATCGCGAGGATCGTTATGGGTATTTGACCACCTGGCTCGGCGAGCACCAGAATGAATCCGACATGGCGTTCTACTCGACGTTTCCGTTCGACCATATCGTCGGGCCGGGCATCGGACGCGCCGAATACGGCGGCTTTCTGATGACGTTGCCGCCGAGGCGAATGTACGACGTGTGGTCCGATCCCGATTACGACTTCGCGCAGAGCAAGCCGGAGCGCCTGCTTCTCGCCGCATTGGATTACTCGATGCAACGCTATGTGGTTTACGTGGCCGCCAAACCGCCGAGGTCGATTTTCCGGTCTATCGCCACTCATCTCAACCGGCGCATTGTGTATATTCCAGTGGGCGCGCTGTCGCCGGCTAAAATGAAACGGCTGCGCGTGGTGCATGTGCTCGATAGCTATGAGCGAAGGAACGATGCGCAGCAGTATATCTGGTGAGCCTTCTGTCTCACCCATGTCCTTTGGATCGGCTGATAGGCGCCGACTGCGGAGCCGTTGGCGCCGACCGATTGAGCGCCGCGCGATTGGGAGCGTGGCCCGCAACGGCTTCGGCCAGTTGCTACCATGAGTTTGCACTATGCCTGATCTGCAATCGGACCTCGCGCCTATGTCGGAAGCCGTTACTCATAACATCCGCGTGGAAGTTCTGTCGCAGCACTCGCCGGACAATTCGCGGCCGGCGGAGGACGAATGGGTGTTTCAGTACACCGTTCGTATCACCAATCTGGGCGCCGAAACGGTGCAACTGCTGACCCGGCACTGGATCATTACAGATGCGGCGGGCAATGTTGCGGAGGTGAAAGGTCCGGGTGTGGTGGGCGAACAGCCGGTGCTCGCGCCGGGCGCTTCCTTCAAATACTCGTCGTGGTGCCCGCTGAAGACGCCGATGGGAAACATGCGTGGTACTTACCAAATGGTGCGCGCCGGGGGAGAACAATTCGACATCGAAATTGCGCCGTTCGCGCTACGGGCGCGCTATACCGTGCATTAGAATCGGCTCGATCGCTACTCGCTACGGAGCGCTTCATTCGGGTCGATGTGTGTGGCGCGGCGCGCGGGCACATAGTTCGCCGCCAGGGCCACCCCTGCCAGAAAGAGAGACGCAGCCGCGAACACCATCGGATCGGTGGCGCTGACATGGACCAACAGACTCGAGGCCAGCCGCGTAACCGCGAGCGCGGCGACAACTCCGATCGCCACTCCCAGCAGCGTCAAGCGCATACCTCGCCCGACGACCAACGCGAGGACGTCCATTGGACGCGCGCCGAGCGCCATGCGCAGGCCGATTTCCCGGGTACGCTGGGCCACCGAATAAGCCATCACGCCGTAGAGCCCCGTGGCCGCCAGAACCAGCGCGACTATGCCCAGCACGGCCAGCATCACCGCCGCCGTTTTCTGCCCAAACAGCGCCGCGCCGATATAATCGGTCAGCGGCATCGAATCGAAGATACCGACGCCTGGATCGATGGAGTTCATGGCGCTTCTTACCGCGGCGATGGCCCGCTCCGGTTCGCCCGTGGTGCGGACGTACAGGTTCATGTCGCGGCTAGCGAACCCTTGGCGGAACGGAACGTAGAAGTACGGCTGCGGCGTTTCGTTGGCCGCTACATATTTCCCGTCGGAGGTTACGCCGACGACTTCATACCAGCGGCCCCAGGCGAACACCCGGTGGCCAATGGGATTGCGGCCCGCAAAAAAGCGCTGGGCGAACGTGTGGTTGACGATGATGACAGGCTTGGCGTTTTCATCGTCGTGCCCGGTGAAGTCACGGCCCTCGATGATAGGGATTTTCATCAGGTCAAGAAAGCCGGGTCCGGCCAGGTTGCGATAAATCTTCATACTCTCGGCCGGGCCGGGGACGTAGCCTTCCACCTGCAAGCCTTCCCAGGGAGTGCCGCTGAACCACAGCGGAACAACCTCTGCCCAGGAAACACTGACGATGCCGGGCTGGGAGACAAGCCTCTCTCGCAGTCGATCGCAAAACCGAGACCGGTCTACTCCAGCCGCGTAGCCGGCGGCCGATAATTCCAGGTGGGAAACCAGCACATTGCGCGGGTCGAAGCCGGGGTTGCTCTCGCGAGCCATTTCAAAGCTCTTGGTGAACAAACCCGCCCCGATGACGGCCACCAGCGCCAGCGCCACTTCCGAGACCACCAGCAGACCGCGAGCATGCTCGGAGCGCGTGCTTGCCCCTCCACTCCGGCCGCCTTCTTTCAGGGCCTCGTTCAAGCCGGCACGGCCGCTGTAGAGCGCCGGCGCGATGCCCGAGATCAGACAGGCCGCCATGCAGAGAATCACGCCAAAAGCGAGGATCTCGCCGTTCAATGGAAAATCCAGGGAGACGGGCAACCCGGCGCCGCGGGGCATGAGATATCCTATCGATGCCCTCATCCAGGTGGAAAGATAGGCGCCAGCCAGCCCGCCCATCACCGCTAAAACCAGAGTTTCGCTGAAAAGTTGGCGCGCCAGCCGGATGCGGCCGGCGCCTATTGCCATGCGCACGCTAAACTCTTTGCTCCGTGCTATGGAGCGCGCCAGAAGCAGATTGGCGACGTTGGCGCAAACAATCAGAAATACCAGACCGCAGGCCGCCATCAGGATCGTCAATGGGCCGGCCAATATCGTCTGGCCGCCGAAATGGCCCTCGCGGACGGGCAACACCGTTGCGCCGACACCTGCGTCGGTATGCGGGTTCGATTGCGCCAATTGGCGCGCCAGAGAGGAGCATTCCGCGCGAGCCTGCGCGGTGGTCACGCCGGGCTTCAGACGCGCCAAGACAATAAAGAAGCGCATCTGACGTTCATCCAACACCTGTTCCGGCAGAGTGTTGAGCCGGGCGCCCAGCATAGCCGGTATCCAGATGGAGAGCGTCAAACCCGGCACGCTGCCACGGAAACCCGCGGGTGCGACACCAATCACCGTCAAATGTTGGCGATTCAGAACAATGGTCTTGCCGATAACGCCGGGGTCGGCATGAAACCGGCTTCTCCAGAGTCCATTGCCGATGACAGCCACTGGGCACGCGTCTTTTTGGTCGCCGCATTCGTCCTGCGAGAACATCCTGCCGAGCGCCGGCTTGACGCCCAAAACACTGAAGAAGTTGGCGGAGACCAGTTCGCCCCAGATGCGGTCAGTGTGCTCGCCGACCCCGTAGTTCAGCGTCACCTGGCTGGCCGCGGTAAGTCCGGAAAGCAAAGTCAGGTGATCGCGGTAATCGACGAAATCGCGCCAGGACGTGGTGAGTGCTCCGCCATCTTGGGCCACGTTTTCGAAGACCCGCAGTTCCGCTCCGTTGGCGACGGCCGGGATGGGCCGGAGCAGGATCATGTCGACCCAACTAAAGACGGTACTGTTGACAGAGATACCGATGGCCAGCGTCAGGACCACGACCGCCGTGAACCCCGGGCTCCGCAACGCCATGCGGAGGCCGTAGCGCAGATCCTGCAGGAAGGTGAACACGATACTTGCATGTGAGCAATCACCGGGCCGTTGCCCACGCGTGCATTTGCTTGCGGCATTGGCCCAGGACCGTCCGGTAACGGAACGCGGCGGGCGGAAATGAACGGGATAATGTGAGTATGTCTATTCGTCCCGTAAAGCGGCTCATCAAAGCCAAGCCGACGCTCGAAGGCGCGGGAGTACATCTGCGCCGCGCCTTCGGCTTTGGCAACACGTCCGATTTCGACCCGTTCCTGCTGCTCGACGACTTTCGCAATGATGTTCCCGCGGATTATCTGGCGGGGTTTCCCTGGCATCCGCACCGCGGAATCGAGACCATCACCTACGTTCTCGCCGGCACGGTGGAACATGGCGACAGCATGGGCAACCGCGGCGCCATTGCCGCGGGCGACGTTCAATGGATGACGGCGGGGCGGGGAATTATCCATCAGGAGATGCCCAAAGGCGATGCCGAAGGCCGTATGCATGGCTTCCAACTCTGGGCCAACCTGCCGTCGGCTCTGAAAATGACGACGCCGCGCTATCAGGAGGTCAAGGCGCCCGAAATCCCGCTCATCACCGATGACGATGGCACCGGCGTTCGCATCGTGTGCGGAAACTTCTGGGGCAAGACCGGCCCGGTAGACGGGATCGCGGCGGAGCCGATTTATCTCGACGTTTCGGTGCCTCCCGGAAGGCGAAAAACACTGCCGGTCGAGACCACTCGCCACGCCTTCGCTTATGTTTTTGCGGGCTCGGGAAAGTTCTGCAATGCGTCCGGTCCGTTGGCCGTGCCGACCGAAAGCGTGGGCTGGGCGGACAAGACTCCGCCCGCGGAAGCGGAGAATCGGTCGCTGGTTCTGTTTGACCGCGGCGACGACGTGACCGTGCAGGCGGGAGTGGACGGCATCCGGTTCCTGCTGGTTTCCGGCAAGCCGTTGGAGGAACCGGTCGCCTGGTACGGACCGATCGTTATGAACACGCAGGAGCAGTTGCGGCAGGCCTTTGACGAACTCGATCAGGGCACGTTTCTAAAAACGGCGTGACAGCTCGTACAGCGGTCGAGCGCTCCCAGCGGCTGGCTCGTCTATCTGTAGTTCTGCCGGTTCCAGCTGCGTGCTTTCGACTTTGACAATGGTATACAGGTGGGGAGGAACTCTCCATGTCAATTGTTCTCCAGTGCCAGGCGTGTGGTCGGGTCATCGACGCGCCGAGTTCATGGAACTCCTACAAAGGACCGTGGCGCTGCGACACTTGTCACGCCAGACATTCGGTTGTTTGTAGCATGGGTCACCTGGAAACATTGGGCCTCAGAGACGCCTTCGCTCCGGGCGTAGTAGCATGTTCGTGCAGAGTCAGGTCAGACGTCCGCGAAGCGGTCGCGGCATACAACGCCCAGGCTCCCCGCGCTGCGGTTGTCATGCTCCGACGGGCCCTTCAGCGCGCATGCTGCGAGAAGGGTGCTCGTGGCAACAAGCTATGGGAACAGATCCGAGACTTGGAACAACGAACACGTGTTTTCGATTCTGCTCACGCCTCGCTCGCAACCGCGACGCGACTCTTCGGAAACTTTGGGGCTCACCCTAACGATGATTTACTAGACGATCTGGCTGAAGACGAAGCGCGTAGGGCGCTGGATCTTGGGTTGTATTTGATCAACAAAATGTATTCCTGAGTTCTTGTTCGCGCCCCGGTACATCGCCCCTAGTCTAGTTTCCGGCGTGCAGTCAGGCTTCCTGATTTCCCAGCCAGCAGCGGTTACCGCAGCGCCAATCCCGGCGCGCTCATGTTCCTTTGGTCGGCAGCCGATCAATAACATTAGCAAGGAGCCCCTCAATGGAAGCGACGCCGACGCTGGTCATAAACTATTTCAGCACCTTCAAACAGAATTTGGTGCCACTCTTCCAGAGGCCGTACACATGGTCGATTAAGCAGTGGCGTACGCTCTGGGAAGACATCGTCAACCTCTGTGAATCCGACGAAGGAAATTATAAAGCCAGCCACTTTATGGGGGCAGTGGTCACAATGCCCGCGAGGAGTGTCCCCGCCGGAGTATCAAAATTCCTTATCATTGATGGCCAGCAGCGGCTGCTTACGGTTTCGTTGCTAATGTGTGCGGTGCGCGACGCCTTAAGAGAAGACGAGGTGAACCCGAAGCGGCGTATCCAGATTTACCTTACGAATGAAGGATTCGAGGGCAACGAGTTCTTCAAGCTACTCCCAACCGAGGGCGACAGGGCCGCCTACTCGTCCATCGTCAGGGAGGAGGCTAGTCAGGTCACGGATGCGCAATGTAAGCGCGCTTACGATTACTTCCGGAGGCTGCTTGCCCGAACCGATAGCAACGTCAACGTTGACGCAACGCGTGTTCTTGAGATTATCGAGAAACGCCTCATGGTAGTAATGATCAATCTCAGCGACACCGACGATCCTTACCTGATCTTCGAAAGCCTCAATTTCAAGGGTGCACCGCTTGAGCAAGCCGACCTAGTACGCAATTATTTCTTAATGAAATTCGCGGTCGGCGAGCAGAAAGAGATCTACGACAGAATGTGGCTACCGATGCAGGAGAGGTTGGGTTCGCATCTGAACGAATTCATGCATCACTTTCTCGGCGCGGAAGGCGTGGAAGTTCGCAGGGGAGATGTTTACGCCAAGATCCGTAAGCTCGACTCAGACGCCGCGTCCGTGCGGATCTTGATGTCACGCATGGAACATCTGTCAAGATTATACTGTCGCATTTCGAAGCCTAAAGCTGAATCTCATCCAGAATTGAGGCGCTATTTTGATCACTTCATCACGCTCGATCTTGGCAGTGTCTACCCCTTTCTGCTATCCTGCTACGAAGATTTCACCGCCGGCAGAATTGATCTGGAAGAGTTTCTGAGAGTCTTGCGCGTTTTGCATTCTTTCATACTCCGACGGGTCGTCGTTGGAGTTCCATCCAACTCCCTCGCAGGCTTTTTCGTATTACTCTCCAGGAGCAAGCGTAGTCGAAATATGCAGGATCAGGTGTCGGGGCTGTCGGCCTGGTTGTCCGAGGAACTGGCGTGCGGGGACAAGAGCCGCAGATGGCCTACAGATGTCGAGTTTAAGGAGGGCTGGATGCATACGCAGATCTATCACAGTCGCGCCTGTCAAATCATTCTCGAATGCATTGAAGAGTATTACGACCACCATGAGATGCCCGCCTTTGAGAGATCGAGCATCGAACATGTGATGCCGCAAAGTCTCACGCGTGACTGGTCTGAGATGCTCGGAGCGGACGCGACCTACGTTCATGGCCAATGGCTTCATACCATCGGAAATTTGACCCTGACTGGCTACAATTCTGAACTCGGAAATAGACCTTACGGCGAGAAGCGCGAAAAATTCGCTTCAAGCCACTTCGAAGTGAACCGTTATTTCCGGGCTCATGCCGGCTGGGGGTCAACCGAGATTCAAGAGAGAGCGCAAGCTCTTTTTGAGATTGCCACTCAGCTCTGGCCGCGACCCGCTGCGAACATCCCCGTCCGCAATGCCCGAGAGTTCGGACCAATCACATATCGAGGAACGCCCCGGAAGCGATCTTGGGGCGCCCTCCGCCCCGCAGTTGAAGACGCGATCCCGCATTTGGATCGAATTACGAGCAGGACAGTTTATGATTATTTGGAAGCAAAGCAATTTAAGTTTGCCACCCCACGCGCCTTGAGTTCGATCTCAAGTATTCTGCGGGAGCTTAACGGCAAAGGAGTGCTCACAAGCGTCGGACGAGCTGGCGCTGGCGATGGCACGAGCCCGATTGCGTACGAAAGAGCTGCCCGCGTGGACGTAGACGGCGAGGTTCAATATTTGGGACAAGAAGTGAATTGAAGTCGCGTCCCTCTGAGCTGCAGCCTTGTCCGATTTTTTTCCCCGGTCGATGACAACAAACAAAACATAGCCATAGCCACCCGCAAACGACAGTTGACACCGCAGCACGGTTTCATTTCGGCCCCGCTCTTCGGGACAGCACCATCACTGACGAACACGCAGGAGCAGTTGCGGCAGGCGTTTGACGAACTCGACCAAGGCACATTTCTAAAGACCGCGTGACCACTGCGACGTTCGAGCGCTCGGGTGTCAGCCTTGTGTACCGGTAGTTCTGCTGGCAGTTCTCGCCGCAGGCTTGCGGCCTTCGAGCGCCGCCGCAAGATCGATGAGACCACCACGAATCCGAGCTTCGTCAAACGCAGCGAAGCCTAGCAGAAGCCCGCGCACGTCGGCGCGGCCCAACGTGAAACGGTGCAGCCCCATAGTTTCAACATCCTGCGCGGAAGCCGCGTTTTCGGCCTGCTGCGACGTCATTCCATTTCTCAGGAAACCCATCGTATAAAGCCCGGCATGAATTCGGGCTATTTCGAGCAAGCCGTCCAGGTATTTTTGCCCGCCTTCCAAAAGGGCCGCCAATCTTCCGCCGTATAGCTCGCGCATCCGCCGGATGTGACGCCCGAGGTGCCCCTCGACGATAAAGTCACACATAATGGCCTGATCGAGACCCGTGCCGTGGAGGTCGGCCCCATAACGAAAAGCCAGGAAGCGCTCGACCAGCGCGTGCGGCAATACCGCATAACCCAAGCGGAGGGAAGGAAACAAAAGCTTGTTGAAAGTACCGAGCAAGATCACGCTGCCGTGCCGGTCGAGACCCTGCAGCGCGGGCACTGGCCGGCCCTCGAAGCGAAATTCGCTGTCATAGTCGTCCTCCATGATGAAAGCGCCGGTTTCCGAGGCCCACGCGAGAAGTTCCACACGCCGCTCGATCGACATGGTTGTCCCCAGCGGAAATTGGTGGGCTGGGGTGACATAGGCGCATTTGACCCGGCCTGAGTATTTTCGCCCCTCCTTTACCGAGAGGCCTTGTTCGTCAACCGGGACCGGAATTATTTTCGCGGCGGCGTTGCCAAATGCCATGGCGGCGCCGAAGTATCCCGGATCCTCCATCCAGACGGCATCGCCGGGTTTTAGCAGGAGGCGAGCCAGCAGATCGAGTCCTTGTTGGACTCCGGTCGTGACGACCACTTGATCGGCGGAACATTTCACGCCACGCGTGGAAGCGAGATAACCGGCGATGGCGTCGCGTAACGGTCCATACCCGGCCGGGTGCCCTCCCACCAGCAACGAAGAAGATAGCCGGCGCATCCGGCGGCCGGCGACTCGCGCCCAAACTTTCGCCGGAAACTCCTTTGTATCCGGTTCGCGAATCCGGAATGGACGCGCTAGGCGAGGAAACTGCAATCCAATTAAAGGCGCCGGAGGGCTCGGCCCATCCGCCCTCAATTGCCTGGGTTGAGACGGATGATCTGGCAGAACTTCATTCACCCACGTGCCTGACCCGACTTGGCACTGTAAGTAGCCGTCTAATAGCAATTGTTCGAAGACAGTGACGGCGGTTCCGCGCGATACTCCATACTGCCTGGCAAAATCCCGCGTGGCTGGCAAGCGTGTCCCCGGCCGAAGGCGGCCTTCGAGGATGGCGTGTCTCAACTCTTCATGCAGCCAGCGCGTTAGCGTCGCGTCGCTAGGGCGATGGTTGAGGGTGAGTTCAAACGAACTGACGTCTTTGGACATGGCTGCCTACTTGGTTTGATTGTCTGGTTGTCGATTGGTCTAAATGCCTGGCGCAATATGGTTCTTCCTATCGTACCAATCAAGCTCTATGATGAACAGGGACTGTGATCCCGAGCGAAACCCGGCTGGCGAGAGAGCAGGCGCGTTGTGAGCGTATTTCGTTTTGAAAAAATCGGTCCGCTCGGCCGGTTATTGTTCGCCGTTTCCATCGCCGCGCTGGGCGCGGAGCATCTGATTTGGGCTGGTTTTGGGGATCCGCACTCGCCCTTGGTCCGCGACTTCGCCTACACGCCCATCATCCCCTTTGTGCCTTTGCTTCCCATCCTGGTGTACCTGACAGGCTTGGCCTTGCTATTGGCGGGCGTATGCATCGCCATCAATCGGCGGCCGCGGCTGGCATCCGTCTTTCTGGGAGTCTTTTTCCTCGTGTGTGTGCTGGTTCTCGCTTTACCAAGGGTCGTTGCCGCTCCTTTGGACATCGGCGTGGGAACCGGATTCTTCGAGACTTTGGCCCTGGGCGCCGCGGCGTTGACCTTGGCTGAGCTGTTGCCGGCCGAGCCAGGCGATCGGTTCTTACCAAGTGCGGCTCTGGAGCGTCTTACCCAATTGGGTCCCGTGCTATTTGGAGTCTCCAGCATAGTATTCGGCGTCGACCATTTCTTGATTCTCAACGGGATTGCGAGGCTGGTGCCGGGCTGGATTCCCGGACCTCTGTTTTGGGCGTATTTCACGGGCGCCGGTTTTATCGCCGCCGGTGTCTGCATTGTCGTCCGCCGGCTGGACGATTGGGCGGGATTTTGGCTGGGCATGATGTTCCTGCTGTGGTTCCTGCTGCTTCATGGGCCCAGGGTTGTTAGTTATCCGCGCTCGCATAGCCCGGCCGAGTGGTCCAGCGCGTTCATTGCGCTGGGCATGTGCGGCGGATGCTGGATCTGCGCCTGGCATGCCGTCCGCCCGAAGCCCGGTTCCTGAGCTGGCCGAAAAATATTCTTGTGTTTTGCTGAATCCTCGCAGAATAGTCAAATATTAAGGCCAAATCGCTTCAACATTTCGCGCCGCCCAAGATTTGTGACACCCAATGCTCGACTGTCGAGATCCTGAAGTACCCACTTCCTCTTCAGCGCTAATTTCAGCAAGGCTGCCCCGAGCGCGCCACCGATATGAGGCCGCCGCTCACTCCAATCCAGACAGGCACACGCAAACCGCCGGCGCAGGGTCCGCATTCCTTCGACGTCGATGCCGAGAGCCTCAAACGCCTTGGTTCCATCTGACGTGAGGTCGTACGCATTGTCGTTATCCATCGAACCCTTGGACAGCCACCCCAGTGCCCTGAAGCGGTCGTGGAGCGAGACGCCTACCGTGCCAGCCATGTGGTCGTAGCAAGTTCGTGCGGCCAGGAGCCGGCTTGGCGTGCTGGGTACGAACCTGTCTTGCGAGCCGCCGGAGAGGACACTCAGCGCTTCCAGCGCGCTGGCGACATCGGGCCCTTCCAGACTGTAATAGCGATGCTTCCCTTGGCAAAGCCCTTTTACCAGACCTGCCGTCTTCAGTCGAGTCAGGTGAGCGCTCGCGGTCGACGGACTCACGCCCGCTACCACTGCAAGCTCGGTGCTGGTTCGCGCATGGCCGTCCATCAGGCAGTACAGCATGCGAGCGCGCGCCGGCTCGCCGATTGCTGCCGCAATTCTCGAAACGGCGTCGTCGGCGCACAGTTCTGCACTCATAGTTTGATCCTAGACGAAATGTTGCCGTCCGGCAAACTGTATACTTCCGGACGTGAGCAAGGACGAGTTATCGAGGTGCGTTTTGCGAACAGACTGGATGACCTTTGTATTGCTACTCGCGGCGGCATTCCTGGCGCCCGCCGATGCGCGGGCACAGTGGAAGACGCCATGGAGCTATGAAGGGCGAGCCGGGGCGGAACATTGGAGCGAACTGGATCCGGATTACGCGGCCTGCAACGCCGGCAAGGAACAGTCTCCGATCGACATTCGTAAGGCGGAGAAAGCGGAACTCCCAGCCATACGATTCGAATATCGGAGCGCCCCGCTCAAATATTTGATCAACAACGGCCACACCATCCGGGTGAACTACCACGATACTCCGGCAAGCGGAAACTTTCTGATTGTGGGAGACAAGCGCTACCTACTGACTCAATTTCACTTTCACCATCCCAGCGAAGAATACATCCACGGTAAGCCATCCGATATGGTGGTGCACTTGATGCACCAGGCCAGCGACGGGCAGATTGCCGGAGTGGCCGTTCTTCTGAAGGCGGGCAGCGCCAACGCCACTATTCAGCAGCTTTGGGAACATATGCCGCCGGCCGAGAGCAAGGAGGAGGAGATTGCCGGAGTCGAAGTGAATCCCGCCGGGCTGTTGCCTGGCAAATACGGCTATTACACCTACATGGGTTCGCTAACGGCGCCGCCCTGCAGTGAGGGCGTCGCTTGGTTTGTATTGAAGACTGCCGTAAACATCTCAGCGGAGCAGATCAGACAGTTCGCTAAGCTGTATCCGCGCGATGTGCGTCTCCCCCAGCCCCTGAACGGGCGCGTCGTGAAGGAGACCCGATAAAACACGAGCCGAATGGATCATGCCGCGTGGTTCATTTCCCACATCCGTATTTTTATCGGGGACGAAGTGTTGACATCCGTCAACTGGCAGACTGTCCAGGATGCATCGGACCTGGAGGACGGCTCGCGTCCAAATGGTCCAGGCAACTTGCGCAATATGGTCCTTCCAATTGTACCAATGAGCCTCTATGATGCTACTAACGCTTTGAGTTGTGCTTAGGGGGCACATAAAACCAGTGATTACGCTACGCAAACAGTATTCTTGCGCGGCCGCATTGTGCGCAGCCGTGCTTCTCTTTCCCATTTCCAGCTTCGGACAAGCTTCCGACAGTATCATCGTAGGAGTCGTTACGGACGCCACCGGCGCGGGTATTCCCAACGCCGGCATCACCGCCCTGAATAAGGACACGGGCGTGAAGTATCCAACCGTGACCGGCACTTCCGGCGAATACCGCATCAATAACGTACCCATCGGCAGGTATGACGTCTCAGCCGCAGCCGCGGGATTTGCCAGCGCCACGGTAACGGGCGCAGACTTGCAGCTCAACCGCACCACGACGGTAAACATTACCCTGGCGGTCAGTTCCACTACCACCTCGATCGAAGTGACCGGTGCGCCCGCGGCCATCGACACTTCCACGGCACAGTTGCAGACCACTTTTGACAGCAAGCAGGCCGTGGATCTCCCGACTGCCGGTTTTTCAAGAGCCATCGGGGGCACCGGAATCTATAACCTTAGCTTGACGGGCGCCGGCGTCACTTCGTCGGGCGGCGTTGGCCAAGGCACCGGGCCCGCCGTTTCCGGGCTGCGTCCGGAAGCCAACAGCTTCAACATCGACGGCATTGCGAACGACGACCATTTCGTAACCGGCCCGCAGATTACCGTTTCGAACGAAGCGGTCGCGCAGTTCTCATTGCTTCAGAATCAGTTTGGCGCGGAATTCGGCGGAGCTTCGGGTGGCGTATTCAACGTTGTGGTCAAGAGCGGCACCAACCAGGTGCATGGATCCATTTACGAGTACCTGCAAAACCGCGATCTGAATGCGGTGGACGCGACTGAGGTGCATCAGCAGATTTATAGCAATCCCAGGTTCGACCAAAACCGTCTTGGCGCCACGGTCGGAGGCCCGATCATCAAGGACAAATTGTTCTACTTCGGGAATTACGAATACAATCCGCTGGGCCAATCCACTCAACCCGGCGGGATTACCTGCGCACCCACTTCCGCCGGCATCAACATCCTGAACGGCTTACCCAACGGATCGGGGAATATCAGCAAAACCAATCTGGGCGTGTTTGAAAAATATGTTCCCGTTGCCAGTGCGCCCGACGTTACCGATTGCGGAACCACCACTGTGCTTGGCCAGACCATTCCGCTGGGAGCTTTGTCGTTTGCCTCGCCGGATTATTTCAACACCTATAACGCCGTCGTCGCGATCGACTACAACCTGAGCACCGCCGATCAGATTCGCGGCCGGTTCTTCTACGCCAATACCACCGGCGTTGACGCCGCCGCCAATCTGCCTGTATTCTTCCAGCCTGCTCCCGCCGTCAGCCACGCCGGATCGATCTCGGAGTTCCACAACTTCTCGTCCACGCTGGAAAATGAGATCCGTATTTCTTACGATCGATTTAATGCCAGCGTGGGCGCCGGCAGCGTTACCTTTCCTGGCCTAAACGTGTTTCCAAACCTCGCCTTCGACGACCTGGGTCTGCAGGTCGGTCCCGCTCCGAACACGCCGTCGGGCGACATCGAGAACAAATTCCAGGTCCAGGAAAATCTGACGAAGACTTATGGGCGGCATACCATCAAGGTCGGCTACGATCTGGTGGATATCATTTTGACCGGATACTTCGTCCAACGCAGCCGGGGCGACTACGACTACGCCAATCTCGAACAATATTTGCTCGACATGTCTCCCACTGGCGGAAACCTCAGCGGCGTTTCCGGAGAACGCAGCGTGGGATCGAGTGCCGTCCCGTTCGGGTTTCTGGAGCATGCGGCCTATTTCCAGGACGATTTCCGTCTGCGGCCGAATTTGACCCTCAATCTGGGTGTCCGGTATGAATATGTCACGGTGCCGGTCGGCTCCCGCTATCAGGCGGATAGCTCGCTCGCCAGCGTCCCGGGCGTGATCACGTTTGGGCAGCCGAAGTCCAATCCAAACGAGTGGTCGCCGCGCGTTGGCTTTAACTATTCGCCCGGAAGCAGCGGCACGTGGTCGATTCGCGGCGGATTTGCCCGCTCGTTCTACAACACTTACATCAACCTCAACCAGAATGCCTCTCCGCCGTACTTTGCGACGACAGTCGACGTGAATCCTAACGTGTCGACGCCCAATTTCCTGGCGAACGGCGGCCTGCAACCGACCTTAGCGACGGGCGCGCCGACCGTGGCTAGTGAACGCGCCGCGGTGGCGTCCTATACGTTCGATCAAACTCGACCCTATGCTCTGACCGGCACGCTCGGCGTGCAGAAGGCGCTTGGCAAAGACTATACGGTCGAGGCCCGATACGTGTACACCAAGGGTGTTCATCTCTATAATCAGACCCGGTTGAATATAGTTTCCAACGTCACGCCGACGCAGAACATACCGACCTTTCTCTCCACGCCGTCGGCGGCCACGCTGGCATCTATGAGTACGACTCTGGGATACTTGGAGTCCCTACCGACCAACAGCTTGGCGCAATATGGTTTCCCCAACAACATCGTGGGATATCATCCTTGGGGCAATTCCCGTTATAACGGTCTTCAGCTCCAACTCAACAAGCGTTATTCGAAGGATTTCACGATCATTGCCGCATATACCTGGAGTCATGCGCAGGACGATTCCACGGCGACCAATTTCTCCACTATTTTGTCGCCGCGCCGCGCCCAGGACTTCCAAAATCTCGCCGCGGAGTGGTCATCCTCGGCGCTCGACCGCCGCCAGCGCTTCACCTTTACGCCAGTCTACGACATTCTGCCCTTTAAGAACGGCAACTGGCTCCTGAAGAACGTTGTCGGTAACTGGAACCTTTCCGGCACTTACACCTACCAGTCGCCTGAGTTCGCCACCATCCAGAGTGGTGTGGACTCGAATCTCAATGGGGATTCGGCGGGCGACCGTACCATCATCAATCCCAATGGCGCGGCCAATGCCGGCTCGGGTGTGGTCGCCTACAACGCCGCCGGCCAGCAGGTCCCCTTGGGGAGTGCGTCCATCGTCGCTTACGTAGCCGCCAACCCCAACGCCCGTTACATCGTGGCCCAATCCGGCGCTTATGCCAACGGCGGCCGCAACACCTTCCCGCTGGGGCACATCAACAATGTTGACGCCGCTCTGATGAAGAAGTTCAACTACAAGGAAAGGTACAGCATCGAATTTGGCGCGCAGGCGTTTAACGTTTTCAACCATGCGCAATTCGTCGGCGGATTCATTTCGGATGTCACGCCATTCGGGACGAACACCATCAATCGCACCTTTCTGGTTCCGAATAGCCCGGTATTCGGCCAATATCAACAGTACTTTCCGAGTAACTCGCGTGTAGTGCAGGTAGTTGCCCGCATCCATTTCTAAGCTAGCGTCACCCGGCACTTGCCACCGCTCCCTCACGGCCGCGGCTCGGAGGACGTAACCGAGCCACGACCGTCAGGGAGCGGTCCTATGGCGGTTGTTAGACCAAAAATAGGGTTCGCCTACGGGAACCCTATTTTTTCATTTGACAGCCTGTTGCCGCCGCTCCCTGTCTTTGGGCTGGCCGTTTGCTTTGGCGCGCGCCGCCTTCATGAAGTGGCGCTGGCAGGTTGATGATAGAAGGGATGGCAACCGGCTCTCTCCGATCCAACCTGAAATACGAGCCACGCGAGCTGGAGTTCGGCACCAGCGGACGCCGCGGCAAAGTGGTCGATCTCACGCAGCTCGAGATCTATATCAACGCGCTGGCGGAGTTGGAATATCTGCAGTCGCTCGACCCCTCCGAGGGTGGCATCGTCCGCGGCGATGAGTTTTTCTGGGCGCTCGATTTGCGGCCCAGCTCTCCCGAACTCGCTCGCTCGATCGTCGCCGCCATTGCCGATGCCGGCCTTCGGCCGGTGAACGTGGGCCGCATCCCGACTCCCGCGCTCGCGTATTATGCGCTGGCCAGAGCCAAGGGCTGCATCATGGTCACCGGCAGCCACATTCCCTTCGATCGAAATGGCTACAAGACGTACAGCAGCCGGGGCGAACTCCGCAAACAGCAGGAAGGCCCGATCAACGAACACGTGAAGCAGGTTCGCCAAAGGCTCTACAGCCAGCCTTTCGGTGCATCTCTGTTTGATGAGCGGGGTTTTTTCAAGACGAGCCAAAGCGAAATCGGCGAGGAGCATCCGGAAGCCTGCGCCGCCTGGATCGATCGGTTCACCGATTTTTTTGCTGGTGGTTCGCTGGCAGGCAAACGGCTGCTAGTGTACCAACACTCCGCGGTTGGCCACGATATTCTCGTGGAAGTCCTCAACCGTCTGCACGCGGAAGCGATACCGGCCGGGCGAAGCGACGAATTTATTCCTATCGACACCGAAAACATCGGCGCACCGCAGTTGGCGGCCGTCCAGTTACTCGCCGATGAAGCTTCGGCGAAACACGGACCGCTGGATGCGGTTGTATCGACGGACGGCGATAGCGACCGGCCGTTGATTCTGGGAGTGGATGCGCTAACCGGAAAAGTGCGTTTCTTCGGCGGCGATCTGTTGGGTATGGTAGTGGCCGCGTATTTGCACGCCGGCGCCGTCGTCGTTCCCATCACTTGCAACGACGCCATCGATCGCAGCGAGCTGGCGTCGGTGCTCGAACCAAAAACGCGCATTGGCTCGCCGTACGTGATTGATGGTATGGAGCAGGCGCGCGCCCAAGGGAGACAGCGTGTTTGCGGCTTTGAACCCAACGGTGGCTTTCTCACCGCTTCAGATATCGAACGCAAGGGCGCCGTTTTGCGAGCCCTGCCCACCAGAGACGCGATGTTGCCGATTCTTTGTGCGCTGTTTGCGGCACAAGAAAGCGGGCTTCGCCTGGAGGAACTCTTTGACCGGCTGCCGAAACGTTTCAGCCGCGCGGCGTTACTACCGAATTTTCCCCGAGCGACGGCCAAGAAGTTGGTGGGACTGCGCGACCTGGACAGGTTTTTTCTTCCGCAAGATGGGTTCGGAAAGATCAGCCATTTGGACTATACCGACGGCGTGCGTGTCCTCTTTGACAACTGCGACGTCGCCCATGTGCGGCCATCCGGCAATGCCGACGAACTGCGAATTTATGCGGTAGCCGATACGCAAGCACGCGCCGATGCCATCGCCGCGCTGGGAATCGCCGAGCCCGCTGGCATTCTTCGCAGAATGGCCGCAGCCGTGGATTCCTCTCAATCCTGAGACGCCGATTCCGGTATTTGAACACCCGAACGGCCCAACCAAGGAAAACCTCTTACCAGTCAATATTCTGGCCGTGGTCTTACACATGCATAAGTCCAGCGGGCCAGAAGTGCTGAAAGATTTGCAAAAATTAATAATTTATGAGAACGCATTGGAACGCGGCATCGCGATCGGCGCTGCATTCCGGAAGTGGGGTAGTGTCTGAAAGGTGCTCCGCTAACTCTCAACCATGGTGTATTCTTAAGTACGATCCTGGATTTTCTGGTCCTGGCTCTAAGTCTTTCGGGGTCGCTCATCGAGCCAAACAAACTTTCGGGTAAGTCGCACGAGCAGGTCTTTTTTGCCTTACGGTAATTCCTCTGCCTGTCTGTCGCTGCCCGCATTGCACTTCCATACTGATTTAGAAGGAACTTGATAACTTCAAATGAAACAACACCTGCTTAAGACGATCTTGTCGCTGGCGATTGTAGCTCCTCTTACATTTGCTAGCCAGATTACATTTAAGAACGGAGATCGCGTCAGTGGCGTAATATTGAACTCCGACGCCAAGAAGCTGACCATCAAGTCGGATTTGGCTGGAGACATTAATGTGCCTTGGGACCAGATCGATGCGATCACCTCCACTGAACCCCTGGCGCTGCAACTGAAGGATGGCCAGATGCTGTTGGGTCCCGTGACCACAGCGGATGGAAAGTTCATCGTCCAAACCGCGGACGCCGGTACCGTAACCACCCCGAAAGACGCCGTTCAAGTGGTCCGTTCCAAAGAAGGCCAAAGCGCCTATGAAGCCGAGATCGATCGTCTCAAAAATCCTCGCTTGCGCGACTTGTGGACCGGATCTTTAGACGCCGGACTGGCCGGCACCGCAGGCAACTCCGATACCACCACCTTCAATCTCGGAATGAACGCGGCGCGCACTACCACGCGCGATAAGATTTCGGTCTACTTTACTTCGCTCTATGCCGCCAATAGCACTTTGGGTCCGAAGGTGGTGACGGCCGAAGCCACCCGCGGTGGGATCGCCTATAGTCTCAACGTCACGCCGCGTGTCTTTGTCCTCGGCACGGTCGATCTGGAACATGACAAGTTCCAAGATCTCAACTTACGCTTTACCGGTGGCGGCGGTATCGGCTATCACGTAGCCAAGTCGAGCCGGACCACGTTCGACATTTTCGCGGGCGGCGACTTGGACCAGGAGTTCTTCGACACCGGGCTCGATCGGACGTCGGCGGAAGTCTTGTTTGGTGAAGAGCTAACCTACAAGGCGTCCAAGAACACCACGTTCCATGAAAAAGCCGTTCTGTTTCCGAACCTGAGCGATGGCGGCCAATTCCGGTTCAACTTCGACTCCGGCGCGGTTACTAACATCAACAAATGGCTAGCATGGCAGGTTACTTTCAGCGATCGCTATTTGAGCAACCCCCTGCCGAACATCAAGGGGAACGATCTGATTTACTCCACGGGTATTCATATAATTTTCGGCGTCGCCAAATAATTCGTTTCCCGCCGGCCCATATACGACTAAACTCGAGCCCCGAACGTGAGTGAGGGGAACGCATTGTTCGGGGCTAAAGTGACGAGTCATATCTTCCGGCTTGTTCCCCAACAAGTATGAGCCTACGGCCGGAGTTTGCATATTGCCTGTGCGCCGGCGCGATCCGCCGGCTTCGGCCTTCTTGCGGTCTCAACGGCTCATATTTCTAATCGGGCCCCATCAATCCGCATTATCGGAGGAGAACGTGTGTCTTAAAGAAGTAATGCGTCTGGAAGTTCTATTAATCGGCCTCTGGGCGGGAAGCGGAAAGGTGACGCGGCGCGCCCTCGTTTTCGATGCCGGCCACTTCCTCACATACCAGGTGGGAAAACGTTAAGGAAGTCTCTGTCCTATTGGGTCAGGCTATTGCGGCCGGCCGAACTCCGCCCGCGCGGCCGTCCGGTAGCGCTTGGGCGCGTTGCCGGTGACGCGCTTAAAGGCGTTGCTGAAAGCGCTTTCGGATGTGTAACCAAGCGACCGGGCGAGACCCGCCACGGGGACGTTTTCTTCTCGCAAGGCCCGTTCGGCCAGGCGCATGCGCCATTCGGTGAGGTAGGTCAGCGGCGCCACGCCCGCGGCTCTCTTGAAGTGCAATGCAAACGTCGTGCGCGACATGGCCACAGCCTTGGCGAGTTCCTCCAATTGCCATGCCCGGCCCGGATCGCTATGCATCAAACGCAAAGCCGGAGCGATGCGCTGGTCGCCGAGCGCGCGTAGCCATCCGGCCGCCAACGGACCGGAGGTTTCCAGATGCGCGCGCAAAATGTGGACGAACATGAGCTGGGCGAGCTGCGCTGAGGCGAGACTGGTGCCCGGGAGTTCCTCGGCCCGCTCCCGCACCAGTTGGTCCAGCAGCCATTTCAAGATTTTCGCCCGGGGCGAAGCGGCATGCACGTGGATCAAGGGCGGCAGGACATCGGCCAGAAGCTCTCCGTTCTTCGGGTCCAGAAGAACAAAGCCGCCGATCTGAATACAATCGTCACCCTCGCCAAGTTTCGCCATCTCGCCGGCGTGGCCGCTAAACACACTGGCGGCGTCAATCGGGACGGCCGCCAAATCGCCAGTCAGAACAAAAGAACTTTGGCCGGACAAGAGAAGCACGTCTCCCGCTTCCACGCGCACTGGCTCCTCGCCTTCCAGCAAAAGCCAGCAATCGCCCTTTACCAAGGCGGAGAACTTGATCTTGTTCATTGCCGGAAAACCGATCGCCCAAACGCCCCCGGCCGTGAATCCTCCCGATACGACCGACTGTGCGTCGGTGAATTTGAGGATGTCGGAGAAGGGATCGGTCGCCGTTCGTGTGCTCACCCTCGTACTATCGCGCAAGTAATAGAGATTTTCAAGCATTGAAAGTTCGGCAAACCGGGTGTACAGTCAAATTTTCAGGAGCGATATGAGCACAGTTCTGGTTACCGGCGGCACCGGTTTCATTGGCAGCCATTCTATTCTGCAACTGCTGGCGGCGGGCCATCGGGTGCGCACCACGGTCCGAAACCTCAAGCGCGAGGGCGATGTGCGCGCCATGTTACGCGAAGGCGGCGCCGTACCGGACGATCGCGTGTCGTTCATCGCGGCCGATCTCGAATCTGACGCGGGCTGGAGGGAAGCTGTGGCGTACTGCGACTACGTGTTGCACGTGGCGTCGCCCATGCCGCCGAGTGTTCCCAAACACGAAGACGATCTGATCGTACCGGCCCGGGAAGGCGCGTTGCGCGTGCTGCGCGCGGCGCGCGATGCCCAAGTCAAACGCGTGGTGCTGACCTCCTCGTTTGGCGCAATCGGTTACGGCCACAAGCCGCAAACAATGTCATTCGACGAGACGTTTTGGACCGACGTGAATGGCGGCGTGCCAGCCTACCAGAAATCAAAGACCTTGGCTGAGCGCGCGGCGTGGGACTTCGTGGCCAGCGAAGGCGGCAAACTCGAACTCTCCGTCGTCAATCCGGTAGGCGTCTTCGGCCCGGTTCTGGGTCCCGACTATTCGCCGTCGATCCAACTGGTGCAGCGCCTGATGGACGGCGCGATGCCGGGCTGCCCGAAGCTGCATTTCGGTTTCGTCGATGTACGCGATGTGGTCGATTTGCATCTGCGCGCGATGACACATCCCGCCGCCAAAGGAGAACGTTTCATTGCCGTCTCGGGCGGCAGCCTTTCCATGCTCGACATCGCGAAAGTGCTGAAGAGCCGCCTGGGCGCCTCGGCCAACAAAGTACCAATCAGGGAATTGCCAAATTGGATGGTTCGCATCGCTGCCTTGCGCGATCCAGCGGTGAAGCTGCTTGTCCCGCAACTGGGCAAGATCAAGCATGCCAGCGGCGAGAAGGCCAAGCGTATCCTCGGCTGGACGCCGCGCTCGAACGAGGAGTCCATCGTGGCCACCGCGGAAAGCCTGCTGCGGCTCCGGCTTTTGAAGCACGCTGCCTAAAGAAATCTCCATGAGTCAAAACGATACGCTTCACCTCGCGCAGGAGTTTCTGGGCCGCATGGGCAGCGGCGCCGAACCGGAGGAGATCGCCAAGCTGTTCAGCGAGAATATGGAGTGGGAAATTGCGGGCGATACGGGCGTTTTGCCCTGGATCGGCCGAAAGTCCGGAAGAGGCGCTGTCACCGATTTTGTGAATGACTCGCGCGCCATGATCGAGCGGATCAGCTTCGAGATCCACGACATTCTGGCCGGCGGCGAGCGGGCGGTGATACTGGGTTCGCTAGCGTCCAAGGTCAAGCGGACTGGCAAGATCGTCCAGACGGACTTCGCCATCGTGCTCACTGTCGCCAATGGGGAAATCGTCCGCTTTCAGATGCTGGAGGACAGCTTCGCCGTCTCGCAAGCGGCACGCGGCTGACCGGACTGTTTGGCGAGTGCTACTACACCGGAACATTCACCACCGGCGACGTGACTCCGCCGATGGTCACCGTGATCGGATAAGTGCCAGGACTCAGTCCTGCAGGCACGGTAACGTTGATCTGATTCAGGCTCGCAAATCCAGGCGCCAGACCGCTAAACGAGACCGGTGCGTTCTGTCCCCCGATACTTACCGTTGGGATCGCCGTCGTCATGGCTAGCGGAGATCCCGGCGCAGGCACGCCGCTGGCGGGCTGATTGCTCACCGGCCCCAGACCGTTGGCAAAAAGTTGCAGCACCTGTCCTTGCGTTGCCGGATGACTGGCTGTGATTTGAACATAGTTGGCGTCCAGCGCGGACACGATTCCGTTGGCCGAATAAAACGCCGGTGAATAGGTCGCCAGCGGAACCGTCACCACGTTGCCAAGAGAGAACTGGTCAATGGTCACCTTCACCTGCACCGACGTCTGCCCTTGCAACTCCCACGGCACTTGCACGTTCACTTGATTCGGACTCTCGTAAATCAGATAACCCGGCACGCTGATGCTGGCCGAGGGCGTGTCGAAACTCACTGTAACCTGATTGATGACCAACGGAAGCATGGCGCTGATGGTGTTCCCGGTCACGCCCGGATCAGCCAGATTGCTTCCGTAGATCGACACGTAAGAGCCGGCCGCGATGGGCGCGGTATTGCTCGCCGCATTGACCACGCCGCCCGCCGATATGGTTGGTTGCGGGCGAATATAAAAGTCGATTTGAGCCTGGTCGCCCGTCGCGGCAGCCACATTGAGGACCGGTTGCCCCACCGGTCCCAGCACGACATCCACCCACGCGACGCCATTCGCGTCTGTCGGACAGGTCACGGTAGATCCAGACGTGCTACAGGCAGGCGATCCGGAAACACTATTGAGCGTTAAAGAACCCCCCAAGGACGTATCCACCTGGAACGTGATTGGAGAGTTCGCCACCGCAACTCCATATTGATCGATCACCTTGAAATTCAAAGCGCCTTCGTCAGAGCCCGGGGTACCGTCGATGAAATTGCTATTCAGCGAGATGAAGTCGTAGGGGACGCCATCGCTTTTCAAGAAAAGATACGGAATGTGTAAGAGAACGCCGTTTCCCGTAAGATCGATTCGTCCATCATAAGCACCGGCGCTCGGAGTGCTCCCGAGCGAAACAGAAAGATTGCCGGATGCGCCCGGCGCCAGCGTAATGCTGGTTGGACTTACATTAACCGCAGTGCCCGCCGAGAGGGCGTTTGGATCGGGCACTACCGAGGCCGCTAAAGTAACCGAGCTGGTTCCACCGTTGGTCAGCGTAATCTGCTGCGTGGAGGGCGCGCTGGATACCACTCCAAAAGAAACGGTAGTGGGGTTCGCAAACACCGTGGCGCCAATCGCTGCGCCCGTGTCCAGCCGTCCAGCACCGATCCACTCTACCGTCACTGGATCGCCAAAATCATCGGACGTGGTATCTTGTGCCGTCGAGTTCACTAACGCGGATTTGATTTGCGCCGCGGTCCAATTCGGGTTCTTCTGCTTTAGCAATGCCGCGGCGCCGGCGGTGATGGGCGACGAGAAACTGGTGCCGTCGGCGGCAGTATATCGGTCGGAACTGTACACTTCGCCATTGGGATCGTAACTCTCCGCCGCGACGTACATTCCGTACCCGTAAATCAAATAGGGATCATTCGGGTCGGGTCCGTTCAACGGATCGAGTCCACCGGTGGCCACCAACTCCGGCTTGATGGCGTAGTTGCCGGCATTCGGCCCGATGGAAGAATACGCGGCCAGGAAATTGTCCGGCGAGATGCTTTCCTCCTGGCCCGCTGGATCCACCGTGACGGCGTGCCCGGGATTTGCGTCGATATAGGCCTTCAAGTTAAGTCCATCGGCGTTGGCGATCATCACAAACTCGCCATTGTTCACTTGGTCGAGCCCCTCGGGCGTGATGGTAGCCGAGGAGTCGTACATGTAGAAGACCGCGCCCAATGCGCCCGCGTTCTGGGCATTGGTCGCTTTCGTCGCAAAGGTGCAGGGATTGGTGGACGGCCCACGCTCGATCAGAGCGTAAGCGCCGTTCAGGGAATTGGCTGGCAGGGCGGCGCAGGCGTAACCGTCATTGCCCAGTTGCGTGACATCCACCAGCGGCGCCGCTGCAGCGCCGATCGGCCCAAATCCGTCGCTATTCTGTGCCAGAATATTCTGCAAATTACTCGCCGCGCCCGGCACAGTCACCGTGGGTCCGAAAAAGTGAGAGTTGGTGGTAGCGCCCACCGCGATCACCGAAGGAGCGCTGGCTGGGCTCGAGATGATATTGAAAGTTGGATAAACCGATCCGCTGGCGTTATCATTGCCGGCCGAAACGGTGATCACCATCCCGCTCTGCGCGACATTCTCAAAGGCCTGCGCCAACGGGTCATCGGCCGGATCGGTCAAGCTCAACAAGCCCGAGGAGAGATTGGCAATGTCCATGCCATCGTTCATCGCGTCGTCAATTGCCAGGATAAAGATGTCCTCGCTAGGAAAATCATTGACGCCTGGCGACCCATATACTTTGTAATTGCCGAGGTACGCTTTGGGCGCCATGCCATTGAATGTAACCGCACCAGTGCTGACATTCGCCGCCACGCAGGAAGCCACTGCCGTGCCGTGCCCATCGTGATCGCGAGCAGTGAAATCGTCCGGCGACGAAGTGGCCGCTGGATTGTTCGGGTCTGCGCCGGTGGCGCTGATCTGCTTCACATAGCTTCGCGCCACAATCACCTTGTTCGTGGTGAAGGCGCAATCGCCCGGCGTACATTTCGGAAAGCCCGCGGGCATCGATAGCGTGGAGTCCTGAAACGCCGGATGGGTCTGATCGATTCCGGTGTCGATCACGGCGATTTTAATTCCCGCGCCGGCGTTTCCAATACCGCCCAACTGATTCCATGCCGCTGGCGCTTGCATCAATTGCGTCGCCTGATTCAGATGGCGCTCCACGCGCCGCATGCGCACCACGCGCGTAACTCCCGGCAGGTTCTTCATTTCCTCCACGCGATCCGGAGTCACGTCGATGAAAACGGCGTTGAGCGCGGTCGCCACCGATCCGGTAACCGAGACGTTGCGCGCCTTCAAGGTGTTGATCAGTGTCCGCTGTTTGGCCTCAATCTGTTGACGGTAGGATTGCGCTTCGGTCCCACGGATCGCATCGCGCGAGTTATACCGGACCGTTACCGGTGGATCGGCTAGAAACAAGGCGTAGCGATCGGGAGCGGTTCCGTGCGAGGTACGCTCCGCTCCGGCCTGCGAGCGGCCCGGGACCTGAGACAACAAAACGCACACGGCGGCTGTAAGAACAGGAAATGTCCTGCGACAATGCATATGTTTAAATTAACGCACGCGGTCTGGGTGGAGTTTCAAACGGTGAACTGGAGAATCGCAATATTCGGCGGATCTATAGTTCTAACTTTCCGCGATACATCATGTCGCTCAAATAGAACGATTGCGTTACATGCATCCTCCCGATGTGGGCGTCGAAACTGACCTGCTTGTCCTGAGCCGTGATCTCCTGGCTGCGCGGGAACAGGAATAACACCATATTGCCCTTATCCAGAGCGATAACCCTGGCGTCCGACGACTTGATGGTTTTCTTGCCTTCGCGCTTCAGTTCCGCTTTGGGCTTGCCGGAGTCACTATTCGCGATCCGGTTCGGAACTCCGATCACCGCGACGGCGTAATGATCGGCATCGATTGACGGCGTGCCAGTTTCTTTCGATTTGAGAATGGCATCCTGTACTGGCAGGGCACTTTCCCAGCGCACGGTGACATTGCGCGACCGGTTGGAGTCTCCGGACGAGTTCTGGTCCGGATCATCCTGGCGCTGTTGGCCATAACCTCCATTGTTGCCGCCATAGCCGCCATTGCTGCCTCCATTATTGCCGCCCCAACCGCCGCCTCGGCCGCCCAAACCACCGCCGCCTAAGCCGCCCCCGCCGATGCCGCCCCCGCCAAATCCACCCCGGCGTCCCATGCCTTGTTGGCCGCCGTTCTGCTGGCGGGTGTACTCGGGTACGGACGTCCTCGCCCACGGCGAACTGGTTAATACTTCTTGCACATCGTCGTCCGACCACTCGGAGACCTGCTTGTCTTTCCAGGTTTGATCGCCAGCCGCAAAGGCGGCGACGGCCGCGGCGGCGAGAAACCAACTTACTTTCTGCGTCATGAACACTTAAACCCACCATCAGGCCGAAAGGTTCCATCGCTAGGCATAGCTGTCCATGCCCGTGCACGCCTCCCCAAAACCCAACCCCGCGCAGCCACCCCCCCGCAGCCACACCCACGCAGCCACGCCCGCGCAGCCACACCCCCGCAGCCACACCCCCGCAGCCACACCCGCGCAGCCACACCCCCGCAGCCACACCCCGCAGCCACACCCCCGCAGCCACACCCCGCAGCCACACCCCCGCAGCCACACCCCGCAGCCACACCCCGCAGCCACACCCCGCAGCCACACCCCGCAGCCACACCCGCGCAGCCACACCCCCGCGGCCACACCCGCGCAGCCACACCCCCGCGGCCACACCCGCGCAGCCACACCCCCGCAAACAACTCCGCAGCCACACCCCCGCAAACAACTCCGCAGCCACACGCACGCAGCCACACCCCCGCAACCCGTCGCAGTCATCGGAAGAACGAAATATCGAGTAACGATGTGATGTTATACTCCACTAACCCCTGAAAGGACCCAAACAGAGATCGTCATGCGTTCGTCACACTTTTTCACTACCGGCAAGGGCGCCAACGGACGGATTAGCCGCCATGCGCCGATTAGCAGCGCGGAGTTTCAAGTCCAAAACCAGAGTTCTCAGCTTCCGAATTATCCTTTTCAGCCGCTCCCGCCTCCCAATGGGCCCGCGCCGTACCGCTTTGATCTATCTCAATTGCTTTCCGCCGCCGACCTCGCCGCGATCAAACAGGCTGGTCTGCTCGTGTGCCACACCGTGGGCGATACAGGAGACTATCGCGGTCTGCAGCAGGACTTTGTCGCGGGAATGATGACCCAAGACGTGAATGGTCTGCCGAACGGCCAAAAACCCGCTTTCTTCTACCATCTGGGAGACGTGGTATATTTTGCCGGCGACATTGATAAATACGGCGACAATTTTTACGAAACATACAAGAGCTATTCCGGCTTTATCGTCGCTATTCCGGGGAACCATGATTGTCAACCGGACGATCCAGAGGACGGGCCGGTGGACCCAACCAAAGTTCCGCTGGACGGCTGGGTGCAGAACTTTATGGCGCCGGATCCCAGCCGGCGCGGTTCGCGGAAGACCTCGGCAGTGCGAACCCAAATGGACCTTCCCAATGTTTATTGGACCTTCACCACGCCGTTTGCGACCTTTATCGGGCTGTTTTCGAATGTCGGTGAAACGGAAGGCGAGATCCACCAGGACCAGATCGATTGGTTCCAAGGTGAACTCAAGGCGGCCGATCCCGGTCTGGCGCTGATCGTCGCCGTACATCATCCGCCGTTTTCGGGCGATGCGGAGCACTCGGGCAGCAGCGCGGTTTACACGGTGCTGTTTGACAGCTTCCAAGCTACCGGACGCTACCCTAGCATGATTCTTTCGGGGCATGTCCATAATTATCAACGTTTTACAGTTCAGGTAAAGGGCCCGAAAGGCGCGCTGCAGATTCCTTGCGTGGTGGCCGGCGCGGGCGGTTATACGAACCTCGGCAAGCTCCAGACGATAAAAGGCAAGTACCCCACAACGCCGCTCTCTCTCGGAAACGGCCTCACGCTGGAGCAGTACGACCAGCAGAACTTTGGTTTTCTCCGTCTCGAGTTGAGCAAGAAGCAAATCCTGGGAACTTATCTCTCAGCACCCTACGCACCGGGAAGCACGGCTGCCGGGACGGTCGTCGAGCAGTTCGCGGTCGATCTGGTCAAGCATACCGTTAAGACGTTGTCGTAGGCCGCAGCCGAAGTGTTGCAGGTCCACTGTAACTGCAAGCAGCCTCGACCGTGAGGGAGGGGACCAAGCGCGCCTGATCCCACTCGAACCACCCGCTAATGAGGGTATTCGTACTACGGGTTGATGCCGAATTACCGCTAAATAGTAAGCGATTTCCTTTGATTTTTCTAAACAAAAGTGCCATTCTGTGTCGTAGAGACTAGACCTTCAGGTCTAAGTCCTGGAGGGATGGATGCTGCCAAAGCTCCTCGTACCCGATAACATCGCAAGCGCAAACGGAGTCGGCCCCGTGCTGGAGTTAGGCGCAGACCGGGAAACGCTAATCATTCTAACGCTGGCTATTGACCGCGTGGTAGAGCAGGAAGCGTTGCAAGTCAGCATCTGGGGCTCGGCCGACAACCAGGAGTGGGGGCCGCGTCCGCTGACCTCGTTTCCGCCCAAGTCCTATTGCGGAATCTATTCGCAGCTCCTGAATATGGCCAGACACAAAGAAGTCCGCTATTTGCGGACTGAATGGAAAGTCAGCCGATGGTCGAACCCAGCCAGCGATCCGTTGTTCGAGTTCTGCCTGATGGCGGAAGAGTCCGGGTCACGCTTGAAGCGAACGGTTGGCGCCGCTGCGCGAGCCACGCCGCCGGCGGCTGCCGTGGCGTAAGGGGCTGAGGGTTTCGTTGTTAGTTAGACAAGGGCCGGCGCCCTCGTCTGCCTGCGTTTCAGATGAGGTGGCACAGCCGGACCAGGGGGTCCGGCGCGGGCGAGGGCGCCCGCCCCACAATGAAACTAAAGCAGTCTGGCCTTCGAATGTGTTTTCCGGTCTGTCGCGCACCGCTACCGGCGGTGAGGTCACCTGATAATTTCCGTCCTGCGCGCTGGTCATCAGTTCTGTCACCCACGCTACACGGCCGCTGTCTGCGTGCAGCTCGATCAGGCTCGCGTCCAAGGTTCCGAAATAAACCAGCCCGCTTCCGAGTAATACCGGCCTGCCGGTAGATGCGGATCGTAACGGCAGCGCTCAGCGCCGCTTCCGGGATTGAGCGCGATCACTTGATTGAACGGCGTGATGACATACAATAGGCCGTTGGCGAAAACCGGCGTGACTTCAAATGCGGCAATGTGCGCGGTGCGCTCGTCAGGGGCGACGGCGTGTGTGTGTGATAAGTCCGCGGTGGCTGGCGTGAGGTCGGCGGCAAGACCAAACAGAAATAGCGGGATCAGCATGCGATTATTGTCCCGCACCCCTTGAGAAGGACTCTACGAAAAACGAAGGGACTCTATGAAAAGACTATTGCTTCTAGGCGCCATCGGCATGCTGCTCAGCGCGCAGACAGTTACGCGCGCGCAGGTGGACGCCTGGATGACGGATCTCTCCAATTGGGGGCGCTGGGGGAAGGACGATCAACGCGGAACCTTGAACCTGATCACGCCCGAAAAGCGGAAACAAGCCCTGCATCTGGTCAAGGATGGAGTTTCCGTATCGCTGGCGCACACGTTGGACAAAGAGAAATATCCGGATAATCCGCGTCCCATCGGCCAGCAGATGACCCTGGACGCCGGCGGCCATGCCATGGATCTATACTCGATCTGGTATCACGGATCCACCATTACGCATATCGACGCCTTGTGCCACTATTCGTTTGAAGGCAAGCTCTACAACGGATTTGTGAGGGCGGAGAAGATCAGCGAGTCCGGCTGTGGCGCCCTCGGCGTCGAGAACCAGAAAGACGGCATCATGACGCGCGGCGTGCTGGTGGATATGCCACTACTCAAAAACGTCGAGTATCTGGAGCCGGGCACGCCCGTCTATCCGGCCGACGTGGAAGCCTGGGAGAAATATGCTCACGTCAAGATCGGCAGCGGCGATGCTCTCTTTCTTCGAACCGGACGCTGGGTGCGCCGCGCCAAACTGGGTCCCTGGAACGTCGCCGCCAACGCTGCGGGTTGGCACGCATCCATGATGCCGTGGCTGAAAAAGAGGGATGTCGCTGTGCTCGGTAACGATGGTGTGCAGGACGTGCAGCCTTCCGGCGTCGAGAAATCCCCGCGGCCGATTCACCAACTGGCGATCGTCGCACTGGGGCTGCCACTAATTGACGTCATGGACCTCCAAGCCGTGGCAGCGGAATGCGCCAAGCGCCACCGGTGGGAGTTCCTGGTTACCTTAGCGGCGGTTCCGGTACCGGGCGGCACTGGTTTTCCGGTCAATCCGATTGCAACGTTTTGAACCAGCCCCGAACGTCAGAAGCTGTGAAAAAATAGGCGATCCCCGAAAAAAACAGAAACAGACTGAAATGTTCTGGGGGACAATAGGGCATGGCGGAACAGGGCGAGCTATTGAAGATCGAGGTGCCACCGCAACCGATGCCTATCCCAGCGCCGGCGGGGATTCCAGCGCGAGCGCGACTGAAGGAAATCGACCGCGCGCAGAGCTTCTGGGGGGAAATCGATATCGATACCCTGGTGGCCCCGGACCACATTGCTCGGGCGATCTGGCATGTGGCGGGGCGGCTGAAGCTGGATGGGTTTCTGGAAACCAACAAGAGTGTGGAAGGGCGGGCGGGGCGGGAGCGGTTGGATCCACGGCTGCTGGTATCGGTGTGGGTGTACGGCTACAGCCAGGGGATCGGATCGGCGCGGGAGCTGGAGCGGCAGATGGAGTATGAGCCGGGACTGCGTTGGCTGACGGGGATGGAGGCGATCAATCACCATACGCTATCGGACTTCCGCGTTCTTTATGGGTCGGCGGTAGAGGAGCTGTTTGGGGAGTTATTGGGATTGTTATCGAAGGAAGGGCTGATCGATCTGGAGCGGGTGGCGCACGACGGGACGAAGATCGAGGCGGTGGCGAGCGGGAGTTCGCGGCGGCGCGAGAAAACGCTGCGAGAGCATATTGCGAAGGCGACGGAGGTGATCGAAGCCCTGGAGCGGGAGGAGAGCAGCGGGCAGCTGACGAAGCGGAAACAAGCGGCGCGGAGGCGGGCAGCGGAGGAAAGGATAGCCGGGTTGGAACGGGCGGTAGAGGAGTTGGAGGAAGTCCGCAAGAGCGCGCGGTCGAAGCAGGATCGAGAGCAAGCGCGAGTGAGCCTAACGGAGCCGGAAGCGCGGGTGATGAAGCACGGCGACGGAGGCTACGGGCCGACGACGGAGACGAAGAACAAGATACTGGTGGGGATCGAATTGAGCCAGCAGGCCAGCGATCAAGCGGAGTTGGAGCCGGCACTGGATCGATTCGAGCGTCAGTTCCAGCGGCTGCCGGGGCAGATGCTGGTAGATGGCGGATACACCCGACAAGAAAACATCGTGGCGGCGAGGGAGCGGGGAGTGGAGTTGATTGGTCCGGTACCGGATCTAGAGCAGCGCCAGGAACGGAATCAAAATTCGTCTTTGAAGGCGGCCGGCATTGCGCCGGAGTTTGGATCCAACGCATTCGTCATCCTGGAGGAGGGGAGCAAGCTGCTCTGTCCCGCAGGCAAAGTCCTAAAACGAACGAGCAGCAACGCCAAACAAGACGTATATCGGGCCAACCGAAAGGATTGTGAGGCTTGTCCGCATCAGCCGCAATGTTGTCCGAAAAGCGGAGCGCGATCGGTGAAGATCGGCAAGGTGAGTGAGGTGATGGAGGACTACCGGGAGCGGATGCAGCAGGAAGAGAACCGGGAAATCTTCAAACTGCGTGGGCCGACGGCGGAGTTTCCGCACGCCTGGATCAAAGAGAAAATGGGGTTAAGAAAATTTCACGTGCGTGGGCTGGCGAAGGCGCGAGTGGAGGCGCTCTGGGTAGCTGTGACGTACAACATTCAGCAGTGGGTGCGGCTCAGTTGGCGGCCGGCAGGTAACGGCCGCGGCGGCTTAGCGGGGTCGAAAAGCGATCCTGGGGGCCTAGAGAGGAGTTAGGAAGGCTTATCCGGGCCACAGGGAGCTTTGCGGTCTGGCTGAGCATACGCAGGTCAGCCCATCAGGTAAGCTCCGAATGGAATCCAGGGAATCGGCGGAAATCCAATCTCTAATTTCTTCACGGCTTCTCAGTGAGGGGAACTTCGCCCTTCCCCTCACGAACGTTCGGGGCGGACAAAATGTATAAACGGACGTGGGCGGGTTTCTAACCCGCTGCAGGTTAATAACCAACGGTTGACAACCTGCCCCACAACCTAATTCCGCCCGTTGAGCACCTTCGGAATCGACAGGTAGCCCACAATCATGTCCTTTTTCACGTCGTTTACCACGATCTCATAGGGCTGTCTGGCTTTCGAGGTGAGAAACTGCAGAGGCTCATTGATGGTGCGGTCTTTCTTCTCCACCTTCTTGTCGTCGGCGGTCAGTTCAATGGTGTAACGGTACCGTTTGGGATCGGCCTTCTTCAATTCCACAAACACATCCCCGACCTTCTGCGGCTGCTTGGCCTTATGAATGGTGAATTCGATATAGTTGCGATCACCGAGAGCCCGCAGAGCTTGCAGTTCTTTGCCGTTGGTGGCGATGAGCACGCCTTGGCCGTTCACGTCGCCAATGGTCTTGGTAAGATTGGCGATGGTTTTTTCGAGCTGAGATTTCGTGGTGGCTACGTCGCCTTTTACCGCAGTCACCTCGGTGCCCACCGACTCAATTTTAGTGTTGGCCGTATCGGCCGCCGCTTTTACGGTGCTGATCTGCGCATTGGTTTGCTCTTGCGCCTGTTTCTGTTCGGTTTCCAATTCCGCCTTGGCCTCATCCACTTTTTTGAGCGCTTCGGTCTTGGCCTCACCGGCCGCCATATTGGCTTGACGCCGCGCGGTTTCCAACTGATCGCGCAGAGCCTCCATGGACCGGCGGTGGCTTTGCGAAGTCATGGTGTTGGCTTCGGCCACCTTGTCCAGCTCCTGCTGCACGCTCGTCTGGTATTTGCCAATCTGCGCCTTCAGTTGGCTAACCTGGTAGAAGTTATACCCGGTGCCTGCCAACAGCGCCACCACGGCGCCGAACAGGATTCCAATCTTGCTGGAAGCAGACCCTGAGGTCGCGGCCGGCGGAACATAGGGAGGCGGCGGGGGTGCGGAAGACGCCCTAGGCATGTAGCCGGGAGATTGACTGGGATTGATAGACATAGTTGTCTCTAAACCAATAGGTTAGCAGGCTCTTAGAATCATTAGAAGGATCGGCGGTCCGGTCGGTTTCAATTAATCCGGATCCGGCTCCGGCCGCGGACGGGCAAATTCGAGCAGTTCCTGGCGTGGAAAGCCCGCTTCAAAGCACCGGCGGCAGCGCGCTTCATACATTCCCGCGGCGCCGACGACAATCAGATCGTCCGATTCCACCAGCCGCTGGGTGTGCTTGGCCGGATTGCCGCAGCGCATGCAGATCGCCAGCGTTTTCGTGATCGATTCAGCCAACGTGAGCAAATCGGGCATGGGCGGAAACGGCCGTCCCATATAGTCTGTGTCGAGCCCGGCGATCACCACCTGCTTGCCCTGATCGGCAAGCTGCGTTGCCACTCCGGCCAGCTCCTGACCGAAAAAGTTCGCCTCATCCACGCCCACCACCTGCGTCCTGGCATCCAGGCGGCCGACGATTTCGAGCGCCGTAGCCACGGGCTCCGAACGCATCCGGACCTGTCCGTGCGAGACGATCTCATCCGCCGAATAGCGCGTGTCGATGGCCGGCTTGAACACCTGCACTCGCTTGCGGGCGATCTTGGCCCGGCGCAGCCGCCGCATCAGCTCTTCGCTCTTGCCTGAAAACATCGGCCCGCAGATAGCTTCAATCCAGCCTAGATTCCCGCTGACAAAATCCATTTATGAAGCCGCATCTTATCATGGTGAGAAAGTGGGGAGAAACGTGGCGGCCTTGCGAAAGACGCTGGCAAAGTTGAAAGGCGGAGATCGCCGTTCCATCGGCAGATCGGAGGAAGTGGTGCGGGATGTTGAACAGCATCCTGCTCTCTTCGGCGATTTATTCGCGGGTCTACTCGCAGAAGATCCCGTAGTTCGCCTGCGCACGGCGGATGCGATCGAGAAAATTACCCGGGAACATCCCGAGCTGCTTCAGCCCTGGAAACGGCAATTGTTGGACGCTGTCTCCACTTCTAAAGAAAAGGAAGTGCGCTGGCATGTGGCCCAAATCCTGCCACGTTTGCAATTGACTGCGCGGGAGCGGAAGGCGGCCGTCGACATTCTCATGGGTTACTTAGAGGACGAGAGCAGTATCGTGAAAACTTTCAGCATGCAAGCGCTGGCGGACTTGGCCGGGCAGGACGACGGATTGTTGGCCCAAGTGAGACCGCTGATCGAGCGCCTCACGCGGACCGGAACTCCGGCCATGCGGGCTCGCGGCCGCAAACTCCTCAAGCAGCTTCCTTCATGCGAGTAATCAAGCCCGAGCTGCTCGACGATGCCGATCCCATCGAGGCGCGCCCGAGCCTGGTAGACCTGACCAAGATCAACAAATATCTGGGAGGCTACCGGGTCCTCCGCAAGATTATGGCCTCGGTCGCAAGCCCCGGGGAGATGTTCACGGTGTTGGACGTCGGCGCGGCTTCCGGAGACATGGGGCGGAAGATCCAATTAGCGTTTCCGAAGGCGCAGGTTACGGCCTTCGACTACCGGCTGAGACATTTGGCGCTAGCCGGGCCGCCGAAAGTAGTGGGCGACGCTTTCCATCTGCCGTTCCGGCCGCGGAGCTTTGACGTGGTGTTCTGCTCGCTGTTTCTGCATCATTTTGAGGATCGGCAGGTGGTGGAGCTGTTGTCTGCCTTTGGCGCGGTGGCGCGTCGCGCGGTCTGCGCCATCGACCTCGATCGCGGACCGTTTTCTTATCATTTCATTCCGGCCACCAGGTGGTTGTTTGGATGGCACCCGATCACGCTGCATGACGCCCCGGCTTCGGTCGCAGCCGGATTTAAGCGCGAGGAGTTGAAAGATCACGCCAAAGCGGCGGGATTGCGTGAACCGAAAGTGGAAGTGCACCGGCCTTGGGGGCGGTTATCGCTGGTCGGTCGGAGATAATGCCCCGCTAACCGCTGCTCAGACTCTAGACGGCTGGGCGAACTGACGCCACGCCGGAGTATCGTAAATCCCGACGGGGTGAGGAGTCGCCGGCTCAAGTTCAAGAGCGCGGCTGGCTCAGGGCAGGGAAGCGGCGAGCGCTGAACGGCCTATGGCTAGCGCGGCGGTGTGGACGCAGCAACTCGCTGGGATTCGCTAAGAGTCGCTAGATGAGTGTCACTCCTTCGGCCAGAGCTGCCTTTTTCAGGGCTTGATCCAAAGTCGCTAGAGGGAGCCTTTCGCGGAGAGCCAATTGATATAGGCAACGTCCTAGACGGCTAGATTGTGTTTCCTGGCTAAAGATTCCAACGCAATGATGTCGCGCCAATCTCTGCTTACAACACGGATCGGCAGGGATTCGAGAAGCTTGACGTATTCAGCGATGTCGGCTTCAGTAATCCGTTTGCGCTTGCTGTGGGCGACAAAAATGCCATTCGCGATTTCGAAAGCCCAGATTTCCGGCACAACGGCATCGGTCTCTTCAATTTGTTGCAGGATCGGGCGACTGTAAGGCGTGTTTTCGGCCCGGATCGCCGGGGAAACACCACGACATGGCGACGGACGCATCGAGAACAAACGCCTCGATCAGAAGCGGTGACCTTCATGCAAGAACTGACGGGTGACCGGCTCTCCCAAGCTGAGCTTGCGGCGTTCACCAAATTCGATCATGCGTCGAACGGCTTCGCGGCGGGTTTCCCGATCAAAACGGTAGTCCCGCGGAAGGCCGGCCAAAGCGGTGGACAGCACTTCATCGACCGATGCGAACCGGCCGCTCGCAAGCTGCTGTCGAATGATTCGTACTTGCTCGGCTTTGAGTTCGACCGTCATAACTCCAAACTACGCGAATTCAGGGCGCAACGCAAACAGAAGCCGCTGGCCGTTCAACCGGCCAGGCGACGATCCACAAAACTATGATCACGGCGCCAATTCCGCAATCGTTCATTTTTTCCGAACGTTATGAGATCGCTTCACTTTTAACAGCGGCAAAATCGCGTTGCACCGTGCTTCAGAAGTGCAGACTTCGCGCACGAGACAAGAAGGGGCGCATGGCAGTAGACATGCGAGCATCGGCTCCCCGGCTCAGCAACAGCTTGACGATTTTCACCGGCTCGGATCCACGGCCGAGAAGCGGCCGATGATCAGCAAGGCAGCCGACGTGGAGACTTACATCGCGGAGACGCCGATCGACCGGCGAGGGGCAATCGGGAAGCTGCGCAATCTTTGCCGGAAAACCCTCAAGGGATACGAAGAATCCATCGATTATGGGATACCGTGTTACAAAAAGAACGGATCATTTACCAGCCAAAAGCAATATATTGCGCTTTATATGATGAAGAAACGAGTGGATGAATTCCGAAGTGAGTTGGGCGCTGTTGCGGAGGAATTCGAACTCCATGGCTGCGCCCTGCTAGTGATCGCGACCGCGCTGGCGGGTTAAACAACCCGCCGCAGGATACCATCCTGCCCCACACGCTATTTTAGAAGAACGACGGGGAGGTTGGCGGAGCCGTAGACCGCATCCAGAAAGCGCTTGAGGTCGTTGTATTTATCGGCCGGGACGCTCTGCGCTTCGAGCGCCAACTTCCGGCGGAAGACAACCGCGCCGGCCTGGGACTCCCATTTGGCGGCATATTTTCCATAGGGCGAGTCGATCTGCATGGGCGGCGGCAACTCGTCCACCTTGAAGCCTTCCGGAAGCTGGATGCGCACCGTCTCTTCAAGCGCGTCGGTATCCATGACGATGGGATATTTGCGAGTCTTTTCGGTGAGGCGCAAGGCTTCTCCATGATGCAGTAAGCCCGCTTTGAAGATCATCATGGCGGGTTGCGGCGCCTGCGCGAAGCGGGCAGACGCGAACTGGCCCTTCAGCACGAATTCGCCATCGCGATCGGCTACCGAGATTCCGCTGGCAGTGGCGCCTTGAATGCTGCGGCCCACCCAGCGCTCGATCGCTTTGGTGTAGTCGGTCTGGGAGTTGGCCCGATAAGCGGTGACCTCCTGGGAGGCTGCTTCGCCGGTAGATTTTTCGACGAACGACCCGCTGATCGAACCGTCGGGTTTCAGAACCGCTTCCACGGTTCGCTCCCGGGCGGCCGCGACGGCGGGGGCGGCCGGCACGCGGATGAGGTTTCCCGTGTCTCCTATTCCGATCAGCGCGAGGCTGGCCTGCTCGTGATCGGGAAGGTAGCCGGCTTCGACGTAGGGGTCGGTAGGGTCAAAGAGCAACAGACGTCCCATGCGCGGGTCGTCGATCACCGCCGGCGCCTGCGTCTCGGCACCGACGCGGATGGCGGAGATGGCATGATTGAAATCGCCCAATGAAGGCCACTCAGCGGTGACGTGCGTGCGGTCCCCGGAGTAAATTGCGACCGGATAGGCAGTGATGCCCACCGCTTTGAGCATGGCGCGAGTCAGGTTGGCTTTGTCCTTGCAATCGCCATAGAGTTTCCGGAAAACCTCGGTGGCGGGGTGAGGCCGGTAGCCGCCGCCCTTGGCAATGTTCACCTGAATGGACACGTAGTTCACTTGCTGGGTGAACCGGCCGATGGCGCGAATCTTGTCGAGTTCCGTGGTTACGCCTTCGACCAGGGAGCGGGCCTTGGCGGTCATGGCCTCATTGGGCTCGAACTGGCCTTCGTTCAATTCGGCGAGCTGTTTCGCAACCGCCGGCCACGACAAGCTGGCGCGGTTGTTGGCGCCTCCGAGCAGATTCACGCCCACCCAGGGAACAATGGAGAGAAATGTCGGAGAGGCGGGCTCACGCTCGATGGCGGGCAAATTCTCCATCTGCCAGGTGAACGTGCCTTGCGAGGACGAGGCTTCCTTGGGAGCGCCATTAAAAGATGTGGACTTGATTTCCCACCCGGATGGCAGCGTCACGGTAAAGCGCGCCAGCAGCACCGGGGAGGTGTCCTGGAAGTGAAAGTAGAGCTGCCGCGAGTAAGACTGCTCTTCCACCGTAGCCTCATAGCCGAACACCGCGCCTGGTTCGGCGTCCGCTTTTCCGGAAACCAGTTTCAGCCGGCATTCGTTGTAAACGTCATTGGTGGCGCAGGCGACATCCAGGATTTCGTCCTTACCGTACTTCTTGATTTTTCCGGACGGAGCGATCATCCAGGCGTGAAAGTCGCGGACCTTGCCGCTGTTGGTTTCGTATTGTTCCGAGAAGACGACGTCCACACCCTGGCGCGCAAGTATCTTCACGGCGGCGCGGCTGGTGGTGGTGATTTTGCCAGTGTCGCCGACAATTTTGTCCTCTTCGTTCAGCAGCACCACGGTGTTCACTTTCGGCCCGTATTGCGGGACCGCGACGCGGGTCAGATCTCTCAGCCAGCCAGGCGTGTCGTCGGAGGATGCGAGACCGAGCAACGGGCAGAGAATAACGATCGCGGCGATTCTATTGCGCACTGCCGGCCCCAGTCTGTTTGAGCGAGAGCGTATAGCCGTCCTGCTGCTGCACGAAATCGAAAATCTTCTTGACTATCGGATAAGACTCGACCGGTACGAGCACATTGCCGTTTTCACCCCAGTCAAACGAACGGCGATAAATGATCTTTCTTCCATCGGTGGTTTTCAGTAGTGAGACTTTGTACTCGCCCATATTGCCGAGTTTGGTTTTGGCCGGAGCGGTCGGCTGATCCAGTTCCCAGCCGACGGGGAGTTCAATCACCACTTCGTCGTCTTCAGCCCAGGAGTAATCGAAGTAGAGGTCAAATTTGCGGGTGGTCTCGGTGAAGCGTGAAGCGGCATTGCGTTCGAAAAAAGCGGGCTGGAACAGGATGCGCTTGCTGGTTCGAGTGGCATAACCCGGAACGGAGATCTTGTTTTTTATCACCAGCGGTTGTGTGTAATCGGTAAGTTGCTCGACCTTGATTCCGGACACTTCCGCCGTACTCAGACGCGCGGTGAGGGTATCTTTCCATTCTTCTTCCTGCTTGGCCGGCGTCATTTCCTGGTATTGCAGGCGCTGAGAACGCGCCACGTGGCCGGAGTAGGAATAGAGGACCGTGCCTTCGAGCGTGCCGTCTTCATTCAAACGGAAGTTGGCGCGGCGTTTGCGGACGGAGCGATCCGGCGTGGAGAAAGGCGTCATGGTGAAGAACGCTTCCTTGGGGTCCGAAATCAGCGCCTGAATGCCTTCCTGCTGCCAGGGCAACATTCCGGTCTCGAGGTATGACACAGACGGATCGAAGAAGGCCCATTTGTCGTTCAGCTTGACCGCGATGATTTCTTTGTCGAGAAAATAAGTAGTGGGACGGCGCATGTCGAAGAAGACATCGCCGCGGTCGGAAACCCGCGCCAGCCGGGCGTCGAAACCGGAAGCGTTGGCCAGAGCCGCAAAAAGCATGTCGATGTCGACCCCTTTGCCGGCCTTTTGCCGGAGAGTATCGCCTGGGGACTTGTTCACTTTTAGCGCCTTAATTTCCTCGCCCGTCATCCCGGACGCGTCGTTATAGATGTTCCTGATTTTGGTGCGGCAAAATTTATCGAGCGCAGCCAGTTTGTCTTCGGGCTTATCGAGCCCGGAGATCAATTCAGACGCCGTGGTTTTCACCTGGTCGTCGGCTTTCATCAGTGGCTTGGCGCGGGCGAAATCCGCTTTGCCGATTTCCTTCCAGAATTTATCCGGATGGTCCTTTTTGTCCTCTTCGTAGTAAATCAGCACCCAGGAGCGCAATTGGTCCTCTGGAGGCATGTTGGGCTCCGGCTTAAATGCGGCGACATCGGTCAAGGTGAGTGAATAGAAACCGTTTTGTTCCGGCTTAAAAGCGGGAAGCTGGCACTGGAACGCCATGCCGCGCATGGTCCACGGCAGCCAGGAGAGGCTCAGCGGTTTGATGTGATAGGTGACGCTCCACATCGGCAAATCCCGTTGAAACAGCAGCCGCATGTAGGAGATCACTTCATTGTCGCGAACTTCCCGGTAGCGGTATTCGATAATATCGCCGACTTCCACGTTGGGAAGGGCGAAGGTGATGCCGTGCAGCTTGAGCGCTTTGTTCTTGATGAGTTCGCGATCGAAGATGGCATCCTTCTTCAACTCGATGATGGACCCGTCCGGTTTTATAGTCCGGCCGGCGACATCCACGATTAACCGTTTGCCATAGCGCGGGATTTCGACGGTGGAATGCAGTTCCTTGCCGCGTTCGGTAAAAATCTTGATGCGAACGTAGTGATTCAGCGCCAGAGAAACATCGCTGCCCAAATAACGGTCTTCGACTCGGGTGTCCCAAAAGATGGCTTCGGCGTCGGCGGCGGGATCGATTTTGGGTGTTTTCTGCGCGAGTTCCGCCGGATCTATGGGACGCCAGTCAGCAGCTCTTGCCGGGGCCGTGTTCAGAAGCGACAGAAGTGCTATGGCTGCCAACACATTGAATTTCATGATTGTCGGGACTGTCTTCCAATTTAGCCGAAAAGCAAATCGTTTTCAATAGCAACGTTGGGAGTGGAGGAGCCGGATCTTGGGCATCGGTCCGAAGCTGAAGTGGAATGCTGCCGAGTTCGAGGTCTCCTAAGCGGCTGTGGGCTGTTTGGGTAAAGGCGGGAGGGGCTCACCGAACTCGTCTTCTTCGGGCTTGGGATAGTCGGGGAAGACGATGCAGGGGACGTAGCTGGGCTCGGGGCTCAACTTGGGGCTGGATTCGGGGCTCAACTCGGGACTGTACTCGGGGTACGGGGAAGATTGCTGTATTGGCGGGGTGGGAGTGGTGCTGGCGGGCTCGGGCTTGGGTTCGTTTCGCGGCTGGAGATATTGAGAGGGATCGCGGCCGGTGGTAGAGACGTCGGGGCGAGTGATTTGAATGGGTTGCGCGCCGGCGGGACGGATTTTGACGAGGCGGTGGAACTCCGCCAGGGCGCGGGAGCGGGCTCGTTCGAGGCGGGCGGTGGCGCGCTGGACGGGCGCGATGTCGGGTTCGACTCGCTTTTGGGTGAGGGCGATGCGGTAATCCTCGTCGAGGCGGGGATGTTCGCGGTCGTCCTGGAGCCTGTGTTGCAGGATGCTGATGTCATTAATGCCGGTTTCGATGGACCAAGCGCGGCGTACGCGCCACTCGGCGACGGCGACGTGCTGGACCAGATGGAGTTCGAGGACGGTACAAGGTTGCAGGGAATCGATATAATCCTGCTCGAGTTGTTCAAAAAGGGCGTGATCCTCATTACAGAGGACGACAGTTCTGGCGGAAAGGCCGTGCTTTACGGCGTTCTGGGAAGATATCTGCTTGCCTTCGGGCGTGATGGGACCTTGGGACTTAGCGCCATTGATCCGGGATGCTTCTATTTGTGCGTCTGATCTCATAAAAGACCTCTCTTTCTGAGACCAAGGTACACGATGGTTGCGGGCTGGAACGCATGGGATTCCCGCTAGGTGATTGAAAGTAATGCGTCAAATATTTTTGCAATCGCCGTGACTGAGATTTTTGCCGACAAGTTCAACCTTGATCGGGAACGTTTCCGAGCTGGATTTGTGATTAAATGAGGGCTCATGGAATTTTGGGCGCACTCAGACCCTGGGGGACTGCCTCCCCATGTCCCTGGTTCGCGCTGGCAACCGCTGTCAGAACACCTCGATAATGTTGCCACTTTGGCTAGACGGTTGGCCGGTTTTGCTGCGCCAGCCGATTCGCACTTTCACGACTTGGCGGAGTGGTCGGGGTTGCTGCACGATTACGGCAAGTACACCGACTGCTTCCAGGAAATGATTCGTGGCAAGAGCCAAAGATGCCCGCATGCGATTTTCGGGGCGGCGATGGCATTTAGCGGATCTGCCGGCCAAGTTAACGACTTGTGCGCGACCCACATCGCTTCGGCAATCGCGGGCCATCATGCCGGCATGCCGGACATTGGCGTGCTTCGGGACAAGGTGCGTGAGAGCCGGGCGCAAGCGTCGGAGCTGCTGGAGCGCGCTGCGTCCGACTTCTCACGAATCGCCAAGTTGTTTCAAGAGCCGCCGCCGACGCTCGAGGATGTGAGATCGCGCTTCGACTTGCTCACCCGCATGCTCCTCAGTTGCCTGGTGGACGCTGATCGTTTGGACACGGCGGGGCGTGCGCCGATCCAGGCTTCTCTCGATGCACCGAATCGACTTAGTGTTCTGCTGGCACACTTGGATAAACTCGGCGCTGAATCGCCGGAGGGTGTGGTGAAGACTGCCAGGCGTGAAGTTCTAGAGGATTGTCTCGCCGCAGCGTCTTTTCCGGAATCGATTCTCTCTCTGTCGGTCCCAACGGGCGGCGGTAAGACATTATCGGCGATGGCGTTCGCCCTAAAACGGGCGGCATTGCAGCCGGAACGATACCGGCGGATCATCGTGGTGATTCCCTACCTCTCGATCATCGAACAAAACGCCGAAGTGTATGCCAAAATTTTTGGATCCGATTCCATCCTCGAACATCACTCCGGCTCTTTCGTCCGACTCCAGCAGCGGGTCGAGGATAGGGACCACTTCAAGCTGGCCGCCGATGAGAGCGAGCGTTACGAGCCGCTGTCCCGACGGCCGGAAACCGAGAATTGGGATGCTCCATTCATCGTGACCACCAGTGTCCGTTTCTTCGAGAGCCTGTTCTCGAATCATCCGTCGGATCTGCGTCGAGTGCATAACATCGCCCGTTCGATTGTTATTCTTGATGAGGTCCAGGTGCTCCCGCGTCCGCTGCTGGCACCGTTGCTTGGCATGATCCAAGAGCTATCTAACGATTGGGGCTGCTCGTTTGTGCTTTCGACGGCCACCAAGCCCGCTTTCGAGCAGCCATCCGAGGCCAACGCACGGGATCTCCGCTGGAAACCTGGAACGGTTCGAGAAATTGTTCGTGCCCCGGCTGCTTTGCACTCTCGGCTGTGCCGCGTTTCCATCGATTGGAGAATTGAGACTCCGGTTGACTGGCCAGAGGTGGCGCGCTGGATGCTCGTACACGAGCAGGCACTCTGCGTGGTGAACCTGCGCGATCACGCATCGAGATTGTTTGATGAAATCGAGCTTCTTGCGACCGGCGAGACCGCTGTGTTCCATCTCTCAACGCGAATGTGCCCGGCTCACCGTCTGGAAAGAATCGCTGAAATTCGGTTGCGGCTGAGGGAGAAGCAGCCCTGTTTGGTGGTTTCGACTCAGTTGATCGAGGCGGGGGTGGATATCGATTTCCCGTTCGCTTTCCGCGCCTTGGGTCCCTTGGATTCCATCGTTCAAGTGGCGGGCCGCGCCGACAGGGAGGGCCTAATCACGGCGACTCTCGGGAGGCCGGGAGGAAAATTGGTGGTGTTTAAGCCGGTCGACCATCGAACCCCGCCCAACGAATACGCAAACGCCACCGATATCACCGAGGTTCTCGCGAAAATTTCCTCCATTCAACCGCCGGATCTTGATATGATGGCCTCGTTTTTCGAAGCCTACTACGCAAGCATCGATCAATTGGATCCGCTCAAGTTTGTAGAGATGCGTAAGAAGGCCCAGTTCCGGACATTGGCGGAGCAATTTGAGATGATCAGTTCCCGCACTCAGGACGTTTTTGTTCCCTTTGCTGAAGGAAAGACGATGATTGACGAGTTGTATGGCATTGGCCGGCTCACTGCCGACCTGCGGAGGCGGCTGCAGCGGTACACGGTGGGTCTCCTGCCGTGGGAATTCCGCGAAGCGCAGGAAGGCGTGCTCTCGCGCCTGACGGAGGACTGTGATGTTTGGATCGCTGGAGACGCTGCCTATAGCGAAAAGAAAGGATTGCTCACGGCTGCCGATCCGGCGCGGCTGGTCGGCTGAACGGATGTGGGAGGCCCATTTTTTTCTGCGGACCGAAAAGGTCGGCTTGACAAAGTATGCCCATTCGGCTTGCCGTCGGCCAAAGTCCACGACGAGTTAGGAGATTTCAGTCCCGATGCAGACACATACCGTAAGGGTGAAGATATCTGGCGAATTCGCGTGTTTTACGCGACCGGAGGCCAAGGTTGAGAGAGCGTCTTACCCGCTTCCAACTCCTTCCGCGGCGAGGAACATCCTGGACGCAATTTGCTGGAAACCGGAAATGCGATGGATCGTGACCAGCATTACGCTTCTGAAGCCAGTGAAGTATGCTTCGGTGCGCCGGAATGAAGTTCAAAGCAAATTGTCGCCAGTTTCGGTAAAACGGTGGATGGCCGATCCGTCACTTTACCAGCCCCTGGCGGCCGGCGCGGGCGCAGGGACATACGGAACTCCGCGCAATACTCTGCTGCTGCGCGATGTGGCCTACGTTGTTGAGGCCTACCCGTTGGTCTTCGACAAGAAGGGCGATAACACTCCCCTGAAATATGAGTCCATGCTGATGCGGCGCGTGGAGAAGGGGCAGTGCTACCAGCAGCCGTCGTTAGGTTGTCGTGAGTTCGCAGCGAAATTCGAGCCAGCAGAGGAGGGTGACAAGGGGTTGCCGATCTCGGAGGACTTGGGGCGCATGCTGTATGACATCGTGTTCCGCTCTGAAGGGAACCATCCCATCTTTTTTTCCGCGCGGCTTCAAGACGGCGTGATGGATACTCGCCCGGAGGTTGTTTTGCCGGAGCAGGGACAACGGGAGGAGATCTTGACATGTTCGTACAAGCGTTAGCCGAATATGCCGACACTTATCTCGCCGACCAGTTGAGTGACGAAGCCTGGGAGGAGAAGCCGGTGCCATACTGGGTCGCCCTGGACCAAGCTGGGACATTTCTCGGAAAAATAGCCAACAACGTTTCGGAGGTCCGTGGGAAGAAGACTGTCTCGGTCCCCGCGCGGCTCTCGATGCCACGTTCGCCGGTTCCGCGCAACGCTGGGCTTTACCCCCTGTTGGCAGCCGACGACATCAAGTACGTCTTAGGCGTCGGGCCATGGACGGCAAAGAACCAAGAGACGAATAATCAGGAGCGATACGAAGCGTTTGTGGCGCTGATTAACAAGGCCGCTAGTGAGACTGGCGATGAAGGGCTAAAGGCCGCTGCCGCGTTCTACGGGCGTCCGGGTCAGGTAGAGGCTGCCCGTGTCGCCATGGCGGAAGCGAAAGCAGGTTCAGCGCTTGCGCTCGCCTTGAAGACGGAACCGCTGGTCAAAAGACGTGCGGTGAAAAGCTATTGGTCGGCGCTTTACGCCACCGCATCCAGCGGACGCGTAGCGAGGGGTGGCGATGCGGAATGCTTGATTTCGGGCAAATTCGGTCCGATTGCGCCCACGCACGAGAAAATCAAAGGGTTGGCGAGTTTGGGCGGGCAGTCGTCAGGCGTCTCGCTCATGTCGTTCGATAAGGACGCGTTCTGTTCCTACGGTTGGGAGCAGAACGCTAACAGTCCGGTGGCGCCAGACCGCGCCATGGCATACGTTCTCGCGCTGAACGATCTGTTGCGGCCAGGCAGCAAACATAGGCGAGATATTGCTGGTGTCGGGTTCATCTTCTGGACGAAGGAAAAAACGGACTTCGACCCCATGGCGATTGTCGAGGCGGAGCCGGAACAGATTCAGCGCCTGCTCAGTTTAGATCGGCAAGCTGACCCCGACCCCAACATGTTTTACATGGCGGGGCTTACCGGAAATGGTGCTCGGCTTATGCTTCGCTATTGGATATCCGAGCCATTGGCGAGAATCAAGGCGAATGTCAGGGAGTGGGTTGACGGGCTGCGCGTGATCGATGTATTCTCTGGCGAATTGTCGGAGCCGCCAAGCCTTTGGAAGTTGCGGTGCGCGATCGAACGCGAAGGGGAGCCGCCGGCTGACCGAGTCGTAGCCCTGGTTCGCAGAGCTATTGAGGGTGAGCCGCTAGGGTATCCCATGTTATCCGCCGCGCTTGGGCGCCTTAGGAGGTCGCCGGCGAAGGTGGATCGCGAACGTACGCGCGGTAGCCACCGGATGGATCCGTCTCGCGTTGGGTTAATTCGGCTTTGCGTAAATGATCTGGTGTCTCGAGTTGATAGAAAGGAGGGGAAGGGTATCATGTCTGATTCGCTGGACCTAAGCGAGCGAAACCCCGCTTACCTGTGCGGGAGGCTGCTTGCCGTTTATGAGTCCTTACAGTGGGCTGCGCACAAGCTTGTTGACGGTGCTGAGGTGAACCAGACCGTCGCCGATCGTTACTACTCACTTGCGCTTAGCTCGCCTGGCCGAGCGCTCACGAGGTGCGATGAACTGGGGAAAAAGCATTTGAGGAAGCTGAGACGGCCGAAATTCAGGGGCCTCAGCATTAGTTACGAGCGTAAGATTGATGAGATCTGCGTTGCACTGGGTGGGGCGTTCCCCATGAGGCTTAGCTTGGAAGAGCAGGGCCGCTTTGTTTTGGGCTATCACTATCAACGAGCGCAAAGGAAGGCGCAGGAGCCTGCTGGGGAAGCGGACTCGGAAGAAGAAATCCAGGAGGTTGTATGAGTACAGTTGAAAACCGCTATGACTTCGTTTATTTTTTTGATTGTCAGGACGGAAACCCGAATGGTGATCCCGATACAGACAACAGCCCTCGCGTAGATTCGGAGACTACTCAAGGTCTCGTTTCCGACGTTTGCCTGAAGCGCAAAATTCGCGATTACGTTTACCAGAAGCAGCAGTCAAACGGCGTAATCAAAAAGGGATACGATGTTTTCGTCCTGGCGGGCAACACCCTTGAAAGCCGTCAGCAGATGCCTTTTCATCATCTGGGGGCGGAGATTAGCGCCGATGCTGACAAAACGAAGCCTGAGGACATACTTAGAGCCCGCAATTGGATGTGCGAGAACTTCTTCGACATTCGTTCTTTTGGCGCAGTGATGAGCACCACGAAGTATAACTGCGGGCAAGTGCGGGGCCCCGTTCAAGTTACTTTCTCACGGTCTCTCGACCCTATTTTCGCGACGGAGCATACCATCACGCGACAGGCGTTTACTGGCAAAAAGGATATCAAGTCCGGTACGGGCACGTTTGGCCGCAAGCACACGTTGGCCTATGGTCTGTACCGGACGCATGGTTTCATTAATCCGGTGTTTGCGAAACAAACTGGTTTTTCCGACGACGATCTCCAATTGCTGTGGAAGGCGTTGGAAAACATGTTCGGTATCGACCACTCGGCAGCCCGCGGATTTATGTCGCCGCGAGGGTTGTTCGTGTTCAAGCACGATTCGGCGCTGGGAGAAGCGCCGGCGCACCGGCTTTTCGATCTGGTGACGGTCAAGCTGAAGGACGGAGTGGTCAGCCCGCGCAATTTTTCCGACTATGAGACGCCCTCGGTCGATAGCTCAAAGTTGCCGGCGGGTGTGCAGTTGATCACTCCGTTCGCCGCGTCCGTGGCGGCATAGCTCGGGCCCTGCCGGCCGCACGCGATGTACTCAGAAGACGAACTGCTCCCACTCTCGGGTCTCCAACACATGGCGTTCTGCGAGCGCCGGTGGGCGCTTGTCCAGATCGAGAACATTTGGGAGGACAATCGTTTTACGGCGGAAGGGAACGTCCTTCACGACAAGGCTCACTCCGGCGAGATCGAGTCCAGACCAGGCGTCCTGGTGCGCCGTACTCTACCGATTCACTCGTTGCGTCTCGGTCTTTCAGGTCAAGCCGACATTTTGGAGTTTCATCCCGTGAAGGCTGGCGTCCCTGGCATTGCGCTTGAGGGACGGCGGGGGTTGTGGCGTCCGTATCCGATCGAGTACAAACGGAGCCGGGATAAGGCCGGCAGTCTCGCCTATCGGATCCAGCTTTGCGCCCAAGGGCTGTGTTTAGAGGAAATGCTCTGCGTAGAGGTTAGCCAAGGCGCCGTTTACGATGGCAGCACCCGGCGCAGGCAGGTGGTTGAGTTTGACTTCCGGCTGCGAGAGGCCGTTGCGCTTCTCGCAAAACGGATGCACGCGCTGTTTGAGTCAGGCGCTACTCCGCTCCCTATCTTGAAAAAGGCTTGCGACAGTTGCTCTTTGAAGGGGCGCTGCTTTCCCGAGGCTCTGAGTAATGCGGGGCCAGTGGCTGCTTACTACGAGCGCTTTCTTCTGGAGGACCGCAATTAAAGCTCTTCTCAACACGCTTTACGTAACTACTCAAGGCGCCTGGCTCGCGCAAGACGGCGAGACTGTTTCCGTACGCGTGGAACAGGAAACGAAGCTGCGCGTGCCCATTCATACGCTTACCGGCATAGTTTGCTTTGGCCAGGTGAGTTGCAGCTCATTCCTGATGGGACTCTGCGCTCGAAATGGGGTTAGTATTTCTTTTCTGACTGAGCACGGGCGTTTTTTAGCGAGGGTAAATGGACCGGTGTCGGGCAACGTGCTGCTGCGCCGAAAGCAATACCGGCTGAGTGACGATGGTTCGGGCGCCGCGGCTGTCGCAAAGGCGGTGGTTCTTGGTAAGGTGAGCAACTGCCGAACGGTTTTACTCCGTGCTGCTCGTGAGCGGGCTGGCGTCGAGGAGGGCAATCCTTTGGAGCACGCTATTTTGCGGCTCCGCCGGATCATCGAGGAGCTGCTAAAGCAAAACGATGTCGATCAGGTTCGAGGTCACGAGGGGGACGCCGCTCGGAGTTACTTCGATGTCTTTGACGAATTGATTCTCACGGCGAAGGATGAGTTCTTCTTCCGGGGCCGTAGCCGCAGGCCGCCGCTGGATAATATGAACGCACTGCTGTCATTTCTATACACGCTGCTGACCAGCGACACGGTGGGAGCGCTGGAGGCGGTTGGGCTCGACCCAGCCGTTGGCTACCTGCATCGCGATCGGCCGGGCCGCCCGTCGCTTGCACTCGACCTGGTTGAGGAACTTCGGCCTGTCCTTGCGGATCGGTTGGCGCTAACTCTGGTGAACCGCCAGCAGGTTTGTGCCGGCGGGTTCCAACGTCTGGAGACTGGCGGTGTCACCATGGACGAGGAGACGCGGAAATGCGTGCTGGTAGCGTGGCAGAAGAGAAAGCAAGAGGAGATTGTACATCCGTTTCTGGGTGAGAAGATTCCACTTGGGTTGGTCCCCTTTGTGCAGGCCAATTTGCTGGCCCGGTATCTGCGCGGCGATTTGGACGGTTATCCCAGTTTCCTGTGGAGATAATGGTGTGCCCCGATGATGATGGTGGTGGTTACTTACGACGTGAGCACTGTGTCGGACGAAGGGCAGAGGCGGCTACGGCGAGTGGCGCGTGTCTGTGAGAACTACGGCCAGCGAGTTCAGAATTCGGTGTTTGAGTGTTTCGTGGACGCGGCGAAGTGGATCAGCGTCCGTTCGAAACTGGTTGTCGAGATCAACGCTAACGAAGACAGCCTTCGGTTTTATTTCCTGGGTGACCATTGGAAAGGCCGCATGGAGCACGTGGGCGCGAAGCCGTCTTATGACCCGCAAGGGACGCTTGTTGTTTAGGCTGCGCGGATGTGAAGCGTACAGGTCTGCACTGGGGCGTCCGCGAGTGGAGCTATGTTTCAGATTAGACGCAGGTCGTCTCGTATTCCGCTTCTTGGGTATCTCATCCGCGAGAGTCCTGTTGCATACGTTCGCGGGAATGCAACGTATTGGGATTGGGTGTCAGTAACTTAGCGGGTGAGCGGTCGCGCCCCGCGCGGGGCGCGTGGATTGAAACGTCACTCGAGGGAGTAGCTACGATAACCGTGGTTGTCGCGCCCCGCGCGGGGCGCGTGGATTGAAACAACGCATTTCGTGTTTTTGGAGGTATACTTGCGTCGCGCCCCGTGCGGGGCGCGTGGATTGAAACAATCCCTGTAGCCGCGACGGCCTTCTCCCAGGTCGTCGCGCCCCGCGCGGGGCGCGTGGATTGAAACAGGCATCGGATTCTGCCGGTACTTGCTCCCGCGTCGCGCCCCGCGCGGGGCGCGTGGATTGAAACCGACCACTGGAGCCGCAGTACTTCAGACGCGCGGCGTCGCGCCCCGCGCGGGGCGCGTGGATTGAAACACATTCTTCAGCCATTAATAAACTCCGCTCCAATTTGTCGCGCCCCGCGCGGGGCGCGTGGATTGAAACGATTGTTGCTTCGGCGGTCGGATGTAAGCCAGACGTCGCGCCCCGCGCGGGGCGCGTGGATTGAAACAAACGCAGACCGGCGGTGAACAAGAAGCGTGCGGGTCGCGCCCCGCGCGGGGCGCGTGGATTGAAACTCCCATCCCGCGAGGGAAGTAAGCCGAGAGTCCGTCGCGCCCCGCGCGGGGCGCGTGGATTGAAACTATCGCCAACATCACGCCGTCACCCTGTCCCAATGTCGCGCCCCGCGCGGGGCGCGTGGATTGAAACCACAGTTCTACAGCAGCTTCAACTGGCGTGACCGGGTCGCGCCCCGCGCGGGGCGCGTGGATTGAAACGCGCACTCTAACCCTCACGCCCGGTCAATAGGTTCGTCGCGCCCCGCGCGGGGCGCGTGGATTGAAACTCGTCCGATATGCGAGATCGAAAGAATCAGCGGAGTCGCGCCCCGCGCGGGGCGCGTGGATTGAAACATCGACCGTATCTGCGGCTCGGCATGGCTGGGGCGTCGCGCCCCGCGCGGGGCGCGTGGATTGAAACTACCTCGGGGCCTTGGCCTAGGCCCCCGGCGATGGTCGCGCCCCGCGCGGGGCGCGTGGATTGAAACAAGTTATTCATCAAACAGTCCTTTCTCTGGTTTGTCGCGCCCCGCGCGGGGCGCGTGGATTGAAACTATCTACCTTACGCCTGGCTCCGAGGAGTCTCCGGTCGCGCCCCGCGCGGGGCGCGTGGATTGAAACGCGCCGTATGCGGAACGAGTAATTGTTCACAAGGTCGCGCCCCGCGCGGGGCGCGTGGATTGAAACTGCTGCGATCGCCCGGCCGCAGTGCGCGCATCTGTCGCGCCCCGCGCGGGGCGCGTGGATTGAAACGATGTCTGGTGCTCCGAATACCCGCAGTGCTTTGGTCGCGCCCCGCGCGGGGCGCGTGGATTGAAACGCGCGACGGTGAGTAGCTCGCTCGCGAGGTCTGGTCGCGCCCCGCGCGGGGCGCGTGGATTGAAACACCTTCGCCACCGGCATGCGGTGCTCGCCGCGGCGTCGCGCCCCGCGCGGGGCGCGTGGATTGAAACGAGTTGTTCGTGGTTCACTGCTCGGAGGAACTGGTCGCGCCCCGCGCGGGGCGCGTGGATTGAAACCCGAGTGGACACCTTTACGCGCAATTGATGTCGCGTCGCGCCCCGCGCGGGGCGCGTGGATTGAAACAAGCCGTGGGCGCAGGCCGAGGGTCGGTGGGTCGCGTCGCGCCCCGCGCGGGGCGCGTGGATTGAAACGGTTATCGGCACGCTGAAGAGCGCGGCCCTGGTGGTCGCGCCCCGCGCGGGGCGCGTGGATTGAAACGGTTATCGGCACGCTGAAGAGCGCGGCCCTGGTGGTCGCGCCCCGCGCGGGGCGCGTGGATTGAAACAACGCACAATGACTGCAACACAGCAAGACAAATGTCGCGCCCCGCGCGGGGCGCGTGGATTGAAACGCCTTCGGTGCTGCGATGCCGTGGATCGTTGCGAGTCGCGCCCCGCGCGGGGCGCGTGGATTGAAACCAAACTAATGAGCCAGATCGCAGCCATTGAGGCCGTCGCGCCCCGCGCGGGGCGCGTGGATTGAAACTTACTTGGGGAACTTCTCTTAGGGAAATATGGTCCGTCGCGCCCCGCGCGGGGCGCGTGGATTGAAACGCCGTCACGCGGGCAAAACGCGAACTGGTAGAAAGTCGCGCCCCGCGCGGGGCGCGTGGATTGAAACTACCCTAGTAACGGCGAGCGGCGCAGGCTATACAAGTCGCGCCCCGCGCGGGGCGCGTGGATTGAAACCTCATCGATGAGGCGCAGGACACTAACCCGGCCGTCGCGCCCCGCGCGGGGCGCGTGGATTGAAACCCCGAGGATGTTTGGGTCGAGAAAAAGGAATTGACGTCGCGCCCCGCGCGGGGCGCGTGGATTGAAACCTCGATCCGGTCGCGGCGCTCGAGCGCTGGATCGTCGCGCCCCGCGCGGGGCGCGTGGATTGAAACGCCGGTTAGCTTTGCACCTTCGGCGATGAGCGTACGTCGCGCCCCGCGCGGGGCGCGTGGATTGAAACATTTCCATCGGCCTACGCTTATATACCTTTCGCGTCGCGCCCCGCGCGGGGCGCGTGGATTGAAACGTGAGAATCTCGATTGAGAAGCGGACAGGATCAAGTCGCGCCCCGCGCGGGGCGCGTGGATTGAAACAAGCAACTGAGATCCGGCTTGCGCGATACCACCGTCGCGCCCCGCGCGGGGCGCGTGGATTGAAACATCCTCACCGGCCAAGTCCCACATCGCCCGGAGCGTCGCGCCCCGCGCGGGGCGCGTGGATTGAAACACGGTCGTATCGGAGGTATCCAGAAACACTGTGGCGTCGCGCCCCGCGCGGGGCGCGTGGATTGAAACACGCACCGTGGCGACCGTCGGCTTTTCGCCAACGTCGCGCCCCGCGCGGGGCGCGTGGATTGAAACGATGAACCAGTCGTGGACTGCGGCCTTCACCCGTCGCGCCCCGCGCGGGGCGCGTGGATTGAAACAGTGATGCCTAGCAACAAGCGATGCAAGCTCTCGTCGCGCCCCGCGCGGGGCGCGTGGATTGAAACGTGCTGTCCGTGATGCTCGATCCAGGGCCGCTGGTCGCGCCCCGCGCGGGGCAAATTATTCAGGCGATGGTTCCGAACCAGGCTCCCACTCCGGCGGTCAATGCCATGGCGAGTGCACCCCAAAACGTTACGCGTAACGCCCCGGCGGTGATGCTCGCGCCGCCGGTATGGGCCGCCCAGCCGCCCAGAAGCGCCAGGAACGCGAGCGATGTCAGAGAGACGATCGCGATCAAGGCCGCCGGTGGCGCGATGGCGGTGACGGCGAGAGGCAAAGCTGCCCCCACGGCGAAGCTGGCGGCGGATGTCAGCGCGGCTTGGATCGGACGGGCACGCTGCATTTCCGAAATGCCCAGTTCATCGCGGGCATGGGCGCCGAGCGCGTCATGCGCCATTAACTGGCCGGCAACCTGTTGGGCGAGACCGGGATCGAGTCCGCGGCTGACGTAGATTTCCGCCAGTTCCTGGTGCTCGCCTTTGCGATCGGCCTTCAGGTGCTTGCGTTCGCGCTCGAGTTCGGCGGCTTCGGTATCGGCTTGGGAATGCACCGACACGTACTCTCCGGCAGCCATCGACATGGCGCCGGCAACCAGCCCGGCGACACCGGCGATCAAAACATTATCGTGATTGCCGCGCGCGGCCGCCACGCCCAGCACCAGGCTGGCGGTAGAAAGAATGCCGTCGTTAGCGCCCAGCACCGCGGCGCGGAGCCAGCCAATGCGCCCGGTCCGATGTTCTTCTTGCGACACATCCGCTTGCGACACAACCTTTTGCGACACAGGGGGCCTGGCGAGGCCTACTCCTTGCGCTTCAAGGTTTGATCGTTGTCGCGAATGAACGCACGAATCTCGTCCGCCACGCCGAGCAGTTTTTCCCACTGCTCGCGATAGAGAGTGACCGGGAAGCGCCCCATGCCATAGACGGAGAGCGCGCCTTTCTCGCTCACTTTGAACGATATTTTGCCGCGCTCGGGCTTCTTGAGAGCGGCGTTCTCATTCTTCAGCCGCTCGATCTCGGCTTTCAATTCTTCTTCAGGTGACATCTTCTCTATTGTCACCGATCACTCGCTTCCGTCACCAGGGACTCCTGCGGCCTGCCTGGGGCCGCTCAAGAACGCGAGAATAGACGAACCCGTACCGGGTGGCATGCCGATCCGTCAGCAGCGCTAGTCGCATCTCGCCAGCATATTCAAACCTGTTTGGTTCCGGCGATGCCTGGGTTAGGGAGCGGTTGCATTGCTGGTTGCACAGGCCCAAATCCAGCCGGTTCGCCGTCGCCTCTCATGCGGTCCTTGACGGCTCTCGCGGTTTGGAATGAAAACCGGCCCAATCAGGATAGAATAGAGCGTCTGAGTAAGAAACCAGACAATGACAGGCCAACTGCTTCGCCACTACCGGATCGAAGCTAAGCTCGGAGCTGGCGGCATGGGCGAGGTGTATCGCGCGCGCGATACGCGCCTGGAACGCTTGGTCGCAATCAAGGTACTGCTCCCCTCGGCGCTCGCCAATCCGGAACGGAAGCTCCGCTTCATGCATGAAGCCAAGACCGCCTCGGCCTTGAGTCATCCCAACATCGTCACGATTCACGAGATTGATTCCGTCCTCACCGAAGACAATCGGTACGTCGACTACATCGCCATGGAGTACGTCCAGGGCAAGACGCTGGATCAGATCATGGGCAAGAAGCCGATGCGGGTGAGCGAAGTTTTGCGCATCGGTGCGCAGATCGCCGATGCGCTCTCCGCGGCGCACGCCGCCGGTATCGTCCACCGCGATCTCAAGCCGGCTAACATAATCGTCAACGAGCAGGGTAACGTGAAACTGCTCGACTTCGGCCTGGCCAAGCTTACCGAGCCGGTGGCGATCAGCGCTTTTGCGGCCACCGAAAGCGTTCACATCGACGCCCCCAACCTGACCGAGCAGGGTTCCATTGTCGGCACCGTGGCTTACATGTCGCCCGAGCAGGCCGAGGGCCGGCGGGTGGACGCGCGCTCCGACATCTTTTCGTTTGGCGCGGTGCTGTATGAAATGGCCACCGGCCGGCAAGCGTTCTCGGGCGACTCGAAACTGTCCACTCTTGCCTCTATTTTGCACAAAGATCCGCCCGCTTTATCCACAAATGGAGTGGTAATTCCCAATGAATTAGAGCGAATTATCTTGCGCTGCCTGCGTAAAGAGCCGGAGCGCCGTTGGCAGAGCATCGCGGATATCAAAGTCGCGCTCGAAGATCTGCGGTTGGAAGTGGACTCGGGTGAGCTCTCGAAAGCCGTGGTCACGGCTGGAAAATCCTCTCATTTCGCGCGCTGGCTCTGGCTTGTGCTGGCCGGCTTAGCGATGCTCGCAGCCGGCTTCTGGGGCGGCAGGGCGCTGTTCCTTCGCCCCATGCCGTCTTTCACCCGACTCACTTTCCGGCTGGGAGATATAACCGGGGCCCGTTTTGCGCCCGACGGTCAAACCATTGTGTACAGCGCCCGTTGGTCGGGCGCACCCAGTACCGTGTATTCCACCAGGCTCGGCAGCAGAGAGTCTCGCTCACTCGATTTGCCAACCTCCCGGCTGCTGGCTGTAAGTTCCTCAGGCGAATTGGCGATCTTGCTCGGCCCCGATATTCCGGGAACCTTGGCGCGCGTCCCGTTGGCTGGCGGCGCGCCGCGGGAAATCCTCGACGACGTGGTTGAGGCCGACTGGAGCCCCGATGGTAGCAAGCTGGCGGTGATCCGCAAAGTTGCCGGCGGCTACCGGGTCGAATATCCGATCGGCAACGTGCTTTTTGAAAGCCACGCTCGTGCGCCGCTTTTTTTGCACGTCTCGCCACAGGGCGACCGCGTGGCGTTTATCTCGTTCGATCCGGAAGTAGTGGATGCTACCTTGATGGTCGCAAATGCCGCCGGACCTGCTCAGCCACGCGCGCTGTCCAAAGGTTGGTTCGCCTTCGGCGGTCTGGATTGGTCTCCGGACGGCAAGGAAATCTGGTTCTCCGCGCTCCATACGGGCGAAGATCCGAAATTCCGGGCAATCGCCATGGACGGCAAGGAACGAGTTATCCTGCAAACGCCCGGCTGGATCGCGCCCCGGGATATCGGCGCAAACGGCCGTGTTTTGGCGCTCGACGCCAGCACCCGCATCAGCATCGCTTACATGGCCTCCGGGGCTGCCGAAGAGCAGGATCTCTCCTGGCTCGATTCCTCGAGGCTATGGGAGATTTCTCCGGATGGCCGGAGAATATTGTTCTCCGAAATTTCTTACGGCCACGGCCGCAATACCGCGATCTATCTGCGCAAGACCGACGGTTCGCCGCCTGTCCGCTTGGGGGAAGGCGGTCATCCAACCCTGTCGCCGGATGGGAAAAGCATCCTCAGCGTCCGCTATAACGGCCGGCAATCGGACTTGGTGCTGCTCCCCGTCGGCGCTGGTGAACCACGGGTTCTGACCACCGCGCCGCTGCATTATGAGTACGGCGAATGGTTTCCCGGCGGAAAGAGAATCCTGTTCGCGGCCAATATGCCGGGACAGCGCGTCCGCACCTACGTCCAGCCACTGGCGGGCGGAACTCCGCTTCCCATCACCCCCGAAGGCGAGCGCGCCACCGAAGTCTCTCCGGACGGCAAGTTCGCGGTGGTCCTCGAAAGCGACAAGCTCCTCTTACAGCCAGTGGATGGCGGCCCGGCCCGGACGTTGGCGAATGCGGATGTCAAACCCGGGGATGCTGTGATTCGTTGGACTGCCGACGGCACGGGCATCTACCTGAAACGTCCGGAAAATGACACTACGACCGATATTCTCCGGCTGGAACTCGCCACCGGAAAAACCTCGGTGCTCTTTAAGCTCCGCCCCGCGGATCCGACCGGGGCATCCATCTTTTCAGTTTCGATTACGCCGGATGGGCGTTCCTATGGGTACTCCTATCAACGCGAACTGAACACGCTCTATCTGGTCGACGGACTCCGATAGAGGGGAGGTCTCCTCGTGACATTTACCAAGCGCCTGCGCGAGGGAGTTCGCCGCGGCGAAATCACTTGCAGCGTCCGCATTTGGACCCGTCCGCATGTTCGCGTGGGCGCGCGCTACCGGATGGAAGAAGGCGAGATCGAGGTGGATTCGATCCAGCCGATCGGGTTTCCCGATATCACTCCACAGTTGGCGCGCGAGTCGGGTTTTCTCGGAATTCTCGACTTGCTCAAGGTGGCGAAACACGGCAAAGGCCAGAACATCTATCTGGTTCGGTTCCACTTTGTGCCGCCGGACAGCAAGCGCCCACGCGGGCGCAAGTCGGGGTGAATCGGCTGCCCGCCGCGAGTCGGCTGCTTGCTGCCCGCGCGAAACAGCAGCCGCCGTGACGGAAGCCGGCCGTGGACGCGCGTGTCCGGCAAGTTTTGACTTTCCTCCCCGGTTAGTCTACTATTTAGTCATGTCCGTCGCCGTCAATGTCCATGAAGCAAAAACGCATCTGTCGCGTCTTCTGGAGCAGGCATTGGCTGGTGAGGAAGTGATTATCATGCGTTCGGGGCTGCCGCTGGTCAAGCTCATACTGGTTCCGACGGCGCCGCGGCCGCGGAAAGCCGGCAGCGGGAAAGGTGACTTTGTCGTGCCGGACGACTTTGACGCGCCCCTGCCGGACGAGATTCTTGACGCCTTCGGCCGGTGAAGATCCTTCTCGATACGCATATCTTTCTGTGGATCGTTGCCGATGCACCGAGCCTCACGGCCCGATACCGGTCTTATTTCGAAGATTCGGACAACGAATTATTTCTGAGCGTCGCTAGCTGTTGGGAAATTATCGTGAAAGCCGGCCTCAATCGGATCCGCCTTCCGCTTCCGGCCACGGATTATCTCATGAAGCAACTCGATGCCAACCAAGTCGCGCTGTTGGGCATTCGTCCCGCGCACCTGAAGGAGCTGGAAACTTTGCCGCCCGTACACCGGGACCCCTTCGATCGGATGATCGTGGCGCAGGCCCGGTCGGAATCCATGAGTCTCATGTCCAAGGACAAGGCTCTGCGCGGGTACAAAGTTCGCATTCTGTGACGGTCCCCGCTCAACCCGGTAGAATGGCTGGAATGCCTCACGAACTCAAAGAGGGCGGCAAAGCCCCCGATATTCAACTGGCCGACGATCGGGGCCAGCCGTTCCACCTGGCCGGCCTCAAAGGCAAGAATGTCGTTCTGTACTTTTACCCAAAGGCCGACACGCCCGGCTGCACCAAGGAGTCCTGCGAGTTCCGCGATCATTCCCAGCAGTTCACCCAGCAAGACACCGTGATCGTCGGCGTTTCGCCCGATAAGTCCGCGGCTCAGTCCAAGTTCAAAAGCAAATTCGATCTGCCCTTCACGCTGCTCGCCGACACCGAACACAAGGCCGCCACCGATTACGGCGTCTGGAAGGAAAAGAGCATGTATGGCAAGAAATACATGGGGATTGAGCGTACTACGTTCCTGATCGACAAACACGGCGTGATTCACAAAATCTTCCCCAAGGTGAAGCCGGAAGGCCACGCCGAGGAAGTCTATGCAGTTCTCAAGGAGATGAAATGAACGAAGAACCGGGCAGGCTCGCGGTCCCACCGGAAATGGTCACCACGGCTTTTACGCTCGACGGTTTTCACATCGAGCGCACCATAGGCATCGTACGCGGCATCATTGTGCGCTCGCGGTCCGTTTTCGGCACCATCGGCGCCAGCCTCCAGACGCTGGTTGGCGGCGACATAACGTTGTTCACCAAACTCTGCGAAGAAACCCGCCAACACGCGTTCCAGCGCATGTGCGAGCATGCGTTCGAGCTGGGCGCCAATGCGGTGATCGGCATACGCTACGACGCGACCGAAGTGATGCAGGGAGTGACGGAAGTTCTCTGCTACGGAACGGCAGTGATCGCCAAGCGAGACTAGGAAATGCCGGGCGATACAATGAAGTCAAATCCCGCATGATTCCCCAAGCGCTCCGTGAAGGACTAACCTTTGATGATGTACTGCTGCAGCCGGCGCGCAGCCCGGTACTCCCGGCCGATGCCGACACGCGCACGTGGGTGACCCGCAATATCGCGCTGAATATCCCGATCGTCAGTTCCGCCATGGATACCGTAACGGAGTCCCATCTGGCGATCGCGCTGGCTCAACAAGGCGGCATCGGCATTATCCACAAAAATTTTTCGATCCACCGGCAAGCCGAAGAAGTCGACAAGGTAAAACGCAGTGAAAGCGGAATGATTGTCGATCCGATCACCATTCAGCCCGACAAGCGGATTTCCGACGCGCTGGAATTGATGCGCCGCTTCCGCATCTCCGGCGTACCGGTCACCAAAGACGGCAAGCTGGTCGGCATTTTGACCAACCGCGATTTGCGGTTTGAGACGCGCTTCGATCTGCCGATTTCCGAGGTGATGACCAAGGATCATCTGATCACGGTTCCAATTGGCACTACGCTCGAAGAAGCCGAGAAGATTCTGCACAAGCATCGCGTGGAAAAGCTGCTCGTGGTTGACGATCAGTTCGCCCTCAAAGGCCTGATCACGGTCAAGGACATTCAGAAGAAGTTGAAATATCCAAGCGCGGCCAAAGATGCGCAGGGGCGTTTGCGCGTGGGCGCGGCGCTCGGCTCGGCTGGCGATTTTCTCGAGCGCGCGCAGGAACTGGTCAAGATGAAAGTCGACGTGCTCTGCATGGATTCGGCTCACGGCCATAGCGAACGGGTGTTAGACGCCGTCAAAGCGGTCAAGAAGGCGTTCCCGGCGGTCGACCTGATCGCCGGCAATGTAGCCACTTACGAAGGCGCGCGCGATTTGATCGACCTCGGCGCCGATGGCGTCAAGGTTGGCATTGGCCCTGGCTCCATTTGCACCACGCGCGTAGTCACCGGCGCGGGAGTTCCGCAGATTACCGCCATCTCCGATTGCGCCCGCGCGGCGCGCGAGAGCGGCGTCCCTATGATCTCCGATGGCGGCATCAAGTTCTCCGGGGATATCACGAAAGCCATTGCCTCCGGCGCCGATGCGGTCATGATCGGCAGCCTGCTGGCCGGCACCGAAGAGAGCCCCGGCGAGACCATTCTCTATCAGGGCCGCACGTTCAAGAGCTATCGTGGCATGGGTTCATTAGGCGCGATGGCGCAAGGTTCGTCGGACCGGTATGCGCAGGAGGCCAGCGGCAAGCTGGTGCCGGAAGGCATTGAGGGCCGCGTGCCATATAAGGGGCCCATCTCGGAATTGGTTTATCAACTGGTCGGCGGCCTGAAGGCCGGCATGGGTTATTGCGGCTGCGCCAATATCGCGGAACTGCAAAGCCGCTCCTGTTTCCTCCGGGTGAGCTCGGCGGGCCTGCGCGAGAGCCACGTGCACGACGTCATCATCACCAAAGAAGCGCCCAATTATCGACTGGAATAATGGCGCCTGGAATAATGCGGCAGCCAGTGCATACGGTCTACGGCGGCGCTCATTTGTTCCGCGCCGATACCATTCGGAAAGTGGGCGCAGTAGCTCGCAAGACTCTCGACACCTATGCGCCGGACATCGAGACGTTTGCAAAAGCTGTGGGCGAGCCCGATCTGCCTCCCGTGGCTTACGAGCGCATGTTGGCGAAGCTTATTCGCGAGCCGGTGGAAGACTATCGCATCGACTTTGAAGATGGCTACGGAGTCCGGCCAGATGCGGAGGAAGACGCGCATGCGAAAAGCGCCGGGGCGCTACTCGGGACTGCACAGTTACCGCCCTTTTTCGGCATCCGGATCAAAGCGCTTTCTGAAGCCTCGCGGCATCGCGCGCTTCGCACGCTATACCTGTTTCTGAGCGCGGCGGGCACGGTTCCCGATGGGTTTTTAGTCGCTCTGCCCAAAGTGACCTGCGCCGGACAGATCAAGCAGTTGCTCGAAGCTGTGCCCGCGCAGGCGCGGATTGAGTTGATGATCGAGACGCCGGAAGCGATCGTGGATTCCACCGGGCGGTTCGCGCTTCCGGCGCTGCTCGACGCCTGCGAGGGCCGCTGCATGGCGATCCATTTTGGCCCGTACGATTACACGGCCAGCCTGGGAATCACGGCGGAAGCGCAATCGCTCGATCATCCGGCCTGCGATTTTGCCCGCGGCGCACTGCAGGTTTGCGCCGCTGGCCGGGTCAATATTTCCGACGGTCCCACGGGACTGATGCCGGTGTCGAAGACTGGCGATCGCGTCGCGGTTCATGCAGCCATGAGCGATCACTACCGGCATGTGCAACGCGCGCTCCGCAACGGTTTCTATCAGGGATGGGACCTGCATCCCGGCCAACTGCCGACGCGTTACGCGGCGGTGTATTCGTTCTTCCGGAGAGCCATGCCGGCAGCCGCGGCGCGTCTCCGTAATTTTGACGGCCGGAAACAGCAGGCGACCACTACCGGTACTGTCTTTGACGACGAAGCTACCGGCCGCGGACTGCGAAATTTTTTTCAGCGGGGCCTGGATTGTGGGGCTTTCGAAGAAAAAGAGGTAGCGGAATTTGGAATTAGGTGAAAATGTGTGCACAGGCTAAAGCCTGTGCCTGGAGTTTGTACATTTCTGAACCAAGTTGACCCATGTCTAGCCCCGAACGTCAGTGAGGGGATCGGCGCCCGGTCCCCTCACTAACGTTCGGGGCTAGACGGAGGTGCTACTTGATGCAAGCAGGCAGTAGCATCTCCAGGCACCGGCTTTAGCCTGTGCTTATTTTCAAGCCTGATTCGACGACATCGACATAAACATCATCACGAACGCTAGCGCCGTCAGCGCTACGGAAAGGACCGCCAATCCGCGCAGCAACGGCTCCTTCCACATCAAACGCGCCCGGGGAGTGCTCGCCAGCCAAGCGGCGACAAATCCGCCGGATATGCCGCCCATATGCGCCCGGAAATCGACGCCGGGAATAAAGCTCAACACGAGAAGATAGATCAGCCAGCGCATGTATAGCGCCTTCACCGTCCTGCCCAACGAAGACTCGTCAAAAACGCCAAACGCCAGCATGGCGCCGACCAGGCCAAAAATACCGGCGGACGACCCAACGGAAGGGTACGGGCCGTAACGGGAACTGATCAGAAAGCCCGTGACCGTCGAGAAGAAGTAGAAGACGATCATGCGCGAAGTTCCGTAGATTTGTTCTACTTCCGCACCCAGGTCGAAGAGAACCCAGGAGTTCATCAGGATATGAATGATGCCGCCGTGGAGAAACCCGGCGGTGACCAAGCGCCACCACTGGTCCTGCAGAAACGCCCACGGGACACTCTCGCCATCCCTGACCAATTCCGGATTGAGGGAAGAGGCGATATATAGGCCAAAATTGATCAGGAGAATGATGACTGTCGTGAACCGCGCTTGCGGAATCAAGCCCCCTAACGCATCGCTCGGGGAACGCCTCTCAATGGCCCGCGGACCCAGCTTCATGTCGCAATAGGGACATACTTTATCGCTGGCCGTCACAAACGCCCGGCAGTTCGGGCACATCCGTCTATTGTCCACTCGACCCCATTGTACAATCGCGGTCGGTGCCTACTGTCTCGGCGTATACCTTGCCTCCCGATCTGTACCAAAAGGCGCTGGCCTTTGCCGAGGCCCGGCACGCGTTGTATTTTGCCGGAGTGGCGTACTCGGCCCTGGTTCTGTACGTACTGTTGCGTATCCCACCGAGGCTTCGCCGGTGGCCGGTACTCGTCCTTGCGTACGCAGCCATTGCTGAGATTGCGCCCGATCTGGCAGGCCATCTGATTTCCCGGCACTTCGGGATTTCTAAACAGCTCTGGCCGTCCTGGCTTTGGGATTGGAGCAAGGAGCAAGCGATTGCGGTCGCCATCGGAACGGTTCTCGCCTGGGGGCTGTATGCGGTGATGCGCCGGAGTCCACAGTGGTGGTGGCTGTGGGCCTGGGCTGCAATGTTGCCTCTGCTCGTTCTCGGCGCGTACGCCGGACCCATTCTCATTGAGCCGCTGTTTAACGAGTATGTTCCGCTGGCCACCACCCATCCGGAGCTGATTGCGCCCATTGAGGCCATGCTGCGGCGCGCAAACTACCAGCTTCCGCCGGATCATTTATTCGAGATGAAGGCCAGCGTGAAGACGAACGCGCTGAATGCCTATGTCTCCGGCTTCGGCGCATCCCGGCGGCTGGTTTTATACGACACGATCATCGCGCAAGAGAAGGGAGATTTGTTATTAAATACTATTGGCCATGAACTGGGACACAATGTTTTGGGTCACATTCCCCGTGGCCTGCTGTTCGCCGCCGCGGCCGCGCTGCCCGGCGCATGGCTGCTGGCCTGGGCTTTTGCACGGCTGGTGAAGCTGCATGGCGGTGCGCTCCGGATCGGCGGAATTGCCGACCCGGCCGGCTTTCCGGCGCTCCTGCTTCTGCTCGGCCTGCTGAGCTTCTTCTCCGACCCGATCGCGAACGCTTATAGCCGCATGCAGGAACATGACGCCGACCGCTTTGCCCTGGATGTGACTCGCGGCATCGTGCCAGATCCGGGGCAAGCCGCCGCCCGCGCTTTTCAGATCGAGGGCCAAGCGGACCTGGATCTGCCGGACCCCGACCGTTTTAGCGTATTCTGGCTTTATAGCCATCCGCCGACCGCGGATCGGATTCGATTTTCATTGGAGTACACCAGGCGCTGGTAAGGATGACAGAAGAGCAACTCCGGCACGAGATTGTTGGAATCGGAAAGCTGGTATATCAAAAGGGCTGGATCGCCGCGAACGACGGGAACATCAGCGTGCGGCTGGACGACGGCCGTTTTCTGTGCACGCCCACCAACTTGAGCAAAGGCATGATGGAGGTGGACGACCTGATCGTGTGCGATTGCCATGGAGCCAAGCTGGAGGGCCGGCGGGAGCAGACTTCGGAAATCGCCATGCATTTGACGATCTACGAAATGCGGCCGGATATCAACGCCGTGTTACACGCCCATCCCCCGGTCGCGACCGGATTCGCCGTGGCCGGAAGGGCGCTCGATTTGGCGTTATTGCCGGAAGTGGTGATCGGTTTGGGCAGTGTTCCGCTCGCGAAATACGGCCTGCCGGGTACGCCGGAGCTGACCGCGGGAATGCTGGATCTCATTCCCAAATACGACGCTATTCTGATGGCGAACCATGGATGCGTGGCCTACGGGGCGAATTCCATGCAAGCCTTCTTCCGGATGGAAGTGGTGGAGCACTACGCCCGGATCACGCTGGTGGCGGAACTGCTCGGTGGCCCCAAGGTCTTGCCGCGGGAAGAAGTGAGCAAGCTGTTTGAGTCCCGGCGCCGCTATGGAGTCAAATCGCATGCCTCCATGGAGCCGGGGGCGCCGCTGGTGGCTGAAGACTTGGTAGGCGGCGAGCGCTCGTGATCCACCGATGAACACCGATGAACACGGATTCTTTGATTCCCGGACGGAGGCGTGGTCGGATCCGAGAATTAGCTGGACAACTCGAATCCTTTGGGTTTGCCCGAAATCGGTGTTGATCAGCGTTGATCGGCGACTAGCGCGCTTAACTAAATTAGCGCGATCGCGCCAGGCGTTTCCCGATCAATTCGTCGTCGTGGGAGCTGGCGCGGCGCTTGCGGCGGGCGGTGATCAGCAGCCAAGACACCAGCGCGCCGAGCGCGAATTTCAGCACTTCCAGGGTGATATATAAGGTGTGAAGTTTCCAGAATTGATCGCGGGACGGGGATTCCGCGGTCCAGGGAATAAACTCGATGCTTCGGCTCAGGTAACTCAATTCAGGCGTGATTTTCAGGTGCTGGAAGGCGACCACCAACACCATGCCCAAGGTCAGGCCGCTCATGAGCCGGCTTTCCACGCCCAGAAAGAGGAGGGCGATCATCAGGAAGCCGATCGCCAATTCAGTATTTTCCCAAACCTCGAAATAATAGTGATTCTGGTCGACCACCACATACCGCAGAAGAGCGCGCTGGTTGGCCAACGGCAAGGTCTGCAGGATTTGGGCAAATGGCGCCGGAGGCGCGGTGAGCAAGCCGGCGGCGCGCTCCAGCCCGTTGGCGGCCAGATAGGTCAGCAACAAGCTGCCACCTAACCAGGCGCCCATGATCCAGGCGGCGACGCGGCTATAACGGACCATTTATTTAGTCTCCCGTAAGAGCGGTTCGATTTTCAAGACCGATGCGCAGAGAAACCGACACCTCAACCTGGATGCCATCCACCGCCCAAAGACGCAGCAAATAGGTTCCGGAGCGGCCTGGCAACTCCAGCGTTTCCGCGCAGCGCATAGCATGACCCTGGAGAACCGGGAGCCCGTCCACTCGAATCGTGAAAAGCGCCAGCCGTTGTCCCGCTTCCACCCGATCGACGATAAGAAAACAGCCGCCATCGGAGGAAGTGAGCGCGGCTCCGGAGTTTGCCCAGCGCCGGGTGAGGACAACCGGGTCGGGGTTGCGCGACGCGGGAGCGCTGGAATCGCGTTCCAGTTCATATAAGCGCTGGCGCAGCCGGATGATCTCGTCTCCATGTTGGTTGCTCTTGAACGCCTCGACCAGCGCCCAGCCGAGAAACATCAGCCCGACGCCGCACAGGCCGGCGATCAGTAGAAAGTGATCGCGAACCAATCCTATGAGCGGCGCCAGATCCCTCACGACGTAAGAATTGTAGCAATTATGAGGGCTGGCGGGTTTTTCTGGGCATGCCGCAGCCTGGTTTCGCAATGGGCAGGCGACGAAGCGGCAATTCGAGACCTTAGTTGCGACACGGTTTACTTATTGAGACTCATAACGCCCCGCGCGGGTTAAGAACCCGCTGCACTCTCGAAAACCTACCTCCAGAGAAGGCGCCAGGGGACACAACTGCGATAGTTCTAAAGCGAAGGAGTTCGGACTCGACCCGCAATGTCCCCGTCCGCTTGCTTCGCCGATTCGCTGGCTTTCATTGCTAAATACAGTGACAGCTAATAACGCTCCGCGCGCGGGTTAAAAACCCGCTGCAGGTTAATAACCTGGCACACAAGCCGAATTAGGCGCCGGGCAGCGCTGTGCGCGAACTCGTTACATGGCGTAGGTGATTGCACTGACCCAGCAGTAGGTCGAAATACATGCGCGCCTGGTCTATTGGGGACCGATAAGACAGCATCGACCAAAAATAATATGCACATACCTCAAAGGGCCATAGGGCTCATCGGTCTTCTTGTATTCGTATCCACAACAGACGCTCAAATTAGAAAAAATAGAATCACATCCCCCATTGACGATCAAGCGACGAGCGTTATTCGATCCAGCCGGCACCCGCTCGCGCTAGCGCAGTTCGACGCGGGGCCGGTAGCTTCCACAACTCGCCTGGAACGGATGATTCTGGTGCTTTCACCCGATCCGGAGCAGCAGCAAGCATTGGAGACACTGTTGGACGCCCAGCAGGATCCGGAGTCGCCGTTTTATCACCAGTGGTTGACACCCGAGAGTTTTGGGCAGCAGTTTGGAGTGTCCGATTCCGATCTCAAAGAAGTCTCGGGCTGGCTCACGGGACATGGCTTTCAAGTCGACGAAATCAGCGCGGGCAATCGCACGCTCATGTTCAGCGGCAACGTGGAGCAGGTAGAGAACGCATTCCACACCAGCATGCGCCACTACAACATCAGCGGCGCGCGGCATCTGGCCAACGCAACCGAGGTGTCGATTCCCGCCGCGTTGGCGCCGGTGATACTCGGCATTGCTTCGCTGAACGATTTTCGCAAGCAGCCGATGCACAAGGTGAACCCGGACTTCACCTACGGCAGCGCTCATTACCTGGCGCCGGCCGATTTCGCAACCATCTATGATGTCGCGGCGCTCTATGCGGCGTCCTTCAATGGCGCGGGCCAGAGCATTGCGATTGTCGGCCGCAGCAATATCGCGGTTTCCGACGTCACTTTGTTCCGCAGCACCATGGGTCTGCCGGTAAATAATCCGACGGTTGTGCTTAACGGACCCAATCCGGGAATTCAACCGGGCGATCAAACGGAGGCGCTGCTGGATGTGGAGTGGTCCGGCGCGGTCGCCCAAAAGGCAGCGGTGCAACTGGTGGTCTCGGCCTCGACCAACACTACCGACGGCGTGGATCTGTCGGCGCAATACATCGTCAATCACAACCTGGCGCCCGTGATGAGCACCAGCTTTGGATCGTGCGAAGCTTACATGGGTTCGGCGGAAAACGCTTTCTGGAACAGCTTGTGGTCGCAGGCCGCCGCCGAAGGCATCACCGCATTTGTGTCGGCGGGCGATAGCGGCGCGGCGGGCTGCGATTCTCCCGACTCGTCCAGCGGGACAGCGGCCGCGGTCAGCGGGTTGAGTTCCACAGCCTATAACGTCGCGGTGGGAGGAACGGAGTTCAACGACGGCGCCAATGCGAGTCAGTACTGGTCTCCCAACACGAACGCATCCACGTATGGCTCGGCGTTGAGTTACATTCCGGAAACGGTTTGGAACGAGAGCGGCGCGGTGAGTGGCGGATCGGGGCTGTGGGCGGGCGGCGGAGGAGCCAGTATCATTTACGCGAAACCGTCTTGGCAGGCTGGAGCGGGCGTGCCGAACGATAGCCATCGCGATGTGCCGGACGTTTCGCTCAGCGCCGCTGGTCACGATGGATACCTGATTGTCCAGGATGGCGGGCTCGGCGCGGTCGGTGGGACCTCGGCCTCCTCGCCTTCTTTTGCCGGGTTGATGGCGCTGGTGCTGCAGAAGACCAATGCCAGACAAGGCAATGCCAACCCAACTCTCTATGGGCTGGCCACCAAACAGGCAGCCGGCGGCGCGGCGGTGTTTCACGATACAACGAGCGGCGGCAATGGCGTTCCGGGCGTCACCGGTTTCACGGCCGGCGCCGGTTACGATCGCGCGAGCGGGCTTGGTTCCGTGGATGCGCTACAACTGGTCAACCACTGGCAGGACCTGGTGACTACGGCCTCGCCGAAAGTGACGTTGACCGCGTCGCCCGCGGCGATTACCGTGGCGGCTGGCGCGAGCGGCACTACCAAAGTGACTTCCACGCTCAGCAACGGATTCAACGCGGCGTTTACTTTGTCGGCGTCAGGTTTACCCACCGGCGTTACCGCGAGCCTTTCACCGGCCAGTTTCTCCGCTCCGGGTAGCGGGACCAGCACTGTCACGCTGACTGCGGCCAGCAACGCCGCGCCCGGTACTTATAGCATCGCGATCAACGGGCCCGGCAATGGGCAGAGCACGGCGGCGACGGTGAGCGTTACGATTTCCGCGCCGGCTCACGTGACTTTGACGGCTTCGCCTGCTGCGATAACCGTGTCGGCTGGCTCCAGCGGCAGTACCAAAGTGACCTCCACGCTCAGCAACGGATTTAGCGCCGCGGTTGCGTTGTCGGTAACGGGCTTGCCCTCCGGCGTCACTGCGACCCTTGCGCCCACGAGCTTCTCGGCTCCGGGCAGCGGAACCAGCACGGTAACGTTGACGGCGGCCAGCAATGCCGCGCCCGGTACTTACAACGTCACGATTAACGGACCAGGCAGTTCGCTGAGCACCGCGGCCACAGTGAGCGTTACGATTTCCGCGCCGGCTCATGTGACTTTGACGGCCTCGCCCAGCGCCATTAGCGTGGCGCCCGGCTCCAGCGGCACTACCAAAGTGACGTCTACTGTCAGCAACGGATTTAGCGCCGCGGTTTCGTTGTCGGTAACGGGCTTGCCCTCCGGCGTCACCGCGACCCTTGCGCCCACGAGCTTCTCGGCTCCGGGCAGCGGAACCAGCACGGTAAGGTTGACGGCGGCCAGCAATGCCGCGCCCGGTACTTATAGCATCGCGATTAACGGACCAGGCAGTGGGCAGAGCACGGCGGCAACGGTGAGCGTTACGATTTCCGCGCCGGCTCACGTGACGTTGACCGCCTCGCCTAGCGCCATTAGCGTGGCGCCCGGCTCCAGCGGCACTACCAAAGTGACTTCCGCTCTCAGCAACGGATTCAACGCCGCGGTTTCGTTGTCGGTGGCCGGCTTGCCCGCCGGCGTAACTGCCAGCCTTTCGCCCGCCAGCTTCGCCGCTCCGGGCAGCGGCACCAGCACAGTGACGTTGACGGCGGCTAGCAATGCCGCGCCCGGAACTTACAACGTCGCGATTAACGGACCAGGCAGTTCGCTGAGCACCGCGGCCACAGTGAGCGTTACCATTTCCGCGCCAGTGACGACACCGCCGAGTCTGACTCTGGCCCTGAACGCGACGACGGCCAATCTGGCCCAAGGCGGCGTTAGTTCCCTGGGCCTCAGCGTGTCCGGCAAGCCCGGCGCCGCGGTTGCGCTCTCGGTGAGCGGCTTACCATCTGGCGTGACGGCGACTTTCACGCCCGCTTCGCTCCCTTCGCCCGGTCCTGGCACAAGCATGCTCAATTTCAGCGCGAGCCCCAGCGCTGCGCTGACCACGAGCATTGTGACTGTCACCGCCACGGGCGGCGGAATCACCAGGACTGAGACGATGACGCTCACCGTTACTCGTCCGTTCACGGCTACGCTCTCGACCGGCGCGGGTTCAGTGAAAGCCGGCGCCTTCATCACCGCGAGCCTAACGGCCAATATCGCCGCTGGGTTTAATTCGCCGTTGACGCTGACGGCGACCGGCCTTCCCACGGGAGTGACGTGCACTTTCAGTCCGGCTTCGTTGTCGGGCGCCGGCAATCAGACGAGTACGGTGAAGTTCACCGCCGCTTCGACTGCGGTCACTGGTAAGACCAATAGCGTTACGCTTTCTATCAGTAGCGGCCCTACCACGCTGGTCGGATCGTTCTCGCTGACCGTGACGAAGTAGTGGACGCTGGCCCGGGGCGGGTTCAGTGAAAGCCGGCGCCTTCATCGCCGCGAGTTTAATGCGCCGTTGACGCTGACGTTGCCGGGCGCCGGCAATCAAACGAGTACGGTGAGGTTCACCGCCGATCGACCGCGGTCACCGGTAAGACCAGCTCCGTTACGCTTTCCATCACTGGCGGCGGAGCCACGCTGGCCGGATCGTTCTCGCTGACGGTGACGAAGTAGTGGACGTTGGGCCGGTCTCGGCGGGACGAGGGCGTCCCGCGCGGACGTGGGGGTCCGCCCGGGCCGGCCCCCTGGTCGCCCTCCGCGACCGCACGCAAATCGCAGTGAAAAAACCCAGTCCCCGCATCAGCGCACTGTATCCTGGAACTTCATGCTGAGAGTTCGCTTTGCGCCCTCGCCGACCGGTTATCTACACATCGGCAGCGCGCGCACCTTCATATTTAATTGGCTCTACGCCCGTCACAACCACGGCACGATGATTCTGCGCATCGACGACACCGATGTCGAGCGCAACACCCAAGTCTCTCTCGACTCGATTTTCGATGGCCTGGAGTGGCTCGGACTCAATTGGGACGAATTCTATCGCCAGTCGGAGCGGTTAACGCTGCACAACCAGATCGCTCAGACCATCTTCGCCAAAGGCCTCGCCTACCGCGATTTCACTCCCGCGTCCACGGAAGCAGAAGACCGCGAATACTCAAGCGACGGCCCCTGGCTGTTCAACTCCGAGATGCGCGCCCTGTCCGCTGCCGAAAGCGACCGCCGCGCCGCCGCCGGGGAACCTTTCGTCCTCCGCTTCAAAGTGCCGCGCGAAGACGGCCGTCGCGTGGAGTTTGAGGATTCCGTGTATGGCGCTCAGTCGAAATTAGCCGCCGACATCGAGGACTTCGCTCTGCTGCGCAGCAACGGACTCCCGACCTATCACATGGCCTCCTGCGCCGACGATATCGACCTGCGCATCAGCCACATCATCCGCGGCCAGGATCACCTGACGAACACGTTCAAGCACGTGTTGATCTTTGAGGCCGCGGGCGCCGCGCCGCCGCAGTTTGCGCATCTGCCGTTGCTCATCGCTCCCGACGGCTCGAAGCTCAGCAAACGCAAACATGGGCCGGTGGTCAGCGTGACCACGTATCGCGATGGCGGTTTTCTGCCTCAGACTTACGTCAATTTTCTGTGTCTGCTGGGTTGGTCGCCGAAAGATAACCGCGAGAAAATGAGCCGCCAGGACCTGGTGGACGCGTTTACGTTTGAAGGCATCAACCGGCATAATGCCGTGGTCAACTTTACTGAGGAAGACCCGTTCGATCCCAAGGCGGTCTGGCTCAACTCCGAATACCTCCGCGAACTGCCGGTTGAGGAACTGGCTGAGCGCATGTTGCCGTTCGCGCAGGCCGCCGGCCTCAACGCCAACGCGGAAAAAATGCTGCAGGTAGCGCCGCTGATTCGCGAGCGCATCAAGACGCTCCGCGATGTGGCCACGACGGCGGATTTCTTCTTCCGCGACGAGTTGCCGCCGTTTGACCAGGCGGAGTTGATTCCCCAAAAAGGCGACGCCGCAATGGCGCGGAGTGTGCTCGAGAGTGCGCTGACGATTCTGGCGCACGCCCACTTCGATCATCCAAGCCTGGACGCGGCGTTGCGCGCCGGCGCGCAGGAGTTGCATATCAAACCAGGCCAGATGTTTCAGCCGATTCGCGTCGCGGTGTGTGGGCGCAAGAATGCTCCGCCGCTGTTTGAAACGCTCGAAGTGCTGGGTCGCGAAACCTGCCTCCGTCGTATCTGCCGTGCAATCGAAATGCTGTGCTAGGTGGCACGGACTTTAGTCTGTGTTCGTAGAAATTAAAATGGAAACTGTAGAAACCGTAGAGCGCCCGTCGAACTTTATCCGGGACATTGTCTGGACGCGGCGTTGCGCGCCGGCGCGCAGGAGTTGCATATCGAAACGCTCGAGGTGCTGGGTCGCGAAACCTGCCTCCGTCGTATCTGCCGTGCAATCGAAATGTTGTGCTAGGTGGCACGGACTTTAGTCTGTGTTCATAGAAATTAAAATGGAAACTGTAGAAACCGTAGAGCGCCCGTCGAACTTTATCCGGGATATTATTCTTGAAGACCTGAAGACCAACAAGTACCAGGGACGCGTGCATACCCGCTTCCCTCCCGAGCCGAATGGTTATCTGCATATCGGCCACGCCAAATCCATTCATCTGAATTTCGGACTGGCGAATGAATTCGGCGGCAAATGTAATTTGCGTTTCGACGACACCAATCCGTCGAAAGAAGAAACCGAATATGTCGACTCGATTATCGAAGACGTGCACTGGTTGGGTGGCGATTGGGAAGACCGGATGTTTTACGCCTCCGATTACTTCGGCCAGTTATTCGAGTGGGCCGTGCAGTTGATTCAAGCCGGCAAAGCCTTTATTTGCGACTTGAGCGCGCAGCAGATCAGCGCGCAGCGCGGCACCTTCACCGAGCCTGGAATCGAGAGCCCGTATCGTAACCGGTCCGTCGAAGAGAATCTGGACCTGTTTCACCGCATGAAAGCGGGCGAATTTCTGGATGGTTCCCGCACCTTGCGCGCCAAGATCGACATGGCCGCGAGCAATCTGAACCTGCGCGATCCGGTGATGTACCGGATTCTGCACACCGAGCACCATCGGACTGGCCAGGAGTGGTGCATTTATCCGATGTACGATTACGCGCACGGCCAATCTGACTCGATGGAAAGGATCACTCACTCCATCTGTACGCTCGAGTTCGAAGATCACCGGCCGCTTTACGACTGGTACCTCGATCAACTCGGCATTTATCATCCGCAACAGATCGAGTTCGACCGGCTCAATCTCACCTTCACTCTGCTGAGCAAGCGCAAGCTGCTGGCCATGGTGCAAGACGGCATCGTCAACGGCTGGGACGATCCGCGCATGCCCACCATTTCCGGACTGCGGCGGCGTGGCTATACACCGGAGGCAATCCGCAACTTTAGCCAGAAGATCGGCGTATCGAAAACCACCGGCGTGATCGAGATCGGGCTACTGGAACACTCGCTGCGGGAAGAGCTGAACAAAACCGCGTTGCGTGTGATGGCGGTGCTCAATCCCTTGAAGGTGGTGATTGAGAACTATCCGGACGACAAAGTCGAGATGATGGAAGCGGTAAATAATCCCGAAGACGCGGGCGCGGGCAGCCGCAAAGTTCCGTTCTCGCGCGTGCTCTACATCGAGCAGGACGATTTCCGGGAGGATCCGCCCAAGCAGTATTTCCGTTTGTCTCCGGGCAGGGAAGTGCGGCTGCGCTATGGCTATCTGGTCACCTGCACCCAAGTGGTGAAAAACGCCCAAGGCGAGGTAGTGGAGGTACACTGCTCCTACGATCCCGCGACCGTAGGCGGCAACACGCCCGACGGCCGCAAAGTGAAAGGGACCATCCACTGGGTCTCGGCCGGGCATGCCGTCGACGCGGAAGTGCGGCTGTACGAGACGCTGTTTACGCGCGAGAATCCCAATGAAGTCACCGACTTTGTCGAGTGCTTGAATCCCAAGTCGCTCGAGGTGTTGCGCGGCTGCAAGGTGGAACCCAGCCTGGCCGAGGCGAAGCCTGGAGCCAGCTATCAGTTCGAGCGGCTGGGTTATTTCTGCGCCGACCCAGACAGCCAACCGGGTCAGCCGGTTTTCAATCGCGCCGTCGCTTTGCGCGATACCTGGGCGAAGATCGAAAAGAAATCGAGATGAAGATCGAGAAACCACTCCTTCGCGAGAGCGCTCCCCCAAGGTCATTGGCAGAATGTCAATCGGCACAGGCTAAAGCCTGTGCCACATTTGCTGTGCCAACACTGGGTGGCACAGGCTTTAGCCTGTGCAGCCGTGGTTTTAGCGCGTGGGCGCAGCGGGGCTGAATGCTCAGAATCACTCATCAGTCCCGGCGGCGCGCTAATTTCCGCGCCAGCCACCACAACACCTGCGCCCAGATCGAGACCAAATCCAAATGAACATCGTCGGCCTGGGAGGGTTGCTGAACGACGCGGCTTGCGCGGTGTTGAAGGACGGCGCGCTCTCCGCGGCCGTGGAACAGAAGAAAATTTCCCGCCGCTCGGAGGCGGGTGAGCTGCCGCGCGAGGCCATTCAGATGTCCCTCGAACTTGCGGGCGTCCCCGCTCCCAGTGTCGATTGCGTCGCGTTAGTACCGCCGTTTGCCAGCGGTGTCGAAGGCGAGTTGCACCTCGAGGTGCGCGCCTATTTCCCTAACGCACGCCTCATTCTGGTGGAACACCATACCGCGCACGCCGCTTCCGCCTTTTATGTTTCGCCTTTTTCTGAAGCCGCGGTGATTACGCTCGACCGGATTGGCGACTTCCGCTGCGGAGCGCTCTGGCAAGGCTCCGGCAAAGATCTGCGATTGGAACGGGAACTGTTCTATCCCGATTCACTTGGCGATGTGTTCGGCCGCGTCACGGAGTTGCTCGGCTTTCACGCCAATGCCGACGAACACAAGGTGCAGTGGCTTTCGACATCCGGCGATTCCGGGCAATTCGCGCCCTTGTTCCGCGAGATTCTAGGCGGCCAGGATTGGCCGCGAGTGGACCGCAGTTATTTCGACGCCGACCGACTGAGCGCCGGCGGGTTCAGCGAGAAATTCTATGCGCGGCTCGGCCTCGAAGACGAAGCCGATATTCCCTTCGCGCTTCGATCGCCCATCGCCGCCGGGCTCCAGCGTGCCACGGAAGAGACGGTTCTGCAGATGGCCGGCGATCACGCCAACGTGTGTCTGGCGGGCGGTCTGGCGTTTAACGCCCTGCTGGTAAGCGCGATCGAACGCACCAAGAACGTCTTTGTCCAGCCTGCCTCGGGCAATGCCGGCACTGCGATTGGCGCCGTGCTGCAAGCCTGGCACTCGGTCTATCGGCAAACGCAACGGCCGGAATTCGACTTGTTCCTAGGGCCGGCCTTTAGCGCTGAAGAAACCAAAAAGGTGCTGGAGAATTGCAAACTGCGCTTCCGGTATCTGCTGACCACGGACGAACTGGTGGAGAACGCGGTGCGCGATCTGGCCGAGCAGAAGATTATCGCCTGGATGCAAGGCCGCATGGAGTTTGGGCCGCGCGCGCTGGGCAACCGCAGCATTCTCGCTTCGCCCCTGAATCCCTATTCCACCGAAAACCTGAACATTTTCATCAAACACCGGGAGCCGTTTCGCAAGTTCGCGGCTTCCGTTCCGGCCGAGTTGTGCGCCGAGTATTTCGAAGCCGGCCCGAACGCCCGTTTTCTCGCTACGGTTGGGCGCGTGCGTCCGGCCTATCGCAAAACGTTTCAGAGCGCGGTCCTGGGCGAGGGATTAGTGCGCGTGCATACGGTGTCGGCGCGGGACAATCCGCTGTATCACCGTTTGTTGCTGGCCGCTGGCGAGAAGAGCGGGCTTCCGGTCCTCTACAACACCAGCTTCAATCTGTTCGGCGATCCGTTGGTGTGCAATCCCAGAGATGCGGTGCGCAGTTTTTATTCGTCGGGAATTGACGCGCTATATGCCGGTAATTTTCAGTTAGAGAAGTAGCCAGATGGGCATCAAAGGAATTTTAGCCCCGAACGTAAGTGAGGGGAAGGCACTAGTTGGCAAAGGCACGCTGTTCATGGGGTGTGGGATACTCTCGATAGATTGAAACAGCGATGCATCCACTGGTTGATCGCAACTCTCTTGGTGGCTTCGGCGAACTTCCCCGGGCCAACGATCCGGGTTGACACGCCTAGCGCTGTCAGCGGAATCGTCTACGTTTATAGATCGTCCGAATCCAAGCGCGAGGTCCCGGAAAGCCGCCCGGCCCTAATCCTGCTCGGACGGCAACCTTCCTGCGGGAGCCTTGGGACAGATGACTGCTTCGCGGCTTTGGCTCTTGCGACTGCCCTCTTTCAGCGTCCACCGCCCTCGACTCTCCAAGTTCGTTAATAAATCGAAGCAGAGAAGAAGGAGGGCGCCATGCGCCGATTCTTGAATTCTATTTTCGGGCCTGCGCGAGGCGATGGGCTGTCGATTCGCCGGATCAACACCCTACGAGCCGGATACAGCCGCCTGACTGATGCGGAACTGCGCACGGTAGCTTTAGAAGCTAACGAACTGGTGACGCTGATCGCCGTTACAGCAGCGGTCGCGTCGCGCCTGCTCGGCCAGGATATGTTTGATGTTCAACTGCGTGGGACTCTTGCTCTGGCGCGCGGCAATATCGCCGAAATGCAAACGGGCGAGGGAAAGACGCTAGCCGCCGTCCCCGCCATCGCCTGGTACGCGCGCGCAGGGCGCGGCGTCCACGTGCTGACCGTCAACGACTACCTGGCCCGCCGCGACGCCGCGTGGATGGGAGACATATACCGCTTCTTAGGTCTATCCGTTGGCTATCTGCAACAGGGGATGAGCGCGGCCGAACGACGCGCCGCTTACGCGTGCGACGTGATGTACTCGACCGCTAACGAGATCGGTTTCGATTTTCTTCGCGACCGCCTGGCGCTCCGGCTGGATGAGCAGGTGCAGCGCCCCTTTGCCGCCGCCGTGATTGACGAGGTCGATTCCATACTGATCGACGAAGCGCGCATTCCGCTGGTAATTGCCGGCGGCGACACAGGCGGCATCGGATTGGCGTTTGCGGCAAATCAGGTCGCCCGGAATTTGCGGCCGCCGTTCTATTGCTCCGTCGACGTGGGCGCGAGAAACGTCGCGCTGACAGACTCAGGGATAGCGGCGGTGGAAAACGCCTTCCATTGCCAGAATCTATACGACGAGAGCAATCTTCACATTCTCACCGCTGTTCAAGACGCGCTGCATGCCCACGTGCTGCTGCGCCGCGACGTGGATTACGTCGTGAAGAACGGCGCCATTGAGATGGTTGATGAGTTCAAGGGACGAATTGCCCAGGACCGGCGCTGGCCCGCCGGCCTTCACACCGCGGTAGAGATGAAAGAGGGCGTCGCCGCGAAGCGCCAGGGGATGATCCTGGGCTCGCTCACGTTACAGCACTTGATGGCGCTATATCCAAAGATTTGCGGTATGACGGGCACGGCGGCGACGCAGAGTTTGGAGTTCGAGAAGATTTACGGGTTACAGGTGGAGACCATTCCGACCAACAAACCCGTGATCCGCATCGATTACCCGGACGCCGTCTTCGCAACCAAGCGCGACAAGGAACAGGCCGTTCTCGCTGAGATCCGGCGAGCATACTCTACCGCGCAGCCCGTTCTAGTCGGGACCGGCAGCGTGGAAGAATCGGAGCGATTGAGCGGCAGGCTACGCGATATTCCGCATCGCGTATTGAACGCGCGCAACGATGAGTTGGAGGCGGCGATCGTCGCACAGGCGGGCCAACGCTCGGCCGTCACGATCTCCACCAACATGGCCGGCCGGGGTACGGATATCCGGTTGGGTGAAGGCGCCGCGGCGGCGGGCGGCCTATACGTCATCGGAACGCAGAAGCACGAGAGCCGGCGGATCGACAATCAGCTTCGGGGCCGCGCCGGCCGCCAGGGCGATCCAGGCTGTTCGCGATTCTTCGTTTCGCTCGAAGACGATTTATTGGTGAAGTATCGCGATCTCAATCCCAAGCTGGGCACGGATCTCGACTCCGTCCAGCGGCTGGTGGAAGGGCAGAACCTAGATCAGAGGCTCTTCCTGCAAAAGTACGAGCTGCCCGTCGAGGGCCAGCGGCACCGGATTCACACCTATCGCCAGGAGGTGCTGGGGGGTGGAACTTGCTCGTCGGAACTGGAGCGGCTGGTCACCCTGCGCACCATCGACGAGTTGTGGTCCGACTATCTGGCGAGCCTGGCGGAGTTTCGGTCTGGCTTGCCCTGGTTAAGCTGGGGCCTGGCAGGCCCTCCCATGCTTTCAGGCCGCGACGCCCATTATGAATATGCCCAGAAAATTCACGAGTGGTTTACGAAACTGGAAGCAGATCTGCCCACGGAAATCGCACGCCGCATAGCCGAGGCTCAGACCACTGGAGAAGGCCCCGGCGAGCGCGGCGCCGTCTGGACGTACCTGGTAACCGATCAACCCTTCGGCTCCTGGACCAACCGGGTTTTATCCGGTTTGCGCAGAAAATTCAGTTGGTGAGTCGCATGCGGCTGGCCCAGCGGAGGAAGCGCAACAGGCCGCCCCGGTTGTCCCATGCCAGACGCCAGAATTCACGAAAATCAATATCGGCGGCAGGCGTTCCTAGATATGTCTCCATACGCCAGCGCAGGTACGGGCTTTTCCAAGGCTGCAGCCGGTAACCACAAGTGGCCCGCCACACGTAACCGATCATTTGTTCAGACTGGCGGAAACCTTGCGGGATTGCTTACTGTCCGGCGTCGCATAATAGCCGGTGCGAGTGCGGACGCTAGGATGGCCCGAGGCGCTTACGGTGACGCGGATTTGCCGGAAGCTGCCGTCCAGGGCTTGGATGGTCGGCGAATACGCGATCGTGTACTGGTTGCGGATCTCGTGCGCCACTTCCTGCGTGATCCGGTCGACCTCGGTCAGATCGCGTGGATAAAAAGCCAGACCGCCGCTCTCGCGCGTGACCGCATCCAGTTCGCGCTTGGCTTTTTTCGCCTCGTGCTTCTCTTCTTCGCTGAGCAAGCCGATGGCGTAAATCAATACTTCGGACTGCCGGGCTTTATCCACCAGCTTTTCCAGCGTTCCGGTGCTGGCCGTGTCGTTGCCGTCAGTCACGACCAAGAGCACTTTCTTGTCTTTCTTGCCCTTCTGCTTCAAATAGTCGATGGACATGCTGATGGAATCGCGCAGGGCCGTGCCGCCGCGGGAATCGATACGCGCCAGTCCTTCTTCCAGCTTCTTGATGTCGTTGGTGAACTCGACGTCGAGATACGCTTCATCGTTGAAGTTGACGATGAACACCTCGTCGCGCGGATTGGAGGCTCTGACCAGATCGAGCGCGGCAGTTTCGACTTTTGAGCGCTTGTCGTGCATGCTGCCGCTGTTGTCGACAATGATGCCGAGCGACACCGGGACATCCTCGCGGCGAAACAACTTGATGGGCTGCTCCGCGCCATTCTCGAAAACCTTGAACGATGCCTGTGAAAGATTGGTGACCAGCTTCCCGCTTCTGTCGGACACGCTAACGGGAAGCACAACCAGCCGCGCATCGGTGCGAAAGGTTGGCGCCTCGTCAGTCGCGCCGGGCGGGCTAGCCGCGGGTGGGGCGGCCGGAGGCGTTTGGGCGGCGGCGAAGACGCCTAAGAGCGCCAGGCTACCGAGCATGCTACTGTGCAGGCGCATAATATCCCAGGCGGTAAAACGCCTTCAGCGTAGGAAGACCGCGCGGCTGAACCAGCTTCACGTTAACGCGGCGATACTTTCCATCGCGAACAATGTTTTTTGGTGAATAATACAACACGTACTGATTTCTCAACTCAACGCCGATTTTAGCTGCGATGTCCGGCAACTCGGCGACGTTATCCACGGGAAACGCGCGCCCCCCGGTTTGTTCCGCCATTTCATTCAACAAGCCGGGCCCCATCATCTCCTCGGGCGTACGGCCGCGGCCCGAAATCGGCTCGAAAATGCCGATCGCGTATACCTGAACGTCCGATTCGCGCACGGCGTTCTTGATCTCGGTTTCAGTATAACGGCTGCTGTTGTCTCCACCATCGGAGATGATGAGGATCGCCTTGCGCGGATTGTGAGCCTTTTTCATCTCGTTCATGGCAAGGTAAACGCCATCGAGCAGCGCGGTACGGCCTTTCGATTGGGTAAACGTAAGCCGGTTCTGAATATCGTCGGTATCGGTGGTGAACGGGGCCACCAGTTCAGGGCGATCGTTGAACTGCACCAGGAAGAACTCATCGGCCGGATTGGCGGTTTTGAAGAACTGCGCAGCGGCCTGCCGGGACTTTTGCAATTTGCTTCCCATGCTTCCGCTGGTGTCGAAAACCAGGCCGATGGAAAGGGGCGCATCTTCGGAGGAAAACTGCAGGATTTCCTGCTCCACCTTATCCTCGAACAGCCGGAAGTGCTCCTTCTCGAGCCCGGTGACAAAACGATTGAGCGGGTCGGTGACTGTAACGTTGATTTGAACCAGCGTGGTATCAATGCGGATGTTTCCAGGACGCCGCTCCAGCACGGCAACTTTATCTTTGTCGCCCGGCTTGGCGCGAGGCTCGATGCTAACTTTCTCGTCCGCGGCGTGCAGACACGCCAGTAAACAGATAGATGCCAGGAATCGGGCGTAACGGAGTTGGTTCGACGATTTCGCGGCCATGTTCAACTCCACGGCGAATGCGTGCCTACAGTATAGCATCGGGTTTGCTGGCGGAAGATTTTTCTTGCCTGCCAGGGTAATTTTGGCCAGAAGTAACCGTAACTCTCACATGTGTAACGCGGCGGTCAGTTGGCAAACCAAATGCAGTAGTACGCCCCCAGGAGGACGCGAAATGTTGAAAGCGATGGCCGGTCTGGCGTTGGCGGCATGTGTGTACGCCCAATCGGTGTATGCGCAAGACCCTCAGCCCATTTTTCGAGTCACGGTGGTCGAGCGGTCGACGAACGCGGTGAGCTATCGTCATCGCAGCGGCTGGACCAAGGTAGATCTGCGCGGGACGCCCTTGGCGCCGGAGGCGGATGGACATGCCGACGTCAATAGCCGGCCGGGATATATCGAAGTGAAAACGCAGATGAAACATCTGCAGGCGGCCTGGCGGTATGGTCCCGAATATCTGACCTACGTGCTCTGGGCGATTACGCCAGAGGGGCGCGCCAAGAATCTGGGCGAAGTGGTGTTGAACGGCGATGGCGACTCGCATTTGGACGTCACGACCGACCTGCAGGCGTTCGCGTTGATCGTGACTGCGGAACCGTATTTTGGGGTGACCCAACCGAGTGATGTGGTGGTGATGGAGAATATTATTCGCGACGACACTCAAGGCAAAATTGAAGAGACCAGCGTCAAGTACGATCTGCTGAAGCGTGGCGCCTATGTGATGAATGTGGCGCCGGGAGTGTTCAAGCCAGTCCGCATCGATCCCAGAACGCCGCTGCAATTGCTGGAAGCACAGAACGCCGTCGAGATTTCGCAAGTTGCGGGCGCGCCGTCGTACGCCGCGGACTCCTATCAAAAATCGGTGGACTTGTTGCACCAGGCCGAAGCGTATCAATTGCGCGATGCGGGCAGCCGCCCGGTGATTATGACTGCGCGGGAAGCGGTTCAGACCGCCGAGACCGCGCGGTTGTTAGCTCTGAAACGCGCCCAAGACGAGCAGATCGCGCGCGACAAACAAGCGGCGGCGGATCGCCAGGCAGCCGCGGAAGCGCAGGCGGCGGCAGAGCGTAGCGCGGCCGATCAAGCGCGTTCTCAAGCCGATGCGTCGGCGCAGCAGGCCGCCCGGGATCGCGCCGCGGCGGAGCAAGCTCGCGCGCAGGCGCAGTTAGCACAGGCGCAAGCGCAACAGGATCGCGCTGGCCGCCGAGCAGGCCAAAGCGGAGGCGCTCGCCCAACAACAAGCGGCCAACCAGGCGCGCGCTGAAGCGCAGGAAGCCGATCGTTTGCGCGTCGCGGCCGAGCAGAGCCAGCAGCAGTTGCGGCAGCAGTTGCTGGAGCAGTTGAACGCGATTCTGGAGACGCGCGACACGGCGCGCGGCTTGATCGTAAACATCTCAGATGTCCTGTTTGATTTCGACAAGTACACGCTGCGGCAAGGGGCGCGAGAGAAGCTCGCCAAAGTTGCCGGTATCGTGCTGGCGCATCCCGGATTGAAATTGGAATTGGACGGCTTCACCGACAGCATCGGCAGCGATGCCTATAATTTGAAGCTATCGGAGCAGCGCGCCGATTCCGTTCGCGCCTATCTGATCGAACAAGGCGTCAGCCCCGACAATGTTAGTTCCAAGGGCTTTGGAAAGGCCAATCCGGTAGCCTCTAATGACACCAACGCCGGCCGGCAGCAGAACCGGCGAGTGGAGATGGTAGTGTCCGGCGACATTATCGGAACCCCAATCACGGGAACGCCGTCCGACCGCTAATCGCGCGGCGCCGAGAGAGCCTGTGCCCCGTTATTGTCGCAGCTTACGCGCCGCGAAACGGATAGATAAACTGCCGGTACACTGATTTGGGCACGGCGCTTTCCCGGACGCCATACGCTTTAGGATGCTCGCCGCGCGGAAAATAGGCGGTATTGAACAGACAGTCCCAGAACGGAAAGAGACCGGCATAGTTCTTGTCTAGGGCTTCCGCGTCGGCAGCGTGATGCCAGCGGTGAAACGCCGGGCTCGCGACAATCCACCGGAGCGGCCCATAGCTCCAGCGCACGTTGGCGTGCAGAAAGATCGGGTAGATCGCCAAAAATGGTCCGTAAACCGCGGGAATTGCCGGAGAAAAACCGAACACAAACAGCGGAATTGTCACCAGCGTCCGGTTGATGACCGTCTCGAGTGGATGCACTCTGCCGGCCGCAAGCCAATCGAGTTTCTCTGAGCTGTGATGGATAGCGTGGAATCGCCACAGCGCCGGAATTTCATGCAGCGTGCGGTGCGTCCAGTAGCCGCAAAAATCGCCCACCAGCATAGCTTCCATCCACTGGAGCCAAAGCGGCTGTTGCGTGACGATCGAGAAGTGATGGGGGACACGGAGCAGGATGAGAACGATGGCGGATGTGGCGGCGCCGGCGGCCGCTATTTTACCGCCAATGGTGCTGAACAACCAGTAGAACAAATCGACACCCGCGCCGGCTCGCAATTTACGTTGTCCGGAGTCTTCCGGCCAGAGGGACTCCATGGTCCAGAAGAAGACGCTGAGCGCGGCCAGGGCGATAAAGAAGCCCGCGATCGGGTGCGGTTTCGGAGCGGGAGCGGGATAAAGCCGTTTGAGTTCCGCGACGGCGAGAGCAAGCGAGTGCATACACCAAGCGCTCCTGCTGCATACAACGCAGCCCAGGAGCGCTCGGTTCAAGGAAAAATTTTAGTCGGTGGTTTGGAACGTTCCGACAAAGGAGCCGCGGTTGCCGGTGTAGTTCCACACCGTGCCGAGACCTTGGCCGCTGTAACCATTGGCGACCGTGTAGGCCGGCATGGCGTGTTCGACCGGAGTCAGCGGCTGGTACCAGACCGCCTCATTGTGGCAAATCTGGTCGCCATCCACCAGCGCCCGCGTTTCGACCTTCACCAGGTCGCCGGCGGTCATGGTAGCCTTCGCCGTGTGGACACTATTGTTGGCCATAGAGAATCGGATTGGCTGGTATTCCACGCGAACCACGTCGGCGAGTAAAGCGCCGGCCATCTTTTGCGCGAATGCCTTGAGCGCCAGGCGCTGTTCGGCGTTGGCGCGCTCATCGATCACGATCACCGATTTCACTGGATTTACCGCGACGGTCACGTCTCCCAGAGTGGTATTAGCTTTGAGAACACCCATCACGGACAGGCCGTCAATGTTGACGCCCCGAAAGGAGCCTTTGTCGACTTTCCATCCGAGCACGGCGAGATCGCCCGCCATTCCGACTTCGGAGTTGGCGAAGCAAGGCCCGGTATAGACGTCGGCCGTACGGGCTTCAATGTACTCGCCACGGACGGACTGCGAGCCGAGGCTCGCGGCAGAGGCGAGGGAAAGAGTGAGGCAAAGCGAAGCGGCGGCGGTGAGGGTGCTTCTCATGTTTCGTTAAGCTCCTTACTCGATCAGGATAGCATCAATTGCGGGGTAAAATAGTCCCAGATGTCCACGCAGAGCCTTCCGCTGGTTACGCCGGAAGAGTACCTCGAATACGATCGCGCCTCTGGGCGACAAGGCGCGGATGTATAGCCGGATTCCTTCGCTTACCGACCTGCGGTTGATCGAACAGGATCGTGTCTCGATCGAACACTGGCGGCGGCTAGCGAATGGCCACTGGAGAAATCAGCGATATCCCAGACCGCCAAGCTACCATCCAGATCGAATCCGTCGGCTGCGAGCTGAGCGTGGCTGATATTTACTCAGGCGTCGAACTGCCGTAACACTATTCACAGTAGAATAAAGGCAAATGTCAACGCAGAGCCTTCCGCTGGTGACACCGGAAGAGTATCTCGAATACGATCGCGCCTCAGACGTGAAGAACGAGTACGTGTTCGGAGCGATCGTCGCTGTGGGCCGAGAAATCGTCGCTGTGGGGGGAATGAGTCCCTGGCATAGTTTGTTGGCTGCGAATGCCGTTTCTTCGCTCCACAGACAGCTTTCCGGCGGTAACTGCCGTGTCTTTAGCAGCAGTCTTCGAGTGTGCGTGGACCGGCGCAGCCTCTACTCTTATCCGGACGTGACAGTCGTCTGCGGTGCGTTAGAGTACGTCGACGAAAAGCGCGATACGGTGACCAACCCGAAGGTGATTGTGGAAGTGTTGTTTCCCACCACACGGAGCTACGATCTGGGCGACAAAGCGCGGATGTATAGCCGGATTCCATCGCTGACCGATCTATTGATGATCGAGCAGGATCGGATCTCCGTTGAGCACTGGCGCCGGCTACCGAATGACCACTGGGAGTTCAGCAACATTGCGGATCTCCAGGAAACCATCCACATCGAATCCGTCGGCTGCGAGCTGAGCGTCACCGATATTTACTCGGGCGTCGAACTTCCCTAACCGGCTATCGTTGTACGTATGACTCTTCGGTTGGAACAGCACGATCACGTGGTAGTTTTGACGCTGGACGATCCGGCGACACGGAATGCACTTTCGGGCGAAGAAATCTTCAACGCGTTCGAGAACGCGGTGGAGCGCATCAACGGCGATCTTTTTCTTCGGGCGGTCATTCTCACGGGCGCAGGAACGGCGTTTTGTTCGGGCGGCAATGTGCGCAACATGCGCGAAAAGACGGGCATGTTCGGCGGCACTCCGCAGGAGATCGCTACCAATTACCGCACCGGAATCCAACGCATCCCGCGGGCGCTATTTCAGCTCGACGTTCCGCTGATTGCCGCGGTAAATGGTCCGGCCATTGGCGCCGGCTGCGATCTGGCATGCATGTGCGACATCCGGCTGGCATCGCAGAATGCGATATTTGCCGAGAGCTTTGTGAAGGTGGGCATCATTCCCGGCGACGGCGGAGCCTGGTTCTTGCCGCGCGCCATCGGCTACTCACGCGCGGCCGAAATGGCGTTTACCGGAGATCCCTGGAACGCACAAGCGGCACTCGAGAGCGGCCTGGTCTCCAAAGTGTTTCCTCCCGAGCAACTGATGCCGGAGGCGCTGGCGCTGGCCAATCGTATCGCGGTCAACCCGCCGCAAGTGGTGCGCTGGACCAAGCGGCTGTTGCGCGAATCGATGCACGCGCGGCTCGATACGCTGCTCGAAATGTCGGCCACGTATCAGGCACTGGCGCATAGCACCACCGATCACACCGAAGCTCTGGCGGCCATGCTGGAAAAGCGCGCGCCGAAATTCGAAGGGAAGTGATGATGTCTCAGTGCGCCTGCGCCGGAATCGTTAGCCACCGTGATTCAAAGCCTGCCGGGACAACATAGCCGTGGGTTGACTGGGTGTAGAAAACGAAGGTGGCCCCCACTCCCCGGAGTAGGACTTTCTTTTGACTACGTCGCGCGCGACCTCGCGCAGAATCGGCCGGGGTTCGGCCGAGTTGGCCGTGTACTCCTGGCTCCAAAACTCCACGCCCGTCGGGGAGTTCCTCAACTGGGCGCTGACCCTGACGCTTTCCGTCCCGGCCCCAGTTCCACGCCGGGAGCATTGTTGAGTGATTCTTCCAATTGTGTCGAAAAGTTTTCCTTGGCGCCGCTAAACTCTTCGACGTGCAACTTAACCGTCGGAAACTGCCTCGGACGGCGGGAGGACAACCATCCTCCGGCCTTACAAAGGACCATAGCCCAGCCCGCATGCGCGAGAAACATGCCCCGGCGCTGGCTCACAGACCCTGCAGAAAAGGATTGTGCGCCCGCTCCGCCACCGCTCCCTCACGGTCGCGGCTCGGTAGGATTCGTCGAAGTTGGAGGTTCCCGGCAACCACCTCCTGAGCCCGATGGTGGCGATGTCCGGGAATAACTACAGCGGCATCCGGTAAAGTCAGAAACTTATCGCGAATGGACCGCAAAATAGCCCGGCTGTCCCCTCTCGGTAGATCGGTGCGGCCGATGCTGTCGCGAAACAGCGTGTCCCCGGCGACCAGTTTACCCTCCGTCGGAATCCAGAGACTCAGCGACCCGCGCAATCCCCGCCGATTCGGAAATGCTTTCCAACACTGCGGCCGGGAGGATTTAGATTAGGATCAGGCGAAGTGCGTCCCAGCCTTCGAACTGACTGGCGCCGGCCCAGGAGCCGATTTCAATTCCGTTCGATACCTTGACGTCGAGACGGAGCCGGTCGGTCCATTCCAATTCCAGTTTGTAGCCGCCTCGGCGCTTTTCTCCGCTGAGTTGGTCGCAGTTTTTCGGTTGCAAGGAATCAGGAGGTTTATGGCGTTTGAGGTTCTGGCGCTCTATAGTTTCCTGCACTACTGTCCGGCTAACGCTCGAATCATGGTCGGCAACTGGCTGTGAAACAGGTGCTTAGGGCGTTTTTCGGCTTGCCGCGATTTGAAAACCCAGGCGAACCAAAGCATAAATTCGGGGCTGCCACCATGAGGCATGAACCTTGGCCGCACGGTCTTCTCACAGTTGATTGCCTTCCTGCCGGATCGAGAGTTCCGCCGCTGTGTCGTGCGCTACAACGGAGATAATCGGCTGCGCGGGTTCTCCTGTTGGGATCAGTTCTTATGCATGGCCTTTGCCCAGTTCACTTACCGCGAGGGACTGCGGGATATCGAGGCTTGCTTGCGAAGTTCGCCGGACAAGCTGTACCACATGGGCATCCGCGGCCGAGTCTCTCGATCAACACTGGCTGACGCCAATGAAAGCCACGACTGGCGTATTTTCGCCGATTTCGCGCAGGTCCTCATTGCCCGCGCCCGGCTCCTGTACGCCCACGATCCGTTCGGCGCGGAACTTCAGCTTAGTGCCTATGCTCTGGACTCGACGACCATCGACTTGTGTTTGGCGGTGTTCCCGTGGGCTCGCTTCCGCGAGCGCTGGGGCGCGGTGAAGATGCACACGCTGATCGACCTGCATGGCAACATCCCCTTGTTCGTGTGCGTCACCGACGGCAAAGTGCATGACGTGAATATACTGGATCAGCTTCGGCCCGAGGCCGGCGCCTTCTATGTGATGGATCGTGGGTATCTCGACTTCGGGCGCCTCTATCGGCTGACTCTCGCCGCCGCGTTCTTCGTGACCCGCACCAAAGACAACGTTCTATTGCGACGCCGCTATTCCCACCCGGTGGATCGCACCAGCGGCGTGAAGAGTGATCACACCGTTGTGTTGGCCACTCCGGGATCGGCCAAGCATTATCCGGCAGCACTGCGGAGGGTCCGCTACTTCGACGCCGAACACCAGCGTTTCCTCATCTTCTTGACCAACAACTTTGAGCTGCCGGCACTGACCATCGCCAACCTGTACAAGTCTCGCTGGCAGGTGGAACTGTTCTTCAAATGGATCAAGCAACACCTGCGCATCAAGGCTTTCTTCGGCACCAGCCAGAACGCCGTACGGACGCAAATCTGGGTTGCGATCTCGATTTACTTGCTGGTCGCCATCGTTAAGAAGGAACTCCATCTGCCCGCCAGCCTCTACCAAATCCTACAGGTCGTCAGCGTCACCATTTTCGAGCGAGTGCCCATTCTACAGGCGCTTCAGCTACAACACACCGGAGAAAAATCAGACCCATTTTTCAACCAACTGAATCTGTTCGACTTATAGCCGGACACTACTGAGTTTCCTGGCAAATATAATTCGGCAAGTTTTCCATCCGATCCATCACCTTAGCGCGGGCTTTGGCGAGAATTTCAGTAGGATCGGGTGTTGTTTGAGCGAGAAGAGCAGAAGCGAATCCGAGCATCACGCCGGCGCGCATTTGTTTTAATGATAGATCACTCACTCACCGCAATCGTCAGCGCCCGTTCCAGGGTCACCTTATGCCTCAGCTCAATCGCGGCTGAGGAATGCCCGACCATAATCTCATAATCGCCCGCATCCGCCTTCCACTGTTTGCCGGGCACATCGAAATAAGCGAAAGACCGCGGATCGAGTTCCACGCTCACGCGTTTGGTTTCGCCCGGGCGCAGCGTCACCTTGGAAAACGCCTTCAACTCTTTAGGAGGCCGCGGCACGCTCGCCCCGTTTTCGCCGACGTAGACTTGCGCGACTTCCGCCCCCTCGCGTTTACCCGTATTCGTGACATCGAAAGATACTTCAAATCTTCCCGCCTCACCGAGCGGTTTCAAAGATAAATCGCCGTATTTAAACGTTGTGTACGACAACCCGTAACCAAATGGAAACAGCGGCTGTGTCCCGTTGTGCTCATAGCCGCGGTAGCCAACAAAAATACCACTGCGATAAACTACGCGTCTGGTTCCTGGCTCGGGATAGTAACTGTCGTGTGCGGGATTGTCTTCCCAGCGTTTTTCGAAGGTAACGGGCAACCGGCCGGAGGGGTTCACATCGCCGAGCAGGATTTCCGCCAGCGCGGTGCCGCCGTCCTGGCCCGGATACCAGGCTTGAATCAGACCGGCGACCTGTGGCAGCCATTGGCTACTGTCGAAGTTTCCGCCGGAGGTGACCACTACGACCACTTTCTTGTTGACGGCCGCAATCTCGCGAATCAATTCGTCCTGGCCAATGGGCAGCCCGAAGGTCCGGTCGCCGCCCTCCGATTCCGAATCATTGTCGTAACCCACCGCCAGTACGACCAAATCCGCTTTGGCGGCTAAGGCCTTGGCGGCGGGATCGACGAGTCCGGTAGCCGGGACGATTCCCACTCGCACCAGATCGCCCAGAAAATTGAAGCCGGACTCATAGCGCTCAAACACCACCTTGTGCCTTCCCGCGCTGAGCTGGATCGACTTCTGATCGATAATGGCTTTCCGCAGTTTCCAATCGTCAATTACCGGTTTGCCATCGATCAAGAGACGAAAGCCGGCGACGGCATCTAATGGCGATTCGACGAAGACCCGGTAGGAGCCGGCCGCGCTCGCGGAGTAAAAGCCAGTCCAGCGCGTGGAGGTGTCGTGCGCGTTTTTGGAAAGCGCATCGGCGTCCGGGACTTCGCCGGCCAGCAATTGAGTCACTGTAAAAGGCGGACGAACATTGATATGTTCATCGATCCGCGTGGCTACCGGAGTTCCGGAGAAATCTTTGGTTCCGAAAACTTCTACCTGTAATCCAGGCTTGCCGTCCGCCGTAGTGAATGCGGTCGAGTTGGCCAATTGACTCCACTTGGGAATCCCGCGATGGTAATAAACATTTGCGCTCTGTCCCAGCGCGTTAGTCAAGCCATCCAGAAAACTGACCGCCGCGAAAGGTCTTACAGACGCGCTGCCTCCTCCGGTCGGAACCGCGGGATGAGCGTCGGGGCCGATCAGCGCAATCGACCGGATGCTGCCGCGGCTCACGGGCAGCAGATTCCCGTCGTTCTTTAGCAGCACCATCCCTTCGCGCGCGGTCTGGAGCGCGACCTGATTCCCGGCAACGCTGTCGAGCGGAATCGAGAGGTCGGTCTGCTCGCGATCCATCCATCCGAACCGCAGGGCCACGCGCAAAATTCGCCGGACTTTATCGTCGATGGTCGCGACCGTCACCTTGCCGGTCTCGATGGCCGGCAGCAGCGTCTTGCTATTCATGTGATCGCCCGCCGGCATCTCAATGTCCATGCCGGCGTTGGCCGCTGCCACTCCGTCGTAGGTCCCCGACCAATCGGAAATAATCAGTCCATCGAAGTTCCAACCAGACTTAACGACATTCTTATTCAAATAGGGATTTTGGGTGAGATGTTGGCCGTTGACCAGGTTGTAGGAGTCCATGATGGATGCCACGTGGCCCAGCTTGACAGCCGCCTCAAAGGCCGGGAGGTAGATCTCTCGCATGGTGCGCTCGTCGATTTCCGCCTCGACGTTATGGCGATCGTACTCCGAGTTGTTGCCCAGAAAATGCTTGACCGTCGCGCTGACTCCCTGCTTCTGCATGCCTTGTATGTAAGCCGCGGCAATGCGGCCCGACAAAAATGGATCCTCGCCGAAGTATTCGAAATTGCGGCCGTTCATGGGCGCAAGACAAATGTTGACGCCGGGACCTAGCATAAAATGCGTGCCGCGCGCCCGCGCATCGCGGCCGATCTGAGCGCCGACGGATTCAGCCAGGGCGGTGTTCCAGGTCGCGGCCAGCGCGATGCCCCCAGTGGTGGTCGCGGGACCGTCGTTGCGAACGCCCATGGGACCGTCGGACATCTTGAGCCTCGGCAGGCCGGCGCTCGGGACGGCGCGCAGATAGAACCCGTCCACGCCGCCGATCAGGTCGATCTTTTCTCTCAGCGACATCTTTTGGAGGAGAGCGTCTATTCGCTTGTCGGCGTCGGCGGGCTGCTGGGCTTGCAGGAGGCCCGCTCCGGCAAAAGCCAGCAGGAGCGTGGGCGAGAGAAATCGAAGTGCAAGTGGGTTCATTTTGCGCGGTTTGATTATATCGGGTTTGCATCAGGCTGGGCGAAGCAAATCGGTTACGCCGGCGAATTGTCTATCCTAGCGGCAATCGCTTCGAATAGCTTCCGGCAGTTTTCGGCACGCTGCTTCACCCGAACCGGGTCAAGCCTCATTAGCAAGTCCGGCGCATGAGTCACTTTGTTGTATTCACCCTTACTCGTGCGGCGGGTAGCGTCCTTCAAGCGCTTGAGGACTTCGGATTTCGGGACCCTCTCGACGTTGCTGGTCTGACGGATCTTCGCGCCCGAGAATCCATAATAGCTGGCAAGTGCCTCCGGGTCCGCGAGAAACCATGACTCCATAAGCTCGACCATCCAAAATACGTTGCGAGCGTATTTCCGCCCAATTCCGAGCGTCCTTAGAGAATCCGGCTGTACGGGACCTTCGCTATCTTTCAGCAAAATGTTCCAGGCATTCGGGTGGCTCTTGTCTGCCTTCTTGAGCGCCGAGATTCCATTTCCGGCAGCGATGAATTGAACGTTGGAACCGATCTTGGCCTTGCCGAAGAAGGCCGCAAATCCTTGCCTAAGTGCGTCAGTCCCCTCAAAATAGACTCGAATCTCCTTCAGTGCTGAGTTCCGCCGATTTCGCCCCTTCGCCATAGGTCCCCGAGCGTATACTCCTCTAACCACTCTTTCAGCTCCTTGCGGGTCAAGCGCCGCAGATGGGTGCTCTCGGTGGAATCGCATTCACAAACTAGAACGCTTTCCGGTTCGGCGCCAAATCGATCCACCAGGGAATCCGAGTGGGTTGTCACGATTAATTGGGTGCGTTTGGAAGCTTCGCGTAGCGCGTCAGCCACCAGCGTCAAAGCGTCCGGGTGCAGTCCCGATTCGGGTTCGTCGATGCATGTAAGCGGCGCAGGGTCGGGGTCGAACAAAACCGCCATCAGGCAAAGAAATTTCAGCGTCCCGTCCGACAGCCGCGTTGCCGAAACCGGACCCACGCCACGTTCTTGCACGTACAGTTGCATAACGCTACCTTCGGCATTGAACTTGATGTCTTCGAAGCGATCGGAGAGCCGCCGCAAGTAGTCCTTAACACACTTTAGAGACTCGTTAAAGGCCATTTCGTGGAGCACTAAAGCGAGGTTGGCACCATCCTCCTCCAAGGGATGCTTTGGAGAGGAAGACGATATGCCTGTTCGAGCATTGCTTCTCGTGCTGGTATCAAAGCCCCTGTAAATTCGAATGTTGCTGAGCGCCTCGGCAGTCTGGGTGATTGGAGTGGTGTCCGCGGGATCGCGATACGCAGCGAGCACAGATTCACTGGTATCAACCTTGCCGGACGCCCCATTACGTCCTTTTCTGGCCATTCGGATTGCTGGGCCCACACGCACAAAATAATTGCTCTTCCCGGACTGAAGCGATTCATGCGTAATCGCCAGGATATGCTCGATGGCTTCGAATGCGATCTTATATTGGAGTCTTTCGGATCCGATCTCCAAATTGCATATGACCTGAGCCCTTCCCACGCCGCTCCGCCCCTTCCAAAGCCAGGCGTCTGTCCCACCTCGTTGGTTGATGAACATTGACGCGCTACCCCTCAAGGACTGCAAGAGCCCGAAGCATTCAACCAGGTTTGACTTTCCTGAGCCGTTCGCCCCGACGAGAATATTCAGCGGCCCGAGTGCCAGCGGTCCAGTATGCCGAAACGAAAGAATGTTGGACAGCTCGATCGAACTTATGAACATGGACTAGCCTCATTCTAGTCCAAGCCGCCGATTCCGCGAATCGAGCTCACGAGCGGTCCTACTGGCGCTCGCACCGGCGGTACCTCCGGTCTGCTGAGACCCCCAGCGATATAATCAACAGGGACAAATATATATGAGAACTATCCGCCGTGTTGCGGTACTGGGCGCCGGGACCATGGGTGCGCGCATAGCGGCGCACTTCGCCAACGCCGGGGTGCCGTCGCTGCTCCTGGACATCGTCATTCCCGGCCAGCCCAACCGCAACGCCGCCGCCCTGAAGGGCATCGAAAACGCCGCCAAGCAGAAGCCGGGCGGTTTCATGACTGACTCAGCCGCCGCGCTGATCAAACCTGGAAATTTTGAAGACAATCTGAGCGAGGTCGCCGACTGCGATTGGATTATCGAAGCCGTCGTCGAGAACCTCGAACTCAAACGCGAACTCTACGCCAAAGTGGAAAAAGCCCGGCGGCAGAGTTCGATTCTCTCCACCAACACCAGCGGAATTCCTTTGACGAAGATCGCGGAAGGTTTTTCTTCCGACTTCCGCAAACACTTTCTCGGCACGCACTTTTTCAATCCGCCGCGCTATCTGCATTTGCTCGAGATCATTCCCGGTCCGGATACCGATCCGCATGTTTTGTCATTCGTCGAAGATTACGGCGACCGCCGTCTCGGCAAAGGCATCGTGGTATGCAAGGACACGCCGAACTTCATCGCCAACCGCGTGGGCAGCTTCTTTGGCGGGACCATCGCCAAAGTTACTCTCGAAGGCGGTTACACGGTAGAAGAAGTGGACGCGCTCACCGGTCCGCTGATTGGCTTACCCAGCAGCGCCAGCTTCCGGCTGCTCGATATTGTTGGCCTCGATGTGTGGGCGCACGTCGGAACCAATCTGTATCACGCCGTTCCCAATGACCCCTGGCGCGAACGTTTTCTCCCCACCGGTTACCAGAAGAAGATGCTGGAGAACAAGTGGCTGGGCGACAAAACCGGCCAGGGCTTCTATAAGAGAGTAGGGAAGGACTTTCACGCGATCGATCTCAAGACGCTGGAGTACCATCCGGCGGCCAAGGTGAAGTTCGCGTCCGTGGAAGCCGCCAAGCCGATTGAAGATCTCGCTCCGCGCCTGCGCGCTCTCGTGGCCGCGACCGACCGCGCCGGAACGTTTCTATGGAGCGTTTTTAGCGATCTTTTCCTTTATTCCGCCGAAATGCTCCCTGAAATTTCGGACAATATCTATAATATCGATCGCGCCATGCGCTGGGGCTATGCCAACAAGCTGGGGCCGTTCGAACTTTGGGATGCGCTCGGTTTCAAGGACGTCGTCAAACGGCTGGAGAAAGAAGGGCGCAAGCTGCCGGAGAACATTCAAAAGATGGTCCAGCAGGGCGCAAGTTCTTTCTACTGTCACGATCAAGGCAAAACCAAGTACTTTGACGTCGTGCAAACCCAGTATGAGACTTTGGCGGAACGCCCCGGCGTTCTCTCGCTCGCAAATGTGAAGAGCGCCCTCGGTGTCATTGAGAAAAACGCTGGTGCGTCGCTCATTGACCTGGGTGACGGCGTACTCTGCTGTGAATTCCACAGCAAAATGAACGCGCTGGGTGACGACATCTTTAAAATGTTGTACGTGGGCCTCGAAAAACTCAAGCATTTTCAGGCCATGGTGGTCGCCAATGAAGGTGACAACTTCAGCGTGGGCGCCAATCTGATGTTGGTGCTGCTGGGAGCGCAGGAGGGCGAGTGGGACGAGTTGGACACCGGCATCGCCCATTTCCAAAAAGTCAATATGGCGATGAAATACGCGCCCAAGCCGGTGGTTTCCGCGCCCTTTGCCCGCGCGCTTGGCGGCGGATGCGAGATCGCATTGCACACCCATCCGCAAGCTTCCGCTGAACTCTACATGGGGCTGGTCGAAGTGGGTGTCGGCTTGATCCCCGGCGGTGGCGGATGCAAGGAGCTATTGGCGCGCTTAAAGGACGCCCGCAAGGTTTTTGAACTGATCGGTTACGCCAAGGTTTCGGGTAGCGCCGATGAGGCCAAGCAACTCGGATTGCTGGATAACAACGCTCCCGTCTCGATGAACGCCGACCGGCTGATCGGCGACGCCAAGGCTTATGCGCTTTCGCTCGTTCCCAATTACACGCCCGGCATTCCGCGCACCGATATCAAGGTCTCGGGCCAGGCCGGTTTCGCGTTGCTGAAGCTAGCTTTGTGGAGCGCCCGCCAAGGCCACTATATTTCCGACCATGACGTCACCGTGGGTGAAAAACTCGCGCATGTCCTCTGCGGCGGCAATCTGACTGGAGAGCAAACCGTTTCAGAGCAGTATCTGCTGGATCTCGAGCGCGAAGCATTCCTTAGCCTGTGCGGCAATCCCAAGACACAAGAACGGATGCAGGCTATGCTGAATACAGGTAAGCCGCTCCGGAACTAGCCATTTTCCGGCCCTACCAGGAGAATCATGAACCAAGCTGTTATTATCGATTGCCTGCGCACACCGGTTGGCAAGGCTCCCAAAGGGACCTTGCGCACTACGCGCCCCGATGACCTGGCAGCCCTGGTCTTCCAGGCGCTGCTCAAGAAATACCCGCAGATCAGCAACGACCAGATCGACGACGTCATTCTGGGTTGCGCCACGCCGGAAGGCGAATCCGGCATGAACATGGCCCGCGTTGCCGCTTTGCGAGCCGGCCTTCCCGATACCGTTCCGGGCGTGACGATCAATCGCTTTTGCTCTTCCGGCCTGCAGGCCATCGCCATGGCCGCGGACCGCATCCGCGCCGGCGGGTCGGACATCATTCTCGCCGGCGGCGCTGAATCCATGAGTATGCTCCCCATGGGCAACCAGCGCATCGCGCCTAATCCGTGGATGGTGGATCACCTGCCGGCGATTTATATCGGCATGGGCCTCACCGCCGAAAATGTTCAGCAAAAGTACGGCATCACGCGCGAAGACGCGGACAAGTTCGCATACCGCAGTCATCACAATGCACTGAAAGCTCAGGCCGAGGGCAAATTCTGCGATGAACTGGTGCCGGTCGAGATCGAAACCACCACGCTCGCCGATGGCAAACTGAAACATCAGAAGACGACGTTCGCAAAGGACGAAGGCCCTCGCGCCGATACATCCGTCGAGGCGCTCAACAAGCTGAGACCAGTCTTTCAATCCGATGGCGCCGTCACCGCCGGCAACTCGTCCCAAACCAGCGATGGCGCTGCGGCGGCCATTGTCATGTCGGAAAAGAAGGCGCAGGAACTCGGCCTCACGCCCAAACTCCGCTACGTTGCCTTTGCCGTCGGCGGCGTACCGCCGGAACTCATGGGGATCGGCCCGGTTGTGGCGATCCCGAAAGCGCTAGGGCTGGCCGGTCTCAAGATCGCAGACATCGGCGTGACCGAACTGAATGAGGCCTTCGCCAGCCAGTCGCTGGCCGTAATCCGGGAAACCGGTCTTAATCCGGAAACCACCAATCCCAACGGCGGCGCTATCGCGCTCGGTCACCCGCTCGGCTGCACGGGCGCCAAGCTCACCGCCACTATTTTGCGGGAGATGAAGCGCAGAAATGCCAGGTATGGCATGGTGACGATGTGTATCGGCGGCGGGCAAGGCGCGGCCGGTATATTCGAAAATCTCCAAAACTAGAGGGAAAACCTTCAAAACTAAGGGAGAATCTTCAAAATTAAAGGAATAAAATATGGCAACATCTACTCTTTCTCCGGCCAAACATATGGGCGGAGGCTTTCTGTTCGAAAGCACCGCGCCGGACGACGTTTTCACCCCGGAAGATTTCACCGCTGAGCACCGCGCCATCGCCAAGACGACCGAGGATTTCTGGACCAAGGAGATCGCGCCCAACCTGGATGGCATCCAGCATCAGGAACCCGGTCTCGCCGTATCCATTCTTCGCAAGTCGGGTCAATTGGGCCTCACGGGCGTAGTGGTTCCCGAAAAATTCGGCGGCATGGAGATGGACATGGTCTCGGCTATGGTTGTCGCGGAGTGCCTTTCCAAAGATGGCTCTTATTCCGCCTGGCACGGCGCCCAGACCGGGATCGGCGCTCTGCCGCTGCTGCTTTTCGGCACCGAAGAGCAGAAGAAAAAGTACCTTCCGCGCGTCGCTACAGCCGAGTTGGTCGCCGCGTATTGCCTGACCGAAGCCCATTGTGGTTCGGATTCGCTCGCCGCCCGGACGCGCGCCGATTTGACTCCGGATGGCAAGCACTACATCCTGAACGGCCAGAAGATGTGGATCACCAATGGCGGCGGCGCCGACCTCTACACAGTCTTCGCTAAAGTGGGCGGCGAGAAGTTCACAGCCTTCCTTGTCGAGCGGGCCTTTGAGGGCGTCAATCCAGGCGCCGAAGAGAAGAAAATGGGGATCAAGGGCAGCTCCACCACGGCCGTTTTCCTGGACAACGTAAAGGTGCCGGTGGAGAACGTGCTGGGCGAAATCGGCCGCGGCCATATCATCGCTTTTAACATCCTGAATATCGGGCGTTTGAAACTGGGGCCCTTTGCCATTGGCGGTTCCAAAGAAGTTCTCCGGGTTTGTTTGAAGTACGCGCAGGAGCGCAAAGCGTTCGGCAAATCCATCTCCGAATTTGGCATGATCCAGCACAAACTGGCTGAGATGGCGATACGGCTTTACGCAACCGAGAGCGTCAGCTATCGCGTGATCGGGCTGATCGAAAAAGAGATGGGCGACGATTTTTCGTGGAGCAACCCGGACGCCGCCAAAATTGAACTGAAAGCAGTGGAAGAGTTCGCACCCGAGTGTTCCTACATCAAGGTCTTCGCCAGCGAAATGCTGGACTATGTGGTGGACGAAGGCGTGCAGATTCACGGCGGCTACGGCTACAGCCAGGAATATGCCGTCGAGCGGGCCTATCGCGACAGCCGTATCAACCGCATCTTTGAAGGCACCAACGAGATCAATCGCCTGCTCGCCACCGGTATGCTGCTCAAGCGCGCCCAAAAAGGCACGTTGCCATTGGTCGAAGCGGTCAAAAAGCTGCAAGCGGAACTCCTCGCCGGCCCGTCGGTCGGCGGCCAAGAGGACGAAGAGGGCAAGCTGGTTGCCAACGCCAAGAAGATTGCGTTGTTCGCGCTGGGCGTCGCTTTCCAGAAATTCCTGAACGCGCTCGAGGAGCAACAGGAGGTGGTGGCCGGCATCACGGACGCCGCCATGAACGCATTCGTCATGGAATCCACCTACCTGCGGACCAAAAAGCTCGCCTTGCACGGCAAAGGGGAACTGGCCGCGGAAATGTGTTCCGTCTTCCTGCGGGAGGCCATGGAGACCGTTGAAAGCGCCGCCCGCGCGGTACTGGCCGCCTGCTCTGAAGGCGACGCCCTGCGCACCAATCTAGCGGTTTTGAAACGCTTCTCGAAGTTTGAGCCGGTGAACGCCATCGGCCTGCGCCGCAAGATCGCCGCCCGCTTGTTGGAAGTGGGCCGCTACACGGTCTAATTGAAGCTCATCCTCACTGTCGGCTTGCCGGGCTCCGGCAAGTCGACCTATCTCGCCCGGCTCGGCGTAAACCCGATTTCTTCCGACGAGATCCGCCGACTGTTAGCGGACGATCCAACCATCCAGACCATCCACCGGCGGGTCTTCGCGGTGGTGCGATATCTGGTCCGGCAACGTCTGGAATTGCACCTGCCGGAAACCTACGTGGACTCGACCAACCTGGCGGTTTGGGAACGCAGGCCGTATATCCGTCTCGGGCAGATGTATGGCGCGGAAGTAGAAGCGCTCTTCTTCGATACGCCGTTGGAGGTTTGCCTGGACCGGAATCGGCGCAGGAACCGGGTCGTTCCTGAAGAAGCCATGCGGGAATTAGCCAAGCGCCTTTGTCCGCCTACCACGGACGAAGGCTTCGTTAGGATTGTAAGACTCGGATTGTAAGGGCGGTCTTAGGCTTTCTTGGCCGCGCGCTTGGTGGCGATGGCGGTCTTCTCTTGTTGAATGGCTTTGGATCGCGCGACCTGTTTTTGGAAGCGGTCCACGCGCCCTTCGGTGTCCACCAGCTTTTGGCGGCCGGTAAAGAAAGGATGACAGTTTGAGCAAATTTCCACGCGAATATCGCCCTTATGGGACGATCGCGTCTTAAAGCTATTGCCACACGCACAGATGACGCTTACTTCCTCGTAAGCGGGGTGAATTCCAGCTTTCATGATGAACCTCTATTGTACAACACCAAGAAATGCTAATCCCCGCACCGCCACGGATGGCAGTGCGGGGATCAGGTTAGCTTAGGAGAATTCCTGAGCTTGCGTACTCATTCGCGCGGTGAGGCGGCCGGTCCACATGAGCTGCGGCCCCGCCACTGGACGAAACCTGTACGTTAGAGCGTCGACTTCAACAGTCGACCACCTCACGCGGGGAATCAATACAGTCAGATCTACTACCAGATGTCATTAGACTGGACCACCTCCTTTCTCAGTGATGCCTATATCATACATCAAAACCGCGCATCCGCAAAACCGGGAACACCTGAAATGGTTTGAGGCTGTCAGCGAACCAGCCGGACGAAGTCGCCGTAGCCGGTAACCAGATCGTCGGCCGTCAGCAGAATCAGCCCCTCCGCTTTCGCCTGCGCGACCAGCATCCGGTCGAAGGGATCGCGATGTCGCCATGGCAGGAAAGCCACCTGGCGTGCATGGGCTGCCGTCAGCGGCAAGCTTTCAAAGGATTCTTCCGCCAGTTTGACCTCGAAATCCCGGCCGAGACGCAGCTTTCCCAAACTTTCTTTCAGCCAGATCTCCCAAAGACTGACCGCACTAACGAACACTGTGTTTTCGGGTGCGCCTATGAGCGCGAGCGCCTGCTTTGAAAGCGAGGGACTATTCGCAAGCCACCAGAGAATCAGGTGCGTATCGAGTAAAATTCTCAGTCCCGCGGCTCCCGCATTCCAAAGGACTCAGCGATGTCTTCCGGCAAAACATCGAAATCCGGCGCAATCCAGATTTTGCCCTTCATCGAGCCGGGCGTTCGAGGACGAGTAGGGCCACGATACGCAACGAGCTTGGCGACCGGTTGGCCCGCTTTGGCGAGGATAACCTCATTTCCCTTTTGCACCTCTGCAATGAGCGCCGAAAGCTCTGCCTTCGCTTGCGAAATGTTGCGCACTACCATGGTCTAATCATAGCACGGAAGCATTCAGACCAGACCAGATCTGGTTTGTACGCTAACCCAGCACCCGCTTGAGCGCCTCTTCCAGCTTCTTCATGTCGGTTTCACCGATAAAAGACGCCGCCTGCCGTCCGTTCCGGTCGAACAGGAACAGCGCCGGCAGCGCGCCGCTCCACTTCGGGTCCACGGCGTTGATGAACTGGTCGTCATCCTTGGCCCGCCGGATGTAATGAGGCTGGGGCGCCGCTTGCTGGTTCACAAACGCCGCCGCTTGCGCTGCCTGCTCCGGCTCGTCGCAGGAAATCGCCACCAAATTGAGGCCTTTTTGTTTGTACGCCGAATAGAGGGCTACCAGTTTGGGCAGCTCATCCCGGCAGGGTGCGCACCAGGTGGCCCAGAAATCTACCAGCAAGACCTGGCCGCGATGCGCCGCAATCATTTGCCGGAATCCCCGCTCATCGAGCGGCGTCAAAGCCTCGGCCTGGAGCGCGATTCCCACTAATCCGGCGATGCAAACTCGCCGGGTGATCACGCGCCGGCCTGCACCTTTTTAATCGTGCAGCCGAACGCCTTGGTTTCCGTCTGCGGTGGCGCATTGCCAGCCAGAACCGCGTCCAGCGCGGCGCGCAGCCGCTGCGTCTTCACGCGCGAAAGCACTTGCGAGTCGTCAATCGAGCCGTGATAGCGGATCACGCCTTGCGAATCGATCACGTACGTCTCTGGCGTCACGGTTGCGCCGAACCTGTCGGCAACCACGTTGTTGTCATCCTTATACACCGTGAATTCGAAGTTGTGTTCTTTGGCATGGGCGGCAACCGCCTGCGCCGGCTCCGTCCGATTTGAGTTGATCGCGACAAAGTGTACGCCTTTGGCGGCATAGTCGTGATACAGCGCGTTCATCCGCTCGTTGTAGGCGTTCGAAACCGGGCATTGCACCGCCACGAACATCACCACCGTTACGTTACCCTTCAGAGCGTTGAACTGCACCGGGGTGCCGTCCAGTTGCTTCAAGCTGAAGTCCGGGACGTATGAACCGACCTTGAATTCTTGTGCGGGCAGGAGTGCTGCCGCGGTAAATAGGATGGCCGTGAGCCAGCGCAGCTTCATTCAGGAAACCTCCAGTCTTCAGAATAGACGAGAGTAGGGCCTCGATCGTTATCCGCGGCATGCGATAAAATGACCTTCTCCGAAGCATGAAATCGCTTCTCACGCTGTTGGTAATATCCTCCGCGGTAGCGCAAACGCCCCTGCGGCCAGGCCTTTACGCTGTTTTCCATACCGGGCAGGGCGACATCACGGCGAAGCTCGAAGAGAAGTACACGCCCATCGCGGTGCGCAATTTCGTGGCGCTCGCCCAAGGCGTCAAGCCCTGGTATGACTTTGAGACCAAGAAGATCGTCCAGCGGCCGCTGTATCAAAACGTCCCGTTTCATCGGGTGATTCCGGGAGAGATGATCCAGGCAGGGCCCAACTGCGGCGTCCGGATTCGCGATGAGTTCCTGCCGGGGCTGCGCTTCGATCACTCCGGCAGGCTGGCGGTTGCCAACACCGGCGACCCGGACACCGGAGGCTGCCAGTTCTTTATCACCACAGGTCCCGTTCCGCGCTGGAATCAGAAATACACCATCTTTGGAGAAGTGGTGGCCGGACAAGACGTGGTGGACAAGATCAACCGCGCGCCGGTCAAGGACGACCAGCCGCTCGATCCGGTAAAGCTGATCGGCGTGACCATTGAGCGAGTAGCGAAACAGTAATTGAAGGGCCGGGTAGCGAAACAGTAACTCGCGGTGCGTTAAGATGAATTCTAAGACAAAGCGGCTCGGATTCAGGAAAACCCGATGCGCATTTCGCTCCTTCTCTTGACGCCGGCGCTGATGGTTGGAATTGCCTCAGCGCAGTCCCAACCTTCCACCAACTCAACGCCGTCTCTCAAGCCGGGCAAGGTGGAAGGCGTGGTCATCAGTTCCGTCAACGGCAGTCCAGTCAAGAAAGCCACCGTCACTCTCCGAAGTCTCACACAGCACTTTGCCTATGCGGCTGTGAGTGATGCGACCGGACACTTCCTTTTGGAAAACGTCCAGCCCGGTTCTTATCAGGTTGCGGCGGATAGTTCCGGGTTCATGGCGAATCCAGGACGCCCTTCGACAATGAAACCGATAACGGTGGCCGAAGAAGAGGAAGTGAAAGACGTGGCCGTAAAACTGACGCCGCTGGGCAATATTAGCGGTCATGTGCTTGATGCCGACGGAGAACCGATCGCGCGGGCCTTTGTTCAGGCGATGCGCTATTACTATCGGCAAGGCCGGAAGCACTTGCAAGGGTCCGGCGGATCGAACACCAACGATCTCGGCGAATATCAGATTATCGATCTGCAGCCCGGACGTTACTACTTAAGAGTTTTGGCGCAGCCCAGGATTCCGCACCTTCCGCCGCGTACGCGACTCGCCATGCCGGAGACGGCGTATCCGTCGACTTTTTATCCCAACGGCTCGGACGCTACGCAGGCCAAGGCCACACAGGTCGATGCCGGCGCTCATATCAGCGACGCCGATTTCCGGCTCAATGAAGCGCCCTCGCACCACATTCGAGGCAAAGTCGTGGATGGCCAGACTGGACAGCCGATGCGGGATGCCTTTCTCTTTGTCAGGCCCGTGCGAGACGAGTTCAACCAGAATAGCGCCCGGACTCAACCGGATGGCACGTTCGATATAAGGGGACTCGTCAACGGCTCATACGACCTGATCTTGCAGCCGATGCAAACGCCGGGAATATTCGGGAGCCTGCTGGTAACGATTGCGGACCAGGACGTCGAGGGAGTCGTCTTGCAAGCCGGTAGTGGCCGCAACATCGCCGGCTCAGTTACCGTCGAGGGGCCGGCGCCTGATTCCTGGCAAGGCATGAGAATTAACTTGTCGCCTTTGCGCGGGATGGGAAGATATCCCAATGCGGTGGTTGACAGCGATGGCGCCTTCTCCCTGCATGACGTGTCACCCGATGTATATGCACTGAATGTCTACGCCGGCATTGCGGGCAAGTATGTCAAGTCGGTCCGCTTTGGCGACCGGGAAATCACAGACGGCCAACTCGATCTCAGCCAGCCAAGCGACGGAAAGTTGGACATTGTTCTCGGTTCCGACGTCGGCCAACTGCTGGGAGGCGTCCAAAATTCCAGCGGAGATCCGGCCGTGGGCGCACTGGTCACTCTCGTGTCTAAGCAAGAAGGCCGGACGGATTTATTCAAGGTCTCAAACGTCGATCAAAATGGCAATTTCACGCTCAAGGACGTAGCGCCGGGAGAATATATGGCCTTTGCCTGGCAAGACGTGGATGTGAACATGGTGCAGTCGCCTGATTTTCGAAAGCCGTTTGAGAGTAAGGGAGTATCGGTCAGTATTGCGCCCAGCGGTCAAGCGTCCATCCAGCTAAAAATGATTTCAACCGGCGACGTCGAGGCCGAAAAGAGCAAACTGCCATGAAAGCGGTCCTCTATTTTTTGCTGACAACGACTGCATTAGACGGCCAGCAAATCGCCGGCAAGGTAGTCAACTCGACGAATGGCGAACCCGTCCGGCGAGCCATAGTGATCGCGCGCGCTCAGGACACCGATCGCGGACCAAGCTACGCCGCCGAAACCGACTCCCACGGCCAGTTCTCCATCCATGACATGGAGCCCGGTTCGTATCTCGTCTCCGCCAGCCGTCAGGGTTTCCATTTTCAGGCACGCGGAGCAACCGGCGCGCCACCGCCTCCGCTGAAACTGGACCGGGGCCAGGCGATAAACGATTTGGTGCTTAGGCTCATTCCCACCGGTGTCATCGCCGGCCGAGTGGTGGACGAAGAAGGGGATCCCGTTCGGGGCGCCGAGGTGCGGGCATTTGTAAGTGCCTACTTCAACGGCAAGAAACAACTAAGTCAAGTAGACGTCGTGATGTCCAACGACAAGGGCGAATACCGCCTATTCGGTCTGACTCCGGGGACGTTCTATCTCCAGGCCGCGGCGGAAAATATCCAGGCCCGGCAGGACCTGCCGATTCGGGGCGCCCGTCCTCCGGAAAAGCCGGCGCCAGCTTACTTCCCCGGCGTCAGCGATCAATCTCGAGCCGTGCCGATCGAGGTCGCGGCCGGCGCCGAACTGCGCGGATTCGATATCCGGCTGAACCGCCAGAGGACTTATTCAGTACGTTTTCGCCTGCCGTCCAATCCCGGGCCAAATCAGGGCTACTGGGCGATGATCGGGGACGGCGGGAACCGGGGTACCGGATTAGGTATAAGCGGAGACACGGCGGAAGTTCCTGGGCTCACGCCCGGCTCGCATGTAATCACCGTCGTGCAAAACGAAGGCGCTAAACAAAATTATGCTCGCGTGCCAGTCGAGATTGTCGACGCCGATGTCGATGGCGGCACGCTGACGTTCTTGCCACAGATAGACGTTACCGGGGTGGTCCGCGCCGACGATAAAAAGACTCATCCTTGGGATAACATCCGAGTAGGTCTGAGGAGCGAGACTCCCTCGCCCAACAGTAATCGGAACACCGCCGTGGGCGCCGATGGCAGTTTTACCTTACACATCGCCCTGCCGGACGCTTATCGAGTAACAGTCCAATTCACCCGCCCGTTGCCGGGCACTTACGTGAAATCGATTCGCACCGGCGATCGCGACTTAGTCGATTGGAAGGTCGATCTTACTTCGGAAACCACTCCGCTGACCATTCTGCTGGGAACGGATGTCTCCAGCGTCGAAGGCACTGTGAAGAATGCCGCGGGAGACCCGGTAGTCCGCGCCCGTGTCAACCTGATTCCTTATGGCAGCCACACCGGCAGGACCGATCTGACCAAGTTCACCTTCACGGACGACAAAGGCGAGTTCAATTTCAAAAGTGTCGCTCCCGGTGAATTCAGAATCTTCGCCTGGGAAGACGTGCCCGTGGGCAGGCCCCAGGACCCCGCCTTTCGCAAGAGGTTCGAAAACCGGAGCGTGCTGGTCAAAATCGAACCCAACTCGCACCAGAAAGTGGAGGCGACGGCGATTCCCGCCGCCGAAGCCAGAAAACCCGACCCGTAAGGCTTGTCACGAAACAGGTTATCTCCTGAAAGACCCCGGCCACTACTACCCTGGCACCGCTCTCTGAACGGTCGCGGCTCGGTCCCGTCTTACAAGCCGCGACCGTGAGGACACTCAGGAAAACGATTCCCGGGCCGTTTTGCACAGGGCAAGTTACTCAAAGCATTTGCGCTCAAAATGGTTGGCCGATTTTCTGACTCCTTCAGCGGGAACGGTTGGATAAGTTGTCTCAAGACAGGCCCTCAGAGCCTCATACTAGAAGCATGTTGAGTGAGTTAGTCTGTTTCGAGCCGGCTTGCCGCGCCCGCTTCCCCATTACGGAAGTCATCTACCATTGTCCAAAATGCGGCGCGCTGCTCGAAGTAGAACTCACCGGGCAACTGCCCGCCGATGTGAAATCACTCTGGCGCCAGCGGCGAACCTGCAACTCGCAGGTCGATCAAAGTGGCGTCTGGCGCTATCGCGAGCTGCTCCCTTTTGGAGGCGCGGAGAACGCCGTCACACTGCGCGAAGGCGCCACACCGTTGCTGGACGCTCCCCGCGCGGCCGCCTACGCGGGTCTCGATCGCGTTACGTTCAAGCACCAAGGCTATAATCCAACCGGTTCTTTTAAAGACAACGGAATGACCTGCGGAGCCACGCAGGCCGTGCGTTTGGGCATGCGGCGCGTGGCTTGCGTGTCGACCGGCAACACCTCGGCTTCGATGGCGGCGTATGCGGCGGCAGCGGGTTTGGAGGCCATTGTCCTGATTCCACATGGCAACATTTCTTACGGCAAACTCGCGCAGGCGCTCGAGTATGGAGCGCGCACGCTACAGGTGGAAGGCGCAAACTTCGACCAGATTCTGGCGTTGGTGCGGGTGCTGGCGGATAAGCTCGGAATTTATCTGCTGAACTCCATCAACCCGTTTCGCATTGAAGGGCAGAAGACCATCGTTTTCGAAATGCTCGATCAGCGCGACTGGAACCCGCCGGATTGGATTGTCCTGCCCGGCGGGAATCTCGGCAACACCTCGGCGTTTGGCAAGGCGCTGCGCGAGCTAAAGCAACATGGCCTGATTCCACGCCTGCCGCGTCTGGCTGTTATTCAGGCGGAAGGAGCCGCGCCGTTTTACGAGTACTGGCATGCAGGCGGCCCATTCCGCAAGGTGGAGCACCCGGAGACGCTGGCCACGGCCATCAAGATCGGCGATCCGGTGAGCTATCCCAAAGCGCTGCACGAAATCGAGGCAACGCGCGGCGTGGTCGAGAAAGTAAGTGAGCGAGAGATTGCCGACGCCAAAGCGATGATCGGGCGCGCAGGTATCGGATGTGAACCCGCTTCGGCGGCCACCCTGGCGGGAATCAAGAGGCTAGTGGCATCCGGCGCAATCCGCCAGGACGCCGATGTCGTGGCCGTTCTCACAGGCCACTTGCTGAAGGATCCCGATTACGTTTACCACTACCACACGGGCCAATTGACCGGCTCCGGAAACGTAAAAATCCCCTCCGGCTTTCAGAATCAGCCGACACTTATACCGAATGACGCCAATGCGATCGAGAAGATCTTAGAAAGTTAGAAAGGCCTTACCAGCGGTTGCGTTCTCCGCCGCCCCCGCCCCCGCCGCCGCGGCGATTTCCGCCGCCACCGCCACGATTTCCGCCGCCGCCAAACCCGCGCCCACCGCCTCCCTCGCGAGGCGCCATCGGGCGAGCTTCGTTGACTACCAACGCCCGGCCCATCAGATCGCGGCCGTTGCAAGCCTCAATCGCATGATTGGCTGCTTGATCGTCGTTAATTTCCACAAACCCAAACCCGCGAGCCTCACCGGAGAACCGATCCCGCATTACGTTTACAGTATCCACGGTGACACCAGCCTGAGCAAAGAAGTTTTGCAAATCGGCTTCGGTGGCCGTGTAGGGGAGGTTCCCCACAAACAATTTCATCATTGGAAACACCTTGCACTTTCTGAGGAGGAGGGAGTCTTAACGACTGCGGACCCACTGTGACTACGCCGTGACCGAGCGGAAATGACCAATCTCTCCAAACTTCCTTTCTAGTGTTACAGAAAGTATAAGGGCTGTCAAAGCCTTTTTGTGGTTGGCAATACGGGGAATTTGCGAGAGCAAAAGTGAGAGGCGGGCCGCTCCGAAGGCAAGCCCGCCTCGACCGTTATTGCTGCTGTGCTCGATGACCGCGCGCTTGATGCACGGCTTGCAGTTTCTGCTGCTGGTCGGGCGTCAAGGTGGCGTAGAATTTGGCGAAAGCGGTGGCGCGAATCGCCGCCAATTGAGCCAATTGCGGGCCTTCCGCGCTGGCCAGTTGCTGGATCTGCTGATCCGTCTGTCCGGCTTGGATGGCCTGCTGAACCGCCTGGCGTTCCTGCCGGAGTTGCGCCCGGATCGGCTGAGCGGTTTGACGGGCAGCGCTAAAGATGGTTTTCGCCTGCGTCTGCTGGTCAGCGCTCAACCCGAGTTGAGTCGTCAGCCTGTTCTGCATATGGTTGTGCGGTACGGCCGCCAGCAAAGCGCCGGCAGTCAGAGTAGCCGCGGTAGTCAGGATCAAGATTTTTGTACCAAAAAGTTTCATTTCGGTCTCCTACTACCTGGGACGGAAAAACCTTAGGAAGGATTGCGACGGTTGCGTAATGTCAGGTAAATGACTGTAAGCCTTGCATACGTCTAAAGCTTGAGCTAGAGTGGTCGAACATACTCTATGAAGACTGTTTGCGCGTAGAGTTCTAGAAGGAGAGCTGTCTTATGGCTTTTTGTCCAAGTTGTGGTGCGTCAGTGGACGGGCGATTCTGCCCGAAATGCGGCTCGGCAGTGGGAGATGCCGCCGCGCCGGCAGGTCCGCCGCCGGGCGCCCAGTATTCTACCAATCCGGGCGCGGGAGCGCCGGCCGCTGCCGCTGGGATGACGGAGAATATGGCCTCCGCGCTCTGTTACGCCTTAGGGCTCATCACCGGCATCGTGTTTCTGGTCTTGGCGCCTTACAATCAGAACCGCAACATCAAGTTTCATGCGTTCCAATCGATTTTCATGCACGTCGCGCTGATCGTGGCGTATATCGCTTTGACGATCTTGAGTATCATGCTGCATAGTATCCCTGTGCTGGGGGCGCTCTTTGGTCTACTGATCAGCATGGCGCTGGGGTTGGGCAGCTTTCTGCTGTGGCTCTTCATGCTGTTCAAGACCTATAACGGCGAGAAAATCATGCTCCCGGTGATCGGCGAACTGGCTCAAAAGCAAGCCAACGCATAATAGCTATGTGGGTCGATCCCCCTGGATCGCGCCGGACCCCCTGGTCCGGCCTCAAGCCCGATTAGCGCTGATTCCTGGGAAGGCCAGGCTGATTCACCAGAAACCTAGGCTCCTCCCCCCGCTGATAGCGCCGCAGGTTCTCCGCCAGACATTCAAAGCTGCGCCTCAGATTGACATCGGTCACTCCGGCAATATGCGGCGTTGCGATCAAGCGCCGCTGGCGAAAAAGCGCATTTTCCGGATTCACCGGCTCCTCCTCGAACACGTCCAGTCCTGCGCCCCCAATGTGGCCGCTGGCCAGCGCCTCCGCAAGCGCCGCTTCATCGACCAGCGATCCACGAGCGACGTTCACCAGGATCGCGCCTCTCTTCATCCCGGCCAGCCAGGCGCGGTTGACCATGTGAATGCTCTCGGCATTCGGGCGCGCGCACAGGATCACAAAATCTGCGCCGCCCGGATGATTCACCAGCCGAACATAGTCCGGCGCGCCCTTGGCCGGATCGCGCCGGATGGCCGTCACCACCATCTCAAAAGCCTGCAGCCGCGCCGCCAGCGCCATCCCCAGATCGCCCAGCCCAACAATACAAGCGGTTTTCCCCAACAGAGCCCGGCCCATTGGCTGCGCCCAACGCCCTTGCCTGAGGTTCTCCTCGGCGTCGTGAAGACGGCGGCTCAGCGCCAGCATCAGCAGGATGGCGTGTTCCGCGACAGATTGCGCATTTCCGGTTTGCGCGGCGGGCAGATGCGCGACATAAATTCCGAGCTGCGTGGCGGCGTCCAGATCGATGTGATCGTAGCCGGTGCCCATAGTCTGGATGAAACCGAAGTGCCCGCGCTGCATGATCTCGCGGTCGATTGGCCCGATGGCGATCAACGCGTCGATATCGTGCAAATCCCCGACCGGCGCGTCGTGCGGCCAGTCGACCAAGTCAATGCCTGGAATCAATGGCCCCAAGCGCTCCATCAGCCTGCGGCTACCGCCATCCCGGTGACGGAGCAGAACTCTCACGCGTCAAATGCAAGCACGCGCTGGCGGCCCTAACCCGGTAAACATACTCCGAGCTACGACCGCCAGCGCGTGGTCTGTTTCGTCGATGCGGTTTTCGCCAGGTGTGATAAGCCTGGCGGTAAGATGCGTTATCAGGCGGCTTTCGAACTGCTGGTAAAGAGGCTTTCCGGAACGCCTTCGCGCAACGCTGATTCCTGGGTGCAAATCCAGTATTCCGCCTGCCACCGTTCCTTACGGTCATAAGGTGGCCGGTAGACATAAAAGTCACGGGCCCGGCGAATAAAGCGGGGGTTTGCGCGCTGATCGTTGCCGAGCATTAACGCTTCCGCCTTCGCATCATCAAACGTCCCAAATGGTCCGTCGATGTAGTCGCGATGGTTGATGATGTGCCAATCCGTCATTGCTATCTTCTTTGATGATTAAACGATTCCGTTGGGTTCCGCAACTTCCTTCCCGCAAGTTATTGAAAAAGAAACAAAAGTAATTCTTCTTGCGCATGGGTTAGAAAGTGTGCTTGTTCAGTTTTTGGACGAAGGCCACGGCCTTAGCGTTACCTAGGATCGATCAGAGACGTGTTCCGGCGAACTCTTCCGCTTTGCTTGCCAGCGAGAATCGCGGGTCTGCGGGCGCGTTATGGACTGCCGTGTTCACGAAGTACTCGCCCAGCGCCGGGCCATGTTTGAAGCCGTGGCCGGAACCGCCGCCTACCAGCCAGACGTTCTCCTTCTCGGGGTGCCGATCAATGAGGAAATCGGCGCTGGAGGTGTTCTCGTATTGGCAGACGCGGGATTCGAGCAGTGGCGCGTCGCGCAGGGCGGGGAAGCGGGTCGCGAGATAGGCTCGCGCGGCGGCCACGCCGTCGGCCGAAGCCTGACGGTCGCCGGTATCCGGGTCGAACGCGGGACCAAGGTCATGGAAAGCGACTTTGAGCCCGCGGTTCTCGAGATCGGGAAAGCCATAGGGATTTCTGGGATCGCCAGAGTCAATCCATCCCGGAATCGCAAACCGAACCGCGGGAGGCGGGCCGAAGAACGCCGCCGGAGGCGGGCCGAAGAACGCCGCCGGAGGCGGGCCGAAGAACGCCGCCGGAGGCGGCCCGAAGAACGCCGCCGGAGGCGGCCCGAAGAAGAAGACTTCCTGGCGCGTGGCGCGGATGCGTTTCCCCACCACCTCCGGAAAGAGTTTCGGCAGCCAGGGACCGCACGCGAAAACGACGTTCTTCGCCGGGATCGCGCTGATAGCCTCAACCTTCTCCTGCCGGTATTCCACGCCGTGCGCGATCAGATCGGAGGCTAGCGTCCCAATGGACCGGCGGGCCATGAGCACGCCGGCTTCCGGCTCGAGCACCGCCGCAGTCTCGGAGTCAAAAGCAATCTGCGGAAAGCGCCGGGACAGTTCCGCGCCCTCCAGCAGCTCGAAAGCAACCGCGCAGCGCTCGAGACACGCCACGCTGGCGGCAAGATGGGCATCGCCGCGCCGGGCCCAGCGCATCACGCCCACTTGGTGAAACAGCGGCAAGGTGCTGCGCCGCGAGAGCGCCATCCAATGCGGTAACGACTGCTTGGTCCAGCGCGTGTAAATCTCGTCCGCGCCGTAAGAAGCGCGGATAAGCCGCGACTCGCCGCCGCTGCTCGCCCGGCTATTGGCCGGCCCGTAAGCATCCAGCAGCAGAACGCTCTGGCCCGCCTGACGCAGGAAGTGTGCGATCCAGGAGCCGAACACGCCGGCCCCGATCACCGCCCAATCGAAAGACATGTTTCTATTGTCGGCCCGCACACGTTTGGGCCTTCCCCCAGAGCCCACGCGTAGGCGACTTCTCACTCGCGTGGATTCGCGAAACCGGAACATTCCGAAGCTCGAAGGCCGAAATGGGCATCGCCTAGGCTTATTCAACAGAGCTCTGCAACAGCGCCGAGAGCAACGCCTTGGCAACGAGCCGTCATTTGCAATATGCAAAGCCCTTTGTTTACCGGCCCTCCGCCAATGATGCAAAACTTACCCTTTGCGGAACAACGTCGTACAAGAGGGAGGAGTCGAATTGGCCCGCGCAACTACTTTTTCTGGGCATCCAACTCCATGTCCACGGTCTTTTCAACGCCCTTGAGACCACACAGGACCCCTTTTCGGGACAACGGTGGAGCAACTTCCCAGAACGAGACTTCGTGGGCGTTTGAAGCTATTTCGGTCGTCGGGCGGCGCACATAGAACATGTGAAAATGCTCTAATGCAAGAGATGTCCGATTTAGGTAGGCTCATGAAAATTGTTGCCGAAAGCAGCGAGTTATCCACACAGGGCCGTCATTCGGAAGCTCTGAGGTTGATAGATCGTGCGATTGCCGGAGCTTCCCAAGGGAACCGCGCGCTTTGGACGAAGGTGCTGAACAGGCATGCTGCGGCGATCTCGAGGGCCATGGGCGATTTTAGTCTGACGAGCCACTATGCCGGGTAGGTGGTGCAGACTATGCCGGAGAGCGGAATGGCCCGGTTTGCTCTAGCGGAATCGCTCCGCCGTGAAGGGAAAGGCGATTTGGCCAGAGGAGAGGCGGCGAGGGCACTTGCGTTGTTAAGCGGCACGCCCACTTCGGAGGAAGCCGCGGTCCGGGATCTGATACTGAGGGTTTGGCCCGAACTGAACGGAGACCGCTAGAGAATTGATACCTCTACTCTGGGGATCTGGGCCAAGACAGACATCAGTTGAGCCTGAATTTTTCAAAATTGGTAGTTTGTAACGTCGTTGGCAGCCGCGAGCGCTTGGCCCGTTGACACCATCCCGCAAAACGGAACGTTGGTTTCGCCGCATAGTCAGTGCTGAGACTCCTGGGATACCGGGTTGGAGATGATGCCATACTTCACCCAACGGGACATAGGGCCCGCCAAATCTGCTATTCGAGATTTCCAATCCCATTCGGCGTCGTGAGTCGGATAATTATACTCATGGAGAAGTCCGTGGCCAGGTGGGCTCGACACTGTTATTTCCTTGTTCCTCTCTGCCTGAATCATGCTTGGAGCGAGCCGGCAAAGCATGAGGTCCCCGAGGCGTGCCGGAAACAGGATTTGAAGGTCCTTGGCGCACCGAGCTTTTTGCCGCCAGATGAAATAGCAGTCTCGCTTGGATTGTCCGTTCCGCAGCAACAGTTGCACGCCGGAAGCGACGTCATTTTGCAGGTGTGGGCTCTCAACCGCTCTGCTGACACTTGGTCCGTTTGGAGTTGCAATGATCTGGGTTCCTTTAAATCAAGAGCGTTTGATATTTACGATTCTTCTGGTCATCGCGTGTTCAGCCGTGAAGAAATACGGGTCCGGGGAGACTGCAAACGTGATCCGAGTGCCGCGATGTCAGAGTGGACGATTGAGGTTTGTTCGGCGAACGGCCCGCTGCCAATCGCAGCGGGTGCCTGCGTAACCAGACAAGACTATAACTTCACGATAAAGCTGAATGAGCTGTACGACCTCACGCCGGATGAGTATGTGATTCATCTACGCCCCAAGAGCAGGCGCATCCGGGACATTTGTGCCCCGCCGACCGACCTGCCCGCTTTCGTGGCGGGTCCAGACGATCTTCATTTCACGATCGTTCAACCTTGACCCCGCTTAATTTGAATTCGCTGCGGCAACCAACCGAATTGCTAAGCCAAGTGCGCTGGCTCCCACGATACGGGGTTCTGTGCACAAACCACCCTTTACGAGACAACCAAACGGCGTGATTTTAAGCAGGTTCGACAGTTTTTTTATTCCTGACCGGGGCCGTTCGGTTCCGGCGGGCTGTTTTTTTGGGGGGTGCGCAAGCGGAGCGCTTCTTTAACGGCGTGCGCGTCCGCAAGGTCCTGCGGCCGTCCTGACGCCAATTTCGAGACTATGAGGTCATCGGCGGAAATAAAATTGGCCTTCTGGCCGGTGGCCGCGTCAATCACGATTTCCAGCCGCCTTTCCCATGCCGCGTCAAAATCGACGCCCGGAATATCAGGAAGGATATCGAAGCCTTTCGGGTCGCGCCCAAAGCGAAAGAAGTTATTGCGGTCCGTGAAGTCGTCCGCGTGAATGCCTTGCAGCGGCGCGCCGAACTCGGCCAGGGCGGCATAGGTTGCCTTGGCGTTGGCGAGGTCCGCTCTTATGAAAAGGTCCATGTCCCTCGTAAAACGCGGCTGCGAGTGATAGATAACCGCGAAGCCTCCGACAACCAGGTATTTAACGCCATGGGACTGGAAGGCGGACAAAAGGTCTTTGTAGTCTTGGTACATCCGGCTCAATCTCCCAACCTTTCAGCGCGTAGGCAGTCTCGATCATTTCGTCAACCGCGTCCAACCGTTCATGCGCGGGCCGACTTTGCCAGTATCGGTATTCGTCCGCCTTGATGTCGTCAAAGTTGGTGTACTTGCGTACTGTGATCGGCGTGTTGTCCATACGTTCCTTTTCTAGCATGGAAGGCAGGCGAGGGAGAGCCTTTCAATTCAAACGCGCATGGTTAACGGCCGGGGACACCGGGCAGTGGCACAAAGGATCCTTCACGAAACAAGAAACCCGGTGGCGGATCGCGGGAATTTATTGCTCCCACGGGTTGAAGACCGGCGCTCGTGCCTTGTCAACGTCGCCCGGTCGCTTGTGACGACCGTAAGCCCGTGTTGAAGGGCAGTTGCAGCAAGCACGAGGTCCGGGTGTTGAATAGGTATGCCCGATCTTTCGCCGTGTTCCATCAACAGACGCCATTTGATCAGGACGTCTTCCGTTACCGGCAAAATTCGCCCGCAAATGCTCGCCGTAATGTCAGCATCAGCCAGTCATTCAGCTCTGCGCGTCGCGCCGGGTCTTCCTGGAGCTCAATGCCGAAGCGAATTTCGGCGATATTTACGACGCTGATATAGAGCTGGTTGAGCGGTTGCCTGTCGCAAAAGGCGATCACTCTCGGCTCTGGTCTTGGCTTCTCTTACGCAACAGAGTTCTGCAACAGCGCCGAAAGCAATAGCCGAGGGCTTTTTAGTTTTCACGCCCAAAACTTTCGCATCAGCGCCAGTCTTGCGCCCCGTGCCAGATGTGCAGGATTTCAACAATTTCTTCTGTGGAACGGTAAACAACGACGTAAGGCGAGATGACGAGTTCGCGGGTTCCTTTCACCTCTCCGGGTCGGCCAAGGCCTGGAAGGTTTGCCAGTTGTTCAATGCGGTCGATAACCGCCTGAGCGACATTCCGGGCAGCGGTGGAATTGTCTTGCTGGATGTGTTTAATAGCGGCTTCAAATTAGTCGGCGGCTTCGGTCGTCCACCGAATGAGCCTCACGATTGAAACAGCCTGTCGATACGGTTAACTACGTCTTTATGCTCTACACACTCGCCACGGTCGGCTTGTTCGATGCCTCTTTGCACTCCTGCGATGAAGCGGCTCTGATTTTCGAGCATGCGGGAAACAGTGTCTTTCACCAGTTGCTCGGCGTCCTTGCCATTAGCAAGGGCCACCTGCTGGAGCCGCGTTTCAACGTCAGGCGAGAAATGTACTTCCATGCCTTCAAGGTACGCGAAAACCGGTGGTGAGGCAACACGGGAAACGAAAGCGGGCCGGGAAATCCGCCTAGACGGACCCCCCGGCGGGCTCGGCCCGGTCAGCAAACAGAGCGGCGAAGCGTACAATCACGGGAATATGCTGTGAAAACGCCTTGCGTTGGCGTTCCTGCTGGCTGCCGGTGCTGCCGGTCAAAACACTGTTCAAATGGCCGGGGGATTGAAGGCCGAAGTCGTGTCCATTCAGCGTCGTAAATATCGCCGCAATTCGCTTCGGCATCGAGCCTCAGGAAGACCCGGCGCGCCGCGCCGAGTTGAGTGACTGGCTGATGCTGACATTACGGCCGATAGGGCGAAGCCTGTAACGCCGCGAGCATCACCGCACCGGTTCCTGTCCCCGCCTGGGCAGGGGCTTCGGCGAATTCGAGCGGGCGGATATCTGGAGGCGGCCGTACGATCCGCATCACTGAGCTCGGCCTGGAACTGGTCGATCGGGACGGTGGCCTACTTTGGGCGTACGACGGATCGCGTTGTCTGAATAAAGAAAACCTGATACTGTTCGGCGTCCCTTCGCACAATCCGGCCGAGGTTTGTGCGGCCGAGCAGTTGGCCAAGGCCAGGCGTGATAATTCTTCCACACGAAGCACGACAGCTTGCGTATCAACTTCTGCTCCTAGCGGAAGAGGTCGTATCCGGCCTGCCGCCTGATGAACGCAAATCCGCGTGAGAACGGCCGCATACTTCGTCCCGTTCACTCCCTCGCCCCCAGATAAAAGTGCACCGCCGGAGTCACAATCAACGACAACACCATGGACGCCGAAATCCCCCCGATCACCGCGATAGCCAGCGGCTGCAGCATCTGCGATCCTGCGCCAATGGCCAGCGACAGCGGAATCATACCGGCCACGGTGGCCAGCGCGGTCATGAGAATCGGGCGCAACCGGCGCTCGCCCGCTTCAATCATCGCTTCCCGCGGGGACGATCCCGCGGCGCGGAAGCGCTGATCGGCATCCAGCAGCAGAATACCGTTCTTCGCCACGATTCCCACCACCATGATCAGGCCCATGAAGGAGGAAATATTGAAGGTGGTGCCGGTGATTAATAGAGCCAGAAAGACTCCTGAAGTGGACAACAATGCCGACGTCAGGATCGCCACTGGGGCCGCAAAAGTCCGGAATTCGAACAGCAGCACGATAAATACCAGCACCACCGCCAGCGCCAGCACCGTCAATAAATCGCGAAATGACTTCTGCTGCTCCGCGTAAGTGCCGCCATAAACGACGCGCAGGCTGGGCGGTAGATTTAGGCCCGCCACGGCTGCCTGCACCAACTGTATTCCTTGACCCAGGCTGACGCCTTCAAAGCGGCCGGTCACGGCGACATCGCGCTGCAAGTTCTCGCGCCGGATCTCGGTTTGACCGGCTTCGTTCTGGAAATCGGCAAGCGACCCGAGCGTGGCCGTTCTGCCAGTGGAACTGCTGGTGATCAGCGTATTGCGGATCCGATCCAAGGTCGCGCGCGTGTTCCGAGGGAACCGTACGCGAATGGTATAAGCGCGATCGTTCACCACCACCGGCGTAGTGGCGGGCTCGCCCTGCAGAATCGCGCTGGCGTCGACCTCGATCTCTTGCGGCGTAAACCCGGCGCGCGCGGCCACCACCGGCTCCACGTTCATCACAATGGCGGGTCCGCTGATCGTGTTCTCGATGCCGTTCTTTACGTCGGTTACGCCTGGAATCGTCTTGATCTTATCCGCCACTTTCGGCGCCCATTGGCTCAAGAGTTCCGTGTTATCGGAGAACAATTTAATCTCAATTGGCTCGGGCGAGCTTGTCAAATCGCCAATTAAATCCTGCAGAACCTGAACGAATTCGACGTCCAGTTGCGGATACCGCTGGTTCACCTTCTCGCGGACGTCTTTGATCACGCTCTCGATACCAACGCTCCGCTTGGCTTTCAGTTTGACCAGGAAATCCCCTTGGTTGGCTTCCGTGACGGCGGCGAGTCCGAGTTGCAGCCCGGTACGGCGTGAAGTGCTCTCTACCTGCGGCGTTTGCTGGAGAATCTTTTCCACTCCAAGCAATACCCGGTTCGTGTCGATCAGTGACGATCCGGCGGGCATCAGATAGTCCAGGACAAACCCGCCCTCGTCCATGTGCGGCAGCAGTTCGCTGCCCAGGGAGCGGTAGCAGAAGAACGAAGCCACGATCAATAACAGACACGCGGCGGCCAAAGCCAGCGGATACTGGAGCACAAATCGCAACGCGCGGTCGTAAACGCGCGTAATGCGTGAAGCCCCTTCAACCTGCCGCGCCGGCCGGCTACGCAAAAGAAAATGACTCAGCGTGGGCGTCCACGTCAGCGCCAGGCCCAACGACGTCAGCAGAGCGGTGGCCACGGTAAGAGCGAGTGCGCGAAAGAATGTTCCGGTAACACCGGTAATCGAAATCAACGGAAGGAACACGACAATCGGAGTGATGGTGGAACCGACCAGCGGCACGCGAATCTCGCGCAGCGCGCTGCGAATCGCCTCCGCGCGGCTCTGCCCGGAGTCGCGATGCAACACGATGTTCTCTACTACCACAATGGCGTCATCGATGATCAAGCCCACCGCGGCGGCCAGGCCGCCGAGCGTCATCAGGTTGAAGCTCTCGCCCAGCAGCCGCAGGATGATCAGAGTGATCGCGATGGTGGCCGGAATCACCAGCCCCGCCACTAGCGAACTGCCCCAATCGCGCAGGAACAGCACCAAAATGATGGCCGCTAGAATCAAGCCCACCAGAATGGCGTCGCGCACGCTCGAAATAGAATCGCGTACCAGCGTGGACTGATCGTAAAACGGTTGAATTCTCACCCCGTACGGGATCGTCTTGCGAATCTGCTCCAGCTCCCGGTTCACCGCATCCGCTACGGCCACTGTGTTGCTCTCCGGCTGCCGGAAGATGTTCAACAGCACCGCCGGCTTTCCGTTGGCCGTGACGATGGTGTAAATCGGCATCACGGAAGAATGCACCAGGGCGACATCGCCCACGCGGACCGGCACTCCGTTCTGTGACGTGCGCACTATAATGTTTGCGATCTGGGACGGATCGCGCACCTGGCCGGTGACCAGCGTCAAAGACAACTCGTGATTGTTCTCGATCAAGCCCGGCGAATCGATCATGTTGCTTTTAGCCACGGCATCTAGAATTGCCGGCACCGAAACTTGCGCCTGCAAAAGCTTGGCCGGATCGGGCTCGATTTGAAACTCCGGCACCTGCCCGCCCTGCAACACCACCATCGACACCCCGTTCACCCGATTCAGACGCGGTTTGACGGTGTAGTTCGCTAGCTCCCAGAGCTGGCTCTGTGGCATGGAACTGGAAATCAGGCTATAGCCGAGAATCGGAAAAGCGGCAAACGTCAGGCGGTTTGCGACCAGTTTGGCGGCCGGCGGCAGCGATGGCTGAACGCGCGCCAGCGCTGCGTTCACATACTGCAGCGTCTGGAACATGTCGACGTTCCAGTTGAAAAACAAGTTGATTTCCGCCGATCCGCGGCTGGTGGTAGACCGAACCTGCTCCAGCCCGGGCACGCTATTCATGGCCTCTTCAAGCGGTCGCGTCACCGTCACTTCCATCTGGTTAATGGGCGCAACTCCGGAGTCCACGCCCACCACAATGCGCGGGAAATTCGTTGTGGGAAACACCGCTACCGGAATGGTGAACGCCAGGTAGATTCCGCCGGCGATCAGCGTGAGAATGAAGAAGATCACGGGCTGCGAAAAGCGCGCGGTCCAATGCTCGTTCATTTCTGCTCGTCGCTCTCTTCTTCTTCCGGGGCGGCTTTCTGCACCGCGACTTTGGCTTTGTCCTCTAGACCCAGCCCGCCCGAAGTCACCACCTGTTCCCCTGCCTGAACACCGCTGACAATTTGCACGCGGTTGCCTTGGCGCACGCCCACCGATACTTTGCGTTCCCGCGCAGTGGAATCGGCTCCGACCACCATCACCTTCTGCCCGCCTTCATCGGAATTCAGCAGCGCGGGCGCAGGCACAATGAGGGTGTCCTGAATCGTTTCGGCGATAATTGTCACGCGCACCGAACCGCCCGGTTTGAGCTTCTCACCGGGGTTGACCGCCTGCACCCAGACCTCCACCGTCGTTGTATTCGGATCCACCGCCGGGCTGACTACCGTGACCTTGGCTGGAATGTCGCCGTCCGGTCCGGAAATGCGCGCGGGCCGGCCGGCTTGAATCGCGCCGGCTTCTTTCACAGGCACGTTGGCGCGCGCGATCACCTGCGAAATGTCGACCACCGAAATAATCGGCGAACCGCTGACAGCCATTTCGCCGGGATAGAGAGGACGGTCGGAAACTATGCCGTTGATGGGGCTAAAAATCTCGGCGTAACCGAGCAAAGCGCTGGCGCCTTGGTAGCGCGCTTGGGCGGCTTTCACCTGCGCCTCCGCGCCGCGGGCGGTCTCGCGTTGGCTCACCTGGTTGAGCGCCTGCAAATGCCGTTGAGACGTTTCAAACGTGCTCTGCGCCTGCACCATGGCGACTTTGGCGTCATCCACCAGCTTTTGCGCCAGAGCGCCTTCTTTTTGCAGCGCCACACGATTGTCGTACAGCTTCTTGGCCGCATCCAAGGCCTGCGCCGCCGCCTGAACGTCAGCTTGCGCTTTTGTTTTATCTTCCGGAATAGTTGCGCCGGTCGTGGTCTGGTAGGCTGCTTGCGCCTGACCATATTGCTCTTTGGCTTCGTTGTCGGCCGCCGCCAGGTCGCGGCTTTCCAGCTCCGCGAGCAACTGCCCGGCGCGCACATGATCTCCCCGGTTGACCAGAACGCGCTTTAGAGGAGCGCTTATTTTGGACGTGATATTCGCCTGGTTGACGGGATACAGAACCGCGTCCGCGGTAACCAGATGATCGATGGCGCCGCGCACCGCAGGTTCCACCGTGACCGGCGTAGGCGTTTCTTCATCTGTTTTCTTTTCGTCCTGTTTGCCGCAGCCGGTCAGTAGTAAAGCGATGACGCCAAGCACCATCAAACCGAGCAACAGTCGACCCGGCAAATTCCGGCCCACCAACGCGATCTGTCTCATATCCGAAGTTCCCACGCTACACGCTGCCGGTGCTGTGGTGTTCAATTCGGGCGCGGTTGCCTCGCCAGCCCGATAGCGCCGCAAAGTCACCCGAAGCCATGCGCCGCGGTTCATATCAGAAGCTCCCCGTCAGGATCCGCAAATTGGCGAGCGCCACCCGATACCTCGCCAGCCCGTCGTCCAGCGCGCTTTCGGGCGCGGTCGCGTCGCTGGCTCGATAGCGCCGCAGATTCACACGAAGCCACGCGACGTGTCTCATATCAGAAGCTCCCCGTCAGGATCCGCAAATTGGCGAGCGCCACTCGATACCGCGCCAGCCCGTCGTCCAGCGCGTTGCGGGCCAGCGTTAAGGTGTTCTCGCGCGCCGTCCCCTCGCCAGCCCGATAGCGCCGCAGAGTCACCCGAAGCCACGCGACGTGTCTCATATCAGAAGCTCCCCGTCAGGATCCGCAAATTGGCGAGCGCCACCCGATACCTCGCCAGCCCGTCGTCCAGCGCGCTTTCGGGCGCGGTCGCGTCGCTGGCTCGATAGCGCCGCAGATTCACCCGGAGCCACGCGACGTGTCCCATATAAGAAGCTCCTCGTCAGGATCCGCAAATTGGCGAGCGCCACGGCTCGGCGCCAGTGTTCCCTCCAGCGCGTTGCGTTTCAGTGCTAAGGTGTTCTCGCGCGCCGTCGCCTCGCCGGCTCGATAGCGCCGCGGCGTCACCCGAAGCCACGCGACGTGTCTCATATCAGAAGCTCCCCGTCAGGATCCGCAAATTGGCGAGCGCCACCCGATACCTCGCCAGCCCGTCGTCCAGCGCGTTGCGGGCCAGCGTTAAGGTGTTCTGCGCGTCCACCACTTCGAGCGCCGTCGCCTCGCCGGCTTGATAGCGCAGCAGCGTCAGGCGAAGACTCTCCGCCGCCAGACCCGCGGAATCACCCAGCGAACCGAGTTGCGCCTGCGCCGTGCGCGCCTCCGCCTCGTAAGCCGCGAGGTTGCTGTCGAGCGTTCGCTGCGCGAGCGAAAGATCCAATTGCGCCTGATCCCGCTTCAACTCGGCTTGCTTGATCTTGCTGCGCGTCGCGCCCCAATTCCACACCGGAATGTTTAGCGTAGCTACCGCCGAATATCCCAGATTCCGGCGGTGTGGCGAGTCGATCGCGAACTGGTTGGCATCAATGCCGTAAAATAAATCTAAGCCAAACGAGGGCAGATACGCATAACGTGCGACGGTCACTTCGTCGCCTGCTTGCTCCACGCTCGCCTTGGCCGCCTTGAGATCGGGACTGGATTCAATCGCTTGGGCGTGCGCCTCGCCGAGCGGCGGCGGCAGCGCTGCTTGCTGCAAATCGTCCACCACGTCGAAACCGGCGACAAAATCGGGAAAAATCAACACGCCCAAGGCGATCTTCGCCTTCTCGATCGCCAATTGCGCGTCCAGAGCGTCGCGCCGCCGCTGCTCGAGATCTATCTGCGCTTTGATCACGTCGGCGTGCGCCACTTCGCCGCCCTTCTCCTGCTTCTGGGTGATATCGAAGAATCGCTCCGCCTCCTGAACGCTGATTGCCGAATTCTTGAGTTTGTGTTCGGCCGCCAAGATCGCGTAGTAATCCTGAACGACGGTCGCATTCAGTCCGCGGGCGGCGATCTCGACCTTGGCGCGCGCGACCGCCTCCGCCGCCATGGCCAGGCGAATCTCTCCGCGCCGAACGGCGGAAAGCAACTCCTGGTGTACCACGGCCTGCTCGTTGTACACGTGGACTCCGTCGTTGGCGACAAACACCCCGCTGGGCGTCCGGTCGCCTTCCGTGTAAATGTACTGATTGAACGCGTTCAAAGATGGCAGAGCGGCGGCCCGCGCCTGCACGCGATCCTCTTTCGCCAACAGCGCAGCTAGATTAGCGCTTTGAATCTGGCCGGAATATTGCCGCGCCCGCGCTAGCGCCTGGTCGAGATTAATGGTCAAAGAAGCTTGCCCAAAGCCCAACGCGGCGGCCGCGAAGGCAAAGAACACTCCGGAAAACAGGATCGATAACATGGTCTTGTTATGTTCTGTCCGTGTGGGGCAGGATGCCATCCTGCGGCGGCTTGTTAAGCCGCCCCGGCGCGGGTATACCAACCCGCGGCACTCTCGAAAACCTGCCTCCAGGTACTTGCTTCGCCGACTCCGGTTTTCATTCTTCCTTCCGTGCGCTCCGACGCTCATGTGAAACGGGTTGTCAACCCGCTCCGCATTCGACAGCACTGCTACCCCAAGGTTCCGGTACTTGTCACGGGCCAAAGGTGGCACAGGCTTTAGCCTGTGCTGATGGACACCCTTCAGCAACCTCCATGACCAGTGAACTACGCCAGCCTGAAGATCCGCTGAGGGAACTTTCGCCTAGCCGGAAGTGTCCAAATCAACATGGCGATGGCAATAGGCGGATCGAAAGAGCAGAAAGCGGATATAAACGTGACTCCGCTGATCGATGTTCTGCTGGTCTTGCTGATTATCTCCCTGGTGGTTCTGCCGGAGCGATCGAGAGGGCTGAAGTCTTTGGTCCCCGATGACAACGCTCAAGCATCGCAATCGCAGCCGGACGACGACATTGTTATTAGCGTTTCTCGCGGTCAACAACTTCGCTTCAATCACGAAGAAGTGGCGCTGGCCAATCTGGATGACCGCCTGAGAACGCTTCTCAGGAGCGTCCCCGATCCCGTGATTTTCGTGCGCGGGGACCGCGATCTCGATTTCGGCGACATCACCCAGGTCATCGATATCGCCAAGGGCGCGGGCATCACCAGAGTGGGATTAATCACGCACTGAGTTTGTCCCAGTCATCGGCTTCGCCGAACTTGACGCCTTTGAGCGCGGGGTCGATGCTCTTGAGCAGCCCGGTGAGCACGCCGCCCGCGCCCACCTCGACAAATTCCGTCACGCCTTGCGCCGCCAGATACCGGATCGATTCCGTCCAGCGCACCGCGTTCGGGACCTGCTGATAGAGGCCCTCCCTGGCTTCCACGCCGGTCGTGACCGGCAGCGCTTGCCAGTTGCCGATCAGTGGAACGAGAAGATTACGAAACTCCGTCGCATTCAGATCCACAGCCAGCTTTTCTTGTGCCGGCTTCATCAGGGCGCAGTGAAAAGGCGCGCTCACAGGCAACAGGATCGCGCGCTTCGCGCCCGCGGCCTTGGCCAGCTCCATAGCCCGATTCACCGCGCCGGCGTGACCGGCGATCACAATCTGGTCCGGCGAATTCAGATTGGCGGCGCTCACGATCTCATTTTGCGCGGCTTCTTTCAGGATCGATTCCAATTTCCCTTCCGGGAGTTTGAGCAGCGCAGCCATCGCGCCCATTCCTTGCGGGACCGCCTGCTGCATGTACCGGCCGCGTTTGCGCACCAGCCGAACCGCATCGCGAAAGTTCAACGATCCAGCCGCGACCAGCGCGGAGTACTCACCCAGACTGTGACCGGCGACAAAATCCGGAACGATGCCGTTTTCCTCAAGGACGCTTTGGGCGGCGGTCGAAACCGTCAACAAGGCCGGTTGCGTATTCTCCGTGAGTTTGAGCTGGTCCTCCGGCCCCTGAAAGCACAACTCCGACAATTTGAAACCCAGCGCCTCATCCGCTTGCTCGAAAATGTTCCGGGCCACCGGATAACGCTCATAGAGACTTTTGCCCATGCCGGCGTATTGCGAGCCCTGGCCGGGAAACAGGAACGCCCGCTTCACTTCGTCAACACCGCGTTCACGCGCGCGGTTAGCTCTTCCAGTTGTTTGTGGAGTTGCGCGTACCGCTCCACCACGTCCTGGCCGACCTTCTGGTCGGTCGCGTTCGTCACGCTGTACAAGTACGTGATATGCGTCTGCAAGGCGGGCTGGCTGTAACGGATGGGCGAAGTGATCAATTCCGCAATGACGTCTTTCAACCGCGGCTCGTCCTTCGCGGCTTTGACCCGCGCCACGAGTCTGTTACATTCGCTCACCAGTTCGCGCACTCGTAGATTGTGCTCAAACTGTTCCCGCAGATCGGTGGTGGTGACGCCATCTTTAGTGATGCGGGGATCTTCCATCACTGTGAGCGATTGCGTTTCGATCATCGGCCCGGCGGTGAACCGCAACGAATATTTGCCCGGCGCCGCTACTGGTCCGTCGGGGCCTTGCGGCCGGCGCGCGCTCACCCAGGGGCCCGGGTAGCGCAGGTCCCAGGTGAAGCGGTGAAATCCAGCAGTTTTCTCGAGACGCGTGGGCCCGCTCCGCACGCGGAAGGGATTCTCCTCGTCTTCTTCCCCGCCGGCCTCCGGACGTGCCTCGCTTTCAGGCGCGGCGCTGGTGAATGTGCGTACCGGCTTGCCCGCCGCATCCAACACTTCGAGCTTGATCTCGCCTTCTGGAGTGTCCGGCAGATAATAGTCGATCATTGCGCCCGCGTGAGGATATTGCACTCCGGAGCGCGGCCCGAGTCCACCGCCGCGTTGCGGCGTGCGAATCGCTTCCCGCGGAGCAAACAGCACCGGCTTGCTGAGGTCAGCCTTCTGCTCGAGCGGCGTGAGATTGTCCAGAATCCAGAAAGACCGGCCTTGCGTCGAAAGCACCAGGTCTTTATGCGCGATCTTGATGTCGGTGACCGGCGTGGCCGGCAGATTCATCTGGAACGGCTGCCACTTGGCTCCATTGTCGAACGAAACATACATCCCAAATTCTGTTCCGGCGTACAGTAGACCAGCGCGATCCGGATCTTCGCGAACCACTCGCGTGGGTTCATCCGCCGCGATGCCATCTACAATTCGCGTCCAAGTTTTGCCAAAATCGTCGGTTCTATAGAGATAAGGCGCAAAATCACCTAACAAATAGCGGTAAATCGCGACATAGGCGGTGCCCGCGCGATGCGGACTGGGCTCGATATTCTGCACCCGGCCGCCCGGCGCCAGATCTTTCGGCGTGACATTCGCCCAGCTCTTGCCGTCGTCGCGCGTCACGAAGACCAAGCCGTCATTCGAGCCGGTCCAGATGACGCCCTTCTGCACCGGCGATTCGCGAATCGCATATAAAGTGCTATAAACCTCTTCTCCGGTGGCGTCCCGCGTGATCGGTTCGCCGCTGGCTTCCTGCGTGCCCTCAGGGTGTGCCGTGAGATCGGGAGAAATCTTTTGCCAATGCACGCCGCCATCTGACGACCGGTGGACAAATTGCGAGCCATAATAGACCGCGTGCGGCGCGTACGGAGAAACCTCCATCGGCGACACGCGCTGGAAACGGTAAATCATGGTCGCCCCTCCGTTGCCGTAGAGCGATTCGGCGCCGATCCAATAGCGCTCTTCGTCGTTGGTGGTCATGTTCTGCCGGCTGAACTGGCCCTTGCAGCCGCCGTAGACAATCTGCGGATTCGCCGGGTCGGGAATTATTGGCCCCGTCTCGCAGCCCGGGCCAATGCGGAAGTCCTGACCGCTAGGCAGCGGAAGGCTGGGCACGATGACCGTCGTGTTGTCCTGTTGAGCGCCGTAAATTCGATACGGATATTGGTTATCGAGCGCGACTTGATAAATCTCGGCCGTGGGCTGGTTGTATTGCGTGCTCCAGGTTTTGCCTCCATCAATGGACACGTTCGCCCCGCCATCATTGGACTGGATCATGTAATCGGAATTTTTCGGATTGATCCAGACTTCGTGATTGTCGCCATGCGGCACAGGCGCGCGCTTGAACGTCTTGCCTCCGTCCGTGCTTTTGAACCAGCCTTCATTGCCGACATACACGATGTTCGAGTTGTTCGGATCCACGCCCAGCGTGGAGTAGTAAAACGGCCGGGTGGTCAAATTGCGAGCCGCATTGATCAACGTCCAGGTCTTGCCGTCATCTTCCGACCGGTACAATCCGGAGCCCGGCTTCGCTTCGACCAGCGCGTAAATGCGGTCGGGCTTGGAAGCGGAGATGGCAACGCTGCTGCGTCCGAATAAGCCAGTTGGCAGGCCACCACCGAGCTTGCGCCAGGTGTCGCCGCCATCGGAACTCCGATAAATTCCGCCTTCCATCGCGCCGCTGATGATGGTCCATGGCTTTCGTTGGCCGTGCCACATGCAGGCGTAAACGATGTTGGGATTGTTGGGCGCGAGTTGCAAATCCGCCGGCCCCGCGGTGTCGGAGATGGTGAATACCTGTTTCCAATTTGCGCCGCCATCCGTCGACCGATAGACGCCGCGCTCTTTGTTGGGCACAAACGGATTGCCCTGCGCCGCAACGAACACGATGTCCGGATTAACAGGATTCACGCGAATCGCGGAGATCTGGCCCACTTCACGCAGCCCAATGAACTTCCAAGTTTTGCCGGCGTCAGTCGATTTGTAGATCCCGTGCCCGATCGAGACATTGCTGCGAATCTTGGACGAGCCGGTGCCGGCGTAGACCACGTCTGGATTCGATTGCGAAACCTCGATCGCGCCCATCGAGCCCACGGCGATTTGTCCATCCGACACGTTGGCCCAAGTGGCGCCCGCGTCGGTGGTTTTCCAAACGCCGCCTCCAGTCGACCCCATGTAAAAAGTTAGCGGCTGCGAAGGCACTCCGGTGATGGCGGTCACGCGTCCACCGCGCTCCGGCCCAACCATCCGGTACTTCATGTTGGACCAAAGAGCAGGATCGGCGGCGTACACGGAAGCGATCGCGAAAAGGATGGCGGCGGTTCTGTAGTGGTGCATGGCGAGTGGAATGACCCTACATTCTAGCAGAGGGGCGCGTGCTTCAGATTGCTAGATAATCGCCGTTCGCTACTATGAGGGCTTACCCCCTCGGCCTGTTCGCGCAAGGCGGATTCTCCCTCAAAGACGGCGACACCGTCGTCTTTTATGGCGATAGCACCACCAATCAGCGTGGCGTATGTCCTCACGCGATTCCCGAACCTGAACGTACGTTTCGTCAACTCAGGGTGCCGGGCGATCAGGTCGACGGAGGCGCCGGTGGCCCCATACACGTCCGCCTTGCACGGGATGTCTTCGTCTTCCGCGAACTCCTGCTTCAGTGAGCGCTCCATCAAGTCGCGAGCTTCCCGCAGTATTCGCTGGCCTTCAATAGTCAGCTCCATTTGTTCCGTGATCGGCAGCCTACTTGAAATTTGCGAGCCAACTGCATGGCCGCCGCCAATTGGCGGCCAAGCGCGAGTTCAATTCCTACGCTGCGGTTGCGGCGCAGGTCTCCCATGCACGTCAGCACCAGGTCGACGGCCATGATAGCGAAATAGAGACGGCGGTTCTGAAGTAGCGCATGGCGAGTGGAATAACCCTACATTTGCCTGAGACCGCTGGAGTTGGGCCGGGTTTCACACGGCCCGTTTTGAACAGACGATGGCTGGCCCGCAGGCAACAAAGTCCAGCTTCAGCCTGGGCAGTCTAAGAAATACGCTTGCCCTTGGGCGCCTGACCAGGGAGCAGAAAAGTCTTGACCAACTCGCCTTCGCCGCCAACCGTCATGCCTGCGAATCGCTTGTACCACGGACCCTCGGGTACCTCGGGCTCCTCATCTAGCCATTTGGCCAGCTCTTCTAATTGGGAAGCGGGAATTTTTCGGCTCTGAACCCGGCCCAGCAGATGCTGAAAGAGAGCGGGCGGAACGTTTTGACGGCGCACTTTCGGCATCGCGAATTTCTCGTTCCCAGCCCCTAAATGCCATAGAAGCCGCGAGTGAGACGTTCTTTGATCCGCGCCGCCTCGATCGGATTCGGGGCAGCCGCGAGTCCCTTCGCTAACAGGCCCAATTCTTCCGCGCTAAGGCGATTGCCTTTGCCTTCCAGAAATGCAAGTTCCGCGGTCTCGAGGGCGACCTCTTCACCGGTTGGCTTATGTGCCACGACGCGACTCCCAATCAGCGCCTGCCGGACGAACCAGTGATAAACGGCCAGTGCGCTCCTGATCACTTCCGTCCGCTTGGAACCCGTTAACTCGGCCATTTGGTCGACCAATGCCAGTTCGGTAGGCGTCAAAACCGGCTGGATTCTGGACATACTCATATATCCTCATTTTCTGTGTTCATTCTACTCTCAATTGCGCCTGGAGTCGAGTAGTTATCGCTTGGCTGGCTATCGCTCAAAGCGCTTCCTGCTTTAGTGAGCGCTCCATCAGATCGCGAATGGCTTCGCGCGGCGTACGTTGGCCCTCAATAATGAGCGCCATTTGCTCGGTAATCGGCATGTCCACTTGAAACTTGCGGGCCAACTGCACGGCTGCTCCGGTGGTTTCCACGCCTTCGGCGATCATCTTCATGGAGCCGGTGATTTCGGCTAATTGCCGGCCACGCGCCAGTTCGATTCCTACGCCGCGGTTGCGGCTCAGGTCTCCCATGCACGTCAGCACCAAATCGCCCAGGCCCGCGAGCCCGGCCAGCGTGTGCGCTTCTCCGCCCATCGCCACGGCCAGCCGCGTGATCTCCGCCAGGCCGCGCGTGATGAGCGCCGCTACCGCATTGCTCCCCAAGCCCAGGCCGACGCAAACGCCCGCCGCGATGGCCATGACGTTCTTCAGCGCCGCGCCTAGTTCGACGCCCACTGGATCGTAGTTCGCATACAGGCGCAAAGTTGGTCCCGAGAGCGTTTGCTGCAAGCTGTCCGCGAGCGCTCGCCGTTGTGAGGAAATCACGATCGCGACCGGCTCGCCTTGCGCCACTTCCTTGGCGAAGGAGGGGCCGGAAAGCACGGCGATTTGGTCCGTCTCCAGCTCTTGGCGCATCACTTCCGACATGCGAAGCAGCGTGCCTTGCTCGATTCCTTTGGTTGCGCTGACGAACGATACGCCGGAACCAATTTCCGGTTTCATCCGCCGATAGAGCGCACGCGCGAACCGGGATGGCATCACGCCGATGACGATCTGCGCGCCAGCCAACGCGTGGGGCAGGGAAGCGGTCGGCTCCACATTGTCCGGCAAACGGAAGCCGGGAAGAAAGACGTTGTTCTCGCGGCTGGCCTGGATTTGGGCCGCCAGTTCCGGCTCATGGGCCCAGAGCCGGATGCTTTCAAAACGCGGACCGAGCACAATGGCCAGCGCCGTGCCCCAACTGCCCGCTCCGATGATGGCCCCGTTCATTTGCCAACCGGCGGCGGCTTTTTAGCCCTTGGGGGGTAGATTATTAATGGGCCGCAGCACAGGCTAAAGCCTGTGCCACGAAGTGTTAATGACTCCTTGATCAAGCAGGGCCTCTCGGTCCCCTCACTGACGTTCGGGGCTAGACATGGGCTAGACATGATTTCAAGTAGAAAACTCCCGGGGCCGATTACTAATCGGCCGCAGATTAATAATCTGCCCCACAGGTTAAAAGCGGAAGACATTTTCGTTGCCCGCGCGGATTCTCTGCAGGTTTGTTTTATGGCGAAATATGATCAGGGCTCCAGCAAACACGGACACGAGCAGCAGCGGCGCGGGCGGGTGTTCAATCAGCCATACCGCCAGCGGGAACAGCCCGGCGGCGACGATCGAGCCCAACGAGATCTGGCGTGTTTCGGCTACGACGATCGCAAACAGCAGCAGCACGGCGAGCAGCGGCCAGGGCGCCAGAAACAAAAACGCGCCAATGAAGCACGCGACAGCTTTGCCGCCTTGAAACTTGAGAAAGACAGGATAACAGTGACCCAGCATGACGGCGGCGGCCGCCAGGCTCATCCACAGCAGTGACCCGCCGGTGAGCCGGGAGGCGAGCCAGACAGCCAAGAAGCCTTTTGCAATATCGAGCACAAGCACGCCCACGGCCGGCCCGCGTCCGGTGGTGCGCAGAACATTTGTGGCGCCGATGTTTCCGCTGCCCAGTCCGCGCACATCTTTTCCCGTGGTGGCGCGGACGAACAAATAACCAAACGGGATGCCGCCGATCAGGTAGGCCAGAACCACCGCGAGCGTAGAAATCATGAAGTAGTTAAAGAAAACTCCGCCAGTTTTGTATAAATGGAGCCGGCCGATCCAGGCTGGCTGCGATAAAGATAAAAGCGATCCGCCGAGAACGCGCCGAAATCGACTGACTGCAGATCGGCTACGGCTTGGCGCAACGCGTCTAACGGCGTGGGTTGCTTGATGCGAGCCAGCGTCAGATGAGGAGAGAATTCCCGCTCATCTCTGGCGATGCCCAACGGCAGCAGTGCCGCCTCGACATCGCGCGCCAGCGTTTCCAACTGCGGCCCGCCGTGGATTCCCGCCCAGAAAACGCGCGGATGATGGGCATTGGGGAACCAACCCACTCCCCGAACCATGATTTCCAGCGGCGGCCGCCGCGCGACGGCGGCGAGGGCGGTCTCCAGCTTTTCCAACTCCCCAGCCGGCCACTCTCCAATGAATTGCAGCGTGATGTGCAGGTTGTAAACCGGGCTCCATTTGACGTGCGCGCAGGGCCGCAAGTGCGTCATCAGACGCTCCAAATGGTTCCGGACATCCTCGGATATTTCTATCGCGGTAAAGAGCCGCATGCCGCTACCAGGATACAGGAGAAGCAGAACGGCGGAAGGCCAAAACCGCATTGAGCCCACCGAATGCAAAGCTGTTCGAGAGCGCCCATTCCACTTCCTGCCGCCGAGCGCAATTCGGAATCACATCCAGATCGCAGGCCGGGTCCGGTTCGGTAAAGTTGGCGGTGGGCGGGAGGATGCCGCGAGCGAGCGACAAAGCGCACGCGACCCCTTCCAATGCGCCCGCCGCGCCTAGCGCATGACCATGCATGGATTTGGTGGAACTCACGGCCAGGCGATCCGCGTGCTTCAAGAAAACCTTGCGGATGGCCGTGGTCTCGGTGGGATCGTTGGCCTGCGTGGCGGTGCCGTGCGCGTTGATGTAACCGATCTGCTCCGGCTGGATGCCACCATCGAGCAATGCCGCGCGAATGGCGCGGGCAGCGCCGTCGGCGCTCGGTTGCGTGATGTGAAACGCGTCGGAAGACATGCCGAAGCCGATCAGCTCGGCATAAATATGGACGCCGCGGGCGATGGCCGCGTCCCACGGTTCCAGCACCAGCATCGCGCCGCCCTCGCCCAGGATCAGACCATGACGGTCTTTGGAGAATGGACGGCAGGTGTCGGACGAAACCACGCGCATGGCTTCCCATGCTTTCAAAAATCCGAGACTGAAAATGGCCTCGCTGCCTCCCGTTACGGCGAGTTCGGCCGAACCGTTGCGGACCATCCAAAACGCTTGTCCGATGGCGTGATTGGCGGAGGAGCAGGCCGTGGAGATGGTATAGCTGGGTCCGACCAGACCAAACTCCAGCGAGATCCGGCTGGCGGCGGCATTGGCCATGGTGCGCGGAATGGTGAATGGATTCACGCGCGGACTGTTGTTGCGGTATAGATCGACAAAGCCCTTGTCTTCGGTGGTCTGACCTCCCACGCAGGAGCCGGTAATGATACACGTGGTCTCGCGGAGTTCTTGGGTCCATGGGACGCCGGCATCCTGAATCGCCTCGCGTGCGGCGATCACGCCAAACTGCGCAAAGCGGTCCAGCAGAGAAAGATCTTTCTCTTCGAAATGGCGCGTGGGCTCGTAATTCCGGACTTCGGCGGCGTTGGGAAAACGCAGTTGTCCAGCCGGAATAGACTGCATGGGCCGGATTCCCGGCGTCCCGTTGGACAGAGACGTCCAAAATTCGTCACGATTATTGCCGATGGCGGAAATCACGCCCACGCCCGTGATGGCGACCCGGCGCGGCATCAGGCTTGGACAGCGACCCCGGCATCGCCCGCGAGAAGCCTCGCGATACCGTCCACCATCTCCTCGACGGACTTGATGGTCTGGGCCGACTCGTCCGGGATATTTACATTGAACTCGTTTTCCACCGCGAAGAGGATGTTGATCCCGTCCAGCGAGTCGATGCCAAGTTCGGCGAAGGTGCTCTCGGGCGTGATCTTGTCCAGCGGCATGTGCTGCGTATCGGCGATCACTTTCATCACGCGTTCGGTCAGTTCTTCGTGGGACATAGTATGTCGCTGATCTTCTCGAAATGAAATCCCCGGCCGATGAGCGCCGGCGCCACCCGCCGGACCGCATCAAGCGTCGGGCGAATATCCGGCCGTGGCTCGAGCAGCCTTCCATCATGCAAACAAAAAATAGCGCCGTTGCCGGCGCCTCGCAACAATCTGGCTACTATCCGATCCGAGGGCAATTTCCAGTCTACGCCAATCGAAGTCCACATCACGCCCAGCAGATCGAGTTCGCGCTGGGCCGCTCTCAACCCGAACCAGCGTACGCCATACGGCGCGCGAAAAAAGCGTGGTCTGATGCCTGTAGCGTCTTCGATGGATGCTTGCGCACGGGTGAGTTCCTGCCGCATCATCGCGGGTGATCGCAAGCAAAAATACGGATGAGTATCGGAATGATTGCCGATCTCATGACCCGCCGCTAACACCTGCCGCGAGATATCAGGCAAGCGGCGTACGTTGGCGCCACACTGAAAAAAGGTGGCCGGGACCTTCAGGCGATCCAGAATCTCGAGTAAGGCCGGCGTCGATTCGCTGGGGCCATCGTCGAAGGTCAAGGCAATCGCCGGGCGCGAGCGAGCCCCATGATAGACGGAGTCCGCCAGCAGCGTGGCCGACCGGCCGCGAACCGCGTAGGCCAAAGCCGCGGATGCAATCGCCCCGCTCGCCCATAGCGCGTTCTTCATGGTTGATTTTAGCGTCCGGAGAAACGGAGGCACTCGATCGCGGCGCGTTCGAAGAATCCGCCGCGCGGATCTGGCACAACCTGGGAGAGCCGATGCCCCTCGATGCGGAAGATTCGCATAAACCACAATGTTAAGCGGCAACGTCCGCTTTATGCAAAGTCAAGCGGCCAAGCTCGGTGGCTTGGTGGGGCCGGTTCTCCCCTTGCTTCGCTTGAGCCCTTTAGCGCGCAGGAGGAAAAACGAAAACTGCCGAATACATAGCCCGGATGGCCCAGTTCCCTGAATCAAAACCATCGCCGCAGGGTCCCGCTATTGCTCCGATGCAGCTTTCGAAAGTCTTGAGCAAACTGCCTTCTGCATCGACGCTTGGCTGCCTGCAGCGCTAAGCCGCTTGCGCCGCTTTTTGCGAAACGAAACCTCGCTTGCACCGGGCGATGCGTGCGCGCTGAAGACTCTTCAATGTTCCAGCAATTTGAAGTATCTCCGCTGGCCTCTGACGATGGAGCGCTCCAGGAGTTCGACCATGCCATGAGACTACGAAGGCCCGCTCCTGACTGCGGCGGATTTGCTTCAGCCGCCAGATCGCGGGTGAATTGCTCCGATGTAGCCCTCGAAAGTCGGATGTTTCTTGAATCGGCAATGCCAAGCCTTGGGTGCTCTTGCAGCGCTAAGCTGCTTCCGCCGCTTTTTGCGAAACGAAACCTCGCTTGCATCGGGCGATGCGTGCGCGCTGAAGATTCTTCAATGTTTCCAGCAATTTGAAGTATCTCCGCTGGCCTCTGACGATTGATCGCTCCAACAGTTCGACCAGGTGAGGAGACTCGAAGGCACGCTCCTGGCCGCGGCGGATTTGCTCCAGCCGCCAGTAGGTCAGGATCATTTTCTGAACCAGCAGCGCTTCGGCCGGCGTCGCAGGCTGATGGTCGGCGAGCAGACACTGCTTGAGCGCTTGAAACTCGGCGCTGGATTCGGCAGGAATATACCGAAAAACTCGCGGCATAAAGATGAGTCCTTTCGGCTTGATCGTATCAGGCGAGGCCAAAAAAATGGATCGGGGTAACCCGAGACAAATGCCGGAAGATTCAGATTTCATGGAAGTTAGGAATATTTGCAAGTTCTGTGACTGAAAAAGGTTACTTCAGGCGGGAGGCCCTCCGCGTTATTTGGGTTCGCGGAGGCGCGGGCGCAAGGACCGGCAGGCGGCCACGCGCGGCTTATGCAGCGTCGCGAGGCAGCTCGTCAACCTGGATGGCACAGGTCAGGAGCGTAAATTTTCCGTCTAACCAAGCGTTAATGATAGCTGCAGGTTTGCCAGCCGAGGCGATGAGGGCAGACACGATGATGTTGGTATCGAGCACAACACGCATTCAGGCTTTGCCAGTCTTCTTTTTAGTGCGGCGCTCGGAGCGGACCTCGCTGACAGCTTCGCCAAAGATGCGCTGGATTTCATCGGGGTCGCTATCGGCGTTGCGCTGCCGGATGTCTTGAGTGGTGCACTGAAGCACACGGCGGCGGACAGCGTCCTCGATAAATTTGGACAGGTCGCCTTTTTTTGCACCCTGGCGCCCAAGAATGTGCGCAGGGTCAGATCGGTGTCCTTCGAGACCTTGATGCGCCAACGGACAGCTTTTTGTTGTTCTGGCATGATGGCACCTATGCGGTTAAGTAGATAAACACCTATACGCCCTATAGATATAGACCAGAGGGGCGCAGAAGCGGAGCGGTTGGGTGGACGTTATCACACTCTATAGGGAGTGGACCCTCAAACGCCCGACTTCCGGGCTTTAAGTCTGATAGGCGTCGGTCGGGCGCGCGTCCGGCGTCGCCAATAATCGGCGGAGCCTAGCTTTAACGTCAGAGCCTAATTGGACTTCCAGGGGTTCAGGGTGCGCGAAAAATCGTTTTGTTGGCAATCGCCTCGCTGTATGACAATAGTGCGTAGAATCAAATGTCGCTAACAGACGAGGACAAGGACTGGATCGCTTCTCAGTCGGCTGCGCTGCGCACCGATCTTACGAGCCGCATCGACGCTGTACGCGCCGATTTTAGGGAGCGCATCGACGCTGTACGCGCCGATTTTAGGGAGCGCATCGACGACCTACGCACCGAATTGACCGAACGCATCGAGAAGACCGAAACCACGCTGCTCACGGAGTTTCACAGGTGCGCCTCGCCGGTCGAACTGCGCCAACGCAGCCGCTCTGCCGCCATGCGCGCGTTTGACGCAGAACTCGAAGCCGTATCCGATCGCGTGACGAAGATCGAGCACCCGAATCCCCCAGCCGCGTGATCCACCCAAGCGAAGTTCTATTGAGCGGCGACCGCGGAGCCCGGGGGGCATGAATCTACACTCTCGAAGTCTGGCGAAAGGAAAGTCCCGGACTCCGTTCGCAATCTTCGCTTGCAGGTTTACCGCGATAGTGTTCTCCCTTGATTAACGGGCCCTGCGGGTTCTGAGAAACTCCTCATAGATGGCGGCCAGGCGGCCGGCGCTTGCCGCGAGCGAGAATTTGTCGCGGATGCGGCGTGTCCCGTTGCCGGCAAGTTGCTCTCTCAGGCCGGCGTCCTCGATCAAGACCTCCAGGCGTCCGGCCAAATCGCCAGCCTTGGCTTTTTCAAACAGCAGGCCGGTTTCGCCGTCGATCACCAGTTCCGGATTGCCGCCCACGCGGGAGGCGACCACGCAACAGCCGCAGCCCATGGCTTCCATGATCGAGTTGGAAAGCGCCTCCGAAAGAGATGGCAGCACGAAGATGTCGATCGCGTGCAGCCACGGGGTTACGTCGGGCGTGGAGGGCTCAAAAATACATCGGCCGCTAACGCCCAATCTGGCGGCGAGATCTTTGAGCACTTCGCTCATCGGTCCGCTGCCGACGATGAGTAAGCGCGCATTCGGACGCGACGCGGCAACCTGCGCGAAGGCTTCCACCAGCGTGGCCAGCCCTTTTTCCGGACGAAGCACGGCGACAACGCCGATCACCACCGAAGCGCCGGCTAGTTCCGGCGGACGTTGGCGCGGCGAGGCTGGAAACCGCTCCGGATCGATCCCGTTGTAGCAGAGGCGAATTTTACCCGGCGGCACACCCTCGTCTTCGATCAGATGCCGGCGAATAGCTTCGCAATTGACGACGATTCCGTCAGCAATGCGGTCGGTGACGCGCAGCAGGCGATGCGTCGCGCGCGTGCGGATTTCGCGATGAGAGCGTTGCGAGGTGAGCACTACAGGAGTGCGATAAAAGCGGGCCACCGGCGCGGCGAAAATGTTCAGCGGCCAATCGAAGGCGTGGACGATTTGGATTTTCCGATCGCGAATATAGTGGCCGAGTTGCCGGGCGCCCGCGATGGCGCTGGGCGAGCGGAACGAGCGCACGGGAAGCAGAAGAATGGGCACGCCCGCAGCTCGCATTTCGGCGGCTCGGGTGCCCTCGGCAAAGCATCCCACGTGCGGCGCGAAGCGACTGCGATCCAAACTCTTGGCCATTTCGGCGAGCTGGCGTTCGCTGCCGCCATGGCCGAGTTCGCGCGCCATCAACAAGACAGGCGCGGGCTGATCGGGGGCTAGCGGCATCGGCTGCTCGCATAGTAACGCGGACTCTCGCGGGCTGTTGAAAACTTACGTCGCATCTTCACCCGGAGCCGGCGCGGTAAGGGTCCGGGCGACCAGATCGACCCAAAGGTCGCCAAAACAGATCGGCATCGAGTGAACCTCATGATACATCCCACAACGAATCCGCTTCTTCTGATAGGCTGAAATTGAAAGTCTTACCTATTCGCCCTGTGGCACTGGCCACGCTTGCCGCCGGGAAGCCCGCTGTCGTGCGAGCGTTTCGAATGCTATATCCAAGAAAGAGCGGCATCATGCGAAAAACTTTCTATTGCTCTCTTGTTTTTGTCATTGCGATGCAGGCCGTGCCGGCCCAAGACAAAACTGTATTGCCGGCCCAGGTCCAGCGAGGACGCGAATTGTTCATAAAAACCACGAAAGGGACCCCTTGTGGAACCTGCCACAATTTGGCAGGCGTTGGAACGGCGGTCGGCCCAGATTTGCGGACGCTGGCGAGCGCAGTCAGCCCGGGCGCGCTGGTCCAGGCGATGCACATGACGATGACGGCCTATGTTCAAGAGGCCAAACTCGCCGACGGGAGTAAGTTCCCGGCCATGCCGAAAGGCAAGCAGGGCGATCAAGTGGAACTCTGGGATCTCAGCCAAACCCCGCCCGCGCTGCGTACGCTCGCCGCGAAAGACGTTTCGATGGAGGCGAACACCACCTGGAAGCACCCTCCCGCATCGGCCGAATACACTACGCAGGAGATGGCCGATATTGTTGGCTTCCTGAAATGGGCCGCCAAAGGGTCAACCAAGGAGATCAAACCGGAGGAAGTGGAGTTCGTAAAGTAACAATACGTCCCTCCAGATTGCCTCGGGGGGACCTGCATTCAATGCTGCCATGATAGGTCCATGAGGCTCCCGGTTCTCCTGATCTTGGCGACGACCTATTTCACTCCGGGTGTCGCGCAGATGACCCATATCCATGCCGGCGCCGCGGAAAAACCGGCTAAGACGCTTCCGCCGCCGTTGATGATTGCGGGCGTGGGGAGCGCTCATCTCACCATCACCACGACCTCCCCGGAAGCGCAGCGATGGTTTGACCAAGGGCTCTCGCTGTTGCATTGCTTTTGGGATTTCGAGGCCCTGCGCGCCTTCCGGGAAGCGGCGCGGCTGGATCCGGCCTGCGCCATGTGCCAGTGGGGCATCTATCGCGCGATGGAGTTCGGCGGAAGCTCGGAAGAGGAATTATCTCCGGTCGTCAGCAAGATGAAGGAATTGGCGCCAAAAGCCTCCGATCATGAGCAGCGCTACATCCGAAGCATCGTCGAAAGCGCCGGGAAGAAAGGCGAGGAGTCGTCGAAAGCTTATCAGCGTGAGATGGAAGCGCTGATCTACCGCTATCCGGACGATCTGGATGCGGAGTTGTTTCTGGCGCTTTCGATGGAGAGAGGCTTCGATGAAAAAGGCGAGCCGAGACCGGGCGAGCTGTATTCGATTGCCATCTTGCGCGACATACTCCGGAACCATCCCGACAACGCGGCCGCGAACCACTACTGGATTCACGCCGTGGAGGGAAGCGACCATCCGGAATGGGCGCTCGCAAGCGCGGAAAAGTTGGGAAAACTCACACCCGGGTCCGGCCACATGGTTCACATGCCGGGACACATCTTTTTCCGCACCGGAAACTACGAACAAGCGCGGAAGTGTTTTCTCGACGCGCTTCAGGTGGATGAAGCATACCTGCGCGCCCAGAAGCTGCAACCGAGGGACGATTGGAACTACGCGCACAATTTGAGTTATCTGATCGCCAATGCGGCCGAAGAGGGGCGGGCAAAAGAGGCATTCGAGTACGCCGCGCGGCTGGAGCCACTGGCGCACGACCCGGCCGATTCGGACAACCCCGGCTTTTACGTCGTCCAGATCGGCGGTACGAAACCGCGCCTTGCGATCCGCTTCGGCCAGTGGCAGGAGGCCATTGACCATCCGGTAGATTTTGGAATCCCCGAGGATAAGCTGCCCCTCGCCGCCAAGGCGATTCGGGACGGGATGGTGATCTATGCGCGAGCCATGCTGGCGCTCGATCACGGAGACGTCGAGGGAGGGGCGAGAGAGAGCGACGCTCTGGATGCGTTGCTGTGGCGTCTGATGCGGGACCGGACGGATCAGGCAGCCAAAACGGACCAGAACTTGGAACGTCTGAACAACACGGCGGAGCGGGTCGAAAACATTTTGAGCGTGGCTTCCAAGGAGCTGGCGGGAAACGTGGCCAGTCATCGCGGGAACTATGAACCCGCGAAAAAGCTGTTGGAACAGGCCGTCGAGGCCGAGAAAAAGTTGGGATATAGTGAACCGCCAATGTACTCGCGGCCAGCTCTGGAATCGCTCGGCTATGCGGCGATTCGGGCCGGAAAGTGGGACCAGGCCCGCGATGCATTCCGCCAGGTGCTGGCCGCGCGGCCCAAGTCCGGATTCGGCTATTATGGCATCGCGCTGGCCTATGAGAAGGAGGGCAACCGGAGCGCGGCTTCTCAGGCATATACCGAGTTCCTGGATGCGTGGAAGTATGCGGATGAAGATTTAGAGATGGTTCGTGCAGCGCGAAACTGGGAGCATGGGGAGCGATTGGCTAACCGCCAACCGCCCCCGGCGAATTAAAACATGTTCCAGAGGAATTGATTGTAAACTTCGTGATGGTATTGGACTTCCGGTCCCTTCACGAAAGTCCCTAGCAGGCGCGGGCAGCGGTCGGCGGCGGCTTCTTTCAGACTGGCGTAGCGCTCTTTCACGTCGGCGCCGAGCAGCGTCGTGATCCACTCGGATTTGCGGAAGACATCGAGCGCGGTGTAGATGTTGTCGGGCAGATAGCGGCTCGCCTGGCGTAGATTGTCGATTTGGGCCGTGGTCCCATCGAGACCGGTTTTGAATGTGGCCAGCATGACCAGGTACGGATTGGCGTCGGGAGCAACCGAGCGGACTTCGATCCGCGAGCTACGCTCGTTGCCGATCGGCACCCGGATCATGGAACCGCGGTCGACCGCCGAAGCCTTGAGCTGATTGGGCGCCTCAAAATGCGGATCCAGGCGCCGGTAGGCGTTTACGCTGGAGTTGTAGAGCAGGCACGTTTCCTCGCCGTGGCTGAGAATGCGGTCCACAAAGTCCCAGGCGAACTGGCTGATCTTCTCCTCCCCGTGCGGATCCCAAAACAGGTTTTTGCCGTCCTTGCCGGTGACGGAGACGTTGGTGTGCATACCGCTTCCGTTGACGCCCACCACCGGTTTGGGCAGAAAGCAGGCGGACAGGCCCATCTTGGTGGCGATCTGGCGGCAAATCAGTTTATAAAGCTGAATCTGATCGGCGGCCGCAACCGCCTCGGCATAGCAATAATTGATCTCGAACTGCGACGGCGCCACTTCTGGATGGTCCTTCTCGTTCTGAAAGCCCATCGCCCTTTGCACTTCGGCGCTCCGGTCGATGAACAGGCGGAGCGTATCGCCGGGCAGGGAGTGATAATAACCGCCCGTATTGACGTATTCGAACTTGCCGGTTTCGTGGAAATGGCGCTCGGCGTCGGTCCCCTTGAAGACGAAGCCTTCAATTTCATTGGCGGCATTTAGGCCGTAACCTTCTTTCTGATACAGGCCGTCGCCGTATTGCTTCAACATGCCGCGGATGTCGGCGCTGTACGGCGAGCCGTCTTTGTCGATGACATTACCGAAAACCATTACTTTCCCTGAGCCGAAAACATCGGCCGGGACCCAGTAAAACGCGCTCCAGTCTATTCCTAAGCGCAGATCGCTCTCGCGCTGGGCCGTGAAGCCGCGGATGGAGGAGCCGTCGAAGGTCATGTTGTCCCAACTCTTGACCAGAAACTTTTTGTCGTAGTCGAGCATGTGCAGCCGGCCTTCCAGGTCGCTGAACAGCACGGTCACGGCCTTGATGCGTTTTTCGTCAGTGAGGTATTTGAGCCGTTCTTCCTGGATCTGGCCAAGCCCCACGCGATTCATGCGTTGTTCTTTGGCATGCAGATTCAGGTCTTCCAGTTCGGCATACGTCAAGCTGAGAAAGTCTTGTAGTTCGGTCATAGGCGAAGTAGAGTGTCCCGCGATGGTTGATGTTAAGACAAAGGAATGCTCTACCATGATGGCGGGTCGTGCTCGCAACCTGAAGAAAAAGTTTTTTATATGCCTCATTAAACATAACGTTGTAAGATGCCGCGTCAATGTGCGAACACACAACCCAGCCGGAGAACCACTCGTACTACTGGCGGGAAAACCAGGGACGGACGAGACGTTCCCCGGTTTTCTAATAGGCTTTGGCGATCACCACCCGATGCTCTACCGGTTCGCCGGTCAGGATGCACTTGCCTGCCCCGTCGTACTCATCCACCAGCGGAATGTTGCGCACGCTGGCGCGGAACTCCTTAATGCGCGCGTCGTTTTGCGGATCGTCCTTCAAATGCGCCATCACGAACTTGCCGCCGCCCTTTTCCGCCGTCACTTCCTTGAGGATGGATTCGACCTGCTCGATCGACTCCGCCAGCACGGTCTGATCCTTGAGCCGCTGCTTCGCTTTGGCGTAAAGATCCTTTTGCATGACGTCCAGCGTAACCGCAAGCTTGGCCGAAGCTTCCGTCTGCGGGATCACTTCTTTGCTGCCCGTGTCGCGCCGCTTGATAACCAGGTTGCCGCTAGCCACGTCCCGAGGCCCCAGCTCAAAAACCACCGGCACTCCGAGCCGCTCCCAATGGAAGAACTTGGCGCCCGGGCTGAGTCCGTCGCGCGCGTCAATGTGCGCGCCCAATTCGGCGCCCAGTTTGGTGGCGACCTCCATTACCTGCGACCGCTCTTCGTCCTTGCGGTAAATGGGCACCAACACCGCTTTGCGCGGAGCGACCTTCGGCGGCAGCACCAGCCCTTTGTCGTCGGAGTGAGTCATGATCAAGCCGCCGATCAGGCGCGTGCTCGCTCCCCAACTGGTCTGCCAGACGTAATCGAGCGTGCCTTCTTTCGTCTGGAACTGCACATCGAACGCCTTCCCGAAATTCTGTCCCAGATCGTGACTGGTGCCGGCCTGCAGCGCCAGCCCGTTCTGCATCATCGCCTCAATCGAGTAGGATTTCAGCGCGCCCGCGAACTTTTCCGCGCGCGTTTTGGCGCCCTTGATCACCGGCATCGCCATGACGTCTTCCGCCACTTCGGCGTAGATGTCGAGCATGCGCAGCACCTCTTCGACGGCTTCAGAATGCGTGGAGTGAGCGGTGTGGCCTTCTTGCCAGAGAAACTCCGTGGTGCGCAGAAACAGCCGCGTGCGCAGCTCCCAGCGGAGTACGTTTGCCCACTGGTTGTAAAGCAGCGGCAGGTCGCGGTAGCTTTGAATCCACTTGGCGAAGAAGTGCCCCACGATTGTCTCCGAGGTCGGCCGGATCACGTACGGCTCCTCGAGTTCCTTACCTCCGGCGATGGTCACAACGGCAAGCTCGGGCGAAAAGCCTTCCACATGCTCCGCTTCTTTCCTGAGAAAGCTCTGCGGGATGAGCAAGGGAAGATAGATGTTCTGATGCCCGCTCGCCTTGAAGCGGTCGTCCAGTTCGCGCTGCAATATTTCCCAAACCGCGTACCCATTGGGTTTGATCACCATGCAGCCTTTGACAACCTCGGCCGGTTCGGCCATATCGCCTTGGAGGACGACATCCTGATACCAGGCGGCGAAGTCTTTTTCGCGGGGAGTGATGCGAGATTCGGCCATTTTTATGCTGGTGCTGAATGTAACATGGCGTCCATGAACCGAGCCCGTTTCAATCCGTGGGCTGACGAACCAAAGTCTACCTCGTAGAACGCTTCCCAAACCGCCAATCTAGAAATCGCCTGATCGTTGTCTCATCGGAAGATGCGATCAAAATAGTCCCGTTAGTCAGCAAAATCCATCGTTCTCCGCCCTGATCCGAGATGGTTAGGTCCGACGCTGTCCGCGGCGCTGGGCCAGAATATTCCGTGAATATCTCGTCGTATACAACCAATCCCTTTCGGTTGGTTATTTTGCAATGCGGCAAGCCGTTCTCTAGCGAACATTGTTGCCAAACGCCGGTGCTTTTGGGCCCGTGTATCAAAACTGCGGTACTGGACACATTGGCCGGCCGCGGGTCCTCCCCGAACTCGCCACAATTGTTACTGGCAAGTGACAGGAGCAAAATAATCCCGGCCTGCAGCCTCATAATACTGCGCCAACCCGTCGGCGTCGCATAGGAGTTCGGAATATAACCCCCGCTCACTGCCCGGCTTCCCCACTGGTCGAAGCTGTAGTTCTGCGTCCACACCGGCGACGTTATCCGACCCGCAATTTCCGCTGCTGGCGCCCGTGATCTCGTCCGCGCACGTCAGCCGGTTCAACTTTTCATAGGCAAAGTTCTGCGTCACGCTCAGCATTCCTGTCACGGCGATCCCCGCCGCCTGCACGTTCCCATTGTTCTTCGTGCAATCTCCCGACAGACAGTATCCATAGTTCATCGCCAGCAACGACGAGCCTGCGCCGTTGGCCACGGAGATCGCCGTCGGCTGCTGCCGCACCGAGACTGCGCCAGCGCACCGTTCTAAGCGTAATACGTCCCCGTCGTGTTCGAACGTCGTCGAAGCGCCATTCACACCAATCGGCCGCTTCAGCGCATCGCACTCAGGATTCGGGATGCGCTAAACTCCGCCGTACTTACGGCTCGGTCGTCGAAAGATTTGGGCCTCGGAATTCGCATCGATTCGCTCTGACCGCGACACATAGGTATAGAATTTCATGGGGTGATCTCACCCGCCGAGGCAAGAAGGGAAGACGCAAGAAGGGAAATGGATGCAGCCGGAAATCCTCAAAGAGCCTGAAGCCGTCAAAGAAATCGATGTCCTTTGGATCAACGCCGGTTTGAGTTGCGACGGCGATACGATCGCGATGACGGCGGCCACGCAACCTAGCGTAGAGGACCTGGTTCGCGGAGGGTTGCCCTGGATTCCCAAGGTCAATTTCCATAATCTATTTCTGGCCTTCGAAAATGGCGACGAGTTTCTCGAGCGCTTTCACCGTGCCGCCCAAGGAACGCTGGCGCCTTTCATTCTGGTAGTGGAGGGATCGATTCCCAACGAGCACAATAAAGCCGAAGGATATTGGGCCTCGTTTGGGACCGATGCGGAGACTGGCCAGCCCATTACGACCTGCGAATGGATTGACCGGCTGGCGCCCAAGGCCTGGGCCATTCTGGCCGCCGGGACGTGCGCGACCTACGGGGGCATCCACGCCATGGAAGGCAACCCGACCGGCTGCATGGGCCTGGCCGACTATCTCGGGTGGAAATGGAAGTCCAACGCCGGCATACCGCTGGTGTGTATTCCCGGTTGCCCCGTGCAGCCGGACAACTTCATGGAAACCCTTTTGTACCTGCTGCACATGGCGGCCGGCCGCGCTCCCATGATTCCCTTGGACGATGCCTTGCGGCCCACCTGGCTTTTCGGCCAGACCGTCCACGAAGGGTGCGATCGGGGCGGATATTACGAACAAGCCGAATTTGCCGATGAGTATGGTTCGCGCACGTGTATTGTGAAATTGGGGTGCTGGGGGCCGGTGGTGCAGTGCAATGTCGGGAAGAGAGGATGGATGTCCGGTATCGGCGGGTGCCCCAACGTAGGCGGGATTTGCATTGGCTGTACCATGCCTGGATTTCCGGATAAATTCATGCCATTTATGAACCAACCGCCTGGCTCGCTCCTCTCCTCGAGCGCCGTAATGACCTATGGCCGCGCGATTCATGCGCTGCGCCGCTTCACGCAAGCCTCGCTGAACAAAGAGCCGATTTGGCGAGCGCGAGGCGCGAAAGAATAGGCGGGCCATGAATTTCAACGGCAAACCGATCGCGGCATTTGAACCGGAGTTTGGTGAAGCGGGATCGGCAGACCCGGATTTTCGCCACCCGGATTTTCGCGGTCCGAATGTTGCCGCGGCGGAAACAATATTGACGGAGCTGGCTTCGGTCTTTTTCCAGAACTCCATTCCGGGCCAAAACGCCCGCACTCCCAAGAAGCCCGGACCCAGTCTCGAGGAGCGATATCGCGTGCTGCTGGATCAGATTCCGGCGGTCGTGTTCATGGCGTACTTGGACGAAGGCATCGGCGAGGCTTATGTGAGCCCCCAAATCGAGGCTACGCTCGGTTTCAAGCAGGAAGAATGGTTAGAAGATCCAGTCCGCTGGTATCACCAAATCCATCCCGCGGATAAGGATCGCTGGAGCCATGAAGCCGCCGCCATGTTCCTGTCCGGCAAGCCGCTGCGGTCGTCGTATCGGGTGCTGGCTAGCGATGGACACGTCGTCTGGTTCCATTGCGAAGCCCGCCTGGTGCGGCGGGACGATGGCCAACCCTGGTTCATTCACGGCGTTGGATTCGACATCACCGAACTCAAGCAGGTGCAGGAGGCGCTGCAGGAAGAGCGCAATGTGGTCTCGGCGATCTTCGATACCGTGAGTGCGCTCATTGTGGTGCTGGACCGGGAAGGGCGGATCGTGCGCTTGAACCGGGCCTGCGAGCGGATCACAGGCTATTCCTCCGCGCACTCGGCCGGCCAGTGTATTTGGGACTTGTTTTTGGCTCAGGAGGAAGCTGGAGAGTTCAGAAACCGATTGCTGCAGATTTTGGACCACGCGGAGCGCACTGAATACGAGAGCTGTTGGGTTACTTCCGGCGGCCAGCGGAGAACCATCGCCTGGTCCGCGGCAGTCTTGCCTGCCAGCAAACAAACGCCCACCTACATCATCGCTTCGGGAATCGATGTTACCGAGCAGCGGCGGGCGCAAACCAAGTTCCAGGGCCTGCTGGAAGCGGCGCCGGATGCGGTCGTGGTGGTCAACCAGAAGGGCAAGATTGTGCTGGTGAACGCGCAGGTCGAGAAGTTGTTCGGCTACCGCCGGCAGGAACTGCTGGGCGAGGAGATTGAGAAGCTGGTGCCGCAGCGTTTGCGCGGCAAACATCCTGGTCACCGGAGGGATTTTATCTCCGGGCCCCGGGTGCGGCCGATGGGCGCCGGTCTGGAGCTATACGGCTTACATAAAGACGGCCGGGAATTTCCGGTGGAGATCAGTCTGAGCCCGTTGGAGACGGAAGAGGGCGTGCTTGTCTCCTCCGCGATTCGCGACATCAGCGATCGCAAACGTCTGGAAAAAACCATCCTCGAAATCAGCGAGCAGGAACGCCGCAGAATCGGGCAGGATCTGCACGACGATCTCGGACAGCACCTGACCGGCATCGCCTTCATGGGTAAAGTGCTGGAGCAGCGGCTGGCGGAAGCTTCGCTTCCGGAAGCGGCGGAAGCGGCCAAGATCGTGACCTTGGTGAACGAATCGATCAAGATGACGCGGGAGTTGGCCCGCGGCCTTTTGCCCGTGGTATCGGAATCGCACGGTTTGATACCCGCGCTGGAGCACTGGGCGCGCGAGGTGCGGGATCTGTTTCACGTCGACTGCCGCTTTGAGTGCCGCGATCGAGAGCTCGTTCTGAGTCACGTTCTGTCAGATCACCTTTACCGCCTGGCGCAGGAGGCCGTGACCAATGCCGTCAAGCATGGCCGCGCCCGAAATATAACCATTGGGCTGGCGGTGGTGAACGGCGGTGGAGTTTTGACCATCCTGGACGATGGCGCCGGTTTTGACGCGACGAAGATCCAGTCGGGGCTGGGGCTTCGCATTATGAGCTATCGCGCCAAAATGATTGGTGGTTCGCTGAGTGTACAATCGTCGCTGGCCGGTGGAACCTTGGTCCGCTGTTTGTTTGCGATAACGGCTGGCGAATCGGAAAGCGACGCCCGAGCCGCGGAAAGCACTTCAATAGATCGTGCGTGAAAAAGCCCGCAGCACCGTTTTTATCGTCGACGATCATCCGATCGTCCGCCAAGGGCTGGCGTTGCTCATCAACCGGGAACCGGATCTCGCGGTTTGCGGCGATGCCGAAGAAGCCAATTCCGCTCTGCGCCTGATCGCCGCGAGCAAGCCCGACCTGGTGGTGGTGGATTTGTCGTTGAACGGACCCGACGGCCTCGAACTGCTCAAGGGCCTGCGTGCCCGCAAGCCCGATTTGCCGATCCTGATTCTGTCGATGCTGGACGAATCGCTTTACGCCGAGCGGGCCCTGCGCGCTGGAGCGAACGGCTACATCATGAAGCAGGAGGCGACTGAAAAAGTACTGATCGCCATCCGTCGTATCCTCGACGGAGAAGTTTACGTAAGTGACCGGATGGCGAACAAGATGCTCCACCGCTTTGTGGGCGACGCTCCGAGTGGAGATCGATCGCCGGTCGCCGGTCTCACCGATCGGGAACTCGAGATCTTCCGGCTGATTGGCGACGGGCACGGAACGCGGCAAATCGCCGAGGAGCTTCACATTAGCGTCAAAACGGTGGAAACCTACCAGGCCCACCTGAAAGAGAAATTGATGGTGAAGAACTCGCGCGAGCTGATGCAGCGAGCCATCGAATGGACGGTCGGTGAAAAGTAGCGCGGCTTGTAGGGCAGGTTATTAACCTTGCTCCCAGTCGGAGGGAAACAGCTCCACCAATACCTGCCAATCTTCGCGCAGCGGTTATTAACCCGCGCGAGAATCTTGACACCCTGTCTAGCCCCGAACGTCAGTGAGGGGATCGAGCGCCAATCCCCTCACTGACGTTCGGGGCTAGACGGGCTAGACGTCGAACCCCTATTGGCGCTGGGTGGGGCCAGACGCAAAGCCCGTGCCGCGCCGAGAGTTCTACATTTTCTGCACAGACGAGGCCCCACGGGTACTACCGCCGCCATCGGGGAATCCCCGATCTGCCGCATAGTAGTTTCCCGGATAAATAAAACAGGGACACCCTGCTTGAGAAGTTAAGCCTCGCGATTCAAGATGAAACGGGTAACGAAACGAAAATTACCCGCACGGAATCTTCAAATCGTGCCGCTTGAATGCAAGCGTGTAGAAACCGCGTAACGTTACTCACGTAAAGGAGCCCTGTATGCCCGCTGATACCGTTCCGTACGGCCGGAAGACTCAAACACCCTCCCCGGTTGCCGAGATTCACATTTTATGGATGACCGCAGGTCTGGGTTGTGACGGAGACTCCGTTTCCATAACTGCCGCGACCCAGCCGGGCATCGAAGATGTCGTACTCGGCGCCATTCCGGGCCTTCCCAAAGTCCACGTTCACAATCCCGTGATCGCTTACGAAAACGGAGATGATTTCCTCAAGTATTGGTACCTCGCCGAGCAAGGCAAGCTGGAACCGTTTGTTCTCGTCGTCGAAGGTTCCATTCCCAACGAAAAGATCAAGAAGGAAGGTTACTGGGCGGCATTGGGCACCGATCCGAACACGGGTCAACCCATCCCGACCACAGACTGGCTCGACCGCCTGGCGCCCAAAGCTTTGGCCATCGTTACGGCGGGCACGTGCGCAGCGTACGGCGGCATTCACGCGATGGAAGGCAACCCCACCGGTTGCATGGGCGTTGCGGACTACCTCGGTTGGGACTGGAAATCGAAGGCGGGCCTCCCCATCGTCAACGTGCCCGGCTGCCCCGTTCAGCCCGACAATTTCATGGAGACCCTGCTCTACCTGCTCTATCAGGTGGCCGGGCTCGCCCCAATGATTCCGCTGGATGATGAATTGCGGCCGCTGTGGCTTTTCGGCAAGACCGTGCATGAAGGCTGCGATCGCGCCGGCTATTACGAACAAGGCGATTTTGCGGAGAGTTACAACTCGCACAAGTGCATCGTCAAACTCGGCTGCTGGGGGCCGGTGGTCAACTGCAACGTGCCCAAGCGCGGCTGGATGAACGGCATGGGCGGATGCCCCAATGTCGGCGGCATCTGCATCGGTTGCACCATGCCGGGGTTCCCCGATAAATTCATGCCCTTTATGGATGAACCGCCCGGCGCCAAAGTGTCGGCCGGCGCGATCAATGTTTATGGCCGCGCGATCCGGGCGTTACGGTCATTCACCAACGACACGGTGAACAAGGAGCCGAAGTGGCGCCATCCGCGCACCGAACTCACTACCGGGTATCGTCCGAGTTCGTATTGAGGAGAAAGGATTCATCATGAGCACAATTACAGCACCGAATGTCGAAACGGCCGGCAAGACCGGAAAACTGGTGGAGATGAACTGGGATCCCATTACGAGGATCGTCGGCAGCCTGGGTATCTTCACGAAGATCGATTTTGACAACCGACGCGTGGCGGAGTGCCACAGCACTTCTTCCATCTTCCGCGGCTACAGCATTTTCATGAAGGGCAAGGACCCGCGGGACGCGCATTTCATCACCAGCCGCATTTGCGGCATCTGCGGCGATAATCACGCCACCTGCGCCACCTATGCGCAGAACATGGCCTTCGGCTGCCGTCCGCCCGCGCTCGGCGAGTGGATTGTGAACTTAGGCGAAGCGGCCGAATACATGTTCGACCACAATATATTCCAGGACAATCTGGTGGGCGTGGACTTCTGCGAGCAAATGGTGAAGGAAACCAATCCTTCCGTCTGGACCAAGGCCCAGAAGACAGCGGCGCCGCACGCCGATCAACACGGCTATAAGACTATCGCCGACATCATGACCGCGCTCAATCCGTTCACCGGCGCATTCTACCTGGAAGCGCTGCAGATGAGCCGCATGACGCGCGAGATGTTCTGCCTGATGGAAGGCCGGCACGTGCATCCGTCCACCTTGTATCCAGGCGGCGTCGGGACGGTTCCCACCATCCAGCTCTTCACCGATTACATTGTGCGGTTGATGAAGTACGTCGAATTCATGAAGAAGGTGGTGCCTTTCCACGACGATCTGTTCGATTTCTTCTACGACGCGCTGCCGGGCTACGAGGAAGTGGGACGCCGCCGGGTTCTGCTCGGCTGCTGGGGATCTTTCAACGATCCCGAGCATTGCGATTACACCTACAAGAACATGACCAACTGGGGCCGCAAGATGTTTGTGACTCCGGGCGTAGTGGTGGATGGCGAGTTGGTCACGACAGATCTGGTGGACATCAATCTCAACATTCGCATTCTGCTGGGCAGCTCCTACTACGACGATTGGCAGAACAGCCAGACGTTCGTCAAGAAGGATCCGCTGGGCAATCCGGTGGATCAACGGCACCCCTGGAATCAGACCACAACGCCTCGCCCGCAGAAACGCGACTTCAAGGAGAAGTACACCTGGGTGATGTCGCCGCGCTGGTTCGACAAACGTACTGGGGATCATCTGGCGCTGGACACCGGCGGCGGGCCCATCGCGCGGCTTTGGGCGACGGCGCTGGCTGGGCTGGTCGACATCGGCTATATCAAGGCGACCGGCAAAAGCGTGAAGATGTATCTGCCCAAGACGGCTACCAAACCGGAAGCCGAGTTTGAGTGGAAGATTCCGAAGTGGAGCAACGCGATCGAAAGGGATCGCGCCCGCACTTACTTCCAGGTCTACGCAGCGTCGGCGGCTCTTTACTTCTGCGAACAGGCGCTCAAAGAGCTGCATGCCGGCCGGACCAAAACCTGGTCTGACTTTACGGTGCCGGACGAGGCCGTGGGCTGCGGCTTCCACGAAGCCGTCCGCGGCGTGCTCTCGCATCACGTCGTCATCAAGAATGGCAAGATCGCCAACTACCATCCCTATCCGCCGACGCCGTGGAACGCGAATCCGCGCGATTCCTACGGAACGCCGGGCCCCTACGAAGATGCCGTGCAGAATACGCCGATCTTCGAGGAGAGCGGACGCGACAAATTCAAGGGCATCGACATCATGCGCGCGGTGCGCAGCTTTGACCCCTGCTTGCCGTGCGGCGTGCACATGTACGACGGCGCTGGTAAGATCCTCGATACCAGCCATTCTCCGATGTTTGGCCTGGACGGGTAACAATGCCAGGAAATCCAGAACTTCAGCGCCAACTCGGCTCCATCGAAGAACTCCTTGGGAGAGTCGAGCTGGCCGCTGATCCCAGCTTGAAGACGAGCGTCCGGGAACTGGTGTCGCTGGTGATGAGTCTGCACGGCGCCGGGCTGGAGCGAATACTGGAGGTCATCCGCGCGACTGGGGAGTGCGGAGAACCGATTCTCCGCAAGCTGGGCGCGGACCAGTTAGCGTCCAGCCTTCTCATCCTGCACGGACTTCACCCTCTGACGGTGGAATCGCGTGTGGTACAGGCGCTGGATAAAGTGCGGTCGAAATTGCGGCCGCACGGTGCGGAGGTGGACCTCGTGAGCATTGAGGACGGCGCCATCCGGCTGCGGCTCCACGCCAATGGCCAGGGCTGTGGTTCGGACGCTCAATCCCTGAAGCAAATGGTGGAAGACGCGATCTATCAGGCGGCGCCGGATCTAAACACGTTGACGATTGAGGGCGGCGACCAGCAGAAGGAGAGCTTCGTGCCGTTGCAGATGCTGCAAGACAGCCGGCCGGTGTCACTCGCTCTGAACGGGAAAGGCGGGCTGTGAGCGACTCCGGCCAGACCGACACGGCTTTCCCCACATCTTTCCCGACATCTTTCGATGTCCTGCGCAGGTTCGTGCGCCGTCCCTCGACAGCCGAACGGTGTGAGTTGTGCAGCCGGGAATTAGCGGTTGGCCACCAACACCTGCTGGAACCGATTCACCGTAAGCTACTCTGTGCATGCGATGCTTGCGCCATCCTTTTTGGAAGCCAGGGTCAAGCGAAGTACAAACGCGTTCCGCGCCGCATCCGGCTGCTCGACGGCTTTCGGCTGACCGATAGCCAATGGGATGGCCTGATGATGCCCATCAACATGGCTTTCTTCTTCAAGAGCACGCCGCAAGGGCGGGTGATGGCTTTGTATCCCAGCCCGGCCGGCGCCACCGAGTCCCTGTTGTCGTTCGACACCTGGGACGAGATTGCCCAGGAGAATCCAGCGTTACTCGAAATGGAAGCCGACGTCGAGGCGCTGCTCGTCAACCGGATCGGGCATGCCCGCGGTTTCTCGCATCCCGAATACTACCTGGTTCCGATTGATGAGTGCTTCAAGCTGGTCGGTTTGATCCGCAGCCGCTGGCAAGGCCTGTCGGGTGGAACCGAGGTGTGGCGCGAAATTGGTCAATTCTTTGGGGATCTGAAGGACCGTTCTCCTCAAATTCGTTCGCAAATTCCCTCGCAAGACGCTGCGGAGCAATCCCATGCCTGATCTCGCCATCACGGTGGAGAAGGTAGAGGTCGTTCCGTATGCGGCCTCTCCCACGCTGGCGTTCAAGCTGCGCGTGGCGAATGCCGATCCGGCCGAGAACATCCATACGGTCGCGCTACGCTGCCAGATCCAGATCGAAGCGGCGCGCCGGAGGTACAGCGCCCAGGACCAGGCGGAACTGCGCGATCTGTTCGGCGAGCCGGAACGGTGGGGACAAACCCTAAAGAACATGCTGTGGATCAATACCAGCGTCGTGATCCCGCGCTTCACGGGTGTCACAACGGTCGATCTGCACGTGCCGTGTTCCTTCGATTTCAACATTGCGACGACGAAGTATTTCAATTCCCTGGCGGAGGGCGAAATTCCCGTTTGCCTGATGTTCAGCGGCACTGTATTTTACGCCGATCCTGCCGGTGTGTTGCAAGTAGCGCCCATCTCCTGGGACAAAGAGACCCGATTTCGTGCGCCCGTGCAAGTTTGGAAAGACATGATGGACATGTATTATCCAAACACGGCGTGGCTTTGCCTGCGCCGGGATGTTTTTGAGGAATTGCAGAGTTTTAAGGTCGAGCGCGGCATCCCGACCTGGGAACAGGCATTGGAAGCGATGCTGGCGTGCGCCAAGGAAGAGGCGGTGCGAAGGTGAACACCGGCACGGTCGAAAAAATCGCCAACGCAGTGCTGTACGAAGGCTATCTGCTTTACCCTTACCGCGCGTCGGCGGTGAAGAATCAGCAGCGCTTCAACTTCGGCGTGCTTTATCCGAAGCAATATGCTGAACTCCAGGCGGGATCGGACCGGTGGGAGCTGCGGACGGAGTGCCTGGTGCGCGGCGACCCAACCAGCACCATCGAAGCCAAGGTGCGATTTCTGCAGCTACAGATGCGGTACGCACGGCAGGAAGGCCAGGAGCGGGAGGTCTCGACACCGGTTCTGAGTCTCGAGAACATTGCCGTGGTGAAGTACCAGCGGGAGTTTGTGTTTGACGGATCGGAAACACTCGCGGGCGAGTTCGAGCTGGGCGCGGTGCAGGTTGATGAGCGCTTGTTCAAGGTGACGTTGTTTGTACGAAACCGCGCGGAACTCGACGACGTGGAAAATATGACGCGCGATGAGGTGATGTCGCGATCGTTTGTCTCGGTGAACAGTATTTTGCACACTGTGGGTGGCGAATTCGTTTCGTTACTCGATCCGCCGGAGGAGTTCAAGGCAGCGGTGGCCGGATGTCAGAACGAGGGGCTGTGGCCGGTGCTGGTGGGTGACGAAGGGCAGCGGGACATGATTTTGTCCGCGCCGATTATCCTGTACGACTATCCGCAAATCGCGCCCGAGAGCCCGGGCGACCTGTTCGACGGACTGGAGATCGACGAGATTCTGGCGTTGCGAATCCTGACGATGACAGATGCTGAAAAGCTGGAAGTGCGCAACGGCGACGATCGCGCTCGCAAGATTCTCGAGCGGACCGAAATGTTGCCGCCGGAGCATTTTCAAAAGCTGCACGGCGCTTTGCGCGGGCTACGTTCTTCCGCGGAGGAATCCAGATGAACGAGTGGGAATGGCAACTGCTCGAGGACAAACCGGCGCTGGATGTTTGCGTGATTGGCGGCGTCGAACTGAGACTTGGCGATCGAGTCCGTCTGGCGCCTCGAAGTGGCGCCGACATCATGGACGTGTTTTTGGCGGGCAAAATCGCGGTGATCGAAGGCATTGAACAGGACTACGAAGGTCACGTGCAAGTAGCCGTGGTGCTGGACGAGGACCCGGGCAAAGACTTGGGGATGTTACGCCAGCCCGGCCATCGTTTCTTCTTCAGCCTGGAAGAAGTTGAACCGTTCGTGCCGGGAGGAGCTGAGGCGTGAACGATTCGCGGATTCTGATCGCCTGTATCGGGAATATCTTCCTGGGCGACGATGGTTTTGGCGTCGAAGTTGCGCGCCGTCTGGCTGGCCGGGAGTTGCCGCCAGGCGTCGTGCTGAAGGATTTTGGGATCCGCAGTTTCGATCTGACCTATGCGCTGACGGACCCCTGGGATTTGGTAATTCTGGTGGATGCCTGCGCTCGCGGGGGCAAACCAGGAACAGTTTATCTGATCGAGCCGGATCCGGTGGAAACTGCGCCAGGTGAAGCTCATCCCACATTGGAGCCGCACGCCATGAAGCCACTCAGCGTGCTGCGCCTGGTCAAGTCCATGGGTGGGCCGCCGAACCGGACGATTGTGGTCGGTTGCGAACCAGCGGATCTTGGTTCGGATGAAGAAGGCAAACTCGGGTTGAGCGAACCGGTGGAGGCAGCTATCGACGAAGCCGTGAAGTTAATCGAGAAGACTGTCTTCGCGGCTGAAGAAGTTTGTTAGGAGCATTGTACATTGAACCATGATGACCATGTCTAGCCCCGAACGTCAGTGAGGGGATCGGCGCCCGGTCCCCTCACTGACGTTCGGGGCTAGACAGAGGTGCTACATCTGCACAGGCTGAAGCCTGTTGGTGGCACAGGCTTTAGCCTGTGCTGGAGAGAAGCTAGGAAGAAGAAGGAGAAACCCATGTCATTGGAACTGATGTCTAGCAACGGTCAAGATGCGAACGAAAGCAGGGATACTTTGTTCCTGCTGGGTGGCGCGGCTTTGGTCCTATTCGGCGCCGGACTTATATTGTCGACGCCGGCCATACGCCGCTATTTGGGAAACATGCAAGTCGGAAACCTGGTTTCGGCCGCGATTCCGGATTTTGAACGATACTTGAAACTGCGGGGAATGTGACGACATACGCATTGGATCGGACCGCAAGCAGGTTCACGGTGCGCGCGTTTGCGAGTGGAATGTTGTCGGTTCTCGGGCACAGCCCGACCATCGCTATACGCGACTTTAAGGGCGACGCTACTTTCGATCCTGCCGCGCCGGAAAAGGCGTCTTTGCACCTGCAGATCAGAGCGGATTCACTCGAAGTAACGGATGACATCAAAAGCAAAGACCGCAAAGAGATGGAGAGCACCATGAACGAAAAGGTGCTCGAAACCGCTAAGTATCCTGTCATCACGTTTGAGACCGCCACCACTTCCGTGAACCAGTTGGGTGAAGGAAGATATAGTGTGAACATGAACGGAACGCTCTCGTTGCACGGTGAGACGGGCAAGATCCCAGTGGCCGCGCAGGTGACTCTTATGGGAGACATGTTGCGGGCTTCCGGAGAGTTCATGTTATTGCAGACCGACTATGGGATCAAGCCGGTGAACGTCGCGGGTGGGACGCTGAAATTGAAGGACGAGCTGAAGTTCGCATTCGACGTGGTCGCCAGAAAACAAAACGGCAAGGAGTAGGAATAAGAACAATGTGTCTCGCCATACCCGGGAAAATAGTCGAGTTGATGCATGAGGACCGAAATTTGGCGATCGTGGATGTTCTCGGCGTGCGGCGGAAAATCGATCTGGAGCTGGTGCTGCCGGAACATCCCACAACCGGCGATTGGGTTCTCATCCACGTCGGCTTCGCCCTCAGCAAAATCAGCGAAGAGCAGGCGCAGGATCAGATCCGGATGCTGATGGTGCTGGGAGAAAACGAAGCCGCTTTGGAGGAAGTCACCGGCTACGGGGGAGAGGAGCCTGGCGGCCGCCTAGCCCCGAACGTCAGTGAGGGGATGAGCAGTGAGAGGACGAGAGGTACCTGACGATGAAATTCGTGGATGAATTCCGCGACCCCGAGGTCATCAGCCGGACAGCGGCCGAAATCCGCCGCTTGGCGGACCCGGCCAGGCATTACCGGTTTATGGAGGTCTGCGGCGGGCACACGCACGCCATTTACCGCTTCGGCCTGCAGGATCTGCTGCCCGAGAACATCGAGTTGGTGCATGGTCCCGGGTGCCCGGTTTGCGTGTTGCCGATGGGCCGCATCGACGATGCGCTATCGATGACGCACGATCCGAACGTCATCTTTACGGCCTTTGGCGACATGATGCGCGTACCCGGCGCGCAAGGGAGCCCGCTGGCGTGGAAGGCGCGCGGCGCCGATATTCGCATTGTTTACTCGCCGGCCGACGCGCTGAAGCTGGCCGAAAAGAATCCCGAAAGACACGTGATGTTCTTCGCCATTGGTTTTGAGACAACGGCGCCATCCACCGCGATCACTCTCATGCGGGCCAAGGCCAAGGGCCTTACCAACTTTTCGGTGTTTTGCAATCACGTCACCATCATTCCCGCCATTCGGGCCATTCTCGATTCGCCCGACATGCGCATCGACGCTTTTCTGGGGCCAGGACACGTTTCGACGGTGATCGGCTGCCGTCCGTATGAATGGATCGCCCGCAACCAAGGCAAGCCCATCGTCGTTGCCGGGTTTGAGCCGGCCGATATTTTGCAGACCATCGCGATGCTGCTGGCGCAAATGAAGTCTGGCGAAGCCTCGGTGGAAAACCAGTACACGCGCGTGGTGCCGTGGGAAGGAAATCGCGCCGCGCTCAAGGTCATGTCGGAAGTGTTTGAACTCCGCCCCTATTTCGAGTGGCGCGGCATGGGCTTTATATCGCAGTCGGCGCTGCACATCAAAGAGAGCTACGCGCAGTGGGACGCGGAGCGGATTTTTTCAGTGCCCGGCATTCGCGTCACCGACCCCAAGGCCGCGCAATGCGGCGAGGTCTTAAAAGGCGTGTTGAAACCGGCGCAATGCAAGCTTTTCGGCAACGAATGTACGCCTGAAAATCCGGTGGGCGCGCTGATGGTGTCGTCGGAAGGGTCTTGCGCCGCATATTACAACTACGAGCACCGGAAGGCAGCGGCCCTGACCCATATTGCCGTTCCGGCCTGAAATGAGCACCCTAGCAGCACCCAAGACCTCGTTTTACGACCCGCAGATTGAAATGGCGCACGGGGCGGGTGGTAAAGCGAGCCGCCGGTTGGTGGAGGGGCTGATTGCGCCTCTACTTCTCAACTCACATGAACCGCTGGGCGACGCCGCGCAGGTCTCCGTCAACGGGGCAAATATTGCGTTCACCGCGGACAGTTTCGTGGTAAAGCCTTTGCGCTTTCCGGGTGGGTCGATCGGTGAACTGGCGGTGAACGGCACGGTGAACGATCTGGCGGTATCCGGCGCACGCCCGGTTGCGCTGGTTGTGACTTTCGTCATTGAGGCGGGACTTCCCTCGGGTGAACTGGACACCGAGGTGCGCGCCATTGCGCGGGCCGCCAAACGAGCCGGAGTGATCATTGCGGGCGGCGACACCAAGGTGGTGGAGCATGGCAAAGCCGATTGCCTGTACATCACGACGGCGGGCATCGGCCACCCGAATCCCGGCCTGCGGCTGTCGCCGAATTCCGTGCGCCCCGGGGATCGTGTATTGCTGAGCGGACCGATCGGCGATCACGGCATCACTATTTTGCTGGCTCGCGGCGAACTCGATCTGGAAGCGGATCTGGTGTCCGATACGCGGTCTGTGTTTCCGATGGTGGATGCGCTGGCGCGCGCGGCCGGCCCCGGCTTGCGTTGGATGCGCGATCCCACCCGCGGCGGCGTGGCGACATCTTTGAATGAACTGGCGCACGACGCGGGGCTGTCTATTTTGCTATCCGAAGATGCGATACCGATCCGCGACAGCGTGCGCGGCGCCTGCGAATTGCTGGGGCTCGACCCGTTGCATATCGCCAACGAGGGTCAGTTTTTGGCCGTGGTCGAGCCTGCATTTGTCGAGGCTGCGCTTGACGCCATTCGGCGGACGCCCGGCGGGGAGGACGCCGCGATCATCGGCGAAGTTCGTGAGCAGCCGGCGGGCACGGTGCTCAGTGTGAACGGCTACGGGGGAACGCGCGTACTGGATATGCTGGTCGGCGATCCTTTGCCGCGTATTTGTTAGAGCCATGCTCGTAAATGCCCCTGCGCTGACTCATCGAATCGAACAGGCTCTGCTCGACAGAAATCGCGTGTTCCAGGCTTTTTTCGCGCACGAAGCCGGGAAGCTAGCTTCGGCGTGCCGCGAGATGGCGCAGCGCTTTCGCGCCGGCGGGCGATTGCTGGCGTTCGGTCAAGGCCCTTATTCCACCGATGCGCAGCATGTTTCGGTGGAGTTTGTACATCCGGTGATCGTGGGAAAACGGGCGCTGCCGGCGCTCGATCTTTCGAGCGCTTTTCGTCCCTGGCTGGAGGCCATTGTTCAACCGGAGGACATTGTCATGGGCTTCGGCCCGCCGGAAGGCGACGCCGAAGTGAACCGGGCTCTTACGCATGCGGAAGGGCGCAAGGCGATGACGTTCGCGTTGCCGGGACCATCCGGCTGGTATGCGTTTCAAGCGCCGGACCTGCATCCGTTTGTGCATCAGGAGATGGTCGAAATCCTGTACCACACGCTGTGGGAAACAGTGCACGTGTTTCTCGAGCATCATGAGCTGGGGCATGATTTGGGAGATTCAGGATTCCTGTATCCGTTTCTCGGGGCGGGGAATCCGCTGGGTGACAAGCAGCAGGACGAGTTGCTGGAGCGGCAAGTCGCTTCGTCAATCGTGATGAAAGTGGAGGAAGATGCACGGCTCCGCACGGAAGTGAGCCGCAGCCAGGCGGAGAGCATGGGCGCGGCGGCGCAGGCCATAAAAGAGCGTTTACAGCGCGGCGGAAAGCTGATTCTGTTCGGCAATGGCGGCTCCGCTACGGATGCCAACGATTGGGCGCTGGACTGTGTTTTGCCGCCGGCCGGTTATCATGCGCTGCCCGCCATTTCGCTTTCGCTGGAGCCCGCCAACATCACCGCGCTCGCCAACGACGTTGGCACGGAAGTCATTTTCTTGCGGCAATTGATTGCGCAGGCCAAGCGTGAAGACGTCGCCATTGGAATCTCTACCAGCGGCGGATCGAAGAACATTATCATGGCGCTCGAAGAAGCGCGCCGCCGTGGCCTGCTCACGGTCGCGCTACTTGGCTACGACGGCGGCGAAATTGCCCGCCGCGGTTTGGCCGATCATCCGCTGATCGTCGGCTCGGATTACATCCCGCGCATCCAAGAGGTGCAAGCGTCGATGTATCATGTTATTCGAGACCTTTTGGAACCGGAAGCCGCATGAAAAAGCGCGCCGCACGGTGGGAAGAGCTTAAGCGGCTGAGCGCTAGCCGGCCGCTTCACCTTTGGACTAGCGCCGCCGTTTCCCCCAACAACGGCTGCGCTAGTCTGGGGCAGAATCGCGGATCCCATGCATGAACTTTCCATTGCCATGGGCATCCTCGAAGCAGCCGAAGAAGAAGCCGAGAATCAGGGAGGCGGGCGCGTGACGGCGATCTACGTGAAGATCGGCAAGCTATCGGGCATCGCGCCGGACGCTTTGCTATCGGCCTATGAGCTGGCGCGGGAAGACACCAACTTGTCCGATTGCCACCTGGTGATCGAAAAAGTGGAGGGCAAGGAATTGCTGGTGTCGGCCTTGGAGTTTGCAGCATGAGCGCGCTTAGCGGTCCGCGTATTGCCGGGCCTCGTATTGTCGAAGTCCGGCGGAATATTCTCAAGCACAACGATGAAGTTGCACGGGCGTTGCGGGCGCGCTTTCAGGAAGCGGGCGTGTTTGTCGTCAGCCTGGTGTCGAGCCCCGGCTCCGGCAAGACGGCCTTTCTCGAAAGAACGCTCACTCTGCTCAACCGGACGCATCGGCCCGCCGCTTTGGTAGGGGATCTCGCCACGGACAACGACGCCGCGCGTCTGGCGCGCAGCGGCGCTCCCGTCCGGCAGATTACTACCGGGACCGTCTGCCATCTGGAAGCGGCCATGGTGGAAAAGGCGCTCGGGGATTGGAACCTTTCCGGGCTGGACTTTTTGTTCATCGAAAATGTCGGCAACCTGGTGTGTCCGTCGTCGTTCGATCTCGGGGAAAATTTGCGCCTGGTGTTGCTTTCGGTGACCGAGGGTGAAGACAAGCCGCTGAAGTACCCCACCATCTTCCACAGCGCCGACCTGGCGGTGATCACCAAGAGCGATCTGGCGGAAGCGGTGGAGTTCGACCGCGCTGCAGCGGAGCGCAACATTCATGCGGTTGCGCCGGAGATGCCGATCCTGTATCTTTCGTCGAAATCGGGCGCAGGCATGGACGCGTGGATCGAGCGGCTGGCCCAAGTCCCGAGTACGACTTGACGGAGGGAGGGCGCGACCAGGGGGCCGCGCGCGGGCGAGGGCGCCCGCCCCACATCGAAGCAGTCCCAATCCTTCGTCGAGGACGTATATCATCGGCACTGAGCAAGTTTGGTAGAGTGTAGGTTGTTCGGATGCGCCGTAACCTAGCATCTCTGCTGCTCGTGGTGTTCAGCTTCCCGCTGATTGCTCCGGCGTTGTTCGCGGATGCCGACTCGCAACTTCCAGCGTGCTGCCGGCGTGGCGGAGCACATCATTGCTCGATGTCAGAAGGCTCGATGTCAGAAGGTTCGATGACCGGGGACAGGGAAGCGCCCGGTCCCGCCGTCCAGGCCATTCGGTCCAAGTGTCCCCTTTATCCGTCGACCACCGTCGTTCGCACTGAAGGCAAAGCTGCGATCGTTCGGCAATTTCATGTCAACTTCGCCTCAGTGGTCAGCTACGCGGCAGCCCTGGCGCAGACGGAATCTCAGTATCGCGTCTCGTTCGGCCGTTCGCGCCAGAAGCGCGGACCTCCCAGAATCTCCTAAGTAGTTTCATCTTTCACCGGCCAGCCGTATGGCCGGTCACCTTTTTATTGCGAAAGGCTACGAAGGAGAATTTATGCGAAAACTCATATTTCATTTCAGTCTGGCGGTTTTTATTACATCCGGTCTTTTACTCCACGCAACGATTTTTGCAAAAGTGCAAGGCATCGTGCACGACCCACAGCATCGGCCGGTCAGCGGGGCTTCAGTGGAGTTGAAAGCGTCTACTTCAGATTGGTCGCAAACCACGCAAACCAGCGACGACGGTGCGTTTTCGTTCACTGCCGTGCCGATAGGCGACTACAAAATTACCGTCACTCAGTCTAAGTTCGATACCGCGGAGCAGATGGTCACCGTCGCTTCCGCATCCTCGCCGATTCTGCACTTTCAACTGGCGATCGCGGCACTGAATCAAGCGGCCGTGGTTGTGGGCCAGGCGCAAGCCGTCAATACTGACTCGGTGACGCCCACTACTCTGATCGATCGTGAGGACATCGTCCAAACTCCGGGCGCCGACCGCACCAACAGTCTGGCGATGATTACCGATTATGTGCCTGCCTCCTATGTAACGCACGACCTGCTGCACATGCGCGGCGGCCATCAGACGGAATGGCTGATCGACGGCGTCCCGGTACCCAACACCAATATCGCCTCCAACCTGGGTCCGCAAATCGACCCCAAGGACATCGACTATCTCGAAGTGCAGCGAGGCAGCTACGATGCGGACTATGGAGACCGCACTTACGGAATCTTCAACATCGTTCCGCGTAGCGGCTTTGAGCGTGACAATGAAGCGGAACTGGTCACCTCGTTCGGAAATTGGTACCAAACCAACGACCAACTGAATTTTGGAGGACATACCAAGCGCTTCGCCTACTACGTGAGCCTCAACGCAAATCGCAGCGACTACGGCCTGCAACCGCCCATCGGACAAGTGGTTCACGACGCGGACAACGGTTATGGCGGATTCGCGTCTCTCATCTTCAATTCCAATCCGTACAATCAGTTTCGAATGACCGCCTCGCTACGCCAGGATTACTATCAGATCCCCATCGACCCGGATCCGAACTCAGACGGAAATCAGAGCTACCCCAGCTATGGCCTTCACGATAGTGAACGGGAACCCGATGGCTACCTCACCTTCTCCTGGGTCCATACCTTCAATCCGAAACTGCTGCTGACGGTTTCACCCTTCTATCATTTCAACGAGGCCAGCTATAACTCCTCACCGAACGATGTCCCCGTGATCACCAATGTGAACCAGACGGCCAATTATGGCGGTGCGCAAGCCAGCCTGGACATCACCAGCGTGAAGAACAACGACTTGGAAATCGGGGTGTATGGATTCGGCCAGCGCGAGAGCAACCGCTTTAATAACGTTTTTACGGACTGCGATCCCAATTGCCAGAACTTCGGCGCGTCTTCGGCTGCGGTAACCGGAGGTTTGGCGGAAATATTCGTGAGCGACCGGTTCAAGATCACCTCGTGGTTGACGCTGATCGCCGGCCTCCGCTATTCGCACTTCAACTCCGGGTCAGCCGGCGGAGGCACGCAGCCGGCCGTCGTCGAGAACGCCCCAGACCCGCGCGTCGGCCTGGCGATTAGAATCCCACGCCTAAACTGGGTTTTTCGCGGATTCTATGGCGTGTTTTATCAACCGCCTCCTTTGCTGACCGCGACCGGCCCATTGCTCGACTTGGCCTCCAGCCAGAACCTGACTTTCGCCCCGCTGCGAGGCGAGCGCGATCATGAATACCAGTTCGGCGTGGCGATTCCGTTTCGCGGCTGGGTGCTCGACATCGACACCTTTCAAACCAGCGCTCGCAATTGGCTGGATCACAGCAACATCGGCGAATCCAACCTCTTCTGGCCGGTTACTTGGGACCGCGCCCTCATTCAAGGTTGGGAGACCACCTTGCGTTCTCCGCGCCTCTGGCGCCGCGCTCAGGTCCACTTGGCTTACTCCAATCAGATCGCACAATCCGCGCCGCCTTTCACCGGAGGCTTAATCTGCCCAACCCCAGTACCCGACGGATGCGAACCGCCCCCGGGGTTTGCGCCCGTCGATCACGACCAGAGAAACACCTTGAATTTCGGGGTCAACGGAAGCCTTCCCTGGCAGGTATTCGCAGCGACGAACGTTTATTACGGATCGGGATTTAGCAACGGCGACCCGGATCCGCAATATCCGGGGAACTATCTGCCCCAGCACACTACGTTTGACATCTCGCTCGGAAAGAGCTTCGGCGAGCGCGACAAATACCACCTGTCGATAACCGCTCTGAATGTCGCGAATCGCCGCGTCCTACTCGATAACAGCCTGACCTTCGGAGGATTTCACTACAACGATCCGCGGGAAATCTACGCCGAGTTTCGTTGGCGGTTTCATTATTAGTACTGAGAATTCGCCTTTACCAATGAGCACCGCCGGCCCGGCGCGGTAAACGGGGTCGTGTGTGCTTACGGCTAGTTCGGGGTTAAACAGCACAGGCTAAAGCCTGTGCCACCAAGTGCTACTGAATAAGTGTTCATGAAAGGTGGCACGGGCTTTAGCCTGTGCTCCTCAACATCCTCGGCGTCCGCAGACCGTCAAGAAAGGAGGACCGTCTGGGAAAATTGCAGCACTTTTCTTTAGCGCCGGTGCTGACTCGTCGACACCATCCGCGTCAGCATGCCATCCCGGCAGATCGGCTTCCGGATCAGCCACGAGCAAGGGCGCTAGGGTCGCCATCGACAGGCGAGCGACCCGTGCTCCCAAGAGTTGCGGCGATGGCGAACGGCGGTCACGGCATCTTCTCTACGCGGATGGCGCCTTTGTGTTCCCAGGCCGCCAGAATCGATCCGTCCGGCAGGGTTACTAAAGACGGATAGGCGCCTTCCATTTTGAGGACAATCGGGCTCTCGACCCCAGTTTTCCAAAGTTGCAGGCCCTTGGGACTGGACCAGATGACGTAGGTCCCTTTGGGGCTAACGGCCAGGGCGACGTCTTTGCCTTGGCCCATCCGATACTCGGGATGTCCAGGTTCCGTGAGGAATACATATTCTTCGCGCCGCCAGGCGGAGATCACGCGGTCTTGATCGGTGACCAACCCTCCGCCATCCATCGGGCACGCGTCCAACGACCAGCTTCCAAGGCCGAGCCGCTGTGCCGGGGCAAAGGACACGCCATCGGAAGAATGCGTCAGGTATAAGTCGCGATCTCCGTCCAGGACGTTTCGAAACATGACCCAGATCTCGCCCTTCCGGTCAATCGCGACGGAAGGCGCGCAACATTGGCAGATGGTTCCATCGGGTGATTGATAGATCCGGACGTTCTTCGACCAGGTCAAACCGCCGTCTTTCGAAAGCGAGCCATATAAAGAAGTCTCGCGATCGGAGCGCCGCCCGCCGGAAGCGCGCACATCGAGCCAAGCGGCGAAAAGAACGCCTTGCGGGCCGGAAGCGATAGCATGAAAGCCTTCGCGCGCGGATCCGGGGACGTCGTTGACGACACCCGCATAATCCCAGTTCTTGCCGTGGTCGGTGGAACGCCAGATGGCCAGATTTGCGCCGTCCACGGCGCTGATTACGATCGCATTTTCGAGCAGATTCACACGGGGGCCACGCTGATGGCCGAGAGCGAGAGCGCCCGCATCGGCAACGGTGACGGGTGTGGAAAACTTATGCCCACCGTCGCGGGACGAGGCGAAGTAGATCGCCGATTTGGAGCCAAACGTGACCACAACCTGGCCCTGGCTCGCGTCCATGCGCGGTTGACGATATTCAGTAGATCCATTGCCCGGCTGGAGTTGAGTCACCAGCACGCAAAGCAAAGGAAGCATAGCGGGTACCTTTCTGTTTGGCTAAACCCTCGTCAGCACGGGCCGGTCAGAAACCCATGCTCACGCACTAGTGTAACGGCCCTCGCGGGGGTTTAACAACCCACCGGGCACTGGCTGAAACCTGTGCCATTCGCCCCTCCAGCCAAAAAGTCAGTGAGGGGAACTCGCCCTTTCCCTAAAATGGAAACTGCACAGGCGCCGCACAGGCTCTAGCCAGTGCGCCGCGGGTTGTCAACCCGCGCCAGGGGGCTTATCAAACCGCCGCAGAGGCTAAAAAAAAAATACTTCCCGCCCGGCCACCTGTCGATTCTGACACGCTCATCCGTCGAATCAATGAAGGAGAAAACCGCAATGCAATTTCTGTTACTCATTTACGACCAGGAACAACGCTGGACCAAGCTCAACGAAGCCCAGCAGACTTCGGAAACCCAGGAATTCGGCGCCTTTGGCAAAGAATTCGCCCATGCGATTCGCGGCGGCAACGCTCTTCAGCCCACCCCGACAGCGAAGACCGTGCGGGTCCGCAGCGGCCAGCCCCAGGTAACTGATGGACCATTTGCCGAGACCAAGGAACAACTCGGCGGGTACTACCTGGTGGAGGCGCGCGATAGCGACGAGGCGATCGCCATCGCCGGCAAGATACAGTGGGCTCGTTATGGGTCGGTCGAAGTTCGGCCGATCATGACATTTTCCTAGCGGTCGGATGTCGATTTCTCCGACCCACCACGTCGCTACTGTAGACCGGCGCCGGAAACGGCGCCGATTCCAGAAAGAACAAGGAGCTACCAATATGACCGCACCAGTCCTCGCCGCCACACCCGAGCCGGCTGTCTCAGCAGACCAAATGCTTACCGCACAGGAATTGGATCAAGCACGCCTGTTCCTCCAACAAACGCAAAGCGCCATCGTAGGAGCGACCAAAGGGTTGGCTGAAGCGCAATGGAACTTCAAGCCGTCACCGGACCGCTGGTCGATCGCGGAAAACCTCGATCACATCGTGACCGTGCAGGAGCGCGTGCTCGGGCCCATCCTGGACCAACTCGCCGCTGCGCCCGCGCCGCCTGCCGGCCTCGATTACCAGCTCGTGGATACAATCGTGATCCACCAATTCCCCACTCGCCTGAGCAAGTTTCCAGCGCCGGAAGTTGTGCGTCCGGTGGATCGAATTGTCCCCGTCGAGGTCCGGAACCGCCTGATCGCCAATTACGCGAAACTGATCCACTGCCTCGAATCGAGACCCGGGCTACGTCAACACGCCTGCCCGGCGCCTCCGATCAAAGCTGTGTCGAAGGGCGCCTTCGAGTTGCTGGACGGATATCAATGGATTCTCGCCGCGGCCGCGCATACCGAGCGTCACACCAAGCAAATCCTGGAAGTGATGGCCGAACCCGGCTACCCTGAGTAAAGGAGATCTTGCGATGCGCTATATGATGCTGGTCTACTCGACCGAAGGGCCTGACGGTTTGCCGCCGGACGAAGCTGCGCGAATCATGACTGGCCACCAGAAGGTAATCGAGGAAGCGACCCGAAAAGGCGTGTTGGCCGGCGCGGAACCCTTAGCGCCCACCAGCACCGCAACCACGGTGCGCCTCCAGGACGGCAAAGCCCTGGTCACCGATGGGCCGTTTGCGGAAACCAAGGAGCATCTCGCCGGCTATTACATCATGGAGTGCGACAATCTCGACGAAGCCATCGAGTGGGCCGCCAAGAATCCCCACCGCTTGCCAAGGGGGCGCCGGCTGCATCGAGATTCGGCCCATGCGCTGGCCCTCACGCGCGGAACCGCGAGCCAGCGCCGAAAACTCCGCTGCCGTGAATGTCTGATGTCCCTTCTGTCGCTGAGTCCGTCTTTCGTCAGGAATCGGGACGGATCATCGCAACCCTGATTCGAATCTCCGGCTCATTTGACCGCGCCGAGGAGGCGTTGCAGGAGTCGTTTGCCTCCGCGCTCGCCTCCTGGCCGGTCAAAGGAATCCCGGAGAATCCGGCCGCCTGGGTGATGACCACGGCGCATCGCAAGTTGATCGATGCGGTCCGCAGAGAACAAACCCGGCGCGACAAGCAAGATTCGCTTCAATACGAATCGGCGCTGGCCGGCGTCGTCTCCCATCCCGAACTCGATGACATTCCTATGGACTTCCCCGACGACCGCTTGCGCCTGATCTTTACCTGCTGCCATCCGGCCATCAACGTAGCGGCGCAGGTCGCGCTCACGCTCCGGACCCTGGGCGGATTGAGTACGCCGGAAATTGCCAAAGCGTTCCTGCTGCCCGAGCCCACGCTGGCGCAACGTTTGGTGCGCGCCCAGCGAAAAATTCAGGAAGCCCGTATCCCCTACGAAGTGCCGCCGCAGCACCGGCTGCCGGTACGTCTCGCCGCGGTCCAGGCGGTCATTTACCTGATCTTCAACGAAGGCTATGCCGCAAGTTCAGGACCCGAACTCGTCCGCAACGATCTCTGCGCCGAAGCGATTCGTCTCGCCCGCGTGCTGTGCGAACTGCTCCCCCGCGAAGCCGAAAACATCGGCCTCCTGGCATTGATGTTGCTCCACCACTCCCGGCGGCAAGCACGCGTCGTCAATGGAGAACTGATCACGTTAGAAGAACAGGACCGCTCCCGCTGGGATCGAGCGGCGATTTCCGAAGGAGTCCCGTTGGTCGAAAAGGCCCTGACCTTAGGTCCCGCCGGTCAATATCAACTCCAGGCTGCCATTGCTGCGCTACATGCCCAGGCCGTCACATCTTCAGAGACCGATTGGCCGCAGATCGCGGCCCTGTATGAAAAGCTGCTGGAAAGAAATCCGTCTCCAGTCATTGCGCTCAACCGCGCTGTCGCGGTCGCCATGAGCGGGCAACTGGAAGGGGGCTTCGATCGCATCGAAGAACTGGGGCGTGCCGGCGCGCTCGACCAATATTATTTGTTCCATGCCGCTCGCGCCGATCTCCTGCGCCGCCTGAATCGCTTCGCCGAGGCCGCCGCGGCGTATCGCAAAGCCACCGCCCTGGTTACCAATCCGGTGGAACTCGAATTTCTCAAACGGCGGCTCAGCCAGATGGAAGAACTGACCGGTCCGGAGTAGTGGCACGCGTCCTGAGCGGCCCTTACGAGCGCGCTTGTGGGGCAGGTTGACAACCTGCCGCGGGTTGTCAACCCGCGCCGGAGACCGGAAACGGACTTGCGCCGGCGAAATCTTTTTGCGAGGCTCAGTAGCTCAACACCCACCTGGCGTTAGAGAATTTCCAGCGGCGCCGCCCGGCGCGCCCACCCTACATATCCGTTAAAGCCGCCACCAGCGCGCCTTTAGCCGAAGTATGCAGCGGATCCGCCGCCATCCGGATTTCCGAAACCGGCAGTTGGAAATCGCTCTCCTTGAGCACCGCTTCAAACCGGTCGCGGAATCCCTCCGGCATCGCCGTACCGCCGCTGAGCACCACCGGAATCGGTTTCCCCATCTTGGGCATATTACGCGTGCCCGCGATCGCCTGCTTCATCCCGTTCACCAGGCTGTGGATCATTTCGTCGTAGTAGACGCTCAGCACCTGGTGCAGTTTGCCCGGCGAGAAGCCATTAAAGTGGAAGCTCTCTTCTTTCTCCAACCGGATGCGGTTGATCCGCTCCCCGGTCACCGAAGCCGCGCTCGTATCGATATAGTCGCCCGCCCGCGGAATCGAGAAGCTTATCACCGGGACCGACAAGTACGCCAGGCACACATTGCACAAACCGCCGCCGCAACTGATGCCGATGCCCGTGTAGCTGGATTGATCCATCTCGGCGTAGACTACGGACAGTCCTTCATTGATGCTTTTCACCTCGTAACCCATGTCTGTCAGGACTTGACGCAATGTCGTTTCGTGGTACGTCAGATTGTCTTCGTGACCGAGCGGCGCCGCAGGCACCGTGAAGCACAGCTTTTGACGCGTCTTGGCCTGCTCCAGCATGGCGCCGATGATCTTGCGCACCATGTCGAGGCTGCCGGGTTCGGCGGGATTGAGCACGCCTTTGGTCATGGTGCGGCGCGTTTCCACGTTCAACAAATCCGCAAACCGGTCCGATTCGTTGCCGTGTACGATAATCTCGGGGCCCGTTACCGTGTGGGGCACTTTCTGTTTCTTCAACACGCCCTCGGTCATCTTCGAGTAGGGAACGGTCACAAAGGCGTTTAATTGCGTTTCATACTGGATCTCTTCGCCCGCGCGCTGCGCCAGACAGATGCGGCTGGTGCCGATGTCGAGACCCAACGGAGAGGTGGAGTCGTTATTTTTCATTACTTTTCTCCTTTTCGGCGGAATTTCCACGGACCGCCCTCAAAATATTGCTGTATTTCTGTTGTAAAATTTTTCTGTATTCCGCTTGCGACAGGCCTTGATTCATGGCCTGCAAACGCATCTGCTCTTCCGCCAGGATCAGACCCTGCCAATAGCGGGAGCCGGTCGCCTGCACCAGCGTGGAATCGTACGTGAAACCGAACGTGTCGATGGCCGCGGGCGGTTCCAGATAATTGTCGCCCAGACCCAGGTCGTTAAACGGAAAATTGCCGGCCCAATCGGTGTGATATCCCAACAGCTTGTTATCCGGATTCACCGACACCTGCGCATGCGTCACGCAATCGCTGGCCGGAATTTGATACTTGCTGCGCAGCATCTCAGTGAGCACTCGCGCCGAATGAATCTGCGCCGCGGTCGCGGTCGACATCTCCTGGTCCGGGCGCGTGTGAGTTTCTATGGCAATGCTCAAAAAGCTGTTGTTCAGGTTCACAAACACCGCCCGTTCGTCGCCCCAAACCGAAAAGCCGGCATGATACGCCACGTCGGACTCATTCACCAGGCGGTACACCTGTCCGAATTTGTCGATCATAAAATGATATGCTCGCTCTTTCCGGACAAAGCCGAGTACATCCACGTCCACCCGCTGAATCGCCTTCGTCGCCGACTGCTCAAACGGAAGCTGCAGGCTCTCCGTGGTATGGTACACAATTCCCGACGGCTGCGTCCGCCATTCCATGGGCGCCTCTTTGGCGTCCCTGCGCGCAAATACCGGGTAGGACTTGCGCGGCTCGTTACTGACCGCGTACTTGTTCTCAATGCGCAAGCCATTGCTGTAAACTTCCGAGTCCTGCTTGGTCTCGACCAGCCACACTTTGGGCATCAACTGCACGCCGCCTTGTGCTGTAAGACGTGCGGTAAGGCGCTCCGGCAGCGTCGCCGCGGCAGTGGACCCAGGCTGCCGCGCCAGCGTGAATGCGGAGATCGTGATCATCGCAAACAATAGCCCGCCGCTGACCCATTGCCAGCGACGCGGCTTGACTAACGTATCCTGCAGCGTTATGCTGCTGCTGGCGGCCTGACGCAGAAACCTCAGCTTCTCTAACGGATCTTCGATCCGTTGAGACCGCCATTCGATTAACCGGATTAGAGGCGCAACCATCCTACTCCTGTATTGGAGTAGAGAATTGAGGCCATTTTTCTCTTCCCAGGTATTCATCGGATGCCGGTACTATAACCTTAATAGCTCTGGGTCCAAAGTTCGCGAATTTCCGGTTCGTTCGGTAGTCTACCACGTTGCGCACAGTCCGCGGGGCGTCCTGCTTCTTGCTTCCCGAAAACGGACATCCCCAGGACGAAGCCATGCCGCCATCCAATGACTATCCAATCACTTAGCCATCGGCGTCTCACGTGCAACATTAGCTCAACGGGATTTAAATGAGCTGGCAGCGATCCTCTGACTTTCTTCGCCAAAACCAGGGACGGACCACACGTTCCCCGGTTTTCCCGCGTCTGCTCTCTTACCCTTTCACCGCCGCACTCTCGGCCACGAACCCAACCGTTAAATCCGGATTGCGTTCCGCGATCACGTCTTCCATATGGCGCTGCAGCACCGGCTTCGTCTCGACATGCGTCAGGATGTAAAGTTGCTCTTCCCGGATAGCCTCGATCACGCGTTCCGCCACCGCGGAAGGGGACATTCCCGTCGCCAACAGATCGCGCACCATCGCTCGGAATGCCTCCGCCGCGGCCGGGTCCGTTTCTATGCTGGGCAATTCAAGCCGGCCGGTTGCGGCTGGAGTCGGCGATGTTGGTCTTAACGAAACTCGGGCAGAGCACCGAGACTTTCACCGCGCTGTTGATCGCCGCCAACTCCGCATGCAGCGTCTCCGAGATCGCGACCACCGCGTGTTTGCTCGCGCAATAGATGCCGAGTCTCGCCGTCGAAGTCAACCCGGCCATGGACGCGGTGTTGACGACATGCCCCGGTTCCCCTTGCCGCAGCAGAATGGGGACGAAAGTCCGAATCCCATGCACTACGCCCCAAAGATTGACGCCCAGAACCCACTGCCAATCGGCCAGCGTATTCTCCCAGATGGGCACGGCCGGATTGCCGACGCCGGCGTTGTTGCACACAATGTGGACCGCGCCAAACGCGTCGAGCGTCTTTTGCGCCAGCGCCTCCACGCTCTCGGCCTTAGATACATCCGTAACCACGGCGAGGACGCGCTTGTCATGTTGGCTGAGACGGGCCTCCGCGGCCGCCAGTGCATCCTTCTCAATGTCGGCGAGAACGACCCGCATACCCTCTTGTGCAAAACGTTCCGCTAGAGCGTATCCGATGCCGCTGGCCGCTCCCGTAACCACGGCAACCTTATCTTGGAAATTGCGCATGCGCCAATTTATGTATCTGGTTACCTCAAGACCAGTCACGGCTCCGAATAATATCGCTAACGCCAACAAACGCCAATTACTTTTCTCTCATCCGTGCCTTCGCTCCGAGCCGTTTTTCGCCCCTCGCCTGCTATCGTCATAGCGAAAGGACTCAATCTATGCAAACCGGTCCCCGCTCCCCCGAGGGCAAAGCCGCTTCTTCCTTGAACGCCATGTCCCATGGCCTGACTTCACGAATGGTCGTTCTCCCCGGCGAAGACCCTGCCCAATTTCAATTTCTCCGGCGAGGCCTGCTCAAAGAGCATCAGCCCGCCACGCCCACTGAAAAGTTACTCGTCGAAGAAATGGCCCAAGCCCACTGGCGCTTGGAGCGCGTGCGCCGCCGCCAGGACGAAGCCTTCGAGTATGAAACCCTCGACACCAAGCTCCTCGCCCTGCTCCAGCGCTATGCCACCGGCTTCGAGCGCACCTTCTTCAAATCCCTGGAAACACTGAAGAAACTCCAGCGCGAGCGCCTCGCGCAACCCAAGCCAACTTTCGTTTCGCAAAAAGCTGAGCAGGAGGCTTTCTTCAGAATGATGGACGCCTTCACTGCCCCTCCCGGACCGCCTCCGGACTTCGAGAATGCGGAGGATATCGCCGCGCCCGGCGCAGCCTGACCACTGGGAACTTGTCTAGCGCCGGTCCCTCAATCGGTTCAGCAAATTCAAAATCTCGATGTACAGCCAAACCAGCGTCACCATCAGACCGAACGCCCCGTACCACTCCATGTACTTTGGCGCACCGTTGCGCGCGCCTTGGTCGATCATGGCGAAATCCAGCACCAGATTGAGCGCCGCGATCACCACCACCGCGAGACCGAAAAGTATCCCGATCGGACCGCTGCCGTAGATCCCGGGAACCTGAATATGGAAGAACCCAAGCACCATGCCGACCATATACACGACAAAGATGCCTCCCGTCGCGGCCACCACGCCCATCATGAATTTTTGCGACACCTTGATTAGGCCGGTACGATACGCCAGCAGCATGCAGATACACGTCCCAAACGTCAGCGCCACCGCTTCCATCGCAATGCCGGGATACCGCAACTCAAAGATCGCCGAGATGCCGCCCAGCAGCAGGCCTTCGAGCAACGCGTAAATTGGCGCGGTAACGGGCGCCCATTCCTTCTTGAAGGTGGTAACTAAAGCCATCACCAATCCGCCGATGCCGCCCACCACTACATAGGGCATCACGACGCTTGGATCGCGCGTATTGAAGAATTGCGACCAGGTCCAAGCTGCGGTTGCCAGCACGCACACCAGCAGGACCAGAGTCTTATTGATTGTGCCGTTGACAGTCATGGTTTGACCGCCATAGCCGGACATTACGCCGATATTGGGACTGCCACTGAAAGCATTCCCACTGAAAGCTGGATTAGAGGTTCTCACAACTTTAGGATAGCGCCCACCGCCTGCCCCTCCTATGTACTCGCAAGTAATGGTCGGACCCTGGCGGGCCTTGCGCCTGGAAAGTGACGGCTGCGGCCCGCGGGTTGCGGCGTCGAAAAAGCCACCATCGCCTGCGTGTCCCTCTTGTCCGCGGTTCAACCACCATATGAGCGCCGGGGCGAGACTACCTCGGCTTCGCTACCGAACAAAAGCGTTTCGGCCCATGGCTCGATGGCGCCAGGCTCCGCATCCTCAAGGGCCAGCGGGCTTGTTGGCCGCGCGGTACCGGGCGCCGAAGCCAACTAGAACGCCCCGGCCCGAGCGGGTCTGCGGTTGCCGGCCATCTGCGATCGAGGACGACGGCTTGACTTGTGCCGCCCGGCTGGTCAAAGGGGAGTTCGATCAGTCCGCGGCGTATTCATATTACACTGAGGATCGAGAGGCGGGATTCGTACTGTTATCGACAGCACAGCCGCGCAGCGAAATGGAATCGGTGACGCATCGGCAGTGGGTCATGCGGGACTATCGGAGAGAACGGGGACTACCCGCACCCCACGCCTGACGGTGCGAACGCCGTCCGCGTAACTTGCATGCTCAAAGACAGTTTGATTTTTGTCGCCGGACATCGGGGCATGGTGGGCTCGGCGATCCTGCGGCGGCTGTATACATCGGGATATACCAATCTTCTGCTACGGTCGCGGGACGAGCTGGATTTGCGGGATGCGCCGGCGGTGGATCGATTCTTCGCTTCCCAAAGGCCGGATTACGTATTCATGGCGGCGGCGAAGGTGGGAGGTATTCTCGCCAATAGTGCCTATCCGGTCGAGTTCCTGCGAGATAATTTGCTGGTCGAACTGAGTGTGATGGAGGCGGCCTACCGGCAGGGCGCCAAGAAAGTTGAGTTTTTGGGATCGTCGTGCATCTATCCAAAGATGGCGCCTCAGCCCATGCGCGAAGAACACCTGTTGACCGGGCCACTGGAGCCGACCAACGAATGGTATGCCATCGCGAAGATCGCCGGTATCAAGCTCGCGCAAGCCTACTGGCAGGAGTATGGTTTTCATGCCATCAGCATAATGCCGACCAACCTGTACGGACCGGGCGACAATTTCGAACTGACCAGTTCGCATGTTTTACCGGCACTGGTTCGCAAATTCCATGAGGCCAAGCAGTCGGGGCGCGGGAAGTGGTGCTCTGGGGCACCGGATCGGCCCGGCGCGATTTTCTGCACGTGGATGACATGGCTTCAGCGGCGGTGCAGTTGATGATCGAGTATGACGAGCCCGGGATTATCAATGTCGGGAGCGGGGAAGACCTCACGATTGGCGAATTGGCGGAAGTCGTCCGGCAGGCGGTGGGGTTTGAGGGACCGATCGTGTACGACACGAGCAAGCCGGATGGAATGCCGCGCAAGCTCATGGACGTTTCCCGGCTGCGCGCGCTGGGCTGGGCGCCGGCCATTGGTTTGAGACCGGGCATTGCTTCCACCTATGCCTGGTATCTCGCGCACAGCCGTGCGGGGGTTGCCGATCCTGCCCGCGTCTAGCTGGCGCTACGTTTTCTAGACTGGCCTCTCGCGCGGGTTGGCAAACCCGCGGCTGGCTCACAACCTGCCCTATAGCGGCGCCACCCAGTTCGACCACCCGCTTGACTTTTTCTTCAACTTGAGTATATTTAGTTTGAGACAACAACATATGTTCGTCTCCATGGACTGCTTCAGGAGGTTCATCCGAAATGACCACGACGTCTCACTCTAGCCTGGCAACGCGAGCCTGGCGCCGCCACTGCTTTCTTCTCGCCTGCTTGGTCTCGGTCGCGGCGCTGTCAATCGTCACCCCGGGGTACGCTCAGGTTTTGTATGGAACTCTGAGCGGTAACATCACCGACCCATCCGGAGCGCCGCTGCCCAACGCCAAGGTAGAAGCGGTTAACGTTCATACCGGCGTTGTTCAAACCGCCAGCACCGATGTAAATGGCGCTTACTCGCTCAAGACTCTCGAACCTGGGGAGTATAAGGTTTCGATCTCAGCGCCGTCTTTCAGCACGCTGACGCAGACCGGCCTCACCGTCAACGTGAATTCGGTGACACGGTCAGACGCCCAGCTCAAAGTTGCGGGAGTGGTGGAAACGGTCAGCGTCAACGCCGCCGCGCAGTTGATGCAGACCGACCGCGGCGATGTCCATGGCAGCATCAGCACCCAGCAAATCACCGATCTTCCGGAAGCCGGAAGTACGGGCCGGAACTTCGAGAACCTGTTGAAGCTTACGCCCGGGATCGCCCCACCGGCGGAGCAGAACTCCGCCGCCGGAAATCCGGAAAGAGCGATGTCGTTCAACGTGAACGGCGTCTCTTATGTAAACAACAATGTCCGTTTGGACGGCGCGGGCGTAATCTATGCCTGGCTTCCCTATCTCATCGCGTACGTTCCGCCCGAAGAAGCCATTGAAGAGGTGAACATCGCGACCAACAGCTTTCTGGCCGAGCAGGGAACCGCGGGCGGCTCGGCGGTGAACGTAATCATCCGGAGCGGCACCAACCAATTTCACGGAGCCGCGTGGGAATACAACACCAACACGGATTTCAACGCGCGTCCCTTCTTCTTTACGGGCACGCAGCTTCCGAAAAACATCCTGAATCAGTTTGGCGCCCGCGTGGGCGGGCCCATCAAGCACAACAAACTTTTCTTCTTCGGAGATTGGGAGCGGACTGAGCAACGGCAAGCCATTTCGGGCTTTGCCACGCTGCCGACCACCGCGCTGATCGCCGGGAATTTCGCGGGAACGGGCACGACCATTTACGATCCCGCGACCGGAAACGCCAATGGTACCGGCCGCACGCCTTTCCCGAACAATGTGATTCCGGCCAACCGGATCGCGTTTGCCCCGGCCACCTATCTCCAACTCTTGCCCTCGCCGAACCTGACCACCGCCGCGCTCAGCAACAACTACTTCGGCACCGCCGACTACGCCCTCACTCGCGATAATGCCGACGGAAAGCTAACCTGGAATCCCGACGATCACAGCATGATCTTTGGGCGTTACAGCATCTCGAAGGGCACCATTGCCGATCCGTATCAGTTTGGCGCGGCCGATGGCGGCACTTGGGACGGCGGGCAGCCGGGGGCCGCATTCGTGACTGTCCAGAACATTTCGTTGGGGGGAACGCATACCTTTTCGCCCAGCATGCTCATGGATGGCAACGTTGGATTCGATCGGCAAAATCTGGGAGCGGCGGCGGCCGATGCCAACTCCAATATCGGTCTGAACACCCTGAAGATTCCGGGAACCAACGGCGGGCCGCTGCAGGGCGGAATCCCGTACTTCAACGTCACCGGGTTCACGGCGTTCGGCAATTCCAGCACCGGCAACCCGTTTCAATTCAGGGATAACAGCTATGTCGGAAACCTGAACTTCAGTTGGACCAAGGGCCGGCATCAGATGCGCTACGGCTGGGATTATACGCACAGCGCGATTAATCATTTCCAGCCTCAGGGTGGAAGCTTCCAGACCGCGCGCGGGTCCTTCAACTTCAACGGCAGTTTGACTTCACTCAATGGCGGTCCGGCTCCGACGCAGTACAATGCCTTCGCCGATTTTCTGCTCGGTTTGCCATTCCAGGCCGGCAAAGCCACGCAATACGTCGATCCCAACGCAATTCGCTTCTCGACCTGGGCCTTCTATGCCCAGGATCAATGGCAGGTTTCGCAGAAACTTACCTTGACGTTCGGGTTGCGCTATGAATTCTACCCGTTCGTGACGCGCGACCATTCGGGCAACTTCACGTTCCAGCCGTCCACGGGCATGGTGCTGATTGGTTGCGAGGGTGGAGTGCCTTGTGACACGGGAGAGGATGTCGGCTGGGGTTTCATCGCTCCGCGTTTCGGATTCGCCTACCGGCTGAACGATAAGACCGTAATCCGTGGAGGCGCGGGTCTGACGGAGGACCCAGACAATTTCCGGGACATGCGCAACACCTATCCGGCGGTAATCATCACCTCCTACGGAGGGACTTCGTTCACGTCTCCGTTCAGCCTCTCGCAAGGCCTGCCCGCGGTGGTCGGACCCAACATCGCCCTGGGGACGATTCCGCTCCCCACCAGCGTGTCCACGCAAGCCATCGCCAATCCCTTCCGGCGCGGTTACATCGAGTCCGCCAACCTGACCTTGCAACGTCAGTTCGGGTGGGGCTTCGTCGGCAACGCGGCCTACGTGGGAACGCACGAGGTCCGGCAAATGTCGAACGTGAACATCAACGCGGCGCCCATCAACACCGGAAACACCGGACGCTTGCTCTACGCCACCATCGGAAACACCACCGACATCAACGAATCGTTGCCCTTCGGAACCATGCGGTATGACGCATTGCAGGCGCAGCTTACGCGGCGCGTCGGCGGGGCGCAGCTCGGCGCAAACTACACGCGCTCGCGGACGCTGGATTTCGGCGACAACAGCACCTATAACGGGTTGACGTTCGCCTATCCGGCATATTGGCAGCGGAACTACGCGCTGGCCGGGTACGATCGCCCCAACAATTTCCAATTGTGGTCGATCTATCAAGTGCCGTTCGGAAAAAATCAAAAGTACTTTACCAATGGCATCGGCGCATACCTCCTGGGAGGGTGGCAGTTGAACGCCGTTCTGTCGAAAGTCAGCGGCACGCCGTTTACTGTAACCGCCTCGAACAATCTCCTGAACGCTCCCGGGAATACGGAAACGGCCAACCAAATTCTTCCGGCAGTTCAGTTTTTCGGCAACATCGGTCCGGGACAGGAGTACTTCAATCCGGCGGCTTTCGCCAACCCGGCTCAGGGGACCTACGGGAATACCGGAAGAAATATTCTCCGCGGGCCGGGCTTCTTCGATCTCGACATGGGACTTTTCCGGGAGTTCGCCTACCGGGAGAGGTACAAACTGCAGTTCCGCGCCGAGGCGATTTCGCTAACCAACACGCCGATCTTCGCGAACCCCAACGCCAGTCTTTCCAGCCCGTCGAATTTCGGTCAGATCACGTCGCTTGCGGTATCGGCGAACGGAGTAACGGCGGGCGGCGGTTATCGGATTATCCGGCTGGCGTTGAGATTTTCGTTTTGAGGAGCGCGCACGCTTTGCGCATCCGGGGGATTTCGCATGTTTCCCCTCACTGACGTTCGGGGCTAGTCTGGGCGGTGCGACGCCGAGGGCGATCCGGGGGACGCCCCTGAAGTTTGTACATTTCTGAACCATGTTGACCCATGTCTAGCCCCGAACGTAAGTGAGGGGACCGAACGCCAATCCCTCACTTACGTTCGGGGTTAGACGGGTTGAAGCACAGGCTTTGGCCCGGGTGAGGGGGACCTGGGGGTCGCCTCCACAAGTGCTAAATGCTAAGTGAGTTTTGCATATTGTTGTGTGAGTGAACTAAGCTAGCGCGAGTCCTGTCCGGTCCCGCGTTATCCTGAGGCGAAGGAATGTCCACGCCCAAGATTGCTTCCAGTGAAGTAGTGCGTGATATCAACCGCAGAATCGTCCTGAATCTGATTCGGACGCGGCAGCCGATTTCGCGGGCGGATCTGGCGCGCACGTCGGGCATGCAGCGCAGCACCATCTCCCTGATCGTGGAGGAGTTGGTCGATGAACATTGGGTCATCGAAGGCCCTACCGGGCGCCTTCCGCGCGGCCGGCGGCCGACTTTTCTCCGCCTGAATGACGACCGGCTGATCATTGGCGTAGACATTCGCCCGATCCAGATGACTGTGGCGTTGGCGGATGTGAATGGCCGCCTTAGTTCACAAAGGCTCATTGCCACCCCGCCCGATCCCAAGCTGGCTTTGAAATTGGTCATCCAGGAGATCAAGGCGATGATGGCTTCGAGCGGGGGGAAGAAGATCGAGGGCGTCGGCATCAGTCTTCCGGGCCGCGTCGACTACGCGTCCGGACGGTTGGTGTTCGCGCCTAATTTGAAGTGGCGCGACGTCGATATCGCCAGACCGATTGTCGAGGCAACCGGGCTGGAAGTGGAAATGGACAACGCGGCCAACGCGTGCGTGCTGGCGGCGGCGTGGTTTGACCGGCTGCAGTCGCACACCAACATCGTAGTGGTCACCATCTCTGAAGGCATCGGCACGGGGATCTGGGTGAACGGCCAATTGGTCCGGGGCTTAAGAGGAATGGCGGGCGAATTTGGGCACGTGCCTTTAGATCCTTCCGGGCCTCCGTGCAGTTGCGGAAGCCGCGGCTGTTGGGAAGTCTTCGCTTCTAATCGAGCCGGCCTTCGCTACTACCATGAATCGAGCACGAACACCGAAGGTCTGACGTTTGTGGACCTTTTGAATCTCGCCGACCAGGGCGATTCGAGAGCGGGTCAGGCGCTCGACAAGATGGCTCACTCGTTGGGGCGGGGAATGCGGATGATTGTGGCGGGGCTGGCGCCGGAGCAGATCCTGGTGATCGGCGACCTCACGCAATCCTGGAAGCGATTCGGTCCGGTGATAGAAGGGGAAGTCCAGGAACAGGCCCTCACCGGAGGCGCCACACCTTTAGTTGTTCCGGTGCACGAATACGGCATGGCCCGGCTGCGCGGGGCTTTTGCGTTGGTGCTGCAGAAACACTTCAGTACGGTGGGGGAAGCAGCATAGTCAGTTCCGCGTCAGTTCCGCGTCATTTCCGCGGGCGGTAGATCAGGGTGTAGGTTACGCCGCACAAAGTCATGACCGCTCCCCACCACACCGGAGCGTGCAAATCCGCCAATACCGTATTGGAGGGATTCGACCAGTTCGCCAGGCCGCTTGCCAGAATCAAGATCCCATAGATCAGCAGCAGGAGTCCGACGAAAAACCAAACGGGTGTGACGTGCCGTTTCATATTACTCTCTACCAGAAGATCCATTGGATGATCAAGAATACCGCGAATGCGACGCCCGCCCAAAAGACCGGTTTCTGCAGCAAGCTGCTCGCATGGTCGGCCGGGATCTGTGTTGCTCCGTAGACCAACCCTTTCAGTTCTTCAACGGGTCGGGGCGTCGTCATCAGACTGACCACCACAGTGACGGCTATGTTGATGAGACAGGACCACAGGGCGCGATACATGTCCTCGGCCAGCGTTTTCGCATCCGGAGAGAGCGCGATCACGGCGAGCATCTTCGGGTTGATCTTCACCAGCACGAACATCGCGATGGAAGATCCGGTACCGGCGAGCAATCCCCAGAATCCTCCCGCCGCCGTAGCACGCTTCCAGAGCATGCCCAAAATTACGGTGCCGAATAGCGGCGCGATGAAGAAGCTGAACAGCGCCTGGACGTAGTCCATGATGCTGGCGAATCCCATGGCCAGATAGGCAGTGCCGATGCTGATGGCCAGGCCAATCATGGTGCACCACCGTCCCATGGCTACGTAGTGAGCGTCGGTGGCGACCTTGCGCAGATAGGGTTTGTAGAGATCGTAGGTCCACACGGTGGCGAATGCGCTGACGTTGCCGGCCATGCCAGCCATGAAACCGGCTACCAACGCGGTCACCCCGAGGCCCAACAGTCCAGGGCCCATGTAGCGCGCCAACATGAGCGGCAGAACCTCGTTGTAGCTATGCTGGCCGGGCAACAGCGATCCTTCCGGTCCGAGCTTTTCCGGAAGTACCGCCAGCGCCAGCAAACCCGGCATGACCACGATGAGCGGAACCGCCATCTTAAAAAACGCGCCGATGATGGGCGCCATTTTCGCCGACCGGATATCTTTCGCCGAGAGCACGCGCTGGACGACCAGGAAGTCGGTGGTCCAGTAACCCATGGAGACAACCGCTCCCAGTCCGAACACAATCCCAGTCCATTGCATGCCCATGGGATTGTCACTGGCGTGGCCCAAGGTCGACCAAAGGTGGGTGAAGCTCTGGCCGGGAAAATTATGCTGAATGCGCGCGACCATACCGTTCCAGCCGCCGGTTTCCGTCAGGCCTAAGATCGGGATCAGCAGGGCTCCGAACCAGATAAGGAAGAATTGAAGCACCTCATTGAAGATGGCCGAGTAGAGGCCACCCGCGGCGACATACAGTCCGACGGTGATGGATGAGACCCAGATGCTGAAGTGGATGTTCCAGCCCAGCACCACTTTCATCACAACCGCCATGGCGTACATATTGACGCCTGACATCAGGATGGTCATTACGGCGAAGGTGGCCGCGCTCAAGCCGCTGGCGCCGGAACCGAAGCGAAGCTTCAGATAGCCCGGCACGGAGTGGGTCTTCGAGATGTAATAGAAAGGCATCATTACGATGCCTAGAAACAACATGGCGGGAATCGCGCCGATCCAGTACCAATGCGCGGCGAGAATTCCGTATTGATAGGAGGAGCCTGCCCAGCCGAGCAACTCGAGCGAGCCGAGGTTGGCCGAGAGGAAGCTTAGTCCCGCAACCCAGGCCGTCATTTCCCGGCCGGCCATGAAGAAATCTTCCGCGCTGGTCGCAAAACGTTTCAGATAGAAGCCGATGGCGAGCACCGCCAGGAAATAGATCGCGATGATCGCAAGATCGACGGGGCTCAACGAAATCATACGCTCAGTCATTGGCGTCAGGCTCCAAAGGAGAAAGTTCTGCCGCGATGTTGGCCGATCAGAATCTGGACCAGCCGGTGCGCGATCAGCTCATGCAAGGTGAGGAGTTCCTTATTCGCTTCAAAGATGGCGGCGGCGTCTTTGCCATCGGAAACTTTGGTTCCGCCGGCTTTCAGCGCTTCTGCCGCCTCATGCAGGATGGGGTCGGAAATGACCTCGCCGGCCATCTCCCAGAGCGTGATAAAGCGATCCACGGCGGTGGGAAAGCTGACCTCGAACACGCCGAAATTGCTGGTGGTGCGCGGAGGCTTAAAGTCTAGATTGAACGGGCCGTTGTATTGATGGCTGCGCAGCAGAACCAAAACATTTAACCAGTCCAGCGGATTCACGAGGCCGACGCCGATGTCGACATCATGTTTCAAACGGTAGCCGTCATTAATGTCGAAGTGAAACAGCTTACCCGCCAGCAGAGCCCGAGCCAAAGCGGCGCGCGGCGCGGCGCCCCACATCAGCTCATGCAGATATTCGGGATTCAAGCCCACCATTTCCGGATGCGTCAGCAAGCCGGAAGAGATGAAGGCCAGCATCGCGTCACTGGTGGGCAACAAAATCTCGGCTTGCGGCTCAAAAGGCTTGGCTTCCAGGCAATGTTTGAGCGTCGGATGCCCGAGCTTCGCCGCCGACTGGATGTCGTGATCGCAAGCGGCGTTTAGCGCTTCCGCATACCAGCGTAAGGTCTGGGTTTCTTCGATTGCGCCCTGCACAAAATATCCGAGCGAACCAGGCCAGTATACGGCAAAAGACGCGCCAAGTTGGTGGCCAATGTCAACGGTGTTCTCCACTCGATACTTGGCGTATTCGCGGATCTGCGGCTGCTCCGCGGCGGGGCTCCCGGCCCAAACCGCATGATGAAACGTTTCCGTAGTGACCATGGAACACTGTACGCCGTTCGCGTCCAGCGATTGTTTGATGCGGGCCACGATCTCCGCTTGTTTATCGGTACCGATGGCATCGGTTGGAATCACGTCCGTATCGTGCGTGGTCCAGTAACCGATGCCGATCTCGCTAAACTTGCGGATGACGACTTCAAATGGAACTTCTTGCCGCGTCGGGGCGTGAAACAAAGCATGCCCCGGATAGGAAGCGGCCCACTGCGGGCCGGAGATGAAATACTTGCGCCTGGTTTCGGGGCTGTAGGCGCCCCCGCACGCCTGCATGAGGCGCGATACCAGGCCTTGTTGATCCTTTGAAGCGATAGGGGTCATCGGTTAAGCCTCTTTTGTTGTAACATGAAACTAATTATGGAGATCCGGGATATCCGGGCCACCACGGTTACTGTACCGCTTGAAGCGCCGCTGCGCCACGCCAACGGCTGCCACTGGGGCCGCTTCGTGCGGACCATTGTTGAAGTAGAGACGGATGAGGGCCTGATTGGGCTGGGTGAGATGGGCGGCGGGGGTGAATCGGCGGAACAGATGTTTCGGGCCATGAAGCCTTACCTGGTGGGCCACGATCCGGCGCGACTGGAAGAAATGCGATTCAAAATCGCGAACCCGACCGCGTCCTTATACAACAACCGCACCCAGATCGTGGCGGCGCTGGAGTTCGCATGTCTCGATATCCTGGGCCAGGCATGGGGCGTTCCGGTTTCGGAAATACTGGGCGGACGGCTGCGCGATCGAGTTCCCTTTGCTTCTTACTGTTTCTTCCGCTACGCAAATCCCGAGGACGGCGCCGGCGAGGTTCGAACGGTCGAGCAAATGGTGGCCAACGCTCGCGCGCTGAAGCAGAGGTTTGGATTTACGTCGCACAAGCTGAAAGGAGGCGTGTTCCGTCCCGACTACGAGTTGGCCGTCTACCGCGCGTTGGCTGACGCGCTGCCTGGAGACTCCTTCCGCTTCGACCCCAATGGAGTCTGGTCGACAGAACAGGCGATTCGCTTTGGACAAGCCATTGAGGACATCCGCAACGACTACTTCGAGGACCCGGTGTTTGGCCTCAACGGGATGCGCCGCACGCGCGAGATGGTCAGAATCCCTTTGGCGACCAATACAGTGGTCGTCAATTTCGAACAACTCGCCGCCAACGTTTTGAATCCGGCCGTTGACGTGATCCTGCTGGACACCACCTTCTGGGGAGGCATCCGGGCCTGCGTGAAAGCGGCGGGAATTTGCGAAACCTTTCAACTTGGGGTCGCCGTGCACTCCTCCGGCGAGTTGGGAATTCAACTCGCGACGATGCTGCATCTGGGCGCTGTGCTGCCAAACCTGACCTTCGCCGCGGATGCACATTACCACCACCTGACGGATGACATCATTGAAGGTGGCCGGATGAAATATGAGCGCGGATCGATCCGCGTGCCTTGTGGGAGCGGCCTGGGAGTGAAGCTGAATCGGGAAAAGTTGCGCGAATACAGCGAGCTTTACCAGCGGCTTGGTGGCTACCCTTATGATCAGGACCCGGGGCGGCCCGGCTGGTCGGCCATTGTCCCGAACGATCGCTGGGCGGACCCGACGGACGAGCGCGCGGTCACGTTTAAGCAGTAGAATGCAGAATTACTTCGATCTATCGAATCGCGTGGCGGTGGTTGCCGGAGCGACATCCGGAATTGGAAGGGCCATCGCAGTCGGCCTGGCGGCACACGGCGCCAACGTCGTGCCCACCGGCCGGCGTGTAAGCCACATCGACCGGGTGTGCTGCGAAATTGAGCAAATGGGCCGCCGTACCTTGCGCCAACCGTGCGATGTGACGTCGCGGAAATCGATTGACGACCTGAGAGATCGCGTGCTGTGCAAGTTTCAACGCGTCGACATCCTGGTGAACGCCGCCGGTTACACACTGCGGGAGCCGACCGCCACCATCACCGAAGATCGATGGGCGAGCCTGATGGACACCAATCTAAACGGGGCGCTACGTGCCTGCCAGAGCTTCTACGCAGCGCTGAAGGACTGTGGAAAGGGGCGCATAGTGAACATCGTGTCAGCCGCGTCCTTTGTAGCGTTCAGCGGTGTGGCAGCCTATAGCGCCTCGAAGACCGCGCTGTTGGGGCTGACGCGAAGCCTGGCTTGCGAGTGGGCAACCGACGGCATCACGGTGAACGCCATCGCTCCGGGAGTCTTCTGCACGGAACTGAACAGCAAGCTCATTCTCGGCACGCCGCGTGGCGATGAGCTTCTCATGCGCACGCCCATGGGGCGCTTTGGGAAAGTAGAGGAGCTGGTTGCGGTCGCCGTCCTGCTCTCTTCCGATGGCGCGAGCTTTCTCACCGGGCAATGTATTCCAGTGGATGGAGGCTTTCTGGCCTCCGGCGTGAATCAGTAGGAGAACTCGGTGCGTTTCCTTGTCTGTGGATTGCTGATGGCCGCGAGCGCGGTGCGGGCGGAGAGCGGATATGACGCGTGGCTGCGTTACGCCCCGCTGAGCGGCGCATCGCTGGCCCAGGCGGATCGTGATGTTCCCGCAGTTGTCGCGGTTGCCGGCAACGGAGTTCTGGAGGCGAGCGCGCGGCGGGAATTCATCCGCGGCGTGAAGGGGATGCTGGGGCGCACGATGCGCGCCGAGGCCGGGCTGCCGAAGGAGAACGCCGTTGTCATTGGGACGTTTGCGGAATTGAGGGCGCTGGGGCCGCAGTGGGGTTTCAAAGCGGAGAGCCAGCCGCAGGGTTTCGAGTTAAAAACGATCCACGCGGGAAATGTTCGTTACACCGTGGTCGCCGGCGCCGGCGATCGGGGCGCGCTTTATGGGACTTTCAAACTTCTGCAGCGGATCGCGCTAGGGGAAGCGACGGACTCACTGGATGTAAAGGAATCGCCCTACGATCCGATCCGCGGGCTGAATCATTGGGACAACCTGGATGGAAGCATCGAGCGAGGTTACGGCGGCCGGTCGATCTTCTGGGAAAATTTCCATGCCCGCGCGGATCTGACGCGCGTGTCCGACTACGGGCGAATGCTGGCGTCGCTGGGAATCAATGCCTGCTCGCTGAACAACGTCAATGCGGACCCGCGAATTCTTGCGCCGGATTTCCTTCCCGAGATCGCCCGCGTGGCGGACGCCTTTCGGCCATGGGGCGTGCGTACAATTATTTCGGTCGACTTTGGAAGCCCCAAGGCGATTGGCGGGCTGGATACGTTCGATCCGTTGGACCCGGCGGTTATGGCGTGGTGGAAATCGACGTTTGACCGCATCTACAGCAAAATTCCGGATCTCGCCGGCGTGATCGTGAAGGCGGACTCCGAAGGACGCGCCGGGCCTTCCGCTTACGGAAGGACTCACGCGGATGCAGCGAATGTTGTGGCTCGCGCGCTGAAACCTCACGGCGGATTGATTTTTTATCGCGGCTTTGTTTACGACCATCACATGGACTGGCGGAATCCGAAGAACGATCGCGCCCGCGCCGCCGATGACAATTTTCGCCGGTTGGATGGCAAGTTTGACGACAACGTAGTGCTCCAGATCAAAAACGGTCCAATCGATTTTCAGGTTCGCGAGCCCGCGTCGCCGCTGTTCGGTACTTTAGAGAAGACCAACCAGGTGGTCGAATTTCAGGTGACCCAGGAATATTTCGGACAGGGCCGCCACACGGTGTTTTTGGTTCCCATGTGGAAAGAAGTGCTCGATTTCGACATGCATGCTCGATCGACGCCGACGCCGGTAAAGGCGCTGGTGGCGGGCAGAGTTTTCGAGCGGCCAACGGGCGGCATGGTCGCGGTGACGAACGTCGGTCTGGACGACAACTGGTTTGGGAATCACATGTCCCAGGCGAATCTATACGGTTTCGGCCGATTGGCCTGGAATCCGGATCTGAGTTCGCAGCAGATCGTTAATGAATGGACTCGCCTGACGTTTGGCGACGATCCGAAAGTTCTCGATACCGTGACCAAGCTGCAGCTCAGTTCCTGGCGAACGTACGAAGATTACACCGGTCCGTTGGGCCTGCAAACGCTGACCGACATCGTTGGCAATCATTACGGCGTGTCGGTGGAAGCCTCCGAGAGGAATGGCTGGGGTCAGTGGCACTTCGCCGACAAAGAAGGAGTAGGCATGGAGCGCAGCGTCGCGAAAGGGACTGGTTTCATCGGACAATATCGCCCCGAAGCCGCCGCCCTTTACGAAACCGCGAGCAACACGCCGGATGACCTGTTGCTGTTCATGCATCACGTTCCTTACACCTACAAGCTTCATTCCGGCAAGACAGTAATTCAGTCGATCTACGATTTGCACTATGACGGCGCTGAGGCGGTCGCGCAGTATGTTCGCGATTGGAGAGACTTGAAGGGCCACGTGGATGAACGCCGGTATAGGGAAGTTCTCGCGCAGCTCAAATATCAGGCCGGGCAGGCGCAAGTGTGGCGCGACGCGGTGACCATCTGGTTTCAGAAGGAATCCTCGATTGCCGACGTCCACGACCGCGTGGGTCATTATCCCGGCCGCGTTGAAGCGGAAGCGCTCAAGTTAGATGGCTACACAGCGATCGACGTAGTTCCGTGGGAAGCCGCGTCAGGCGGCAAAGCAGTGAGTTGTCCCGCCGCCACTTGTTCCGCAACGTACGAGTACCAAGGCGCCGCGGGCTGGCGCACCATCCGGATTCAATATTTCGACACGAACAACGGCGCTGCAAGATACCGGGTAAAGTTGGGAGATCAGCTAATAGACGCGTGGGCCGCGGACGACCATCTTCCCACGCAAAAAATCGACGGCTCGTCTTCCACCCGGCGAACCATCCCCAATGTCGCTCTGCGGCCCGGGGACGAGATCCGCATTGAAGGCATGCCGGAGGGAGGCGAGCGAGCGGCGCTCGATTACATCGAAATCGTGGGGGTTCCCTAGTGTATTGCAAAGTGCATTGCAAACCGCTTTTTATCGCGCTGCTTGCGCTCACGACAGCGCACTCTCAGGACGCGCCGCTCTATCGCGATACGAATGCCTCCTTTGAGAGGCGCGTGGACGACCTGGTATCGCGCATGACCCTGGAAGAGAAAATCTCCCAGCTCACCAGCGATTCGCCCGCCATTGAACGTCTCGGCATCCCCGCGTACAACTGGTGGAATGAGGCTCTGCATGGCGTGGCGCGCTCCGGCCGCGCGACGGTTTTTCCGCAGGCCATCGGCATGGCGGCTACGTGGGATACCAAACTGATGTTCCGAATCGCCACCGCGATTTCCGACGAAGCGCGAGCGAAGAATAACGAGTACATCCGGCGCGGCCATCGCAATATTTATCAGGGGCTCACCTTCTGGACTCCGAACATAAACCTGTTCCGCGATCCTCGTTGGGGTCGCGGAATGGAGACATACGGAGAAGATCCGTACTTGACTGGCCGGTTCGCAGTCGCGTTTATCAAAGGAATGCAAGGAGACGATCCGAAGTACTTGAAGACCGTCGCCACCGCGAAACATTTCGCGGTTCACAGCGGGCCCGAGTCCTCTCGTCACACCTTCGACGCTGTGGTGGATGACAAGATTCTCTACGAATATTATCTTCCGCATTTCGAAGCGGCCGTAAGAGAGGGTGGAGCGTCTTCCGTGATGTGCGCCTACAACAGCGTGGAGGGGCTACCGGCTTGCGCGAATCCGAAACTGCTAGAAGAGATTCTGCGAAAACAATGGGGCTTCAAAGGCTATGTGGTGTCGGATTGCGGGGCAATCCACGATATTTACGCAACCCACAAGCAGGCGCCCGACGCAGCTTCCGGCGTGGCCGAGGCGATCAAGGCGGGGACGGATCTGGACTGCGGCGTCGAGTTCACCAACGCGCTGGAAGCGGTGCGGCGGGGATTGCTCCCGGAGGCCGACGTGAACCAATCCTTGAAGCGCCTGTTGCTGGCGCGTTTCCGCTTGGGCATGTTTGACCCTCCGTCCATGGTTAAATACGCGCAGATCCCGATCTCTGAAAATGCGAGCCCGGCCCATCGCGCACTGGCATTGGAGGCGGCGCGCGAGTCCATCGTGCTGCTGAAGAACGAGCGCCAGACGCTTCCGCTCAGCAAGTCGCTGAAGACGATTGCGGTCATCGGACCGAATGCGGACGACCGGCAGGTCCTGCTCGGCAACTATAACGGTATCCCGGCGAACCCGGTTACGCCGCTCGAAGGAATTCGCAGAAAGCTGGGCGGGGCGGTGCGCGTGCTATACGCACGAGGAAGCGACGTCGCTCCCAACATGCCGACGTTTGAGGTAGTCCCTAACTCGGCTCTTTTTACCTCGAACGGCGCGGCCAGGCAGCACGGGCTTACGGGCCAGTATTACGCGAGTGCGAACTTTGATGGTAAGTTGCATCGGCCGGCGGAACTGACCGTTCCCAGTTCCGGAAAGCTGACCGGCAAGATTCCCTCGCATCCGACGCCGTTGTTCACGCGCGTGGATGCCAAGGCCGATTTTGAATGGGGAGAGGATTCCCCGCGCGCGGACATGAACGAGGATGACTTCGGCGTACGCTGGACCGGTTATCTTTCCGCGCCCGTGTCCGGCCTCTACCAACTGGGGGCCATCGGCATGAACGCGTTCGAGCTGTACTTCGAAGGCAAGCCGTTGGTTTCGTCGAACAGCATACACGATTTTGCGTATCGCTACGCTCCCGTTCAACTCGAGGCGGGGAAACTCTACGAAATTCGGTTGGACTATCACGAGTTCGCCAACTATTCGGGCATTCAACTGGTGTGGTCTCGACCCGGCGCCACTAACGATCGGGAAGCTCTGGATGCAGCCCGGCAAGCCGATGCCGTGGTGGTTGTGGCCGGGTTGTCACCGCGCCTGGAAGGCGAGGAGATGAAGGTCCCGGTGGAGGGCTTCGAGGGCGGTGACCGCGTGCAACTCGGGTTGCCGAAGATCCAGGTGGAACTGATTCAGAAGGTCACCGCGTTAGGCAAGCCTACGGTGCTGGTACTGCTCAACGGTAGCGCCGTCGCCATCAACTGGGCGCGCGACCACGTGCCCGCCATCGTCGAAGCCTGGTATCCGGGCGAAGCGGGCGGCGACGCTATTGCCGATGTTCTTTTTGGCGATTACAATCCAGCCGGCCGTCTGCCGGTGACCTTCTACAAATCGGCGGAGCAGTTGCCGCCGTTCACCGATTATTCGATGAAGGGCAAGACGTACCGCTACTTCACAGGCGAGCCGTTGTTTCCCTTCGGCTACGGCCTCAGCTACACCACCTTCGGATACCAGAACCTCAAAATGCCGGAGCAGATGGAGACCGGTAGGGCCCCTGCGGTATCCGTCGAAGTGACCAACACCGGGAGGCGGGATGGCGAAGAAGTGGTGCAGGTTTATGTGAAGCCGCCGGCGGGACCGATCCGCGCGCTGGCCGGATTTGAGCGTGTCGCTTTGAAGGCCGGCGAATCGCGATCCATCTCTTTCTCTCTACGCCCTCGCGATTTCGCGGTGTCCACCGGCGACGGACATTATCAAGCATCGCCCGGCTGGTTCGAAATTAGTTTGGGAGGCGAACAGCCGGGTTTTAAAGGCGGCACAATTTCGCGCCGGTTGCACGTGACCGGTCCCGTGGCGCAGGTGAACGATTGAGACTCGCAAAATACCGTGACAAGAGTTACCTCGACTTGCGGCGCGGGTGGTCAACGCGCGGTGCACAGGCGAAGGCCCGTGCGCACAGGCTGAAGCCTGTGCCACGAGGAAGACAAGGTGGCACGGACTTTAGTCTGTGCAGAAAATGTAGAAAACTCCAGGCACAGGCTGAAGCCTGTGCCACCGTGTGTCATTTTTGCGAGGTTCAATAGGTGTATTGGCTAGGTCTGGACATCGGGACGGGAGGCTCGCGGGCGCTGCTGATCGACGCGCGCGGGAAAGAAGTGGCGGCAGTAACTTCGGCCCATGAAGAGATGCGGATGGAGCATCCGCTGTGGGCGGAGCAGCGGCCGGAAAACTGGGCGGATGCCTCGGTACAAGCGATTCGCGGCGCGCTCGCGCAGGCGGGGATTTCCGGCGATCAGGTGCGCGGCGTCGGGCTATCCGGGCAGATGCATGGCTTGGTGATTCTCGACGCTTCCCACCGGGTCATCCGGCCTTCGCTCATCTGGTGCGATCAGCGCAGCCAGGCACAGGTCGACTTTATCAACGCCAAGGTGGGCAAAGAGAAGGTGCTGAAATTCATCGCGAACCCGGTCCTCACTGGTTTTACACTGCCCAAACTTCTGTGGGTGCGCGACCACGAGCCGCAGCATTTTGAACGCGTGAGCAAGATGCTGCTTCCCAAGGATTACGTGCGCTTCAGGCTCACCGGCGAGTTCGCCAGCGAAGTATCGGACGCCTCGGGAACAGCCGTATTCGATGTGGTGCAACGGAAGTGGTCCTTCGAGATGATGGATGGCCTGGGTCTCGATCGCGCGATTCTGCCCGCGGTTTACGAGTCGAGCGAAATCTCGGGCGCCATCAGCGAACAGGCCGCGCAAATCACCGGACTGAAGGCGGGAACGCCGGTGGTGGGCGGTGGCGGAGATCAAGCCGCCAGCGCCGTCGGCAATGGCATTGTGGAGCCGGGGATCGTCTCCTGCACGCTGGGAACATCCGGCGTGGTCTTCGCGCACATGGAAGAGGTTGGTTACGATCCGCAAGGCCGCGTCCACACCTTCTGCCACGCGGTGAAAGGTAAATGGCATGTGATGGGCGTGACGCAAGGCGCCGGGTTGAGTTTGCAATGGTTTCGCACTCAACTCGCCAGCGAATCGACCTACGAGGAATTGATGGCCGAAGCGGCCCGGGCTTCCGCAGGTTCAGAGGGCCTGCAGTGGCTCCCGTATCTGATGGGCGAACGCACTCCGCATCTGGACCCCACCGCACGCGGAGGCTGGGTGGGGCTGACCGCCAAACACAGCCGCGCCGACCTGATTCGTTCGATCATTGAAGGCGTTTCGTACAGCCAAAAAGACTGCCTGAATATCGTGGAGGAGTTAGGCGTGCCCGTATCGTCCGTGCGCGCCTCTGGCGGCGGCGCACGCAGTCCTTTCTGGCGGCAGATTCTGGCCGATGTATTCCGCAAGCGCGTCTCTACGCTGAGTTCACAGGAAGGGTCGGCCTACGGCGCCGCTCTGTTGGCGATGGTAGGAACGGGTGCATTCTCGAGCGTGGCTGAGGCTTGTTCGGCCACAATTAAAGAAGCCGCGTCTGTGGAACCGCGTGAACGAGAAGCGGAAATTTACGCGAAAGGACATGCGGTCTACCAGGCCCTGTATCCGGCCCTGCGGCCGATTTACTCGATGATGACGCTATGAGCCGGAAAGCCTTCGCGTTGGCCTTCTTAACGGCTGTCGTCTCGGGTCAGCCTGTACCGCGGACCGATGCGAACTCCATCGTCGCGCATCGGCAGCTCGTCGAAAAAGCGAAGAAGGGTGGGATCGATATCTATTTCGACGGCGATTCCATCACCCGGCGTTGGGGCGCGACGGACTACCCGGAACTGCTGGCCAACTGGAAGCGGAACTTCTTCGGATGGAATGCGGCCGATTTCGGATGGGGCGCTGATACCATTCAAAACATCCTTTGGCGCATCGAGAATGGCGAACTGGACGGCGTGAACCCGAAGGTGATTGTCTTGCTTGCCGGCACCAATAATCTCAGCGATCTTTCGTCCAGCAATGTAGCCATCATCACGCGTTGCGTCCGCGAATGGCTGCGCGCCGCTCGTGCGAAGGCCCCGAACGCCACTATTATCCTGACCGCCATCTTTCCCCGGAATGACAACCTGGCGGCCATGCCGGTGATCAAACAAATTAACCGCAACCTGTCCCGGCTTGCAAACGGGAAAAAGATCAGGTATCTGGACATCAACGACAAACTCGCCGATCGAAACGGCAGGCTGTTCGACGGGATGATGAATTCCGACCAGCTCCACCCTACGCTGAAGGCATACCAGGTCTGGGCTGACGCATTAAGACCGATCTTCACTGAGTTGCTGGGGCCGCCCGGAAAAGACGATCACGCGCCACCGCCAACCGGCGATCCTGGAGTCCATTGAAAATCCAGCATGGCTTTAAACATCCGGTCGAAAGAACATTGCCGTTGGGATCTGGTTGCGTTGGGCGAAGTGATGCTGCGCCTCGATCCCGGAGAAGGGCGCATCGCGACCGCCAGGACTTTTCAAGCTTGGGAAGGCGGCGGCGAATATAACGTAGCGCGCGGGCTGAAGCGCTGTTTTGGCCTGGATACGGCGATTGTTACGGCGTTTGCGGACAATCCAGTGGGCCGGCTTCTGCAGGACCTCATTTATCAGGGCGGAGTGGACCAGTCGCTGGTCCGTTGGGTGGACTACGACGGAGTGGGCCGCAGCGTTCGCAACGGACTCAACTTTACCGAGCGCGGCTTCGGCGTCCGCGCAGCGGTTGGCTGTTCCGACCGAGGCCGCACGGCGGTGTCCCAGCTAAAGCCAGGGGAAATCGATTGGGATGACATTTTCGGCCGGCAGGGCGTCCGTTGGTTTCACACGGGCGGGATTTTTTGCGCCCTTTCTGAGACGACGCCGAAAGTTGCGCAGGAGGCGCTAGAGGCAGCTCGCCGGTATAAAGTTGTCACCTCGTACGATCTCAACTATCGCGCTTCGCTCTGGGAGGCGATCGGAGGGAAGAAGCAGGCGCAGGCGATCAATCGCATGCTGGCGCCTCTGGTCGACGTGATGATCGGTAACGAAGAGGACTTTTCCGCCGCTCTTGGCTTCAACGTAGAGGGGATGGACGAGAGTATCACGCACCTGGAGGCCGAGAGTTTCAAAAAGACGATCGCGAAGGTGACGCAGGAGTTTCCGTTTTCGGTTGTCGCCACAACGTTGCGGAAAGCCACCACGGCAAACCGGAATGACTGGAGCGCGATCTGCTATGCGGATGGCCAGTTCGTCGAAGCCACGAAGCGGCCCGGCCTGGAGATTCTGGACCGAGTGGGTGGCGGCGACTCGTTTGCATCGGGGCTCATCTACGGTTTCCTGAGCGGACGCCCGGCGGATTGGGCGGTCGAATGCGGCGCCGCGCACGGCGCGCTGGCCATGACCACGCCGGGCGATACCAGCATGGCGACGCTGGCGGAGGTCCTCCATGTGATGGAGGGCGGTGGTGCGCGGATAGCACGTTGAGGAAAACGCCCGTTGAGCGGACCACATGACTAAAGAGGAAGTCCGGCAACGAATTCTCGAGGTCCGTATCGTGCCGGTGGTGCGCGCCCACACGGCGGAGCTTGCGCTGCAGGCCTCCCATGCCGTGGCGGAAGGGGGCATTCCCATTGTGGAAATCACCATGACGGTCCCCGGCGCGGTTGAGGTGATTCGCCACCTGCGTGCGTCCGCTTCGGAATTGCTGATCGGCGCGGGCACGGTGCTAAACGCCGCGACCGCCAGGGAGTGTGTGGACGCGGGCGCTCAGTTCCTGGTTAGCCCTGGATTCAACCGCGCTACAGTCAAATTTGCTCTCGGTGAAGGCGTTCTGATGATAGCCGGAAGTTTGACGCCTACGGAAGTGATTGAAGCGTGGGAGGCCGGCTCGGACTTCGTCAAGATCTTTCCGTGCGGCAATCTAGGCGGTCCCAGCTACATTAAGGCGCTCAAGGCGGCACTGCCTCAGATCCCCATGGTGCCTACTGGCGGTGTCAATCTCGCGACGGCCGGACCGTTTCTATTGGCGGGCGCGGCCGCCCTGGGTATCGGCGGCGAACTGGTTTCCGCGTCTGCGATGGAAGCCGGACATTTTGAAGAGATCACGGAATTGGCACGACTGTTCGTTGAAGCTGTAAAGCAGTTAGGCGTGCGGTCATGAAACAACCTAGCCAACCGCTCCGTTGACGGTTGGGGCTCAGAAAGCGTGACGCTCCCGAGGTGGCGCAGGTGCGTTGCATGACGGGTGCGACCAGCCAATAGGTCATGTTTTCCCGGATGCTTCCAGCGCGGTTTCCGGGTACACGCGACCTCAGGACGGCAGGACGTGGGATGCCCGTGTTTCGGGGTGGTCTTGGGATATGCCATCTTCAGATCGTTGAACGTATCCAGGATGATTTGGGAAACGATCAACCGGGCGTTCTTCTTTTCGGCTTGCGAAATCAGCACCGGCAGTTGAATGCGCAAATGTCGTTGAGTTCTCACGGCGATTCAAGGAGCTACCGCAGGAGTTTTCCACCGCAGCGTGGAGAGTGGAGGAATGTCGTTGTGTTGATGAGGGTATGGCTTCTGATCGAACATCTCTTAGGAGAGCATTTTCCGGCCGTTGAGCATCTTCCCGTAAGCTTCCAGGAGTTGCTCTCGGGCCTGCTTGCTTATAGGCTCAGGCAGGGCGGCCGGCTGGTAACGGCGACAGAGTTCGACGGTTTCGCGAAGGCTTTCGGCAAACTCAATGCAAGGCTGGCAACCGGCGAGATGGGTTTCGATCTCCTGGCAGGCCTCCGGCGGAAGCTCCAGGTTCAGATACTCGGATAGCAGCGAAAAGACTTCCTTGCATTTGCCGGTACGCTCATGCGGCTCCATATCATTTTCCTCGCGTGGAACTCATAACTTGGCTATTGGTCCGTAGGGACTCATCCAACTTCCGCCGAACGGCCAACCGAGCGCGGTGTAAGCGCGTCTTGACGACGTCCTCCGTCAAATCGAGGGTTTGGGCGGTCTCCATCGTGGATAGCTCCTCCATGTCCCGAAGAAGAATGACGGACCGGTAGTTTTCCGGAAGCTCGCCGATCGCCCGATCCAGCACTTGCTTCATCTCCGACTGCAGGAGCCGATCATCCGGCAAGCCAGACCAATCGGCGATCTGAAGCCTGGCATGGCCGCCGTCATGGTTCATAACCGGAAGAAAGTCGTCCAGCGAAAGCTCCCGCGGAGGAGCGAAAACGCTTCTCCGCCGCTTCATGAGACAGGCGTTTTTGGCGATTCGAAAAATCCACGGCCGCACTCGCTCCGGTTCGTGGAGACGATCGAAACTTTCAAACACGTTGAGCAACGTCTCCTGCGCCACATCCTCGGCGTCTTCGCGGTTCCGGCACATCAGCCAACTATAATGGAAGACCTTTGCCCGGAAGTGTTCCACGAAGCGGTCAAACGCTTCAGGTTCTCCAGCAATCAATTGCCGCGCGAGTTGAACTTCCCGATTCCGTTCCAAAGCCCGGTACGATCCGATTGTAGCGGGCCTTGGGGTGAACTATGCGCGCGCCAGGTCCGCAGCATTGACGGCGACTTCAATACTGGGTCCTCCCAAGAGGGTGTTGTGAATCAGGCAGGCTTTTACGGCTCGCAATATGCCGTCTTGATGACGCTCCGCCAGACCCGGAGCGGTGACCTCGATATGGAATGCGGCCAGACGGGCCGGCTGCGTCGCCTTTTCCGCGCAGACTCGTACCTGTAGATCTTCGGCGGGCAGTTTGCGTGTCTTCAAATATTGAGCCGCGTAATAGGCAGCACACGTGGCGAGCGACGCCAACAGGAATTCCGGCGGCGACATACCCTCATCGGAGCCGCCGTTATCCAGCGGCTGATCGCAAATCACCCGATGACCCCTGGCTGCGACTTCGAACTTCGAATCCCCGAGACATTGAACTTCTACTTCCATGATATTTTCCTTCCTGTTTCCCAAGATGCAAGCGCTGCAAAAGAGTGACGCCGTGTCACCTGGGCCCAGTAACTGCATCTTGAGAACCAGAACCAATGAAGAAAATACTGCAAATGCTGGTCTTGTGGTCGCTGCGCGGCTGGGCGCAAGACCCAATGTCGCTAAAAGACGCAGTTCAGCAGGCGCTGGAGAAGAACAAGTCGGTGGAGGCTTCCACCGCCGCCCGTAAGGCTGCGGAAAGCCGCATTGTGGAGGCTCGGGGCGGTAACTTGCCGAAGGTCAATTACTCCGAATCCTGGACGCGTAGCGACAATCCGGTATTTGTATTCTCCTCCTTGCTGACGCAGCACCAATTTGAGGAGCAGAACTTCCAAATTGGACCGCTGAATCGGCCCGATTTCCTCAACAACTTCCAATCGCAAGTTACGGTGGATCAACCGCTGTATGACGCGGGTCAGACGAAGCATGCGGTGCGCTCGGCCGAGTTGACGAAGGACATAACGAGCGAGCAGGGCCGGCGCACGCAAATGGAAGTGATCGCGGGCGTGATCCGATCCTATTACGACACTCTGCTGAGCGGGGAGCAAGTGAATGCAACCAGCCAAGCCATGCGCTCGGCGGAGGCTGACCTGGAGCGTGCCCAGGCGGTCCGGTCGGCGGGAATGTCCACGGATGTCGACGTGCTCTCGATCCGCGTTCACTTGGCCAGTGTTCGCGAGGAACAGATCCGGCGCGCCGCGGATCTGGACGTGGCTCGCGCCGCGCTGAACGACGCGCTGGGTCTGCCGCTCGACATGCCGCACACGTTGACCACGGCACTGACGCCCTTTAAAGCTGCCGGAGGGCCTGCTGGCAGACTACGAAACCAACGCCCTCAGCGAGCAGGCCGGAAGCTCGCCAGGTGAAGCTCGCGACCAGTCTGGCCGAAAACCAGGCAGCCTCGGCACATAGCAGCTTTCTGCCGCAGGTTGGCGTTCACGCGGCCTTCGAGGCCGATCGGCAGCGCTTCTACGACAGGGGCGGCGCCAACTGGCTGGTCTCGATCGGACTGCGCTGGAACCTGTTCAACGGCTTCAGCGACAAGGCGCGCATCGAGGAAAGCAAGTTCGCGCTGCGCCAGAGCGAGGCCGAGCAGGAGCGCGCTGGCTCCGCCATCCGGCTTCAGGTCCGGCGCGCGTACGCCGACCTGCGTGCCGCCGCACAGCGCATCGAGGTCGCGAAAGCGTCTGTCGCAGAGGCGGAGGAGAGCCTTCGCATCACTCAAAACCGTTACGAAACCGGACTGAGCAACGTTACCGACCTGCTGCGCACCGAGACGGCAGTTCTTGAAGCCCGGACCCGGCGTTTGGCGGCGATCCACGATCAGCGCATCGCGGCGGCAATGCTGGAACTGGCGGCAGGGACGCTGACCGCGGATTCGGAGGTGATCAACAAATGACCAAGCGCCTGCTTCTTCCGATTCCGCTTTTTGTGTGGCTGGCTGGATGCGGCGAAGCGCCACGCGAAAAGTCCAACGCTACGCCGGCGCCCGCCCCCACTGTGTCCACGGTCACGGCAACCAACCAGACTTGGCCATCCATTTACGAAGCAACCGGGACGGTGCGCGCCCGTACTTCGGCCGTAATCTCGGCGAGAATGATGGGTTACGTGCGCGAGGTCAAGGTGCAGGCCGGCGATCGCGTGCGCGAAGGCCAACTGCTGGTGACGCTCGATACACGCGATCTGGACGTCAGCTCGCGGCGCGCCGAGGCCGCTCGCGAGGAAGTTCGTAGCGGAGTGCCCGAGGCCGACAGCGCCGTCGCCGCCGCGAAAGCCAATCTCGATCTGGCACAGGTGACATTTGGCCGCATGCAGGACTTGTTTCAAAAAACGTCGATTTCGAACCAGGAGTTTGACGAGGCCGTCGGCCAGGCTCAAGGCTGCCCAAGCGGCTTACGAGATGGCGCGAGCGCACCGGCTTCAACTGAACTCCAAACTCGCAGAAGCAGATCAGGAAGTTCGCGCCACCGAGGTGACGCGCAGCTACGCCGATGTTCTGGCGCCTTTCGCCGGTGTGGTCATATCGAAATCGGTTGATCCCGGCAGTCTCGCTCTCCCCGGCGCTCCCCTGTTCACCATCGAACGCGAGGGCGCCTATCGCCTGGAAGCGCCGGTGGAAGAGTCCCGGCTGACGGCGATTCGAATTGGACAGCCGGTATCGGTCACTCTGGACGGCGTCGTCGATGATAGCGGTGCGGTGGATGCGCGGGTCTCCGAGATCGTCCCCGCGGTGGATGCCGCGTCGCGCTCTTATATAGTCAAGATCGATCTGCCAGCGCTTCCGGTCACTTCGCTCGGGAATCTTCGGGCGCGCGATGTTTCAACTCGGAAGCCGTTCGCTGCTCGCGATTCCGGCCGAGGCCGTCACAGATCGCGGCCAGTTGCAGTCGGTGCTGGTAACTGACAAGGGGATTGCCCACACCCGTCTGATCACGACAGGCCAGAAGGTCAAGGACCGGGTTGAGGTTCTCTCCGGTCTCGCGGCCGGCGAAAAGGTGATCTTCCCGGTTCCAGCCGGCCTGTCGGATGGAGCACGAGTTGAGGTTCGCCAGTGAAGCAGGCACGACCGCTCGGTTTTGCCGGAAAGTTCGCTGGCGTCTGGATCGGGTCGAAGCTGACGCCGCTGGTGATCGCCGGCTCTCTGCTGCTGGGCGCGTTCGCGGTGTGGAAGCTGCCGCGCGAGGAAGAGCCGCAGATCATCGTGCCCGATGGTCGACGTCTTCGTCCAGATGCCCGGCGCGTCGGCTCGCGAAGTGGAGGAGCGCGTCACCAAGCCGATGGAGAAACTGCTGTGGGAGATCCCGGGCGTGGAGTACATCTACTCGACTTCCAGTCCCGGCATGTCCACGGCGATCGTTCGCTTCCTCGTCGGGCAGGACGAAGAGAAGAGCATCGTCCGGCTGAACCAGAAGCTGAACGCGAATCTGGACCTGATCCCGCCAGGCGCCTCGCCTCCGTTGGTGAAGCCTCGCTCCATCGACGACGTACCAATCCTGGCGCTCACGTTCTGGAGCAAGCGTTACGGCGATTTCGAGCTGCGCCGCATCGCGGCTCAGGTGGACGACACGATCAAGCAGACGCCGGACGTCTCGGCCGTGGCTCTGATCGGCGGCCAGCGCCGGGAGATTCGCATTACTCTCGACCCGGCCCGCCTCGGCGCCTACAACCTCTCCCCGTTGCAGGTGGTGGGGGCGTTGGGCCTTTCCAACCGCAGGATGCCGCTCGGGCGAGTTCGCCGAGCGGCAACCAGCGAATATCTTCTGGAAACCGGCCAGTTCCTGCGCACCGCTGAGGATGTTCGCAACGTAGTCGCCGGCGTCGCGAACGACACAGCCGATCTTCGTGCGCGACGTCGCGCAGGTGACCGATGGCGGCGAGGAGCCCTCGCAATACGTGCGCTTCTCCGACGGGAAAGGCTTCTACCCGGCGGTCACAATTGCCGTTTCCAAGCGCAAAGGAACCAACGCCGTCACCGTGGGCGAGGACGTCCTGCATCGTCTGGAGCCACTGCGAGGCACCGTCATCCCATCCGACGTCGAGATGACCATCACACGGAACTACGGAGACACGGCCAAAGAGAAATCGAACGAGTTGCTGTGGCACATGCTGATCGCCGTGATTTCGGTGAGTGTTCTGATCGCCGTCACGCTGGGGCTGCGCGAATCGCTGATTGTATTTATCGCCATTCCGGTGACCCTGGCGCTGACGCTGACGGTCTTTTACCTCTACGGCTACACGCTCAACCGGATCACGCTCTTCGCACTGATCTTCTCCATCGGCATTCTGGTGGACGACGCGATCGTGGTGGTGGAGAACATCGTGCGCCACTGGCGGATGCCGGCCAATCAGGACCGGCCGCCTTTCGAGGTCGCCGTCGAGGCGGTGGACGAAGTCGGAAATCCCACCATTCTGGCCACGCTGGCCGTGGTCGCCGCGATTCTGCCGATGGCGTTCGTCGGCGGGCTGATGGGGCCGTATATGCGTCCCATCCCGATCGGCGCCAGCGCCGCGATGCGTCTTCTCGCTGCTGGTCGCCTTCATCGTAACGCCGTGGGCCGCGGTCCGGATTCTCAAGCCAGGCGGGCATCACGCGGGCGAACGGGAGGACTTCGTAACGCGGCTGTACCGGCGCTTCATGGGCAGCCTGCTGCACCGGGCCGTCCTGCGCTGGAGCTTTGTCGGCGGCGTGGTGGTCCTGCTGCTGGCCTCCTGTCTCTCTGTTCTACTTCGGCTTCGTCAAGGTCAAGATGCTGCCGTTCGACAACAAGAGCGAGTTCCAGGTGATCGTCGATATGCCCACCGGCACAACGCTCGAAGAAACGGCGCGCGTGACGCAATTGCTTGCCGAAGAAACGCAGAAGCAGCGCGAGGTGGTGAACGTCCAGACCTATGTGGGAACGGCGTCGCCCTACAATTTCAACGGACTGGTGCGCCATTACTACCTGCGGCGCGGACCGAACGTGGCGGATATTCAAGTGAATCTGCTGCCGAAGGGCGCGCGCAACTTGCAAAGCCACGAGATCGCCAAGCAGGTGCGCCTGCGAATTCAGCCCATCGCCGAGCGTTATGGAGCGCGAATCAAAGTCGCCGAAGTGCCGCCCGGCCCTCCGGTGCTCGAAACCCTGGTCGCCGAAGTGTACGGCCCGAGCATGGAAAGAAGGATCGCACTGGCGCGGCAAATCCGGGATCTGTTCAAGCAGACCAAGGGTGTCGTCGACGTCGATTGGTACGTAGAAGACGATCAGACGAAGTACAGCTTGATCGTCGACAGAGAGAAAAGCCGCCATCAACGGAATCTCCGAGGACGAAATCGCACGCGCGATGCAGGTAGCCTCCGCCGGTTACGCGGCCGGCCTGCTCCATCAGGATGCGGAGAAGGAGGAAGATGTTGCGCTCACGGTACGGCTGGACCGCGCCACGCGATCCGATCTGGAGCGCATCCAGAGCCTGAAGATCGCGGGGCGCAACGGACGGCAGGTGGCGCTGGGAGAACTGGTGCATGTCAGAGAAGGTGATCGAGGATAAGAGCATTTACCACAAGAACCTGATGCCGGTGACATACGTGACCGCCGACATCGCGGGAGAGATCGAGAGTCCGGTTTACGCGGTTCTCAAGCTCGGGCCGGAGATCGACAAAATCAAGATCCCGGAAGGCTATCAGATCGAGCAGCACATGGCGGCTCTTCCTTCCGATACCAGCCGGTACTCGATGAAATGGGACGGCGAGTGGCAGATCACGTACGAAGTCTTTCGCGATCTCGGCATCGCCTTCGCGGCGGTGTTGATTCTGATCTATGGACTGGTGGTCGGATGGTTTCAGTCGTTCCTGACGCCGCTGATCATTATGGCGGCGATTCCGTTCTCGCTGGTCGGTATTGTGCCGGCCCACGGCCTGCTGCATGCCTTCTTCACGGCGACGTCAATGATCGGCTTCATCGCCGGCGCCGGCATCGTGGTAAGGAACTCAATCATCCTCGTGGACTTCATCGAGCTGCGTCTGGCCGAGGGCATGCCGCTCGACGCAGCGGTGATCGATGCCGGAGCTGTCCGCTTCCGGCCGATGATGCTCACCGCCGCCGCCGTGGTGGTTGGCTCGTCAGTGATCTTGTTCGATCCCATTTTCCAGGGCCTGGCCATTGCGTTGATGGCGGGCGAAATTGCTTCGCTGTTGCTTTCGCGCATGACCGTTCCGGTGCTGTTTTATTTGTTAACAAGAGAAGGAGACAAGCTCGCATGACCGTAGATCGTTACCTGCGTATGATTGCCGGCGCGTTCGTTCTACTAACGCTCGCGCTTGGATATTGGGTGAGCCCGTACTGGTATCTGTTCACCGCGTTCGTTGGCCTCAATCTGTTTCAATCGGCCTTCACGAACTGGTGTCCGATGATGACCATCCTTCGGAAGTTGGGCGTCCACAGCAACTGAAGCACGCCCACGCGGTTCATCTGGCGCTCATGAGCGATCTCGCAGAGGGCAACAGACGCCCTGAGTTACTTCGTTAGCAGCTTGCGGATAGATTTCAATTCTTCGCGCCGTTTCGGGGTGGTCTTGGGATATGTCATCTTCAGATCGTTGAACGTATCCAGGATGATTTGGGAAACGATCAACCGGGCGTTCTCCTTGTCGTCGGCCGGAACGACATACCAGGGCGCGTGATGGGTGCTGGTGGCGTTCAGGCACTCCTCATAAGCGTGCATGTAATGCTTCCAATATTTGCGCTCGTGAATATCCGCGAGACTCAACTTCCAGTTCTTGTCCGGCGCATCAATGCGCTCGAGGAAGCGCTTTCGTTGTTCGTCCTTGGACAGGTGGAGGAAGAATTTAACGATGTGCGTTCCATTGCGATAGAGATGGCTCTCCAGATCCACGATGGAACGATAGCGCTCCTCCCAGATGGTCTTCTCGTCGCGCAGCTCTGGGGAAAGCCCCTGGCTGCGAAGAATCTCCGGGTGCACCCGGACAACCAGCACTTCCTCATAGTAGGAACGATTGAAGATGCCAATCCGCCCGCGTTCCGGCAGGCAGCGATTGGTGCGCCAGAGGAAATCATGTTCCAGTTCCTCGGCGCTCGGCTGTTTGAAACTGAAAACCTCGCAGCCTTGTGGATTCACGCCGGACATGACGTGCCGGATGGCGCCGTCCTTGCCGCCGGCGTCCATCCCTTGAAAAATCAGCAGCAAAGCATAGCGGTTAGACGCGTAGTGAAGTTGTTGCAGCGAGCTGAGCTTCTCAACGTGCGAGGCCAGGAGTTCCTGATACTGCTCCTTCGACTTGCAAAAGGGATTCACCATCGTCGGCCATTTGTTCAGGTTGAGTGTTTTTCCGGGCCGCACACGGAAGTCTTTTGAATTGATCTTCATTTTCATCACGCCGATTGCTTGCGAACCTCGCGCTCCGCCTCGAGCCAGTCTTGATCCGCCTGGCCATCATGGCGGCCTCGATCTTCGTAAATTTCGTAAGCCCGGGTGGCGATGTCAGGTGTCCGATCCACTGGTTTCTTGGCCGGCTCCGTGGACAACAACGCCTTGGTCAACAAGGGAGCTTTGGAGGGATCAAAAATCCGATAGGCGAGCAGTTTCACTCGATCGTGCAGCAGGCCTTGTGTTGCGTATTTCAGCATCGTGTTACACCTTTATTTGGCTTCCCCGGTCTTCCATCACCTCGCCCCAGAGCTTTTGAGCGTTGAATCGTTCAGCGGATCCGGTGCTGATGCCCCCGCTGCCGCAGGAACGCGACCGGGACCGTAGCGAACATAGTGTTTTCCCACCGGCTTCGACCGCGGCGACGATCTCGGCGCGCCCGATCGTTCGACATCTAGTCTGCAACTCCTCCCCGCGGTAATAATTCCGGCACGTCTGGCGTGCCGCGCCAATCCGGCTGTCGGCCGTTCCGTAGCTGCTTCTGGCGATCCGCTTGGCGCGGCGCCCGATTTGGAGTGCGATCATACCGACGAGCATGTTGTCGGATACTATAATACTGGCGACCGTATGAAGTACCGCTGCAAAATGGGCGCTTTCCGGGGTGGTATCTGGGGAATGTTGTTCGGAGCCCTTCCTCATCATTCCAGGCATGGGGCCGATACTGGTGGCCGGTCCGTTAATTGCCTGGATCGTCGGCGCACTGGAAGGCGCGGTTGTGTTTGGGGGATTGAGCGCACTCGGCGCGGGGCTCTACAGCATTGGCATCCCCAAGACAGGAATATCTTGCAGACGACGCACCCAGTGGAGGTTGAAGTACACGCGGCGGAGCAACCGGCCGGGGTTGGAAGGTAGTCCGTTTTCCAAACAGTTGTTGCCCGGTCCGGCGGGGCTACTTGCGTTGGGTTTGGGACCGCAGCCTACGAGGTCCCAGGAGTTGCGCCGGGCCGGGAGCCGCGCATGCGGGCGGCCAAGGAGAACCGAATAATGAGCGCGACACCTAAGGCGGGTCTCAATCCGACGGAACTGGATCGACTGTCGATCAACACGATTCGCTTCCTATCGGTTGACGCCGTGCAAAAGGCCAATAGCGGCCATCCGGGACTGCCGCTGGGCGCCGCCGCCATGGCTTATGTATTGTGGACCCGGTTCCTACGGCACAATCCGATCAATCCGCAATGGTCCAATCGGGATCGCTTCGTCCTGTCGGCGGGCCACGGTTCGGCGCTGCTTTACAGCTTGCTCCACCTCACCGGCTACGATCTCCCGCTTGACCAGATCAAACAATTCCGTCAATGGGGTAGCATCACGCCCGGCCATCCGGAGCGTGGGCTGACGCCGGGCGTGGAAACCACCACCGGCCCGCTTGGCCAGGGATTCGGCAACGGCGTGGGCATGGCGATTGCGGAAGCCCATTTCGCGGCGCGTTACAACCGGCCGGGCTTAGAGATCGTCGACCATTTCACGTACGGATTGGTCAGCGACGGCGACCTGATGGAGGGCGTGGCTTCAGAAGCGGCTTCGCTCGCCGGGCAGTTGGAACTCGGCAAGCTGATCTACCTCTTCGATAACAACCATGTGACGCTCTCCGCCGGTACCAATATTTCCTGTAACGAAGACCACGCGCGGCGATTTCAGGCGTACGGTTGGCACACGCAGTCGGTCGAGGACGGAAACGATGTGGAGGCGGTGGAGCTGGCTCTGCGGACGGCGCGGAACGAAACCAAGTGCCCTTCGCTGATTCTCGTCCGCACCCACTTGGGCTTCGGTTCGCCGGACAAGCAGGACACGTTTGAAGCGCATGGTTCGCCTCTAGGCGTAGAAGAGGTTAAGCTGACGAAGCAGAACCTGGGTTGGCCGGTCGAGCCGCTCTTCGATATCCCACCTGAGGCGCTCGCCCATTTTCGCGAAGCCCTGCCGCGCGGTAAGCAGGCGGAATCGGAGTGGCGCGATCGGTTCTCACGCTACGCCGCGATTCATCCCGAGTTGGCCCGGGAGTATCAAGAACGCATACGCGGTGAATTGCCCGTTGGTTGGGATGCGGATATCCCGATTTTTCCAGCGGACCCGAAGGGCATGAAGACTCGCGTGGCTTCCGGGAAAGTGATGAACGCGATTTCGCCGAAACTTCCATCGCTGATGGGTGGTTCGGCGGACCTGGATCCTTCCACGCACACGGCGCTGAAAGACGCGGGTGATTTTGAATCTTCCGATCGCGCCTCGGGCGACACGCAAGGATCGACCGGCGGCGGCTGGAACTACGCGGGACGGAACTTGCACTTCGGCATTCGCGAGCACGGGATGGGATCGATTTTAAATGGCATGGCCGTGTACGGCGGCATCATCCCGTTCGGGGCTACGTTCCTGATCTTCTCCGATTACATGCGCCCTCCCATCCGGTTGGCGGCCATTATGGAGCAGCAGGTTATCTATGTATTCACCCACGACAGCATTGCACTGGGCGAAGACGGCACCACGCACCAGCCGGTGGAACAACTCGCCAACCTGCGTGCCGTACCACGCCTGCTCGTGATCCGGCCCTGCGATGCGAACGAGACCGCGTACGCCTGGCGCGTCGCGATTGAGTCGCGGGACCGTCCCGTCGCGTTGATCTTGACCCGCCAGGATGTGCCGACGCTGGACCGGACTCGCTATGCCTCGGCCGAGGGCTTGAAACGTGGGGCCTATATTCTGGCCGAAGCGGCCAACGGCCAACCCGAGATCATTTTGATCGCAACCGGTTCAGAAGTGAGTCTGATCGTCGAAGCGCAACTGGAATTGGAGAAACAAAATGTTCAGACGCGCCTGGTTTCCATGCCCAGTTGGGAATTGTTCGATGCGCAACCGGAGGAATATCGCCGGTCTGTGTTTCCGCCGCTCATCCGTGCGCGGCTGGCCGTGGAAGCCGGGGCGACACAGGGATGGCATCGCTACGCCGGCGACCTTGGCGGCGTGATTGGCCTCGACCATTTCGGAGCGTCCGCGCCCGCACCGGTGCTGCTGCGGGAATACGGATTTACCGTTGAGAACGTCTGCAAGCAAGCATTGGCCTTGCTGGGAAGAAATCTTGCTTGATTCGCGGTCTGGGTGGATGGGCATGCATCCGTGGCGTCAACCATCCCAATCAATGAACACACAGGAGTCCCAATGAATGAATTGCTGGATCTAGCCGTGAAGGCGCACGGTGGTCTTGAGCGTTGAAGTCTCCGCGTCCAAGATCGGACTATTTCGGAGCGAGCGGTGGATATTACAACCGATTCCTTGGCGAAACTCGCCTTGGATCTGCGTTGGTCATGGAATCATCCACCGACGAAGTGTGGCGAAAGCTTGATCCCGGCTTGTGGGAGATTACGCGCAACCCATGGGTGGAACCCGCCGGCCTTATTTTCCGCGCTGCGATTGGGGCCGGAGACTCCGGTGCGAGAAAATTATTGAGAAACCCCGCCAAGAAAGGACTCGCCTGATGACTTCCTCCCCTTCCGACGCCCTAGTGCTGTTCGGGGTGACGGGCGATCTCGCCCACAAGATGACCTTTCCGGCCCTCTATGCAATGGTGAAACGAGGGACCCTCAAGGTCCCGTTAATCGGCGTCGCCCTCCCCAAGTGGAGTCTGGAGCGTCTGCACAAACGCGTCACGGACAGTATTCAGCGAGCTGGCGGCATCGATAACCGCCGCGCGCTCCATCAGCTTCTATCCTTGCTCCAATACGTGAGCGGGGACTATGAAGATCCGAACACGTTCACCGCGATAAAAAACGCGTTGGGCAAGGCTCGGCGCCCAGCGTATTACCTGGCAATCCCGCCCTCGCTCTTCGGAACCGTGATCAAAGGACTCGGCGCCGCGAACTTGGCCCAGCATGCGCGCGTCATTGTCGAAAAACCGTTCGGACGGGACTTGGCCTCCGCAAAGGAACTGAACCGGGTGGCGCGGACGGTGTTCCCGGAAGACTCGATCTTCCGCATCGACCACTTCCTCGGAAAAGAGGCGATCATGAATATCCTCTATTTCCGCTTCGCTAATTCGTTCCTGGAGCCGATCTGGAACCGCAACTACGTGGCCAGCGTCCAGATCACCCTATCCGAGGATTTCGGCGTTCAGGACCGCGGCCCTTTCTACGAGAGCGCCGGCTGTCTGCGCGACGTCATCGAGAACCACCTCTTCCAGATCGTCGCCCTGCTTGCGATGGAGCCGCCGTCCGGTAGGGACTTTGGAGCCGTTCATACCGAGAAAGCTAAAGTCTTTGAAGCCATGCGCCGTCTGAACCGCGACGACCTGGTGCGGGGCCAGTACGCTGGTTACCGGAAGGAGCCGGGCGTCGCGAAGAAATCCGACGTCGAGACCTTCTGCGCCCTGCGGCTTTTTATCGACTCCTGGCGCTGGGCGGGAGTGCCGTGGTACCTTCGCTCCGGCAAATACCTGCCGAATACCGCGACCGAGGTCATGGTGGAGTTGAAGCCGCCGCCGCAGGGGCTTTTCGCCGACTCAGCGCCGACGGCTGGCCGAGCCAACTATGTGCGCTTCCGGCTTTCCCCCAACTCGGCCGTCGCTCTAGCCGCGCGCGTGAAACTCGCAGGCAAGGAATTTGTCGGGGAGCAGCGAGAACTCTACCTCATCGACGAACAGCCGGGAGAGGAAGCGCCCTACGAACGGCTCTTGAGCGATGCCATGCTCGGCGATGGAGCGCTCTTCACCCGTGAGGCCGCAGTGGAGGCCGCCTGGGCAGTGGTCGATCCAGTTCTTAAATCTCACCACCGGGTTCGTCCCTATCGGCGCGGCGCCTGGGGGCCCAAAGAGGCGGATGCGCTGATCGCTTCAGACGGTGGTTGGCACAACCCCGCCCCGAAGGAGACTGCGGGATGATGCCCTCGCCGCGCGATGGCGTTTCCGGCTCAGCCTAGACACAGTATGTAAGCGGGATTTCTCAACAAAAGAACATGAGAGACTCGCTAAATGCGTTGACAGGCGCGCTCAGAAGGCGGGCTGATAACCCAGGCGAGGGTTAGTGACCCGCGGCACACTCGAAAACGTAGCTCCAGACAAGGCGCCTAGGGGACACAGACTGCCTAGCTGTAAAGCGAAGGAGTTTGGACTCGAGCCCGCAATGTCCCCGTCTGCTCGCTTCGCCGACTCGTTTTCATTCTTCCTTCTTTACGCCACCGGCCTCACAGGCCGAGATAGATCCGTTCGCGCTGTTTTGCGCGCCTCAATAAGTGCTTCCAATCTGCATGGAGGTTGGAATCCAGCCGAAAAGATCGGAGCCCTGAGCGAGTTCCTCTTTGTGGTTTGAGAGAGTAGGTAGGCCATTTTGTGGTTATTTTGTCTCAGGGCCGGATGTTTTGGTTCAGCATGACGATAAGGCCGTAGTGTTCCTGCAATCTCGTGCATTTCCCGGCAGCCAGAAATTAATGCCCCTGGCTCTTGCTTTTGAACTATTGATCAGCGCACCGGAAGCGGCGCGAGCCGCCACGTTCACGGTTACGGTCTTCACCGACACGGTATCGGGTGGATTAGCCGGAACTGGGGCGGGTGCGGCGGGCGATTTGCGTTCGCAAATCATTGCGGCAAACACAGCGGCCGGAACAAACACGATCGATTTCACCTGCGGCTCCCCGCCCTGCACCATCAGCTTGGGCGGCCCGTTACCTCCCATCACGTCCAACCTGACGGTCGATGGCGGCACTTATGGAAACATCGTCATCGATGGCGCCAGCTCTTTTCGCGTTTTCTTCGTGGACACCGGAACCGTGGCACTTTCGAACCTCAAGATCCAAAATGCGGTGGCGCAGGGCGGCGCGGGCGGCAATGGCGGTTATGGCGGTGGTGGTGGAGGCGCCGGCCTCGGTGGCGGGTTGTTTATCAATCAAAGCCTGGCCGCAGTCACCTTGACGCACGTCCTGTTTTCCAACTGCAGCGCGCAGGGTGGGGCGGGAGGCGCCACTGCTTCAGGGTATGCTGGCGGCGGCGGAGGAGGTTTGGCGTTTAACGGAGGGAGCACCGTCAACGGTCAAGATGGTGGGCCGGGCGGAGGGGGAGTGCAGGGGGCGGGGCAAAGTCCGTCGGGAGTTTCGGGGAATGATGGCGGCAGCGGGGGCGCCGGGGGCGGAGGCGGTGGCGGCCAGAACAACGCCAACACTCCCGGACCTGGCGGCGCCGCATATGCCTCCGGCACTGGGACGGATACGGCTGGTTCCGCCGCCAGCTCGGGCTCCAACTACAACGGAGGGAATGGCGGCTTCGGCGGAGGTGGCGGCGGCTCTGGCAACGGCGTGGGAGGGAACGGCGGGTTTGGCGGGGGTGGGGGCGGAAACAGAAGCGGCGGGGTGGGGGGCAACGGTGGTCCGGGGGGCGGAGGCGGCGCCGCCTTTACGGCGATCACGGCCGCGACGGGCGGCTCCCTGGGAAGCGGAGTCTCAGGCGGCGCTGCGGCTACTTGCACTAACTTCAACAAGTGTGGGGGCGGAGGCGGCGCGGCGGCCGGTCCGGCTGTTTTCATCAATCTCGGCTCTCTCACTGTGGTTGCGAGCGTCGCGACCGACTCCTCTGCGACCTTTGGCGCCGGCGGCTCTGCAGGCCTCAACCGTGCTGGCCTCGACGGAACCGCCAGTTCCGCGTCAGTCTTCAACTACTTCGGATCCGTCAACTCCAACGCAGTGTCTGGACCCAGCACGGCGCTGGATCCGGTAGCGACTTCAGTTACCACTCCGAGTGCGACTCCGGCCTCGCCATTCTTCGGTCAGGCCGTTTCCCTCTCGGCGACCGCGACTGCCATCGATTCGAGCGTCATTAGCGGAACGCTCGCTTTCTATGACGGCGCCACATTGCTTGGATCGAGCCTGATCAACGGTTCGGGAACCGCGAGCATCAACGTTTCTTCGCCCTTATCGCTCGGCGCCCACATGATTACGGCTACATTCACGCCCGCGGCGGACGATTTACCTCCCACGGGGTCAACGTCTCAGGCGCTGTCACTCGTGGTGACTCAGGGTGTAGCTAGCGTTAGTACACCGATGGCGTCCGGAACTTTTGTCGCGGGCCAAAGTGTGGGTTTTTCGGTGTCGGTGACGGGGCTGGCTGGAACGCCCATCGGCTCCGTCACGTTCCTGGATGGCGCAACGTCACTGGGGACAGTCGCGTTGAATACCGGAGCAGCCGCGTTATCCACTTCGACTCTCTCCGCCGGACCGCATATGATTAGCGTTCACTATCTTGGCGATACTCAATATCCGGCTGCAAACTCGGCTCCACTTTCCATAACAATTGCATCGGCGCCGTCGGCTGTTTCTATTCCCACGGCTAATCCTCCGTCCGCTTCCTTCGGTGAAGCCGTCTCCCTGTCGGCGACCGTGACAGCCAGCCCTTTTAGCATAACGGGAACGATCGCTTTTTACGACGGGGCCACACTGCTCGGATCGAGCGCCGTTAATGGCGCCGGCGCCGCAAGCATCGTCGTCTCGACGCCGTTGCCAGTCGGACCCAATTCAATTACCGCGACTTTCACGCCCGGCCTTAGTCTCCCGGTAGCCGGGTCAGCCTCGCAACCGCTCTCATTCGTGGTCACTCAAGCTGCGCCCAGCGTCAGCACTCCAGTGGCGATTGGAAGCTTCGGGGGCGGCGAAAGTTTGACCTTGTCGGTAGCGGTGACCTCCGCGATCACACCGCCCACAGGATCGGTCACGTTCCTGGATAACGCAACGCCACTGGGGACTATTGCGTTGAATAACTCCGGAGCGGCCGCGTTATCCACTTCGGCCCTCTCCGCCGGTCTGCATACGATTACCGTTCACTATCTTGGCGACAGTCACTTTGCGGCGTCCAACTCGGCTCCGCTTTCGATCACAATTGTGCCTCCCACGCTTTCGGTGAGCGTATCGTCTCTGCGTTTCACCCTCAACTACGGAGCCGCCGTGCAGACCAGTTCCCAAACATTCACGATCTCGACGACTACCGATCCGGCCGCGTTCACAGCGGCCTCGTCAGCGAACTGGCTGATAGTCCCCGCAAGCGTCAGCTCTCCCGCGACTATCACCGCAACAGTAAACATACAGGGACTGGCGCCCGGAACTTATGAGGCGATCCTCACCCTCACATCGTCCGGCTTGCGCGCCCAGATCCCGGTGTCGCTCACCGTGGCCGGATTTCCCGTGTTGGTTGTCACGCCGAGCTCATTAACTTTCAACATCGCGGCCAATCAGACGGCGAAGGTGAGTCAAACGGTCCTGCTGACGTCTCAGAATCAGAATCCGACATTTTCCGCTACAGCGAGCGCTTCCTGGTTGACTGTCGCCGGAAATCCGGCCGAGCACACCCCAAGTACGCTGACCATCACGGTTGACCCTGCGGCCCTTTCCACGGGCTCGAACTCGGCGAACGTTGTTATCATTGCACCCGGCGCCGTTAACAGCCCTTTGACGATTCCGGTCACCATTCTCGTGACGCAAACCGGACCCTCGATCAACATCGATGGGCTGGTGAACGCTGCCAGTCTTCTAGCTGGACCTGGCGCGCCTAATACCATCATGATCGCTTTGGGCCAGTTCTCCTGCGGCAGCGCTGGAACGGTCTTGGTGGATGGCCAACCAGCCGAGACGTTGGGCGCGAGCGCCACTCAGGTCATCTTCGTGTTGCCGCCCAGCGTGGCCGGGGAGACTACGGCTTCCATTCAGTCCGTATGTGCTGGCGCAAGTTCCGCGCCGGTTCCATTGCCGGTTTCGGTCACGGCTCCCGCGATCTTTACCGTTGCCCCAGGTGGGGCCGGCCAGATTGCTGGAATCAACCAGGACGGCGCCGTTAATGGCCCGGCGAATCCGATTCCGGCCGGAACCTATCTTTCGGTCTACGTCACCGGTCTCGGATTGCTGGCTACTCCGGGTGACGACGGTCTCGCGCACGTCGCGATTCCCGTCAGCGCTTTTCTCGGCCAGGTGCAAGCCCAGGTACAAGCCCAGGTACAAGCAATGGTGCAATACGCTGGCGCGGCGCCCGGCTTCACACAAGGCCTGCAGCAAATCAATATCCTGATTCCGGCCGGGTTTTCATCTGGCGACACGCCGATCCAAATTATGGTGGGCGGAACCTCTACCCAGGCCGGGACAACGGTGGCGATTCAGTGATCTGCTTCCGGGCGCTGATTGACAGCCTTCCAGGCAACACCGACGCCGGAGTATGGCGCACGAGTTTCAGCGCGGCCCTTGGCGTCAGACGCAGCCACTTCGCCAGACTGGCGCGAATCTGCGACAACCACACGCCAAGTTCGAGGGCTTCCTTTGAATTGAAGAGTCCCAGAACAGACGCCCGCATGACTCCCCGAGTGCGGCCGAAGCTTCATCTCCCCTGTACAGTCGGCATCGCGGCGTGTTCCAGCGTGCCGAACATGTCAGCGCAGTCTTACTGCGACCAGCGAGGCTGCCATTACATGCCCACGCGCCGCCTCCGCTGAGCTGCCCCGATGCCCACCGCGGTTCGCTAGGTGTGGTTCGCTCGATGAACATAAACGCAATATGAATCGTCGAAGATCAACTGGGCAGCCGTGCTTCGCCAGGTTACTTTGGTTCTTTTTTTTGTCCCATTCGAATCGAACGTGCCAAGACCGGCCCGATGGCGATCAGTAGTGGTAGCGCGCCTGCAAAAAATCAATCGCGGCTTCGGCAACCCGGTAAACCAGCCGGTGTTCCTGCGTCGCTCGCCGGGACCAGCATCCGGCCAGCGCGTAGCGAAGCGGTTCCGGTTTGCCGAGCCCCTCGAAAGGGTCGCGCAGCACCGCTTCAACCAAGTCCAGCACCCTCAGGGCGACGCTGCGATCGAACTTCACCCAATACCGCAGATCGTCCCGGAACTCGGGTTGGAAGACTGCGAACTGTTTAGATTCCTTTGCCACCGAGGACTTGGCGCCGCAGCTCCGCGATAGTCGCGGCCTTTCCTTTGCCACGCTCTGCCCGCTTGAGGGCTGCCAGCAAGCGCCGGGCGTTTTCCGGCGAGCGCAGAAGATGTGCGGTTTCCATCAGGCCGGCAAGTTCACGAGCCGGTATGAGAGCAACGTCCCGTGAGCCGCGGCGCCGGACAATCACCGTTTCCTGCTGATCAACCACCTGATCCAGCACGCTCGCCAGATTTTCCCGCAGGCTCGTGTATGTGGTTTCCGTGGCCATCTTCTTCAGTGTACAGCAATCCTGTACGTTGGACGTCAGTGCATCGGCTGCAACACGGCCAGGCGGCTTGCGGCTACGCGAGCGGCTCGTGCGCATGGAAGAAGGCGATCAGGTCGCTGCCGCCTGCGGCAGTAGGAAGCGCGCAAGGCACGGCCTTTCCGGCTAGATTAGGCCCTTTCGCGCGGGTTAACAACCTGGTTAACAACCCGCGGCAGATTGACAATCTGCCCCACATACGCCGGTAACTGAATTTCGGGAATGCTGAAGCGGTTGAGCGCATCCAGATAAGCCTTGGCGCTGGCTTCAATCACGTCGGTTGACGCGCCCCGGCCCACAACTTTTCGCCCTTGGTCTTCCAGATGGACAATGGCTTCGCCCATCGCTTCGGCTCCGCCCGTGACCGCGCGGACCTCATAGCGAATCAACTTTGCGGACGTCTTGGTCACCGCCGCAATGGCCTTATACACCGCGTCGACAGGACCGTCGCCAATAGCCGCCGCTTCTTTCAACTCATCGCCGATGCGCAGCCTCACCGTCGCCGTCGGGATAGCAAAAGTTCCGCTGTAAATGTGCAGGTATTCGAGTTGATATTCGGTTTCGATCGAGTGAATCTCGTCATGCAACAGCGCCATCAGATCCTCGTCGAACACTTCCTGTTTCTTGTCGGCGAGAGTGAGAAAACGTTGGTAGGTGACATCCAGTTCTTCTTTCGAGAGCGAGTAACCGATTTTTTCCAGCCGGTCGCGCAGACCGGCGCGCCCGGTGCGCGCGGTGAGCACCACGCGGCTCTCTGCAAACCCGACATCGGCGGGCAGCATGATCTCGTAAGTTTCCCGCTCCTTCAAAAAGCCGTCCACGTGGATGCCGGAACTGTGCGAAAAGGCATTGGCGCCGACCACGGCTTTATTCGGAGGAACCACGATGCCGAGCATCTCCGAAACCAGGCGGCTGGTGCGCACAAACTCGCGGGCATCGACATCGGTGTACTGTGAAAAATAATCGCGGCGCGTCTTCAACGCCATCACGATCTCTTCGAGCGACGCGTTACCCGCTCGCTCGCCGATGCCGTTGATGGTCCCTTCCACCTGACGGGCGCCGTTTTGGATGCCGGCCAGTGAATTCGCCACTGCCATGCCCAGGTCGTTGTGACAATGCACGCTGATAGTCGCCTTGCCGATGTTCGGGACGCTCTCGCACAGAGAGCGGATCAGTTTGCCATATTGCTCGGGCACGGTGTAGCCGGTGGTGTCCGGAATATTGACCACTGTCGCGCCGGCGTCGATCGCCGCCTCGACCATTTCAAATAGATAAGAAGGATCGGAGCGGCCGGCGTCTTCGGCATAGAATTCGACATCGTCGACAAAGGTGCGGGCAAGCTGGACGGCCTGCCGCGCCATTTGGATCATCTTGACCTTTTTCTCGGCCAGCGTCCGGCCATAGCGGTCGTCGCGGAATTTGCCCATGATATGAATGTCGGACGCGCCTACGCCGGTGTGGATGCGCGGACGTTTGGCCTTGGCCAGCGCTTTGCCGCAAGCCACCACGTCCTCCTCGACCACGCGAGACAAGGCGCAGATGACCGGTCCCTCGATCTCCTGCGAGATCCGCTGCACGGCTTCGAAGTCCTCCGGCGAGGAGGATGGATAGCCGGCCTCGATCACGTCCACGCGAAGCCGCGCCAGTTGCTTGGCAAGCGTCAATTTCTCCCGGCTACCGAGCCGCGTCCCGGCCGCCTGCTCCCCATCGCGCAGGGTCGTGTCAAAAACCGCTACCTTATTATTCGAATCCATGGCGCCCTTTCTATGTTCGTCACTTCATAAAATCTTCTACATAAAAGCAAAAAGGCCACCTGGCGGCATCCCGCCAAGTGGCCTTCTCAAAATCCGTGTGAGTCAGCCTTAGGCGGGGCCTGGCAAAAGGCCCAACGTAAGCAGGCTAAGGCTCAGAGTCGGCAAAGCGGATGCGGATGATTTCCCGGACGGCAACGAGTTGTGGATCGCGACCAGCATCTGCCTTGTGCAAACAGATTATCACACTTCGTTCCGAAGCCGGCTGCCACTCTTGTCTCTTGCAAGATGAGCCGCAACTGGCGATTGTATTCTCACGCAAGATGAGCCTGAAGGAAAGACGGGATGCTGGGGATTGATCATCAGCATGGGCGACACAGAGGCCACGAGCCTGGAGCAGATTCAGGCGTTCAATGGCGGCCGGCTCAGCGGCCACGGCGGTATACTGGGCGCACCATGCGGCGATTTCTTTTTGTATTTACCACCCTTTTTGTGCTGGCCTCGGCCCAGTCCGGCCCTTACAAAGTGCTCAAGACCGCCAAAGTGGGCGGAGCCGGCGGGTTTGACTACGTGTACGCAGACGCCGCCGGGCGACGCCTCTATGTCGCGCGTAGCGGGCCTACTGCGCGCATTACGGTCTTCAATCTCGATACTCTTGAACCCGCCGGTGAGATTCCGGGCGTAAGCGCCCATGGCGTGGTGGTTTCGGCCAAGAGCGGTCACGGATTCGCCAGCAGCAAGCCAGTAGTGATGTTCGATAGCAAAACGCTGGAGGTAATCAAGAAGATCGACGTGGAAGGCGGCCCGGACGGCCTGCTCTACGATGCGTTCAACGATCGCGTGTATGTGCTCAGTCATCGGGCGCCGAACGCGACCGTCATCAATGCCGCCGATGGCGCGGTGGTGGGCACCATCGATTTGGGCGGCGCGCCCGAGCAAGCCGCCAGCGACGGCAAGGGGCACATCTACGTCGATATCGAAGACAAAGGCAACATCGCCGTGGTGGACGCCAAGACGCTCAAGGTCACGGCTCATTATGATCTCGAAGGCAAGGGCGGCGTCTGCGCGGGGTTAGCCCTGGACGCGAAAAACGACATATTGTTTTCGACCTGCCGCAATCCCCAGAACATGGTGATCTTGAGCGCCGCCGACGGCAAGATTATGGAAGCGCTGCCGATCGGGACGGGCACCGATGGCGCGGTATTCAATCCCAAAACGAGGGAGGCGTTCAGCTCCCAGGGCGATGGAACGCTTACGGTGATTCATGAGAAGAGTGCTGCCAGTTTTGTGGTCGAGCAAAACCTGGAGACCATGAAGTCGGCGAAGACTTTGACCTTGGATTCGAAGACGGGCCGGATTCTGCTGATCGCCGCCGATTTCGGCGCGCCCGCCTCCCCGCCTGCGGCAGGAGGGCGTCCGTCGCGCGGGCAGATGGTAGCGGATTCCTTCACGATTTTGCTGGTGGGAAAGTAGGGGCGGGCTGGCCTGTGACACACTACGGGTGTGCTCAGAAACATACTTCTCCTTTCCGGTTTAGCGCTGGCGGCGCGCGCGGAGGTGCACTCGCTGACACTGCGGCAGGCGATTCAATTGGCCTTACAGCAGAATTCCGACGTCGTGCTGGCCCGGCTGGATGAGCAGAAGGCGCGCGACTCCATTCGGGTCGCCAAGGATCCTTTCGAGCCCAAGGTCTACGGTGGAAGCGGGTTGGCCAAAACCTGGGGTTTTCCGACGACCATCGGCGGAAACGCGCCTTCCATTTTCGAGGCCCGCACCACCATGGCCCTCTTCAACCGGCCCAAGAGCTATGAACTCGCCGCGGCGCGGGAAAACTCGCGAGGGACGGCCTTTGCAACGCAGTCAAAGAGCGAAGAAGCGGCCTATCAAACCGCTTCCCTGTTTCTCGATGTCGAACAACTCGAGCGCGGCCAAGAACCACTGCAACGGGAGGCGCAGGCGCTGGCGCAGGTGCTGGAATTGACCCAGGCGCGCATCAGCGAGGGCCGCGAGATTCCACTCGAAGCCAAACGCGCCGAACTGAATCTGGCGCGGGCCCGGCAGCGTATGGAAGCCTTGCTGGCCGATCTGGACTATGGCGAGGCTTCGCTCGCGGTGGTTCTCGGGTTTCCGCCCAGCGATCGCGTGCAACCGGCCCGCGCAGCCGGTGATTTGCCGCTACCCGACTTGCCGGAGACGCAGGAGACGGCGGTCACCACCGCGCTCGCCAACAGCCAGGAACTGCGCCGCCTGGAATCGCAGATTCAGGCCAAGAACCTGGAAATCAAGGGCTTTAATTCCTACCGCCTGCCGCAGGTGGATTTGGTCGCCCAATATTCTCTGCTGTCCAAATTTAATAATTTTCAAAGCTATTTCAGAAGTTTTCAATTGAACAACGCCGAACTGGGGGTCTCGATTCAGGTGCCGCTGCTGGTGGGGTCCGCCGCGGCCGGCTACCGCGCGGAGTCGGAAGACGACGCCGCCAAGCTCCGGACCCAGATGCAGGCCACGCGCAGCCGCATCACGCTGGACACGGAGAGAAGCTATCAGGACTGGAAAAAGGCGCAAACCGCTACCGAAGTGGCCCGGCTGGACCTAGACGTCGCCCGCGAGCAGGTCTCGGTTCTCTTGGCCCAATTAGCGGAAGGCCGCGTGCCCCAGCAGAGCGTGGATCAGGCGCGTCTGACCGAACAGGAGAAGTGGATCGCCTTCTATGATGCCCAAAACACCGCCACGCGGACGCGTTTTGCCGTTCTGCGCCAGACCGGGACCCTGGTGTCCAGCCTGCGTTGAGCCGATATAATAGTGGGTATCGCCCGTTGTTAAGTCTGGAGCGTAATGGGGACCTCGGTGCGGTCGTTTCTCTTCACTGAAGTTCCCGGCTGAACCGGCCGGAATCAGCCCCGAACGTGAGTGAGGGGAAAACTGAAAAGCGGAGAGCCGCCGGAGCGGAAAGCTGCCAGGGCGGAAAGCCAAGAGCGGAAAGCCAAGAAATGCTGCGAAGATCGTGATTTACTCAAGACTCACCCCAGCCCCAGGGCGTGCGAGATTGGCCCGCAAAGCGTGGCGCCCAAACCAGATAGCGGAGTTCTTGCCGGCGCCCAGCGGGCTAAGTCAATGCTATTAAAACGAAGTAAACTATTTTTGATTCTCCCGTTACTGCTGGCCGCCGCCAGTTGCGAGCGGGACCCGAAGGTGCTGCGGCTGAAGTTTGTGGAGAAAGGCAACGACTATTTCCACCGCCAGAAATATAAGGAAGCCTCCATCATGTACCGCCGGGCCCTGCAACAGGACTTGCGCTACAGCGAGGCCTGGTATCGCTTGGGGCTGGTGAATTTGAAGCTCGGGCTGCTGGGCGAGGCGCATAGGGATTTCGGCCGCGCCATCGAGTTGGACCCGCGAAACCGGGATGCGGCGATCGCGCAGGGCGACCTTTTGGTAACGGCTTATCACGCCGATCCGCGCGGCAACGCAGTGCTGAAAGGCGAGTTGGAGGATATTGTCAAGGGACTGCTCAAGCGGAATCCGAACGATCCCGACGCCCACCGGCTGGAAGGAACCCTGGCCTCCGTGGACCGGGACTACCCGAAGGCGATCGAAGAACTAAAGACCGCCGACGCTTTGGGGCCGGATCGTCCGGAGATCGTCTATCTGCTGATGCAGGCGCTGATTGCAGCGGACCGCACGGACGAAGCCGAGAAAATTGGACTGCATCTGGTGAGCGTGAAAAAAAATGCGAGCCCGGTTTACGACAAACTGGAAGAGATCTACCTGCGTGGCGGCCGGATGGACCGCGCCGAGGAGATGCTGCGGCAGAAAGTGGCGAACATCCCCGATGGCGTCAATTTAATCGAGCTGGCTAAATTCTATTTTATCGCCAAGCGTCCGGCGGACGTGCTGGCAACCCTCGATCGTCTGACAGCCGATCCGAAGAAATATCCCCAGGGACACCTGTTGGCCGGCGATTATTATGCCAGCGTGCGAGATTTTCCGGCGGCGATTCAACAGTATCAACTAGGGGAGAAGAGCGACCCGAAGAGCAAGCGCGTGTATCTCAAGAGGGAAGCGGCCAGCCTCGCCGACAGCGGAAAATCAGCGGAGGCCATCGCGCTCGTGGCGAAGGTGCTGAAGGACAATCCCAACGACGCGGAAGCGGCGGCGATTCACGCCTCACTCGTGATGCAGATCGGTCCCAATCGAGACCAGATCAAAAGCGTAATCGCCGAATTACAGCCGCTGGTCAATCGAAACTCCAGCCGGCCCTTGTTGCACTACAGCCTGGCGCGCGCCTACCGGCTGCAGGGCGATGCCGCCGGGTTGGAGCAGGCCCGCCTGCAACTGGAAGAGACTCTCAAACTGGACCCATCCAATCTGGCCGCGCGCTTGGATCTGGCCCGCCTGCACCTGGACCGGAACGAAGGCGCAAAAGCGGTGGAGGTGGCCTCCGAAGCTCTACGCCAAGATCCCAACAGTTTGGGCGCCATGCTGATCAAGGGCTTCGGTTTTCTGCGCATCGGCGAGGCGGACAAGGCGCAGTCCGATTTTCTGGAAATTCTCAAGGTCTATCCAGGCTCCAACGACGCGCACTATGGGCTGGCGATGTGCGGTATCCAGCAGAAGCGCTTCGACTACGCCGGGAAGGAGTTTCAGGCGCTGATCAACGCCAAAGACCCGCGCGGGACCGAAGGCATGCTCAAGTTGCGGCTGGCGCAACATGAATACGACGAAGCCTTGACTCTGATCCGGGACGAACAGAAGCAGACGCCGGGCAAGGTGCCGTTCGACTCTGTCGCCGTCATCCTGTTTCAGGCTGGGCGCTGGAAGGAGGCCGCGGCTGAGTATGAGAAGGTGGTGAAGCAGCAGCCGGCGAATGCGGATAACTGGATTCTCCTGGGCGAGGCCCTGGAAAAATCCGGCGACTTGGAGCGCGCGCTCGAGGCTTATAACAAAGCCCGCGAGTGGGCTCCGAACAATGTGAACGCCGCCATGCTGGCGGGCAAGCTCTACGATACGCTCGACCGGCCGGCCGAGGCCGTGAAAACCTACCAGGAAGTGCTGAAATTGCAGCCTAACGATGCCTACGCGTTGAATAACCTCGCTTTTCACAAAGCCGAAGACGGATCGGACTTGAATGAAGCGCTGATCTATGCGCAACGCGCGCAGGCGCAGAAACCGGACGAAATCGATTTTCAGGATACGGCCGCGCTGATCTACATGAAAAAGAATTTGACCGACGAAAGCCTGCGAATTCTGCAGGGAGTGGTATCGAGGGAACCGAATCGCCCGCTGTACCGGTTGCACCTGGCCATGGCTTACTATCAAAAAGGGAACAAACCCGCGGCCCGGAAGGAATTGGAAGCCGCCGCGAAGAATAACCCGACTGCCCAGGAGAAAACGAAAATCCGGGAACTGCTGGGAAAGACCGGGTAAGCGTTCAGGCTTTAGCGAATACTGCCCGCGGCCAGCGCGTCAGAGGTCAACTTCGGGTAGCGGCGCGGTCGAGTGTGGGGCGGGTTGTCAATCTGCCGCAGGTTGTTCACGCGCGCGGGGGGGGGGGACTAATAACGAGTGGCCCATTCGGCGCGGGCCGGCGAATAGTTTTCCGGAGAGCCTGTCGAGGCCAACCCGGCCCCGTTAGCGCCAAGTTGGAAAAGGTGAAGAGGTCTATGTTTGGTCGAAAAGCATTGCCGTTCTCGATTGCCGTAGCAGCCTGCATATTGCCGCTGGCTCTGGTCCTGTCAAGTTGCGACCGCGACCCCAAGGTGGCGCGTGTGAAGTACGTCAACAACGGCAACAAGTACTTCGCGAAGGGCAAGTATAAGGAAGCTTCGATCATGTACCGGAGAGCCCTGCAAAAAGACCTGCGCTATGGGGAAGCTTGGTACCGGCTCGGACTGACAAATTTAAGGCTGCAAGATTACGGCGAGGCCCGCAAGGATTTTCTCCGGGCTATGGACTTGGATCCGGCCAACCTGGACGCGATCGTCAAAACTTCGGACCTCGATCTGGCCGCGGCTCTGGTCAGCCCCAAGTCAAAAGACCGGGCGGTTGCGGATCTGAGGGATCTGGTAGCTACGCTGAAGAAGCGCTCTCCGGAAAACTACGACTACTACCGGTTGGCTGGTTATTTGGCGTTGTTCGACAAGGATTCCCCGCGAGCGATTGAGAACTTCAAGAAAGCGAATGCGGTCAAACCGGGGCAATCCGATCTGGTTCTGATTTTGGTGCAGACGCTACTGGCGGACGGCCAACAAGAAGAAGCGGAAAAGGTTGCGCGCGCTCAAATCGCCAAAGTGAAAAACTACGGGCCGATGTACGACGTACTCTACACCAGCTTTGTCAGGCAGAAGCGGCTGGACGATGCCGAAAACATCCTGAAAGAGAAGATTGCCAACAACCCCAAACAGGGCCCTTACCTGGTCCAATTGGCCCTGCACTATGCCTATACAAACCGCAGGAGCGATATGGAGGCCACGCTGCACCGGCTGATCTCCGACCCGGCGACGTTTCCCAACGGACACCAGTTAGCTGGCGATCTGTATTTCCAACTCCACGATCTCGACAGCGCGTATCAACAGTACGTGGCCGGCGAGAAGGAAAACCCCAAACAGCACCGGCTTTACACCATGCGGATCATCGAAGTGCTCTTTCAGCAGGGCAAGACTCCGGAGGCAATCGAGCTGGCGGAAAAGTTAGTGAAGGAGGACCCCAAGGATCCCGAAGCCATTTCGTTGCATGCAATGCTGGAGTTACGGGATTCCGACCGAGCGAAAGCCAAAAAGGTAGTCGCCGAATTGCAGCCGCTGGTGGTGAAGTACCCGAACCGCTACTTGGTCCACTTTAACCTGGGGCGCGCTTATAGGATTCAAGGCGACCCAGGCGGCAACGAACAGGCCCGCCTGCAGATGGAAGAGACCTTGAAACTCAGGCCGAATTATGTGCCCGCGAAATATGTTCTCGCCGAGCTGACGTTGGAGCACGGAGATTTCGCCAAGGCTGTCCAATTGTGCGACGACGTTCTTAGCCTCGAGAAGAACAATCTTGGAATTCAGCTCATTCGAGCGAAGGCTCTGATCGGAATCAATGAAAAAGAGAAATCGCGCGAGCAGCTCAACGCCATCCTGCACACGGTGAATCCTGCCTCGAGTGCCGCGTCGAAGGCCCTCTGGATGGAATCGAAGTACTTGCTGGGAGCTTTGGATCTCGACCACAAGAATTATCCCGACGCGCTCGCGGAATTCGAAGAAATCAAAAAAGCGGGCAGCCCCAATGGAATTCTCGGGATTGTCGAGGTGCAGGTGGCGCAGCACAAATTCGACGAAGCCGAGAACTCCATCCGGGAGCAGCTCAGCCTCACTCCGGACCGCCAGGATTTCCAGATCGCGCTCGCCAATATACAAGTGGATGCCAAGAAATATAAGGAAGCCGAAGCAACTATCGAGAAAGTGATCGAAAAGAACCAGAAAAATCCGGCTCTGTATACAAAACTGGGGGAAATACGCAGGCGTTTTGGCGATAATCCCGGCGCCATCGCCGCTTTCAAACAGGCGCACGAACTGGCGCCCAATGAAGTCGCTCCGCTGATCCAAATGGCCATGGCCTACGACGAAACCGGCCGCAATGAAGAGGCCCGCCGGTATTACGAGGAAGTCTTGAAAATCAATCCCGACCAGTATCAGGCCTTGAACAATCTGGCATATCTCAAGGCGGACGCGGGCGTGGATCTCGATCAGGCGCTTACTTTCGCTCAGCGCGCCGAGCAAGCCAACCCCAACAATCTCGATATTAAGGATACGGTCGGCTTCATATACTATCGCAAGAACCTGACCGACGAGAGCATCCGGATGCTCAAGGAACTAGTCCAGCAAAGACCGGAACGGGCTACTTTCCACCTCCACCTGGCCATGGCTTATTTCCAGAAAGGAGACAAGAGTCAAGCCAGGCGGGAACTGGATGCCGCCACGCGCGATTCCCCATCGGAGAAAGAACAGCTTCGCATCAAGGAACTCAACTCGAAGCTCGGATGACGTCTCAGTGAAGCTACCCGTCACGGCCGCTGCCGCCCGCAGCGCATCGGCAGCCTTGCCGTACGTCGTACCGTTCGCCGTGTTTTTGGGCTTCCTGGGTTTGCAGAAGCTCTTGTCGCCTCCGCCCGAGATCGAGTTGCCGCTGCGGGTTGTCTTGCTAACCGCGGTGCTGATATTTTTCTCGCGGCCGGTGCTCGATTTGCGAAGTTCGTCTACTCTAAACAGCACCCTGTTGGGCGTGATCGTCTTCGTAGTCTGGATTGCTCCCGATCTTCTTTTTCCCGCCTATCGATCGAGCTGGCTATTTCAGAACTGGTTTACCGGGCAAGTGCAGAGTTCTCTTTCCCCGCAAGCGTTTTCGAACCCCGTCGTGCTGTGGAGCCGCATTATCCGCGCCGTGGTGCTGGTGCCGATGATCGAAGAACTGTTCTGGCGCGGATGGTTGATGCGCTGGCTGATCCAACCCCACTTCGAGCGCGTTCCCATCGGGACTTACGCTCCCGCGGCGTTTTGGACCACGGCGATACTTTTCGCCTCCGAGCATGGGCCATTTTGGGATGTCGGCTTGGTTACCGGCATCCTTTATAACTGGTGGGTGATCCGCACCAAGTCGCTCGGCGATTGCATTTTGGCGCACGCAGTGAGCAACGCCTGTTTGTGCGGCTATGTGGTCGCGACGCAGCGCTGGGAGTATTGGCTTTGATCGCGGCGGCAGATCAAGATTGGCCGGCGGTGAACGCCGGTGAACACGGATGCTCAATCGGTGTTGATCGGCGGCGGGTGTCCCCGCCAAACCTACGCGCGAACTGCCGCCCGCTCTTCCATCAATTGACAGATCCGGTGCAGGCTGGCTTCGTCCACCGGTTTGGAGAGCACAAAGCCGTCGCTGTTCTGGAAACTGCGCGCCAGGTCGGCGTCGTAACCATCGGTCAACAGAACCACGCCATTCACGTTGCCGCGAACCCGCTCGTAGAATTGCACCCAACTCCAACCCGGCAGGCGCACGGAGCAGATAGCCAGGTCAAAGCGCATGCGCTGGGTCAGGTCCACGCCTTCTTCGCCGTTGCTCAAGGGAATGACGCGATCGCCGCGCGCGCTCAACAACTGCACGACCTGGCGTTGTGACCGGTTATCGGGCTCGACCAGAAGCACGGTAAGCTGGCGCGGCGCGCCCGGTTGGCCGGCGCGGTTCTCCTTGGAGAGCACATCGAGCGCCGGAAGTTCCAGTTCAAAGCGCGCCTTACCTTGGGCGCCACGCGAGGCGCGGAAATCGCCGCCATGGCTCTGCACAATTCCCCGGCACACCGCCAAACCGAGCGCCACCGGGTTGGATAAATCGTCGCCCGGCTCTGTCACCAACGGCTCGTTGGCGCGAGTGTTATAAACAATCTCGATCAATATGCGGCGCGCCAATTGGCCGCTGGTAATGGAGATGACCTTCTCTCTGGCGTCTACTGTGGCGTGCTCCGCCTCCACCAATAAATTGAGCAGAACCTGCTCGAGTTGTCCCTGCGAACCAAGCACCATCAGCGGACCGCGCGCAGCCACCTGCAGGTGAACGGCGATCCCTTTCTGCTCCAGCTCCCGGGCGCGGAACTCCAGCATGCTCCCGAGCACTTGGCCCATGTCGACCGGTTGCGCCTCGGCCTTCTCGATATGGGCGAAGGAAACCAAACGCGCGACAATTTCTGAAGCTCTATGGGCCTCTTTGCCGATGGTTTGCAGCTCGGATTCAAGGCCTGGCACGGCTTCCGATAGCAAGTGCGCGGTCAACGCTCCAATGATGCCGAGCGGCGCCTGCAGCTCATTGGCCACGCCCGAGATTAGTTGGCCGGTGGCGGCCAGCTTTTCGCTGCGAAAGAGCTGTTCGCGAATGGTGTGCTGCTCCTGAAGCTTCAGGGCGGTCGCCACCTGGTTTGCCAGGTGCTGCATCGCCGACTGCTCTTCGGATGTAAACGTGTGACTGTGTTCCGGGTCCACGATTTCGAGAATGCCCAGCGGTTCGTTTTGCGCCAACATGGGAACCAACAGCATGCCGCGCGCCGTCCCCGCGAGCGCGCCTCGTCCGAAAGGATTACGGCGGCTATCGGGAATCGCCATCAAAGTGCGATTCCGGAAGCACAGCGCCAGGTTGGAAGCGGCGGGTCCGTTCGGTGCGTCAACATCCACCATCGCCGGGCCCTCGCCCGTCGGCTCCTGAACGCTTTCGAGAGCATGCGCTCGCCGGTCGAACAAGTAGATGTTGATGCTGGTCCGCGGCAGCAATTTGGGGAGGGTAAGGTTCAGCTTGCGCAGAATTTCGGCCGGAGAGTTGGAGGCAATGACCTCTTCGCCCAGCGCATTGAGCAGCCGCATGCGCCGGTGCTGATCGCGCAGTCGCCGATCGCGGACCCACCACACGCCGATCACCAGGATCAGCAGCATCAGGCTGCCCACCAACCGGCGCGGCGGAATCAGCCAGCCTTTGTGCAACAAAGAGACCGCCTCCGCATTAGGAATCAGCACCTGATAAAACCGGTCGTATGGTGGCAGAGGGCAGTATTGATTCCCAATGCCAGTGACGCGGATCGTGTCGCCCGCTTGGAACTTGCCCAAGCCGGGACCATCGCGCCTGGCCTTGGGCAAAAAGACGCTCACCGTGTGGCCACGTTCTTCCAGATCGAACATGTCCCCACCCGCGTCTTGTCCGGCCTGTGCGATTTTGCCTTCTACTGTGATCAATACGCCGTAGTATCGGTATGAAGCCAATTCCGTGACGGAGACAACCTTGGGTTGAGGCGCGGTACCGGCGCCGATTTTTTTCATCTCGTCCGGATGCAAGATGGGACTTCCGCCCCGCTTATAAATTGTTCCGCTCGCTTCTACCCAGTCTCCGGGAGAGAACGAGCGAATGGATTCCTTGGTTCCCGGTTGCGTGGTTCCCGGTTGCGTGGTTCCCGGTTGCGTGGTTCCCGGTTGCGTGGTTCCCGGTTGCGTGGTTGCCGACAGGAGCATCCCATAGCCTTGAGCATCCTGAATGGGAAGATAATAGGCATCCATGATCCAGATCGGCGCCGCGGAAATTTGCCCCTGAATCACCACCTGTTGCCCTTCCATGGCGGGCGCAAAATCCGTGCCCGCGCGGGAGTTGGCTTGCTCGAGCGGGACGTGAATCTGGGCTACGCCCCAGGTCAACGTGAGGAGCCAAAGGATGGAGAGTCTCATCATTAACCGAACCTTCGCAGGTGCGATGGCTGGGCCAAGTTTCTCTAAGAACCCGTCATTTGACACTATTTGGGGAACGTTCCCGAGCGGTCGCGGCAAGGTCAAGTTTTCCGTTTGGATTGGTTGTTTCACGACCGCTCCAATCCAGCCTGCTCCAACCAAGCGGAAAGTCTCGGGTCCCGAAAGTCCCGCATCGACAGGTCCACGCCCATTAATTCCGTAGAGTGTGTCAGGATACCGATCACCTGAGCGCCGGCGGCCAAACCGGCTTCGACGCCCGCTGGTGAATCTTCGAAGATCACGCAATCCGCTATGCCGGCGCCGAGCAATTCCGCCGCCCTCAGATATATATCGGGAAAAGGCTTCGCTCGCTGTACCTGTTGACCGTCCAGTACCACCAAAAAGTGGTGGCGGAGGTTGCCCCCGTCCAGAATCAGATCGATGTTCGGGCGTTCGGCGTTGGAGGCCACGGCCTTCTTAACAGCTTGATAAGAATCAAGAAAGTCTGTTATTCCCGGCACCAGTTGGCGCTTCACTACGGGGCCCATCATCTCCCGGAATAGCTTTTCCTTCTCCGCGCCATGCCAAATCACTTCCGCGTCCGTTAAGTCCGTTCCGATCCATTCGCGAACGATCTCATCATTCCTGCGGCCGTGCATGCGCTCGGCTATGTCAATGGTTGGCTTTCCTAAGCGCTGCAGATAAAGCTTCCAGGACTCGATATGCAGCGGCATCGAGTCGACAATCACGCCATCCAGGTCAAAAATGAGCGGCACGTATGCGGGATGGTAGCACGAGAGTACCAGTACTTCTAATAAACCTTGAAATCATATCTGCACTCAGGCATCCTACAGACAGCCCAAGAAGATGTCTTTCCTCGTGCTGCTCAAAGACGGACAATTCTTCATCATTCGATGTAGTTGGCGCGAAATATTCGATGTAGCGAGAGAGCGGGACGCAGGGATATGCGGCGTCTTTGAAGAGCTAGAGCTGGCGGAAGCCTTGGTGGCCCGGGAGCAAGACCGCGTTACCAGGTGAAATATCTCCCCTCAGCACATTACCTTGCAGTCATGATTGAAGGAACGGCCTGGCTTTGAAGGCGGGACGGGCGCGATTTCACATCAGCTATTTCACATCGGCTATTTCGTCGCGCAGCTAAAATTCGCGGCTTCGTCCGTGCTCCCGCTACCCTTATACTTCGCCACCTGGGGATACGGGCAGAGCGGGCGGGTACGCACCGTCGCTCCAGACTTCTGTTTGCTGGCGATAATCTGGGAAGGCGGGCTCTTCTTTTCTACCCAGTTCTCTAACGCCAGAGAAAGATTGCTGCTGGCATCGCCGTCTTGCAGTCATGGTTCAGCGAACGGCCCGGCTTTGGCTGCGGGACGGGCGCTATTTTAGGCGGCATCGAAGGGCGGGGCGTTGAGATCGAGCGGCCCGCCCCAACCGCTATTTCGCCACGCAGCTAAAATTCGCGGCTTCGTCCGTGCTCCCGCTTCCGTTATACTTCGCTACCTGGGGATACGGGCAGAGCGGGCGGGTACGCACCGTCGCTCCGGACTTCTGTTTGCTCGCGATAATCTGGGAAGGCGGGCTCTTCTTTTCTACCCAGTTCTCTAACGCCAGAGAAAGATTGCTGCTGGCATCGCCCGGCATCCCGGCGGTTGCGCCAAAGTCGTCGGTACCCGCGCCGCCCCGGCAATGCTCCATCCCCGGCACCATATACAAGCGCACGAACTCCGTGGCGGTCTTCTTGCCCATGAGCTTCGCGACGCTCTCGTAGTAGTTCACGGTGCTGACCGGCGGAATGGCCGCGTCCGCCCAGCCGTGATACAGAATCAGCTTGCCGCCTCGCGAGTGAAAGGCCTTTAAGTTGGGATCGGCGGCGTTGAGAGCCCGGCCCAGCTTGTCATCGGCGACCTTCAACTCATGCTCCGGATGGAAATCCAGAAAGTCCTTGTCTGTGTCATCCATCAGGAACTGCGAATGGAACTGAGATCCGAACGCGCCCTGGGTCGATTTGCCAACGGCGGTTCCGGTGATCCAGGCGCCCCAACCACCCGGCTCCGCCTCGCCACCGGGAGAGAAACCCGGGTACATCGGCTCGCCCTTGGCGTTGCGCACACCACCATAAATCTTGGTGAGCGCGCCGAGTTGGGCCTCCGTCAGACAACTGTCGGATTCCGGCCCTTTGCAAAGCAGAACCGCGGGATCGAATTTGCAGGCCGGCGGACTATCGATCACGCCGTCCTTCACCCCGTCGGAGGCATCGCAAGCGGCCAGCGCGGCATCTTCGATGGCCCGGAGCTTGCTCGTGGGAATGTAGGCGCCCGGCTGCGCCAGCGCTTCCATGTTCCAGAGGAACGCCGTATTCAGGCGCGTCACCGGAATAGCGGGCGCTCCGGCGATGATGCCGTCATAGTCGGCCGGAAAACGTTGCGCTTCCATCAAAGCTTGCCGCCCGCCGTTGGAGCAACTGCTGAAATACGAGTGCTTGGGCGCCTCTCCATAGAACGCGCGAATCACTTCTTTCGCCTTGTCCGAGGTCTCGTGAATTCCGCGATAGCCGTAGTCGACAATCTTCTCGTAATGACCGTAAGCCCAGCGCCCGTCCGTGCCGCCGGCTTCATGCCCCGTATCGGTGGAAGAAGCTGCGTAGCCTGCCTTGATGGCCAATGCCAACGGTAGATAACTGATGGACCCAGCGAACCCTCCGTTGCCGATGCCTTGGTACTTTCCGTTCCAGCCGGACTCCGGCAGCCATACCTCGAACTCAATATGAGAATCGGCCGACGGAGCAATCACTCCCTGCACGCGGCAGAACGCAGGTACGGGCGGAATGGGGTGGTCGATCTTTTCCCCGGCGGCCACGGTCTTAGCGCTGGTGATGGTGGTTTGCGCCAGTTTCAGATGGCTGAGGCTATCGCAGGTCGCGGCGGAAATTCCGCCGATGGCGAGGATCGAGACAAAGGCAATTCGTGTTCGCATCTCGAATGCACTATACAACAGACTTGGCGGTCCGTTACAGCACGGGGCGTGATCCAATAAAAGAATCCGCCAAAGGCCGAAGTTCCAGATATGTTCCAGGAGTTCCAGGAGATCACTATCGATCTGCGGAGGCCGCCGGCCGGCCGGTGGTGTCTTACTTCTCTTCAAAAAGAGCAAGGGCGCGAACTATTGCGCTTGTACAAGGCGGATCTCGGCCTCAAACCCGATATCGGCGATTTCCTCATCTCAGGCGCGCGGGAATTCGTCCGTGAAGACTATTGGCAGGAGATGGAGTCGCTGGCCCACGCGCTTACTGTCCCAGTTAGCGATGTAGCGCTTTGCAACTTCTACTACGACGCCTTGAAATTCGTTCTCGGAAGCATCTTCGGTTGCACCGCGTTCGCGGTCGACACGCCGGCCGGCATTCTGCATGCCCGCAACCTCGATTGGTGGACAGAAAACTCGGCCCTGACGCGCCACACCACCATCTGCCATTTCGCAGGCAGCCCGGCAGGTCCTTTCACCACGATTGGCTGGCCCGGATTCATCGGTGCATTCTCCGGCATCGCACCCGGTAGATTCGCAGTAACCCTCAACGCGGTACTGAGTCTCGATCCTCCACAGCCAGCCATGCCGGTAGAACTCTTATTGCGACAGGTCCTCGAGGAAGCCCCAACCTTTGAACAAGCGCGCGACCTGCTCAGCCGGACCCCCATTCCATGCGACTGCCTCCTGTTGCTTACGGGAATCTTGCCAGGCGAACTCGTCGTGATCGAGCGCACGCCTTCGCGTCACGCTGGCCGCGGTCCCGAGGCCGGCCAGATCGCGGTGACGAACGGTTACTTGCGACTCGAGGCTGGAATTGGCGGCGCCCCTTCCGCCCTGTTAGCCTCCACCTGTGAACGTCTGGATCGGGTGGGACAGCTTCTTAAAAAGCGCCGCCCCGAAAACCCGGACGACTGCTTCCAATACCTCAACGATCCGGACGTCCGGATGAATATCACAGTTCAACAGATGGTCTTTCGTGCCGCGACGGGTGAACACTGGATTAGCCGCTAAGCGCAACGGGAATCCGCATCAGGATGCTTTAGCGGTCTTTCATCTCGGGGACGTGGCTGCATGTTAGTTAGATCGCCCGGATTCCTTTTTTTTCCGCGCCGGTCATATTCCATTTGACAAGACACTTCATGCTTCCCAAATAATGCTGGCCATCCGCCACGTAACACCACTCAGCGACAGCACTAATCCTGTTTATCGCTCTCCCCGCCTATGGGGCTGCCTCTTTTGTACTTCACCGTTAATGAAAAATAATGGGACTGATTTTCAGTACAGCGCACTCAGTTTGCTTTCAGAACGGCACTGCATACTAGGACTCGAAAACACCACCACTATGAGAACATCATTCTTCGCAATCCTGACTCTTCTGGGCGGCGCCTCTGCCGCTTCGGCGGGCGCCATCTCGTTTAACTTCTCCACCCCGGCCAACACGAACTTGGGGTCATATACTTACTCCTTCGCGAGTACGCCGTCCGGATACAACGTCACGGCGTATGGTTTTGAAGACGGCAAAACAAACAACCTTTATGTAAAAAATGAGGGCTCTACTGAAAACGGTCTGGGATTGACGGGTCAGGATGACTCCGAGATCGACTGCCAAGGTTTGGTGGTGCTCGACATCTCCAGCCTTAGCTCCGCGACGGCTCTGCAACTGGAAATCGACAGCGTCAGCCGCGGAGAAGACTTCGCGGTTTACGGATTGACCAGCAGCGCTTTTAGTGGCGGCTCCAAGGAGCCAACTCTCACGGGAAATCCTCTCGTTACCGGTGGCAGTTCCTTGGACGGCGACTTCTTCTCGGTTCCAAACTTCGCCAATTATAAATACCTGGCGGTGACCGCAACCGAAGGCAATGTGCTGCTGGAAGGCCTTACCGCCAACATCACAGGAGTCGGGGCGCTGGCTGCCACTCCGGAACCGGCGACCATGGGCTTTGTCGGGCTTGGTCTGATCGCGTTTGCGCTGAGTGGCCGCAGGCTGGGGCGTTCCAGGAGTTGACTTTCCCCTTTTCTTCGCCAACAATAGAAGGTATGGCATTAACCAAGCGGCAAAAAGAAGTGCTCGATTTCATCGCAGGCTTCGTGGAAGAGAACGGATATAGCCCGAGCTATGACGAGATCGCCCGGGCGCTGCAACTCGCTTCGCTGGCGACCGTTCACAAGCACGTGGAAGCTTTGCAATCGCGCAACTACCTTCGCCGTTCCTTTAACCAGAGCCGGTCGCTGGATGTTTCTCCGGAGTATATGAAAGAACGGCGCGGCGGCGCGGTCAGTGGGGAAGTTCCCCTGGCCGGCCGCATTGCCGCAGGCACTCCGGTCGAAGCGATACCCGGGCAGGATACTTTGCAGTTCGCCGATTTCACAGGCAAGGGCAACACGTTCGCTTTGCAGGTGCGGGGCGAGTCGATGATCGACGACCACATCTGCGACGGAGACTTCGTTCTGGTGGAGAAATCACCAGAGGTGGAGGATGGGGAGATTGTGGTTGCGCTGGTCAACAACTCGGATGCGACGCTCAAGCGGTTCTATCGGGAGAAGGACGGGCGCATTCGTCTGCAGCCAGCCAATTCGTCCATGGCGCCGATTTACGTTCAGCCGGCGGATGTGGAGATTCAAGGCCGGGTGCTGTCGGTGTTGCGGAAGTATTAGGTTGGTAACTGAACGTAGCCATACGGACGGCAAGCCAGTCGCGCCGCGAGTCCTTTCTCGGGTGTATCGAGTTTCATTCGCGCGCCTCCCGCGAGGGAAAAATCAAACGCCACGGATGGCATCATGGCCCGTGACTGGCTCGCCATAGGAAGAACGTTCGGAAGGAACGAATCCGCGGTGGCGGGAATCCGTCACCGGTTCAGTTGGAGCATGGTCAAGCCGAGTCGTGTCGCGATTGCGCAACGTCATCGATTCTCAGAGGGACCCTTTGTCTGCTTAGTGCGCGGCCCTTGGATTTAGTAATGGTAGGGCTTCCTGCGGGCCGGACTGGAACGGGCCCAGGCTGCGCAGACGCAGCGACAGCCCCAGCATGCAGATTGCGCTGAAGCCAAAGTAAAAGCCAAGCCAGAGAAAAACGGAAGGGTGAAAAGGCCTGCGTTCCAGTTGGATCCAGCGATTCACCAAAGCGAGAAACGCCACAGCCAAACCAACCGAGGCTGCTCCCGCCAAGCCAAAAATCCATTCATCCGCAACTCGACGCCGCAGGGTTCGAGCGATTTCCAATGCAAGAATACCGAAGGTGATTGCCGTCGCCATTAACAGGAGCGCAAGGAAATTAAAGCTAACGGGCCCTCTCCAGAAGATCGGGATCAGTCCGTAGGCGGTCAAACCAACGCCATTCAGCACAAGAAGCCAGGATTTGCCCGCCGCGGATCTCCAAAGGCCGGCTGCAATGGTGCAAGCCCCCGCCGTGACTGTGAGTTTGTTGAGAAACAGAGTCGCGCTATGCCACCCATGGAAAGTCACGGGGCCATCCGGGCCAGCGTCGTACAAGATTAAATAGACGACCGAGATTATCGCGTTAAGGGTGGCACACACGACCAGCAATCGCCAGTTCTTCATGAGCGTTTGGATCATGCGGAACCTCCGATCCCGATGTTAGGGCGCTGCCGTACCCGTAACCATCATATCGCCGCGTCAAATTGCAGGCCGGTTTGTTTTAGGAGGAACTGGCCGCCTTCGACAAGTTCTGCTTCACTCTGAGCTTCACGATTCTTTCGATTAGGCCATAAGGGATTGGCTGATCGAGCGGAAAGCGCAGATTGCCCTTCTCGCCCCGATAGGTTGAAATCGCCTTCTCCAGACTTGCATCGCCCCTCACCGGCGGATAGAGCCCGATGTGCTTCTTGAAGGCGGCAAAGTAGACCAAAACGCCGTTGAGCGTAAACGCCGGCATTCTGTAGCTGATGGTCTCCTCGGCGCCGGGTGCGGCGTTGCCGATCGTCAGCCGTATCTTTTCGAGGATGGCCTGAACTTCAGGCGAGAACGATGCGATGTACTCGTCGATGCTCCTGGGTGCGGCACGAGCGGTGAGCATGATGCCTCCTGCGCGATGTCGGACTAAGCGGGCGCGGACGCCCAAAATCTGAATAAATAATACGATAGACGGACCGTCCCTGGAAACCCGCGCGTGCAATTACGGTCTTGTATTGCCGCTTGGTCCCCCGCTCGCGGCCTAGCCCCGAACGTCAGTGAGGGGACCTGCAACGTACTTAGTTTCTTGGAAACTGGGGAACGTCTCGTCCGTCCCTGGTTTTTGCGCCATGGCGACATCCGGACCAGACTCGCTAAAATCGAGAAACGATGTCGTCCTGGGCAAGCGCGGACCAACTCGGGCCTTATACGCTGATCGAACTCGTCGGCTCAGGAGGCATGGGCGAAGTTTGGAAAGCGCGCGACACGCGCCTGGACCGCATCGTGGCTATCAAGCGGCTCAAGGGCGATCACGGCCAGCCGTTCGAGCGGGAAGCACGCGCCATTGCAGCGTTAAATCACGCGAACATATGCCAGATCCACGATGTCGGTCCGGATTATCTGGTACTCGAGTACATCGAAGGCAAGCCGCTCGATGGCCCGGTTCCGGTGCAGGAAGCATTGCGCCTGTCGATCCAGATGGCGGGCGCGCTCGAAGCAGCTCATCGGCGGGGAATCATCCATCGCGACTTGAAGCCCGCTAATGTCCTGGTTACGCCTGACGGCTGCGTGAAGCTCCTGGACTTCGGTATTGCCAAGTTTGCCTCCACCACTCATGACATGAACGCGACGGCAACATCCGATGGCGTGGTGAAAGGCACGCCCGCCTATATGTCGCCGGAGCAGGCGCAAGGCGGACCGCTGGATGAGCGATCCGATATCTTCAGCTTCGGCTCTGTGTTGTACGAGATGCTCGCCGGTCGCCGCGCCTTCAATGGCGATTCGGCTACGCAGGTGATGAGTTCGATCGTGCACGACCCTCCGGCGCCGCTGCCTGGATTTCCAGCGATCGCAGAAATCGTGCTGCGCTGCCTCGAAAAATCCCCAGGCAGACGATTTCAGACTACTGAGTTGAGAGCCGCGCTCGAAGGCGTTGGGGCGAGACCCACACCTGCGCAGCCTTCGATTGCCGTACTTCCGTTCGACAACATGAGCGGAGATAGAGACAACGAATACTTCAGCGATGGTTTGGCGGAAGAGATCATCAATGCGTTGGCGCAACTTCCCGGCCTCAAGGTTATTGCCAGAACTTCCGCTTTTGCGTTTAAGGGTAAGCATGAGGACATCCGGCGCGTCGCGCAGACGTTGGGCGTGGACCATGTGCTCGAGGGCAGCGTCCGGCGCTCCGGACAGCGGCTGCGGGTTACCGCGCAGTTGATTGGCGCCGGCGACGGCACCCATTTGTGGTCGCAGCGATACGACCGGGAATGGGCCGACGTATTCGCGATTCAAGACGACATTGCGCAAGCCATTGTCGAGACCTTACGGCTGAAGCTTGCGCCCGGACTCGCCAGCTTGCGACGCCACACGCCCAATCTTCCCGCCTACGAAGCCTTGCTGAAAGCGCGCCACGACGCCTTTATTTACACACCGGAGGCTTCCGAACGTTGCCGCGGGAATTATGAGCAGGCCATTGCCCTCGATCCGCGATTTGCGCAAGCGTATGCCGAACTGGGCATCCAATACTTGACGCGTGCGCTTCCGGGCATCGCTCCGGCACACGCAACCATGCCGCAAGCGCGCGTGGCCGCGCAGAAAGCTCTGGAACTGGACTCCTGCTTGCCGGAAGCGGAGGCGGTGCTAGCGGCGGTGGCTGGACTTTATGAGTATGACTGGAACGAGGCGGCACGCCGCTTCCGTTTAGCGTTGGCGCGCGAACCCATTCCGCCGGCGGTGCGCTTTTTGCACGGCATGTTCTTTCTGGCCCCGGCGGGTTTTCCGCTCGAGGCAGCGGCCGGGCATGAGCGCGGTCTCGAAGAGGATCCTCTCAGTTTCGGGGGACGATTTCAACTAGCCGTGATTCTGCTCCAAGCCGGGCGCTTCGCGGAAGCAGAAAGACAACTGCGCAAAGGCATGCAGATCCACGAGGCAGTCTTTCAACTTCCGATGTTTCTGGCGCTGTTGTACTCCGCGCAAGGGAAACCGGCCGATGCGCTTGAGTGGGCGGAGAAAGCTTATAGCCTGGCTCCGTGGCACTCGCACCCGAGCGCCATCCTGGCGGGGCTGCTGGTGCGAGCGGGTGAGCGCAAGCGAGCGGAAGAGTTGTTGGAGAACCTGGAATCGCCGGAGACCTATGGAGTGCCGAGCGCCAGGGCGTTTTACCATCTGCTATGCGGCGAGATCGATTCGGCGGCCGAATGGAGCGGACTCGCCATCGAACAGCGAGACCCTCGGATTGTTCTCGGGGTCCATTTACCGATGGCGACGGCGTTCCGGGCCGATCGGCGCGGCGCCGCCATCCTCCGGAAGATGAACCTGCCCATGCCCGCCACTACCGCCATATCGAGTTTGTAACCACGCGTTCGTGTCTTTTCGGGCGGTCTGCATTGGGCAAGCCTGTTGAGCGAGGTTTTGCCGAGGGCGCCAATCGCCGACTCGATTTCCAAGGTGCTGCTCGGATCGAGCGGCGGCGATCAATTTTTGTTGGTTTTGCCGGGAAAAGTGCGTGCGCAGGCGGAATCAGCGGGCGCGGACGCCCTGAGTACGAACAATAGAATAATACGATAGGCTGACGGCCTTCTGGTGGGCCTTGCGCAGTCCAGCTCAAGAATGCGGAGCGATTCGACCCTTTGATGCAGGCTTCCATTGCATTTCGCCCGCTTGGCCGATCTGACTTTCCTCTACTGCAAGCCTGGCTCTCGGAACCCCACGTGGCTGCTTGGTGGCGTGAGCGCGTCGATCTCGCGAGTGTCGACGCGAAATACGGCCCACGGGTGGATGGCGCCGAGCCCACGCACGTTTTCGTGATCGAACAGAGTGGGCGGCCAGTTGGGTGGATTCAGTGGTATCTCTGGTCCGATTACCCAGAGCACGCGCTACAACTTCGGGGAGAGCCCGCTTCGGCGGGTATCGACCTCGCGATCGGCGAACTTGCCAGCACGGGTGTGGGATTGGGGCCGATTGCAATCCGCGAGTTCCTCGGGCAAATCGTGTTTGCAGATGCGAGCGTCAGAGCCGTACTTACCGATCCGGAAGAGGGCAACATCAGATCGTTGCGTGCCTTCAAGAAGGCGGGGTTCAAGGTGACGAACACGGTTCAACTCGGGGGCGAGGACTTCAAACGGAGGGTTGTGCGGATGGATCGCGCCTAGGCTCGCGCATAGGCTTATGTCTCGTTGCAGGAACGCTCGACCGATGTTGGCCAGACTCTCACACGTATCCCCGGAACCTTAGGCCCGTGGTACATTTGAGCTTTCGTCATCAATCGGATGTCCGTTCAGATCCTATTGCAAGGTAGAATAACCGGCGCCGACGAGTTTGCCCTGTCCAGCGAACCCGCCGAAGAGGTATTTACGGGCCGTCTGCATTGGGCGAGCTTGCTGAGCGAGGTTTTACCCAGAGCGTTGATCGGGGAACTCGGGCTCTCCAAGATGCTGCTCGGATCGAGCGGCGGCGATCAATTCTTACTGGTTTTGCCGGGAGAAGTGCGCGCGCAGGCAGAAGAATTCCTCACCCAAGCGCGCGCCGGCATGCGGGAGATGAGCGGCGCGGGCGTGGATCTGCTGTGGGCCATCACGGAAAATCTGGGGGATTGGACCGTGGTCCGCAAGCGCCTCAATGAAGAAATGCAGCGCAGGCGTGGAACGCCCCTGGCAGGCGCGGGTCTTCCCGAATATCCGGTCGAAGCCAAGTCTTACGACGACTATTTTGCATCGGAAATGTGCCGGGAGTTGCGCGCGGCGAAGAACATCGGCTGGTCGAGGGAAGCGCCCGCGCGAATCGAAACCAAGGGCGGCAAACAGCAATGGGCGCTAGGCGCTTCGATCGACGCGATCCCGTTCGCTCAACATACCGCGCTTACCGACAATGGCCATGAAGCCGCGCACGCGGCGGACCTGGCCAAGCGTTCCAGCGGAAGCGCCGTCTGGGGCTTGTTGCGGGGCAATGTCGATAGTTTCGCCGTTCGCTTGCGCCGCCTGCAGAGCATAGAAGAATACGTGCAGCTTTCCATGTTGTACAAGCAGTTTTTTGCGGGGGAAGTGGAAGTATTGTGCTCGCTGCCCGAGTTCTGGCGCAAAGTAAATCTGCTGCACACTGGCGGCAACGATTTCGCGATTTATGGGGCCTGGGATGCATTGATTGCTTTCGCCCGCGAACTCGAACGTTTGTTTGCGCGCTTTACCGAGGAGCAACTCAGGGACTTTCCGGGAGCGGACGGCAAGACGATTACCATGGCGCTGGCGTTAGCGCCGGACAGCGAGGCTTCGCTGGTTTCGGTGTACGAACGCGCGGGCGAGCGGCTGCGGGTTGCGAAATCGGCCGATAAAGACTGCTTCTATCTGTTGGGGCGCACGCTCGAGTGGAAACAACTGACCGACGCCGCCGATTTGAAAGACGAACTGACGGCGATGGTGGATGACTTCGGAATTGCGCCACAATATATTCGGGACTTGTGTGGGATTTATCGCGAGACCAAACGCGGGCCACGTTCCAAGCGGGTGGAGCGGCCATGGCGGTTTCATCGCCGGATGAACCGGATCCTGGGTACCTCGCGGGCGCGGGATTTTCAAAAGGCGCGGGCCAATCTGATCGCGGACTTAGCCGGTAAAAATCCAGCTAACCTGAAGTTGCGTCCTTCGGGACGGGTCGCGCTCGAATGGGCGCGGCTCTCGACGGAACGCACCGCGGAAGCAGAAACCAACATTTAACAGGTAATAAGAGGATTCGATGGCAGATACGCAACCGGAAAGCAAGGGCGGCGGAACGCGTCCCCCCCGCGAAGGGGGACGGGGTGGTCCCGAGGGCGGACGCGGTGGTCCAAATGACCGCCGCGGGGATGACCGCGGCCCCCGCGGCGAAGGCCGTGGAGAGCGCGGCGGAGACCGCGACCGGCGGCCCGATGGTCCTCCCGAGATCGATCTCGAAAAGCTGATCTCGGATCCGCTCTATCTCGACAATCAGGCGCATGGCGTGGTCAGCCGGATGCGCGATATGGATTCAGGCACCAAGAGCCAACTGCGGCGGCTTTACAATGCGGTGCGGCGCGCCGTGCGGGCGCCGGAGAACGAGCGGCAGCACCAGTTTGTGATGTTGCGCGCCCGCTTGGCTTACACCATCGCGCGGCACTCGCTGCGCAGTCTCGATTCGATCGAGAAGCTTTTGTTGCAAGTGACGCGTAAAAACGATGCCCGCGGCTACGAGCGTTTTCGCGATCTTTTTGAAGCCATCGTTGCTTATAACGAATAAACGGATACCCAATTCATGAGTGCGCACACGCTGAAGACGGAATTGAAACTGGTGGGGAAACTGATTCTGGAAATGGATCTGACCTGCCTCACAGGCTTACACATTGGCGCGGGCAAAGGCTCGCTGGAGATCGGCGGAGCGGATAACCCGGTGGTCAAGGACGCGTTCGGATTGCCGTATGTGCCGGGCAGCTCGCTGCGCGGCAAACTGCGCTCGCTGCTGGAGCAGACCTCGGGCCTGGCGATTCCCTCCGAGTTAGTCTATTTGTCCAAACGCAAAGGGCAGGAAGTGAGAATTCACCAGAGCGATCGCCCGGACGACGAGATCTGCCTGCTGTTCGGACGCAATCCAGGACGGCTGGAAAAGGTGACTAACGGGGAGGGACTCGAAAGCGGCACCGCCAGTCCCGCGCGGCTCACGGTGTATGACGCGCCTTTGCTGACGGACAGCATTACGCCGCAGATGCGAGAAAATCTGGACGACGAGTTGACTGAAGTGAAGAGCGAGAACGCGATTGACCGGATCACTTCGCAGGCCAATCCGCGCACGCTCGAGCGGGTGCCGGCGGGCGCCAAATTTCATGTCCGCATGGTACTGGACGTTCTTTGTCCGGAGGACAAAGAACTGCTTCCGCGGATCGCCGAAGCGTTGCGTTTACTCGAGGACGATAGTCTGGGCGGCGGCGGGTCGCGCGGCAGCGGGCGGGTGGCGATTGGTGGAGTGAGAGCGATCTGGCGCGGGCGCGCTTTTTATGCGGCCGGAGCGCCGGAGCAGGAACTGTTGGCGGGCGGTGACCTGGCAGCGCTGCAAGCCACCATGATTTCTCCGGAATTTGCGGAAAAACTGGCCGAAGCCTGATGTTTCCGGGTATTGGGAAGCACGCATTTCTGGTGCGCTTTCGTCCCACCGGGCCGTGGCGATTCGGCTCCGGCTCCGGAGCGCGGGACCGCGTGGAACTGGTGTATCACAGCGACGCCGCGTTCTCGGCGGTCACCAATTCTATGGCGCGGCTGGGGTATTTGGAGCAATGGCTGGACGCGACCGCGCGCGCCGAGGGTCCGCCGGCCGTGAAATTCAGTTCATTTTTTCCGTTTCAGGGTGATGCGCTACTGGTAATTCCGCCACGCAGTCATTGGCCTCCGCCGGATTCGGCAAAAATCCGTTATAAAGGCGCGCGTTTTGTTCCGCTGCCGGTGGTAAATACGCTGATCGAGGGCGGCGAACTAGACGAGAACAAGTGGGCCGTCGATGGCGAGAGCGAGTGCCTGGTCCCGGAGCGGAACGCCCAGCTAGGCCCGTTTCGCACCGTCTTGCGGTCAAACGCGGCGGTGGACCGGCTGGAACCGGGCAGAGTGGCAGATCATTCCACCGCGTGTCTCGAGTTTGCGCGCGATGCCGGACTTTGGACGATTACTATTTTTGCAAGCGAAGCAGCGCAGGCGGAATGGGAAGAACGCGTACGCGCGGCGTTCCGGCTACTGGCGGACTCCGGATTTGGAGGAGAGCGATCGCGCGGCTGGGGACGCTCCGAGATGCCGGGTTGGGAGCGTTTGCGCCCGCCTGAGGAACGGCAATCGACGGATGTCCAGATTCAAGGGGCGGCAGCGGTTGCGCCGGAAAATGAGGAAGTTCACGTCCGCCCCTGGTACGCCGAAGCGTACGCTGAAGTCGAGACGGAGGCCCCGGCGCCGCCTGCCGTGGAAGTCGCGCCGCCAATGGAAGCTCGGGCGCCTGCGACACATAAGGCGTACTGGCTGCTCTCGGTCTTTACCCCGGCCGCTTCCGACCAGGTCGACTGGGCCAGCGGGAACTACTCGACGATCACGCGCCGCGGGCGTGTCGAAAGCACCGCCGGTTGGGGAGAACTGAAGCAACCCACGCTAATGGTGGCCGAAGGTTCGGTTCTGGTTTGCGCGAATGAACCGCACGGCGCTATCCGCGACAGCGCGCCGCCGGGTTTTGCGCATCCGGTCTATCGCGCCGGTTTCGCCGTCGCGCTTCCTTTGAAAACGAGGCCGGCATGAAATATCGAGTCACTTGCCTCACTCCCAGCCTGGTGGGCGATGGGCAGCGCCTTTCGCCGATCGACTACATGGTTTGGAAGGATCATGTCAACATCCTGGACCAGCACCGGATCTTCCGGCTGCTCGCGAAAGGTCCACGGCTGGACAGCTACCTGACGCAATTGAAGCGCGCCGAAAAACTGGACTTTGCCTCCTGGGGCGGCTTTGCCCAGAATTATGCAGGCCGGCGAATCCCGTTTGAACATCCGAGTTCCACGCAGTTCTACGAGAGAGCGCGCGCTGAAAACCTGTTTGTGCCCACATTCGCCAGCGGCCCCCGAGGACCATATCTGCCCGGCAGCGCCCTGAAGGGGGCCCTGCGTACGGGCTATTTACAGCAGCAAGTGACCGAAGGTATGTGGAGAGATATTGCGGCGCGGCTGAAGGGCGAGGGCCGGTTGCCGCGCCGGCCGGCGGAAGGTTTGGAGCAGGCTGCCTTGGGCAACGGTGGCAACGACGCCATGAAGCCGCTGATGGCTTTCGATTCCGATCCGGTGGCCACCGACGTTTTCAAGATTTACTTGCTGCGTGTATCCACGCTGGAACAACGTAGCGGCCGTTTGGAGTTAGCCTGGAAAACCAGTCCGCGCGGGGCGGTGAAACGAGCTGAAGACAGCACGCCGATATTCGCCGAGATGGCAGCTCCGGGAACCACCTTCACGGGAGATTGGCAGGAGAAGGCGTTCTACAAGCGGCCGGAAGTCGCCCGGGCTCTGCGCCGGCGCGCGACTCTGGACGGCCCCACGCTGTTCACGGCCATCAACGGTTACATGGAACAGTTGCTCAGCGTGCAGGCTCGCTACGCTGAGTGGGCCGGGTTGCCGGTTCTTGGTGCGACCATAGCGGCATTGCAGGAGCGGCTGGGACAGATCCGCGAAGCCAACCGCGGTTGCATTCTTCCACTAGGCTGGGGCGCGGGATTCTTCTCGAAAACCGTTTTCCCCGACACGCGCGAAGACGTGCACCGCGACGTTCTGACGCAAGTGCCGTTTTTCAGTCAGGCGCTGCGATCCGGCTTACCTTTTCCTAAAACGAGGAAGGTGCTTTTTCTGGGCAATCAACCCGCCGCCTTGCCGGGGTTCGTGCATCTGGAAGTTCTCGACTAAGGACCCGTCATGAAACAACTATGCCACTACAGTATGACCGCTCAGTTGAAGCTTTGGGAGGGCCGCAGGCCCATGGTCACTTCCCCGTGGTCACGTCTTCCGAGCCGCGACCGTGAGGGAGCGGTTGAATGGGTTGTTTCATGACAGGTCCTTACCTACTTTGTCCGGAAACACGAAGCTGCTTCTCGCCAGATCGGACTTGAGCGTTTCTTCGCGGTAGTATTTCTTCAGCACATTATCCTTCCAATTCAATAGATCCGCGTTGGCCGCCGCGAATTGCTCCCAATTCTGTTGCCCTCCCGCCCGGACCATCCGCTCGCGGATCAAGAGCAGAAAGGCCCACGTTATGGTTTCGTGGTAAAGCTGCGGCTTGCCTTTCGCCGTTGCGAATTTAACCAGCGCGCTGGAAAATCGCTCGAGCGCCTCCAGCGCCGGATAACGCGACAAATACAAAAACGCCATCCGGACATGGTCGGCGTGGTGAAAGGATTCATTGGCCAGGCTGGCGTCTTCAAAACGTGCGATGAATTCCTCATCCGTCATGCGCGACCTTCGACTTTTCTTGGCTGCGGTAAACCATGCAAACGACTACCGCCATGCCGTAAACCAGCAGGCCGCCGACGTTGAATTGGCTTGCCGCGAGGTGAATCGAGGCGGCGAGTGCAAAGATGAACAGCAACAACCAGCCGCCGGCCACCGTTGCGGCAGGTGTCAGGAACAAAAGCACGGCGATTGCCTCGCTGCCGCCCAGCGCGGGGCCGGCCCACGGAGGAAGGCCGAGTTTGCCGGTTGAAAGCGCAAAATGAAGCGATTCCAGCAAAACGACAATGCCCAAAACCCACCGCAATCCCAAAACAGCCCACCTCATTTCTTCTCCTTTTTTACAGCGCGGCTAACCTTTACGGCTCGGCCGGCGGCGCCGGCCTCAGTAAGGCGATGGCTTGCGCTCGAGTTCAGATCGAGACCATAAAATTTCTTTAACTCCTGAATCCTTTGCAGGCTGGCGGAATTGAACGGACACTTTCCATCGAAGGCATGCAGTACGATGCCTTCCAACAGGTCGCCGAGCGTCAAGTCATGATAGTCGGCGAAGGCCCGCAGAACTTTCAAGAGACGCTTCTCCATGCGGACGCCGGTTTGGACGCGCTCGACGATGTGTTTGTCACTGTTTGGTACCATGGTATCTAGTTACCAAGGTAACATATGTGGCGAGACTTTGAGACTTGCTGAATCAAGTGACAGGCGGGCTGATAACGCTCCGCGCGGCACTCTCGAAAACCTACCTCCGGACAAGGCGCCAGGGGACACAGCTTCGATAGCCCTAAGGCGAAGGAGTTCGGACTCGAGCCCGCAATGTCCCCGTCTGCTTGCTTCGCCGACTCGCCGGTTTTCATCCTTCAATAGTCATGCGTTGTATTTTGAGATAAGGAGACAGGACGCATGCCATCAAATGAAGAACTGCTGAGAACTGTCTACGCTCGGTTCAACGCCCGCGACATTGACCCGGTTCTCGAAACGCTCCACCCGGACGTCGACTGGCCCAATGGAATGGAGGGCGGCAGAATTCAAGGCCGCGCCGGCGTGCGCGATTACTGGAAACGGCAATTTAGCATGATCGACCCTCATGTCGAGCCGTTGCGGGTGGAAAACGACGAGGCGGGGCGAACGGTGGTGGAGGTTCACCAAGTGGTTCGGGACCTGGGCGGAAACCAGCTGATGGACCGCACGGTCGAGCATTTGTACACCATCCGAAACGGTCTTATCGAACGCATGGACATCCGGGAAGCGGTTGAAGGCGTTTCAGGCGAAGGCGCGCCCGCTCCCTGACGGTCGCGGCTCGGAAACGGCTGGGCCAGGATGGTTGTGTTCGGCGTTGAAACTTAGCCGCTTCGGCCCGCCGCCGACGACTTCTGCGCAATCAACCGATACAGAGTTGCCCGGCTCACTCCCAGCACCTGGGCCGCCGCCACTTTGTCACCGCCCAATTTTTCCAATACTCGAACGGCATGCCGGCGTTGAGCGTCGTCGAGCGAAATCAGTATTTCGTCGCCATCCTCGGACTCCGCCCGGAGGGAACGTTCGCGGAACTGCGGCGGCAGATCGGCAAGGTCGATCAGGCTCGATTCGGTCATGAGTGTTGCCGCGCCGAGAACGCCTTCCAATTCACGAATGTTGCCCGGCCAGCTATAACGCCGCAGCGCCGTCTCCGCCCGCCGTGTCACACCCAGCACTTTCTTTCCATATTGGGCGGCCATGACGGCGATAAAGTGGCGGATCAGGAAAGGCAAATCGTCGCCGCGCTCGCGCAACAGCGGCAGTTTGATCTCGATCATGGCGATCCGATAGAGCAGGTCCTCACGAAAGGTCTGCTCCCGGGTCATACGGCGCAGGTCGCGATGCGTTGCGGCAATGATCCGGACGTTCACTTTTCTCGCCGCCGGAGAGCCCAGCCGCTGGAGTTCCTGATGTTGCGCCGCTCTCAGGATTTTGGCCTGAGCGGGAAGCGGCAATTCTCCAATTTCATCCAGAAACAGAGTGCCGTTATGAGCATGCTCAAACAGTCCCGGCTTATCTTGAACGGCGCCGGTGAAAGCGCCGCGGGCATAGCCGAACAGTTCGCTCTCAATCAAGCTTTCCGGCAACGCCGCGCAATTGCAAATCGCGAAAGGTCCCTTGGACACCGGGCTGCCGTGGTGCAGCGCGCGGTGCCGTTTTTCAGTCAGGCGCTGCGATCCGGCTTACCTTTTCCTAAAACGAGGAAGGTGCTTTTTCTGGGCAATCAACCCGCCGCCTTGCCGGGGTTTGTGCATCTGGAAGTTCTCGACTAACCTACTTTGTCCGGAAACACGAAGCTGCTTCTCGCCAGATCGGACTTGAGCGTTTCTTCGCGGTAGTACTTCTTCAGCACATTATCCTTCCAATTCAATAGATCCGCGTTGGCCGCCGCGAATTGCTCCCAATTCTGTTGCCCTCCCGCCCGGATTATCCGCTCGCGGATCAAGAGCAGAAAGGCCCACGTTATGGTTTCGTGGTAAAGCTGCGGCTTGCCTTTCGCCGTTGCGAACCTTATCAACGCGCAGGAGAAGCGCTGAAGCGCCTCCAACGCCGGATAGCGCGACAAATACAAAAACGCCATCCGGACATGGTCGGCGTGGTGAAAGGATTCATTGGCCAGGCTGGCGTCTTCAAAACGTGCGATGAATTCCTCATCCGTCATGCGCGACCTTCGACTTTTCTTGGCCGCGGTAAACCATGCAAACCACTACGGCCATGCCGTAAACCAGCAGGCCGCCGACGTTGAATTGGCTTGCCGCGAGGTGAATCGAGGCGGCGAGTGCAAAGATGAACAGCAACAACCAGCCGCCGGTCACGGTCGCGGCAGGTGTCAGGAACAAAAGTACCGCGATTGCCTCGCTGCCGCCCAGCGCGGGACCGGCCCACCGGGGAAGGCCGAGTTTGCCGGTTGAAAGCGCAAAATGAAGCGATTCCAGCAAAACGACAATGCCCAAAACCCAACGCAACCCCAAAATAGCCCACTTCATTTCTTTTCCTTTTTTACAGCGCGGCTAACCTTTACGGCTCGGCCGGCGGCGCCGGCCTCAGTAAGGCGATGGCTTGCGCTCGAGTTCAGATCGAGACCATAAAATTTCTTCAACTCCTGAATCCTTTGCAGGCTGGCGGAATTGAACGGACACTTTCCATCGAAGGCATGCAGGACTATGCCTTCCAACAGGTCGCCGAGCGTCAAGTCATGATAGTCGGCGAAGGCTCTCAGAACTTTCAAGAGACGCTTCTCCATGCGCACGCCGGTTTGGACGCGCTCGACGATGCGCGGTACGAACTACGAGGTCGACCGATGCGTAATCGTTGGTCTGGCGGATAGGAAGGTACATCTCGTTGCCCGAGGTTTGTTCGAGCGCGATATGGCGCACGTCGGCCACTACGCCGATCACCTCCTCTTCCGGCTTGAACAACAGGAATTGTCCAATGGGATTTTGGCCCGGCCAAAGTCTGCGGGCCAGCGTTTGGTTGACGATGATGACGCGTTTACTCGACAGGGTGTCACTTTCCGCGAAGTCGCGCCCGGCTACGATCGAGATGCCCATGGCCTTGAAATAGCCGTCGCTAATGATCCGCACGAATGCGCTCGGGTAATCGCCTCTCGTGTAGGTTTGGCCTTTGGCGGTGAAGCCCCAACTGCGATTGCGGCCGAATGGTAGCGCGTCGGTGAGTCCCGCGCTGTCGATCCCTGGTATGTCTCGAACGCGGCGTAGGGCCTCGTCGAAATAAGTGTTGCGCATGGCTTGAGTGGAATATTGGCGGCCGGGATCGATGCGCAAGGCCGCCGCTCGCTCGGGATGAAATCCGAGATTGACATCGAGGACTCGCAAAAAGCTTCGGATCAGGAGCCCTGCGCCGACCAGAAGTATGCAGGCGAACGCGATCTCCGAAACCACCAGAAGAGTGCGAATCCAGGCGTGCCGGTGGCCTTCGCTCGATCCGCGGCTGCTCTCTTTCAAGGAGTCATGCACCGCTAACGCCGGAATTTGCAACGCCGTTTTCAGCACCAGCATATCGAGCGTGCCGGGGAAGAGTTCGGCCTTCGGTGCGGTTTTTCCCATAGACTGTCTGAGCTTATATACGGAGGAGTCGCTAAAGAGTTTGCAAAAAGTTCCAGCCGGGAATCCTGTCAGCCCCTCCGCGTGCGGCTTCGCGAACTCCAGGGGGACCCACATCTTCGTGTTCTCTGAGGGCACGGGACTACAATGGTGTTACCTCAGAAGAGAACGATTTACTCGAAGGAGCAGCCATGACAGAAGATCAGAAAAACCAAGCGGAAACGCAAGCGGGCGATATCGCGCGCCGGGACTTTGTGGGACTTTCCGTGGCCGCCGCGGGCCTGGCCGCAACCGCCGGGCAGGCCACCGCGGCGAGCCTGGATCTAGTGGAAACAGATGTCGAGATCAAGATGCCGGATGGAACTTGCGACGCTGTGTTTATTCACCCCAAGCATGGTTCGCACGCGGGTGTGCTGATCTGGCCCGACGCATTCGGCCTACGGCCTTCGATGCGCGATATCGGCAAGCGAATTGCGGCGGAAGGATATTCGGTCCTGGTGCCCAATCCTTTTTATCGTGTGTCCAAAGCTCCGTTTACGGATGCCTCTACCTTCAGCTTTTCCAATCCGGCCGACCGGGCGAAGCTCACCCCGCTGATGGCGTCCGTGAACGCGCCTGGCAACCCGGAGAAAGACGCTGTCGCTTATGTTGGCTTTCTCGACGCTCAAAAGCAAGTGAACAAGTCGAAGAAAATCGGCACGCAAGGTTATTGCATGGGCGGCCCCCTGGTGGTGAGGACCGCGGCTGTGCTGCCCGATCGCATTGGCGCCGGCGGGTCGTTTCATGGCGGAGGTCTGGTGACCGACAAACCGGATAGCCCACACTTGCTGGCGCCGAAGATCAAGGCCCGCATGTATTTCGGCATCGCCTCAAACGACGACGCGCGCCAGCCGGACGCCAAGGACAAACTGAAAGAGGCGTTCGCCGAGGCCAAGGTTCCCGCGGAAATCGAAGTGTATGCGGGAGCATTGCATGGCTGGTGCGTGCCGGATATGCCCGCCGGGGCCGGGGGCGCGCCGATCTACAACAAGCCCGACGCCGAGCGCGCTTGGGGCAAGCTGGTGGCTCTCTACAAAGCTGGGCTCGCTTAGGACGTCGCTGAGCAGAAGTGGGCAGCGGTCGGTTTTCAGGTGAGTCATTACGCCACCATCGGCAGTGATAGCATTTTCTAATCGAAGGATGATCCTGAAATCGGGTTCCGTTTCCAATACAGAGTGATCCTGAAAAATGAGCGTGAGGAGACCGCACAGCGGCCGATTCCTTTCTTCCGTTTCTGGTTTTGAGAACTCCACAGCCCTTTCCCTTTTGCCTCCACCTGGCTGGCTCGATCCCGGGGCAAAGTTGAAGTTGTACTGGAAGTTTCCGCTTGCGCTCCGGCCTTATGTCGTTGGAGGCAACGGCGATTCGATCTTGCACGGCCGCAAGAGCTTTACCTTCGCCGCCGCCATCTTCCGTGCGCATTCGGTATCGCTCATTTTCTGCGCGGTCTGGTCCAACTGCACAAAGTTCATATTGGGCTTTAAGTATTGCTGTGCCTCCGGCAACCTCTTCAGCTTCTCGTACGGCGTCGCGTAATCCTCGCACTTGTATTGCCGCCTGCGCTTGCCCTCTTGCATGGCTACTCGACCAGCTATGAGCGCTCCTTCTTCAAATCCCTGGAAACGCTCAAGAAACTTCAGAAAGAGCGCCTCGCCCAATCCAAGCCAACTTTCGTTTCGCAAAAACCCGCTCCGAAGAAACCCGTCTCGAAGAAAGCCGAACAGCAAGCGTTCTTCAAAATGATGGACGCCCTTACCGCCCCTCCCGGCCCCCCTCTGGTTTTTAACGAAGCCGGCGAAATGATTCCGCGAGATTGAAAACCCGGCCTGAGCGAGCCCCGACCGCCGTTTTGTACAGGGCAAGCCGCTGAAACATTAGCAGCCAAAAACGGTTTTAGCGATGTTCTGACGCCTTCTCAGGCGGCAGGAGCGGTCCGCCGCGCCTCTTTTTATGGGGGCCGACCCCAGGGGCCCGCCCACATACTGAAGACTCGTTCGAGGACTGCCCCGCTGAATCACGTTCGCTCGCCCGGCGCTGTGGACGCCGGGCCAGTCGCGTATGTATCGTTCCGGCAGTCGCCGGCTGGCATTCCATAGCTGCTCGAATGGCCGGGGTTTATTAGATCCCCGGCAAGCAATTGCGACGTTGAGGTGATATAATTCCCCACGAGTTAATTCGCTGTTCCGGGAGCACACAATGGATACGGCGCGGATTCGCGAAGACACGCATGTCCTCTTCGACGATGCGGAGCAGGAAGCTATCCGCCAGCAGTTGGAGCGGATGTTGGCGAGCCCGCTGTTCAAGCACAGCAAGCGGTACCCGAACCTTCTGCGCTATGTCGTCGAACACACGATCGAGGGTCGCACTGCGGATTTGAAGGAACGCTCACTCGGGGTGGCGGTCTTCGGCCGCGAACCGGATTACGACACCAATGTCGACCCGGTGGTGCGCGCCACGGCGGGTGAGATTCGCAAGCGAATCGCGCAATACTATCACGAACCTGGGCACGCGACGGAAGTCCGCATCGATTTGTCGCCCCGATCGTACATTCCGGAATTCGAGGTGCCCTCCACTGTTCAGGCACCCGCGGTAGTGACGGTCCCGCAGGCTGCGCCGGCCGCTCCCCGTCCGGCCATCCAGCGCCGGGGTCCGTTCGCGGCAGCGGCGGCGATTGGCCTGCTGCTTGTAGCTGTGTTTGTCGCGCTGCTGGTAGCGCTGGTCTGGCCCAGGCCTAGCGACCTCGATCGGTTCTGGAAGCCGGTGCTCGATTCCTCCAACACGGTTCTGCTCTGTGTGGGGCAACGCGAGTTCCTGGGCTCGTCGTCGGAACCGGGACAGGTGGCCAGCGCGGACCTGCCAGGCGATTCGAAGGGGCCGATCACCGTTTCCCAGTTGTATTATCTGGGCAGTCAGAACTTATCGCTGCCGGACGCGAGCACCATCGCCAGGCTCACCGGACTGCTGCAGACCAAGGGCAAGATGTTCCATATCCGCGGCCAGCTTTCCACCGATCTGGCGGACCTGCGAGATGGGCCGGTGGTCCTGGTGGGCGCATTCGATAACGACTGGACCCTGCGGTTGACGGGGCCCATGCCGTTCACCTTCGGGCGCGACCAAGACTCGTTCTGGATTAAAGACCGCCAGAATCCGTCCCGGCGGGATCGGGCTGTGAATTATCAGACGCCCTACTTGAGTCTCACGGAAGACTACGCGCTGATATCCCGAACGCTGGATCCGACCACTGGCCGCATGGTAGTAGTGATCGGGGGGATTACCGGCTATGGAACCGTCGCCGCGGGTGAGTTTCTCACCGATCCCACCTATCTCGAAGCCATGGCCAAAGGCGCGCCGAGGGGTTGGGAGCACAAGAACATTCAAATATTGTTGGCGACGAAAGTGATTCACGGCGCCTCCGGACCGCCCCGCATACTCGAACGGCGCTTCTGGTAAGGATGCAAATTAGCGCGGCGGTCTTGTTGATCGTCTCGGGTGCGTGCCTCCGCGCGCAATCCGGCGGTTGCGAGGCGCTGCCTGCCACAAAGCCTGATGACATAAACGCACTGGCCAGCACCGGCCTCGCGCTCTCACGCGCCAAGCAGTATGACGCCGCGGCGGCCTGCTATCGCAAGGTTCTGGCCATCGACCCGAACATTCCCCAGATCCAGCTCGACCTCGGCCTGGCCGAATTCAAGAGCGGGCGGTTCGGCGAAGCGATGGAACCGTTCCAGGCCGTGCTGAAACTCGACTCGAAGAATATGCAGGCGCGGACCCTGCTCGGCATGAGTTACTACGGCAGCCGAATGTTCAAAGAGGCTGCCGCAAACCTCGAGATCACGCTGGCCGCCGACCCGGAAAACGCGGAGCTTCATTACTACTTCGCGCAGAGCCTGTTGTCGGCGTCCGAGTACCAGCGTTCGCTAAAGGAGTTCGAGTGGCTCGAACGCCACGACCCGGATGCCGCCGCCACGCATGTGCTCATGGCGCAAGCGCTGGACGGCCTCTCCCGCCCGGACGAAGCGCTGCTGGAACTGAAGGCCGCGATCGCTGAAATCGCCGGCCGAACCCAATGTGCATTTCGCCATGGGGTATATCTACTGGTCGCAGCAAAAAGACGATGAGGCCGAACGCGAATTCCGTCTGGAGCTGGATCGCGATCCGAACAATGCGCAGGCGTGGGCCTGGCTGGGGGACGTCCTGATCCGCCGCAGCGAGTTTCAGAGGGCGAAGCCGCTGCTCGAAAAGGCCTTGTCGATCGACAAGAGTGTCCGAATCGCGCATCTCGATCTCGGAATTGTTTTCGCGCAGGACAAACAATATGACCGCGCCATCGAGGCGTTCAAGGAAGCGATACGGCTGGACGATTCGAAAACCGATGCCCATTTCCGCCTGGCGCGCGTGTACAAAGAGGCCGGAAAGCCTTCCGAGTCCGCTGCCGAATTGGCCATTGTCCATCGGTTGCAGGAGCAAAAGAACGAAGACAACCTGCAGAAGGTGACGGGGCACTCACCCACGCTGCAGCCAGACAAGTAGGCCGTAGCTCGACTCGCCTCGGATACGCCCCTCTTTCCGAGTGGCGCGTGATCCGACCGGAACGTTCTAGTGGACTTCAGGGCCGACAGACCTGAGCGGTTCCGGAGTACGCGGTGCCGCGCGAAATCGATGTAGCGATGAACTATCACGGTCGTCCCATCGTTGACCTTTTCCGTCGGTGCGGAGCCATGTCGGTGGGTACGGGACCCCCGTCGGCAATGGGTGTCGAACCACGATCGAAGTCCTCGGTCTCGACACGAACGCCGATCTCAGCGCAAGCCCGGCGAACACCGTCTTCGTCCAGGAAGTGCGCCTGGTAGAGGCGGAGCAGGTAGCGACGGGCTCCTCGGCGGACACTATCTCGCGCCGCGGCGAGGTCCTCCATCGGAACTCTTTGTGGTGGCTCAGGTGTCTGTGGCCCGAACTCACAAGCGCCGCCGCAATGGGGGCAATAGCCGGAAACCTTAGTGCCGTGCGCTTTGACCCATCCAACCTGGGCGTCACGAAGTCGTCGAAATCGAACTGGATAGTCGTCGATTGTGGATATAGCGTGGACTGCTTCGGAGATCCAGAAAGGCAAGTTGGCGATCTGACCCGCGAGTTGATGGGAATTCTGCGTGGCGAGGCGCTCAAGCTGATCCGCGATCAGGGTCGCTTGTTTGATCGAATACGACACATTGTCTCCTTTGATCGAAACCATTGCGCAAGTCAGTGTCCTCGGTTAGATCGCGAGCGATCGTGTCGTCGCTCAATCATAACGCGAACCGTGTCCGGACCGGACGGTCCAGAAGGTACAGCGCGGGCTCTGGGCGGATTGTCGGCCACTCGGACAGAGAGGAGGCGCCGTCTCACGGCCGCTATGAGTAGGATGAGCGAAAGCCCCGCTATTTCCCAGCGTGGCGCCGCGCGATTACCTGCGCCCCGATCGCGGACTTTCCTTCTTCGATCACATAAAACTGATCGGCCCTGACATTCCGGAATTTCTGCCGGCCCCCGCTCGGCCAGCTAACTTCCACGCTATCGATGCGCGTGCTCGGCCCCAGCCCGAAGTGCGCGCGCAGATCGCTTTGCGAAAGATAGCTGCCGCCCGCGGCGATCTCGCGCATCTGCGAAATGCCGCCGGCCTTCACTCGAATCCGCGCGCCCAGGGCGTCGCGGTTCCCTCGCTTGCCCACCAGCTTGAAACTCACGAAGTGATTGCTCTCCCCGCTGCGGTTGCGCAAGATCGACGGCGGGTCGTCGTTATTCGCCACGATGATGTCCTCGTGGCCGTCGTTGAACAGGTCGGCGAAGGCCGCGCCGCGCCCCAGGTGGGGCACCGAAAAACCGTTTCCGTGGGCTTGCGCATCCGCGGTCGCGTCGGTGAACGTGCCGTCGCGATTGTTGTGAAACAGCAGATTGATCTGCCTGTAATGACGCTTGGCGAGCGAATTCTCCACGCCCTGATAGACGTGGCCGTTGGCGATGAACAGATCCACCCAGCCGTCGTTGTCATAGTCGATGAAACCGCCGCCGAAGCTCAGGAAGCGCGCGGTGATGGCCGCGATACCCACCTTGCGGCTGACTTCCTCGAACGCGCCGCCTCCGTCATTGCGCCAGAGATGGTGGGGCACGTCCTCAAAGTCCGAGACGTAGAGATCCAGCAATCCGTCGTTATCGTAGTCGCCCACCGATAGGCACATCGCCGCCATGGTGTTGCCGTCTTCGGTCAGACCCACGCCCGCCGTCAGTCCGGATTCGGTGAACGTGCCGTCGCGATTGTTGTGATAGACGTATAGCTCCATGCCGTCGTTGGCGACAAACAGGTCGGGCCAACCGTCGTTGTCGTAATCGGATGCGATCACCGAAAGATTCTTGCCATTGGGCTGATAGATCCTTGCGGCTTTGGTCAGATTGGTAAACGTGCCGTCGCCGTTGTTGTGATAGAGCACGTCCGGGCTGCCGTGATACTCGCTGGGCGGGCAGCTCGATTCCGCGCCGGCGATGATACAGGTCTGTTTCGCCTCCGGGCCAAAGTCCACGTAACCGCCAACGTACAAATCGAGATACCCGTCACGGTCGTAGTCGAAAAAGGTAGCGCCCGTATGCAGACGCGTGCCGAAGTCGATGCCGTCCACGTGCGCCTTCGCCGTGACGTCCGTGAATTTCCCGTTCCGGTTATTGTGATACAGCACGTTCTTGCCATACTGTGTCACGTAGAGATCGGGGTAGCCGTCGTTGTCGTAGTCGCCAACAACGCAGCCCAGGCCATAGCCGGTACCTGGCACGCCGGCCTTCTCAGTTACGTCCGTGAATGTGCCGTCGCCATTGTTCCTATACAGAGCGTTGCGTACCACCAGACCCCGCCCGTAAAGATCGCGCGCGCTGACGAAGTAGAGATCCGGCCAGCCGTCTCCGTCGAAGTCGAGCACGCAGACCCCCGGCCCGGCTTCGTCTCGAATATTGGCGACACCCTGGTTGCCTTTCAGATGGGCAAAGCGGACGCCCGCTTGCTTTGTGATGTCCTCGAAGCGCGGCGTAGAGTTGTTGCCGGCGCTCCCTCCGGCAAATGCCGCGGCCAGCAACGATATCCCAAGCACCATACTTACCGCAACTAAGTACCCGTCATGAAACAACCTTGCCAGTCCCTGCGGACCGCTGCCTAACGGTCGCGGCTCAGTCACGCCTTCCGGACCGCTGCCTGACGGTCGCGGCGCAGTCACACCTTCCGGACCGCTGCCTGACGGTCGCGGCTCAGTCACGCCTTCCGGACCACTGCCTGACGGTCGCGGCGCAGTCACACCTTCCGGACCGCTCCCTGACGGTCGCGGCTCAGTCACGCCTTCCGGACCGCGACCGTTAGGGAGCGGTTGAATTGGTTGTTTCATGACAGGCCCTGAGAAACGGCTAGACTGCATGGACTGCATACGCCTCAGGGTTCCGGCTCTTTCACTTTGAGGATCCGATCGCCGGGCTCATTCTTCAGTTGCTGGACGGCGCCCGAGGGCCAGTGAATCTCCACCAGGTCCACCGAGGCATTCTGCCCGAGTCCGAAATGCACGGGGCCGGCGCTCGAAGAGGCGTAACCCACGCTGGTGGTCACGTGATTGTATTGCGCGCCGCTCTTGGTAACAATCTTGATGCGAGCGCCAATGGCGTCGCGGTTACTCCGCGTGCCTTCCAGCCGGAGTTCCAGCCAATGATTCGAGCCCGGGCTTTGGTTCATCCAGATTTCGGCGGGTGCGCTGAGCGCGCTCACCACAATGTCCAGGCGTCCGTCGCCATCGAGGTCGCCCATGGCCGAACCGCGGTGCCGCGACGGCGCTTGCGACGCGAATCCGGCTTCTGCCGTGAAGGCGGCGAATTTCATCCCACCCAAGTTGCGGAACACAGTGTTATTCTGCGCTACGAGAACATGAGACGACGCCAGAAGCGATTGCACGTGGCCTCGGGAGACGAAGATATCCTTCCAACCGTCGTTGTCGAAGTCTGCGATCATCGGTGAGTAACCGGCCATTGGACCGCTCAGTTGGCCCATCTTACTCTGCGAAGTTACTTCAACGAAGTCTCCTTTCCCGGTGTTCTTGTAAATGGGAAAAGTCTCGTTGTCGAGCGCCACCAGGCAAATGTCGGGATAGCCGTCGTTGTCGAGGTCTCGGAAATCCACGCCCATGCCGGAGATGGACTTGCCGTCCTCGCGCAGCGCGACATTGGCGTCAAACGCCACCTCGTCGAACTTTGCGCCAGCCTCTTTATGAGACATGTTATGAAACATATTGTGAAACAAGGAATTGAACAGCTTGTCGTTGGCGATGAAGAAGTCCATCCGGCCATCGAGATCGTAGTCCGCCACGCCTACGCCCATTCCTTTACCGGGGTGTGCGCGTAAACCCGAGGAGACGGAGACGTCCGTGAATGTGCCGTCGCCGTTGTTCAGGAATAACTGGTTGGGCGTCGGCCCGTAGAACTTCGGATGACAGTATTCTTTATGGCCGCTGTCCAGGCATACCGGCTCCTGGTGGCCGTCCCACTGCAGGTAGTTCACGACGAGGAGATCGAGCAGGCCATCGTTGTTGACATCCAGCCACGCGCCACCCACGGACCAGAGTGGGCCGTACTCGGGGTCGGGTTTGTTGGGAAGCCCAGCCTTGGCGGTGACGTCCGTAAAGGTGCCATCGCCGTTGTTGTGATACAGCGTGTTGTGATGCACACCGCCGACGAAGATGTCCTCGTGACCATCGTTGTCGTAGTCGCCAATGGCCACGCCGGTATCGAAGCCGGTCCCGGCGAGGCCCGCTTTCGCTGTGACGTCTTTGAAATGGCCCGTGCCGTCATTTTCGAACAGGCGATTCGAGTACTTCGGCGAACTCTTTTTTAGTGTCCCGATATCGGCTCCGTTGGTGAAGAAGATATCCAGCTTGCCGTCGTTATTGTAATCGAAGATGGCTACGCCCCCGGCCATGGTTTCCGGCGCGTGGCGCTCGGGCGTCTCGCAATTCTCCAGCCTGAAATCGATGGGACGGTAGCCGAAGCGGATGGGGCTGTCGGCCGCGGGAGGCGCGGCAACCAGCCACAGCGCGGCTGCGGTGAGCGCCACGATGCCTGGCAAGCGTCGCAGTGCCGAGGTTGCATTCATCGACCACGCGCATCGTACGGTTGTGTGATGCGCCGCAGCTTCAGGCATGATTCCAGCTTACAGAAGGGATGTCCCGGCGATGGTGCCGGAGAACAGAGCATCGCGGTCCGAGAAAAATGGCCAGGCACATTTCTGGCCACAAATGGTTCCGGCACCGCACACTGCGAAAAAGCGAGTTGCGCGATGGAAACAACGGCGAAGACGTTGCCTTCGCTTGGCCGGACCAGGGGGTCGGCCCGGGTCGGCCCCCTGGTCGGCGGGCGACCACCTGGTCGCCCACGGCCTGGCGCAAAGCCGGTCGCTGCCACACCGCCAAAATCACAACCCCGGCCCTCAAGCGTACTGGCATAGCCAATAAGTGGAGTATCGCTTACGCGATTGCTTTTGCGTGAAACAAAGCGCCTCGGGTTCCCCAAGGAAGATCGAGGCCAACGCTGAGGTATCCAAAATCACTTAGGGAGACAGTGTTCGTCGTAAAGAAATTTGGGGTGATCGAGACAAGGGCGCTTGACTTCAGCGGAGGACGCCTTGCGATGGCCATCAATTCCTCAACCCATGCCTTACTCCTGCGCGCTTCGAGTTGAACATGGCGGAGGCGCAAGGCTTCCTTTAAGGCCACGGTGAGAGTCTCGCCGGTGGCGTCGGCAATCGACCGCGCCGAGCCGTGGACCTCCGGATCCTTGATGTTGAGACGCGTGTTCCTTGGCAGGAGAAATCGGAAGTCAAGACTTTTGCTGTGAGCTGGCGCGCAAAAGGCGCGCTGCGAGAGTGCCGTCAACCCGGCCAGTGGCTCACTTGTGGCGGTAAGTGATGCGGCCCTTGGTCAAATCGTAGGGCGAAAGCTCCAGCGTCACCCGGTCGCCATTCATGATTTTGATGCGATTACGCCGGAGTCTTCCTCCCATCGTCGCAAGCACGGCGCGGCCCGCGTCGAGTTGGATCGAAAACATCCCGGCCTTGAACTTTTCAACAACCTTACCCATTACTTCGATTGCGTCTTCTTTTGGCAAAATTTGGTTAAAACCGTTCCATCCTATCTTCCGTTTTAGCTAGCTTAGCTAGCCTTCTAATTGTACCGCTAAGGCCATCGGGCGTAATCGAAACCAAGCCCGAAGTCTTTCGCGGCGCGGGCGCCTGGAGCTCCGGCATCGGTTTGGCTGCGAATAACTTTCGGCAGGGCACCGCCAGCCAGCGCGCCACGCGTGTCGCCTTCTGGCGCCGGGCGCTGTCGGTGGAAATGCCCGTGTTGGCATACATCTGGCGATACAACTTGGAGATGAATAAGAACGCCAACCGGCCCCGCAGGGTGGGAACACACTTCGACCGGTTCCAAACTTCTCCCAGGTTGTAAAAATTGTCCCAAACCCCCTGTGTCCGCTCGCGAATTTCCTCTGTCGACATCGTCTCGTGGTGATGAAACATCCTGGGCCGCACGTCGGCGGGAATCAGCCAATAACGGGTGATGGGGATGCCGTCCACATGCGGGACGTTACCGTTCATGCTCTTCTCCCACCGATCGAAATCCACCGTGCCGGGAAAGGGAGTCATCATCACGAACTGCGCGAAAGTCAGGCGGGATCTTTTAGCCAAGGCGGTGGTTGCCGCGAAAGTATCCGCGCGGTCGGACGGAAGCCCAAAGATGAATGAGCCGAGCACGTGCACTCCATGATCCTTGAACGTGCCGAGCCGGGTCGCCAAATCGGGGCCGGCCGAATTGAATTCCTTAAAGATGGACTTCAGCCCTTCCGCGGTGACCGATTCCACTCCGACCAGCGCGCCCTTGATGCGGGCCTTGCGCATGGCGTCGAGAAACTGGGTGTCTTCGCCGGCCTCCATCGTGATTTGGGTGAAGAAGACCATGTCGGAAGGAAGTTCCGCCAGCTTCTCCATCAGATCGAACCGCTCTGAGCGCAGGGCTTGGAGTTCCTCGATGCGCTGCGCGTTCCCTTGCTTTTCGGCGAGTTGAATGTCGGTCTTGGTGACAGGATAGAAGTTATCGTCGGCCAGCGCGATGAACCGAAACCCGAGACGCCGCAGTTGCACGATCTCCTCAATAACCACATCGGACGTCCGCTGCCGGGGCTTCTGGCCATCAGTACGCCACACGGAGCAGAATGAACAGTGTTTTGGGCAACCACGGACGGTTTGCACCGAAGCCCACATGTAACGGTTGCGCGGAGCAAGGTCCCAACGCGCAGGCAGGAACTGCTCGCCCGAAATTCGACCGCCGTCATACAGCGGCTCGGCCTTGCCTGCCTTGAGATCGGCGATCACCTTCGCCCAAACTACGTCCCCGTCGCCTTTGACGACAACATGAGCGCCACCCAGCTCAAAGGCTTCTTCCGGGTACAGTGTCGCGTGGACTCCCCCGTACACGACCCAAGCTCCGCGTTCGCGAGCCATGCGGCCGATTTGCATGCCGCGCAGAGCATTGCCGGTATGGATGCCAATGCCGACGATGTCGCCTGGCTGGACGACGTCCGGCTGAATCTGTTCCAGCGTCTCGTCGGTGATGATGGGATCGCCATCCAGGCCCGGAGTGGCAGCGGCAAGGACGTACAACCAACGGGGTGTGATTACGCCGATGCCGAACGACGTATCGCTAGGATTAACGAGGTGGACACGCATCAATAATCATTACGGGACGGGAGGACGACGAAAATCGGGCTGACCTAATAGTGGCACACTTCGGTCGCCAAGCGATACTGGTCACTGAAAGCGCGGCGAAAGCCGCTCAATACACCGCAAAGCAAAACACGCGGTTGGACTCCGTTGGCGACAGGCAGTACTCGCCTTCTTCGAGCGCTTCGGCGGCTTCAATGCGGTACAGCTTGCCGCCTTGCAGGAACACGATCAAATGAATCGGCGCAACGCTGCGCTTGGCCGTGAGAACGACCTCGCGCGCTGCGTTCAGGGGTTCCGCTTTAAACAATTCCATGTGCTCTGGCGCCAGCGCCTGCGCGTCCAGGATGAAGATCGGCTCAGCTAGTGTTCGGGCGGAGGATGTCGCGCCGGCTATCGTGAATACCGTATCGTTCCCCTTCTTTTCTTCTTTGGCCTCGGCTGCCTCCGTCGCCACTAGCTTGGTGGCGTGCGGAAGGTAAGGCGGATCCGGCGTGGGGGCTTCGGTCCGGTGTATTTTTCGGCGGCGAAACCGGGCAGTATCGAGCGGCCACCGGGGAGCAAAACCTTCCTGACCATTGACCTCGTTTTGGCTCCGGCTGGGAGAGCGAACCCGCGGCCGCCGCGTCGTGCCACAATAGCGTCTGCATGTCGAAGTTGCTCGAAGGCAAGACCGCGCTGGTTACCGGCATAGCGAATAAGTGGAGTATCGCGTACGCCATTGCGCAAGCTTTCGTTCGGGAAGGCGCCCAAGTAATCGTCGCTTACCAGAGCGAGCGCCAGAAGCTTACCGCGGAAGATCTGGCTCATGAATTGAAGATCGAGCGGCTATTGCAGTGCGACGTCACCAAGAGCGATGAACTCGATCGGCTCACCGAGAATCTTCGAGACACCGAGCTTCACTCCCTGGTGCATGCCATCGCTTTCGCCAACCGCGAGGACCTGGCTCGGCCGTTTGTCGAAACCTCTCGTGAAGGGTTCTTGCTGGCCCAGGAAGTGAGCGCGTATTCGTTGGTGGCCTTGGCCCGCGCCGCGCGGCCCGCTTTCAATCCCGCCTGCCGCGGCGGGGCCAGTATTACTACCCTCAGTTACCTCGGCGCCGTGCGAGTCGTCAGGAATTATAATGTAATGGGTGTCGCGAAAGCTGCCTTAGAGAGCACTGTGCGGTACCTGGCGGCCGATCTGGGCGCGTCCAATATTCGGGTGAACGCCATCTCGGCTGGCCCGATTAAAACGGCCTCCGCTCGCGGCATTCGCGATTTTACGAAGGTTTTGGAAGGCACGGTGTCGTTGAACCCATTGCGCCGGAACACCGATCCGGCGGAAGTGGCGGACAGCGCGGTCTTTTTGGCCAGCGATCTGGGCCGCGGCGTTACCGGAAACGTCTTATACGTTGACGCCGGCTTTCAAATCATGGGGCTGGCGTTGCCGGACTGAACGTTGACAATTTTGCCTGACGCTTTTTATCATTGTGTTTTCAGTAAGCTATGCGGGCTCCTTGAGCCCGTCAAATCCGAAGTGCCACTGAGTATCCAACAACAACAACTATGATCACGGTTCAAGGTCTCACCAAGCGATACGCGCGCACAATCGCCGTGGATCACATTTCTTTTGAAGTTCAGAAAGGGCAGATCGTCGGTTTTCTGGGGCCCAATGGCGCCGGCAAGACCACCACCATGCGCATCCTGACGTGTTTTCTTCCGCCCAGCGAAGGGACCGCCACAGTGGCCGGCTTCGATGTGCTCGAGCAACCGCTCGAAGTGAAGAAGCGCATCGGGTATCTGCCCGAAAGCCCGCCGGTTTATCCGGAAATGGAAGTTTCCGAATACCTCAAGTTTGTCGGCCAGCTAAAAGGCATGTCGGGTAGCGCGCTCAAGTCCCGCATCAATGAGGTCGCCGAGCGTTGCGCCATCGCCGACGTCAAGAGCAAGCTGATTGGCAAGCTGTCAAAAGGCTATCGCCAGCGCGTCGGACTGGCGCAGGCGATTATTCACAATCCCGAAGTGCTGATTCTCGATGAACCGACCGCCGGCCTCGATCCCTTGCAGATCAACGAGACGCGCGACCTGATCAAGAGCCTGGCCGGCAATCACACCATCATCCTGAGCACGCACATTCTGCCGGAAGTGGAACAGACCTGCCAGCAGGTGGTGATCATCAATAAAGGCAAGCTGGTGGCGACGGATTCGGTCGAAAATCTGCAACATCGCGCCGGCGGGGCCGACTCTGTTTTGGTCGAGGTGGAAGGCCGCGACGGCGCTTTGAGCGCACAAGTAATTCAACAGCGCTTGGCCGCGGTGGCGGGCGTGAGCCGCGTGGTTTTCAAGGAGTCGCGCGCTCTGCGTTCGGTGTTTGAAGTGGAAGGCTTGAAAGACCACTCCATTCGCGGCGACCTGGCTCGCGCCGTAGTCGAGAGCGGCTGGAACCTCAACGAATTGCGGTCTGGCGCTGTGACGCTCGAAGAAGTCTTCCTGCAGTTGACCGGCGGTGAAAAAGCCGCGGCGCCCGAGCCTGAGCCAGCCGTCCAGGAAGTGGAACATCAATGAGAAATACTTGGATCATTTGTCAAAAAGAGTTGCACAGTTATTTTGTGTCGCCGGTAGCGTACATTCTGCTCACCATGTTTGCCGTGATTTATGGATACTTTTTTTGGTTCCTGGTCGCCTATTTTGACCGCACCGGCATGCAGGCGCAGATGCAGGGCCAAAGCTTCCCTATGAACATCAATGAGCAGATCATCCGGCCGCTGCTCGGCAACATGAGCGTCATCTCGCTGTTTTTCATTCCGATGATCACCATGCGCCTGTTCGCCGAGGAAAAGCGCACTGGCACCATCGAATTGCTGGCGACGTCGCCCGTGCGCGATACCGAGATCGTTTTGGGCAAATGGCTGGCTTCGGTCATTCTGTACGCCAGTATGTTGCTGTTTACCGGCTTGAACCTGATATTTCTGTTCAGCTACGGCAACCCGGATTGGAAGCCGCTGGCCGTCGGCTATCTGGGTTGGCTGCTGCAAGCGGCCGGGTTGCTGGCTGTGGGTACCTTCATTTCGACTCTCACGCGGAATCAGATTATTGCCGGGGCAGTCACCTTTGGCGTAATTTTGATGCTCTGGATTTTTAGTTGGGCGGAGGGTCTGGACGCAGGCACTTGGGCCCGGGTGATGAGCTATTTAGCCGTAACTTCCCACTCGGAATCTTTCGCCAAGGGCGTGATTGACAGCAAGGATTTGATCTACTACCTGTCTCTAATCTTCCTGGGACTGTTTCTCACGACACGCTCCCTGGATTCGTTGCGCTGGAGATCATAACATGGCGGCACACTGGATAAAAGCTAGACAAACCAAATACGCCGCCTTTGCGGCCACTTACCTGATCGTGATTCTAGCGATCTTGGTGGCGGCGAATTTTCTCGCCAACCGTTATAACAAATCTTACGATTCGACCGCCAATAAGCGTTTCAGCCTGTCTGACCAGACCGCCAAAATCGTCAAGGGTCTCAAGCAGGACGTCAACATCACCTATTACGACCAATCCACCAAATTTGGGCCGGCCAAGGATCTTTTAGATCGCTACTCGACCATGTCCCCGAAGATACATGTCGCCTACGTCGACCCCGACCAGAAGCCGCAGTTGGCGCGCCTGGCTGGCGTCAAGAACTACGGAACCGCGGTTGTCGATATGGGTCAGAAACATGAAGAAGCCAAGAGTCTGACTGAGGAAGGTATAACCGGTGCGATTATCCGCGATGAGAAAAGCGGTACTCGTACGGTTTGTCTGGTGACTGGCAGCGGCGAGCATCAGTTGGATGATTCGGGCAAGAATGGCTATTCGCAGCTAAAAGACGCATTAGGCAAGGACAACTTTCAAGGAAAAACAATCGACCTGTTATCTAAGGCCGAGGTTCCGTCCGATTGCACCATGGTTTTGGTGGCCGGTCCTACTAAAGACTACGCACAGCCGGAAGCCGATGCTCTGAAGCAATACGTCGAAAACGGCGGGCGGGCGATGTTCCTGCTCGACCCGCCTTTGAAGATTGGACGGGCGGAAGTGGCCGACAATGATGCGCTGGTGAATCCGCTTTCCAGTTGGGGTGTCACTCCGGATAAGGACTTGATTCTGGATTTAAATCCCATTGGCCAGCTCAACGGCCTCGGTCCGCAAATCCCGCTCGTCACGAGATACGAATCGCAGCCCATTGTCAGCGGATTGAAGGGGACCGCCACGGCGTTTCCCTTGGCCCGCTCGCTCGAAATCAAGAACACCGATAAGACCACGGTGCAAAAGCTTTTTGGAACTTCTGACCAAAGTTTCGCCACCACCAATCTCTCGTCGCCCGAGGTGAAGGAAGATCCGGAGCACGACAAGAAAGGGCCGCTCACCATCGCCGCCTCGGGCACTTACAACACCGGTAAAGAGAATTCACAGGGCCGTTTCGTGGTGATCGGGAACTCGGGCTTTGCCGCTAACTCGTTTCTGAGTTTCAACGCCAACTCCGACCTGATGCTCAACGCCGTGGACTGGCTGGCGTCCGATGAAGCGCTGATCTCCATCCGCCCCAAGGAAACGGAGGATCGCAGGATCTCCCTTAACCAACGTCAATTCGCCTGGCTGCGCCTGGTTAGCCAATTCATGCTCCCGTTGATCGTGATTGTCGGCGGCGTTGCCGTCTGGTGGCGTAGGAGATAGGTATATAAAAAAATGCGTGCCGGAGGATTAATTGTAGCGACGGTGATACTGGCGGGGTTAGGAGTAGCGCTCTATTTTTCCAATAAAGACGAGGAAAAGAAAGCCGCCAAGCCCCCCACTGACTCGACCATCAAGATGGTCTCTCTCATTGAGCCCGATATCAAGAAAATCGAGATCAAGCAGAGAAACGAGGATACCGTGTTGGAGCGCGGGAGCGGAAACAAATGGCAAATCACCGCCCCTGCCTCTTACGGCGCCGATCAGGATGCCGTCACCAGCCTGGTGTTTGCCGCGGCCAACATTGCCGCCGACCGCGTGATCGAGCAGAAGTCGTCGGACCTCGGTTCCTACGGACTGAAAAACCCCAGCGCCGAAGTGGACATTAGCGCCAAAAACGGAAAAACCACCAAGGTGCTTTTCGGCGACGACAGTCCCACCGGCAGCACCACTTATGCCATGTTAGCCGGCGATCCACGCGTGTTTACCGTTATTTCTTCGGTCAAAACCGGCCTGGCAAAATCCGTCAACGACCTGCGGGACAAGCGGCTGCTGACTTTCGATCAGGACAAAGTAAGCCGCCTGGAGTTAGACGCGAAAAAGCAGGATATCGAGTTCGGCCGCGACAAAGACCAGTGGCAGATCGTCAAGCCCCAGCCGCTGCGGGCCGACGGGTTGCAGGTGGAGGAACTTTTGCGTAAGGTTAAGGACGCCAAGATGGACTTAACGCTCTCCGATGAGGATACCAAAAAAGCCGCCTCCGCTTTCTTGACCGGCACGCCCATCGCCACCGTCAAAGTGACCGATCCTTCCGGTACGCAAGAACTGCAGGTGCGCAAGAACAAAGACGACTACTATGCCAAATCGAGCATGGTGGCTGGCATTTATAAGGTATCCTCCGACCTTGGATCCGGCGTCGATAAATCCCTGGACGATTTCCGCAATAAGAAGTTGTTCGATTTCGGTTTCAACGATCCGAATAAAGTGGAGTTGCATGCCGGCGGCAAGACCTATGCCTTCCAGAAGTCCGGCGACGACTGGCTTTCCGGCGGCAAGAAGATGGACGGCGTCAGCGTGCAGAATCTGATCGACAAGCTGCGCGAAGTATCCGCCGCGAAGTTTGTGGATACCGGATTCACCACGCCCGAAATCGAGGTCACCGTGACCTCGAACGAAGGTAAGCGAGTGGAGAAAGTTTCGTTCGCGAAAGCGGGCCAGGGCTACATTGCCCGCCGTGAGAATGAACCCTCCCTTTACGAAGTGGATGCGAAGAATATAGACGATATGGTGCGGGCCGCTGGGGACGTGAAAGAAGCCGCGCCGGTCAAGAAAAAATGACCGGCCTGTTGACAGACCTCTACCAGCTCACCATGGCCGCCGGCTATTTCGAGGCCGGCAAAGCTCAGGAAAGCGCGGTTTTCGAGCTGTTCTTCCGGCGTCTGCCTCGCTACCGCAACTTTGTCCTTTCCGTGGGTCTCGCCCAGGCAGTCTCGTATCTGCAAAACCTCCATTTTGAGGCGGAAGAATTGCGGTATCTGCGCACTCTTCCGCAGTTCCATAATGTCGCGCCGGAGTTCTTCGATTTTCTCGCCAAGCTTCGTTTTACCGGCGACGTTTTCGCCATGCCGGAAGGCACTCCCATCTTCGCCAATGAGCCGTTTCTGACCATACGCGCGCCCCTGATCGAGGCGCAGTTGGTCGAGACATATTTACTCGCCACCATCGGTTTCCAGTCGCTTATCGCGACCAAAGCTGCCCGCATGGTGGAGGTTGCCCATGGCCGCTACGTGGTCGATTTCGGAACCCGGCGGGCGCATTCGCCCGAGGCGGGCGTGCTGGCCGGAAGGGCCTCGTATATCGGCGGCTGCATCGGGACCAGCAATACCGAGACCGGCTTCCGCTATGGCGTGCCGGTCTTCGGCACCGCCGCGCACTCCTGGGTCCAGGCCTTTCCGGACGAGCGCGATGCTTACGCCCGTCTGCAAACTTTGCTTGGCGACGCGACCGTCTACTTGATCGATACCTATGACACGCGGGAAGGCGCACGCCTCGCCGCCGCGCTCGGACGTCCTTTGTGGGGAGTGCGGCTGGATAGCGGCAATCTGGTCGAACTGGCGTGGGCCGTCCGCAAAATTCTCGACGAGGCCGGCCTCACCGAAGCCAAGATCATGGCCACCAGCGATCTCAACGAATACAAGATTCTGGAATTCGCCGCCGCCGACGTGCCCATTGACGTTTTTGGCGTGGGAACCGATCTCGCTACCTCTACTGACTCGCCCAACATCGGCGTCATCTATAAACTGGTCCAGCTCGAAGGCCGCTTTACGGCGAAGTTCAGCGAAGACAAGCAGACCATGCCCGGCTCGAAACAGGTGTTCCGCTTTGCCGATCACGACGTGATTGCCTGTGACTGGGAGTGTCTCGGCTGCGGTCCCACCGAGCCGCTAGCCCGCGCGCTCCTGCGTCCGGTGATGCTCAAAGGCGAGTTGGTCGCGCCCGTGCCTGACGCCGTGGAGGCACGGAAGAATGCGGCGGAAAACCTGAGCCACCTGCCCGCCGCCACTCGAAGTTTGTTCGACAACGAGCAGCAATACCGGATCGACTACAGCCGCCCCCTGCTGTCGCTGTACGATCAGGTACAGGATGAAAACCGTATTCTTCGACATCGACACGCAACTTGATTTTCTGCTTCCCGCCGGCGCGCTCTACGTTCCCGGCGCCGAAAAGATCATCCCACGCATCGCCGAACTGAACCGGCAAGCCCCGCTGCTGATCTCGACCGCCGATGCGCACGCTGAAAATGACGCCGAGTTCAAACTGTATCCGCCCCACTGCGTGGCCGGCACGCTGGGCCAGCACAAGCCGGCCTGCACGATGGTTGGCCAATTCATCTTGGAGAAACAGGCGCTCGATTGCTTTACCAACCCCGCGCTCGACGTCAAGCTGCGCGAGTGGAGTGCGGACCGGTACGTGGTTTACGGCGTAGTCACTGAGATTTGCGTGCGCTATGCTGCCTTCGGATTGTTGAAATACGGCAAGCCGGTGTCGATTGTCGCCAACGCGGTGAAGGCGCTGGATGAGGCTGTGGCGGAAAAGATGTTCGCGGAGTTTCGGGAAGTGGGAGGCGAAGTGATCTAGCGATAACAACAAATCTGTTGTACTACAAAAATGTTGTGCTACAATATTGCTGTAGTGAATCACCATGGTATTCCTGGAAGCATGGGCCGCCTCGCCGAAGGACCGGCATTCTTCAATCGCAAAGAGATCCTTGACCGTGCCTGGGATCTTCTAACCACAAGCAATCTGCTTCTTCTTGCTCCGCGCCGCGTGGGTAAGAGTTCCCTTCTAAATCGGATGGGTCAGGACGGGCAATCCAAAGGCTACAACACACTGTACCTCTCGGTTCCGGACGCGGAAGATGAGTTGGACTTCATTAAACGACTAGTGCGCGCGCTCCGGGACGCCGAGTGGGCTTCCGGCGGCTGGCTTTCCGCCTTCAAAGACAAGCTCCCCGAAGACTTGGAATTTGTACTGAAGACCGGTCTGATCGAGCTAAAGGCAAAGAAGTTCGACTGGCGCCGGCCGGCTGAAGATCTGGAGAAGCTGCTCAAATCGTGCGATGCGAAAACACTCCTCCTAATTGACGAGTTGCCACTGCTTGTAGGCAGCATCGTCCAGCAAGATCCGTCGGGAAACAGAGCCGAACGTTTCCTGCTCTGGCTGAAACGCCTCCGGGAACAATATCAACCGCGCTGGTTCTTCGCGGGTTCTATTGGCCTCGATTCGGTTGCCAGGAGACTCAGACTATCCGGCACGATCCACGACCTGCAGTTGATTGAACTCGGTGAATTCAGCCCAGAGAAAGCTCGCGCTTATCTAGACGGTCGAGGCCACCACCATCACTGGACTTTGACCGGGGAGACGATCGACGCCATCCTCGCAGCGGTGGAATGGGCGATTCCATTCCACTTGAATCTCGTCTTTGAGGAACTTCGCGCAGTCGTGAACGAAGGACATGGCGCGCCTTCGCCGGCCCTCGTCGAAATCGCATTGCGAAGACTTATCGCCCAGGGCAGAACGCACTTCGATCATTGGGACGAGCGGCTAAGTAAAATGCTCGACAGCCGGGTCCAACAGTATTCCGAGATTGTCCTAAGCATGGCCTGCCGCAACCCAGGAGGCATCACGGTCGAAAGCATTGACCTGCGTTTGAGCCTGGACCTGCATGCCACGCAAATCCGGTCCGAAATGCTGCGCCAGTCGCTCGACTTACTCATCAGCGACGGGTATCTGGTACGCCAAGAGGGTGTTGTCCGCTTCCGTTCAGGACTCCTACGCCGCTATTGGCGAGAGGTGCAGCCATGACAGAGCCGAGGCTTTTTCCCTTCGGCGGAGTTCCCGTCTACAATCCGCAGTCCCTCAGCAGAACCGAGGCGATTGCACAGTTCCACGTACGAGAGGCTACTTACTCGAGTCTGCTCGATCTCCTACGTGAGGAGCGCCCTTCTCATGTTCTCGTGATCGGCGCGCGTGGCATGGGCAAAACCACGCTGCTGCAGCGCGTGCGCTATGGCGTAGAGGATGACCCCGACCTGAACAGCCGCTACATGGCACTGGTTTTTCCGGAGGAGCAATACAACGTCAACCGCCTGCATCACTTTCTGCTCAACACCGTTGATGCCCTGGCCGACGCGATGGAACGCGATAAGGACACTCGGATGTTGAAGCGCGTGGAAGAGTTTGCCGGCATGATCGGCACGTGTACTCCCGAGCAAGTCGAAGATCGCGTGCCGCAGTTTCTCGAACAGATCAACCGTGAAATTCAGAAGAGCATTCTGTTGTTGGTCGATAACGCGGACCGCCTTTTTGACACCATCGAGAGCGTGCAGCAATGGCGCTTTCGCGAACTCCTCTCCACGCGGCGCGACTTGACCTTTTTTGGAGCGACCACCCAAGCCAGCGAAGGGATTTATGGGCCAGATCGAGCGTTCTTCGAGTTCTTCAAGATCTATCAGCTCGCGCCACTAACCTTGACCGAAGTTAAGGACCTCCTGCTCCGGCTTAGCGAATCCGTGGAAGAGAACGAAAACGAAAAAGGCGCCGCGAAACAGCGTGTCGCTGATTGGCTCAACGCCGACCCGGCACGCTTGCAAACCCTGGTGCAATTGACAGGTGGCAATCCCCGCACCACAGTTCTTCTCTTCCACCTCGTCTTGGACGGCTTGGCCGGCGGGGCACGCGAGTATCTGGAACAGCTACTCGACCAAGTCACGCCAACCTATAAGGGCCGCGTCGACGAATTGCCCCCCCAGGCGCAGCAGGTACTGGATGCTGTCGCGCTTCGATGGGATCCGGTGACTGCGATGGAAGTGCACGACGACACGGGACTCGACACGAGCGCGGTGTCGACCCAGCTAACCAGACTTGTACGCCAGGGCGTCTTGGAAAAGGCGGATCCTGGCGATAGCAAAAAGGCCATGTACCAAGTGGCTGAGCGCTTCTTCAACATCTGGTATTTGATGCGGGCCAGCCGGAGAGTGCGTGCGAAGCTGCGTTGGTTCGTCGAGTTTTTACGCGTATTTTTTGATTCCAGCGAACTGGAACGGATGGCATGGGAACGCATCGAGCACCATCAAGGTGCTCGGCGCCGCCGCCCAGAGGAGATCGAGACGTTCTTCGCTTACATCCTTGCGTCCGGGGCACAACCTGATATGTTCGAACACTATCTTCGACAGAAGTGCTCGGATATCGAGGACATGTGGCGGCCTTATCTCGCCACAATGGACACGAAAAGTGCTGACGATGGGTCGGCCGTCCCCGGATCAGTGCAGACCGAGACAGGGCTTCGCGCTCAGATGCTGATGAATTGGCTATTCAAACGTCGCGCGCCAAAGCGGGGCACTCACGCCGAAGCGGAGGCCGCCTCTCGGAAGGCAATCTGCCTTCACCCGGATTCAGCCTCTGGGAGCAATCTTGGAATCCTTCCCACGAAAACGTCTGGCCGAATTGAGGAAGCGGAGGGTGCTTCCGCGCTGTCGTACATTCCGGAAACCACTTTGCTCAAGGCCATAGAGTTAGACCCGAACGACGTCTCGTCTTGGGGCTTCCTTATCACCGTCCTCATTAACAGACCTGAGCGAGCCGATGAGGCCGAGAGAGTTTCCAGGAAAGCGACCGAAGTACACCCCAACGTCGCTGTGTTCTGGGGCAGTCTGGGCACGGTGCTCGCCCGGAAGCCTGAACGAGCCGAGGAAGCGGAGCTGGCCGTCCGCAAGGCCATCCAATTAGACCCCGACTTTGCTTGGTTCTGGGCTATTCTTGGCACTCTGCTAAGGAGGAAACCAGACGAAATCGATGAAGCGGAGAAAGCGTTCCGGAAAGCTATCGAACTTGACCCAAACATCGCCATGTTCTGGAGTGCCCTGGGCGTGGTCGTCGCCGCTAGACCCGAACGAACAAAGGAAGCTGAGTTGGCCCACCGAAAGGCCGTGGAGCTAGGCCCGAAGATTGCCTGGGTCTGGGGTCACTTTGCTGCCTTCCTAGCGAATACGCCGGGACGGAGCGAGGAAGCCGAGTCCGCCGTCCGCAAAGCCATCGAACTTGATTCTAATAGCGCCGCGTTGTGGTGTATGCTAGGCTCTCTCATTTCAAGGAACTCCGAGCGAGCTCAGGAAGCCGAGTCGACCTTCCGAAAAGCTGCGGAACTTGACGCGAAGAACGCATTGACATGGATCTGGCTGGGCACGCTGCTTGAAACGATGCCTGAACGAACGGGAGACGCCGAGTCGGTCTACCGCAAGGCCATCGAGCTTGACCCCGAAAATGCGGCGTTTTGGGCAGGCCTTGGCGTCTTCCTCGCTTGTCGTGCGGCCAAGCCCTCGGACGCTGAAGTCGCGTTGAGTAAATCGGTCCAATTGGAGCCAAACAACGCTGTCAATGTTCGGATCTTGGGCGTATTGCTTTACTGCGAACTCTCGACGCCCCAAGAGGCGAGGCGCCATCTCCGTCGGGCCCATGAACTCGATCCGGATAACAGGGTCTCAGCCGCGATCTTCGCGGCAGCACTTGAACGTTCAGAGACAGCACAAAAGGAGCTGTTGATCTCGATTGATGCGGCCCGCGATCCAGCATTTTGGGATGAGCTTCTCATGTTGTGCAGGAATTACCCACCCTTCGGCAAGCTTCTCCTCGGAATATGCGATTTGGTTCAGGAGAAAGACGCCCTAAACCGGTACGCCGGGCTGTACCGCGCGGTTGCTCTCGCCCAGCTCCACGATTTTCCCCGCGCCTCAGTAGCTCTGGAAGACGCGCTCAACGGCGATCCGATCGACCTGTACTCGATTGGACAAAACGCTCTGGAGACGTTCTTCGCGGCAGCCGTCAAGAACGGCCGTGTGCGCGATTGTCTTGAGTTGATTGATAGGAGAGGCTGGAGGGATGCATGGCGACCCATCTATGAGGCGCTGCAGGCACTGGAAGCGGGTTCCGCTGACCACTTAAAGCGTGTCGCCGTCGAAATCCGCGATCCGTCATTCGTGATTCTCCGGCGTATCTCGCCGCAACTACCAGACTTGCCGGAGATCCAGGCTTCGATGTCACCGGCCTCTCATGCTAGCGTGAGGTCGTGATGGACATTAACTCCGACGTAGGGGAACTGCATTCGATGATCGACGATGGAACGCAAGAAGCGCTCATGCCTTTTCTCACGTCCGCCAACATTGCCTGTGGCGGCCATGCCGGCGATGAGCAAACCATGCGCGTCACCGTTGAACAGGCGCGGCGGCACAAGGTCGCCATCGGGGCCCATCCCGGTTACCCCGATCGCGAAAATTTCGGGCGTCTGGAAATGGACATGCCTTTGGATGCCGTGGAGCAGACCGTATACGATCAGGTTTGCGCGCTGGCGGCCATCGCTCCCGAGATGGTTCATGTGAAGCCACACGGAGCGCTCTATAACCAAGCGGTGAAAAATACGCTACTCGCCGCGGCCATCGCGCGCGGCGTAGCCCGATATAGCCGGGACGTCACGCTCATGGGTCTGGCCGGATCGCCTATGCTGCATGTCTTCCGTGAGGAAGGGTTCAAGGTGTTTGCCGAGGCTTTTGCCGACCGGCGTTACGAACCCGACGGTACGCTACGCAACCGGAAACATGCGGATGCACTGATCGCCGATCCCGAAGAGGCAGCGGCGCAAGCGGTTCGCATCGCCGGGCAAGGCCTGGCGCAGACCATCTGCATCCATAGCGATACGCCGGGTTCCGTGGCAATTGCTCGGGCGGTGTCAAAGGCTCTTCGCTCGGGCATACTGAACTCATGAGTGAGCGAGCGAATCCCAGTCCACCGCCCGATAGACTCGACCTCGATAGCCTCGATATAGTTGAACTCGTCATGGCGATCGATGCGGCGTCTGGACGACGGCCTCGATGACGACGCTCTGGCCGCCCTGGTTCGCAAAGCCGGACCACGCGGTCCTCGCGGTCAAGCGGGCGCGGCGGCGCGGCCGGAAGACAGCTAACGAATCTGCAACACGATTGTGCCAGCATCTCCAAGGAAAAATGACTACCCTAGAAGTCGGCCACAAACTGGTCGAGCTGTGCAAGCAGAACAAGAATGAAGAGGCGGTACATGCCCTCTACTCTCCGGACATCGTAAGTGTGGAGGCTGCGAGCATGCCCAACATGCCTGCGGAAATGAAAGGAATCCAGGCCGTCGGTGAAAAGGGCAAGTGGTGGATAGAAAACCATGAGGTCCACTCGTCCCATGTCGAGGGTCCTTTTCCGCACGGGGATCGGTTCATTGTACGCTTTACCTACGATGTCACGAACAAGCCTTCGAAGCAGCGGATGAAAATGGACGAAGCGGGGCTCTATACGGTCAAAAACGGCAAGATCGTACGGGAAGAGTTCTTTTACATCACCGGGTAAGGACATCGCGATTATTGAGGCTCGCAAAATAGCGTGACGGATCTTTCTCGGCTTGTGCGGCAGGTTATTAACCAACAGGTTATTAACCCGCGCGGAGAGACTGAACATCCTGCATAACGAACCGCGTTATCAAGGATTGCTGAAGAAGATCGGCTTGGCGGAGTGAGGGGCGCCCGGCCTACGGCAAAATCGCGGTAACGTTGCGTTTGGGCACTTCGCCCACCGGCACCCGCGCGATCTCCTTCATGGCCGCCGCATCCACCACCGACACATAATTCGACCGCGAATTGGAAACGTACAGCCGCTTGCTATCCGGCGTAAACGTAATCCAATCCGGCACCTTGCCGACGTCGGCGCCGCCGATCAGTTTCAAGCCGGGCAGGGAATAGGCGTACACCTTGCTATTCAACATGCTGTTGACCCACAGCGTCTTCCCATCGGGCGAAACACCGATCCCGTGCGAAGGCGTGCCTGCGATGTCGGGCGTCTTGGTAACCGGCGCCGGCAACATCACGCGCGCCACTTCCGCGCGCGTAGCAAAATCGATCACCGCGAACCCGTGTACATCCGATAGCTGCGTGAAGATGCGATGCGTCGATCCATCGGGATTGGTCTCAAACGCCATCGGCCGCACGCCCTTGTCCATCTTCAGCACCCACGCGATCTCTTCCGTCCGGGCGTCGATCACAGTGATGCTGGTTCCGGCGATCGATCCTGCGATGACGAACTTACCATCCGGGGTCACATAGGTATTGTGGATGCCACCCTTGGTCGGAATCGTTTTCACCTTGGTGAGCGAACCGGTATCCACCACGTCCACGGCTCCGGGCGGCTGGATGATGCCCACATAGACTCGCCGCCCATCTTTGGCGATCGAGATGTTGTTTGGATGCCCGCTCAGCGGAATGCGCTGCGTCACCTGGAGAGTCTTCGCATTCACTACATCGAGCGAGTCCTCCGCCTCGTCGCTGACATAGATTCGGCTGCCGTCCGGGGCCACCGTCACGCCATGATTGACCTCGATGCCGTTGATGATACCCACCACCTTGTTGGTCTCCGGATCGATGACGTGCAGACTGTCGCCGGCGCTATTGGTCTGAATAATTCGGACCGTGGCCGCCGTCAGGCCAACGCAACACAAACCTGCAAAAATCCAAGCTCGCATGGTGAGAAGTGTATGCTCTGCGCGCGATGAAGTCAAACCCAGCGATGTTCGTGGGAGAGTTTGTGCGCCGCGTGGGCACTACTCGTAATAGCTTTCTGCAAGTGCGGGATCAGGCGAGTTTCAGATGGAGCACAAGAGCTTCAAATGGAAAGCCCGGGAGATGAGCCCCGGGCGATCCCTTACAAGCAGAAAGGAGAATCCAACATGATTCTTATCGTGAGATTCGTGATGAAATTCATCACGATCGAAGTGAAGATCAGCTACCCTCGAAAGAGACGCTGACCGCGCTTCAGGATTGGGGCGTGCCACGCCCCAATCCTCTCATGATCATAGACTGTTTTCCTTGACATGGCAATATCCCCCGAAGAGATACCCCGAATACACGACCTATACTGAAGTCTTGTTTTCGCTCTTCCTGCAGTGCTCCCCGGCGGACAACGATGATCTCTCCTCGCAACTTTGGGAATTAGGAACCTGCGGAATTCAGGAGGAGCCCGGCGGCTTGCGCGCTTTCTTTGACGTTGCCGACCCCGGCGCCATTGCAGACCGTTTCCGCGCATCATATAGACCGGTCCTTCGTCAGGAGGACCCCGTCGACTGGGAGCAGGTGTCACGCGACGCCTGGCCGCCACTGGAAGTAGGAGAGCGATTTTTTCTGGTCCCGCCCTGGCGCGACGATCCTACTCCCCCCGGACGCCTGCGTCTCGAAATGACTCCGGGCATGGCTTGCGGAACAGGTCACCATCCGGCGACGCAGCTTTGTCTGGAGGCCCTAGAGCGCACCGTAAAGCCGGGCGACACGGTGGTCGACATCGGCGCCGGATCAGGCATCTTATCGGTGGCGGCGCGCCTGCTGGGAGCGGGGCTGGTTGTGGCCTGCGATATCGACCTGGCAGCCGTCGCCTCCGCGAAAGAGCGCCTGGGTACGGCGCCGTTATTCGCCGGCTCAGCCGACGCCATTCAAGCGGGCATTGCGGATGTGATTGTCGCCAATATCAGCTCAGCCACGGTGGAAGCGCTGGCGCGGGAGTTTGAAAGAATCGCCAAGCCACGGGCGACGCTGATTGTGAGCGGATTCCCGCAATGGGACCCACCGGAGACATTTCAACCGGCAACCGAACTCATTTGTGCCGGTTGGCTCTGTTGGATTTGTTCTTGAACTACTGATCGGAACTGGGCCGTTTCTTGAGCGTCTGCCGCTCGTCCTCGTCGCCACTGGATGTCTTGCCGTTGTCGTCCACATCCACCGGACCACTGCCCGAACCAGGCGTCCGCTTCAAGCGCGGCCGGCCATCATCCTGCTTGGGATCGAGCTTGCGATGATTGTGCATGGCATATAAACGGGCCTTGACGTCGTTGAACTCAGAAGTCGTCACCACATATTCCGGCTTCTCTTTCAACATCTCTTCGATATTTTTCTGAGCCGCCTTGATGCGATCGTCGGTCATGGGGTGCGTGGAAAAAACCTTCGCCATCGTGCCCGGCTTGCGCTTCTCCAGCGTCTCTATTTTTTCAAAGAAGTCGACAAAAGCCTCCGGATCGTAGCCGGTTTTGTACATGTACTGCAGGCCCAGCATATCCGCTTCCGATTCAAAGCCGCGCGAGAACTTGAGATAGCCCACTGGGACGAGAACGCTGTACGCCTGCCGTACGCCATATCCAGCCCAGCCGCCCATGAAGATCAGTGGGATGGAAGCTAGGTTGGCGATCTCGCCGCGGGTCGCTTGCCGGGTCCCATGGCGCGCCGCGACATGCGCGATCTCATGCGACATCACGCCGGCCAGTTCCGCTTCCGTATCCGCCTTCAGAATCAGGCCGGAGTTCACAAAGAAAAAACCACCGGGAAGCGCAAATGCGTTGACGTCTTCGCTGTCGATCACTTTGATGGTGAAGGGTACCTTGGCGTCGGAGTTGCGCACCAGATTTTGACCCACTCGGTTGACGTATTCCGAGATGACCGGATCATTTACGATCTTGGCTTGCCGCTCGACCTCTTGCGCCAACTGCTTGCCAAGGGCGATTTCTTTCTCAATGGAATAGAAGTTTACCTTGCCGCTAACATTCCGGTTGCCAATTTCATCGGGGTCTTTTTCTTTGTCCTCGGCAAATCCCGGCGCAAGCAGCGCCAGAAGAACCGTCAAGCTGATTCCGGCCGAAAGGAAGCGTCGCATGCGGGGAAAACTCCTGGATTCAGTATAGCCTTTCTATTAACAAACGTATAGCGGAGATCATTGGTTTCATCGCGATTCAAGACTCGTCATAGCACCAGAAAACACTAGTCGCTGGAGGTAAGGACTAGTACGACCCCGGAAGTGAGATAATCGCGGCAAGGCTGACCAATACCAGTGTTTGTGAACACGTTTTTTGAGAGCCGTGTGGAGCAACTCTTCGATTTAGCTCACGTCGTCGAGCAGGTGTTTGCGTCGGCCGGACTCGAGTACCGGGTGGTCGGCGGGTTTGCCACTTATCTCTACGTCGAAGAGCAGGCGCCCGATGCCGGGCGCCTGACCAAGGACATCGATATCGCCGTCCGGCGCGAAGACTTGGAAAAGATTGCCGCGGCTGCCCGGCCGTTCGGGTTGGAGTATCGGCACGTGGCTGGTGTGGACATGTTGGTCCAAGCCGGCCAGCCATCGGCCCGGCGAGGCGTTCATTTGGTGTTCACAGGTGAGAAGGTTCGGCCGCAATATTTTGAGCCAACGCCAGAATTCGGTACTTGCCGCGTTCTCAAGGGCGTTCGCCTCATTCCGCTGGCGGATTTGGTCCGCATGAAGCTGACCAGTTTTCGCGCCAAAGACGAAACCCATCTCAAGGACCTGGATGAAGCCGGCTTGATCACGCCGGATATCGAAGCAATACTCCCCGTGGGCTTGGCCCAACGGCTGGCGCAAGTGCGCGCCCGGGATTGAGCGAATCTAGTGCCGGGCTTTGCGAAAGGGCGCCGCCGCGCTCGAATCACTCCAGTGCGGAGCGGTTACCGAATCAGCCAGTAACAGCGTCGCCCCGGCGACAGCGCGATCGACGCGGGCCATGTTGTCGTAATCGATCTTGTTCCATTCATCGCTGACGGCGTGATAGTCGGGATACTCGTACGCCACCACCAGAGTTTCAGACGGGACGCCGGCCTTGGCCAACGGATAGTTATCGCTGGCGGAAAAAAACAATTCGCTATTGGCGCCGGTGCGCCTTATTTTGACACCCGTGGCTCGCCCGGCAGCTTCTACATAAGAGGTGACGTCGCTATACGCTTCGCCGGTCATCGAAAGCGTATTGACCTGCGGGCCGTCACGGGCGTCGGTACGGCCGAGCTGTTCCAGATTGAGGTTGGCCACGGTCTTGGCAAGCGGGAACACCGGATGCCGCGAATAGTAAGTGGAACCGAGTAGCCCTTCTTCTTCGCCGAAAAACGTCACAAAGATAATCGAGCGCCGGGGATGGGGGCTGAGCCTGGCAATCGCCGCGGCTATTTCGATTACAGACACCGTCCCGCTGCCGTTGTCGTTAGCGCCGTTGTAAATCCGGTCTCCGGCCGCCGAGGCAGGTTTCATTCCAAGATGATCGTAGTGCGCCGACAAAATGACGCAAGTGTCTTTCAACCGCAGATCGGAACCCGGCAAAATGGCCACGACATTGCGCAATGGCGCGTGCCGCTCACGGGGTTTGCCTAAGTGGATGGAGGCAACGGCGTCGTCGCCGTCCAGGCCATCGTAGAACTTGTCCGCCGCCAGTCCGTGGATGATAAAGCGGGGCGGGCCCACGGTCTCCGGCGATTCCGGATCCAGCAACTGCGGCCGCGCTTCTAGATTCGGCTCCGGATGGCGATCGAGCAGAATCACGGCCGCCGCTCCGCGTATGTGCCTTTCTCCGCGTCCTCGCTCAGTAATCACGACGCGGTTCGCCCATTCGTTCTTCCCGCCCGTGTCTTCTTTCTTCCCGCCTATGTCGACGCGATCCAATTTAACCAGCGGGGCGCGCGCGAGATCTACAGCGTGTGCCGCCTCAATCTTCAGCTCGTCCGCCTTCAGGCGCAACGTGTGTCCATTCTGTGACAACTCGAAGGTAAAGCCTTCCACGTTGGGTGTGCGCACCAGGAAATCGGCCGTTTGAAAATACCCGTCGTTTCCGCCCGGTTGCAAGCCGGCTTTGTGAAATTCGTCGGCTATGAATTCGGACGCCGTGTCCAAGCCGCGCGAAGGAGTGTCGCGGCCTTCCAGCGCATCGGACGACAAAAAAGACAAATCGCTTCGCAGGGCGTTGGAGGAAATCGAGTCCAGCACGGGCTGGTAGGCCGGGCTGAGGACGAGCGCGAAACAGAGTGCTCGCAGTAGCATAGTTAATTCCACTGAGATCCATCACGAAACAACCGTGCCACTACTTCGGGACCGTCACGCCTTCCGAGCCGCGACTGTCAGAGAGCGGGCGGGTCACCAAGTACACTGTTTCGCAATTACCGTCTCGTATTACCGCTTGGTCCCCTCCCTCACGGTCGGGGCTAAATCTAGCCCCGAACGTAAGTGAGGGGACTCGGTACTAAGTCAATCTTCGAAAATGCGCACGTTCGAAAGCATTATCCCGAATTAACACGAGCGAACTTTAATCCTTTGATCCGGTCTCCGTTCGTTAAACTTAAGCTAGCATGAAGACGAGTATGCCTCACATGAAGCCGGGAGTGACCATTCTGCTTGCGATTCTGTTGTTGCTGGGCGTGGCGGGAAGCCAGGCGCAGTTCGGCAAGAAGAAAGGCGAAGACTCGACCATTCGCAACGTGGAAGGGACGCTGAGCGACGCCTCCGGCGCTCCTGTCTCGGGCGGGATCGTGCAGTTGAAAGACATGAAATCCCTGCAAATCCGCTCATTCATCACGCTCGATGGCGGCAAGTATCACTTCTCCGGATTAAGCACCAACATCGACTACGAGATCAAGGGCCAGCACAACGGAGTGGACAGCGATACCAAAACTTTGAGCGTTTTCGATGGCCGCAAAGAAGCCATCATCAATCTCAAGTTGAAGAAGTAAATCACGGCGCAACGAATTCGTTGCTCAGTGGGCAAGCGGTTGGCGTTGTGGGTACATCGCCAAACTCGTTTGGCTGGCCGGCCAGAACGGCGTAAGCTCGCAGCCGGACGCCCGCTCCGGCTTGGATCGTCGCGGTCCAGCCGGTGTTCAGGCTGGTGATTTCCGGCGCGGCCTTTTGCACGTCCGGCCGGGCCACGCTGAAGCCGGCGGTCTGCGCGATGACGCCATCCGGGAACGCCAGCACCACTTTATCGGGAAGCCGCGCGCCCGTTCGCTGCCAAGCCCAGCCAAGAATCGTGAAAGCGTGCGCGCTGCCTTCTACAGGCACGCCTTCATCCAGAAAACCCCAGCAGGCGTCGGACGGCGCGAGCTGGTATCCGTTGAGCCGCGGCGCATCCGTAGCGGGGCGAACCGTTATAGGGCCCGGAGGAGCGGCCGCTACCGTCCCGCCGAATTCGCGTGGGTCCGGCCCGAACTGGTGCGCTCGCAAATAGCCATACCAGGCGGTAACGGCCTCTACCGACGGGAAGTCTGCGCCGATCGCCGCCCGATCGTTGGTATTTTGGACCAACGAGGCGTAGGCTTTTTCGGAAATCGCTTTACGTTCGCGGGCAAAGTCTTCCGCCGCGGCGAATCGCGCAGGCTGGGCTAGAAATAGGACGAGAAGCACCGCTTCACAGCCCACTAAGACGCGGCTGTTTTCCGCCTTGGCCGATCGCAACAGAAGCAGAATGCCGGTGCACGCCCAAAACAGAAGCGCCACGCTCTGGTAGCGCGACACCATGGCCTGTTCCGGGCCAAAACGCAGACGCCCGAGCGCGGTGACCAGAGCTGAAGCCAGCAGGAATAACTGGTTCGCGTAACAGAACTTCTCCAGGCGCGAAAACCCGGCGCGGCGCAGCGCAAAGCAGCGGAAAGCATTGGTGAGCACCCAGGCACACACGACCAGCGTTAGCGATTCCGCGATTGTCGGCCAGATGGAAATAGCCGGCGGCGAAGGGTCCCAACTGGAGCGAAAGTAAGTCACAACGAACTTGAGAATCGCCAGCGGGTGCCGCAGGGATTCGAAGGGATTGGAATGATACGGTGGAGTTCGATAGCCAAGGAAGTAGATCGCGACGGAAGCCGCGCCAATCGCTCCCAGCCACACTTGCTTCTTGCGTGAGTAACCCACCCCGAACGCGACCAACGATAGAACGGGCCAGACCAGTACGCCATTGGACATGCAGAGTTCGGCAACCCAGGCGGTCACGATCAGACCGGAAAACGGCGGCGTTTGCGTTACGGCAAAGGCAAACGCAAGCGACGCCGCGCAGAGAATTAGGGCGAAGTGAATCTGAAAGCCCCACGCCAGATTCTCAATCTGAAGCGGTGAGAACAGACAGTACAAACATAGAGCCGCTGCGGGAATCTCAAAACGCAAATCGGACGGACCGAACTTTCGTAATACCGCCAGCAGGATCGCCAGATGCACCAACTGGATGAAAAAGATCAAGACGAGCAGGAACGTATTGCGCCCACCGAACCACAGCAAATCGGCATAGCCGGCCAAACGCGCAATTGGAATGCGATGCTCGTTGTGCTGCGCCCACAGGTTGTGCGCGGTGATGTTCCCATTGGCGCTCTGCAAATCCGCCACGATGGCCCACTGGTCGCCGAAGAACACGGGGTTGTGGTACTGGACGACAATCCTCGCCGTGACCACCGCGGCGCAAAGCGCAAAGGCCAGCAAAATATAGCCTATGGCGCGGGTGAGAAATGTTTCCTGGAGCAGAACCAATGTTCTATGGTAAGCCCGGGCCAGTCTGGTAAGATGAGGTGACGCTCAACTCGCGGTGAGGTGGCAGAGTGGTCGAATGCGGCGGTCTCGAAAACCGTTGAACCTTTACGGGTTCCGTGAGTTCGAATCTCACCCTCACCGCCAGAATTATTGATAATCCCTGCAACGCGCTTCGGAGCGTAAACTTCGCGTCCGTGAAAACGTCTGCTCAGCAGTCGTCGCGACCGCAGAAGAGCAACCCTTGATATGACCTTTTTCGGCGACCGACAACTTGGGAACCATTTTGCGGGACTCGATAAGGCTCTCTTTGGAACCTGGCGTCCATCCATCCAGACTCAAGCCTCCAGACTGGTTCGGCGGATTCTGCATCGTTGCGCGAAGATGAGGCTCAACTGTTCCTGGTGGGTGGCACTGGATGTGACCGGACGAAAACAGGGTGTCAAGGGTATCAGGCATAGGTCGTGCGGCCAGGCCCGGTTCGGGCGGTGTCTTAGGTCGTGTCTTAGAGGGTTCGATGGCGAAGATTCGCTGGCATCTTTTTCTTTCTGGGATAATGTTTCTTGGAAGAGTCGGGCGCAGTTGCGGATCTCATCCGGCGCGGTCGTCGACGCGCGCTGCTGCACCTGCTCGTCCGCCATCTCTCGCTAGCGCTGGCGATTGCCTTTGGCGGGGCCATTCTGCTGCTGCTTCTCGGCACACAAATTCTCAATTGGTATTGGTTGGTGGTGTTGTTCGCCGCCGGCTTCGCCTACAGCGCATGGCGCGGCCGGGCGCGGATTCCCAGCGCATATCAGGTCGCACAATCGATTGACCGCCGGCTGGATTTAAAAGACACCATTTCAACGGCGTTCTACTTTTTAGGTAACCCGCATCCGGAACAAGTAGTGGTCGCGCGCCAGCGGGCTGTGGCGGAAGATCTCGCCCGGCGGGCCGATCTGCGAGTTGCGATTCCGTTTGCCGCTTCGCGCAGCCTCTATGCGTGCGCCGGGCTGGCGATGGCCGCCCTGGGGTTCTTCGCCGTGCGGTACGGTGTGACACACAGTCTCGATCTGCGGCAGTCCTTGGTCCGAATTCCGTTCCAGGATTTTCTCGGTAACCCGGATCAAATCGCGGATGCGAAAAAGCGGCTGGTTGGTCAAAAGGCGGACGGCGACAACCAACATCCCGGCCAAGCCGTGGATCCGGAACATTCCGAAAATCCGGATATGGATCCGGCGACCGGCGACGCACTCCGGGTGACCGACACGCCGGAGGTAAACAATCCCGATAACGGATACGACCCCGCCAAGGCCCAGGCGGCGAAAGATAAATCCAAAGACCCGCAGCAGGATCCCGGAGACCAGGGCGCCAACGGCGAACAGAAGCAAGGCAACGACTCGCCCGATGGCGCTTCGCAAGACGGCTCGCGCGGCAAGAACAAGCAGGACAAAGACGCCAAGAGCGGGAATCAGCAAAGCAACTCCGGCGAGAATTCCAGCCTCGCCGACAAGATGCGCGACGCGCTGTCCAACCTGATGGCTAAGCTGAAGACGCCATCCAACAACGGCGAAAACAAACGATCGCAGCCCAATGCGCAGAATGGCCAGCAGCCGGGCAAGCAAAACGGCGGCAAGGATCAAAATGGCCAGGCGGAAGCCAAACAGCAAGGCGACGCATCCAACAATCCCGATGCTCAGGGCGATCAGCAGCAGAGCGCGGATCAGTCGCAAAGCGCCCAGGGGCAGAGCAATGGAAAAGACTCACAGCGTGCCGGTGCGCCCGATTCTAAGAGCGGAGTAGGCAAGCAGGATGGCGACAAGACCTTGCGTGAGGCCGAGCAGTTGGCGGCGATGGGCAAGATCAGCGAACTGATCGGCAAGCGCGCGCAAAACGTCAGCGGAGAAATGATGGTAGAAGTGTCTTCCGGTAAGCAACAACAGTTGAAGACCCAATACACCAACCGCAACGCGACTCACATCGAAGCCGGCGGCGAGATCAATCGCGACGAAGTTCCGCTGGCCTATCAGCAGTACATCGAGAAGTACTTCGAGGCAATCCGCAAGGCGCCGGAGAAGAAGACCAAGTAAGTGTCTACTGAGAGAGCCGGTCGCTCTCAATTTTTCTCACGCGCTCTTCGAGAAGAGCAAGGCGCTCTTCAAAGCCCATAACGAAGGATTGCGTGCCGCGCATACGTTGCTCGAACGGCCCGGCCCAGCCATGGAAGGCGCGAAGTGTTTCGGTTTGCATGTCGCGCATTCTTTCGGTCAAGCTCTCGGTCAGGCGGGCTTCCAGCGCCGCCAGCTCTTCGCGCAGTTCAGCACGCGTTACCGGATGAGTTCCGTTATCGGCCATGTGACACCTTCAGTATAATTCCGTTTCATTCCCACCTGCGGTAGCATCTAGTAAAAAGTGGCAGAGCAGCCGGCACAACCGCAGGCAGCCTGGTCTCCGCGGGTCAATCCCTGGCTGATTGCCGTCTCGGTGATGCTGGCGACCTTCATGGAGGTTCTCGATACCTCCATCGCATCGGTCGCCCTTCCGCATATCGCGGGAAGTCTTTCCGCCACTACCGACGAAGCCACTTGGGTTTTGACCAGCTATCTGGTGGCGAACGCGATTTTTCTTCCCGCCAGCGGCTGGTTCTCTCTACGCTTCGGCCGCAAGCGATTTCTGATCGTCTGTATTGCGATCTTTACCATCTCATCGTTCACTTGTGGCGCGGCCCGGAGTCTCGGGATGATACTCTTTTCGCGCGCGATTCAGGGCGCGGGCGGCGGCGCCTTGCAGCCGCTATCCCAGGCCATTCTGCTCGAAAGCTTTCCTCCCGCCAAACGCGGATCCGCCATGGCGGTTTTCGCCCTCGGTGTCGTGGTGGCGCCGGTCCTTGGCCCAACATTGGGCGGTTGGCTGACGGATAGCTATTCCTGGCGATGGGCCTTTTACATCAACATCCCCATCGGAGTGTTCGCGATTCTCATGATCTCGCGCTTTATCGAGGATCCGCCCTATGTAAAGAACGCCAAGCCCGGACGCATCGACAGTATCGGCTTGGGACTGCTGGCGATCTGGCTCGGTGCGCTCCAGATCGTGCTCGACAAGGGGCAGGAAGTGGACTGGTTTGGGGCCATCTGGCTGCGTTGGGCCACGGCGATTATGGTGGTCACGCTGGCGGCCTTCCTTATCCGGGAGTGGACTATCGGCAAGCCGCTGGTGAACCTGCGCGTGTTCGCCAACCGCAATTTCACGTTCGGCTGCATTCTCATTGGCTTGTTCGGCGGCGTGATCTATGGATTGGTCACTCTGCTGCCGCTGTTCTATCAAACGCTGCTCGGATACACGGCCGCGGCAGCGGGCGTGGCGGTTGCGCCGCGTGGTGTCGGCGCGGTGATGATCATGCCGGTGATTGCCATTCTCACGGGACGCTTGGATAATCGTTGGCTGATCGCCACCGGCTACGCCGTTTTCGGCTTCACCGCTCTGGCCTTTGGACGCGTGACTCTGGATATTTCGCAATGGAGCATGCTCTGGCCAATTGTCATCAGCGGCATGGCCTCCGGCATGGTTTTTGTTCCGCTTTCCACAACGGCCATGGGAACGCTTGCCAACGAACAAATCGGCAATGCCAGCGGCCTATATAATCTGATGCGGAATATCGGCGGGAGCATCGGGATTTCGCTCGTCAATACGCTCGTCTCAAGGCATGAGCAGATCCATCGCGCCGAGATGGTAAAGGATTTCGCGCCCGGGACGCCCAATTTTGAGCGCGCTCTGCAAACTATCCAAACGCAAATCCCCGGAGAGCGCGCCTACGGAATCCTCAACCGCACCTTAGATCAGCAGGCCGCGCTCTGGTCGTATGTCGACGATTTCCGCTACCTGGCCCTGGCGTGTTTCTTTTGCGTGCCAGTGGTGATGCTGCTGAAAAGGGTGCGAGCCAAAAAAGGCGCGGTGCAAGCCGCGCACTGAGTATCCGGCATGGCGACCGTTAGTACCTACATAGTTTGGTTGCCGACAATATCTCCGACTTTGACGAATTCTACCGAGCCGCGACCGTGAGGGAGCGGTGGCGCACCATCGCAGAGCCTGTTTGGTTCGAGGGATTGTTTGTTTCATGACAGGCCCTCAGAGCCGTTCGCGCAGTCCGTCTTTCCAGCCTCCGAACAGCGGCGCGCGCAAGGCGCGACCGAGTAAATCAGGGCTCTTCGCGTCGCCGCGATAAAGCCGGACAACGTCAGCCACGCTGATTCCGTCCTCCACCCGGAACGTCCGCTCTATCGCATCACCCGCTCCGACGTCGCCTTCTTCTACAACAGAAAAATAGATGCCCGACCGCCCGCTACGCCAAAAACGCTTGACAATATCGCTCCGGCCAAACCGGATTCCGAGTTTGAAGCAAGGCATGCGAGGTTGCGTGACCTGTAAGACAGCCGATCCAAAGCGAAACTGGTCGCCGATACATGCCAGTTCCTCGGACATGCCTTCAGTGGTCAGATTCTCTCCAAACATGGGATACGGAAGCTCCATGCCCGGTAATTCCGCCTTCCAGAACTCATAATGTTCCGCTGGATAACAATACACCGCCTTATAAGGACCGCCGTGCACCGTCAGGTCCGATTGCCGGTCGCCCTCCAGATTGTGCCGTCTCACGGCCACCCGTCCTCGAACCGGCTGTTTGAAGATGCTGGTCAGGACCGTGCCGTGGCCATTGGGCGCCTGGCGCGGGACACCCACGCTGACCGACAAAACTCTCATGATCGACGATTGTAACGTTGATGGTGAGCACAAATCGTCGGCGTAAACAGAGTTATTGGCGACAAAACGGCTTGTGGGGTGTTCACATTCTTGGATGAGAACGACTCTCTTTGCGTTCACAATCATATTGGCAAGCCCCCTCTATGCTCAGTCACTGCCAAGGCGTCCCCATGCTCTCGATCCGCGCTTTCCTCCGGCCTGGCCGGTGTTCGCCGCCAATGCGGAGCACACCGCGCTCGCGCCGGCCCGTTCCCAGACCTTAGGCCGCATCCGCTGGCAGACTCCGGTCGATCTGGAGCCGCAATACTCCGGTGGCGAACTCTTCATTCATTACGGTTCGCCGCTGATCACAGCTCAAAACACGGTGATTGTCCCCGTAAAGACGGGCGCGACGTCCGGATTCCGCGTGGAAGCCCACGCCGGCGCCGATGGCAGCCTCAAATGGTCGGCCACTACCGATTACGTTCTGCCAACGCCCGCTAACTGGACTCCGGAATTTGGTCCCACCCTGACAGCCACGCGTAGCGGAACCCGGCTGTATTACGCAGGCGCCGGTGGCACAGTCTATTTCCGAGACGATCCCGATTCCGCTACCAGCGCCAGCGGACAAATCGCCTTCTATGGCCTCGACAGCTACACTGCCAATAGCAGGACCTACGATTCCGCCGTAATGATCGACACGCCCTTGAGCGCGGATGCCGATGGAAATATCTACTTTGGGTTTCAAGTCATCGGCTCCACTCCCGCCGCTCTGTCGAGCGGTATCGCCCGTATCAGTTCCAGCGGGAAAGGAACATGGATTTCCGCCGCTGCCGCCGCCAACGATTCCGCCATCACCGGAGTGGTTTACAACTGCACGCCCGCGATTAGCGGCGAGACCGGCACTCTCTACGTGGCTGTCAGCAACGGATACAATGGCGCGGGCTATCTGCTGGCGTTGAATAGCGCGACGCTTCAAACCACTGGCCGCATTGTTCTAAAAGATCCGGCCACCGGTCAGGACGCGCTGCTCACCAGCGACGGTTCGGCGTCGCCCAGTATCGGCCCGGATGGCGATGTCTATTTTGGAGTCCTCGAGTCCGCCGGAGAAAACCACTACCGGGGTTGGCTGCTGCATTTTGACCGCGCGCTCACGCAAAGCAAGATCCCGGGCTCGTTTGGTTGGGACGATACCGCGTCGATTGTTCCCGCTTCCATGATTCCGTCCTACCAGGGTGCTTCCTCATATTTGCTGATGACCAAGGACAACGACTATATCGAGGCCGGTGGCAGCGGCGTCAACCGGATTGCCGTCGTTGATCCCAACTCGACCGAAACCGATTCCATTACCGGCACCGTCACGATGAAAGAAGTTCTCAGCATCGCCGGCGTCACGCCGGACCCAACGCTGCCGGCCGTCAAGGAGTGGTGCATCAACTCAGCGGCGGTCGATCCGGCCACAAATTCCGTTTTGGCGGGCAGCGAGGACGGAAAGCTATACCGCTGGGATCTGGCAACCAATACATTTACTGAGTCGATTGTTCTAACGCCGGGTTTAGGGGAAGCTTACACGCCCACCATCGTCGGGCCCGATGGCACGGTTTACGCGATCAACAACGCCACTCTGTTTGCGGTTGGGAAGGATTAGCGGATCGAGTGCCTCATTAATAATCGGCCCGCAGATTAATAATCTGCCCCACTTGGCGATTGCGGGCGACGCGCGGATCGGGAAGATTCCCGGTTGACCCTGCGGAGGGCCGATTGACAATCGGCCGCAGATTAATAATCTGCCTCACTTGGCGATTGCGGCGACGCGCGGATCGGGAAGATTCCCGCTTGACCCGCGGAGGCCGATTGACAATCGGCTCAGATTAACAATCGGCCCCACTTGGCGATTGCGGGCGACGCGCGGATCGGGAAGATTCCCGGTTGACCCCGCGGAGGGCCGATTAATAATCGGCCGCAGATTAATAATCGGCCCCACTTGGCGATTGCGCGCGATGCGCGGATCGGGAAGATTCCCGCTTGACCCGCGGAGGCCGATTGACAATCGGCCGCAGATTAACAATCTGCCCCACTTGGCGATTGCGGGCGACGCGCGGATCGGGAAGATTCCCGGTTGACCCCGCGGAGGGCCGATTAATAATCGGTCGCAGATTAACAATCGGCCCCACTTGGCGATTGCGGGCGATGCGCGGATCGGGAAGATTCCCGGTTGACCCCGCGGAGGGCCGATTAATAATCGGCCGCAGATTAATAATCGGCCCCACTTGGCGATTGCGGGCGATGCGCGGATCGGGAAGATTCCCGGTTGACCCTGCGGAGGCCGATTAATAATCGGCCGTCGGCAGGATACTATCCTGCCCCACACGTCTGTGGCACCCTAGGAGGTAGAGGTTCGCCTTGACTGCACTTCGTTTTTTGCTGGCCTTCGGTCTCATTTCCCTGTTGGCGGGCGCGGGGACGGTTAAGTTGTATATGACCGATGGCACTTATCAGCTCACCAGCGAGTACAAGGTCGAGGGCGATCGGATTCGCTACTACAGCGTGGAGCGGAGCGAGTGGGAAGAAATGCCGGTGGCCCTGGTGGATCTCAAGAAAACTGAGAGCGAGGTGAAGGCGCGGGAGGAATCGGAGCGGGAAGACAAGGCGACGCTGGCGGCGGAGAACAAGGCTGAGCGGGAGGCCGCTCGGGAAGCGGAACGCGTTCCGAAGGATCCCGGGGTGTATGTGGTAGAGGGCGATGCGGTGCGGCCGGTGAAGCAGGCGGAATCGAAGATTGTGAATAATAATGGGCGTTCGATATTGAAGATATTGAGTCCGCTGCCGCTGGTGACGGGGAAGCAGTGGGTGGAGGTGGATGGGTTGCATTCGGCGACGGTGGTTACGAATCCGCGGCAGGAATTTTATTTCCGGTTGAGTAATGAAGAACGGTTTGGTTTGGTGAGGATGGGGACGCGCAAGGGAAATCGGGTGGTGGAGAAGTTGACGATTATTCCGGTCAGTAAGGAAGTGGTGGAGGAGCCGGATTTGGTGGATACTTTCCGGCAGCAGTTGGGGGATTTGTTGTATAAGATTTGGCCAGAGAAGGATTTGACGCCGGGGGAGTATGCGTTGGTGGAGTATACGGAGGGCAAGGTGAATATGCAGGTCTGGGATTTTGGGTTTAGGGCGAGGTAGGGCCGACCGGGGGGGCGGCCCTACAAGCGAACGATTAGAGTAGTTTGTGGAAGAATGCCAGGCTTTGTTGGGCGCAGGATTCCCAGCGGTAGCGCTCGGCTCGCTGGCGGCCCGCTCTCGCGTATTTCTGTAGCAGACTGGGGGACGTGAGCAGGGTTTTTAGGGCTCCGGATAGGTCTTCACTGCTTTTGGGGTCGATGAAGATGCCGCCTTCGCCGACTATTTCCGGGAGGCAGGAAACGTTGGATGTGATGACCGGGACTGCGGCGGCCATGGCTTGCGCTACCGGGAAACCGAAGCCTTCGTAGAGCGAGGGGTAGACGAAGACGCTCGCGCCGGCGGTGAGGCCGGGGAGTTCGTCTTCGGCGACGTAGCCGAGATATTCGACTCCGGGGAGACGCTCGGCCAGGCGGGCCAGGACGTTTTTTGACGACCAGCCGGCGGGGCCGGCGATTTTTAAGTCGTAATCGCGCCAAAGGTGGGAGGACTGCCAGGCGTCTAACAGGATGTCCAGGTTTTTGCGCGGCTCGATGGCGCCGATGAAGAGCGCGTAGGGGCGCGCGGACGGGGCTGGTTGGGCATCGAAGAATACTTGGGTGACGCCGGAATAGATGACGTCAATGCGCTCGGGATTGATGCCGAGCAGGCGGATGGCATCCTGGCGGGTGTTCTCGGATACGGCGATCAGGCGGTCGGCGCGCTTGAGGACTTGCTCGGCGAAGTTGCGGTCGGCGCGGATATTTCCCGGCGTGTGGAGTTCCGGCATCAGCCAACACGTGAAGTCATGGAGAGTTGCGGTGATCTTTGGCTTGCGTGGGACGCGGCGCACCTGGTTCGACATGTGGAAAATGTCCGCGCCCCGGGTGAGCCAATCGACTGCGCCGGAGTTGGCCAGATGCAGCGCCGCGATCCTGGGATAGGTCTGCCAGGCGGAGAGAGTGGAGCGCTCGTGATTCAGCGGCCCCAGCCGGTCGAGATAGGGGAAGGCGCGAATGCTCTCATTGCGGGCGGCCGAGCGCAAGTGCTCCAGCCAGCGGTAGGTGTAGTTCTTCACGCCGGCGCTGCGGAGCAATAGTGAAGTAGCGTCAATGAGCAACTGCATGATTGGTGAGAAGCAGTTTGCCGCCCCGGTCGGCGACAACGATGAAACACTTGAGATCGAGCAGGGTTGTGAGCCGAGAGAGAGAGGGTTTCTCGATCAATAGATAGTAACGGTCCGGCTGGCTCCAGCGGCGTAGAAATTCGTCGTCGTCGATGAAGACGTTGGGCGCGCCCGGCGCGTAGGAGCCGTACTCGAGATTGGTCTTGCGGCCGTTGAGCAGCAGGGCGGTGCGGTTGGCGTAAAAGAAGACGGAGGAAAAAGTGTAATACGCGTCGTCCTCGATTAATTGGCCGGGAGGAGATTGGAGCAGGGCTTCGGCTAGCGGCCTCGATGACAGGTAGGGATCGAAGGTGACCATCGCCAGGCGGGCGGCGTGGAAAAAGACGACCATCATGAGGGCTAAAGCGGCGAAGGGATGCCGCCACCAGCGGGCGCTAACGCCAATCAGGAACGCGGCGAGCGCAACGATCAGAGGCGTGCGCAGATAGGCGAAAGAGTTGAACGTCAGATCGCTCATATGGCCGAGCGAGAGCGTATAGGCGTCAGGATTCTGACGCAAGGCGGAGGCGATATCGCCGGGGGCGGGAAGGCTCCAGACTTGCGACAGGATGTAGCCGAGCGTGATGACCAGGGATGCCCCGAGCGCGCTGACCATGCGCGTGCCGATGCGGATGGTTTTGGCTTTGGTCGAGGTCATGGCTGAGCCGAGCAAGAGCGCCAGAGCGGGATAGCAGGGCATGGAATAGTATTCCTGGGTGGAAGAAAAGCTGAAGAATACCAGGATGAAGCCGGTCCAGCAGAGAGCGAGCAGGCGCATTTGGCCGGCGCGGGCTTCCACACCGGAGCTAAGACTGGGACGAAAACTGAGACTGGCAACGGCGGGGAGATAGGCGCTCCAGGGGAAAAGCCAGAGTAAATGGTAGAGCCAGAAATAGAGCACGGGGACGGTGTTGTAGTCGTGCGGGTAACGCAGGTTTAGGAAGCGCAGCAGGTGTTCGTTGAAAAAATAGAACCAGAAAAAGCCGTGATATTGGCCCGGCAGGCTCTGCAGGCCGAAATAGAAATAAGGTGGATTGCGGAGGGTCGCCAGCACGTGCCAGGGCGCGGCGATGGCGAGGACGATGAGCACACCGGAGAATAGGTGCAGCTTGCGCCAAGTGGTGAGTTGCCAGAGCTGGCGGGAGATGGCCAGATAGATCAGCGCGGCGGCGATGGGGAACAGCCCGGCAATCAGGCCTTTGGTGAGCAGGCCCAGGGCGATGCCGGCTGCCATGATTGCCGCCCAGAGTCTGGGCCTTGGTTCGGCGTCATCTAACGCGCGGAGGAAGGACCACATAGCCAGGGTGATGGTCAACGTCAGTAGAACGTCGGAGATCAGGACGCGCGTGAACAGGAACAGGCCTACGCAGGTGGAGAGCACCATGCCGGCATAGAGGCCGGCGCGATCGGAAAACGCCCAGCAGCCCATGCGGAAGACCAGCCAGCAGAGGGCGATGGCTGAGAGGGCAATGGGGAGACGCGCGGCCCAATCGCGCGGGCCGAAAATTTGCATGCTGCCGGCGATCAGCCAGTATTTGAGCGGCGGTTTTTCGAGGTACGGGACGCCGTCCAGGCGGGCGGTCACCCAGTCGCCGGAGTCGAGCATGTTGCGGGCGATTTGGGGCTGGGCGGCGTCGACGTCGTCCATGAGGGAGGGCGGGCTGACGATGCAACCCAGAAAAACGATGGCCGCCAGGGCGAGGACCGTCAATTCGTAGCGGCGAAAGGGCGCTACCGGCGGCATGGCGTCGAGAGGAGGTGCATTCCAGGCTTCAGTGTAGCGGCTTTTGATACGGGAAACCTTGATCGGCGCGACTAGCGCCGGATAATCGGAGTTGACGAACGAGCGAGGTGGATAGAAAAAATGTTCTGGTTTTCCAAAGGCAGTTTAACGCGACGTGGCGTACTAGCGCAGGGCGTCGCCGCAACAACAGGTTTGTCTGTGACGGCGGCTGGGCAATCCTTGGGGACGAGGCCGGGCGATCGCCGTTTCGATGTGGTCTGTAAGTCGGTCGAGGCGGATGGCGTGCGCGTGTTTTATCGGGTGGCGGGCTCGGAAAATTCACCGGTACTCCTGCTGCTGCACGGGTTTCCGAACTCGTCCGTCATGTTCCAGGAGCTGATGCCCCGGCTGGCTGACAAATATCGGCTGATCGCTCCCGACATTCCGTCCTTCGGCTTCACGGAGGTCCCGCGGCAGCGCCGCTACAATTACTCGTTCGCGAGCTTCGCTCAGACGCTGGGAGCGTTCACCGATGCTCTGGGCCTGAAGCGCTACGCCATGTACGTCTTCGATTTCGGCGCTCCCATTGGATTTCGCCATGCCCTGCTGCATCCGGAGCGAATCACGGGACTGATTTCTCAGAATGGAAATGCGTATGAAGAAGGGCTGGGGGAAGCCTTCTGGAAGCCGGTGCGCGCCGCTTGGAAAGACCCGAGTCCGGAACGCCGGGCGGCATTGCGCGAGCGCATTTCTTTTGAGGGCATAAAGGCTCTTTATCTGGCGGGCGTTCCGGATCCAGCGGCGATTGCTCCGGAGACGTATTGGCTCGATTCCGCGCTGGCGGCCCGGCCTGGAATCGTCGATATTCAAGTAAACCTAAAGATTGATTATGAGACGAACATAAAGCTTTATCCAGAGTTTCAGGAATTCTTCCGCAAGGCGCAAGCGCCGACGCTGGCGATTTGGGGCAAGCACGATCCCGCGTTCATCCCGCCGGGTGCGGAGGCGTTTCGGCGGGACAATCCGAAGGCGGTTGTGCGGCTGTTAGACGCGGGGCACTTTGCGCTGGCTAGCAATGTCGATGACATTAGCGCGGCGATCCGCGAAATGCGGATGCTGGGGTGAGATCGGGAGGGGGAAGAGGCGCGAGCGGGGGGTCGCGCGCGGGCGAGGGCGCCCGCCCCACATCCGGAGGCGTCTGGGCCCACGGCGGGCGCATGGTATTCTGAAGCCAGTTCAAAGGCCAATGTTTAAGCGCATGCGGAGCTTCATTGTCGCAATCTGCGTCGCGATCTGCGCCTGCCTGAAAAAATCTGCCACGGTAGGACTCCGAATCAGTGTCCAGCACGTCATTTATCCTATGACGCACTGAGGCCGCCATCAGCACCATGTTTGAGTTCCTGTTTAAGTATCCGGCGAGCGTATTCTCCAAAGGCACCTTTGTGCTGTTGGGACGGTGGCCGCTGTGGGTGTTGGGCTTGTTGATGCTTGGGGTTGCGGCGGCGCTGGCTTGGAGCATCTGGCGCAGGCAAGCGAGCGTCGTGCCATCCATGCGCGGGGTGCGCAGTGTGTCGGTCTGGCTGTTACAAACTACGCTGGTGGCTTTGCTGCTACTGCTGCTGTGGGAACCGGCGTTGAGCGTGGCTACGCTGCGGCCGCAGCAGAATGTGGTCGCGGTGGTGCTGGACGACAGTAAGTCGATGGCGGTGGCGGATGTGGACGGCGGGAGCCGGCGGCAGGCTGTCATCAACACGCTTAACAGCGGATTAATGAAGAGCTTGCAGCAGAAATTTCAAGTTCGACTTTACCGGCTGGGCGAGCACGTGGAACGGATTGAGAAGCTGGATGTGCTGAACGCTTCAGCGCCGGCGACGCATATCGGGTCCGGGTTAAAGGATGTCGTGGCGGACGCAGCGACCTTGCCGATTGGCGCGATCGTTCTGATGAGCGACGGCGCCGATAACAGCGGCGGAATCGATCTCGAAACCCTGAATGAGATTAAACATCAGCGGATTCCGGTGCATACGATCGGCTATGGAAGCGAGAAATTTGCTCACGATATAGAGATGACGGACGTGGTGCTGCCAGCGCGGTCGCTGGCGCAATCCCGGCTGAAGGCGGACGTATCGTTCCGCCAGAACGGATTTGCGGGGCAGCGCGTGAAGCTGGTGGTGCGAGATGGCGGAAAGGTTGCGGGGTCTCAGGACATTACTCTGAAGGAGGACGGCGCAACGCAAACCGAGGCTTTACCGTTCAACGCCGGGGATGCGGGAGTGAAGAATCTCGAGTTTTCGATCGAGACACTGCCGGCCGAACAGAACCGGGAGAACAACCGGCAGGTGCGGGCGCTGAATGTGTCGAATTCGACGCCGAAGATTTTGTACATGGAAGGCGAGCCGCGCTGGGATTTCAAATTTCTGCGCCGCGCCGTGGAAGACGATAAGAATATCGCGCTGTACACCATCGTCCGAACTACGCAGAACAAGCTGTATACGCAGACGCCCGACGATAAGCATCCGGAACTGAAGGATGGGGGATTTCCGACCAAAGTGGAAGATCTATTTGATTTTCAGGGCATCATTTTGGGCAGCGTGGAAGCAAATTATTTCAGCGTGAACCAACAGGAGCTGATTCAGCAGTTTGTCGACCGGCGGGGCGGAGGGTTGTTATTTATGGGCGGACGGGCGTCGCTGGCGGACGGAGGGTATGAGAAACCGCCTTTTTCCGATTTGCTGCCGGTATCGCTGCCTAACCGGCGGAATACCTTTGTGCGCGATCCGGCTTACGCCGAGTTGACGGCAGCCGGCCGAGACAGCCTGATCACTCGGATTGAAGAAGACCCGGCCAAAAACGTCGAGCGCTGGAAGCACCTGCCCTATCTGATGAACTATCAGGAAGTGGGCAATGCCAAGCCGGGAGCGCTGGTGCTGGCCGAGATGATGGCCGACGGGCATCGGCTGCCCTTGTTGATCACGGAGAACTACGGCCGGGGCCGCACGGCGGTTTTCGCGACCGGTGGCGACTGGCGCTGGCAGATGCTGCAGCCGGTGTCGGATATGTCGCACGAGATTTTCTGGCGGCAAATGCTGCGCTGGCTGGTGAGCGATACGCCCACACGCGTGGTGGCTTCGTCATCGAAAGCGGTGCTACAGGACGAAGGCAAAGTGAAACTGCGGGCGGAAGTGCGGGACATGACGTACTTGCCGACTAGCGACGCGACAGTGGAGGCGCATATTACGGGTGCCGGAGTGTCGCAGACGGTGGAGTTGCATCCCGATCCGTTGAAGCAGGGCGCTTATGAAGCGGATTGGGAGGCGGAACGGCCGGGCTCATACGTGGCGGAGATTGTGGCGCAGCGGGGGAAGGACGAACTGGGACGCGGCGTGGTGATTGTGCGGCGGGAAGACGGCGTGGCCGAGAATTTTCATCTGGAGCAGAACCGGGAGCTGCTGGAGAAGCTTTCTTCGCAAACCGGCGGGAGGTATTACCGGCCGGAGGAAGCGAAGAAGTTGGGCGACGAAATTTCGTATTCCGAGGCGGGGATTACGGTTCGCGAGAACAAGGATCTGTGGGATATGCCGGTCGTGTTTTTCCTGGCGCTGCTGCTGCGGTCTTCGGAGTGGTTGTTAAGGCGGAAGTGGGGAGTGGTATGAGGAGGCAAATTACGTGTGGGGCAGGTTATCAACCTGCCGCGGGTTACTTACCCGCGCGGAGGCGGCTTACTAAGCCGCCGCAGGATACTATCCTGCCCCCCAGAAAGAAGCTGGGGGTGGTCAGGGTCCCGTTATCCCCGGGGAGGCGGCTTAACAAGCCGCCGCAGGATAGCATCCTGCCCCACAAAAAGAAGTGGGGAGTGGTATGAGATTGGGTTCTTTATCCGCGCGGAGGCGGCTTACTAAGCCGCCGCAGGATACTATCCTGCCCCACAGGGGACCGGTATGAGGTTCCTGATCTTGTTGGCTGCGGGTTTGAGCTTGCATGCCACGACGTACTACGTGACGGTGGCGGGACTTGGGGGCGAGCCGGATTACGAGCAGCGGTTTGCCAGCTTGGCTCAGGAGATGGCGAAGCTGCTCAAGGCGCCGGACGCCAACATCACAACTTTGTATGGCCGTGATGCGACGAAGGCGAAAGTAGAGAGCGCGCTGGCTAATGTCGCGCGCGAAGCTAAGCCCGAAGATGCGCTGGTGGTGATGCTGATCGGGCACGGATCGTTTGACGGGGTCGATTACAAGATCGAGTTGCCCGGCGCCGATATGACGGCGATCGAGCTGGCTTCGGCGCTGGACCGAATTCCGGCAACGCGGCAACTGGTGTTGAATACGACTAGCGCGAGCGGCGCTTCCCGCGCCGTGCTGATGAAGCCAAACCGCATCGTGGTGACCGCAACCAAGAGCGGCTCCGAAAAGAATGCGACGGTATTTGCCAGGTATTTCGTAGAGGCGCTGCGCGATCCAGCCGCCGATACGGACAAGAACCAGGTGATCAGCGCGCTCGAAGCGTATACCTACGCACAGCAGAAGACGGCCGCTTATTACGACACGAACAAACGCCTGGCGACCGAGCACCCGATGCTGGAAGACACCGGCAAAGTGAGCAGCGACGGCGTGAAAACTCCCTCACCGGAAAACGGGGAGGGGCTGCTGGCCGCGCGTTTTCCGCTGTTGCGTTTGGGGGAGGCGCAGACCATCGCCTCTACTCCGGAGAAGAAGGCGTTGTTGGCCCGGCGGGATGAACTCGAAGGGCAGATCGATCAATTGAAGTATCAAAAGGCGTCGCTGCCGCCGGACGACTATCATAAGCAATTGGCCGCGTTGCTGCTGGATCTTGCGAAGACGCAAGCGGAGCTGGACAAGTGAAGGCGAGCCTGATTCTGTTGGCTGGTTTGCCGCTAGTTGCCCAATCGCTGCCCACTTGCCAAGCGCTGGAGCATCACGGAAAACTGCCGGAGGCGCAGACGTGCTTCAGTGGTTTGGCGAACAGCAACAATCCCGCGCTGGCGGCTGAGGGTTACTGGGGCAACGGTCAATTTAACGAAGCGAATGAGCAGTTTCGCCTGGCGTTGAAACAGCATCCCGAAAGCGTCGAGATTCGCGTGCGCTGGGGAAGGCTCTTTCTCGAGCGCTTTAATGCAGCGGAAGCCGGGGGTCTGTTCAAAGAAGCTCTGAACAAAGATCCCAAGAACGCGCAGGCTTTGCTCGGCATGGCGAAATTGGCCAGTGAAGGCTTCAGCCGGCAGGCCGTCGAACTCGCCCAAAAAGCGGCCGATGCGGATCCCAAGCTGGTGGAGGCGCATGAGTTGCTCGCCTATCTTGCCCTCGAAGACAACGATCCCGACAAAGCCGGCCACGAAGCGGACAAGGCGCTCGCGATTTCGAGCGAAGCGCTGGATGCGCTGGCCATCCATGCAACCATCGACTGGCTGAACGACAAAGCAACTACGCCCTGGATGGACAAGATCGCGGCCATCAATCCAGTATATGGCGAGGCTCACAGCATGGCCGGACATTTTTTTGTGATCAACCGCCGGTATAAAGAAGGAGTCGCGCATTACCGGGCAGCTATCCAGATGAATCCGCGGCTGTGGGAGGCGCACTCGGAGCTGGGTGTGAACCTGCTGCGCCTGGGCCAGTTTGACGAAAGCTCCAAGGAGTTGGAGCTGGCTTATAACGGCGGCTACAAGAGCACTGAGACGGTGAACGCGCTGCGGCTGCTGGATAAGTTTCCGAATAAGGATTATGTAGTTTTCCGGACGCCCACCACGATTGTGCGGCTGGAAAAGAAAGAAGCGGCGCTGCTGAAGCCCTACATCGAATCGGAACTGCAGCGCGCTATCGCGACCTACGATAAAAAATATCAGATGAAGCTGGCCGGACCGGTGGAGCTGGACGTGTTTCCCAACCATGAGGACTTTTCAGTATTCACCGCCGCCATTCCTGGTTTGGGAAGTATTCTGGGCGTCACGTTTGGCCTCAACTTCGCCATGGATAGCCCGTCCGGCCGCACTCCGGGCAGCTTTCATTGGGCCAGCACGCTATGGCATGAACTGAGCCACGTGTACGTGCTGCAGGCGACGCAGCACCGCGTGCCGCGCTGGTTTACCGAGGGATTGGCGGTCTACGAGGAAACCGCCGCTTCACCCGATTGGGGCGACCGATTAGATCCGCTGGTCATCAGCGCCATCCAACAAGACAAGCTGCTGCCGATCGCGGAACTGGATAAGGGATTTCTGCGTCCCAGTTATCCCAATCAGGTGATTGTGTCTTACTATCAGGCCGGCAAGATCTGCAACTTCATCGCGGAAAAGTGGAACTATCAAAAGCTGCTCGATATGGTGCATGCTTACGCGCGGCTGGAATCCACGCCGGATGTGGTGAAGAAGCAACTCGGGATCGCGCCGGAGGAGTTTGACAAACAATTCTTCGCCTGGCTGCACGCGCAAACCAAAGCGCCCGTCGAACATTTCGCGGATTGGAAAAAAGGCCTGACGCAGATGCATCGCGACATGGACGCCAAGAAATACGACGCCGTTCTAGAGCAGGGCAAAGCCATTCGCGATTACTATCAGGACTATGTCGAGCCGGGCAGCGTCTATGAAGTGATGGCGAACGCCTATCTGGCCAAAGGCGACAAAGCTGCCGCGCGCCAAGAGCTGGAACGATGGAACACGGTCGGCGGCCGGAGCCCGTTGCTGATCAAGAAGCTCGCGACGATGGAGGAAGAGGCGGGGGACACGAAGAAAGCAGCGGCTGTCCTGAATCGTCTAAACTACATCTATCCCGAGGACGAAGAACTGCATGGCCGGCTAGGGGATCTCTGGCTGGCGCAGAACAACGTTACGGGAGCGATCCGGGAGTACCAGGCCGTACTCGCGCTGAAGCCGCTGGACCAAGTGACGTCGCATTTCCGGTTGGCGAAAGCGTATAACGTCGCCCATCGAAAGGACGATGCGCGCGACGAGGTGCTGCTGTCTTTGGAAGCGGCGCCCAGTTACAAGCCGGCACAACAACTTTTGCTCGAGCTGTCAAAATAAACACAACCAATGTCCACAGCCACCACACCCCTAACCGATTCCGCGGAACTGAAAGACCGCATCGATCGCTTCCAGAAGGTCCACCAGGACATCGTGCGCGAGGTGCGCAAGGTGATCGTTGGCCAGAACGACGTTCTGGAACAGGTATTGATCGCCTTGTTTGTCGGCGGTCATTGCCTGATCACCGGTCTGCCCGGCACCGCCAAGACCCTGCTGGTGCGCACCATCGCCCAGACCTTGGGCCTGGTGTTCAAGCGCATTCAGTTCACGCCCGACCTGATGCCCTCCGACATTACCGGTACGGACATTATTGAAGAAGAGCCGGGTACGGGACGGCGGACGTGGACGTTTGTCCCCGGACCGATTTTCTCGAATGTGCTGCTGGCGGACGAAATCAACCGTACTCCACCCAAGACGCAGTCGGCGCTGCTCGAAGCGATGCAGGAGTTTTCCTGCACCGTGCGCGGCCACAATTATCAAATCACGCCGCCGTTTTTCGTGCTGGCCACACAGAACCCGATTGAGTTAGAAGGCACATATCCATTGCCTGAGGCGCAGCTTGACCGGTTTCTGTTTAATACGCTGCTCGATTATCTGTCGGCCGACGATGAATTGAAAGTGGTGGATCAGACCACGACCACGGCGGTGGCCTCTCCGCAAACCGTTACCGGAGCGGAAGAGATTCTCAGTTTTCAACAACTGGTCCGCATGGTGCCGATCGCGGAGTCGGTGGCGCGCTACGCGGTAGAGCTGGTGCGGGCTACGCGGCCGAATGAGCCAGCCGCTCCCGATTTCGTCAAGAAGTACGTTAATTTTGGCGCCAGCGTGCGCGCGGCGCAGTTTGTGGTGCTCGCTTCCAAGGCGCGCGCGTTGATCCAGGGCCGCTATCACGTCTCGTATTCCGATATTCGGGCGCTGGCCCCGCCGATTTTGCGGCACCGCGTGCTGCTGAATTTTCATGCCGAGTCGGAACGGCTGGATTGCGACGCCATTCTTAAGAAGATTCTGGATTGGAAGCCGGAGCCGAAGTAGAAGGATATGGTGAGTACGGTACATTTTGGGGCTCCGAGGGGCTTGATCGATCCAGCGGCCTGGCTTCGCACCAAGGTGGTCAATCAGCACAGGCTGAAGCCTGTGCCACCTGTTGTCAATCATCTGGCAGCTTTTTGTGCACCTGTTGTCAATCATCTGGCAGCTTTTTGTGCACCTGTTGTCAATCATTTGGCAGCTTTTTGTGCACCTGTTGTCAATCATTTGGCAGCTTTTGGTGCACCTGTGGTCAATCATTCGGCAGCTTTTGGTGCACCTGTGGTCAATAATTCGGCAGCTTTTTGTGCACCTGTTGTCAATCATTTGACAGCTTTTGGTGTAGCACCTGTGGTCAATCATTCGGCAGCTTTTGGTGGCACAGGCTTTAGCCTGTGCAGGCGGCTACCAAAGTAATAGACCCCAATGGCGACTACCCTACACTCCTCCGCACAGCAGGCCGGCACGCCGCTTCGGTTTATCGACCCAGCGGTGTTGGCCGGTATCTCGCATCTCGGCCTGGTGGCGAAAACGGTGGTGGACGGGTTTGTCGCCGGCTTGCACCGGTCGCCCGATTTTGGATTTAGCCAGGAGTTTGCCGAGTACCGCGCTTATTCGCCCGGCGACGATCTGCGGCATGTGGATTGGAACGTTTTTGCGCGCACCGAACGCATGTATCTGAAGCGCTATCGCGGCGAGACCAACAGCCAGTTGACGATGATGCTGGACACCAGCGCGTCGATGTCTTACACCTCGCAGAGCGTGAGCAAGCTCGATTACGCCAAATACCTGGCCGCATCTCTCGCTTATCTTTCCAATCAACAGAGAGATGCTGCGGGCATCATTATCTTTGACGATGAAGTGAAAAACTACATCGCGCCGTCCACGCGGCAGGGCCAGTTTATGCGGGTCGCGCATGCCATTGAGCACGCCCAGCCCGGCACGCGGACGGACTTCGCCAAGCCATTTTTGCATTTCCAGCAGTTCCTCGTCCGGCGAGGCATTATCGTCGTGATGTCCGACTTTTTCGAGCCACCCGAAGAAGTGATCAAGGTGATGGAGCCGTTGCGCTATCGCGGCAACGAACTGATCCTGTTCCACATTCTCGATCCGCAGGAACTCGAGCCGAAATTGAAAGAACCCATGCTGTTGGTGGACATGGAGACCGACGAAGCCATTGAAGTTTCCCCGGAATACGCGCGGCATGAATACCGCGCCAAGATTGCGGCGCACATTGAGGCGCTCAGCACCAAAGCGAGAGCCTCGAACATCGATTACCACTTGCTGCGCACCGACCGCCCGCTCGATGAAGGGCTGAGGGAATACTTGAGCATCCGGACGGGGAGGATGTAAACGGTGGGATTTCTGGCTCCCTGGTTTTTGGCAGGCGCGGCGGCGGTAGGACTGCCGCTCTGGATTCATTTATTGCGGCGCTATCGGACGACGCCATTGCCATTTAGTTCCCTGATGTTCTTTGAGCGGCGGACGCAGAGTTCCATCAAGCACCGGCGTTTGCGCTATTTGTTGTTGCTCTCGCTGCGGGTAGCTCTGCTGCTGCTGATGGCGCTGGCGTTTGCGAATCCGTTTATTAACCGGACTGGTATCGCATTTTCGGGCCGCCGGCTGGTGGTGCTGGCGGTCGATAATTCCTTCAGCATGCATTATGGCGATCACCTGGCCCACGCCAAACAGGACGCGGTGAACGCCCTTTCGAGCCTGCATAGCGGCGAGCAGGCGCAGGTTTTGGCGTTGAATTCGAAAGTGAATGTCCTGACGCAGCCGACCGACGACGTGGGCGCGTTGCGCGCCGCAATCGAGAGCATCGACTTCTCCGACGAGCGCAGCTCCTATGGCGAATTCGCCCGCGTGTTGCGAACCATCTCGCAAACTGCACGAGTCCCCTTGGAAGTACACCTGTTCAGCGACATGCAGAAGTCGTCGCTGCCGCCGGCGTTTGCCGACCTCCGCCTGGCGGAAGGAACGGGGCTCAATTTGCATTCCGTAAATGAAGCCAAGGAGCCGAATTGGGTGGTCGAAAGCGTTACCGAACCGGGCCGCATCTACGATCCCAAAAAAGTGCGAGTGGAAGCCGTGATCGCCGGCTACGGCACGGACGCTGCCAAGAAAACGGTATCTCTGGTGCTCGATAATAAAGTTCTGGAATCGAAGACGATGGACGTGCCGGCCAACGGGCGCGCGAGCGTGGAGTTTTTGGCCCTGGAATCGCCTTATGGCTTCCACAAGGGTGAGATCCGCATCGAGCCCGACGATTCGCTGAAAGAAGACGACCGGTTCCCATTTTCGGTGGAGCGCACCGATCCGCGCCGGGTACTCTTCCTACATGAAAGCGGGCAGGGCAGGGCGCTGCTCTACTACAAAACCGCGCTCGAATCGGCAGCCAACGCCGGGTTTGTAGTCGATCCGCTGGCGGTGGAACAAGCCGGCAATCAATCGCTGTCGCAATACAGTTTCGTAGTCCTGTCCGATGTGGGCGCACTGCCGCCCGGTCTCGAAGAAACCCTGCGCGCCTACGTGCGCGGCGGAGGAGCGCTGCTGGTCTCGTTGGGGCCATCGTCGACTGCGATGGCCAAAGTGCCCGTCTCCGGCGAAACGATTTCCGGTTCCGCATACGAGTCCAGAGAAGGGGCGCGTTTTCAACTGGTCGGCACAATCGATCCGCAGCATCCTGCCGTACACAACGCCAATAAGCTCGAAGCGGTCCAGTTTTACCAAGCGGTGAAGGTAGATCCGGGACAGTCGCACGTGATCGCGCGGCTCACCGATCAGACGCCGCTCCTGCTCGAAAAGCAGGTCGGAGAAGGCCGCGTATTCACCTTCACCTCGACCTTTGATAACATCTCGAACGATTTTCCGCTGCACACTTCGTTTCTTCCTTTTGTCGAGCAGAGCGCCCGTTATTTGAGCAGCGATCAGGAACGGGCCACCAACGTGGAGGCCGGATCGTACGTCGATCTGCGCACCGCGAAGGACCAGGGAACCTCCGTTGAGGTGATCGATCCGGACGGCAAGCGGCCTTTGTCGCTGAAGGAAGCGACCAGCTTGCAGACGTTCCCGGTCACCCGCGAAGGCTTTTATGAAATTCACCGCGCCAATGGCCGGCAGGAACTGGTGGCGGTGCATGCCAACCGGCGCGAATCCGATCTGACGCCGATCCCAGCCGAAACGCTGGAGCTGTGGCGCAACACCGGCAAGGCGGGGCCGGCATCCGATGGCTCGACGGCCGCCGACTCGACCGCCCGGCCCTGGAGCCTGTGGCGCTATGCTTTGCTTCTCGTGTTAATCGCCGCCCTTGTAGAATCCTTCTTCGCCAGCCGATATCTGACCATGGAACAGGAGACCGCATGAACGCACTGGACCAACTCAACTCGTATCTGGAGAGCATTGAGAAGCGCCTGAAGTGGTTCGCCTTTTCGAGGGGAAGCGCTCTCACCGCGGTCGCCGCGCTGGCGATCACGGTGCTGCTGGTGCTGATCATGAACCAGTTCGCGTTTTCGACGGTGAGCGTGGGGATTTCGCGGTTTCTGTTGTTCCTGTCAGTCGGCGCGGCGTTGGCTTTCGGGATCGTGATTCCGATGCTGCGCGCCAACCGGCGCAAAGCGGCGCGCAGCGCCGAGCGCCAGTTTCCGGAGTTTCAAGAGCGCCTGCTCACGCTGGAGGAGAAGCCCAATCCGCAGGATCCGTTTACGCATCTGCTGGCCAGCGATACGCTAAACATAGCGAATTCGACCCAGCCGCAACAGCTTACTCCGCGGGGAAAGATGTTCGGTTTCTTAGGCTCGGCGGGCGCGGCGGTCGGCGTTCTGCTATGGCTGATTCTGGCTGGACCCGGCTATCTGGGTTACGGCACATCGCTGCTGTGGGCAGGTGCGCCGCGCAACAGCTCCGGCCACGCGTTTTACGACATCCTGGTCACCCCCGGCGACCGCACCGTGCGCCGAAAAGCCGATCAGTTGATTACGGCCCAGTTGATTGGCATCGAGACTTCCAAGGTCCGGCTGTTTGCGCAGTATCGCGGCACTTCCAAATGGGAGCCGGTGCTGATGCAACCTTCGCCGCATGCCAACACTTACGAGTTTCTGTTTGGCGGTTTGGCGGACTCGGTGGAATATTACGTCGAAGCGGGCGCGGTCGAGTCAAAACATTACACGCTGAAAGTGGTTGATCTGCCGGGTGTGCGGAAGATCCGCGTCACGTATCATTTTCCGGCCTGGACCGGCATGCCGGACGCGACGGAAGACCCAGGCGGAGACTTGCGCGCAGTGGAGGGGACAGAAGCGGACGTTGCGGTGCTGACGGACCGGCCGCTATCGAAAGGCGTGCTGGTATTGGGCGACGATCGGCAGTTGGCGCTGGCATCGAAGGACGGCAACTGGCTGACGGCGCGCGTGCCCATCAATAAAGACGGCATGTATCATGTCGCCGCCATCGAAAGCGGCGAGAACGTGCGGCTCAGCGACGACTATTTTATTGAAGCCCGCAAAGACAATCCGCCGACCGTGAGAATGAACCGGCCCGGGCGCGACTATAAAGCCAATCCGATTGAAGAAGTGCCGGTGGAAGTGACGGCTGACGACGATTTCGGGCTCTCCGAAATGGCGCTGCATTATTCGGTCAACGCCGGTCCGGAGAAGACCGTCAACCTGCTTCCGCAAAAGGGCGTGAAATCGGCCAACGGCAAATACACGCTGGCGTTGGAGGATTTTAAACTCGCGCCCGGCGATGTGGTGAGTATGTATGCCTCGGCGAAAGACGCGCGGACGCCCGCGAAAACCGATATCTACTTTATCGAGGCGCAGCCGTTTGAGCGCAATTATTCGCAAGCGCAGGCGGGCGGCGGGGGCGGCGGAGGAGATCAGGATGGAGCCGAACTTTCGCAGCGCCAGAAGGACATCATCGCCGCGACCTGGAACGAGCAGAAAAACGGCCCCAAAGATCCGCGCGCCACGGCCGACGAAGCGCGTTTTCTGAACGATGTGCAAAGCAAACTGGGCGCGCAGGCGAAATCCCTGGCGGAACGCATGAAGGCGCGGCAACTGGCGGAACAGAATCAGCAGTTCCAGAAATTTTCTGAAGAGATGGAGGGCGCGGCGGCGTCCGCGGCTCAGGCGGCGGACAAGTTGAAGAGTCAGAAATGGACCGACGCGCTGGTTCCGGAGCAGAAGACGCTGCAGCACATACTGGTTGCCGAGTCCATTTTCCGCGACATCCAGGTAATGCGGCAAGCGAGCGGGGCCGGAGGCGCCGGCTCCGCGGGCAGCCGCGATCTGGAAAACCTGGCCGATCTGGAACTCGACAAAGAGAAGAATCAATACGAAACCGGCCAGCAGTCGGCTTCCGATCAGCATCAGAAGCAGGTGGACGAGGCCATGCAGAAACTGGCGGACCTGGCCAAACGGCAGCAGGAGTTGGCCAGCCGCAAGCCGTCGCCGGATGAGGCTTTCCGGCAACGCTGGGAACAGGAGATGCTGCGCCGCGAAGCCGAAGAGTTGAAGAAGCAGATGGAACAACTGGCGCAACAGCAGCAACAGCAGAATTCGCAACAACAAAGCTCTTCGTCGAGTTCCAGTTCGAGCAGTTCGAGCTCCAGCTCGAGCCAAGGCAGTAAGGGTTCGCGGTCGCAGATGGATCCGCGCATGCAACAAGCGCTGGAGCGGCTGGCGCAAGCGGCCGACGACATGAGGAAAGCGGAGCAGCCGCAGAGCGGCAATCCCGAACAAGGCAGCGCCGGACAGCGCCGCGCAGCCGACCGGCTGAATGAAGCCAAGAGCCTGCTGGGCGGCATGCGCAATCAAAATGCATCCCAGCAACTGGACCAGATGGCGCAACAGGCCCAGGAACTGGCGCAGCACCAGCAGGACTTCCAGAATCGCCTGCGGGACATGTATTCCAATCAATCCATACCCGCACCCACGCCGCAGTTCGGCTCGCGCGCGCAACGCCGCCGGGAAGGCGAGCCGTGGACTCCGCCGGGAGCCACTTCGCCGCAAACCGATAAGCTGGCCGCGGAAAAGGAAAAGATGGCGCGAGAGCTGCATCAACTGCAGCAGCAGATGGCCGAAACCGCACGCAGCCTGGGCGATTCGCAAGGCCAGACATCGCAGAAGCTGCGCGAGGCGTTGAGCGATGCGGAGCAGAACGAAATCGAATTGAAGATGAAGAAAGGCGCCGAGTGGATTAAAGAGGGTCAAGGCGTCTACACGTGGGTGCGGGAATCGACGGTGACGCAGGGGCTCGACCGGCTCCGCGATCAGGTCAAAGATGCGCAGGCATCGCTGCGCCCGGACGACAATGGGACGCAGGGCAGCGGCAATAAAGCGGAACTGGAGCGGGCGCTTTCGCAAGTGGAAGCCATGCGCAACCGGTTAGAGCAGGCCGCGCGCGCGCAACAGCAGGGGCGGCAAGCGGGACAGCAGCCGGGACGCGAGCAGGGTCAACAGGCGGGGCGCCAGCCGGCACAACAACCGGGACAACAGCCCGGTCAACAAGCGGGGCGCCAGCTGGGTCAGCAGCCGGGACAACAGCCCGGTCAACAAGCGGGGCGCCAGCCAGGCCAACAACCCGGGCAACAACCCGGTCAGCAGGGCGATGCCGGAGCATTTTCCCGTGAGGGCGGGAACTCGCCATCTTTCGGACCCGCCTTCGGCGAGCAAGCCATGCGGGAAACCATCCGCGACCTCAATCAGATTCGCCAGACGACCCAAGGCACGCCCGACATCGGAGCTGATGTGGTCAACGTCATGCGCGCGCTGCAAGGTCTGAACGCGACCAACGACGCGGAGCTTTCCGGCCGGCTGAATCGGCAAGTGATCCCGCAACTGGAGCGGCTGGAATTGGAACTCCGCCGCATGCTGGATGAAAAAGGAGACCAGGTACGCAGCAGCGGATCGGATACCGTTCCACCTGGTTTTGCGGACTCGGTGGCGGAGTATTTCCGGAGGTTGAGCAAGGGAAAGTAAACCCGGATCAATGTCTGGTTTTCCCAACTGCAGGGCCGCCGACGCTTCCTTATAAGTACAAATCCGGTGGCGCCAAACTGGGTCATCACCACACGGAATAACGATAATTCTGGCGAATCGTTTGGTCGGCGGTGATCAGATGTGAGTTTTGGTTGGCCTGTGCGTGAGCCACAATCAGCCGGTCAAAGGGATCGTTCGTCCATCCCAGATTCGTTGCAGCGACCACAATCGCGGGAAACGAAAACTGGCAGATGGTGACGCCAAAGGTTCCGCTCAGCTCGGCAAAAATGGTAGAGGCTGGATAACGCACGCGGCTGCGTTGGAACAAGTACTCGAATTCCAGATAAACCATCGGGGAGATCAGCAGATCGCGCTTGTCGATCTCCCGTTTGGCTTCGTTGGTTAATTTCTCTACCGAGCCCGCATGCAGCCAAACGGCGACATGCGTGTCCAGATAAGCCCAACTCACAACCGCTTATCTTCCTCGGCCCACTCGGTATCCAGCTCTCGCGCAAGGTCCGGATCGGGCGCGATGATCGAATCCGGATCAGCCAGCAGTGTATCCCGGCGGACCGCGCGGGCTAGTTTCGAGGTTTTCGATGTCGATTCCAGGCGCACCTCCGCCCCCTTATACGTAATCAGGGCTGGCTCACCCTGAACCACCGAGTCAAGGATCTTGAAGAGGTCCTTCCGTAATGCAGTCGCTGTAGCAGCCATATATGTACAGTGTACTTTAAGATAAGTACACTCGTCAAGCCCTAGTGCACGGTCCGCGTCTTACGGTTCATGTAATCCATGAGCAAATACTGCCCAAGATTATATGGGGTAGTGAAATACGCTTTTCCTCGGCACAGCTCAGTCACCTTCTGGACGAAGTTCACCAACCCATAGTCGCTGGCCAGCATGAACGTGTTGATTAGGATTCCCTGTCGCTTGCAGCGGTTCACTTCTTCCAGCGTCTTGCTGATCACCAGGGGATCCAAGCCAAAGGCATTGCGGTACATCCGTCCGTCTTCCAGCGTCAGCGCCGACGGTTTACCATCGGTGATCATAATGATCTGCTTCATGTCCTTCTTTTCCTGACTCAGCAGGCGCTGGGCCAGGATAAGGCCATCGCGGGTATTGGTGTAATAGGGGCCGACCTGGACCCGCGCCAGATCCGGAAGCCTCAGTTCTTCGGCCGTATCGTGAAACAGGACGCAGCGCAGGCTGTCGCCCGGGTATTGCGTGCGAATCAAGTGGGCTAGCGCCAGGGCGACCTTCTTGGCAGGCGTAAAGCGATCCTCTCCATACAGGATCATGCTGTGGCTGCAATCGAGCATCAGCACCGTGGCGCAGGAACTCTGATATTCGGACTGATGCACGTGCAGATCGCGGTATTCCAAATTGAGCGGCACCTGTACACCCTCGCGCTGAATCGCCGAGAACAGCGTCTGGCTGATGTCCAGGTTCATGGTGTCGCCGAATTCGTAGGGTTTGGCTGCCCCGCTGGTCTCCACGCCGGTCGCCAGATCGCGCGTATCGTGGGCGCCAAAACTGGACTTTCCCAGCGATCCGAGCAAGTCTTTCAGCGTTTTGAAACCCAGAAAATCCAGCGATTTGTCGGTGATGTCGACTTTGATCTTCTGCTCCGTGTCGCCCTTCCCTCCGGGACCGCCGTCCTGCGGCGTCAGGTAGCCTTCATCCACCAGCTTCTGCGCCAGGCGGCTGAGCAACTGGTCCAGTTGCTCCTGCGACATGCTTTCGAGCGCTTGTTGGATCCGCTCCTTCTGTTCGCCGTCGAATGCTTCGCCTTGCTCGAGCGCGCGCTGGATGGCTTTCTTCAGCTCTTCGAGAGTATGCTGATTCCATTCGCTGAAGCCCATGTATTGAGACTGAAAGCCGCTTTCAAGAAAGAAATCAGCCAACGCTTTCATCAAGTCTTCCGCGCTGATGCCGAAGTCGTCGCCGGTGTATTTGGAATAGCGAATCCACTTCATAGGGTTAATGAAACTGCTTCTAATTAATTAAACTGGCGTTTGGGCTTGGCGCTGGGCCGGGCCTCTTCGCGCTCGGGCGTTTCGCGCCCCGACCTGCGCTCGCCCGCCACAAATCCCACTTCCTCGTTGCGGCTGATCCGCCGGTGAGCATACAGCCCCTCGAGGATGAATTCAGCCGCGGAAGCCCGCACCGCATCCGGCTCGCTCACCCCTAAGCCCAACCCGCCGGTCTTCTCGATCAAACCTTGAATCCCGGCCAGTTGGTGCACCATCTTGTCCGATCCGACTGACTCGTCCAACTTCAGCGAGCCCCCCAATTCGAACCATTGAATGATTGGCGCAACGTTCACGCCATCGAAATACGATGTGTAGACCTTGCCCACCGCCGCGCGGATCAACTCACGGGCCACGTTGTCGCCGCCTTTGAGTTCGCCCTCATACTCGAGTTCGAGTTTCCCGGTTATGGAAGGCAGCGCCGCATAGAGATCGAGCACTCGGGGAACCGCCACCGTTTCTTCCGTGCGTAGCGCGCGCCGCTCGGCATTAGAGACCACGCTCTCCAAAACCGATATGGGCAGCCGCTGCGAGACTCCCGATCGCTTGTCTACTTTTTTATCGTCGCGCGCCAAAAATGCCAGGTGCTCGACCACTTCGCGCATATAGTTCGGCAGCCGCAGTTCCAGCGGTGAATTGCGCTCGGTCCAAGACTCCTGCGCGGTGATGGCAATGCCTTGCTCCACGTTCATCGGATAGTGCGTGCGAATCTCGCTGCCAATGCGGTCCTTTAAAGGCGTGATGATTTTTCCGCGAGCGGTGTAATCTTCCGGGTTCGCGGTAAAGACCAGCATCACGTCCAAGGGCAGGCGCACGGGATACCCTTTGATCTGCACGTCGCCCTCTTGCATGATGTTGAACAGCCCGACCTGGATCTTGCCCGCCAGGTCGGGAAGCTCGTTAATCGCGAAGATGCCGCGATTGGCGCGCGGCAACAACCCGTAATGCACCGTCAGTTCACTAGCCAGTTCCAGCCCGCCGCGAGCGGCCTTGATGGGATCGATATCGCCGATCATGTCGGCGATCGTCACGTCGGGCGTGGCCAGCTTCTCCACATAGCGATGCTGCGGATCGAGCCACGCGATGGGAGTATCGTCGCCTTTTTCGTCAATCAGGCCGCGGCAGCGCCGGCAGATCGGAGCGTAGGGATTGTCGCGGATCTCGCAGCCCGCCACATACGGCAGCGCACGATCCAGCAACGTCGTCAGCATGCGAATGATGCGAGTCTTCGCTTGTCCGCGCAAGCCGAGCAGAATGAAGTTGTGCCGGGACAACACCGCGTTCACAATCTGCGGAACCACCGTGTCGTCATAGCCGACAACACCGGGAAAGAGTTCTTCTCTCCGCTGTAATTTGCAGATCAGGTTCTGGCGCAGCTCTTCTTTGACGCTGCGCTGGCCAATTCGCTCATAAGAAAAAGATGACTGTTTGAGGGCACCGAGAGTGGAAGGAAGGTCTGACATAATTTCCGTACCGGTCTTATAGGCGATTCTAGCAGCACCGCGGGCATAGGGCTTCTGATATGCTCTACAAGTCGTGTCTGGAACACACATTTTCGACGCATCGCACCGCGATCCCGCTTCCACAGGTTCAATGATGACCAGAGATTTGCCGGAGATGGAATTTCAGCGCTTCTGGCGCCGGTTACAGCAGTTGGGGCTCAACGCCTATGAAGCGCGCTCCTATCTGGTGCTGGTCGGCCATCCGCGCTTTAAGGCGCTGGAACTGGCGGCGCGCGCCCACGTGCCGCGGCAAAAAATATATGAAGTGCTCGATAGCCTGGTGGAAAAAGGCTTCGCGCAGGTGATTCAGGAAAAGACCAAGCTATTCTCGGCCGTGGAGCCCGGGCTGGCTTTGCCGAGCTATCTCACACGCCGCTCTCAAGGCCTGCAGCAGGAGTTGCTGGAGCAATCGCGCCTGGCCGACGGTCTGATGGACGATCTTTCGTCCGCCTATTCGGAGGGCCAAGGCGGCCGCGGAACTCTGGACTATCTGCGCATCGTGGCCGATCCCGGCCAGACCGCCGTGCAATATCGCGCCATGCTTTCTGAAGTGGTGCACGAGTATCTGGAGTTTTCCCGTCCGCCGTATGCCGTGGATCCGCTCGATGAGCAACTGGTCAAGCAAGCGCGCCTGCGCGGCGTGGCGTGCCGGCTCCTGATCGAATCGGACAGCCTGGACGACGGGCATCGCCAGCGCTTGCAGGATTATGCCGCCGCAGGCGTCGAGATTCGCCAGGCGGACGCGCTGCCTATGAAATTGGCGGTGTTCGATGGCAACCAGGGGATGCTCGCATTGCTCGACCCCGTGATCACCAAGCCAACCTGGACCGCGGTGGTCTTCGAGCACCCCGCCATGGCGGAAGCCATGAAAGGCCTGTTCGAGAACTGCTGGCGGAGAGCGGAAAGCCTGGCCACCGTGGCGTGAGCGCCAACAAATCGCCGGAGATGTGCGGGCAAACCCCAAGCATCGTGCGCCCGCCTTCGGACCGCCGTACGACGCCGATCGCCGATGCGGTCCTGCCGGCCCAGCCAAGACCCGAAACGAAAAGAGCGGCGGCGGGAATAAATCGCTCCGTGTCTCAGTCTCCTGTTATGCAAGAATGTCAACGGCTATCGTCCCAGTGCATCCGCCCCAACAGCGTTTCTCGTTTGAACAGACGGTCATGCCTCATCTGGATGCGGCCTACAATCTGGCTCGTTGGCTGACGCGGAACGATCAGGACGCCGAAGACGTTGTACAGGAGGCATATCTGCGGGCGTTCCGTTTCTTTGACGGGTACCGTGGAGGCGATGGCCGGGCCTGGCTGCTGGCGGTGGTCCGCAATACGTGTCTTACGTGGATCCGGCAGCGGGGACGCAAGGAAATGGTCGAGTTCGACGAACAAGCGCATGGCGGCGGATCTGCTCCGCCGACGCCGGAAGCGGTTCTTTTGCAGAAAGCCGCGCTCGGTTCCGTGAAGGATTGCCTGGAAGCTTTGCCAGTGGAGTACCGCGAGGCGTTCGTGTTACGGGAATTAGAAGACATGTCTTATAAAGAGATCTCCGATGTGGCGGGCGTCCCCATCGGAACGGTAATGTCCCGGCTGTCCCGCGCACGCAAGCGTCTGCAGTCCTGTTTGGGAGGAACAGTGCGATGAATTGTGCTTCCGCGCAAGAGCTGATCGAACTGGACCCCAGTCACGCGCAAGCCGATCTGACGGAGCATATCGAGAACTGCCCGGATTGCCGGAAATTTATGGAAGAGATGACGAGTCTGCGAAATAAAGTGCGCGCGGAAGCTCCTTATTATCACGCGCCGCCTGGATTGAAGCGGCGCATTGAGGCCCAAACGCGCGCGGAGGCGGGCGTGTCCCAATTGCGCCCGCCCGCGCGCGTGCCCATGCCGGTTCCTTACCGCTGGCTGGCAATCGCGGCCTCCGTGTTGCTGTTCGCCTCCGTTATGGGGAACATTGCCCTGCTGCGCTCTCGCGTTTCGCCGGAAGATTTACTCGCCGCGAACATCGTCTCCAGCCACGTGCGTTCCCTCACCGGAACGCACCTTCTAGACGTCCCATCGACCGATCAGCACACCGTCAAGCCTTGGTTCAACGGCAAACTCGACTTTTCTCCCAATGTGAAAGATCTCGCCACGGACGGATTTCCTCTGACTGGCGGCCGGCTGGAGTATTTGGATGGCCATCCGGTGGCGGCTCTGGTTTTTGAGCGGCGCAAACACATCATCAATCTATTCACCTGGCCCGCTGCCGGCTCAAACCAAGAGCGGCAATACACGCGCAACGGCTACCACATGATCCGGTGGACGCAGGCGGGCATGACCTACTGGGCTGTGTCCGATCTGAATGAACCGGAACTACGGCAGTTCGTCGAGCTTTATCATAAGTAAGTGCTCCGCCTCGCCATGCTGGAGGATATCCCGCAACTGCACGCCTTGATCGAGTTGTCGGTCCGCAAGCTACAAGCGGCGGATTATTCTCCGGAACAAATCGAGGGCTCGCTCGGCACGGTGTTCGGCGTTGACCAGCAGTTGATCCGCGACCAGACTTATTTTGTGATCGAATTGGCCGGGCGCATTGTCGCGTGCGGCGGTTGGAGCAAGCGCAAGACGCTTTTTGGCAGCGATCACGTGACAACCAAAGACGACGCTTTGCTCGACCCCGCCAACGAAGCCGCCCGCATTCGCGCTTTCTTTGTCCATCCGGATTACGCCCGCCAGGGCCTCGGCACGTTGATCCTGCTGGCCTGCGAGCGAGCCGCGAACAGGGCGGGATTTCGCAGTCTGGAATTAGCCGCCACACTTACCGGAGAACCCTTATATCGCAAGCATGGATTTCAGACGACCAGCCGCTTTGAAGTGCCGTTGTCCAACGGCGCGCGCCTGCCAATCATTCAGATGGAGAAAAGAATCCTGAATCCGGCTTGACCATTGGTTCATCTACATCGCGCATGAAAAAGTTTCTCGGAATCGCCTTGTTTGCCACGTCCGCTTTCGCCGCCAGTTCTGTTTTGGAGTTCGCGCCTAGCTCCATCGACGGCCAGCCCGCGCCGCTAGACGCTTACAAAGGTAAGGTCCTGCTGATCGTTAATGTCGCCAGCAAGTGCGGCTTTACCCCGCAATACGCCGCGCTCGAAGCGTTGTATAAAAAGTATAAGAGCCAGGGTCTGGTGGTGGTCGGCTTTCCGGCCAACAACTTCATGAGCCAGGAGCCCGGCACCAACGAAGAAATCAAAGAATTCTGCACGCGCAAGTACGAAGTCGATTTCCCCATGTATTCTAAAATTTCGGTAAAAGGCGAGGACAAAGCTCCCCTTTATCAGTTCCTGACCGGCAAAGACACCAACCCGGCCACCGGCGGCGAGATCAAGTGGAATTTCACGAAATTCCTGGTGAACCGCGACGGTAAGGTGATCGCGCGGTTTGAGCCCGCTATCAAACCGGACTCTCAGCCGGTGATTGATGCGATTGAAGCCGCGCTGAAACAGTAATCCGGTCAAAGCTACGAACACCAAATCACTGCGCTTCGAGTGTCAAAGCGGCTGTACGAAATGCTGCGACCGGCAGGGGTTTGTTTACCTTACGGAACAAGACTCTGAGCGAATTGCGGCCTACCTGGGCCTGAGCACGGAGAGGTTTGAGGAACGGTATGTTTACCGGACCCCTCATATCCGCCGGTTGCGCATTCCGCGCGGCTCGCAGTGTCACTTTCTGACCGAGACGGGGTGCTCCATCCACGCCGTAAAGCCGGCGCAGTGCGGGCTGTTTCCTTTTTGGCCGGAGTTTGTGGAGGATCCGAACGAATGGCGCGCTCTCGGGGACTGGTGCCCGGGTATCGGCAAAGGCCAACTGATCCAGATCACAGAAGCCTTGAAAGAGTCGGACAAAATGCGCGCCGCCTATCCTGGCTTCTATCCAAAGCGTTCCTGTTAAAATCAGTCCGATGGAACGCGCATCAAAGTTTATGGGCAAGCTGAAGCTTTCCGCACAGCTCCCCGCGGAGGAGCTGGCAATTGCGGCCTGGCCGGTCGCGGTGGGCAAGCGCATAGCGTTCCATTCCACCGCCCGCTGCCTGGTGCGAGACCGTCTGGTGGTGGAAGTGGACGATGGCGTTTGGAAGAGCCAGCTCTTCCAACTTCGCCTGCAGATCCTCGAAAACCTGGTGGAAATTATTGGTCCGGATCTGGTGCGTGACGTGGAATTCCGCATCGCCCCGCCGCGCCGGCCTGCCGGCGCTGCGGCGGTGCTGAAATCGGACAGGACGGAATCGACCGACGACGCGGACTCGATCCGCGACCCGGTGCTCCGTCAGATTTATAAAGAACAGCGAAAAAAGGCGTCCGCGTGAAGATCACCGAACCCGAGGTCCGCTATGTCGCCGGCCTGGCGAACCTCAAGTTGACTGACGACGAAGTGGCCAGGATGTCCCGGGAGCTGGACGAGATTCTAACCCATATCGAAACTTTGAAAGAATTGGACACCAGCGGCGTCGAACCAATGGCGCAAGTGTTGTATGATGCGGACGAAACGGCCACTTTACGGTCCGATATCGAGCGTGAAACGCTGGGAAACACCGCCGCGCTGGCCAATGCTCCTCTCGCTGGCAACGGTTACTACAAGGTTCCCCGAGTGATTGAGAGATGATCGCCACTCTCACGATTTCAGAAATCCAAACAGGTCTCAAGGCCAAGACTTTCAGCGCGACGGAGCTGACCAGGCAGGCGCTCGAGTTTGCTGAAAGCGAGAACGCCAAAACCAACGCCTATCTCACTTTCAGCCCCGAGCGCGCGCTAGGCACGGCTGCCAAAGTGGATCGGGCCCTATCTCAAGGCGTAGACCCGGGTCCGTTGGCTGGGGTGCCGCTGGCGATCAAAGACGTCATCGTCACCAAAGGTGTGCGCACCACCTGCGGCTCACGGTTGCTCGAAAAATACATTCCGCCTTACGACGCGACTGCTGTGTCGCGCATTGAGCAAGCGGGCGGCGTGATTCTGGGAAAGACCAATTGCGATGAGTTCGCCATGGGTTCTTCGAATGAGAACTCCGCCTATGGCCCGGTGCGGAATCCAGTCGCGCTGGACCGCGTACCCGGCGGATCGAGCGGCGGCTCCGCGGCAGCCACGGCGCAAGGTACCGCAGTAGCCGCGTTGGGCTCGGATACGGGCGGCTCGGTGCGCCAGCCCGCGTCGTTCTGCGGAGTGGTCGGCGTGACGCCAACTTATGGCCGCGTCTCACGTTATGGATTGGTGGCCTTCGCCAGCTCGCTCGATCATATTGGGCCGTTCGCGCGCACGGTGGCCGATGCAGCTCTGCTGCTGGGGGTGATCGCGGGCCGGGATGAAATGGATGCCACCAGTGCGTTCGCGCCCGTGCCCGACTACTTGTCCATGCTCGACGGCAACGTGCGCGGCAAGAAGATCGGTTTGCCGAAAGAGTATTTCGAGGGTGTTGCCAGCGAGACCGCCGGCCGCATCGCCGGTGGCGTGGAGTTATTGAAGAAGCTCGGCTGTGACGTCCGGGAAATCAGCTTACCCACGACCAAGTACGCGATTCCGTGCTACTACATCATTTGCACGGCGGAGGCGTCGTCGAATCTGGCGCGCTATGATGGCGTGCGCTATACCACTCGATCGGCCGAGTCAAATACGCTGAGCGGCACGTACCGCGCGACGCGCGGCAGCGGTTTTGGCGCCGAGTGCAAACGCCGCATCATGCTGGGAACCTATGTTCTGAGCCACGGCTACTACGACGCGTATTATTTAAAAGCGCAGAAAGTGCGGGCGCTGATTGCCGAAGATTTCCGCCGGGCGTTTTCTGAAGTGGATGCCATTGTCGCGCCGGTTTCGCCGTTCCCCGCTTTCAAGATTGGCGAAAAATCCGAAGACCCGATGGAGATGTACCTTTCCGATATTTACAGCGTCACCGGCGACCTGGCTGGCATACCCTGTATGAGCGTGCCGTGCGGCACCACGAGCCAAGGTCTGCCGGTGGGAATGCAGATTTTGACCAGGCACTTCGACGAGCCGGGCATGTTCCGTCTCGCCGATGCTTTTGAAAAAGCCGGCGGTTTCGCCGGTAACTGAATTACAGAAGAGGAGAACACTGACCATGGCATTTACCGTGCCCCCGCTACCCTACGCGTTCGACGCGCTGGAGCCGTACATCGATAAACAGACAATGGAGATTCATCACGACAAGCACCACGGCGCATACGTGAACAATTTGAATAAGGCGCTGGAATCGGCGCCGGATCTGCAGAGTAAAAAGCTGGAAGAACTGCTGGCCAACAATTGCGCAATCGTTCCTGAAGCCATTCGCACCGCCGTGCGAAACAACGCCGGCGGCGCCATCAATCACACCATGTTCTGGAAGATCATGGCGCCCAAGGCGGGCGGCGCGCCTGCAGGACATGTAGGAGCAGCCATAACGAGCACGTTCGGAAGCTTCGATACGTTCAAGGAGAAGTTCAACGCGGCTGCTACCACGCGCTTCGGGTCTGGCTGGGCTTGGCTGATCGCCAAGAGCGGCAAACTCGAAATTATTTCCACCGCCAATCAGGACAGCCCGGTGATGGACGGCGCGTCTCCGGTGATGGGTCTGGACGTGTGGGAGCACGCCTATTACTTGAAGTATCAGAACCGCCGCCCGGAGTATATCGCGGCCTGGTGGAATACGGTGAACTGGCCGGAAATTGAAGCGCGCTTTAGCGCAGTGAAGTAAGTTGCGTTCGAGGCAAACAGGCTAAGGCCTGTGCCACCGTGGCTGCAGGTACTACTTGATTCAAGCAGTCAGCAGCATCTCGTGGCACAGGCTTTAGCCTGTGCCTGGAGTTTCTACATTTTCTGCACAGACTAAAGTCCGTGCCACCTTGGCTGCCTCGTGGCACAGGCTTTAGCCTGTGCCGGGCGACCCCCTGGTCGCCCCTGCACTCCAACCGCGCGGGTTAACAACCCGCGGTGCACAGGCTTTAGCCTGTGCTGGCCGGCGCGCGGGCGCGCCGGCTTATCGGTCGGTCGCCTGGAAGGGCTCGTCGTATTTCGTTCGAAGCGCCTTCAACCGTGCTCCCACCTTTGCAGCTTCGGCGTCGCGGCCGGCCAATCGGAGCAGGCGCTCACATTCGGCAAGCGGAATCAAGAGCCTGCGATCGGACTCCGGTCCATCAGGCACTTCGAAAATCGCAATCCACTTACGGCATAGAGAGACCGCCTCATCGAAGCGGCCCTGCGATGCCAACAGTCGGCCTCTCATGAAGTCTCGAAACTGTTCTTGAAAACGCGGCGAGATGGGCTTTCCAGCACGGTCTGCTTCCAGCGCGACCCTACCCGCCTCATCGGGTTGTTTGTCGTTCTCGAGAGCGACCGCATATGCGTTCAGCAGGTCGGGCAGCGCTATGAAGTGGCCGCCAAATTTTTGCTGGCATTCATCAATTGCAGGCTTAAGCAATTCTTCGGCATCGCGGGGAAGGCGCAATGCGATGTAAGTCTCGGCCAAGCCGGTATAAACCTCTTTAGCAATCAAACAGTTGTCCAGCTTGAGAGAGCGCTGTATCGCGAGCGATCGTAGGTAAAGTGGCTTGGCGTCTTCATACCTTAGCTCCAGCCGATCAATGTATGCCAGATGGCTGAGATAACCTCCTACCCGCCATGATTGCGGGCCCGACTGCGTCTCCGCCCAGGTCAAACGATCTTTGACCACGCGTTTCGCGTTCGAGTAGTCGTACCGGCGCAAGTAGGCATCGATCAACCACGAAGAGAGGAATGCGTACGTATTTATCGCTGAATTGCCTAGTTGGAAGTTGCTTTCACTTGATCGAAGTCCACTATGGTCAAGCAGGCGCTCAGCCTCTGCCGGCTGGTCTCGCGATAGCGAGTCTCGCATCGCCGCGGCTAGCTGCATTTGTGGATCCGAAGCCCGGTCTTGCGCGACAACCAAATGGAGCGCGGCAGCGGCGAGCAGAACATTGATTATCAGGCCGCTTTTCCACGCGCCTGGCCATGCCCTTAGGTTGCGCGCCACGCGGCTCGGCGCCTGGCGTTGTCGCGAATCGCGCGGTACGAGAGGCGCGCAAAGAATGCTTCCCATGTCGTAAAGTTAGAGATCCCGCACATGAACATTCTACTGGAGGGCTATCGGCGGTTTCGAGCCAATGGCTGGCCGGAACGGCGCAGGGTTTTCGAATCGCTGGCCGAGAACGGACAGTCTCCGAAAGCGCTGGTGGTGGCGTGCATCGATAGCCGTGTCGATCCGGCGGTGATCTTCGATGCCGCGCCGGGCGAGTTGCTCACCATCCGCAACGTCGCCAACCTCGTGCCCCCGTACGCTCCCGACGGCGCCTATCACGGTACGAGCGCGGCGCTGGAGTTCGGCATACGGGTGCTCGAAGTCCGGCATCTGATTGTGCTCGGGCACGGTTTGTGCGGCGGCGTGCGGGCGCTGTTGGATAGCCGCCCTGAACAGGCGCATGAATTCATTCCCGCCTGGATGTCGATTGCGGAGCCGGCGCGCCTGCGAACGCTAAACCGCGGTTCCGTCGAAGAGCCGCACGCCTATTGCGAACATGAGGTGATTAAGGTTTCTCTGGCCAATCTGATGACTTTTCCTTGGATTGCCGAACGCGTGGGCGCGGGCAAACTCGCGCTGCATGGCGCCTGGTTTGACATTCGGAGCGGCGTGTTGATGACCTTGCAGCCGGACGGCTCGTTCGCGCCGTATGACTAGGATTTCGGCAAACCGGTCAGCAGAGCATCCAGCCCCACTTGGAAACCCTTCTTCGGCCCACTCGCCCCAAAGGCGCCGGATGCTTCCAGCACCGTGAATCCGTGAAGAAAGGACCAGAGAGCCACGGCCGAGGAGGTGTCGTCGCGCTTTCCGGTGATTCCCTTGGTAAGTTCGAGAATGAAGTTCCATAGACTCTTTCCCGCTGGCCGTGGCTCATCCGGATAAGGGAGGATTAGGAGCAGTTCGAATAGGGCCGGCTCGTTCTTCGCGAAGCGGGCATATTCCCTGGCGGCGGCGCGCCACGCGTCCGGGGCGCATTTGCCGCGGCTGGCTTTGCGCATGCGCGCTTCGAAATCGGCGGCGGCGCGTTCCGACAACCGGACTTCGAGCGCTTCGCGGCTCGGGAAATAACGATACAAGCTGGAGGCTTGAACCTCGAGCGAAGCCGCCAAAGTGCGCATGGACAGCGCGGCGCGGCCGCTTTTCCGGACCAGCTCCAGAGCATGCGAGACGATCGCCGGCTCATCGAGTCTCTTGGGATAAGGCATCTCAAGAACAGTGTACGTCTTGACACGCGGCGACGCTAGGCGTACACTGTTCACTATGAAGACGAACGCTGCTAGTCTTGCAGGTCTTCTGCGGCTGGAAGCAGGCGCGGAGTTCGCGGGCGCTCTGGTGGCGTTCCACCTCTTGCACGGGTCGTGGATGCTATTTGCGCTCCTGTTTCTGCTGCCGGACTTGTCGATGCTGGGTTATTTGCTCAATTCCCGGGCCGGCGCGTGGTTCTACAACGCCGCGCACAGCTATGTAACGCCTGCGGTGTTCGCCGGCGGATTCTGGCTGGCGTCGGGATCGCGGCCTTCGGCGCTGTGGCTGGTCTGGTTCGCCCATATCGCATTCGACCGGATGCTGGGGTTTGGGCTGAAATATCCGGACGCATTCCGGCACACGCATCTGGGAGCGTTCGGGCGAGCAGCGTCTGGCTAGAAGGTGTACATGGAGTTTGACGTCCAGCAGGCGAAGAATCAGTTCTCGGAGCTCCTGGAGCTTGCTGAGCACGGGAGAGAGTGACCATCACCCGGCACGGCAAGCCCGTGGCTCAGCTTCTGGCGATCGTGGAGAAGAAGCGCGAGCTTGGCGTGGAAGCTCACCTTGAGCCGTTCCCCGTTTGGATGGGAGGCGCCGATGAGCAAGAAGGAAGCAGCAGACTTTCTGAACCTGAAGAAGTGAAGAAGTACCTGCCCAAGTAGTGGATTGCCAATGGGCTTGACGGTGAGATACCTGAGGCCTATCGTACGAGCACCTTCTTTGAGTTCAGAAGGATATCAAGGGCGAGACCTGGGCTGGTTAGTAAGATGCAATCCTATCGTGCTCGAATCCGTAAGAGCTTCGTCGAGTTGTTCCTTCGTCAGCCCCGTTGCACCGCTTAGATCGGCCCCGCGAAGATCGCAGTCCCACAATTTTGCCTTCTCAAGATGTGCATCTCGTAATATCGCATTTCGAAAATTCGCATGTGTAAGATCGATTCCAATGAGGTTCGCTCCGCTTAAGTCAAACGAACGTAAGTCCGCCTTAAAAAAGTTCGCTTCTACTTTTAGCTTCGTGAAATCATACCCTGAGAAGTCTCGTAGTTGCTGTTTCAATGTGTGCTGAGGAGGCAAGCCAAGCGCCTCGGACGCGCTCATTTTTGAAAGGACCCAGCTGGCGGAGTCCTTGAGTTGTTGCGCGCTAAGTTGGCCGAATTCTGCCGTCTGCCCAGGCGTCGAACTCTTGTCGCTTCTCCAATACATGCCCTGGAGATTCGCGTTAAACATTGTGGCGCCGGTTAAATCCCCATACCACATATGGGCACCGCGAAGATCTGCATTGTCGAGTTTGGCACCAAAAAGGCTCGCATACTCCAACTTCGCACCTCGGAGGTCGGCCCCGCTCAACTTGGCCCAGCTCAGATCAGCGTGTTCGAACGATCCGTTAACGAGAAACGCGAATGTCAAATCTGCCTTCCTGAGGCCGCGCGAGGCGAGATTGATCCCAAGTACATCCTTCGTTTCAACTCCATTCCAACCGTTCGGCGGAACAGATAAAGAGAGCCCGGGAAGGCGAGCGTAGCAGGGCAACCCGAATTTCTCGACTGCGTCGAGAATCGGATTCTGCGGTGTGGCATGAAAAACGTATATCGAGAGTCCGCACAGGAAGACCGTTGCCAAACTCGCTGCCACCGTTGGGACCCGAGTCGGGTTCTTCAAGCCCCCTTGCCTGAAGACTTGGCCCTGTCGAGGTATTCCACCCAGCGTGTTGGTCGCGTGTTGGGCTAGCGCGAAGACAGCCAGCACCGCTACGAAGAAAAGCACCAGGTGGAGCCCAGTTAGGAACCAGTCCTGTCGCTTGAGGCCCTCCCACCAAAACAGCAGGAGGCTCAGAGGAAGAATCCACCAAGCAAAGAGTCTTACGAGAGCAATCTGGAACGCTACGAAGACGCTCCGTTCCGGTCGCCTTAGGACAACTTGCGGTCGAATTATAACGTTCAGCAACCAAGGATACGCGCGCTCATGAAGGGGCCGACCGTCGGTCAGCCTGGCGGGAAGCGAGGCGAGCGATTCCCAAAGAAATTGCAAGGAGAAGTGAAAATACAAGAAAAGGGCTAACAAAAGCACTGGTGCGCAAACATAGAATGTCGCCAGTGGAATGGATGTTTGTATGAATGGTAGTTGCGTGACTGCCGTATTTGTTAGAAATGCCACATCCGTTGTTGAGGCGATCGTGAGCCAGGAATAGGCGCAAGCCGCAAGCAATGCGACAAATATCGTGCTCGCATTTTTTGAGGCCTCCGCGGCGACGGCAAGCGCCTCGAACTTTGCTATTTCCGGAGGAAGCTTCGCCCCCGTCACGTCGGACCCTCTGAGCTGACCGGCTCGGAGGCCTTGAACATTGCTAAGGTCAGCATCTTGCAGGCAGCTCTCCTCTAAATTCGCGTCGGTCAAAACAGCCCGGCCAAAAATCGCACGTGTCAGATTTGCCCTGTAAAAATTTGCCCCGGTCAACGCCGCATCAGTAAAGTCCCAATCCTTGAGATTCCGGTTCGAGTAATCCATATGCTGACCGCGCAGTATATCACCCGTAACGGCCATCTCCGGTGTCCCAAGAATCACAACGGCTTCTGAGAAGCACGCGTTTACCCAATGCGGACCACGCGCATTCATATTCAGAAAGGGTCGCCGACGAGCCAGATTGCGGTGCCGCCAGCACGACGCTACGGGCGAGAACGAACAGCGCGGTGCGGCACCCACACGGTTGTACAATGTGACCAGAACAAGCGGAGGCGTATTTGATCCCAACCAATGTCCGCGATCCGAACTACTTCCATAAAGTAGTGGATTGCCAATGGGCGTGCCCGGCTCATACCAACGTCCCGGAGTACATCCGGCTGATCGCGCAGGGCCGCTACACCGATGCCTACATGCTCAACCGGGAGTCGAACATATTTCCGGCGATCCTGGGCCGGACTTGCGACCGCCCCTGTGAGCCGGCCTGCCGGCGTGGCCGCTTGGATGGCAAGCCAGTGGCGATTTGCCGGCTGAAGCGCGTAGCGGCCGACCTGCGCGGCGAAATCAGTCACCTGCTTCCAAAGATCCCTAGCAACAAAAACGGGAGGCGTATCGCCTGCGTCGGCGCCGGACCGGCGTCGCTCGCGGTGGCCAATGACCTGCTGCCGCTGGGCTACGACATCGTCATGTTCGAGAAATTGGAGCGCGCGGGCGGGCTGATGCGGACTAATATCCCGTCTTTCCGCTTGCCGGCCAGCGTGCTCGATGAAGAGGTCGACACCATTCTTAATTTGGGCGTGGATGTTCGCTTCAATTCCCCTGTGCCCAGCATGCGGGCGCTGCTGATGGAAGGCTATGATGCGATTTTTGTCGGCACGGGCGCGCCGCGTGGCAAGGAACTCGACCTTCCGGGACGGCGCGAAACCGATCGCATCCATATCGGGATCGACTGGCTGGAATCGGTCGCGTTCGGCCATATCGACACAGTCGGCGAGCGCGTGCTGATCATCGGCGTGGGCAACACCGCCATGGATTGCTGCCGGTCTTCCAGAAGAATGGGCGGCAAAGACATTAAAGTGATGGCGCGCCGGCCACGTGGCTACTTCAAGGCGTCTCCCTGGGAACTGGAAGACGCCGAGGAAGAACAAGTGGAGATTATCGTGAACCACGCGCCCAAGCGGTTCGTGATCGAAAACGGTAAACTCACCGGCATGGAGTTCGAGCGGCTGGAATGGGATTCCGAAGCGAAAAAATCGCGCGTCATCGACACCGTTTTTCTGCCGGCCGACGATGTGATTCTGGCCATTGGCCAGGAAAACGCCTTCCCTTGGATCGAACGCGATATGGGAATCCGATTCGACAAATGGGACATGCCGGAGGTGGATCCGGTGACCATGCAGTCCACCGTGCCGCAGGTGTTCTTTGGCGGCGACGCGGCGTTTGGTCCCAAAAATATCATCTGGGCGGTGGAACACGCGCATCAGGCGGCCATTTCGATCCACGCGTATTGCGAAGGCGCTCCGCTCGATCAGCGTCCGCCGCAGCACATGAATCTGATCAGCCAGAAGATGGGCCTGAGCGAGTGGAGCTATCACAACGACTACAATCCTGCGCATCGCCAGAAGATGTCCCACGTCGAGCTGACGGAGCGGTTTCAGAAGCTGAATATCGAAGTGGAACTCGGTTTCGACGCCGAGCAAACCGCGCGTGAGGTGCAGCGCTGCCTCAATTGCGACATGCAGACGGTTTTCACCGAGGTGCGCTGCATTGAGTGCGACGCATGTATCGACATTTGTCCGGTGCAGTGCCTAACCATTACCCGCAACGGCGATGAAATGGACTTGCGCTCCAGGCTTTCCGCGCCGGCCATTAACCTGACCCAGGCGCTTTGGGTCTCGGCCGACCTGCCGCAAACCGCGCGCATTATGGCCAAAGACGAAGATCTCTGTGTGCACTGCGGTCTCTGCGCCGAACGTTGCCCGACCGCCGCATGGGACATGCAGCAATTCGATTTACTTTTGCCTTATGCTGGAGTTAGTCCATGTCAGACCACCTCCGTACACGCATAAACGATTTCGCTCTCAAGTTAGCCAACGTCAATGGAACCGGCTCCGCCAGCGCGAACAGCCTGTTGATGCAGGCCATTTTCCGGATGGGGATTCCTGTGGCCGGAAAAAACCTCTTTCCGTCGAACATACAGGGCTTGCCCACCTGGTACGAGATCCGCGTGAACGGCGGCGGCCACACCGCCCGCGCTCTCGATTACGACCTGATGGTGGCGATGAATTCGCAGACTTACGCCGAGGATGTTCGCGAAGTTCGCTCGGGTGGCTGTTTGCTGTACGACTCCACCTGGCCGCTCGACCCCGCGCTGCACCGCTCTGATGTGCAGTTTTTAGGCGTTCCGCTGGCTCACCTGTGCAACGAGCGTTTCAACGATCCGCGCGAGCGGATTCTGATGAAGAATATCGCTTATGCCGGATCGCTAGTGGCGCTGCTCGACATTGACCTCGAAGTCGTGGATGAGTTGCTGGCCGAAACGTTCGCCAAGAAGAAGGCGTTGCGCGAATCCAATCATCAGGCGGTGCGCCTGGGGTACGACTATGCCAAAGAGCATTTTTCGTGCCCGCTTCCTTTTCACTTGCGCAAGATGAACGCCAATGACGACAAGATTCTGATTGACGGCAATACCGCCACGGCGCTGGGTTGTTTGTATGCCGGCGCGACCGTCGCCGCCTGGTACCCCATTACTCCGGCGACCTCGATCATGGATGCGTTCAAAGGCTTCTGCGAAACGCATCGCCGTGATCCTGAAACCGGCAAGAACAACTACATCATCATTCAAGCTGAAGACGAACTGGCGGCGATCGGCATGGTCATCGGCGCCAGTTGGAATGGCGCGCGAGCGTTCACCTCCACGGCCGGACCGGGCATTTCGCTGATGAACGAGCTGATCGGTCTGGCGTACTATGCGGAGATCCCAGCCGTGATCGTGGATGTGCAGCGGGTGGGACCGTCCACCGGGATGCCCACGCGTACGCAGCAGGCGGATATCTTGGAGTGCGCCTACGCATCGCATGGAGACACCAAACATATTCTGTTGTTTCCGTGCAATCCTGCCGAGTGCTTCGAGTTTGCGGTGAAGTCGTTCGACCTGGCGGAGCGTTTTCAGACGCCCGTGATCATGCTTTCCGATCTGGATATCGGCATGAACGATTGGGTGGTGCCGCAGTTCACCTGGGATGATGCCTATCGCCCCGATCGCGGCCGCGTGCTCTCGGTTGAAGAACTGGAAAAGATCGCCAAGTTCCAGCGCTATAACAATGAGGATTCCAATTTCATAACCGCGCGAACGCTGCCGGGCGTCGATCCTAAGGGGGCTTTCTTCACTCGCGGATCGGGGCACAACAAGTTTGGCGGTTACACCGAGATTCCCGGCGAGTATCAGGAAGTGATGGACCGGTTGGCGCGCAAGCACGCAGCCGCGGCGCGGTTTGTGCCTGCGCCGGTGATTCTATCCCGGCCTGGCGCGCGCTTCGGCGTCATTTCGCTGGGAGGTTGCGATCTGGCAGTCCGCGAGGCCCTCGAAATTCTCGCGGCAGAGGGTTTGCCGCTGAGCTATATGCGAATTCGTGGATTTCCCTTTGCGGATGAAGTGGAAAGATTTGTCAACGAGCACGATTTTTGTTTTGTGATCGAGCAGAACCGGGATGGACAATTGGGTTCGTTGCTGACTCTCGAGACCGGCATCGCCAAGGACCGATTGCGGCCGTTGCTGGTCTATGGCGGATTCCCGCTCAGCGCGAAACACGTGCTGGATGGCATCCGGAGCCAGGTAGGCGCGGCCGCTTCCACTGCCGAAACAGTTCTGCACGCTTGATCTAGAGATCCCTCTTATGCCTTCTATCGCCAAACCGATTGCCACGCACCCCAGCCTGCAGAGAAACAGTCTCGGAATGACCATCCGCGACTACGAGGGATCGATGTCCACGCTCTGCGCCGGCTGCGGGCACGATTCCATAACGGCGGCCATTGTCCGGGCGCTTTGGGAACTCGCTGTCCCGCCGCATACCATCGCCAAACTGAGCGGAATCGGCTGTTCCTCAAAGACACCGGCGTATTTCGTAAAAGGCGCTCACGGCTTCAATTCCGCTCATGGGCGCATGCCGGCCATTGCCACTGGCGCCAACGCCGCCAACGGGGAGCTTACCTACATCGGCGTTTCCGGCGATGGCGACTCGCTCTCCATCGGTCTTGGCCAGCTCTGCCACGCCATCCGCCGCAATCTGCGAATGCTCTACATAATCGAGAACAACGGAGTCTATGGCCTCACCAAAGGCCAGTTCTCCGCCTCCGCCGATGTCGGCTCCAAAAGCAAGCGTGGCGAGCCGAACCGCATGTCCCCCATCGATCCGGTCGCCCTGGGCTTGAGTTTGGGAGCAACCTTCATCGCGCGCAGCTTTTCAGGCGATAAGGATCAGCTCGTTCCGATTTTCAAGGCGGCGCTCGCTCATCGCGGCCTGGCGCTGGTGGACGTCATCTCGCCCTGCGTGACATTCAACGATCACTCCGGGTCGACCAAGAGCTATCTCTATACCCGCAAGCATCAGTTGAAGCTGACGCACGCGGATTTCGTCCCTCCGCAAAGCGAGATTTTGGCGACTATCGGCCAGAACGGCGCGGCGACTGTGACTATGCATGACGGCAGCGTGGTCCGCTTTTCGGAAGTTCCGCCTCACTATGACCCCACCGATCGGGCTAAGGTCTCGGCCTATTTAGACGAGCATCAAACCAATGGCGAGGTAGTTACCGGCCTGCTCTATCTCAATCCCGCCAGCGCCGACATGCACGAGCTGAATCAGACGCCCGATGTGCCCTTGGCGCGGCTGCCGTTTGAAAAGCTGTGCCCGGGGTCGGCCGCACTCCGGAAATTGCAGGAAGAATTTCGCTAGGCCGGAGGCGGCGCGCTAATTTTCAGCCTCAGAACACGAATTTGCCCGAGAATTGCAGCGAACGTGCAGGCAATTGGTTGGTGATACCCACTAACGGTTGGCCGAAGCCGGGTCCGGGCGTCGCTCCATTGCCGTAGGTTCCGCTATAGCCGACAAAGTTTGCGTGGTTCAAGACATTGAACGCTTCAGCGCGCACAACCACGCGGAATCTCTCTCCAAAAGCGAACGGCCGCTCCAGAAACGGCGCGACATCATAGATCGCGCGGCCCCGTCCGGCATTACGGCCCACTACGGCGCCATTGATCACCGGCCGGTCGGTCGTGGCCCCCGTATCGCCGCTGTTGGTTGTGCCGGTGGTGTAGTTGAAAGGCAAGCCGGAGGCAAGCGTACCGACTCCGCCGAACGTAATCTTGAGCGGCAACACATAAAAACCGCTCAGCACAAACCGGTGATGCTGATCGAAAATCGCGTTGCCGCGCTCAGCCGCACCCGCGAAGTTCGGGTCGTTCGGATTCTGGCTGGGAACATCGGGATCGACATTGTCAATCGCGTGCGACCAGGTGTAGCTGGCGAGCATGGTGAACCCATTGGAAAACCGGTGGTTCAAATTAACATCCAATGCTTCGTAGGACGCAAATCCGTCGTTCACATCGCTTTGGATCACTGAGTAAGGCGGCTGTGGATTGGTGGCTGCGCTCGGATTGCAGGCCATTCCGAGCTGCTTATAGAAGTAAATCCAATAGGGCCGCGTACAGTTGGCCGCTTGCGCGGACCGGATCTGATTGGGTGCGGTGCGAATGAACGGAGACGGCGGATCGACATCCAGCGGACGATTGATCCGCACCGTGTGCGAGCCAACGTAATCCACGCTCAAAACCCAACCGCGTGCGATGCGGCGTTCAATCCCGAACGTCCATTGTTCCGAGTAGGGATTCAACAATTGATTTTGGTAACCAATCAGCGTGCTGGTGGGAAAGAACTGATTCAGATAGGCGCTTTCGCCCGGGCGGATATACAGACTGCGGATTGGCGCCACGGCGCCCGCGGGAAACGCGGGCAGCGGCACGGCCGTAATGCTGCTAGGAAAACCGACCTGTCCTGGCGTTGCCGTGTAGTTGAACACGCCCGTAGGACCAGTGAGCGCGTAATTGGCTTCGGAATTGTCGACGATCTGCGAATAATAGATGCCAAAACCGCCCCGGATCACGGTCTTGCCATCTCCCCGCACATTCCAGGCGAAGCCTACCCGAGGCGCGAAATCTTTTTTAGAATCAGTGAAGGTTTGCCGTTCGTAGCGCAAGCCAAAGTTGAAAGTGAGATCCGGGCTGGCGTGAAAGTCGTCCTGAATAAACAGCGCCCACAGCGTATCGTCCACCGTGTAGTTGGCGTTTCCGTAACTCTGTGTATAGCTCTTGACGTTAGCGAGGTTGCCGAGATAGGCCTGGCTTTCGCAAATCGCCAGACTCTGCGTACAGGTGTTATAGATAAACTCTCCCAGATAAATAGGACCGCCGAACTCCTTGCTGTTGCCGCCATTGCGCGCGTACAGAACATCGGCGCCAAACTTGACCTGGTTGCGTCCCCAGGAGGCCGACAGCGTGTCGTTGATCTCATATTGGCGATTAATCAGGAGAGCCGATTGCGAGGTGCCCGTGGTGAATGTCCCGCCGGTGGAGATGGGGACCTGGTACTGCGTGCCGTAGATGGCTGGGTCGAACTCCGTGATGGGTGAAGCCAGTTGGAATTGCAGACGCACATTATTGAGCAGCGTGGGACTCAACACCGCTGTCTCGCCGAGTTCCTCGGTATAAGTACGCCGGCGGAACGTACGCGCGACTGACGGTAGGGAGTTCCCGCCGACGATTCCGTTGGGATTAGTATCGTGAAACGCATCCACGCCGCTGCGAAAGAAAAGACTATTGGCGTCATTCAGTTGACGATCCAGGCGAAAATCGATGAGAACCCCGCGATAATGACCTATAAAATTGCCGGGCTCAACCGGTGAAATTACCGGAGATGCCCGATCCTCGCGGCTGAATTCACCGGCAAAAAAGAGCCGCGTGAGCTTGCCGATGGGACCGGAAAGAGACAGAGCCGACTGGCCCAGCGTGTCGTTGGTAAGATCGTTTCCGCTAGCCGCATTGGTGGACGTAAACCCGGCCAGCTTGGCTTCCGGCCCCGAAGGGCGCCACAGTTCAAGCAGGTCTCCGTGAAACTGCTGGCCGGCGCTTTTGGTGATAATGTTGATCACGCTGCCTGTGCTGCCGCCATATTCCGCCGAGAATGCGTTGGTCAGCACATCCATCTCCTGCACGCCATCCAGCGGAAGAGAAGTCATCATGGTTTGCCGGCCCCAGCTATCGTTGCCGGTGGCGCCGTCCACTTCAAAACTAGCCTGGCGGCGTCCGGCGCCGTTGCTGGTGAACAGGAACTGGTTCATGAACACGTCGCCCTGATTGATAGCGGGACGATTGGCCGCGTTGAGAAGAGGGAGAAACGTGACTCGCCGGTTGAGAATCGGCGTCTCTTCGATCTGGACGGCGCTCAAAACATCGCCGAGTTGGGGCTGGTCGGCACGGACTTCTCCGATGACTCCGGTGACCGTCACTTGTGTCTGGCCGCCCGCCACATTCAATTGGAGCGTGACGTTGGCCGTGGCGTCGCCAATCAAAGTGATGTCTTTTGCCACCCCATCGCCAAATCCGGATTTCGATGCCGTGACGTCGTACCGCCCGGAAATCGGGAGTCCCGTGGCGGTGAACTCTCCGGTGCCGCCGGTCTCCGCCGTTCTCTGGAGACCTGTTTGCGCGTTGGTGATCTGAATGTGGGCGCCTGAGACGCCCGCTTGGCTCTGATCCACGACGCGGCCTCGGATAGTTGCGGTGTCGGGAGTTTGCGCCACACAGAGTGACGCTAGAAACAGCGGGACAAGTATTCGTTGCATGGGGAAAAACGATCAGAGTACAGGATGAGGAGCGGGTACTACCAGAGATCGTAGACGTGCCGCGATCGCCTACGCCCCCAGCTTCTCCATAAACTGCGCCACCGCCTCAATCCCCCGAAAGAAATTCGGCAAATACAATTTCTCATTCGGCGCATGCAAATTGTCATCGGGCAAACCGAAACCCATCATGACGCTGGGTATGCCGAGCGCACTCTCGAACGCACTGACAATCGGGATTGAGCCGCCGGAGCGCACGTAGACCGTCGCTCTGCCGAAAACCTGCTCCATCGCGCTCGCAGCCGCCGCAATGAATCGATTGTCCGGGTTGACCAGCGACGGCAGACCAGGGATTCGGACGTGCTGCGATCGTCTACGCCCCCAGCTTCTCCATAAACTGCGCCACCGCCTCAATCCCCCGAAAGAAATTCGGCAAATACAATTTCTCGTTCGGCGCATGCAAATTGTCATCGGGCAAACCGAAACCCATCATGACGCTCGGGATGCCGAGCGCGCCCTCAAACGCGCTGACAATCGGGATCGAGCCACCGGAGCGCACGTACACCGTGGGTTTGCCGAACACCTGCTCCATCGCGCTCGCTGCCGCCGCAATGAATCGATTGTCCGGGTTGACCAGCGACGGCGGAGCGCTATGGATCACGCGGAACTCCGCCTCAACGCTGGCCGGACAAACCGCTTTTACGGCGGCCTGAATTTGCGCGGCAGCCTCGTCCGGCTGCTGATCGGCCACCAATCGAGTACTGATTTTCGCCACCGCTCGCGCCGGAATCACGGTCTTTGCGCCCTCGCCGATGAAGCCGCCGCGAATGCCGTGCACCTCGAACGTCGGACGCGCCCAGGTTCGTTCAAAGAGCGGTATTCCGGGTTCGCCAGTGAGCTGCTTGACGCCCACTTCGTGCTCGCGGTAATCCTCTTCGTTGAACGGAAGCTGCGCCCAAGCCGCACGCTCCTTCGTACTGGGCGGGACCACGCGGTCGTAGAAGCCGGGAATCAGAATCCGGCCGTTTCGATCCTTGAGTGCGCAGATGATTTCAGCGGCGGCTTGCAGCGCGTTCGGCGCCACGCCTCCGTAGACTCCGGAATGCAGGTCCTGCCGGGCGCTTTGGACTACCAGTTCACCATAGACAATGCCGCGCAAGCCGACGCAGATGGTCGGCAGCTCCGGCGCGAACATTTCGGTATCGCAGATCACCGCCGCGTCGGCCTGCAGCCCCGCCGGCTTGCTGTTAACGTAGGCTTCAATGTGTTCGCCGCCCATTTCTTCTTCGCCTTCAATCAAGAAGCGAACATTGACGGGAAGACGGCCGTGCTGGCGCAATAAACCTGCGACTGCATTCACAAGAATCAGAGTTTGACCTTTGTCATCCGCCGAACCGCGCGCATAAATGTTGCTGCCGCGAATCTCCGGCTCAAACGGCGGCGACTTCCATTCTTCGAGCGGATCGGGCGGCTGCACATCATAGTGGCCGTATAACAGCAGCGTCGGCTTGCCGGGAGCGCCCAGCCATTCCGCATAAACCAGCGGGTTGCCTGAGCCTTCAATCAGGCTGGCGCTCTCGAGGCGAGCGCGGGAGAGTTCGTCCCGCACGAATTCAGCCGCGCGGCGGATGTCCGGCTGGTGCTCCGGCAGAGTACTGATGCTGGGAATACGGAGAAACTCTTTGAAAGTTTCCAGGTATTGCGGATGATGTTGAGTAAAGTAGCTCATTTTTGTACACTAAAGGTCGCGAAAATCAGACCGAGTTCGCGCGGGTCGTTCGGGGCGCGATAGGCCCGGCTGACGCTGAGGTGAAAGTTTAGCTTGCCTTGGCCCGAAACCTGCTCAGGCAGAGGGGCATCGAAAGTGAACCAATTGGATTTCTCGATCGGAAATGTGGCCATTTTCCGCCCTTCTACTTGCACAGTGAGATCGAGCGGGCCGGCTTTCAACAGCGCTTCGGGACAGTAGCCGCGGATATACAGGCGCTGATTGGGGCGAATGGATTGCATCCACAGGCTGGCTTCGCGCTTGGTCCAGCGCGTGGTTCCTTCCACCGCGTACCAGCCATTGCCCAAGCGGGAGACTGCATCCGGATCGGCCACGTTCAGAATGTCCGCGCCCCGCATCGCCTGTTGCAGCGCCAGAGTTCGGACAAAGGTCTCGGTGGAATTCACCGGTTGGCCCGCGATGGAGAACACGACGGCTCTGCCATGTTCCACCAGATCGTATGCGTCTTGCCAGGAGATCTCGTAGCTCGCTAGATCGGGAAAAGCGGCGTGTAGCCAGGCGGGCCGGTCGCCACCGGGCGCCAGATAGACGCGCGGCATTCCGATCAAATTCAATGGACGATCCAACAGGCCAGCCCAGAAGAGATCCGTATTCACATTCTGGAGCAAAACGATTTTTCCTTCATACTCGCTCTCATGCGGTTCCATCGCACCTAAGAACCGTTGCATGTTCTGGCCGCGCTCAAAGCGTTGGGTTTCGATCGAATTAATTTGCGCAAAGGAGCAGTAGAGGTAACCCGCGAAGATAATGACCGCGGCGATCCTTATCCAGCGGCTGGGAGTCGACGCGGCCCAGGCGGCTAGGATCGAGATGCCGATCATGGGCACTGTCAGGTAATACTCGGTGATGTGATCCTCCAACGGCAACACAGGGCTGATCGCCACGGGAAACCAGAGCAGCAGAAACAGCGCCATGCGCTTGCCTTGATAGAGTTTCACGGCCAAAAACCCAATCAGAACGGATGAAACAACCACCAGCAAAATCAGGGGCGGAGTTTCGGAAATATGGCGTTGAACAGTTCCCGCGGCCATAGCCCAATAAACCCATAGCGAATGAAGAAGAGTGCCGGGGGCAAAGACCAGCTTGTATTGCGGATCGTCAGAGGGCGGAATGGCGGTGAAATGAAAGATAACGAACGCGATGGCGGGGAGAAAAAGCGGCAGTGTGCTGCGCAGAGTTTTGGGAGCGCAGCAGAAAGCATAGAGCAACACCAGCGCGGGATAGATAACAATGGTTTCGAGGACACCAAAGCCAAACAGATAGGGCAGCCATTCGAGATACAGATAGCGGCGCTCTCCGGTATCTATCCACTTCAAGCGGAAGAAAAAGCCCAGCAGAACGCACAGGACAATCAGCACTTCGTTGTAAGCCGAGGACCAACCTAGAGGCTCAGCCAGTGAAGCGCCGGCGCACCAGATCACTGGCGCGAGAAAACCTGCCAGCGCGGAACTGGTCAGGCGGCGTGCGACCCAAGCGAGCAAAACGAGGTTAGCGAACTGCGTCAGGAAAACGACGACCTTGAACGGTATTATTGTGAGGTCGAACATCGAGCCCAGCGTCAAAAAGAAAAGACGCTCACTGAATACCCGAATCGTTCCTTGAGCCATGGGCGCGAATAGAACGTGGGGCAGATCGCGCCAGGAGTTGAGCAGCAGCGGCAGGCTCAACCAGGCGAAATCGTCGTTGGAGAACCAACCGCGTAGCGCTGTAAAATGCCAGGCCACGCAGAAAAGCATCGGCCCGCACCAATACAGCGGACGTTCTAATCGCCGCAACGCTCTACGTCCACCAGGCAGCTATAAAACACCGGACCCGCGCCGATATCGGTCAGGCGATCGGAAGTGAGCGCGTTGATCCCTCGCCCCCAACGCACCGCCGGCGCACGGACCACGCCCGGCCGCACTTCTCCATCCACGTCCGCCGTCAGAACGCAACTGCCGCGGCCGTTGAAGATACGTACGCGATCGCCATTGACGATGCCACGCGCCGCGGCGTCCGCCGCATGCATGGCCAAGCGGCTGGTCTGCGCATCTGTGCCGGCACGATTGCCAAAGGTCGAGTTCATGCTGTCGTCGTTCTTCGACGAGATCAGTTCCAGAGGATAGCGGGAGACAAGTTCAGCCGATCCGAAGCGGGACTCGATGGGCGGAACGTACTCGAGTGACTCGGCGCCAAATTCGCATTTGCCCGAGGGAGTACCAAAGTTTCCCTGGGCGAACGGGAGAAATGGTTCGTCAGGCGCCGCCACGTTGAGGCGGATGGAATGCTCCCGGTCCAGGCGTTCCAGCGTGATCCCTTCGAGGAACGGGTGCCCCGAATCGAGCAGCGTGCGAATCATTTCGTCGTCGGACTCGTAGAGATAGGATTCCTCGAAGCCCATGCGCTCCGCGAGCAGCCGGAAAATTTCCGTGTTGGGTTTGGTTTCGCCAGGCGAAGGCAGGGCCGGGCGGGCCATTTGCAGATAGTAGTGCCCGTAGGCGAAATACAGGTCCGTGTGCTCCAGAAATGTCGTGACCGGCAGCAGGATGTCGGCGTGGTCGGCGCTGTCATTTTGAAACTGCTCGAGTACAACCGTGAACAGATCGTCGCGCCGCAGGCCCCGCCAAACCAGATTCTGGTTCGGTGCGATCGCGGCCGGGTTGGAGTTGTAAATAATCAGCGCCTTCACCGGCGGATCGTTGACCTCGGTGAGCGCTTTGCCCAACTCCGTCATGTTGATCATTCGCGTAGGCGCGCTGCCGGGGTGCTCCGGGCTGAGGCGGTTCAGTTGAAACGCGCCGCTCAGACTCAGTTGAAGTCCGCCGCCAACCTCTTTCCAGGAACCAGTGAGCGCGGGGAGAGCGGCGACGGCGCGCACGGCATTGCCGCCACGTTCGCTGCGTTGCACGCCATAATTCAGCCGGATGGCCGCGGGTCTGATGGTCGCGTACTCCCGAGCCAAAGTAACAATTTCACTTCGCGCGATGCTGGTGAGTGCTTCCACGCGCTCCGGCGGATACTTCGCGGCGAGCGAAGCCAGTTCTCGAAAGCCATTGGTGAAGCGCGCAACATAATCGGCGTCGTGCAGCTTCTCTTGGACAATGACGTGAATCAGGCCCAGCGCCAGCGCCAGGTCGCTGCCGGGAAAAGGAGCGAAATACTTGTCCGCCAGTTTGCCGTTGCGGTTCTTCACCGGGTCGATGACGTAAAATTTTGCGCCGTTGCGCCGCGCCTCTACGATGAACGGCCACAGGTGGACGTTAGTGCCGAGGATGTTGGCGCCCCAGGCGATAATCAACTTCGAGTGGCGGAATTGCTCGGGCTCGGTGCCATAGCGGCAGCCGAGGGTCCGCAGAAGACCTTCGACTCCGGCCGCGGAACAGATGGTGCGGTCGAGCTGCGAAGCGCCCAGCCGATGGAAAAACCGGCGCTCCATGCTGGAGCCTTGCAGCAGGCCCATCGTGCCCGCATAGCTGTAAGGCAGGATGGACTCGGCGCCGTGCTCGCTGGCGATGCTCTTCAGGCGATCGGCGATCGCATCCAGCGCCTCATCCCAACTGATGCCTTGAAAACGTCCTTCGCCTTTGGCGCCGATACGCTTTTGTGGGTAGAGCAAGCGATCGGGCGAATACTCGCGGTCCAGATAGCGAGCCACCTTGCCACAGAGGAACCCGCGAGTTACCGGATGATCGGGATTGCCGCGCAGATGACTGCCTTGCCCTTGTTCCACGTTAATGAGCAAAGAACAACAGTCGGGACAGTCGAGAGCGCAAACGGAGTGACGAATGTCGGCCACATTCAAAATTATAATTGGTAATGGACAGCGATTCAGCCCCGAACGTTAGTGAGGGGAAAGGCCGCCTCTCAGAACGCACCTGTCATGAAACAACCTTGCCACTCCTTTCGGACCGCTCCCTGACGGTCGCGGCTCTGTCACACCTTCTGAGCCGCGACCGTCAGGGAGCGGTTGCATTGGTTGTTTCATGGCAGGCCCTAAACGCTCAGGGCTAAACGGATGTCGCTATCCAGGCGTGAATCGGCGATGGCTGGTTCGCGGTCGGAGAACGCGGAAACCCGGGTACAATCGAAGCATATGCGTTTTTTCGCGATTGGCATATTGTGCGCGCTCTCCGTGTATGGACAGGCGGCCAAGTCCGCCCTCGATAAAGCCACGTTTGAAGCATATTTGCGGCATCTGCTGGCGATTCCAAAAGAGGTGCAAGTCCAGATCGACGACCCGAAACCCGGTCCGCTGCCGGACCTGAAAGAGGTCGGCGTTCATTTCAAGCTGGGCGCCAACAGCGAAGACGAAACCTATTTCGTCAGCGCGGACGGCAAGAAGATCATTCGCGGGTACGCATACAAGATCGACCAGAATCCATTCCAGGCGGAACTGAACAAGCTAAAGACCGATCTCGCGCCGAGCTTCGGCACGCCTGGCGCTCCCGTGGTGATGGTGGATTTCAGCGACTTTGAGTGCCCCAATTGCCGCGAGGAAGCGCTCGCCATCCGCAACAACCTCGAGAAGACATTCCCGGGCAAGGTTCGGTTCTACTTCAAGAATTTTCCGTTGACGCAAATTCATCCCTGGGCCAAACCCGCGGCGGTTGCGGGCCGTTGCATCTTCCAACAGGATCCGGCCGCGTTTTGGAAGTTTCACGATTGGATCTATGAAAACCAGGCCGAGGTGAACGCGGAGAATCTGAAGACCAAGGTGCTGGAGTTCGCAAAGAGCGCCAATCTGGATGGCATTCAACTCGGCCGCTGCCTCGACACCCAGGCCACGGTGGCCGATATCGACAAGGACATCGCCGAAGGCAAGTCGTTGGGCATCAACGCCACGCCCACTCTGTTCATCAACGGCCGCCGGTTGGTGGGCAACTACCCGTGGCAGAATCTGGAACAAATCATTCGCCAGGAATTGGACTATCAAAGCTCCGCCGCCGATGCCGCTGAGAAATGCTGTGAAGTGACGATCCCGAATCCGTTGAAGAAAAAGCAGTAGCGCATATGCAAAAAAATCGCCTGTGGATGGGGCTTATGCTCGTCGCCGGCTTGTGGGGCGCAACCGAACCCAGCTCGGACGAATATCTCGGCTACGTGAAGTTTCTGGCCTCGCCGGAGATGCGCGGGCGCGCGACCGGTTCGCCGGAATTGGAGAAGGCCGCGGCATTTCTGCGCGATCAGTTCCGGTCTCTGCACCTGAAGCCGATTGAACACGACAGCTACTACCAGGATTTTGAGGTCACCACCAGCGCCAGGCTCGGAGCCGATAATGAGTTCACTTACGGCGCGGGCGATCGCAAGAAATCGATCAAGTTTCAAAAAGACTTTGTGCCCTTGAATCTCTCGTCCGCCGGACACGTCAGCGGCGACGTAGTGTTCTGCGGATTTGGGATCACGGCGCCCGAGTACAACTACGACGACTACGCCGGCACGGATGTCAAAGGCAAAATCGTTTTGTTGTTGCGCCATGAGCCGCAGGAATTTGACGAAAAAAGTATCTTTGACGGCAAGGTATACACCGTCCATGCTCAGATCTTCAGCAAAGCCGTGAACGCAAAATTGCATGGCGCCAAGGCCGTGATCCTGGTGAACGATGTAGGAGCCCACTCCTCCGATTCCGACGAATTGGAGAAATTCGGCGGGACGGCCGGTCCCGCTAACGCCGGAATCGAATTTCTGCAAGTAAGGGCCGAGACGGTGGATAAATGGCTCGAGAAATCGGGCAAAGACCTGCGCACCATTGAGCGGGACATCGACCAGGATCTCAAGCCGCGCTCCTTCGCCCTGCCACAGACGTTCCAGGTCGACATGAACGTGGATATTCGCCGGGAGGTCAAGACGGTGCATAATGTGGGCGCCTTTTTACCCGGTGAAACCGACGAATATGTCATTATCGGCGCTCATTACGATCATTTGGGGCTAGGCGAGCAATTCTCGCTGGCGCCCTCCCTGGCCGGAACGGTGCATCCCGGCGCGGACGACAATGCCTCCGGCACTGCCGGCGTGTTGGAGCTGGCACATTGGTACTCCGAGGAGCCCAGGCATAAGCGCGGGATTCTATTTCTGGCGTTCGCCGGTGAGGAGTTGGGTCTGCTCGGCTCCAGCTTTTACGCCAATCATCCCGACCTGCCTTTGAGCAAATGCGTGGCCATGATCAACATGGACATGATCGGCCGCATCCGCGATCACAAGATCTACGTAGGCGGTGTCGGTACCGGGACCACCTTCGGCCCGCTAGTGAAGAAGGCTGCGGATAAGTATGGATTTGAGGCCGACCTCTCCGAGACAACCGGTTATGGATCGAGCGACCATACGTCGTTTACCGCCAAACAGCTCCCGGTGTTGTTCTTCTTTTCCGGCTTGCATAGCGACTATCACAAACCCAGCGATACCTGGGACAAGATTGACGCGCCCGACGCGGTGGCGCTGCTGCACATGATTTCCGATGTGATGGACGGCTTGACTGGCGATGCTCCTCGCCCTCAGTTTGTACGGGTTGCGGAGCCCAAGATCCACGGCGAAGAGGCGTCGGCGCATGCGGGCAAGGTTTCGGGCTATGGGCCGGATTTTGGCAGCATCCCGGACTTTGCCGAAATCCCCAACGGCGTGAGATTTGCCGATATCCGGCCGGGCTCTCCGGCTTCCAAAGCGGGACTGAAGGCGGGCGATATTTTGACCGAATTCGACGGCAAGACCATTCAAAACCTCTACGATTTCACCTACGCGCTGCGGGCTAAGAAGCCTGGAGACGAGGTACTGGTCAAGGTTCTCCGGTCGGGCCAAACAATTGAAGCCAAGGTACTGCTGACCGAAAGACGCTAGCGGGCGATACTGGGCTCAACCATGACGCCCCGTACTGAAATCCTCGTGCCCTTCGCCGGAAACCCGATCCATGAACTTCCCCCGCTGATTCTCCATCCCTTTGCGGACGCCACCGGCCCCAATAAGCTGGTGGAGAGTTCCCGCGCCAGTTTAGTTCTACAGGGCCTGCTGCCGTCTGGCGACCGTACTCCCGAGGATCTGGACAGGGCATTACTAGAGGGCCGGTACTCCGAGTTGCGGATGCTGTTCTACGTGGGCAAGGACATCATCCGGTGGATCGACCAGTGCTTGGAATTCGCGGGCCGTACTCCCGATCTGGCGAATCCCGGGGTCCGTTTTCAGAGTTTCGCAGCCCTGCTGCTGCAGGACGCGCCACCCGAAGTGCAGGAAAAGCTGAAGCGCTGGGGCGTGGCCGACTATCGCGCCATCTTCGCCCGCGGCATCGCCTTGAACACGCTGTTCACGGAAGTGCCGCCCCTCACCATGCTTTCGAGCGATTTTGTGCTCAATTATCACCGCTACGCCGACCAACTCTTCCAGTCCAAGCTGTCCCAGAGCCTGTTCACCTCGCTGCACGCCCGTCAGTTTCGATTTGACCTATACTCGTCGGCGGAATATTCGCGGATGCTCGAGCGCAGTTGGGAAGAAGAGTAGCCGATTAGCTTGTGGGGCAGGTTATTTTCCTGCCGCGGGTTATTAACCCGCGCGCATGGAGCATGTCAGCCCGCCTGCTTGTTCGCGAGCTGGATGCGGGCCAACCTGTAGCCCCGACCGTGAGGGAGGGGACCAGGCGCTAGTGCAATACCGTACTTGCGATACCTGGCGCTAGCGGTTCTCCCACACCTGCTCCCATCGTCAGACGATGGGGCTTGACACGCTACCAACAAATCTGGCATACTTCCATCGATAGACGATGGAAAGAAAAACGCCCGCCTCCGAACTGCTTCCCGGAACGCTCGATTTGTTGCTCCTCCGGGTGCTCACGCTCGGGCCGATGCACGGTTATGGAATCGCTCAGCGCGTCAAACAGGTCTCCGAAGACGTGTTGCAAGTTGGCGAAAGCTCGCTTTATCCGGCATTACAGCGGCTGCTCCTCAATGGCTGGGTAAAGGCCGAGTGGGGTGCTTCCGAGCACAATCGCCGCGCCCGCTATTACACCTTGACGGCGGCGGGGCGCAAGCAGCTTGCCTCCGAACGCGCCGAGTTCAGCCGCGTAGTCGGAGCGATTCAGAGAATTCTCGAGATGGCTTGAGTTTATGTGGTTAGGAATTGGCCGATTCTGGCGCAAGCTGAGATCGCGGGGACAACAGGAACAACTCTATCGGGAAATGGTGGAAGAGCTGGAACTGCATGCGGCGCTCAAGTTGCGCGAACACACATTAGCGGGTCTCGCTTCCGGCGAAGCCAACATGCAAACCCGGCGCGACATGGGCAATGTCCTGCTGGCTTCGGAGCAAAGCGCGGATCTGCGCAGTTTCCTTTTGGTGGAGCACGTCATGCAAGACATTCGGTACGCCCTCCGGCTGTTCCGGAAAAACCCCGGCTTCAGTTTAATCGCAGTGCTGTCGCTGGCGCTCGGGATAGCCGGCAATACGGCGGTGTTCAGCTTGGTGAACGCCCTGCTGATCAAACCGCTCCCGTTCGCCAATCCAAGCCGGCTGGTGCGCATTACTTCCTTCTATCCGCAAGCGCTGCTGGTCTACTTTCAGCAGCGGAGCCACACCATGGAGGTGGCAGCGGTCAGTCCGGGCGTGGAATGGAACGTCACCGGCCAAGGCCCGGCATTCCGGATTTTGGCCAGCGCGGCGTCGGCGAATCTGTTCTCTGTTCTGGGAGTATCGCCCAGAATCGGCCGCGGTTTTGAGCCGGGTGAAGATCATCCTGGCCGCGACGGCATCGCCATTCTGAGTGACGAAGTCTGGAGGTCGCAGTTTGGCGCGGATCCAGCGATCGTGGGCCGCGTGATCGAGGTTAACGGAACGCCCCGCCGCATCGTCGGTATCATGCCCCCTGGATTCGCCTTTCCATCGGCGCGGGTCCAGTTGTGGTTTCCCGACGATATCAACCCAACCAAAACCATGATCTATTGGGGCGGGGAGTTCGTTCCGCTGATCGGCCGCTTGCGGGACGGCGTGACCATCGGGCAAGCTCAAGCGGAAGTTCACGCCTTGGCGGCTAACGTGTGGACCATGTTTCCGTTTCCTATGCCGAGGAGCTGGAACGCCGATTCTACTGTAATTTCCCTGCAAACCGATCTCGCCGGGGATTCCCGGGGCCGCTTGCTGATGCTGTTATGCGCGGTGGGCGCGGTGCTGGTGATTGCGTGCGCCAACGTGGCCAGCCTGCTGCTGGCGCGAGCCACCACGCGCAGCCGGGAGATGGCCTTGCGGGCCGCGCTGGGCGCCGGTCGAATGCGCATTGTCCGGCAACTGCTGACGGAGAGCGTGGTGCTGGCAGGGGGTGCCGGCATCGTGGGGCTGGCACTGGGCTCTCTTGCACTGGGCATTTTCAGCTCGGTGGTTTCTCCCGGCGTACCGGCCGTAGCGCGCATCTCAATCGACTGGAACGTGGCGGCCTTTGCCGGCGCTCTTTCAATGCTCACGGGACTGTCCTTCGGATTGGTCCCGGCGCTGGGCGCGGCTCGAATGAATCTGATAGAAACGGTAAAGGCAGGCAGCCAGCGATCTGGTTCCGGCACTTGGATCCGCCTTCGAAGCTGGTTGATCGCCGGCGAAATAGCGCTCACTTTGATTCTGGTGATCGGCGCCGCTCTTCTGATCAAGAGCCTGAACGGGCTTTCGCATGTAAATCCGGGTTTCGATACGCGGCGCGTTCTGGCCATGAAGATCAGTCCGGATTCCTCCTTCTGCGCCCAGCGGTCGGCGTGCGTTGCTTTCTACGACGAATTGGTGAACCAGGCGCGCGGCGTTTCCGGCGTTATGGACGTGGCCCTGGCAAATACCATTCCATTGGACGATGCGTTTCCGGCCGTGCCGGCGGATGTCGAAGATCACCCCAAAACAGCAACCTTTCCGGCCCCCATGTTGTGGTTGGGCGCCGTCACTCCCGGCTATTTGCGCCTGATGGAGATTCCTCTGCTGGCGGGCCGCGCGCTCGCCGGCGCCGACGGCCCAAACTCCGAACCCGTTATCCTGATTGACGCGTCAACGGCCAAGCGCTTCTGGCCCGCCGGCAACGCTATCGGCAAGCATATCCGGGTTGTAACCGAGAAGCGCTGGAGGACCATTGTCGGAATTGTCGCCGACGTTCGTCAATTCAATCTCGCCAACCGCACGCCGAGCCGGTTGAGCGGAGCCATGTACATGCCGTATACGCAATCGGTACAAGTGGATCAGACGATACCCGCGGTGATGCATCTGATCGTCAAAACCGGGCATTCCAACTCCCAGGTTGACGATGAGTTGTACCGGCTGGCAAAGGCCAAGAATCCGAACATACCGGTTGGCAAGGTAGTCCACCTGGGCCGGCTGGCGAAGGAGTCCATCGCGGACTTTCGCTCCACGGCCTGGATCTTCCTGACCTTTGCCGCCGTGGCCCTGATTCTCGCCGCCATCGGAATCTACGGCCTGGTGTCCTATTCGGTGACGCAACGGACTTACGAGATCAGCTTGCGCATGGCGATCGGCGCCAGCAACGGCGGCATCGTTCGCATGATTCTTTCTCAAAGCCTGCGAATCGCTGTGCTGGGCATGGTTGTGGGCCTGGCGGGAGCACTCGTTTTGACACGTCTGCTGACGGCGCTGCTGTTCGATGTCGCGCCGGCAGATCCGCTGGTCTACGCGGGCGTGTCCGTGCTTCTCTTCATCGTCGCGGCAGCGGCCAGTTCGGTGCCGGCATGGCGAGCGTCCCGCATCGATCCGATTCGCACCTTGCGGGCGGAGTAGCGTCGACACACCACCCGCGGGGCGTTCTGGGCGTGACCGCCAGGGAACGCCCCAATCCCACGAACGAACAATTCCCCGTTTCTAAGCCCAATGGCAGACCAACATTATCAAAGGCAGCCGGCGTGCATCTAAGCCGACATAATAGTGGAGGTGCACCTTGCTCGAAGGCCTATTATCCGAGCTTCGGCCGACCCTGCGGAGCCTGACGCGCAGTCCCGGTTTCACGCTGTTCGCAATTCTCACCCTCGCGGTTGGGATAGGTTCCAACACTGCCGTTTTCAGCGTCGCGGACGCATTCCTCTTCAAGCCCCTGTCCTTCCCGGATGCGGAACGGCTGCTCATGCTCCACGAACGCGCGCCAGGCAACATCACATTCCCGAGCGCCGTTGCTCCGGCGGACTTTCTGGATTTCCAGCGCCGGTCGTCCTCTTACGAGCAAATCGCCGCCTGGGAACAAGCTGATTTCAACCTGTCCGACTCCGGCGATCCGGAAGCGGTCTATGCGAGCGTAGTGACGCCCAATTTTTTCGGCACGCTCCGGGCGAAGCCGTTGCTAGGGCGCACGTTCGCGCCGGACGAAGACCAGCCCGGCAAAAATCAGGTGGTGGTGTTGAGTTACGGATTGTGGCAGCGCCGCTTCGCCGCCGATCCGCGCATCGTCGGACACCAAATCAAACTGAATGGTAGCGTTTTTTCGGTCATCGGCGTGATGGGCAAAAGCGTCCGCTTCCCGGTCGCCACCACGCTGTGGACACCCCTCACTCTCTCGCCGAAAGTGAAAGCCGTCAGGGATGCGCATTATCTGCATCTGGTCGCCCGCCTCAAGGGCGGCGTTTCGGAATCGCAAGCTCGCGCGGAGTTGCAAACCATCTCCACGCTGCTCGGGAAAACTTACCCGCGAACAAATGAGGGCTGGGGTGTCATCGTTCAGCCTTTGAGCCAGTACATTAGCGGGGATTTCAATCGCCGGTTTTCGGTGCTGCTGCTCTGCGCCGTCTTCTGTGTGTTATTGATCGCCTGCGCCACGGTGATGAACCTGCACGTTGCGCGCATGTCCGGACGCGAGAAAGAGTTCGCCGTGCGCACCGCTTTGGGCGCCAGCCACTGGCGCATTGTGCGCCAAATCGTGGCGGAAAGCACCCTGCTTTCGCTGGCCGGCGCGCTGGTCAGCTTGTTGTTCTCCGGCTGGAGCCTCGCTCTGATCATTTCGAACATGCCTGCCGAAGTAGCCCGCTACATCGCGGTCTTCGACGACATCAAGCTGGATGGGCGCGCGCTGGCGTTCACCATGGCGATCGCCGTGTTCGCGGGAGTTCTCTCCGGCCTCGTTCCGGCGCTTCGCACCAGCCTGGACGTGAACGACACGTTGAAAGAGAGCGGGCGCGGAATGTCCGCCAGCCGCGGCGGGCAACGTTTACGTGGCGTTTTAGTAGCCGCCGAGATTGCCGCCGCTCTGGTGCTGCTGGCCGGCGCCGGACTGATGGTCAAGGGCTCGCGGTCGCTGATCCAAGTCAATCGGAATCTCCGCCCGGCGTCGATCCTCACGATGCAGATTGTCCTGACCGACCAGCACTACGGAGAACCCAGCCAGCGCGCTCACTTTTACGATCGAATGCTCGAGCAAATCGGGGCGTTACCCGGTGTCGAAGGCGCAACGCTCGTCTCGAATGTTCCCTATGGCGTCAACGAAACCATGGCGCCGTACACCATCGAGGGCCAACCCGTCACGAATGCAAGTCAGCAGAGAACCGCGCAGGTCCAGGTTGTCAGTCCAAACTATCTCGAGACTCTCGGCATAGCGCTCGTTCAGGGGCGAGAATTCCGCGATTCGGACGGCCTGGAGACTCCTGCGGTCGCCATCGTGTCTGAGAACTTTGCCCGCCGCAATTGGCCCGGCGCGAATCCTCTCGGCCGCCACCTGAGCCTGGCTGGCGCCCCGGGCGGCGGCTGGCTGACCGTCGTCGGGGTAGTGAAAGACGTGCGCTACGATCCGTGGCGCACCGAAATCCCGCCCGCTGTCTATCGGCCCTACCGGCAATCGCCGCTCTACTATACCTACATCGCGGTGCGCACCAAAGGAGATCCCCGCGCGCTGGCCACACCCGCGCGGCGTGTGATCGCCGCCCTCGACATCGATCGCCCGCTCTTCGAGATTGAGACCCTGGACCGCGTCATCTCGAACAACTTGATTGGCCTATCGTATGTGTCTGTCATGCTGACCGTGTTGGGCGCGGTCGCGCTCGTGTTTTCCGCGGTCGGTATTTACGGCCTGATGGCCTATTCGGTCACCGCGCGGACGCATGAAATCGGCATCCGCCTGGCCCTCGGAGCCGCGCGGCAAGATATTCTGCGGATGCTGGCCCGGCGGGGAGTGGTTTTGATCATGATCGGTCTGGGCATCGGATTGGCCATCTCGATCCCGCTGGCACGGGTGCTCTCCAGCCTGATCTACGGCGTGGGCGCGAACGACCTCGCGACGTTTGGAGGAACCTCGCTGCTGCTGGCTGGGGTGGCCCTTCTGGCCTGCTATGTGCCGGCGCGACGGGCTATGTCGGTCGATCCGATTCGCGCGCTGCGGCAGGAGTGATTGGCGTAAAGCGCGAAAGCTGACCGCGCCCTCGCAGGCCACGACCCCACCGCCTACCCCCAAATCCGCCATAATATCTTCTGCCGCCCCTTCCCCGCGCACAACCGCGCGAAGCCAGCACGATGCCCTTCCGCTCCCGCTGCCTGGGCGACAAATCACGCTGCGAGTCGAATGAGCGGATACAAAAATGCGCCTGATGGAGACCTCTCTTCAACGGGCCGCGCATTCGGGAATACAGACGGGCCGAACTCGGAGCCCTTAATCCTCATCATTGCTAGCGAGTCGTACCCGAAATCCGCGAGGAATCGTCGTCGGATTGTCCCCAACCGCACACGAGCTTCTTGAATGGGGCCATAAACATGCGATATTCACAATCGGCTATAAGAGCATCAACCGCTACTCCGCTCGCAATCCGCAGAATGGGATCGATCCGGGACGCTCGCCATTGGGTACGAAACGCTTTGCACTCCTCGGTCGGCTGGTCGAGCATTGGACCGTCTGGTACCCCGGACCCCGCTACCGAACAATACCCTACTTTGCGGGTCCGACGAGCTGCTCGGGGCAGAAGGGGAGTTTTCTACTTTGATGGGAGGGGGACATTTCTACTTTGCCATGACAATATTTTGGCTACACTCGCCAGCAGCACTCCTTTTAGATACAATGGACCCTTCGCCAAGTCGGAGGGAGAGCATCGACTTGGTCCATTGGTTGGACAAAAACTCTGGAGGAACCCACAAATGGCCCCTTACAGCCCCCGAAAGCTTGAAATCTCCGAGGAGGAGTTGCGGACGCGGCCAGTTCCCAACTATATCGTCCTCTTCCGGGCGATATCCGAGAACAATATAGAAACTATGGCCAGGGTTCGGCACACCTCGGCGCGAGCCGAGATGGGCTCTGTAGTTGTTTTAGATGCCAAAGAGCCCGGCGGGCCACTCACTCGCGTCTTCACGCGTATTGGAGCAGCTGCCACCGACCTGACGGATACAGAGAAAGCCGATCTGGAAAAATCGGAGACTGTTCTGCGCGTTGTCCCAAATCAGCTACGGAGCTTATCGCCGGTAGAGGTTCACGCCCGAGCGGCCTTGAATACTGCAAGCACCATTAGCCCAGGAGCGGAGCTGCCACTAACGTGGGCCCTTCAAATGATGGGAATTGACGAAGGATATTCCCATACCACTGGGCGGGGAGTTCGCGTCGCTCTCTTGGATAGCGGCGTGGAGTTTGACCACCCAGATCTTCATGGCCGCGTTGATCCAGCTAACTCCAAATGCTTTATTTCCTCGCCGTCGACGGTTGACAAATACGGCCACGGTACGCATTGTGCCGGGATCATCGCGGGACACAAGAATTCGACCAGCGGGATTAGGTTCGCCGTGGCGCCGGATGTGGTCCTGTTCGCGGGAAAGGTCCTTAATGATTTTGGTGCGGGCTACGACGACGGCGTTATTGATGGCGTTAACTGGGCCGTATCTCACGGTATCAGGATAATCTCGATGAGTCTCGGCAGCCGTCGCGCCTTAAATGCGCCAGCTGCAGCCACCTATGAAGGAATCGCTAGCCTGCTATTAGAAGAAGACCCCGGATGCTTATTGATTGCCGCCGCTGGAAACAGCAGCAAACGTCCTAGCATCGTCTCTCCAATCGGGAACCCGGCGGCTTGTGACTCCGTTGTCGCCGTCTCGGCGATCACTCCGGAGCGAGAAATCGCGGAATTTAGCTGCGGTGGCGTGCAAGGGGACAGCGCGAGAGTCAACTTCACAGCGCCCGGCGTAGACGTATACTCTTGCGGGCTCAACGGTACGTTTAGGTATGATAGCGGAACAAGTATGGCAGTTCCACATGTGGCCGCCACCGCAGCGCTGGTCCTAGAGCAGCTACCTAAGTTGACGGCGGCGGACCTGTGGAAACGCCTTGATGATTTATCGGAAGATCTCGGGGACGCAGGCAATTTTGGTCGGGGACTTGTAAAAGTTCCTCGAGCCCGGTAACCGGCTAATGCCGTGCACCTTGCGCAAATTTCTGTTGGTCTTCTTCGACCGACTTTATGCCCGCTACGCTTCTCATATCATCTATTCGGCTTGCGTCGATGTCGGCCGAAATTATACCGAACCGTTGGAACCGCTCCTCGTTCAGGTTGACCACATGGAGTTGCCGCAAGATCGTCTCCAGAAGCTGCTGTTTCAGCAACGGGTCTTTCCGAATCGAAGGCTCCAAGGTCGCATGCACTCTTTGCTTCATCTCGTGCTCCTTGAATGTTAGTTCGGCTGGGCAAAAGAAATCAATCATAGTCTCTCTAACTCATGGACGTCCTACGAGCCGGCCGGTTACTAGCACCACATCAAGGTGCAAACACAGTAAACTACAGATTACATTCCATTTATCACGTGTCGAGCCGCAGGAGACTCTTGTTCGCTGAGCTGGGCTAACTTCATGAAGATAAACGTACAAAAATAAATTTGTACCGCAGTCTCTTCCCTCTCGTCCGGATTATATCACCGCCAACTTCGCTGACGACCAAATATGGCCACGTACACTCTTCGTAAGTTATTATTTCTAAACGGGCTCCAAGGTATTTCGAAATGATGTGACTGCTAAAGGTTACATCGACGGAAGGAAAGCAACAGGTCCAGGTCGCCGCTGTGGACGTAACGTTGGCCTTCTACTCCAGCGCCTGCTCCAAATCCGCAATAATATCTTCCGCCGCCTCGATCCCCGCGCACAGGCGCACAAAGCCATCATGAATGCCCATGCGCTCCCTCTGCTTGGGCGACAAATCTCGATGCGAGGAGATCAGCGGATACAGCAGCAGGCTATGCACGTCGCCCAGCGAAGTTGCGCTAACCACCAACTGGAGGCGGTCCATAAAGCGGAACACATCTTCTTTCTGGGCGTCCTTGATCTCAAAACTCACAATGGCGCCATGCAACCCCGCTGGCAACAGGCGGCGGATTGCGGCGGCATCCGGATGCTTCGGATCGGCCAGATAGTGAACTCGCGACACCCGCGGATGCGAACCTAGCCACTGGGCGATGCGACAGGCGTTCGCGCACTGACGCTCCATGCGAATCGGAAACGTCTTGATACCGCGCATGGTGAGATAGCTCTCAAACGGACCTAAAATCGGTCCGAACGTGCGGGACATACTTCGGATCACATTGATGTAATCGGCGTCCGCGGTGATTAAGCCGCCCATCACATCGCCATGTCCGGAAAGAAATTTAGTAGCGCTTTGCACGGACATATTCGCGCCCAGCTCAATTGGCCGCACCAGCAGCGCTGTAGCGAAAGTATTATCGACGATCACCGGAACGCCAACAGCCTTTGCTGCGGCCGCGAGCTTGTCGATTTCCGGCACCCGCAACAGCGGATTGGAAATGGTTTCCAACAGCAAACACCCAGGTCGGGGATCCTGTCCAAGACGCGCGATGACAGCCGCCGTATCGCAGACGTCTATGAAATCGACTTCAATTCCGAACGGCTCCAGAATTTTGGTCAACAGGCTGGTAGTCGCGCCGTACAACGCATTGGCGGCTAGCACCGATTTGCGGCGATCGAGCAGCGCAGCGAGAATCGCCACGTTCACCGCCATCATCCCCGACGAGCAGGCCAGCGTTCCGGCGCCGCCTTCCAACTCGGTAACCAGTTCCTCTAGCGCGGCATTGGTCGGATTGTCGTAGCGCGCATAGCAGAAGCCTGGTTCTTCCTTGCCCAGCACCCGGTCCAATTGCGCGGCGCTTTCGTAGATGAAGCTGGCGGAAGGATAAATCGGAGTCGTCACCGGAACAAACCGCCCATCGCCATTGCGCTTGCGGTCTCCGGCATGCACCGCCTTGGTTTCAAATTTCATGACTTCCGCTTCCAGCGGACTCCTTCCTTGGTATCTTCCAGGATAATCCCGGCGGCGGATAATTCATCGCGAATCTCGTCAGACCGCTTGAAATTCTTAGCCTTTTTAGCTTGTGCGCGTTCCGTGATTAGAGCATCGACATCGGCATCGGACAGCCCTCCCTCGCGCTCCGACGGCTGGAGAACGTCGAAAATGCTATCGAAGAATGCCAGCAGCTCTTGCGCTTCGGCGACATTGCCGGCCAGAAACTCGCCTGCGTCCAGCATTCCGTTGGCGTCGCGGACGTACTCGAAGATCGCGGCCAAAGCCTCGGCCGCGTTCAGATCGTCATCCAGGCTGTCTTCAAATTTCTGGCGAGCTACCTTGGTGCGCTCACCCACGGCCGGGTTGGCGCCCTCCGCAAGTTTGTCCGTCTCCAGCCGCAGCTTGAAATTCCGCAGACGATCGATGGCCGTGGCCGCGGCTTTCAATCCATCGAAAGTGAAGTTCAGCTTCTTGCGATACGGGACTGAGATCAGCAGATACCGGATTACCTCCGGCGCATAGCCCATATCGAGAAGATCGCGCAGCGTATAGAAATTGCCCGCGGACTTCGACATCTTCTGCGACTCGATAATCAAGTGTTCGGAGTGCAGCCAGAAGCGGGCGAACGGTTTGCCGGTGATCGCCTCGGCTTGCGCGATTTCGTTCTCATGGTGCGGAAAAACCAGATCGATGCCGCCCGCGTGGATATCCAAGGTCTCGCCCAGAAACTCCATCGCCATGGTGGAACACTCGATATGCCAGCCCGGACGGCCCGGCCCGAGAGCCGTGTCCCAAAACGGCTCATCGTCTTTGCGGGCTTTCCAGAGAACGAAGTCGCGGGCATCGGCCTTATCGTATTCGTCCACGTCCACGCGGGCGCCCGCGATCATGCCGCCAAAATCGTTGTGCGATAGTTTGCCGTAGCCGGGAAATTTTGAGATGCGGTAATAGACCGAGCCATCGCTGTCATAAGTAAATCCCTTGACCGTGAGTTTCTCGATGTCCTCGACCATCGCATCGATCTGCTCGGTGGCCTTGACAATTCGCTCCGGCCGCTGCAGGCGCAGTTTGGCGGAGTCTTCGAGAAACGCCTGGGTGTACTTTTCCGTGTACTGATCGATGGTCTTGCCCTCCGCTTTGGCGGCGCGGATGATTTTATCCTCCACATCGGTAATGTTCATCACGTGGTTCAACCGGTAACCGCGCGCCCGCAACCAGCGCCGCAAAACATCTTGAAACGAAAATGTTCGTAAATTTCCAATATGTACGAAATTATAAACCGTGGGTCCGCAGGTGTACATGCGGACTTCGTTGTCATGCAAAGGCGCGAACGTCTGCACTTCCTGCGTCAGGGTGTTGTAGAAACGAAGAGCCATATTGAGAGGGCGATGAGCTTAGACTGAACTTCTATCGTGCTGAACTTCCATCGTAACAACGCAATTTCAGCAGTAGACCGGCTGCCAGGAGCTACTTGCGCTTGTCCCCGCGCACCACGATCAGACGCGCGATATCGCCTTCGTCCGTGGTCACAAAGCCCACCGTGACCTTTACCTTCACGTGCAGCTTGCCTTCGATCCGGGTATCGGGCTTGATCCAGAACGACTTTCTCTCCGCGGGCTTGCCCAGCACGCTGCGGGAAACCGTGATCCGCTCCGAGGAAATCTCCACAATGGGCCCGGAAAACGTGTCGTCATAGTGCGGTTCGGCGTTGGGGGGAGCGGCGTGCTTTTCCAACGGCGGCTCCTGTGGCCAGCCAGCCTGCGGCCAGGCGACAGTCAGCCAGATGAGCCCCGTTTTGGCAAGGTTACGCCACACACTTGAATGATAATCCAACCCTAGCAACGAGTTCCGGTTGCGCCTATTAAACTTGTTTCACAAGACCAGCACCGGATGATACAAATGGGGCAGGCGCGCTTCTCCAATGGCCACTAGGGCGCCACTGCTGGAGATGGCCTTGATGTACGGCGCTTCCGGAGCGGGACGAAAAGGAGAAAGCCGGAAGTCCTTCCCCTGCCGGATGTTCGCTTCGGTATCGCTATCGATCAGGGCGCCCGGAAAATGCGGCAGCAACTGGGCGGCCGGAATCAACGCTTCTTCAATTCGTCCACCGTCCGCTAGTTCCTGTAGTTGCTCGAGCGTGGATGCCTGCGCGATGGTGAACTCACCCGATGTCGTCCGCCGTAGAGAACGGACAAAGGCCCCACACTCGAGTAGCTGGCCAACGTCATGCGCCACGGAACGCACGTAGGTACCTGCCGAACAATCGAGAGTCAACCGCGCTAGCTTTCCGGAAAATTCCAGCAACTCCCACTCGATCTCGACCTCGACTGGCGTTAACGACACCGGAACATTTTGGCGGGCCAGCTTGTAGGCCGGTGTGCCGGCAACCTTCTTGGCCGAGACAGGCGGCGGCGTTTGCAGAAATTTCCCGCGAAATGCGCCGAGTTTCTCTTCGAGTATGGCGCGATCGAAGGCAGGCTCCCGATATTCCGAGGTAGCCTTACCCTCACAGTCGTAGGTATCCGTGCTAAATCCGAATTCTACTAGGGCGTCGTAGGTTTTCCTACTGGCATTAAAGAATTGCGCTAGGCGGGTAGCTCGCCCCACCACTAGGGGCAACACTCCTGTCGCCAAAGGATCGAGAGTTCCAAGATGGCCGACTTTCCGCGTTTGCGCGATCCGGCGCACACGATTGACCACATCATGCGAAGTAAGGCCCGCCGGCTTGTCGATAACCAGGACACCATGCACTCCCTCTAGAGTAACGCCACGCTGCCAAATGTGGGGCAGGTTGTCAACCTGCCGCGGGTTGTTAACCAGGGTGTTAACCCGCGCGAAGGGTCTTGCCATTTTTTTCAAGTATTTGGTGGCACAGACTTCAGTCTGTGCAATGCGTCCCTCCAGCCCCGAACGTCAGTGAGGGGAACTTCGCTCTTCCCCTCACTAACGTTCGGGGCTGACAAAACGTATAAGCTGCAGGGCACAGACTTTAGTCTGTGCAGGGTTCTTCCGCCAGGTGGGCTAGCGTGGCTCGGCTCTCGAGATCGACGGAAAACAAAGCATACACAGCGCCTTCCCAAACGACATCGATCAGACCGGCGAGCGAGCAGCTACCTTCCACAAAAAGCGCAGAACCGGCGGGGATGGTCGCGATTCCCGCCGATTCCCGGCGGTTATCCGGCCTCTCACGCAGTTTCACAGCGGAAACCGGTAGTTCCAGAACATACATGGCTGTGTGTGGAGCAACCATATCGTTATCATTCACGCGCGATCGCAGCTCTATAACCACTGGCGAAAGTCGCACCTATAAGTGAAGTCTATGTTGTTAGTGTCTACCCGCCTGCGCAGAATTGCAAGTCAATTTTCGTAAACCGGCAATATTCGTTCTTCACGCCCCAAATTGTCGTTAATCCGACACCGCGGCGACAATTACGGGTTTAGTAGTTGGGGCGGCGGAACCGGTTTCCGGCTCAAGACTTACCGCTACCGCGCCGGTATTCGCTTCAACCGGACCGGAGCGAACAAAAAGCGCATTACCAGACATGTCGGACTGAAATAGACCGGAAGGAACGGGATTGCCCCCGCGCGGAATCAACCAAAGCTCATACGTTTTCCCGCTCGGCGCCGCAGGCAAATTGCTGGCGAGAAGCAGTACGCCTTGTTGCCGGTTGACAAAAACACGTCCGCGCGGCGGTTGGGCCGCGGCGCCGCCGAAAACAACCTCGCGCGTGTTGGGCAGATTGAGCAGCGTCAGCGCGGCACGCACCTGCGTCAACTGTGCCGACGATTGTTGGATTTCCCGCCGCGCCTGCGCCAGATCGGAACTGGTCCGCTGCAACTGGTCGCGGGCCCCCGCCAGTTCCTGATTTCGCCGATGGCTGTCGAGCGCCACCACAACCAGGACCATTGCCAGGGCAACTGCGGCCAGCGCCCAGGCATTCTTCCAGTAGCGGCTCGCCGCCGGTTCCACGCCAACGCTAGAGAGAACTCGCTGCCGCAGCCTTCTGGGAGGCTCCACTGGCTCCGGTAAAGTAGCCAGGAGTGCATTCAAAGCCAGCGCCCCCTTTACTCCCGCCTGGCATTCCGGACAGGCCGTCTTCAGATGTTGCTCGATTTCAGCGCGCTCCGGATCTTCCAATATGCCTAATGTGTAGAGTTCGTAAAGGTCGCCCAGCTCTTCGTGGTTCATGCCAGCGCCGCCCGTTCTCCCAAATGTTCCCGCAGCCGTTTCAGTGCGCTGCGAACCAAGGTCTTCACGGTTCCCAACGGCTGGCGCAGGCGCGCCGCCATTTCCGACTGGGAGAGTCCTTCATAGTACGCCAGCTCAATCACCACTCGCTGGTTGGGCGATAGTTTCACGAACGCTTCCCGTAATAACCGGGCGCGGTCCACATTCATGATGTGGCGCTCAAAATCGGCATACTGGCTGGGCTCTTCCATCTTTTCCAGCTCAAACGGCGTCTGCATCGTTCTGCCGTCAATCGAACGCAAGTAGTCGATGGCCCGATTCCGCGCCACCGCCAAAATCCAAGGGCCAAAAGCCCCTTTCTCGGCGTCAAAACCGTGAACCCGGTTCCAGATCCGGAGAAAGGTCTCCTGCACCAGGTCCTCCGCCACCGGGCCATTGCGAACAATGCGGAAAATCAAGGCATATGTCAGCCGGCCATACCGCTCATATAACTCGGCCATCGCTTGCGGTTCCCGATTCTTCAAGCGCCGCACCAGCTCCGGATCGTCCTCCGACAGCTTCGCCGCGGCCGCAAACAGCAGGAACTCAATCACAACTTACGCCTCATGTGCTCATTCCTTTATACGATAGACAGGGATCAAGCGGATGATGGAACCAAATGTAGCCAGGCTATCCGCGATCGCCCGTCACACCCGGCCGCCTAAGCCGTCGTCAGGATGGCTAACAGCGATCGTGTAGGCAAACAGCGGCCAAGCGTGCAAAACTGCTAGCCGGATGGCCAAGGACACTGCCCTTACTAGACACTCATGCGCTCTGCGCCCGTGCTTGCTTCGGCCACAACTTCCGCACGTTCTCCTCGCTGACCATCTCCCGCCAGCGGGCGTTGAAGCGTTCCGCCAGCTCAGTCCGGCCGGCGAGCACGGAACCGAGGCCGAGATGCAGGTGCGGCTGCCGGATCGCCCGCAATTCCGCGAGGTGCTTTTCCACCTGCTCCCAACGGTTCGTCAATCCGCCGTGATCGATCAGCAAAACGTGATCTCCGGCAACTCCGAAGTTGTTCAAGTGCGCGTCCAAGGAATATAGCCCCACTTGCCAGCCACGCTGGCGGCAGATCAGCAGGCGCTCCAGCCATAACTCGACCTGATCGTATTCTCCAGCTCGCGCCAGACGAGCCAGGCGCCGGTCCAGCGTCTCTTCCACGCGCTCCGTGGCTTCCTCGACAATCAACTCGCCGGGCCAGCCCTCAACCTTAACGCGCACCGGAGGGAATTCAATCCGTTCGGGCGCCAACTCACTGCCATCCAGATGGGCTTCCGCCAAACGCTGCCCGCGCCGGCTCCGCACGTGATAAACGCGCCACAGCGAGCGAACGTGAGTCGTCATCCAAATGGTCTTAGGAAGCAAGACCATCGTCCCCTGCAGCACAACACGAAGAATCCGGAGTTGCCTCGATGGCTTTTCCAGCATCCGCAGTCTCATTCCGCCCGGCAGGTGGCTCTCTAGGCGGCGCAACGCTTTCCACAGCACAATCAAAGCAATAATTTCGAACGGCGAGCGTTCGCGCTTAACCACCCAGTGGTCTGAAGCATAAACCACCTTCCCGACACCTTCACCCAGGCGCCGGAGGCGGCCCTGCGTCAGTTCCACGGGAGCATGCGGGAGCACATGCGGGCCTGCTGCCATGGACATATTATTGACCCAAATCGACCCTGGGATCCAGCGTCTCGCGTCGGACCCCCATGCTGACTCAGAATCGTGGCGATCGTGGTGGGGCCGAAGCCCGCGTCGGCGCCGGACCCCCGGTCCGGCCTGGCAAACACAACCGTGGAGGCCGCCGATTGCGTCGGCTGCGGTCCGGCGCCAACTCGGTTGTGCCCTGTCATTCGGTCAATCGGAATCTTCTCCGCGGCGTCCGGGCACTCGCCGCATGCCGGCTTGCGCGCGGCTGGATCACCGCTCCCTCACGGTCGCGGCTCCCCAGCAGCAAGACCGCGAGATTTGGCGTTAACTGCTTTATCGCCATTGGTTTGCTGCAAGAGTGAAAAATGCGCCGATACCGGCGCTTGTTCCTGACGTTTTTGACCGGGCCGCCGCAGACAGGTCTATCGCTCGGAAGACGTGACCGAGCCGAGACCGTCAGGAGCGGTCATACAGTAGCGGCATGGTTGTTCATGACGGATCCCTACCTCAGCTTGGCGAGCGCCTGCTCTACGTCCGCGATCAGGTCGCGGCGGTCTTCGAGACCGATGTTCAGCCGCACAATCCGGTGCTGGTAATCGGGACGCCCGCGCCAGCCGCTAAAGTCGTAAGCCACCGCCAGACTCGTCACGCCCGCCCAGCTATAACCGATCTCGAACAATTCCAGCGAGTCGACGAATCGCTGCACCTGCTGTTTGTCGAAATCCGGACGAAACACGATCGAGAAGACGCCGGTCGAACCGCTGAAGTCGCGCGTCCAGAATTCGTGGCCGGGGCAGGAGTCCAGCGCCGGATGTAGCACCCGTTCAATCTCCCGGCGCTGGGATAACCAGCGCGCGATATACATCGCTGAATTCTCGATCTCCGTCAAACGCACCGCCAAAGTCTTCATGCCGCGTAGCGCCAGGCTGCAGTCGTCGGGGGATGCTGCGTAGCCCAGCTTCTGCTGATGCGATCCGATCTTCTCCCACCCGTTTTCGTCCTTCACCGTTACCGATCCCAGCAGCACGTCGCTATGTCCCGCGATGTATTTGGTCACCGCCTGCATGGTGATGTCCACGCCATGGGCAAAGGCATCGAAGTACACGCCCGCCGACCAGGTGTTGTCCAGCGCAACCAACGCTCCGTGCGCGTGCGCCGCCGTGGCGATGGCGGGTACGTCCTGTACCTCCATGCTGATGGAACCCGGACTCTCGCACCACACCAATCGCGTATTCGGCTTCATCAGAGAGGCGATCCTGGAGCCCGCCAGCGGATCGTAGTAAGCGATCTCGACACCGAAGCGGCGCAGTACATCGCTGGCGAACATGCGATTCGGCCCGTAAATACTCTGTGGCAGAAGCACGTGATCGCCCGCTGCCAATAGCGCGAAGTTGATCAGCGAGATCGCGCTCTGCCCGCCCGGAGTAATCAGCGTGCGGTAGCCGTGTTCCAGTTCGCAGATGCGCCCGGCCAGCTCCAGCGTGGTCGGCGTGCCGTAAAGCCCGTACGTGTACCCGGCCTCATACTGATCCCATTGGTCGCTTACCATAGCGGCGTTGGCGAAGACGGTCGTGGAGGCCCGATGGACGGGGACGTTGAGCGATCGGAATCCTTCGGGCACGCGGACGTCGCTGTGAATCAGCTTGGTCTTCCAGTTCTTGTCCATCCAGGCATTATAGGGGTGGTCCGCGCATCGCTTACCGTGGAATGTTTTCCGGCGCAAAGAATTCAGAGAATCTGGCCCAGCCACGGTATCATAATCGGTACGCTCATACTATGAAGCCCAGCAGCCACAGCGGCTTGTTGTCCGCGCATAACGGCGTTATAGCGCCCAAGACGTTGGTCCGCATTGGCGCTTTGGAGTACCGAGTTCCCGGCGGCAGGGGCTAAGGCCCGATGCCGCGCTACGTTTGGACGATCGCCTGTTGCAGCCTGCTGTGGCACGCGAGCGCCGCTTCGCATGTCGAGCTGAAAATCCAGCTAGGCCACTCCGACTCCATCACCTCCGTCGCGATCTCGCCGGATAGCCGTTTCGCGCTCACCACCGGCGACGTCACCGCTCGCCTCTGGGACCTGTCGAGCGGCCGGGAAATCCGGACTTTCGCCGGGCACAGCAAGAAAGTCACCTCGGCTGCTTTTTCCCCCGACGGCCGCACCATCGTCACCGGCAGCCTGGACGGCACGGCACGCATCTGGGACGTCGGGAGCGGCCGCGAAATCCATCGCTTCGGCCAGCCGGATGACCAGATCTCCTCCGTCGCCTTTTCTCCCGATGGCCGCCGCCTCGCCATTGGCAGATTTTCGATACCCAGCGTCATTGTTTTCGATGTGGCCAGCGGTCGTGAACCTCTCCAGTTGGTGCCCCACGGCGCCAATTCGAGCGCCGTATCTTTCTCGCGCGACGGTACCATCATCCTCAACGCTTACGCCTGTTACGCGATGTTTTGGAACGCCGCCACGGGAGCGGAGATCAAGGCCATTCAAGATAACGGGACGGAGGATAACTTCAAGGAAGTTCAGGCGGCGGTGCTCTCACCCGACGCCCGAACGCTGGCCACCGCGAGCCGCGGTTCGCTGCACTTCTGGAACCCGGTGACGGGAGCGGAACTGCGCCACTTCGACATCAACGCGGCCAGCCTGGCCTTCTCACCGGATAGTCGATCCCTTCTGGCGGGAAGCGAGCGCGGCGCCATTCTCGCTCGAGGTCGCTTCCGGCCGCGAAATCCGCACCTTTACCGTGGCGCCCGGCCGCCGGGGACAGGTCACGGCGGTGGCGTTCTCCGCCGATGGCCGCCTCGTGCTGGCCGGAAGTCTTTATCCCGCCGCCGTCTTGTGGGATGCATCCAGCGGGCGGGAAATCACGCGCTTCGAAGGGCGCCAGCCTCCGGTGCTGAGCGCGGCCGTGACGCCCGACGGCCGCTCGGTTTTGGCCGCTACCGCCGATCCGGAGATCGTGCAATGGGATCTGGCCTCCGGCCGCGAAGCCCGGCGTCTTTCGGGAAACAAACATCTCCTCCTATCCGTGGTAGTTTCCGCCGACGGCCGTCTGATCGCCGGCAGCGGATATGCGCAGACTCCCAACGATCAGCCGCTCGACCTCTGGGATGCCGCCACCGGCAAGCTGGTCCCGGCGCCCGCGGGAAGCAACCCCATCGTCACCGCCCTGGCGCTTTCTCCCGACGGCCGTTACTTGCTGGGCAACCCGGACGATGGCGGCGATCTGCATCACGCGGCCCTGTGGGATTTGTCCACGGGCAAGCAACTGTGGCAGATCGACCGAAAAGATTCCCTGATTCAGGCGCTGGCTTTCTCGCCCGATGGAAAACTCGCGCTGGTGGGAGGCAATGATGGCAGCGCGCTGCTGCGTGAGGTCGCCACCGGCAAGGAAGTGCGCCGCTTCGACGTAAAAGAGGGCGCCGATAGCCGGCCGATCCTCGGCATCGCTTTTTCCCGTGACGGCAAGCTGATCGCCACCGGGAACCCAAACGCGCTGGACGACACTTTCGGAGATACGCGTCATGGATTCGCGACGGTCATCGACGTCGCCACCGGTCGTGAACTGCGCCGTCTGGTGGCTGGCGGAGCAGGCGGCGCGGCCGTGGCCTTTTCGCCGGATGCGCGCCAACTGATCGCCGCCGATGGCAACTCCGCGCAGATTTGGGACGTTGCTTCTGGGCGTCTCCTCCACCGGCTCGAGGGACACTCCGGTAAAGTGATGTCCGCCACCTTCTCGCCGGACGGGCGCCGCATTATCACCGGCGCTTTGGACGGCGCCATCCGTATCTGGGACGCGGCCACGGGCCGGCCAATGGCCGTGCTGGTGAGTTTTCGCGGCGGAGGATGGGCCGTGGTGGATCCGGAAGGCCGATACGATGCCTCCGATCCCGACAACTCGCCCGGCCTCTACTGGATGCTCGATTCGGAGGTGATCGAGCTGAAGCAACTCAAAGAGCGTTTCTATTCGCCAGGACTGCTCGCTCGCACTCTGGGATATAACCGTGAACCTCTGCCGTCCGTAGCCGGCCTGGATCAGCTAAAACATTCCCCCAGCATTGAGATCGTCGCGCCCAATCCCGCCGCAGCCAACTCAGGTCCCGGGGCCGCAAAGGTGCATTTCGTCAACAACGGCGGCGGTATCGGGCGCATCATCGTCAAGGTCAACGGCAGAACCATTCCGCTAGCCACGCGCGGCAGCGCCATCGATCCCAACGCGCCCGCAGCCGACCTTCCACTCGACCTCAGCCAGGCCGAGCTTGCTTCCGACGGCAAAAATCGCATCGAGGTAATCGCGTTCGACCAGGACAACATGGTCGCACGCGGCGTTGCGGTGCATTGGGATCGCGCGCCCGAACCGCAGGCTGCTTCACCTTCTCTCTACGCGATCATTGCCGGCGTCTCCAACTTCGACAGTCCCACGCTCAATCTCACCTTCCCCGCCAAAGACGCCACCGATGTCGCGCAGGCGATGGCGGTGGGAGGCGGCCGCCTGTTCGGCGCCAGCCGGGTGCACATCGCCACCTTCGCTAGCGGAACCGCTCACGAGCCAACCAAGCAAAGCATCCGTGCCGCATTCGAAGCAGTGGCGCGCAACGCCGGCCCCGGCGACGTGCTGCTGGTCTATTTCGCGGGACACGGCGTGGCCGGCAAGGCCGAGCGCGACGCCTATTATTTCCTCACCCGCGAAGCTCGCAGTCTGGAACCCGAAAACGATCCTCAGTTGGGCGCTCAGACCACCATCAGCAGCGCGGAACTCCTCGACTGGCTGCGCCGCAAAGGCATGCCGCTGCACCAGGTGGTAGTACTCGACACTTGCGCCGCCGGCGCGGCGGCCGCCGAGCTGCTCAAGCTCGCCGAGCGCAGGGAATTGTCGGCGGATCAGCGCCGCGCCATCGAGCTGCTCAAGGACAACACCGGCAGTCACATTTTGATGGGCGCCGCGTCCGACAAGGTCAGCTATGAGGCCAGCCGTTACGGCCAGGGACTGGTGACCTACGCGCTCCTGCTCGGCATGCGCGGCGAGGCGCTCGATGAAGGTGGCCGTCTGGACGTCCGCAAATGGTTCGACACGGCGGAGCGACGCGTGCCCGAGCTGGCGCGCGGCATTGGCGGCATTCAGACGCCCGTGGTCAGTTCGCCTGCCGGTCAGAGCTTCCCCATCGCGCTGGTAGAGCGCGAGGACTGGGACAAGATTCCGCTGGCCCACGTGAAGCCGCAATTGCTGCGCGTGACGTGCCTCGACGAAGACGATGCGGACCGGTTGCAGCTTGCGCCCGCGCTGCGCGCCGAATTGCGCGCGGCCGGAATGCCGGCAACGAGAGGACCAACTAGCGCCGGACCACCTTTGGTCTACCTCGACCAAGTAGCGGACGACGTTGCCGATGCCTATCTGCCGCAGGTACGTTACTGGGTGGAAGCGGACCACGTGCGGGTGCGCGTACGTCTCCTAGGCGCGCATCGCATCGAGAGGACGCTCGATATCCCCAGCAAGGACCCCGCTGAACTCGCCAAGCAGATCGGACGCGAGATCGTCGCCATGCTGCCCAAAACGGAAGCTGAGCCGCGACCGTAAGCACCTACATAGTTGGATTCGTGCTGTTTCTGGCAGAATATTTTCCGTGGCATGCGTCTCAACCAACATTTAAGGGTCTCAGAACGTGTTTTTAACAATCGCCAACTTGCGCGAATCTTACCGAGCGACAGACCTGGCCGCGGCGGCGCAGGTCAAAAAGGTCAGGAACAAGCGTCCCTTTCGACGCATTTTTTACTTCGCCGCAAACCAATGGCGATAAAGCAGTTAATGCTAAATTTCGCGGTCTTGTTCCTTGGGAGCCGCGACCGTGAGGGAGCGGTGGCGCAGCCAATGGCGCACCATCGCAGAGCCTGCTTGGTTCCGGCTTTGCCGGGTCAGGACCCGAGGTATTGTTGCTGGGGCCGACAGAAAACCCGCGAACCTCACGTCCCTCCCCGGTTTTCGCGGCCGGCCAGCGGCTGGTTCTTAACTAAAGTCGGTCGCTCGCCCCTGGGGGCGCGCCGGCAAATTCCGGCCCCTGAGCGCTTATCGCTTCCGGCCGTCCCCAAAGGAGCGGTCCAATTTATCCAACAGCGACAGACCTGTCTCCGCCGATCCTTTGGACGCCATGGCGCGGAAACGGAGTTCGACATCGTGCTGCGCCAGGGCCACCGTGGAGAGTTCCTCCAAAAGCTTGTTAACGCTTACCCCGCGGGCCTTGGCGAGATTTTTCAGCCGTTCGTGTTTCCCCTGAGGAATGCGCAAAGTGAGAACGCTCATCGGACTATCTCCTTTATGAATTTCAGCGGCCGCAGTACCCGGATTTGCGGGAATCGGAGATCTCCGCCGGTGAGGTCGGAGACGTTGTTGGTCACGATAAACTCCGCCCCTCCGGCCACCGCCAGTTCAATCAAATGGTTGTCTCCTTCGTCCGGCAAGTTGGGACGCCAGCCGAAGTAAACATTCACCCACTCGCATATACCCAGAAAACCTTCCAACAACTTACGCCTCTCTGCCCGGTTCAATGGCGACTGCTCCATGCGGGGGCGAGCCAAAACGTCTTCATATTCCAAAAACAGAGGCTCTGCGATGACCGGCCGGGCTTTCCCAAGGAAGCAAGCACGCAGAACCTCGCGGTTTACGCCACTTGCACTGATTCTGCCCCGACTATAACGTTCGTCTCCACGGTGAAGAAAGGGAAACCGGTGAAAATCGGGGAACGTCACGTCCGTCCCGGGTTTGCGCGGCCGCTGCGCTCTAACCAACCACGCAGCATCGCCGCATAGCTTCGCACCAACGGCTGCTGCCGCAACTCTTCCAACGTGAGAGCCATTTTCCGGCGCCAATTGGGGTACTCGGTGGTGGTGCCGGGGAGGTTTTGCTGGTCTTTGGACTTGAGCAGATCCTCGATCATGAGCAAAAACAAATGGGACGGAGTGCTGGCCAGAAAACCGATCGCGGCGTTGTGGAGTTCTCCCGTCAACTCCGGACGCTGGCGCGCGTCGGATGGATAATTCTCCGGCAGCAAGGTTGCCTCAATCCATTGGCTGAGCAGAAGCTGCTTGTCTTTGAGCCGGTCTTCCATGGCCTGTTCGAAATCGGCGTCCGAGGCAATGATACCCACCTCACGGCGCGCCTCAATGTCACGGCCAGACCAGAAGCCAGCCAATGTTGGCAGATCGTGCGTAGTAGTCGAAACCAGCGCCTGCTCCGGATATTCCTGCGGCCACTTGAAACGGCCGGTCTTGTCCTTTTCGAAATACAGCAGCCGGTAGCTCAGCACGCCGAACTGTTCGAGCACCTGCCGCAGTTCATCCGGTACCGTTCCCAGATCCTCCCCCACCACGACGAACTGGCCGCGCACGCTTTCGAGCGCCAAAATATGCAGCAGGTCTTGGGCGTTGTCCTCGACGTATGCGCCCTGGGCCGCGCTCATGCCATCGGGAACCCAAAACAAATGAAACAGGCGCATCACATGATCGATGCGCAATGCGCCGCCGTATTGGGCGTTCTTGCGGATGCCTTCGGCAAACATGCGGTAGCCGTCCTGAAAATGGCGTTGTGTGTTCGGAGGAGGAAAACCCCAATCCTGCCCCTCGGGAGCGAAGTCATCCGGAGGCGAACCGACGCGGCAGCCGTTTACGAAAAAGGACGGAAGCGCCCAGGCATCTGCGCCGAACCGGTCGATGGCCAGGGCCAGATCGTGATAGAGACCGATGGCGAGACCGCGTTCTTTGGCGTAAGCCTGCGCGGCTTTCAATTGAACGTCCAATTGCCATTGAATGTATTGGTAGAGCAGGATGCTGCTCCCATGCTCGCGGGCGAACTCGGCCACCGCGGGGGAATCGGGCCGGCGGAGTTCCGCGGGCCAGGCGGTGAAGTTCCAGGCCTCGGGATGTTCCTTGTGCATCTCTTCATCGAGGGCGGCGTGGGTGGCGAACCAGCGCAACGGCTCGCCTTCCCCATCGAGGTAGGCGCGAAACTCGCGGGCGCGCGGAGTGTCTCGCTCGTACTGTTGATCGAGAAAACGCCGGAACAATATTTTTAGCAAGCGCAGTTTGAGACTAGCGACGGCTTCGTACTCGACGAGTTCGGATTGACGCAGGCGCTCGATCTCAAGATGGTCTTCGGCGGTTTCATCGGACGCCGAGAACTCCTCCACCTGTTCGACGGCGAGATAAATCAGGTTGTAAAAGAAGATGGAGTTCGGCAAGTAGGGGCTGGTGTTGTAAGGCACGCGATTGGCGAGCGAGTGCAGCGGATTCAACGCCAAGAAGCTTGCGCCGATGTCGTCCGCCAGCCAATCGATCAGAGCTTTCAGATCCGTGAAATCGCCACAGCCCCAGTTGCGTCCGGAGCGAGCGGCGTAGAGGCTGACGCCAATCCCGCCGGCATGCAGTTTCTCAGGAAGAAAGCAGCGCTCCGGACACAAGATCAGCCGGGCTTCGCTTTGCCCGAACTTCCCGCTTTGATCCAACTTAACCGTGTGGTACCCCAGCGGGCAATTCTCCGGCAAAGCGACCTGTTTGCGCACGAAGTCCTCACCGCGCAGTGTCGTCTCCTCCACGACCGGAAGCGAGGACAGATCGAAGGGATGACGTTCTTGCCGTCCGTCCTCCCAGACGAACAAGAGTTCTCCCTTTTCACCCGCCTGTTTCGCCGGGAGCGAAATGGAGATCGAAGCGTTTAGCCCCCGGACGATAGTTTCCGGCAGCGGACGCGACCATTCCGGCCAGAGCTTCTCTTCGAGCGCGTTCTCGGTATCGTTTACACCGAGTGACCGCAAAATCGCCTGGTTCACTTCCGCCGTGGTCTTATGAGGTTTCCCCCAAATGTCGTAGAAATTTTGTTCGATACCCCACGCTTCGGCCGCCCGTTCGAAGGGCGAAAGCGCGACGCTACCGTTTTCCGGCTCAATATCCATCATGAGATACTATGATCGTGGACGTAGACAACAAGTTTCAGCTAAGTCTTCCGCCGGAGTTGTTTGCTCGCGTCGATGACGACGATCTGGCGGGCTTCGGGCAGGGGATCGTGCTGACAACGCTCGACAAGGCTGTCAACTGGGCGCGTAAAAACTCGATTTGGCCGATGTCGTTTGGGCTGGCTTGTTGCGCCATCGAGATGATGTCGATGATCGGATCGCGCTACGATATTTCGCGCTTTGGCGCGGAGGTGATGCGGGGTTCGCCACGGCAGTCGGACATGATGATCATCGCCGGACGCGTGTCCAATAAGATGGCCCCGGTCATCCGGCGGTTGTATGAGCAGATGCCGGAACCCAAATGGGTGATCTCGATGGGGGCTTGCGCCACCTCGACGGGCGTGTTCAGCAATTATGCATTGATCCCGGTCAATCAAGTGATTCCGGTGGATGTGTATGTGCCGGGCTGCCCACCGCGGCCGGAGCAACTGATCTACGCGATCATGCTGTTGCAGAAGAAAATCGCCAATGAGACGGGGACGATAAAAAAAGTTCTCAATCTCGCTTAACTTTCCCGGCGCGGGCCGATAAGAAAGCTGGAAGTAAATTTAACCCCGGGTTGGGGGGGGCCAGCATGACGATCAGTTCCATCTCGCCGGTAAGCGCAAGCACGAGCACACCGAGTTCTTCCACTACCCAATCGAGCCAAAGCCAGGACACCGCCGCGGAGCGCCGCTCGCTGGCTTCGGTGGCCCGAGTGGTCAATGACAGCCAGATCCTAGGCCAACAAAACGAACTGGTTTTCGCCCTCGACCCAACCAGCCATACCATCGTCGCCCGCATCCTCGATCGAGACACGCAAAAGGTTCTGGAGCAGGTTCCGCCCGAGTACATTCTTCAGCTCGCGAAGGAATTATCCGGCAAACCGGTCGCCACCAGCCGATGAGGTTGTCAGATCAACACCCGATAAACCGATAAACCGACAAACAAATGTATAACGGCTATCAAAGCTATCTCGAAAATGAAATCTTGAGCGCCGACCCGCTCAAACTCGTGGAATTGCTCTACCGCGGCGCCCTCGACGCGATTTACAGCGCCCGCGTTAATCTGGCGAAACGCGAGATTCGCCAACGCTCCCAAGCCATTACCAAGGCCCAACTGATCGTCCTCGAACTCGCCCGGTCCCTCGATCCAAAGCACGACCCGAATCTGACCACCCAGTTGGCTCGGCTCTACCAGTACATCGGCAGGCTCCTGGTGGACGCCAATTTGCGCCAGCAGGACGCTCCACTCGCCGAGGCCAGCCAACTGCTCGGCACCCTACTCGAAGCCTGGCAACTGTGCGCCGACCGGATTCCTGAGCCTGCGGCGGCCCTCCGGCCCCAAATGCCCTATGACTTCTTGACTACGGCTTCGCCCATTGATCGATGATCGATGATCGATGATCGATGATCGATAGCTTTCTCCGTCTTTCCTTTCACCACAATCGACCCTAATGGCCGTACCTGCGCCTGATTGTCAAATTCCCCCAGCATCGCTGCACTCAAAATGAGGTGTGTGATATTCCTTGTTCGCGCTCTCCAATCTCGCGGCCCGCGTACGGGGCAATACCCGATTTATCGTGAGAATAGTTGGATTCTTGTCGCTTCCGGCAGAATATTTTTCGGCGCACGCGTCTTACCCAGTGTTTACGGGCATCAGGACATGGTTGCCGACAATCTTCAACGTCGAAGAATTCTACCGAGCCGCGACCGTGAGGGAGCGGTTGAATTGGTTGTTTCATGACAGGCCTGACCTCACGGATATTCAGGCGGCCGTTATCATCGAAGCTCGCTCATCGCGTGCCGGCGCCAACTTGAGCGTTTTCCGGACCGATCAACTCCATTCCGCGGCGCCCGGCAACCGGAGAGTTCGAATGTCACGCATCGGTGGTTGACCAAACAAGCGACCGTACTCGCGATTGAACTGGCTCACGCTTTCGTATCCAACCTCGAAAGCCGCGGTTGTCGCGTCCAGACCATCGACCAGCATACGTCCGCGCGCTGCCTGCAGCCGCAACTGCTTCTGATACTGAAGCGGGCTCATATTCGTCAGCACGCGGAAATGGTGATGCAGGGTCGATACGCCCATGCCTGCGATCGCGGCCAGATCGTCCACGCGGACCGGTTTGGCGTAGTTGTCCTTGATCCAGGCGATCGCTTTCGCGGTGCGGTGGCTGTGGTCTCCCGACGTTGCGATCGCGCGAAGACGTCCCCCCGCGGCTCCGCTGAGAAGCCGATAGACGATCTCGCGTTGGATCAGGCCGCTGAGAAAGGGAATATGTTGTGGGGTCGCCAGCAGATCGAGCAACCGGCAGAATGCACTCAGCAACTCGACCGTGATCTCCCCGGTTACCATTGCCGGGCTGTCTGGTGACGCGTCTGGCACGTGAATTTCTTCCCGGCTGAGAAGCTCGCGGACCACCGGCATTTCGAGCCTAAGCGTCAGGGCGAGACAGGGCTCGGCTCGGCTTGCCTCAATCACTTGACTGACGATCGGAAGGTCGACCGCGGTCAACAGGAATCGCGACTTATCGTAGAGGAAAGTGGTTTGTCCGAGGTCAACGCGCTTGCTCCCTTGGGCAACCACAATCACGCCCGGCTCGTAGGTGCCGGAGCAGGGCGCGGTGGGTGCGGTCCGCCGCACGAGCAACAAGCCGGGCACCGGTGTTAGCTGCCTCTCTGAGGATCCAATGAACCAGGCAATTTTCCTGGCTAACTCGGCCCGCAATTCACGTATCGATTGCGCCGCTGGACCCTGCCTGGAATGGTTTGAATTTGTCGTAATCTGTCTCGCCTCTCGTCCACCAGGATAACCGTTGTGGCTCGAAGAACGCCAGCCGCGAGCCCCCGGTGGAAGAGAAATAGGCAAAAAATCGGCAGGATCGGGATAGCTGTCCCGGTCCGTTTCTTCTTACCCTGAAATAGAGAAAGGGCTCCGAGAAGTAGAGAAAGGCTCCGGGAAAATTATGCAAAAAAGAAAGCTAGGGAACAGCGGGCTCGAAGTCTCAGCCATTGGACTTGGCTGCATGGGGTTGAGCTTCGGGTTTGGTCCCGCAACAGAAAAAGAGCAGGCAGCCACACTGATCCGAACGGCCTTTGAGCGTGGTGTCACGTTCTTCGATACCGCTGAAGCGTATGGTCCGTTCACGAACGAGGTACTGCTCGGCGAGGCTCTGGCGCCCTTCCGCAAGCAGGTCACGATCGCGACCAAGTTTGGCTTCGAAGGCGGCAAGCCTGCGGTTGGCTTGAACAGCCGCCCGGAAAACATCAAGGCGGTCGCGGAGGCGTCGCTCAAACGGCTCAGAACGGATGTGATCGATCTGTTCTATCAACACCGCGTCGATCCGGCCGTGCCGATAGAAGACGTAGCCGGCACGGTGAAGCAATTGATTCAGGAGGGCAAGGTCAAGCACTTCGGCATGTCCGAAGCCGGTGCGCAGACCATCCGACGCGCTCATGCCGTTCAACCCGTCACCGCTCTACAGAGCGAGTATTCGCTGTGGTGGCGGGAGCCGGAGCACGAGATTTTGCCGATGCTGGAGGAACTCGGGATCGGCTTTGTCCCGTTCAGTCCTCTGGGCAAGGGTTTCCTCACGGGCGCAATCAACGAAAGCACGACCTTCGATAGCGGCGATTTCCGTAATATTGTTCCTCGCTTTACGCCGGAGGCCCGAAAGGCGAACCAGGCTCTGGTCGATTTGATTGGCCAGATCGCCGCGCGCAAGAAGGTCACATCCGCTCAGATTGCACTGGCCTGGCTGCTGGCACAGAAGCCGTGGATTGTTCCGATCCCCGGGACCACCAAGCTGCATCGGCTGGAGGAGAACCTGGGCGCGGCTCACATTGCTTTGAGCGCCGGTGATCTTCGCGGCATCGACGACGCCGTCTCGAAGATTCCCGTGGAAGGCGCGCGCTACCCGGCATTTCTGCAACAGCAAGTGGGCCGCTGAGGTGCAACGCCCGCCAATAACCGTCGGTGAAAAACAATGCACCACGTTAGTGTCAAGATCATCTTGCGACGGTAGCGTCGCTGGCCAGCGGCCTTGCCACACTTGCTTGACGCTGTTCAGACCGTTTCCCCGGTGCTTGAGAGATACGCGCAAACTGCTCTTCTGGGCGATCTCTTTGACGCGCGTCCCAAGTAGCAGCCTTCCGGCCAGAGGTGTGGATCGCATCCGGTCCTTGTGAGACGCTGAAGGAAAGGGACGGAAATGAAGGTGCTTACCACGATCGCATCGATTTGTTTATTGGCCTTGGCAAGTAATGCTCCGCAGAAAATTGAGATTACGCGAAGCGGCTCGCAACCTTCCGGCAAGGGACCAGCGGAACATTTCACTGGTTCCGTGCACATCGATCCCCTGTTTGCGGCGAAGGATCCGTCCCATACGTTTGGCGCCAGGATTACGTTTGAGCCTGGCGCCCGGACCGCATGGCACGCTCACCCGCTGGGCCAGATCCTGATCGTGACGGCCGGCACGGGTTGGGTCCAGCAATGGGGCGGTCCGGTCGAGATCATTCGGGCCGGCGACGTCGTCCGCATCCCGCCCGGCGTGAAGCATTGGCACGGCGCCACCGCGGCGACCTCTATGACTCACATCGCGATTGTGGAGCAACTCAACGGCAAGAGCGCCGACTGGATGGAGCAGGTCAGCGGCCAGCAGTATAAAGGGCCGCAACCATAAGCCCTTCGCCCAGGCATGATATTGAGGCTCGCAAAAACCGTGACGGATCTACCTTGGCTTGTGGGGCAGGTTATTTAACCTGCCGCGGGTTATTAAACCCGCGCTGCACAGGCTAAAGCCTGTGCCACGAGGCAGCCAAGGTGTCACGGACTTTAGTCTGTGCAGAAAATGTAGAAACTCCAGGCACAGGCTTTAGCCTGTGCGCAATTCCATCTCGCTCTCCTTTCAGTTTTCCTATCCTCCGTTCCAGTGCCTCCAGTGTAGGACAAACATTCTGGCCCCAAAGCGTTAAATCCCAGGGGTGCCTGCGGGAAGCCCTTCAGTCCGTCCACACAAGCGATGAAGATATCCTTCACCCCACGGGTTATTAAACCCGCGCAGCGTTATCAGCCTGTCTGCTGAGCGCGCCTGTCACTCTGTTTAGCGAGTCTCAATAGCCGGCCCGGTTGATCAAGAACGTTGCTGTTTCTTCAAAAAACGATCGCAGGGTCTGTTCCGCCTCGCCGGGCAGAGCGGCCTCGATCAATGCCGCGGACATGAGTTCTATCCATCTGTCGCGTGCCGCCTGGCCGATGGGAAACGGCGTGTGCCGCATGCGCAGGCGCGGATGTCCGCGTTCTTCGATATACCGCATCGGCCCCCCAAACCGGAACACGAGGAAATCGCATAGCCGCTGCTCGGCCCCGGCTAAATCCCGGCTCGCATACATCGGCCCGAGAATGTCATCCTGAGGAACCTGCCGGTAGAAGGCCGCCACCAGCCGCGTAAAGCCTGCTTCGCCGATCGCCAAATAAAGAGCCCGCTCATCCACAACACTGATGCTAACCTCTTGCTAAAAGAACGACCGGTCGTGCTACTTCTCCGCAAACGGCAGGACCAGAACTAGTCGACTCGCGAAGAAATTTCCGCCGTCCGCCGGAGCGTGGCTTCGGCGTGAGGGCCGATTAATAATCGGCCGCAGGTTAATAACCTGGCTCAGGATGGCGTCTCAGTGATCGGCGCATTGCGGATGTCCGCAGCCACAAAGAATGTCGGCAGTTTTTGCTTCTCCTTCGCAGTAGGTACTGCAATAATTACTGTCTTCCTTTGCATTGCAATGACAACTCGGATGAGCGCACTTCTTTTGGGTTTCCATAACCCGAAACAAAGCACGTTAGATTCCACCGATTAGCGGCTTGCGCGCGCGCAACAGGGTCATGCTGGCCAATTCCAGATTCTTCTCAGGCGGCAACCCGGTCACGAACGGCTTGGCTAAGAAAGCTACCGGGTCGCCCAGCAAGCCGCTAACTTTGGTTTCGAGAAACTGCCGGCGCGTCTCCGGATCGAGCGCGGCGGCCCAGCTATTCAAGATCCAGGTGAGCGTCCAGATGGGCAATCCGGACGCTGGCACGATATGCGATTCGACCTGCAATGGGCCTTCAAACAGAGAACGCAATCCCTGGTGCGACATGTTGAAATAATGCCCCGGATACCCGTGCAGCGGTTGCAGGAACGGCGCGGCGCATAACAGTTCTCCGCCCGGCTTCAGCACGCGAATCACTTCGCGGGCGCAGCGAAAAGGATCGCGCACGTGTTCGAGAACGGAAAAACTGAAGACGGCATCGAACGATGCATCGTGAAACGGCAGTTCTTCGCCCACTCCCAGCACATCGGTGGTGTCATACGGCACGATCTCTAAATTCACCACATTGCTGTAATACACATTGCGCCGGCCGGCGCCGCAATCTAAAATCAGGCCTTCGCCGTACTGAGAGATCAATTCCCGCGCAAAGGGATCGTAATTGTGACAGGACACCGCGTCGGTGGGCACGGCCGCCGCCTGGAGGCGCAGTTCATCGCTAAGAAAATCCTCCATCCCATCGGAGGTTCGGCGTGGCAAATCGGCTCTCAGCAGCGGCTGCAGCCGATTGAGTTTGGCTCGCTTCAGAGGCAGGCACTGCCCGGCCGGAAGCCGCAGTTTGCGCCCCTCATGAATTCCGAATTGTAAGAAATGCGCCCACCCGGAGGGCATAGACCCTTCCCGCACCGCTCGTGCGACATCGGGATTCGAGGCCAGATAGCTTTCTTCGTCGAAGTTATCGCGGGTGGCCGGAAAGTCTAACGTCAGAGCGATCATTTTGCACGAGGAGGATTGGCAGCGTACTCGTATTGCTCGGGCAACCGGATTTGATCGCGCTTGCGCAAGGTTTCGGCGGCATGCACGGGCCAATAGGGATCGCGCAGCGATTCCCGCGCCAGCAGCACCAGGTCCGCGCGGCCGTTGCGCACGATCTCATCGGCCTGCATGGGTTCTGTGATCAGGCCGACCGCGGCCGTCAGCACTCCGGTCTGTCTCTTGATGGCTTCGGCAAAGGGTACTTGAAAACTAGCTCCCGCCGGGATCTTTGCCAGCGGCGTGCTCCCGCCGGAGCTGCAGTCGATCAAATCCACTCCGAGGGCTTTCAGCCGTCCCGCAAGCTCGATTGCATCTTCCAACGTCCAGCCTCCGGGATACCAGTCGGTGCAGGAGAGGCGCACCGACATGGGCTGTTTCTCGGGCCACACCCGCCGCAGACATTCCGCGGTCTGGAGCGTGAAGCGCATCCGGTTTTCCAGGCTCCCGCCATATTGATCGGTGCGCTGATTGGACAAGGGCGAATGAAACTCGTGACACAGGTAGCCATGCGCGGAGTGCAGTTCCAGCCACTCGAATCCGGCCGCTAGCGCGCGTCGCGCGGCGGCGACAAACGCGCGCTGAATGGTTGCGATCTCTTCGAGCGATAACTCGGTGGGAACGCGTTCTTCCGGACGAAACGGAATGGCGCTGGGGGCAACGCCAGTCCATCCTCCAGCGTCTAGCGAAACCTGTTGACTGCCCTGCCAGGGCGGAATGGTGCTGGCTTTGCGCCCCGCATGCGCCAGTTGAATACCCGCTACCGCGCCATGTTGCGTCAAGAAGCGCGCGATGCGTTGAAAGGGCTCAATCTGCTCATCCTTCCAAAGTCCGGTATCGTGGAGCGAAATGCGCCCGCGTGCTTCCACGGCCGTCGCCTCCGCCATCACCAATCCAGCGCCGCCCACGGCCCGCGAGCCGAGATGCACGAAATGCCAATCCGTCGGCTTGCCATCGTCGGCGCTGTATTGACACATGGGCGAGACGCCAATGCGGTTGCGGAGAGTGGCCCCGCGAATGGTCAGTGGTTCGAAAAGATGAGGCACTCTTTCATAGTACTGATGTGCCTTGGTGAGCCCGGTCAAACGCGTTACGCTTGCACGGACGCCCGCGCGCGGGTTAACAACCCGCGGAGCACAGGCTAAAGCCTGTGCCACGAGATGCTGCTGACTGCTTGAGTCAAGCAGGACCTCCGTCTAGCCCCGAACGTCAGTGAGGGGATTGGGCGGCCGATCCCCTCACTAACGTTCGGGGCTAGACAGGGGTCAACATGGTTCAGAAATGTAGAAACTCCAGGCGCGGGTTAACAACCCGCGGCAGGTTGACAACCTGCCCCACACGGGTTGAATTCGCTGCCGAAGAAGACACTACTCCCACGAATGAGCGGACACAGTTGTCCCGCTCCGTTTTTTCGGGGGAGAAAATCCGAGGGAGGCCTCCAGGTACCGCGTGTTAACCCCCACGGCGAGGGACCGTTTCTCGAAAGCGGCTACGTTCGTCGACACCGACATTGCACTGGGTTGCCCGGGGACTTCTGCGCTTTAGTCGACTCCGCTGCAACGAATCAGCTGAGCCTCTTAATCTAAGTTTAGCTGGCGAGTGCAAGAAATCGGCGTATTGGTGGCGCGTGGAGTATCGGAATGCGCTGAAAGTGCTGGAGAAATATTTATTTTCGCGGGGCGTGACCGGCCAGTCCGACGAGGGCGCGATTTTGTGGGGCGAATTTTTGCGAAACGAAACCTGCGGGCAACGCAGCGTGTTTGGTGCCGTTGACCCTAACGAATTAGAAAGCCGCGCAGACGCTGTTTCACGGCGGGCCATTCCGAAGCCAGGATGGAAAAGCGCGCGGAGTCGCGGGCTGTGTGGTCGGCGGCCATGCGATGAGCCCGGAGAATCCCTTCGAACTTGCCACCGATGCGCTCTATGGCAGCGCGCGATCGCAGGTTTCGCACGTCGGTGTGAAGGCAAACGCGGAGCACCTGCCACGTTTCAAACGCGTGTGTGAGCATCAGCAGCTTGGCCTCGGTGTTGGCGCCGGTTCGAATTGCGCAGCGGCCAAGCCAGGTGTGGCCGATCTCACAGGCATCGAAAACGCGGCAGCCGTGCTCCGGGTGATCTTGCGGCCACAGCCAGCGTTCCAGGTTCCAGAAACGCGTCGACCCGATGATGTTTCCGTCAATCGCGCGGACGATGGCAAAGGGAACAGCCGTGCCGGCTTCCTGCCAGGCCAAGGCAGTGTCGATGTAGCGAGCCGTTTCGGCCTGGCTGCGGGGAACCGGACTCCAAGCGTAGAGGGAAGGATCCTGTGACGCTGCCGCGACCAAGCCCTCCAAGTGGCTGGGTTGAAGAGGTTCGAGGCGAACATGCGCGCCGGACAATGTGAAACCTTCCGTTCCCATGGTTGTCATTTATTCAAGTCGATTTTCAAACGGGCCGCACCAATAGCACGATCGTCGGCGCCATAATAGGCGGTCGCTTGCATGCTGTGGCCGCGAGCGAACTTCACGATGTCTCCTTCGAGAAAAATCACATTGGGCACCACGCCCTTCTTTTCCCACTGAAGTTCCGGCAACATAAAAGGACGATCGGCGCGGGCGAGCAGCTTGGAGGGGTCTTTACGATCGAAGAGCGCCCAAGCGGGGCCATAGACCAGCGAATCGCTGGCGCCGTTGTAGAGCAGCAGGATGCCGGCGCGGGTGAGGATCGGCGCCGGGCCCGGTTCCATGACGCGGGAATCGAACGCGCCGGGACGCCGCGGCAAAACCGGCGCCGCCGTGGCATCCCTCCAGTGAAGAAGATCAGGCGAGCTGGCGAGGCCCATATAGTCGCGGTCCTGTCCGTCGGGATCGGTGCGCGTGCCGAGATAATACATCCACCAACGTCCCTTCACTTTTTGCGGCAGGATGGCGCCCGACTTGGTCCATTTGGTGTTCCAGGAACCTTTATAAGCCGGTAGGATGACGCCCTGGCGCTGCCAATGGATCAAGTCTTGAGAAGTTGCCAGGCAAAGTTGTGCGTCTTTGCCGTTGTAACCGGTGTAGGTGAGATAGAAAGTGCCGCCGATGCGCACCAGGCGCGGGTCTTCTACGCCGCCGCCCAGTTCGTACGATGTTTCGGGTTCGAGCACAGGCTGCGGACGAACCTTGAAATGCAAGCCGTCCGCGCTCTCGGCGTATCCGATGCGCGAGATCATCTTGGCGTCGGTGGCGCGAAAGAGCAGCACCGTTTTGCCTTTATATTCGATCGCTGTGGGATTGAAGAGACCGGTGCTCGACCAGGCAGGGCCAGGCGCCAGAATGGGCTGGTCACTTAGACGCGTGGCGTCGATGGCGATCTGTGCGCCGGAAAACTGTGACGCGAATAATAGTAATACGGTTGCTCGTAGCGTGCTACTGGCCATCGGAGTCAGTCTATAGCAGGTGTAAGCAGGTGTAAACGGTAGTGGCCGGCCGGGCGAACGGCAATAACTTTACCGACGATCTTATCCCTGGAGACCGGGCCAAAGGCGCGTGAATCGAGGCTATTATCGCGGTTGTCGCCCAGCAGGAAATATTCTCCGGGACCCAGGTGGACCAATGGGGAGTTGCGATACTCGCTTTTTCCCGGCGTGTAAGCAACCCTGTGCCCGTCTTCCAGAAAGACATCTGAGCCCATGCGGTGCGCGGCGAACACCTGGTTGAAGGCGGCGTGGTCGAGCGGCTGAATCGGTAAAGGCGTTCCGTCGACAAGGACGCGATTCTCGCGCACCTCGATCGACTCGCCCGGCAGACCGAGGACCCGCTTGATGCCGAGACCGATGTGGGATGGGAGGTACGCCTGGACGATGTCTCCCCGGCGCGGCGAAGCGGCACGAAATATTGTGGTGCGCGAATATGGCGCCCGGATATCGTACGCTGCGCTATTCACAAGAAAGGTTTCGCCGAGGAGAATGGTCGGGGCCGCGGAGGCGCCCATGAGCGAATATGGCCACAAGTAGCTGGGCAGTATGGCCAGGCCAGCGCCAAGTAACAGGAGGGTACGCAAGTGGTTCTTGAGCCGGTGCATGATTTATCCTAGATCGGCGCCGACTCCGCAACTGTGACTACCGAGTTCCCTCGCCCTGGTTTTTCCGCTGTTCCTGCATAAAGCTCAGAGGCTTGTGAGAACGTCACGACCGGGCCGACAGCCGCGGTTCTCCGCGTCGAGGCGCTGGCCGATGCCGGTGGCGCCGCCGTTGATGAGCGCGCGCTTGCCCTTGAGTCGGTCCATTAGTATTTTTTCCGCTTTGAAGCCGGATCCTATTGAGACTCGCCAAAAAATACAGAGACAGCGGATAACGCTCCACGACGTGGGTTTAAGAACCCGCTGCAGGTTAATAACCTGCCCCGCAAGCCGAGATCACTCCGTGTGACTATTTTGCGAGCCTCAATAACTGTTTCTGTGTCTGCCAGCGAGGGCATCCCATAATTTAGCCTCGTCAAAGGAATCGTTGGGTCACTGATACGGTCAAATGGCGCCGGGAAGCCAGGCTCGCGTAGCAGCGAACCCGGTGCCGGTTGGTGGGGCGTCGGCTTCTTTACGTAGCCAGTTGCCTTTCGAACCAGTCGGACCTCGCCGGTCAACGCTACGCCATTGATAGTTGCCGTTGAATAGTTACTGTTGCAACACCCAATGGGCAAGAATCGCCACCGTCCGTTGCCCTGGACTACTGGGGCCGCCCCCGTCGCAGATCCCACAGCCCGCGCGCCGAGAGGATCAAGGTGAAGCCCCCTAGCCCGCCGAGCGCCCAGAGTGTCCAGACGAAGAAAAAGCCGCCGGGGGATTTGGCGATCTCGCCGTAATGTGCCCCCCTCATGTGGAGGACGGGCATGGCTGCGGCCATCAATCCGATGAGCAACATGATAACGTGCCCGGATCGCCGTTCGGGGAGCACCAGTGTCCCGTACAGCAAGACCGCGAGGACGAGCAGCGCAATGTTTGAGCTCTCTGCCTTCGATATCCCACGAACGATGTCGTCCGTAATGTGAAGCGTCAGGAAGAGGAGCGAGAGCATTGCCGCGACGGTCAAAATGGTGTTGTGTTTCATTGGAAAGTCTCCCTATTGGATTTTATGTGTGCCTCATTGCCCTGCTGCCTTTGCCTACTCCGTCCAGCGCTGCTCATTTACACCAAACCACACCAAACACCAGGAGCGACAGCGTATTTGAGAACCCGACGACAACGGCGAAACTCACGATTTAGCCGGCAATTCGGTTATGCCAGCGGCTCGTACAAGTAGGTCACCCAACCCATCCTCACTGCCGGCAAGACGCACCGGATGCCAGGAAAAAAGGTGGATCTTGAGACCAGATCGCCTTGAAAGACGGTAAAAACCTTCTCGTTGTTCAATATATTCGGCCTGGCCCGTTCCGGCCTTCCCCGGTTCCGGCCTTCCCCGGTTCCGGCCTTCCCGGTTCCGGCCTTCCCCGTTCCGGCCTTCGATGTGCGGCGCACTAAAATGGCAGCAATCCCAGCAGCGAGCGACGGCGAACAACGGCGGCATCGACCGTTCGCCGCGAGATAGGTAACGATCAGTCGCGCAGCGTTTATGGACTCCGCGGTCAGGCAGCGGTCCGGAAGGAGTGGCAAGGTTGTTTCATGACAGGTGCTTAGTATCGCTGCTGAATTGCGCTCTCGACCTGCTCGACAGTGACACCGTTCGATTGCAAAAGATTGGCGGCGGGAGTGTCCTCGTTGATCAGCGCCCAGAGAATATGCAACAGGCGAACCTGTGCCGCTCCTGCGTGTTCTTTCGCGGCGAGGATCGCTCGCTTGGATGCTTCTGCCAGCGGCATATCCACGTGCTTTGGCTTGGGCTCGCCGGGCTTATCCCATTGCGCCACGGCCTGTCGCAGTTTGGCGGCTAGCTCGGCGCTGAAGAAAGGAGGTCCGTCGCTGGCCAGGATTCCAATTGGCTTATCTCCAAAGTGACGCGCGGCTGCTTGCTCCGACTCACCTTGGTCTTCCGCTATGAAGCCAAGAAGAAGGTGTTCCGGCTCGATCGCTTCCGATCTGCCGGCTTCGGAATGCGCCCAGAACAGCACTCGGCGCGCCGGTTGAGAGAAGTTCTCTAGCATGTCCCTTCACACATGTTACGCGGGATCTCCGGTTGGGTACCATGCGGGTGAATGACGATGGCTTGGACAACTTCCGATATTCCCTCTCAGATTGGCAAACTGGCGGTAGTTACGGGCGCCAACAGCGGGATCGGCTGGTACACGGCGCTGGAGTTGGCGCGGGCAGGCGCCGAAGTGATTTTGACCGCGCGCACCCACACCAAGGGGCGCGACGCGGTGGAGCGGATTCAGCGGGAGCTTCCACATGCCAAAGCGCGGTTCGAGATTTTGGATCTGGCGAGTCTCGGATCCGTCAGCATGTTCGCGGCGAGAATCGCAGGGGAGGCGAAGCTGGATCTGCTGGTAAACAACGCCGGCGTGATGGCGGTGCCCACGCGGCAGGTGACGGAGGATGGGTTTGAGCTGCAGTTCGGGACCAATTATCTGGGGCCGTTCGCGTTGACGCGCTTGCTGATGCCGGTGCTCGGCCGCGCGCCGACGCCGAGGGTCACGACGATCTCGAGTGGCGCCGCCAACATGGGAATGAGGAGGATCAATTTCGACGATTTGCAGTGGGAGAAATCCTACGGGCCGTGGAAGGCGTATTGTCAATCGAAACTGGCGGATTTGATGTTGATGCTGGAGTTGGGGCGCCGGAATGGTTTGTCGAGCAACGCCGCGCATCCTGGTTATGCGCGGACCAATCTGCAAACCAGCGGGCCGGGCAGGGAACAGAATGCGGTAGAGAAGATAATGGCTTCGTTTATGTCGCAGGATGCGGCGCAGGGGGCGCTGCCGACGCTGCGCGCTGCGACGGCGTTGGACGCGGGTTCCGGGAGCTATTACGGGCCAGATCGGATGTTTGGGCTGAAAGGGGATCCGGTGGCGATCAAGATTCCAAAGCCGGCGCTCGATGAGGCGGCTGCGCGGCGATTGTGGGAAGTGTCGGAGGCGCTGACGGGGGCCGCGAGTTAACGTACCCGTTGGTTGGGCTGAGAACTAACCGGCGGCGGGTCGCACGCGCCCATGGCCGATTAATAATCGGCCGCAGGTTAATAACCTGCCAGACAACCGCGGCGTGTTATAACGGTTCCACCATGCAGACCGCGCGCGTAATTGAAGGCCATGAGGAATTGACGAAACTGATCGGTCAGGAAGCCGGCGTCAGCGGCTGGATTGACGTGACGCAGGACATGATTAACCGTTTTGCTGACATCACCGGGGATCATCAGTGGATCCACGTGGACGTGGAGCGGGCCAGGCGCGAGACGCCTTTCGGCGGCACCATCGCCCACGGCTTTCTTACCGTGTCGTTGCTGAGCCGCATGTCTGCCGAGGCCGTGAACGTCAAGAGCAACGCCAAGATGCGCATCAACTATGGCTTCAATAAACTGCGCTTCGTTTCGCCCGTGCCGGCCGGGTCGCGGATTCGCGGCCACTTCGTGCCCCTCAGCGTAAAGGAAGGCGAAATCATCTGGCAGGTCACGGTGGAAGTGGAAGGCCGCGAAAAGCCGGCGCTGGTGGCGGAGTGGCTGGGGCGGTCGTATTAGCCGCTTTTTAGCCCACCTTGACTGGCTGCCGCCGTTCCATCTCTTCGTTGGAAACGTCTTCGACGTGCGTCGAGACGAACCACTGATAGCCGAAGGGGTCGGTGATGCCGCCGTTGCGGTCTCCGTAGAACTGGTCGGCGACGGGGCGAGTGATTTTGGCGCCTGCGGTGACGGCCTGTTCCACTGTTTTATCAACATTTTCGCAATAGAACATTAAGGTAATGGGTGAGCCGCCGAAGTGGGGTGGGCTGAAGACTCCGATCTCGGGATGCTCATCGGCCAGCATGATGCGCGAGTCGCCGATTTGGAGTTCCGCGTGGCCGATGCGGCCGTCGCCGCCGGTCATGCGCATGATCTCGGTGGCGCCGAACGCTTGTTTGTAGAAATCGATGGCAGCGGATGCGCCCCGGATGTGCAGATAAGGGGTGATGGCGTGGTAGCCGTCTGGAATTGGTTTAGGCATAGCTTTTGGTCTCCGGCCCCATTGTGCCAGCGCGGGGAGGAGAAGTCTTGTAAGAAATTTACCGCGATTGGGACTATACTACTTCTAAAGGAGTCGCGTCATGCTGTCCGCTCGACTAATTTGCTCGGGAGTTGTACTTTGCGCCGCCACGCTGTGGGGGCAGCAGATGATTTCGGTTCGGTCGGGGCTGATTCACTATACGGAAGGGTCCGTGACGGTGGACGGCAAGCAGGTGGAAAACAAGAACTCCGAGTTTTCCAGTTTGCTGGTGAACCAGGAACTCCGGACGGGCGAAGGGCGGGCGGAGTTATTGCTGACTCCGGGGGCGTTTCTGCGAGTGGGCGAGAACAGCGCGGTTCGAATGGTGTCTACCGCATTGAGCGATACGCAGGTGGAAGTGCTGAAAGGCTCGGCGCTGGTCGAAGTAACGGAGCTGGGCAAAGAGAATGCGATCGCGGTGTTGTCACACGGCGCCACGTTGCAGATAGAGAAGGCGGGCATCTATCGGGTTGACTCCGATCCGGCGCGCTTCCAGGTCTATGACGGACAGGCCTTCGTGTCGCAGGGCGAGACGCGGCTGAGCTTGAAGAAAGGCAAGGAATTTTTGCTGGGCGGCGATACGGTCGCTTCGGCGAAGTCTTTTGATACGAAAGACACCGACGACCTGTACCGATGGAGTGCGCGGCGATCGAGCTATGTCGCGATGGCGAATGTAGCGCTTGCCAAGGCTGCGCAATCGGACAGCTTTTTCGGCGGCGGCAGTTGCTATTCCGGTTGCTGGGGATATAATTCCGCGTTCGGGATGTACTCGTTCCTGCCGTTTGGCGGCATCGCCTACAGTCCGTTCGGCTATACGTATTGGAACCCGTACAGCTCCTTCTACGCTCCTTATTATTACTACCCGGGCGGCTTCTATCCAGTGGCATCGAGCCCCGTGAGGCCAGTAACGCCAGTGCGCGGCCTGCCGGTAGTGGGCGGTAGCAGTTCGAGTTCAAATGGGTTTGCGCAATCGGCGAGAAGCGCCAGTTTCGGCAGCGCGGGCCGCAGTTCGGGTGGTTTTGCCTCTGGTGCAGTGAGCGGCGGCGGGTTCAGCCACGGTGGCGGCGGGCGCCATCGATAGACCCAGTTAAGGGCGCCCGTGAACTCGACGCCATTCAAAAGGAACAGATTTTGCTGGCGCCGATTGCCCTCAACGGCAAAGTTGTTTCCGGCGGTCGAATTGGATACGCCCATACCGCCCGTTTTTGCCGCCGTGAAATTGACGATGCCCGGATTGAGCGTGAGAAGCTCATCGTAACTCCGGCCGTTGAGAGGAAGGTCTTGGCAAGCTGCGCGTCGACGGAATCGGCGCTCCTACACTTCGTCGAATTCGACTCCGGCATAGATCTCGCTCATCGCAACTGCGCAATCCACGCTTTCGAGTTCCACGGCCGCGCTCAGACCAGTGCATTCGCGCCAAAGCCAGGCGCCATCGGGCTGCCGACGGCTTCCGCCAGTTTTGGGTCGATGCGCACCCGCGGACAACTTCCATAGTCGGTAGAGGCCGCGTGTTTCCACCGCGCGCCCAGCGCTTGCAGTCGGGCCTTTCGAACCCTCGTCCACTCAACGACCGGCTGGAGTAGCTCTTGAAGTCAACTAGCGCGCGCTTTGGATCGGACAATCGGTCGACAACGACGTGGACATGGGTGGTTCGAACATGCGCGGCGAAGAGTTCCCAGCTACGGAATCGGCATACTTCGCGAATTGCGTCCAGCACGACGCACGCCCGGGGCTGATCCAGTTGATAGGGAGGACTCTCCAGCAGGCCGTGGGCGTAGCGGTTGAGACGCTCCTCAGGCTCATGACAACCGCCACGATCAGGACCGCGAGTTCGCTCCACCCATCCCCGTTCGTCACCGGGTAAGTGGGTACCATAGCAACTAAAAGGTTAAAAGATAAGTCACACGGGATTAGTTCCCGCGAAGAAAATTGTTCTCCAGGAATCCCCTCACTGACGTTCGGGGCTAGTCTGGCAATTCGCAAAAACTAATGCAGTTGACGAAGCGAAGCGTAATTCGCAAAACAAACGAAATCGACGCAGCGAAGTGCTTTCTACGAAGCGAAGCGCTTTCCCACAAAACGAATGCAGTTCACGAAGCGCAGCGCAACTTCACGAAGCAAACGAAATCGACGAAGCGAAGCGCAAATTCACAAAACAAACGAAATCGACGCCGCGAAGCGCTTTCTACGAAGCGAAGCGCTTTCCCACAAAACGAATGCAGTTCACGAAGCGCGGCGCAATTCACGAAGCAAACGAAATCGACGAAGCGAAGTGCTTTCTACGAAGCGAAGCGCTTTCCACAAAACGAAAGCAGTTCACGAAGCGAAGCGCAATTCACAAAACAAACGAAATCGACGAAGCGAAGCGCTTTCTACGAAGCGAAGCGCTTTCCACAAAACGAAAGCAATTCACGAAGCAAACGAGCCCGACGAAGCGAAGCTCAGTTCAGAAGGCGCAGCGGATTCGCTAGGCCGGCGTCAGGAACCCTACCAACTCGCGCCGTAGCGACTCGGGCACTTCGGCGTCGATCTCGCAAAAATCCTCGGCGTATTGTTTGGAGAGGACGCGTCCGCGCTCATGCAACTCGTGCAGCGTCGCGCCGTCGGACAGAGGAACGCGGAAATGCGCACGCGTCACGGGATCGACCGCCAGTTCGCGGTCCATCAAATCTAATAACTCCGGAACGCCTTCGCCGGTTCGCGCGGACACCGCGATGGCACGGGAGTTTTCGACGGCGCGCGTTTCGCCCAGAATGCGCTGAGCCAGCGAGTGGGCGTCGCCGGGAACTTCCGGTAGAAGATCCCGCTTGTTCATCACCAGAATCTGGCGCGTTTCGCCGGCGCCGATTTCAGTCACTACTTTGAGCACATGCGCGGTCTGCTGGGCGGCATAGAGGGAGGAAACATCCACCACGTGGATCAACAGCGCGGCTTCAGTCACCTCTTCGAGCGTGGCGCGGAACGCCTTGACCAGCGTGGTGGGAAGATTGCGAATGAAACCGACAGTGTCGCTCAGCAGCGCCTTGCGCCGCGAAGGCAGGACGATGTGGCGCACCGTGGGATCGAGCGTGGCAAACATCTTGGCGTCCGCCAGCACTTCCGCTCCGGTCAGGCGGTTAAACAAGGTCGATTTTCCGGCGTTGGTGTAGCCGACCAAGGCTAGCGTGGCCAGCGGAACCGATTGCCGCTGCTGGCGCTGCGTGCCACGGCCGGCGCGGACATGCTCCAGGCTGTCGTTCAGTTTTTTCAGCCGGCTGTAAATTCGCCGGCGATCCGTTTCGAGTTTCGTTTCGCCCGGTCCGCGGGTTCCGATGCCGCCGCCGAGCCGGGACATCGCAATGCCTTTTCCGGTCAGCCGAGGAAGCAGGTAGTTGAGCTGGGCGATCTCTACCTGCAGTTGGCCTTCTCGCGTGCGCGCCCGCCGGGCAAAAATATCCAGAATCAATTGGGTTCGATCGATGACCTTGACATCCAACGCCCGCTCCAGATTGCGCTGCTGCGTGGGTGTCAACTCGGAATCGAAGATGACAGTATCGGCGTCATCGGAAGCGATCAGGGCCAGCAGTTCGTCCAACTTGCCCGATCCGATCAGCGTCGAGGCATCGGCTTTTTGCCTGGACTGGAGGACTTGATCGGCCACCAACGCGCCGGCGCTGGCTGCCAGGGCCGCCAATTCTTCGAGAGACTCTTCGGCCGTAAACGGCGCCGCTTCCGGCGTGCTGGAGCGGGCCCGGGTCTTGAGAATCCAGGCCCACCAAAATCGCTCGTTCCTGACCGCCGGTTGCCAAATGACGCTTACGTTTCTTCAGGCGAATCGCCGGAGACGGGTGTTCCGGGAGTGGAACCGCCGATCGGCGGGGGAGGGGCGGAATGGGATGGTCCGGAATGGAAAGGCTTGGAGACCACCACGGTGGAGATGGCGTGCTTGAAAATCAGTTGCTCTTGATTGTTGGTCTCGAGCACCACGGAGTACTTATCGAAGCTCTTGATGCGGCCCGACAACTTGACGCCGCTCATCAAATAAATGGTTAGAAAGGTCTTTTCTTTCCGCGCGTTGTTGAGAAAAGCCTCTTGAATGTTTTGTGCCAGCTTTTCCATAGTTTCCTTTTTGCCTGTGGGGCTAATGTTTAGTTGTTCTTCCATCCGCGGCACGGGATGTCACTGTCATGATAGCGCAAAGCGATCGGAGCCGGTCTCGATTGGGCGTGCAAAAACCAAAACCTTCCTAAGAAGGGAAAACCAAGACCAGGCTGGGGCCCAGCGCGCCTCCCGTTGGTCGGCCCAGAACGATCCAAAACTCACCAGAAAGGGGACCCTACTCCCGCCCACCTCAATGCCGGTTTTCAGGCTCATCCTTCGATGAGAATATGCTCGATTGGTGTTTGGCGGAGGGTTCGCGCGGTGTAGCATGGAACCTGGCGGCTCAGAGTCGGGCTGCTCGCCCTCTGATGCCCTGGACTCACCGGAGCTTTTGGATCTTCCCAGCCTTGATCGCGCTCGCGCTGGGGTTGTTGGCGCTCCTGTTCTCGCGCGGAAGTCTGCGCGAGATTTATCGCGAGCGTTTCGAGGAGCCGGGCCGCGAGAGTTTGTTCCTGGCGTCCGTCGGGTTCTTCACGGCCGTGGCAGTGGTGCGGGGCTTGACGCTTGCGATCCACTACCACATCGGACCGTTTCACGACGTGACCATGCGTGGCCGCCATATCCACCATCTGGTGTGGGGAATCCTGTTATTGCTGTTGTCCGGGTACGGCTGGCTGGTGCGGGCGGCCTCGGAGGTTTGGGTGGGACGGCTGCTGTCGATGCTGTTCGGCGTTGGATCGGCGTTGACGCTGGATGAGTTCGCGTTGTGGCTGAACCTGCGGGACGTTTACTGGAGCAGGGAAGGGCATGAGAGTTTTGAAGCGCTGGCGCTGTTTGCGGGATTGCTCTGCATCGGCATTTTCGGACGGCCCCTGTTTAAGGGGCTGCTGAAGGAAGCCGGCCGGGTGATAGGAATAGGGCATTGAACCTACTAGTAAATCTAGTAACTTGGCAGTATTGTGGATGAAGAGGTGTTGGATGCGACTGGGGCAGGTGCTGACTTTTTCTCGCGTGATGCTGGTCTGCGGCGCGCCGCTGCTGGTCCAAATGGCGAACGCTCAAACGACCGGGGCATGTGCGCCGGTGAGCGAAAGCGACACCAGTGTTTCCATTATGTGCCCCCAAGGCCAGGTCATTTCCATCGACTTTGGGCAGGGCTTCGCAGAGGTTGCGAGCCTCATCAACGGCCTGGGTGGCGTTTCGTTTTCCTACAGCATTACGGCGAGCGGAAACTTGCCCACCGGTACGACACTCAGCCCCAGTGGTCTTTTCAGTGGTACGCTGGCCGCCGCGGGCACCTTCAGCTTCACGCTCGATATCTCCGACACGATCGTGGTTGACGGCATGACTTACAGCTTTAGCGACTCATTTACCTATGTCTTCATCATCACGCCATATGCCGGGGCGCCTACGTCTGTCGATCCCAGTGGCCTGGCGTTCAGCCTTACCCAAGGCGCGGCGGCGGTAGCGAAGTCCGTAAGCATTACCAATAGCAGCAGTCAGCCGGAGAGTTTCACCGCCTCGGCCGCCGAGAATACGGGAAGTAACTGGCTTACAGTCTCGCCTTCCAGCGGTTCCGTGGCGTCTTTTGGCGCCGCGGGGATCACGGTCACCGCCGATCCCTCGAAGTTGAATCCTGGGACCTACTCCGGCACGGTCACGATTTCGATTGCCGGCGGACAGAGCTACACGGTGTCCGTGCTGGTTACGGTAGCCGCGAATCAGCCAAACATAGTGCTTTCGCAGACCGGCCTGAGTTTCGGGGCAGTGATGGGCGGGAGCGCGACTCCGCCGCAAGTGATCACGGTCGAGAATTCAGGAGCAGGCACCTTGACCTTCAGTGCCGCGGCATCCACCTTCTCGGGCGGAAATTGGTTGAGCGTATCTTCCTCGTCAACCTCCGTGACGGTCAGTGTCAATCCGGCTGGGCTAGCGGCGGGCGCTTACTATGGGCAAATAAAATTTGTTGCGCAGGGCGCTGCGAATTCTCCGCAGATCGCCTCCGTGGTGCTGAATGTCGTTACACCCGCCAATAGCCCCGGCGCGACGGTGCAGCCAAGCGGCTTGATTTTTGTTGCGACAGCGGGCGGCGCCATTCCCGCCGCTAAGACTCTGTCTATCACCAATCCGTCTCCGACGGCGCTGAATTTTGTGGGGACCTCCTTCAGCAGTAGCGGAGCGGACTGGATCACGTTTAACCCTTCATCGGGCGCGGTCAGCTCGACACAACCGGCCACGGTGAGCGTCCAGCCAAACCTGCAAGGCTTGGTTCCCGGCATCTATGCCGGCGAATTGGTGTTGAATTTTGTCGCCACCGGATCTGCGACGGCGCAATCGCTTCACATTGAGGTTCTGCTGATCGTTCTGCCGGCGGGAAGTTCTTCGGCCAGCGCCGCGGCGATCACGCCGCTTGCTTCTGGATGCACACCCACTAAGCTTCTACCCGTGTTCACGCAGTTAGCCACCGGGTTCTCGACGGTTGCGGCGTGGCCAACGGCGGTCGAAGTCACGGTGGTCGACGACTGCGGAAATCCCTTCACGGCCGGCGGCAGCGTGATTACAACATTCTCCTCGGGCGATCCGGCGATCTCGCTGACGTCGCTGAAAGATGGACGCTGGGCGGGAACCTGGCAGCCGGTGCATATCGCTTCGGCGGTCACGGTGACGGCCAAGGCGCAGGAGATTCAGCCGGCGTTGGTCGGAACCCAGGCGGTAGGCGGAACGCTGGCGGCAAACACCGCGGCTCCGGTGGTGCCGGCGGGAGGCGTGGTCAGCGCGGCTAGTTTTATTCCCAATCAGCCACTGGCGCCGGGCGCATACGCCGCGATCTTCGGATCCAATCTGAGCATGAATTCCAACGCGGCGCAGCAATTGCCGCTGAATACTCAACTCGGCGTAACGTCAGCCACAATCGCCGGCGAACCACTGCCGTTGCTCTACAGCAGCAGCGGGCAAATCAACGCTGTGATCCCCTACGATATTCCGGCCAACAGCACGCAGCAGGTGGTGGTACAGATGGGTTCGGCGATTTCGGTTCCTCAGCCGGTTGTGATTGCGGCGGCACAGCCCGCGATCTTCACCGAGGACAGTTCGGGAAAGGGCGCGGCCATCTATGTCGGCTACAAGCCGGATGGCACAGCCTTGCCGGCTAGCACGCCGGTCAGCGCCAACGACGTAATCACGGTGTATTGCACCGGGCTGGGCGCGGTGAGTCCGGCGGTGCTGGCGGGAAGCGCGGCGCCGGCATCTCCGCTCTCGATGACCATGAATCAAGTTACGGCGACGATTGGCGGCGTATCGGCCACCGTCCAGTTTGCCGGCTTAGCGCCCGGCTTCGCCCAGTTGTATCAGATGAACATTACGGTTCCCAGCGGCGTGACGCCCGGGAATGCGGTGCTGCTCGTCTCGGTCAGCGGTCAACAAAGCTCGCCAGTGACGATTCCGGTGCAGTAGCGAGGACGCTGTCATCAGTCCTAAGACACACTCACCGGGGCGGGCTGATGCGCGAGGAACCAAACCATCGCGCAAGCACGAACAATTCGCCGACGATGAACAGCGTCCCAAAGATGATTTTGTTATTTCGCGCCAACCAAAGCGGCAGGTAGATATCGAAGTTGTCCGGACGCTCGTTGGTGTAGCGCGCGGCTAGATCCGTCAACGGACAGCGGCCATGGTTCACGAGGATGACCGCGCACTCAATCAGCACCATCACACTGAGGACAGCCGCGAGCTGGAACCGCCGCACGGCGCCGGCGAAGAAAATCGCCACGATGCATCCTGCGAAGAAGGCCCAAATTGCCGTGTGCAGGAGCTTGATGGCTACCAGGGTGGAAACGGTATCCGATTGGAGCTGCACAGAAAACCCAGTTTACCCTTTCTGCTTCAGTTTCCAGGCGATCTGGCGGAACATGCCCAGCCACATCTCGGCGTCGTGAGCCTCCAGATGCAAACGGTGCAGTAAGCGGCGCACCTTTAGCTCGGTGGCGGGCGAGTGCACATAGCCCGCCTCGGTCAGTACGCTGATGGTGAGTTGCTCCAGGCGCTCCACAGCTTCAGACGTGGCCAGGCGCTTGTCTTCGGGCGGGCGGGATGGCTCGCGGCGAGTTAGTTCATAGAGACACACGGCCACGGCTTGCCCCAGGTTCATGGAATCCTGAGTGCCGATGGTCAGCAGCCAGTCGCAGTAGCTCATCTCGGTGTTCGACAGGCCGAATTTTTCCGAGCCGAACACCAGCGCCGCCGTGCCGAAAGCAAGATGCTGGCGCAATATGTCCCCGCCATATTCCAAACGGCGCACGCTGTGGTGCAACTCGCGGTTCACGAGCGCGGTGGTTCCCACGATCAGGCTGCAATCTTTCAGGGCCTGCGGCAAGGATTCGAAAACCTGTGAGTCGCGCAACACATCGGCCGCATGAACCGCCGAGCGCGCCTCGTGATACGCCACATCGTAGGGCTGCACTAAACGGAGATGGCGGAACCCGAAATTATGCATCGCCCGGGCGGCCGCGCCGATGTTCAGCGGATTGCGTGGGGACGCCAGAATCACGCGGAGATTGTCCAAGGCCAGCATTGTAGCTCTTTTCTGAAGCCGCTACACTGGAAAGACCATGACCGAAACCGAGCGCATGTCCCGGCCACTTTCCGCCGCCGATCCGGAAGTGTACGAAGCGATCCAGCATGAAGTGGAACGCCAGCATACCCGCATCGAATTGATCGCTAGCGAAAACTTCACGTCGGAGGCGGTGCTCGAAGCTACCGGAAGCGTGTTCACGAATAAGTACGCCGAAGGCTATCCGGGCAAGCGTTACTACGGCGGCTGCGAGTTTGCCGATGTGGTCGAAAATCTCGCCCGCGACCGCGCCAGGAAGCTGTTTGGCGCCGAGTACGCCAACGTGCAGCCGCATTCGGGATCGCAGGCGAACGAAGCTGCTTACGGCGCGGTGCTCGAGCCCGGCGATACGATTCTGGGAATGAACCTGGCGCATGGCGGGCACCTGACCCACGGTCATCCGCTCAATTTTTCAGGCAAACGCTATAAGGTGGTCCCCTACGGCGTGCGCAAAGACGATGAACGCATCGACTATCAGGACCTGGAAAAGCTGGCCGTGGAGCACAAACCGAAGATGATTATCGCGGGCGGCAGCGCCTACCCGCGCATCATCGATTTTGCCCGTTTTCGCGCGATCGCCGATCAGGTGGGAGCGATTTTCCTGGTCGACATGGCGCACTTTTCGGGACTAGTGGCCGGCGGGATCTATCCCAACCCTTGCGTCCACGCCGACATTGTCACTTCCACCACGCACAAAACTCTCAGGGGACCTCGGGCGGGGATGATTCTGGCCAAGGAAAAGTTCGGCGCAGCGATAGACAAGACGGTCTTTCCCGGCACTCAGGGCGGGCCGCTGATGCATGTCATCGCAGCCAAGGCGGTGTGCTTTTTGGAAGCCATGCGGCCGGAGTTTGTCGCCTATCAGGCGCGCGTGGTCGCCAACGCGCAGGCGCTGGGACAAGCGTTGACGGGCCACGGCTTCCGCGTCGTTTCCGGCGGCACCGATTCCCACCTCATCCTGCTGGACGTTTTTGCCAAGGGCGCGCGCGGCAAAGAAGCCGAAAAAACGCTGGATGAAGCCTACATAACGGTCAACAAGAATGCCATTCCGTTCGACGTCAATCCGCCGCTTAATCCCAGCGGCATCCGATTGGGAAGCCCGGCTGTGACCACGCGTGGTTTTGGCGTGGAGGAAATGCGGGAAGTGGCGGCGCTGATGGCCGAAGTTCTGCTGAATCTCCGGTCTCCAGAGACCGTTCTCTCCGTCCGCCGCCGCGTTTTGGAACTCGTGGAACGATTCCCGCTTTACGGCTGGAAGCTCAACCGCGTTCCCGCCTGATGGGATTGCGCGTAGTTCTGGATGCCCGCCGGATCCGCGATTTCGGGATCGGCACCTATATCCGCAACCTGGTTCTCGCCTTGGGCCGCACGGACGCGGAAACCCGTTACGTCCTGGTGCTGCCCGAACCGGACGTGCAGGAATTTGCGGATTTACCTCCCAACTTTGAGCACGCGATCTATCGGAAAAGCGAGACTAGTCCGGTTCGTCACTTGCAGTTCTCGCTATATCTCAAGAAATTCAATCCCGACGTCTATCATCAACCCCTCAACGCCGTGCCGTTCTGGATGCCGAGTCCCTATATCGTGACCGTTCACGATATGGGCAGCCTGCTGTTTGAAACCGGCCACGGGTTTCGCAATAGCATGCAACTTTACCGGCTGCGGCGAGGATTACTGCGCGCCGATCAGGTGATCGCCGTATCGGCAGCCACGCGCCGGGACGTGGAATCGGTGTTAGGGATTCCACCGCATCGCATCCGCACGATTTACAATGCGCCGGATCCAGTCTTTTACAGCCCGCATTCTCTGCCATTAAGTTGCGTGGGCGAGGAAAACATCCACAATCCGCCGGAAATGGAGCGCGTGCTGGAGCGGTATCAGATCCATTATCCGTTTCTGCTGTATGTCGGCCGGACCAATCCCCATAAGAATATTCCGCGTCTAGTGGAGGCTTTTTCGGTGCTGCGCGGGCAGTTGAAGGAGCATGTGCTTTATAAAGATCTGCGGCTGATCATCATTGGCGACCATATATCCCGGCATGCGTCGCTGCGGCACGCGGTGATTCAAAGCAAGGTGGAAGATTCGGTGCGCTTTCTCGGATTTGTGCCCATTGAGACATTGCGGGTGTTCTATCAGGCGGCCTCGGCGTTTGTGTTCCCTTCTTTGTACGAAGGCTTCGGTCTTCCGCCGCTGGAAGCGATGGCCTGCGGCACGCCGGTCATCTGTTCCGAGGTCAGTTCTCTGCCGGAAGTGGTCGGCGACGCGGCGGTCATCGTGAATCCGGAAAATGTATTCGATATCGCGCGCGGTATTCGCGAGACTTTGCTCGATCACGACCTAAGACGGCGGATGATCGAGAAGGGCTTTCAGCAGTTGCAGCGCTTCAGTTGGGATAATAGCGCGCGTCAGGTGCTGGAGACGTATCAGGAAGTGGTGGCCAGAACGCGGCGGTGATCTAGTCAGGGCGTGATGGTGAATGCGCCTACGCTGATTGAGCTGTCCGGCATGTTGCTGCCAAAAGCGATGGCCTTGATCGTGGTTGTCTTGGCGACTGTGATCGGACCGGTGTAGGGCGTGCCTGCTGTTTCGCTCGGCGCTGAGCCGTCAGTGGTGTAGTTGATCGCAGCGCCCGGCGTGGTTGTGGAGAGCTTAATAGTCTGCGTCGTGGTGTAAGTTCCAGCCACCGGGCTGAAGGTCGGCGCCGCGACCGGCGTAATGGTAAACGTTCCTACGCTGATTGAGCTATCCGGCATGTTGCTGCCAAAGGCGATGGCCTTGATTGTAGTTGTTTTGGCGACGGTGATCGGGCCGGTATAGAGTGTGCCGGTGGTTTCGCTCGGTGAAGTGCCATCGGTAGTGTAGTTGATCGACGCGCCAGCGGTCGCGGTTGCGAGTGTCACGCTCTGTGTCGTGGTGTAAGTTCCGGCAATGGGGCTGAACGTCGGAGCCGCGACCGGCGTGATGGTGAAAGTTCCCACGCTGATCGAGCTGTCCGGCATATTGCTGCCAAAAGCAATGGCCTTGATCGTGGTTGTCTTGGCGACCGTGATCGGGCCGGTGTAGAGCGTGCCAATCGTTTCACTGGGCGCCGTGCCGTTAGTGGTGTAGTTGATCGAGGCGCCAGGCGTGGCTGTGGAGAGCGTAACGGTCTGCGTCGTGGTGTAAGTTCCAGCTATCGGGCTGAAGGTCGGCGCCGCGACCGGCGTGATCGTAAACGTTCCTACGCTGATCGAGCTGTCCGGCATGTTGCTGCCAAAGGCGATGGCCTTGATTGTAGTTGTTTTGGCGACGGTGATCGGGCCGGTATAGAGTGTGCCGGTGGTCTCGCTCGGCGCGCTGCCGTTAGTGGTGTAGTTGATCGACGCGCCAGGTGTGGCTGTGGAGAGCGTAACGGTCTGCGTCGTGGTGTAAGTTCCAGCTATCGGGCTGAACGTCGGCGCCGCGACCGGCGTAATGGTAAACGTTCCCACACTGATTGAGCTGTCCGGCATATTGCTGCCAAAAGCGATGGCCTTAATCGTAGTTGTCTTGGCGACCGTGATTGGGCCAGTGTACTGCGTGCCTGCTGTTTCGCTCGGCGCTGAGCCGTCAGTGGTGTAGTTGATCGCGGCGCCCGGCGTGGTTGTGGAGAGCGTAATAGTCTGCGTCGTGGTGTAAGTTCCAGCTAACGGGCTGAACGTCGGCGCCGCGACCGGCGTAATGGTGAACGTTCCTACACTGATAGAACTGTCCGGCATGTTGCTGCCAAAAGCAATCGCCTTGATAGTAGTTGTCTTGGCTACCGTGATCGGGCCGGTGTAGGGCGTGCCGACTGTTTCGCTCGGCGCTGAGCCATCGGTGGTGTAGTTGATCGACGCGCCAGGCGTGGCTGTCGCGATGGTGACCGCCTGTGTCGTGGTGTAAGTTCCAGCCACCGGGCTGAACGTCGGCGCGGCTACTGGCGTGATGGTGAAGGTTCCCACGCTGATCGAGCTGTCCGGCATGTTGCTGCCAAAAGCAATGGCCTTGATAGTAGTTGTCTTGGCGACGGTGATCGGGCCGATGTAGAGCGTACCAATTGTTTCGCTCGGCGCAGTGCCGTCGGTGGTGTAGTTGATCGCGGCGCCCGGCGTGGCGGTAGCGAGAGCGACTGTTTGCGTGGTCGAGTAAGTTCCCGCCATCGGGCTGAAGGTTGGGGCCGCAACCGGCGTGATGGTAAACGTTCCCGCGCTGATCGAGCTGTCCGGCATGTTGCTGCCAAAAGCGATGGCCTTGATCGTGGTTGTTTTGGCGACGGTGATCGGGCCGGTATAGAGTGTGCCGGTCGTTTCGCTCGGCGCAGAGCCGTCGGTGGTGTAGTTGATCGACGCGCCAGGCGTGGCTGTCGCGATGGTAACGGTTTGCGTCGTCGTGTAAGTTCCCGCTATCGGGCTGAAGGTTGGGGCCGCAACAGGCGTTATAGTAAACGTTCCCACGCTGATTGAGCTGTCCGGCATGTTGCTGCCAAACGCGATGGTCTTGATCGTAGTCGTCTTCGAAACCGTGATCGGCCCGATGTAGAGCATACCAATTGTTTCGCTCGGCGCAGTGCCGTCGGTGGTGTAGTTGATCGAGGCGCCAGGCGTTGTCGTGGCGATGGTGACCATCTGCGTGGTCATGTACGTTCCAGCCACCGGGCTGAACGCCGGCGCCGCAACAGGCGTAATAGTAAACGTTCCCACGCTGATTGAGCTGTCCGGCATGTTGCTCGCAAAGGCAATCGCCTTGATCGTGGTTGTCTTCGAAACCGCTATCGGGCCGGTATACGGCGTTCCAAGCGTCTCGCTTGGCGCAGTGCCATTGGTCGTATAGTTGATGGCCGCTCCGGGTGTGGCGCTACCGATGGTAACCGGCTGCGTGGTGGCGTAGGTCCCCGCTATCGGGCTGAACGCCGGCGCCGCGACAGGCGTGATGGTGAATACTCCCACGCTGATGGAGCTGTCCGGCATGCCGCTGGCAAAAGCGATGGCCTTGATAGTCGTCGTCTTGGCAATCACGATCGGGCCGGTATAAAGCGTCCCTGAGGTTTCACTCGGCGCGGTGCCGTCGGTAGTGTAGTTGATAGACGCTCCCGGCGAAGTGGTTGCTATCGTCACCGTCTGCGTGCTGGTGTAAGTGCCGGCCACCGGGGTAAATGTTGGGGCAGCAACGGGAGTGATGGCGAACGCCGCTACGCTGATCGAGCTGTCGGGCATGCCGCTGGCAAAGGCAATCGCCTTGATCGTGGTTGTCTTGGCGATCGTGATCGGGCCGCTATACAGCGTCCCGACGATTTCGCTGGGCGCGGCGCCATCGGTGGTGTAGTTGATGGACGCTCCTGGCGTGGTGGTTGCTATCGTAACGGTCTGCGTGGTGGCGTAGGTTCCTGCCCCGGGGCTGAAAGTGGGCGCCGCCACCGGCGTAGTGGAAACCGCCGTTATGCCGACGTTGTCGAAATCGGCCCAACTGATATTTCCGATGAGGCTGGAAGCCGCCACTAAGCCCACCAGAACTGAGCCGGACATGCTCACGGTGATCGGAGCGCTGGCATTCGTCCACGTGACGCCGTCGGGTGATGTTTGGGTCGAGAATGCGGAGCCTTGCTTGATCAGCTTGAGCCAAATTGGCGGAGCGGCCGCGGCAGAAGTACAGCCGGAATAGCTCGCCGGCGAACCGGCCGCGGCTCGATAACCGACCGTACAACCTCCGTTGTTCGGCTGTAGGTTGAGATATACGAAAGCAGAACCTGGGTCGGTACTGGCGCGAATCATCAGGCCCGCGCTTGTGTACTGGAACACGTTGTTTAGATCAACCAGGCGCGCGACGATGGTTCCGTCTCCCGCCAATGGCTGGTAGGTGTAGTGGAACCAATCTTGTGTCAGGTCCGGCGGGGAGCTTGCGCTATTGCTGGTTCCAACCACCTGGAAGGTGCTGGTGGCGGGAGTATACATGGATGAACCTGGCCCGTTCGGCCCAGCTCCCCCGATATCCTGATCCCGCCATGGGCTCGGCAAGGAAGTCGCGGAAATTGTCCAAACGCCCACTGGGAGCCACGCGCTGGTGCTTCCGCTGTCCGAGGCGATTCCGTAAACACTCTGGACACCGATAACCGGATTGACCGGCGTCAAGACCAGGGTTAGATTCAGCGTACTACCGGAAATGACAGCTTGGGAGCCGCTGGCATCCAGTATGCACTGGCTATTGCTGAGAGTCTTGTTGGCTCCAAGCGTAGCTGAGCCGACCCAGCCAGTATCCGCGTCATTGCGGAGCGAAACAGTCTGCGCGCTCACCGAATACAACACGTAGCAAGCGGAAGCAGTGGTGGGTGTGGTGTTGACCAGGACGCCCGCCGACGTGAGGTTCGCGACGCCGGACGCATCGGAATACGCAAAGGTGAATAGTTGCGTGGTCTGGGTGCCCGGGTTGGGAGACATGGACAGGATACTCGGGCCGGTCTGGGCTTGGACCACCACGGTGATGGTCGTAGACGCGGTTCCGCCTCTGGTCGTCCCGCCAATATAGGGTTGGCCGCCAATCATAACCTGATAGGTGCCAGGCGGAACAGACGGGGATACGGTTATCAACAAGACGGTGCCACCGGGTCCCGTCTGTTGCCACGCAGAAGACTGAGTGTACGGAAAAGTGGCCGCGATTCCGCTGGCGGAGCTGCCGGCAACCCAAAGCACGGGCAAGCCGTAGCCACCGAGGACGGACTCAGTTACAGTCACACCCACAGAGCCACCCGGAATCGTGGTGACGGTTGGACTGCTAGCCGTGAGCAAGAATCCACCGCCGATGGACAAAGTGAGTGGTTGAGACTGACTGAGCGGCGGATAAACGGTGTCGTTCGCGATCACATTTACGGTATATAATCCCTGGGCGATGGTTGGGCTGGCAGTGAACGTTACTACCGATCCAGGATCGTTAAAAACGGCCGTGACGCCGTCCGGCAACCCGCTAACGGAGAACGCAAGGGCGTGCGTAAATCCGTTGGTCAGAATGGTCACGCTCGCGCCGTTATACAAGCCCTCCCCAAGGCTTAAAACTGGCGGCTGCAACAACAGTGCGAAAGGTTGTGGCGAAATCCAAATCGTCGTGCTGCTGGAAACGGAAGGATTCGAAACGCTGGCAGCGTTAATCGTTACCGCCTGCAACGCGGCAATAGATGCCGGAGCGGTGTACAATCCGGTGTTGTCAATCGTCCCGGCGCCAGCCGGACTGATAGACCAATTGACGGCGGTTCCGGCGTTCGAAGAGATTGCCGTGAACTGCTGCGGCTGGGCCGCGTAGAGAACCGCGTATGCGGGAACAACATTTATGGAGGCCGCCGGCGACAAAGTAATCTGCGCACTGGCAGTCAAGGTTGGATCGGCAACGCTGGTTGCTGTCAGGGTAACGGTCTGAGCGCTATCGAGCGAAGCCGGCGCGGTGTAAAGGCCATCAGCGGAAATCGTGCCGAGGGGCGCATTGAGCTGCCAGGTAACGGATGGATTCGCGGCATTTGCGACTACGGAGATGAATGTTCTGGTCTGAGAAGCGGTGAGTGTGGCTTGAGCTGGATTAATGGTGATCGGCGGATCGACCGTCACCGGCACGGTAAGCGATCCGTTGACGATAATCTGAGCCGAGCCTGAACCGGCCGCGGTAACCAGCCCACCAGCACTAACCGTAACTATCCCTGCCGGCTGGGTGACGAATGTAGTCTGCGTCGAATTGGTCAGGTCCTCAACGGTACCGTCGGCGTAGTATCCAAACACTCGAATTGCAGTCTGGTCTCCGACCGCCAAGGCAGAAACGCTCGCCGGAGCCGCACTCAGTGAGATGGGAGAGTCTGATCGCTCGACATCGATGCTGATTGCGTCGATCGTCACCGGGTTTCCAGAGGCGGTCCACCCGTCGGCGATGAGCGAGTAGGCGCCCGGATCGATTGAAGCCGGGATCTGGATGGTGAATTGGAATGGAGCGGAGTCCACCTCGGCACTGAAACCGATGGGATCGGAGGCCGCAATCAGCACTGCCTGTGGCGTCTCCCCGGAAGCCGAGACGGTGACCGTCACCGATTGCCCAGGACTGACGACGGTGCCCGTGGCTGGCGATGTGATCTGAAGCGTCGTTTGCGCCCAACTCGGAAAGATAAGAACGCCGAATAGAAAGCATTGCCTCACCCAGCCAACCTGAGGCGTACCGTGGTAAGAAAACTTGCTTTTTGTCATCTGGTATTCGCTTGCGCCGCAACGCTATCCCTCACTTCGTTTTCACAACTATGACCTGAACTTCGGTTTGAGACTTTCCGTTTTTGATCCGGATTTTGGTGGACCCCGGGGCCACACCCATGACTTTGCCGTACTCATCTACGCTGGCTATTCTGGGTTGATCGGACGCGAACCTGTTAAGAGTTGAAAGAGTCAATCGGATCGTCGAGCCGTTGGCAAACCTTCCTGAGACTTCTAGATTCTCGCCTTCCCCCACGTTCAGCTTCATGACCTGTGGCTGCGCGTGCAATTCCAGAGGCGAATCTGGGCGTTCAACTCTAATCGTGATGGTGTCCGCCTTAAGCTGAGAGTCCGAGGTGATTCCGTTGGCCGTGATCGTGTAAGAGCCGGGCGCGATACCCCCTGGAATTTCAACTTTGAACTTGTAGGGTGGCGTTTCCAGGGGCGGCGCAAAGGGAATCGGGTCGCTGCAGATCAGCGCGATTCCACTTAAGCCGCTGGATGCCTCGACTCTAACGTTGATCGATTCACCCGGACGAACTACCGTCCCGTTCGGCGGCGCAACAATCTTGAGTAGAGGCTTGAGTAGAGGCTGTCCGGGAAGCGCAACTGCCGTTCCCCAAGCCGATACCCATAAAAGGCCGATCCGCATATTCATTGACCGTATGTAGTGCGTCCAGCCCGATCAGGGAAGCATAACGAACGGCGCCATTAATCTTGGAGCGTTCAAGAATCTGATTACGGATGTCTGAACGGTGTTGACGCTGCCGAGCGCGTCGGTCTCCGCAGGGCCGTTGAAGCCAAGCCCGGAAATGCCAACGATACTCGAGGTGTGAACGACGCCCGGGACGGTCGCTGCCGCGCTACCGTTGTTTCTTTGACTCGTTACCGGAACGATGGCATCGCTGTCCTGTCCGAAAACCGTCGGCCAGCCGGCCACCGTAAGGTTCTGAGCCAGGGGACTGTTTCTGCAAGCGCGGGAACGAAGATAACTGCCAGCAGTGTACCCCCGGCTTAGCCCCGCCAGATTGTTTGCGTTCATGAGTCCGACAATCATGGCAGTTGGTACAGAGTGTCCTCCGTTGGACGTCCCCAACTTCGTGACTGCGGGGCTCAGGCCACCGCCATTGCCATCACCCGCCAGGTCGCCGATAGCGCCCACCTTTCCCGCTCCGCTGAACGAGAGGGTTTGGAAGGAGATGCTACCGTGCTCAGCCAGGAGTTCTCGGACGCAGCCGTTATTCGCTTGGACGATTTGAACCGCCAGGGGGCTCCCCAAGTGCGGCGTCGCTATCGTGATCAGTTTGTCGAACGAGCCGGCTTGAAATGAGTCCCGGCCAACGTAAGACGGAAGGAACTCGGCGCCTCGGGTTACCAGCCCACCCAAGCTGTGCGCGACGATATCCGCTTGTGTCGCGGCGATCCCATTTTTCCGAGACTGGACGATGTTGTTTTGAATCTGCTTCAGCACTCCTGGAGAGTTAAAGTCGATTCCGGCCGCGTTGGCCTTGACTTGGCTTTGGAGCTTAGCCGGATAGTCGGAGGGAACGCTCATTGGGAGCGAAACCGCGCCACCCAGCAAGTAGTCATAATTGGCATACGTTACAGCGAACTGGTTATTGTTTATGAAAGGAGTAAAGTCTTTCCAAGTGGTGGATTGACTTCCCCAGATTCCGTGCACCAGCACGACTACCGGGCGGGTCATCGTCGAGGTTGTTTGGTTCGACCTGCCGGACGCCTGCGACTTTGCCGTAATGGTGACCTGGCGTGAGGCCGAGGTATCGTCGTTGCCGCCGCGCGAAAAATCCTTGGACGGGAAATACTGCGCAAATGCGATTGGGCCCTTGCTCGTCTGCTGCGCCGTGACCGTGATCTGGGAACCGGATGCCATGCCGTCGACGGGAAGCAAGGTTTGCAGTATGCCATCTGGCTGCGCCAGCCCGTTCTGATTCGGCGCCCCGTCGCCCTGCAGCATGAGCGTGAGTTGCTCCCCGGCGAAGCTCCCATAAATTTGCAGTACCAAACGCGCTGCGCCATCGGCGGCAACGCCCATAACCTGTGTCCCCCCGGTCGCGAGCGTCTCCGGATCGGTAAGCACGCCGTCCCCGGCCTGATTGACCAGATCCGGAACGGGGTCGAGCAGAACGATGCAAGGGTTCAGGGAAGAGAGGATGACGCCCTTCGGGGCAAGTGGGGCACGCTGCGGACTCGCACCAGGCTGTCTCGCCGGTCGCGCCTCAGGCACGATATTGGAGCACGGTGTGTTCGGGGAAGGAGGGGGTGGCGGTGGTGGCGGAAGCGGAGTGGCGGCAGCCAGACATTGCTGATATTCCGCCAACACTTCATCCTCGCACGCGCCTCCTTGCCCGGAAAGCGCGCACCCCAACGTGCCTGCCGCAGCGATAGCGCCGCAGTAGTTACATGCGTCGGTGGTGCACGTCTGTCCCGACGCGAAACTCGTTATCAAAAGTAGCGCGAAAGCGACGCGCCCGAAAGCTAATGGCAGTTTTTTCCGCACCATTTCCGCGAAGAATCCTCCTTCTGACCTCAGCGAGAGCCGGCCGAACAGCGCTCAGTGCTTTGCGCTAGAGTATATCCGACACGTTCCCGTAAAGCAAGAAATATTGATCTAAATACTTTGTTTGGGTTCGTCTGGGCCGCGTCCGCTCGCTTTACGATGCCTCGCGCCCAATGCTCCGATCGCAGACTCGGCGCGCTTGGCAAAAATGGCACGCGGTTTTTCCCGCTAACTAACCAAACGCGAAGCGAACCGCGAAGACTGAAAAACGTCGGCCAATTCCCGCATGGCTCCGAACACGCTACCAACACGGGCGGATAAAAAATAGCCTGCATCGCGAGGCCCGTTCCCGGTCCAAAAGAAAATAACCTCGCGACGATGACCTCAAAGGAACCCGGCGCCAAAAGATCGCTAGCGCGCTGCGAGCAACTTCGAAAACCGGCTCGGTTCCCCCGAGCCAAACCAGCCGGAGCGAAAAGCGCTGTGATTTTATCCGCTCAATTCAAGAAATCAGCGTCAACAGCGGCACGTTGGTTGGGTCCAAGCCGGCAGGCGCTGGACACCTACCAGAAAGTCCCGCTCAGCACCCGCCCGCGCTGATGCATTTCCAGATGCCCGTCATTCGCGCTGCCGATCCACAGTAATCGGGCGCGGACACTGCTGGCGCCGTCCGCCATTTCCCAATCGCCAGGCGAATCCAGCACGTCCGCTGCCGCCACATAGACGCCCGCTGCGCCGGGGCGCAGATAGCGGACCGCGGCGCCTCCGGCTGTCTCGACCACGTACAGACCGGCCGGGTCAACCGGCAATGGCGTCCGGCCGGCGATGTTGAGGGCCGCCAAATCCCTGTTCCCAAGCACATCTCCCATGCGCGGGTCATACTCCAGACGCACGGCGGCAAGATTGGGGCGGGTGCGTTGCATGGGGATCGGCAGAGTAATGCGCTCCCGCGCTGACAACTCGTGCCGCCACGGCTGGTTCGGGCCTACGGGTGACCGGAGGACTGGCATTTCCACCAGCAGGAGCCGTTGGCCACGAGCGCTCATGCGGTCGTGCAACTCATTGGGTGAACTGAAATCCAGCACTGAAAGATGAAAAGTTTTTAATATACGATCCGCAATTTCGGGTGAGAGGTTTCGTACCCCTTTCAGCACATTATGTATGTGTGGTTGCGAGACTCCGGTCAAGCGAGCCATCTCTCTCTCCGTTAGCTGTCCGTTTTGAACTTTAGTTCTGAGTTCTGCCAGGAGCCGGTGCTGGGCTTCCAGGAAAGTCATGGCTGCTCCTGCGCATGGGTATATTTCGCCGCGAAATAGGTCCCAAGTAGTCCGGAATGGAATTCAACCTTCGGCAAAGTACTAAGAGTCCCGGTACCAAGACTGTACCACACCCTAAGTTGTTCTAGGGACAATAGTCTGCGAACCTCAGCAACAAGTCCACAGCGCCCGGCTTGTGTTGGCTTTCTTACTCAGGGGGTTGACGGTTTCGGCAATCTACCGAATGATAAGAAAAAAAAGCAGAACTAGAAGGCAGCCAAGGGGAGTCCTTGCGCTGCAAAACGAAACCCAACAGTGAGAAGGACATTGAGACTGAGATGGAATGGACTCGTTCTGAAACTTTAGCATTAGCAGGGCTTACCTGTAGTTCCTGTCATGGACTCGGGTTGCGTGCCGTTCGAGGCAATGCGTTGCAGCCATGTCATTGCGTCTTCCGTTCGATTTTTCGCGCGTGTCTAATGCGCTTTCAAGAATGCGTGGCCGGCGAGCGGTATGTAAGCCGGGCCACTTTAGAGGTTATGCCGGGCCAGGAACACAAGGGGGCGTGGGGCCGCAAACAAGAAGAATTCATCGCCGACTTCTGCCTGGTGAGCAGGCGTGCCTTAGAAGTGGACGAGTACCGCATCTTTCGATATCACTTTCTGCTAGGCGGCGACTGGCGGCTGTGTTGTCAAAAACTAGGTACCGATCGGGGCACCTTCTTTCATGCGGTGTACCGCATTCAGGAAAAGCTGGGCCGGGTGTTCCGGGAACTGGAACCGTATCCATTGTTCCCGCTTACCGATTATTTCCACGGTCCCGCCAAGCGAACGGGCAGTTGCCTGGTCCCCAAGGCAGTGGTTATGCCGATCCGGCCGCCGGTAAATTATCCGGAGACGGAGGTCGCGTAAGAGTGATCTAGGCCGTCTAGCCCTCCGTCTAGCCCCGAACGTGAGTGAGGGGATCGGCGCCAATCCCCTCACTTAACGTTCGGGGCTAGAATGCTCTCTGCGTGCTGCAAAGAAACGCTTGAGCATTTCCAGACACTCGGCGGCGCGCACACCTTCCGTGATCTCCAACCGGTGATTGAGCACAGCGGAATCGGCCAGGCGAAACTTACTCCGCACGCCGCCAAATCGCAAATCGCGCGCGCCGAAGACCAGCCGGCCGATACGCGCTTGCACTAAGGCGCCCGCGCACATCACGCATGGCTCCAGCGTCGCATAGAGCGTCGCGTTCTCCAGACGATAGTTGCCGGCCGCCCGCGCCGCTTCGCGAATGGCCAGCATCTCGGCGTGTGCCGTGGGATCGATCAAACGCACCGGGGAGTTGAAGCCGCGCCGCGGATTTCGCCATCCATCACGACTATCGCGCCCACCGGCACTTCGCCGTTGCGCTCGGCTTCGACCGCTAGCCGCAGGGCCTCGCCCATCCATGCGTCATCATCCACAAGTCGGTTAGTCTAATATACAAGGAAAGCCCTATGCTCCGTTTTCTCCCGCTCATGTTCAAGAACACTTTGCGCAACCGGCGGCGCAGCCTGCTCACCATCGGCAGCGTGGCGGTGTCGCTATGCATTCTCGGTGTTCTGCTGGCGATGTATCATGCCCTGTTCATGTCCGATCCCACGCCTTCCCAGGCCTTGCGGCTGGTGGTTCGCCATCGCGTTTCCTTGACGGTCCCATTGCCGGTCGCCTACGAGCAGAAAATTCAGGCGGTTCCCGGCGTCAAGGACCTCATGATCTGGGATTGGTTCGGGGGCACCTACAAGGATAGCCGCGATCCCAAGAATTTCTTCGCGCGCTTCGGAACACAGCCCGATCGGCTCTTCATCGTCCATCCCGAATACACCATTCCCGAAGATCAAAAGCAAGCTTTTCTGCACGACCGGACCGGCGCCATATCTTCTAAGGCTTTGGCCGACAAGATGGGCTTCAAATTGGGTGACCGCATTACGCTCTTGGGCGACATCTACCCGGTTAACCTGGAGCTCACGCTGGTGGGGATCTTCGATGACCCCGACGCGTCCGAAGTGCTTTACTACAATCGCCAATATTTGCGTGAGGCTTTGGGGGCGGGGAATGCCCGGGCCGACATGGTGTGTTGTTTCCAGGTTCAGGCGGACAACGCGGCGGATGTTCCGCGCGTCGCGAAGGCCGTCGACGCGCTGTTCGATAATGCGCCTGCGCCTTCGCGCACGGAATCGGAAAACGCATTCCAACTCAGCTTCGTCGGAATGCTGGGCAATATCAAAGTGTTTCTGATGGCCATTTGCGGCGCGGTGGCCTTCACCATTCTGCTGGTGACGGCCAATACCATTTCGATGTCGGTGCGGGAGCGCATTCGCGAAGTGGGCATCATGAAAACCTTGGGCTACACGCCGGATGCGATTCTGGGCATTATCTTGGGCGAGTCAGCGGTGATCTCCCTGGTGGGAGGCGTCATTGGCTGCCTCATGGCCGCATTTTTGTGCCTGGGCGTACGCAGCAGTCCGGCGGGCAATTTCTCGCAGGGTTTGAAGTTGCTCAGCTTGACGCCGCCGGTGGCGCTTTTGTGCCTGGCGATCGCGCTGCTGATCGGGGTGATCAGTTCGCTGATTCCGGCCTGGGGCGCTTCGCGCACGTCGATATTGGAATCTTTGCGTACTACCGGGTGAACTTGTGGATCTTCCCATCTCTTACAACATGCGCAATTTGGTGGTGCGCAAAACCACCACGATTATGACGGCGCTGGGCATTGCCTTGACCGTGGCGGTATTGCTCGCGGTATTGGCGCTGGTAGCTGGATTGCGAAGCGCCTTTCAATCCTCCGGGAACCCCTTGCAAATTCTGGTGATGCGTAAGGGCGCTACCGCCGAACTGAGTAGCGGGATTCCGCGCCAGACTTTCCAGGACTTAAAAACCAAGCCGGGTATCGCGGTGGAGAATGGCGAGCCGCTGGCGTCGCTCGAGATGGTAACCGTAATCAACCTGCCGAGCGTGGAGAATCCCGCGGGAACCAACGTCACGCTGCGTGCGTTGCTCCCGGTAGGAGTGCGGATGCGCGACGGACTCAAATTGCAAGAGGGGCGCTGGTTCCGGGCCGGACAACGGGAAATCGTGGTGGGCAAGTCGATCGCCAAGCGCTACCCTGGCGTGCAGATGGGAAAATCTCTGCGCTTTGGGCGCGGAGAGTGGACGATTGTCGGCGTAATGGATGGCGGCCAGACTTCTGTAAACAGCGAAATCTGGGGCGATTTGAATCAAATCAGCTCGGACTACAATCGGTCGGAAGGATTGAGTTCGGCGCTGCTTCGGGCCACGGACGAGGGGTCGGTCGAGGCGCTGATCAACTCCTTGAATGACGATCGCCGCTTGAACGTGCTGGCGGTAAGCGAAAAGAAGTACTACGATAACCAGACTTCGAGTGGCGCGCCGCTGCAGTTTCTAGGAATTTTCATCTCCGTCATCATGGCCGTCGGAAGCAGCTTCGCGGCGATGAATACCATGTATGCCGCCGTGGCGCGGCGATCGAAAGAAGTGGGTACGCTGCGTGTGCTCGGGTTCTCCAAAGGCAGCATTCTGACGAGCTTTTTTCTGGAATCGCTCCTCTTGGCAGTCTTGGGCGGCATACTGGGCTGTCTGCTGGTGTTGCCGCTTAACGGTGTTACAACGGCCGTCGGCAGCTTTATCACTTTCAGCGAGACGTCTTTCAATTTCAAGATCACGCCGCTGATCATGGCTTACGGATTGGCTTTTGCGCTGTTCATGGGTTGCCTGGGAGGCATTTTCCCCGCGCGCGCGGCGGCCAGAAAAGAGATTCTGTCCGCCCTGCGCGATATTTAAGGTCTGTCATGAAACAACCAATCCAGACGCTCCCTAACCCGGAAAAGCCGGAACCAAACAGGCTTTGCGATGGTGCGCCACCGCTCCCTCACGGTCGCGGCTCAGAAGGCGTGACCGACCCGCTCCCTCACGGCCGCGGCTCAGAAAGCGTGACCGACCCGCTCCCTCACGGTCGCGGCTCAGAAGGCGTGACCGACCCGCTCCCTCACGGTCGCGGCTCAGAAGGCGTGACCGGCCCGCTCCCTCACGGTCGCGGCTCAGAAGGCGTGACCGGCCCGCTCCCTCACGGTCGCGGCTCAGAAGGCGTGACCGACCCGCTCCCTCACGGTCGCGGCTCAGAAGGCGTGACCGGCCCGCTCCCTCACGGTCGCGGCTCAGAAGGCGTGACCGGCCCGCTCCCTCACGGTCGCGGCTCAGAAGGCGTGACCGGCCCGCTCCCTCTTCCCTGTCGCCTGTCAGGGTGTCTAGCCCCGAACGTTAGTGAGGGGATCAAGCGCAGCAGGCAGCCCCCGGCCGGTGGGCGTACCTTTAGTGAGCTCCACAGATTGGCGTGCGTACGGCAAAATCATGGTCGCGGCTCAGAAAAGCGTTACCGAGCCGCGACCGTCAGGGAGCAGTCGCGAAGTAATGGCGGCAGTGATTCAATCGAGATCTAGTGATTCAATATGGACGCCGAGCTAAAGCGTTTGCAGATCGATCGCAGTAAGAGACGCCAAGACGTCTCGCCCTGGGCCACGCGTTGGATTCTGGCGGGAGTCAGCTTGTTTGTCCTGCTGGGCGCATCCCGTTTCATATACGGCAAACTAAACGAAGCCACTGAAGTGGAGCTGTACCGCGTGCAAGCGCCGGCGATCGAAACCGGCGGCGAAGGCAATGTGATTCTCAATGCCACTGGCTATATCATCGCCGCGCACCGCATTGAACTGGCGTCGAAAGTGGTCGGCAAAGTCTCCTGGATCGGCGTAGAGAAAGGCGACCACGTGCGGCAGGGGCAAGAGCTGGTCCGGCTGGAGGACGACGAATATCAGGCGCATCTGCTCGAAGCCAAAGGACAGTTAGAGAACCTGAAAGCGAAGCTGGCCGAGAATCTCAATGGCTCCCGTCCCGAAGAGATCGCCAAGGCCAAGGCCGATCTGGAACAAGCGCGGGCCGACCAGGAAGACGCGCGGGTCACGCTGGCGAGAACCAAGGATCTGGCCGATCAGGGCGTTCTTTCGAAGCAGTCGCTCGACGACGCGCAAGCCAAGTACGACAGCGCTGTGGCCAAGGTTCTGTCGTTCGACCGCGCTTACGAACTGGTCCGGCTCGGTCCCCGCAAAGAGGAGACCGACGCTTTGCGCGCTCAGGTGAAGCAACTGGAAGGCACGCTCGCTTACGCGCAGTCGCAAGAAGACAACACCGTGATCAAAGCTCCGATTGACGGCACGATTCTCGAGCGCAACGTGGAAAAAGGTGAATTCGTGACTACCGGTTTTGTCGGGGACAAGGGCGCCAAGGGATACGTCGTATCCATGGCGAATTTGAACGACCTGCAGGTGGAACTCGACATCAACCAAAGCGATTTCGCCAGGTTGGGACCGAGACAGCCCGGTATTATCACCACCGACGCTTACGGTAACGACCAAAAATGGCACGGCTTTATCGAAGAAATCTCGCCGGAAGCCAACCGGCAGAAGGCGACGGTGCAAGTGAAAGTGCGGGTAGAGAATCCGGACTCCCGCTTGCGTCCGGACATGAATGCGACCGTGGCTTTTTATTCGCCCGATCGGCCCAGCGGCAAGACGCCAGCGAAACAAGTGAAATCGGTGGTGACGATTCCGGCCGCCGCGGTTCGCGATGGCGCCGTGTTCGAAGTGGTGAACGGAAGGGCCGTAAAAAAAAGCGTGAAGCTTGGCAGCACCAGCATAAGTGGCGTGCAAGTGGAGCAAGGCTTGATCGGTGGCGAAGACCTGGTGCTCAACGCGCCCGCCGACCTCAAGGATGGCCAGAGAGTGCGTAAGAAAGGATGAGTGAATGCCAGAAGCAGTGATCGAAACTCGCCATTTGAAGAAGGAGTTCGTCCGGGACGAGTTTCATGTGTTGGCCTTGAACGACTGCACGATCACGATCAACAAGGGCGAATTCGTCGCGCTGATGGGGCCCTCGGGGTCTGGAAAATCAACGCTGCTGCACCTGATCGCGGCCATGGATCGTCCGACGGACGGAGAGATTCTGGTGCTGGGCGGGAACCTGCGTACGCTTTCCGACCGCGAGATCTCGCATTGGCGCAACGAGAACATCGGCTTCATTTTTCAATCCTTCAACTTGATTCCGGTCCTGAGCGCTCTCGAGAACGTGGAATTGCCGCTCAAGCTGACCAACCTGAAAAAGAAGGAGCGGCAGGAACATGCCGCCACTGCGCTCAATCTGGTCGGACTCGGCGATCGGATGCATCATCTGCCCAAGCAATTGTCGGGTGGACAGGAACAGCGCGTCGCGATCGCGCGCGCTCTAGTCACCGACCCGGCGCTGATTCTGGCCGACGAGCCCACTGGTAACTTGGATGCCGCGTCCGCCCAGGATGTGCTGACCATGCTCTCGAAGCTGAATCAGGACTACAACAAAACGGTCATCATGGTGACGCACGATCCGCACGCCGCGCACTTCGCTTCCAAAGTGCGTCATCTGGAAAAAGGCGAACTGTTGCCTGAAGGGCAAGTGCCGGAGGACTGGGCGCCAATAACCGCACAGAAGAGCGCTCAGAAATAGCATTGGTGGCAGCGGGCCGCTGCCTTGCTTGCTTCGGTTCGACCGGCGCTGGGGAACTCCGTTTCCAGTCTTCCGGTGCGGGCTTGACAACCTGCGGCGGAGTTTTCTACATTTTCTGCACAGACTAAAGTCCGTGCCACCTTAGCTGCCTCGTGGCACAGGCTTGAGCCTGTGCTGCGACCTCAGTTAGTGGGGCGATCCCCCTGGATCGCGGCCGACGCCCCCGTCGGCCCGGCGTTTCGGTTGCGATGGACGAGGCCTGACCAGGCGCCCGGCGCACAGAGTTTAGCCTGTGTCACCGCGCGGGTTGACAACCCGCGGCAGGTTGACAACCTGCCCCACAAGCCGAGATACCGTTGGCGCGTCTCATTAGTCTCGGCTTCGGCTAAAAAGCTGACCGAACGAGCCGATGACACCTATATGCGTGCCGACGGGAGACCATTGCCCCCAAAGGCCTGTACTGCATGACCCGCGGTTCCGACCCTCGCCTCATCCAGCGCTTGAGTGTCTTCACCTCTGTAGCCGCCGTGTCTTCGGTGGGAATCGGGTTGTCGGTACTGAGTGGGTGGACCCTCCACATAGCAACCCTTCTCACGTGGGGCGCCGCACAGTCGATGGCTCCCAATGCTGCCGGGTGCGTGGTACTGGCCGGAGTCTCCTTATGGTTACAGAGACGGTTACACAGAAAGCCGCCACCGAGAGAGCTGGATGGGCTGGCGAGAAACTGGGTGGCCAAAACCGCTGCGGCCCTGGTCGCGGTAGTGGGTGGGCTCAGCCTGGCCGAGCATCTTTTCGCGGTGGATTTGCGAATCGACCGGCTGTTGCTAGTGACGGCGCCTGCGCAGCAGATTGCCGGAGCACGCATTCTCATGTCGCCGGTGGCCGGGGGAATTCTTTTTCTGCTGGGGCTGGCCCTGCTGGGGATCGATTGGCGGACCGGGAAAGGAGCGTGGCCGGCCCAGTTTCTTTGTATCGGCGCGATAGGCGGGACTGTATTCGGGCTGCTGGGCTTGTTTCTGGGACCCGATGTGTCCCCGGTTACCGTGGCGCTGCCGGCGGTTGTCAGTTACTTCGCGCTGACAACCGGGTTCCTGTGTTCGCGCGCCGCGTGGGTAGCCGGCGGCCTTCTCGCCAGTCAGAATCTGGGAGCGCGATTGTTTCGGAGAACGGCTCCCGCGGCGCTGGTCTTACTGACTCTCGTCGGCTTGTCCATATCGAGGCAGCTACTGACGGACGCCCACTTCAATTGGGTGCAAGTGTGCGCACTGGCGGTATTTTGCGGCTCCGCGCTCGCCGGCTTCATCGCCTGGATGGCTTTCGTCGCCGAGCACAGCATGACTGGAATCATCTCTTCCGCCCTGGACGCGATTATCTCCACCGACGAAAAGCAGCACATCTTGCTGTTCAATGCGGCTGCCGAAAGAATGTTCCGCTGTCCTGCCGGGGAAGCGATGGGCCAGCCCGTTACGCGTTTCATTCCGCAGTATCGGACTGAGGGGACGAGCGCGCTACGGGCCGTTCGCGCCAATGGCGAGGATTTCCAGGTCGAGGCCTCGATTTCCCGGATTGAAACCGTCGGTAAGAAGATGTTCAGCATCATTTTGCGGGATGTCACGGAGCGCAAGCAGGCCGAGGAAATACGCGAACGGTTGGCCGCCGTGGTGGACTGGTCCGACGACGCGATTATCAGCAAGACCCTGAACGGGACGATTACGGCCTGGAATCGGGGCGCGGAGAAAGTATTCGGTTACTCGCCGGCGGAGGTGGTGGGTAAGTCGATGCTGATCCTAATGCCGCCGGAGCGTGTCCAGGAGGAGTCGGAAATTCTAGTCCGCATCCGTTGCGGTGAGAGCGTGGAACATTTCGAAACGAAGCGTGTCCGCAAGGACGGCAGAATCATCGACGTCTCGGTGACGATTTCGCCGATGAAGGACGACTGCGGCAAGATTATTGGCGCTTCAAAAATCGCCCGCGACATTACCGAACGCAAGCTGAAGGAAGCGGAGTTGCGGGAAAGCGAGGAGCGTTTCCGGCTTTTTATCAAGCACGCGCCGGCGGATTTGGCGATGTTCGACCGCGAAATGCGCTATCTGCACGTGAGCCGGCGCTGGCGGATTGACTATGACCTGGGTGACCGCGATCTCCGCGGCGTGTCGCACTACGAGATTTTTCCGGAAATTCCGGAGCGATGGAAGGAGGCTCACCGCCGTGGATTAGCGGGCGAGGTACTGCGGGGCGAAAATGACCGTTTTGACCGGATCGGCGGCAGCGTGCGGTGGGTACGGTGGGAAATACGGCCGTGGTTCGACCGCACGGGCGAAATCGGCGGGATCGTCATCTTCACCGAGGACATGACCGATCGCAATCGAGCCGAACAGGCGTTACGCGAGAAGGAACATCTCCTGTCTGAATCCCAACGGATCGCGCATCTGGGCAGTTGGACCTTCGATCTGGCAGAGCCGGGCGGGCGGATCCTATGGTCGGAGGAGCTTTACCGAATCTACGGGGTTTCGCCAGACGCGTTCCAGCCGACGGTCGAGTCGTTGCTGAATTTGATTGTTCCCGAATACCGGCCGGCGATGCAGAGTTGGCTCGCGGCTTGCGAGGCGGGAGAAAAACCCGGCGATCTGGAGTTTCAGATTGTTCACCCCGACGGGACGATTCGCCACATCAGCGGCCGGGGCGAGTTGCAGTACGACACCGAAAACAGGCCAGTGCAAATGGCCGGCTCCGCACAAGACGTCACCGAACGCAGGCGCGCGGAAGAAGCGCTACGCGAAAGCGAGGAACGTTTTCAGGCCATGGCCAACGGCATCCCCCAGTTGGCTTGGATGGCCGAGGCTGACGGATCGATCTTTTGGTACAACCAGCGCTGGTACGAATATACCGGGACAACTTTGGAGCAAATGCAGGGGTGGGGGTGGCGGAGCGTCCACGATCCCGGACTGCTGCCCGCGGTGCTGGAACGATGGAAAGACTCGATCGTCACCGGCCAACCGTTTGAGATGGAATTCCCGCTGCGTGGCGCGGACGGAATCTTTCGCATGTTCCTTACCCGCGTCATGCCGGTAAAGGACGCGGACGGGCGCGTGACTCGCTGGTTCGGCACCAATACCGACATCACGGAGCGCAAACAAGTGGAAGAGGCGCTGGCGCGGCAGGCGGAGAAACTGGCTAGTTCGCGGCAGACTCTCCAGCAACAAACCCGGATGTTCCAACTGGTGCTGGACAGTATCGGCGAGGGATTGATTGCGGCCGACCCGGAAGGGCACTTTCTGCTGTGGAACGATTCCGCGACCAAGCTGATGGGCCGGGGAGCAGCCGAGTTGGCCACCGAACAGTGGACCCCTCACTATCAGGTCTTCCTGCCTGACGGAATCACACCGTATCCGCCGGAACGTCTGCCGTTGGTACGCGCGCTGCAAGGGGAATCGGTGCAATGCGAGTTGATCGTTCAACACCCGGCGCCCGAAGAACGCGTGTTTCTCGAGGTGGTCACGCGTCCCATGAAGGACGCGCAGGACAATTTGGCCGGCGCGGTCGCGGTTCTGCGCGATATTACGAATCGCAAACAAGTGGAAGCCGTGTTGGCCGGCCAGGCGGAGGAACTGTCGCGGCAAGCCGCGGAACTGATGTGTTCGCGAAACGAGCTGGAAACGCAGAAGCTCATGCTCCAGTCGGTTCTGGACAGCATGTCGGAAGGACTGGTCACGACCGATGAGCGGGGAAAATTCGTCATCTGGAATCCGGCCGCGGAAAAAATCGTGGGCCTGGGTCCGGCCAATGTGACCAGCGAAGAATGGTCCGCCCACTATGGCCTGTATCTGCCCGACATGGTGACGCCTTTCCCGGTCGATCAAAACCCGTTGCGGCGCGCCCTGCTGGGAGAGACCAGCACGGCGGATATGTATCTGCGCAATTTGGAACTCGGAACCGGGGTCTTTATCGAATCGAGCGCTAGTCCATTGAGAGACAAGAGCGGAGCGCTACGCGGCGGCGTGGTGGCTTTCCGCGATATTACGCAAAGAAAAATAGACGAGCGGGAAATCCGCAAATTGAACGATGAACTCGAAGAGAAAGTTTTCGAGCGCACCGCTCAACTGCAGGCCGCCAACCACGAATTGGAAGCCTTCAGCTACTCCGTTTCGCACGACCTGCGGGCGCCCTTGCGCCACATCGTCGGATTTACCAGCCTGTTTCTCGAGGAGTTTGGCGCGTCACTCGAGCCGCGGGGACAGAACTATCTCCGCCGGATTCAGGCGGGGGCCAGCCGCATGGGCCAATTGGTGGATGAGCTGCTAAATCTTGCCCGCATTGGCCGGCGCGCCCTGCATCCTCAACCGACTGAATTGAAGTCGGTGGTGGAAGAAGTCATCGCGATGCTGCAGCCGGAAATCGAGGGACGGCAAATGGAATGGAAAATCGGCCGGCTGCCGTGCGTCGAATGCGACCCGGTGTTGATTCAGCAAGTCTTTCAAAACTTGATTGCCAACGCGCTCAAATACTCCCGGCCCCGCGCACAGGCAGTCATCGAAATTGGGCAAACTCAGGAGAACGAGCAACCCGTCATTTTCGTGCGGGACAACGGCGTGGGGTTCGACATGCAATATGCCGGCAAGCTGTTCGGCGTCTTCGAGCGCCTTCACCGGGCCGAAGACTTCGAAGGCACGGGCGTGGGTCTGGCTACGGTTCTGCGCATCGTCAAGAAACATGGGGGCAGAGTCTGGGCCCAAGCCGAGTTGGACCGCGGCGCGACATTTTATTTCACGGTTGGCGGCGTCAAGACGGCGGATCGCGAGGGGATGGAGCGCGGGAATGGTGGCCCGAAGGCGCCGGACTCCGTGGCATCCCCAGCGCCGTCCCCTCCTCCCGAGACCACCGGCAACAGGGATTCCGCGTCCACCCAGGACGTGCTGACCGGCTCGCGCAGCTAGCGTGCGGACATCCAGCATTTGACGTAGGACAAGATTGGCTGGTTGTTTTGTCGACAATCCGGCCAGGGAGCGGCGTCGGCACTTCCGCGATCTTGGCTTTATGCGTCAGCTTAGGGTCTGTCATGAAACGACCAATTCAACCGCTCCCTAACCCTCTAACGGTCGCGGCTCGGTCACACCTTCCGAGCCGCGACAGTGAGTACCTACATGGTTGGATTCTTGCCGCTTCTGGCAGAATATTTTTCGGCGCATGCGTTTCACCCAGTGTTTACGGGCATCAGAACATGGCTGCCGACAATGTCCAACTTTGAGGAATTCTACCGAGCCGCGACCGTGAGGGAGCGGTGGCGCACCATCGCTAAGCCTGTTTGGTTCCGGCTTTGCCGGGTTAGGGAGCGGTTGAATTGGTTGTTTCATGACAGGCCCTTACCCGACGCCAGCCCAAGTTCCCAAGCCGCGAGCGGTTTCGGAGTAACAGATTATCAATAAGCGGCTGGGGACTGTGCGCTTAATCTGAGATCGATTCGGCGGAATTCCCAGACCGATCTGAACCAACGACAGGTTCAGAGCCTGCTGAAGCCGTCGGAAGACCACTGTTCGGAGCCAATCCCGTTGTGGACAAAAAAGAGGCCGCCGGGATCATATTTCTTTTTGATTTCAGCGAGGCGGCCGGAGTGATTGCCCCAGTAGGAGCGCTGAAAGTCAGGTTCGAAGAAGTTGCTTTCCGAGACGTAGGCTCCGCCCAAGGAAGCGGCGGCGCGGAGTTCGTTCATACAGCGATGCACCGCATTCGCTCCTTTCCGGCCCTTCGCAAGGTCGGGCTCGTGACTGGAAATTCCGGGATACGCGGGGCCTTGGCCATCGGCGACAATGGCAAGAGCAAAGGCGCCGCACACCGCGGGATTCATGGCAGTGTCTTTTGCAGCTTCTATGGCTTCGGCAGGCGCGCCCGCGAGCCCCTTATTGAAATGCAGCTCGACTTCGCCGAAACGGGACGCGGCAAATAAGGCATTGGCCAGTTTTTCCTGCGAGTCGTCTTCCAATAATGATGCAGGCATCCAAAGCGACTCAAAACCCCACACCACCCAACCGACTTGCCCCCAGTCACCCTTCCACCAGACATTGCCTGGGCTCGCGCCTTGACGGGAGTCCGTCTTGAAAACATCATGGTGGTGCTCTTTGCGCCAGTCGACGTCCCACCAGTGCCGAAACGGCATGCTGCCAATTGCAGGCTCAGACCTGATGGTGTAGGCGCCGGCATTCCCTGCCAGCCAATTCAGGAATGGCTGCCAGACCTTGCGCGATTGCTCCGTGTCCAAACCAAGATGAACCATGCTGATCTCGAGCTTGTTGCCCGGCGAGAAGTGCGCCTGTTCGCCCCAATGATCGTTGAATAGAGCGTCACGGTAGAAGCCGACAAACTGCCGGATCAAACGGCGATAGGCGTCGTCGGAAGAAGCTTTGACGGAGAAACTGGCGCCACCGGCGAATTCGGGAAGATCTCGCAGGCGCAGAGTCAACTTGCTGACCACGCCGAAAGTGCCCCCTCCGCCACCTTTCAGAGCCCAGAATAGATCCGGATTCGTACAGGCATTTGCGATTCGCACTTTCCCGTCGGCGGTAACGACCTCGGCTTCGAGGAGGCCAGTTGCAGCCATTCCGTAGTGCTTGGAGAAGCTGCCGAAACCGCCACTCTGAATCAGACCGGCGATACCGACGGTGGTGCAGCCGCCGCCTTGAACGTACGCGCCGGCCTTGGTGGTGACGGCGTCGTAGGCTTGGAGCCAAATTGTTCCGGCGCCGGCGGTGACAGCCCGCTGAGGAGCGTGAGTCCTCTGGCACCCCTGAGGGACAAAATCGCCGATAGTTACATCGCGCATGTGGCGCGTCCAGATCAGGAGAGAATCGGGCGCGTTCGACGTGCCCTGATAGCTGTGGCCACCGCCTTTGACGACCAGGCGCAGATTGTTTTTGCGTGCAAAGTTCACGGCTGCGGCGATGTCGTGAGCATTTCTTGCGGCGACGGCATAGACACTTGGTTTGGTGGCCCAAGCGTCAACCCAGCCCAAGGTTTGGGTCAGGCCGGGGCTGTCGCCAATGTAGTAGGGATTTTTCAGATTTGGGAAGAGCGCCCTGCAATCGGCACCTTGTGGCGCGGACAAACATGTGCCGATCGGAAAATCGACCGCAATCAGATTGCCGCCTACCTCGTCGTTGAGCCGTTTCCAAGCGGCTTTGGAGGGCCAACCTGGATCGGAAGGACGTACCTTTCTAGTGGAGGGACTTGCGAACACCTGGCGAGGCCAGAACTGCCAAAGTGCCGCAGCCTTCGATGCTTGCAAAAATGTTCTTCGATCCATGTAGTTGCCCCGTTTCAGAGCGGCGCCATAAGCCGGCGATCTCGACGATAGCCGTGGAGCATTTCAATTATGCCATCACGGGCGGCATTTCCGCAGCTAATGGTAGTGTCCTAAACCGGCATAACGCCAGTCGTCTGGGATTAAGGTGGTCAAGCCAACGAACGAGCCATATTCCGGTCTTTCGAACGAAACCAGGATTACGACTAAAAATTTCACGGCGTCCGCGGCCCCAGCTCGATAGTGTGCCAAAAGTGTGTGGCTGGCTAAAAGGCCAACGTGAATAGTCCCATCCGTCCGTCATAGACCAAAAGGCACTCGCCAAGAACATCTCTCCCAAGAAGAACATGGAAACCCTGCATGGCAACCAATTGTGATTCGACGACAGGGATCGTGTGGTGGAATAATGGCGTTTGATTCGGAGCGGACGGGATCATCAAGCTGACATCATACTGGGTGGCCTGTATAGGTTGACCCCCAGTGCTCGGCGTCACCATCGGAGTGGTGCCAGTAGGCGACAATCCTAGGTGACTTAATACGGTCGGGTCCACGCAAGTGCAGCTTGCCCCGGTATCGACCATCGCTTGAACCTGGACTGGCGGGGACACCGGTTGTCCAGCGGAATTTAGAGCGTTTCTTCTGGCTTGACTGATACCGATGACGGCTACTACAAGAAGGCTTGAATCTTGCGCTACTTGGCGAGTGAAGTAGGGCATATTGAGAAGCGCGAAATAAAATGGGCATGCTCACTTGATTCAATTTGCTTCACCATGAATGGCTCCAACTTAAACTTGGCGTAACCCTTTTTGATGGCGTCTTCGTAGGTCCCAAAAACATCCACAACACTATCGCCATGGATGAGCACGAACTTACCTTCCCCTTCGTTGGCCAGCAACTCTGCCAGCTTATTTTTGTATGTTTCGAGTTCTCGTTCGAGTGCCATATTCCGCATTCCAGTCTCTAGATGCTATTGTATCCTTCGGACAGAATGCAAGCCGAACCTGACGCCACTCCGGCATCGCCAAAATCAGGCGGCTTCGAGCAACTCCCGCACGCTCCAAATGTGATCGGCGATTCCAGCCGCCATGGCTGGCGCGCAGTGAATGCTCTTGTGAACTCGGCAGAAATTGTAGAAGGCATACCAGCACGCCACGGCTGCCCAATGGCTCTCCCACTTTTTTGAGAAGGCGTTTGTCAAGCGCGTGAAGCGCCGTGTTACGAAGCGAACACTCAAATTGGACCGCTCGACAATCGAAGTGCAAATGCGCTCCTGGTTAGGACGGCCCATGACTGGGACTGAAGTTGCCCCGTTTGGTGAGACAAACGTCGTCCTACCGTAGCCACCACTTCAAAGAATCCGCGCCCGCCATATAGAATTCGTCCCTCGCTCGTGCGCCGGTAGTGCTGTTGGTCCAGGAGCCTTGCGGTTTGTAGGATGGGTCGTGAAAGACCCAGAGTTGACCGTGCCCGCCGGACATGATCGGCGCATCCGTGGTGCACTCCAGATTTTCGTTGTCCACCGTGAGCCGCATCGCATTGGCTTCGGCGGAGCCGCCCGCTGTAAACACCGGCGCAGTCACCGGGTCGGCGGAAAGAAAATAGCCGCCCTTACCGGGAATGTAAAACATGACATAACGGCCAGCTACCGCGGCGCTGGGGCCCGGTGCGCTGACCAGGCGTCCATCGATCTTGACTTTCAGGCCGACGAGGTGCAAGGCGCCGTTCAGCGAACGGTCCGGCGGCGCGCCCGGCCCGGGCTGCGCGATGCGCACCTCGGTGGTGTCCCGCAGGTTGCCGCCGTTTTCCCCTGGATTGATGGGGACATTCACCACAAATTGCTCTCCGGAAGTTAGCCACTCCGACTGAATAGGCTCGGAAAAGGTCGGAGTCGGTTTGCCGCCATCGGCCAGCGGGAACTTCTGTTCGAATTCTTCCAACACAGGCTTAGCCGTGACTTGAAACTGGTTGCCGTCGGGGGATCGATCGATCTGCAGCTCGTAGGCGAACACGGCCAGGTTATTAAAGTCGCGAAAAATGCGGTAAAAGCTATTGCCGCTGGCCGGGGCCAGGTCCGGAGTCAGGCTGGATTGTTCCGGCGTGATCTTGAGCCGGAGACCATTATTGAGCGAAACGGTCTCGGCCACGGACAGCCAGACGAGCAAGGGAGCCAGCACCAGGAGCCGCATTACTTCTATTGTCGCTGACGGCGGCGACCGCCCTTCCGTTGGTTCCTGCGTGGATGAAAGCTGTAAACTCCTGGCTGCTTCGCGTCAGGCCCGGAAAACTGGCCAGCACTTTCTCGTCGGGATCGAGGATGGCGTAAAACGGAATGGCGACCGTGCCGAACTTCGTTTCTTCGAGCTTCTGGTTTTGCTCGGAGACCGCGTCCGTGCCGTCGGTGAACAGATCGACCAACACAAAATCCTTCAGCAGTTCTTTCACCTCGGGCCGGGTGAACATGTTGGCTTTCATCCAGTGGCAGTTGGTGCAGGCGTAGCCGGTAAAGTTGACGAACACCAGTTTGTTCTCGGCGCGCGCCTTAGCCAGCGCTTCGGCGTATTGGTTCTTCATCCAGACCGGGCCGGCCTCTGCGCCGCTTCCGCCGCCAAATGCAACGCTGCGGGCAGGCACCGGAATCTGACCTTCCAACTCACCCAGCGGCGCGCCGAAAATTCCGGGCACCAGACTGATGGAGAAGATCAGAAACAACGCCGCCACCAGCATCCGGCCCACGCCTAACGGTTCGTCCGCCTTCACGCCTTCCAGTTTCAGAAATCCCAGCAGGTACAAACCCGGCAGAGCGAAAAAGACTACCCAACTGGAAAGCAGAAACTCGCGCGAAATGAGGTTCTTTTGTAGTTCCTGATCGACGGTGCTCAAGTACTTCATCGCCGCTGCGAGCACCACAAAGCCCAATACCACTTTCACGCGCATCAGCCAGCCGCCACTCTTCGGCATTTTCTTAATGAACGAGGGGAAGACCGCGAGCAGCAGAAACGGTGTAGCCAAACCAGTGGAAAATCCGGCCATGCCGAGCACCGGCAATGCCCCGCTGGTTTGCACGGAGGCGACCAACAGAGGGCCGACGATCGGGCCGATGCAGGCGAACGAGGTCAGGGTAAATGTGAGCCCCATGATCAGCGTGCCCAGATATCCGCCGCGATCGGAAGCCTGGCTCATTTTGGTAAGCAGGCTCGAAGGCAGCGTGAGTTCATACGCGCCCAGCAGGCTCAATCCAAAAACGATGAACACAATTGCGATAAAGCCGTTCACCCAGGGGCTGTTGCCCAACTGCACCACGCCGCTGGGGCCGCGAATCACCGTAGTCAAAAATCCCAAGCCGGTGAACATGACGACGATGCCCAAACAAAACACCAGCGCCTGGGACACTGGACTGCGCCCCTTCTGATTCAGGAAATAAGAGACGGTAAACGGAATCATCGGAAACACGCACGGCGTGAAGATCGCGGCCAGGCCGGCGAGAAAGGTCGTGAGAAGAAACACTCCCACATCGGTATTGGCCTGCGCAGTTTTCGCGGGCGCGGGGGCGGGAGCAATTGCCGCCGTCGCGGCCTTGGCAGTATCGATGTACCCAGGCGGGATCGCAATGGCGGCGACCGGCGCCCCGGTGTCCACGTTGATCGAAGCCGTGGAACTCTTGGTCTTCGGCGGCAGGCAGATCTTGTCGGTACAGCACTGATAGCGGGCTCGCGCGGTAATTTCCAGCGGGCCGGCGGGCGCGTCTTTCTTCAACTCGATATCGACGAGAACGGCTAGCTCGTTTTCGTAAGTCTCGGTGTCAAGGCTGAAGTTCGGGTCGAACTTGCGCTCGGGCTTCGGTTCGTAAACTTTGAAACCAGCGATCGCCGGGTTATCGGCGATGCTAACGGTGGTCGGATTCGGGCCGCCTTTGGGCGTGGTCAGCGAGTAGACGTGATAGGGGGAATCTACTTTGGCGTTGAATTTTGCCAGGACGTGTTCGCCCGGGCGGACGGATTTGCTATCGAAGCTGAGCGTCCATTGCACCGGATCTTGCGCGGCGCCGAAGAGCCCGGCCGCAAGCAAGACGGTTCCGATCAGGACTCGATGCATCACGCACATAATCCGCCCGCCAGTTCGTCTTCAATCTGCTGGTTGATGCGTCCGGTAGCGAACTCGACGGCCACCCGAATGGAGTTCTTAATCGCATTGGCGTTGGACCGCCCATGCGTGACAATGCAAACTCCCTTCACGCCGATCAGCGGAGCGCCGCCATACTCGGAATAGTCGACCCGTTTCTTGAATTCCTTAAAGGCCTGCCGGGCCAGTACGTACCCGATTTGCCGGGTGACCGTGGCCTTCAAGGATTCCCGCAATGTCTTGTAAATCATGTCAACCAGACCTTCGCTCACCTTCAGAGCGACGTTCCCAATGAACCCGTCACATACGATTACGTCCGTGTCACCCGTATAGATGTCCCGGCCTTCGACATTTCCGGTAAAGTTTATCGGCAGCGACTTCAGCAGCGGCGTCGCGGCGCGGGTCAAATCGTTTCCCTTGTGCTCTTCTTCGCCAATCGAGAGAATCCCCACCCGCGGCCGGTGCTTCTTGAAGATCACGCGCGAATAGATCTCGCCCATCACCGCGAACTGCGCCAGCATCTTGGGGTTGCAATCGACGTTGGCGCCCACGTCGATAACAATGACCGGACCGCCCTTCAGGGTAGGGAACGCCGTAGCCAGCGCCGGCCGGTCGACGCCGGGAATCAGGCCCTGCACCATTTTGGCCGTGGCCATGACGGCGCCGGTATTTCCGGCCGAAACCATCCCTTGCGCGACGCCTTCCCGCACCAGCCGGGAAGCCACGCGAATGGAGCTATCGCGCTTGGTCCGCACCGCCTTGGCGGCGCTGTCCTCCATGGTGACTTGCTCGCTGGCGTGCTGAATCGTGATCGGCAGGTCCTCCCACTCGTATACCGAGAGTTCTCTGCGAACCACATCTTCTTTTCCGACCAGAATGACTTTGACGCCGAGTGAGCGGGCAGCCTGAATGGCGCCCTCTACTTCGGCCTTTGGGGCTTCATCGCCCCCCATTGCGTCAACCGCGATGGTCACCATGTAATGAGTTATTCTTCGGCGACTTCGACCACTTCACGCCCTTTATAGCGCCCGCAATGCGGGCAAACGCGATGGGGCAGCTTGGGCTCATGGCAGTTGGGGCACTCCGACACGCCGGGCTGTTTCAAATGATCGTGCGAGCGCCGCGTGGAGGTGCGCTGCTTGGAGTGTCGCCGTTTTGGATTAGGCATCTTTCAATTCCTCGTTATCTCAATTTTCTTTAGTGCCGACCAACGGTCGTCCACTTTCTTTACTTCGCAGCCGCAAGCAAGCTGATTCCGGTTCTGGCCGCAGACCGGGCAGATGCCCCGGCAGTCTTTGCGGCAAACCTTCTGCATCGGCATCGAAAGCAAAACATGCTCCCGCAAAATGTCTTTCAGATCGAGCCCGGCGCCCTCATAGAAGGCGATCTCGCTCTCCCCGTCGTCAATCTGTATCTCATCGGCGTCGGCATACACTGTATCCGACGGCCGATAATACAGATCGTAATCCGCTTCAATCGGAAACCGCGCGGCTTCCAGGCAGCGGTCGCAATCGGATTCCATGGTCACGCTCAAGTGACCCTGGACCCGAATCTCCCCGAGCGTATTTCCTAGCAATTCCGCCGACCCGGTGGTCCGCAACGCCGTGATCTGCCTAAGCCGGGAATCCGAAAAATCGATCTCCCCTGGAGCGAAGGCCACGTCAAAACGAAGCTTCTTCAATTCTAGTTCTTTTACACTGAGAAACACAGCAGACCTTCTGCCCAGGAGGACGGAACCTTCAGTATATCAAAGGGTTGGGGAAAGGGTCTAGTGCGGAGGACGTGCGCCCCGTTGTTGTCATGCGGCGGGCGGCGAGCTAGAACCGGTGCAGTTCCGCTTCGGGCGCGTCTCAATTCAAACGATCAAAGCTATACCTCGGCTGCAAGCAGCGCAAATCGACCCGCCGTTAACGACCGGATCGGTATCGAACCCGAGGGGCTAAGCAGCCGGTACCGCTCCGAGTGGCCGACCATCCGCCCACAGTCAGCGGGAAGGCACACTACGTCTAGGGCGTTCCCAGACAAAATAGCTCACACCATCAACGATATCAGTTTTACTAGGAGCCGTCTATCACGCAGACGCCCTGCTACAATACGTCAGAAGATGAACCGAATACCTCTTTCGCTTCACCCATGTATCGTCTCGTGGCGCACTCCGTGGCCTGAAATAGCTGAACTGGCAGCCAGAATCGGCTACAGAGGAATAGTATTGCCGCGGGACCAGCCTATTCATCCCCGGCGAACCGCGTATGTTTCGGTCGGTACGACTGCCATGCAGTTTCCTGTCGAAGTGCGAAAGGATCTCGCCGCATTTCGAACGACTTTTGATCGGTTAGAACCCCTTTGCGAGCTCGCCTCGAAAACCGGTTGTAAAACGGCTGCTCTCGGAATTTTGCCATCGGCAGAACTACCGAAGAAGTCCCAAGCTTTAATTCTGCGCGAACGGCTTAAGGAGTGCTGCTTTGTTCTGGACCGGTACTCGGTACGGCTGGCGCTAGAGTGCGTTACACCGCTTCACTTGCGACAGCTATATCCCTATGAGTTCATTTGGGATAATGAGGAGATGTTGGATTTCGCGCTGTCAATATCGGAAGATGCCGGTTTAGTGCTTGACGCTTGGCACTGGCACCATGGTGGTGCGAATCCAAATACAATTCGAGCGATCCCGGCTGACCGCATTCTGGATGTGCACATAGCCGACAGTCCTATGGCTTCGCCCGACGCTATCCTTGATGCGGAGCGGCTTTTGCCAGGCGAAGGAATAATTGATTTTAAGCTCTTTTTTAAATTGCTCGAGGAAAAGGCGTACGATCGCGAAGTGACCGTCGAAGTGTTCGGACGTGGATTGGCTCAAATGGCTCCGGACGAAGCGGCCGAACTGACGTTCAGAGCATCAGCAGTAATGCTCCGCAGTATCGGATTGGAGACCGCTCCTTACCTGGCACAACAAGGGAATCAATGTTGATGGGCATTTTTGCGCACGTCGTGAACACGCGAGATGCCCAATTGAAGAGTGCCCAACGCAGGTTACGTACTCAGTGATGCGCGACCTCAGCGAATCTCCCGCTTGGATTCTAAATCCCTCGTACTTGCCTAGCCCATTCGCGACCTAATGATAGGCAGCCGGCACCGGGACTACAAAGCTTGTGAGTATGACCAGCATCCTCCAGAATCTTATCCACATCGCTCCAGGCTACCCGAAGCTTGCCGAAGTCGACCCAATCGGCGGGTTTGTATTCCCAGTTGACTTTCATTTCGCGGGACTCCTCAAACGTGTAGTCGTCAACGATCAACACGGTATGTATCTCGGGTCTGAGATGGAGCAGGTCGTAGTAGATTCCCGTCACGCTGAATTGGGCGGACCCGGATTCGATCAGCTTGATGAGTAGGTCTACGGGTCTTTCAGCTCGAATCTGGTCCTGGTGCCACGGTACGCCAGTTCCTTGCTTGCCGCTGTCATCGTACACCTCCTCCAGCAGCTCTCTCCATACATTCATTTCAACAGACCAGAGGTCGTCAGGGTTCTCGGCCTCGAACATACCAGTGGGAAGGACATGAAGCATGCTCGGGAACACGGCGACGCGATCCGATCTCAGCCGCAGGAGGCAGTAATACTTATCAGGCCGCCTACGCTTGAAAACAACTAAGGTCGAAGTTGAAAGTGCCGCGCACCTGCCGCCGCCATTCCGAATAGGATCACATTCCGTCTCCACAGCCTCTCGTAAAGGCAGAGTGCCTTTGGTATCCAAGCGCTTAAAGGTATCCCTGTCCCCGGCGAGTACCGCCTTCTTGAGCTCCCACTCCATCGCGAAAGATGTCAAAACACAGTCATAGTATCGACCGTATGAGCCGTTAATCGTCGGCACCGCCTTCTCGAGATCCAGGGTCTCCATACAGTATTCTACGGCCTCGTACTTGATAGGCCCCTGCTCCAGTTCTGCCTTAATGAAATTGCGGGCTCGGCCGTATTGAAGAGGATCGAGAATTGCGGATTGCTGGAGAGGTCGGGGGATAGGATAGAGTTCTCCCAGCACGATGTCTGGTGCTACGACACGATCAACGTTTTTCCAAAGAATCGCCGCCGGGAAAATTTGAGTGCCCACCTGCAGAGGCTTGCAGCCATACCTGCTCGCGAGCCAGGCGATAAGCTCCGGCGATTTTAGGAAAGGGGTGTCCATGTCCCGGTATCGAAAATATGTGGTTTCGGCTAAAGTAGATTCATTTAGGGTTGGAGGCAGACCCGGTGATGCTTGTATCGAAGACGCGCGCCGCCACGCGACGAGCCGGCTCTGAGATTCTGCGATGGCCAATTGAACTGAGGCCCCATCTTTGTTCAACCGTTGTACGGAGACTCCAAGTTGCTGCCAATGGTCTCTAAAGGACCGCGTAGGTTCGCTCTGGCTAAGGATGCTCGCCCGTTTTGTGTCTCTTGCTTTGTCGCCGATTGCCAACCAGAGCATATTAGTTAGTTGCTTGTGGTCCACAGCAGTCGAGCGTTCCTGGATTTCGTAGGCCAAATCTTCCAGATAAAAAAGCTTCGCAAGAGTCTCCATGGCCACGGCGCCATGCACACGGACGAAGTCGCCGATGACTTGTGGTTCGGGATGAAGCGCTCCAAGTGTCTTGTGACGACCGCAAATTGCTAGCGCCAGCCCGAGTAAAGTCTGCGGATCACAATCCGCTCGAATGAGGACGTCAGTGTTCTGCCAATCGGTGGGTACTCCTGGCTCACGATACGTAAACCACGTAGATGTTGTGTCATCTGAAAAAATGGTTCCGAAAAATCCGAGAGGGTCAAACTCCTTCGTTCCCCGGTCGAATAATTCATGTAAGACGGCATGGCACGTCACGCATAAATAGTCACCCTTCCCACTAGCGACCATCCGCCTTGCCGATTCGACGCCTTCTTGAATTGACTGTTTGGCATCACCCGCGATAATGTCCAGCTGGGTTCTGGGCACGTGACTCAAACGTTCGCGGGCAGCGTCTGCGAGCGGACGGGCCCCTTCTATCAGTACGCCCGCAGTGCCTCCGGAGTTCCGCAGCAGGTACTCCAGCTCGGCGCCATCACCACCACCAATACTCAGGAATACTGGAGTCTCCCGGGCGAATAGACTTTCTTCCTGCAGCAATTTCAGAACTGAGTCCGCCTTTTCATTAGCGCTTCGCTCAAAGGCGGCGATATAGGCAGTGATATTGAAGTCTTTGGTTCCCAGTGGGTTCCTCAGAGCCTGAAGCGCAGCTCGAATTTTGTTGTCGAGATCGGTCACTGGGATAAGCATACCTCAGCGAACATTGTACGGGAAGTCGATTCTGGCACGAGAACTCCGCAAAAACACGATTTGGCGGAATAGCTGCCGGTCAGAGGCAGTTGCTTATGCTAGCTCCAGAGGGGAGGAAAACACTGCTACGACCAGGCATCTGCCAGAGAACATAGCGGAAGTCTGGCGCATCGAGCCTTGGGGCGCGAAGAGGGAACACGGATCGCACGTATGTGAGCGTCGATTCTGTCAACCTATCCACCACGCCAATGAGACACTTTGACCGTTCCTCGCGATGTCGCGACATGTGCTCTCTCCCGATCGATCCCGGATCACGCGCGACTCGGAGAGAGGATAGGAGAATAAGAATAAGATGAAGCTGAACCTGCCCCCTGGGCTGAGACAAACAGTTAAGAGACTGGTTACCGTTCGATGGTAAATGATTCCCTTCGAGGCGGCAATAGATTTAAGCTGAGGGTGCCGGTGAAGCGGAGACGGGCCATGCTGGCGAGCAACCCGTTGAGGAATAGCCGGCCGGAACTCGTCGTGGACGATGGGCAGGGCGTGGTTACTTCCGGCGCGTCCTATAGCCTGGCCCGGACCCGACCGGGAAGCGGTACTCTGGCCCAGGTTTATCAGCAGGAACGACACATCGGACCGATAGATTCCGGCATGCCTGCAAAAACGCTTGTGGAGGGCGCCCTCAGTTTTTGGTCTCGTAAACAACCGGCCTTTCATGCACAAACCTGCTGCGAGGCTGGCAGCGAGCGTTCGAACTCGATCGGCGGACGGTAGTCCAGCGCCGAGTGCAGCCGCTTGCCGTTATAGATGTTTTCGATGAACCGCTCGATGGAAGCATGCGCGTCAGCCAGATCGCGATATTCCTGGCGATAGACCTCCTCGTATTTCAGGGTTTTCATGAAGGATTCGCAGAAGGCGTTGTCGTAGGGATTGCCTTTGCGGCTCATGCTGATCTGAACCCCGTGATCGTTGAGCAGGCGGGTGTAGGCATGAGAAGCATACTGAACCCCTCGGTCGGAATGATGGGTCAGACCTTCCGCTGGTGACCGCTGCCGGAATGCCATCTCCAATGCCGCGATCGCCAGATCGGCCTCCAGTGACCGATCGAGTGCCCAACCGATCACTCTACGCGAATAGGCGTCCAGCACCACCGCCAGGTAGACGAACTCCGTCTCTAGCCGTACATAGGTAATGTCAGCGACCCAGAGCTGATCGATGCCAGTCGGCTCCAGGTCGGCTGCCAGATTCGGATAGACCGCCAGACCATGCTTGGAATCCGTGGTTGTCACCACGAATTTCTTGCGGCGCAGGCACAGCAAATTATCTTCGCGCAGGATCCGCGCCACCCGTTTGTGATTGACCTGCCAGCCGCGCCGTCTCAACTCGGCCGTGATCCGCGGCCGGCCATAGCAGGGGAACTCCAGCGCGATCCGATGAATTTCGTTCCGTAGATCCAGATCGTCATCGGCCGCCCGTTCGGCGCCGGGATCGAATCGATAGAGACCAGCCCGGCTGACTTTTCCCAGTTGGCACATGCGCGTCGCCGTCATCGGGATACCTTCTTCGATTTGGCTCCGGATGTACTGGTAGGTCGCGGCTTTCCAGTCAGCGCCTGCAGCATCCGCTGTTCCTCGATTCGCTGCAAGCACCCTTTCAAAAAATCAATCTCCACGGCCTGCTGGCCAACCTTGCGCTCCAGGTGCCCCACCTTGGGGTCCTCCCAACGCCGCTTTCCCACACCGGGGAACGCATTGCCGGGACCATGGCGGAACTCCTTCCGCCACCGGTGCAGCAGGTTGGCATTGATTTCAAAGGCCCGCGCCACCGCGGCGGCTGACGTTCCTGCTTCCAGCTGCTGAACCGCAGCCAGTTTCATTTCACGCGTGAACTTCCGTCGGGACAATCCCATGAGTCGAATCCTCCATTCACTGATTTTCGACTCTTAACTGGTTGTCTCAAAATAGGGGGCAAGTCCAAGCCGCTGCTTAAGGTTTTCCCATCCGCGACCGCGCCGCAGCAGCGGCCTAGGGCAAAGGTCCCGCGGTATGTAACGCTTAAGTTAATCGTAAGACGCGACATAAAGCACCCATGCGGTCGAGCCAGCCGAGGCGCCCGAGCAGATTCTTATTGATCCGTTCATCGGCGAAAAAATACACTACCGATTCGAAGTTCAGACCGAGCGTCTCGATGGTGACCAGATGACCAAAAGCCTCGACGCGCCCGGTGGCAGTCCGGAACGCCATTGGATCACCCGCCTCCACGTCGAGGTTCAGCAATTCGCCCTGCCTTCGCTCAAACAGGCAGTGGGAAGCCCCGGTATCCACGTGGGCAAGCAGCTTGACCCTTTCCGCGCCGTTGTTCAGAAATACCGGCAACAAGATTCCCTCGTCCGCCGGCAGATATGAATGAGTCCGGCTGAATTCGATGGCAGGCATTAGACCCAGAAGGCGGACGGCAAGTTAGGCTCGTCTGGTATGCGAACCATGAGCGGAGTTTGGACGCCTTTCGCACGCGCCTCATCGCGCACCCCGCGAGCGTCTGAACCATGGCTGAGGAGCTCTTCGCCATTGAGGGCGACCCACTGGCCGCTGTATTCCTGGCCGTGCGCCCTGAGCCACTCTTGCTCCGGCATCCGGCCCGAATTCGAGCCTGGAGCCGAAACATCGGTGATTGTCAGCAGGACATGCTGTTTGTCCTGTAGCGACAAAGGTTCGAGCGGCCGCAAGAGCCCGTCTTCGAATATCGCTTTCGCGTGTTGCATCACAATTTCATTCTATCGAGATACGTTAGGCTCGTCCTGGGAAGTGACGGGCGGTGCTCCGGTCGTGCGACGCGCGACTGGGAGAGTGCGCCCCGGTCTCCAGTCCAGATTGGGCCTTCTTATCAGTGGCTGACGGCTGCGCAATCTTTAACCGTAATCATCTGGGCCGCTGGATCCAGACGCCGTAGATCGCCAGCATCGCTCGTAACTATGAGATCCTGCCGCTCCCTAGCGACGATCACGACCGAGGCGTCGATAACATCCAAAGCGCTCGCGGCGCCGCAGAGTTCTCCGCAGGAACGGGCAAGCTGCTCGTCAAGGGGAACAATCTCCACTTCCTCGCTCCGCAAGAACCGCGCTAACGTGACCTGAACGCGAGCGTTGCGCCAAGCTTGTCCCACCACCCCCGCAGGCACGCGGAAAGCCCGGCCTTGCGCTAACGCCAGATGGAGCAACGCAATCATCCGCTTATCACCACGCTCCAAAGCGATCAGTGCGCCAGTATCCAGAACTATCCCCGTTGCCGTTCGAGAGCGCGTTCTGCCCATTTAATGTCCTTAGCGGCCGGCTCGCCATGTTGTTCGATCAAGTCCCGTAGCAGTTCCCGCAGCGACTCGCGTCTCTCCTGCTCCGCCAACACCTGGGCAATGTAACCTGAAACCGAACCGGCCCGCCCGGCACGGACTTCTCGATGGACTCGCGCGATCTGATCCTTTGGCAAACTGATCGCGATCTTCGCCTTGGTCATACCAACATCATACCGCGGCGCTTCGTTCCGAAAGCCACGGACGCCACGGTTCCCATCGGCTTACGTAGGGAGCAGCACGAGTGGCCGTTCTGCGGCGACCTTGCCAGAGACGCTGGAGTTGTACAATGCTCGTTTCCAGGGGGGACCGATTCATGAGCGAAAGTGGGATCAGGGCGGCGGGTTTTTTCGTATTGGGCGCTTTTCTCTCGGCGATTGGAGCGGCTCAGCCAGGAGCCATCGACCCGGCGGCGAGGAAAGACATCGACGCTGGAAACCAGGCTTGGGTGGCGGGCATGAAAAATGGCCGGCCCGCCCCGATCGCGGCGACGTATGCGGAGAACGCCGTGGACTGCACGGCGGCCGGAGAATGCTTGAAGGGTCGCGCGGCGATTGAGGACTACCTGAGGGTTCGGATCGCCAAGTCCGGTCGCGTGGCATCGGCGACCGCGACTAGTCTGGGCTCGGTTCAACAAGGCGACTTCGTCTATGAATGGGGCCGGTCGGAGGTCAGCTTTGCCGGCGGGAAGAGGATCACCCACCGGTATCTCACGGTTTGGCAGCGGCAGCCTGGGGGCGTCTGGAAGATTTTCCGGAATATGCCGATTCCGGATGACGCCCCGCGATGACCTGAGAGCCGAATCGCCGCGCCGCATGGTTCCACGGGGCCGGCGGTTCAGGCGCACATTCCCGGTCGGAATACGCGCTACTCGGAGACAAGCTTTCGTCGAATGGCCTTTCCTACCTCTGTCCAGTTTGCCAATGATCCAGGAGCTAACCGGACATTAGCGCGTTTAGAGTACGAACAACTCTCAATGAAACAGACTCCGGTGAGCGCGCATGTGTTCGCGAGGAGAGGCGCCCCACTGGCGTTTGAAAGCGGCGCTGAATGCGCTCTCGGATTTGTAGCCCAGCGCCGGAGCTATCGAAGAGATGGTTTCGCCGGTATTCTGCATTCGTTTCGCAGCCAGGGTCATCCGCCACTGCGTGAGATAGTCCATGGGCGACGTTCCCACGGTTCTCTTAAAGGCTCGGGCGAAGGCGGTCCGCGACATCCCCGCGGAACGCGCTAACTCCTGTAAGGTCCAGGCGCGCGCAGGCTCTCCATGAATGCTCGAGAGTGCTGCCCTCATGCGACTGTCCGCAAGCGCAAAGAGCCAGCCGGTGCCTGGCTGCAAATCATCCGCGAGATGCAGCCGGAGGGCTTCGACCAGCAGTGTGTAGGCGACCTGCTGCGCGATCAGGGCGCCTCCGGGTTGCGGATCGCGCATCTCGCGCAGCATCCGTTCGATGGCCCAGCGCAGCGACTCTCGGTGCCTCTCGTTGTTCAGCATCACAATGGGCGGCAAGACATCCAACAGAAACCGGGCATCACCCTCTAGTGCGAAATGGCTGCCGAGAACCAGGAAATCCTCGCCCGGGCTGACCGACAGAACGCCGTTATACCTTTCCGCTGTCGAGAGAAGTTCCCATGCATCCCTGGGCGGCAGCGTGAGGTCGCTCGCGAGCACAAAAGGGCGTCCATGTGGGAGAAGTAAACAGCTCCCGGTCCGCAAACGAGCCGGCTCGTCAACGCCATCCATGGACAGCCAGCAGTCGCCCTTCACGACGCAGTAACACTTGATGGTGCCCTCGTGAGCGGGAAGCTGAAGCGACCACCGAGGTCCGGCAGCGAGGACGCCAGTCACATAGGCGCGAGGCTTCAGGAGGGACAACACATCAGAAAGTGGGTCCACGAAGTGATTGTACGACTGCGACGATTTTATGTACGAACCCGCATTGATCGTACAGGCTATCGGCGATAGGCTCGATTTCGAGGAGCATGATTCCCATTTATGACCACAGTTGTGATTGCCGGCGGCAATAGCGGTATTGGCCTTCAGGCGGCTCGCGAATTCCTCTCCGCCGGGCATCGCGTGATTATGTTGGGCCGTGATAAGCGGAAAGGCGACGACGCAATTACCTCTTTCGGCACAGCGCGCGATCGAGCGAATTTCCTTTCCGTGGACCTTTCGACTCACGCTGGCGTGAGGGATGCGGCGCGGCGGGTCAATGAACTGACCGACCGGATCGACGGGCTGTTACATTCGGCCGCCGTGTTCGAGACGAGAGATATCAGGACAGTGGACGGGATCCCGCTTTTCGTCGCGTTGAGTTATCTAAGCCGTTACCACCTGACGCAACTCCTGTTGCCAAGACTTCTCCTCGCCGACCGGCCCCGCGTGGTCATGCTTACGGCAACGCTGAATGCAGTCCCAAAAGTCAACCCGAAGCTCTTCCCATATTTCGAAGGGTTCAATTTCTGGAAGATGCTCTACGACGTCAATGGTGCATCACTGTATTACGCGGACTATCTCGCGAAGACGCACCCAAAGATCTTCGCGGGATGCGCGACCCCGGGCCTCGCCCGGACCGGTATCTTCCGCGACGCACCTTGGTTCATCAAAGCCTACGTCGCGTTGATGGCTCCCTTCCGCGCCAACAGCATCGAAACCGGAGCGCACAACGCGGTGCAGGCGATCCTCAGAGGCGAGGGATCTTCCGCCTTCAATTGGAACAAGCCGGGCGACTTTCAACACAAGTTCGCCATCCGCACAGACCCGCTGATTCAGAAAGCCATTATTGACGCTTCACGTGAAGTCACTGGGGTATGAATCGCCGGGCAGACATGAGTTGGGCGCCTTGGGCCAAGTTGTCAGTAACGATCAGTCGCCTTCGTCTGCCGATGCTGACGGCATGCTCGCGTTGATTTGCGACACCTCGGGGAATCAGGCCGCCCGTCCGTCAAACTGGCGTTGCGCAGGCCGTGCGCGGCTCTCAAAGGGCCGAGCCTGCCGCTTGGCGGGAGCGCTCGATCTCAGGAGACGTGCGCCCGGCCGTGTCATGCGGCTGGTGGCGAACCGGAACCAATTCAGCTCCTCCTCGGGCACGTCCCACTTCAACGACCGGGCATACCTCGACTGCAAGCAAGGTATTCGATCCGCCGTTAACAACCTGATCGGCATTGAACCCAGGCTAAGTGGCCGGTATAAAATGACTTGCCTGTCAAAGCTCACGAAGCCCTCTAGCTGGTTCGGTTCTTCACGAGCAATAGAGTGAGATTGGTAATGTCCAAGGAACGTCGGCCCCACGAACTCACTGGCTAAATCCAACCCAAAAGAGCGATACGTCAAAACCGCCGGATTGAAAACCTGGTGACAGCCCCACAGCAATTCGGAAACATTTGCCCCAGACGCGTTGACGCTGGGTTCTCGCGAAACAGTTGAAGTCGCTGAAACTACTGGACCCCGCCGGCGCAAGAGGGACGCCAGAATTCGCTAATTGTGTTCTGATATCCGCCTTGGTCAAGAGACGTCCAGCCGGATAGGATGACGATCATTCGATTAATGAGTGGCAGGTCAATCACTTCCGGTCGTCTTGAAACCCCGTTACCTCGAAAAGTGGGGGACCCCAAATCGGGGTTGTGTCGCTAAGTTACTGAAACAATGGAGCGGGAGATGGGATTCGAACCCACGGCGTCCAGCTTGGGAAAATGAAGGTCGATTGTAAATAGAGGAGTTAGGCGTTGGAGGCGCTCTTTTCTGGTCAGGAAAGTCTTCTGTTTTCAATAATCGGTTTTTAGAAGCCACCTTATTAAGGTAATCAAGTAACGATTGCGAGGACTTAATCTCCAAGGAATCTGATCAGTTTTTTTGCCGAATCAGTTCTATTACAGCGCGTCCCAGAAGTCTCGCAACGTTTCAAAGGCCTCTTGGTATCCGATGTCGACGCGGCACTCGTCGGCAAGCACCCGAAAGGGACGGGCCAATCCGTTGGCGGAGGAGTCAACTCTTTGGGAAGTTCATGCGTATTCCGCTGCTAGAACGTCCGTCGCAAAGCTTCTGCACAAAGGGAGGCGTCGAGAGAACCCGACGCGACGAGCAAATGCAGATCGACCAGATCCCGGACTCGGCTATTGGAACTGGAACGTGGCACCGTGTAAGCATGAATCTTCTCTGCGAACTGCTGTTCACTGGCAATCATGGTGATCGACGGCGCTGCGATTTCCGCGAACGCGAGCCAGTCCCGGGTGGTCAGAATTTCAAAAGGTTCGATGATCACGTCGCCGATTCCGACATCGACATGGAACTTCACGAAGGTCCGGCCATCGAGCCGTGCCTCCACGGGATATCGTGCTCCCCCGTAAGGTGCGGCATCCAAATCCATCATGGCCTCGCCAACCCGGAACGAAAAGAAGTCGCCAATGTCGCGAGCGCCCGCACGTTGCAGGTGGTCGAGCGCGGACTCCGTACTGCCGGCTCGAAGGGTGAAGTCGAGGTCGCGCGTCGATCTCGCGGTGACGAAGCGAAGCTCCATTGCATAGCCACCTTTGAGAATCCAATCTCCCGTTGGTTCACTTACGAGGCGAGCCAGGAAGCGGTCGAAGGCAACCTGACGGCAGAGCCGCTGAAAGTCCATCCCCTCCTGTCGTGAGATTGTCTTCACTCGCTCTTCAAGAGCTTGCCGGAAAGCGCCCGGCGAAGTGTACTTTCGGCTTCCGGGCATCAGCGCTTTCCCCCTCTGCACTGGAGGAGTTTCAGGACATCTCGCTGAGCTGCGTCCGTCTTTGCGGCCGCGATTTCCGCGCGTGTGATTTTCCCGGACCGGGTAGCCTCGGCAAACGCGAGCCGCAGATCCGGAAGAGGAACCTCGCCAGAAGCCGCCATATCGATCAATGTGCGCAGCGCCTTGGTCACCGGTACGCCATCGACTTGCTCGACATCAGAGGACGGCAGATCGGACGTGTGGAGGACAACGGATTTAGGAATGGCCGCGCTGCGACGGAATGTTTTGGGTACCGTCATGTGGAGCCGGGACGGCATAACGTCGGTCAGCTCGTGGAGCGACAGTGCGGTTTGGTGACTGTAAACACCCTGAGGCTGTTCCTGACGATTCCGAGACCAAAGCCACCAGAGGATCAGGTCGGGGCGAACCGGAAGCGGTTGGGTAGAAAGCCGAAAGATTCCGCGGCGCTCACGTACCCAATTGCCGACGTGAACGTGATAATTCCGCTTCGGCGCAGTATATCCGATCGCGGCGGCTTGCTTTGACGTAAAGTACCCGCCCTGCGACGCCGCAAGCGAGGTCAGTGCCCGTTCGTCGGCGACGTAGGATCGGGTCTGCATAATCGTTCAACTCTCTAGAACTATTATGCGGGATGCGGAAGGGCAATACAATCGGCCAAGAACGGCGATCGAGCAAGGCTAAACGGAGGCTGGCTGCACATGACCACAAGATTTCTCGCAGATTTGCGCCGATGAACCGGCCACTGGACTGTTCACTGTTCAATCGGTACACCGCACGACTGAGCCGGACCCGCCCGATGATTGATCGGACTGATCCGGCCTTTCGTTTGTTTCGTTTCGTTCGTAGCAACCCTCAGTCGGCGAGTTCGAACCGACGCTCACTCACTGCACGGCCAATCTGGAAGGCGTCTAGACGCGCGGTGACGAAAATGCGCTGCAGCCAACGATTCGCCCGGCCTTTGGGATCGAACTTTGCGACAAAGGCATCGCGAGAGTGGAGCGTATACCCGTTGGGTACATACACCACTACCCCAGTTCGACCAGAACCCCCACTGCGGAAGCCTCGAGCGCGGCCTCGTAGGCCGCCACCGCAGCATGAGCCAGCGGCTCCATCATGTCCCCGTAGAAGGCCGCAGTGACCGTTTCAGTCCCAGGCTTGCCCGACAGGATCGGCGATGGCGCCAGCCGGGAGTTTCCATCCCTGCGCTGGCGGATCGGCAACGCGAGCCGGACGCAGGGCGTCCAGAGCGCCTCGTACAACTCCGGATTGCTAGCCCGGAGCATGCAGAGAACACAAACTCAATCTTCTGTGATGGCCTTCGGGCCTGAGACAGCTAATGGATGTCCGGTTCTGCAAGAGCAGGAACCACCGCCGAGAGGCACACATGCGAGCTGGAGGGGGTATTAGTTTTGCGCGCTCCTCATAGGCGCGCGTCAGGAGAATTGTTTTTTCTCTTGACAAATGACATCGCTTCGAAACGCGTTGGGAAAGATCGTTGGCCCGTGATGGGTCTGTTATAAACCCTGCCGCCTTGGCAGCAGGTCTTCGGGACCTGCCGTCGAGCTGAACGAAGGCTCACCGCTGGCAGTCCGTTGCTCAAAATCATGGGCAAGTGATTGACAACTGGCCAAATTTGACGGCCGGCTAAACGGAGCACGCGATTCGCTCGTAACCAGTTCGTTGTCAATATTTTGTAGGCGCTCGCAGAGTGAACGGAGCACAAACGGCGCACGTGATCCGGCTCGGAGCCTAACTTATTGAAAAGATGGAGCGGGAGACCGGGGTCGAACCGGCGACGTCCAGCTTGGGAAGCTGGCATTCTACCACTGAATTACTCCCGCTTGCCTTGCTTTTCTTCTACTTACCTGCTTTAAAAGGACTTAGGCCGCTCACCTGCAAGTCTATTCCGTCTATTGCGTCCATCCAAAACCATGGGGTTTGACCGCAAAATGGACAGTAAAGTGGACAGTAAACCAGTCTGGGAAGCTTCGCCCCCTCCGTTCTCGTTTACTGTCCACTTTACTGTCCATCCCACGACAGATTCAACATATCACACTGGACGTCCACTCGGTAGAACACAGAGCAACCGAAACCCGGCGCGGCAGAGCGGGTCGACCCAAGAGAAGTTGGCTCCATGTCCATGCCCTTCCACATTTGCCCGGCTCGATCATTCGGAAGAACAGCCTCGCAATCGTCGCGCACAAGGTCACGGTAACCACCCGGCGGTCCTGACGTCGCATTGCGATAACTCAAGAGCGGAATGGTGACTAGCGGAGGCGCACCTGCCTTGGGCGCATAGCGACCCGCTCCAAAGCTTCTTTTGAATTACCTCCACTTCAAGCTTTTCAACAACTTGGGAAATCTGCTTTTCGCTCAAAGGCAACCCGAGTCAGCTCAATGGGAGGGGTCTTGTCACGGTTTTGCCACGGTCCACTGGGGTGACCCCCTCTATATATTCCCAGGTAATTGGTATCAACTCTCTCTTCTCTCTTGAGAATGCCGGTCATCTAGGCCGTGACGAACAGTGGCTTGAGTTCGGGAGGCAATTCGTCGCGCAGATGTCGCTTCTCCGGGATGCCGTTTTAAACCGGCCAACGCACCTGTACGGAACCCGTCGCACCGGGTGCGAACTCTCAGTT
>CAWIKC010000004.1:0-2035286 GCA_963836595.1 Bryobacterales bacterium
GCAATCCGGTACTGCTTGCCGCCGTGAAGCCATGCCAGGGAAAGATAGCGCAGTACTCCATCGAGCGACCTCGTCAGCGTTAATGCGGTTTAGCCTGGCGCAGATCGCTCGCCATGCCGGCGGCCAGGATCGAGGCCGGGATCCGGCAGTCCTCGCAAGTCCTCCCTGATGCCCGCTTCGTCAGGGAGTTGTTCCACAAGCCAGGCGTTCAGTCGGGCTTGGCGCTAAAGTGCGTGGTCAGGCCGCGTAGAAAACGTTCGAAAGCCTGGCGTCAAGCCGTCCCAGCCGCTTGGGCTTCCACAACCGCCGGTAAGGGGCGATGGTTAGGCTGATTGTAGTGCACCACGCCTGTATAATGCGGGCGTGGACCTGTTACAAATCGCTAAGCCCGCTACCGCGGAAAATGCTGTGATCGTGCTGCACCCGACAGATTCCGTCGCCATCGCCCGCGTTGCGCTGCAACCGGGCCAGCAGGTCCGATCGATCTTGGTTCGCGAAGCGATTCCGGCCGGGCACAAAATCGCAATCGCCGACCTCACGGAGGGTGAGTTAATCAGGCGCTACGGCCAAGTGATCGGCCGCGCGCGCACACCTATCGCTGCCGGCAGTCACGTTCACACGCACAACCTGGCCTACGAAGACTTCGCCGCTGAATACGAGTTTCCAGCCACCGAACCAGTCCCGATTTCGTTTCGCAAAAACGTGCCTGTCTTTCAGGGTTATCCCAGGCCGGACGGCCGGGCCGGCACCCGCAACTACATTGCGGTGGTCGCGGCCAGCAACTGCGCTTCGCATACGGCCGAGCTGATTGCTTCCAGCTTCGACCGCCTGCCGCCCAATGTCGATGGCGTGGTGGCGTTTCCGCATTCCGAAGGTTGCGGGCATTCCATCGGTCCCGATACCGAACAACTGACACGAACCTTGACAGGGGTTTTGCATCATCCTAATGTCTCTTCCGCCGTCATTTTGGGGCTCGGCTGCGAAGTCAACCAGATTGAGCCTTACCTCGGAGGTGATCGCGTGGTAGGACTGACTCTGCAATCGAGCGGCGGAACGCGGGGCGCGCTGGATGCTGCCCGGCACGCGATAGCCGGCATGATCGAGCGTGCCGGCGCCGAAGAGCGCAGCGAAATTCCGGCATCCCAGATTGTGCTGGGGCTCAATTGCGGCGGTTCCGATTCGTTCTCCGGCATCAGCGCCAATCCCGCGCTCGGGGCTTGTTGCGATATCCTTGCCGGGATCGGCGCGGCGTTCGCGCTGGCCGAGACTACCGAAATTGTCGGCGCCGAGCATCTTCTGCTGCGGAGGGCGCGCAATCGGGAGGTGGGAGAGCGGTTGTTAGCCACGGTTCGCGGCTACCGCCGCTACCTCGAACGTTTCGGCGCCAGCTTCGATGACAATCCGACACCTGGCAACAAAGCCGGTGGGATCACTACTATCCTCGAGAAGTCGCTCGGCGCCGCGGCCAAGGCCGGGACCACGCCTTTAAATGAGGTGGTCGACTATGCCGAGCGGATTCACGGCCCGGGCTTCGTCTTTATGAACACGCCCGGCTACGATCCGATATCGCTGACCGGGCTGGCGGCCGGTGGCTGCAATTTGATCGCCTTCACCACCGGACGCGGCAGCGCGATCGGCTTTCCCACCATTCCCGTCCTCAAGATCGCCACCAACTCGCCCTTGTTTCGCCGCATGGGCGATAACATGGACGTGAATGCGGGCCCGATCGCCGATGGGGAAGCCTCCATCGCAGCCGTGGGACAGGAGATCTTCGATGCGCTGCTGCGAGTTGCGTCGGGTGAGCGCACCGCGAGCGAGCGGTTAGGGCATAAGGAGTTTGTGCCGTGGCGAATCGGTCCGGTACTTTGAGAAACCGGTTCCAGGTAATTTTATGTTGGCGCTCCACCTGGAGCGCGGCTGACGCCCTCGTCGGCCTGCTTTTGGAAGGCCGGACCAGGGGGCCGGCGCTAACACGAGGGCGTCGGCCCACAATGACTCGGGGGCGGGTACCGTGAGATCGCTCCAGTTGGGGGTAGCAGTACCAAAGTTCTACAGCAATTGGTAAGCTGGTGTTCTAAGACTAAATGATTTCTGCCTGGCGGGATTAGGCATACTGGACCGTTATCTCGTACCAGTACCTCTTTTGGAGAAAGCACTTCTTGGCCGATAAAGAAAGTATGAACGAAGGGATGTTGCAAGCCGAACTAACCGAACCGATCTCCGTGCCCGTGGAAGAAACCGTAGAGAAGGCCAAGGTGGAGACCAAAAAGAACATCCGGATTCTGATCGCCGACGATCATCCGATTGTTCGCGACGGGCTGCGCAAACTGCTGTTGCTCGAAGACGACTTTGAAGTCGTGGGCGAGGCCAACGACGGCTGTGAGGTCCTGGACCGGGTGCTGGAACTCGATCCGGACGTTCTGTTGCTCGATCTGCGCATGCCGAATCTGGACGGATTGTCGGCGTTGCAGACGTTGCAGCAGACCAACAAACGGACGCGGGTGATTGTCCTGACCGCCTCGGAAGATAAGAACGAGTTCGTGCAGGCGATGAAGCTCGGCTGTTCGGGGATCGTCTTGAAACAGACCGCACCCGATCTGATCGTCAAGAGCATCCGCAAGGTATATGGTGGCGAGATTTGGCTGGATTCCCACACCACCGCGGCGGTGATGCGGCAGTTTGCGTCGCCCAACGATCCCGGCGGTGGAACCGGCAAAGCGCGCGAGCGATCTCCGCTGAGCACGAGGGAACGGGAGATCGTTCAACTGGTCGCCCAAGGCTACAAGAACAAGGAAATGGCCGAGAAGATGTTCATCAGCGAACAGACGGTGAAGAACCATCTGCACAATATCTTCGACAAGCTGGGCGTGTCGGACCGGCTGGAGCTGGCCCTGTACGCCATCCACAAGGGCCTGCATCTGGCGGCCGAACGCTAAATCGGCGCCACGAAAGTTATTGCTGCTGTTGCTGCGCCGCCACTTCGACACCAGCCGGCGAGCCTTCGATCACCGCCGTCCAATCCTCTTCTTGAATTTCGGTCTCCGGCGGTGGAGGCGCGTCGGAGGGTGTTACGCGCACCACTACCGTCAATTCGCCCTGTGCCTCACCTTTGAAGACCCCGCGCGACGGAGGCACGTCGGCATAGTCGCGGCCCACCGCCGTCCGCACGTGCCGTTCGCTCGCCAAGACGTTGTTCGTTGGGTCGAGGCCGATCCACCCCAAGCCCGGCATCCACACTTCCACCCAGGCGTGCGTGGCGCCCTCGGCCGAGTGATCCTCCTTGCGATGGAACAGATACCCACTGACATAGCGCGCGGGAATCCCATTTTGGCGAAGCAGCGCAAGCATGATGTGGGCGAAATCCTGACAGACGCCTTTGCGGCTGTTGAGCGCGTCATCGATGGGAGAATCGACGCGCGTGCTCTTGGGAACGTAAGCCAGCGCATCGAAGAGCGCGAGGTTCAAGTCCAATACAAATTGCATCGGATCGCGCTTGCGCGCGTCCTCCGCCGAGCCCAGATCCAATTCCGCGGCGAAAGCCAGCAGCGCCGGGGTGGGGCACGCGAAGTGGCTGGGAGAGAGCATCTCCCATAAGTCGATGGCTGCGATATCGCGCGCCAGATCGTCCCACGCGTTGGGTCCCAGCGTTTCGGGCAGGGGCGTCTGGGGCTGGACATCCACCATCGCTTCCGCCGTGATCACCAGTTGGCGATGTTGGCCGGGAACGTCAAAATGATGCACGATATTGCTCAGATAATCGCGATAGGAAAACAGGTTGGTGCGCGGCTTCACCTGCAATTGAAAGTTCAAGCAGCGTTGCGTGCCCTCGGAGCGCGGCTGCATTCTCAGTTCGAAAATGCTCTCGCTGATGGGCGCGCTATAGCGGAACTTGGTGAGATGGTGGATGGAATAAAACATTATGGAGACTCGCGAGATACATTGACACTAGCGCACAGGCTGAAGCCTGTGCCACGAGGTTCTGCATTCTGCACAGACTGATGGTGCTGCCCGCGACGTGGCACAGGCTTCAGCCTGTGCTGGTTTGCGTGTATCATTTAGCGTCCGGCCAGCGCCGCCTCGATCGGATACTGCACATAAACGTTATAGATAGAGCCGTGGATTTGCACGCACGTTCGTTGCACTTCGCTCAAAAAGCCGTGCAGATTCCCCGCGATTTCCTCTAATGGCGCGTAAGTGAGGCTCGAACTCAAACGTCCGGCGAGCCTGGTCACGTTGGCCGACCGCGCGGTGTCGGTGGCGCGGTGAATGTTCTCCAGACTATGCTGCACGGCGTCGGCGGCAAAGCGGATGGAGTGGGGAAAGTCCGGATTGAGCAGCAGAAAATCGGCCACGCGGCCGGGCCGCAGATCCGCCGTGTAAACCTTGCAGTAGGCTTCAAACGCGGTACAGCAGCGCAACAGACCGGCCCACTCCACATGCACCGATGAGTCGATCACGCCGTCGGGATTCTGCGGATACTCACGGAAATGCGCGTCCACCAGTTGGGCGGTAGCGTGGGCGCGCTCGAGAAAACGGCCCACCTGGATGAAGTGCCAGCCTTCGTCGTGGCTCATCGTGCTATCAGTCACGCCTTGAAACAAGTGCGATTTACGTTTGATCAGGCCGAGAAATTCGGTCGGCTGTCCCGCCCACAGTCCCATGAGTTCTTCGCTGCGGGATTCGTGATACATGCGATTCAGTTGCTCCCACATTTCGGAGCTGATCTGTTCACGCACTTGCCGCGCGTTCTCCCGCGCCGAAGCGATGCCGTCCATGATCTGATCGAAGGCAAAGTCCCTGGCCGCGGTAAAGACATCTCCTTTTACGGGTTCCTTGTTCCCCAGGGTGGTCAACACCAGCGACCAACGCCGGTCGACCGAATCCGGCTCCTGTTCGAGCATCAAATTGAGCTGCAACTCCACCACTCGCGCCGCGTGCTCGGCCCGCTCCAGATACCGGCTCATCCAGTACAAGCTATCAGCCACGCGCGACAACATCAGTTGTACACCACCCAGGTATCTTTACTCCCGCCGCCTTGCGAGGAGTTCACAACCAGCGAGCCTTTTCGCAACGCCACGCGCGTGAGACCGCCCGGGACAATGGTGACTTTATCGCCGTACAAGATATACGGCCGCAAGTCCACGTGCCGCGGTTCAATGGTTCCGTCGTCCAGAAAACAGGGCGCCTTGGAGAGATTAATCGTGGGCTGGGCGATGTAGTTGCGCGGGTCGGCCTCCACCCTGCGCCGGAACTCGTCTCGCTGCTCCGCCGAACTGTGCGGACCGATCAGCATTCCGTAGCCGCCTGATTCGCCGACCGCCTTCACCACGTAGCGCTCCAGATGAGCGAGCACGTGCTGGCGCTCTTTGGGGTTGGTCATCAGGTAGGTTTCGACATTGTCGAGAATCGGGTCCTCGTTCAGGAAATACTTGATCAGCTTGGGCACGTAAGCGTAAAGCGCTTTGTCGTCGGCCACGCCGGTGCCGATGGCGTTCGAGATGGTCACATGGCCGGAACGGTACGCATTGAACAAGCCAGAGCATCCCAGACCGGACGCGGGATCGAAAATCAGCGGATCGATAAAATCGTCATCCACGCGCCGGTAGATCACATCTACGCGGCGCAGACCGCCGGTGTGGCGCATGTAGACGTAGTTGTCGTGCACCACCAGATCGCGTCCTTCCACCAACTCGATGCCCATCTGGCGCGCCAGATAGGCGTGTTCAAAATAGGCTGAATTGTAGACGCCCGGGGTAAGCAGCACGATGGCCGGATCGGGCCGTCCGTCGGGCGCCAGCGAACGCAAAGTGGCCAGCAGCGCTTCGCCGTAGTAGTCGATGGGCCGCACGCCCGCCAGATGGAACAGGCTCGGAAACACGCGTTTCATCACCTGGCGCGAAGTGAGCATGTAGGAAACGCCGCTGGGCACGCGCAAGTTGTCTTCGAGCACCACGAAGCGGCCGTCGGGCTCGCGAATCAAATCGGTTCCCGCCACGTTGACATAGGCGTCGCGAGGGACGTCGAAGCCGCGCATTTGCCGCCGGAAATGGCGGCAGGTATAAACCATCTCGCGCGGCACGATGCCATCGGAAAGGCAGCGTCCGGCGTTATAGATATCCCGCAAAAACAGATTGAGCGCGGTGATGCGCTGGGTCAGCCCGCGCTCGATGGTTTCCCACTCTTCGCTGGTAATGATGCGCGGCAGCAGATCGTGCGGAAAGATGCGCTCCGTGCCCTCCTCCCGTCCATAAACGGTGAAAGTGATGCCCTGGTGCAAGAAGCTGACATCGGCCGCCTGCTTGCTGTGGCGCATCTCATCCCACGGCAGCGCGAGCAGCATCTCGAATAGCGCCTGATATTGGGGACGAGGTTTTCCGGGAGCCTCGAACATCTCGTCATACGCGCCGTCGAGGACGTAGTTTCGAAATAAGTTGGACGACATGTTAGTGACGTCGAATCGGGGTGTAGCCATCTCAAATTACCTCTTCGACGGGGAAGCGGGGAGAAAGTTAAGATTATCAGATTCGCCGGGCGGCGATAGGGGTTAGTGGCTTCGCACGGCTGCGATCTAAAGACTTCTTCTGATCTCCTTAATTCCATACCCCAGCCGGCGGCGAAGAAGCGTTCTCAGGGTGACGCCATCGGCGTAGCCGACTCGAACGGCGATTTCTTCCACGCTCTGATCCGTGGTCTTCAACAGATGCACTGCGCGCTCCACGCGCAAATCCTGAAAATACGATAGCGGCGACTTGCCCATCACTGCCCGCATGCGGCGAGCCAGTGTTCGCTTGCTGGAGGCGGTGGCGGCCGCGGCATTTTCGAGCGAAAACCCGAGCGTGAGCGCGCCTCGCGCCCAATGCTCGAACCGCTCGACTAGCGGATCGGAGTGCGCCAGATGATCGACCAGGATATACGTCGATTGCGACGGGCGCGAATCTACCACCAGATATTTGGCTGTCAATGCGGCCAGCCGCGGACTCTTTTGCCGGATGATCCATAAAGCCAGATCCATGTGACTGAGCGCCGCTCCAGCCGTGACGATCTTCCCGGACTTTACGATCATGTTCGATTCATCCAGGCGAACCATCGGATATCTTTGGCGGAATAATGGCGCCAGCCACCAGGTGGTGGTCGCGTCCTGGTGATCCAGTAATCCGGACTCAGCCAGAACAAATGTCCCGATACAGGCGGCCGCTGTAGACGCTCCTCGAGCGGAGTAGGAGCGAAGCGTGCAGGCTACGTCGCTCACGTCGGGTCTCGCCAGAGCGGCCTGCAGCGGACCAGGCATCTTGAATCCAATGGCTGGAACGACGGCCCAATCGGGAATGATCCGCCGGGGCACGGGAACCACCGGAACAGTTAACCCTTGCGACGTCTTGACCGCCTTGCGCACTCCGACGATCGCCACGTCGAACCGCACGGAAGTCAGGCCGGACATCTCGGCGAGTTCGTTCGCGGTCTGAAACGCGTCGAGCAGTGTCGCCAACCCAGTGTCAAAAACGTCATCCAGCGCGAGAATGTGAATCCTCATGGCAACTATGCTATCAATGTTGGCGATTTTGCCAATAGCCGATTTTGTGCGCGGGCGTTACTCTGGGGATGTTCGAGACCGAGAAGGAGAAACAAAACATGTTAAAACTAGCGCTGTTTGCGCGTCTGGAAGCCAAAGCCGGAAAAGAAAACGAGGTAGCGAAGTTCCTGGAGGCTGGACTTGCCATGGCCAACCAGGAGACGACGACGCCCCTGTGGTTCGCGCTGAAATTAGGGCCGTCGACCTTTGGTGTGTTCGATGCGTTCGCCGACGAGAGCGGCCGTCAAGCGCATCTAACGGGTCCCATCGCCCAAGCTCTGATGGCGAAAGCGCCTGAGTTGTTCGCCACTCCACCTGCGATTGAGAAACTTGAGGTGTTGGGAGCGAAGCTTCCCTGAGGATGCCAGAAGGATTCCCTGGCTGTCGAATCTTTCGCCCGGCCAGGGAGTCCGCACAGGCTGAAGCCTGTGCCACGAGGAAGACAAGGTGGCACGGACTTTAGTCTGTGCAGAAAATGTAGAAACTCCAGAGACGGGTTAATAACCCGCCGCAGATTGATAATCTGCCCCACAAAAAGTTACAATTCCGTTCCCACAAACTGGTTGAGCAGCACGTTGCCTTTGTACTCCATCTCCTGATGGATGCCAATTTTTGAAGTGTAGTAGGCATGGATGGTAGCTTCCTTGATTGGCGCAAAGATATCGGGTTGGGTCGACAAGCGTTCGACCACGGCGACCCGGCCCTCTGGCGCTGCAGCCATGAAAGACATTCCGTTTATGCTCTTGCTCAGCTCCTCTACGTGCTTGATTCCCGCGCGCCAGGACTCTCTTACCGTAGCGTCCGGTTCCTCGGCCAGCCGCGCGTCCACGTAAGCCGCGCATTGCGCGGCGCGCGCGCCGGGCGAATGATCGTCGGTAGGAATTATGATCTCCATCAACTCGTCGACGATGGCGAACTCCTCCGCGGTAAAAAATTTGTGCTGGCCTTGCGCTTCGACCAGGCGGCAGGCCGTAGCCGCCACGGCCGCGATCTTGAGTAGCTCCCTCCGCTCCATTACACTTCTCCTTTTTTCATCGCGTCCGCGATGTGGTCGCACGATCTCCAGCACAACGCCATGATGGTCCAGGTCGGGTTCTGGCAAGAAGCGCTGACGTGTGTGCTGCCGTCGACCACCATGAGATTTGGCACATCATGCGCCTGCTGAAACTGGTTGACGACGGATTGTTTCGGATCGGCCCCCATGCGCGCGGTGCCCAGTTCATGAATGGACCAACCTTCGGTGAGTACCGTCCGGTCGAGTTTCACGATCTCGATCCCCGCCTGCTCGAACATCTCGCGCGCGCTATCCGCCATGTCCGCGGCCATCTTGTGTTCGTTGTCGCCGAACTTATAGTGAAAACGCAGCACTGGAATACCCCAGCGATCTTTCACCGACGGATCGAGGTCCATGTAGTTCTCATAGCGCGGTAGCACTTCGCCAAAAGCGCCCATGGAAATGTAGGCGCCGGCCTGGTCGCGCACCGACTTTTTAAAACCCGCGCCAAAGCCAGGCGTTGTGTTGGCTTCGCCGGGAAACATATGCGTGCCGCTATCGCCCTCAAATCCGTAGCCCCGGATGAAGTTAGGTTGCTTGTCTTTGAGGTTCCGAAAACGCGGAACATAGAATCCGCCGGGGCGCCCATCGTCCAGCGTGCGAAGCTGCCCGACCTGATTCTTGACCAAACCAGTGATGGACGGCCCCATGATGTGCTCGCAGAAATTGTGGCCCACGTGGCCGCTGGAATTCGCGAGTCCGTTGGGATACTGGCGCGACTTGGACAGCAACAGCAGCCGCGCGCTTTCAAGAGTGGACGCTCCCAGCACCACCAGCTTGGCCTTGGCTTCATAGGCCTTTCCGGTTTCGGTATCGGTGAACGCGACGCCACGCGCCTTGCCCGTGTCCTTGTCCACCAGAACCTCACGCACGGTGGAGTTAGTACGGAGCGTGAGATTGCCGGTGTCCATGGCCGGATAAATGAGTCCTGTGGGCGAGTCAAACGCGGCGTGAATATCGCAGCCGCCAACGTGCCGGTCGCAGGCGCCGCGTCCATAACAGCGGCTGCGGTATTTGTTGTGCTTCAGCCCGTCTGTAGTCACTCCGGCGCGATAAGGCGTCAGAACGCGATCCATGCCGGCGAGCTTTTCGCGCAGCATCACTTCAGAAGCGTTGAGCCGCGTGGAGCGCTGGAAGATGCTGTCGGGAAGGTAAGGTAAATTTTCCTTGTGTCCGGCGATGCCCAGATACCGGTCCACGAGGTCGTAGTAGGGTTCAATCTCGGCGTAAGAGATGGGCCAATCGACGCCGTAACCGTCGCGCGAGGCAGCTTTGAAGTCGTAATCGGAAAGCCGCAGCGCGAGCCGTCCCCAGATCGCTGTCTTGCCACCGAGCACGCGGGCGCGCACCCAGGCATACTGTGTCCCGGTGTAGGGATGATCCTTCTCGTCGACGACAATGTTTTTGCTGTAGTCGGCGCCATTCCAGTTCTGCACGTAAGAATACACGTGCTTGGCATTCACGCCCTTGGCGTAAGGCGGCTGGCGGATGTTGTACTCGTTGTAGCGTAGGGCACGGTCACCCGGCGGCATGTCGCCGCGGCGCGGATGGTCATACGGCCATTCCATCGATTTCAGCTCTTTCTCGATGGGAAGCTTTTTGCCCGCTTCGAGCATCAGCACTTGCATGCCGTGTGAAGTGAGGACGTGTGCGGCCATGCCGCCGGCCGCACCGGAGCCGACGACGATCGCGTCGTAGGTAACGGTGAGGTCCGCTTCTTTGGCTTTAGGTTCTTGCATGCAAGCATTCTACTCCTCCGGAAACAATGGGCACGGGAGCGCGCGCGGGGCGTCTATGCCGGAGCGATCCCAGTTCCGAAAATCCGCTCGTCGTAAAATGCGCGCCAGTGCGGATGTCGATACATCCAATTGATCGTCTCCTCCATTCCCTTGCGGAGGTCCATCTGTGCGCTCCAGCCCACCTCGCGTGCCATAAGGTCTGGCGACCCGTACCATTGATCCGTATCCCACGGACGTCGCGGCATACTTGCCCACATCGGTTCCGCCGGGACGTTCATCAGCAACCGCGCGATGTCAACGACGGCTGAGAGTGGGCTCTGGACGCCGGTGCAGACGTTATAGATCACACCGCCTCTTCCGCTTGTCGCAACCCGAACGATCGCTTCCACCGCATCGTCGATATACACAAAGTCGCGCGCTACATCGGGTGAAACCAGCGGGGGCAGCGCGCCACGTAAGCCATAGATGACCAAGGCTGGGATCAGTCGCGCCGGCTCTTCATACGGTCCGTAGATCGAATACAAACGCACCGTGACCGCGTTAATGGCCCGCTGCATCGCCGTGAACTGACAATAATGTGTTGCTGCTGCCTTGGTAATAGCGTAAAGACTGTTCGGATGAATGACCTCAATTTCGCTAGCGCCATGATCCTTATGGCCGTACTCGGATGACGACCCGGTATGAACGAATGCTTCTACTCCAACCTCCACGCACGCGTCCAACAGGCCGATGGTCCCCAGAAGGTTGGTAGCGATCATCCGCTCAATGCCGGTTTGGCTCGAATACGCGCCGTGTGCCGCGAGATGAAATACCCGATCCGGCCTTACTTCGCGCACGCAGCGCGCTATCGCTTCCCGGTCTTCTAAGTCGACTGTATGCTCGCGGAACTCTTTCGAAATCTCGTTCAGTCTCCACGGCTGATGCCCAGGCCGTAGAATCAGGTGAATCTCATGGCCGTCGCGCAACAACCGTCGAGTTAGATTGGCGCCCACAAAACCGCTGCCACCGGTAATGAGTACGTGCTTCATGGGAAGCCTGAACTTTCAATGAAGCCCTGGTAGTCAAACGTCTCCAGATATGGCCGCGCCCGCGCGCGGATTTCGTCGATCTCCCGCTGGTTGAGTTCTCGCGCAGCCGCCAGATTTGCTTCGGGGGTTGGGGAGCGTATGGTACCCCACGGATAAACCTCTTTCAACTCCTGGCCATTGAAAGTGACTTTGCCGAGGGTGTCTGATTGCTCCAGCCCGAGTTTCCCGCAGATCGGCGACAGCGCCGCCTGGGAGTCCCTCATGACGTCTTCCGTTCGCACAATGTGCACTCGGCCGGGGTATTGCGTTTGAAACAGCACCGCGTAATATTGGTTCAGCGTCCAACCCAGCAAGTAGTTTTCCAACGAGAGCGGCATGGGACGTTTGGAAGTATCGGCGAAAGCCGACCATGGATTCCGTACCACGTGCAGCACATGAGCCTGCGGTAGATCTCGCAGGATTTTGTCGGCGTCGACCGTGATAATGGGGCTGTAACCGACGTAGACAGTCTCCCGGCCCGTGCGCTGGTAGTCTTTCCAGGCATCGAAAGTCGCTCGAAAGAACGCCGCCACGTTGTTGCCGGTGCTGCGTCCCGATTTCTCCACGTATTGGAGGTACAGCCGGCAGCGCTCCTCGTCGCTAAAATCGAACGGCATGTGACGGAACTTGCTGACCTGCGGCGTCCGCGCGCGCACTTTGCACTCTTCGTCGATGATCGCCTTGTAATCCTGATAGGGCGTTGCATCCAAGGGAAAGACCGGCCAGCGATACTTCAGCGGAAAAGTGCTGCTGAGCATGTCATTGACATATTTGGTGCCCGGCTGCGACTCAAAGGGGTACACAAACATCCGCGGGTGGCCATCGAGGAAGCGATGCGTGGTGTTGCCCCCGTTTTCGTACATGGCCCCGATCATCAAAAAGCGGAAGTCGCTGCTGGTCATTGTTCTTTATCGATGTCCTCCGGATGGATTCTGGCATTCGGCAAGGTATGTGTAAAAGAACGCTGCGTCCTTCTTCTGCCTTCGCGCGCCTACTGCAAAGAAGAACCCTTGGCTGTCGGCGCTTGCCATCCAATCGAGCGCGAAGACCTGGTTCCCGCGCGGCCACTCCAGGCTTCCCAGAATTTTTCCGGTAGACAGAGAAACTGCGTGCACGGCACAGCGGCTGTTTGAAACGTCGAGCCCCGGCGCGTAGCGGGAGTATTTCGGAATCACGCGCGAAGTGCCCACGAATCCAACGGTCCCGGTTATGCACAGTCCTCGTGTCCAGCCCGGCAGCCGGTTCACAACTTCGAGCCTGCCGTGATCGACGTAACCCAACTCTCCATAGCCGCTATTGGCCACCCAAAGCCGGCGTGTCTCGGCGTTAGAGTTCGCTCGCCGGCCAGCCGGAACTCCGGGCTCGCTCAAGCGCGCGGAATGTGGACGCGTCAAGCTATGGCAAATCGGTTCCCGTGTCCTGCCCGAAAAAATCACTCCGCGGCCGTCCACCGGATAGTTCAAATGTCCCGGCCGCAATCTGCCGATTTTCGCCGACGACGCCGAGAAAAAAGAATCGGCAACAGTTTCTCCCGCCGCGATGGAATTCAGTTGGATGTGGTTCTGTCCAAACACGGGTTTTCCTTCTTTTTCCACGCAACGCGGCCACCAAACTCGATTGAAGCAACCCTCCTCTCTTAGCTGCACAATAGCGTTGTGCCCCACCGCATTGGCAAACAGCTCACCGCCAATCAATGCCAAGTCATGCATATAAAGGCAGCCGGCATAACTGGTCGTGGTCACCGCAACGAGCGGGGATCCTAGCGGGCCCTTGGTTTTCACATCGAGACGATCGAGGCTTCCGCTCGCCGGCTTAAATGTGAACACCTGGTTCGGATTTCGCGTGCTCGCCACGAAGACGCGGCGATTCACCCGATCCACCGTCAGGCCCGAAGGATGCGGCAGAGGAAAGAAACTCAATCGCGGGCTACCACCCGGAGCACTCGCAGCCATCACGAGATGCTCGTATTCCCTGGTCACCAACAGAGTCAGCCCCAACTCTGCGATCAGGTCCCACCAGTTCCCTGACGCCCGCCACTCCAATAAGCGTGGGTCAATGTTCGCAGCTTCGCGCCATTGGCTTGCCACTTGCGCCGTGTCCCGCCATTCAGCGGAATGCCGCGCCCACAAACCAGCTAAGTCGCGCTCCTTCATCTGGACGGACCCGTTCCGTTGGCTGCCATCGTCCGTTGCAATTGCAGTGCGCCGGCATACAATCGGTACGCCGATCCCAGACTGGTAGTGCTGCGGCCTGAGCGCCGGGAGTTGCTAAAGATGGGCACCTCAATGACCTCGTAGCCTTCTCGACGGCAGATCGCATGGAACTCCAGATCGATGAGATCGTCATTCCGGCTCAGTTCCATCAGCGCGGCCATCTGCCGGTGGAAAACCTTGGGTGTGCCGTTTATGTCCCAGTACGGCAGGTCGAACAAGGCGCGGCATTCGAGGTTGAACAGGAGCGAACCGAGCCGCCGCCTCCAGCTCTCGCGGATTTTCCGATTGGCCTTGACCACGCAGTGATCGTGCACGGAAGCGTAGAGCAACATCAGAACCAGGTCTTTCGACGTCGTACGCGCTGAGTTCGTATAACAGATCAAATCGCCCTGAGCTTTAGCGAGCCCGTGGCGAACCGCGCCGCCCCAACCCCCGTCATCAATGCATTCAGTCTTAATTTCGGGATATTGTTGCTGCATCCCGCAACAGATCTCCAGCGACTTGTCGCGCCGCGGTCCATTTACCACCGGAAGTAACTCATAGGCGAAATCCAGCCGCCGCAGAGCTATCGCATAATCTTCCAAGACCGATTGGATGTGGTCCGCCTGGTTGTAGACAGGCAGGATGACGGATGCCAGCCGGACGCTCATCGGTAAGCGACCCGGGCCTTGGCCAGAACGCTGGAGACAATGCTGCCGCGATCCAGGCCGTGCTTTCGCCAGCGGTCCTCCTGGCTCCCGCTGGTCCCGTCGGGTGACGTTTTGACGGCCAGCGTCCGTAACCGGCAGGAGAGCCCGCGTGTCGCGATGATGGTCGCCACGCACGCACCCAACCCACCCGAAATGGCCTGCGCCTCTACCGTAATCGCTTGGCTGCAAAAGGCCAGCAATTCCGCTAAGTCATCGTTCGGGTCCGGATTGAAATTGGATACCACCGCGACCGTAGACTTTATCCCGCGAGCGGCCAATTCGTCCCCCGCCGCCAGCGCTTCGCGGCTCAACGATCCCATACTGATTATGGCTAGGTCACCGCCGGAGCCAATGAATTGGGCCCGCCCCAGTTCGAACCTGCCGCCAAGTTCGGGCAGCACCGCTCCAGCGTCCTTGCCAAGGCTGTAATACACCGGTCCAGGCAGTTTGCCGGTCGCCTCCATTGCAGTTACCGTTTGAGCGGGGTCCGCGGGTATAACGACGGTTAGACCTGGAAGAGTGCGGAGCACCGCGATGTCTTCGGTTCCGTAGTGAGTTGGCCCAGCGTGTCCATATTCAAAGCCCGCGCCCATCCCGACCATGCGCACCGGCAAGTTTTGGAGGACTGGCCCATTGCGGATGAATTCAAACGGGCGCAGTGAAGCGAAGGTTGCAATGGAATAAGTGTACGGCAGGAATCCCGCTTCGGCTAACCCGGTCGCGAGCCCGATCATATTCTGTTCGGCAACGCCGACGTTGAAAAATCGATCCGGAAATTGCTGACGGAACGGTTCCATGACCATATAGCCCAGGTCGCCGGTCAGCAGCAGGATGCGCGAGTCCGCGGCTGCCAGCCGGCACATCGTCTGAATAAACGCTTGCCTCAACCGGCGCGCTCCAAATCGGCAAGCGCGATTTCATACTCCCGATCGCTCATCGGCAGGTAGTGCCAGTTGATTGCCTGAACTGGCAGATGCGCTTGCGTGATCGGCAGGCCTTGTTCCATATAAGACACTCCGTGGCCGAACACCGTCTTTGCGATGACCACGTGCGGATCGCGCGCTGCAGAGTCAGACGTAAGGGCCTCAACTAGCGCCGGAATCGAGTGTCCGTCCGCCTCGGAGACTCGCCATCCGAAGCTAGCCCACCGTTCGGCCAGATTCGAGCAATCCAGCACATCGCGGGTGAGTCCGAGGGCTTGCTGGCCGTTGAAATCGACGATCGCGTGCAGGTTCCCGAGCTTGTGTTGCGAGGCAAACATGGCCGCTTCCCACACCGATCCCTCGTTGCATTCGGCATCGCTGATGAGGCAATATATTTGCCGCTGCGATTTCTGGATAAGGGCCGCCAGGGCCGCGCCGGCCGCGATGCTCAGACCATGACCCAATGAGCCAGTAGAAAAGTCGATGCCGGGTACGGCCTTTTCCGGGTGTACGCCGAAAATGCTGTCTTCGCCACAAAATGTGTTCAGGTCGTCCTCGGTAATGTGCCCGTTTAGCGCCAGAACAGTGTAGAGCGCTAACGCACCGTGTCCTTTCGACAAAATGAACCGATCCCGTTCTGGGTCTTCGATCGAGACCGTTTTCATCACATGTTCGTACAGCGCAACCAGAATTTCGACGATGCAGAGACACGAACCAATGTGGCCTACATTGGCGCGTCTAGATTGCGCCAAGATAATGCGCCGTACCGTGTTCAGCCGATTGATTTCTCGATTCAGGAGGTGAGGATGCACTTCAATTTGTTCGATAACGCCTCAGAATATCATACCGAGTACGCAGCTTCAAACAGGCGTATCCTCTAAAATTTAATTCTCGTACCTGTCAAGATCCCTACCAGCAACTTTGAGCTTCTCTTCGGCCATGTTCCCCCGTGGCGCGCCGTAACTTCTAGCGCCTGCCAAGGTGCTAAGAATAGAGTGTCTTCAGTATGCGACACGGCTCGACCCAACCATGAAGAAGGCTGCAACTCACAGCTTAACCACAAAAGTGGAGAAACCCCCGCTCCGGAAGCCAGCCTCGGATTGGACTCGCTGGGCGAAGTGGCTACTGTTCTTAGGTGTAACTTTGTTTGGCATCTATCGGCTCGCGAACTTCGTCCCGATGCCACTCGATTCGCCGGCCACGCTGCGGGCCTTGCTCTACCCTTGCTATGCGGCGTTCGTCCGGCGCTACCCAAGTCCCGCCCAGGCGATGGACGTCTGGCGAACCTACGGCCTTCTTGCCTTATTTGTTCCGGTAATTCTCGCGTTTCTTAACTACTTATTGGATTGCTCGATACTGAAGTTCAAACTGCTGGAGCGTGCACGGCCGGTCCTCGCGTCCCGGTCTCTTCTATGGGCCACCATCGCGGGGTGTCTGGTCATGTGGCGTTTCCCTATCCTGCTCTTGAATGAACTGAACCCCGATGAAACGCAATTCATCGTGTCTGCTTGCAAACTGTTCCGCGATCCGCTGTTCTTCCGCTCGGTCGACTGCGGCACTAGCGGACCGCTGAACATCTACCCCCTGATGCTGCCTGCGATATTCGGATTCTCGCCGGACTATGCCTCCAGCCGTCTGGTCGCCCTTGTCATCATAGTGCTTTCGATCTACACCCTTTATTGCGCTTTCGCGCTGGTAATTCCCGACCATTTGGCCCGTATTGCTGTCTTGCCGCTAGCCGGCATATTTCCGCTGCTCAATTCCGCCGACTTTGTGCATTACAGCTCGGAGCACGTTTCTCTGCTGATTCTGTCACTGGGCATCTATAGTTGCTTTCGACTGTTCCGCGATGGCCGCAGGTACGTAATTCCGGCGTGCATGCTGGGTCTCCTTACGACTTGTGCGTTCTTCGCAAAAATGCAGGCCGTTCCACTCCTCGTCGCGGTGGATGCCGTCGGGTTGGCTTACGTTCACGCAACTGTTCGGCCTAGACTATTTTGGCGCCCGTTGGCGGCGTTATTGGCGGGAGCGGCGCCCTTGCCCCTGATTGTCGCGTCCGTATGTGTGGCGGCTGGACAGTGGGAGAACTTCTGGATCACTTACATTCTGGGAAACCGCCGCTATGTCAATAGTGGTGGCTACGGAGCAGGCCGCGTATCGCATTTGCCTGCTTTCGTGCATTATGTACTATCGCCCACCGAGATTCGGGTTTTCATTTTCACCGCGCTGGCGATGCTGGCGGCGTACGTCTATTGGTCTCCCGGATCGCGGCTCCCGGCGGACACCGTCGCCTTTGTCCGGATGGCCGGACTGAGCTTGACTGTGCTGGCCGCTTGCACTTTTCTTCAAAGCCAAGCCATCAATTATTCCTATTTGGCGATCGGTATATGTTTTGTGATCCTAGCGTTTCTGTTCTTGTTGTCCACGCAGAAGATGCCTAGGGCGCAACTTCGACTCTGGGCCGGCGGCTTGGCTGCGTGTTTGGTAGCATCTGCCTTTGCCGCGATCTATGTCACACACAGGTTTTTTCCGCACTACCTTTTGATGCTAATCATACCTTTCGGCATGTCGATGGCCTATTTTCTTATCCCTCACGCCGATGCCGGCGGGATGTCCCCGGCGGGCGGGAATGAGGGGCCGACTGCGAGCCGGGCGGGGCGCTCCAGCGAACAATCGAGCGAGCTTTCCTTTGTTTTGATTTTTATTACGCTGTGTTTAACATTTAACACTTATTTGGCGCTCACGCCGCTCGACAATGGTTTCGGCTTTCCCTCGCCTACCCTGCGCGTACCCGAAAGCGACTATATATCTTCCGTCACACCGCCTGGCCAGGAAATTGTCGTCTGGGGATGGAATTCCCGGCCATATTTGGGCGCGGGGCGGGATCCGGCAACCCGGGACACGAACATGGCCAATTTCTTTCTGGCGACTGAAGCGACTAAGGCGTACTACCGGGAGCGATTTCTGAGAGACTTACAGAGCCATCCGGCTGTGTTGTTTATCGATGCAGTCGCCACTTCCTGCTGCTCTTTCATCCGGCGCGAGGATTTTGGATTCGAACTGATTCCGGATATCAAATCCTTTGTCCAGTCCCACTACGTTTATGTGATGAGCGCGTATTCCGAGCGGTTCTACATTCGTCGCGATCTTGCTTTTCAGACCGCGAGTATAGGCCCGTCGAAGCCCTGTTCGGCCGATGCGATCCGTTGTTTTGAGCACACGGCGCGGGAAAATGGGATAGATTTCGAAACTCCATTCTCCCTGCCGGCAATCCAAATGCCGCACCACTCGCTCATCGAGACGGCGTTCACTCCGGAGACGAACCAGGAGGTGTATGCGACTGTCTTCAGCAACGAAGCCACTCAAGGCAGCGGGCAGGGCTTTCAATTTCAGCACATCGGTAACGACGAATACAAGTTGGCGATTGGCTTAGGCGAAGGCCGGTGGGCCTTTTCCAAATCCATGACACTACCGCAAAGAAAGCAGGCTGTTGTCGCGGTCGAAGTGAACCCGAGTACGGTGACCGTCGTGCTGAACGGAAGGAAACTCGACGAGATGCATCTTTCGCATCCGTTAGTTGATTCACCGGGCGCGATAGTGTTGGGCTCCTGGATCGGGGGGCAGCGTCCTTTCAAAGGCAACATTCAGTCATTTCAGGTTCGGGATCTCGCGAAAGATCGATGACTCGATCCGCGCTTCCTCGCTGCATGATATTCTCAGCGGTAACTTTCATGAAGCGCATCGCATGGTTACTGCTGGCCCTCAGCGCGGCCGCCCAGAACGACTATGTCTACGATGTCATCCTCTCCGGGGGCAAGATCGTAGATGGGACAGGCAACCCGTGGTTCTACGGCGACATTGGCGTGCGGGGCGATCGCATTGTGCGCGTCACGGCGGCAGGCGTATTGGATCCCGAGCAAGCCAAACTCCGGATCGATTGCAAAGGGCTGGTCATTTCGCCTGGATTTGTTGACATTCAGGGAGGCATCGGCGGACGTTCCATCAGCAAAATCACTCAAGGGGTGACCACCGAGATCTCGGGTGAGGGCGTGACGGCGGCGCCCGCTAATGAGAACACGCGTTCGAGTATAGAGAGCCTGGGCCGCAGCCAGAACGACGCCAATCTGGACGGTCCGCACGGGTTCGACGCGATGTTGAGTGCGCGGCAAGCGGCGGGCTCGGCGGTGAACTTCGGTTCTTTTGTAGGAGCAGCCACGGTGCGCCAGTTCGTCAAAGGCATGGCGCCCGGCCAGGCCAGCGTGACCGAGATTGCCCAGATGCAGCAGTTGGTCAGGTTAGCGATGCAGGACGGAGCGTTCGGCGTTGGCTCCGCGCTGATCTATCCGCCAGGTGAATACGCTAGCGGCGATGAATTGGCCGAGATTACGAAGCCCGCGGGCGAATATAAGGGCATCTATATTTCGCATATCCGGTCAGAAGCGGATCACTTTTTGGAAGCGCTGGATGAGGCTTTCGAAATCGGCCGCAAAGCGGGTGTGCCGGTGGAGATCTATCATCTCAAAGCGTCGGGCAAGCGAAACTGGTTCAAAGAGCAGCAGGCGATTGACAAGATCAACGCGGCGCGCAAGGCGGGCCTGGATGTGGGCGCCTGTATGTATCCCTACACCGCTGGAGCAACCGGCCTGACCTCCGTGCTGCCGCCTTGGGCCTCGGCGGACGGCAAACTGTTCGACAATCTGGCCGATGCCCGGATCCGGCTGAAGTTAAAAGCCGAGATGGCGCAACCCCGAACCGCCTGGGAGAACATGGGACAACTCGCCGGACCGGAAGCCATTCTCATCAGCCGATTGAACAAGCCGGAGAACGCGGCGTTTGCCGGGAAGCGGCTCTCCGAGATCGCCGCGATGCAGCACAAGGACTGGCGCGATGCGGCCATGGATCTGATTCTGAGTGAGCATACCCGCGTGGAGACGATTTACTTTATGATGAGCGAGGAGAACGTCAAGCTCCAACTGCGGCAGCCCTGGATGAAGATCGGCACTGACGCGGCCGGCGTAGACCCTGAGCAGATGAAAGGCCGCCTGGTGCATCCGCGCGCGTATGGCAGTTTCCCGCGAATTTTGGGACGGTATGTGCGTGAGGAAAAAATCGTAGCGCTGGAAGACACCGTCCGCAAAATGACCTCTTCGGTAACGCGCCGGCTGAGCATCCGCGACCGCGGTCTTTTGCAGGAAGGGCTATTTGCCGACATCACGGTCTTCAATCCGGATACGATTATCGATCGCGCCACGTACGAGGACCCCAACCAACTTTCGGTCGGCATTGAGCACGTTTTTGTCAATGGAGTGGCGGTGGTAGAGGATGCGAAAGTGACGGGCGCGCACCCGGGAGTTGCTCTGCGCGGTCCGGGGTGGCGACGATAAACCATTTGGGAGGAGATATGAAAGCGATCGTAGCGCTTGTTTTTTGCACCGTTCTGTGTTTAGGCCAGCACCAGCATCCCGCCATCGGTAACGAGAAACCGGTGGCGCTTTATCCCGGCCTCGGAATCTGGAAGCATCCGATCTCGACCAGCCAGCCCGAAGCGCAAAAGTTCTTCGATCAAGGCCTGGTGCTGATGTACGGCTTCAATCGCTATGAAGCGAAGCGGTCGTTTCAGAAGGCGCTGGAGATCGATCCGCGGGCGGCTATGGCGCAATGGGGCATCGCGATGGCGACCGGGCCCTATCTGAACATGGACATGGAGCCGAGCCGTTCTTTGAAGGAGTCCTGCGCGGCGGCAGAGGCGGGATTGCACATTCCGAATATCACGCCGGCCGACCGGGCCTGGCTCGAAGCGGCGGCGACGCGCTGTCCGGATTATTCAGACCCCTCAAAATATGTGAGCGCGATGCGGCAGTTGGCGCAGCGGTTTCCCGACGATCCGGACGCGCAGACCTGGTATGCGGAAGCGCTGATGGTTCCGGTGCGCTGGCGCTGGTACGGCATCGACGGCAAGCCGGCCGAAGGCGAGGAAGAGGCGGAGCGCGTGCTGCAAAGTGTGCTGCGAAGATTTCCCGACCATCCAGGCGCGAATCATTTCTATATCCACGCGGTGGAGTCGTCGCCGACCCCGGAGCGCGCGATTCCCAGCGCGCAAAAGTTGATGGGCATTGTGCCCGCGGCTGGACACCTGGTGCATATGCCGGGGCACATCTGGCTGGTGCTGGGCGACTTCCGGACGACCATCGACGTCAACGAGCGCGCCGCGCAAGTGGATCGCGAGTATTTCGCTAAGACGGGCGTCATCGGAGATTATTATCCCTACTATTTGCACAATTTGAGTTTTATTCTTTACGCGCGGGCGATGCAGGGCCGGACGCCGGAAACCAGAAAGGCCATCGCCGATTTTCAAGAAGCTCTGCGGCCGATGGCGCAGGCCATGCCGGAGATGGCCGATGTGTTCAGCATATTTGTCAGCATGACGCAAGTTCGCATGCGGCTGTCGGACGAGTTGCTCGCGGCGCAACCGCCAAAAACGGCGAGCCCGATGGTGCTGGCAATGTGGCGCTATGGGCGGGCGATGGCGCTGGCCGCGCAGGGGAAAGCGCAGGACGCGGCGGTCGAGCGGCAGGAATTCGAAAAACAGCGCAAGCTGGTGAATCGCGATGAACCCTGGAGCACCAACAAGCTCGGCGACGTGATGGATTTGGCCTCGGCCTGTTTGGGCGCGCGGACCCAAGGCTCCGTTGAGAAGTGGAAAACGGCGGTCGCGATCCAAGACCACCTGGCTTATGATGAACCGCCGGCCTGGTATTATCCGGTGCGCGAATCTTTAGGCGCGGCGCTGTTGCGGTCTGGCGATGCCGCGGGGGCTGAAGCGGTCTTCCGCGAAGGTTTGCGGCGCAGCCCCAACAACGGGCGCATGTTGTTTGGATTGCTGGAGGCGCTCAAAGCGCAACAAAAAATCGAGTCTACGCCTTGGGTGGAGAGGGAGTTTCAAACGGCGTGGAAAGGCGCGGACGTGCCGCTGCGGCTGGAGGATCTGTGAGCGGGATTGCGGCCACAGATTAGTGTGCCGGTCGTGTTTACTTCCCAAGAACGCGAACTTCTGCGCTCCGAGCTTCTGGATCGCGCCGCCCGCGACGGGCGCATCAGTGGAGCGGCAATCACTGGTTCGGCGGCGGCCGAACGCGAAGACCAGTGGTCGGATATCGACCTCGCCTTTGGCGTCCGCGAGGCCGCCGAGTTGCCGGAGGTCCTCGCCGATTGGACGGCGCACATGTACGACCGGCGCCTCGCCTTACATCATCTTGACGTCAAGTTCGGCGCCTGGATTTACCGCGTGTTTCTCCTCCCGAGTACTCTGCAAGTGGATCTCGCGTTTGTGCCCGCCACGGAATTCCGGGCGTTAGGGCCAACCTTCCGCCTCATAACGGGAAAGGCCAACGAGCTCCGGCATACTCCCCAACCGCAAGCGATGGACCTTATCGGCCTGGGTTGGCTGTACGCACTGCATGCCCGGAGCTCCATTCGAAGAGGAAGCTTCTGGCAAGCCGAATACATGATCAGCGGCATGCGTGATTACGCGCTTGCTCTGGCCTGCCTTCGCTACGGCGTTCCCGCCGTCCAAGGCCGAGGTCTCGACCGGCTGCCACGCGAAGTGGCGGGGCGATTCGAAGGCGCTCTGGTCCGGCAACTCGACGGCGGCGAACTGTCGCGGGCTTTCGAGGTTGTGACTCATGAATTGCTGAACGAGATCCGGAGCGTCGACGCGGAGCTGGCAGAGCGCTTACAAGATACGCTGCTACGGTTGACAAAATAACCACCGCCAACAGGCCGCCTATCCGAGCGAAGCCGGAATCCCAGTCCGATACGACGGATATCGCAATTCGATTCCCAGCGCTCTCCGGATAGCCGAACCGTCGACGCGCCGATCCGCCCGGCGCGTGGGCGAAAGTTCATCCCGCCGCGCCGAAAGCGGCATGGGCAAGTCGAGCAATTGCGAGCAGAATTCAGCGATCTCCCGCGACTGGCAGGGATGGCAATCCGCCACTGGAAAGGCGCCCGTCAGGTCCGACAACAGCGCAGCCTCGGCGATGGCCGCCAGATCGTCGACATGGATGCGGCTGACATAGTTTGAACCATCGCCCCACAGCTTAAATTTCCCCAACTTCATGGACGCATGAATTCCCCGCCCTGGCCCATAGATGGCGGCCGGGCGCAGGATGAGACTGGACCAGTGGCGGGCTTGAATCGCCTGCTCTACTTGCACGCGAGCATGGTCCGAAACAACCGGCGTGGTTTCGTTTACCTCCGGCGCGCCGCCATAGACGCTGGTTGTGGAGAGATAGACGATTCGCTCAGCCTGCAAGTCCGCAACCAGTTCCTCATCCATTCCGTTGCCCAGCAGAGGCACGGAATGTAAGATCAGCGGCGCCAGAAGCGGCCGCAGCAAGGGACGCCAGCCGGGCGCCGTGAAATCAATCCCATTTCGATGAGTACAACGAACCGGGAAGCCGCGTTGACTGAGCCGGTGTGCGACCCGGCTTCCCGTAAAGCCGCAACCGAGGATCAAGACTTCGCGCAAACGACAGCATACATGAGCAGATGGGGTTTCCCCTCACTAACGTTCGGGGCTAAGGGCCTGTCATGAAACAATCACTTCAACCGGAAGGACTGGCAAGACTATTTCATGACCGGCGCTGACTCCGGATTTAGCCCCGAACGTTAGTGAGGGGAAAAGCATCCATACCGCGACTCTCCCGCCGGGAGTGCTGGTATTTTTGTATCTTGGAACCTTCCCTGAGGACTCCGCGGCAGCCCGGCGAAATCGAGACGGCTAACGCTTCGCTGAGCGAACGTCTGGCAGAATCCGAGGACAACTTGCGAGAATCGCGCGCGCTCGTCAAAACTTGCTCGACCGGAATCGCGCACTATCAGGCCGCTTTGGATGACGCTCTCTCCCGTTATCGCGAACAGCGCGCCTGGCGGCTGATGATCGCAATTCGAAAAGCGTACGATCTTTGGACGCGCCGCGGTTGGAAAGGCAAACTGCGCGCATTGCCGTTGCTGCTCACTGGTCCGTTTCAGAAGGCCGGCGCTTTCGAGGATCAGGAAATTCAGCTTCCTTCGATCCGCTCCTATATTCCGCACCTGGGCGAGGGCGCCGGGGCAGAGGAAACTCATCCTTTTACTCCTCTGCAGCGGAAATACGATGTCGTGATCCTGCCGATCGTCGACTTCGATTACCGCTTTCAGCGCCCGCAACAAATCGCCGCGCAGTTCGCCAAAAACGGCCATCGCGTGTTCTGGATCAGCCCGGCGCGTTTTGTTCCGGCCAACAACGCCGATTCCTATTTTCTCCATCCTCTGCGAGAAAACATTTGGGAAGTCCATCTGCGGGCGCGATTCCCCAACATCTACCTGGGAGAGTTGCAGCCGGAACAGAGCTTGGCGGCCGAGGAAAGTCTGCGGCGCTTGTATACGGACTTGGCGATCTCCGAAAATCTGATCCTGGCGCAATTGCCTTTTTGGCGTAGCTTGGCTCTGTCTCTGCGGCAGGAGCACGGCGCGCTGCTGGCCTACGACTGCATGGACGACTGGGACGCGTTTGAGAACATGGGCGAGTTCAACCGCACGGAAGAACGCGCATTGGTCCAGGAATGCGATGCGCTGCTCGTGACTGCCGAGCGTCTCCGCCAGAAATTTATCGGGCAAGGGGCATCGCCAGTTCTGATCCGCAATGGAGTGGATTACACCTTTTTCGCCGGCGCCGCAAGTCAGTCGCGGTTAGCCCGCATCCCTAAGCCGATCGTTGGATACTTCGGCGCCATCGCCGACTGGATCGATCTGGATCTCATATATGAAGTTGCCACGCGACGACCGCAATACTCGTTCATCTTGATCGGTCACGTCTTCGGGCGGGATGTAAAGGCCCTGCAATCGTTGCCCAACGTTCATTTACTCGGCAACCAACCGTATGACTCCATCCCCAGCTATTTGCGGGAGTTTGACGCCTGCACCATACCTTTTTTGCTGAATAACGTGACGGCTGCCACGGACCCAGTGAAATTGTACGAATATCTTTCACTAGGTAAGCCGGTGGTGGCTACCGCGATGGGGGAAATTCGGGCGTATAGCGAACTGATTTACTTCGCGAATGGCGCCGAGGAGTTCGCCCGGCGCCTGGATCAATGCCTGCAGGAGAGCGGCGAAGAACGAAGGAATCGCCGGATCGAATTTGCGAAACAAAACACGTGGGCATCCCGTGTGGCAGCTATCGATTCCGCGGTGTCGGCCAAGTTCGCCTTGGCCTCCATCGTTATCGTGACCCATAACAGCAGCCGGTACATCGATCGCTGCCTCGGCTCAATCCTGCGCAGCGCATCGTACCCCAACTTCGAGATTATCGTCGTGGACAATGCGTCGACGGACGGGACGGCGGATATACTGAAGCGCTACGCCGAGCGGATTAAAGTGGAAGCTCTCGGGCAGAATCGGGGCTTCGCGGCGGGAAATAATATCGCCGCAAGGCTGGCAAAAGGCGAATATCTGATTTTGCTGAACGCCGACACCTTAGTCACGCCGGGCTGGCTAGGACGGTTGCTGTGGCATCTCGAGCACGACTCTTCCATCGGGCTGCTCTGCGCAGTGACTAATTTCGCCGGAAATGAAGCCAAGATTTCCAGCCAATATTCAGATGAGACGTCCATGGAGAAGTTCGCGGCACAGCTCGCAACGCGGACCCGTCACCGCACGACGGAGCTGACGATGGCGCCCTTATTCTGTGGCGCCATCCGCCGCGATCTCTATCTCGAACTGCAAGGGCTCGACGAGAGCTACGGGATCGGAATGTTCGAGGACGACGATTTATCCGCCTCCGTTCGCGATCGCGGCTTGCGAATCGTAGCCGTCGAGGACTGCTTTGTGCATCATTTCGGGCAAGGCTCTTTTTCGCAACTCGTGCCGAAGGAATACAACGAAGTATTCGAGAACAATCGGAAGCGATTTGAGCAGAAATGGGGTGTCGGCTGGACACCTCACCACCTCCGGCCGCAGGTGATTCCGCCGGATTTGGATGTTCGCTTTCAACCGGAGAATTTTTGTACCATTCCGCAAACGCCAGCGGAAGAGGCGTAGGTGGATCTCAAAGAGCTGGTCCGGCCGTATTACCTGAAATGGTTCTATTTCCACCTTGCGCAGAATAACTGTCCACCCGAGTTCAAGCGCTGGCGTGCGTATCCTTCGGCGCCGCTGGAATCCGCGGCGCAACTTCTGGCGCCGACGCGGGACGGTCTGGCGGACGCTATTTTCCTGCCCATGACGGACTGGCATGGCATCCGGCAACGGAGCCAGCAATTGGCGCGGGGATTCAGTGCGCTGGGTCACCGCTGTTTCTATCTAAATCCTCACCTTGGCCGCGAATTCCCGCAAGTCTATTCAAAGAACTATAGAACTAGACTCAGTTTTCTGGAGACACGAATCGCGGAACTTCATGTACATTTGCCGCGCGAGCCCGTTTTTCACCACCGGCGTCTGAAACCGGACGAAGTGCGAACCATCGGCGATAGCTTCTTGACGTTGTTGCGCACCGCCGGGTCGGAGCGGCAAATGAGCATCGTCGGTTTTCCCGTCTGGACGGAGGTCGCGACGCGCCTTCGGCAGGAACTGGAGACGCCCATCGTCTACGATTGCCACGATCTCCTCGAAGGTTTTGAGGGCATCGGCCCGGACCTGATCGATCAGGAAGGCGAACTGCTTGAGACCGCCGACCTGGTGGTATTTTCAGCCGAATGGTTAGCCAACCAGCACATCTCGCGTCGGCCTGGCCTGGCCGCAAAATCGGTGGTAATCCGGAATGGAGCGGATTCGCAGCACTTCGAGAACGTAGTTCGAAACCGCGCGGGCGGAGCCGTGACCATCGGCTATACCGGCGCTCTGCATTCCTGGTTTGACATCGAAGCTGTTCGGCTGGCTGCCAGCGAGCACCCGGAATGGCGCTTTCTCCTGGCCGGCCCCGCAGGCTTTACTTTTCCCAAAGACGCCTTCAGCGGAAGCCAGAACATCCAGCTTGTGGGTGAAGTGCCCTATCAGGAATTGCCCAAGTGGATGGCGGAATTCGATGTCGCCACGATTCCGTTTCTGATTCAGCCGCTGACCATGGCGACCAATCCGGTAAAACTGTACGAATATTTCGCATGCGGCCTTCCGGTAGTCAGTTCGGCGCTAGCGGAAGTCCTGCGATATTCCGATCTGGTGTATGTCGCTAATACGCCGGCGGAATTCGTACGCCAATTGGAACAGGCGGTAGCGGAAAACGACCCGGCAAAACGCGCCGCACGACGCCTTGTCGCCGCTCAGGAGAATTGGATAAGCCGCAGCGAAACGCTGGTCGCATCGCTCTCCAAGGTCCTCCCGTAAGGTTGTACACCGCTTTGGCCGATCAAATTTATTAGCGGGTTGCAGAAAAAGGGCTGTCGATCAGCACAGGCTAAAGCCTGTGCCACCTTTGTCAAGCGTTTAGCAGCACTTGGTAGCTCCTTGCAGCACAGGACTTAATGTGTGCGGTGCAGACCCTGTCTATAACCGGCTTCGCATAAGCGCCAGAGAGCGCACAGGAGGAAGAATGAAAACCCACGACTTCACAACGGCGTTGGGACAGCGGGCTCGATTCAGAACTTTTTCGGTCATTCCTCGCAGCTCTGTCGCCCGGGAGGATGGCCCGATGCGCTTGCTTTTCATCTTTTTGAGTTTCATCTGCGTGGCATTCGCAGGGCCGGCGCCCGCCAGCCAGAAGGTCGCGGTTACGAATTTCAACGCGTTGCCGCTTTCGTTCGAGGCGCCGCGATCTGCTTCCTCGTCTCGCTATGTCGCTCGCGGCCAGGGCTACTTAATTTCGATCGATGGTCCGGAGGTGCTGATCGGCGTCCAGCCCTCAAAGAATGCTCCGGGCCAAAGCATTGGGATGCAGTTTCGTGGCGGCCGGCGGCCGTTGGGTGTTCCAGAAGGTCAGTTGCCAGGCAAAGTGAATTACTTCATCGGTAAAGACCCAAGGAAATGGGATGTCGGCTTGCCCACCTTTGAGCGTGTTCGTTACCGCGATGTCTATCCGGGCGTGGATGTCGTCTATTACGGGAATCGGCAGCACTTGGAATTTGATTTCGACATTAAGCCTGGCGCGAAACCAGATTCTATCCGGTTGAAGTTTGAAGGAGCGGAGAAAGTGTCTTTGAATGACGCCGGAGCGATTGTGCTCGAAACTCCCGCCGGCGAGCTGCGGCTGCCTCCTCCCGTCGTTTATCAGGAGATCGCCGAACACCGGCTTAGCGTACCGGGAACCTACCGGAAGCTGGCCGACGGCGACATCGCGTTTTCCGTGGGGCGTTTCGATAGCTCAAAAGACTTGATTGTCGATCCGACTATTGTCTATTCGACCTTCTTGGGAGGTGGAACAGAGTCGACCTATCCACAGGCGATTGCGGTGAGTTCTAACAACGCCTACATCACGGGCTACACATTTGCCTCGGATTTCCCGGTTACGCCGGGGGCCTTCTCGGGATACCACGGTGGCGCCGACGGATTTGTCACCCAGATGAACTCAACCGGCACCGCCTTGGTTTGTTCGACCTATTTTGGTGGCTCAGGCGATGACAGCTTCTACGGTATCGCGGTGGACGGAAGCGGCGCGGCTTGGGTGGCCGGCTACACCGATTCCACGGATTTCCCCACCATGAATCCTTATCAGGCCGGGCTCGCGGGCAGCTTCGACGTGGCCGTGGTGAAATTGTCGGCCTCCGGAGTTCTATTGTTCTCCACCTACTTGGGCGGCGTGAATTACGAATACGGCAGCGCCATCGCACTCGATCCGCAAGGAAATGCTTACGTCACGGGATATGCCTCGACGGGTTTTCCGACTACCACCGGCGTCATCGCCGCTGCGAATCAGGGCGCCAACGATGCGTTTGTGACCAAGTTCAGCTCCACAGGTGCGCTGGTTTACTCTACCTACCTGGGTGGAGCGGCGACGGACTTTGGATACGCGATCGCCGCCGATTCGAACGGGAACGCCTATGTCGCCGGCGCGACATTCTCGAACCTCGGATTCCGGGGCGCGCCGGGTGGCGGGGCGCAGCAAAATTATGTCAACAACGGCGATGCCTTTGTAGCCAAGCTCAATCCGGCGGCGACGGCCATGCTCTATTTCACCTATTTAGGCGGGTCGCAATACGACCAAGCGAACTCCATCGCCGTCGACTCCATGGGAAACGCCTATGTAGCGGGGCAAACCAGTTCCCTCGATTTTCCTACTACGCAGGGGGCCTTCCAGACCACGCTCAACGGCGGAACGAACGGATTTGTCGCGAAACTGAACGTCAACGGGTCAGTATTCAGCTATGAGACTTACATCGGCAGTAACCGCACCGACACGCTGCGCGGGATGGCTCTCGATCCCAATGGGAATGTTTACCTGGCTGGCGATACCAACGGCGATCAATTTCCCAGCGTCAACGCTTTGGAGGATACACTCCCTGGGCCCAGCCCCAATTCGCTATATCAAACCACCAACTCGGGCGCTGCTTGGACGGCCTTCGATTCCGGTCTCCGGGGCACGGTGAACAGCCTTTCTCCCGATCCGGCCTCATCCACCACGCTAGTGGCTTCTACCGATATTGGGCTGTTCAAGACGACCGACGGCGGTACTACGTGGACGCTCGAAAATTCAACGGGTCTGGTGTTCTTCTCGCGGAGTCCGGTTGTCACCAACACCATTTACGGCGTCAATGCGTCTTCCGCGTATAAATCCTTGGACGGAGGCAGCACCTGGAACCGAGCCGGGAGCCTGGGACAGTGCTGTGGAACCGTCGTGGTGGCCGATCCGCTCACTGCGAATACCGCCTACGTCTTTGGCCAGTCCGCCAACTTTGGAGTGGTCAAGACAACCGACGGCGGGGCCACCTGGAACCTGGTCAACAGCGGCCTACCATCGCTCGTGATCCAATCCATGGCCGCGGCGTCCGATGGCTCACTCTACCTAGCACTGGTATCCAACGGCGTTTACAAAAGCACCAATCAAGGCGCCTCCTGGACGTCAATGTCTAATGGCTTGCCGGCGGCGTTTTCACCGATTGCGATTGCTGCGTCGGCCAGCAATGCCGCGGTTCTTTACGTCTGCAATTCCTACACCGTATATAAGACGACGAATGGGGGCGCGAATTGGGCGGCTACTTCGGCCACGGTTCCTAACGGGTCGATCATCTCCATCGGAGTTTCGCCGCTGGATTCTCAGATCGTTTATGCTTCCAGCGCTTTTTCGCCCGTCGTGTACAACTCTCCGGACGGTGGCACGACCTGGAATTCGGCGGCATCTGGGCTCGGGAATGCGCCTTTGTACCAATTTGTATTCAGCCCTCAAAACAGCGGGCAGGTATTTGGCCTGGCAGCGGTGACTACAACGGCATGGCTGGCGAAGATGAATACTACCGGCACTGCGCTCGTCTACTCCACGTTTCTTGGTGGCTCCAAAGGTTCGTACTTCGGGACGGTAGCGACCAACGGGACCGGGGACGCATTTGTCACCGGCTACACTTATTCTCCGGATTTCCCGGTTTCGCCGGGCGCCTATTCTACCGCCTATCCCGGTAACGGCCAGGCTTTTCTCACTCGAGTCTCGGATACCACGGGGAGTTGCTCGTATGCGGTAAACCCCGGTAACCAATTGATCTACGGCTCGCAGCAAAGCATCGTATACAGTGTGGTGGCGGCCAGCGGCTGCGTCTGGAGCGCTTCGAGCGATCAGAACTGGGCCACCATTACGGGCGGTGTTTCCGGGAGTGGGGCCGGCAGCGTGGCCGTGCAAGCGGCGAGCAATACGGGGAGTGTTACGCGCACGGCAAACCTGACGATCGCTGGACAGACGGTCGTTTTGAGCCAGGCCTCGAACCAGTGCTCCTACGCGCTGAGTTACAACTCCCTGGTAGCGGCTGCGGGAGGCGCAGTTGCGGTTCAGTTAACAACGCCGGCAACCTGCGGCTGGACCGTCTTCAATGAGGCGCCCGCAGCGGTTAGCGCGTCGCCCGCGTCCGGTACCGGCCCGGCCACAATAAACTTGACTGTTTCTGCGAATCAAAACCCGAACAGCCGAGGTTTGTCTTTACTGATTGGCAACCAGCCGTTGATTCTCAATCAGTCTGGCCAATGCAGTTTCAGCGTGACGCCGCCTGGACCAGCCTTGTGGTCTGGCGGTCAGGCTGTGATTCAGGTACTTACGAATTCCGGATGCCTATGGACTTCGAGTTCGAACGTATCCTGGGCTACAGTGAGCGGTCCGGCGGGAACAACTGGCAGTGGGTTTGTCATCTTTAGCCTGACAGCCAATCCGGCGGGGCCGGGCCCGCGCACAGGAACCGTTACGGTGGCGGGCCAAACCATCACCCTGACAGAGGAACCGCCAGCCACAAGCGCGGGATTTTTCCGTCAAGGGTTCCTCTGGGTTCTGGATGTGGACGGGAATCAACGGCAGAACATCCCTCCTGACCTTGTCTACGCATTTGGCGGAATCCCCGGGGACATTCCGATCACCGGCGATTGGAACGGAAACGGGCATACCAAGGTCGGAATTTATCGTCCTAGCAATGGATTGTTCATTCTGGACACCAACGGGAACGGAGTGATCGACGCTGGCGATGCGGTGTTCAACCTACACATTGGTACCGCAGCCGGAGACGTACCCGTAGTCGGAGACTGGAATGGAGACGGCCGCTCCAAGGTAGGGTATTTCCGGCAAGGATTCCTGTGGATTCTGGATACCAACGGGAATCACACTTATGACCAGTCCGATCAAGTCTATGCTTTCGGCGGCATACCGGGTGATGTCCCGGTCGTTGGCGACTGGACGGGAACCGGCACGAGCAAGATCGGAATCTTCCGCCAAGGCTTCTTGTGGATTCTGGACGCCAACGGGAACGGGTCGATGGACGGCACGGGAACGGACTTCGTTTTTGCGTATGGTGGCATTCCCGGCGATGTGCCAGTCGTCGGTGACTGGACGGGAACGGGGATCACCCAGGTCGGAATCTTCCGCCAAGGGTTCCTGTGGGCGCTGGACGCCAACGGGGACCGCAAGATAGATGCGGGCGACTTCGTGTTTGGCTATGGTGGGATCCCCGGCGACAAACCTGTGACCGGAAGATGGTGATGTCGTTCTGGACCCTTACTGCTTGCTGCCGTTGATCTTGGCCGGGTTAAGACCGGTACACCCGAAGTCAGGTCCTAGTACTACACGGGTTACAAAACTACTGGTACTTTTGCGATCACTCTAGCCGAAGAACGACCCAAAAGTCATCCTGTCTCCCTCGACCTCGCGAGTTACGATATAGGAGAAGTTTTCGGGTAGGCCGAATTCTAAGCGAAAGCACTACTGAACTACTACTTGAGCTTAATAGGGAGTAAGAAATAATGAGCCGTTGTTTCCTGGCTGCGGGGCTGATTGTGTTTGGGTTTGCGGCGCTAAATGTTTACGCGGGAGAAGCGCCCATATTGAAGAAATACGGGGATTTGCCGCTGTCATTTCAAGCCGGACGTAGCGGCTCGCCTGCATCCTACATTGCCCGTGGCCAAGGTTACTTGATCGCTTTGGACGGTTCCAATCTTACAATCGGGTCTCAGTCATCCCAGAAACTCCCACCCAGCCTTATCCGCATGCAATTTCTCGGTGGACGGCAATCCGCCGCTTTACCAGAAGGGCTTTTGCCGGGGAAAGTAAACTACCTCATTGGTAATGACCCAAAGAAGTGGGACCTCGGCCTTCCGACGTTCGAACGCGTGCGGTACCGGGACCTATACCCAGGTGTGGACGTGGTGTACTACGGCAACCAGCAGAACCTGGAGTTCGATCTGGATGTCAGGCCCGGCGGGAAGACCGATGCGATCCGGCTGAAGTTTGAAGGCGTCAGCAACCTAGCCGTGGATGACGCGGGCTCGATCATTTTGGGAACCGCAGCCGGTGAGTTGCGGTTGAAGCAGCCAATCGTTTACCAAGAGATAGGCGGAAAGCGGCAAACTGTCAAAGGGACATTTAAGAAGCTCGGCAACTACGAGGTGGCATTTTCTGTTGGCGCTTACGACCACTCTCAGAACCTGGTCATCGACCCGACCATCGCATATTCGACTTTCATTGGCGGCGGCTCCAGCTACAGTTATCCGCAGGCGATCGCGGTCGATTCCAGCGGCAACGCTTACATCACCGGCTACACTTACGCGGCGGATTTCCCGACTCTGTCGGCCGCCCAACCCGGATACCATGGCAATTCCGATGGATTCGTCACGAAGCTGAACGCGAGCGGGACGGCCTTGGCCTATTCCACTTATCTCGGGGGCACTGGCGACGACAAGTTCTACAGCATCGCTGTGGACTCAAGCGGTGAAGCTTGGGTGACGGGCGCGTCCAATTCCACCGACTTCCCAACTCAAAGCCCCATGCAGGGCTCCTCCGGCGGCAACTATGACGCGGTAGTAGTGAAGCTCAACTCATCGGGTACCCTCGCGTTCTCTACCTACCTGGGTGGACCGAACACCGATTCAGGCCAGGGCGTCGCTTTGGATACGAATGGAAATGGTTACGTTACGGGCTATGCGCTCAGCGGGTTTCCGACGACAACGGGCGTGCTGGCTACTACCAGCCAGGGCAGTTTCGATGGCTTCGTAGCCAAGTACAGCTCCAGCGGTTCGCTCCTCTACTCTACCTACCTGGGCGGAGGCTCCATCGACTATGCTTATGCAATCGCGGCCGATTCGAGCGGCAACGCATATGTGACGGGCACCACCTATTCCTCCGGAGGATTCAAGGGCGCGCCGGGCGGTGGGGCTCAAGCGGCATACTCCGCCGGCGGAGACGCGTTTGTCGCTAAGCTGAACCCCGCGGCAACGGCTTTGACGTATTTCACCTTTATCGGAGGTTCCCAGTACGACGTTGGCACTCAAATCGCGGTGGACTCGGGCGGTAGTGCTTATGTCGGCGGGGAAACCAGTTCTCTCAATCTTCCGGTCACGTCAGGCGTACTACAATCGACCCTGAATGGAGCGACCAACGGATTCGTCGCAAAAGTCAGTCCGACGGGCTCGTTTTTTGCCTACCTGACTTACATCGGAGGAAACCGGACAGACAGCCTGAATGGCTTGGCTCTCGAGACCAGCAGCGGCAGTGTTTATCTGGCGGGCGCTACCGACAGCAATCTGTTTCCGAACGTCAACGCGTTGCAAACGGCCCTCCCCGGCACGAGCACGGCCGCTCTCTTTCAGACGACCACTTCGGGTTCCTCCTGGTCCTCCTTCGATTCGGGGTTACGCGGTACGGTCAACGCGTTTTCGCCCGATCCCACTTCCGGAATCGCGGTCGCATCCACCGACGTGGGCTTGTTCAAGACCACCAACGGAGGAACATCTTGGACACTGGAAAGTTCTGTCAACTCGGTGGGACTGGCGCGCAGCCCGGCGTCCTCCAACACCATCTATGCCGTCAACGGATCGTCGGCATACAAATCCACCGACGGCGGCAGCACCTGGAACTTGACGGGCAGCATCGGACAGTGCTGCAGCTATGACATGGCCGCCGATCCTAGCACCACCAACACCGTCTACGCCTACTACCAGAATTACGGTTTGGGAGTCGTCAAGAGCATCGACGGCGGAGTCACCTGGAACCCGGTCAATACCGGGCTTCCGTCGCTAACCGTTCAGTCCATGGTTATCGGATCGGATAGCTCACTTTACGTGGCGCTTCAATCGGGCGGAGTATACAAGAGCACCAATCAGGGAACTTCCTGGTCGTCGATTTCGAGCGGCCTGCCCACGCCGTTCTATCCGAACACAATTGTAGTCTCGGCGAGTAGCGCGTCCATCCTTTATGTCTCCGATTCATTGAATGTGTATAAAACCACGAATGGAGGAACAAGTTGGACAGCTACCACGGCAGTTCCGAACGGATCCGTCGCCACGATCGGCGTGTCACCTCAAAATTCCTCCGTGGTTTATGCCGCGAGCCTCTTCACGCCGGTGGTCTACCTATCGAACGACGGTGGGACAACCTGGAACGCCGCGTCAACGGGACTGGGGAATGCGTCTCCTAGCCAGTTCGTGTTAAGTCTTGCCAGCAGTTCACAGGTGTTTGCGTTAACCTCGGTAATCTCCACGTCCTGGGTTGCGAAATTGAATAATGTCGGGAGCGCGCTGACTTACTCTACATTTCTGGGCGGTTCGGGCGGCGGATATTTTGGCACGGTCGCCACTAATCAAGCGCAGAAAGCGTTTGTCACCGGCTATACCTATTCGTCCGATTTTCCGGTTTCTTCGGGTGCGTACTCTACAACGTATTTAGGCAACGGCCAGGCGTTTGTCACAGAACTTTCGGACAGTACCGCCTCCTGCTCTTACTCGGTGAACCCCGGCAATCAGTTGGTCTACGGACCGCAGCAGGATATCGACTTTACGGTCGTCTCTCCCAGCGGTTGTTCCTGGAGCGCCTCGAGCAATCAGTCCTGGGCCGTGGTGAATGCGGGCGCCAGCGGAAACGGAGTTGGCACTGCGTCGCTGCAAGTTGCCGCGAATACCGGGGCCACCAGCCGGACCGCCTCCCTGACCATCGCCGGCCAAGCGGTGACGCTGACTCAGGCATCGAACGCCTGCAGCTACAGTCTCAATTACAGCTCCGCTGTGCCGACCGCCGGCGGCGTGGTCCCGGTCCAACTGACCACCGGGTCCACCTGCGACTGGAATGTGGTCAATGACGCGCCGAACGCGGTCATTGTCGGTGGATCCAGCGGTCCCGGTTCGGCCACCATCAACCTCACCGTGGCGGCGAATCTAGGTCCCGGCCCGCGCACTTTGCACCTTTATATCGCGGACACATACGTGTCCTTGACTCAGTCTGGCACTCAAGCCCAGTGCAGCTTCACCGTATCGCAGCCCGGAACGGTCCTGTGGTCCGGCGGCTCGGTTGTGATCTCGGTGACCACGACTTCCGGATGCGCCTGGACCGCGAGTTCCAATGTGTCCTGGGCCACGGTGAGCGGCGCCGCGGGAACCACCGGCAGTGGTTCCGTCACATTTAGCTTAACGCCCAATCCCGCTGGACCCGGCCCGCGCGTGGGAACCGTTACGGTGGCTGGACAAACGATCACATTGAGCGAGCCTCCGCCTGCTTCGAATGCCGGGATATTCCGCCAAGGGTTCCTCTGGGTTCTGGACGTGGATGGCAATGAACGCCAGAATATCCCTCCTGACTTGGTCTACGCCTTTGGCGGAATTCCCGGAGATATTCCGATCACCGGCGATTGGAACGGAGACGGACACACCAAGATTGGCATTTACCGTTCCAGCAATGGACTATGGATTCTGGATACCAATGGTGACGGGGTGATCGACTCCGGAGATGCTGTGTTCAACCTGCATATTGGTACCTCACCGGGAGATATACCCGTGGTCGGAGATTGGAACGGCGATGGCCGCTCGAAAGTAGGGTATTTCCGGCAAGGATTCTTGTGGATTCTGGATACCAACGGGAATCACACTTATGACCAGTCCGATCAAGTTTATGCTTTCGGCGGCATAGCGGGTGATCTCCCGGTGGTTGGCGACTGGACGGGAACCGGCACCAGCAAGATCGGAATCTTCCGCCAGGGCTTCTTGTGGATTCTGGACGCCAACGGCAATGGGTCGATCGACCCGACCGATCCTATATTTCCGTACGGAGGGATTCCCGGCGACGTTCCCGTGGTCGGTGACTGGACGGGAACCGGGACCAGCAAGGTCGGAATCTTCCGCCAAGGGTTCCTGTGGGCTTTGGACGCCAACGGAAATCATCAGATTGATACATCCAATATCGACTATATATTTGGGTATGGCGGCCTCCCGGGCGACGTACCTGTAGTCGGAAGATGGTAAGAACCTCTTATCTTACGGCGCTGTCCGACAGGTGGGACAGCGCCGCGGCAGGCGCAGCAAACGTGCGAAAAAGAGGTATCTGCCTGAAGATCGCGCCCATTTAACCGGCAGTCTCCGTCCGGGTAAACATCGTGCTCGCTCAGCCATACCGTTACGGCATACCCCGCCGGCGCCTGATGGGGCTCGATCGTGATTAATTAAACCTCCCGGCGGGCGGCCATGGAGTGGTTTTCGCAAACGGCGCGATCAACAGACAAGTACAAAGGCGGTTGGTTGGCTCTACTAAACGCGAGTCATAGAAGGAAGCCTGTGATGGTCGTAGAGATAGCGGTCCCCTCCGTCGCGTGCGGGGCTAGCATTTGTCCTTCATGTATAGAAAGATTTTTTCGATCTGGTCGTCCCATCGGCTATAGCTCGTCGCGACCAAGTCGTGGGCTTGGGCAGTGACTCTGCGGCGCAGCGATACATTTCTCAACCCCTCTTCGATGCGATCGGCCAGACTGCTGGGACTCAGGTCGGCGAGCAAGCAGTTCTCACCATCCTTGAGTAACCAAGCGCTATCGGGGTTGCGGTTGGTGACCACCAGCGTGCCGCAGCCCATCAGTTCCAGCGGCAAATACGACGGATGACGGGTCATCATCATGACCAGCCCGGCATCGCACATGCGGTAGAGAGCCCCGGTGCTCTGATAATTCAGCAAGCCGAGGTTGTGAACGATTCCCTGGAGGCGGTGATCCCGTGGCTCCCAATCGGCTCCCGCGCTGATCACCAGGAGTTCGTCTCCCATTCGCTTGCGGAGAATATGAAGCGCCGCGCCGATCAATTCAAAGCAATTGCGCGGGTGACCAGGCCGTCCGTAAAAGAACAGTGTATAAGGCGACCCCCCGTCGGCCCGCTTGCGGTTATTATCGTGGAAGACGCTAGTGTCGATACACGGGGAGAAGTATTCTCCCTGGCCGCCTCTGGCAATGTAACTGTCCCGTAGGGCGACGGTATTGCAAATGCCGTAAAATCCGAACCCATAGGTTGCTTCGACCAAAGCGCTGGTTGAGCCCGCGGGATAAAAAAGCACCTCGTCGTCCTGAATGAAATAAAACTTATGCCGGGTGTTATCGCATTGGAGCGCCGCGTAAGCGGTCGTCCACAGCGAGGAAACCATCGCATCGCTAGCCGGCAGTTCGTTCACGCGTGGGGAGGAATCGACCACAAAAAAAGCGCTGGATGCCGCCAACTCAGGGAAGGCCGCCGCGACCTGGGATTGCAAACGGCTTTCCGGCCCGTGGCCAAAAATGCAGAATTGAGACTGGATATTATGCGTTCGCCGAAATCCGTCCGCGAAGCGCAAGATGGTGTGAACGCCTCCGTAAAAAGCGTTGACGAAGTCCGGTAGAAGCCAGGTGATTTTTTCGAGCCGGCCATTACCCGGTTTGGCTTTGAGCCGGTTGGAGCGCTCGAGTTGAGCGGGAAGGAAATCATAAAGTTCGACCAGCGCCTGAGATTCCTTCGAATAGTCTTTCTGGATAGAAGGTCCGTCGTGCCGCTGAAGAAGTCTATAGGCGACGTTTCCTTTACGGCAATCCAGGTTTGGATTGAAGTGCGGATCGCCGCCCGGAAAATAGGTCCGAATCTTGTCCATGGCTGGCTGGGATGCGCCGGACATGGAAGCTTCGATCGCCGACTCATGATACTGAAGCAGGCGCGCAAAGGGGTTATAAAATATCCGCCAGCCGGTGCGGAGTTGGAGCTTCAGATTGAGATTGATATCCAGCCGCGGATAGAGCGTTTCGCCGGCCATCCCGCCCACTGCGTCCCAGACCTCGCGCCGGATGGCAAAACAAGCGCCACTCACGGCGCTCCAATCCCGGTACCAACTCGCCGACCCAAAAGGTTCGTACACATGTTCGGGCTGGCCCGCGTAAATGTATTCCAGGCGCCCGTCCATACTGAACACGATGCCGCAGTGGCGCAAATTCCGAGTGTTCGGGTCTAATAGTTTGGCGCCCACAATCCCGACGGACGGCAATTGCAGGGGTCCTGTCAGCTCCCTCAGCCAGTCGCGTTCGGCCGGGATCACTTGTTCATCGATAAACACCAACGTCTTGCCGGAAGCCGACCGTACGGCCAGCTCTATGCGATCTAAGAGAGTGGCATCTAAAGAAACCGGCAAGCACTTCACAACCCGGGATTGAATGGAATGGCTCGTGGTCGTCGTAGGGACGAGAATCTCGAAATTGGGGTGACTGGTCTGGTCCGCCAGCTTCACGGCGCGCGCCGGTGTATCGTAATCGGCGGAACGCGCGAGATAGACGATGCTGACTCGTTCCTCCGGTTGTGTGGCCCAGGTGAGGCGCACGCCTTCTTCACTATGCTGCACGGCCACATCCCGCAAACCGATCGCATCGCAGTGTTCCTTTACGGAGCGTACTTGCGCCTCCGCCGCGTAGGGCTTCGCCTGAAACCCTGCCATCGAGACCGAAGTGCTAATTTGCCGCCAGTGATACAGAACTTTTGCAAGGTGCTGGATATTCTGAAAGCGGTCAACCAGCCGGAGAAATAGATCCCAGTCTTGCGCGCCGTCGGTTTCCTTTCGCCAGCCGCCCACTTGACGAACGTGTTCGGTCCGCATCACGCTCAAGTGGGTCAGATAATTGGCGTTCAACATCACGTCCGGAGACCATTTCGGTTTGAAGAGCGGCCGCATGCGCTCCTTGCCGTCTTCGGTGATTTGGTCTTTATCCGAATAAATGAAGTCGATGCTTCGATCCTGATTGAGAAGCTGCGCAACCTCAAAAAGCGCGAAAGGCGCCAGGCAATCGTCATGATCGAGCAACGCCAGATACTCGCCGGTCGCAAGTGTTAGGGCCCGATTGGAGTTTCCAGCGATGCCCTCGTTGGATTTCATGGCGGCCACGCGAATGCGTTGATCCTGCGCTGCCGCTTTTTCCAGATACTCGCGCGCTTCCGGATTGTCGTTTCCGCAGACCGAGACGCAGAGTTCCCAGTTGTCGTAGGTCTGCGCGAACACTGAATTGATGGCGTCGCGCAATATCGAGATCCCAACCTTATAGACCGGCACGAGCACGCTGATTTTCGGGCGGTACGAGAAACAAGCGCCCATCCGGCGTTGAATTTCGAGTTGGATGGCGTCAGGCTCGTTTTCGCGAATCCAGCTCTGATAATCGCTTCCCGAAACCTGAACGGCGGCTGGTACGGAGTTGGCAACGCTCGCCTCCTCGGCTTGTCCACTGGGAGAAGTCGCGAGCAGAGTGGACGCAGGCAGCGGATGTAACGCATGGCCTACCAGTTTCACGCCACGGAGAGCCAAAACCATGGACGATTCCCACATTCGCCACACCAGCGGGTGGCGCAATTGATTGCTGCGTAACCAGTCCCGGTAACGCACAATGAACTGCCAGGCGGGGCCGTTCTGGAGCGATTGCATTTCCGCCAGCAGGTTGTCATATTGGCCGGACATGAAGTCAAGCTTCTGCGAGAGTTCGTGACTTTGAGCCATCCACTCGGCAACGTTCGATTCGCTGCGCGCAGTTTGCAGCTTCGAATCCTCCAACCGGTATTGCAGGTCCGCTACCTGCCGGCGGGTGGCTTCGAGCACGACTAGTTCGGCCTCAAGCTGCTCTATGCGGATGTGCCGCGTGAGAAAGGCTGCCCGGCTGCCTCGCAGGCGGAGAGTCTCATTAAATAAGAGCTGTACGTCTTCTGGGATCGCCTCGCGCCGGCGCACCAGAAAGGCATGCGGAGCGAGAAAGCTGGCATCGAGCGAGAGATCCGGGTAGAACTGGAATTCGGCAAAGAGCCTGAGCCAATAAATGATCGGATGTACGTTGACGTGCGTCGGCTCATTGAAGTCGTCTGGGGTCGAGGAAAATAAAATGTTTTCCGTCACCCGCGTCATATTAGAAATCGCCTGGCGCGCTTCCTCGTCCGGCATGTGCTCGAGCACTTCGATGCACGTGACGAGGTCGTAAGGACCATCGAGAATGGGATCGGTGAGGGATCCCACCACACAAAATGGGCGAATATCGGGGCGCACATTACCGATTGCGTACTCCGATATGTCACGTCCGCGGGCCTGCACGCCGCGGTCGCAAAATGCCTCCACCAGAAAGCCCCAAGCGCAACCAGCGTCGAAGACACTCTTGGGCCGCAGGCTGCGGACGATCTCGTCCGCGATTCCCGCGAAGAAATACAGCCAATGGGTGTTGCGTTCGTAAGGAACGGTCCCGCAGCCGTGCTTGTAATACTCTTCTCCGTATGCGGCGCTGTCCGATTCCTTCTGGGGCTCTACTTCATGACAGGCTGGTGTTTCAGGCATGGTCTCCTTGCAAACTCGGCGTTAACCTCTTTCAGAGAACTTATCCTTCTTTCTCGACAACTAAGCACGCGTCATGAAACAATCTTGCCACTCCTTCCGAACCGCTCCCTGGCGGTCGCGGCCACCTTCTGAGCCGCGACCGTCAGGGAGCGGCTGAATTAGTTGTTTCATGAAAGGCCTAAGCTAAATCTATTCTAGACGGGGAGATGGATCGCGTCATGGTGGAGCGGTCCCCGGGGCGGCGGTCCCCTTGGGTGGTCCCCCTGGAGCGCGCCGGATGGCCCTCGTCCGACTTACACACCGAGGGGTCGACCATGCCGGACTGTAGCTTTACCGGATCGGCAAGAGAAGGGACAAACCTTGAGCCACCTTGCAAAACCCGCCTCGTTGCTCGACGTCTCGCGCCTGGAAGGGGGCGCTAGAGCGTGCGGGACCCAAGTGCCGTGCAAGTCGACCGCAACTGAAAACGGTGGGGCTGGAGTCAGGCGCAGGAAAGAAGATTTCGATTGAAGGAGGAATCGCCATCGGTAGGTACGCCAATGGAGATCGACAGCATATCCACCTCATCCTGGGAGTAGACCTGCGGAACCATTACCAGGGGAAATTCCGGCGCAGGCTCCCAGGAATGAATCTACGGACTGAGGCCGCGAGTCCTATAAAAAATCCGCTTTAGCACCATCAAAATGCACGCGGCAAGGTACCCGAGACCCAGTCCTCGGAATCGGTGCCGATGGCTGCGAGATGCTCGCCGCTCATCCCAGCGCTAATGCGGTGGTGCGGGCACAGGAGGAGGCGTCGGCGGTGGTGGCGGCTTGGGAGGCCCAGTCTGGCCACTGCCCCCGCCGCCAGAACCCGTACTGATTTGGCCTCCACGCCCGTTCGTCACCACGGTATACAGCGCATCCGTAACGACCTTGATCACCTGGCGTGCGACGGTCCCTTTATCGATCAGGTTGCGCGCCAGCGGCTGGTCGCGGTAAACGGTAATCGACTCACCCGCGTTCACCGTCTTGGTGTCGCCTTTGAGAGCGTGCCGGACTTCCACTTGCCCTTCTTCGACGCTGATCACGGTGGATTCATTGTCCTCATCCACGGTGACTTCAAAGGTAGTGCCGCGAACCGAAATAACCGCCGTGGGCGTGTGAATTTTGTTCGGATTGGGCTGGTTGCCCCACTTTTGAATATGGAGCTTCACTCGGCCGACCAGCACGTCGAGCAAGTCCCGGAAGTTGGATGGATTTTTCCGGAACACCACATTCGAGTTCGGATAGACCTCGAAAGTACTACCGTCGGCAACCTGAAATTGCGCAAAACCGTCTGGACCCGTGATGATCACCTGCCGCACTTGGACCGAATCGCCCACATTCAGCGCCCAGGGCTCGGAGTCGTGCAGTACCGAAACCTGGCCAGTCAGGCTGATAACGGTTGCGGCCTGTTCGGGCGCGGCGGGGAAGAGTTGCGCCCAAGACACACGAGCGCAAGCCCCCAAGAGGAGACACGCCATCAGAGCGCCCTTCAACAGCGAACCCATCATAAAGATATCGGCACAGGTGGCCGATGCCACCAGTACTGGGCAACGATGAAATATCAGTCTACCACCATAATTGCTCAGCAAAAAGGGGTCCTGTGCCGAAAAGACCGCAAGAGCTTGTGTCTGCTTGTACTTCGGCAGAAATATGGGCTCGGAAAAGGTTAGAATAGACTCTGCGTATGTGTCGACCTGCCACATCTTGGAGCGCAATCCGGAACGCCAGCCGGAATGTACTCCTGTTAGCCGTTCTGGGAGTATTAGCGCCTGGAGCCCTCCTAGCGCAGTCAGCGGGCAGCGTCGAACTGTCCTGGCGGCACATCGGAAACTCCGCGATCGAAGCAGGCCTGCCCTCTTTGGCTACCGGGCCAGTGGACCGGGTTTGGTTCGGCGCGGACGGCTCGACGCTTTACGCTTTGACCGCCTCCGGCCGGACCTATCAGACAGCGGACTTTGAGAGCTGGAAGTTGGCCCTCAACGCGCCCGCGCCGGCGCCCGCCAATAGCTTGGTCTCCGTGGCTCCCGAGGACGGACAGCCCAGGATTCAAGCAGTTAGCGCGGCTCGCGTGTACGCGGCGGGACAAAATGCCTACCGCTCCGACGACGGCGGCGCCAATTGGACCAATCTAACCGCCTTTCGCGGTGAATCCATCCTGGGTTCCACCCTGTCCGATCTGGCCGTCTCTCCGCAACATCCCGACGTTTTGGTGGTGGCCGCAGGCAATGGAGTATGGCGCTCGGCGGATGGCGGCAGTTCCTGGACCGGGCTGAACGATGGCTTGCCCAATCTTCCCGCTTCGCGCTTGCTCGGCGTACCCGGCGGTACTCAGGGGCTCCGACTGGCGCTAAAAAGTACGCCGCAACAACTGAAAACCGCTTCGCAACTGGAGGTCGAGTGGGCGCCGGGTCAAAAGACGGCGTGGCAAGCGAGCAGCGCCACGGATGTCGAGCGGGATAATAATCTTAGAACGGCTCTGTCGCGCATGTTAGAGAGAAACATTACCGCCTTCGCCAGGCAAGGGAATACGGTTTACGCCGGCGATAGCGAAGGGCGTTTGTTCGCAACGCCGGATGTTCTCGCTACGCCATTTTCGCAGCAGGCGCTCTCCGATTTGGGAGCTGTGGAGTCCATTTGGATTGATCCCAAGGACCCGCGCATTGCGCTGGCGGGCCTCGCCGTCACTGGAGCGCAAGCTAAAGGCGGCGTCGTGTTCCGTACCATGAACGGCGGTCAATTCTGGGACGACATGACCCTCAATCTGTCTCCCAACGCCTCCGTACACGGAATTACCGCCGACGCGGCTAGCGGCGCCATCTACGTAGCCACCGACGCGGGTCTGTTCTACACCACGACCGACCTCACAGCCGCAGGCAGACCCACCAGTTGGACCTCCGCTAGCATCGGGCTGCCTGCCGCAGCCGTGATGGATGTAAAACTGGATTCGGGCGCCAACCAGTTGTATGCCCTGCTCGATGGGTATGGCGTCTATTCGACCATGGCGCCTCACCGGCTCAAGGACGTGAAGGTTGTAAACGCGGCCGATTACAGCGCCCGAGCCGCCGCCCCGGGAAGTCTTTTGAGCGTGTTGGGAACACGGGTTACCCGAGCCGCTTCTTCCTCAGGCGAATTCCCGGTGCTCAACGCGTCCGACACTACCTCGCAGATTCAAGTCCCGTTCGAGGCCACGGGCAATAGCCTGGCTCTCACGCTCGAAGGCCGCACCGGACCCTTCACGGTGGGAATCCCACTGCAGGTCACTTCGCCCGCTATTTTTGTCGATCCCGACGGAACTCCGCTCCTGCTGGATGCCGATAGCGGGGTCCTTCTCGATGCATCCAAACCGGCTCATTCCGGGTCTCGGATCCAGATCCTGGCAACCGGCCTTGGCCGTGTCCGTCCGGAATGGCCCACCGGCGTGGCGGCGCCCCTGAACGACCCGCCGGCCGTGGTGGCTTCGGTCACTGCCTCGCTGGATGGAAATCCGGTGGAGGTTACCGAATCCGTCCTGGCGCCCGGCTATGTCGGGTTCTACCTGGTTGAAATTCAAGTTCCTCGCGTGGTCAATTCCGGACCGGCCGATCTCTACCTAGCGACGGCGGGCCAGCAAAGTAACCACGTACGCGTGTATATTGAGCCCTAGGTAAGCATGTTTCCGCATTCGTGGCGGCGCCTTCTCAGTTTGATCCGCATTCTGCTGGCGTTGAGTTGTCTCACGATCCAACTCACCTCCACCGGCTCCGCCATCACCGAAACCGTCGTCCTGTTTGCGCTCTATGCCGCCTACGCCTGCGTGGCTCTGTTTTGGCGCAGTCTCGAAGAGGCCGGCTATCCGACGCTGGACTTGGCGCTCGATTGCATCTTCTTTTTCCTCTCGGCCATTAGCAGCGCCGCCTACAGCTATTGGGTAAGTTCGGTTTTCTACGCCTACGTGTTGCTCATTGCCGTGATGTTGCATCCCTGGTGGAAATCCCTGGTAGTGCTGGTGGGATCAGTCACCCTGTTACAACTGGTCAATCCGCTGCATATCGCGGTGCTGCGCCCCGGCTTGATCTCGGCTGGTATTCTCGCCTGCGTGGTGGCTATCCAACGGCAATATCTGGAAGACCGGCTCTCCAATGCCTCCCGTCAGACGGTGTTGTACCGGTACGACGCCGAAAAGGCCCGGGAATCGGAGCGGCAGCGGATCGCGGCCGATTTTCACGACGGCCCGCTGCAGAGCTTCATCAGTTTTCAGATGCGGCTGGAAATTATTCGCAAGCTGCTGCTGCGCGATCAGGCGGCAGCTACCGACGAACTCGTCCAGCTTCAGGATCTCTGCAAGTCGCAAGTGAACGAGCTGCGCACGTTTGTCCGCAGCATGCGGCCGGTAGACATTGAAGGCAGCCTCAACGCGACGTTGCGCCGCGTGGTGGAACAGTTCCAGAAAGACAGCGGCATTCCGGCGACGTTCGTCAGCGGCGACTTCGCGGAACCGGCCGAGCCGGAAGTCTCGCTCGAGCTGTTGCAGATTGTCCGCGAGGCGCTCTACAACGTACAGAAGCACTCGCATGCCACGCGCGTCGCGGTGACTATACAGCGCACCGAGGACTCGCTCGAAATCATGATTGAGGACAACGGCCATGGCTTCCCCTTCAGCGGCAAGTACACGCTGGAGGAATTGGAGCTGCTCCGGCTCGGTCCCATGAGCATCAAGCGGCGCGTGCGGACGCTGGGCGGAGAACTGCTGCTCGATTCGCGGCCGGGGCAAGGCGCGGGGCTGAAAATCCGGCTGGCTACATGAGGCTGGCTGCCTTGGCGCTGCTGCTTACTCTCTCCAGTTGCTCCCGCTATCGCGATTTCAAACTGCCGCAAACCGGCGCAAGTGAGAATGTCGCATGGAGGTGGCACGCCCGGCCCGATCCCGTGCTCACGCGCGGTGATTGGGATAGCGCGGACGTGCTCAATCCTTCCGTGATCCCCTATGCAGGCCAGCTATGGAATTATTATTCCGGATTCGACGGCAAGAGCTGGCACACGGGACTGGCCACTTCGCAGGACGGTTTTAGTTGGCGGCGCATGGGCAAAGTGCTCTCCGCGGAGGGTGGCTACATCGCTGCCAATGGCGCGGCAATCGTCCAAGGCAGTGAGGTTTTCTACTACTACCAGACCGGGAGCACGCCGCAGATCGCGCTGGCGAGATCGGCGGATGGCCGGAATTTTCGCCGCGAGACCGGGCTCGTCCTGGGCCTCGGACCATACGGCAGTTGGGATGAGCGCGGTGTCGCGGATCCGTATGTCGTTCGTGTGGACAGCCGCCTATACCTGTATTACACGGGCATGGACCGCGCGTGGCGCCAGCGCCTGGGCGTGGCCGTTTCCGATGACGGAATCACTTGGAGCAAGCTGCGTAGTAGTCCAATCCTCGAACTCGGCGAATACGGCAGTTATGATGCCCGCGGCTTGGGCGAGCCAGCCGTCTGGGCTGGCTATGGTTCCTATTGGATGCTGTATACCGGGCGCGATCGGGCCGAGATGCGCCGACTCCTGCTGGCGCGCTCCAGCGACGGAGTCCGCTGGCAAAAGCAATCGCTCGTCATCGCCGGGAACGAGCCCTGGGATGCAAAGGTGATCTGCGACCCGACGGTGATCGCGGAACCCAACCGCGTTCGCGTCTGGTTCGGCGGCGGGGACGTGGCCAGTCCGGATGAAAACCTTCATGGGCAGATCGGATACGGGGAGTTGGTCATCCAACCCCTATGAAGATCGGAATCACCTGCTATCCCACCTACGGCGGCAGCGGCATCGTCGCCACGGAACTCGGCTTGGAGCTCGCGACTCGCGGCCACGAGATCCACTTCATCACCTACGCCAATCCGATTCGGCTCGATCCCGGTCTCCCCAATATTCACTATCACGAGGTGGAGGTTTCCACTTATCCGCTGTTCCAATACCCGCCTTATTGTCTGGCGCTGGCCTCGCGCATGTCGGACGTCGCCGAAAGCTATAATCTCGATCTGCTGCACGTGCACTACGCCATCCCGCACTCGATCTCGGCGATGCTCGCCCAGCAAATGCTGGCGGGCCGGCGCAAGCTGCCGTTCATCACAACGCTGCATGGCACCGACATTACGCTAGTGGGCGCGGACCCGTCGTATTTTGCGATTACGCGCTTCTCCATAGAAAAGAGCGACGGAGTCACCAGTATCAGCGACGATTTGCGGCGCCAGACCTTGGAAGTCTTCGGCATTCGTAACGAAATTCGCGTAGTGTACAACTTCGTCAATATCGATACCTACCGTCCCGGCGATCCGCCCGCGGAACTCCGCCTGATGCATATCTCGAACTTTCGCCCGGTGAAGCGCGTGCTCGATTGCATCCGCATCCTGGCGGAAGTTTTGAAGTATGTGCCCGCGCGTTTGTGGATGGTCGGCGATGGTCCCGAGCGTGGACCCGCCGAACGCCTGGCCCGTGAGTTGGGCGTGCAGTGTCATGTCGATTTTTGGGGCAAGCAGGATCACGTGGAGCGGCTCTTTCCGCAGGTGCATGTTTTGCTGATGCCTAGCGAAATGGAGTCCTTCGGCCTGGCGGCGCTCGAGGCCATGGCATGCGGAGTTCCGCCGGTCGCCACGCGCGTGGGTGGCGTGCCGGAGCTAATTACGCATGGCGTGGACGGATTCCTGGAGCCGGTGGGCGATATCGCTGCGCAAGCGGCGCGCGCGGTGGAGCTACTTACCGATCAATCCCTGCACCAGAAAATGTCAGCGGCAGCGCGGAAGACGGCCGTCGAGCGGTTTGCTACCTCGCGCATCATTCCGCAGTATGAACGCTACTACGAAGAGCTCTTGAATCGCTAGTCTAGCCGACTGACGTGATTCGCCGTTGGCCGCGCGGCCTTCTCCGCGATGACCAAGTCCACGGCTCCCTGCACACACGCCCCGCTTGACGAAAAGCGTCGGAGCCAGCCATCAGAATGGGCTCCGTGCGTTATACTCTCCACACTATGCCAGCCAACTCTGTCGCAACAAAATTGGAAGTCATGGCTCAAGCGGAGTTTCGGCAGTTGACGAACGCTGAGCAGCGTTGCTTCAGCCGCGCCCGCTGGGAAATGGGCATACTACGACGCCGATCGGCACCAATGGTCGAGGACGGATGCTGGCCCCCCGAAGACCGAACCGCCGGCGAACCTTCCCGAGTTTTCCGAAAACGGTAATGTTGGGCGGAAGTTGCAGCCGTGGGGTCGGGAGCGGAACGTCCGAGCTAGTTAAAGCTAAGCTAACTTAACTAGCCGGAATAGATGATCCAGAGCATGAAAGCAGCAAAAGGAATCCCGTTCTCGTGCTCTTTCCGCCGATTTTGGTTCCGCTCGCGGGCTCACAGCCGTGGCATCGTCGATGTACGTTTTCATTCGCAACCCCTCCAGGTGTTCGTACAGGTTTAGAACGGGTGAGGCGAGCAACGAACCCTGTCCAGGCTTTTAGTTGACCGTCTAGACATTTAGCTATAATATCGCTGTATGCCCAGGCCAAAGAGCGACGAGAAGAGAAGTGCGATTCTGGAGGCGGCGACGCGGATCATCGTGATGCAGGGCCTGAGCGCGCCGACGGCAGGCATAGCGAAAGAAGCTGGTGTCGCTAATGGATCGCTCTTCACCTACTTCGAGACCAAAACGGACCTTTTTAACCGTCTCTATCTTGAGCTAAAAGCCGAGATGGCATCGGCTACTTTGAAAAACCTTCCGGTGAGTGCGGAACTACATCAGGAGTTCTTTCGCGCCTGGCGGAACTGGATGAACTGGGCGTTGTCCAACCCCCAGAAGCGCAGAGCACTGGCACAACTCGGTGTATCCGGCGAGATCACTTCGGAGACCCGTGCGGCGGGGCACAAGACCATGGCGCCCGTCGCCGCATTGCTGGAACGTGGTCGCGCCAACGGACCTATGCAGAAGGCCCCAATGGGCTTCGTTGTTGCGCTCATGAATTCCGTGGCGGAGGCAACCATGGATTTCATGACCCAAGATCCGGCCAACGCGAAGAAGCACAGCAAAGTGGGTTTCGATGCTCTATGGCGAATGTTGAGTTGATTTTTAATTTTTTTACGTGAATAAAGACTGACTAGACAGACAACAAAGGAGTTGTGAGGATGCGAAGCACCTCTTTCATAAACAATCCAGCCGAGCGTAAGGCATACATCATCACCGGCCCAACATCCGGGATAGGCAGAGCCACCGCGCTGCAAGTGGCCAAGTACGGCGACGTCGTGCTGGTCGGGCGCGACCGCGAAAAACTCAGCGAATTGCAGGGGGCGATCGAGCGAGGCGGCGGCCATGCGGCGCCGATCCCGTGCGATTTATCGGATATCGAGAGCGTGCGCCGCGCGGCAGCGAAGATCCTCGATCTTCATCTTTCGATCGCAGGTCTCGTCAACAATGCGGGCATCAACCAGGCGCGCCCAACGAAGAGCGCTCAAGGATGGGATCTAACCTTCGCAACGAACCACCTTGGGCCGTTCGTGCTGACCGAAATACTGATGCCACACCTGCCCGACGGCGCAAATGTCGTGTTCGTTGCTTCCGGGGTAGAAGATCCTGAGCGCAAGCTTGCCAAAGCGGTCGGTTTTCGCGGCGGGCGCTACATTTCTGCCGAGGCCGGCGCGCGCGGCGAATGGAAACCGGGCGGTTCCACGATTCCGGGCGCCGATGCCTATGCCACCTCAAAGCAGTGCACTCTGGCTACGGCCTTGGAGTTTGCCGGCGAGAATCCACGCCTGCGTATCAACGCTGTAGAACCAGGCTTCATTCCAGCTTCCGAGCTCCATCGCGACGACAACGCCTTTCAACGTTTCTTGTTTAAATACGTCCTTACGCTTATCGCTCCCTATATCAAGGACTGGAGTACCCCGAAGCGGGCCGCGCGCGTGATCACGAAAGTGCTAGTGAATGAATCCGGGGCGACCGGCGTCTATTACGACGATGAGGGCGATCCGATGCTCAGCTCCGAACTCATACGCGATCCCAAGTTTACGGCTCGCGTCGTCTCCGAGACGCGCGCTTTACTGGAAACGGTTCAAACATCGTTCGATTAAAGAACTCCACCGGGGCGCCTCGGCTTTCCCCGCGCGATCATGGTTGTCGAAGACGGCCCTCGAAGACTTTTCGAACGTTCACGGCGTTCAACAGATCCGATTCAGTCCAGGAAATATCAAAGAGGGTTTTGGCGAAGTGCTTGCTACCCTTCGCCGCGAGTTTGCCGCGAACGACTGATTCCACTTTATTGCTGTCGGAGGCGCCGATTGCGGGGGAGCGCCCGGGCTACATGCCGTCTTTTTCTTGAATTCACGCTGGACGACGGATGCGCAGCTTTCGCATTCTGTAAACTAACGATGTCCTCTTCATTCCCAATCGCTCCGCGGCGCCGTTACGGCCGCCGACTACCCAATTGCTCGCTTCCAACGCCCGGACGATGTGATCTCGCTCAACTTCCTGGAGACCCGTCATGGAAATGTTGGCAGCTCCGTTTGGGTGGAAGGGTTCCAACTCGGAGATGGGGGCGCGCAACACGGAGTGCGGAGAAAGAATGACGGCTCGCTCGATGAAGTTCTGCAATTCCCGAACGTTTCCGGGCCAGGGATATCGCACCAGCGCATCCATTGTCTGCGAAGGGATTTCGTCGATTCGCTTGTTCATTCGCCGGGCGTAGATCTCTGTGAAATGCCGGACCAGTTTCGGAATGTCCTCAATCCGTTGCCGCAGCGCCGGAACGTTGATGGGAAATACTTTCAGCCGGTAATACAGGTCATCGCGAAACGTCGACTGCTTAACCATGCCGGACAGATCGCGATGCGTAGCGGCGATCAGGCGGACATCAACCTTATGCGTGCGGTTGCTGCCGAGTCTCTCAAATTCCTGCTCTTGCAAAACGCGCAGCAATTTCGCCTGAAGTTCGAGCGGGATGTCGCCGACTTCGTCCAAAAAGAGCGTCCCTTTGTTCGCCAGTTCAAAGCGTCCCATTTTTTGAGCGATCGCTCCTGTAAATGCTCCTTTTTCGTGACCGAACAGCTCACTCTCCAGCAGCCCGAGCGGAATCGCGGCGCAATTCAGTTTAACGAAGGCGCGTTCGCGGCGGGCGCTCAAATCGTGTATCGCGCGGGCAATCAGTTCCTTACCGGTTCCGGTCTCGCCCAGGATCAGTACGCTCGAATCCGTAGGCGCGACAACGGATACTAGCTGCAAAGCGGCCTTTAAAGCGGGGCTCTCTCCCACAATTGCCCCAGAATGAGCGCGAATTTCCTCCTCCAGGTAGAGTCTCTGTTTCGTTTCCTGATCTCGATCCTTTACCGCCTTTTCGTACTCCAACGCGTTCTCAACGGCAATCGCTACCTGGTGGGCCACCTGCTCGAGCAAGATGACGTCCTCGTCCTCAAAAGTATTGTCCGAACGCCTGGAGAGCATCAGAACCCCAAGCACGCGGTTGCGGCCTACGAGCGGAAGATAACAGCCGGCTCTGAGTCCTTCCTCGATCACGCGCTCATAAAGACGCTGGCCGTCAGGATTCCCATAGATTTCAGGATCCTCGCGGACCTGTTCGAAGCTATCGATCCTCACACTCTTGGCCTTCCGCATTACCTGGCCCGAGATCGAACTATTCATCGGCACCAACGATCCCTCGCGCATGGGCCCTCTCGCGTCGGGATTATGCAGGATCGTGACGCGTAACTCGCCGCTCTCGGAGTCGGGTAGCAGCAAGGCGGACACGTCACATTGCATTACGCGGAATAGATTCGCCGATAGCGCCTCCACCACTTGCCGGAAGTCGAGCCTGGATGTCACGCTGCTTGTAATTTCCAGAAGCAAGCCCAGCCGGTCGCGTTCATGCCGCAACGCTTCCTCATTAATGTGGCGCTCAATCGCGATCCCTGCAATGTGGCTGGCGCTTTCGATCAACCGCAGGTCGATTTCGGCGGGATGACGCACCTCACGATAAAGGATGGCAAAGGTGCCGAGGACCTTACCTTCATGAGTGAACAGGGGTCGAGACCAAACGGCACGAATACCATAAGGCAGAACCAGGTCGCGATAATCGTCCCAAATAGACTCCCGGAGGATGTCGGCCACATAGACCGGCTCTCCGCGATAGACGGCTGTGCCGCAGGATGCGCCTTTGGGGCCAACAGACATGGGCCCTACGTGTGCGGCAAATCCAGGAAGACTGGGCGCGGCCGCGCAATGGAGTTGCTTTCCTTCGGCATCGGGAAGCCAGATGGTGCATAACGTGGCATTGCCTTGAGATCCGCCTTGAGATTCGACCAATCGAGCGATGACCGTCAGCACCTCAGACAACTCAGATCCGGCAAGAATCAACTTTAGAATGTTGAGAACGGACTCGCTGGAGAAGAAACCCGATTCGTTCCGGGCCCGTTCAACGCTCGGCAGGTCTTGAGCGGGAGATTGCGTTGCTGTCATAACCAGCACCTTGGAACGCCGACTCGGTCAATCGGAAACCGCAACGGCGCGATTCATAGCCAGAATATTCCGGCGAAGGCCAGATCGGATCCCGCCGGAAATCCGAAAATTCAAACGATCACCGCCCGCGCCAGATTCATTTCCGATCTTGGCGGCCGCCAGGCAACACCGGGGAAGGATCCTTTTTCCAGGTTACACCCATGGAGGCGTGGACACGTCAGCGACACAGTTAGAGGGTGGTTAGCGGTTTTGGGGATCAATGACCCGGACCATGTTGTAGGCTCCCGCCGGCAGGCTGTGATAAATCGATCCGGTTCCAGGCTCGAAACAACAGCAGCATAATCGAGTCTGCAGCGCTGCAGAGCAGGCCGCGACGAGCGTGAGAACGGTCACCCCCGAGAGAAATGATGGAGTATGTCGCTGTCACTCCATGCAGTAGGCCGTGCGCGCCGCCTCAAAAGCATCGAGGTGAACCGTTGTCGGAGTCAAAAAAAGGGCCGGGCGAGTGCCCGGCCCGAGTTGGTGCGGTCGTAGGAAACTTTTGCGGAACTCGCGCCCAACGGAGCGCTGAGGCACCTTACTATGCTGCGAGGAGGGTGGCCCCGGCGCCCTTTGCGGACTCTAGGTCTTCAAGAGTGACAGTACGTTCTGTGGTGCGGAGTTGGCTTGCGCCAAGGCGGCTACGCCGGCTTGCAACAGAATCTGTGCCTTGGTAAGGTTGGCAGCCTCGGTGGCCAAGTCGGCATCGCGGATGTTGGACTCGGCGGTGGCCAGATTCGTATTTTGCGATTGCGCCAGGTTGATGGCATAGTTGAACTGATTTTCACCGCGGCCTACAACGGCCTGCGCGGCGCCGAGGGTGGTGACGGCGGAAGCCAAAGCAGTGACGGCAGCCTGGGCCGAAGCCTGGTCGGAGATATTGGCGCTGGAGCCAGTGCCGACAACGGCGGTACTATGCACGGTGTTGGGATTCGCGAAACCCGTGCCTGCGTCGACGCCGGTTTCGCCCCCGATCGAGATCGTGAACTTGGATGCGCTATTGCTGGAAAACGTGATCGTTCCACCGGTTGGATCGGTGGAGGCGACGATACTTTGCAAAGCCGGGTTGTCGGTTGCCTGGAGGGCCGTATTGATCGCGGCAACGGCTCCGGCGCCGTCCAAATTAGTGGCGGCGCCGGCAGTCAGAGTCACTTTCGCTGTTTGCGGCACGCCGTTGGAATCGAGGGAGGTGAAGGTTAAGGTCTGGGTATCGGGAGTGGTGGCATCGGCGGTTAGCGCGGTGAAGGCCGCCGAGTATTGCTGCGTGCCGCTACCCACAAAAGAGGCCGCGGCAAGCGTGGCAGCTTCCGGAGTTGCCGTTGCGCCGGTGAAGGACCCGTTGGTATTGGTGCCGAGGTTGCCGAGCAATCCGTTGGAGGTGGTATCGAGGGCGGTTACTTGGAACGCCGAGTTGGCCGAAACAAACTCTAATTGCTGATGTCCATCCGACCCAGTATGAATTTGCGCCACGATATTGGCGTTCTTCAGGGCTTGCGCGGCGGCTGTTCCGGTGCTGCCGGCGGCCTGAATCGCGGCATTGACGGCGGTTGCCAAAGTCGTGGTATCGCCTACGCTGGCGAGATTCACACTGATGGTGGCCGCGCCTGTATCGGAGAACCCAGGTCCGGAGATCTGGAATTGCGTGGACGTGGCGCCGGTATTGGCAATAATGGCCGCGACGCTGGTTGCGCTCGAAGCGCCCAGGTCGTACAGGCCCGTGTCCTGTGCGCCCGCCGCTACTTGGTAGCCCGCGACGAAACCGTTCAGTCCTAAGCTTTGCGTGTCTACCGTCGATTGGCTCAGGTCGAGGGACACCGATCCGTTGGCGGTTTGCGCCGCGGAAGTGGCGCCTGCTCCGCCGCCCACGAACACCGACAGCGACTTGGCAAAGGTGCCGCCCTGGTTCAGGCCGATGGCCTGCGCTTCACGATTGATTTCGCCCAACACGCTCTGGAACTCGTTGTTGAGTACGGTACGATCGCCGGTGAAGGTGCCGGAAGCCGATTGTGTAGCTAACGTGCTCGCCCGGTCCAGCAACTGGCTGATGTTATTCAATCCGCCATCGGCGATCTGCAACTGGCTCACGCCATCGTTGGCGTTGGCGATGCCTTGTGTCAGGACAGCCTCTTCGGAGCGGAAGCCGTTAGCAATGGCTAACCCGGCTGCGTCATCGCCGCTTTTGACGATGCGAAGACCGGAGGTTACCTCTTGAATGGTTTGGTTTTGAAAGTTTTGGTTGATCCGCAGGTAGTTTTGCGCCTGCAGAGAAGCAATATTGGTGTTGATGCTAAACGAGCCCATGATTTTCTCTCCTTGAAGTGAACCCGGCCCGCAATTCTTTACGGCCCGGAACGCCTTGCGTCCTGTTAGGTTCTGAGGCTCTTATCGCCGCGCAACGGGCGATCGTGAGTTTTTTTGAAGAATTCTCGAAAATTTCCGTCCCGGCCTGGCGCGCTCAGGAGCCCTTCTGCATCTTGCGGAAGATCTCCGTTACCTCTCCGAGGCCGGGCGAGATCGCAGCCGCACGGTTCTGCTCGGCCGCAACCTTTAACTCTTTGCGCAGAATCACCAACTCTCGCGGCGCCCGGATTCCCAATTTCGCTCCTTGCGAATTCACCTCCAACACCGCGATCTCGATGTCGTCGCCGAGAAAAATGCTCTCGCCCGCCCGCCGCCGAAGCACTAACATGCGCTCTCCTGCGGGAGTTCCTGCCGCGGCGAGTAGCGGGTATCGGAACGCACCGCTTGCACCGCCTTGCGGTTTGCCAAATTTACCACCACCGGCGCCAAAAGATTGGCGGTGATCGGAGCATCGCCGCGGATGCACAGCAGAACCAGAACCAGGACTTCCGTCCCAGGATTCGGTTGCCGGTGTGTGTCGAGACCGAGCACCGCCAGATCGTCGCGCCCGACTTCCAACTGATACTCCCGATCGACCGCTCCCGCCGGAAGGGCCAGAAAACACAACTCCGGCGTCTTCGTGCTTTGCAAATACACCAGTCCCGCGGTGTCCGGATTTTCAAGGGGCACAAATTCTTTTTCGTACTCGAACGCAGGCAGCCCCTGCGGAAACAGGAAGACGCTGTCTTGCTGGTATTCCAGTTTGCCGAATTTCTTGCTGATCAATTCCGCCATCGGAAATCTCACATGCACGGCGCGGGCCGCCGCGTCACATGCACGGCGCGGGCCGCCGTATCGCAGCCGGTAAAAGCCTCATCGGCTCGGCTGATGTTTGTCTGATGTCTATTGAGACTACTAAATACAGTGGCAAGCGCCAAGCTGCGTAACGGCTGTTGATGGCGCGCTCAGCAAGCGGGTTGATAACGCTCGGCGCGCGGGTTAACAACCGTGGTTAACAACCCGCAGCAGGTTAATAATCTGCCCCACAAGCCCCGAAATGGTTCAAGCAGCGGGTGGCTTCTCGCGTTCGATCACCAGCGTGAAGTTGGCCACCAACGCCGCTACCGCGCCAATAGCCGCCAGCACCGGCGCCGCGATCGCTCCCAGTGCCGCGATAGCGAGCGGAACCTCCATAAATGTGTTGCCTTTGTCGTCCTTGATGATGACGCGCCGCACATTGCCTTCATGAATCAGCTCTTTGACCTTCCCCACCAGATCGTGGCTCTGTATCTTGATTTCTTCGTAGAACTTGTTTTCCATAGTTTCCGCCAGAGCCATCATAACTGGTTCTGACCTGACATGACCGAACCGTTGACGTACATCGGGGAATAATGGTAATCTCCATGGAGAAATAGGAGATCGTCATGCGCGTCCATCATTGCCTCTCGATCGCACTGCTATGCTCGACCGCTTTCCTTCCCGCCCAATCCCTCAGCGGGCTCTGGGACGCCACCATTACCTGGGATAATCTCACCATCCCTTTCACCATCGAATTCAAATCGCAAGGCGGGCACGCCGAAGGGGCCTTCTTCAACGGCGACCAACGCGTGACGTCAACCGGCGGCGGTTTCTCGAATGGCGTCTTGCATCTCAGCTTCGATCACTATGCGTCGCATCTGGATGCAAAACTCACCGGCGGCGTGCTGACCGGCCAATACGGCGGCACGCGCATGAAGATGCACGATTTTGAAGCGCGGCCGCACCAGGATGTGCCGGTGCCCGCGGTCCAGGCGCCGGACATCGGCGGGCTGTGGGATATCCCGATCGAGAGCGCCAAGGGAGAGCATGCCTGGCGATTGATTGTCCGGCAAGACGGCGCGAAGGCTTCCGCCGCGATTCTGCGCGTGGACGGCGATACCGGCCTGCTCACCGGCCGCTACACGGACGGCAAATTTGTTTTGAACACTTTTGATGGCGCCCGAGGATTCCACCTGGAACTGGTTCCTGAATCAGCCGGCAAACTGAACCTGACTTATTCCGGAATCCACTCCGCGGAAAAGCAGCTCATCGCGTTGCGGCCCGCGGCGGCGCGGGCACAAGGCATTCCCGAACCCACCGATCCGGAAAACCATACCCGCATGAAGGACCCGTCTGAGCCGCTCCGCTTTTCATTCCCCGATCTCAATGGCAAGCTGGTCTCGAACACCGACGCCCGTTTCCGCGGCAAAGTGGTGCTGGTGAATATCACGGGCAGTTGGTGCCCCAACTGCCATGATGAAGCGCCCTTCCTCGAAGAGATGTATCGGAAGTACCGTGCGTTGGGGCTCGAGATCGTCGCTCTCGATTTCGAAGAAGCCGAGCAGGTGAAAGACCCGACGCGCTTGCCGGCATTTGTGAAGAAGTACGGCCTCGAGTATACCTATCTGCTCGCGGGTATCCCGGATGAACTGCAGCAGAAGCTCCCGCAGGCGGAAAATCTGAATTCGTGGCCGACCACGTTCTTCCTGGGCCGGGATGGGCGCGTCCGCGCGGTGCACGCCGGTTTTGCGGCCAAAGCCACCGGTGAGTTTCATGAGGAAATGCGGCGGCGCTTTACCAATACCGTGGAGCAGTTGCTTTCGGAAAACGCGCGGGCGGCGGCGTTGAACTAATTTCGGCGCGCAGGGAACTAATTCAGCGCGCGAGCGCCCAACTGCCCGATCCAACCGAGCTTCTTCTTTTTGAGTACGTCGCTCAGCGCGATGGGTGAAACGTCGTCATCGAGCGTCTCCAGTATTTCGAATCGGAAGGCCGTCTCACCGTGCGCGTTCCATTCCCGCTGAAGCGCCGGTGCGGGATAGGCTCCGCCACGCAGCGAGAACCAGAGACTATTTCGCCAAGCCTCCAGATTCGGAGACGAGCCAACCCACACCTCTCCGGAAGCGGTGCAGCGGACCGCAAAAATGCCGCGTGCGACTTTGCGCTCCTTGAAGGCTCGTATTGCTTGCTTGCGGTTTTCCAGGGCGCTCCTCATGACTGGAACACGCCCGCGGCCAGCTTCCTCGTATGATCCCGGACATCGGCAGGCCAGGCTTCGGTCTCTCGCTCAAAACGATCGCGGCCGCCGCCGAAGAGCGCGCGCGCCGCTTCTTCAAAGCCCGGCTCATTGCCCGCCATTGCCGACATAAAGCGGTAAGTTGCCTCCTGCGCCTGCCGTACCTGGTCTTTGGGTTCGTTTTGCCGCCGGGCTGCCTCCACCAGTTTGCGCAAGGCCACGGAAGCGCCTCCCGGCTGGCTGGTGAGCCAATCCCAGTGCCTCGGCAGCAGCGTTACTTCGTGAGCTACCACGCCTAATTTCGGCCGGCCGGCCTGGCGAGGCGCTTCACGCTGTGGCGGCAGCGCCGGCAGTCTCCTCCGGACGTCCGCAACCGTGCCGCGAAAATCTACTTCAATCGCCTCACTGGTCTGGTCATCGAAGATCAGCACCTGAGCCCGCGCGTCTCGATCGAGTACCTTTTTCGCGCGCTGGACCACCAGTTCCAACGCGCCTGAAGCAATTCGTCTCGATCCCGCAAAGGCCGTGCAAAGTGTGCTCGCGTCGCTCATTTTGTCCGGATAAATTATAATTGTACCCGGATAAAATAACGGAGTCAAGCTGCCCAGCCCGCTACCTTCCGCTCACCGAAGGCATCCATCTTAACGGAGGCCCAATCATGACGATCCATCTCATTTCCGTGCTGGTGCTTGGTCTGATGTGCGGCAGCGAGTTGAATGTGGCCGCGTTCGGTCATCCCGCTCTGAACCGCCAACCGCTCGACGTCCACATTCCCGTGCGCTCGTCCCTGGCGGCGTTGTTTGGGCGCGTGATGCCGTTTTGGATGACCGGTTCGACGCTGCTCAACATCCTGTTGCTTTTGCCTTTTGAACACTTGACTGATCCGGTTTGGCGTCTGGCGGCAACCGCGTGCGCCATCCAAATCCTGGCGGTCGTGTTCTCCCTGGTGGCGCCCGTGCCGATTAACAACCGGGTCGCAAAATGGACGGTCGCGTCTCTTCCCAGCGACTGGCGGGCAATGGAGCATCGCTGGGACGCCTATCATTGGTGGAGGACGTCCGCACTGATAATCGCTTTCGCACTGCTGGCCATCAGTCTGGCCGCGCGATAACCAACCTGACCGGTCCGGCAGGCGTATACTTTAGGCCGATGCGAACCGTTGCAAAATTCCTGCTTCTATTGACCCTGTGTATGGCCGCCAGCGCGCAACCGCAGCCGCAGCAGCGGACGCGGAAGCGCATTCTCATCCTCGGCGCCGCCAATGGCTGGCAACATGATTCGATTCCCGACGCAATGGCCACTTTGTGGAATCTGGGGCACGACAGCGGGCTATGGGAATCCTACCTGCGCACCGACTATCGCTGGATCACCAAGAAGGATGCGGGCGTGAACGGGAAGAACCTCGATCAGTTTGACGCTGTGGTATTCGTCAACACTACCGGCGAGATGGATTTAACCGGCGATCAGAAACAAGACTTGTTGTCTTTCGTCCACGATGACGGTAAGGGTTTCGTGGGCGTCCACGCCGCGCTCGACGCCAACTATCATTGGCCGGAATACGCGGAGATGCTGGGCGGCTGGTTCGACCAGCATCCCTGGATGACGTTTGATGCGCCCATCATTTTGGAAGATCCCACTTTCCCGGCAGTCCGGCATTTTCCGCATGCTTTTCTGAAGCGCGATGAGATTTATCAAGCGAAGAACTGGTCGCGCGACAAGGTAAATGTCCTTCTGCGCCTGGATGACACAAAGCTAAAGTACGAGAACAACCCGCGCATTCATCGCGCCGATCGCGATTTTGCGGTTGCCTGGTCGAAGATGTACGGCCAGGGCCGTGTCTTTTACTCGACCCTCGGCCACACGCCGGAAAGTTGGGAGGATCCCGATATCCGGAAGATGTATTTCGAAGCTGTGAAGTGGGTGCTGGGTCTGACGGAAGGCAGCACCAAGCCCCATGCGCGTTAGCCGTCGGTTTTTGCGGCGCTGCCGGTACTGGTGGCGTTATTGGAACGCATCGGCCTGGACGCCTGGCCCAGCTTCATATTGCCGCCATGGCCGGAATCGGCCCGGCTCGCTTCCCGGGCAGCCTCGATCTGTTCATGAGTTCGGACGTCCGGCTCGGAAATTTTGAGCTTTGCTTTGGCCCGTTCGACTTTACGTTTGTGATTCTTGGCTAGACGCTTGTCCATACAACCTTAGCCTACACCCACACGCGCTCTCTTGATAGCTATAAGGATCGAAGAAAATTCAGCAGATCCTGCTTCTCGCTATCGCGCAAGCGTTCGAACTCCCGGACGACGCCGTTGGCCTCCGATTTTGCGCCTTTATGCTCTTTGATCGCGACCACCAGATCGGTGGTGCGCCCATCGTGCAGGAAAAAAAGGCGTTGACCCAGGCCCCACAAAGGCGCGCTACGAAATTCGTCTCCCACCGCCTCGCCCTGCGAGATTCCATCTTCCAGGTTCTTTCCCATCTGGTGAAGCGCCAAGTCGGAATACAGGTTCGCGGGTTTGCCCGCCAAGGCGGCGATGGTGGAACTGGGATCGGTCATTAACGTCGGCGTGTGGCAGAGGTGGCAGCCGATCTGTGAAAACAGGGCCTTGCCTTGGGCGATTGAAGCGGCGCCGCCGGGCTCGCTATCGGACGGCGTGGGCGGCGCGAGCATACGCATGAAGGCAGCGAAGGTCTCGATGTCGCTTAGAATCGCGAATGGCTTCGTGGGATCGGGCGGGTTGGTGAAATCGTTGGGTGTGGTCACCGGCATCGAAAGAATGCACGATTCTTCGCGTTCGGTCTGAAACAGTTCGTTCGAAATGCCCATCTCGACGTTGTAGGCTTCGCCCGCAAAGAGCAGCAGCGATTTGTTTTGCGCCTTCCAGCCGAAGCGGGCGATGGTCCCGTCGTTGCCGTTGTTGTTGGTGTCGCCCTTGATTCGGCTCTGCATGGTGTGCGTATTGCCCGAGATGACAATGTTCAGTTTCCCCTTGATCCCCATCCGATTTTTTGTGGAAACTTCCTTCTTGAGATTCGCCTCAATGTCCACGTCGCGAATCTGCTCCATGAGGCCGGCGCCGAAGACCGGAGTAGGGATGCGGAAAATGATGTTGTTTTTGTCCGAGAAATTCGGTTGCGTGATGGTGCAAGAGCTGGGAACACCGCTCAAGCCGGCGATGGTGAAAAGGTCGTGAACGCCCCCGTCCGGCGTGCCGCTCGGCGTCTTCTTAAATCGCGCCTCGCGCGTAGGTCCATTCGCGGTGATGAAGTACGGCACGCTATTGGTTCCGTGATCCGGGCCGGTTGCGAACTGAAACTGCGGATTGACTTTGCCGCCGGACCCGCCGACTGCGGGATTGATGTGGCATCCGGCGCAACTGCTGAAATTCATGCGCGGACCCAGTCCATCGGTGATTTTCTCGACTTCCATGAACCGGCTTAAGCCCTCGGTGAAAAGATTCATTTGGGGCGTGGTGAGACCGGGAAGCGAGCCGCCGGCGCTAACGCCCGTCCGCTGTCCCGGATCGTGAGCCTGTGAGAGAGCGGGTTCGGCAACCAACATCGTGCATAGGCCGATTCCACCGATTGCTCGCCAAGTCGCAAAAGTCATTTGACCTCCGTCTACCCGCATTTCTCCGGTTGGATGATGCTTCATTGTGATCTTCAAAGCCGGTTCGTTTCAAGTGCAAACTCCAACAGAGCGTCGTCTTCAGACAGGCCGTGTCGCGATATGCCCCAAATTCGAACATTTCGGCGGATGAAGGCAGAAGTGTAAGTGAATGATTCCAACCAATGGCGCATCGTTAACATCATTGGCAGTCCACCTGACATGTGGAATGGCACGATGCCAAAGGACCCGTCTTTCGCCGCTCGTATGTTGCGGCGCAATCCAAGCTTCGCGATTCTCGCCACTCTCTCGCTGGCTCTCGATATCGGCGCCAAGACGGCTGTTTTCAGCGTGGCGGATGGCCGGCGCAGTCGCGTGCGGGCGTCTGCTTGACACGCTCTACCAGGTCAACCCTACTGATCCCTCCATTTACTTGTCCTGCTCCATGCTGAATAGCCGCAATCGCGCCGCTCGCCACCTACATCTCAGCCCGGCGCGCTACCAGCGTCGATCCGATGGTCGCGTTGCGCCAGGAGTAAATTTCTCGCGCAGCTCGACAACCTGCCGCGAGTTGTTCACCGGCCGATCTCCTCTATGCTGAGACATGTCTCTTTGCATCGTCACCGGAGCGAGTCGCGGGATCGGCGCCGCAATTGCAAAGCAACTGGGCGCCAGCGGCTACCGTGTCGCGGTCAACTTCGTGAATAACGAGGCAGCGGCCCAACGCGTGGTCGAGCACCTGCGTGGCTTGGGTACGCAAGCGGCCGCGATCCAAGCCGATGTCGCCCGGGAGTCCGACGTTCTGCGCCTGTTTGAAACCGCGGAACGCGAACTCGGCCCGATTCGAGCCTTGGTCAACAATGCCGCGATTACCGGCGGCTTCGCGCGCGTGGAAAACGTCGATGCGGCGATGCTGGCTAACATGCTCGCGGCCAATGTTACGGGGACGATCCTTTGCGCCCGCGAAGCCGTGAAACGAATGTCCACGAAGAACGGCGGCAGCGGCGGCGCGATCGTGAATATCTCGTCCCTGGCCGCTCGCACCGGAGGCGCGGGCGAATGGGTCCACTATGCGGCATCGAAAGGCGCCATCAATACCTTCACCGCCGGTCTCGCGCGTGAGGTGGCCGATGAAGGCATTCGCGTGAACGCGGTAGCGCCGGGGCTGGTGGACACCGATCTCCACGCTTTCAACGGTGCGCCCGATAGGCTGCAGCGGCTGAGCCCAACGATTCCCATGCGGCGCGCCGGAACTCCGGATGAAGTGGCCGCGGGCGTCGTTTGGTTGCTTTCGCCCGCGGCGTCGTATGTAACGGGAACGATTCTCGAGATCGGCGGCGGCCGGTAGAACAACTACTCCATGTTTCGCTATAGCTAAACCTGCTATAGTATACGGCATGCCTGTCCGCCAGGAAGAAGCGCCCCGGCCCGAAGACTTTCTGCCCCTTCCGCGCGACACTTTCCAGATCCTGGTTTCTCTGGCGGACAAAGATCGTCACGGATACTCGATTCTGCAGGACATAGCGGAACGCACGGGCGGATTGCATCGTCTAAGCCCCAGCACGCTGTACAGCTCCATCAAGCGCTTGCTGGAGAGCGGTCTGATCAAAGAATTAGAAGAACGCCCCGATCCGGATTCGGACGATGAACGACGGCGCTATTACCGCCTCACGCACCTCGGGCGTAGCGTGGCGAGTCTCGAAGCGCGCCGGCTCGAAAGGCTGCTGCGGGACGCCCGCTCCAGCGGTCTCCTACCGAAACGGACCTGACGCATGTACGAACGCGTTTATCGTCTATTGTTGCGGCTCTACCCTGCCTCGTTCCGCGACGACTACGGGCGCGAAGTCGCGCTCGTGTTTCGCAATCAGTTGTCCTTGGAAAAGCACCTGTCCGGCCGCGTAGTTTGTTTGGGCGCTGCTGCCGCCGGTATTCTTCTCGACGCGCCTCAGGAGCATCTCTCTATGTTCTTAGCCGATGTAAAGTACGCCCTGCGCACCTTTGGCCGCAACCCGTGGTTCACGTTTGTGGCTCTGGCCACGCTGGCGCTGGGCATTGGAGTGAATTCCGCCTTGTTCAGCGTGGTCAAGTCGGTGTTGATCGAGAGTCTGCCCTACCAGCACCCGGAGCAACTGGTGCGGGTGTGGGTCCGTAATCCGACGCAAGGCTTCGACCACGACGTCACCTCGTGGCCTCGCTTTGAAGACTGGAAGGGGCGAAGTAAGAACATTCAGGACTTTGCCGGTTTCACGGGCGCGAGACTGATCCTGACCGGGGGCGACGATCCACTACAGTTGCGAGGCGCTTCGGTAACCGCAAATTTTTTGAAACTCAGTGGCGTCCGGCCCGTTCTGGGAAGTGGTTTCGAGCCAGGCGACGACCAGCCCGGCCGGCAGCGAAAAGTGGTGCTGAGCCACGGTCTATGGCTGCGCCGATTCGGCGGCGACCCTGCGATTGTGGGGAAGCAGTTGACCTTGAGCGGCGAGAGCTACACCGTCGCCGGCGTTCTAGCGGAATCGTTCCGGCTTCCCGAACGGAATCTGGATTTCTGGACACCGCTCGTAGTGGATCAGCGCAGCCGGCAGAACCGCGGTAGCTTCTGGCTGAACGCGATGGGCAGGCTCAGAGACGGAGCGACGCTGGGCCAGGCGCAAGCCGAAATGGACTCAATCGCGACAGCCCTATCGAAGGAGTACCTAATTGACAAGCATCTGGGAGTCGCTTTGGTGGGGTTGCAGGACGATCTCACGGGACCCATCCGGCCGTCTCTGCTGATCCTCACCGGCGCCGTGGTGTTTCTGCTGCTGATCTGCTGCGCCAATATCGCGGGCATGCTATCGGCGCGAGCGGCGGACCGCGGACGAGAGTTGGCGATCCGGACGGCGCTGGGCGCGGGGCGGCGCCGGGTGGTGCGCCAGTTGCTGACCGAGGCTTTGCTGTTGTTTTGTATTGGCGGCGCATTGGGAATCGGCGTCGCTTACGCGGGCGTGTTCCTGCTGCTACGGCTGGCGCCCGCGGATGTTCCCCAATTGCAGGATACCCACGTTGACCTCATCGTAGCGGCGTTCACACTGGCCGTTTCCGCTGCCAGCGGCTTGATTTTCGGCTTGCGGCCCGCGCTCCAAGCATCGCGCCTCGACGTGGCTGGCGGACTTAAGCAGGGTGGCCGCGGTTTAGCCGGACGCACCGACGGACGGTGGTTCCGCTCCGCGCTGACTACCGGCGAGATTGCCATCACCATGGTTCTTCTCACCGGGGCATGGCTTTTGATCCGCAGCTTTCAGCGCATCGAGGACGTTCCACTTGGTTTTGATAGCCAGCGCATGGCCATCGCGGAACTGCAATTGCCGAGAGGCAAATACCCGAACGGTAAGACCACTACCGCTTTCTGGGATAGCTTGCTCGATGGATTGAAGAATAAGCCCGGGATCGAATCGGCGACCTCCATAAAAACACTCTTTCTCGGCCGCCTGCCGGACTCGGGGATCATCTACATTGAGGGCCGGCCGGATCGAATCTACACTCCACTCACGACGGATAGCGTGACGCCCGAGTTCTTCTCCGTAATGAAGATCCCTCTATTAAAAGGCCGTTTTTTTGATGATCACGATCGCGCTGGCTCGCCGCCGGTCGCGATCATCAACGAGACCACGGCCCGGCGTTACTGGCCAAAAGCGGACCCGATTGGCCAACGTTTTACCTTTGACGAGCGCAGCAGCCCGAACGCACAATGGTCGACGATCGTGGGAGTGGTGGCCGATTCGCGCCGGGCCGGCGTGGAACAACCGGTATTCACGGAGTCCTATTCGCCACTCGCGCAAAGTCCCAGCCGGGCCATGTCCATCCTGATCCGGGCATCCCGGAACATCGGTGATGCAAAAGCGGCGCTGCAGGCGGCCGTGCGGCAAGTAGATCCACAGCAACCCATCGCAACGTTCATCAGCATGGAGACCGCGCTGGGCGACCGCGTGGCCACAAGACGGTTCACCACTTTCCTGTTGACGCTGTTTGCCTGCGCCGCGCTGGCGATCGCCAGCGTAGGCATTTATGGCCTGATCTCGTATCTGGTCGCGCAGCGCCGCCAGGAATTCGGAGTCAGAGTGGCATTGGGCGCCCAACCTCGGGATTTGTTGCGGATCGTGGTTGGCCGGTTAATGGCAATGGCGGCATTGGGTCTCGGTCTCGGGCTGATCGGGGCCCTGCTTCTCACCCGGGGACTGGAGAGTTTTTTGTTCGAAGTCACGCGCTTCGATGCTGCAAGCTACCTCGTCGCCGGCGTGCTCCTGTTGTTGGTTTGCCTGGCGGCCGCCGCCTCGCCCGCCGTCCGCGCCACGCGGGCCGATCCATTGGCAGCCCTGCGCGCTGAGTGAAATACAGTGGGAGCATGCAGCTCATTGATGCCTCGCTCTTCGAGCGCATGCTCGCGCAAGCCCGCCAGTCGCCCCGGCGGCGCATCAACTACAACTTTCATCCCACGCTCGAGGACAATCCGCACCGCTTCTTGAACGTCATGTTGCGCGGCACCTATATCGCGCCGCACCGGCATCTCGATCCGCCCAAATCCGAATCCTTTCTGGTTTTGAAAGGCGAGCTGGCGTTCTTTATCTTTGACGACGACGGACGGATTACCGCCGCTCAGCGTCTCGGCTTGGACCCGATCGGCATCGATATCCGCCCCGGTGTGTGGCACACCATCGCGGTGCTTTCTGACGAAGCGATTTGCTTTGAAGTGAAACCCGGGCCCTATTCGGCGGCCAACGACAAGAACTTTGCGCCCTGGGCGCCGCGCGAGGGAGATCCGGCCGCGCCGTTATACTTGCAGTCGCTTTTGGACGGTTTACACTAGAGCACTGAGCACCTCGGACGATCCGGTACAGGATGAGGCATTCGATCTATGCGGCGAAGAGTTTGCGCTTGCTCTGCTTACGTATGATGAGGCACTGGTTAATTTCTGCGCCAGCTTGGCAAGCCGGCCTCGCGCGGGTTAACAACCTGGTTAACAACCCGCGGCAGGTTGACAACCTGCCCCACATTCGATTGGCATTTTTGTGCGGCCTGTTGCTCGTCTGTTTTTCCGGAAGAGTGCTGGCGCAGTGCGCCGGACAAGCGTCCTCGCCTGAATCCGTGGCCGACTGCGCGGCGCGTGCCATTCCACTTGACAAGATTGCTACCCTCGATCCGGCGCGCCGCTATACACTGGCTGAGCTGGTCGACATAGCGGAGCACAACAACCCGCGCACGCGCGTTGCCTGGGAGCGGGCCAAACAGCAGGCCGACCAACTGGGCGTTGCGAGAAGCGCTTATTATCCGGTTCTGGCGGCGCTCGCGGCTTTTGCCGACCAAAGAATTCTTGAGCCTTTTCCGAAACCGCTATCGCCAACCGGTTATACCGTATTTGAGTTACCAACTCTGCAACCGGAGGTCACGGTGGATTATACGCTCTTCGATTTTGGCAGACGCAGCGCCAAAGTGGATGCCGCGACCGCGGAAAAGCTCGCCGCTGGAGCCAACTTCATCCAAGTCAATCAAGACGTAGCTTTTCGCGTTTCCGCCTCTTACTACAATCTGATCACGGCGCAGGAGCGCTTGCAGGCCGCCCAAGAGACGCTCAAAACCGCCCAGACAACTCAAGATGCGTCTGAAGCGCAATTGAACAATGGGCGCGCCACGCTGCCCGATGTGCTGAATGCGCGCGCCGAAACTGCTCAATCGCGATTCGACCTCGAATCCGCCGACGGCGACGAAAAGATTGCGCGCGTGACGCTGACGGAGGCGCTGGGAGTTGAGCCATCGCCGAACGTCGCTATCGATGGGCAAGAGAACGCGCCGCAGCCGGAAGCAGTGACGATGTCGATTGAAGCCTTGATCGATCGCGCCATGGCCGGGCGTCCGGACTTGATGGCGCAAGCCGCGGAGATTCGCGCGGCGGACGCCGACATACTAGCGGCCAAGGCAGAATACCGGCCTCGGGTAGTGGCTTCGGCTTCCGCCGCCAACACGTCCTTTTGGCCCCAGGCCGCCGGCGGAGTGCTGGGTTCCGCCAGCCAATTTACCTGGTCGGCTTCGCTCGCTCTGGAGTGGCGTATTTTCGACGGAGGCCTCCGCAAAAATGAAGTGGCCGCAGCCGAATCCCGGCGCCGCCAGGCGCAAGACGAATTGACAGACAGGCGAGACCAGGCTACGCGCGAAGTCTGGACGGCGTACATTGGTTTCCGGACGGCGGTGCGGAAAGAACAGGCAGCGGCAGCGTTGCTCCAAGCCGCGCAGATTTCCTACTCCGCGTCGCTCGATGCCTACAAATATGGAGTGAAGAATCTGATCGACGTGGTCACCGCCGAAAGACAATTGGCTCAGGCCAGGCTCTCCAGCGTTTCCGCCCGATCTCAGCTTTTTCTCGAGGCCGTGGATTTGGAATTCGTAACCGGAAATCTTTTGCGCAGTCTGCCAGCCGCCACGAGGACGGAAACGCCGGGTGGAGGAAAATGAGGCTGGTGAAAAACACTGTCGATGAGTCCCGGCTAAAGCCGACATTCAATTTAGCCCCGAACGTGAGTGAGGGGAAGCGCGGAGTTCCCCTCACTCACGTTCGGGGCTGGCGGCACGAATCTCGTGGCACGGGCTTTAGCCTGTGCGCGCTGGTTGCGATTTCGATTCTACTCGCGGGTTGTGGGCGTGCGCCTTCGGTCGATCTTCTTGGTTCGTTTTTTCCGGTCTGGATGTTCTGTTTGACGATAGCCGTGATCGCAGCGTTCGCGATACGGTGGATTCTGGTGCGCTTGCGGCTGGAATCGGAAGTCGGACCATTGGCTTTGTTTTATCCGAGCGTGGTTATTCTTCTCACCAGCCTGCTTTGGCTCGTGTTTTTTAAATAAGGAGGCAAATGGCACAGGTTGAAAATTCCGCCCGCAAACTCATTGGCCGCACGCTGGGCCTGGTAGTGGTAATTGCCGCGGTTTTGGCGCTGTTATCGGTTATCGCGCAAACCAACCGGTATCCCAGGACTGACGACGCCACCGTGCGTGCAAATTTTATCGAGTTCGCTCCGGAAGTGAGCGGCCGCCTGGTACAGTTGCCGGTAAAAGACAACGCGTTCGTTAAAAAAGGCGAGTTGCTGTTCGAAATCGATCCGCGGCCGTATGAGTATGCATTGCAACAGGCGCTTTCGGACAAAGAGGCATTAGAGCAGCAGATCGTCGACGAGAAACGGCGGATCGCGGCGGAGAGCAGCGCGGTGGAAGTGGCGCAGGCTGGAGTGCATAACTCGACCAGCGGACTCCACACCGCCAGCAGCGCCGTGGAAGCGGCTAAAGCGGCGGTCACCCGTGCCCAGGCCTCGGTTGAGGCGGCCGGCGCACAACTCAAACTTGCCACCAACAATGTGAATCGCATCGATCCTCTGTTGCAGAAACAATACGTAACCGTGGAACAGGTAGACCAGGTCCACACCGCGCTTCGCGTCGCGCAGGGAAATTTTGACGAAGCCCAGGCCGCTCTCGTCCAGGCGCAGGCGCAGCAAACGCAGGCGGTCTCCCGGCAACAGGAGGCAGATGCTGTCGTCTCCGAGTCGCGCGCGAAGCTGGGGCAAGCCATGCATACGGTGGACACGGTCGAAACGTTGATGTCTGAACGCCCGGCCAGGGCGGCCAAGGTCGACAGCGCCCGTCTCGATCTGGAGCGCTGCCGCGTGTTGTCTCCTTTTGATGCGTATGTGACCAACATGAACATTTCGATAGGGGCTTACGCCCGCCCGGGTACTCCGTTGTTCACTCTGATCGATACCCGCACGTGGTGGGTGGTTGCGAACTATCGCGAATCCAAAATGCCCGCCATTCACCGGGGCGCGCATGTGGATGTGTACCTGTTGGGACATCCCGATCGAAAATTCAACGGAGTGGTCGAGAGCGCCGGGTTTGGCGTTTTTCCCGAGGACGGAAAAGTCTCCGCCGGGTTGCCGGACATTGAGCGGACGCTGAATTGGGTGCACCTTTCCACGAGATTTCCGGTCCGTGTCCGAATACTGGATCCGGATCCCGATTTGTTCCGCATCGGCGCGACCGCCGTGACCATCGTGCGCTAAACCTTGGCACTAACAACCGGATGGCAACCTCAGCGTTAGTTTCGGCACCCCCGATCTCGACCTCTTGGATGAGCAAGCTGTGGGAGGACCTGCAGCCCACTCCCGGACGGCTCAACGGCGCGTTGAGGATCGTTCTCGCCACCATCATCACTCTGCTGGCGCTGCTGATCCTACAGATGCCGTTGGCGTATCTCGGTTTGTACTACGTTTTCCTCGTGGCGAGGGACAGCCCCGCGGTATCCTTGCGCGGCAGTATTCTTTCGCTTCTGACATTGGCCGCTTCCATTGCCGTGGAACTCGGGCTGGTGATTGTGACCGACAACGATCCGATGGCGCGCGTCCTTGGCGTAGCGATAGTAACGTTCTTAGCCGGAATGCTGATGTTTGCGAGCACTCTTTCGCCGCTCGCCTCAACCTGGGCCTTTATCTTCTGCACGGTTATCGCATTTTGGGAGACTCAAGCGCCGGCGGATGCCTTGGTCAAAAACTCGCTCTTCCTGATCGGGACGGTTTCGATCGCGATTGGCGCGTCGGTATCCGTCGAATATGTATTCGGTTCGCGGCATCCCGTCGAGGCGCTCGAGGAACAAATCCGGATTAGGTATCAGGCTCTGGAAACGATGTTTACGCTTTACGCGCAAGGCGCGAGCGCCGAAGAGTTGGCAGCGGCTTCGCTGAAGGTGACCCGTCTCGCGGCAACCGGTCAATCGGGAATGCAACAGTTATACAACCGGATTGTCGACCGCAATCTCGATCCAGGGGCTCTTCAAATCGGCTCGCGAGTTCGCATAACCATGTTGGCGCAACTCATGGATGTTTCGGCCGCTTTCGGATCGCATCACTCGACTGCCGATCCGGAACTGCGCGAGCGCTGCGCGCGGATTGCACAGGCCTGCCACGAATTGACGACTCACTCCACTCGGGGTTCAGAGACGCTCCTCGAAGGGCGCTCTGAAAACGGCACGGGCCTGTTGGATCGGGTGGAAACTGCCGTCAGCATAATTCTGTCAATGCCGCTAAAAGGCGGATCTCCCGGGGAAGAAAAGCTGATCGCGCTGCCGGCGCAGCGCGTGCCATTGATAGTTCCCGGCGGGCTTCGGAACAAAGACACGGTTGCGTTTGCCCTCAAACTCAGCCTGTGCACCACGCTCTGCTACATCATTTATCACGCCGTGGACTACCCAGGTATATCCACGTCGGTGATCACCGTGATCATTACCGGATTGAGTACCACCGGAGCCATTAAACAAAAGCTGATCTTTCGCTTGCTGGGCTCGGCCATCGGCGGACTGATCTTCGGCCTGGGGAGCACGGTTTTTTTGTTCCCTTATATGGACTCGATTACCTCGCTCGTCATATTAATCGCGGTGATTGCGTTTATTTCGGCATGGTGGGCCGGTGGCCGGCAGTTTAACTATGTAGGATTGCAGATTGCTTTCTCCTTTTACCTGGTGGCATTTGAAGGTTCTAGCGCTCCCACTGAACTGGCGCCGGCGCGCGACCGTCTGATTGGAATCGTGCTCGCGCTGGTCGTGATGTGGTTTGTCTTCGACCAGATATGGCCGGTGCGCACGGTGACCGCCATGCGCCGATCTCTCGCATCCATTTTTCGCGGCGAAGCGAAGTTCCTGCGGCTGGCCGGAACCAGTGAACTTGAGGAGTCCTTGCGGCGAGTGGATGCGCTTCGCGATCAGATCGGCAAGACCATGGCGGGAATCCGCACCATGAACGACGCGGTGCAATACGAATTCGGAGTCGATCGCGCCGAGCATTCGCGCGCCGGTGAAATGATCCTCCGGGCAGGGTTGCGGGCGGTAGCGCTTTTCTGGAATCAGCTTGCCGTTCTACAAGGAAACGAAGATCGGGATTTTGTCACCGCGCCTACCTTGATTGAAATGCGGCGCAAACTGGCGGCACAGTTGGACCGGATGGCGGATGCAGTGTGCGAAAGAAAACCATGCGTGGCGGCGGATGCTGCGGCGTTGGCAGACTCGTCGTTGCTCGAGAATCCGCGGTACGGAGAATATGTTCGGAACGCGATGGCGCAATATGGAGAACTTGAGAAGATCGTCTGCGGTCTGAGTGTTTCGGTATAGCAGTGAACGCAGTCCTCGCTTTCCCCTCACTCACGTTCGGGGCTGAAAGGACTGCGGGAGCTTTCAGAACCGCAGGTTCAGACGTGACGTGACAGGTTCCAACCGCGTGCTCACCCCGCTGTGGGAAGGTTTACACTAAACCAAATGCGAAATCAGCTCTGCCTTGCGCTCTTGTTATCGGCCGCGTTCGCCCAACCGAAAATCGACCAGTTCAAAGCTCTGCACTTCCGCGAGATCGGACCCGCCAATATGGAAGGCCGCGTTGACGATTTCGCCGTGGTGGAACGCGACACCAACATCGTGTATGCCGCAACCGCTTCCGGCGGCGTCTTCAAGAGTTTGGACAGTGGGATCTCCTGGAAGCCCGTGTTTGACGATCAAGCCGTGTCGAGCATCGGCGATGTCACGGTCTCGCAATCGGAGCCGGATGTCGTGTGGGTCGGAACGGGAGAAGCCAACAACCGGCAAAGCTCGTCCTGGGGAAATGGCGTCTACAAATCGGGCGATGCCGGCAAAACCTGGACTCACATGGGTCTGGACGAAACCCATCACATCGGACGCATTCTCATCCATCCGTCGAACGCCAATATCGTTTTCGTCGCTGCCCAAGGCCGCCTGTGGGGCCCTAATGAAGAACGCGGCGTCTTCAAGACCATCGATGGCGGCAAGAGCTGGACCAAGGTGCTGTACATCAATCCCGACACCGGTGTCAACGATATCGCCATGGACGTAAACAACCCGGACGTCATCTACGCAGCGGCCTATCAGCGGCGCCGCTCGCCGTTCGGCTTCAATGGCGGCGGACCGGGCAGTGGCATCTATCGCACAACCGACGGCGGCGCCACCTGGAAAAAGCTGACCAACGGCCTTCCCAAGGGAGACATGGGCCGCATTGGCGTCGACGTGTACAGGCGCAATGGCAACATCGTCTACGCGTCTGTCGAAAGCGAGCAATCGGGCGTCTACCGCAGCGACGACAAAGGCGAAACCTGGGTCAAAATGAGCAGCAACAACGCCCGGCCCATGTATTTCAGCCAGGTGCGCATCGACCCCAACAACGACCAGCGAATCTGGATGGCCGGCGTCAACATGGCCTATTCGGAAGATGGCGGCAAAACATTTGTGACCAACCGCGTGACGCGCATCCACGTGGATTTTCACGCCATTTGGATAGACCCGTCGAACTCAGACAACATGATCGTGGGCTGCGACGGCGGCATTCACTTTAGCCGCGACGCCGGCCGCTCCTGGGACTCCCGCGACCAGATCGCCATCGCACAGTTCTATGAGATCGGCTATGACATGTCCAAGCCCTACAAGGTTTGCGGCGGCCTGCAAGACAACAACTCCTGGTGCGGGCCCAGCGCCACGACCAATGTCCGAGGGATCACCAACGACGACTGGTATGCGGTGGCCGGAGGCGATGGATTCTACGCGCGGATCGATCCAGTGGAGCCCTGGATCGTTTACGCCGAATCGCAGGATGGCAATCTGATCCGCCGCGATCTGCGTACTCACGAATCGCGCAGCCTGCGCCCCCATGAGGAGAACGACAAGATGTCGCGTTTCCGCTTCCAGTGGAACTCGCCGTTGGTGCTCTCCAGTCACGATCGCAAGACTCTTTACTATGGCGGCAATTTCGTTTTCAAATCCACCGACCAGGGCGATAACTGGAAGCGCATCTCGCCCGACCTGACCTCCAACGTCGACCGAAAGACGCTCAGTGTCATGGGCCGCAAAATGGAAGACCGCACGGTGCTTTCACGCAACGATGGCGTGGGGTCTTTCCCTACCATCACCACGCTGACCGAATCCTCAGTGCGATCCGGCATTCTTTGGGCGGGTACGGACGACGGCAACGTGCAGGTCAGCCGCGATGGTGAAACCTGGAAGAACGTTACCGCCAACGTTCCCGGCGTGCCAAAAGGAACTTATGTTAGCCGCATCACGCCCTCCGCATTTGACGCCGGCACGGCTTATTTGGCCTTTGATGGGCACCGGTCGAACGAATTCGATACCTATCTGTTCGCGACCACCGATTTCGGCGAAACCTGGAAACCGATCGGCCATGGGTTGCCCAAACAGGCTGCGATCCACACCATCCGGGAGCATCCACGCAATCGCGATCTCTTGTTCGCAGGCGGCGAATTCGGGCTCTATATATCCTTCGATCGCGGCGCAAATTGGCAGGAGTTCAAGAACAACCTCCCGCGTGTTCCGGTGGATGACATCGCCATTCATCCGCGGGAGAACGACCTGATTCTGGCCACGCATGGAAGGTCGGTGTGGATTTTGGACAGCATCAGCGCTCTCGAACAGATGTCAAACAAAGTGGCCGACGGCAACCTGGAAGTGTTCAACATCCGGCCGGCGATTCAATGGCGTCTGGCACATACGAGCGATTTCGACGGGGCTGACACGTTCGTGGCGGCTAATCCGCCTTATGGCGCCATCGTCGATTTTTGGACCAAATCGAAGCCGGAACTCAAGGATGTAAAGATCGCGATTCTGGACGCGGGCGGCAAGCAGGTGGCGACCATCAAGCCCAAGACCGTGGAGGCCGGCGTGAACCGGGTGGTGTGGAATCTGCGCGCCGATCGCATCGTGCCTCCCACGCCGCAGGAAGAAGAACAAGCGGCCCGCGCCGCGGCGCAAGGTGGCGGACAGAACCCCAACGCGCTGAGCGGTCCGTTGCTCGACCCAGGCGATTACACGGTTGAGATCAGCATTGGCAGCGACAAAATCAGCAAAAGATTTGTAATGGAAGAAGATCCCCGCGTCACCTGGTTCTCGGCGGCCGATCGCGCCAAGCGGCGCGCTTCTTTGAACGACCTGGTTGGCATGACCAAGCAAGCGGCCGACCTGCGCAAGAAGTTCACGGATTCCGATTCTGCCTTGGTAGCGCTGCAGGCCTCCTGGAAAAAGCCCGATGCGCCGAAAATCCCGGAAGATCTGAAGACACAGGCAGCGGCACTGAAGAAAACTCTCGACGACATGCGGCCGATGTTCGCCAGCCGGAATTTCTTTCAACCCCCGTCGCCCGAGGAACTCAAGGACGAACTCAGCCTGCCGGAGCCGGAGTTTCGCCTGCAGCCTCTCATGCAGCGCGTAACCGGATTGATCCAAGCATTGGAGTCTTATTCCGCCGCGCCCACCCAGACCGAGTTGCAGCAGATCGCGCTGGTCAAGACCGCCATCGCGAGCGCGGTGCAGAGCATGGAGCAGTTGCGGGCCCAGGTGAATCGGTTCAACGATGCGATCAGCGCCGCCAAGGTTCCGGCGATACCGGCGCCTTGAGATTGACGGCGCTGGAGCGACCGGGGTCGCTCGCTGGAGTTTCTACATTTCAGGTCTAAATTGTTTTTTGGGCTGTGCCCCAGTTTGCTCCTTAAACAGGTCTGTCATTTTAGATAATTGTTGACAGACCGACGCAAGTATGCCATTCTGTTCCTGAGCCGATATGCTCAGGAGCCCTCCATGAACGATGAAACGAAAGACCTGATTCTTAGTGTCTTTGAAGCCTCCCTGGATGCGCAACTCCGCGCCGTCCGCCGCCTCCGTCAGGGCGAGCCGACACCGGAGAAGCCGCGCCGTAAAGGTCTGTCTCAAGTAGACATGGCGTTCGACATACTCAAGAAGGCCCGTTCGCCGCTGCACGTCTCCCAGATCCTGGACCGGATTCAATCCCACTTCGGCGTCACCGTGGACCGGGAGAGCCTGGTTTCTTCCCTCACCAAGAAGGTCGCCCGTGGCGACCGTTTCCTGCGCCCAGAGAAAAACACTTTCTCGTTGCGCCCGGAGGCGCGATGAGTCTGCTAGCCGAGTTTCTCGCCATCACCGCGGGTTGGCGCGCGGTGTTTCCCCAACAACGTACTTTTCAGCGCGGCGTACGGCAAGCTCTCGGTTCCCTGGTCTGTTTGGGACGGCGCTGCTTGACCCGCATTATCTGGACCAACGGCGGCCAGAACCGCAGTTGGAGCGCGGAGTATTTTCTCCATTCGCGCTGCCACTGGGAGCCGCAGCGGTTGTTTGAGCCCATCCTGAAGCGCGCGTTGGCGTTTTGCCCCCAGCGCCTGGTCGGCGTCGCCCTGGACGATACCCGGCTCCGAAAGACGGGCCGTTCGATTCCACAAGCGTTCTATCAACGCGATCCGTTGTCCCCGCCGTTTCACCTCAATCTCACACTGGGACTACGTTTCTTGCAGGCTTCCCTGCTGGTGCCGCTGCACCGCAACGCTGCCGTGGGCACGCGCGCTTTGCCGATTCGCTTTCAGGAAGTCTCGCGCGTCAAGCGCCCCGGCAAGAAAGCCACTGCCGAGATGCAGCAACAGTATCGGGAAGCGGTGAAGCAACACAATCTATCCCGCAGCTTTGTCGAGATGGGCCAGCCACTGCGGCGCGAACTGGATCAAGCCGGTGGCCGCGACAAGGTGCTGGTGCTGGCCGGCGGCAGCTTCTGAATCGCACTGCTTTGCAGAAATTCCGGAACGGTCGGTGCTGCTGGTCCGGGCGCGCAAAGATGCCAAGCTGTGCTTTCGCGCGGCGGAAGATTCGCGACGCTTCTATGCGGTCGAGAAGTTTACCCCCGAACAGGTTCGCCAGGACCAGAGCGACTGGAAAACCACCCACATCTTTTATGGTGGCCAGCGCCGCCCAGTCCGTTATAAAGAGGGCGGCCCGGTGTACAGGCAGCGTGGCGCCAAGCAGCGTCCGTTGCGTTTGATCGTGATCGCGCCGACTCCGTATCGCAAGGCGAAGAGTAAGAAGCTCTACTATCGCGATCCGGCGTACTTGTTGACGACCGATCGCTCCATTGGGGTTCGAAATCACCGATCAAGCCTTGGTCCTGGCCGCTGCCGCCTGGGAGCGACCAGGGGTCGCTCGCCGACCAGGGGGTCGGCCTCGGGGGTCGGCCCCATAAGCGCTAACTTAATATGTTCAGATTTTGAAGAGATCGTTTCCGAGTAGGTGGGCCTTAAAACACGTCCCTTGTCTGTCGCACAAAGGACCCTTTCGGGACGAGAGATTGCCCATAACTACTGCAGAACGGCGCAGGGAACCGCAGAGTTGGTACCGTGCTGCGTCGCCTTACCGGTAGTGGTGCCGGAACGTGCAGCGCCAAGGAGAATTCGTATGTTGTGTAGCAATGTTATACACAATCTTGTACACTAAATGTGTATGCAGAACTCGCAAGCCCGAGAAACTGTCAGTATCAACATTCGCGCGAAAGTGCGCCAACGGGATCTGATCGATCAGGCGGCCGAGAAGCTGGGCCGGAGCCGTTCCGATTTCATGCTCGATGCGGCCTGTCGCAAAGCCGAAGATATACTTCTCGATCAGGCCTTCTTTTCTGTGGACGCTGGCGTCTTTGCCAAGTTCCGAGCGATGGTAGATCGTCCCTTGCCCCCGTCAGACCGCCTGCGCCGTCTTCTAAAAACCAAGGCTCCCTGGGATAAATGAGTTCCGCTCTGACGCCGCCAGCGCCGCTTACGCCCGATCACATGCTGGATGATTTTGGTTGTGGCGAACCGTCTCTGGATGAATGGCTCAAAAAGAGAGCTCTCAAAAATCAGGTCTCCGGCGCTTCACGATGCTTCGTCATCACCGCAGGCCGGGCTGTTGTCGGCTACTATCGTCTCTCTGCCGGAGCGATCAGTCACGAGGCCGCGCCCAAAGCGATGCGGCGCAATATGCCAGATCCCCTTCCCGTGGTGCTGCTTGGACGACTGGCGATCGACCGCCGCTATCATAATCGAGGCCTCGGCCAGGCGCTAATGCGTGACGCCATGCTCCGGGCTGTCCAGGTCGCCAGCGACACCGGGGTGTTCGCCGTCCTGGTGCATGCGCTCTCGGACGCGGCAAAACAGTTTTACTTGTCACGCGGTTTTGTCGAATCTCCGCTACAGCCAATGACCCTTATCATGACTCTGGCCACCATACGCACCATTCTGTCAGAGCCGAATTGAGCGTCCCGTAGATGGTTCTGCAGCGAGGAATCGTCTTCCCTCCACTTTTGCCTTGCAAACCGGCGGTTGCACCGCGGCGCAAGCGGTACTGAGCGCTAGAGCCCGGCAGCGCTTCCGGACGATGCTGTAATACTCAACAGGCATGCGCTTTGATATTCTGACGATTTTCCCCGATTTTTTCAAGGGCCCTTTCGCTCATGGCATTGCCGCCAAGGCGATCGAGGCGAAGCTCATCGACATCAAAATCCACGATCTGCGCAATTGGACTTCAGACCGCCATCGCACCGTCGACGACCGCCCTTTCGGCGGCGGCGAAGGCATGCTTCTCAAGCCTCAACCCATTTTTGAAGCGGTCGAAAGCATAAACCCCACCCGGACCATCCTGCTATCCGCCCAGGGTAAGCGATTCGATCAGGCGGCCGCGCGCCGCCTGGCGGGCTATCCAGAAGTTCTGCTCATCTGCGGCCGATATGAAGGAGTGGACGAACGGGTGGCCGAGCATCTGGCGGACGAAGAGTTGTCGGTAGGGGATTTTGTATTGAGCGGAGGGGAGTTAGCCGCTGCGATGATGGTAGACTGTATAGCAAGACTGGCGCCAGGCGTGTTGGGTAACCTGGACTCCACGATCCACGAATCCTTCAGCGAACCCGGGCTGCTCGATTGCCCGCAATATACGCGGCCGGCGGATTTTCGCGGCTGGAAGGTTCCGGACGTGCTGACTGGCGGGAATCACGAGGAGATCCGGCGCTGGCGGGAACGGGCCGCCCGTGAAAAGACTGCGCGCAACCGGCCGGATTTATTACAATAGTAACTTCAGTACTTCAAGGACCTGAAACCATGCAAAACGCCCTGATGACCAAGGTAATCAACAAAAACAAGCGCGAGGCGCCGGAGTTTCGTCCGGGCGATACGATCCGCGTCCACGTAAAAATAAAGGAGGGCGACAAAGAGCGCCTGCAGGCCTTTGAAGGCACCGTGATCGCACGCAACAATACCGGCCTGGGCGAGACCATCACCGTCCGCAAGGTCAGCTTTGGCCATGGCGTCGAGCGAATCTTCCCCGTGCACGCACCGGTTGTGGACCATATCGACGTCGTTCGAACGGGCCGCGTGCGCCGCGCCAAACTCTACTACTTGCGCGGCCTCAAGGGCAAAGCAGCCCGCCTGCGCGAGCGCGAGTAGCGCCTCTATGCCCGGCCCGGGCAGGTGCCAGGGAAAATTCGAACGCCAAGCCCGTCTTGAGGGCTACCACAACGTCGCAGGTGTCGACGAAGTGGGCCGGGGAGCGCTGTTCGGTCCGGTTTTCGCCGCCGCCGTCATTCTTCCCCAGGAACATCGGATTCGCGGTCTGCGCGATAGCAAACTATTGCCAGCCGAGCGGCGCCAAGTGCTGGCCCAACGCATCCGCGAGCGCGCCGTGGCCTGGGCCCTGGGCGCCGCCGACGCCTTTGAAATCGACCGCATCAACATCTATCAAGCCTCCCGGCTGGCTATGCGGCGGGCGGTGGAAAAGCTCCAACCGCCGGCCGGTTTTCTGCTGGTGGACGCCATCGAGATCGATCTGCCCATCCCGCAGCGGGCCTTGATTCACGGTGACGCCCTATCGCAATGCATTGCTGCCGCGTCTATATTGGCAAAGGTCGAACGGGACGCCTGTATGTGCGCTTGGGATGAAGTTTTTCCGCAATACGGGCTGAAGCATCATAAAGGCTATTCGACCGACGAGCATTGGAAAGCCTTGCGGCAGTTTGGACCCACTACCTTGCATCGCTTCAGTTTCTGGCCCGTGCGGGAGAACTGCCCGCACACCTTGTGGACCGGCTACCCGGAGCAGACCGAGCTATTTACGGCGGCGGCATGCCAGTAGAGTCGCTCCCTGCCCTGAGCTGGCATCAGAAGCTGTGGCGCGTGATCTTTATCGTTTTCTGCTTCGAGCTGGGCGTTTTTCTGCTGGTATTCCCGTGGTTGGACTCCTGGGAAAACAATTCCATCGCTGGTTGGGCGCCCTGGCTTCAGGAAATGTGGTGGAGCACCTATTTCCGCGGCGCTTTGAGCGGGCTCGGAGTGGTTAACCTGTTGATTAGCTTCGGAGAAGTATTCCGCTTCCGCCGTCCTCCGGCGGAGCCGCTGCCGGCTGTTGATAGAATAGAGGAGTCATCGTTATGAACCCGCCTGCCGCGCCGGCAAATACCGCAATCGCTGAACCTCAGCCGGCCGCGGTCGTAGCCGGCCAGCCGCAACACGATCCGCCGCGCAATTCTATCGCGGAGTGGGCAGTCACTATACTGCTGCTGCTGTTCGGCACTACCACCCTGGTGCAGGCCTTTGTGATTCCTACCGGTTCAATGGAAGACACGCTATTGATCGGCGATCACCTGCTGGTGGATAAGCTGGCGTATGCTCCCGCGGGTGCGGTGAGCAAATATTTTCTGCCCTACGAGGAGCCGAAACATGGAGACATCATCGTGTTCCGGTATCCGATCGATATTTCACAAACATTCGTCAAGCGCGTGATCGGCGTTCCGGGCGATCGCATTAAGATCGTCGATCAGGTGGTTTATCGCAACGGTGCGGCGCTAACTGAGCCTTACGTCTACCACAAAAACCCCTACCCCGATTCGTACCGCGACAACTTTCCGGGTAGCGAACCGAATGTTTTGCTGCCTCCGCCGGCCCAGACGATGTTGCACGACGACGTCGTCAATGGCGAAGTGATTGTGCCCCAGGGCAGCTATTTCGCCATGGGCGACAACCGCGATAATTCCCTCGATAGCCGCTATTGGGGGTTTGTGCCGCGCGGCAATATCATCGGCAAGCCGTTGATCATCTACTGGTCGTACAACGCCTCGACGGAGAGCCTGGCGAACTCCTCCATGTCGTCGCTGGCAAGGCATTTTGCGGACCTGGGAATGCACTTTTTCTCGAAGACGCGTTGGAACCGCACTTTTCGCTTGATCCATGGCTACCACAACAACTAAGCCGGGCAAGGCCAAGACGGCCGCTCCGCCGCCTGCGCCGCCCAAGGCCGCGCCCATTCGCAACTCCGTGGCGGAGTGGGCGGTGACGGTGCTGGTTCTGCTGTTCGGCATCACGTTTGTGGCGCAGCCGTTCGTGATTCCCACTTCGTCGATGCACAATACTTTGCTGACGGGCGATCACCTGATCGTGGATAAGCTGGCTTATTCTATCAGCGGCCCGATCGGCAGGTATTTTCTGCCCTATACGCCTCCGCGGCGCGGCGACATTATTGTTTTCAAACACCCGACGCTGATCAAAGAAGATTACGTCAAGCGCGTGATCGGCGTGCCCGGCGATCGCATTAAAGAAATCGATCGCGTAATCTACCTGAATGGAAACCCTCTGTATGAGCCCTACGTGATCCACTCGATCGGCAATTACGATCCCTGGCGCGACAATTTTCCATCCGCCGAGCCGGAGTTTGCCGGCGATCCGCAGATGAATGCCCGCATGCTCGAAATGGTGCACAACGACGTGCGTGACGGCGAGTTGATTGTGCCGGAAGGCAGCTACTTCGCCATGGGCGACAATCGCGATAACTCGCTCGACAGCCGCTATTGGGGCCTGGTCCCGCGCGACAACATCGAAGGCAAGCCGTTTGTGATCTTCTGGTCCTACGACGCGCCCACCGAAGATCTCAAGGATTATAATCTCCATCACTTCGTCGATCTCGCCATGCACTTTTTCACCCGGACCCGTTGGGACCGCACGCTCAAACTGGTGCACGGGTATCCGCTCCACTAAATGGCCAAGTCGAATTACTACGGCCTGATTCTGGCCGGAGGCCGAGGCACGCGCTTTTGGCCGCGCAGCCGGCGCAAATCGGCCAAACAAGTGCTGCGGTTTCTAGGCGAGCGCTCCCTGATCCAGCAGACGGTCGACCGGCTTCGCCCCGTTCTCCCTCCCGAGCGCATCTGGGTTCTCACCAACGATCACCTGCGCGCGGAAATTGTGCGCCAGTTGCCGGAGGTGCCTAAGGCGCAGATCCTGGCCGAGCCGGCGCAACGCAACACCGCGCCCGCCATCGGCCTGGCGGCGCAGATCCTGCACGGGATCGATCCCGAATCGGTCATGGGCGTCTTCCCCGCCGACCACATGATCTCGAAACCGGCGCGTTATCTGCGTCTGGTGCGGCCGGCGTTTCGATCGGCCGCCGCGGGAAAAATCGTGGTGCTGGGCATCCAGCCGCGCTGGCCCGAGACAGGCTACGGATATATCGAGTTTCCCGAGGGCGTCGCAGCCGGTACGATGGAGCCCGCGCCGGTTCGCAAGTTTCAGGAAAAGCCGGATCGGGAGACCGCGGCGCGCTATATCGACGCCGGCAACTTCTATTGGAATGCGGGCATGTTTTTCTGGAAAACGGAAGTTCTGCTCGGCGCGCTACGCGAATTTCTTCCCAAGACCGCTACGCTGTTGGCTTCCCTGCCCCGTTTCGGCCAGCGCGGTTTTCAAGCCAAGCTGGCGGCGACTTTCCCGCGCTGCGAAAACATCTCGATCGACTACGCGGTTCTTGAAAAAGCCCAGGGCGTGATCGGCTATGCCGCCGCCGATTTCGGCTGGAACGACGTAGGCAGTTGGAATGCCGTCTACGAGCTGCTGCCGCGCGACGCTAATGCCAATGTAGTCCGCGGAGACTTGCTTGCGCACCTCAGCGCCGGCAACTACGTTGACGCTCCCGGCAAACTGGTGGCGCTGCTGGGAGTGCGGGATCTGGTGGTGGTGGACACGCCGGACGCGCTTCTGGTTGCCGACCGCAGCCGCGCGCAGGAAGTGGGCGACTTGGTCAAGCAACTCGAAGCTAAGAAGCGCGACGAGTTGCTATAAAGTTACAAGCCGTCTAACTCTATCGACGTACTCTACTACGCTAGCTTCTTCCTCAGCAAGAGTAACCCGGCACCGGCCAACAGCAACGCGAAACTCGCCGGCTCCGGCAGATCAGTAGTAACTCCGGTTAGTTCGATGTCATACAATCCGCGATCAGGGGCTAACGGGTTAGTAAATGCATTTCCATCCCAGCCGATAATCGGACTGCCTCCGCCCATCGATGAATCCGGGCCGTCCAGATCCGTGGAAGCGCCCATGGTGAAAATGTATTGCGCGGTTCCCATCGAGGGATCACCGCTGCTGTACGGTTGATTGTCGGATTCCGCAACCGCGAGAAGATAATATCCGCCAACCAGCGGCCCCAAACCTGCGCGCGTCACAGGACAAGGATTCCCCGCGCCCGCCGACGGAAGGCACGACAGGACGTCGGAGCCCGAAATGTCGTCGTTGGCGTAGATGCCGAGGCCGGAAAGACTGAACAGAAACAACTCCGTGTCCGCCGCGCCGTTCAGCACGGGGACTGTCATGGCGGAGAAGTTGGCGGGGTCGGAGATGTAAATCTGGTACATGTCCACTTCCGTGGCCGTCGTCAGCGTACCATCGATGTCCGAAACATTAAGCGTCCCCGGTCCCGGAATTAGTTCCGCGCTCGAGGGAAGGGGCCCGGCGCCGATCTCGGTGTAAACCAAATCCGCCTGCGCGGAAAGGGTCAAGAGCGCCGCCGCGGCCACCATCGCTAACCACTTGTTGTTTTTCAAATTTTTTCCTCCGAATAATTTACGAAGCCTGCGAGATAGTGTAGTCTAGGTGAAGTCTGATTGCAACACGCTTAGGAGAGAAAAACAAGATGCAATTTCTAAACCGAGCAGTACTTACTAGTCTCCTATTACCCGCATTTGTTCCTGCGCAGGTAATTCCCCAGACGCCCGTCGATCTAAGTCAGATCACCTATTCAGGCCCGCCCGTGCAGCAAAGCTCCGGGCCTTCCGCCATGAAGCTCACCAGCGGGCGAGTACAGGTAGTGGTGCGCCTTTCCGATCCCCCCTTGACGGTGGCGGCCGGGCCAAACGCCAAACAGACTGGTATTGCCATGACTGCCGCGCAACAACAAGCCTATCTGGCTCAGTTGAAGCAAAAGCAAGATGCGGCCATGTCGCAATTGGCCGGGCTCGGCGCCATCGATCTGGGACGCCTGAAACTGGCGACCAATGCGATCATGATTGACATTCCCGCCTCGCAATTGACTGCAATCTCGAAGATTTCGGGCGTGGCAGCCATTCGCCCGATTGTCGACCGCAAGCTGGAGCTGACGGAAACAGTCCAGTATGTTGGCGGCACAACCGTACACAATAATGGCGTCACCGGCGCCGGCGTGCGGGTGGCGATGCTCGACACCGGAGTGGATTACACGCACATTGAACTGGGCGGCTCCGGCAACATCGCCGACTACAATGCGGCCATCGCCGCGGCGAGCACCACCGCCCCGGCGAACCTGTTTCCCAACTCGAGAATTATTGGCGGCTACGACTTCGTGGGCGAGACCTGGAACGGAAGCACGGTCACCACCTTATCTCCCGATCCCAATCCAATCGACGCGAATGGTCACGGAACGCTAACCGCCGACACCATGGGCGGGTTGAGCGGCATGGCGCCGAATACACAGATCTATTCGGTCAAGATTTGCAGCGCCGTCGCCAGCGCATGCAGCGGAGTGGCGATTCTCGAGGGCATTGAGTTCGCTCTCGATCCCACCAATAGCGGGACTCTCAACAATGCGGTGGATGTGATCAGCATGTCGGTCGGCGCCGACTTCGGCCAGCGCGAGGACGAGGCCAGCCAGATGTTCTCCAACGCCGTGCAGTTTGGCGTGGTGGCCGTGGTCTCGGCCGGCAACAGCGGCGATATCCCGTATGTCGTGGCGGAGCCGTCCAGCACTCCGGAAGTGATTTCGGCCGCGGCTACTCAAGCGGTAGACGCCTTTGGCATTCCGCTCATCATCACTGCGCCCCCCTCGATTGCGGGTACCTACAGCAACACCGCGACTTTGAGCTTTGCTCCGGTGAACGCCGGCGTGGTTGGCAACATCGCGTATGTGGGTAGAGCTTGCCCGGGCGATACTCTGCTCTCGAATCCCAGCGGGATGATTGCATTGGTCGATCGGGGAACGTGCGCCGTCAGTCTGAAAATCGACAATGTGGTTAGCAGCGGCGCCACCGGCGTGCTGATCGGCCTGGTTGCGGCCGGAGACGCCATCACCTTCAGCTTCGGTGGCGGAACGAATTTCGCGCCTTCACTCGTGATTACGCAAGCCACCGCGAATGTCATTAAAGGCGCGCTCGCTACCGGCGCCGTCACCGGCGATATCGATCCCAACAATGCGATATCTCTGGCTGGCAGCATCGCCAGTTACTCGTCGCGCGGTCCCAACTTTAGTTACAACATGATCAAGCCCGATATGTCGGCGCCGGGAACGGTGACCGGCGCGGCTGTGGGCACGGGTACTGGCTCAACCACCGAAAGCGGAACTTCGTTCGCCTGTCCGTTGACAGCCGGCGCGGCGGCGTTGCTCCTATCGCAGCACCGCGGTCTGAGTTCGCAGGAAATCAAGGCCCTGCTCATGGAAAACACGGAACCGTCGGTTACTCAGAATCCGCTCACCATGCCGGGCGTGCTCGCTCCCATCACTCGGGCCGGCGCCGGCGAACTACGCGTGGATCGGGCCGCTGCTTCGACCAGCGCGGTTTGGGACTCTTCCGCCCCGTATTCCGTCAGCTTGTCCTTCGGCACTTACCGTCTCAACACCAACGCCCGATATTCAAAGAAAGTGGTGGTGAGGAATTATGGCAATTCCTCGCGCACCTATACCATCGCCAATACGTATCGCGACGCCCCGAACACCACGGGCGCCGTATTGACTACGCCCGCCAGCATCACGGTGCCGGCCAACGGCGCGGCCAGCTTCACGGCGACTTTACAGGTGAACGCCGCTAACCTTCCGGTCTGGACACTGAACGGCGGGTCGAACGGCAACAACGGCCCGCTGCTCCAAACGGTGGAGTTCGCCGGAATTCTCACCTTCACTGGCGGTCCCGACACAGTGCATGTACCCTGGCACATCTTGCCCCATAAGGCTGCCAACGTTTTGCCGTCGCCTACCTCGATTACATTAAACACGGACTCCACCACGCTCACCTTAACCAACACCACCGGCGCGACGAACGGACAAGTGGACGCGTTCTCGCTGACAGGAATTGGAACACAGTTCCCCAGTTCCCAACTTCCCGCTCCCGGCGATAACTTTGCAGTCATCAATCTGCAGGCCGCCGGCGTGCGCTTGGTTTGCATCAGCAATCCGTGCTCGACGACCGCTAATTTTGCCGTGCAGTTCGCCATTAACACGTTCGGCCAACGCTCTCATCCGGATGTGCCGGCGGAATTCGACGTTCACATCGACGCCAATAGCGACGGGAACGACGATTTCATCGTTTTTAATGAAGACATCGGACTGGCGACCGCCGGCGCCGACAGCGGCCAAAATGGAGTTTTTGTCTATGATGTCGTGGCAGGAACGGCGACCTTGGTGGCCTACGCGGTGGCGGATCTCGATTCAGCCGACATGATCTACACCGTGCCCTTGAGCAATTTGAGCAATTCCACCACGGGCATTTCGCTCGGCCTTTCCTCGCCGTTCGTCTTCTCGGTCTACGCCTTCGATAACTACTTCACGGGCAATCTGACCGACGCTATCGGCCCGATGACGTACGAACTCGATAGCCCGACCGCCTTCACCAGCGCAGCAACCACAACGGTGCCTGCGGGATCGTCCGCCAATCTCACTGTATTCAACAACGCGAATACTCTTTCGCCGTCGCAGATCGGCCTGCTGCTGATGTATACCAACGGCTTGACCAATCGGGAAGCGGACTTCATTCCCGTAACTGTAACGCCGGTACCACAGTAAACGACCTAAGTTCACCGCGGACGGGACTTCCCGTCCGCGGGTATTTCCTTGCCCCCAGTTCTTACTTTCAACTGATTCTCTGTTTCGCCGCTCCTCATTCTTCTTCGTAACGCGACCGCCCGCGAACTGTGCGCTCGCGACTGGCGCGGATGGATGCTTCCGCGCCTGCGGACGAAAACGGCGCCATTCTGCCGCGCGCGAGTTCCTCACCCCTACTGAAACCGCTGCCGCCGGGGACTTCGGGCGAGATCAAGATCTCCGCGTAGCACCGTGCGGTCTCGGGAGCCGTCGCCCGCTGGTGCCGTTCGATTAGGTGCAGCCAGTATACGCTGAACGTATACTGAAAACGCGGCCACCGATCCGTTGGAGAGTTGCACCGGGTTTGAGTGGGATGAAGCGAACACCGGCAAGAATTGGGAACGGCATCACGTCACGCCGGAAGAGGCTGAAGATATTTTCTTCCACAAGCCGCTGGTCGTGCGGCGGAGACCTCCGGCCTTCAAGATACGAGACGAGGTACTACGCTCTCGGTCAGACTGGCGCGGGCCGCTGGCTCTTTGCAGCCTTCACGATCCGCCGGACGTTGGTACGCGTTATCTCGATTCGCGACATGAATCGCAACGAAAGGGAGATTTATGGCAAGTACGAGAAAAAAAAGATCCCTGAATTTAAGACCGAAGACCAGGAAAGGAAGTTCTGGGCCGCCGCGGATTCAACAGAATATGTAGATTGGCAAACAGGAGAACGCAAGAAGCTTGTGCGCCTCAAACCGACCCTGCGAACCATCTCGCTGCGGCTCCCCGTCTCCATGATTGAGGACCTCAAAATCCTGGCAAATCGGCGGGACGTGCCTTACCAATCTCTGCTGAAGGTCTTCCTCGCCGAGCGGCTGGAACGCGAAAACCCAAGCGCTAAAGGAAGCTCGACGCACAGCCTAACTCCTTCAAGCTGAGTAGTCTGGGCCTAGTACTCTGATACCGGGCATCTAAAAACTACTGCTTTAAAGCCATATACATGAACGACTTGCGGCAATCCCTCTGCGACCGCTAGCCTTTTTGACTAATTCAAACGGACGATTGCCGCAATTCCTGGCGAATGATAGTGTCGGAATCGGAGGTTTCCTATCATGCACATGCGCTTTACACTTGCTCTCGCAACTCTTGCTTTTTCGACACTTGCGTTCGCATCGGAAGAGGACGTCAACTTGCCGTCGGACATTTTCCAGATTCACTATGCGTCCAACCTGAACATCGGCGATTCGTATGTCAACATTACTAATAGCGGCGCCACGACAAATCAGATCACTGCTGACGCGAATGACCCAGTCGTTGGCACATCCCAGAATTTGTGCGCCAATGTGTACACGTTTGACCCGGCCGAAGAATTGATCTCCTGCTGCACCTGCTCAGTTACACCGAACGGCCTCGCATCCCTGTCCGTTGTGAAGTCGCTGATCAGCAACCCGCTCACTCCGGCCATCCCCTCATCCGTTGTGATCAAAATCGTGGCGAGCACCGGGACATGTAATGCTTCGTCCGTCAGCGTAGCTAACCTGGCGCATGGTCTGCTGGCCTGGGGCACCGCGCTTCACCAGAACACTTCGACCGCCGCGCCGACTTACTCCGTCACCGAGACCCCCTTCTCGCTGGCCGCCTTGACCTTCGCGGAATTGACGCACATTACTTCGACCTGCGGCTTCATTCAGGCCGACGGAAGCGGCTTCGGTATCTGCGGGGGCTGCCCTGCCAACGGTCTAGGCGCCGGCACGTCGATCCAGTAAGTCGTAGCCTGATACGGAAACCCTCTCTCTCCGGCGGTCCTGTTCCTTGGGACGGACCGCCGTTTTCTAAAACAGCTCACCGACGTTCTCCCTCCGCGTACATATCTCTCGCCTTCCCGATCGGCTGTTGAGCACTTGCGACGAACACGCCCCGGCGGCGCCCCTTCGCCCTCAGCGGCCGTCGACCGAGAACGCCAGCAGAACGTTGCCCGGCATGCCTCCGTTGAATCCATAGCCGGAGTTCACGTACAGCCTTCCGCCCACGATCACCGGACCAGGTCCGTCCATGGCGCCGCCGTTCGCCTTGACTCCGTCCACGGTTTCGAAGTCGTGGGCCGTTTCTACTTCCCACAGAATGGCTCCAGTTTTGGTCGAGTACGCGTGCAGCCGGCCACCCAGATCGCCGGAGAAGACCACGCCGGGAATCACCGTCACCGCCGCGGACTGGGCCGGGCTGCAACCTTTCCGTTCTCCACAGGGCGGCGGCGGAGTCTGCCAAACCCGTTCTCCGTTCGACGCATTCAGGGCGAACATCCCTCCACCCGCGGTTGGATCGTACTCCCCGCGTCCTCCGAAAATTGTTTTATTCCCCGGAGTGCCCGCGGCTGGCCGCCGATGGCCCACATCGGACAAAGCCACATACACGTTCCGATCGTCCGCCGCCGATCCCCATTCCACTCCGCCCGCCGCCCCGCCCTTGCCGATGCGTGTCTGCCACAGCACCTCGCCTTGCTGGTCCGGATCCACGGCGGATACGACACCCGACTTCTGTCCGGCAATCAACGCGCGCTTGCCGTTGGGCAGGTTCACCAACATCGGCGACGTGCCGAAATCGACATCCGGGCCCTTCGCTTCCGGACAATTGCCGCCCGCTGGCCCGGCGCACGCGGCGTTGAACGCGTCTCCGGAGGTCATTTGCCGGGACCAGAGCATGCGCCCGGAATCGAGATCGAATGCCACAAAGGCGTCGCTGGTGCGCGCCGCCGGATCGGAATAAGAGTCCCCGGTGGTGACATAGATCGCGTGACGCTTCGCATCGATCGTGGGCGACGACCAGACGCCCGCTCCCGACGGTCCCCACTGTTGCACGTCGCGGCTGGTCTTGCGCACCTTGTGCGGTTCTTCCGGGATCGTGTAGCTTTTCCAGATCACTTTTCCGGTGGCCGCGTCCAGTGCCGAAACGCTCCCGCGAAACTTGCAGCACTCATAGCCGGGAACCGCTCCCAATATTTCTTCACCGGAAGATACGGGCACGTACAGACGGCCCTGATACAGCGCTGGAGCGCCGGTAATCAAAGCGCCCGGATAGCTTTCGACGCGCGTCTTCCAAATCAGCTCGCCGGAAGAAGCGTCCACGGCATACGCCTGTCCGCTCTGGTCGCCGAAAAAAGCGGCCCAGCGGGCGCCGGCGCGCCCGCTGCTGATGGCGGTGCGCACGCTATTATCCGCCGCGAACATCCAAAGCACGCACCCGCTGGCGGCGTCCAAGGAAAACACCTTGCGGATTCCCGTGCCAATGAAAACGCGGCCGCCGGCGACGGTTGGTTGTCCGTAAGCTCGCAGCGAGCCGGGAATCCCGAACGCCCAGGCCAGTTTCAGCTTGGGCACATCGTCCGCCGTCAACCCGGCCATGGCCGCGGGCTGATAACGACGATTGTCCGTGCCCGCTCCCCATCCATTCCAATGCGGCGCAGCCAGGGGATCCGCCGGCCAAGTTTTTGTTGCGCTGCAGAACGCTTGTTTGGGTAACGCTTCGCCGCCAAACGCCTTCGCCGTCACAAACTCCGCCACCGACCGGATTTCCGCGTTGGACATGGTGATGCCCTGGATCATCATCATGCCGTTAGTGAGCGCGCTCTGCACGCTCTCCGGCGACATCTGCTTGAATGCCTCCTTACTGGGAGCGCGCCCCACGCCGTTGTCGTGACATCCGGCGCAACGGCTCTTATATAGGGCCGAGCCGTCTTGGGCGCAGACATTACCAATCAACAACAACACGACGAGTGAGCGCAATTTGGACGTCTCCCTGGAGACAGATTGTATCCAATGCGCTGCGCTCCATCGCGGATTGCCGCCGCTCGATCCTTATTTCTGCGCCACCGCCAGCAGCGTCTCAAAATACGGCGCTTCTGTCTCTTTATGGACGGAAGTAATCACAATTTTATGGAAGCCGCTCTTACGCAAGAATCCCTGCAACTCTACTTCAGTAAAACCAAGCCACAGGTCCGCGTACAATTCCCGTGCTTCTTCGAAGTTATGCCTCCGCAAGTCGAGTATCGCCACCCGCGCGCCGGGCTTCAGAATGCGCCACGCTTCGCCGATCGCGTTTTGCGGATGCTGCGCGTGATGCAGCGACTGGCTGAATAGCGCCAAATCCACCGTCGCATCTTCGATCGGTAACGATTCCAAATCGCCCTGCCGGTATTCCAGATTTTCGATTCCGTTCTTGCGCGCCAGCTCCGCGCCGTAAGCAACCATCTTCTCCGAATCGTCTACCGCAATCACCTTCCGCGCGCGTTGCGCCAGCAACTGCGACAGCGTTCCCTCCCCCGCTCCGAGATCGGCGATTACCATCGGCGGCATCAACTGCAACAGCATCTCCGCCACGCCCTTCCAACTGCGCCCCGGCACATAATGCCGCCCAAATCTCCCCGCCAACTCGTCGAAGTACTCCCGCCGTTTGTCCTTGCGCCGGTTCAGCGCCAATGCGAGTGCTTCCCGATCCTCCGAAGCCTCGGCAATCTCCGCCGAACCCGCTTCGAGCAGTTCACGCAAAGCCGGCAGCGGACGATAACGATAAAAGATGTTTTTGCCGGTGCGCCGGTCTTCTACCAGACCGGCTTGCTTCAACTGCGCCAGATGCGTGGACAAGGTGCTCTGCCCCGCCGACAGGATCTCCTGCAATTCGGCTACGGACAATTCCTCGCGCTCCAGCAACAGAAGGATGCGGAGCCGGTTGGGGTCGGACAGCAGTTTGAGCGATTTTAGGATTGACGGCATCGGACTATAGAGCTATCATATCAACATATCGAGATTCTACGATCTATCTGCTGTAGAACACGTCAAGGAGAACCATGAGTACCGCAACGCTGAATCCTACCGCAACCGAATATAAGGTCGCGGACCTTGCCCTGGCCGACTGGGGACGCAAAGAAATCAACATCGCCGAGCAGGAGATGCCCGGCCTGATGGCAATCCGGAACAAGTACGCGAAAGAAAAGCCGCTGGCTGGCGTGCGCATTACCGGATCGTTGCACATGACTATTCAGACGGCCGTGCTGATTGAAACGCTGGTCGATCTGGGCGCTGGCGTCCGTTGGGCCAGTTGCAACATTTTCTCGACGCAAGACCACGCGGCTGCCGCCATTGCGAAGGCCGGCGTTCCGGTGTTTGCCTGGAAGGGCGAGTCGCTGGAAGAATACTGGTGGTGTACCTATCAGGCGGTGTCGCATCCCGGCGGAAAAGGTCCGCAACTCGTCGTGGACGACGGCGGCGACGTGACGCTGCTGATTCATAGAGGAGTGGAACTGGAGAAGGGCTCCCAGTGGGTGAATTCCGCCAGCGGAAGCCACGAAGAGAAGGTCATCAAAGACCTGCTCAAGAAGATTTACGCGGAACATCCAAAACATTGGCAGGAAATAGCCAAGGAATGGCGTGGCGTTTCTGAAGAAACCACTACCGGCGTTCATCGGCTGTACAAGATGATGGAAGAAGGCAAGCTGCTGGTGCCCGCGATCAATGTCAACGATTCAGTGACCAAGTCGAAATTCGACAATCTCTACGGCTGCCGCGAATCGCTGGCGGATGGCATCAAGCGCGCGACCGACGTCATGATGGCCGGCAAGGTGGCCGTAATTTGCGGTTACGGCGACGTAGGCAAGGGTTCGGCACATTCCCTGCGCGGCATGGGCGCGCGTGTCATCGTGACGGAAATCGATCCCATCAACGCACTGCAGGCGGCGATGGAAGGCTTCGAAGTCACCACGCTCGAAGATACGCTGGGACGCGGCGATATCTACGTCACCTGCACCGGCAATCTCGACGTGATTACGCTCGAACAGATGCAGCACATGAAAGATCAGGCCATCGTGTGCAACATCGGGCATTTCGATAATGAGATTCAGGTCGACCGGCTCAACACCAGCGGCGCAAAGAAGACCAACATCAAGCCGCAAGTGGACATGTACACCTTCCCCAGCGGCAACAGCATTTTCCTGCTGGCTGAAGGCCGCCTGGTGAACCTCGGTTGCGCGACCGGACACCCCAGCTTTGTGATGTCGAACAGCTTCGCCAATCAGACGCTAGCGCAGCTCGATCTGTGGAAGAACCGGGAAACGTACAACGTCGGCGTTTACACGCTGCCCAAGAAGCTGGATGAGGAAGTAGCGCGGCTGCACCTCGAAAAAATCGGCGTCAAGCTGACCACGCTCACGGAAAAGCAGGCTGCGTATCTGGGAGTGGCGCCCGAAGGGCCTTACAAGGCCGACCATTATCGCTATTAAACTCTCACATCGGGGATACCGCGGGCTGAAGCTAGCGCTCGAAAGAGACCGCTGCCACGCCCGCGGATCCGCGTATTTCGATGATTTTTGGAAAAACCAGAATCCAATTCTGGACGGCGGCTCGGACGCAGGTTAGTTGAAATCCACCATAGCGACGTAGACGGTAGTTGACGCCGTAGCCTCCGTTGTTGTCGTAATGATGATCGCCTCTATGATCCGTCAGCCGAATAACAAATTCTTCAACGGGCAAGCCCGAGAAGTGATAGAGGCCAACCGCTCTGCCGTGAATGTTGGCCGTCTTGGACTTGGAGAACTCGCCAATATCCCGCCAGGGAGAGTCGCTGGAGGCTTCAAACGTGTTCTCGCGCCCGTAGAGTGAGACCGATTGCGGACGAAGGGAATCATCGGCCGCGACCCAGATGTCGAGGAAATCTTCATCGAATCTGCCGGTGACAGGCGGTCCCCAGTTGCCGAGGATGGAGATGACCGACGCCGCGGCGCCAGCCCGAAAGTGGCTGGAAGCGACCAACTCTACTTCACTTTCCTCCAGCCGCCAGGATTCTTGTGCGCTCACGCTTAACTCCTCGAAATGCCGGTCAATCGCCAGCCCAAATGAGCCGACCATAGACCGAGCATACATCAAATTACAGACCTTATTCCAAGGCTGCTTGCCGAACCCACTCGAACCTGAAGCTCGGGGACGCTCGCGATAAAGTACACTGATCTTTGCACCACCGCCTTGAACTCACAATTCTCAGTAACGGGGGCAAAGCGGTCGCCCACGCCCGCTGTGGCTCCGACGTCGCGACGCGCTGGTTGACGGTTGACGCGAAGCTGCAGGCACTCAAGGCGTTTCGCCAGACCCTGCTCAATCAACTGCGCGGAAATGCGCCATTAAAACGGCTAACCTCCGATCAGATCGAGAAGTTCGGGCGCGATTTGTTCGACTTCGTTGTCGCCGAGGGAGTATTCGATCTATATTCCAAACTGAAACCGGACGACAATGTCAGTTGGAAAATTCTGAGCGACAATGGCGATTTCAACGATATCCCCTGGGAGTTTCTCCAGGAGCCGAAAACTCTTTGTCCCCGGCGCACGCGTTGTGTGGTGCGGATTTTGCAGACGGTTGGGCTGGCGCCGCCCGCGCCTCTTCCCCGCTCGCAGCTCACCCGCGTTTTGCTGGTGTCGGCCGAGCCCGCCGGTTTACGCAACGTCGGCTGGGAGGAGATCGAGAGAGTTCTTCGAAGGGAATACCAACTGCCTCTCGAACTCGATGTCATGGAAGGGACCGATTCGGTTACCCTGCTGAAGGCTCTCGCTTCGAAGCCCTTCGATCTGGTTCATTTCTCGTGTCATGGAGACGCAACCGGCGCCGAGGGCCGGCTGGTGCTGATCAACCGCAAGACCAAAGCGCCCGATTATGTCAAAGCCAAGGACATTGCGCGTGTAATTGCGGGCCGCGGCATCCGGCTGGTTGTCCTGAGCGCTTGCGAAACTTCTTTGCCGGGCTCGCAGCCCACGAGCTTCAGCAATACGGCCGAAACGCTGATCCGGCTGGGAATTCCCGCCGTGATCGCTAACCAGGCGCCCGTTAAGGTTCATTCCATGGCGACCTTCGCGAGCGCGCTTTATAAGGAACTGACGCAAAGCGGTAACATTGATGTGGCGATGGCGGAAGCAAGATTGGCGCTTTCGATCGAGCTTGCCGGGGAGCCGGAGTGGGGTGTTCCGACGCTCCACCGCCTGTATGGAGGCGCTCAGATTTACATATGACTCTCTCGCCTTATACGCTGGTTCGTTCGCGCCGTAAAGAGCCGGGCGCGGTTCCGTCCTCGGTGTCGGAGGCTCTCAAGAACCAGGGCGCCAACACCGTTTTTTCTTTGATGGAGAATCGCGAAGAGGTGGAGGCCACGGCGGCCCGTGCCAAGGGGAGCATGAAGACGGTCGGCATCTGGGATCTGGGGGCGTGGGTGGGGGGCTTGCCGGATATCGTCAAATCCCTGAACGAAGCCCAATCCAGCCTGCTTTTCTTTGAAGCTCAGGCAGCGCTCCCGGCCGGAATCACCAGCAGCAAACGCCGCGTCGTCGAATGGTCGCAGGCGAAGCTTCAAAAGAAGCTGACAGTGCGCCAAAAGCGCGAACTCACCGACGCGATCATCGACGTCGAGTTTTTTGAATTCGCCAAGCCGGTGAGAAAAGACCTGGGCGTCGATTACCTCATCGGCCTGAGTCCCGACGCGGTTGCGGGCGAGGTGAACGACGAAGAGGGCCACGTGGTCCACTCCGATTTCTTCTGCTCGTTTGACGGCAAGCTGTCGCTGGTCTCGACGGTAGGCCTGCGTGAGCTGGCCGAGAAGGCGGACCGGAAATTTGAATACGCGATCGGGTTTGTGATCGTGTCCATCATGTTCTCGGAGCTGAACGGATCGCGGCTAGGCTTTCATCCGGACAAAGGCTGCCTGATGGATTACAATTTCAATCGCGAGACGCTGGCCGGCCGCCTGGCTGAGCCATCCGTCTGCGCAGACTGTATCCGGAAGTCCAAGCCAGAGGCGCTGGCAATTGCCAAGGCGCTCCTGAATAAGCTGGCCAAGTATCCACGCCGCGGCGCGGTAAAAGCTGGATGACGCATGTCGTAGTCTTCGTTCCCGGAATCATGGGATCGAAGCTTTCGCTCGGCGCCGACGTGGTGTGGCCGGGTTCCGTAGCGAGTTTGCTGGTCGAGTACAAGCGCATGCCCGACCTGATGCGTCCCGAGCTGGTGGCTACGGACGTGTTGCGCAGCTTCGCGGGATTCTACTCGGTTTACGATCCTATCATTACCGATCTGGAGGCGTGCGGCTTTCGAGAGAACGGAAACCCGAAAACGCTCTACGTTTTCCCTTACGATTGGCGAAAATCGAACTATATCGCGGCCCAGGCTTTGGCCGGCTGCATTGACCAGATTCGCGCCGCAAACACGGGCGACTTGGAAATTACATTGATCGCCCACAGCATGGGCGGGTTGGTGAGCCGCTGCTATTTGGAAAGCGGAGAGTTCGACTCCCGGCCCGGAATGGCGTGCGTGAAAATGCTGATCGCCATCGGAACGCCGCATCGCGGCGCGGCCGCCGCGGCGCTCTACGCGGCGGGCATCGAGAAGAAGCTTTTCCTGAGCGCTTCGCAAGTGCAGTTGCTGGCGAGCGATCAGCGCTATCCGGCGGTGTATGAGCTTCTGCCGCCCGAAGGCGAACTGTTCGCCTGGCCTCACGAAGAATCGACGGCGCTGGCGGCGCTCAATATCTACTCGAAAGCCACGGCGGACGGGATCGGATTGGTAGACGCCAATCTCAAGGCGGCCCAGGTTTTTCATGCGCGGCTAAACCCGGCCAAGCGCCCCGCGCATGTCCGGTATTTCATGTTTTACGGCACTCGCTTGAATACCGCCGTGAACATTCGATTGAGGAAGAATGGGAGCGTGTTCCGCACGTCGGCGGAGCGCATCGACGACGCCGGGGATGGCACCGTTCCCGTCTGGAGCACGCTGGCGGGCGTCCAATCCATGCCGGTCGGACAGGAACACATGAAATTGTTTCGGGACGACGCTTTACGCCGCACGCTGGCGATCCTGTTGGGCGCGCCTGGAAGCTTGGCCGCTCCCTCTCAGGTCCAGGTAGTCGCCAATGAAAGAGTCGTGGATACCGATGAGATCGTCTCGGTTGCTCTGCTGTTCCCCGGCGGCGCGACCGCGATCGACGGTTCGGTACGATGGGTCAACCTTCCGGCCGATGGCGGCCCGGCCCAGCCGGCTGGCGATGTCGCGAGCGTCCAATACTCCGGAGCCCCGGTCGAAAAGATCGGTCTGCAACTAACTACTCCGGCCTATTGTGGATACTATCGGATCGAGTTCGCGGATGCGGGGGGAACGCCCGTCGTGCCTGACGAAATCATCGTGCAGGAGAAGCCGGCCCAGGAAAAAGAGGCCTAAAAAAATAGGGCGATCCCCCTGGATCGCAGGCCAACGCCGAGGCCGGCCTCCGTTTTGATCCGCACGTTGCCTCTTCGACTCGCCCGCGCCTCGCTACAATGAACAAATCTTCCCTTGGAGGTTCCCTGATGCCCCGCTGGTTCGCTTTATTCGCTGCCGTCGCGCTGTGTGCGGCGGAGCCGAAGCCCCTGTTTCAAAAGCCGACGCTGAGCGCTACCGAAATTGCGTTTGTGTATGCCGGCGATCTGTGGATCGTGGGGCGCGATGGCGGCACGGCCAAGCGACTGACGGCCGGCGCGGGCGTCGAGACCCTGCCGCACTTTTCGCCGGATGGAAAAGAGATCGCTTTTACGGGCGAATATGACGGCAATGTGGATGTATATGTCGTGCCGTCCACTGGGGGAGTGCCGAAAAGACTGACCTGGCATCCTTCGCGCGATGAGACAGCCGGGTGGACGCCGGATGGCAAGAGTGTCCTGTTCGCGTCAAACCGCGCCAGTTATTCGCGGTTCAGCCGGCTGTTCACGATGCCGCGGGACGGCGGCTACCCTTCGGAGTTGCCATTACCGATGGGCGCGGAAGGCTCGTACTCGCCGGATGGCACGCGGATCGCCTACGTTCCGCTGGATCGCGCTTTCTCCATGTGGAAGAGATACCGGGGCGGGCGGGCTTCGGCGATCTGGATCGCCAAGCTCTCGGATTCGAGTATCGAAAAACTGCCCCGGCAGGACTGGAACGACTTCAATCCCATGTGGGTGGATGAGCGGATTTTCTTTTTGTCCGACCGCAACGGGCCGGTGACGTTGTTCGCCTACGACACCCGAACCAAGAAGGTGACGGAAGCGGTGAAAAATATCGGACTCGATCTGAAATCCGCGAATGCCGGGCCCGGCGCCATTGTGTATGAGCAGTTCGGCTCGATTCATCTTTACGATTTGAAAAGCGGCAAATCGCGGCCGGTGGACATTCGGGTGACCGGCGATCTTCCGGAAGTGCGGCCGCATTTTGAGAAGGCGGCTGGACAGATCCGGAATGCGGCTCTTTCGCCCAGCGGCACTCGGGCGGTGTTTGAAGCGCGCGGCGAGATCGTGACCGTGCCGGCGGAGAAGGGCGACATACGCAATCTGACCAATACGCCCGGCGCCAATGAACGCAATCCGGCGTGGTCGCCCGATGGAACGCGCATCGCTTATTTTTCGGATGAGTCCGGCGAATACGCGCTGCACATTCGAAACCAGAGCGGTTTAGGGGAATGCCAGAAAATCGACCTGGGGACGCCGGCTTCGTTCTTTTTCAATCCCACTTGGTCACCGGACAGCAAGAAAATCGCGTATACCGATAAGCGGCTGAATCTGTGGTACGTGGATCTGCAAAACGGCAAGCCGGTGCATGTGGCGAAAGACCGTTTTACCGGGCCGCAGCAGCTTTTTCAGGCCGCGTGGTCGCCGGATAGCAAATGGCTCACCTACACGCTGCAGGGGCGCAGCCACATGCGCTCGGTGATTGCCTATTCGCTCGATACGCACGAAAGTGAGGCGCTGACGGATGGCATGAGCGACGCCACTTCGCCGGTGTTCGATCGCAACGGAAAATATTTGTATCTGCTCGCCAGCACCGATGCGGGGCCTGAGATGGACAGCTCCATGACGGCGATGAGTAAGGCTTTCACGAGCAGTGTCTACATGATTGTTTTGCGGCGGGACTTGCCTTCGCCGCTGATGAAGGAGAGCGACGAGGAAAAGACGGAAGAGCCCGAGGGTGCGAAGAAGAAAGAGACTCCGGCGAAAGAGGCTCCAGAGGTCAAGATCGATTTCGAGAAGATTGGCCAACGGACGCTGGCCTTGCCGCTGCCGCCTCGCAATTATCGGGAGTTGATTCCGGGCAAGGAAGGCGTTCTGTTCGTGGTGGAGGGCAACCCGGTTTCGCCGTTGAATGGACCCGAGACGCTGAGCGCGGAGCGCTTCGATTTGAAGACGCGCAAGACCGAATCGATGGTGCAGAACGTCAGGTTCTTTGCGCTGTCGGAGAACGGCGAAAAGATGCTGTACCGGCAGGGTGGTCCGGCTGCCGGGCCGGATGTGCCGCCGGCCCCGCCGGAGTGGTTTATCGCCCAAGCGGCGCCGGCCTCGGCGACGCGCCCCGCGCCGCGGATGCTCAAGCTCGACACGTTGGAAGTGCGTGTGGACCCGTTAGCGGAATGGAAGCAGATGTACCACGAGGCGTTCCGGCTGGAGCGCGATTTCTTTTACGATCCGGGTTTCCATGGATATGATCTCAAGGCGGCGGAAAAGGAGTACGAACCTTATCTCGAAGGCATCGCCGCGCGCACCGATTTGAATTACTTGTTTGAGGAGTGCCTGGGAGGTTTGACGGTGGGTCACCTGCGCGTGGGCGGGGGCGACTTTGGCGAAATCAAGCGCGTGCCGGTGGGATTGCTGGGCGCGGACTACAAAGTTGAAAACGGCCGTTATCGATTTTTGCGCGTGTTCGATGGCGAGAATTGGAATCCGCAGTTGCGCGCGCCTTTGACGCAGCCGGGAGTGAACGTAGTGGCGGGTGAATATTTACTCGCGGTGAACGGACGCGACGTCGGCGGCAACGCCAATGTGTACAGCTTCTTTGAAGAGACGGCGGGTAAATCGGTGGTGTTGCGCGTGGGGCCGGATCCGGGCGGCGCGGGGTCGCGGGAAGTGACGGTGGTTCCGGCCACAAGCGAGCAGGCGCTGCGCAATCTGGCGTGGGTGGAAGGCAACCGGCGCAAGGTGGATGAGCTGAGCAAAGGGCGCTTGGCGTACATCTATCTGCCCGACACCAGCGTGGGAGGCTTCACGTTTTTCAACCGCTACTTTTTCCCACAGGCCGGCCGCGAGGGCGCCGTGGTGGACGAGCGTTTCAATGGCGGAGGCACCATGACCGATTACATCCTCACGTACTTGCAGCGCCAGTTGCTGAACTACCGGACGACGCGGGATGGAGAAGACACCACCTGGCCGGTGAGTTTGATTCCGGGGCCGAAGGCGCTGATCATCAATGAATATGCCGGTTCGGGAGGGGATGCGATGCCGTTTCATTTCCGCGAATTGAAGATTGGGCCGCTCATCGGCAAGCGGACTTGGGGCGGACTGGTGGGGTTCTTCGGCCCGCAGGAGCAACTGATGGATGGAGGAGTGGTGTCCACGCCCAGCCGCGGATTCTGGACGCCGAAAGGCGAGTGGGAAGTGGAAAACCACGGTATCGCTCCGGATGTGGAGGTGGAACTTGACCCGCATCTGGTGCGGGAAGGACACGATCCGCAGTTGGAGAAAACGGTGGAAGCGCTGCTGGCGGATCTGGAGAAGCATCCGTTGCCGGTGCACAAGAAACCGGCGTATCCAAACTACCGTGACTCTCACAAGGTCACGCCGTAGGTATCGGGCGGACTACAAAGCCGGGCCGGCGGCTCTAAATAACGCCGTTCTTTCCGATATGTTTCCACAGAATGGCGCTCCGGCAACTACTCTGTCTTTTATCGGCGTCCCTGGCCCTGCCATCCGGCGCGCCTGGGCAGACTACGACTCCCGCCAACCTCGCCGACGCGACGCTAGAGGAGCTAATGAATGTCCAGGTCACCTCCGTCTCGAAAAGGGGCCAGCGACTGGGCAAAACGGCTGCTTCGGTCTATGTGATCACGGCCGAAGACATCCGGCGTTCCGGCCTTAGTTTCCCCGAAATACTGCGCCTTGCGCCCGGCGTACAAGTAGCGCGCAGCAGCAGCGGCTCCTGGGCTATCAGCATCCGTGGATTCAACGACGATAGCGCGAACAAGCTCTTGGTGCTGGTAGACGGGCGCAGCGTGTACAACGAACTGGCCTCCGGAGTGGACTGGGATCGGCTGGCAATTCCACCTGCCGATATCGAAAGGATCGAGGTCATTCGCGGCCCGGGCGCGGCCATCTGGGGGACCAACGCGGTAAACGGTGTCATTAACATCATTACAAAATCGGCCAAGGACGCCCAGGGCGCGCTGATAACGGCGGAGGCCGGCAGTGCGCCGGAGTTCAGCGCCAGTGGACGCTATGGCGGGAGCATTGGGTCTAACGCTTATTACCGCATCGGCATCCAGGATAACGACACGGCGGCCTTTACTTCCACCGATGGGCAAAAGCCAGCGGATGGCTGGAACAACGCGCGGGCGAATTTCCGGATCGATTGGAACGCGAGCAAAGCCGACACCGTTCTGCTAGCAGGCGTTGTTTATCGCTCCGAAGTAGGGCACGAATATCCCACGCAGCCCGCGGGCGAACCTTTTCCGGCAATACTCGAGGCTCCGACCACGGACCTCGCGGGCAGTTTGCTGGCGCGCTGGGAACACAAATTTTCGAACGGCTCGGATGCTACCGGCCAGTTCTCCTGGGAGCGAAGCCAGAACAGCGACGTTCAAACTCCTCTCAGCTACGACATAGTGAACGCCGCTTTTCACCAGCACTCCACCGCCGGAGAGCGGCATGAGTTGACCTGGGGGGTCAACTTTCACGAATCTCTCTACCGCTTCGATGCGCCACCGCAGCAGCAGCCGGCGACATTTCTGCCGGCGCCTTTTTTGCCAGCGCCTTTTTTGCCAGCGCCTTTTTTGTATGCTGCCCAGCGTCTTCCCAATGTAAATGATGCGCTCTTTGCGGTGTTCGGAGAAGATCAAATTACGCTGGTCGAAGATAAGCTCGAGTTGATCGTTGGAGCACAATTGAGTCGGGGCGACTCCGCCGGCTTTCAGATTCAACCCACGGCCCGGCTGCTGTGGACTCCGGCCGCAAATCTATCCACCTGGGCGGCTATCTCCCGGGCCGTGCGCACTCCATCGATTTACGAGCGCAGCTTCGATGGAATCGTCACGGCGACTCCCATTCAACCTCCGCTCTATGCGTTTGTTCACTTAACTGGCGATCCGAATTTTCGATCGGAGAGCGTACTCGCATACGAAGTGGGGCAGCGGCTGCAAATTGGACCGCGGCTGTCGCTGGACGCGTCGGCGTTCTACAACGTCTATCAGCATCTGGCGAGTGTTACGACCGAACAGGCGATATTCATTCCGGGCTCGGGCCAACTGCCGCCTTATCTGGAGATCCCTACTGTGTTTGGCAACCGCCGGTACGGCGAATCTTACGGCGGCGAACTCAGCTCGACCTTTAACGCTAACAACCGGTGGAAACTGACGGGCGGATACAGTACGGTTTTGATCCATACCAACTCCTACCCCGGGATCTATAGCGACGACTCCCTGCGCACCGAAGGAGGCAGCCCGGAACACGAATTCCAAATTCATTCTTACCTCGATCTCACCAGCAAAGTTCAACTGGATAGCGGCATCTATTACTACGGCGCCATGCCCCTGCTGGGCGTGCCCCGCCATCTGCGTGGAGACCTGCGCTTAGGGTGGCGGCCGGACGAGCGATGGGAGTTCTCCGCGGGCGTTCAAGACGCCTTCGATCCGAACCACCTGGAGTACATTTCCAGCCGCTTTAACCAACTGGTAGAAGTCCCGCGAAACTGCTACGGGAAAGTCACGTGGCGATTTTAAGTGGCGTCGCGACGGTTGGTCGAAACAACCCCGCTCACTTACACGCTTTGGCCGCTCTCTTTCTGACTTGCGTGCTCGGTATACCCTTATGCGCCCAGGCTTCGGCCCAGGAATATCAAGTCAAGGCTGCATTTATTTACAATTTCGCAAAATTTGTCGAATGGCCGCCAGAGGCTTTTAAAGATGGGAGCGGAGCCATCCACATTTGTATTCTGGGGCCGAGTCCACTGGACTGGATGATAGAGGACATGGTGCGCAACAAGAACGTGGACGGACACGCGCTGGAGGTTCGTAAGTTTGACAACGTAAACCAGGCAGCCAATTGTCAGATCCTGTTCGTGAGCGCTTCCGAGCAGAAACATTTGCGCGCCATCCTCCTATCGACCAAAACGAACGACTCGCTCACCGTGGGAGAAACGGACACTTTTGTCGCAGACGGCGGAGTGATCGGATTTAACCTCGACCGCGGCCGGATTCACTTCGATATCAATCTGCAAGCCGCGCAACTGCAGCGCTTACAGATCAGCTCCAAACTCTTGAGCCTGGCCACGAGCGTAAGAAGGGCCGAGAAGTGAACGCGGCGCTGTTTTACCGCAATCTGCCCATCAAACACAAGCTGCGGCTGATCATCCTGGCCACGGTCGGCACGGCCTTGATTTTGGCCAGTAGCGCTATTTTGTTTTACGATCAACTTTCTACGCGCAGCGCGATGCTGAAAGATCTGAGCATGCGTGGCTCGATCCTGGCATCCAGCAGCACGGCGGCGCTGAGCTTCGGCGATCAAAGAGCGGCACTGGAACTTCTCGCGCCACTCTCGTCGCGGCCCCATGTCATGGAGGTATTGCTTTATACCGGCGATTCCAAGCTATTTGCCGCCTACCGGCGGGATCGCCATGCCGCGGATCCCGACATTGCCCATCTGAGGACAAATGACGCCTGGTTTCAAGGCGACCGCCTGCTGGTTTTCAAGAACATTACTTTGGCTCACCAGACTATCGGTTCCATCTTTATGGAGTCGGACTTGGGCGAATTGCACGACCGGCTGCGCCGCTTCGCGGAAATTGTCGCGATCATCGCATCGATCGCCTTCTGGCTGGCGATGGTGTTGTCTTCCAGGCTGCAAAAGGCCATTTCCGATCCCATTGCGCATTTGGGCCAGGTCGCTCGCGTCGTCTCGCTGGAGAAAAACTATCATGTGCGCGCCATCAAACAGACCGACGACGATCTGGGGCAACTGATCGGCACGTTTAACGAGATGTTGGCCGAAATCGAGCACCGCGACATGGCGCTTCTCGGCAACCAAGAGCGCTTGGAACATGAGGTGCAGAGCCGGACGGCCGAATTGAGCAAGACCAACGCCGACCTGCTGGTCTCGATGCACAAGGCGGAAGCCGCCAGCCAGGCGAAGAGCGAGTTTCTGGCAAATATGAGCCACGAGATCCGGACGCCCATGAACGGTGTCATCGGAATGACCGAACTGGTGCTCGGAACCGATCTTTCCGAGGAGCAGCGGGAGTATCTGGATACCGTGCGCCTGTCCGCGGACTCTCTCTTGCGGGTGATCAACGACATACTCGATTTTTCCAAGATCGAGGCCGGAAAACTGGAATTGGACCCGATTGCCTTTAACCTTTTCCACACTTTGGAGGAGACCATGAAGGCGATCGCTTTCCGGGCTCATGAGAAGGGCGTGGAACTGCTCTGCGACATCTCACCCGAATTACCGGAGAAAGTGGTGGGCGACGAGATTCGGATCCGTCAGATCGTCATCAATCTGGTCGGGAATGCGATCAAATTCACGCGCGAAGGCGAGGTCGAGTTGAAAGTGCGATTGGAAGAGCAAACCGCCGATCAATTGCGGCTGCACTTCCAGGTGCGCGACACGGGCATAGGTATCGCGCCGGACAAGCTGAAACTCATTTTCGAGGCGTTTTCTCAGGCCGACGCTTCCACCACCCGGAGCTTTGGCGGCACCGGCTTGGGATTGACGATTTCTTCCCGTCTGGTGGAGTTGATGAACGGCCGGCTCTGGGTAGAAAGTGAGCCAGGGCGAGGGAGTTGCTTTCATTTTACAGTGAGTTTGGGCGTGGCCCGGCAAGCATCTGAGCCACTGGTCCCGGAACCGTCCCTGGCTGGCGTGCACGTGCTCTTGGTTGACGACAATGCGGCCAATCTGAGAATCCTCCTCGAAATGCTTTGCCAGTGGCGGATGAACCCTGCCACGGCGTCCAATGCCCGCGAAGCACTTTCTATGCTGCGGCGCTCCTACGAGACCAACGACCACTTTTCGCTGGTGGTGACCGACGTTCACATGCCGGAGATCGACGGCTTCGGGTTGTCCGCCCGCATTCGGGATATGCCCACCTTCTCCGATACGCTTATCGTGATGCTTACTTCCGGGGAAACACCGGGCGATGCGGAACGGAGCCGCGAGCTGGGTGTTTCTCAATACCTGACCAAGCCCGTCCGGCGCGCGGACCTGCGCGCGGCGATCCTCCAGGCGCTCACGGGTCAGACCGCACCGAAGCCGTACGACGCGGCTCGAGCGCTCCATTCACCGTCTGCGTCGCCATCCAGGATTCTACTGGCCGAGGACAACATCGTGAATCAGCGTCTGGCGACGCGGGTCCTCGAAAAGGCCGGACATTTCGTGGTAATCGCGAATAACGGACGGGAAGCCCTGACCGCGCTCCAAAAGCAGATGTTCGATGTGGTTCTGATGGACGTGCAAATGCCGGATATGGATGGATTCGAAGCGACCAAGGCTATCCGCAAAAGCGAACTGGGCCAAGGCATGCATGTGCCCATCATTGCGATGACGGCCCACGCCATGACCGGCGACCGGGAGCGATGCCTGGCGGCGGGCATGGACGACTACCTCTCGAAACCGATTCGCTCAGCCGACTTACTGAACATAATAGAAAAACATCGAGTGAGCGAGCCGGTGGGTTAGAGCGCCATTTCCTATGGAGCAGGTTATTAATCGGCCTCCGCGGGTCAAGCGGGAACCTTCCCGATCGGCGCGTCGCCCGCAATGGCACGCGTGCAAAGCCGCTTCTTCAAAGCGCTCTTCTCTCGCCGCATAATTCGCTTCGTTCCACGCAAGAGTCTAACTGAAGGAAACATGACGTCAAACATTGCAAGTGCCGCTCGTGGCCTCTTAATCGAGCCAAGACAGCGGCCCCAGCTCTAGCTTAAGTAAGTCCACCGTTTCATAAGTTCGCCGACGTATTGCAGGTCCCCTCACTGACGTTCGGGGCTTGGCTGTATGGCGCGACCGTGAGTGGGAGACCAAGCGGCAATACGAGACCGTAATTGCGAAACGGTGTACTAAGCTAAGCTAGGTCCTCTCGTGGACCCGCAAAACCTGTATGGGGCAGATTGTTAATCTGCGGCCGATTGTCAGTCGGCCCCTCCCCAGGTCAAGCCAGACCCCCAAATCCCCGGATCGCCCGCAATCACCAATCGGCAAGCCTGCAAAGCCCGGCCGTCTCCAGCCCCCGTTCCGCCACTTCCACGTGCCCAAGGGCCCAGACGCGATCCACCGAAGCGCCTGCAAAGCCCGGCCGTCTCCAGCCCCCGTTCCGCCACTTCCACGTGCCCAAGGGCCCAGACGCGATCCGCCGAAGCGCCTGCAAAGCCCGGCCGTCTCCAGAGCCCGTTCCGCCACTTCCACGTGCCACGGACCCAGACGCGATCCACCGAAGCGCCTGCAAAGCCCGGCCGTCTCCAGCCCCAGTTCCGCCACTTCCACGTGCCACGGACCCAGACGCGATCCACCGAAGCGCCTGCAAAGCCCGGCCGTCTCCAGCCCCCGTTCCGCCACGTCCACGGGCGAGCGGCCCAGACCGCGAGCGAGTCGCGTTTGCTTCTCGCTAATGCTGTGCGATATGTTTGTGAAGGAGCTGCGAGTGGGAGGTTGGGTGATTCCGGGTTTGGGATTTTTAGCATTCGCAGCGCTGTGCATATGGTGCGTTCCGCAACGGGCTCACTGGATTGAGCACGACGTCTTGAGCCGCACCATGCAAGCCCTGCAAGAAGGGCACGTCGTCATCCCCGGCGGCGGGGTCCGCATCAGTGGCCGCGACATCACCTTAGCCGCCCCGCGCGGCCAAGCCCTAATCAGCGATGCGACGCGGGAAATGGTCGCGACCATTCGCGGGGTCCGTAGCGTTGCGGTCAAAGAGCTACCGCCCGCCCCGTCCGCTGTCCAGTAACGGTGCCCGGTAATGTTCTACCTGATCTCGCAATTGCTGTTCTTCCTTGTCGTCGCGGCCGCTCTCGGCTTCGTCACCGGCTATGCGCTCAGTCGCTGGCTCTCGCGCCGGGATGGGGACGAGTTGAAAGAAAACTGGCGCGCCAAGGTGCTCAACGCGAACCGCAAAGTGGACATCCTGCGCTGGGAACTGAAGACGGAGGCCGCCAAGACCGCGGAAACCGAGCGCGCCCACCACACGGCCATCGGAGAACTCCAATCCGCTTTAGCCGCCAGGGAATCCGCCTTGGCGGCACTCGCTGCCCAGTTCGAGCACCAACAGGCCGCTGCGCTGGCGGAAGTCACCGGCCAACTCGACCGGCAGAAGGCCGAAACCGAGACCTGGCGGCAGCGATTTGCCGAAGCGGAACAACTCCGCGCCATGCACTTAGAGGACCGCGCCCAACGCGAAGCTCGCAACAACCAGACCCCGGCGGAACTCACCGGCCAACTCGACCGGCAGAAGGCCGAAACCGAGACCTGGCGGCAGCGATTTACCGAAGCGGAACAGCTCCGTGCCATGCAACTAGAGGACCGCGGCCAACTCGAAGCTCGCAACAACCAGACCCTCGCGGAACACGCCGGCCAGCTCGATCAACAACAGGCCGCCGCGCTGGCGGAACTCACCGGCCAACTCGACCGGCAGAAGGCCGAAACCGAGACCTGGCGGCAGCGATTTACCGAAGCGGAACAACTCCGCGCCATGCAACTAGAGGACCGCGCCCAACTCGAAGCTCGCAACAACCAGACCCCGGCAGAACTACTCACCAGCCAGCTCGATCAACAACAGGCCGCCGCGCTGGCCGAACTCACCAGCCAACTCGACCGGCAGAAGGCCGAAACCGAGACCTGGCGGCAGCGATTTACCGAACTGGAGGGATCGCTGCGTGCGCCGGCGTCATCGCCTCTTTCTGAGCCCGCCGGCAACGGCTCCTTACTGGACCGGCTCTCGGGCCGGATCGCCGAGCTGGAGCAAACGCTCGGCGCCACTGATGCACTTGCTTATGATGCGGCGTCCGAAGCGCAGACCCGCAATCTCGAACTGAAGAGACAGCTCGCCGCCAAAGACGTGGAAATCGAACGGCTCCGCAACCAGCTTGCCTTCCCTTCCCCAAACCTCGTGGCGAAAGGAAATTCCGCCTACGGAAACGCCGCGAACGGAGACCGCGACGATCTGAAACTCATTTTCGGCATCGGACCGGCGCTCGAAAGGCGCCTGAATCGGTTCGGAGTGTATACTTTTCGACAAATCACCAACTGGACCACTGAAGATATCGCGCGCTTTGAGGAACAAATGCCGGGTTTCTCGACCCGTGCGGAGCGAGACCACTGGATGGCGGGCGCACGGGAACAGTACATTAAGAAGTACGGGGAACAGCGCGGCGGCGCCAGCGGATAGACGGGAAACGTCGCGGTGGGGCGACGCGCCACCACCAGCCGGGTGGCGTCGTCCGAGGAGCAAGCTCTTGCGGACATTTGAGCCGCTAGGGTGCCATTAAATCCGGGCTCATCGTTTACCTGAACAACGGGACCTGAACAACGGGACCTGAACAACGGGCCGTGCAATAACCGCCTTGGCCAGCCCGAAGCCTTCCGCGGATTTCCGATCCCGAAGGCGAAATCCGGAACGCCAAAGGGCTGGTCGCGCGCCAAAACTGGCCCGAGGCGAGGGAGCAATTGCGGAGCCTAATCGCCATGCACGGCCCGCGCGAAGGCGAGGCCCGGGAACGCGCTGAGAAAGTTTTCGCAACCTCTTGACTCTGACGTAACGTCAGAGTTCAAAGTGGAAACGTGGGGTCGATTGAAGGCAATGTACCAGGCGCAACAATTCGCCAATCTGGCCGGAGTGACGGTCCGTTCACTGCATCATTACGACCGGCTCGGACTGCTCAAGCCGAGCCGCCGTTCCGTCAGCGGTTATCGTCTTTACACCGATCGCGACCTGCTGCGTCTGGAACAGATTGTTGTCCTGAAGTATCTGGGTCTTCCCCTCAAACAGATCCGGAGCCTTTTGCGCAAGGAGTCCGATCTGTCCGATATTTTGCGGCGCCAGCAAGCCACTCTGGCCGAACGGCGCAGGCAACTGGATCAAACCATCCGGGCGATTCAGGAGGCGGCCAGGTCTTTCGACCACGCGCAGGAACCAAACTGGAGTCTGTTCAAGAAAATTATTCAGGAGATTCAAATGCAAAACGACAACGATTGGACCAAGAAATATTACAGCGAAGAAGCACAGGCTAAGGTCGCGGCGCGCCAGGCGCTGTGGTCGCCCGAACTGCAGGAGCAGGCCGGCCAGGATTGGGCGCAACTCTTCGCCGACGTCGAAGCTTCCCTCAACGAAGATCCAGCGGGCGTCAAGGCTCAGAAACTGGCCGCGCGCTGGCGCAAATTGCTGGCAGGCTTCACCGGCGGCGATCCCGAGATCCAAAAAGGGCTCAACCGGATGTGGTCGGACCAAAACAACTGGCCCGCCGGTACCGAAGCCAAGGGCTGGCAGATCAAACCGGAGATTCAGGAATTCATTCTGCGGGCCATGCGCGCGGCGAAGTAGGCATAATAGGGAAAATGAAACCTTTCCCGTTGTGTGTCTTGGCAGTCCTTCTGCTGGTGGCCGGCTTTGCCAGGACGGAGGTGGCCGACTCCGCCAGCAGCGGGTTCACCGTCAAGACCACGGTGACGATCAATGCGGCTCCCGATGACGTGTACCGCCGGCTGGTTCACAATGTCGGCGACTGGTGGAATCCCAGCCATACTTATTCGCACGACGCTCACAACCTCAGTATTGAGGAGAAACCCATGGGCTGTTTTTGCGAAAAGCTCCCCGGCGGCGGCAGCGTCCGCCATATGGAGGTTGTCTTTTTCGCCCCCAGCAAAGCGCTGGGCCTCACCGGCGCGATGGGCCCGCTCCAGTCGATCGCCGCCTCGGGAAATATGCGGTTTGAGTTGTCTCCCGCGGATGGTGGAACCAAGCTCGACCTTACTTACGCCGTCGCCGGATATTTTCCCGCCGGCATGAATACCTGGGCTGCGCCGGTGGACTCGGTTCTCAAAGAGCAACTCACCAGGCTCAAGAATTATGTGGAGCGAGGCGACCCGGCGGCCAAGTGAGGCCATCTACCGTCGAAATCGGCCCGGATCGCACGCGGGCCGCCTAAAGCCCCCATCGGCTTCTTTGTGGGCCGCTAAATCGTTAATAACAATATGATCACACGCATGCCCCTGGGCTGGCTGGCCGAAGTGGGCTTCGTTCACTTTCGTCCTCAATTTTCCCCCCGAACCTGCCGATAACACTTTAGAGATGTTGGACACTACACTCGACGGCGAAGCGATACTTGCGCGCTTCAATAAGCTTATTCAGGATCTGTTACGTGGCAACATGACTCGCAACACTTTCCAGCCTTGGGAAGTGGAAATCCTTTTAGACATTGACGCGTGCGATCTAAAAGACTCTTCCCGCCGGGAGACGTTGCGGCGCTACCAGCGCGCGGTGCAACGGTCGATGGAAAAAGGAGCACCGCAGCCGCTTCGGCTTTCGGAATATCTCAACGGCAAGAAGTCCGTGGCCCGCGGTACGTCCCCGGCCAGCCAACCGGTTACTCAATAGGTCACTTTTCCGATTGGGAAGTCGTACGCCGCCCTCCAGACTGTTATCCTGGTGTGCATGGGATGCGGCGGCGGAGTTCCACTTTCACTCTCTAATATCAAACCGGCGGAAAACGCGCGCATGGTCTTCTGCGTGAAGTTCCAACGCGAGCTTCCCGGTCTCACCGAAGTTCCGTTCGAGGGTCATCCCTTGGGCCAGCGTATCTACGAGAATGTGTCGCAAGACGCCTGGAAACTGTGGCTCGAACACATGAAGATGATCATGAACGAGTATCGCCTGAACCTGGGCACTCAGGAGTCGCAGGAATTTCTGCTCAAACAGATGGAAGATTATTTCTTCGGCGAAGGCGCCTCCTTTCCGCCCGGCTATGTTCCGCCGCGCGCGAAGTAGGGTCGCTAGCAAACAACCTTCCGGCACCTGCTGCGTGCAGGCGGCCTATACCCGCGGATGACGGCTGCGGCCGATGCAATCTGGTCGGAACGCCTGCCGCACTCCGGGCGTGTACTCGTGGAGGCGGCGCCCGACTTCCAGCTCTATTCGGCCGATTTCAAAGTTCGGGACGGTCGGATCGATCACTTCCTGCCGGTTGAGCCTTGATCATTGCGGCGGTTAACTTCACGCCGTTTTTTAGGGGAGTTCAGATGAAAGACTTCAAAGATAAAGTCGCCGTCGCTACGGGAGCGGCCAGCGGGATCGGCCGCGGAATGGCGGAGACCTTCCTCGCGGCGGGCATGAAAGTCGTACTCAGCGACATTGAACCGGACAAACTCGCGGAGACCACCGATTCACTGCTTGCCGCGGGCGCGGATGTGTTTGCAGTGCCGGCGGATGTGTCCAAACCCGATCAGGTAGAGGATCTGGCAAAGCAAACGCTCAGCAGGTACGGCGCCGTACACGTGCTTTGCAACAACGCCGGCATTTTCGTTGGCGGCCGCGCCAGTTGGACCAACACGCTGGCCGACTGGCATTGGATCGTGGCGGTCAATCTGATGGGCGTGGTGCATGGGATTCACTCGTTTCTCCCGATCATGATCGAACAGGACACTGAGGCGCACATCGTGAATACCGCTTCGTTGGGAGGACTGATCGCGAGTGGCAGTTCACTCTACGGAGCAACCAAAGCCGCAGTGGTCAGTCTCTCGGAAAACCTGTACGTGGAACTGCGCCGCGGCGGGTTCAAGCCCGGGATTTCGGTTGTGTGCCCCGGCCTGGTCGACACCAACATCATGGACTCCCACCGCCGGCGGCCGGCGGAATTTGCGGACGCCGAGTCGGCGCCGGTTGAAGATTCGCTGCGCGCAGTCCGTGCCGGAGCCGCGGAGGCATTGAAAAAGACTGGCTTAAGCCCGCGCGCCGTAGGAGAGCAAGCGCTGGCCGCCATTCGCGAGGAACGCCTGTACGTGCTGACTCATCCGGAGTTGAATCGGTTCATCGAACAGCGCATGAAAGACATGGTGAACGGTACAAATCCAGCGGTGGCATCAGGACGAAGCTAAGGGGGCCAAACATGCCAATCGAAACAGTGAGCAGCTTCGCGGGAATACGGCGCCTCTTTGCGTGTCGAATCGTTCCAGCTTATGTTGGCGATGTGGCGGGGGATGGCCAGACGCTCGCGAGCAGCGCTATTGCGGATTGACTGCTGAGCGTTTCCAAGTGGCGTATCTCAGATCGTCGCCCACAATCGTGTAGGTGCCCGTCACCTGGCCTGCCGTGGGGCAGCAGTTACTGTCGCCCTCCTTCCAGATCCAGAACTCGAAGCCGAGATGATCGTCTTTGAGATCCAGCGCAAAACCTTTCCAGACGCCTTCCTTCGGCGCAAGCTGAATCGGGAAACCTTCGGGAGTTTTGAGCTGCACCAAGCCTCCGTTTTCAACTCGGAAGTACTTATCTTCGTGCTGGGAGCCTGTGCCCTCCCAAAGACGCTGGGCGTGAATGTAGGCCTTGCCATGATAATGGAACGCATCGGCCGACAAATGGGGCGTCCCTCCGTCGGGGTTGTCCGCAGTGTCTTCCCCGACCAGGAAATAGCTGCCATTGCGCCTGGCCCAGAAGCGCAAAAGATCGGTACGCTGCTCGCCGGAGTGAAGCACAGTGAGCACGACAGTGCCGTCTGGCGCTTTCGTCTCGAACTGATTCGCGACGTCGAGCGCGTAAGTATTGTCGGGATCGGGCGGGATGGAGGCGAGTATTTCGGTCAGGGAGTGAGGAAGCGTTCTGTTGGCTCGGGCGCGTTGCTCAGCGGTCTTCTTGCGTTCGATCTCGGCGATCTCATCCCGCAGCAGAGCGTCACTGGCGGCTTCACTTATCGTGAACAAGAGCGAGAACCGCGCAGCATCCCGCACCCTCTGCGATGGATCATTTATCGCTTGAATGAAGGCCGCTTCGATATCCGGGCGGTAAACATGCATGTCCTGTAGGGCCTCTGCGGCGCCTGCGCGAATGTTGGAGTCCTGATTTTTAAGAGCTTGTATCAGGGACGGCACCGCGGGATCTCCCACGCTTATCAAAGATGATATATCGTTGTAGGTAGTTCTGGGATCGCTAAGAGCCAGCGACCCTATCCAATCGCCGATTCCTCCGGATGGTTGGGCGCCTCGGAATTGAAGGTAATGCCACTCGTCACGGCTGACTAACTCCGCCTCTGGGTCCTTTGCACCGGCGCTCAAAAGAGATTCCGCTACGCGCTGTCGAACCCACTTATCGTTGTCTTTCAGCATCGAGTGCAGGCTGGCGATGTCTTTCCGCGCAACGGGGCGGATCATTGCAAGAGCTTCCGCGGCGCAACCGCGCACCACATGAGTGGGGTCTGTCAGCAGATCTCTGAGAGTTGGAACCGCCGGGGGTCCGATCTTCGCGAAAGCCAAAACAATGGGGATATACTCGTCACTCGCACGAAGGAGGCGGGCAAGGTCAGGGATGTAACGTTCTTTTTCGGAAAGCGGCAGCGCCGCCAGTCGCCGAAGTGCCGCTTGGCGGACCACCGGATCTTTTGCGGTTATGTCCTTCAGCGCGAACTGGCCCGAAAGCGTCAAAGGACATAGCACTAACGCCAGAACCGCGGACACGACGCAGTCTGTCATCCACAGCGATTGTACCTCTCGTAAAGTTATTAGGCTCGACGGGCCACCCAGCCATCTGGGCTGCGGCCTCACAAGAGATCTGATGCGCGCTTTCGTCCGGCCGTAAACAGAGGCTAAAACCTCGGCGCTTTTCGCTGAAAAGAGGGAACCAAGAAGAGGAACCGGCCATAACATAGACCGAGCTTCCGGCTGAACAAGGGCGCGGCTCAAAGCGAAACCAGCGGCGCAGGGCCACGCTCTCGCTTGAGGTGTATCGGGCGGCTTCGCGGCGCTGGATTGACGCCGGTTTCGGCATGTTCGCGCTACACTTTCAACCCCACCGCCCGCATCAGTTCCAGAGCGTTGCTCCGCTCTACCACGCCCGGATGCAGCCGAAAGTCAAAATGCAGTTTTCCCTCGACCAGTGTGTCGGCAAAATGCACGTTGGCCGCGGCGGGACCCAGGCTGTCGGCGATTTGGGCCAGCGCCAGATCGTGCGTGGTGATCATTCCGATCGCGCCGCGTTCCACCAATGACCGGACGATGGCTTCGGCGCCGATCCGGCGGTCATGGGAGTTGGTGCCGCTCAGCATTTCGTCCATCAAAAAAAGCACCGGCCGCGGCCCCGCCGTTAAATCCACGATGTCCTTGATGCGAGTGATTTCGGCATAGAAGCGCGACTTGCCATCTTGTAGAGAGTCGAGAACGCGAATCGATACTCCCAACGAAACCGGCGACACGAGCAAGCGGTTCGCGCGCACCGGCGCTCCGGCCCAGGCTAATACTGTGTTCAAGCCAACCGAGCGAAGGAGAGTGCTTTTTCCCGACATATTCGATCCGCTCACTACCAGCAGCCGTAGCGGACCACCCAACCGAACGTCATTGCGAACACAGTTCTCCTCCGCCATCAGGGGATGGCCGAGCCCATCCGCCTGAAACCAGCCCTTCTCCGGACTAACCTCGGGAAACGGGTCGGCCGGATGCTCGAACGAATAACCGGAAATGGCGAGCAAGGCTTCGAATTCGCCAATGGCCGTCAACCAATCGCGGATCGACCGTCCCGAACGGGCGCGCCAGCGCTCCACCGCGATCGCCACCTGCGGACGCCAGAGCAGCGCGGCGGCAATGGGCCGGAAAAAGATGTTGTGCTCCCAATCTAGACGCTCGACCAGGCTCCGCAGTTTTGCCAGTTCGGCCGAAACCGGCAGGCCGGTGGTTTGAATCCGTTGCGAGAGCGCCTTTAAGCAAGGTGACGTGAACGTCTCGCGTTCAAATCGTCCGGCGAGCGCGGACAACAACTCCAAGTCGTGTCCGGACGCTTCCACGCGATTAGCGATTTCGTCGGTCTTCGAGCGGAAGGCCAGCGTCAGAGCAAGTACCAGGAACAGCGCGCCCAACACCGGTGTCCGACTGGTGAGTTGCGCCATGTAGAGCGAGAAAGTCACCAGAACTGCCGCGCACAGCAGGGCGGCAACAGGACGCAACCAGCTCGGCAGCACAACTCTCGGCGCTTCGCCCCACGCGGCGATGGTTTCGGAATTCATGTCAGCCCGCGCGGTGTCGCCGAGGATGGCAAAATCCTCCCGCAGATCGAGCCGTGAGCGAAGTTCCGTAACCGCTTGTTGGCGTGCAGCTACTTGGTCCCAAGCCGCGGGGCCCAGCAGCCAACTGGCGAGGATGTCTTCGCCCGGCCGGGTGCGCGCGGTCGATAGCAGTTCAAACAGGCCGCCTTTTCCGAAAACATCCAGATCGTCGGCGTAAACGTGCCCGGCATTAATAAACCGCTCGCCGCGTTCGCCGTGGCCGATCCAGCGCCCTTCCATGCGGTCGAGCCCGCTTTGATAAAGCTGGGCCGCGCGCCGCGCACGCTGGAGACGTTCTTCGATACGCGAGTGAACTACCACGAGCACGGCGAAAACCGCGGCGGGAAGAACCAGCCACCAGGGCGAAAGCACGGTTTCTCCAAAGACGAAAAATGCCCCGGCCACGCCGGCGATCGCGACCAGGAGACGCACATTGCTGATGCGCCGCGAAGCTTGCTCTTGCGCCGCGGCCTCCGCTTGCCTTTGGCCGAGACGCGCCCGGTATTCCTCGTTCGGATTCACCTCCGCATGCATGATGCTAGGCTAGCAACAGCCGTCATGAGCCCGAATGTATTGGATGAAGACCCGACCAGTACGAGAAGCGATGAAGGTCGCGATTCTTCCAGCCCCGAACGTCAGTGAGGGGATCGGCGATTGTTCCCCTCGCTGACGTTCGCGAGCTGAATCGGCCAGCAATGGCGGCCCGGAATTGGTCCTGCCAACGGGCCTCGGATTCAGAATGCTAGGCTAGCAACAGCCGTCATGACCCCGATTTCTATAATGAGAACTCGGTTCACGGTGTCTTCGATCTGCACGAGTACGAGACGCGATGAAGATCGCAATTCTTCCAGCCCCGAACATAAGTGAGAGGATCGGCACGTGTTCCCGTCACTGACGTTCGCGAGCTGAATCGGCCAACAATGGCGGCCCGGAATTGGCTCTGCCAACGGGCAGCCTCGGATTCAGAATGCTAGGCTAGCAACAGCCGTCATGAGCCCGAATGCATTTGATGACGAACCGGTTCGCATTCCCATCACGGATGTCTTCGATCTGCATACTGTGCCGCCCAGAGACGTCCAAGCGATCGTCGAAGAGTATCTCTCAGAAGCGCACCGCCTGGGATTCAAAGCGCTGCGCATTGTGCACGGCCGGGGCATCGGCGTGCAGCGGGAAATGGTAAGGGCCATTCTGGCGCGGACTCCGTTTGTGGCGAGCTTCGGCGACGCGCCGGCGGAAGCCGGCGGCTGGGGCGCGACCGTCGTCAACCTGCTTTAAAGGCGCCTTTGAAAATTGTGGAACTATTTCTGTACTCGCCGGAATACCAGACAGTGGGAGAGACGAGCGATGCCGATTTGATGCTCGCGGCGCAAGGGGGCGGCGAGACCGCGTTCACCATGCTATACCGGCGCCATCAAGGTTCGGTTTATCGTTACGCATTGCATATGAGCGGCAAGGCGGATGTCGCCGAAGAGGTCGTCCAGGATGTTTTTCTCATCCTGCTGCGGGATTCGCGCCAGTATGACGCGCGACGCGGTCCGCTGGCGGCATATTTGCTTGGTATCGCGCGGAAGCGTGTTTTACGTTGGCTTGAGAAAGCGCGCGTGTTTGAACCGGAGCTGGAGCAGGTGGCCGATCCGCGCGATCTGTCGCTGGAATCGGCGCGGAATCAAATGATCGGCCAGTTGCGGCGGACGATTTTGGCGCTGCCCGCCAACTATCGCGAAGCGGTGATCCTGTGCGACATCGAGGAAATGGATTATGCGCAAGCCGCGGAGATTCAGGGTTGCGCCGTGGGGACCATCCGGTCGCGGCTGCATCGGGCCAGAGCGTTGCTCGGGGCCAGAATGCGGGCCCGGGAAGGATGTACGGCATGAATGACCAATATCGTCTGGCGATGGACGCTCTGAAAACCGAAAGCGCGCCGGAGCGGGTAGAACAAAAAGTGCTGTTGGCGTTTCGGCGGAGAAAGACATTTCGGGCATTTCGGACGGCGCGGGGCTGGGCTTGGGGCGCAGTTGCGGCCGCCGCGATTCTAACGATGGTTGTGTTTCTCCCGCATCGGACGGACATCTCGCCGCCCCAGCCGTTGATGACGCATATCGCCGCGCCATCTCTGATCGCAGCGCCTACTGTGCTCGCCGCGCCTACTGTGCTCGCGGCAGGCCGGAAAACACCGGTCGTGCCGGTCCGTCCGCGCGCGGTCCAGCGGGCAGAGGAAATTGCAACGAGGTATTTTCCGTTGCCGGGCGCGGATTCGCTGCCATCTCCCGATGCCGAAGCAGTGGTGCGGATGGTGGTGCCGCGGTCAACTTTGCAACTGGTCGGGTTCCCGCTGACCGGAGAACCCCGGTCTGAGTTCGTCCGCGCCGATGTCGTGGTTGGGCAGGATGGAATGGCTCGCGCCATTAGATTTGTGCAGTAATTTACGTTGCAGGAGAGAACATTATGAAAAGTACTTGTCTGTTTTTGCTTTCGGGCGCCGCTTTGCTGGCTCAGCAAGGGACGCCAACGGTCCTGGACCGGCAGATAGTCGTCTCCGACGGGGGAGGGATCGGCGGCGGCGCAAGCGGCCATATCGTCACGGCGGGAGTGCCCGGCATGGAGATGAGGTGGTTTGCGGGAGATTTTGCCGCGGAAGGAAAAGTTGTCACGGGCGCCCCCTATTCGGCGTCGGCGGTGACGGAAACCGTGCAGACACTGGCGGATGGTAATCATATTCGTCACACCACCGCTTCTTCGGTGGCCCGGGACAGCCAGGGCCGCACGCGCCGTGAGCAGTCCATGTCCGGCCTGTCAACCTTAGCCGGCGGTGCTCCACCACTTCCCACGCTGGTCTTTATCCAGGATCCCGTGGCCAAGACTCACTACGTGCTGGAGCCGGATAACAAGATCGCTCGATCCACTCCCACCGGCGGCGCCACGATGGCCGCGATCGGACCGCCTCCCGGTTCGTATCAGATGAAGGTCGTCCAAAGCGGGAGCGCGGCCAAAGGGCCCGATATTAAGAGAGAATCGCTTGGTTCACAAACCATAAACGGAGTGCGTGCCGATGGGAATAGAATCACTCGCACTATCGCGGCGGGAGAAATGGGTAATGAGAAGCCGATCGAAATCGTGACCGAGACCTGGTATTCTCCCGACCTGCAAGCCACCGTCCGCAGCAAGACCAGCGATCCGCGAATGGGCGACACAACCTTTGAGTTGCAGAACATCGACCGCAGTGAGCCTTCGCCAATGCTCTTCGTCGTCCCGTCGGATTACTCAATCCAGGAGAACACAGGACCGGTGACTATCATGCGCCACGTGGAATCGCACGAGTAGGGCCGTCGTTCTAGATCGAAGTCGCTTCGAAAACGCCCGCGGATCGCACCCGCGGGCGTTCTTGTGTCGTCTTGTGGGGCCGGTTATCAACGGGCGGCGGGTTTGCGACTAGCCCAGGGCCGATTAATAATCGGCCGCAGGTTATTAACAGTTATTAACCTGCCCCACAGGTGTTCGGCATCGTCTCCGAACCGGCCAGGCAGCAAGCTCTGGAAAAAATATTGGGCGCTCTCGATAAATCGCTGGAAATGAACTCAAGATTGTGCTAGAATCGTCTTGAAATGGGCGACAAGATGACAACCGAAGCACGCCGGAGCAAGATCGCTCTGCGTAACTCGGATGCTGTGTGGTCGGCCATCCCACTCCTCAGTAGCTCCTATTTATCATCCTCCTATTGGTGTAGCGGCCTGTTTACCGCCTAGCCTTATGGCTGGGTGTTGTATCTGGTGAGCAAGCCTGCCTGAAACACAGGAGGAGAGCGTTCGATTCGCTCCCCAGCCACCAACCGTCTTAGAGGAAAGGAGCCTAGGCATAGTTAGAAAATTGGCAAATCCGCGCATCATTATTCTTCAAAATGCACCGGAACGCAAAGTGCCTGCCTTGGATAGGCTGGGAAACGCGGCCTGATAGCAACCCAGGCGTTATCGGATTCGACGTCCGGCCGGTGCTCCCCATGCAGAGGGTACGGGTGGAAGGTCCGCCTCCGGTCCTGAAAACCGGCGCTCCGAAAGGATGGCTGTTCGATTCAGCTACCCTCTGCCAAATTTTCCGGGGTGACCAGACGGTGACGGTAGCAGCCTCCAAAAAGAACGCCAGCGCGGCGAGGCTTGCCAACAATCCGCTTCCGACGCATACAGCTCTACCAATCCGAGTAAGGCGTGCCTTCCATACTGGTTTTGTCGGAGCCGCTGCGGACATCGAACAAACCCGGCTCGGTTTGGCTGACGCTCGCTTGCGAGTCCTCCATGATCGGCTTCCAGGTGTCGGCCGAGTTGGTGATCGGATCTATGGGAATTTGGCGCAAATAGCCCTCGGTTACCAAATCCTGCAGACTCTGTGGGGCTTTCTGCTTATCGTAGGTGTATTCGTCGATCACGCTGCGCAGCGTGAACAGGTTGTTCTTGAGCACGCTCTCTTTGGACCTGAGAATGGTGCGCGTATAGATCGGCAGAGCGATAGATAACAGGATGGCGATGATCGCCATCACGATCATCAGTTCGATCAGCGTGAAGCCGAGCAGGCGCCGGGACAGCGGCCGCCGGTTACATGTCACTATAGGGAGTTCCATCGCGCGCTTTCTCTGTGCTCTTGGTATAAACGTCAAACAGGTTCTGCCCGCCCCAGGACTGTGATTTCGGATCGTCGCGCGTGCTGCGCTTGCCCCAGTCCGTCGAGTTGGTCATGGGGTCCTTGGGGATGCGGCGCAAATAGTGGATTTTCTTGTCGACCGCGCCGGCCGCCTTCACTCCTTCCACCAATTGTTCCAACGATTCCGGGTAGTTGTCGGTGTCAATCTTCTGCGGCCCCAATTTTCCCCCGTCGGCATCGTCCTTATATTTGTCGATGGCGGCTCGAATCTCGCGCAAAGCGCGTTCCAGGTCGCGCTCCTTTTCCTGCCGGACTTTGTAGCGCGCTAGCGGCAGCGCCATGGTCGACAACACCAGCAATATGGTGAACGCCACGATTAATTCCACCAGGGTCAAGCCCTGTTGAGACCTTCTTCGCCGCATACTGACAAACGCCATAGCCTAATGCACCCTACCAGCCCCTCGGTCCGCCTCACTACGATCGAAGAGGAAGGCCGACGAGGGGCGTCGGCCGCGATTCAGGGGGATCGCCCCACCACAACCGTTCTTAATGAACGACCACAGGAACCGAAACCGGCGCCACTTTAATGGGTTCCGATTTCGAATTCTGCAGATTCGCCTCAGTCACCTCCACTTTAGCCGTTCCCTTTCCGACCGCCACAAAATTCAACTCGAGGATGGGGCCTGAACCGTGCAGGGGCGAACCGCTGCCGGTTCGTGAGATTCCGATGGTCGCCTCGCCGGCATCATTCCGGATGTCGACCGTGGGTCCGGTGACGCCGCCCGCTTGTGTGAACATGCTACCCGGCTTCACCTCATTTAAGCGAAGCACTTTGGGATCCCACCGCAAGCGCACCGGCGCGGTTTGGAGATCCCTGACATTTTGTACCATCAACATCAGATTCACCGGCGCGCTGAGCGCGACTTGAGCGTTGTCGGGGAACAGATTGATCCCTGGCGCCGTGGAAGAAGGGGCCGGAGGAACGGCGGGAACCACCGCCGGCGGAGCAGGCCGAGTTGCTTCCGGATTTGCAGCCGGAGCCGGAGTTGGACTAGCCGCAGGCTCCTCTTTCTTGGGCGCGTAGTTCAGCTTCACAAACTGATCCGTTCCCGCCGCCACGCCACGTAAGTCAACGGCTTCGACGCTCGGTTTCCGCACGATATGAGGAATCAACGCGATCAGAAGGTTAGAGCGCGATCTATCAGTGGAATTGCTGCCCAGCAAAAATTTCCCTAGAACCGGGACATTCGTGAAGCCCGGAATGCCCGAGAACGATAAGGTGTCCTGATTATTGATCAATCCGCCTAGCAGGCTGACCTCGCCATCACGAATGCGGATATCGGCCTCCTCCTTGCGCTGGCTGATCACCGGCTGATTGATGCCTCCGATACTGACGGTCGAACTGACGTTCGAAACGTCAACGATGATGTGCATGGAAATCTCGCCTTCGGCCGCATGTATGTGGGGCGTGAATTCCACGTTGACTCCAGTTTCGGCGAATTGAAACTGTGTGCTCACCAGAGGACTGACACCCACGGTGCCGACGCCGGGCTGAAAGCTGCCACTGGCATAAGGCACTTTCTCACCGATTTTCAGCGAGACCTTCGCGCTATCGGAAGCGCGCAACTCGGGGGACTGCATGATCTTGGTTGAGTTGTCGCTCAGCACGGCCTGCAACAATGCTCCCGGCAGAGTCAAGGAGAAGTCGCTGAAACTCACCTGGCCGATATTCGACGCCGAGATCGTGGCCGAAGTTGTGGTTGAGGTTGGAGTAGTGGTGGTGCCTGTAGCACCCGTGGTTCCGGTGCCGGTCCCTGTTCCGTTGTTCGAGGTGGTGCTGGTCCCACCCACGGTAAGGCTGCTGCGGGGCGTGAAACCGACGGGTATCACCAGGCCCGTGGTGCCGTTGGAAACCAGCCCAGCCGCGATACTCTTCGTATGGTCCGTGTTTACTTCGAGCACCACCAGGTCGATCACCACTTCCGCTTTCGGCTTGTCCAAATCGTGAAAGAGTTTTTCGGCCAGGTTAATCTGATCCACCGTTCCGCGCGCCATCACGGCGTTCTGCGCGTTGTAAGTGAACATGCGCCGGATGTCGGTGACCGAGCGCACCGCCGTGACAATCTCCTGAAATTCCTGGACCGAAGTCACATTTTTCAAATAGAAGACCTTCACCACCTCGTCTTCATAATCGCGCCGTTTGGTGACGTTGTCATCGGTGACAAAAATCGCGTTGGCGCTAATGGGCTTCCAAAACGTTTTGGTCAGCAAGCCAATATAGTTGAGAGCTTCTTCGAGACTGGTATTGGTGAGATCGAGATTGATGTTGCGCGTGGTGGGCTGATACTGCGGATCGAAGATTACGTTGATGCCGGCCAGCTTGCCTACGGTTTCATACAGCACCCGCGGCGGCTGATTGTTCATTTTCAGCGTGCTGATCTGGCTGGTGATCGGTTTCAGTTCCGGCACCGGCAACAGCGATTCTATGCGCTCCTCAGTTACTTGCTGGGCGTGCTCCACGGCGGTCTGCGGCTTTTTGGTACCCTTGCGGCTCTGCTCGATCGCTTCATCGGTCCGCCGTATTTCCTGGATGGCGATCGCCGACGACGGATCGACAGAATACGCCTTCTGGAACTCCACCAGCGCATCTTCCAGTTTCCCAGCCTGGCGAAGCTTCTCCCCGGCGTTGACGTGAATCATGCCCACCTGGAATCGCACTCGCCGCAGGCCAATCTCATAACCCGGATCGGACGGGTCCTGGCTGTAGGCTTGCGTATATAGGTCGAGGGCTTTCTCGTAATCCCTGCTCAGTTCCGCTTTTTGGCCCAACTTCAGCAGCTTGTCGCCCTTCTTGGTACGCGCCTCCAGCACGCTGCCGGGCAACACCAGCAGCGCCACGCTCAAAACCGCAAAGAACCGCCGTAAACTATTAAAAACCAGCATCTTATTCGTTTTCCTAGCGGTGTGATACACTTAGCGGTAAGGCCGACACCCGCGGAATGGCTTCTTAAATGACTGACGTTGCGGGCTTTCCCGGCGTTGAGTCCTAAATCGCACCAATCGTGGAATCCGGCTTTAAGATTTTGAGTGACAACCGGCAGGCCGGTTACAATTACCATTTGTTTGATCGATATGAGGCTGGACTGGTCCTCTCGGGAACCGAAGTAAAAGCTGCCAAGAGCGGACGGGTCCAACTGAAAGAAAGCTTCGCCGAGGTGGTGGGAAACGAAGCTTGGTTGCTGAACGCTCACATCAGCGAGTATTCGCATGGCAACCGCGAAAACCACGAACCGGTTCGCCGCCGGAAGCTGCTGCTGCACCGGCGGGAAATCGATAAGCTGATGGGCCAGACCCGCGAAAAAGGCTTGACGCTGGTGCCCACCAAAATGTATCTGAAGAACGGCCGGATAAAGATCGAGATCGCGGTCGGCAAAGGTAAGAAGCTGCATGACAAACGGGAAACCCTGCGCAAGCGCGAAATGGATGCTGAAGCGCGCGCCGCGATGAATCGGAGGAGAGATTAAATTAATGGAAATCAGATTAGAGACCATGGCTCCGGCCCAGGTCGAAGTGGACGCGGTGGTCGTACTCGCCTTTGAGGGCTCCGCGCCGCCAATGGAAGCGGCCAAGGAACTATACTCCTCGGGCGAGTTGACCGGCGCGAGCTGCGAAACGGCGATCGTTCACCATGCCAGCGGCTATAAAGCAAAGCGGCTGGTGCTGGCCGGCGCGGGCAAAGAAGACAAATTTTCGCTGGCGGAGATGCGCAAGGTTTCGGGCGCCGTGTTACGCGCCCTCAAACCCAAAGGCGTCCGCAGCATTTGCCTGGTTCTGGACCAGTCTTATAGCTCGGATGACTTCACGTCTGCCGCGGTGGAAGGCGCGATCCTGGCCGATTTTGAACCCGATCTCCACAAAACCGATCCGAAGAAGACCGAGAAAAAGGTGGACCTGTTCCTCATCTCCGGTGGATCGGTCGCGGGACTCAATCGCGGGCGCATCCTCGCGGAGTCGCAGAACTTTACTCGCGATTTGATCAATGAGCCCGCCAACATTCTCACCCCAACCGCGCTCGCCCAACGGGCCAAAGAGATGGCGTCTTCGAACGGCCTGGAATGTGAAGTTCTCGATCAAGCCAAAATGAGTGAACTCGGCATGGGCGCGCTGCTCGGTGTTTCGCAAGGCAGCGCCGAGCCGCCCGCGTTTATTATCGTGCGTTACCGGCCGCAAAATCCAACGTCCGGGGATCATCTGGCGCTCATCGGGAAAGGCGTTACCTTCGATACCGGCGGCGTCTCCATCAAACCGTCGGAAGGCATGGAGAAGATGAAGTATGACATGTCCGGCGGCGCGGCGGTGCTGGGCGCGATGCGGGCCATCGCGCAATTGAAACCCTCGGTTACTGTCACGGCGATTGTTCCCGCGGTCGAAAATATGTGCGGGAGCCGTGCCCAACGGCCCGGTGACATTGTCAAAACGCTAAACGGGAAGACCGTAGAGGTGTTAAACACCGATGCGGAAGGGCGCCTGATTTTGATCGACGCGATTACTTACGCCCAGCGGCTGGGCTGCACGCACCTGGTCGACATCGCTACGCTGACCGGTTCTATCGTGGTCGCGTTGGGACACGTCAACATCGGCGCTTTCACCAATAACGAAGCCTTGCTGCATAAGTTGCTCGCGGCTTCCAAGACCGAAGGCGAAAAGACCTGGCAGATGCCGATGGATGAAGAATACAAGGAAGCTCTGAAGAGTCCGTTCGCCGATTTACAAAACATCGGCGGGCGTCCGGCCGGTTCCATCACGGCGGCCTGGTTCCTGGCCGAGTTTACCGAAGGCAAGCCCTGGGTACATCTCGATGTCGCCGGCACCGCCTGGAACGACGAAGCCAAACCCTTCCTGGCCAAAGGCCCGGTGGGCGTCTGCGTCCGGAGTTTTGTGCGGCTGGCGGAAGACTGGTAGCCTCCATCTTTTGCTCGCCCGCAGGCACCTCAGGCAGCGTGTACTGCATCCGAACGATCGATTTTTCCGCCTAACCCGTCCGGACTCCCGTGGTTTGGAGATCCGAGCCTTGCGGTGCGAATGAGGAGAATTCGTTAATCGTCGCGGCCCCGTTTCTCCAGTATAATGGCGTCCGGAGAACGGCCAAAATTGCCTTACACCATTTTCGCAGTCAAAGCTGAGCAGGAAAATGCTTCACTTACCAAAGCTCTATTTCAGGAGCTCCGCCAAGGGCGAGCTCGATTTGGATGGTCTTCGGAAGGATACGACCCTCGCGATCTTCAGGATAAAACTGAGCGTAACGGCTGGACTTCCCTAAAACGGGACGAGCAGGATTATTTCGCGAAGACGTCCTTCCTTCTCAACGTCAGGCCAGACGACTATTTCGTGTACGTCAACATGCCGTCCTATGGGCGCTGCACTGTCGTCAAGATCGTCGAGCGTGAGGGCACCCGCCCGGACGACATTTTCCAGTTCACGCCGGAATGGGGCGGCCCACCGCAGGACGATTTCCGCTCCATGTTGCCTTGCTCATTTTTATTTGAGTTTGATCGCAACGCCGATGTCGTCCATCCCTATCTATCCAAACGACTCAAGCTGATGGGAGCGCACTGGACGATCGGCGAAACAGCTAAGTTCGAGGAACTTCTCCGCAATCTGCACTCCGGAGCGTCCGGCAAATCCGCAAGTGAACGTCTCCGGGAGCAGGTTGACAAACAACTGCTGACGATCGGCAATCAAATTTACCAAATACATCCAGAAAAGAAGCTGGAACATTTCGTACGCGAAGTGATGGCCAGGATGCCGCGCGTCAAGAATGCGGTCAAGGGACCCGATGTGAACGGTGCCGACCTGGAATTCAAGTTCGAAAGTGGGATCGAGTCACTTGATCTAGGGCGGACAGAGGTCTGTGCAGTCCAAGTCAAATGCTATGAGGGCGTAATAGATGACGACCGAGCCGTAACGGACATCGAGCGAGCGCTCCATTCAGACGCGTATACGTGCGGGTTGATCGTCACGACGGCCACATCGGCTTCGCAACGCTTTCAGTCGGCCGTAGGTGACCTTCGTGGGCGGCTAGGCAAGCCGATTGGCCTGATCCTGGCGAAGGATCTGGCGGCCCTCTTCCTTCGCTACGGAGAAGATCCATCCGAAAGCTAGATCAGCTTGACCTTGCCAACTGCTCGTCAGCCCTCACCACCGCCTGCCAGCAAGCGTAGAATAAAACAAGGAAGCCCATGGAGATTACGTTACCAGCGGATCTGAGCAGGCAAGTCGAGCTTGAGCTCGCCAGCGGCCGTTATCAAAGCTCCGACGAACTGATCGAACAGGCTGTCAGGCAATTCTTCGACGAGCGTCTTCGGGGCCAACGGCGCCTCGGTGCGCTCCGTAGAATCGGCCAGGCCGTGGATCAGGCAGGCCTGTATGAGCGCGTGCTCATTCCCGGCCAGGAATGACGGCCATACCGCTTGTCGTCCTTGACGCCTGCGTCCTCGTTAACTTCTCTTTGTGCGATACGCTCTTGCGCCTCGCGGAACCACCACGGCTCTTTGAGCCGAAGTGGTCAGAGGAGATCATTCGGGAGGCCACCCGCACGCTGGAACTAAAGCTTGGATGGCCGAGTTCTCTCATCGCTCATCTCGAAGCTGAACTGCGTGGCCACTTTAGCGACGCGTGGATCAGCGGTTACGAGTCCCTGATCCCTATGATGACGAACGATGAAAAGGATCGTCACGTCACAGCGGCCGCAGTGCACGGCGAGGCACCGATCATTCTGACCTTCAATCTTCGCCACTTCCGGCCGGGGCACCTCGCGCAGTGGGGCATCGCGGCGTTACACCCACAATCTTTCCTGGTCGCGATCTTTCACCAGGAACGGGAACTGGTATTGGCAAGACTGGAGCAACAAGCCGCCGATCGCCGCCTGAGCCTGCGTCAGCTTCTCCAGGTTCTCAGCGCAACGGTACCCGACTTCGTGGCGGTCGTTACAGGCGCAATCTAAGAAAACTGCGGCAGGTTTGCGCAGCGGGCAGTAGGCGGAGGCTTTGCCCGCAAGTTATGTGTCTGCGCGCCGGGCCCTGCATGTCGACCTGTTCGTGGCGCTGGGTCCTCAGCGGCCCGAGGAGCCAAATCCGCCCGTCCCGCGCCTCGTCTCGGTCAGTTCTTCTTCGATCCACTCAATAGCTTCGTACCTGGCCACTACCATTTGCGCGATGCGGTCGCCGAAGTGAATCTGATACGCGCTCTTGCCCAAGTTCAGGAGAATCACCCGGATTTCGCCGCGATAACCGGGATCGATCGTGGCCGGGCTGTTGGGAAGCGTGATCGCGTGTTTGAGCGCCAGGCCGCTGCGTGGCCGCACTTGGGCCTCATAACCGGGCGGCAGTTCGATAGCAAGACCAGTGCGCACCGTCACCGGGACGCCCGGCTCGAGCAAAACGTCTTCCACCGCACGCAAGTCCATCCCTGCGTCCTCCCGCGGACCATGCGCATACTCCGGCAGCGAGGCCTCCGGGACCAGTCTCTGGATGCGTACCTTCACCGCGCTATGATAGCGTCTTGTCAGGTCGTGTTCTCACCGTAGCGCCTCTTCCGCCGGAAAAATGCGCCTATGCGCTGGCCCGCTACAGCCGCTCGCCCGACTCCATTCAGAAATCGATCGAGTGGGTCCGCACCCACGATTCGCAGAAATTTCTGGAGAGTTTTTACTTTCAGTACGGACACGCATCCATCGCCGATCTCGGCCACGTCGTGCTGTGCTTTGAAGGAATCTCGGAACTGGCTGCTACTGAGGCGGAAGATGAGCAGCTTTGGGACGGCCAAGCGCGTTCTTCGCGCTATCAGGACTTCTCCCGATCCGGGTTCGTGGTCCCGCCGGAATTCAGCGAGCCGGAGGCGGCTTCGTATAAGGCAGCAGCCGAACGCTTGCTGGCCGGCTACAACCGGGTTCACACGGCCATGACGGAGTTCCTCACGGAAAAGCTGCCCCGTCCCGAGGAAATGAAGCCGGACATGTACCGCCGCAACCTCGCGGCGCGCGCTTTTGATGTCGCCCGTTACCTGCTCTTTTTCGGCATCTCCACCGGGGTTGGTCAGGTCACCAGCATCCGGACCCTGGAGCGGCAGGTGCGGCGATTGAAGGCCTCGGAGTACGAAGAACTCCGCTCGCTGGGCTCGGAAATAGTGGAAGCCTGCGCCGCGCCGCCGGCCTGTGTTTTCGATGAGACCAGTTCGAGGGAACCGCTCGCGCCAACCCTCGCCAAATACGTGGACGCCGATCGCCACGTGCTCGAAAGCCGCGCCGATCTGCGTCACTGGGCCGCGCAAAACCTTCCGGCTTGGACCGGGTCGCATTGCGAGGCGGTGGATCTTCTTCGGCCTGCCTGCACGATGTCCGATATCGTCGCGACACTACTGTATGGCGTGACGGATCGGCCCTACCGGGAACTGTACGAACTGGTTTCAGCGTGGAGCAACCAGCAACGGCGGGAAGTAATCGATGTCGCTTTGCGTTCGCGCGCCAATCGCGACGAGCTGCTGCGGGAATTTCGTGGCGGTCCTTATGTTTATGACATCGTCATGGACATCGGCGCATACCGCGATCTGCATCGTCACCGGCGCTGCCAGCAATTTCGTCAGATCTTCACCTCCCATCTGGGATTCGAGACGCCGCAATCGCTGGTCGAGGCTGGGTTGGCTGACGAATATCGGGCTTTGCTGGAGGATGCTTTGTCTACGGCGCGGCAACTGCCGGCGCCGGGAGCACACTACCTGCTTCCTTTCGCAGCTCGGTCCCGATTTCTTTTTAAAATGGACTTCGCCGAAGCGGAGTATCTCACCCGGCTGCGCTCCGGAGTGAAAGGTCACTTCAGTTACAGGAGAATAGCTTGGGAGATGAAAACGAAAATGCTGCAACTTGAACCGGAGCTCGGACGTCTAATCAATGCTATACCGCCCTGGATAGAAGATCCTCTCCAACGTTAATAACGTCTTCACTTCGGCACTTGCCGCTCGGCTTCGACACTTCCTGCTTAACCTGGTAAAAGTTCCCGCTGAGAATTTCGGTAATTCGGTCCGCAAATGACTGATTTATTGAAATTCGGTCCGTTGGAAGCCAATGTGCTCTATGCATGTCAGGCTGTGCGGCTGGTCTTAGGGATCAGTCAACCGCCTAAGAATTGGATGAGGAGTTAACAACAATGAGTCGTTTAGTACTTGCTATCGCATGCGCCGGATTTCTAGGAGCGGTATTCGCTCCCACTGCCCGGGCGGACGAATGGAACAAACGCACACTTTTGACCGTGAATGAGCCGATTCAGGTGCCAGGGGAGGTGTTACAACCTGGCAAATATATCATCAAGTTGCTGGATTCGCCTTCCAATCGCCACATCGTTCAGATCTTCAACGGAGACGAGAGGCACCTGATCACCACCATTCTGGCGATTCCCAATTACCGGCTGGAGCCGACCGGCAGAACGCAGTTCAGTTTCTGGGAAACGCCTCCCGGGCAACCCAAAGCTTTGCGCGCCTGGTTTTATCCCGGAGACAATTTCGGACAGGAGTTCGCTTATCCAAAGACGGAAGCAGTGAGTATCGCGGCTTCTACGCATACCGTGGTGCCCACCACTACCGCCACGCAGCAATCCGAGATGTCAACGGCTCAAGTGGGAACGGTGAACGAGAATGGCGAAGAGAAGCCGATGCCGGAGGCGCAACCGCAGGTTGCTCAAAATAGCCCTCCACCCGCCCCCGAAGAACCACAGGCCGAACGGCAGCAAACGCCGCCGCCACCGGCCCCCGAAAGCCTGCCGCATACGGCCAGCACGCTGCCTTGGTTCGGACTCGCTGGTCTGCTCTTGGTGTCCGCATCGCTTGTATTGCGCTTAGCGCGGTCGTAAAGTGTAATTTCAGTCGCGGCTCGCTATGAATGGAGGAGCCGCGACCCGGGTTGGCGGTTGACGTAACGGGGAGGGCTTGGTCATGGTTCGGCGTACCGCGTTGTCCCTGATGATGGGCGGTATGATGGCGCCTCGCTTTTGGGCGCAGGAAAATTTTACCATCCGAACAACCTCCCGGCTGGTGCTCTTGGACGTCAGCGTGAAAGACGCCAAGGGCGGGTTCGCCTCTGGTTTGACCCGGGAACAGTTTCGCGTCTACGAGAACGGGAAGCTGCAAACGATCACCGATTTTGCGGACGCCGATATTCCGGTGACGGTTGGGATTGTTATCGATGAGAGCGGAAGCATGCGTCCCAAGCGTCCCGAAGTAGTCACGGCAGCATTGGCGTTTATCGCCTCCAGCAATCCGCACGATGAAATATTCGTTCTGCACTTCAACGAAAAGGTGTACTCGGGCCTTCCCGAGGCGGTGCCCTTCACCGATGACATCAACCAACTGAGAGCCGCTCTTTGGCTGACGCCGGCCGAAGGACGGACGGCATTGTATGACGCAATCTTGCGCGGGCTAGGGCACCTGGAAGAAGGCCGGCGGGACAAAAAGACGCTGGTCTTGATTAGCGATGGAGGCGACAACGCCAGTACGCATACTTGGAAGGACGTGCAGCAAGCGGTGCTCGACGATATCGCGACCATCTACACGATCGGAATCTTCGATGAGGACGACCCGGACCGGAATCCGATGATGTTGAAACGGCTGGCCCATATCAGTGGCGGAGAAGCTTATTTTCCACAGCAACTGGAAGGAATCGTCCCGATCTGCAAACAGATCGCGAAAGATATCCGGACGCGCTATACCATCGGCTACATCCCTTCGGTGGACAGCGGAAACGGAATCCGGCACATAAAAGTGACTGTATCCGACCCCGCCCGTGGCAAATTGATCGCCCGGACGCGCACTGAGTACGCGTTCAGCGACGCGGGGTTGCCGGCATGAGACGCCGCGGCCGCTGGCTGGAATACCTGCTTCTTTTGGCTGGTCTCGTTGCGCTGGATCTTTTTGTCTGGGTGCAGGCGCGTGCCGTCCTGTCGCAAGCCTATGAGAGTTGGTCTTTCGAACAGGATTTGCACGGCCAGCCTTCCTCCGTGAGTGGCTTCCTGCGAAACCAGTGGGACCGGTTGTTCGGCGTGCCCGAGCAACCGTCCGCGAAAGCTCCCGTATCGGCTACGCCGTCCGCTCCGGTGCCTCCACCGGTGGCGGCTCGCTCCGTGATTGGCCGCGTTGAGATTCCACGTCTGCATTTGAGCGAGATGATCCGGGAAGGCGTGGATAACGGAACTCTACGATTGGCGGTAGGACACATCCCGTCGACAGCTTTTCCGGGCCAACCGGGCAATGTTGCCTTGGCGGCGCATCGCGACACATTTTTTCTTCCGCTCGAGCATATCCGGGACGGCGATCGGATTCAGATCGAGACCCGCGAGGGCAATTATGAATACGTGGTGGAGTCGACCCAGGTGGTGAAACCTCGAGATGTCTGGGTGTTAAAAGCCACCGGCCAGCGAACGCTCACTCTGGTCACTTGCTTTCCGTTCCGCTATATCGGCGCCGCGCCGAAGAGATTCATAGTGCGCGCCGTGCAGGTAGGCGCTTCCGGCGTCAGCTCGCCAGCGCAGTCGGACTCTTGAGCCTGGCCCTGAAAGCGTGATGCGCGTGAGTCCCGGTATTTATGTCCCGGGATGTCTAGGTCACTTGCTTCCCATTCCGCGATATCGGCGCGCCGCGACGAAGAGATTCATCGTGCGCGCCGCGCAGGTAGGCGCTTCCAGCATCAGCTCGCCAGCGCGGTCAGACTCTTGAGCTTGGCCGAAAGCGTAGTGCGCTTGAGTCCCGGCATTTATGTCCCGGGATGTCGTTGAGGTAGGCACCTCCGATATCAGCTCGCCGGCGTGGTCAGATTCTTGAGCTTGGCCGAAAGCGTTAGTGCGCTTGAGGCATATCGGCGCCGCGACGAAGAGATTCATCCTGGGCGCCGCGCAGGTAGGCGTTCCCAGCATCAGCTCGCCAGCGCGGTCAGACTCTTGAGCTTGGCCGAAAGCGTAGTGCGCTTGAGTCCCAGCATGTCCGCCGCGGCTTTCTTGTTGCCGTTGGTCTTTTGCAGCGCTTGCTCCAGGATGTTGCGTTCAATATTGCCGACGGTGAGTTCAAAATCCAGGCCGTGATCGGGAACGGCGACAAAAGGCTGGTTTACCAGGCGCTGGGCGCTGATGAGGCGGACCTGAGCGGGCAACTGGAAATCGGCGACGGTCAGCATGGGGCGTTCCTGGCTGAAAAGCGCGGCCTTTTCCACGGCGTTCTCCAGTTGACGGACGTTCCCCGGCCAATCGTGCCGGCAAAGCCGGCGCAACGCTTCCGGCGAAACATACTTCGTCCCGAGGTTTTCGAGCCGGCAGATCTTATCCAGAAAATATCGCGCCAGTAGGGGAATATCCGTGGGCCGTTCCTGGAGCGAGGGAAGCACGATGGGAACGACATTGAGCCGGTAATACAGATCTTCGCGAAAGCGGCCATCCTTGATGCGTTCCGCCAGGTCGACATTGCTGGCGGCGATCACGCGCACGTCGATGCGCACGGTCTCGGAGCTGCCGAGCCGCTGAAACTCGCGCTCCTGAAGGACCCTCAGCAGCTTGGCTTGCAGGCTGAGCGGCATATCGCCGATCTCATCCAGAAACACCGTGCCCCGATTGGCCTGCTCGAAACGGCCGATCCGGTTGGCGGTGGCGCCGGTGAACGCGCCCTTCACGTGACCGAAGAGTTCAGCCTCGAGCAGCGTTTCCGGAAAAGCGGTACAGTTCACGCTGACCATGGGTAGATGAGCGCGGGTGCCGGCCGCGTGCAGGGCCCGCGCAACCATCTCCTTGCCCGTACCGGTTTGGCCGCTCACCAGCACCGTGGAGCGATGCGGCGCCACCAGGCGAATGGCTTCGATTACCCGTTGCATGGCGGGGCTCTCTCCTACCAGATAGCGGCGCCACGGATCGTCCGGATTAGTCTTTCGCACCGTCTTCGAGCGCGCGGCCAACATCAGCGTGGTGGTTGGATCTTCGTTTTCGAGAACGTGAAACGCCCCCGACTGCATCAAGCGGACCACCGTCCGGACGCCCGCTTCCGGTGAGTGGATCACCACCGGGGTAGCCGGCGCGAGCCGCTGCAGTTCTTCTAGAAAAGCGATTTCGTTGTCCCAACCAGAGAGTGGGAAGCTTGCCAGGATGGCGTCGAACTCGTTGTGATCGACGCGCTGCAACGCATTGAGCGCATCTTGCTCAATCACCAGATCGAACCGGTGGGTATCGATCAGATTGGTGGGATGCTCGGCGATCCACAGAACGCGTGCAAACAACAGCTTCGTCCTCCTGCTCTTCCATCGACCCGCCCACCCGAAGCTTTAGCAAAAATCGACTCGTACGACCTCCGGGAATACTTCATTCAGTCCGTGAGGGCTAACAGCGAATTCGCCTTAGCCTGGCTGAGCCCCGATTATCTCGCACTCTTGAAATCGTCCAAAGAGCTGTCAAATTCACTGCGCTAATGTCAAAAGTAGGAGTTCCCCGATAGCGAATGAATTTTCTTTTGTGAAACCCTCATCCAATTGTGATTGGAAGGGCTGCAAAAAAATCGTAAATCCTCCTGAATTCGACCTTCGCACCCCGCATAACGGACCGGCGGCGCTGGACGAGCTAAAGCTCCGACCGAACCGGGTCGATGTGAAGTGGGAGAGTGACACCGGTCAAGGACGGCACCAAGGCCCGGCCCCGGCAGGTGAGCGCGCGCGAAAAGCCTGTGGAGCGAGGGATTTGAATCTACCTGCGCGGAAGGGGAACTTGTGCTCGTTGATTTTCTGTATTCCCACGCGACCTGGGTGGTTGGGCTGGTCGTGATCGGTGTCTGGACCGGGCTGTCGCTAGCCGGGCTGTACGTTTTTCATCGCCTCGTCGACGTCCATATGCGTCACAAGGATACCGAGACGGTTGGCCTTACCTATGCCATCGTCGCGGTCGTCTACGCCGTGCTGATCGCTTTCATCGTGGTCGACGTCTTTGAGACTTTCGCCAAGGGCGATGAAATCGCGACCGCTGAGGCGAACAAGCTGAGCAACCTGATGCTCGATTCGGCGGGACTGCCCCCGCAGATTGGCGCCGGGGTTCGCGGCGACCTCGACAAGTACATCGACATCGTAGTCAAGTCGGAGTGGCCGAGCCAGCAGGCGGGCAAGCTCAGCGACGCGGTATTTGAGCCGGGCTGGGCGGTACTGGCTCATCTCAGCACCCGGCTGGCCGTGTTTGAGCCGGCCACCATGGGGCAGAACGTCAACAAGGGCGAGATGCTGCATGCCATGAACGACTTGATCAAGTCGCGCCGCAGCCGCATTCTGGCGGCCGGGGAACATCTGCCCAGCGTGGTCTGGCAGATCCTGCTGCTGGCCGGCGCTGTCGCCGTCGGCTACACCTACCTCTTCGGCGCGCACAGTTTTAAGATCCATCTGGCGATCACGGGCCTCATCTCGGCCACCATCGCGCTGGTCTTCGTTCTCATCATCGCCCTCGACTACCCGTTCCGCGGCGACGTCAGCGTTAGCGACGATGCTTTCGTCAGCGTGAGGGCGACCGCGTCCGGAGCGCTGGAAGCCCAAGCCGCCGCGCTTGAGCCCTCCCATTGATCGTCGAAGCCCGCTGCGAAAGGATTTGCTCATGCTGAACGACTGGTTTTATTCTCATGGCACCTGGGAAGTGGGCGTCGCCGTCTGCTCGGTGGTGGTTCTGCTCCCGCTTATCGGGCTTTTCATTTTCCATCGCCTGGTGGATTGGAACACCCGCGAGGAGGACACCTCGATGATCGGACTCAGCTACGCGCTCTGCGGCGGCATCTACGCGGTCGTGCTCGCCTTTGTCGCCGTGGGCGCCTACGAGGCCATGGACAAAAGCTCGACGATCGCCTCCAACGAGGCGAATTCTTTGGGCGCCCTCGCCTTCGACAGCGCCGGGCTCTCTGCGGAACTCGCCGCCCGCGTGCGGGGCGACGTTAACAAGTACATCGACATCGTCACCCAAAAGGAATGGCCGAGCCAGCAGGCCTATCAGATGCAGGAGCGCAACTACCAGGAAGGATGGGCGCAAGTTCGCCGGATTGGTCTCGATCTCACTAACTTCGAACCGGCAACTCCGGGCCAAGCTACCGTCAAAGCGGAGATGGAGCACGCTACCAACGAACTCTTCAGCGCGCGCCGGTCCCGGCTTTTGGCGGCCAACGCCCATTTGCCCGACGCGGTCTGGCAGATGCTGATCTTCGGCCTGGGTCTGGTCGCCGTTTACGTCTTCCTCTTCGGCCCGCACAGTTTCAAAATTCACATGGCGGTGACCGGGCTAACCATGCTTTCTATCGGGCTAGTCTTTACGCTGATCATCGCGCTCGACTACCCGTTCCGCGGAGCGCTGAGCGTCGATGACGACGCCTATCTGGGAGTCAAGGAAGTCGCCAGCCGCGCCTTTGAGCCCGCCGATGCGGCGGCGGCCGTCGACCATGCTGGCGCGCTCGCAGAAAAAAAATAGGGGGAACCGGGGACTGGCGACCCCCTACTCGGCCTCCCTGCACGTTCCCGCTTCTTTTCGCGTCATAATAAATGACATGGAGAAGTTGCGTCAACGCGCGCGCGGTCAAAGCGGATTTTCGCTCATCGAGCTTTTAATCGTCATCGCTATCATTTTGATCATCTTGGCCATCGCCGTGCCCAAATTAGGCAGCGCCCGGATGAACGCGACCGAAACCGTGGTGATTCGCGAAGTCCAGACCATCCACCAGGCTGAAACCCAGTACATGTCGCAGTTCGGACAATACGCGACCACCCTGGCGCAGCTTGGACCGCCGGCCAGCGGAGGGCCCGGGCCGCAGGCCGCCGATTTGATCCCCACCAGCCTGGCGTCCGGCGAGAAAGACGGATACATATTCACCTTGGCCGCAACTCCCCAGGGCTACACCATTAACGCGAATCCCAAGGTCTATAACAGCACCGGCCGCCGCACGTTCTTCTCCGACCAATCCATGGCGATCCATTACAACTGGAGCCAGGAACCCGCTAACGCCACTAGTCCCGAACTGAAGTAGAGCACGCCGAGCGCACCGCAGATGGCCAACTCTCCCTCGGCGCACGTCGAGCGGGTCAATCGTGTGCTGGACTACATCTCGGCGCACCTGGACGGCAATCTTTCGCTCACGAAATTGTCCCGGATCGGCTGTTTTTCCTCTTTTCACTTCCACAGAATTTTCCAGGCGGTCGCGGGCGAGACGTTGAATAGCCATGTTCGCCGCGTCCGGTTGGAGCGGGCCGCGCTGCTTCTGAAGACCTCGCCGCGCAAGCGGATCACCGACGCCGCGCTGGAAGCTGGCTTTGCCGGGACCGCCGAATTCTCCCGCGCCTTCAAGCAACATTTCGGACGGACCGCCAGCTCCTGGGACCGGCGAAGTCCGCTCGAAAAAAGCAAGATCTGCAAAGAGGGCGACCTCATTTCCTCTTACACTCTAGAAGAGTTGGAGCGTTGGAAAACGGCGGCAAACTCGCCCGTTCGGGTGCGCCGCTTCTCTCGATTTCGGTATGTTTACATCCGCACGTTCGATCCCTACGGCAATAGAAAGCTGGTCGACGCTTATCACTCGCTCCGGGCTTGGCTTCTCGAACGCGGCACGGATGTCCGGAACGTGGTTTTCATCGGAATGTCACTGGACGATCCATCCATCACGCCGTCAGAAAAATGCCGCTACGACTTGGGAGTGGCGTTTCAAAAAGATTATCCGGAGTCCGCGCCCGGCTTCAGTATCCGCGACTTTGAGCCGATGCAGATCGCTTCGATGCACTGCATCGGAGATCTCGATTGGGTGGATCGGGCCTGGCAGTATCTATACCGGATCTGGCTTCCATCGGCGCCGTTTGAACCGGCGGACGTGCCCGCCATGGAGATGTTTTTGAAGCTGCCCGAGGAGATCGGTTGGGAGATGTTCGATCTCGAGGCATGCATACCTGTTGTACGTCGATAAAAGGAGAACATATGGGACAACCAGTGGTGCATTTTGAGATCGGATGCAAGGACCTCGGCAAAACGGGGGAGTTCTTCCGGAGTTTATTCGGCTGGGAGATTCAACCGGCGGGGCCAGCCTCGATGATCGATACGGCCAGCCCGCTCGGGATTCAAGGGCATATCACCTCCCTCGGGCATGAGCCGCACCAATACACAATTTTCTACGTCCAGGTAGATGACGTGCAGGCGTATCTTGACAAGGCGGCCGCGTTGGGCGGGAAGGCGCTGGTGCCTCCTGTCGAGATCCCCACTGGAACCTTCGCCTGGTTTGCCGATGTCGGCGGCAACACCATTGGACTCTTTAAACCAAAAAGTTAGTTTCGACGGCTTACCGCGCTTTGAGCGCCCAAAGCAATACCGGGCTACATTGTTCCGGGTCCTTTTGCCCGGCCAGCACCACCGTACGCCGCTGGTCCAAGATTTTTTGCAGTGCCGGTTGGAGCCGCTCGGATTCGGCGATGATCTCACGTCCATCGTCGCTGTCCATCACCACGGTTGGCCAGCCGTAGCAGACGGTTCCGTTAGATAACCGGATCCGGTCGAGCCCCAGTTCGGTGCATGGATCTTTCCATCCGGTCGCTTGCAATTGACCGTCGACCACCGGAGGAAGGTGAACCGAGCCATGACAATCTGCTGAAGGTGTCAGTACCGCAGCCAACTGGACGGGAGGCGACCCGTGCGGATCATTGCCTTGGTCCAGCCAATCGGGAGGATTCGCCTTGAGTAGCTGGTCGAATTGGGGCCGGAATCGATAGTTCTGGCGCACGAGATTGGTGTAGGGTTCCAAGTTGACTGGCTTTACCAGTCTCCATGTCGCATCCCGCGCTTCATAGATGCCGGTGATGCGCCGATCCTCGCCGATTCTGGGAGGGTCGCTGTAAGTGCAACTCGTCACGACAAGCTCTGCCCGGCCATTGTGATTTGAGTCGGTTAGGATGGCCGGAACGTACGGGAATTTGCGTCCGTAAGGCATGCGCGTCTGGATCACCCAAGGAACGGGCTGTCCGTGATCGTTGAAGAGCAAAAAAGAGAGAGTGATCTCATCCAGGCAACGTCCGTTCCCAGGGAAAAGAGCGGCAATCAGCAGGTCCGGACGAGAGTTGTGGTCGAAGTCGGCTTGCCAGACAGTCGTGAACCCGATCCCGCCAAGGATCGGCAGAAATGCCCGCCAGCTTTTGCCATAATCGTCGCGCCCACGAAAGACAACGCCATCATGGGTCGAAACTACTTGAGCGCGCCCGAATTGCACGGACGTGCGGGGGTCGCTTGGCGTTTCAAGGTGGCCGATCTCGTCGAGGTAGCGAAGTCCGGGGAACGCAGCCCAAACTGAGCCCGAGCAGAGACCGAAGAGAATGAGCCAGACGCGGCGCCAACAGCGCATCGGTAATCGCTCTTGATCATCGCACGATCAAGTCGCCAAAATCCTGATCGGCGACGACCAAGAAATTCAGATCTCAAGCTTCCGCCGGACGCGGGTCTGCGAATTCAGGCAAGCCCGTGCTGTCTCGCTGAACCGCCGGCGGTAAAATGTAAGTGGTGGAGAAGACCGTTCGCATTTTCGCAAGCTTCGAGGACGCCGATGCGGCGGATGCATTGTCGCGAAGCCAAATGAGCCCCGAAGAACGGGTCGAAGTATTCTTCGCGATCCGGGAAAGAGCATTCCCCGATGCCTCTAAGCAAGGACTTGCGAGAGTTTGTCGAGTGCTTGAACTCGAACAAAGTTGAGTACCTGATCGTCGGAGCGCTTGCGGTTTCCTGGCACGGATTTTCCCGCTACTCCGCCGACATCGATTTTTTCCTGCGTTCCACCCAATCCAACGCCGAGCATGTTCTTCAAGCCATCCGGCAGTTTGGATTCGGAAGCTTGGATATCAGCGTTGACGATTTCGTCACGCCTGGTAGGGTGATCCAGCTCGGTCACGAGCCAAACCGGATCGATTTACTAACATCCATCTCCGGCGTCGATTTCGAAGATGCTTGGTCAACTCGCGTCGCAGGTCAGATTGACGGGCTCGCAGTCAACTTCATCGGACGAGATGCTCTGTTGCGAAACAAGGCGTCCACCGGCAGAGCCAAGGATCGCATTGACCTCGAAGAACTAATGAAGAAGAAGCCGAAGTAGGGACTAAGCCGCGATCAGTGGTTCAGCGGATCCCAAACCGGCAGCAAGTCCAGCACAAAGCCTTCGATCGGACCTTCGCCATTCACGGTTTCCGGGTTGGTCAGCACTTCAACCTCACCGTTCGGGCGATAAATCTCGACGGCGCGGCTCTCGGGATCGATTAGCCAAGCTAACTGAGCGCCGTTGCCGATCCACTCCTGCATTTTTTCACGCAGCGTACGCGGCCGGTCGGTCGGGGATCGGACCTCAATCACGAAGTCCGGGCAAAGGTGCCAATATCGTTCCAGCATCTTAGGATCGAGTGCGCGCACCCGGGCTGTCAGCGTCCACGCCGCGTCGGGCGCGCGTCTAGCACCGTTAGGAAGTACAAATCCGCCGGCGGCGCCGGCCACTCCACCTCGTCCGTCGCGTTGCGCCCACCGGTCCAGTTGCGTCACGATTGCCCGGTGGCGATACGCGGTAAGAGTGTAATTTGGCGGCATGACAATCAACTCCCCATCTCCGGACATCTCGAAAAACAGATCGGGGTGTTCGGAACACAATTCGGCGAACTGATCGTCCGTCATCGGCGGCGAGGTAAGGATCGCGGGCAGAAATGCCTCGTCAATGGTGAACGCCATGTTTCGATTTTAGTTCAGTGATGTGGGGCGGACGCCCCGTCCGCGCGCGACCCCCCTGGTCGCGCCTCGGCTGATGAACTGAGTTCCCTATGACACGCAAATTCCGCCATCCACGGGAATAATCACCCCATTGACGTACGATCCCGCGCGCGAAGCCAGATATAGCGCCACTCCAGCCATATCGCCCGGCCGGCCGATACGGTGCAGCGGGCACTCCTCTTCGATTTTGTCCTGGAAATTGCCCAGCATCCACTCCGTCATCTGGCTCTCAAACGGTCCCGGAGCGATGGCGTTCACCGTAATGTTCTTGGGTCCCAGCTTGTTCGCCAGATCGCGCGTCATTTGATGGACGGCCGCTTTGCTAGCAGGGTAAGCATAGGTTTCGAGAAACGGCGGCTTGATCCCATCGATCGAGCCGATGTTGATTACGCGAGCCGGATCGTCCGCCGTCGCGGATTTTTCCAGCAGCGGCATCAGATCTCGCGTTAGGAAAAAGATCGACTTGACGTTGGTGTCCATCACCTTGTCCCAGCCCTTTTCCGAATACTCCGCCAGCGTGCCGCCCCAGGCCGCGCCGGCGTTGTTAACCAGAATGTCGAGCTTGCTCTCTCGCGCTTTTAGTTCGCCCGCCAGTTGCTGGCAACCGCCCAGCGTCGCGAGATCGGCGGGAATGGAGTGGCACTCACCCACCGAACTCAGCTCTTTGGCCACTGCGTCGCAGACGTCCTTCTTGCGCGAGGAGATGTACACTTTTGCGCCGGATTCCACAAAACCGCGCGCGATCATCAAGCCAATGCCGCGCGAGCCGCCCGTCACCAGCGCGACCTTGCCTTTCACTGAAAACAACGAATCCACGTGGATTGCTTCATTGGCCTGCATGTTGAGACCTTCCTTCACCGGGCTCAGGGCCGATCTTCACCACCAGCTTTCCGGTATTGGACCCGTCGAACAATTTCCGCAGCGCACTGGGCGTTTGTTCCAAACCATCCACCAGATCCACGCGGTATTTCAGTTTGCCTTGCTGTGCCCACTGGATCAGTTCGCGCGACGCCGCTTCCGCGCGATTCAGGTAGTCGGTGACGATGAACCCTTCCATACGGGCGCGCCTCATAATCATCACGGCTAAATTTCGCGGTCCGGGCGCGGGTTGATCGGAATTGTATTGAGTGATCGCACCGCACAGGACGATCCGGGCGCGCAGGTTCACCAGATTCAGCACGGCTTCCAGAATCTCGCCGCCAACATTGTCGAAATAAACGTCAACACCCTTGGGACAGTGCTTTCTCAAAGCGGCGTGGATATTTTCCGTCTTGTAGTTGATGGCGGCATCATAACCCAGCTCGTCTTTGATCCACTTGCACTTTTCGTCCGTGCTGGTCAGACCTACGACGTGCATGCCCTTGATCTTGCCGATCTGCCCAACCAGGGATCCCACCGCACCCGCGGCTGTCGAAACCACCAGCGTCTCGCCTTCTTTCGGTTGACCGAGATCCAGCAGACCAAAATAGGCGGTCAATCCGATATGGCCCAGCAGCCCCATAAATGCTGTCAACGGAACGCCCGGCAACTTGGGGAGTTTGGCTAAATCGGCGCCTTGGCTGACCGCGAATTCCTGCCAGTTGAGCAGTCCCTGGACGATATCGCCAGGAGCAAATAGCGGGTTCTTCGACTCTTCCACCACGCCGATGCCGAATCCGCGCATCACGGCGCCCAGCGGCAGTTTTGGTAGGTAAGTGTCGACGTCGTTCATCCAAACCCGATTGGTGGGATCGAGCGACAAGTAAATGTTGCGGACCAGAACCTGGCCGTCGGCAAGAGCAGGCACGGCTTCTTCGCGCCACTCAAAATCGGATTTCTGGACAATGCCTTGCGGACGGGCGGCAAGGCGCCACTGACGATTGGTTTTCATAGTTGTTCAATCCACGATTTCTACCCGGAAATCTTCGATGACGGGATTCGCGAGCACATCCTGGGCTATCGACCCGATCTCGGTTTCCGCCTTCTGGCGGTCCGTACCTGGTTCCAGCTCAATTTCAAAATACTTGCCCTGGCGCACGGAAGCGATGGACGCGTGACCCAGGCCAACCAGAGCGGAGCGGATGGTCTTGCCCTGCGGGTCGAGCACGGTCGGCTTCAAAGTGACGTAAACCAAGGCTTTCATGGAATATCTATTTTGTCACGGAAAACCCAGGGACGCACACCTCCGTCCCCGTTCCCGAATGTGATGCAATAGATCCCAACTATGACCCGAGTCCTTTTCACCCTCACAGCATTTTCCATGCTCGCACTCTTTGCCGATCCCGTGCGGCTCGACAGCGGGCTGATTTCCGGCACAGACGGCAAGATCACTGGCGTGCGTATTTACAAAGGCATTCCCTACGCGGCGCCGCCCGCTGGCGAATTGCGTTGGAAGCCGCCCGCCCCGCCGGCGCCGTGGACGGGCGTGAAAGCCGCGACTCAGTTCTCCTCCGTGTGCATGCAAAACCCGTATCCCGAGACTTCGATTTACTACTCGCCCCTACCTGGCCGTAGCGAAGACTGCCTGTATCTCAACGTCTGGACTGCGGCGAAAACGCCCAGCGACCGTCGTCCCGTGATGGTCTGGATTCACGGTGGCGGTTTCACGCGCGGGTCGGGCAGTACCCCCACTTATGACGGCGAGAACTTCGCCCAAAAGGGTGTGGTGCTGGTCACGATCAATTACCGTCTCGGCGTGTTCGGGTTCTTAGCTCATCCCGATCTGACCGCTCAGTCGCCTCATCATTCTTCCGGGAACTACGGTTTGCTCGATCAGATCGCCGCGCTCGAATGGGTCAAGCGGAACATCGCGGCCTTCGGTGGCGATCCCAAAACGAGTGACTATCTTCGGAGAATCGGCCGGCTCCTCGGCGGTGAATTTTCTGCAGGCCTCGCCGTTAGCCAAGGGCCTGTTCCAGCGCGCCATCGGCGAGAGCGGCGCGAACTTCGCGCGCGGCGGGACGCTGGCGGACCTCGAACGCGGCGGAGCGAAATACTCGCTAGCGGAATTGCGCGCTAAGTCCGCCGAGGACCTGTTGAAGATGGAAATCCCGGCGCGCCCCGGCGTCGATGGATGGGTGGTTCCAGCGAGCGTTTTGTCGATTTTCGCGCAAGGCAAGCAAAACGACGTGCCCGTGATCGCCGGCTCCAACGCCGATGAATCCCGCACGCTGGCGCCATGGTCGTCGAATGAAAGCGCGTTTCTCGAGTCGGTCCACAAGCGTTTCGGAGCCGCGAGTGAAGAGTTTCTCAAGCTGTACCCGGTGGATTCCGAAGCGACCGCCGCCGAAGCGCATTACGCCAGCACCCGCGATCAAGGGATGGGTTGGAACATGCGTACGTGGGTGCGGGAGCAGACCAAAACCGGCAAAGCGCCGGCCTTCCTTTACTACTTCACGCGCATCCCACCCGGCCCAACCGCGGACAAATACCGCGCCTATCACGCCGCCGAGATTCAGTATGTGTTCGGCAACTTGTCGCCGAAGCGGCCTTGGGAAGAAGCCGACCGTAGACTATCGGATACGATGCTTCAGTATTGGGTGAATTTTGCGGTAAAGGGCGATCCCAATGGTCCAGGCCTTCCCTCATGGCCCCGCTATGACGGAACCGTCGATGCGGGAATAGAGTTTGGGAACACCGTGGTGGTGAAGCGCAACATTAATAAAGTGACGCTGGATTTCTTCGACCGGTTAGCGGGAGGCGAGGGCTCGCGGTAGGGCGAGCATCGCCAGCAACAAAAAGCCTAGGAGACCGGCAGTCGCCGGCTCCGGCGTCACGATCGCTCCGGTTGCCGTCACGCTGGCGGCTGTCGATACTTCTATATCGCCGGATACATCCGTGCCGCCGTTGAACGGGTCGCCATCGTATTCCGTGTAAGTAACAAAGATATTGCCAGAATCGACGCTGCCCGGCGCCTCTGCGGCATCGATCGTGTATTGCCCAATTCCGGTCATCATACCCGGATCGAAGGACTCCGTGAGCGTGTTATCCGGTTGCACTACGGCGCCGATGATATAGTCCGTGTAAGCGCTGGCGCCAGTTGAGTACAGGTGGTAAAGGCCGGGTCTTGTCCTGGCTCGCAGAACGCTGAATGGGCATCCAGAAATAGGAAGAAACTAGTGTCGTTCACCAGCGAGAATCCCCAGCCCACGACCGATCCAGGCGCCCCGGAAACCGCGCCGCCCACCGGATTTAGCGTCAAAGTTGGCGCCGCGGATGAACTCCAGCAGCACAAGAACCCAAACAATGCAACCAGTGGGGTGCAGTTTTTTCTCATAAGGCCTTTTCTCTATCGGCTGCGCGGATCGTTTACTCTAGGTCTTTGCAGTAGTGCGCTTCCCAATTTAGTATAGAACAGAACAATATCAAAATGTTTCAAGCTTGAGGAGATTGAGGCCCAGCTTGTGGTAGTCTGCGGTCTTCATGGCGAGTCAAGCGGAAAAGGGGCGCTCGGCCTACGGCGCTGCTTTCATAAAGGCAATGGAGATGTTCGTTCCACCGAGCCAGCGGTTATTCGAGGACGATATCGTCCTGCACTTTCTACCCGCCTGGGGGCAATTTCTAGTTCGGCGCGCGTGGTGTCGCAACCAGATCGCGGCGCTTTTCGATCGCGTCGCGCCCGGTATCCGAGGAGCGCTGCTGTGCCGGACCCGCTGCATTGACGACGCAGTGAAAGCAGCGTTTGATCGAGGCTTACGCACCGCGGTCATCCTCGGCGCCGGCCTCGATACACGGCCCTACCGGCTCACGGAACTAAAGGACGCGGCAGTTTGGGAACTCGATCTGCCCGGAGTTCAGGAATTCAAAAAAGCGCGCCTGGCGCGGCGGTTGGGCGCCCTGCCCAGACACGTGCGGTTCGTACCCACCGACTTCAACATCGAGCCGCTCGACGTAACGCTTGCTCAAAGCGGCTTGAATCCGGGATCGCCGGCCATCTTCGTTTGGGAAGGCGTCACCCAATACCTGCGGCCCGGCGCGGTGGAGGCGGTGTTCCGCGCCATCGCGGCGCAGCCCAAGGGTTCGGAGCTTGTCTTCACATATGTGCTAGAAGAGGTGATCGCCAAGCGCTTTCACCCCGATCGTAGTGAGGCCTTCCGCAAGAGCGCCAGCCGCCAGCCGGAGCCTTGGTACTTTGGCATCGACCCTTCTCAACTGACGACGTTCCTCGCCAGGCACGGCCTGACCCTATGCGACGATTCGGGCGCTCAGGAGCACCTTGCGCGTTACCTGCGTCCCCTAGGAAGAGAGCTAGCGGTTTCTGAGATCGAGCGGGTGGCCCGCGTTGCGGTGTGATGAAACCAGCGCTTCGCTTCTTACGCCCCTATTTCAGCAACCCAGCGACGAATGGCTGTCGTTCGACGCCGTAATTATATCTGAATACTGCGACAATTCAACGTGAATCTCGGTGCCTCACGGGCCGCGTAAGCGCGATCGGCCTTTACCGCAGTCCTTGCGCCTGGAACGCCGGTACGCGCGCCCGGAGACTACGTCCGTGAACCGGGCAATTCAAAGCTCAGCCTAGGTATCGCTACCGGCAATCTGCCGCGCTCCTAGGGGAAGTGACGCTTAACAGCCCCTCCAGGACTACGTTACCCGCAAACCAGGCCCACACGGTGTGGACGTTTTGGGGAGAACTCTCCTCCCTTTTGATCGGGCTCATCTGGTCTCCTGGCCCACACCCCGATTGCGTACTATGCGGCCCTTCACAATGTCAGCCCTGCTCTTGCCTCCCATGGCGCCTTGCACTTCAATAGAACTGTTTCTACTTTATTTCGTAGCACATTTTCTCATTTTGCGGCATGGCGTCCCGCTTTCTCGTTGACATCTGCATCTAGGCATGATATATCTTTCGGGACCGTTGTAAGTGGAGTTGAGCGCCAATCCGGTAGGCGTGGTTATATTTTTTGGGACAGTGGCAAGCGCCAGTTGAGCGCTAATCCGGGACGGGCATGACGTGAATCGTAGTTCGTGCTTGGCGGACGTTTGAATCGCGGAATAGTGGGCCGCGGTGACAGGCGCCGCCAGGGTGATGAGAAAGGAATGCGACCCCCGTAGTGGGCGAGGGCCGCAACTCGGATACCAGGTAGATTGGTACCCAACCAAACGCCTCTATTCTACCTTCTGTTCGAGTCATTCGCAATTTCCCCGCTTTGAGGCCGCTTCATAGCTCGCGCCTGGAAGCGCGAATCGAAACGCAGAAGGAGTATCCATGTTCAGTCTCATCGACGCCGGTCACATCGGTAAGTGTCTGGCTTGTTTTGGATTAGTGGCGGCGTGCTGTTCAGCGCCAGCCCAAATCACACAATCGCGCGTCACCACCAACTCCCCAAGCACCGCCTCCCCGGCGGTCTCAGGGGTCACCGACCCAGGTGTCCGCGGAGGCGCCCCGGGCGCGGGCGGCACCTTCAGCCCCATTGATAACACCAGCACGGCCGGCAATCAAGCCGATCAGGATTTCTTCCTGGAGGCAAAGTTAGTCTTCCAGGAGGTCGTCTCGGTGTCCGGCACGACTGCGGACTCCACTGGCGGCGGTCTGGGGCCGACCTTCAACCACGATAGTTGCGCCACGTGCCACAGCCAGCCGGCCATCGGCGGCTCCAGTCCGGCGACCAATCCACAGGTGGCGAATAACTTCGCCCACCTGGACGGGGCATCCAACCCCGCCGATACTTCTCAGTTCCTGAGCGCCACCGGTCCCATCCGCGAAGTCCGCTTTATTACGAATTCCGCCGGAACCGCGTTTGACGGAGGCGTCCACGACATTTTCACCATCGCCGGACGCACAGACGCTCCCGGTTGTAATCTGACGCAGCCGAATTTCGACACCCAGATCTCGAATTTCAACGCCATCTTCCGCATCCCGATCGCCCTTTTTGGGGATGGTTTGGTGGAAATGGTCGCCGAGTCGGCCCTTCAGGACAACCTGAACGCTACCGCATCGAAAAGGTCCAATTTGGGCATCGGCGGCGTATTCAACACCAACGGCAACGACGGCACCATCACGCGTTTCGGTTGGAAGGCGCAGAACAAGTCGCTCCTGCTGTTTGCCGGTGAAGCCTACAACGTGGAAATGGGCGTCACCAACAACCTCTTTCAAAACGACCGCTTCCCGCCCGGCACTTCCGACTCCGTGGTCGCCAACTGCACCTTCAACTCGTCGCCGGAAGATTTCCTCAACACCATCAACGGAGCGCCGAATACCATTGTTGACGGCGTGACCAAGCCCAACCCGAACCTCAACACGACCGTTGGCACCGCCTCGGAGATGAGTTCCGACATCGTCAACTTCGCTTCCTTCATGCAGTTGCTGGCGCCGCCCACTCCGGTTACCTCCTACGGCAACGTCACCGCGGCACAGATCACTGCCGGCAGCGGCCTTTTCACCCAAATTGGTTGCAATCTGTGCCATTCGCCTTCGTTGACGACCAATCTCAAGAACGGCAATGGAGCGTCCGGCGGCCTAAACACCCTGTTCGCGGCTATGGCGGGCGTTACCATCCACCCGTACTCAGACTTCGCCCTTCACCACATGGGGTCGACCCTGGCGGACGGAATCATGCAGGGCGGCGCCGGTCCGGACCAATTTCGCACAGCGCCGCTGTGGGGTATCGGCCAGCGCATTTTCTTTTTGCACGATGGCCGGACCAATAACCTGTTGACGGCGATCCAAGATCACTTCAGCTCCAACAACTATTGCGTAAATATCACGCTGCAAGAGTCGTTTTTTTACGACCCCATTGTGAATCCCGCACTGATCGAGCTTACTGCTGACTTGCCGAGCCAGTCCTGCGGGAGTGAAGCAAACCAGGTGGTCAACGCCTTCAACGCTTTGAACTCAACCCAGCAGCAGGAGATTCTGGATTTCCTGCGCTCGCTGTAGCCTTTTATCTCATTCGCACCGGAGGGATGGACAACATCCCTCCTCTGAATCATGTTAACCACATTTAGCCCTCATTTAGCCCCGAACGTGAGTGAGGGGACCAAGCGCCGATCCCCTCACTCAACGTTCGGGGCTAGACGAAGGGCTAGACGAAGGGCTGCCTGATCAAGCAGCCTTTAACATTTTCGTGGCATTGGCCTTAGCCTCTACTATGGAGCGATTTTGATGAAAATGGACATCCGCTGCCTAATATCCTCTCTCGCTTTGCTCCCGGCGGCTTGGTGCGCCGAGCCTGCTAACTTCTGCCAGCCTTCGCCCGCGGTCGCAGCGGCACTGGAAACAGCCGCCGCTGCCTCCGCCGCTGTCACCGGTCCTTTCGCGGCGCTGGATCGCGCCGCTCCCTTCCTGGCCGTGCGCGATCGGTATCCCGACGATCTTTTCTCCCATGAGCGCTACCAGGATGCCATCCATGAGTACGGGATCGAAGGCCACCTGCAACTGCTCGACAAGCAATACGCGGAACTGGAGTCCAAGCACAAAGACGACCTGATGTATCGCTACCTCGTGCTGCGCGCCATGGCTGGCCGGAACACGCCCGCCGCGATCCGGGGCATGAACGAATTACTCGCGCAGAGTCCGGAATTCGCCCCGGCGCATCAGACGCTGGCCGAGATCTACGGTACTGAGGCTTTTCGCCAGCCGGACAAAGAGCAGTCTGAAAAAGATAAGTATCTCGCGGCGTGTCCCGGCGGCACATTCACCAAGCGGCCGCCTCCGATTCCGGAAGTCTCTACGCTCCTCGAACAAGCTGAGCGCCTACTGGCGCAAGGCGGGGACCCGGACCAAGTCATCGAAATGACCTACCAGGGGCTGCGGGATCTGAATTGGCGTACTCAACGGATACGCGCTTTTGACTGGTACAGCCGCGACTACAAGATTGAGGACGCCCGTCAGCTACGCCTGCGGTATTGGCAAGCTTGGCCGATCGAGGTGCGCTGCCACCGCAAGGCTGGACGAGCGCCTGCAGCCAACCAGCTTTTGGCGAGATTAGAACGGGAGCTGATTACCTTGCGCGCGGCTTCTCCCGGACCGCCCTATTGGAGCGCGGTGTACACCCTTACCCAACTGTACCTGGAGGGCGGCGAGACCGAGCGCGCAAATCAAAAGCTGAACGAACTGCAGCATCTCGCGGCTGACGATCCCGACCCGGCCGAGAAGAAGCTCTGGAGTGGACAATTCGAGAAGCTGCGCGAGACGATTACACAGGCCAGCAAGTGACCGGCGAAGGGCAGCCCTTCCCGGGGTAGGGCGTGACTTTGATAACCTGAACCAACCATGGCAACAGGTCTGTCCATCAAACTCACGGGCGCAGTTGGGGAGTTTCTCGTGGCCGGCGAACTCTGCCGTCGGGGCCTTCTCGCAACGCCGTTTGCAGGCAACGTCCCGCATTATGACATTATCGCTTCCGGCCAATATGGCGGGCATGTCGCAGTTCAGGTGAAGGCTATCAACGGGCCAACGTGGCAGTTCGACATCCGAAAGTTTCTGGACGCTCACATGGCCGACGACAAGAACCATCAGATTCTTGGCGCACGACAACCGGAGCCATTTCCAGATCTCATGTGTGTCCTCGTCGTGTTGAAAGGCACCGGCAAGGACCGGTTTTTTATTCTCGAATGGAAGGAACTGCAGCACGTCCTAGCGATTGGCTACGAGGCATATATCGAGAAGAAAAAGGGCGTGCGTCCACGCAGTCCGGAGTCTTTTCACACGGCTCTGAGCATACCGAGCGTTGAATCGTTCGAAAATCAATGGCAAAAGATTGTGGGGCGGGTTCCTCAAATCGGCGTTATCGCCGAGCCCTAACCCTGACCTACTGCGTACCCCCGCTCTGGCGCAAGCGTTCGAAATAACCATCCAGGAAGTTCAAAGCGTCCTTATGCGGCAGCGGTTCCAGCGCGATAGTGTCGCCGAATCCCATCACAGTGTCGTCTTGCGCGCGGAAAGCCGGCCACTTGGGCAAATTCTTACCATTCGGATCGCCAGTCGCGGCAAAGTTATACCAGTATGACGAGACGGTCTTCGCCAACTCATGATCGTAGGGCTCCCACGTCGTTGGAGCGCTCTTGCCGTTTGGCCAGTCGAAGACGTAGGCAATCTCCGCGCCGTGTTGCGCGCCCAGGCGCGCGCTGTTCGGCCCGGGAGGAACGTGGCTGAAGAAGTACAGATAAACTTTGGATTTGCCCGTCTTGGTTTGCGCCCGCGCCCAAGTCCGCATCTCCCAACCAAATGTATAGTCCCGCATGCTGGCGGCTTGCGCCGCTCGCGCCTCCACGTCGGTTTGGAACGGATACAGCTTCAGAAAATTCTCCGCATCGGCGCCATAGCGCTTCTGCGCCTGTTCCCGGAAGGAATTACCCTTCACCGTGGCGGGCGTGAAAATCGTGCCTTCGTCGGCGTTGGAGCCGATCAGCGTCGGTACGTCGTTCTGTTTGCCTTGGGCGAAAATTGTGTTCACTTCCTCCGGCAGAAACCATCCGTCAATGTCGGGTCCCACGTAACCACCCGGCTTCTGCAAGTCGCTGGCGGGCAGCGCCCGCAATGCCGCCAGCGATTCCGCGTCGGCCGATTTGGCGAACTTCAGGCCGGCTTGTTCCGCCTCGGCGAGCGTCTTGAGGGGAGCGAACTCGCCACCGCTTTCGCCGATCGCTCTTTGGAATAAGCCCTTGGCCAAAGGGGATGCAGTTAGAAAATTCACGCTCCAGGAGCCCGCCGATTCGCCGAAGATGGTCACTCGTTTGGGATCGCCGCCAAATGCGGCAATGTTCTTCCGCACCCATTCGAGCGCCGCCACTTGATCCAACAGCCCGTAGTTACCGGAAGCGTTGCGGTCCGATTCCTTGGCCAATTCCGGATGAGCGAAAAAGCCGAAAGCGCCCAGTCGGTAATTGATGGTGACGACCACCGCTCCCTTCGCCGCCAACTCCTTCGCCTTCATAGATCGCCCCGGAGCCGCTCATCAACGCCCCGCCGTGGATCCATACCATCACCGGCCGCTTGGCTTTCGGCGTTTTGGCCGCCGTGTACACGTTGAGATACAGGCAATCCTCGCTCATCTCATTGGCGGAGCGGTCGCCGCCGTTGGGCGGAAACCCGCCGCCGCTGGCGCTGCGTTGCATGCAATTGGCGCCAAACTTGTCCCCGGCTCGAACGCCTTCCCACTTCAGAGCGGGCTTAGGAGCACGCCAGCGCAAATCGCCCACCGGCGGCGCCGCGTAGGGAATCCCTTTAAAAACGCGCACGTCGGAATCGGCCCCGCCAGTGCCGGAGACCGCCCCACTCTCCACCTGGACGGGTTCGGGAAGCGCGGCCGCCAACGGCAGCGTTAGTGCGAGAAAGAAAGCGGTAGAGCGTGTCAACATATGATTGCTAAGGCGAATGAACGGCAACAAGGTTACACGACGCGGCGCGGTTATGCTTTCCGAGCCGCGACCGTCGGGGAGCGGTTGAATATGGACACAATCTGGAAACCCATCATCTGGCGGCAATTCGGCGCCGCCATCGACATGCTGGAAAACGCGATCGCTGCCTGCCCCGACGACCTATGGGGCGATCGTACGCGGCGGCCTGAATTTTGGTACACCGTCTATCACACTCTCTTTTTCCTCGATCTCTACTTGTCTGACTCGGTCGAAGCCTTCGTTCCGCCCGCGCCTTTCAATCTCGGCGAGTTACAGCCCGATGTGCTGCCGCCTCGAGTCTATACCAAAGCGGAGCTGACCAACTATCTGGCGCACGGCCGCGACAAGTGCCGCGCCACCATTGCCGCGCTAAAAGACGACCAGGCCCTCGATCGATGCGGCTTCGAGTGGGTCGATGTCAGCGTGGCCGAGTTGTTTTTGTACAACCTGCGCCACGTTCAGCATCATGCCGGACAGTTGAACCATCTTTTGAGTCAAGCCACCGGTTCAGCGCCGCGCTGGGTCCGCAAGCACATAGACCATTCCTGAATGATAGAATTCCGACACGATGTATAAAAAAATCGCTCCAACCCTTCTGATTGCGCTCACAGCCCTGGCCGTGGGTTACTGGTTCGGCAAGACAACCACCGCTCATGCAGCGGCGAATGACAAGGTCTTCGAGATCCGCACCTACACCACCGCGGAAGGCAAACTGGACGCCCTGCATGCGCGGTTTCGGGACAACACCATGCGCATCTTCAAAAAACACGGGATGACCAACGTGGCTTATTTCGCTCCTACCGACCCTCCGCTGTCGACGGACACGCTGATCTACATTCTTTCTTTCCCCAGCCGCGATGCCGCCAAACAGAGTTGGAAGGACTTCGTCGCCGATCCGGAATGGCAGAAAGTCCAAAAGGAATCCGAAGCGAACGGCAAAATCGTTTTGAAAGTTAATTCCGTCTTCGCGGAACCGACCGATTTCTCACCGCTGAAGTAGCCCTGCGCCACCAATCGTGGCTTGTGCTGGTTCAAGGTTGGCCGATCCCTCGATTCACGCCCCATCCACGGCCCCGCGTAAAACGAAGTTTGTAGGGCCGTCCCCCCGCACGGCGCCGGACGCCCTCCTCCGGCCGGTGCGCCATGACGGTAGAAGCGATAGTCGAGTTCGCCCCGCGCCAGCGGGTCAGGTTACCGCCCAACTTCCGGAACGACCATACGCTCGGTCATTGCACTTCACCGCCTCGCGCTGAATACGGCCAAGTGGAGCGTCACTGAGCCTGAGAATGGAGCGACGACACTCAGTGCGCGTTGTATCGTTGAAGGGCTTCGCGGAGAAGATCCGTCGAACGATTCTCGCGCTATACTGAAAAGCTTCTCGCAGTGAATTGGCCGGCCTCTTCGATTAGGGAGGCGGCAGGAGCCTCAGCCGTGACAGCATCCGTTTTTGTCGGCGCCAGTCTCGACGGTTTCATCGCACGACCGAATGGTGCGCTCGACTTCCTGTCCCCAGGAGGCGGCGAACCCCATGGTTATGACGAGTTCATGGCAACCGTAGATGCGTTGGTCATAGGCCGCAAGACTTTCGAGACGGTGCTGGCCTTCGACCAATGGCCTTATGCCAAGAAGCCGGTGTTCGTACTCAGCACTCATCCCCTCGCCCCCGCCCCGGACGGTGCTGTGCTGGAGCGTATGTCGGGGGCTCCCGCCGAAATCGTGTCGCAACTTGCTGCTCGCGGCATCCGGCATGTCTATGTGGATGGGGGAGTCACCATTCAGGGGTTCCTTCAGGCGGGGTTCATTCAGCGGCTCATTATCACGAGCGTTCCGGTCCTCATCGGCGCCGGGATTCCGCTCTTCGGCACGCTGCCACACGATATCGTCCTAAAGCACGTCGCAACCCGGCAGTATCCCAGCGGCCTCGTCCAGAGTGAATACCTGGTAGGCGCTCAAACGAGCGGTTGAATGTGGGCACGGAACCGGAACATCCTGAGCCGGGTCGCCACCCACACCACTTTGGTCTCCGTCAAAGCCCGAGCGATTCTTCCCGAGTGAAGAACACCATCGAATCGATGTTTCACGGCAGTGGAGCTTTAGCATAAGGTAATGGAAGGCCCAAGCAGCTCCTTGAGCGTTGCCCCCAAGACCTATATTTTGCTGTTGCTGTTCCTGGCCCTCAAGGCGCTGGGGAATTCGTCGATGGCTTGGGGAATGAAGCAGGTTCCGGAAACCATGTCGATCAATCCTGCGCTTTATCTGCGTGCAATGCTGAATCCCTTCGTTTCCGTCGGTGTTGCCGCTCTGATCCTGGCGTTGCTGACGCGCATGGCGCTGCTCAGCCTCGCCGACCTCAGCTATGTCCTTCCGGTGACAGCCATCGGATATGTGGTAGCGGTTTTTCTCGGCCAGGCGTTGCTCCATGAAACGGTCACGCATCAACGGTGGCTCGGGACGCTGCTGATCGTGGCCGGCGCCAGCTTGGTCGGATCGACTTCGCGGAACACGGTGCAGTCCGCCAAGGACCTGCGATGAGATGGGTCCTGGTGACGGCGATCGTTGTCGCCACCGTGCTAGGCGATCTCCTGCAGAGCCATGAGATGAAGCGCGCCGGTGAGCAGTCCATGACTACACGTGGCGTGGCGCGCTTATTGCGCACCATCGTTAAGCGCCGCTTACTCTTTTTGGGCGTAGCTTGCAACGCAGTTTCGTTCTTCGCGTTTATGGCGCTGGTGCAGCGCGAGGCGCTGAGTTTCGCTGTGCCGGCTTCGGCGGCGAGTTATGTTTTGGAGACAATCCTCGCCAAGTTTGTTTTACACGAGTACATCGGCAAGCGAAGACTCGCCGGTGCGTTGGCCGTATTGGCGGGGGTGGTTCTGGTCGGGGGATGATCTCAATTGCCTGTGCGGGCCGAAGCCACGGGAACCAGGCGGCCGTTCTGAATGTAGTAGTGAGCGCCGCGCCAGCGGATGCTGTTACGGCTGAAACTCGTCAGCCAGAGGGCGAACGCCACTGCATCCCAAACCGGGATCAGCGGCATCTGCTTCCACAGATACGACTGACGCAATCCGTGGATCCCGATGATCCAGGTCATCGCGGTCCGCAGCGCGAGGTAGCCTCCAAGATAGCCGAGGGCGATCCCTAAAGTGGGATGCAGGGCTACCGCCGCCAATGACCACGGCAATCCTTGGGTCAGCAGCAAACCGACATGGCCCCACGGGCGCATATGACGCATCACCACGATCCAGCGGAGACGCTTGTGGAGCAGGTCGCTGAACGATTGATAGTCGCAAACCGTTCCGATGGCATATCTGACGAGCCTGACTTCGTAGCCCTGTCCGGCAATCAAGCGACCCACCAATAAGTCGTCGGCGGGCCGGTTTTCTAGCTCCGGATAGCCGCCAAATCCATTCAGGCGGGCTCGAGTAGTGGCGATGGTCGGTCCCAGAGTGAACTTGAGTCCCTCCAATTGCCAGTCCACCAGAACACCGGCGTAGAAATCGGAGGCCATGCCGATGCTTTGCAGGTGGTCGGTGAAGGTAGCGACCTCGGTCGGGAGATAAAAACAGGTGGCGGCGCCGACCTTCGGATCGCTCAGCGGCGCGACCATCTGCCGCAGATAGTCAGGTTCGACCCGCACATCGCTATCGCTAATGACAACGACCTCGTGCGCTGCCTCGCTCACCAGCCGAGCTAATTTTGCGACCTTGTCGTTGGCGGCTACACGTCCGGAACCGTACAGGACGCGGATGGCGGCGCGCGGAAAATCCTCGGCCAGTTTTGCTAAGACGGACAGAACCGCCTGGTCGTCCGGATCGACGCAGAAAACCATTTCAAACTCGGGATAATCCAGCTTGCAGAAACTTGCCAGGTTTTCATAGGCGTCCGGATCGAGTCCGCGAATCGGTTTCAGGATGCTGACTGGCGGCGTGAACGCCGTCTGCGGCGCTGGGGGCGGTTTTTGAAAATACCGCCACGAGCTATAGATCGCAATCGCGTAATAGATGAATGGAATGGCGGCGATCGCGAGAAACGCGTCACTGGCGTGCGGCATACTTTCAGACTACTGGGCCAACGGGTGGTTGGTCACGAGTAGCTTACCTCCACTTTGAGCTACGACAGTGAGCAGCCTGGTATCGACCAGCTTGTTCAGGCGCTCGGCCGGCTGCTGCCGGATTACCAGATAATAGCGATCCGGCTGCAGCCAGAGATCCTTCCACTGTGTATCGTCGATAAACACATTCGGCGCTTCCGGCGCATAGGAGCCGTACACCAGGTTGAAGAAGCGGCCGTTGAGCAGCAGAGCGTCACGATTGGTGTAAAAGAAAATCGATGAGAACCAATAGTAGTGATGATCCACAATGAGCTTTCCCGGCGGCGATTGTAGCAGTATTCTTGCCAGCGGCCGGGACGAGAGAAACGGATCGAACGCGGCCATCGCGATTCGCGCAGCCTGAAAAAATAATACCGCCATTAATGCCGTTGCCAGAAAGGCCCGCTGCCCTGTCGCGAGTAGGTTGCCGGCGGCGCCCACCACAAACGCGATCGCGGCCACCAGCAGCGGGAGCCGCAAATAGGCAAACGAAGCGATGGTCAGGTCTTCCATATGGCCCAGCGATAGCTTGTAGGCGCCCGGATGTGAGCTAAGCGCGGAGGAAATATCGCCGGGCGCGGGAAGATTCCAGGCCAGAAAATACAAGGTCAGCACGACTCCCGCCGCAATCAATAATATGCCGCACAGCGCGCGTGTGCCATAGCGGATCCAACTGCCTCCCGCGGCCATGGCCGACCCCAGCAGCAGCGCGAGCGCCGGATAACACGGCATCGAGTAATATTCTTGCGTCGTCGAAAAGGTGAAAAATACCAGGATGAAGCCAGCCCAACACAGCGCCAGCAAGCGCGTCTTACCGGCGCGATCGCGCGGCTGGAAACTGAGTTTCGCGACAGCCGGAAAGTACACGCTCCAGGGAAACAGCCACAGCAGATGGAACCCCCAAAAGTAAAGGCGGGGAACGGTGTCGTAGTCGCGCGGGTAGCGCAGGTTCAAAAAACGCAGCAATTGCTCGTTGATGAAATAAAACCAGAGGAAGCCGTGGTATTCGCCCGCTGCGCTGTGCAGCGTGAAATCGAAGTAGGGAGGATTTCGCAGCGTAGCCAAAACGTGCCACGGCGCGGCAATCAGCAAGGCTACCAATAGACCCGTAAAAGGATGCAGCGCCTTCCAAACTCTGGCGCTCAAAAGCTGCCTGGTAACGGCCAGATAAATGAGCGCGGCGGCGATCGGGAACACCACGCCCACCAGGCTTTTGAACAACAAGCTGGTTCCCAGGCTCACGGCCAGAACCAATGCCCACCAGCGCGTGCGCGGCTCTTCTTCATCGATGGCCCGCAGGAATGCCCACATCGACAGCGCGATACTGGCCGTAAGCATCACGTCCGGGATCAGGATGCGAGTGAACAGAAAAAGCCCGAAGCAGGTCGAGATACACAGACCGGCGTAAAACCCAGGTCTGCGTCCAAACGCCCAGGTGCCAAACGCGGTTGTCAGCCAGGCCAGCGCTATGGCGGAAAGCACGATGGGAATGCGCGCGGCCCAATCCGTCACTCCGAAAACTTTATATGAGCCTGCGATCAGCCAGTAAATCAACGGCGCTTTCTCGAGATAAGGGATTCCATCCAGCCGCGCCGTCACCCAATCCCCGGAAGTCATCATGTTGCGCGCGATCTGCGCCTGCACCGCGTCCACATCGTCCATCAGGGATGGGGGCGAGATCATGCAACCGGCGTAGACCGCGGCCGCAACCAACAGAACAATCAGGTAGAAGTGGTGAAGACGCTTTCCATCATCCCGCGTTCCGGCACTGCCGCCACTCGGGTCTGAATTCGCCATTGTTTCATCCACAGAAACAGTATCGTCAATCCCCATAGGTGGAAACCAAGATTGGCGCGCCGCTCGAGGTGGGCTTGCGCCTGGGCTTGTATGGTTGAGAGCTGAAAAAACTCGCTATGCTCGGCGGACGCGAATGCCAAAGCTTCTTCGAGCAGCGGCCGGAGCGGTCCGCGAAACCAGTCGTGCGCCGGAATATCAAAACCGATCTTCTTTCTATTGAGGATTGCCGGATCGAGTTTGGAGCGCATCAAATTCTTCAGTAACACCTTTTGCTGCGAGCCGCGGATTTTCAGACTCGCGGGGAGTGAGTTCGCGAACTCGACGATCCGGTGATCGAGAAACGGAGGTCTCACTTCAATCGAATGAGCCATGCTCGCGTGATCCACTTTGGTCAGAATATTATCCGGCAGAAAATATTTCTGATCGAACCACAGAAAATCCTCCAAATTGCCGCCTGAGGATGCCAATCCCCGCAAGACCGAGTCGAGCGCCGGCGGCAGTTGCCGCTGAACCAAGCCGCGCCTTTCCTGGTCGTTAAACGTTCCGCTCCAATGTACGTGCGCCCTGGCCGCGGGCATCCGGCAGCCTTCGAGGAACCGCTTCAATTTGTATTCGAAGGCGATCTTATCGTTGGACACCGGCCAATATTGGGCCGCCGCCGCTAGCGCGCCGAGGGCCGCGGATGGTAATCGGCGGACCGTCCGCGCCAGCAGGCTGGCGCGTTGCATCAGATATCCGCCAAATAATTCATCGGCGCCTTCTCCGCTGATGGCCACCGTGGCGCTGGCCTTGGTCAATTGGGAAAGAAACCAGATCGGCAGTGCGCCGGAGTCCGCGTTCGGCTCATCGCAGTAATACGCGAGTTCGTGAATTGCCTGCGGCAGGTCCTGTTCCGGGTTGAGGTCGAATTCGGTGTGTTCGGCGCCGTAGCGTTCAGCCACTTTCCGTGCGTAGCGCGTCTCGTCGAAGCTTCGCCCGCGAAAGGTCACGGAAAAAGTCTTCAGACGCGAACTGGATGCCTCGGCGGCATAATGTACCAGGCTGGATGAATCTAAGCCGCCGCTGAGCCAAACGCCCAACGGCACGTCGGCTTCCAGATGTTCCTGAACGGACTGCTTCAAAAGGCGATCCAGTTCCGCTTCGGCGGTCTCGGGCGTCCAGCGAGCTTCCCGGGCTTTTGGCAAGTTCCAGTAATGGTCAGTCCGGACAACCCCGCGCCGCCACTCCAACCACTGGCCGGGAAGCAGTTTCTCAATGCCGTCCACCAAGGTCCACGGAGCGGGCACATAATTCAGCGACAGGTAACAATCCAGACCCTCCGGACTCAACCAGCGCTCGATTTCAGGGTGAGCCAGGATCGCCTTCAGCTCTGAGCCAAAGTAGAGATCCTCGCCGCGAACCGCGATGTACAACGGTTTGATTCCCAGGCGGTCTCGCGCCAGAACCAGCCGTCGATCCGGCTCCCGCCACAGCGCCACCGCAAACATTCCGCGCAGCCGTGAGAAACACTCTGTGTCCCATTCCCGGAACGCATTTAAAACCGTTTCCGTGTCGCTGTGGGTTTTGAAGCGATGTCCGCGCTGTTCCAACTCCCGGCGTAATTCCAAATGATTGTAGATCTCGCCATTGAAAACGATCAGCGTGTCTCCATCCTCGGAAACGATGGGTTGATCTCCGCCGGCCATGTCGATAATTTTTAGACGCGCCGCGCCCAGCGAGACGGTCTCGGACTCAAAGTGGCCTTGCTGGTTCGGACCGCGATGCTGCAGGGTCGCGACCGCGTTCTGGATGCGGCCGGGCGGCGCAGCGCGACGAAGATGGGTAAAGCCAGCTATGCCGCACAATTCAGCGGCTCCCTTCCAATACGCCGGTGCTGACGCTGGAGGTGGCCTCTTCTATGCTGGTACGCCGGCTGCGTGGATTGCGCGGGCTCCGCCACTGGACCTGCGGCAGAAACAGCGAAGCGTCTACGCGATCCCGGTACCGGATGGCGATGTTCATGAGCGAATCGAGCAGCGAGTCAGAGAGAAAATGGGGCTCCAGGCCGAGGTCGATTAGCTTGGAGTGTTTGGCGTTGTAGTAGTGTTCTTCGGCTTCAACCCGGGGTGTCGGCAAGTGTTCGACGGTTGTTCTCAGCCCCAATTTTCTGGCCGCTGCCTGGACCATCTTCGCTAATTCGAGCACGGAAAACTGCTCGGTGAACTGGTTAAAGACCCGGCACTCACCCGCTCGGGGCGGATTCAGACAGGCAATCTCGATGCAGCGAACCGTGTCGCGGATGTCCAGGAAGCCGCGGGTCTGTCCACCTTTTCCATACACCGTCAGAGCGTGGCCCACGGCTGCCTGCGCGCAGAAGCGGTTCAGCACCGTTCCAAAGACGTCGTCGTAATCGAAACGGTTGATCAGCGCCTCATCCAGCACCACTTCATTGGTCACGGTTCCGTAGACCACGCCTTGATTCAGATCGGTGGCCCGAAGTCCCCAAATCTTGCAGGCGAACATCATGTTGTGGCTGTCATGCACCTTGGACAGGTGATAAAAGGAACCCGGCTGTTTCGGAAAAGGAAGCACGTCGGACCGGCCGTTATGCTCGATTTTGATGTAGCCTTCTTCGATATCGATGTTCGGCGTCCCGTACTCTCCCATCGTGCCAAGCTTGACCAAGTGGCAGTTGGGCCGCAACTCCCGTAGCGCGAAGAGAAGGTTCAGCGTTCCAACCACGTTGTTCACTTGGGTAAACACCGCGTGTTTGCGGTCGATCATCGAATAGGGCGCCGACCGCTGCTCGGCAAAGTGAACGACCGCGTCCGGTTGGAAACTCTCGATCACGCCGGAGAGAAACTCGTAGTCATTCACGTCGCCGGCGAACTGCTCGATGACATTCCCCGTGAGTTCCTGCCAGACCCGAAGCCGGTCCGCTAGCGGCTGGATCGGCGTCAGAGTCTGAACGCCTAACTCGAAGTCCCATTGCCGCCGAAGGAAGTTATCGACGACGGCGACCGTGTGTCCCTTGCCGGACAAATAAAGCGCCGTAGCCCAGCCACAATAACCATCCCCGCCCAGAACACAAATTTTCATTTTTCTGTTAACCTGCTCCTCGCCAGCCAATGATAGTAAACGCACTAGACGTTAACGCTCAGTCTTTTCTATAAGTTACCACTATTAGAATATGCCCGCGCGAGAAGGAATGAGCCCACAGGCGCAAAGCCCCCTAGGTGTGAAACTCCGTTTGGTCCGGCAGGTTGCGGTTGCGGTCCACCGGCCGACGTGCGGGACGGCGGCCAAGGATGGTTATGGCCGCTGATCACCGCCGAATTGTGAAAAGCGCCGCGAAAGAATCCACGTTGATGGGTGTTCATCAGCGGGCCCGTATGGGCGTGCGTCCCTGATCCGGTCGCTTTCAGAATTGCTAGCCGCCGATCAATGCCGATTGTAGAGCAAACCGCAGGGCACAGTTGACCAAATTGCTGATCGCGCGTCGTCTTGCCCCACACAATCGAAGCCAATCCAGCGCGTCTGGTGTTTGGCCACGATCTTGGGCTCGAAGCAGCCTTCCCGACGTGTTCGAGACCTCAAAGCCAGTGGCGGCAAAAATGCAGGTTGTTGAGTGTGAGAGTGCTAATTGCTACTGACGGTTCGGACGAGGCCATAGCGGCCTTCAGACGGCAATTCGACTCTTAAGGCCGCTAGAACGACGCTACGAAAATGCGGTGTGTGGCTCCAACCTGGGGCGCACCATGTTCGGTTCTAATCGTTCGCAGTAATGGGAGGTATTTATGAGAGTTCAAGATGTCATGAGAAAGTCGCCAAAGGCCTGTAGTCCTGGCACGAATCTCGCCGCGGCTACGGAGCTGCTATGGTCCTGCGGGGGTGGCGCATTGCCGGTAATCGACGGGACCGGAAGGATATTGGGCATAATTACAGATCGCGATATTTGTGTTGCGCTTGGCACGAGAAACCTCCGGCCTTCGGAACTGAAGGCCGAGCAGGTGATGTCTCGGCAGGTGGCGACCTGCCAATCCGGTGACGACATTCACACCGCATTAGGGATCATGCGGACGCGGAGGGTTCGCAGGATTCCCGCGGTCGGCGACGCAGGAAAACTGGAGGGGGTTCTTTGTCTAAGCGACTTGATCCTCCAGGCCCGGCATGATGACGGATGCCGTCCGGAACTATCCTATGACGACGTGATGGGCGTTCTGAAGAGTATCTATTGGCACCATTTGCCGGCGATGCCTGTGGCCGGCTGATAGAAAGCCGCGGGCTACGTAAAAGTCGCGGACTAGGTAAAAGCGGCGGGCGCGATGAAACTGGGCTCTTTATCAGACCCCGGTTAGTTTCGCCCAGGTTTCCAATTGCGCGATAACGACAGTCAGCACGTCATCGAGAGACTCGCGCACGGGCGCCGTCAACTCCGCGCTCCAGTCGGTGGATTGTGGCTGTACTCCTATAACCACAACCTCTTCGGGGGACTCTCCCAAAAGCTTCAGCGCCACCATGAGGTCGGCGAATCCGAGTTGATGAACAGATGGTTTTCCCGGGAGGTTTTCAAGCGCGGCGCCCTCCAGTCTAATGAGCGTGCCGGGTGGTTGACCCACATCCACGGCGTCGATGACCAGAACCCGCTCGAATCCCGAGATGTGAGGAAGGAGACTTAAGCCTTGCGTTCCACCGTCCATCAGCACGACTCCCGGAGGAACGCGCGAATTGGTTTGCAAACGGTGGATGGCGTGAACTCCCACGCCATCGTCAGAGTGAACGAGATTTCCGAGCCCCAACACCAGAGTCCTCATCCGTTGATCATATGCTGGTTGGGAGAGTGTGATCGCGCCGGCGTGAATCACCAGGACCGCATTTATGCACGCGACGCGCCAATGTCAGGTCTTGTGGTCCCGATGCCGTGAAGAAGGTAACTTTGGCGAGGACACGCAAATGGACGGGTCTGTGCATCGCCAAATCACCCTAGCGATCTGTCTGAGTGACCGATTTCGCCCCTCTGCCCGTCGATCCAGTTGGCGCAAGGATTGCAAGCTCTTCTAGCGGGAGGCTCAAGAGAGATATGAATCTGGTACCATTTTTCGTGATTTGGTCGGCTTTGGCTTTGACGGTGCTCGGTCTCGCGATTTACCGGAAACTGATGACGACCCATGAAAACGAGATTGTCCACCTGGCCGAGGGCGAAGCGAAGATGATTCCGCAGCAAACCGCTCTGGCCCATAAGCTCGACGCGATCGATCGTTGGGGCAAACCCCTCACCGTGCTGACACTGGTTTTCGGCTTGTTGATCGCCGCGGCTGAGGTGTACAACGTCTGGGACCAAACCTCGCAACTGCACTAGCGGGAAACGGCGGCGCTGGTCCTTAAGCGTTCAGTGAATTAGTTGGCGGCGCAGACAGCAGGGCTTCTAGCCTTTCGCTGGCTTGCGCCGCGAACCTATTTGCCCGGCGGCTCAGTCCCTCTCCTAAAGACAGATCGTCGACTGGAATCCGGCACAGGAACGCCTGCCCCATGAATCCAAAAAGTTCCCTCGAAAGAGCGACAATGTCAGCCGGCCCGGATACGTGCGTGAGCTTGGATACGTGCGTGAGCTTGGCTGAAGTTGGTAAACCGTCGATTTGTTCGAGGTAGAGTTCGGTCGCGCCCGCATCTGCATCCAGGAACACAACTACTTCGTAGCCGGCCATGTCTTCCGCCACTTCCGGAGTAAGTTGGAGCAATGAACGTGACTCCACCTGGCTGATAGAACCGAGCCGTTCGAGAACGCTGTGCGCGACGCCATCGTCGCGGCGCAGACGATTTCCTGTAGCGATGAAAAGTGTTCGCACTTAATCCCGCGTTATCCTCCGCGAGACAATCCCTCCAGGACCGATCAGTTCGACGGCCAGCGGCATCTGGCCTAGCGCATGCGTCGAACAAGAAAGGCACGGGTCATAGCAGCGGATGGCTGCTTCCAATCGATTCAGCATGCCTTCATCTGGCCAAGCGTCATCGCAATCCGGCTTCAAAACCGGTCTCAAGAAATGCCGCGCGGTCTGCTCCACCGCCAGGTTCATCGCCTGATTGTTCTGGCCCGTTGCGATCAGCAAATCCGCCTTGGTCATCAGGCCATCCTGGTCGACCCAATAATGGTGAAACAACGTGCCCCTCGGAGCTTCGCACGATCCGATCCCCTCACGCCGGTTGAGCGAAGCTTTGGCTTGAGTATTTTCCCCAAATAGATCCGGATCGGTCATCAGTTCTTCGATCCGCTCCACGCAATGCAACATTTCAATCAGCCGCGCCAGGTGAAAGTGGAATGACTCACAGACCGCGCCCTCTCCGCGTTGCTTGAATTCCCGAAGTTCGCGGTCGGCGCGCGCCGTTCCCGCGAATTTCGCCACGTTGAGCCGGGCCAGCGGACCTACGCGGTAATGGCCCTGCGGATAGCCGAATGGCAGATAAAACGGAAATTTCACGAAGGAATAGTCTTCGCTGGCTTCGCCTAGAAAAGTGAAGAATCGCTTCGGGTCTAATCCATCCGCGATCGTGTTTCCCTTGCCGTCCACGATCCGGATCAATCCATCATAGAACTCCAGGCTGCCTTGCTCGTTCACGGTTGCCAGAAACAGCGACGGAAAGTTGCCCATGTGCTCCACTTCCTCGCGAAACGAATCGAGCAACCCCTTCAGCCTATCGAGCGCCATCGAGATAGAATCGACAGCCTCCGGAATCCAAGCCAGAATCTCGTCGCGTTGCTCAACCGAGAACCGCAGGTGAACGCCCCCGGGCCCACTCCAGCTTGGATGGATCCGCTTCCCGCCCACCAACTCGATCACGCGCTGGCCGAACTGCCGCAGCCGGATTCCCTTACGCAGGAAATCACTATCCTTGTCGAGCAGTCCGAAGATATTTCGTTTCGCCGCAGGCGCGTCCATGCCAAGCAGCAAATCGGGCGAGGACAGGTGAAAGAAGCTCAAGGCGTGCGATTGCAGGACCTGGGCGTAGTTCACCAGCCGCCGCTGTTTTTCCGCGGCCGGCGGAATCTCAACCCCCAGGAGCATGTCTCCGGCCTTCGAACTGGCCAGAACATGGCTCACCGGGCAGATGCCGCAAACCCTGGACATTAGTCCCGGCATCTCCTGAAACGGCCGGCCTTCGCATAATTTCTCGAAGCCGCGAAACTCCGTCACGTGGAATTTCGCCGATTTCACTTGACCGGCGTCGTCGAGTTGAATCGAGATCTTGGCATGCCCCTCGATCCGCGTGACCGGTTGAATGACGATCTGCCGGCTCATGATCCAAACCTCCTGCCCTCGGCAACCGGCGTCCGCCCCGCCAGCAGGTCCAATACAAAATCGAAGATCGCATCGGCGGAAGGCGGGCAGCCCGGCAGGAAATGATCCACGGCAACCACATCGTGCACGCGTAGAACCCGGTCCAAAAGCCGAGGTATGATGCCGTTTCCCGTCGGTACGCCGGCCACCACGGCGGACTCGCGGTAGGCCCTTTGCAAAACGTCTTCGAGCCGAAACAGATTACGCAACGCCGTTACATTCCCGGTTATCGCGCAGTCTCCGAAGGCCACCAGAATCCTGGTGCGCTGGCGGATCAATTGAAGTTCCTTTAAATGATCTTCGTTGGCGACCGCGCCTTCGACCAAAGTGATATCCACGCCTTCCGGAAACTCTTTGACGTCGGCAATCGGTGAGTAGCACACATCGGCAATCCTGGCCAGTTCGATTAAGCGTTCGTCCAAATCCAGAAAAGACATGTGGCAACCCGAACACCCTCCCAGCCACACTGTCGCAAACCTTGCTTTGTTATGGGCCTGGTCCGTCACTTGCCCCGTCACCTGATCCATAACTTCTGCTCCCGGGCGGTCACAATGTATCGCAGGAAGCTCCGGTCCTTGCGCATCTCCGCCACCGTCTTGCCCTTGGAAAATAGCGCTCCCGTCGGGCATACTTGAACGCACTTCCCACAGCCCGTGCAGGTTCCGGACTCACCCCAAGGCTCGCCGAGATCGGAAATGATTCTGGAATTCCGGCCGCGTCCCGCGACGTCCCACGTATGGGCGCCTTCCACCTCGTCGCAAACGCGAACACAGCGGGTACACAGAATGCACCGGTTGTGATCCAAACCGAAGCGCTCGTGACTGAGATCCACCGGCAGCTTCGGATACTGAGGACTGAGCCGGATGTGATCCACGCCTAACTCCGCGGCCAGATACTGTAGTTCGCATGCGCCGTTCAGCACGCATACCGAGCAGACATGGTTGCGCTCAGCAAAGAGCAGTTCGACGATCAGCTTGCGCTGAGCCTTGAGCGATGGGGTGTTCGTGCGCACCACCATGTCCTCGGATACTTTTGTCAGGCAGGACGCCTGTAGTTTTTTTTGCCCTTCGATCTCTACCAGACACAGCCGGCAAGCGCCGACGTCGGATAGGCCGCCTAAGTGACACAGCCGCGGAATTCGGATACCGCTGTCCCAGGCAGCGGAGAAGATGGTCTGACCTTCCAGCGCCGTGATCGTCTTGCCGTCTACTTCTAGAGTTCTGACGCTCATGCGGCCCCCACACTTGGCCGGACTTGACCTCCGAAATGACAGTGTCCCGCCGGACACCGGCGCTCGCGGACGTGAGCGTCGTACTCGCTTCGGAAATGGCGCAGAGTGCTGAGAACCGGATTCGGAGCGGCCAATCCCAGGCCGCACAAGCTGGTTTCTTTCAGTAAACCGGATAACTCTTCAAGCATCGCGAAATCGGCCTCATGACCTTCGCCCCGCGTCATTCGCGCCAGGATCTCATGTATCTGCACCGTGCCGGCGCGGCAGGGGATGCATTTCCCGCAGGACTCCTCCATGCAAAACTCCATGAAGAAGCGCGCGATGTCCACCATGCACGAAGTGGTGTCCATGACAATGAGCCCGCCCGACCCCATCATCGTGCCGATGCGCGTGAGCGAATCGTAGTCCATCGGGAGATCCAGATGTAGCGCCGGAATGCAGCCGCCGGCGGGACCGCCTGTTTGCGCCGCCTTGAATTGACAGCCCGGCGGAACACCGCCGCCAATGTCGAACAGGATGGTCCGCAGAGAGGTCCCCACGGGTACCTCGACCAGACCGGTACGCAGGATTCTTCCCGCCAAAGCGAACACCTTCGTGCCCGGGCTGGTGGGGGAGCCAATCGAGGCGAACCAAGCGCCGCCGTTCTCAATGATGGTTGGGATATTCGCGAATGTTTCGACGTTATTGATCAGCGTCGGATGCCCCCACAGACCGCTTTCCGGCGGATACGGAGGCCTCGGTACCGGTTGCCCGCGCTTGCCTTCGATGGAAGCCAGAAGAGCGGTTTCTTCGCCGCAGACATACGCGCCGGCGCCGATGCGAAGATCGATTTGAAAACGGAAATTGCTGTCGAATATGCGGCCGCCCAGCAGCCCTTCCTTCTGGGCTTGCTCAATTGCGGTCTTGATGCGCGCGATGGCCAAGGGCGATTCGCCGCGCGCATAGATGTAACCTTGCTGCGCGCCCACGCCTCGCCCGGCGATCGCCATTCCCTCCAGAACCCGGTGTGGATCGCCCTCCAGAACGCTGCGGTTCATAAAGGCGCCGGGATCGCCCTCGTCCGCGTTGCAAACGACATATCTAACCGGGGATGGATTCCGCGCCACCAATTCCCACTTCAGCCCAGCCGGGTACCCCGCTCCGCCGCGGCCGCGCAGCCCGCTTTTCTTGACTTCGCCGACGATCTCTTGCGGGGTCATCTCCGTGGCTGCGCGCAGCAGCGCTTGATACCCTCCCTGTGCGATGTAATCGACCACCCGTTCCGGATCGGCCTTCCCGGAATTCGCCAGGATGATCCGCCGCTGGCCGGCGAAGAAGGGATGACTGGCTTCGATGACCCGCCCCTCAAATCTGCTCAGGTCACCGCGCACCAGCGCTGCGCCGTCCTCCGGCTTGACGTTGGTGTAGATGACGTCCGCGGCGGAACTACGAACCAGCGGTCCCCGCGAGCACCAGCCCATACATCCGGTTCCGCGCACTTCGATTTCGCCGGCCTTCCCTTGAGCCTCGACCTGCCCTTCAATCGCCGCGCGAACAGCTCCCGCGCCAGCCGACAGACAACCCGCTACGGTGCAGCACGAGATGCGGTCTCTCAGGCGCTGCTGGCGCCCCAGTTCGGCCTCGCGGGTATGACGTAGAGTCTCAGCCGTCATGCGTTTTCCTGATGCAAGCGTCGACACGAGCTTCCAGCCGGGCAGGCGTCACTCTCGATAACACGATGCCATCGCAGATCACAATGGGCGCCATGTCACAGGAACCGACGCAACGCCCCGCCTCGATGGTCCATTCAGCCGGATCGCGATGCTGCTCAAGCGCGGCCATCAACTCTTTACCGCCCGCGACGTAGCACGCCGTTCCCAGGCAGACCACGGCTGAATGCGCGTTGCAAGGAGCGATTCGGAATAAATGATAGAAAGTTGCCACGCCCAGGACTTTGCTCGGCGGAAGCTTTAATTTCCGCGCGATGTTTTTGAGGAGCGGCGGTGAGAGATAACCATAGAGCTCCTGGGCAGTGTGAAGAATCTCGATGAGCGCATCGCCGGAATTTTGGTGCCGCGCCATCGCGCGTTCCAATAACTTGCCGCGATCGTCGTCCAGAGTCTGCGCGTCCTCGGGAATGATCGGAATCATTGCTGCCGCCAACCTCGCGGATTCGCCCGCTCCCAAAAGCGACGTGCCTTCAAGCTTTGGCCTCCAGCGCCGCCTTTTTCTCTTCTTCTTCCAGCTCATCCACCGGGATAACTTTGTAGCCGATGAAGATGCTGTCCATCAACCCTCGTTTCTCTTGGCGCGAGATCAGCATGGCCAAATGTACGTGGAATATGCCGAAGGCGATAAACACGAACATGAGTAAGAAGTGAATCAGCCGGAGGTTGGGCAGGCTGATCACGCGCGGAATCCAGCCGACGAAGAAGCCGAGAATTGCGCCGTGCCGCAGCACGTTGAACATCACCAAACCGGTGACGATCTCCACGAACAACAGCGTGTACAGGCCCAAGTAAGATAGCGCCGCGAGGGCATTGTGGCCGATCTTCGAAATCGGCTTGGGCAGGATGAAGAGGTAAAACCTCGCCATGTGCCACATTTCCTTCCACCGCGCCGCTTCAAAGGGCACGTACTGCCGCCAGCCCTCCCAACGGTTGCCCCCGAAGAACAAATAGATGCGCAGCAGGAATAACGCGATCAAAATCATCCCGAAGGCTTCATGGACGAAACGGAACCATCCCATCAGGAACGGATAGTTCACTTGGCCCACAATAAACGGCGATTGGATGTAATAGCCCGTGAACGCAAGTACTCCGATCGAGATGACCATGCCCCAATGGAACAGGCGAAGCGGATACTGCCACACATAGAGCGCGACCGCCGGTCCGAGATTTTGTTCCGGATGCCGGGCGTCCGTCAACGATTTCAGTGGCGCGGCTTGCATGGTGTCCTCCTCTCAATCCACCCTCGGGATAGAATAATTCCTTCCCTGGGCATCGATCACATGCACCGCGCAGGCGATGCACGGATCGAACGAATGGACGGTTCGCAAAATCTCGAGCGGGCGCGCCGGATCGGCAATTGGCGTATTTAGCAGCGACGCCTCATAGGGGCCCCGCTGGCCCTCTGTATCCCTGGGGCCGGCGTTCCAGGTGGTCGGAACCACGGCCTGATAATTCTTGATCGACTTGCCGCTGATTTCGACCCAATGGCCGAGCGAGCCACGCGGCGCCTCGTGCCAGCCGTAGCCTTGCGCCGAGCTTGGCCAGGTGCTGGGATCCCACCGGATGGGGTTGAAGGTCGTCACTTTGCCGTGCGCCAGGTTGTCGTCGAGTTGGTCTACCCAAGTCTCCAAACGCCGCGCCATCAGTTGCGATTCCAGCGCGCGCGCGGCAATCCTTCCGAGAGTCGAAAACAGCACCGTGGGCGGCGCATTCAGCGCCTTCAAGGCGCCGTCCACCGCTTCCTTGATGTCCTTCTGGCCGGCCGCATAGCCCACTATCATTCGCGCCAGTGGCCCGACTTCCATAGGCTTGCCGTCATAACGCGGCGCCTTCAACCAGGAGTATTTCTTGTCGACATCCAATTGATCGTAAGGCGGCTTGGGACCCGAATACTTCGGATTGGTTTCACCCTGAGAGGGATGTCTGCCGTTACTATCGCCGTTCGAATACTCATACCAGGAGTGGCTCACAAATTCGGAGATCTTGGTTGGGTCCACTGGGTGAACCTTGCTGAGATCGCGATCGAAGATTGCGCCGCGCGGGAACAGGAAAGTGTTCGGATCTTTCTCGTTCCCGGACGAGTAATCGCCGTAGGAAAGATAATTGCCCACCCCCTGGCCAAGAGAGAACCAATCCTTATACAACGGAGCGATTGCCAGCACGTCCGGAATGTAAACCTGGTCGACAAATTTGCGCGCGCTCTTGACCAGTTTGCGGAGCAGATCGATGCGCTCGGGATTAATGACGGCATCCGGCTCGTTCGGATCCATGGCGGTGCTCATGCCGCCGACCAGAAACGACTGCGGGTGCGGATTCTTGCCGCCGAGCACCGCATGGATGCGGATGAAATCCTTCTGCCAGGTCAACGCTTCCAGATAGTGCGCCACGGCCAGCAGATCCACCTCGGGAGGCAGCCGGTAGGCCGGATGACCCCAATAGCCGCTCGCAAACAGGCTCAACTGGCCGCTGTCGACCACGCCTTTCACGCGCTGCTGGATTCCGCGGAAGTAGCTTGGGCTGGACTTCTCATAATCCGAGATGGATTGCGCGATCGACGCTGTCTTGACCGGGTCGGCCTTGAGGGCCGCGGCGACGTCGACCCAGTCCAGGGCGTGGAGATGATAGAAGTGGATCACGTGATCCTGCACCATCTGCGAGCCGGCAATCAGGTCGCGCACGATGCGCGCGTTTTCCGGCACGTCGATTTGCAAAGCGTCTTCTACCGCGCGGACGCTCGCCAGCGCGTGGACCATGGTGCAGACTCCGCAGATTCGCTGCGCCCAAATCCACGCTTCGCGCGGATCGCGGTTTTGCAAAATCAGCTCGATGCCGCGGAACATGGTTCCGGCACTCCAGGCGTCGGAGACCTTTCCGCCGTCCACCTGAGCCTCGATACGAAGGTGGCCTTCAATGCGGGTTACTGGATCGACAACTAGACGTGCCATCTTATGATTCCTTTCTCGTTTCGGCTAGCGGTTTGGTTTCAGCCGGCGGCGGCGCTGGAGCTTTAGGCGCGGGCTTGATCAACTGAATCAAACCGTGAGCCGTGACGCCGGCCAGGACTGCGCCGGTGAGACCCAGCCCCAGTTCGGTCGCGCTCACTTCGACGCCGAAGCCAGGCACGGACGGCAGGCGTTCGTAGAAGGGCGACATATGATCCCAGAAACGCGGCGCGGCGCAAGCGATGCATCCGTGCCCGGCGCGGATCGGCCAGCTTGTATGATCGTTCCATTGCACGATCGGGCAATTGAACGTCGCTACCGGACCCTTGCAGCCCATCTTGTACAGGCACCAGCCCTTGCGGTGGCCTTCGTCGCCCCACTCGGTCACGAAACGGCCGGCATCGAAATGCGCGCGCCGTTCGCATTGGTCGTGAATGATGCGCCCGTAGGCGAACAGCGGACGGTTGTACTGGTCGAGAGCCGGCAGATCGTTGAACGTCAGATAGTGAACCAGAACCGCCGCCGTGTTCGCCGGATTGTGCGGACACCCCGACATGTTGATCACTTTGATCCCCGGTATGGCTTCCTGGACGCCGAGCGCACCGGTAGGATTTGGCTTGGCCCGGACCAGACCCCCATCGAACGCGCATGCGCCGACTGCAATCGTCGCGGCCGCGTTACGGCATACTTTTTCGGCGATCTCGATTCCCGTACGCCCGCCGATGGTGCAGTAAATCCCGTCTTGGGCCATGGGAATCGCGCCTTCGACCACTACCAGGTACTTGCCTTTGTCTTCCTGGACGACCCGGTCGAGCGCGCGTATCGCGTAGTCGCCCGCGCCCGCCATGATGACCTCGTGATATTCCCACGAGAGCAGGTCGAGGACAACGTCCGCGACGGTGGGATGGTCCGATCGGAGAATCGATTCCGAGCAGCCGGTGCAGTCCTGAAACTGCAGCCAGACCAGCACGGGCTTCTTCGCCTTGCCGACCGCGGCCACGGTCTGCGCCAGATAGCGCTCCGGCAGCGCCAGTAGACCTAGCGTTGCGCTGCAAAATTTGACCAGTTGCCGGCGAGTAATTCCTCTCCGAGCCAACGCTGTGCTTATATCAGTTTCCGGTGCTAGCATTTGCCAGTCTCCCTCTTAGGTCACGAGCATCGCGTCGGCCGCAGCCTTCACGGATGCTCTCTTACGCTCCGCGCGAGCGGCCAGCCAGTCGAGCCACTGGTCGAATCCGGCGCCGGTGATGCAGGACGTTTCGATGATTTCAATCTCGGGACGAATTTTGCGCGCATTCTCCCGCGCCAATTCCGCTTTAAAAGGCACGTGGGGTAACAGATCCACCTTGGTCAGCAGCATCAACTCCGCCTTGCGGAAAATGCCCGGATACTTGAGTGGCTTATCTTCCCCTTCAGCGACGCTCAGGACCACCACCTTGGCGTCCTCGCCGAGATCGTAACTGGTGGGACAAACCAGGTTGCCCACGTTTTCAATCAGCAGCAGCTCGAGCCCGTTCTCAAGCCAGTCGCCTAAATGTGTCTCCACCATCCGCGCATCCAGATGGCAAGCGCCGCTGGTGGTGATCTGGCGTACCGGATAACCATAGCGGCGCAAGCGGATCGCGTCATTCTCGGTCTGGATATCGCCGGTCAAGACCGCGGCCCGGGTATGAGCCGGCAAGCGTTCGAGAGTTCGTTCCAGAAGCGCTGTCTTCCCCGCCCCGGGTGAACCGATGAAGTTCAACGAAAGTGTGCCCAACCCTTGCAGCGTGTCACGTAGGCGCCCTGCAATCTGGTCGTTTTCACTGAGAACTTTTCTTTCGATCGCTACCCGATTCATGCGGCCTCCTCCTTGGCTTCATCCAACTCCAGATACGCAAATTCCAGTTCGTCGCCACGCCGTCCATCTTTGGCCAAGCACCATTCGATCTCTAGATCGAGCGGTTCGAGTTCTGTGTTTTTCACCAACGCCTCGAAGCAGAACTCCAGCGATTCCCGATCGACGCCCGCGAACTCGCCAATCCGCAACGCGACTTTCGTTGCCCGGTGTCCCGGATAGCGACGCAGCTCCTGATCGATGGCTTCAAGAACTGAACCGGCGATGCCCATTTCATGCATTAACGAATCCTCTGCGTTGAACGCACACCCCTGTGCACGTCACCGGCCAAGAGTTCACGGGATGCCTACCTTTGCGGCGTCAAGCGCAAGTGGATCCTCTTCCAGCGCGCCGAGCTGCCTCAAATCCCGATAGATCCGCGCGGCCTCTTCTTTAGCAACTTTGGCGAACGCGAAACCCACATGAACCAGCACGAAATCTCCCGGCTGGACCTCCGGAATGTACGCCAGATTCACCGTTTTCCGCACGCCGCAGAAATCGACACAGGCAGTGCGAAAAGCCGGATCTCCGTCTTCCACGTCGAGCACTCTTCCAGGAACGGACAAGCACATAGGAACTCCGGAAAGCGAAAGGCAAATCTAAGCCCACACTGGCGCCACATCGGCGCGCTCGATGTAATGGGCATTTCTGACGGGCGCAGGCGCGCACAGCCAAGCCGCGCATTGTGTGATTTCACCCAGCGTGCGCTATGCGGCGCAAATTTCTTCCCGCCTTTAGCGGGCTGTGGCGTTTTCTACACCGTCTAGCCCCGAACGTGAGTGAGGGGACCGAGGGCAATCCCCTCACTTAACGTTCCGGGTTAGACTTCGGCACAGACTCAAGTCTGTGCCACCTCAGCCTGGACCAGTTCGTCCACGAATTGATCGAGAGCGGTCCAGTCCGTGTACTCGCGATCCTTCGACGGATCGATGGCGCCGCCCGCCCGCCGGGCGATTCGCTTCATCACGAAGCGCAACAGAAAGTTGTATTTCGTGAGGAGAAGCGCTCCCGCCACGGCCTGGATTCGGGCCGGATGCCAGCCGGTTTCCGCCAGAAAACTCTCGATCATCCGTTGGACGTCGGAGGCCGCTCTTTCGCGTTGCTCCGCTGGCGCCGATAGGTCCTCCGCGCCCGCCTGCGAAAGGCTCACCGAAACAAACGCGGCCGGCATGCGTTCCAGTTCAGCCAGACGGAGCTTCACGAACCTTGTCATCTCCGGTTCGTGCCGCCCAAGATGCACCGATGCGACGAGGATCGCGGCGGAGTACCGAGCGAGCGTGAACCCGGAAGAGATGTGCGCGGAATCCACGATTTCGGCGGGCCTGCCGCGTGTCCCCATAGCTTGTGCCACATACTCAGCGACCTGCCGGGCGTGTCCTTGACGAGTGGCGAATAACACCAGAACAGGCATCACAAATACCTGTGTTTTGAAGGAGCGGGAGCAACTGGCCGGCGCCATTCCGGCCCGGGTACGGTGTCGCTATCAGCCAGCGACGATCGCCGCCTTCTCTTTTGCCACGGCCTTGGCGGCCGTGATCCGAAGCACGCCCTGGTCGAGCATGGCCTCCGTCTTGTCTACGTCGATGGGTAGCGGCATCTCAAATCGCCGGTAGATATCGTTCGAAGCGAACTCCGTCCCGAGCACGTTGGCCTGTGCCGTGCTCTTTTCCGACGCCGTCTCGGCATGGACGATGATCTCCGAGGGCGTAGCCGTAACTTGCACGTCTTTGGCGTCAAAGCCCGGCAGCGTCATTTGCAGCTCGTACTCTGTGTCCCGCTCTGCCATCTCCGCGGCCGGCCAGCCAAAGACTTCGCGCTCTGCCGTAAACCAATCCTCAAGGTCATGACCATGATTGCTATCTCGTCTCTCGAACAACGCAAACGCCCGGCGACGGACATCCTCGATCCGTTCGGCAATTTTTGCGAACACCGGCATGGTCTTCTCCTTTTGATCTTCGATCTGCTGAACTGCGACATTGGACATGGTTTTATCTCCTGTCTGTCACAAATGGAACCATCACTACTTTGCTGAGCATTCCCTGGACCATTGCCGGTAGCGACACGAAACACCCGGGCTGCGAAGCCGATTGGCAACGAGCCGCTTTCAATCGCACGGCGAACAATCGAGACGGGCGAGAGCCGCGGTCCGGTTAATTCCCCGCGAACGGTCTATTTGGGCTTTCCGAGCACGCTTGCAGGGTTGGCCATGTCTGCCAGCGGCAGCACTTCATATTGGGCATAGTTGTAAACCGGCGCCATTGCGAGGAGAAGATCCAACTCCTCATTGGAACTGACTTTGTAAATCCAGGCGCCGCCATGCTGGCCGATCAGATGGTAGCGACACTCCAGCTTTCCGTCGGCTTCGAGCTTTTTGCCGTAGTTCGGCTGCTCCGCGATTGCCCTGATGAGTTCAGGGCCGAGGCGTCCGAGTTCCAAACGCCAGAGCACAAGAAATTTCACGCGTTGTCTCCTTCAGGGCGATTATATACGGGATTTTTGACTCCGGCTGGTTTCCGAAAGTCCGGCAGGTCCAGCGCCGGGCGGTTCCGGGCGGTTCTGGGCGGCCACGGAACATCGAAATAGGGGATCAATCAAACCTGCTCGCGCAAATCTTTCACGGTGCGCACATATCGCCGCGCCAGTTCTTGAATCCAACCTGACTCGCGCAGCGCAATGGCGCGCTGAGGCACCAGCTCCGCCCCAATGCCGACAGCCGTCGCGCCCGCCGCGAGATATTTGCCGGCGGTTTGCTGGTTGACGCCTCCCGACGCGACAAAAGGGACGTGCGGAAAGGGAGCTTTCAGGGCGCGCAGGTAATCCACGCCGCCTATCTGGGCGCAGGGAAAAATCTTCACGAAGTCGGCGCCCGCTTTCACCGCCGCCATAATTTCGCTCGACGTCATGACTCCGGGTATCGCGATCACTCCCGCTTTGACGGTGAATTCGAGCAGTTCGGGATCCAGCCCCGGGCTGGTTATAAAATGCGCCCCGGCCTCCAGGCAGGCGCGGGCGGTCTCCAGGTCCAACACGGACCCGGCGCCGACTACCATCTTTGGGTGGTGTTTGAGCAGGTAAACGATCAACTCGTTCGCCTGGGGCACCGTCATCGTGAGTTCCACGATGGGAAGGCCCCCTCGAGACACCGCCTCCACGGCAAACAGCGCGTCGTCGGCGTTCGCGGCCCGAATGGCCGGTACAACCGCCAGTTCCGCAATTCGTGCGCGGACCGCTTCCTTGGTCATGGATTCGGTGTTCCTCCGGTTTTAGAAGACGCAAATCGGCAAATTCTTAGGGTAGCCCAGTGTCAATGAACTTGATCCAAGGAAGCTTCCGCCGCTGGAAGCGCGTCGCCCGCTCTTGCGAACCATACATACAGCGCTGGGAGAAGGAAGATGCTCATTACCAAAACGGCCATCAGTCCTCCGACGATGACCATCGCGAATGGGCGTTGTGAATCCGACCCAATTCCGTGCGAGGTAGCTGCCGGAACCAGTCCGAGCGACGCCACCAGCATGGTCATGAGAATGGGGCGGAATCGCTTGACGGCGCCTTGTTGCACTGCATCGAGGATAGAATGCCCGCGCGCGCGCAATTGATTGATGTATTCGAGCATGATTACGCCCGTCATGACGGAAACTCCGAATAATGCCAAAAATCCAATGCCGGTAGAGACGCTGAAGTTGGTATTGGTAAGATACAGCGCCAGAACGCCGCCGATGGGCGCCATCGCCACGGTCAGCGCAATCAGGCTGGCCCATTTCATTGACCCGAACATGGAGTAGAGGATAAAGTAAATGATCAGCAGAGTGAGCGGGATGATCACCATGAGTCTCCGCTGGGCTCGCTGCTGGCTGGCGTACTCGCCCGCCCAGTCGATCCGGTAGCCCGGCGGCAGCTTCACCTGTTGCTCTACCTTCTTGATCGCCTCCTGCACCGCGCCGCCCAGGTCTCGCCCGCGGACGCCATATTTGATGGCGACGTAACGCTGATTGCCTTCGCGATAGATTTCGGATGCGCCGTCAACCACCTTTATGTTGCAGAGCTGAGCCAGGGACACGCGTTCACCGGAAGGCGAAAGCAGACGAATATTCTGGATGGCTTCTTTGGAATCGCGATAGTTCCGCAGATATCGCATGACCAAGTCGTACCGCCGTTCGCCTTGCAGAACCTGGGTGAGGACGTTGCCGCCGACCGCCGTTTGAACCGCATCCTGCACATCCGTGGCATTGATCTGATAGCGCGCCGCGGCATCGCGATCTACCGTGACATTCAAGTTGGGCTGGCCCAGGACGCGAAATAGTCCCAGGTCCTCCACTCCGGGAACCGTTCGCATCACCGCGACGATCTGATCGCCCTTGTCTTCGAGTGTTTTCAGATCGTCCCCATATAGCTTGATGGCCAGCTCTCCTTTCACGCCGCTGACCGCTTCCTCCATATTGTCTGAAATTGGCTGTGAAAAGTTCCAGATTACGCCCGGAACTTTCTCGAGTTCGCGGTCCATCGCGGCGATCAACTCGTCCTTAGTCTGGTGAAACACGGGGCGCCACTCTTCTTTCGGCTTCAGGCCAACGAAATACTCGGTATTAAAGAAACCGGTCGTGTCGGTGCCATCGTCCGGCCGCCCTACCTGGCTGGTCGTCATGATGACTTCAGGAAACCTGGCGAGCAGCACTCGGACCTGATTTGCCACGCGAATGCCTTCAGACGGTCCGGTGCTCGGCGCCAGCGTGCCACGCACCCAAATGGCGCCTTCGTCCAGATGGGGGAGAAATTCCGATCCGATGCTCCGCGCCAAGAGGACCGCGCCTCCCAGGCTTACCAGAGCCAATGTGAGCGTAGCCCACGGCCAGCGAATCGCGACGCGCAGGGAGCTAGCGTAGCCTCGTGTCAGCAGTTCCATGAGCGGATTGCGCCACTCCTTGGTCCCGCGCGGAAAAACCAGACTCGCCAGTACGGGGCCCATGAACAGCGAGAACAATAAAGCGCCTAAAAGCGCGAACGCCACCGTCCACGCCATTGGCTTGAAAAGCCGCCCTTCAACTGCCTGCAACGTAAAGATTGGTACATACGCCACAATGATAATCAGGATGGAATAGAAGACGGGCCGCTGCACTTCGTACGCGGCGCGGCTGATCTTTTGCGGCACAGTCTCGCTGTGATCTTGGCTGGGTTGAGACAAAAGACGCACGATATTTTCGACCATGACGATCGCGCCTTCCACGATCATCCCGAAGTCCAGCGCCCCCAGCGATAACAGGTTGGCCGGAATATGCCGCAGGCTTAGGCAGATCGAGGCAAATAGCAGGGAAAATGGAATGGTCAGAGTTACAATCAGCGCGCCGCGAACATTGCCTAGAAAAAGAAACAGGATGGCGGAAACCAGGATAATGCCCTCGATCAAGTTGTGGAGCACGGTATGAGTGGTCAGGTGTAAGAGTTCGCTGCGGTCGAGAAACGGGACTACCTTCACTCCCGGGGGCAGAATATGATCGTTCAGTTCTTTGGTTTTGGCGTGAATTGCCTCGAGCGTCTCATCCGAATTAGCCCCCTTTCTCAGCAGGACAATTCCCGACACGACGTCGTCGTTATTGAGTATGGTCCCGTCCGCGCGATGAATCGCCCTTCCAAATTGGCCCAGCCGCACTTTCGGGCCCTGCGCCACAACCGCGATATCCTTAATTCGCAAGGCTGTGCCGTTCTTGGTCGTGATCACCGTTTTCTCGATGTCGCGCACGTCTTTCACCAGGCCCACTGAGCGCACGTTAATCTGCTGAAGTCCGGCCTCGATGAAACTTCCCCCACCATTGGTATTGTTGTTGGTAAGCTGCTGCTCCAACTGAGAAAGGCTTAGCCCATAGGAAATCAGCTTATTTGGATCGACGCGCACCTGATATTCGAGCGTTGGACCGCCGAAGCTGGCAACGTCGACGACATTTGGCACCGACTTGTATTGTTTCTCCAAAACCCAATCTTCAAGCGACTTGAGGTCCATGACTCCATAGCTTGGATTTGTGCTTCGAAGCGTGAAAAAGTATATCTGGCCGACCGGACTAAAATCCGTGCCCAGTTGCGGCGAGACGCCCGCAGGCAACGTAACTTGCGCCAGCCGCTCCAGAGCCTTTTCGCGGTTCCAGTCATTTTCCGATTCGTCGTCGAAAATCAGCGTCAAACTGGAGAGCCCAAACAGCGAGACCGACCGCAGATGTTCCAGGTGAGGAATCCCGTTCATCGCAATTTCCAAGGGAATACTGACCTGCTGCTCTACTTGCTCCGCCGAGATCCCCGGCCACTGCGTGATTATTTGAACATAATTGTTGGCGACGTCCGGATACGCTTCCACGGGAAGATTGTGAAAGGAGATAATTCCCCAAACAAACAGCAGAGCGCCAACTGCTATAACCAGCAGGCGATTGTTTAAGGCAAAATCGACCAGCAGGCGTATCACTACCGCTCCACCGCCGCCTGAAGGACCAACGAAAGCTCGCGTCCTTTCACTACCTCGGTCCCGCGAAGCCGGCTGGCGTTAGCCGCGAGTAAGGACCCGTCATGAAACAACGCTGGCATTACGTCGTGACCGGTTACGTCTTCTGAGCCGCGACCGTGAAGGAGCGATTGGATTGGTGGTTTCATGACAGACCCTAAAGCCAATCCCTTCCGGCGGCTTTGTTTGGCGGTGTAGACTGAACGTCCCGATGCGCCACACTTCGGGATTGTCCATCTCCAGTCTCACTTCGGCCGTGCGCAATTCGGCTCCATTCTGGGAGCGTCAACCAGGTATTGCATGCCAAAAGGCAGGATACCCCATCGCGGAACCCGAACGCCTACTTCACCAAAAACCTCTTCGCGATGCGTGCGCTCAAGAGCGCGCCCCAATCCTGAAACAACCTGCTGGTCGCGGCTCAGTCACGCCTTCCGAGCCGCAACCATGGCGGGGCGGTTGAAACCGTTTGTTTCATGACGGGCCCTAAACGGAGGCAGCAGGATATTCACGACCGACCCGATTGTGTGACGGTTTTGGACTTCGGTTCGTTCCGTAATCAAACGCCCGCGTGCCAGTCTTTCACGGTGCGCACGTATCTTCGCGCCAGTTCCTCAATCCAACCCGCCTCGCGTAGGGCGATGGCGCGCGGAGGGGCCAGCTCTGCCCCAATGCCGACAGCCGTCGCGCCCGCCTCCAGGTATTTTCCGGCGGTTTGCTGGTTGACGCCTCCCGAAGCAATGAACGGCACCTGAGGAAAAGAAGATTTCAAGGCGTGGAGATAGTCCACGCCGCCAATCTGGGCGCACGGGAAAATCTTGACGAAGTCGGCGCCGGCTTTCACCGCCGCCATAATCTCGCTTGAGGTCATGACTCCGGGCATTGCGATCACTCCGGCTTTGATCGCGAATTCGACCAGTTCCCGATCCAACCCCGGGCTGGTTATGAAATGTGCCCCGGCATCCAGGCAGATGCGAGCGGTCTCTAAGTCCAGCACGGTCCCAGCGCCGACTACCATCTTCGGATGCTTTTTTAGCAGGTAAACCATCAACTCATTCGCTTTGGGCATCGTCATCGTGAGTTCCACGATGGGAAGGCCCCCTCGATACACCGCCTCCGCGGCGAACAGCGCGTCGTCGGCGTTCGTGGCCCGAATGGCCGGCACAACGGCCAGTTCCGTAATGCGTGCCCGCACCTGGTCTTTAGTCATGGATCTGTTTGAATGCGAGCAAGACATGACCGAGCCGCGACCGTCAGGGAGCGGTACCCAAAGTAACGGCTTAGAAAGCGACCCGTCCGCGTCCCGAACTCACCATTTTGATTCTTCAGTGAGCCTCGACCTCTAGCGCCGGAAGCACATCGCCTTCGCGCGCCACCCAGGCATACAAGGTTGGTAGGAGAAATATACTCAGTAACAATCCCGATGTCAGTCCGCCGACGATCACAATCGCAAATGGCCGTTGCGAATCCGACCCAATGGCATGCGATAGCGCCGCCGGCAATAATCCCAACGTAGCCACGAGACTGGTTACGATGATGGGCCGCAACCGCAGAACCGCGCCTTCCACCGCCGCCTCCTCAATCGTATGACCTCGTGCGCGCCGTTGATTGATGTACTCGAGCATGATCACGCCGGTTTGCACGGAAACGCCGAATAACGCCAAAAAACCGATTCCGGAAGACACGCTGAAGTGGGTGTGCGTCAGCAACAATGCCAGCATTCCGCCCAGCGGCGTCATCAGCACGTTGAGGATGATCAGGAACGCCCATTTGAGCGATTTGAACATGGTGTACAAGATGACGAAGATAATGAGCACAGTCAAAGGGACGATCACAAACAAGCGCGCGGCGGCGCGTTTCTCGCTTTCATATTCGCCTTCCCAATTGATGTGATAGCCACGGTCCAACTTAACTTGCTGGCCGACTTTAGCGATCGCTTCCTCGACCGTGCTTCCAAGATCGCGTCCCCGCACGCTGTACTTTACCGCCACGTAGCGCTGATTGCCTTCGCGATAGATTTCGGAGGCGCCATCCGTCATCCGGATCTTCGAGAGCTGCGCCAGCGAAACACGCTCCCCCGAAGGGGAAAGCAGCCGTATGTTTTCGATCGCCTCCCGCGTGTTCCGGTAGGGCGCCAGATAGCGCGCCACCAGGTCGTAGCGCCGTTCACCGTCCAAGACCTGGGTTAGCGCGTTGCCGCCAACGGCGGTCTGGACTGCATCCTGGACGTCCGCCACGTTGATCTGAAACCGCGCGGCTTGGCGGCGATCGACCTGTACGTTCAAGTTCGGCTGTCCGAGCAGGCGGAACACCCCCAGATCCTCAATGCCCGGAACTGTGCGCATCACCTTGACGATCTCGTCCGCTTTGTCCTCCAGCGTTCTCAAGTCGTCGCCATAGATTTTGGTTGCTAATTGTCCCTTGACACCGCTCACAGCTTCTTCCATGTTGTCGGCGATGGGCTGCGAGAAGTTCCAAATCGCGCCGGGAATTTTCTCCACTTCGCGGTTCATGGCGGTGATGAGTTCGTCTTTATTTTGGTGAAAAACCGGACGCCACTGTTCCTTCGGTTTCAGGTCGACGCAAAACTCGGTGTTAAAGAAACCGGTGGTGTCGGTACCGTCATCGGGGCGTCCCACCTGGCTGGTAACGATGGTGGCCTCGGGAAAGGCCGCCAGCGCGAGGCGGGCCTGATTGGCCACGCGCACTCCTTCCGTCTGGCCGGTGCTGGGCGCAAACGTTCCGCGGACCCACAACGCACCCTCGTCCAGATGCGGCAGAAACTCCGAACCAATGGCATCCCCGGTTCCGAGATATGCCATCGCAATCAGCGCTAGAACTCCCGCGCCAATAGCGGCCCACCGATGCCGGATCGACCACCGGACAGCGGTGCGATAGTGCACTGTCAAATACCGCATCAGCGGATTCTCCCACTCCCTGGCCCCCTTTCGGAACAACAGGGCCGCCAAGACCGGCGACACGATGATGGAAAATAGCAGCGCGCCCAATAGCGCGAACGCCACGGTCCAAGCCATCGGTTTGAAAAGCCGTCCCTCTACTCGCTGCAGGGTAAAGATCGGAATGTATGCCGTGATAATGATCGTGATCGCGTAAAACACCGGCCGCTGCACTTCGTGAGCGGCGCTGCGAATTTGATCGGCGACCGATACCGGCTGATCCGGGGCGTGCGTTCGCCCGTGCAGGTGCCGCACAATATTTTCGATCATCACCACCGCGCCATCCACCACCATGCCGAAGTCGAGAGCGCCCAGCGACAACAGATTGGCCGGAATATGCCGCAGGCTTAAGCAGATCGACGCGAACAGCAAAGAAAACGGAATGGTGACCGCAACGATCAGCGCCGCGCGCACGTTGCCGAGAAACAGGAACAAAATCAGGACAACCAGAATAATGCCTTCCGTCAGATTGTGCAGCACCGTGTGGGTGGTCAGTTCTACCAGCTCGCTACGATCGATAAAAGGAACTACCTTTACTCCCTTGGGCAGGATAATGTCGTTGAGTTCGTCCACCTTGGCATGAATTCCCTTAAGAGTGGAATCCGAATTGGCGCCCTTGCGCATTAGTACGATTCCGGAAACCACGTCGTCGTTGCTGACGATCTTCCCATCTTCCCGGTGATAAGCGCGTCCAAATTGGCCTAGCCGAATCTTCGGCCCCTGCCCCACGGCCGCAATATCGCTGATGTGCAGAGGCGTACCGTTTTGTGTTTTGATCACCGTGTCGGCGATGTCGGGTACGTTCCTCACCAAGCCGACTTCGCGTATGTTCACCTGCTGCAGGCCCGCTTCGATGAAGCTGCCGCCCGCATTGGCGTTATTGTTCGCCAATTGCTGCTCCACCTGTCCAATGCTCAAGCCATAAGCGATGAGCTTTTCCGGATCGATGCGCACCTGGTACTCGCGGGTGGGTCCCCCGAAGCTGGCGACATCCACCACGTCGGGAACAGACTTAAAGCTCTTTTCGACGACCCAATCCTCCAGCGATTTCAACTCCATCACGTCATATTGAGGATTGGTGCTGCGCAAGGTGAAGAAATAGATTTGTCCGACCGGGCTCCAGTCGGTACCCATCTGCGGAGTGACGCCGGGCGGTAAAGTTACCTGCGCCAGGCGCTCCAGCACGCGCTCCCGATTCCAGGCGTTCTCCGATCCGTCCTCGAAGATCAGCTTCACGTCGGAAAGCCCGAACAGCGAGAAGGAGCGCAGGTGTACCACATCGGGAATCCCGTTCAGCGCGATTTCCAACGGAATCGTCACTTGCTGTTCAATCTGCTCCGCCGAAATTCCCGGCCATTGCGTAATGATGTCGACGTAGTTATTGGCGACGTCGGGATACGCTTCGACCGGCAGATTGTGAAACGAGACCGCGCCCCAGCCGAGCAGCAAAATGGCGATGGCAAGAACTACAAACCGATTGGCGAGCGAAAAATCGACTACCCGGCGGATCATTACTGCTCCACGGTGGCCTGAAAAGCCAGGGCATTGGAGATGACCTGTTGTCCCGGTGTGATTCCGGTGATGACTTCCTGAAGCCCACCCGGAAGCATGTTTCCTCCTGCTACCTCGATTCTGCGGAATTGATTGTTCCCGGCCGGTGTGTAAGCCCAATCGCGGTCGTGCAGGTGCAGAATGGCCGTGGCTGGGACCGATGCATGCGTCTCTTTCTGCATTCCATGAAAGGTCGCCGTGAGGAACATTCCGAAGCGCAACATTCCGGGATTGTCCACTTGTAGCCTCACCTTGGCCGTACGAATATTCGGATCCATGGTGGGACCGATGTTATCGATACGCCCCCTCAGCACAACATTGGGATAAGCGTTCAAATGAACGTCGGCGTATTCGCCCACGCGCACGAACGACAGATCATTCTCGTAGACATCGCAGATAATCCAGACGTGCGACAGATCCGAGATAGTGAACAGGTTGGGTGAATTGTCCAGCGTCTTCACGCCGGCGGAGGCGGTCACCTGCTGATCGGTAATCACTCCCGACGCGGGAGCATGAATCTCAATGATGGAGCTGCGATTGTTCAAATCGGCGCCCAAAACACGAAGATGTTCGGTCGTGGTCTCCACCGTCACCTTGGCTTTAACCGCTGTGTCCTCTGCAACTTCCTCGTCTTTCTGGGCTATGGCGCCCTTCTCCAACAGCACTTTGGAACGTTCCAACTGCGCTTTGGCCAACGCTTCGTCGGCGACGGCTTGGCGGTAATCCGAGAAGGCTTGCGCGATATCTTGACTCTGTATCTTGAGCAGCAACTGCCCTTTGGTGACGGTGTCTCCTAGACGGGCATAAATCTCAACAATGCGGCCGGAAGCGAGCGAAATAACGGGAATGTTCCGCGAAATGTCGGCGGTTACGGATCCGGTGGTTTTCAGCTCGGGCGCGACCGAGTACTCGCTCGCGCTCACCAACGGAAACTGTTGCGCGCTTTCCACCTTGAACACATTGCCATCGGTTTCGTTCTCTACCTTGGCCGGCGGCGGAGCTTCCGCCCGCATATCCGCCTGCACCTTCTCTCCGCACCCGGCCAGTAAAAAACTGAAACTCAAACACGCGGCAACCAGCCCAGCTTGCTTCAGATTCATCGAATGACCTCCTGTCCCACCGACATGTTTACCTGCGCGGCAGCGGTCAAAAAAGAACCCACCAGGTTCAAGTAATTGAGCTGCGTGCTGCGGTAGTCCTGTTGGGCCTGCAAGAAGTCCAACAGCGAAGCTCCGCCTCTGGTGTATGCGAACGAAACAATCTCACGAACCTCGGTAGCGTCTTTCAAGTAAGATTCCTTGTACGGGCGTAATAGCGTCAAGTTGCTTTCGAGAGCGGCGTATGCCGAATCCACGTCGCTGAACACCTGCGCGGTGGCCGCGTCCCGCAGCCGTTCGGAACGCGCGATGTCTTCTTGCGTGCGGAGCTTCTCGCCCTGATTCCGATCGAAGATGCGCAGGGGAATGTTGACATTGAATCCGAGGTAAACCGGGATGGGCGGATTGCGCGCAAAATCGACGCCGAACGTCGGATCGGTCGAGCCATTGGCTACGGCCAGCTTGTGTTCCGTCTGCGCCTTATCGATGCTCTGCACGGCCGCTTTCAGGTCGGGCCGGTTCTCGATCGCCAGGTTCCTGAATTCTTCCAGCGGCCGAATGTCGTTGGTGAAATCGAAAGTCCCCGTTACGTCAAACTGTTCCACCGGCGTGCGATCGTTGAGCAGCGTCAGCAACTGGATTTTGGCGGTGCGCAGATTTACGATGGCGGTTTGCACATCCGTCTCGAACTGCACCCGCTGCAGCCGCAACCTCTGGAAATCCACCTTGGCGATATCGCCGGCCTTGAGCCGGTCGTTGCTGACATCCAGCAAACGGTTATAGAAAGCCAGACTTTGCCGGGTCACATCTAAAATGGCTTTTTGCTGCAGAGCCTGCACAAACGCGGCCCGCAATGTGAACAGCAGCCCTCGCTCCTGGTCCGCGTACTGAGAAACGGCAATCGCGGTTCCCTTTTGTGCGCTCTCCAGACGCAACTCGCGCTTATGCCTTCGCTCATATAAATAGGACAAGGAACCTGACGGAAGGGCGTAGGCGAACGGGCTATAAATCGATGGACCTCCGCTGGGCGGAGACTGCGTCGAAAAAAAGTTGATCTGATCGAGACCGCCGGTCAGGTTCGGATTCGGCCGCAGATAGGCCGTGATCTCCTGAGCGCGAGACTCGTCGATGCCGATCTGCGCCGCCCGCAGGGTCGGGTTGTTCTGCTGAAACTTGTCGCGAACCTCCTCCCAGTTAAAACTGCGGGTCTGGGCGGCGGCTGTAACGCACGCCAGCAGGCAAACCCCTAACCGCCATCGCCGGCCTGAATGTTCGAAATTCCACATGTTCAGTTCTTATAGTGCGCCCCAGCAAACGAAGTCAACTTCCAGGGGATGGCGGCCACGAGAAGCCTGCCGGAAAGCGCCTGCCATTAGTAACGAGGGGGGCACCCAGATTTAGGATCGCTCGGTTCGGCCAGAGGGTTGGTAATCTTGCGGTCAATCGTTCGCCATTCCGGCTGGCCAGGGTACTCAACTGTCATGGTAGACGACAACCGGTAAAGAAGGCATAAAAATCCTGCCGGTAAGTGATTGATAAAATTGATGTGGTCTTTTAACCTTCTGGCTAATCTTTTGATTGTTGTGATGATGCCGAACACATGCCGGCATAACTGCGATCGGATCGAACGTCCGCTCGGTTCGCACTCGTCCGGCTAGGCTCTGAGATCGGTTGACGGCTAAGGCGAACGCACGTCATGGATTATCAAAACAAGAGCTCGGGCACCTTTCCGAGCCTGAACGAAACGTCGAGTTTATCGGGTTAGCTTCCCCCTACCTTTCCCTCCAGTTGACACTATCTTCCGCGTAGCTTCGCGTCCGCGCCCGCCGTCGAGCATTAGTACCTACATAGTTGGATTCTTGCCGCTTGTGGCAGAATATTTTTCGGCGCATCCGTTTCACTCAGTATCCACGGGCATCAGGATGTGGTTGCCGGGAATCGCCAACTTCGACGAATCCTACCGAGCCGCGACCGTGAGGGAGCGGTGGCGCACCATCGCCGGGCCTGTTTGGTTCCGGCTTTGCCGGGTTAGGGTCATGAGATTTCTTATGTTGCTACCGGTCATAGCTCCAGCTTGCCTTGGAACTGCATTTCCCCTAGGTCGAAGGCCTGCGTTATTTGCAGCCGGCCGATCAGAGCGCTGAATTCGACGACCCCGTCTGTTTTGCTGATCTCCGCCGACAGCGGAAACAGATAGACGACAATCAGGCTGTGTTCCAACTGAAACACTTCCGCGCTGGATGGTCTTACGTCCTTCTTCCCCTCCCGCTTCAGGAACGCCAGGCCCTTCAAGGGATTGCCCAAGCTTTTCGGATCGCCCTTGACGTAACTGGCGGGAATGCCATACACGGCAACCTTGTATCCGTCACCTTCCAACGTAGGCGGTTCGGCTTCACGAGTCTTTAACTCTGCCGCGCGCACCGGAAGCGCGGTTTCCCAGCGAACCAACACGCGAATCACCTGTCTCCCGGGGGGTGGGGGCGCGCCAGCGCCCCCGAAGATACTTCCAGGTAACGTCGGCCGAACTCGGGAATCCTCTATCCCGTCATAGCCTACGCCATGCGGTTGACCCATGTTGCCGCCTTCTCTGCGTTCATCCTCGGTTTCCCGGCGCGTTACCCCCGCTACCACTAGCTTCGCCCAAGGAGACTTCTCGAGAATCTGCCGCGCATCCTCTTCGCTCCAGGTTGCGATCGCCTTGTTCTTCCAGATTGGCTCAGCGGCAATCAGCAAGAAAGCGGAGAAGAAAATCAGCCAAGAGAATCGTCGGCGGCCCATTATATTTTCCCCGGTTACGTGGCGGTTCAGACTCCTTTACCTTCCGCGGGAGCGAGTCGTCACCCGCGAATGCCTCAGCTCGTTCACGTCCAGTTGTCCATCCTGAAATTCATGAATTCCTGCTTGGACCGTCATCTCTACTTTCGTTTCCCGCCGGGGCGATTACTTGCCGACGCTTGCAAAATGGCTTACTCGCAGGTCCGATTGCCCTAGTTCCTTAGGGTCCAATTCGCCACTCTTGTCTTTGTCAAGCCTGTCGAACTCGGCCGCCATGAACTTCATGTACTCCTGTTTGGAGATTTTGCCATTCTGGTCAGTGTCCATCAAAAGCAGCAACTGCTTGACTTCATCCATGCCGAGCGCAACCTTATCCGGCCGTTTCCCAGGCGTAGTCTTTTGCCCTATCGCAATCCCGACCAAAACCGTGGACAGGCACAGAACTGCGGCGGCCCAAATATTCCATAAAGTTCTCTGCGTTGTGATCATGAAAGGCGCTCCCGGAATCGCCTCCCTAAAGTTTAACTAGTATTGCGAAGTTCAATAAGGCCTGGCCTTCGCGAAGATCCGGGAACCAGACACTGTTCGGGCCGCCGCCGCACGCGATCTGTGCGGCCGCGAGACTCGCCGTTCCGGAGGTGGCGCCTGTGCTGCAAACGTAATAGGCGGGCGAGCCATTGTTGCCGCCGGGAGGTGTGATTCCTCCTCGACCCGACCAATACGGCACGCTCGTGTGGCGATAGCCAAACTCCATGCGGAAAGTGACGAATTGAGAAGGCATCCAATCGAGTGTGGCCGTCCCATCATAGGCCTTAAATGGCGCACCCGGATACGCTGGGAAATAAGGTGTACCAGAGATAGCATCCGCCCCATTTATGGGCAGCACCAGCGTAAGATAGCGCCCAGGATTGTTGATCTGGCCACCGCCGAGGGTAAAGCCAAGAAGGTCCTTGTGCCACCACCAGCGATTGTAGGCCATCCAACCCAAGAAAGACTGCTTCGGGCCGCCTTTTCCGGTAGCGGGGTTATACGGCCCGTGGCCGCCGTGGCAAGTCACCCCGTCTCCCGTTTCGCACCCAGCGTCGCCGGTGAAAGTGAAGGCCATTCTGTCGAGCCCATTACCGGCTTGAGGGCGGTCATAATACTTAATCTCGATACTGTCATCTGTGTGATAGCGCCCACGGTGCGGAAGCCCGACGTTATCGTTGCCGACGCCGTACTGGTTGGCGATGACATTCAGCCAAGGATACGGAGTCCATTTGAGCTGCCCTCCCAAACCGGGATGTCCGTTGAACTTGTTGTACGACTGCCATCCGTTGATGAACCAGGGCTCAATTTTCAGGTGATTGGTCGGAAACCACTGAATGCGGACGCCATTGAAAAACCACGGTGTGTTCGAGGAAACGTAGGACGGCTGATAAGCCCAGTTATCGAAATTGTGATAACTGAAGAGGCCAACGTACGATACGAAGATTCCCGCGTCTATATTGAGCCCGTGTTGCACGTTGAAGTGATAGCCGCCGTAGGCCTCCGATATGTACTTGTATGCACTGCGGACGTCCCATTGACCAACCGCTGGGCTGGCGTCGTTGCGCACCGTCGTGGCGGAAAACAGTCCAAACAAGGCCAGGACCCTGCCCCTCATGTTGCCCACGTGAAAGTCGCCGCCGACGGACAAGTCTTCCAACTGAACTTCACCGCTGCGGAAAACCTCGCTGGACCCGCCCATGGAGTGATCTATGGGCTGGTTGAAGTCGATCCCATAGAACGTGTCGGCTCTAAATTCTCCGCTGAAGTATTTCGAATCCAACGGGCTATCGTGTTGGCGCGAGTTTCCGTTGAGCCACGTCCAATCGTTGTCGGCAAACGGAGTTTGCGTATCGACCGCGGGTGCGGGAGGAGCCTGCGCCTGGGCGGTTGGAAACGCCGACTGGGCCTGTGGCCCCGATTGCGCGTTCGGCATTCCTATGCTAGCGACTTCCTTCTGTGGTTTGTCGAAGGTTCCCGGCAGCATTGGAATCTGACTGGGGTCCTTCGATACGGTCGCCAGGAGTCCGCGTCGCTGCTCGACTTCTTGGGGAGCCGCGGCGCTATTCTTGTGTTCGTTTTTCTCTTTTAGCGCCGCCTCTAATTGTTCCATGCGCGCTTGCATGGCTTGCATGCCATCTTTCATTGCCTGAAACTGCTGGCGCATCACTTCGAGTTCTTTTGCGACCGGATCCGCCGCGTCATCGGCGGCGGTGGTTGGCCGCGATCCCGCCTCGGCGGCCGAACCGCTCGTCTTCGAATCGGGCGATGCTACGGCCGGCGTCTGCGCTTGGGCATTCAGAGCGGTTGGAACAAGTCCTGCGAGCGCCAACAACAACACGGCGGCTCGATTCTTTTTGGCGACTGTCAAATACATGTTCTCTTCTTTCTTTCTGTCTGGGGCAAATGCGCGAAGCAACACTTCTCAGTGGAACGACCTCTACCGATCCCTTTGCTGCCCAGTATGCGGCCCGCATCGTAAAAAAGGCATAAAGAAAGACAGCGCGTTCAGCGGGAGGTCCAGGCAATCCACTCAGGCTCCCGTCGCGCCCGGCTAGGCTGTAGTGGCTCAGTTTCCACTACCGGCGAGACCAACACATTGCGTTTGTTAATGTGGCTCCGCGCAGGAATCCGACTAGGCCCATATTTCAAGCGGCTTTGCTGAAAGCGACGAGTTCCGTCTTTGTGGCCGCCATGCGCTGAACCTTGAGGAGCAGGTATCTCAAGTTGCGGTAGCCTCGGCCTCGATGAAGCATTAACCGGATATTGCCGTTAATAGCTTCGACAACGCCGAAACGGATCGCGACATGGTAGTAGTTCAGGATGCCCTCTCGATGATCCAAGAGCATCTGCGCGAACTTCTCAAAGGCCGGAAGCCGCTGCCATCGAAGCTGCCGGATCCAGTTGGTGAGATACGCCACAGCCGCGTCTTCATTGGGTTGCTGCCACAAGCGCTCCAAACTTTCCTTCATCAAGTAAGCCTTCATCAGTTTTCGATTGAGTTTGAATAACTGGTTCAACGCTTGTTGCTTGTCTTCTGACAAATTGACCCATCGAGTGAGCAATAACCAACGCTTGCCTTTCACGATCTCACGGCGCCAGCCTCCCTGTCGATAGAACTCGGCCCGCCGCACTTCATCGATGGCCTGGTTGGCATGCTGCAGAATGTGGAACTTGTCGTTGATGATGGCGCACTGGGGGGCCCACTCTTCGATGCTGCTCTTGAATGGCGCCCACATGTCCACGCACGCGGCCTGGATCCGCTTGCGCTGGAGGGCGTTCAACTGGCTGCCAAAGAACTCGTCGATCGTTTCTTTCTCCGCTCATACCCAAACCACAACGGCTCTCCCGTTTCCAAATTGCTGACCACCGTAATGAATTTGGCGGACTTCCCCAGATAAATCTCATTTACCCCCAGTTGCCTCAAGGCGGGCTTCTTCCGGCTCGCTTCCCATCGCGTCAGATACCGCAGGTCGATCGCCCGGACCGTGCTCGCCGCCAGACCGAAGGCTCGTGCCACTCGGGTCGCCGCCGCGCTCTCGCAGGCCAGTCCCACGGCCTCTTCGAAGCGTTTACTGAAAGGAGCTTTGCTGGGTAGTTGCGGAACCTTCTCCATCCTCGGCCCGCAATCTGGACACCGCACCCGGCAGACTTCCACTACCACCGTTGCGCGGTACTGACTCCCCGGCAGGTCGCGGACTTCCCGCTCCGTCACCTCATGCATTCCGGCTACGTGCTTGCCGCATCCCGAGCAAATCAGCTTCTTGGTGCCCGCTTTCCGCCGAACCCAGAGCTTCAATGTCTTGGCGGTTTCGTCTACGTCCTGTCGATACACCCGATATCCCGGCCATGCCAGGATCCTGGTCCAGTCTGAGTCCTTCAATTTGCCCCCAGACTACAACAGGCCCCTCCGCGCCAATCCCTGTCAAATCAGACTCTTGTCGGATTCCTGCTCAGAGCCGTATAAATTAGCGCAGGTGTCAGGGTTCAGAGATCAGGGAACAGAAATCAGGAATCGCAAAATTCACCCTTGACATTGATAGGACAATCCACTACCATTTGGTTGTGGATCGATTGGGTACAACATTTGCTGCTTTGTCTGATCCAACCCGGCGGGGGATGATCGAACGACTCTCACATGGTCCTGCCTCCGTGCATGGATTGACGGAACCGTTTGCACTCTCGCAGCAGATGATTTCAAAACATATTGCCTACCTGGTGCGGGCGCGGATTGTGATCAAGACGAAGCGTGGACGAGAGAGTGTGTGCACGCTTAGGCCAGAGGCGATAAAGACAGTCAGCGACTGGGCGGCTTATTATCGCCGATTCTGGGAAGAGAGTTTCGACAAGCTGGAGGTGGTTGTGAATCAAATGAAAGAGACGGAGGTCAGAGATGACAAAAAGCACGGTTAACGAAACAGAGCGGATGGTTGTCACAAGAGTTTTCGACGCCCCGCGCGAATTGGTTTGGAAGGCGTGGACAGACCCGAAATATGTGATGCAGTGGTGGGGCCCGAAGGGTTTTACCGCGCCTTTTTGCAAGATGGATTTTCGCGTGGGAGGAAAATTTCTCTGCTGCATGAGAGCGCCGGATGGCCAGGAGTTCTGGAATGCTGGTGAATACCACGAGATTGTTCTGCACGAGAAGATCGTTTCCTCCATGTACTTTTCCGACCCGGAGGGAAACAAGGTTGAGCCTGCGCAATATGGAATAGAACATGAGGCCATAGACGGTGCGCACGATGTGATTACCTTTGAGGATTTTGGAAACGGCCGGACGAAACTCACCTTCATTGGAAATGAAACTATGGAGAGCGCAAAAAATAGCGGTCAAGTGGAGGGCTGGAACCAGATACTCGATAAATTTGCCGCAGTTGTTGCGGGGCTAGCCTAGGCGAAGTAAGAACCCGACGTTTTGACGATCGTCATGCGCGAGATACTGAACTAAAGCAAACGCAGATCCATCCCGGAGACCCCAGCTAGGGGTGGAAGTGGAAGGCATTCCCGGACGATTTGCCGGATAGGTCGAGCGCAGCGCGACGAAGGCAGGGAATCGCCCCGGAGGGGATTGTACGGTCAAAAAGTGCTCTCGTGCTTAGGTGAACAGTATTGGGGCTAGATCGGAATCAGCCGCTCCTCGACCCGCAATGCCGGCCCTGCAATTGTGCCAGAATTTACTCATGCGACGCTTGGTGCTCAAGCCGCCGTGTTTGGGCAAGTACGGATGCGCGCCGGCGCAGGAGGCTCCGGCGACAGCAATTCCCGGGGTAGTGTTCTCGGGCTCGATGGATGGGCATTTGCGGGCGTATTCTACCGCCGACGGCGCGAAGATTTGGGACTACGACAGTCTGCAAACATACGACACCGTGAATGGAGTGACGGCCAAGGGCGGATCCATGAATGCAACCGGGCCGACCATTGTGGACGGGATGCTGTTCGTCAATTCCGGATACGGGGCGCTGGGAGGCATGGGCGGCAATGTGTTGCTGGCGTTCTCGGTGGACGGGAAATAGGGATTGGCGGTGAGAGGTTGTGTGCTTTTTCGCAAGCCTTGCCTTGAAGCGCAAGTAGATTGCGCGCGCCATGACCCACCAGGTGGAATATGAAGAAGCTGGCGCCGTATTCTTAGGCCGATTGATGGAAATTGCGTTCTCGAAGTCGAAGCGTGAGCAGCGCGAACGCTACGAGATAGCGTTCCGCAGCGAAGAGGTCTGGAAAGGGCCGACGACACGGCTCCTCAAGGTGATCGGCTACGAAGGCCAAGGAGTTTCATGCGCGGGGGCCGGCCGCTTTCGGCCAGAGAGTCTGCGCGTGGGAGGAGCGTATCTACTATCGAGACCCAAAGCGCAAGGTGCTTGGGAAAGGCTACCGCCACCATGCCTGACAAACAGATTCGTCCGCCCTCCAACGTGAAGCTACCCATCGAAATAGACCCGGCACTCCGCCGCGCCTTTATGCGGGTCAATCCGGATTACTTCACCTGGCCCAGTGAGGCGCAAGAACGCTATCGCGTCAACATGCCCGAGAACGACGCGTTCCGTATCCGGCAGGCGTTGGTCAAGGCGCTCTTTGGAATTGAGGTGAAGACGGATGAGGAACTGGACGCGGTCAGCGAGAAATTCAGCGATGAAGAGCATCTGGTTTTCAATAGCGCATTGTTGCCCGCTCGCGGCATAGGCGAAGATTATTTCTTTCTCAACGAGTTCATGGGCGAAAATCGGACGATTCTGGATTTCGGAACTCTCTATGATTACGATTACGGCGACCACTGCTTTCAGGAACGGGCGCGCAAGGAAGAGGCTCCTGAGTACATCATGAAACCGCACCGGGGATGTCTCTATCACCAATGGGCCCGGCTCGTGATTGACGGTGGGTTTCATTACGCCTCGCTTTCCATGGCGGCCGGCTACATCTACAGCGACATCGACGAATTCGGCCATGAGAAGCTTTCCGATCTCATTCCTCATCGCTACGTCAATGGAAGGGACCACGGAAAGCGGGAGGGAAAGGGAACAATCTTCAGCCAGCGGATCGAGGCGGATGGCAGGGAGGCGCACGCCGAGGAATTACAAAGGAGATTGTGGGCTTACCTCTCGGATCGCTACGATGCGCTTCTCACCGAGTTTGACGCCCGAGCCCGCAAGGCCGTCTATATGGAGGATCGAAGCCGTGAGAACGATCCGCATATGAATTTCGTCTTTACCGACAAGACCGCATTACAGGCGGTGCGCTTCCGGTATTTCATGAGAGATTGCCGCGCCCTGGTCACGGATCGCGGGGAGTTGGATGAGTTCGTCGCCCGTGAACGCCAAGCGGTGGGCGAATACCTGGAAAGCGCCTGCCGTGACGTTGTCGCACATTTCGATCCCAAGGTCGCGACGATCCACAAAAAGCGGAAAATCATAGTTGTGGATGGCGCTCTCAAAGATTTTTTCTGATCCATCGCGTTCCGCCCGCGCACGGTTTCCTGCTGTCGTTTGATCTGCGATGGGCTGGCGTGAGAAAATGAGTCGCTCCCGCCCCTCCCGCGCTACAAATGCCGCCAACGCAACGGCGGCGCGAAGCGCGCGAAATCGGTGCTCGCCGTTACCCATTCGCACCCGCTTTCGATGGCGAGGGCCGCGTGTGCTGCGTCGGCCACCATCTTTCCCCTAAGTTGGCGCGATTGGCAAAGCTGGCGAAAAATTGCCCAGTGGCCGGGTCCCGGCCGGATCAGGCAACAGCCGGGTCGCTCGATTAACGCGTCGATGAATTGAAAAGCCTGTTTCAAGGTGGACGGTGGATCGAAGATGCGCGCGTTCGTGACAATCCGCAGAAATCCCTGAAGAACTGGCTCTGCAATTCCAAACGGCTCGAGTCCCGCGGCGAGAGCGGTTAGCCACGCCGCATACCGTGCGTGCTCCTTCGTCTCTGCGCGATGAGCATAGACCAACACATTCACGTCCGGCATCTGCATGAGCTATGGTTGGGCGCCGAACTTAGCTTCATCGCCGGCGACGTCCAAAGCGGACGTACGGTCCAGATCGAGGTTCGGCTGCACCAATCGCCCCTGAACCGTGTGAAGACGGAACGGAGGAACGCCGCCTGTCCTTTTCTTCGTCAAGAATACCCGTAGAGCATCTTCCACAACAGCGCTCAGCGTGGACCTATGCTCCGCCGCAACGCTCTTCGCCCGGTGCAATAACGGTTCGGGAAGGTCTACTGTTGTCCTCACGTTACCAGGGTAGCATGCGATGATGATTTGGCATCGCTGTCTGATGCAGTGTGCATCAGACCCTGCCATAACGGTCGCAACGGATTCAGTTTCACTGCTCAAGGTGGGTTAATGCGGTTCCCTCACACGGACGTTCGGGGGTGATCGGAAATTGAGACTCGCTAAATAGAGTGACAGGCGTGCTCAGCAGGCGGGATGATAACGGTCCACGCGCGGGTTAAAACCCGCTGCGCTCTCGAAAACCTGCTTGCTTCGCCGACTCGCTGGCTTCGATGAGAATATGCTCAAGCCCGAGCCTCCCTCGAGCGCAACTTCGGCGCCGCAAGGTGTGCCAGAATTTACTCATGCGACGCTTGCTGCTCGGACTGATTCTTCCGGTTCTCTGCTGGGCGCAGGCCAGCGGGCCGCAGTTTACGCTCACCGATCTCGGGACGTTGCCCAACATGGGCTGTACGCCCACGGCGCTAAGCCAGAACGGAACGGTTACGGGAGTCTGTACCACGCTGGGAGCTGGACTGTTTCTCGCTGTGCCGACGAGAGGCTTCCTGTATAAGAATGGCGCTCTCACCGACCTGGGGACGGCGCCGGCAACGGTTACGGTTCCGTTGGGCGTGAACGATTCGGGAATTGTGGTGGGGACCATTGGCTCTTTTGGCGGTTTTGGAACCACATTTTCCGGCTCGCCGTTCAGCAACCAAACTGGGAGCGTGCAGCAGATTACTGGGGCGCCGGGGAATTATTATCCGTTCGCGATCTTGAATAGCGGTCTGATTGCGGGCACGCTCGGGTTAAGCGTGGACCCCGATTCGCTCTCGTTCACCGGCCAAGCCGCAACGTTCATGGGAAGCACCTTAACCAAGCTGCCGTCCGTGAGCGGCCCTACCACGCAGTCGGTTGCATTCGGAATGAGCGCCGGTGGAGTGGTTGCCGGCGCCAGCACCGATGTGGCGTTGGATACTGTCATCCCGACCGTTTGGAACGGGACCACCGCGACCGCCTTCGGCATCCCCTCCGGATATAACTTCGCGCTCGCGGATAGCGCCAACGATAACGGTCAGGCGGCAGGAGTCGCCTATACGGGGCTTACGTCGGCGGCCACAGACCAGGTGCATGCCGTGCTGTTCAGCGGAAGCACCGGTACCGACTTGGGCTCATTGCCGGGTTACCAGGGTTCGGTCGCTTCCGGGATCAACAATAGCGGTTGGGTGGTTGGCTTTGCCAGCTTCAATGCTCCCATCGCCGGACTGAACCTGTATCCACTGTTGTTCGCTCCCACCAGTCAAAAGGCGGTTTTGTGGGTCAATGGAAAAATCTACGATCTCAATACTCTGGTGACCAATGCCGGAGGGTTCACGCTGGATTACGCTACGGCGGTTAACAATGCGGGCCAGATTGTGGGCACGGGCTACATCAACCAGTCGCAACATGCTTTTCTGCTGACGCCGGTTCCGAGCACAGCGCCGGTGATCGCCGCCGTAGTGGGAGGCGGGCTGAGCGTTCCGGCGGTGAAGAGCGTCAGTCCGAATGGAATATTTTCGATTTTCGGGAGCAACTTTGCGCCGGCGGGAACGGCCCGTGGATTGACTGGTTCCGACATTATCAACAACACGTTGCCCACCAATCTGGCGGGAGTTTGCGTCGAGGCGGGCGGGCAGCGCGCCGGTCTGTTTTTCGTCGGCAGCAGCCAGATCAACGCTCTTTTTGAAGCGCCCATGACTTCCGGCTCGGTGCAGGTTTCGGTGCTTACTAACTGTGGAACGGCGACGGAGGTGGATAGCGGGGCGGCAACCGTCTCCGCCGCGGCGGCCGCGCCGGAGTTCCTGTATTGGGTGCAGAATCAGAATGGCGTGGATCCAGTGGTCGCGATCAACGCGAACACCGGCGGCAAGGTAGGTCCGGTGGGCCTGATTACGGGTGTTACTTTCGCTCCGGCGCACGTGGGGGACACGCTCACGATTTACGCAGTGGGTTTAGGCCCCACCACTCCGCCTGTGACGGCGGGAGGCGTGGCGGTGGGCGCCGCGAACGTCAGCGGCGCCAGCGCGACGATTGGAGGAGTTGTGGCAGATGTCTTATACGCGGGAGTTTCCCCCGGTTCCTACGGTTTATATCAGGTGAATTTGACCGTTCCGAATGTACCGGCGGGCAATCAATCGATCGTGTTGAAGCTGGGTGACGGGACAACGACACCGGCGGGACCGTATTTAGCGATTTCGCAATAGAGGGGATGCAGATCCCAATGCGGGCCGATCGCATTGATGCAGCCCGCCGTTGGCGAGACGACGCCGCTCTTCAATCCGCAATTTCAGCACGCACAGTTACGGGTTTCGGCCAGGAGCGCGCTAGGACGCCGCGGGAGCCGCACAGGAGAGCGAATGTACGAGATAGAGCTTTTATCACTTTTGTCCCCTCGTGAGCCCGCTAGCAGACCTAATTGAGACTCGCTAAGTACAGTGGCCGGCGCGCTCAGCAGGCGGCCTGATAACGCTCCAGGGCGGGTTAATAATGCCGCGCCCCTCGGGCGAAGCGCAGGGCCGACGAGGGCGTCGGCCGCGATCCAGGGGGATCGCGCCACTAACTGAGGTATGACCCGCAATATGCCCGCTTTACAACACAAAGTACTTCCAGTATAATATCTCCATGGCAACTGTTCAGCCGATCCGCCCGCCGCGGTCGGAACCGGTAGAAATGCACAGCCGTGCGATGGACAATCTCCGTTTCATTCGCGAGACGATGGAGCGGGCCGGCGCTTTGACGGCAGTGCCCGGATGGGGTGGTTTCGCGATGGGAGTTAGCGCCTTAGGCGCGGCCATTATCGCCAGCCAGCAGACTACTCCCCAAGCCTGGCTGATGGCGTGGCTCATTGAAGGCGCGGTAGCGTTCCTGCTCGGCGCCGTTACTTTGCGGCGCAAGGCAGCCAGCCTGGACATGGCGGTGATGTCGGGCCCGGCACGGAAATTTGCGCTGAGTTTCACGCCGGCTGTCGTGGCGGCGGGGCTGCTTACGGTGGTTTTGTTTCGCGCCGGCCTGACCAGCGCAATCCCCGGCACATGGCTGCTGCTGTATGGCGTAGGCATTGTGTCCGGGGGCGCGTTCTCGATCCCGGTTGTGCCCGTTATGGGTTGTAGTTTTTGCATTTTAGGAGCTTTGGCTTTATTTTGTCCAATGGCCTGGGGCAACGCGTTTCTGGCAACGGGTTTTGGCGGTTTCCACATCGTGTTCGGCTACGTGATCGCGAGGAGATATGGTGGCTAAACCCGGCGGAGCGAGAAAGATACCGACGGGCGGCATGCAGGCTCTCACGGGAGGCGGCGGCAACCCAATTCCGGACTTCGACCGGCTCATCCACGAGCGCTTGCGTTTGGGGATCGTCAGCGCCCTGGCGGCGAGTCCGTCTTTGACCTTCAACGACCTCAAGAAGAGTCTCAATACGACCGATGGAAATTTGAGTGTGCATGCGCGAAAACTGGAAGAGGCCAACTACATCACGTGCACTAAATCGTTTGAGGGCCGGATGCCGCGCACCGAATACCGTATTACAGAAACAGGCCGTCAGGCACTCGAAAAGTATCTCGATCACATGGAAGCGCTGATTCACGCCATGCGCGACCGTTGAAATCGAAGCTAACACGTCAAAACTCATGTCAACTTCGCAAAAGAAGCACAATCACCTGCACGCCGCCATCATTATGGACGGCAACGGCCGTTGGGCGACCCAACGCGGGCTGCCACGCATCGCCGGCCATCGGGCCGGAGCGGCGGCCTTGCGCCGCGTCGTGGAAGCAGCTCCCAACTGTGGCATCGGCACCCTGACGGTCTATGCATTCTCCGCCGACAACTGGCGCCGTCCGCCGGACGAAGTCGGCGCACTGATGCGGCTGTTTCACAATTACTTGCGCAAAGAACAGGAACGCTGCATCCGGGAAGGCGTGCGCATTACGGTGATCGGGCGCCGGGACCGCCTGCCGCGCATTCTGCTGCCGGCTATCGAAGAAGCCGAATTCGCCACTTCCCAGGGCTCTGTTTTGCATCTCCGGATCGCGGTGGACTATTCGTCGCGCGACGAAATTCTCCGGGCCGCGCAGCAGCCGGGCGCGACGCGCTCACGCGATGCTTTCGCGTCAGCTTTGGGAGCGAAAGATGTGGACCTGGTCATTCGCACCGCTAACGAGCAACGGCTGAGCGATTTCCTGCTCTGGGAATGCGCCTATGCGGAGTTCGTGTTTACCGAGCGCTTGTGGCCCGACTTCAACACCGGCGATCTGGCAGCAGCAGTGGAGGAGTTCCACGGCCGCGAGCGCAAGTTCGGCGCGCTGCCGACGGCAGCGACAGCCTGAGCGAAGGAGCCGCGAGAGTCCTTATCTCGCTTTCGCCGAGGAGGCCGCTAGGAAAGTTTCCGATGACTCGAATCCACTGGCGGCAGACAATTACTCATCGATTGCGTGTCTAGCCCCGAACGTCAGTGAGGGGAAGAGCGAAGTTCCGCTCACTGGACATTCGGGGCTAGAAGGGTGTGCGCCGTAGGCAACGCTACCAGATTATCGGCCGGGCAAGGAAGGCCGTTGACTATGAAGAAAGCATCTATCAAGATCGGTTCCGGTAGGCGGTTGAAGATCGGCGAAGCGACGAAGCAGGCATACAGGAATCGACAGCCCGAATTGGACAGCGATTCGGACTCTCCCCAGTTACCTCCCGAATATTGGAACAATGCGGTGATCGGGAAATACTATCGCCCGCTCAAGACCCAGATCTCATTCCGGATCGACAATGAGATTCTGGATTGGCTGAAATCGAAGGGCGAGGGGCACCTGAGCCGGATCAACGATATCCTCCGCGAGCGCATGACGCGAGAGCGGCACAAATCATGACGCGAGAGCGGCACAAATCATGACGCGAAAGCGGCACAAATAACGTCTCCTACACCTTTATTCCCCGCCAATGCCCGGTCCGGAACCAAAGCACGCCCAGCAAGGCCAGCATCGAGTCTCCCGTGACCACCGACGCCCAGGCGCCCGCTAAACCCAGGCTGGTGTGATACGCCAGCACATAGGCAAGTGGAATCTGGATCCCCCAAAACGCTATGCCATTGAGCAACGTGGGCGTGCGAGTATCGCCCGCTCCATTGAGAGCTTGCACGGCCACCATACCGTAGCCATACGAGATATTGCCGCAACTGAAAAAACGCAGCGCCTTAACGGCCAATGGCGCCACCGCCGGATCCGAAGTGAAAACATGCACGATGCTCTCGGCAAACAGCAAAAACAACACGCCAATACTGCCTAGAAAAATCATGTTGTACAGGCCGGTCCGCCAGACTGCCGTTTCCGCCCGGTCCGGCTTCCCGGCGCCGAGGTTCTGGCCAACCAGCGTAGCCGCCGCGTTGCTCAGTCCCCAGGAGGGAAGGATGGCGAAAATGATCACCCGCAGAGCCAGCGTGTTGGCCGCCACCGCCGCGCTTCCAAACGACGCGATCATGCGCACCAGGACGACCCAACTGGCCATTTGCACCAGATACTGAAAGATCCCGCCCAGCGATAGCCGCACCAATCGCAGCATCACTCCCACGTTGAGCCGGACCGAATGCCACTTCACCTGGAGCTTGCCACTGCCGCGCGAAAGCATCCAGAGTCCGTAGAACACCCCGATACTGCGGCCGATGGTTGTACCCACGGCCGACCCGACAATGCCGAGATGGGGAAACGGTCCCAGACCAAAGATCAAACACGGATTCAGCAAAATGTTTACGCCGTTGGCGATCCAGAGAGCCCGCATCGCGGTCGCCGCGTCTCCCGCGCCGCGTAACACCGCGTTCACCATAAACAGCAGAAACACCGACGTGATGCCGCCGAAGTACATCCGCGTGTACCCGGATCCATAATGGATCACGCTGTCGGCCGCACCCATCGCTCGCAGCAGCGACGGCGCCGTCAGACATCCAAAAACGGCTGTGATCGCGGATAGAAATAGGCCCAACGCGATAGTCTGCACCGCGACCACCTGAGCCTCTGCTTCGTCCTTCTCTCCGATGCGCCGCGACACCATGGCGGTCGCCGCCATGCCCGCGCCCATGGCGATCGCAAACACCAAGGTCATCAAAGTTTCGGTGAAGCCAACGGTCGAGATGGCGTCTTCGCCCAGCCGCGCCACCCAAAACACGTCGACCACGCCGAACAGCGACTCCATGGCCATTTCGAGCACCATCGGGATGGCCAGCATCACGATGGCGCGATCTAAACTTGCTTCAGTAAAATCCTGGTGAGTTCCAGCGAGCGCCTCGCGCAGAGAGGCCCAGAATCCGGCGGAACGCACCTCCGCCTCGGCGGTATGCATATAGAAAACTCCTAAGTTGGAAAGAAGAGAAGGGAGTTAAGCGACCGGATTAGATGCGCACAATGCAATCAGTATAGCGCAATCGGGAACGGTGTACAATTCGTGCATGTCCCGTGTCCGGATTCTTCCCGTTCTGCTGGCTCTGTCGACCATGTCTGCGTTTGCCGCAAGCGCCGACCTTGATGCCAAGGTAGAAAACCATTTTGCCGATCACGCCGGCGTCAAAATTCATTACGTGACCATGGGAAATGGCCCGTTGATCGTGATGGTTCACGGCTTCCCCGATTTCTGGTACACCTGGCGCGACCAGATGGAAGCGCTGGCGCCCACTTATCGCGTGGCGGCCATGGACCTGCGCGGGTACAACCTGAGCGACAAACCGCAAGGCGTCGAAAACTACGCCATGCCGCTACTGGTCGGCGATGTGGCCGCGGTAATCAAGGACGCAGGCGCGAGTTCGGCCATCGTGATCGGGCACGATTGGGGCGGGATCATCTCCTGGACTCTTGCCATGACGCATCCCGAGATGGTGGACAAGTTGATCATCCTCAACCTGCCGCACCCGCGCGGGCTGAACCGCGAATTGGTCCACAATCCGGAGCAACAGAAGAACAGCCAGTACGCGCGCAATTTTCAGAAGCCGGATGCGGCGAGCAAAGTGAAGCCGGAGGGGCTGGCGTTCTGGGTGAAAGATCCCGTGGCGAGAGAAAAGTATATCGAAGCGTTCAAGCGCAGCGACATCGAGGGGATGCTCAACTACTACAAGGCGAACTATCCGCGCGAGCCCTATCAGGAGGACACTTCGCCGCTGATCAAGGTGCAGTGCCCGGTGCTCGCGATCCACGGGCTCGCCGACACGGCGCTGTTATCGGGAGCGCTGGACGGCAATTGGAACTATGTGGCCAAGGACTACACCCTGGTGACGATTCCCGGCGCCGGTCATTTTGTGCAGCAGGACGCCTCCGACCTGGTGACGCGGTCGATAAAAATGTGGCTGAACCGCTAGGGCTTCTTGCCCGCCACCAGTTTCACTACCTCGGCCTCTAAGTCGTTCGGGATGGGGATCGACAAGTTGTACTGAGCGATTTTCCAAGTCCCTTTTTGCCGCACCAAAACTCCTGAACCGCGCGCAGGCCCGAGATTCGGGGTATCGAGCGCCTCATCGAACCAAGCCACGGATCCATCGGGAGAAAAATCGATATGGCGATCGTGCGGCTGAAAGCTCCACGCTTTCCCGCGATCGAAGTGCGGCTTGGCATACGCGCGAAACTCAGCCACCGTCCACCGCTCGGTTCCATCGGTACCCAGAAAGACGCCGTTGGCGGCGAAATGCGAGAAGTAACGATCGAAATCGGCCGCTGCCGCGGCCTTGTGCCAATCGTCCAGAACCGCGCCCACTTTATCGGCCGGAGTTTGAGCCAATGAGATGGCGGTGAGAAGAAGAATAGAAAACCAGCGCATAGGGCGAGTCTACCCCACATGATGCCGACCCTGAGAGAAGCGTTTGCGTCAGTGATTTTTGTTACATTACGATGCATGCGAAAACTATGCAATCTGGCATGCGGTCTGATTCTGCTGCTTCCTTTGGCCGAAGCCGAAAAGAAAATCATCACGCCCGAGGAGTTCCAAAGGCCCGGGCAAGACGCGCCGTTGTTCAGCCCGGCGATTCTCGACGGAGGCACGCTGTACATCTCGGGCGAAATCGGCGCTGACCTGAAGACGAGGAAAATTCCAGACAATTTTGAAGCCGAGGTGCGCACGTGTCTGGAAAATATCGGACTGATTCTCAAAGCGGCTAAGATGGACTACAAAGACGTCGATTCAGTGCAGATATTTCTCACGGATATGTCGCTCTTTTCGCGCATGAATGCGGTGTACTCGTCGGTGATGAAAGCGCCCCGGCCGGCGCGGGCCACAGTGGGAGTGGCGGCGCTGGCGTCCCCACAGGCGCATATCGAGATTTCGATGATTGCCGGGAAATAACGCGAGGCATGCGGTTCAGTCCGTGGGCTTGTACCCAAGCCGAACGGCCTCGTCGTAATCCCGCTTCGCGCCTTCCAGGTCGCCTTGGGCTTCGCGAACAAGACGACGATTGTAGAAGGCGCGGGCATCGTCGGGCTTGAGGCGGATGGCCTCGTTGTAGTCCCGGATTGCGCCGTCGAGATCGCCCTTGGCGCGTCCGGCGTTGCCGCGGTTGTAGAAGGCATCAGCGCGGTCGGGCTTAAGGCGAATGGCCTCGTCGAAGTCCCGGACTGCGCTGTCGAGGTCGCCTTTGTGACGGCGGGCGACACCTCGGTTGTTGAAGGCGTCGGCATCGTCGGGCTGCAGGCGGATGGCCTCGCTGTAGTCCCGGATCGCACCATCCCAATCGCGTTTGTCATAGCGGGCGATGCCGCGGTTGTTGAATGCCTCAGCATAATCGGGCTTCAAGCGAATGGCTTCGTTGTAGTCCCGAATTGCGCCGTCCAGGTCACGCTTGGCCCTGCGGCTGTAGCCTCGATTGTTGAAGGCGGCGGCAAAACCGGGCTTGATGCGGATGGCCTCATCATAGTCCCCAATGGCGCCATCCAAGTCCCCTTGGTCGTCGCGGGCGATGGCTCGATTGTTGAGGGCGTCGGCATAGTCCGCTTTGAGGCGGATCGCTTCACTAAAGAAGCGCAGTTTTTCTTCAAGATCGACAGCATTGAAGCCCCGCTCGAACCACTGCTGCGCGGTTAATTCCTTCGGCTCGACTGGCGGAACCGCCTCCGCCGCTATTCTTTGCTCTTCAGCTGCCCGCCGCACCGAAGCTGGAGCCACTGGATGCAAAGCAGTATCCAGAGGTACGTTAAGGTATCGCTCGCGCAGACGGCCCATGGACTCAGAGAAATAGTCAACAGGTATGCTCAGCGCCTGATAGGCCTTGAGCGCCGCCAACTCACCAGTAAGCTGGTCCGCTATCTTTGGCGTGCCGAAATCGAGGCCCTCCAGCATCAATGGCACGATATTTCGGCGCAGTGCAAGGGCTGTCTCGATCTCGCGTCGCAACCAATCTCCGGGCTCGCCGCAATTCTCCAGCGCTGAAGGCGTAAGCAGAACGAGGAAATGCGCCCGCGCCTTTATGTTTCCGAGTATGGCGCTTTCGAAATCGCCGGCAGCGATGCCGGTGAAATCGAAAAACACATCGAAGCCATTGCTAGTGAGATTTTGGAAAATCGCCAGCGCCCACGGAACATTCGTACGGCGATAGCTGATGAATACGGTTTTCTCGATGCGTTGCATGCGCGCGTCTGGTCATCCAGAATTAAACCACACCAGAACAGCTCGCGCCCACTGGGTTGCGGGCACAACTCGTGCAGCACCTCCGTCTAGCCCCGAACGTTAGTGAGGGGACCGGGCCGCCGATCCCCTCACTAACGTTCGGGGCTAGACGGGAGGCACTACTTAATCAAGGCCCGTGCTAGCGGACCTGTGCTGATTGACCGCCCTTACGGGTGCACGCCGATGGTCACTCCGGCTTGCGATGCATTTCCCCCGATGGTGACGACCACCGGCACGGCAGCGCCGGTAGTCGCGCCAGTCGGGACGATCGCGTTGATTTGCAGCAGCCCGATCACGGAAGCGACCAATGGGCCCGCGTAGTCTACCGTTGCATCAACGCCGCCAATAGTCACCGTGGGCAACGGATTCAACTCCGGGAGCGGCGAAAGCGAGCTGGGGATGATGAAGCCGGTGTTGGTGGGCGCCGAGAGAAGCGGCGCGTAGCTGCCTTCACCCGTCATGTAGAGGATGATGTAATCGCCGATCTTTACCAGATTGGTGCCGCTATTCAGCGTGTAGAGGCCCATGCTGTTGCTGTAGTTCAAAGCCGCGGCCTGGCCGCTGCCCGACGAAGCGGCCGTAAAAATACCAGGCGCGGTGAGCGCGGTGTTCACAGTCGTACTGACCGGCGCATAGCTGCCATTGGTCAGCACCACGTTTATGCGCACAAAATCGTCTAGCGCTTTGGAGGCTCTGAATGCGGCCACCGGTCATTCGGTCCACTTCGAAAGCACGAGGTATATTTCTAAGCGTTTGGTGTCTACTCCCGCTGCTATTGATGGCAATTTGGCTCTTCGCTTCATGGATCGCCCGATTCATAGGTGCTTGATGTTTCGTTCGAAATCCAGAACTTGGACGACAGTTGAAAGCGGAGATTTGACCGCGCGGACGCCCATTATTCGCTTCGTGATCGAGCATTAACGGCCAGTCCCGAAAAGGGCCCCTCTTCGGGAAGATCGAACCACTGAAGTGCCTGCCGAAGTCCCGCGAAGTCCTTTTATACCGGCCAATCCATAAAGAGTACCCGCGAAGCGTCAGAGAGGAGTATTCCTTTTTCGTTCGGAACTGATTTGCCGGGAGGGTTATATCTCGGAACGAACGTTAGTGAGGGGACCTGCATTAACGCACCTTGAGCAGTGAAGCTGAATCCGTTACCACCATCATCGAGCGCTACCCTTATAACATGAGGACAACAGTAGATCTTCCCGAACCGATATTGCGCAGGGCGAAGAGTTTCGCGGCTGAGCATAGGACGAGGCCGAGCGCTGTTGTGGAAGATGCCTTACGGGTGTTCACACGGTTCCGGAGCGATCGGTGCAGCCAGGCCAAGATCTGAACCATACGTCCGCATTGGACGTCGCCGACGATGAAGCTGCGTTTGGCCGGCACCATAGCTCATGCAGATGCCGGACGTGACGGTCCCCTCGCTAACGCTCGGGGTTATTTCCCGTCCACCGAGAACGCCAAAAGCACATTGCCGCCCATGCCCCCCAGCGCCCCGTATCCGGAATTGACGAACAACATCCCGTCCACAATGGTCGGCCCGGTTGCATTCATCGATCCGCCCTTGGCCGCCACGCCATTGACTGTTTCGTATGTTTGCAGACTGTCGTAGTCCCAAATCTTCGCGCCGTCGGCGGTAGAATATGCTCGCAAATGCCCATCCATCGAGCCCGAGAACACCACCCCGGGAATCGCTGTCGCCGGGGCTTCCTGGGCCGGCGCGCATCCGTACTTGCCCAAACACGGCGGCCTCTCCGGCGCGTCATACCAGACCTTTTCCCCGCTCGTAATCTTTAGCGCGAACAGACCGCCGCCCTCTGGCATATCGTTTGGGTTCTTAGGACGTCGCCCAGTGAAGTCCGACAACGGAACAAACACCACATCATCCTGCGCGGCCGAACCCCACATGATGCCGCCTTGCGCGCCGCCCTTGCCGATCCGCGTCTGCCACAGAATTGCTCCTTCTTTATCCGGATCGAGCGCGTGCACGATGCCCGACTTCTGCCCGATCACCAGATAGTCCTTCCCCTTGACGCTCTTCAATATCGGAGAGCTGCCAATATCGACGTCGGGGCCCACTTCTTTCGGGCAACTGGGCGAATTTAGCGGATTAACGCAGGAGAAATTCCAGCCGTCGTTCGGCGTCATCTGCTGAGACCACTTCACTGTTCCGGTTCCCAGATCCATGGCGATCACCGCGTCCGTATATTTCGACACAGGGTCGGAGTATTGATTGCCCGTGCCGACGTATAGCAGCTTGCGCTTGACATCAATCGTGGGAGACGACCAGATTGCAGCGCCGGCCGGACCAAACTGATCGGCGCCCGCGGAACTCTTGCCCTGCAGCGTAGGTTCCTCCGGGATCGCATAGGTCTTCCAAAGCTGCCTGCCGGTCTGGGCGTCCAATGCGACCACTGAACCGCGAAATTTGCAACACGCATATTTGACATTGCCGGCCGGCACCTCTTCAATCGACGAAACCGGCACATACAATTTGCCCTCGTACAGCTTGGGCGCACCGGTCACGCGAGCCACCGGGAACGGATCCACTTGCACCTTCCAGAGCAGTTCGCCGTTCTGTGCGTCCACGGCGTACATGTTGGCTTTGGTGTCGCCGAAATAAGCCGCGACATGGTTGTTCTTTAATTTGCCCAGGGAGATGGCGCTGCGCACGGTGTCGGCCGCTTTGAAGGTCCAATAGACGCAACCCGTGTGCATATCGGCCGCATATACGGTTCCGTCCGCGCTGCCGAAGAACAGTGTGTCTCCGGCCACGGTGGGTTGTCCGTAGGCGACACTCGATTTCGGAAAGCCGAAGGCCCATTTCAATTTGAGTTTGGGAACCTCCGCGGCGCTCAACTTGGCCACGGACGCGGGCTGAAAGCGGGTGTTCGCCATATCCACGCCCCATCCATTCCAGCCGGCGAGATTCTTCATTGCCGGCGCCGCCGCCGGACATGTGTTGGCTTTGGCAACCTCAGAATGCATTATGGTTCCGGCGGTCAGAAAATCGGCGATGGCCGCGCGTTGCGCCACCGTCAGATCGGATCCCTGCACCTGCATGACGCCGGTGGTGAGAGCTTCGACAATTTTCTCCTTGGACAGCTTGGTTAGCGCCTCTGGCAGCGGAGTTCGAGCAACCGGTGGATTCGGTTTATGACAGACGGTGCAGTTTTTTTCAAAGAGGTCTTTGCCCTCGGATGCCGAATCCGCCGCCTGAGCGGTCAGGCACAAACAAACCAACAAAACGTAACGCATGTGGTCTCATTATAAGTTCAGTGGGCCTTTGCGGGTGCTATGCTCGACTGCATGTCCGCCGCCGCCGTCCGCAACCTCACTCCCCTTCCGCGAAGACCCTACAAACCGGGAATCGACTTGTCAATTATCGGATTCGGCGGCATGCTGCTATGCAGCGCCGATCCAGCCGACTGCAATCAGATGGTCGCCGCTGCCGTTGAGCGCGGCATCAATTACTTCGATGTAGCGCCGTTCTATGGAAACGGCGAGGCCGAAGAGAAAATGGGTCCGGCGCTGGAGCCGTTCCGACACGACGTATTTCTTGCCTGTAAAACCATGGACCGGACCGCCACGGGCGCGCGTCTGGAGTTAGAACGCTCCCTGCGCCGGCTGCGGACGGACCACTTCGATCTGTACCAATTTCATGCGGTGAGGACGGTGGAGGAAGTCTCGCAAATGCTCAGCCCGGGCGGCGCCGGTGAGACGCTTCTTCTGGCGCGCGAGGAGGGCAAGGTCCGCTTCCTCGGATTTTCCGCCCACTCGGCCGCCGCGGCTTTGGAGCTGATGGGCCAGTTTCCGCTCGATTCCGTTCTTTTTCCGGTGAACTATGTTTGCTACGCGCAAGGGGATTTCGGGCCGCAGATTCTGGCGCGGGCCAAGCAACTCGGAATCGCCCGGCTGGCGTTGAAGGCGATGGCCAAAGGGCCCTGGCCGGAGGGCATCGACCGCACCGCTACCAAGTATCCCAAGTGCTGGTATGAGCCGCAGGAGGACGAGGCTAGCGTGTGCAAGTCCGTGCGGTTTACTTTGTCGGAAGACGTGACCGCGACGGTTCCACCCGGTGAGGCGCGGTTATTCGAGATGGCGCTCAAAGCCGCCGAATCGTTTACCCCGATGACGGCCGAGGAGCGCGAGGCGCTGCTCGCTTCCACCGCTGGGATGCCGCCGCTCTTCCGGGCTTGAGCGGAGTCTGGCTTGAATTACTCCGCTTCCAATCCAGCCTTGCCCAGCAGGCGCCGCAAAGCTCTTTCTCCTGCCGCCCCTCGCTGCGTGCCGGCCACATTCCCGTCACGATCGATCACCACGTAAATGGGATACACGCTGGCCGCAAACATGGCCGCAAGATTCGTATCTTCGGTGAGCACAACGCGGCATTCTCGAGGAGATTCGTCGAGATATTTCTTCACTTTCTTCTTTGACTCGCCTACGTCGATGGCCAGAATCAGCAGGCCCTTGTCTTTGAATTCGGAATTCAAGGCATCCACAATCGGCTGTTCTCCCCGGCAATACTTGCACCAGGTCGCCCAGAACTGCAGCAGTACAACCTTGCCTTTCACCGAATCGTTGTTAAATTTTTCGCCATCCAGGCTCTTTGCCGAAAAACGTGGCGCCGGCTCCGGCTTGTCGGCGGCGGAAATCAGACTCGCGGAAAAACTCGCGAGAATAACCAAATGGATAAACGTCCGATTGAGCAGAGCCATTTGAGCATCATAGCAAATGGGAGCGCCTTCGGGTAAGGAAGAACAATCAAAACCGCTAAATTCGCGACATATGTGGGGCAGGTTGTCAACCTGCCGCGGGTTGTTAACCCGCGCGGCACAGGCTTGTAAGCCTGTGCGGCGCGTCGTTCCAGCCCCGAACGTCAGTGAGGGGAACTTCGCCTTCCTTAACCCGCGCGAGCCGGGCTCGAGGGTCACTGGAGAGCCCGGGTGGTGCAGGCCGCTAATCCGCCTGCCGCTAATATCCGGTCACGGCCCGCACAAATAAATTCTTCCCTGCCAAATCAGTCGTTTACTGTCTCTCCTTCGGAAAACGAACCCCCATTCCTTGCACCCGCCCGCTAAACTGAAATCTAAGAGGCTCAGCCTATTTCGTCGCGGCGGAGTCGACTAAAGCGCAGAAGTCCCCGGGCAACTCAGTGCAATGTTGGTGGCGACGAACGTAGCCGCTTTCGAGAAACGGCCCCCGCCGTTGAGGGTTTCAACGGACCATAGGAGGCCTCCGTCGGATTTTCTCCACCGAATCAACGTAGCGGGACAACTGTGCCCGCTCATTCGTGGGAGTAGTGTTTTTTCGCACGCCGGCCAACGGATTCCTCTACTCTGGTTATGTGGCCAGACCGATGTTGGTCCGGAACGCCCGCCAGTTGCTTACTCTGCAAGGGCCCAACCGCCCACGTCGTGGGGCCGAATTGAATGACCTTGGCGTCGTTACCGACGGCGCCGTTCTCATTGTCGAGGGCATCATCCGCGAGATCGGACCAACCCGCCGCTTGGAGAACCTCACCGTCGCGCGCGATGCCCTGGAAATCAATGCCTCGGGTAGAGTGGTTCTGCCGGGATTCATAGATAGCCATACGCATCTGGTCGGGCCGCCGCCGCGCCTTCCTAATCCGGGTGACGAGACGGGTTTCCTCACGTATGACCGGTTGCTTCGTGGCGACGTCAATCTGGTCGGGGATATGTCTAGCCGGCTGCTGGTTTCCGACGCCATACGGGTGCTGAAAGATTGCTTGCGTCAGGGAACCACTACGCTCGAAGCGAAATCGGGTCACGCCTGCGATGAGCCTGGGGAGTTCAGAATCCTCAAGGCGCAAGCCGCGCTCCAGGATGGGCCTGTCTCGGTGGTCTCAACGTTCATGGGAGCGCGCTTCCTGCCGGCCGCGGAGCATTCCCGCCGTGACGGCCACATCGCCTGGCTTTGCGAGCACATGCTCCCTCTGGTGGCTCGTCGCCGGCTGGCCGAGTTTGTCGATATCGAATGCGACGAAGGCGCCTTCGACGTTGACCAGGCCCGCCGCTTTCTCCTCGCCGCCCGCCAGCTTGGGTTTGGATTGAAGATGCACGCCAACCAGTTCTGGAATATCGGCGCCGTCCATCTAGGGGTGGAATTGGGAGCCACCAGCTTAGATCATCTGATTTATCTCGACGACACCGATATGGATCGTCTAGCCAATTCGGAAACTATCGCTACCCTTCTGCCCGGCGGCTTGTTTCACCTTGGCTACCAGCGCTACCCCGCGGCCCGCGCTTTGATCGATCGCGGCGTCGCCGTCGCCTTGGCCACCAACTACAACGTGGATACCAGCCCTTCTCAGAGCATGCAAATGATGATCGGACTGGCCTGCCGGCGCATGGAGATGACGCCGGCGGAGGCCATTTCGGCGTCGACCATCAATGCCGCGCATGCCTTGCGCCGCGCCGATCACATTGGTTCGCTGGAGATCGGAAAGGATGCCAACCTGGTCATCCTGGACGCGCGCGACTATCGCGAGATCCCGCAACGGTTTGGTGTCAATCTGGTGGAGATGACCATCAAAGAAGGACGGGTCGTTTATCGTGAACCCGATATCGAATGGAACGCCGCCTGATTGAGTGCGTTCCGAATTTTAGCGAAGGGCGAAATACGGAAACGGTAAGAGCCATCGCCGAATCGATTGAGTCGGTGGCCGGCGTCCATCTCCTGCGCACGGAAAGCGATCCGGATCACAACCGTTCCGTGATTACCTTTGCCGGCGCGCCCGAGGCGGTTCGCCACGCGGCGTTCCAAGGCATCGCCGAAGCGGTTCGGCGCATCGATCTTAGCCAACATTCCGGAGTTCATCCTCGCATCGGGGCTGCCGACGTCGTGCCGTTTGTTCCCTGGGAAAACGTGACGCTCGAGGAGTGTGCCGCCCTGGCTCACGACCTGGGGCGCCAGGTTTGGGAGACGCTCGGCGTGCCGGTCTATTTCTATGAAGCCGCCGCGCGGTCGCCGGAACGCGTTCCCTTAGAAACCATCCGCCGCGGCCATCTGCTTCCCGACCTAGGCGGCCCGGCCTTACATCCGACGGCCGGCGCCTGCGTAATCGGCGCACGAAAGATTCTTATCGCGTTTAACCTCGTGCTGGATACAGCCGATGTGTCGATCGCGCGCGCCATCGCCCGCAAGGTTCGGGCGTCTTCCGGCGGCTTGCCGTACGTCAAAGCGTTGGGGCTGTTGTTAGGTTCCCGCAACCTGGCCCAGGTCTCCATCAACTTGACCGACTATGAGAAAACACCGCTGCACGCCGTTTTCAAAGCGGTGGCCGCGGAAGCGCACGCTCTGGGAGCCGGCATCCTCGAAAGCGAGATCGTTGGTCTGGTTCCGCGTAAGGCCATCGAGCAGGTGGCCGCGCAATTTTTGAAAGGTGGCAACTTCCACCCCCGCTTGATCCTCGAGAACGCCCTTAGGGCCTGTCATGAAACAACCAATTCAACCGCTCCCTGACGGTCGCGGCTCGGCAGGCGTGACTGAGCCGCGACCGTCAGGGAGCGGGCCGGAAGGACTCACAAGGTTGTTTCATGACGGGTACTTACCGCAAGCCGCTGCGAACCAGCAACGCTTCCGGATCCGGATCGCGTCCCATAAAGGCGCGGTACAACTCAGCCGGGTCTTCACTATCGCCGCGCGCCAGAATATTTTGCCGGAACCGTTCCCCTACCATCCGGCTGAACACTCCGTGCTCCCGGAACTGCGTGAAGGCATCCGCGTCCAGCACCTCCGCCCACTTGTAGGAGTAATAACCCGCGCCATAGCCCACCGGACTGGCAAATAAATGCGTGAAGCTCGCGATCATCGCGTGGTCTTTCGGGAACGGCGCCGGAGAAAAGCGCTGCAATAAATTTCGTGCGAAGTCTATCGGATCCCGATCCGGCGTCCACTCCCGATGCAGCGCCAGATCGGTATAGCCGAAGCCCAACTGCCGCATCTGCGCATTGGCCGCCCGGAAATTTCGCGCGCGTATCATTTTGTCAAATAAGTCCGCCGGAATCGGCGCGCCGGTTTGATAGTGGCGCGCGAAGAGATCCAGCGCCTCGCGCTCCCAGGTCCAGTTCTCCATGATCTGCGAGGGGAGTTCCACGAAATCCCAAGCCACGTTCGCCCCGGCCAGCCCGCGCACTTCCACCCGGCTCAGGCATTGATGCAGCAGGTGCCCGAACTCATGAAATATGGTCTGAACTTCCCGATGAGTGAGCAGCGCTGGCTTGTCTTCGACAGGCGGCGTGAGATTGCCGCAGATCAAGCCGGCGTGCGGCGTAAACCGGCTGCCGGCGCCCGACCCGTTGCCCGAGTCCCCGCCGCTGCCGGTGTCAACTCCGCTGCCGGTATCAACTCCAATGATCAGGATATCCATCCAGGCGCCGCCGCGCTTGTTCTCGCGCGGGAACCAGTCGGCGTAGAAAGCGCCCAACAGGCCGGCCTCGCTCAAGTCGTTTTCGTCGCGAATCTCGTAGTACTTCACGGCCGGATCCCAGACCGGAACGCCGGCGCGCTCCCGCACGCGGATGCCATAGAGCTGTTCCACAATCGAGAATATTCCCTTGACTACTTGTTCCAGTGAAAAATAGGGCCGCAACTGTTCTTCGTCGAAATCGTAAAGCGCAGCCCGCTGTTTCTCCGCGTAGTATCCGATATCCCATGGTTCCAGGCGCTCGGTTTTCGCGAAGCGTAGTAGCTCTTCGTTCTCGCGCTCAAAAAAAGGATCCGTCTTGACGCGCAGATTCTCGAGAAACTGCTGAGCTTTTTCGCCCTTGTGCGCCATGCGGTCTTCGAGAACCAGATCCGCGAAATCCCGGTAGCCCAGTAGAGTGGCTTTCTCGCGGCGCAACTCTAGAATTCGCCGCATCAAGGGCCGGTTGTCGCGGCCTTCTTCGGTCGCTCGCGTTACGTAGGCCCGGTACATCTTTTCGCGAATCTCGCGATTGTCCAGGTAGGTCATCACAGCCTGGTAGCTGGGCGCCTGCATCGTGAACCGCCAGGCCGGCCCCGTCAGCGCCTTTGAGTCGGCGCTGGCTTTTGCGGCCGCTATGGCGCTTTCCGGGAGCCCGGCGAGTTGTGCCTCGTCCCGAACTACAAACTCGAAAGCGTTGGTCGAATCGAGAACATTCTCCCCAAATTTCGTGGTCAATTGGGCAAGTTCCACGTCGATCGCGGATAGTCTTTTCTTGCCCTCCGGATCCAATTCCGCTCCGTGACGCCGGAAACTGTCGATGGTCTTTTTGAGATAGCGTTTACGCGTCCCGGTCAACCGCTGCGCTTCTTCGGTCTGCGCATAAGCCTGCACCGCGCGCCATAATCCTTCATTCAACGGCAGAGAAGAATAAAATGCGCTCACCGCGGGCTGCACGGCATTAAACGCCTGGCGTAAAGCAGGCGTGGTGGTCACGCTCTCCAGATGCCGGACAATGCTCATTGCATATTCCAGGCCTTCCGTGGCCCGGTCAAGCACCGCCATCGTATTATCGAAAGTCCGGGCTTCCTGCGAAGCGGCAAGCCGGTCTATGCGCTCCTGGGAACGGCTGAGCAATTGCTGCACAGCCGGTTCCACCTGCTCCGGACGAACCTGGTCGAACGGGATGCGAAATTGAATTTCTAACAGGGGATTCTCGGTCATTTTCCTTTATGGTAACCGAGTCAAATGGCGTCATAGCTCGCGTTATTGCCAAGACCGCCTGGCGTTATTGGTCATGCAGTTTCTGATCGAGTTTCTGGGATCCTTCTTTCAGCTTCTGTGATGCGTGGGCAGCATCCTCTTTCAATTCCTCGCCCGCTTTATGGAGTTTCGGGCCAGCCTTCTGGTCCGCCTCCTTTACCCCTTGTTTAACATCCTCGGATGCGCGCCGGGCATCTTGCTTCAACTCCTGGCCCGCCTCTTTCACTTTGGTTTTGGCCCGATCTTGGTCGCTCTGGGTGCAGGCGGCCAGACCGGCAATCGCGACGGCAACAAGCATGCGTTTCATTTTGCCCCTCTTGCAATGGACGTTTCCACGGGTCTCTTGTTACTTCTTGTTACTTTTCGGTGTCGCCAGCTTAGGGCCGGGCAAAATCGAATTCCGTCTCGCGGACGGAGCACCGACACCCCGTGGGCAAGCGCTTCCGGGGCTCGGCGCTAGCGGCGGGCAGCGCAGAAGCGGCCGGGTCGCCCAGGGCCGGCCAAAATCGAGTCTCGTTTCGCGGATGGCACAAGGACACCCCGTGGGCTCGCGCTTCTGGGGCTCGGCGCTAGCGGCCGGCGGCGCAGAAGCGGCGGGAACAATATCGCCGGCTTGCAACCGCTAGGGCCGGGCAAAATCGAATTCCGTCTCGCGGACGGAGCACCGACACCCCTGTGCCCGCGCTTCTGGGGCTCGGCGCTAGCGGCCGGCGGCGTAGAAGCGGCCGGGCCGCCTGGGCCGGGCAAAACGAGCTTCCGTTTCGCGACGGTGCACCGACACCCCTGTGCCCGCGCTTCTGGGCTCGGCGCTAGCGGCCAGTGCCGCAGAAGCGGCCGGGAACAATATCGCCGGCTTGCAACCGCTAGGGCCCGGGCAAAATCGAGTTTCGTTTCGCAGACCGCGCACGGACACCCCGTGTGCCCGCGGTTCCGGGGCTCGGCGCTCGAGGCCGGCGGCGCAGAAGCGGCCGGAAACAATATCGCCGGCTTGCAACCCCTTAAGGGCCGGCCAAAATCGAGTTTCGTTTCGCGGACGGCGCACGGGCGCTCCGTTATGCCCGCGCTTCTGGGGCTCGGCGCTCGCAGCACCCGGGAACAATCGCTTCGGCCGTTGCGTATCCTAAGAAGGAGAGATGTCCACGGACGAGTACGCCATTGAATCCGATAGCTTGTGCAAGATCTACCGGTCCCGCTGGAGTGGGCGGGAAGTGCGCGCGGTGGATGGTCTCTCGCTGCGTGTACGCCGTGGTACCACCTTCGGTTTGCTTGGCGCCAACGGCGCGGGCAAGACCACGTTCGTAAAGATGCTGCTTTCGGCCGTGATCCCCACGTCCGGCAGCGCTCTGGTTTTTGGCCGGCCGGCAGCCCTTCCGGAAGCCCGGCGAGGCATTGGCTATCTTCCCGAAAATCACCGCTTCCCCACCTATCTGACCGGTCAAAGCATGCTCGATTTCTACGCCGCGCTCTCCGGAATGGAAGCCCCCGCGCGGCGCAAACGAATCCCCGAGCTGCTGGAGCTAGTTGGGCTCGCCGGCCAGGGCCCGATACGACTGGGCAAATACTCGAAAGGCATGCTGCAGCGGGTGGGTTTAGCTCAAGCGTTGATGCATCGGCCTACCTTGCTGATTCTCGACGAACCTAGCGATGGCGTCGATCCCGTGGGCCGGCGGCATATCCGTGAAATCCTGACTCAACTCGAAGAAAAAGGCGTCACCATTTTCATCAACTCCCATCTGCTGGCGGAAGTGGAGGCGTTTTGCCAGGAAGTCGCCATTATCGATAAAGGCAAACTGGCGCTGGGCGGAAAGGTCAAGGATCTGGTAGCGGGCAAAGGATACCGGCTCAGCGCGGCTCAAATTCCCGAGCGCCTGCGGGAAGATTTGGCCGCCAAGGCAGCGTCCGTCAGCGCCCGTGATGGCGTGGTCGATTTTCAATTTGCCAGCCGCGAGCTGGTGAATTCGGCCATAGACCTATTGCGTTCGGAACACTGTGAGATTGAGTCGCTGCTGCCGACCACCAGCACGTTGGAAGATGTCTTCGTTCGGACGGTAGACAAATGATCGCCACTCTGGCTTTGGTTCAGGACACTTTCCGCGAGGCGCTGGCGCGCAAGATTTTCTGGGGGCTGTTCGGCTTATCCACATTGATGATCCTTTTCTTTCTGTTTTTGCTGAAGATCGACATCGTGGAAGGAGCACTGGCCACGGTATCGCTATTTGGCCGCTCGACCAGTCGAACTCAGAACGTCGACCAACTGGTGATCGGCGCTTATGGCGCCATTGCTGTGTTTCTCTATACGTGGGGAATGTTTCTGGCCGTGTTCGCCTCGGCTGGATTGATTCCAGCGGTTTTGGAGCCGGGCCGCATTGAACTTCTGCTCTCCAAGCCGGTTTCCCGCATCCACATCCTGCTGGGCCGATATCTTGGCAATATCCTGGTGGTCGGGGCCAATGTCGCCTATCTGGTGCTCGGCGTTTGGATTATTCTCGGCATCAAAACCAATATCTGGAGAGCCTCGTTCCTGGCATCCATCGCCAGCACTATGTTCATCTTTGCCGTGCTGCTGGCGGTGGTCGTATTGGTGGGGGTGGTCTTCGACAGTGCCGCGCTGGCGACCATGGTTTCCGTCGGACTGATGATCATGAGCCCGATTCTTGCCCAGACCAGTACAGTAATGAAGCTGCTGTCTTCGGAATGGTCCCGGCAATTGTGGCGTGGGCTGTACTACGTGTTCCCCAAAATTTACGATTTGGGCACTATGACTGTCGGCCTGATTCGGAATGGACACTACGACTCCTGGATGCCGGTCTGGAGTTCCGCTTTGTTCGGCATCGTCGTCCTCGGTATGGCGATCGCATTTTTCCAGCGGAGAGATTTCTGAGATTTATTCTGAGAATTATGACGATGCGCTTTGCCGCTGTCGCTTTAGGCGCTTTGCTCCTGGTTTCTTGCGCGCCTCAGAAGCGCACTTCGGTTTTTATCGATCCCGCGCTCGAAATGCTGGTGCCGCCGGACACTATTTTCATCCTGGGCGCCAGCGTCGACAAAATCAGGGACACGCCGGTCTATCAAAGGCTAATCAAGAACCTGGACCTGTCGCAGTTGAACGATTTCACCAGGAGAACCGGCGTCGATCCTCGCAAGGATTTGTGGCAGGTGATCTCGGTTTCGAATGGAAAGACGGCGCTGTTCATGGCGCGCGGAAAATTCAGCACGGAAATGGAACCACGGCTGCAATCGGAAGGCGCTCAGCGGATTGGCTACAAGGGATACACGTTGTTGGGCAACGAGCAGGGGGCGGTGCTGTTCATGAATACATCCACCGCCGTTGCCGGCGCCACCGATCAACTGAGGCAACTGATCGACCGGCGTGGCCAGTCCAGCAACGGGTTGCCCGAGGCGTTGCGCGCCGAGATCCACGGGCTCTCTCCCGACGATGAGATTTGGGCCGCGAGCGTAGGTGGATTGAGCAGTCTGGGCTTGGAGGCGCCGGACAACAGCAATCTCGCGAATGCCATGCAGGTTTTAAAGGGGATCGATTCCCTGCGTCTTGGCCTGGATGTTCGGAGCGGATTGAAAGTGGAAGCGGAGGCGACGTGCGATTCGGAAAAATCGGCCAAGCGCGTGCATGATTCCTTACGCGGTCTGATCGGGTTTGGCCGGCTGAATACACCCGACAACCGTCCCGACCTTTTGCAGCTTTACGACGGCATCAAAGTGACTCAGGATCACACTCGAACCGATCTCACCGCCGAGATCAGTCCCGAGGTGGTCGACCGGTTTCTGGATTTGTGGCTCAAACGCCGTTAGCGGCGCGGGTCGCGGCCATCATGCGCCGTTATCGAAGCCGCCGCATGCGGGAGTTTGCCGCCATTTTCTCCATCACGCCGTCCACCCGGATCCTCGACGTGGGCGGCACTCCGTCAAATTGGCTCTTGCTCGGCCTTGAGCCGCGCGTGACTTTGCTGAACATGCCGCGCGCCCGCGAGGAGGCTTGGCCGGGATTCGCGTTGGTCGCCGCGGACGGCGGCCACCTGCCTTTTCGCGACCAGTCCTTTGATATCGTGTTCAGCAACTCGGTGATTGAGCACGTTGGGGCGCCGGAGCGGCAGCGGCGCTTTGCCTCCGAGATTCAGCGGGTGGGCCGCCGCTATTGGGTGCAAACGCCGAATCGGTGGTTTCCGCTGGAGCCGCACCTGCTCACTCCTTTCCTGCACTACCTGCCGCGGGCCTGGCAACGTTCGATTGCGCGCCGCTGGACGGTGTGGGATGCGGTGGAACGGCCTTCGCCGGATCGCCGCGCCTTTTACGTTCAGCACTATCTGAACGACATCCGGCTTCTCGAAGCTTCCGAGATGGCGGCGCTTTTTCCGGGCGCCTTGATCCTCAGGGAGCGCACGCTCGGCCTCACTAAGTCGCTGATCGCGGTCAAAGGGTAGCTATCGTTTCTCTGTAGGAAGGTACGGCCGCAACAGAAGTTTCATGTCGCGACGCAGCCAGCGCGTCACGCTGCCCTCCTGATGGAAGGCCCACTGAACCATCGATCCATGGGCGGTGGCTTGGATCAAACGAGCGAGACCAACGGTGTCCCGGCAGGGCAGCAATTCTCCGCCGCGCACCGCATCCTCGAGCAGCTTGCGGAACCCCGCCAGCGTGGCTTTTGAACTCACCAGAGTCCAGTGGCGGAACTCGGGATCGGTCAGATCCATCTGAAGAAACGCCAGGCTATTGGCCAGTACTTCGGGTGTTTCCGCCAGGCGGGCCATCTCCGTGAAGCAGGCAAACAGCGCCTTCAGCGGCGAGGGGTGCTTGGCCCGCGCCATGGCGAAGCAATAATCGGCGCTTTCCGCCGCCATTTGAGACATGGCCAGCAACAAGCCGCGCTTGGAGCCGAATCGCTGGATTAACGTTGCCGGGGCTAGTCCCGCTTCGTTGGCAATAACGGCCAGCGTGAACTCGCGCGGCCCCAGCCGGGTCATGACGCGATGGGCAGCCTCGAGCACCGTCGCGTCGGGCATGGTTCTGGTCCGGCTCATGCAGCTTATTATAAATGCCGATTCACTTTTAGCCAATGCAACGGAAGGCGTTACTGAGCCGCGACCGTAACGGAGCGGTCCGGACGCCGCGGGACGTGAAGGAGGCGCAACGTGAAGGAGGCGCAATTGACAATAAATGAACAGACATTTATAGTCAGCCCATGCGGAAGATTGTGTACGGTGTCGGCATTAGCCTGGATGGCTTTATCGCGCGGCCCAACGGCGCGGTCGACTTTCTGTTCATGCCCAAGGATTACTCCATGGCGCCGTTCTTCGCTTCGATCGATACCGCCATCATGGGACGAAAAACCTTCGACGTCGCGGCGGCATCTTCGCAAAAGGGCGGGCCGGCCATGCCGACCTACATCTTTTCGCGCACCCTCAAATCCGGCGAACGGGATGGCTTACACTTCACCCGCCAACGCCCGGCAACGCTGATTCGTCAGTTGCGCCAAAGCCCGGGCAAGGACATTTGGTTGATGGGCGGGGGCGAGTTGGCGCGGGATTTTCTGCGGGAGAATCTCGTGGATGAGCTGTACCTGGGGATCGTTCCCAGTTTGATTGGCGAAGGGCTTCCGGCATTTCCCACTGGCTTTCCGCAGCGGTATTTCGCCCTGGTGGAGAACAAAACCTATTCCCGTGGCCTGATTGTGTTGAAGTACAAGCGGGCGGCGGCGAGTTGAAAAATGTTGAAAATGCGGCGCACGCGGTTTGGATTGGTTGTTTCATGACACGCCCTAACCAGAGCGCGGGACTGCCCTAGCGACGGTGACCTCAATGCGGGTTCCGCTTCCCCTAGCAGCTCAGAGCCAAAAGGAGTCTTGCTGCACTACCTTTACCGATCGGTGCCAGGCCCGCGTCACTACCGCAGCCGACGGCTTCGACCGCGCCAGCGCCTTCAAGGAGTAGAATTCTCGGGATGCTCGCTGCTAACCACCGCGCAACCGGCGGCCTTGACCGCATGACATTTTCATTCATATGCCACCGGTAGTGTCTGGTTGGCGCTAAAAATCTCGCAGTAAGCTGATGCTCGAACAACGCCCTCACACAGCCCCAAAACTAATGGGGTTGTATCATGTAGAAGGCCCAGGGGCCGCAACGTCACCAGATGGAGAAAACTATGAAGGGGGTTGTTCTCGCCGGGGGCACGGGAAGCCGTCTGTTCCCGCTGACGAAGATCACCAACAAACACCTGCTGCCGATTTACGACAAGCCCATGATTTATTACCCGATCCAGACGCTCGTCGACGCGGGCATCAAGGAGATCCTGCTGGTCACGGGCGGACGGAATTCCGGCGATTTTCTGCGGCTGCTGGCCAACGGCAAAGAGTTTGGGCTGAAGCATCTCAATTACACCTATCAAGAAGGGGAAGGCGGGATCGCCGATGCGCTGTCGCTGGCCGAACACTTTGCCGACGGCGAGAAGATCTGCGTAGTCCTGGGCGACAACATCATTGAGAAGAATATTCGCGGCGCGGCGGAGGATTTTCAAAAGCAAAAGTCCGGAGCAAAGATCCTGCTGAAGGAAGTTACCGACGCCCAGCGCTTCGGCGTAGCGGAGATCGAGAATGGCCACGTGATCTCAATTGAAGAAAAACCGGAAAAGCCTAAGTCGAATTACGCGGTCACCGGTATCTACATGTACGACCAGACGGTATTTGAGAAGGTCCGGGAACTGGTGCCTTCCCGCCGCGGCGAACTGGAAATTACCGACGTGAATAATGCTTATATCCGGGAAGGGACCATGACAATCAGTTACCTGGACGGCTGGTGGACCGACGCCGGCACCTTCGACTCGCTGTTGCGGGCTACCAATCTGGTGGCGAAAGACCACCCCAATCGGAACCTGGAAGAGCCGGAAACGGCGCTGACCACGAGTCAAGAATGATGCAGGCCGCGGTGCAAGAAACGTTTATTCCCGAGCCGGCCGTCTGCAATAAAGGAATCGGCGCGGTAATTCTGGACGCGGCTAGCGCCCAGTTGATTGATGGCGTGCGGATTGAACCTTTTTCCTTGTGGCCGGACGATCGTGGTTACTTTCTGGAAGTGGCGCGGCTACGTCAGGGCCTGACGGCCGATTTTCCGATCGAGACGACCCAGATTTCCGCCGCGCTGAGTTATGCGGGGTCGATCAAGGCTTTTCATTTCCATCGAAACCAAACAGACCTGTGGGTTCCAGCCAAAGGGATGTTTCAGGTGGCTCTGGTGGATTTGCGCAAGGCTTCGTCCACCTACGGAGCGCGCAACACGCTATATGTCGGGTCAATGCGGCCCTGGCAGATCCTGATTCCGCCAGGCGTCGGACACGGATATAAAGTGATCGGGGAAGAGCCGGCCATGCTGGTATATGTAACTAGCCGGTTGTATGATCCCCAGGACGAGGGCCGGATCGCGTATAACGACGAGAGTATCAACTACGACTGGGAATTGCAGCATAAATAAATGCGAGTTACCCTCACGCATCACCGCACAAAGGCTGAAGCCAAGGATGCGGTCGACCGGTCTCTCACGCACCTGTTTACCGGCATCGCTGTCGGCCCGATCGAATTTACCGACCAACTGAATCAGTGGAGCGGCGACCGGATGTTTTTCTCGCTGAACGCCAAAATGGGCCCCATAAAAGCCCCGATCAAGGGGAACGTGGATGTGAGCGATAGTGAAGTGGCGATCGAGGTCGACCTCGGCATCTTTGGCAAGTTCATCTCCGACCAGGCGGTCCGCAATCAAATAGAGAGCCGCATCCAAGGCTTGATCGCCTGAAAAAGTGTGGGGCAAGTCGGCCTTGGACGGGTTATTCAACTTGCGGCCGGCTATTAGTCGGCCTTGGCGGGTTATTCAACCTGCGGCCGGCTATTTACTCGGCCTTGGACGGGTTATTCAACCTGCGGACGGCTATTAGTCGGCCTTGGGCTGGTTACTAACCTGTTCCGATGTGCGCGATCCGCACAGAAGGAAGAAGGAAAGCCGCGCCGACGAATATTGGACTGCGTGTTGGGCGACTTTCGAGAGTGCCTTGGGCGGGCTACTAACCCGCCGGCGGTTCATAACCGGCCCCACACTAAGGAGTAGATCGCGTGAAGAACAGCGAGTCCTATTTAGCATTCCTAACGGAGCAACTTTCCGGCCTGGGCAACGTCACCATTCGGGCGATGATGGGCGGGCATACCGTATACTCCAACGGAGTACCGTTCGCGATAGTGGCGCGAAACGCGTTGTTTCTGAAAGCCGACGACCACAACCGGCCGGCATTTGAAGCCCGCAAGCTAAAAGCGTTTCAGCCATTTCCCGATAAGCCCGGCACGATGAGCTACTACGAAATTCCGCCGGAGATGCTGGAAGACCGCGCAGCGCTGGAGCAGTGGGCCGGCGGCGCGGTGGAGGCGGGCCGCCGCGCGCAAGCGAAAAAGAAGCCCAAACACACGGCGAAGCCCGCAACGCAGAAACCCCGGGACAAGAAGCGTGGCGTACCTTAATAAGGAAATGGAGCCGTCCATGCGTGAGCACGCTATCAGGATTTTCTCTGGTCCCACGGTCGAAAAAGTAGATGACCGCAATGACTATGGTGAGATTCGAGTCTATGCCATCGGAATCGTAAACGGTGTTGAGATCACGGTGATCTACGCCGATGTGTCCACGACCGAACGCCGGATGATTTCGGCATGGAGGGCAGAACGGCATGAACGAGAAGCGTACTGGCAAAGCATCGGTTAAACCATCGGCGAAGGGTCAGACCGATTGGAAACACCTCCGCTCCTTGAGTGACCGCGAGGTCCGGAAGGCCGTCGAGACAGATCCAGAGGCACGCCCAACGGACGCAAGCTTCTGGAAGCAGGCTAAAGTCGTGTTACCGCAAGCCAAGCAGACTGTCACCATCCGGCTGGATGCGGATCTACTCCAATGGTTGCGGCGCCAAAAGGGTTACCAGACGCGGATCAACGCCGTTCTACGAACCTACATGGATGCGCAGAAATCGTGATTCGGTTTTCGGTCCCCGCTCGATCGGTTTGAGGTTGCGCGGCAGGGAACATGGAGTCGTTTTCCAGCGTCAATCACCGTGCCGAACTCGTTGCTCCACCCGTTCCACAACAAGACCGGAATCGCCGCCCGGTCCACCCTAAGAACGAATACTCGGCGCTACAATCTAAGTAACCATGTTGACCGCGCACGCCTACGATCGGCACATGGAACAATTGTTCGAGAGAATGCGGCGTTTTCACGCGGCCATGGATGGCGCGGGGCTCACTTACCGAATTATTGGTGGAGTAGCGGCGTTCCTTCACGTGTATGATCGCGAGCCTGACCAAGCACGCTCCACCAGGGATGTGGACGCAGCCGTGGCTCGAGCCGACCTGCCCCGAATCATTGCCGCCACGGAAAAGGCAGGCTTCCGCCACCGGCACGTTCGCGGAATCGACATGCTGATGGACGCGGACCAGCCTGGCGCTCGTTCCGCGGTACACCTGATATTTATCGGCGAGAAGGTCCGGCCCGCTGACCTAGCGGAGATTCCCGCCTCTGATCCCGTCCGCACGAAAGAAGGGATCTGGATCTGCCCCGTCGCCGACCTGGTGCGCATGAAGCTTACCAGCTTCCGCCTCAAAGACAAGGTCCACCTCCAGGATCTCGATGGCGTCGGGCTCATCACTCCGGGAATCGAGGCAGCCCTTCAGGACGCTTTGCGCGAGCGTCTTGCCGAAGTCCGCACTCTGGAATAGCAGCGGCACTGCCGGAATATTTCTGAGGGTCTGGTACGGACGGGAACTGCGCTCCACTCCGCGCTGGGCCGGCTTGATGCGCAAGCTCAATCTGCCGGAAGCGTGACTACATCCCCGCTAACTAAAACCTGCGCTTAGCCTCAAGCAGCCAAACAAACGGCGAAGACCCGGCCCAAGAGGCATGGCGTACACTAATAGGGAACTGGAGCCGTCCATGTCTGACCTAACTACTCTTGACCGCAGATCCTTTCTCAAAACCGCCGGCATTGCCGGACTCGCCCTTTCCCGACTGTCTGCGCAAAACCGGGTGCTGGGCGCCAACGACCGCATTCAACTGGGAGTGATCGGCGTTGGCGGCCGCGGCTCGGGCGACGCCGCTAGCTTTCAGAAGTTCGGCGAAAAGAACAACGCCTGTCAGATTGTGGCCGTCTGCGATGTCTATGAGAAACGCAAGCGGACGCAGGCGGAACTGTACCAGTGCACAGGCTACCGCGATTACCGGGAGCTGATCGCGCGGCCCGACATCGACGCCGTGATCGTCGCCACGCCCGATCATTGGCACGCGCGCATGGCCATTGATGCGATGAACCAGGGCAAAGACGTTTACCTCGAAAAACCGATGTGCCACACCAACGAAGAGATTCGCGACCTGGTGAAAACGGTACACGCCACCAAGCGCGTGTTGCAAGTCGGCTCACAGACGACTAGCGCCGATCAATGGTGGAAAGCGCGCAAGGCGATCGCAGACGGCATGATCGGGCAGATGCTGAGCAGCCAGGGTTCCTATCATCGTAATTCGGTGAAGGGCGAGTGGAACTATACCATCGACCCCAATGCCGGTCCGGACGGCAAAGGCGACGACTATATCGACTGGAAGACGTGGCTGGGCCCGGCGCCCGAGCGGCCCTACGACGCCGACCGGTTCTTCCGATTCCGCAAATATTGGGACTACTCCGGCGGCATTGCTACCGACCTCTTTTATCACGTGGTGGCGCCCTTGAACATCTGCTGGGGCACGCCGCAGTTCCCCTTTAAAGTGATGGCTTCGGGCGGAATTTACGTGTTCAAGGATGAACGCGAAGTCCCCGATACCTTTAACCTGTTGGCGGATTACTCCGCCGGGCACTCGCTGATTTTGAGTTCCTCGATGGCCAATAGCCAGCACATTCCGGGTTTGATCCGCGGGCACGACGGAACCATCGTGATGGTCGAGCACGGTATGTTCGAGGAGCCGACGGACTACATCGTGGTTAAGCCGGAACTGTATCGCCATCGCGTCAACGGCGAGATCCAACAGGATGTCGTAGGCGGCCCGGCGTATGAAGCGAAATTCGGCCGGGCGGAGATTCGCATTCCGGTGGACCAGACCAAGTCGATGATGGAAGCGCATATCGAGAACTTCCTGGATTGCATGCGGACCCGCCAAAAGCCGCACCTGGATGTCGAAACCGGCGCGCGCGCGCAGGCGGTGATCAATCTTTCAGTACAGAGTTATCGCGAAGGCCGCATCTTGTACTGGGACGAAAGCAGTTGGAATGCGTCGGCGAATCCTGTAAAGTCATAAGATTGAAACTCGCTCTGTTCGGGGGGACATTTGACCCCATTCATAATGCCCACCTGACTGTGGCGCGCGAAGCCGCTACCCAGTTTTCGATCGAGCGCGTCTTGTTTGTTCCGGCCGCGCATCCGCCGCATAAAACAGATTCGCTAGGCGCTTCGTACGAAGACCGTCTGGCCATGGTGTCGCTGGCATGCCGGATCGATGCGCGATTTGAAGCCTCGCGGCTGGAAGACGGGAGCGGGCCGAGCTATTCCATTGACACCGTGGAAAAAGTACTGGGCCAGGCGCAACAACTGTTTTTCATCATTGGCGCCGACGCCTTTGCCGAGATCACCACGTGGCATCGCTGGCGGGACCTTTTGGCGCTGACCGATTTTATTGTGGTGACACGGCCGGGGCACGATCATTATCAGTGTCCGGAAGGAGCGCGGGTACATCGGCTGGATACGCTGGCGCTGCCCGTGTCGTCGTCCGATATCCGGCAGCAGTTGCTCGAGGGGCGGCGTCCGGAGGCACTGCCGCCGGCGGTAGCCGAATATATTTTGGCGCGCGGCCTGTATCAGTGCGCGGGCGCCGCGGCGCCTATCGCCGCGCAATGATTCTTCGCTTCCACCAAGAGCACTTGCAAATGGAAACTATTCAGGTTGTTCTAGACACCAGGCTTCTGAAGGCCGCTGACAGCGCCGCAAGGCGCCAAAAGATGAATCGATCCGCTCTCATTCGCGAGGCTCTGAAAGAACACCTGAAGCGGCTGCACGTGATGGAACTCGAGGAGCGGGACCGCCGCGGATATGAAGCTCAGCCGTAGCGTATCGAAGAATATCTCTCCTGGGAGGAGGCTGCCGCTTGGCCGGAAGATTAAACCGGCGTGATGTTTACCTTTGCCAATTCGCAAACCCGGACAAGAAGGGGCCGGTTCTTATACTCACTCGCGACGGCTCTATCAGCCATCTTTCGACCGTGACGGTGGCCCCAATTACTTCCACCGTCCGAAACGTGCCGTCGGAGGTAGTTTTGGATGTGGATGACGGAATGAAAGGCCCATGCGCGGCGAATCTGCACAATGCAGTCACAGTGTCACAGGACCGCCTGGGCAGCGTGTTGGCAGCTTGAGCAGGGTGCGTATGCAAGAGGTCTGCGTAGCGCTGCGATTTTCGCTCGGATGCGGCTGAGCAGCTATTCATACCGCGCTGGTTGAATCTAGCGCCGCCCGATTCCCAAATCCTGCTCCTGGTTCTCCATCGATAGTAAGATAGCGTCGTGATGCGATACCTCATTGCCCTGTTCGCTTTGGCCCTGCTACTCACCACGCTCTCGTTCGCGCAGGATGGCGCCACGCGCGCCGATTGGCCGTACTACGGGGGCACCCAACTGGCCTGGCGCTACAGCGCGCTCGATCAGGTGAATGTCTCGAACGTCAAAAAACTCGCGCCGGTATGGGCGTTTCAGACCGGCGATTACGAGAACGGGCTACAATCGACGCCCATCGTGGTGGATGGAGTGCTTTATCTTTCGAGCGCGCGCAGCCAGGTGTTTGCGATCGATGCGGCCACCGGCCGCCAGCTCTGGCAATACAAATATCCGCCGCCGCGGGGCTTTGCCAACGCGCAGAATCGCGGCGTCGCCGTCGGCGCGGGCAAAGTTTTCCTGGGCACGTATGACGACTTCGTCATCGGCCTGGACGCCAAGACGGGCCACGAAATGTGGAAGGTTGCCGTGGACGACCAACGCCAGTGCGGCTGCGCCATTACGGGCGCTCCGTTGTTCGTCAAAGACAAGGTGGTGGTCGGGAGCACCGGCGGCGATGGCGCATTCCGAGGCTATTTGACAGCGCTGGACGCCAAAACGGGACGGCTCGACTGGCGCTTTTATACCATCCCCGGCCCCGGCGAAAAAGGTCATGAGACTTGGAAGGGCGATAGCTGGAAGTTCGGTGGCGGCGCTACCTGGATGACCGGATCGTTCGATGCCGCTCTCAATCTTGTATATTGGGGCGTCGGCAACGCTTCTTCCGACCTGTTCGCGGGAGACCGCTATGCCGGTGAGCAGGCGGCCGGAGCGAATCTCTATTCCGCCAGCGTGGTGGCGCTCGACGCCGATACCGGCAAAGTCCGCTGGTATTACCAGGAAGTGCCCAAAGACGTGTGGGATTACGACGCCGCTTATGAGTGCGTTCTGATTGACCGCGAGGTACGCGGAAAAATGCGGAAGCTTTTGGTGCATATCAACAAGAATGGGTACGCTTTTGTTCTCGATCGCGTGACCGGCGAATTTATTCGCACGTTTCCCATCGTTGAGAATCACAACTGGACCACCGGCGCCACCGAGGATGGCAAATTCCTGGGCCGCGTGGAACCGGTCGAGAACAAGCCGACCTTGTTCTGCCCGAGCGCCGCCGGCGGCAAGAGTTGGAACCAGATCGCCTATTCCCCGCGCACCGGCTTATTTTATTCGCCGGGCATGGAAATGTGCGCCGATTATACGGCCAAGGAGCAAGAGCCCGAAGAAGGCCGCGGTTTTCTGGGTGGAAATTGGAGTCAGCCGTTGCCGCCCAAAGACGGGCCGATCCGCAGCCATCTGGACGCCTTTGACCCGGTCACCGGCAAGAAAGTGTGGACATACGAGTACAAGTTCCTGTTATTTGCCTCCGTCCTGGCCACAGCCGGTGACCTCATTTTCACGGGCGATCCGGAGGGCTTTTTCTTTGCGCTGAATGCGCGTACTGGCGAGAAATTGTGGAGTTTTCAGACCGGCGCGGGCCATCGTGGATCTTCGATTACATATAGCGTAAACGGGCGGCAATACATCGCCACTCCCACCGGCTGGGGTTCCATCGCAGGCCGCAGCATTATGGATTTGTGGCCGGAGTCCGATTCGTTTCACAGCGGATCCACTCTGATGGTGTTCGCGCTGCCGGAGGGTTCGAAATGAAGCGCCTGGCGTTCGTACTCATGCTTCCGGCCCTGGCTGGCGCGCAGGATATTCTAGCCCGCGGTCAGGAAGTCTTCAATAAGAGCTGCGCTACCGGCTATTGCCATGGCGTGAAGGGGACGGCCGGAGGCGCGCCGAAACTAGCGTCGCGTGGTTTCGACCAGGCTTACATTACTCAAGTCGTGCGCAGTGGGATTCCAGGCACCGGGATGCAGGGCTTTGGCCAGACGCTCAGCCGCTTGGATCTATTTGCCGTGGCCTCCTACGTCGGCAGTTTGAACGGGATCGCGCCGACTCGCATGCCAACTTACGATCGAGGACCGGCGCCCCGTAAGCTGCCTGAAGAGGCGATGCGCGGCCGCGCGCTGTTTTACGAGGCAGTCCGCGGTTTTGGCCGTTGCTCCACTTGTCATCAGGTGGATGGCATGGGAATCGCGGTGGCCGATCCGATCGTCAAGATTCCCGAGAACGCGGCCGCTTTGCGCGCTCTGGCAGCTCCGCATGTCTGGACCGCAACTGCCGACGGCGAGTCGTTCCCGGTGCTCGTGGTCAGCAAGGGCGGCGTGCAAACTAAAGTCTACGATCTCAGCAAGCCTCCACCGGTGCTGCGGACGTTTCCCCAGGCCGCTGTTCAGTTGAAGGAAACGAGCGCCTGGCGCCATGCGGATGTTGTCGCGTCTTATCAGGACGCGGAACTGGATGCGGTGCTGGCGTTTCTCAGGGCGGTGGTTAAGCCGGGGGCGTAACGGAGCTGACCGCCAATCGGTGTCCCTAAGCGGACTCAGCACTACCCTCTGGCGACACCACGGTTTCCGCGCCGATACTATAGACTGAGATTAGATATGCGCACGCCCCGAACCACGGTTTCGATTCCGCAAAGAATCGCTGCGGGAATCGATAGGATTGCCGGTCAGAAACGCCGGAACCGCTTCATCGTGGAAGTGCTGGAAACGGAGCTCCAGCGTCGCGAACAGCTTGCGGCGATTGAGGAAGCCGCGGGTTGCTGGAAGGACGAGAATCATCCCGAACTAGCAAGAGGATCGGAAGTATTCATTCGAGAACTGCGGGATCATGCGACCCATCGACTGGAAGAAATTGAAAACGACACTTCCGAGTAGATGAGGCTTTATCTTCTCGATTCCGGAATCATCATTGATGTTCTCAACGGCAAGCGCGGACGTTCGGAAATAACCCAGCAACTCCTCCGGCAAGGCGGGATTTTGGCCTCCTGCCCCACGACGATTACTGAGGTTTACGCCGGTTTGAGACCAGAAGAAGCGGTCAAAACCGAACGCTTTTTGAGGAGCTTGAAGTTCTTCCCTCTGACGTGGGACATCTCAAAGCAGGCAGGCGATCTTCTTTGCTACTGGCGGCTGAGAGGACGTACTATCTTTGCCCGACACTACCATTGCTGCAGTTGCGTTGTCGCATCGAATGGTGCTGATCACTGCCAATCAAAAGGATTTTCCGATGCCAGAGATCAACCTCCACCCGTTGCCATGAATTCATTCCGCTCAGAGGGCACGGCCTGTGGTAGTTCTGAGCGAAGTGTACCGGTTTCGGCAAGGGGACACTCCTGCGATACCTGTAGGCGAAGGATTCCGAACGGGAGTCCGGAACGTCCCCGTCCGCTTAGCTTAGCCGGGGGAAATCGGGGACGGTGCCGTCCGTCCCTGGTTTCGCGCTTATTCCTCGCCGTCCTCTTCCCCGCCCCGCCCTTCTTTGATAGCTTTCAGGCGGTCTTCACGGCGCTTGGCGCGATCGGCCGCGCGTTTCACCAGTTCGGAGCCAACCAGCTCGAGCATCGCCTGCTCTGCGCCGTCGCCTTTACGAGGTCCCAGGCGGACAATACGCGTGTAGCCGCCGTTGCGCTGGCCGAAACGGGTGCCCAGCTTCTCGAACAGCTTTTGCACTGCAGCGGGCGTCGTCAGAAACGCGGCGGCCTGGCGGCGCGCGTGGAGCGTGTCGGTTTTCGCCAGCGTAATCATCTTGTCGACCATCGGCCGCACCGCTTTGGCCTTCGGGACGGTGGTAACAATGCGCTCCTCATCGATGACGCTGGTCACCAGGTTCCGGAACAAGGCCCGGCGGGCGCCCACGTTGCGCCCTAATTTGTTGCCCGCTACTCTATGACGCATTTTACTCGTTGACCCCGTATTCGTCGTCGCCGCCAATCGGGGCGACAAAGGGCTGCACGCCGCCCGGAGGCGGAACGAGGCGGCCTTGCGCATCGAACTTCATGCCGAAGCTGAGGTTCAGATTGGAGAGAATTTCCTTGATTTCGTTCAGCGACTTGCGGCCGAAATTCTTGGTGCGAAGCATTTCGGCTTCGGTTTTTTGCACCAGGTCGCCAATGGTTTGGATATTCGCGTTCTTGAGGCAGTTGTAGGAACGGACGCTGAGTTCCAGCTCTTCGACCGAGCGGTTCAGCACTTCGTTCATTTGGCTCATGGCGCGCTCGGCCGGCTCTTCGGCCGTTTCCGGCAACTCTTCGAAGTTGATGAAGATCGACATGTGATCTTTCAGCAGCTTGGCCGCCTGACCGATCGAGTCCTGCGGAGAAATGGCGCCGTTGGTCCAGACTTCGATGGTCAGCTTGTCATAATCGGTCATCTGGCCCAGACGGGCGGCTTCCACGGTGAAATTCACTTTGCGGACCGGCGAGTGAACCGAGTCAATCGGGATGTAGCCAAGCGGAAGGTCTTCGTCGTAGTTGCGGTCGGCGGCCACATAACCGCGGCCCAGCTTCAGCCGCATTTCGATGTTGAGTTTGCCGCCTTCGCTCACGGTCGCGATATGCATGTTGCGATCCAGCACCTCGACATCCGGATCGGTCTCGATCTGGCCGCTGACCACCTGGCCGGCGTGATCTACTTTGAGGCGGGCGATGCGGGTGCCCTCGCCGATCATTTTGAACGGGACTTGCTTCAGGTTGAGGATGATGTCGGTGGCGTCTTCGACTACGCTCGGAATCGGGCTGAACTCGTGCGCCACGCCTTCGATACGAACGGAAGTGATGGCGGCGCCTTCGATGGAGGACAACAGCACGCGGCGCAGGCCGGTTCCGATGGTCGAACCGAATCCACGCTCGAACGGCTGAGCGGTAAACTGGCCAAAACGCTCAGTGAGTGTTTCGGTATTGGCAACTAATCTTTTCGGCTTCTGAAACCCTTTAAACATAATTTGATTTCCTTTGTCGTCTTGATTCTTACTTCGAATACAACTCGACGATCAACTGCTCGTTCAATTGAATCTGAACCAGCTCTTCACGCTTGGGTTGCTGGAGGATGCGGCCGCGGAGAGCGTCGCGGTCCACTTCGATCCAGTTGGGCGCCGGCGCGTGCGCGGTGGCGTCGCGGGCGGCGAGGATGGTGGGGTTGTTCTTGCTTTTTTCGCGAATTTCGATCACGTCGTTGGGACGGACTTCGAAGGAGGGGATATTGACCTTGCGGCCGTTCACATTGAGGTGCCCGTGGCGGACGATCTGACGGGCCTGGGCGCGGCTGGTGCCGAAGCCAATCCGGTAGACCACGTTGTCGAGGCGCCGTTCCAGCATGTTCAGCAAATTGTCGCCGGTGATGCCTTTTTGTTTGCTGGCCTTCTCAAACAGGTTGCGGAACTGGCCTTCCATCAGGCGATAGTAGCGGCGGGCCTTTTGCTTTTCACGAAGCTGCAAGCCGTAGCCGACGATTTTGGGTTTGCGGTCTTTGCCATGCTGGCCGGGAACAAAGTTGCGCTTTTCGATGGCGCACTTTTCGGTGTGGCAGCGTTCGCCCTTGAGAAATAACTTCATACCCTCGCGCCGGCATAGCCGGCAGACGGGGCCAATATATCGAGCCATTTACCTTAATTCTCCAATTCTACGATTCAAGGTGCAGTTTACGGCCGGGGCCTTCGTCCTGCTTTCCAAACTTACTACTTCGGGTCCGCTCCCTTACGGTCGCGGCTCGGTAACGCTTTCTGAACCGCCGTCAGCTTTCTGAGCCGCGACCGTCACGGAGCCGAGCCAAAATCTCAAACGCGGCGCTTCTTGGGCGGCCGGCAGCCGTTGTGCGGAATCGGCGTCCGATCCTTAATGGTGCGAACTTCGATGCCGGCCGTCTGTAGGGCGCGCACGGCCGACTCACGGCCCGCGCCGGGGCCGGCGATTCGTACTTCGACTACGCGCAGGCCGTATTCCTTAGCCTTGTTGGCGGCAGTCAACGACGCCTGCTGGGCGGCAAACGGGGTCCCTTTACGCGATCCGCGGAAGCCCAGCGAACCCGAACTCGACCAGGCCAATACATTGCCCACCAGGTCTGTAAACGTGATGATGGTGTTGTTGAAGGATGCCTGGATGTGGACCAAGCCGGAATTGACGACCTTCTTTTCCTTCTTCTTGAAGGTCTTCTTTTTGGTGCTTTTCGCGGGCGCTTTTGCCATGATTATCCTTAGGTCTTGGACGTAGCCTTCTTTTTGTTGGCGACGGTGCCGCGGCGCGGACCCTTGCGGGTGCGGGCGTTGGTGTGGGTGCGCTGGCCGCGGACCGGCAGGCCGCGCCGGTGCCGCAATCCGCGATAGGAACCCATTTCGATGAGCCGCTTGATGTTCATCGACGATTCCTTGCGCAGGTCGCCTTCCACGGCGCCCTCGTTCTCAATCAGCGTACGGACGTGATTGACTTCCTCTTCCGTGAGGTCGGCGATCTTCTTGCCCGGGTCCACGCTGGCCCGGTGCAAAAGGGAAAGCGCGCGCGTGCGGCCAATTCCGTAAATATAGGTCAGGCCGATTTCGGCCCGCTTTTTCGCTGGGAGATCCACACCTGCAATACGTGCCATATTTCTGTTCCTGTCTTCTCTTCCTAGGCTTCGCTTCCTAGCCTTGCCGCTGCTTGTGCTTGGGATTGGTGCAGATCACCCGGACCACGCCTTCGCGGTGGATCACCTTGCATTTGTCGCACATCTTTTTCACTGACGCTCGAACCTTCATCGTTCCGCCTTCTACTTCAACAATTTCAAAATCCGGCCCCGGCCGGGATCGTGCGGCGAAAGCTCCACTTCGACCTTGTCGCCGGGCCGCACCCGCATAAAATTCGTCTTCGTAGCGCCAGCCGCGTGCGCCAACACCAGAGTCTCGTTCTCCAGCTTCACCCGGACCACCGCGCTCGGCAATAATTCGACCACTATCGCTTCTACTGTCAACGCGCACCGGCCGGACGAGGGCGTCCGACGCCGTCCGGGGGGACGGCCCTACAAAACTTCATGGCCGCGTAAGGACCCATGGCCCATTCGAGGTGATTGCCACGCAATGCTCGAAATGGGCTGAATTCGAACCATCTTTTGTCACCGCCGTCCAGCGGTCGTTCAAGACCTGCATGTCCGGTTGGCCGGCGTTCACCATCGGCTCTATCGCCAGCACCATGCCTTCTTTCAGGCGCGGATTCTCGTTCCGCCGGTCCACGTAGTTGGGAACCTGGGGCTCCTCATGCAGCTTGGTCCCAATCCCGTGTCCCACCATCTCCCGCACCACCGAAAAGCCGCTTTCTTCCACGTGCTTCTGAACGGCGCCGCAGACGTCAAATAACCGATTGCCGGAGCGCGCCTTTTCGATCGCGATCTCGAGCGACTCCTGCGTTACTTTTAATAGCCGCTTAGTCGATTCGCTCACTTCTCCGACCGGCACCGTAATCGCCGAGTCGCCAAACCAGCCGTTCAACTGCACGCCCGTATCGAGCGAAATAATGTCGCCCTTTTTGAGCTTCCGTTTCGCCGACGGCATCCCGTGTACAATCTCGTCATTCACCGAAGCGCATAAAGCGAACGGGTATTTCGAGCCCGCCGCCTGGGTGTAATACCCTTTGAACGCCGGCTTCGCCCCCGCTTCGGCCATCATCTTTTCGCACGCCACCTCTAAATCCTGAGTGGTGACGCCTTCTTCCACCATCGCCGCCAGATGGTGCAGAATATCGTGTACCAGCAATCCGCTACGGCGCATTAACTCCAATTCCCGGCTATTCTTGCGGACAATCATCGGACCGCTGAAGACACCGGCTGAGGCGCGGGATTCACCAGCGCGCAAATCCGCTCGGAGATGACTTCCGGCGCTCCCATCGCGTCCACCTCATAGTATGGAACGCCGCGGCTCTGAAAATACTCAATCAGCGGCTTGGTTTGCATGTCGTACTCTTCCAGCCGCCGCCGGATCACCGCCGGGTTGTCGTCCGGACGCGTAATCAGGCGCGCTCCATCCAGATCGCAGATTCCCTCAAGTTTAGGAGGATTGGAGCCGCCGCTACTCGCCGTGCTATAAAGAGTCCCGCACACGGGACAAATGCGCCGGCCAGACAGACGTTCAATAATCCTATTGTAATCCACTTTCAAATGGATCACCACTGGCGCTATCTTGCGCGCTTCGAACATCTTGAGCATCGCTCCGGCCTGCCGAGCCGTGCGCGGATACCCATCGAGGATCACGGAGCCCCGAGCATCTTCCCGGCCGATGCGTTCTTCCACCAGCTTGTTCACCACGTCGTCGGTGACCAGCATTCCCGCTTTGAGGACGCCTTCCACCTCCCGCCCCAACTCGTCTCCCAGTTGAATATGGTGGCGCAGGATGTCGCCGGTGGCGATCTGCGGAGCGTGCAGGCAGGCGGCGAGCCTGCGGGACTGCGTGCCTTTGCCGGAGCCGGGAGCCCCAAACAAGATCAGCGCCCGCCGATTTTCATGGATTGCGCCTGCGTTCATCGGGGAGCCTGCCGTCATCCGGAGAACGTGCTCCGCCGGCCGCGAATTCGCCCGGCGCGCGGCGTGAAGCCCTCGTAGTGGCGCATGATCAACTGCGCTTCAATCTGGTTCACCGTATCCATCGCAACCCCGACCACGATCAGCAGCGACGTGCCGCCGAAGTAGAAATTCACGTTCAACCCGTCCAGCAGCCAGCGCGGGAAGTAGCTGTCGATAAAGTTACCGACCAGCGGAAGACGTTGCAGCTTTATGCCCGAGATCATGATCTGCGGAATGATGGAGAGAATCGATAAATAGAGGCCGCCCACCACCGTGATCTTGGTGAGAATCTTGTTCATGTAGTCGGCGGTGTTCTTACCCGGCCGGATGCCTGGGATAAACCCGCCGTACTTGCGCATGTTGTCGGCCGCTTCATTGGGATTGAAAATGATCGAGACGTAGAAGAAGCAGAAGAAGATGATCAGCGCCACGAAAAGGACGTAATACAGCGGCTGCGACCCGCCGATCGCTCCCAGAGTCGCGGTGAGAAACGCGCTGTTCTTCACCAGTTGCCAGGTCAGCAGCGTTTGCGGAAACGCCAGCAGCGAGGATGCGAAGATCACTGGAATCACGCCGCCCGCATTCACTTTCAGAGGAAGGTGGGTCGATTGCCCGCCCAGCATGCGGCGTCCCACTACGCGCTTGGCGTATTGCACCGGAATGCGGCGCTCCCCACGTTCCACCAGCACGATAAACGCGACTACGGCCAACATGATCGCCAGAATAATGATCAGGTGGATGACGGTCCATTCCTTGGTCACGACCACATGGCTGTAAATGTCGCCAATGGCGCGCGGCAACCCTACCACAATTCCGGTGAAGATGATCAGCGACATCCCGTTGCCGATACCACGCTCGGTAATTTGCTCGCCCAGCCACATGATGAACGCCGTGCCGGTGGTCAGACTAAGCAGCGTCATGAGAACGAACCCGATCCCCGGGTTCAAAACAAAGCCGCCTTCGGATTTCTCCAGCGTGATGGCGATTCCAAAAGACTGAACCACCGCCAGGATGACCGTGAGATAACGCGTCCATTGCGTGATTTTCCGCCGCCCCAGTTCGCCTTCTTTCTGCAGCTTTTCGAGCGTGGGAACCACCACTGTGAGCAACTGCAGGATGATGGACGACGTGATGTACGGCATGATGCCAAGGGCAAAGATGGTCAGCTTGCGGAAACTGCCGCCGCTGAACATGTCGATAAAGCCGAATAGCGTTCCCGAATTGCGGTTGAAAAAGTCGGACAGCTTTTGGGCGTCGATGCCGGGCGTCGGAATATGGCCGCCCAGCCGGTAAACCGCCAGCAACGCGAGCGTGAACAGAATCCGCCGGCGCAGGTCCGGGATGCGGAAGATGTTGGCAAAGGCTTCAAAGAGCTTCATGACACCTGCTAGGCGGTTTCGCCGCCGATCACCTGGCCGGAGCCGCCGGCTTTCTGAATTTTCTCCAGCGCCGATTTCGAAAACACGTTGGCATGGACAGTAATGGCGCGGGTCAGTTCTCCCATGCCGAGAATCTTCAAACCGTGGCCGAGCTTTTTCACCACGCCCAGCTCCGCCAGCCGCGCCGCGTCGAACAGGTCGCCGGGCAGGGCCTCGAGCGTCGAAAGGTTGACGATCGCGTAGTGCTTTTTGAAAATATTGGTGAAGCCGCGCTTGGGCAGGCGCCGGTGCAGCGGCATTTGCCCGCCTTCAAACCCGCGCATCATCGAATAGCCCGAGATGGACTTCGCGCCTTTGGCGCCGCGGCCCGAGTATTTGCCGCGGCCGCTACCCATGCCCTGCCCGATGCGTTGCCGCTTTTGCTTCTGCCCTTTGGGGGGAGTAAGATTGCTCAGATTCATGGTCTATTCCTTCACGGTCTCCGGCGCGGCGCTTTCCGGCGCGACGGTCTCCGGGGCAACGCTCACCGGCGCGGCGTTCTCCGGCTCAACAGTTTCGGGCGCGGCGCTCTCCGGCTCAACGACCACCGCATCCGCAGCGGGCTTTGCCTCGACCGGCGCCGCTGGGTGGCTGACCGGACTTGCGGAAGAAACCGGTTTTGGCGAGACGGCCTGCGGCGGCTGAACTTTTTCCTTCGCTTTTTCCTCCGCTTTTTCTTCCACCACGATCTCGAGCAGATGGGGAATCTTGGCCACCATGCCGCGGAAGACCGGCGTATCGGGACGCTCCACCGTGCGGTTCAGCGTCTTCAACCCTAGCGAACGCACGATCACCTTATGCTTTTCCGGCGTGCAGATTGGGCTTCTCTTCAAACGAATTTTGATCATTCCCGCAGCCATTTTCGCTAGACCACCTTCTCGGGCGTTTTGTCTTGCATTTTGTCTTGATTCAGGCCGCGCATCTCGGCCACGGCGTTCTTGTCCCGCAGTTGTTCCAGCGCATCGATGGTCGCCTTTACCACGTTATGCGGATTGTGCGAACCGATGGACTTGGTCAAAACGTTGGGAATGCCCACGGCTTGAATGACGGCGCGCACCGGCCCGCCGGCGATCACGCCCGTGCCGGCCGGGGCCGGCTTCAGCAGCACCATGCCGCTGCCGAAGCGGCCCAAAACCTGATGCCGGATGGTGACTTCGAGCACGTTGATCTTGCGCAGATTCTTCTTGGCAGCCTCAATGCCTTTTTTGATGGCCGCCGGCACTTCCTTGGCCTTGCCGGTCCCGAAGCCGACAATTTTTGCGCCCGGATCGCCGACCACGACCAGAGCCGAAAAGCTCAGGTTCTTGCCGCCCTTGACCACCTTGGTCACGCGGTTGATCGAAACGACCTGCTCTTTCAAGTTGAGGTTGTTGGTCTCGGTCTTTTTCAAAATGGTTGCCATCAAAACTCCAGTCCCGCTTCCCGCGCCGCATCGGCCAGCGCTTTCACCCGCCCGTGATACAGATATCCGCCGCGGTCAAACACTACTTTCGAGATGCCTTTGGTCTTGGCGCGATCGGCCACCAGCTTGCCGATTTCCTTGGCGCCGGCGATGTTACCGCCCGACTTCACTTGGCTGTCTTTTTCGTTGGAAGAGGCCGACACCAGCGTATGCCCCTTGCGGTCGTCGATCACCTGAGCGTAAATATGCCCCAGGCTGCGATACACCGCCAGGCGCGGCCGCTCGGGAGTGCCCTGGACGCGGCTGCGAATGCGGGAGTGAATGCGGACCCGTACGTCGTTCTTGCTCGATCTCGCCATGGTCTACTTGCCTCCGGCGCCGGTCTTACCGGCCTTCTTCCGCAACGCCTCGCCGGTGTAGCGGACGCCCTTATTCTTGTAGGGATCGGGTTTTCTTAGGGTGCGCATCTTGGCCGCAACCTCGCCGATCACCTGTTTGTCGTATCCCGTTACGACAACGTGGGTCTGCTTGTCGATCTTTACTTCCACGCCGTCGGGCAGCAGAAACTCGATCGGGTGCGAATAACCCAGCGCGAACGTGACGATCTTGCCTTTTACGTCGGCGCGGTAGCCGGTGCCCACGATGTCCAGTTCCCGGGTAAATCCCGTGGAGACGCCCGTCACGGCCGATGCCGCCAGTGCCCGCGTCAAGCCATGCAACGCGGCATACTGATCGCCGTCGCGCGTCACTTCGAGGATGCCGTTCTCCTGCTTGAGGCCGATACCGGCTGGGACGGGAACCGTCAGCTTGCCTTTCGGGCCTTCCACCAGCAGCGTGTCGCCGATGGTGACTTTCACACCTTTCGGCATCGGGATAGGTTTTCTTCCAACTCTCGACATAACGTCCTCTTACCAAACCTGACAGAGTAATTCGCCGCCCACATTTTCTTTTCGCGCCGTGGAGCCGGTCATGACGCCGCGCGGCGTGGTGAGAATATTGATTCCCAATCCGCCCAGCACGCGGGGCACTTCCTTGCTGCCCACAAACACGCGGCAGCCGGGTCGCGAAACCCGCTCAATGCGCGAAATCACCGGAGCGTTTCCGGGCGTATATTTCAGATAAATCCGGACGCTTTTCTTCGAGCCTTCTTCCGTCATTTTGAAGTTGGCGATGTAGCCCTCTTCCTTCAGAATGCGGGCGATTTCCATCTTGAGCTTCGACGCCGGCACGTCCACCTTGGGGTGGCGCGACGACTGCGCATTGCGGATGCGCGTCAGCATATCGGCGATCGGATCGGATGTGGTCATGTGCGTTCCCCCGTAATCCTTTCGCTACCAGCTCGCCTTGGTCACGCCGGGAACTTCTCCCGACAGCGCCAATTGCCGGAAACAAATCCGGCAGAGATGAAATTTCCGCAGATACCCGCGCGGGCGTCCGCAGCGGAAACAACGGTTGCGGTGCCGGCATGCGAATTTCGGTTTACGCTCGTCTTTTGCAATTTTTGCGGTGGTGGCCAAATTAGCTCCTATAACTGCTTACTGCCGGAAAGGCATCCCCATGTGTTTCAACAACGACAGGCCTTCGTTATCCGTCTTGGCCGTCGTGACGATCGAAATATTCATCCCTTTGCTCTTTTCTACTTTGTTGTAGTCGATCTCGGGGAAAATCAGTTGGTCTTTCACGCCCAATGTATAGTTGCCGCGGCCATCGAAAGACTTGCCCGACACGCCGCGAAAATCGCGCACGCGCGGCAGCGCCACATTCATCAGGCGATCCAAAAACTCGTACATGCGGTCGCCGCGCAACGTCACCATCGCGCCGATCGACATGCCTTCTCTCAGCTTGAACGCGGCAATCGACTTCTTGGCTTTGGTCACGATCGGCTTCTGGCCGGCGATCTGCGTCAGCTCGACCACCGCGCCATCCATCAGCTTGGCGTTGCCCGTGGCCTCGCCCAGCCCGATATTGACCGTGACCTTTTGAATTTTCGGCACCGCCATCACGTTCTTGTAGCCGAACTCCTTGGTCAGGGCCGGAAGCGCGGTTTTCAGGTAGTGCTCCCGCAGCCGCGCCGCGCCGTGTTTCCGCTTGGCATCCTTCACCACGGCGGCATCGTTGGCAACGCCGCTTTCCTTGGCGGCGCCGCTTTCCTTTGCGACGCTAGCTTTCGCGGGCTTATCCTTACCCATGCCGTCTTTACCCTTGCCGTCCTTACTCTTGCCGTCCTTAGCCATGCTTTGCCATCCTTACCCGCGCTTGTCTAGCGGCTCTCCCGTCTTGCGCGCGACGCGCACCCGGCGCACCGACAACCCCGTTCCCTCGATCTTGTAACTGATGCGCGTCGGAATGCCGCCGCTGGTAAGCACCATTACGTTCGAAACGTTGATTGCGCTCTCGCGCTCGGCGATGCCACCCTTAATCTGCTTGGACGGATTTGGCCGCGTGTGCCGCTTGATCAAAGCGACGCCCTCGACCAGCACTTTACCGGTAGCGCGGTCGACCGAAATCACCCGCCCCGTCTTGCCCCGGTCCTTGCCCGCGATCACTTTTACCTGGTCGTCCTTTTTCAAGCGGATCCGGGCCGGCGGCGGAGGAGTGAATTTTTTGAGTCCCATAAGTCAGATCACCTCCGGCGCCAGCGACACGATCTTCATGAATTTCTTGTCGCGCAGTTCCCGGGCTACCGGCCCAAAAACGCGCGTTCCCACCGGCTCGCCCACTTCGTTGATCAGTACCGCCGCGTTTGAATCGAACCGGATGTAGGTGCCGTCTTTGCGGCGCGCCTCCTTGCGCATCCGGACAATGACGCAGCGCACCACCTTACCTTTTTTGATGGCTGAGTCCGGCGCCGCTTCCTTGACGCTGGCGGTGACGACGTCGCCCAACCCAGCCCGCAGCCCGAGGTCACCGCCGCGCGGCAGAATGCACATCAGCTTGCGCGCGCCGCTGTTGTCGGCCACCTCGAGGATGGTTCGCATCCCGATCATTTCGGTTTCCTCCCGCCGGTAGAGCCTTTCTTGGCCCCGCCGCGCGCGCCCGACTTGGCGCCCCCGCGCGTGCCTGACTTGGCGCCGGATGTCACCTGGATCGCATCCACGTCCACCGCGCCCGGATCGACGGCCACCTGCACCGCTTTTCGGATCACCTCGCCCAGTTCCCAGCGTTTGAGCTTGCTCATCGGCCGGCACTCCAGAATGCGCACCACGTCGCCCAGCTTGGCGGTTTGCTGCTCGTCGTGCGCATAAAACTTGTTGCGTTTATTGATAATCCGCTTGTAGACGGGATGCGGCACGCGGCGGGTCACTTCCACCACTATGGTCTTGGTCATCTTGGCCGAAACCACCTGGCCAACTTTCTCGTTCTTGCGCGTTTTCCGTTTCGCCTGTTGCTGCTCGTCGGCCATGGCTTACTTTCCTCGCTTCTTCCTCACCGGCTCGGGCGCGGTTTCGGGGTGCAGTTCGCGATCCCGCAGCACGGTGAGCATACGGGCCCGGTCCTTGCGCAGCATCCGCAGTTTTTTCAGACCGTCCGTCTGGCCCATAGCCATCTGAAACCGCAGCCGGAACATCTGTTCCCCGGCGCCCGTGACCTGCCTGTTGAGTTCGGCATTATCCAGCTCTCGTACTTTGTCCGCTTTCATTCCCTTAACCTCCCAGTCCGTCTTCCCGGCAGACCAACTTGGTGGGGATGGACAGTTTTTGCGCCGCCAGACGCATCGCTTCCGCGGCGGTCGCGCGCGGCACGCCTTCCATCTCAAACAGGATCTTTCCGGGGCGGATGACGCACACCCACTGCTCGGGCGCGCCCTTTCCCTTACCCATACGCGTTTCGGCCGGCTTCTTGGTGATCGGCTTGTCCGGGAACATCCGGATCCACACTTTCCCGCCGCGCTTGATGAAGCGCGTCATCGCGATGCGCGCCGCTTCGATCTCCCGGTCGGTGATCCAGCCGCATTCGAGCGCCTTGAGGCCGTAGTCGCCAAAAGACAGGCTCGACCCGCGCCACGCCTTTCCGGTCATGCGTCCGCGTTGTTGCTTGCGGAATTTCACCTTTTTGGGCATCAACATGGCTTGTCTCCGTTATCCCTGTGTCTCGTCCTTGGCAGGCTGATCCGCGGCGGGTTCCTCTTTGGGAAGCTCCGGCTCGGGAAGCTCTGCCTTGGAAAGCTCCGGATGCCCCGCTTCGGCGGCTGGCTCGGCCGCTGGGCTGGCGCTGACTGTTGGCTCAGCGGCTGGGCTGACTACCTCCGGCGCGGGGCTGACTGCCTCCGGCTTGTGAGTCTCGACCGCTGGCGCCGGCGGACTACTCTCGCGGATTTCCTGTTTCCAGCTCGGCAGCGGAGGCGCGAGCGGCGGCAGAATGGGCGTCGTCCGGCTCGCCGGATGCGGCAGTTCGCCGGGGGCCTGCTGCATGGCCGGGCCAGTTGGCTCCGGCATCACCGTCGGCTGACCCGAGGCCTGATAGGGCGACGGTCCCCGCCGGTCCCGGTCTCCGCCCCGATCTCCCCGGTCGCGCCGGTCGCGGTCCCGATCCCGCGGTCCGCGGCTGCGCGGCTCGGAGTCGTTCTTCAGCGTCGTCCGCCGTCCGCCCTCGATGATCTCGCCCTTATAAGTCCAGACTTTTACGCCAATCACTCCGTAGGTCGTGTAGGCCTGCGCGAACCCGTAATCCAAATCCGCGCGCAAGGTATGCAGCGGAAGCTGGCCCTGCAGGTACCACTCGCTGCGGGCGATTTCCGCGCCGTTCAGGCGGCCCGAAACGCGCACCTTGATTCCCTTGCAACCAAACCGCAACGCGCTATCCACCGCCTTGCGCATCGCGCGGCGGAACGCCACGCGCTTCTCGAGTTGCAACGCGATCGACTCGGCTACCAGTTGCGCGTCCAGCTCCGGCTTGTGTACTTCGTTGATATCGATGAAAACTTCGCGCTTGGTCTTCTTCGCCAGGTCGGTCTTGAGCTTCTCTATTTCGGCGCCCTTACGCCCGATAATGATGCCGGGACGGGAGGTTCTGATCGTCACGCGCAACTTGTTGCCGGGACGGTCGACTTCGATCGAGCTGACTCCGGCCGCCTTCAGCCGCTCGTGCAGCGAGGCCTTCAGGTCGAGATCTTCCTTCAGCAGCTTGGCGTAGTCCTGCTTGGCGAACCAGCGCGAGCGCCAGGTCTTGGTCACGCCCAGCCGGAAGCCGTATGGATGAACTTTCTGTCCCACTATGCTTTCTCCCCAGCTTTCCCGTCAAGAAGCGCCGCTTTGCCGTCGCCCACCGTCACCACGATATGCGCCATCCGGCGTTGATAACGATAGGCGCGGCCCATCGGCGCCGGCCGGATACGCTTCATGCGCGGGCCGTCGTTCACATAGGCTTCAGTCACCTTTAATGCGTCCACATCCACGTCGGTCGACCGGTCTCGGGCATTGGAGATAGCCGATTCCAACACCTTCAACACAATCGGCGCCATGCGCTTATTGGTGGAGCGCAGCACGATGCGCGCTTCGTCGGCCGACATGCCGCGAATCAGATCGATCACCAGGCGCGCCTTCTGCGGCGAGGTCCGAATGTATCTAGCTTCCGCTCTCGCTTCCATTTCGTTAACCCTTTGCCTCTTTAACTTTTCGCCGCCGATTTTTCAGACGCGGTCTTGGCGGTGTGCCCTTTATACGTCCGCGTGGGCGAAAACTCGCCTAGCTTGTGGCCCACCATGTTTTCGGTGATGTAGACCGGGATGAACTTCCTACCGTTATGCACGCCCAGCGTATGGCCGATGAACGCCGGCTGAATGGTCGAACGGCGCGACCAGGTGCGCACCACTTTCTTTTCGTTCTTGTCGTTCATCGCCACCACCTTCTTCACCAGGTGGTCGTCGCTGAAGGGCCCTTTTTTGAGAGATCTGCTCATCGTCGGAAATTCCTCTACCGCTTCGTTGCCTTATCGCTTCTTGGCCTTGCGGTTCACAATCCACTTGTCCGTGCGTTTGTTGTTGCGCGTTTTATAACCGCGCGTGGGCTGGCCCCAGGGCGTCACAGGATGGCGGCCGCCGGAAGTTTTCCCTTCGCCGCCGCCATGCGGGTGATCCACCGGATTCATGGTCACGCCGCGGTTGTGGGGCATTTTGCCCAGCCAACGGGTCTTGCCCGCTTTGCCATGCGATTCGTTTTCGTGCTCCACGTTACCGACCTGGCCAATGGTTGCCATGCAATCCACCAGCACGCGCCGGATTTCACCGGAAGGCAGTTTCAACAGCGCCATGGTCCCTTCGCGCGAAACCAACTGCGCTTGCGTGCCCGCCGAACGCGCCATCTGTCCGCCCTTGCCGGGCCGCAGTTCAATGTTGTGGACCACGGTACCGGCGGGAATGTTTTTGAGCGGCAGCGCATTGCCGATCAAAATGTCGGCCGCCGGACCGGAGCTGATAGTCCGCCCCACTTCTAGTCCGACCGGCGCCAGGATATAGCGCTTTTCGCCATCGACATAATGCAACAAAGCGATGCGCGACGACCGGTTGGGATCGTATTCGATCGCGGCTACTTTGGCTGGAACGCCGGTTTTGTCGCGCTTGAAGTCGATTACCCGGTAAGCCTGCTTGGCCCCTCCGCCGATAAAGCGGGACGAAATGCGCCCCGTGCTGTTGCGCCCGCCGGTCCGCTTCTTGCCCTCGACCAGCGATTTTTCGGGAGTCTGCTTGGTGATGTCTTCGCGCGTGACCACCGTTGTGAACCGCCGGGTGGGCGTGGTCGGCCGGTACTTTTTCATCGCCATGGTCTTATATCTCCGTGTACTCGGGCATCTTTTGACCCGGCTTCAGCCGCACGTAAGCTTTTTTCCAGTCCGATCGGTAGCCTTGAAAGCGTCCGCGCCGGCGCAGCTTGCCCACTTGATTGGCTGTGCGCACATCCGCCACTTTCACCTTGAAGAGCTGTTCCACCGCCGCCTTCACTAAAATCTTGTTGGCATCCGGCGCAACTTCAAAGCACAAAGTCTGCTCGGCGTCCTTCTTGGTCACGCCTTTTTCAGTAACGATGGGGCGCTTGATTACATCGTAGATCGTCATTCGGACTTCTCCCCGGCGCCGGCGGGTGTCCCCGAAGACAGGCCCTCGGACAACCGCTTGGCCGCGCTCTCCGACACCAGCACCTGCGGATGTTTCAGCAGCTCGTACACCGTGAGGTGCGTGGAGGCGATCAGCGTCACTCCGTCCAAATTGCGCGAGCCGAGTTCCAGGTTCTTGTTCTCGCCGTTCTCGACCAGCAGAACTTTGCGGTTCACTTCGAGTTTGTCGAGCACCGCCTTGACGTTCTTGCTTTTGTGGTCGGCCAGCGAAAAAGCCGAAACTACTTTCAACTCGCCATCCCGCAACTTGGCCGACAGCGCCGAGCGCAGTGCACCCAGCAGCATCTTCTTCGGCAGCTTGTAACTATAGTCTTTGGGTTGCGGCCCATGGATCGTGCCGCCATGGCGCCACAATGGCGACCGGATGGAACCCATGCGCGCCCGCCCCGTTCCTTTTTGCCGCCACAATTTCTTGCCGGAGCCCGAAACTTCATGGCGCGTTTTGGTGGACGCCGTTCCCCGCCGCTTGCCTGCCTGCGAGTGCCGCACGGCTTCATACAGCAGGTTTTTGTTCACCGGCGCGTCGAACACGTCGTCCGCCAGCTCCAGCGTACCCACAACTTCATTATTCAAATCGAAAACGTCTACGCTCGGCATGCTTTATCGTTTCGCCCTCCGGACCAGAACGTAAGCTCCGTTCGGCCCCGGAACCGCGCCTTTTACCATCAGCACATTGTCCTCGGCGTCAATTTGCACCACTTCGAGATTGCGGATTGTCACCTGCTGGTCGCCTAAGCGGCCAGCCATGCGGGTACCCGGAAAGACGCGCGAGGGAAAGCTCGACGCGCCAATCGAACCCGGCGCGCGATGGAACATCGAACCGTGCGAACCCGGGCCGCCTTTGAAGTTGTGCCGCTTAATGAGGCCTCCGAATCCTTTGCCCTTGCTCACGCCAATGACATCCACCTTGTCAGTGGGCTTGAACTGATCCACCAGAATCCGGTCGCCTTGCTTGAAGTCGCCGTCGCCCGGATTCAGCCGGAATTCCCGCAGAAACTTCACGCCGTCGGCGCCGGCCTTTTTCAAATGCCCGGTGGCCGGCTTGTTGATCCGCTGCGCTTTGACAAACTCGAGTAATCCGAGTTGCACCGCATCGTAGCCGTCGGTCGAGGGCGTCTTGCGCTGCACCACCACGCACGGGCCGGCCTTCAACAACGTGACCGGGACCACCTGCCCGTCGGCGCGGAACACCTGCGTCATTCCGATCTTCTTCCCTAAAATTCCAGGGGCCATATGTTCACTCCAGAGGTAGGCGAGCGGGAATCCCCTCCCCTACTTGCCTTTCCCAAACGCCTTGATTTCCACGTCCACGCCGGCCGGCAGATCGAGCTTCATGAGCGCGTCCACCGTGTCCTGCGTGGGTTCGAGAATATCCAGCAGCCGCTTGTGCGTGCGAATCTCAAACTGCTCGCGCGACTTCTTATCCACGTGCGGCGACCGCAGCACGGTATAGCGGTTGCGCATGGTCGGTAGCGGTATCGGCCCCGCCACCTGCGCGCCAGTCCGCTTCGCCGTATCGACGATCTCGGTCGTCGATTGGTCCAGTATCCGGTGGTCGTACGCCTTGAGGCGAATGCGGATGCGTTCTCGTAAACTCATCTTCTTTGTTCCGTTTTCCGGACTATTCCAATATCTCCGATACCGTTCCCGCGCCTACCGTTCGTCCGCCTTCGCGGATCGCAAACCGCAAGCCTTTGTCCATGGCGATGGGCGTGATCAGCTCCACCACCAACTGCACGTTATCGCCCGGCATCACCATCTCCATTCCTTCCGGCAACTGCGCCACGCCCGTCACGTCCGTCGTCCGGAAGTAGAACTGCGGCCGATAGCCTTTGAAGAACGGCGTGTGCCGCCCGCCTTCATCCTTGCTCAGCACGTACACTTCGCCTTTGAACTTCTTGTGCGGCGTAATCGCACCCGGCTTGGTGATCACCTGTCCGCGCTCGACGTCGGTCTTTTCAATACCGCGCAGCAGCAGGCCGACGTTATCCCCCGCCCGGCCTTCGTCCAAAAGCTTCTTGAACATCTCGACGCCGGTCACTACCGTCTTGCGCGTGTCCCGGAAGCCGACGATCTCCATTTCTTCGCCCACCTTGCAGATCCCCTTTTCAATTCGGCCCGTCACCACGGTGCCGCGGCCTTGAATCGAAAAGATATCTTCAATCGGCATCAGGAACGGCTTGTCGATGGCGCGCTCCGGCGTGGGAACATATTTGTCCACCGCCGCCATCAGCTCGTCCACCGTCTTTTCCCACTGCGCTTCGCCGTTCAGCGCCCCCAGCGCGCTCACCCGGATCACCGGCAGATCGTCGCCCGGGAATTGATACTTCGACAACAGCTCGCGCACTTCGAGTTCCACCAGTTCGAGCAGTTCGGCGTCGTCCACCATGTCCACTTTGTTCAACGCCACCACGATGCAGGGCACGCCCACCTGGCGGGCCAGCAGCACATGCTCACGGGTCTGCGGCATGGGGCCGTCGGTCGCCGCGACTACCAGAATGGCTCCATCCATCTGCGCCGCGCCGGTGATCATGTTCTTGATGTAGTCGGCGTGGCCCGGGCAATCCACATGCGCGTAGTGCCGGTTAGCGGTCTCGTACTCGATGTGCGCCACCGCGATCGTGATTCCGCGCGCTTTTTCTTCCGGCGCATTGTCGATGGAATCGAACGAACGGAACTTGTTCTTCGGGTTGTGCTTCGCCAGCACCTTGGTGATGGCCGCCGTCAACGTGGTCTTACCATGATCGATATGGCCGATCGTCCCGATGTTGACGTGCGGCTTGCTGCGGTCAAATTTCTCTTTGGCCATGTGAACTTGTGTCTCCTATTTACTTCGCGACCTTTTTACTTCGCAACCCCTTACTTGGTAACTTTGCCTTGAACCTTGGCGACAATCTCTTCGGCGATGTTCTTGGGTACTTCTTCATACTGGCCGAAGTGCATGGTAAAGCTGCCCCGGCCCTGCGTGCGCGAGCGAAGCTCGGTGGCATAGCCGAACATTTCCGATAACGGCACCATCGACTTGATCAGGTGCGTGGTCCCGCGGATTTCGGTGCCTTCGAGCCGCCCCCGCCTCGAAATCAGATCGCCGTTGACCGAGCCCATGTAATCTTCCGGCACCACCACTTCGACGCGCATTACCGGCTCCAATAGAACCGGCTTGGCTTTGCGGCAAGCTTCCTTCAAACAAATTGATCCGCAAATCTTGAACGCCATTTCGGACGAATCCACTTCGTGGTAAGCGCCGTCGATGACCGAGACTTTAACGTCAACCACCGGATACCCGGCCAGGATTCCGCCTTCGAGCGCTTCCTTGACGCCTTTTTCGATAGCCGGAATAAATTCCTTGGGGATGGATCCGCCGCGGATTTCGTTTTCGTACTCGAAACCCTTGGCGTGATTAGGTTCGACGCGCAGCTTACAGCGCGCATATTGGCCGCTGCCGCCGGTCTGCTTCTTGTGTGTGTAATCGTATTCAGCCGTTTGGCGGATGGTCTCGCGATACGCCACCTGCGGCTTTCCCACATTGGCGCCCACGCCGAACTCACGCTGCATGCGGTCGACGATGATTTCCAGGTGCAACTCGCCCATGCCGGCCAAAATGGTTTGACCGGTGTCGGGGTCGGTATTCACCCGCAATGTCGGATCTTCCTGCACCAATTTGGCGATGGCGATACCCAGCTTCTCCTGGTCCGCCTTGGTCTTTGGTTCTACCGCCAACTGAATCACCGGTTCCGGAAAATCGATGGATTCGAGCAAAATCGGGTGCTTCTCGTCGCACACCGTGTCGCCCGTAACGACGTTCTTCAACCCGACCACCGCGCAAATATCGCCGGCCAGAATTTCGCTGATGTCTTCGCGCTTGTTGGCATGCATTTTCACCAGGCGTCCGACGCGTTCCTTGCGTCCGCGCGCCACGTTGAACAGCGATTCGCCGGCGTTCAACTTGCCCGAATAAACCCGGATAAACGCCAACTGCCCGACAAACGGGTCGGTCATGATTTTGAAGACCAGCGCCGCAAAGGGAGCGTCGTCTTTGGGAAGACGCGTCTCCTTTTCTTCCGGATTATCGAGCTTGTGGCCTTCGATCGGGGGAATTTCGAGCGGCGAGGGCAGATAATCCACCACCGCGTCGAGCAGATTCTGGACACCCTTGTTCTTGAACGCCGAACCGCAGACCACCGGGAAAATTTTCTGAATGAGAGTCGCCTTGCGAATCCCCTCCATCAGTTCCGCTTCCGTGACTGGCTGGCCCTCGACAAACTTCTCGAATAAATGGTCATCGGTCTCGGCCACCGCTTCAATCAACTGCTCGCGATAGGCCTTGGCTTTGTCCAGCAAATCGGCGGGGATTTCCACGTCGTCATATTCGGCGCCCAGCGTTTCATCACGCCAGATGCGCGCTTTCATGGTAATCAGGTCGACGACGCCCTTAAACTGATCCTCCGCGCCCACCGGAATCTGAATCGGCACGGGCCGGCAGCGGAGGCGGTCGACAATGGTCTCGACCGAGTGATAAAAATCAGCGCCCACGCGGTCCATCTTGTTGATGAAACAAATGCGGGGCACGCGGTATTTGTCGGCCTGGCGCCACACGGCTTCCGACTGCGGCTGCACGCCCGCGACGGCGTCAAATACGGCGCAAGCGCCGTCCAGCACGCGCAAACTGCGCTCCACTTCCGCGGTAAAGTCGACGTGGCCGGGGGTATCGATAATGTTGATCGTAAAGTCGCGCCACTGGCACGTGGTGGCGGCAGACGTAATGGTGATTCCCCGCTCCTGCTCTTGCTCCATCCAGTCCATGATGGCGGTGCCCTCATGGACCTCGCCGATCTTGTGAGTGCGGCCCGTGTAATATAGCACGCGCTCGGTGGTCGTCGTTTTACCGGCATCAATGTGAGCCATGATGCCGATATTTCTCATTTTCCCAATAGGTACGGTCCGTGCCATAATTCTCCGGCTCGGTTAAGAGCCGCTCCTGCTTTATTCGCTTACCACCGGCTTTATCCGCTTACCACCGGTAATGAGCGAAAGCTTTGTTCGCTTCCGCCATGCGGTGGACATCATCCTTTTTCTTAATCGCTCCGCCGCGCAAATTGGCGGCGTCGTTCAGTTCATTGGCCAGCTTGTCCGGCATCCCCTTCTCGGGACGCGAACGAGCGTTGATCAAAATCCAGCGGATCGCGAGGCTGGTGCGCCGGTTATTCGGCACTTCCACCGGAACCTGGTAGTTGGCGCCGCCCACGCGCCGCGTCTTCACTTCCAGCAGCGGCTTGGCGTTCTCGATCGCTTTCTTAAAAAGCTTTAACGGGTCGTCGCCCGTGCGCTCCTTGATGACATCCATCGCGGAGTAAAAAATCTTCTGCGAAGTCGCCTTCTTGCCGTCCCACATCATCGAGTTGACGAATTTTTCCGCCAAGGTCGAGTTGTAAATCGGATCCGCCAGAATCTCTCGAGGCTCAGGTCTGCGTCTGCGTGGCATCTATCGGAAATCTCCTATTTACTCCGCCTACTTAGTGGGTCCTTTGGGCCGCTTGGCGCCGTACTTGGAGCGCGATTGCTGTCTTCCGGCCACCCCGGCCGCATCCAGCGTTCCGCGCACCACGTGATAGCGCACGCCCGGCAGGTCCTTTACACGGCCCCCGCGGATCAACACAATCGAGTGCTCCTGCAGGTTGTGCCCGACACCAGGTATATAAGTTGTTACCTCAATGCCGTTGGTCAACCGCACGCGAGCCACCTTCCGCAGCGCCGAATTGGGCTTCTTGGGAGTGGTCGTATATACGCGGGTACACACGCCGCGCTTCTGCGGGCAAGCCTGCAAAGCCGGGCTGGCCGTCTTATACCGTGGCGGTTTTCGCCCTTTTCGCACGAGTTGATTAAACGTCGGCACGAATTTCCTCTCTAGAACCGAAGAACTTTGTTGTGGCAGGCCAATCCCGCCAAGATCTCAAAACCAGGAAACTGCAATCTGCGAGGGTACTTGCTTTGGACTAGCCCATGCTCTGAACGGCGTTTGATCCGCCAGAACCTCGGGGCCGACCCCCGGCCGGACGCCTTAGACAGCCAGACGTGGTAGCGCGGGAGTAGAAGACACAACTCGCGAACTCTCTTACTATACAAAAGGACGGTTCGGTTGTCAAATTGCCTAAGTTGTTGGGATGGATGGCATCCGCAAAAACGAACTGTGGCGGGTTAGGGAGGGCCCGGGGCTCGGCTGCCGGCTTGCCGAGCGGTTTGCGAAACGAAAGTTTGGGACTCGGGCGCTGCATGGCCTCGTTTTGCAGTTTGCTGTGGCGGCACGAATCCGCATTCGCAAAAACGAACTATAGGGGATCTCTGGGCCGAGAGCCTGGGGCACGGACTGCCCGCTTCCCGAGCAGTCTTGCGAAACGAAAGTTGAGGACTCGGGAGTCCGGTTGGGCTTGTTTTGCGGTTCGGGTGACTTCGCGGAATTCGGACTGCCTGGGTTGGCTTGGTTTTGCAGCGTGTGGCGCCAGCGAGAAGGGGGCACGCGGGCTGGAAAAAACGAAGTGCCTGCTCAGTCTGCCGCGCGGCATACGGCTCCCAGTCTCTCCAAGGCTGCAGATTTGAATGGCAGGAGTGGGCATTGTGCGGCACCTTGCCAGCAAGCTCAACACCGCGCGTTGCCTACGTCCCGGCAAGGCGTTGGCTCGCAACGCGACTACCGGCTTGCCCACGGCATCAGAAAACCCGCGCAAGCAGCTTTCCGAAAGCGTCGTCGGCGTTGTGACGTCTCCCAGAGGCGGACTTCTTGCCACGCGAAGCGTCGCCTGGCATTTTTTCTATTTGACGTTAATGGTTGCCGCCGGCTGACTCATCGCGGTTCCGATTTGGACCAGCAAGGGAACCGACCCGGTTGCCGAGCCCGCCGGTACCATTGCATTGATCTGAAATAAGCCCGCGACCGCATCCGGCGCGGTCGTAGCCGACACGATCGTCGCATTTGCACCACCAATCTGAACCTTCACCGTCTGCGTTGGGTTCTTGGTGTCCAGCCCAGTCAATTCTCCAGTGATCCCAGGCGGATTGGTTTGACCCTCGCCGGTCAGAAAGATCTGCACAATCGATCCGGGCGAAGCTGGGTTTTGCGGCGTATTGAGCGAAGAGTCCTGGTTCAAAATCGCTGCGTCTCCCTGACCGCTCTGGTTTTGCGTGAACAAACCGGGTGCCGACGGCGCCACCGGCAGGGTCTGCGGATCGGACTGCGCGACGCCGTCGTCGATCTGCACGGTCACCGTCTGACTTCCCGCGACTTCGTAGGGAACTACGGCGTTGATCTGGCCAATCGACTCGTACAGCAGCGGCGCGGCCACTCCGTTAAACAACACGCGGTTCCCGTAATGTTCCCGATTCACCTTGCCATCGCTCCCGACTGAAAGCCCGGCGTTGCCGACAGACTGAACCAGGCCGAACACAGTCAGGATTTCCCCGGGCGACAAAGGCCCAGCCAGCATCGAGGCCCCGTTGACGATTGCGCCAATCTTCGGACTGGTCTCATCGGTCAGTGGAACCGATGGTTGGGTAATCGTCACGGGCACGATCACAGAGTTTGTCGTGCCCGGAGGCGCCGTAACTAGAACTTGGCCCTGATAGGTGCCCGGATACAAGGACTGCCCGCTAACATCGAACGACTGGGGAGTTATCGCGGGGCCGTATCCACCGTTCAAATACACAAAAGGGTCCGATTGAAACGTGACCGCGTAGTTCAGTGGCATGGGCCCTGTTGAGACCGTCAAAGTACCGGACGGGTTCTCTGGAGTCAACATGAGGCTTGCGGGCGAAACGGCGAGTGCCGGAATCGGATCCCCCCAAATTGAGAGCACAACATTTACAGGAACTTCAGGCACCCCAGGGAAATCTTCTGTCACGGTGACCGTACCGTGATAGAGCCCAACAGGAAGGCCGGAGGGATCCGCCTGGAGAGAGAGCGTCCAGTCGCTATCTGAGCCCTGCGGCTGCGCGGACATCACGCTCAACCAATTACCCCCGGAATCGGTCGTAGCGGTTCCGTGTAATGGATATGCAGCGGATAACATCGTCGTTTGCAAGGTAGTGTCCCCGGCTTTGGCAACGAAAGTTGAGCTCAGATTTCCGAAGAGTCCGGAAATGTATGTTTCGATCGAAATCGCCGCAACATTGGCCGGCCCTTGGATCGTGATCGTCGCCTCTCCAGCCGGAGGCGCAGAAGAATCAACCTCCGCGCTCAAAGTCGCCGGCGTAGTCGCGCTCGACGGTGTCACATGCAGCCAACTCGCTGATGAGCTCACGGTTATGGGAACCGACGGGCTGGTGCTGGTAACACTGAAAGTAACTGGGCCTGTGAACGGAATGGGGAAAGCCGATGTTGGCGGAGAGACGGCGATGGTCGCGTTCTCATGCACGTTCAAAGGGAACACTGAGTAGAGCGATTGTGGCGGTGAGCCTGGAAGCACACTGCGCACAACGCCGATATGTGATCCTATCGTTAAGTAATCAGGGTAGAAAGTGACTTGGACCTTCGTTGGGGAACCCATGACGGATGATATTCGCATCCACGGGTTACCGTCGTCGGTGCCAACGCTAATTTCTGTGAAAGGGGTGTACAGATCGCAGGTGATGGGTTGGGGGGCCGGATCACCGAGACGATAGTCAATCGCGTTGACGATGCAGCCGTAGATCCTAAACGTCCCCCCTGCAGACAGAGCGGTTGGGTTCAGTTCGGGGAGCGGCCCACTCGCTGGGATCGCCGCTTGCAGAACATGGATCGGAGCTGTGGCTGTCATGAGCGCTCCAAGAATCGGCCAGCCGCCACCATACGGGTTATAGTAGGCAAAATACCACGTCCCAGCCGGAACGGTGATGGTCTTGCTTGGTGGAAATGGGTTGCCCGCACAAGGAGTGCAGACGTCCGAGAAAGCGCTGAAAGTCACGTCGATTGGATTCGCGCTATCGTTCTCAAACCACCAATTCAAGCCAGAGGATCCCCCGCTTACATGCGTCGTCACTGGAAATATCGGCCAGATCCCAGGACTTCCCACCTCATCATTCACCGTCGTCGGAGTCAGGCTCGAATAATAGCGCGCCGAACTCCCGGCCTTATCGGTCAACACAAGCAGCTTTCCGGCCAGATTCGCCGGTCCTGTCAGGGTAATGTTCAACAGCGACGAACCAATGAACTGCAGGTTCGACCACGCTACTCCATCGAGCTGCAGGTTGGTCGAATTGCTAAATCCCTGTCCATTGATCGCAACTACCGTTCCGCCCGGAACCGGCCCTCCCCCGGGCGTGACGCTTTGCACGGACATCCCATCGCCGATCGGCACGCCGGGCGATTGGAACACTACGTCGTACCGTTGCCCGGAGACGTCAAACCACGCCGACGAGGACTCGACCGTTACCGTACCGGTCGTTCCCGTGGCCGCTGTGGCCAGCACAGGCGCGGTGATCTGGGCCACGGCCAGATTCGGCAAGCGCCCGATTCCGCCCGACTCCGCGCCAAACACCGCCTCGGCATGCTGCGCCGTGATGCGCGCCACGCCTTGTTGATCTCCGCTTGCGCTAAATACATTTACGGCCGAAATGTTTCCGAAGACGGAAGGATCCAGGTCAACCTGAAATCCTCCGTGAGTGATCGCCACCGGTGACGGCAACATAATGGTGATTTGCGCGGTTCCACCTGGCCCCACCGGAGGACAGGAAACCATCGCCGTAAGCGCGAGATCTGCCCCATGCAGGGTATTGAATATCGCCAGAATATAGATCAGCCGGATCCAGATCGCATGCACCAATTTCACCCTAAAAAGCATGAATATCTCATCCTATCCTTTTGCCAGCGGACCACGACTCCCATATTAGCTGGTCTTTAGGGCAGGAAGCAGCCGATCTGCTGTCCTGGCTAAGTAGCGGCAGTCCAAGCCCCGGTCTGGCGATGGCAGGACGCCCATTCCGGGAAGAGCGGACCGACCAGCTAGGACGTGGGCAAGAAACGGGAGGAAATAGACAAGCGCGATCTACCACGGGAGCTATCCTAAAAACAAGCCCATGGATCATCCGCTGACGCTACGCAGATACACGACGTTTGACGAAATGAAAGCGGACGAGTACCGCTACTGGCAAAGCCGCCGGTGCATGAGCGGATGGACGCGGTCGAAGAAATGAGCCGGACCGCACTGCGCACCCAAAGGCTGGGAGATGGAGCCGGCCGTACCAAGACTACAAAGACCTTTGTCCGCTTTGCTGAGGCAGAATCATACGAACGCCCCGGACAGCCCATCTGAGTTTGTTCTCACAGTGGGGTTACTTCAAAGCCTGGTGGTGTTTGCTTTCGGTAAGCAGTTCGGCCCTGGCGGTTTCGCTGTTGCGCCGTCATGCTACCGCTTCGGAGGCTGCCTCGATTCTGCCGTCGAGCGGCTTGACGCGCATCCAAGCCCGGCCCGTCCTTGACCACATCGAAGCGAAGCTAAGCTAAGCTAAGCCGTCAGTCTGGCCTTGGGCGAGTTGGCGAGGGTGGTAGATCTGAGCATTCATCACTTCGCCCGGATGTTCAAACAGACGATTGGCGTGGCCCCCTACCGCTATGTGCTCGCGCGGCGCATCGAGCGCGCCAAGAAGATGCTGCGCACCGGCACCGCGAGCTTGGAGATCAGTCTTTCCGCGGGCTTCTGCAGCCAGAGCCACTTCGCCAGAACCCTTTCGCCGGATGGTGGGTGCGACACCAGCCGAATTCCAAGGACTCCGTCGCAAAAGCAGTCCCAGTCACTGAGTCCCCAAAAAAAAGAGTGCGGGACCATGGGCCCTAATGTCATCCGCTATTTTTGTATTCTGACGCTTCTGCCCTCCCCCAGCATGTTGGGGTGGAAACAGAAATCAGCCTCCCCAACAGTCTTCGAAGTCTCTCCCACCGGCCGCTGGAAGACCGTCGACGATGCCACCGGCAAAGTGAAGTCACTGGTGGTGATCTGGGAAGAGAACGGCAGACTGTACGGAAAAATCGACCAGCTCGTCAACCCGGATCCTCAAGACCCGGATCCCCGCTGCATCCGTTGCGAAGGGGCGCTGCAGGGCAGGCCCCTGGCCGGACTTCGAATTCTGTGGGACTTCAGGAAAGATGGCGAACAGTGGTCAGGGGGCAGTGTGCTCGACCCGGACAACGGCAAGGTCTACAAATGCTACCTCGCGCTCGAAGATGGCGCGAAAAAGTTGAAGGTTCGCGGGTTCATCGGGGTCTGACCATGCCCGCCCGCGGCACGCCTACGCTTCGCTGGTAACGCCTTTAGGATCGAAATACAGAATTCCGTTTAGCATCCAATAGGAACCGTCCGACGATCCGTCTCCAACCAGCGTCGCACCAAGCGTTAGCAGGTGTGTGGTGACCAGTTTCCCCGGTTCGACCATGGCAGCCAAGACTGCCACTCTGTTCGACCCCTCCGCTACAGACACCTCGATCTCGGCGCCGGAACCGGGGTAGATTCGGATACGGAAATCGCGGCCGTATGCCGCTAGCCGCAGAACAAGATTGATCCTGGTCCCCACCGGCGCATCGGTGCGAAACCGCACCACGGCCGTCGACCGGTTCGCCCGAACTCCCGAGATTTCGGGAGGGTACCAACCGCAAACGCACATCAACTCCGCTGATGGTTTCCCGGCCACCGAGATGGCCGGCGCCTCACTGCCGATCGGCACATACCTGCCGGGCGGTAAGAGGACTGCGGTAACACCTTCGAATGGCCGGGCTTGACGTGCCAGCGTCTGAGCTGTTGTTAGCAAGTCGTCCGCCGCTTGCCGCCAGGATCGCGGTCTGAAATCGCCACCGATTTCAAGCTCGCGGCGGGGCCAGGTATAAGCGAATCGTGGCCAAAACGCCGGATCCATCCACGGCTGATAAGGCACGAAGGATTGCGTCTCAAATGACGGAAGAAAGCATTTTTGGGTAGACGGCGCCAGAATGGCGGCGAAACGGGGAAAACTGCTATTGCAAATCGCCAGGTAGTCCGCCCTTCGCAGAACCTCAAAGTCACAAACGTGATGGGGTAATTCTTCGGCTATCGACCCGAAAGTGGCCGGAATCGGTTCGAATTCCCGGAACACCGGCACGATTTTGTCCGCCTCGTCTGAAGCAACGAATAAGACCGGGTCGCACAGCGTGGGCCAGATTGTTCGTAACCAGTCGAGGTACCATTCTTCCGGCACGATCCGAAACCATGGCCAGCTCTCGGACTGAAATTTGTAATAGTCTCCGCGCCGGACGCTGACCGCCACGAGCGTTCGCCGGCCGCCGTCCGTCACGGCGTCGCGCCAGGCGTCGATAGCCTGCACATGCTCACGCGAAAGCTGGAACATGCGTCTCAGCAGCGCCCGGTGTTTTCGCCAGCACTCGGGAATCTCCTGGAAGTATCCCGCCAAATCAATATTGATTGGCGGGTCATCCCGATCCCACAGCTCGCGATCGTTGTTCGCAAAACCTGGGTAGTCGATTCTCGGAAAGGCGAAGCCCGCGCAAGATTTGTCCTGGAGACTGAAAAGCCGGTTGCCCTGCCACGCCGGAAGCGCCGGAGTCAAGCTGTGTCTCAGCGCGTACAGCTTTACGCAGGCATATCTCCATAATTGATTTCCGAATCCGGCGCCCTCGACCAGGGTCGACATGGTGATATGGCCGCGTGACTCGACATCGAGTTGATTAAAGGATCGAACCGCATCGCTGGCCAGGAAACAGAGCGCTTCGACGCCCGCAAAATCGACCGAACCGATGCAAACCAAACCGCGATCGAACAGACTGCGCCGAAGTTTCCAGTTGTGTCCATCGCGGGGTCTACCGGATGCAGCAGGGAAGAGGACGGCGACGGCTCGAAAGCTGAATTCCTCTGTAGTTGAGGTTATTTTCTCGTTCAGCGCGTCCACGGGTAAGAGAAGCACATCGTCCCCGAGGCCAGACCCGGACAGCCCGCGGGCCTGTTGGGCGAGGCTGGCGAGCGTGTAGCTGTCCAGCGTATGGCTGGCGGGGCCGATTGGTTCTACTTGAATGATTGGCCCGACGCTATCATGACCTGCAACCAGCCGCGCTGCGGCGCCGGTCATCCCCAATATCCGGTGACACCCCAAGGCAACGACTGACCGTATTTCAACCGATTGTCCCCGAAATGGTTGCAGCAGGCGTTCTATTTCCGGACAAAGATTGCGCGCCGGATCAGCGATTACGCGCTTTGCGGCCGATTCGCGGTCCGCCGCCCGCTTCCATACCTTAAGACGCTCTATCAGGCCGGTCTCCGGAAAAACTCCGCTGTCGTCAGAGATCAACCAATCTTTCATTCGGCCACGCCAATACGGGTGGTAGACAACAATACAATTCGGGTTGAAAATGGCCGGCAAATAGCTGAACGACGAGTGGCTGATAATCAGGGCATCGGCGGTCGCCATCCGCCGTAGCGACTCGATAGGATCGAAATTGATGAACTTTTCCAGGTTAGGAATTGCGTCGAAATCCTCGAGATGGTTCATAGCCGGATCGAAAATCACGTTCTCTGCGATCCGCCCGTTTATTCCGTGATGCTGGGGCGTGACTTCAAATGTTTTTAAAGGAACCTCGGTATACAGCTCGCAAACGAAGGGGATGTCGAGCTTTCGCAAAATGTCTCGAAATCTCAGCGCGCAGGACACGTAGTACGAATTGGGCAACATCCAGTCGCTGTCGACCGCGAACAACTCTCCCCGCCTCACGTGGATGGCCAGTCTGAAGACTTCAGATCGACGATAGGGAAACGGACAAACGGTCTCAAGGCATCGATACAGTTCGGGGTTCCTGTCGGTAACCGGAAAAGGATAAAGAATTCTTACTAGATGCACCTCCCGGTCGTTCCTTCCAGCGTGCTTGATGTTCTCGATAGACTCGATGTCGGCGTCGATCATATCGTGAATCACCACTCGTTTGTCAGGCAACTCAATATCTGAGGGTATGTGGAAGACCCGGTTTACATCCGTCAGGAGATCCGGTAAAGGACAGTTGTCTTCGAGCGCCAATAGGCCGTGATATCCAAGATGCGCTATGGGCGAATGAACGTATGGTACTCCCAGAAACCGCGAGATTGCATAGACGCCGTAGATTCGCAGTAGCTGCGAGCAGATTCCGTCCTGGTTTCCGTCATCTTTGTAGGTGATAGCCAGGGTTGGGTTGCCAAGGTCCATACGCTGTTACTTCTCCTATCGGCCGCAAAAAATTTCGCCGGAGGGCCCGCGATAGAGCCGCCGGGTTGACCATGTCCGAATCATTGTATTGTCCGCCACGCTTTAATCTCGGGCAAAGCCGCCCGGCGCATGAGTGTATTGAGGCGGTGAGTGAACCGGAACGCCTAAAGGTACTCACGTTTGGGAGATCGGGGCCTGGTGAAGGCCCGGACAGCGATCTTAGGACCACTCGATCTATGATGCGATGCCACCTGCGAGTTCCGTTTTGCCGCTCTGACGCCAGCGGGCGACCAAGTCTCGGGCGGCCGCCTGCCAGTCCGGAAAATGAAACTGGAATCCTGCATGGACCAGACAGCCAGGCACGACGCGACGGCTCTTGAGAACCAGTTCCGACTCGGTCCGCATCAACCACGTGCCGATTTCGAGGAGCCATTTTGGGCTGGGTAAGCCCACGGGGACGCCGCACGCGTCCCGCAGCACTTTCATGAATTCGTGGTTGGGGAGCGGGTTGGGAGAGGCTAAGTTGACCACACCGCTAAGTTCTTCGCGAGTAATCAGAAAATCGATTGCCCGCACGAAGTCAGCTTCGTGAATCCAGGATACGAACTGCGTTCCCGGACCTTGCCGGCCGCCTAGACCGCAGCGGACCAAGCCCAAGAGCACCGCGAAGACTCCTCCCCGATCCGGGCTGAGCGTTATTGCGCTCCGTATAGCGACCTTGCGTGTAAACGGAGTGGGAGTCGAGAAAAAGGCTTTCTCCCAGTCCGTCGCAACATGGATCGAGAAGTTCCAGGTATCGGGAGCCCCGGGCTCGTTTCCGCCCAGCTCTCCGGTTTCGTCCATGGCCCGATCCAAAGAGTGCCGATAGATGGTCGCGGTGCTCGCGTTCACCCAAAGCCGGGGAGGCCGAGGGAGGGACGCGATCACCTGGTTCAGCAGGTGCGTACTGCGAATGCGGGAGTCATAAATCGCGCGCCGATTGGCGGCGGTGTAGCGGCAATTGACACTCCGTCCGGCCAGGTTGATGCACACGTCGCACTGTTCGAGCTCGGCAATCCAGCCGCCCGGCGTGACACTATCCCAACGCACGACATTCCAGGGAGCAGGACGAGGCGCGCGGCTCAACACCGTCACCCTATGACCGCCGTTGTGGAAATGGCGGGCCAGTATCCGGCCAACCTGTCCGCTGCCTCCAGGAATGACGATTTTCATGACGGCAAGTAGCTCCTCCAAGCGGCGGATTCGGCAATTTCTTTGAGAACTGCGTTCCTCTCGCGCAGTAGCGCAAGCATGTAGCTGCCAAGAACTAATACTTCGGCCAAACGCCCAAGAATGCCCAGCGGGGCCGCAAAACGGAAAACATCCGTCATCTCTGTCTCAGCGGGAGACCAAGCGCGAAAAACATGGTCGTGCTGCATGAACCGAAAAGGCCCATCGATCATGGTGTCCTGGAACGACCTGGGCCGATGCAGCGCGGTGATCTCGCTGGTCAGAGATTGCCAGACGCCAAAGTGCTTCGCGCGCCAAGTCACACGTTGCCCGGCTTCTAACAGGCCGGCCGTAAGACCGGCGGACGCGACGGCTGCCTCCCCCCAATGAATATTGCCCGCCAGGTGCACTTCGATACTCCGCGCCAGGTCAAAGCAACGTTCAAGTGGCGCGTTGACGACTGTAAGTTCCACCAGGGTCATCATTCGAGTCCTGAATAAGAGTCCACGCTTCAAGGGCAGTGGATCCGGATGCGGTTTTGCTCGAATTTCCGCCTTGCCCTGCCCGGCAATAAGTTTTGAACCTGTTCAAAACTTATTTTGCGGCAAAAAGCACCCGATGTCAACCGAAATTTTGAACGCGTTCAGCGTTTCTTGCATCGACTGGTGCGTCGGCCACTCAGACGGCCCTGGAGGGGCAGGTCACATCACGAAAGGGACCTCAATGACGCTGATCTGGAGAGACTGTTTTGCGACGGTCTGCAAGGAGCGGCAACCGCCCTGGCGATCGCATGTGCGCTGGACGCCGGCTTTAATCAGTCGGCAATCACACCGACGCCGGTACTCTTCGAGTATGTTTACCATCACTTTGACCCAGCGACGGTTCGTAGGGTGATTCATTCGGATCGCTCGGATTTGTACCTTATTCCCGCGAAGGCGCTCCTGCGCCCATAATGAGGCATGAAGATCGTCGAGATCCTCGCAGCGAGCTTGTTGTATGCTGCAACGCTAAGCGCGCTGCACGCCAGAGTCTCGGCGGCAAAGCCAGCCAGCGCCTCTGCCGCGGCCAAGCCAGCGGCCACCACCCAATCGAAACCGGCTGCCGCCAAGCCAGCGGCTATCAACCCATCGAAACCAGTTGCCGCCAAGCCAGCGCTGGGGCAGGCCCCCGCGGCAAGGCCTGCTCCCCACGCCAGGGATTTGAGGGCCGCCGATCGGAGAGCCAACATAGTTCAAGGCAGACCAATCAGACGGCGGTCGAGGGCGTATTGGCTAAATTTCTGTTTCTACAATCCGCTTGACGCTTTTTGTCAGGGACCCGAGTATGCGGCCCTGCGAGCCGCCCCGGCGCCAGAAGCACCGAGCGTCCTTCTGAATCCGTACGCGACGGCCACTGAGCCTTCTGGCCCCGCGTCGACCCTTGCCTACCAGACAATGTCCAGCGAGCCTGTCAAGCCTATTATTAAGCTGTCGGATGAATTGGCCGCCGGCGTATCGGTGGGCGCCAGCCAAGCGGATATCCTTCAGAAGCTGGGCGAGCCTCATTCCAAGATCAGCGGGGACGTCGAACGATATACGTACTTCCTGCAATCCGGCGGCTCGTTGAAGCTCGACTTCGAGGACGGCCATGTCACGCAAGTGCGAAATGCAAGCAATTAGTGGCGGTCCGGTCGCTAATTCCGGCGCGCCGCGCTACGCAGCCAGTAAGCTTCGAGAGTCCGGGCACGAGGTCCAACGCCACATCCCCACAGACTGCGGCAGCGGTAAAACAACACCAGCTCGCGCTAACTAACTACCTACTCGAACTCGGACACCCGGCCCTGAGGCGTCGCCGCGCACCGGAGACATCCAACGTCCATGAATCGCGTCGCGAGTTCCTTCTGGTTTGGTCCCTTTGCAAGTTCTCGCATTCGCCGGAACCCGGAATTGGGTAATTCCCAAGGGAGGCTTAAGGCACTCAGCCAATCGCCGCGGCACTGAAGTAGCCTGATGGAATGCGCCTGCTCGCCAGCCTGCTTCTCCTCGCACCTGTATTGGCCCAACCCTTCGAAGTCGAAGAGGCCACCATTTCCCAGGTCCATACAGCGATGAAATCCGGCACCCTCACCTGCCAGGTCCTGGTCGCTCAATATTTGAAACGCATTGACACTTACGACAAGAACGGCCCGGCCATCAACTCCATTGTTCTCCTCAATCCGGATGCGGAAAAGCAGGCGGCCGAGTTGGATCGCCGGTTCATACAATCCGGGCTTACCGGTCCGCTGCATTGCGTGCCCATGATCGTGAAGGACAACTTTCAAACCGCCGGGCTGAGAACCACCGATGGCGCACTCGCTCTGGCCGGCTTTATTCCCGATAAAGACGCCTTCCTCGTCCAGCGAGTCAAAGCCGCGGGCGCCATCGTCCTGGCGAAATCCAATATGGCCGAGTGGGCGTTCAGTCCGTATGAAACCGTAAGCTCCATCCTTCCCGGCTACACGCGCAATCCCTATTCGCTCGCTCGCGTCACCGCCGGCTCCAGCGGCGGAACCGCGGCCGCCATTGCCGCCAGCTTTGGTCTGGTTGGACTCGGCAGCGATACCGGTAACTCCATCCGCGGGCCGTCCTCTCACCAGGCGCTGGCCGGGATTCGCTCCACCATGGGTCTCACCAGCCGCGCCGGCGTGCTTCCCCTCAACTTGCTGGCCGACATCGCCGGCCCCATGGCTCGCACGGTCGAAGACGCCGTGCGGGTCTTCCAAGTGATTGTGGGTTCCGACCCGGACGATCCGGTCACCACCGCGGCCAGCGCCCATCTCCCGCAAAACTATATTGCCTCGCTGGACCGGGCCGGGCTACGGGGCGCGCGCATCGGAGTCCTGCACCAAGCCTATGAACGCAACACCACGGATCCGGAGATTGTTCGTATCTTCCAAGCGGCCATCGCGGATCTTCGATCCGCCGGCGCTGCCATCGTCGATCCCGCGACGGTCGAAGGGCTCGAGGCCATTAAATCTCCCCGCGAAGCCGGCCCGTGCATGGGCTTTAAATACGACATGAACCGCTATTTGGCCTCCCAAGGCAGCCGTGTCCCGGTAAAAAATTTGGACGAAATTATTCGCTCTGGCGGCTTTCACCCGTCCGCCCAGCGCCGCCTGGAACAAGCCGCGAAGGCTCCGGAAAACGGCCCGGATTCGCCGGCTTGCCAGGCCGATAGCGCGTATCGCGAGCAGGTCCGCGAGGCAGTTACAAAAACCATGGACAACCTCAAACTGGATGCGTTTGTATATCCGACCTGGAGCAATCCGCCGCGCCTCATCGGCGACCTGAACTCGCCGGCTGGCGACAATAGTCAGTTCTTTTCTCCCACCACTGGCTTTCCCGCGATTAACGTTCCGATGGGCTTTACGCGCGGCGGCACGCTTCCCATCGGGATGACCCTCTACGGCCGCGCCTGGTCTGAGCCGGCGCTAATCCGGTTTGCGTACGCCTTTGAGCAGGCCACGCACCATCGCCATCCGCCTGCCAGCACGCCGCCGTTGAGGTGAAGCGTTGGCGAGGCGAAAAGCTTTCTCGGCCAGATACAGGTAGCATTACATCTTGCCGAGCCGCCCGGCCCTACGTTACAATCCGTTCACAATGCGCGGAAATCCCAAAGTCATCGCGGAGCTGAATGCGGCGCTCAAAGAAGAGCTGACGGCGATCAACCAATACTTCCTCCATGCCGAGATGTGCGAGAACTGGAAATACGACAAGCTGGGAGACTACATTAAGAAGCAGTCGATCGACGAGATGAAGCACGCCGAAGCGCTCATCGAGCGCATACTGTTCCTCGATGGAACACCCAGCATGACGGAGTTGCTTCACATCAATGTCGGGCAAAACGTCAAGGAGCAGATTGAGAGCGACCTCAATCTCGAGATCAATGCAGTTGCGATGTACAATGCCTCGATTCAGATCGCGCGGGAGGCCGGCGATAATGCCTCGCGGGAACTCTTCGAAAGGTTACTGAAGGATGAAGAAGACCACGTCGATTGGCTGGAGGCGCAGTTGCATCAGATAAAAGAAATTGGCTACGAGCGCTATCTCAGCCAGCAAATTGGGGAACATGCCTGAAATCCTCCCAATAGCCGTGCGCGACGCGTGTTCCCGTGCGCAGCGGCCGGTGAATCGTCGCAACGTGTAGTCCATTCCACACTTATCGTGCGCAACCTCTTTGGTGCCTAGCGATTACCGGAAATTAATGGTCCAGGGCGTGACCGGCGTCAAGCGGGATACGTCCATGAGAGCGATTGGAGCTGACTGTGATCTCAAACCATGCTGTTTTGCTGTCTGCTGTATTGACCATCGGCGTGAGTTTGCCGGGGTGGGGGCAAATTCCGCGAGGAGACCTGAACACGGGGGCCTACCAATATCAACCCTCCTATCAGCAAGCTCAGCCTTACTACCAGCAGCCTCAGCCCCCGGTTTACCAGCAACGGCAGGCTCCGGTCTACCAGCAGCAGCCGGTGTACCAGCCACAGAATCCGGGCCCGGCTAGTTCGTCTCCCCAGGACCTCAGCAATCTGGTGGCGCCCATCGCTCTCTACCCGGATTTGCTGCTAAGCCAGGTGCTTGCCGCCAGTACCTATCCGGCGGAGATCACGCAAGCGCAACAGTTTATAGAGGACAATGCCAATCTGCGCGGCCAAGCGCTGGTGGAAGCAGCCAAACAGCAGCCCTGGGACCCGAGCGTGCAGGCATTAGTGGCATTCCCTGAAGTCATGAGCCTGCTCGCGCGTGACATTCAGTGGACCACTGAGCTGGGCAACGCGTTCCTGGCGCAACAAGCCGCGGTGATGGACGCCATCCAGCAGCTTCGCGCTTCGGCCCGGAACAACGGACGCCTGGCGGATACGCCACAGCAGCAGGTGACATTAGAGGACGGGGACCAGGGGCAGAACGCCATCGCCATTCAGCCCACCAATCCGCAGATGGTGTACCCGCCGGTTTACAATCCCGAGTACATTTGGGGTCCGCCCGCCTATGGCGCCTATCCCGCGCTTGGATATCCGCCGCCCGGCGACGGTATTGTTTACGGCGTTGGGTCCTTTCTCGGCGGGCTCTTTTCGGGTTTATTGAACTTCGGCGGTTGGGGCTGGGGCCTGAATTGGTTGACCCATGGGCTCTTTCTGAACGGGCTGTTTTTTAATCATTTCGGATTTCATGGCTATGGCGGCGGCTACGGCGGCGGTTTCGGCGGATCGGGCTACGGTACGCATATGGCGTGGGTGCACAATCCCAGCCATCGGTTGGGCGTTCCGTACGGGAATCGTTTTGCGGGAAATAGTTTCGCCGGCCGCGGATACAGCGGGACGAATTACCGCGGTAATTATTCGGGCCATGGTTATGCCTCCGCTACGCGCCCGGCTTTCAACTACTCCGGCGGTAACCGGCAGATGGAAGCCTATCGTGGTCTGACTGGCGGCAACGCCGGCTACGGTGGCAGATCCGGCGGGTTCAATAGCTCTGGATCGGGCTACCGCGGGGGCGGGTACAGCAGCTATTCCCAGGCGCGTTATTCCGCACCAGCCTACGGAGCGTCGCGTGGTTATTCGGGGATGGGCTTTCAGGGCGGCTATCGGGGCGGGTACTCTAACGCGGTGTCGACCGGACGGGGCTTCTCCACGCCGCGCGCGTCCTCCTCGTTTAGTGGCGGCCGAGGCTTTGGCGGCGGCCAAGGCTCTGGTGGCGGCCGAGGATTCTCTTCGCCACACTATTCGGCGCCAAAATCGTTCGGCCATTTCGGCGGCGGCGGGGGCCACTCGAGTGGCGGCGGACATTCCCACGGCGGGGGTGGACATTCGCACGGCGGCGGCGGACATAGAAAGTAGCGCGAAGAGGGCGTGCTACTTTCTGCCCGAGGTCGCCACCATAAGCCGGAGAGCCACTCCCCTCATAACGCCAGTAGCGCGAAGGGGGCGTGCTACTTTCTGCCCGAGGTCGCCACAATAAGCCGGAGAGCCGCGCACCTCATAGCGCCAGCCGTACGAAAATAAGTCCGTGAGAATAGACAAGTGGCTTTGGGCGGCGCGCTTCTTCAAAACGCGCGCGCTCGCCTCGCGCGCCTGCGAACTGGGCCGCATTCATTCGAACGGGCAACCGGTCAAGCCCTCGCGCGAAGTCCGCATCGGCGACCTTTTGCAAGTAAAAAACGAATCCGGCGACTTTCAAATTGAGGTCCTCCTGCTCAGCCAGATGCGCGGCCCCACGGCCGTCGCCCAGACGCTCTACCGGGAAACCGAAGCCAGTCGCGAGGCTCGCCAGAAAGCGGCGGAGGAACGCAAAACGATGCCCGATTTCGAGGCCATCCCCACCGGCAAACCATCCAAGCGCGATCGCCGCAAACTCGACCGCCTGCGCGGATTCACCAGTTTGTGACGATCTTTTTCCGCCGATTGCGGCACAATAGGAAGGTGGACGAACCCAACCGAAGGCCACTATACTTATGTTCTCGTTAGCGATGGACACAGGAGTATTTAATGACCACCACAAAACAACCGGCAAAGGTGACGCCGTCACAGTTGGTAGGTACCTGGATCAACACCGACAAGGCCACCAATGACATCGTCAAGATCATCATCACTGCCTCGGGCAGCGCCATTTCGGTGGAAGTCTTTGGAGCGTGGGTTCCCTCTCCCCTGCGTCTGGGGTTCGGTGCCCGGCATCGACTACGCGGCGAATGTAAGTTCCAGCCCGGCGGTCGCCTTCAGCGGTCAGTATAAGTTCAGTTTTGCGCAGGTGATCGTCGTCGGTCACCTTCAGGGGAAATTTCTGGAGGTGGAGACATTCACCGAGTTCACCGATGGTAGCGGAAGATCCAATCTCTTTACCAAAGACCAGATGGTTAAAGGGTAGAATCCGCGTTTTCGGACAATACTGCGCGGAGCCCTTCCCTTCCCGCACCGGAATCATTCTCCCAACCGAGCCGGCGCGGGTTTTGTATTTGTGCCAGCCGAGCACAAAGCCGGAGAACCGCTTTTGCATGTTGAATATGGGTATTTTGTAAAGGCGGGCTACGCCGATTCACCAATCTGTAACGGCGGGGCCTTTAGCGAAATGGGTTACAGTTTCGAGCTTCGACGCGTCAATTATTCGATTGACCGTGAGCACTCAAATGGGCAGAAATACCCGATTTGGCCGCCTCGCCTGAACGAAAACCGCCCGCATCCACGACAAGACCACCAACCAATTATTTCCGAAACTACCGCTTGACATCACCAGGAATAATGCCTACGCTTGAATCCGCCCTGCAGGGAAAATGGTTCGAAGCCCCAGCCATTGGCTTGGATGTTGGCTTAAGCGCCGCATGTTAGTGCGGCCGACAAATAGAGAAAGTCGCTAAAAAAGAGATCGTTATGACTTGTCGAACGCTGCGATTATGGAGCCTGGCCGCGGTTGCGACCATCGCTCTCTCCACACCACAAATCACCTGTGCCGCTGTGCCGGAAAGCGTCATGAAGGTTGTCAAGGTAGAAAAGGGTATAGCTCTAATTGTGAATTCAGGCTTTGTTCCCATCGGAGCCGCCCTGGTTCGCACTCCCGCAGGTAACGTTTATTGGGGCGACTACGCTGGATCGGGCGGATTAAAGCCCGGCGCGACCGACAGCTTTTCGAACATGGGCGAAGACGCTTCCATCGCAAATGTTGAGATCACGACCGTGATCTTTCAAACTGGCCAAGTTTTGGGCGACCGCCCGAAACGGCTGGATGGCTCTGACGTCGTGCAAGAGATCTTCGACTACCGAGCTGGGCAGGCGCAAGCATGGGCAAAGTGGAAGAGGGTCGTCGATTCCCTGCCTTCTGACAACGACGCTGCGGTAGCGCAATTTTACGCCGAGGTCGAAAAAATTCCCCCTCCCTCGCCCGAACACCTGTCAGGTCCGGTGAATTACGTGCAGCGGGGTTACGAGAACGTGGAAACGGGTCTCGTTAAAGTCATGGACAATCTGAAGAAAAACAGCGCTGGCCATGATTCCAAATGGGTTCGTGAAGTCATCGCTAACGTTTGGCTTGCGCCTCTACTTCAAGACAGCAGCCGCAAGGTTACGAAGGAGGTAAGGTGAAACAGTTTCTTCCTTTTCTGTTACTATCGGCGGCATCCGCGTTCTCGCAGAATTATCAATGCTCAAGCATGACGTATACCACCCAACAGTTGAATCAGCCGCCCGCCTGTTTTCTGCTTCCTGCCTCGTTTGACGTCGGGTGGAACCACGTAGTCACGGTGACCAACACCACCACGGGCGGGATTTCGAGCCAGACCACTGCGTCCACGACGGGGGTTGGACTGTGTTCTTGTATTCCAGGGACCTATTGTGCAAATGGTGCCCCCTCCGAGAGCATAAATGTCACTAGCAATGGCACGACGTGGACTTGGGTAGACACTGTGACGAGTGCCGCTCCCAGCGGTCTGATGGGCGGCTGTGGCTGTTTAGGCGGGACAACATCACACAATTACATGGTGCAATTTCCTACGGTGCAATGTCCTTGCGTTTCGAGCACCTGCGGGCTGTATGGATGTCCATCATGTTGCGCAACCGGTTACTGCAATGGCATTTGCATGGACTACGCTTGCCCGTACTCCTATACAGCTTACTGTGTGAACGGGAGTATTACCTGTCACGTCAACGGTTCACCTATCATCATCGACTGGGACGGTTCTGGCATTCATTTGACGACGGCGGAAGGCGGCATAATGTGGACCTTCTTCCCCGCTCAAGCGCCGGTGCAGGTTGCCTGGATCGATCGTTCAAGTACGAACGCATTTCTGGTGTACGACCGGAACGGCAACGGCATCATCGACAATGCAAGTGAGATGTTCGGAAATCTCACACCGCAACCGCCATCGGCGAAGCCGAATGGGTTCCTGGCATTGGCTGAGTTCGATTCAAACGGCGACGGAATAATCAACGCCAAGGACACCAACTGGAGCAAACTTCAGGTGATGCGGGCGGACTTCAGTCTGCACTCGCTAGCGGAATATGGCATCAAAGCCATCTCGCTCAATTACCAACCCGCCGACGCCAGACAGAATGGAAACATCGGCGAATTTAAGAGCTTTGTTAACACCACGGATGCTGGCCGAGTAACGGTGGCTTACGACTGGTTCTTGAACTTCATTTTGCCCCCGGGAAGCGGGACGCCTGCGTCGGCGCTGAATGGGTTAACGGGAACAACGGCGGGCGCGCAAGCCTGCCCGAGTCCAGTGCCGCCCTTGAAGTGAGCGCGGGGTGATCGGTGGTCGTAGATCACAGCCATTAACAGATATCGTCGAGATTTGAGTAGAATTGTTGGGGCCTCGGGCGACCAAGTCGTCATCCAGGCTCCATCTTTTTTTGAGTAGGCATTTCAGGACCACAACGGTACCTGAGTTGACGCGTACGACGGCCGTCCGGAGATTGGAATTCAGCGCCTGCGATCGCAGTGAACGGCCCGAGCGGTAGGGCTTCGCCGGACCGCCTGCGCGGATTCACCAGTTTGTAACGATCCTTCTCCGCCGATTGCGGACAACGTAGACAATAAGAAGGTGAACGAACCGATCATCGAAGGCCAGCAGCTCGAAAAGTTCTATGGCGAAACCAACGGCAACCGCATTCAGGTGATCGCGCCCACCGACCTGACCGTGTTCTCCGGCGAAATCCTGGCCGTGCTCGGCCCGTCCGGTTCGGGCAAATCCACGCTGCTGCGCATTCTCACCGGTCTCTCGACGCCCTCGGCCGGCAAAGTGCTCTGGCACGGCAAGCCATTCCAAGGCGCTTGCCCCAACGTCGCCATCGTCTTCCAAACCTTTGCTCTGTTTCCCTGGATGACGGTACTCGAAAACGTGGAAGCGCCGCTCAAAGCGCGCGGCATGGCGAACGTCGAACGTACCAAGCGCAGCCTGAAAATGATCGAAACGGTGGGTCTCGATGGCTACGAAACGGCTTATCCCAAGGAGCTTTCGGGCGGCATGCGCCAGCGCGTCGGCTTCGCGCGCGCGCTGGTGCTGGAGCCCGAGGTGCTCTTCATGGATGAGCCGTTCTCCGCGCTCGATGTGCTCACCGCCGAGAACCTGCGTAGTGAACTGCTGGACCTGTGGACGGAAAAGAAGATGCCCACGCGTGCCTTCTTTATCGTCACCCACAACATCGATGAGGCCGTGCAACTGGCCGACAGGATTATAGTGCTGGGCCGCAACCCGGCGCGCATCCGCACCGATTTCCGCGTCGAGATGGCCCGCCCGCGCGATCGTGACAATCCGCGCTTCACGCAACTGGTGGACTACATCTACAAGGTCCTGACGCAGCCGGATTTTTCGCAAGGACTGGAGGCGCATCCTTCCACCACGGCGGCCAAGGCTGCTGCGCCCGCCAAGTATCACATGCTGCCGCACGCCCGTCCGGGTGGCATCGCCGGATTGGTGGAATTGCTGTACGACCGCAACGGCCGCGAAGACATTTATAAGCTGGCCGACGAACTTTCTTTCGAAATTGACGACCTCCTCCCCATCGTGGAAGCGGCCTCCATTCTCGGTTTTGTGAAAGTGGAGGAAGGCGACGCGGAGATCACGGAAGCGGGCCGCAAGTTCATCGATGCGGACATCGCCGATCGCAAGGAACTCTTTGGCAAAGCGGCGCTGGAACATGTCCCGCTGATCCGCCAAATCACCCGCGCCTTGGAAGCGAAAAAGAACCATACGCTGCCCGACGAGTTTTTCCACGACCTGCTGGACGAGCATTTCAGTGAGGACGAGACTCGCGCTCAACTCGATACCGCCATCAACTGGGGCCGCTTCGCGGGCTTATTCGATCACGATTCGGCCGGCCAGAAATTCATTTTGGCGGATGCGCCCGTTATTGAGGCGGCCTCCACTTGAAATTACTGCCGGAATTTTCACGATCCTCCATCCAGGAGCGAAGCTGGAGTCTGCTGCAGGACGCCATCGTCTTTTGGGCCGTGCTCGCCGCTATTTACGGGGTGCTGGTGATCGCCCGCTATTGGATCGGCCAGCCGGTACCCAATGTCGAGATCTCGCGCTCGCCCAGCGCGCTTCCCATGTATGCGTTCTATTCGCTGGTGCGCATGGGAATCGCGTATGTGCTCAGCCTGGTGTTCGCGCTCGGGTATGGTTACGTGGCGGCATACAACGACCGGCTGCGTGGCGTGATGCTGGCGCTGCTCGATATTCTCCAATCCATCCCCGTGCTCAGTTTTCTTCCCGGCGTGATGCTCGCCATGGTGGCGCTCTTTCCCACGCGCCAGATCGGAGTGGAACTGGGCTCCATTCTGCTGATTTTTACCGGGCAGGTTTGGAATATGGCGTTCAGCTTTTATGCATCCTTAAAAGCGATACCGCGCGAACTCCGCGAGGCTGCGACAATTTATCGCTTTGGCAAATGGCAGCGATTTTTCGAACTCGAGCTTCCTTACGGAACCATCGGCCTGGTGTGGAACTCCATGGTGTCGGTCGCGGGTGGCTGGTTCTTCCTGATGGCGTGCGAAATGTTCGTCCTCGGTAAGCGCGATTTCCGCTTGCCCGGCCTCGGATCGTATTTGCAGACCGCCGCCAGCGCCGGCGATACGCAGGCGGTCCTGTGGGGCCTGACTGCCATGGTCGGCGTGATCGTACTTTTGGACCAGGTGGTCTGGCGCCCCGCCATCGCCTGGGCGGACAAGTTCAAATTCGAAACGGTGGAGAGCGGTCCGCCGCCGTCCTCGCCGATTCTCCATTTGCTGCGCAACGCGAACCTACTCAAGCGTCTGCGGAGCAGCGTCATCGAGCCTCTTTCGGAACGGCTGATTCAGCGGCTGGCCAGGACGGACGGCAAAGTAGAAACCCGCCACACCGGCAACCGGATCGTATTCATCGTATGCGGCGCCGCTCTGGCCGTAGGCATGATCGCCGCGCTGATCGATGGCGCTCTAGTGCTGCGAACCATCACAAAAGAGGAAGTCCTGTCAACCTTGCAGGGCGCCGGCGCAACATTTCTCCGAGTAAATGTTGCACTACTGATCGCCTCCCTTTGGACGATTCCGGCTGGAGTGGCCATCGGCTTTCACCCCAGGCTCGCGCGGATTGCCCAGCCGCTGGCGCAGATCGCCGCGTCCGTGCCGGCCACTGCGTTGTTTCCCGTGCTGCTGCTGGCCTTGATCCAGCTCGGCGGTGGCCTGGGGATCGGTTCCATTCTGCTGATGCTGCTGGGAACGCAATGGTACGTTCTGTTCAACGTGATCGCGGGCGCAATCGCCATCCCGTCCGACCTGCGCGAAGTAGCGGCGCTCTATCGCTTCCCGAGATGGGACACCTGGCGGATGGTCATCCTTCCCGGTATCTTCCCGTACCTGGTGACAGGCCTGGTCACAGCATCCGGCGGAGCATGGAATGCAAGCATCGTCGCCGAGTACTTTCACTTCAAAGGCCACGTTCTATCGACTCTCGGCCTGGGATCGCAAATCAGCCAGGCCACCGATGCCGGGAACTTCGATCTACTATTGCTATCCACCATCGTGATGGCTACGCTGGTCGTCACCATCAACCGCCTGGTTTGGCGTCCATTGTACAGGCTGGCGGAAACAAAATACTCACTCAGCTAGTCTCGGAGGCGCCATTGCTTCGGTTGGATCGTTGTTTCATGACAGGCCCAAACGCGCCTCTTCCCTACATTACTGAACCATGTCTAGCCCCGAACGTCAGTGAGGGGACCGGCGCCGATCCCCTCACTTACGTTCGGGGCTAGACGGAAGAGATTATTCGTTCAATGCTTTTCGAGTCTGACCACTGTCTCCAGATGGGCGGTTTGCGGAAACAGATCGACCAGCGACATGCGCTCGATCCGATAACTCGCCAGCAACGCCTGCAAATCGCGGGAACTTCGATCTATTGCTTCTGTCCACCATCGTGATGGCCACGCTGGTGGTTTCCATCAACCGGCTGGTCTGGCGGCCGTTATATAGGCTGGCGGAAACGAAATACTCACTCAGCTAGTCTCGGAGGTGCCATTGCCATTACTGAACCATGTCTAGCCCCGAACGTCAGTGAGGGGACCGGCGCCGATCCCCTCACTTACGTTCGGGGCTAGACGGAAGAGATTATTCGTTCAATGCTTTTCGAGTCTGACCACTGTCTCCAGATGGGCGGTTTGCGGAAATAGATCGACCAGCGAAATGCGCTCGATGCGATAGCTAGCCAGCAACGCCTGCAGATCGCGGGCGAGCGTAGCCGGATCGCACGAAACCAGAACCACGCGGGGAGCTTGGATTCGAAGCAGTTCGGACACCAGATGTTTGCCCAAGCCGGCGCGCGGCGGGTCGGCAACGATCAAATCCGGCGCTTCGGTAAGGCGGGAGAGATAATCTTCGACCGATTGCTGCACCGCCTGCGCCGGTGTATTGACTACCAGGTCCTGAAACGCGCTGAAGCCGGACTCCACCGCGATCACGTCGCTGAAAGTCTCGGCCAAAGAGCGCGCGAACAAACCGACTCCGGCGAACAGATCGATGGCCGTCGAGCCCGCCAGCCCCCCGCACACGCAACTCGCCAGCCGGTCAACCAAAAACCGGTTCACCTGGAAGAACGAATTGCGGCTGACGCGGAACGGACCGTACCGCAGAGCCTCGCGGACTCCGATCGAATGAAAGATCGCGCGAACGGAAGGCGCCACGCGGCCTGAGACATTTACCTGCACTTCTGTTTCATTGGTAAACAGCTCCAGATCGGCCTGAAACGGACGCGCGTTGCGCAGCCCAAGGCTTAACCGATCAATCGCCTCGTTCAACTTGGGCGAGGCGATCGGACAATGATCGATAGCGCACAAGTCGTGAGAGCCGGGCTCGAAATAACCAACCGCGCCATTGTCGATGTGGAGTTGCACGCGATTGCGGTAGCGCCAAGGCTCGCCGGCGATGGTCTCGATCTCGCCCGAATATTCGAGTTTGCCGACCCTGCGCAGCACATCGCGCAGGATCGCGGCTTTCTGCTCCAGTTGCTGCTCGTAGCTGGCGTGCTGATATTGGCAGCCTCCGCAGCGGCCGAAATACGGACAGATCGGAGCGACGCGGAAGGGAGCAGACTCTACCACCTGCAGCAGCTTGCCGCGCCACAGATCGTTCTTCACGCGATCCACGTTGGCGCGCACCGTTTCGCCCGGCAGGACGAACGGCGTAAACACCACGCGCCCGTCCAGGCGAGCGAGTCCATCGCCGCCGTAAATCAGTTTTTCGATGGGTAGAGTGACTTCTTCGGACAAGCCCTACGGTAACATAGGGGTGTTTTCATGATGAAAAAGCGCGTATTCTCCGGCGTTCAGCCGTCGGGCAACTTACATATTGGCAACTATCTGGGGGCGCTCAAGAGCTGGGTTCAGATCCAGCGCGACTACCAGTGCATTTTTGGAATCGTGGACCTGCATGCCATCACGGTCTACCAGGATCCGGCCGAGTTGAAAGCCAAAATTCTGGAGACGGCCGCGCTGTTCCTGGCCTGCGGCATCGATCCGCAGGAATCGAGGATCGTGGTGCAATCTTCGATTCCATCCCACGCCGAGTTGTCCTGGATGCTGACCTGCGTCACGCCGGTCGGTTGGCTGGAACGCATGACGCAATACAAAGCCAAGTCGCAATCGCAGGAGACAGTGGGTAGCGGATTATTGCAATATCCAGTGCTGATGGCGGCGGATATTCTGCTCTATCAGGCGGCCATTGTCCCGGTGGGTGACGATCAATCGCAGCATATGGAACTGACCCGCGACATCGCGCAACGCTTCAACTCACTCTATGGCGAGACGTTCGTAGTGCCCGCCACGCATTTGCCGATGGTAGGCGCGCGCGTGATGGGACTGGATGAACCGGACAAGAAGATGAGCAAATCGGCGACTGGCTCCGGGCACGCTATCAACATTCTCGATGCTCCGGATGCGGCGCGGAAGAAGATTATGCGCGCTACTACCGATTCCAATCCCTCCGTGGATCTGGAGACGATGGGTCCCGGCGTGCAAAATTTGCTGGCGATTCACCAGGCGTTCACCGGCTGGTCCAATGAGCAGATGCGCAGCCATTTTAGCGGGATGCGCTACGGCGACCTGAAGAAGACCGTCGCGGAAGCGGTGGTGGAAAGCCTGCGGCCCATTCAAGCCCGCTTCAACGAAATCATGTCCGAGCCGGGCTATCTGGACAGCGTGCTGAAACAGGGCGCGGAACACGTTTCGCCCATCGCGCGAGACACGGTGAATCTGGTCAAAGAACGGATGGGACTGTACACCAGCACAGGCTAAGAACCTGTGCCACGAGCACCTCCGTCTAGCCCCGAAGGTGAGTGAGGGGACCGAGCGCCGATCCCCTCACTAACGTTCGGGGCTAGACAGAAATGTGTGCGGGCTTTTCGGTAACAGACGAAATCCATGCAAGAAGCTTCGCTGCGATCCTACCTCCGGCTGGTTCGCGGCAACGCGAATTTCCGCCGGCTGTGGTTTGCGCAGATCGTCAGCGAACTAGGAGACTGGCTTTACGCGGTGGCCGTTTACAGCTTGCTGCTCGAATATACGGGCAGCGCGCGAGCCGTCGCCACGGCGTTTGTGCTGCAGACGCTGCCGCAGTTTTTCGTCTCTCCCGCGGCCGGCATCCTCAATGACCGGTTGCGCCGCAAGCAGGTGATGATCGCTGCCGACTGCCTGCGCGCGGCCGTAGTGTTCGGGATGATTTTTGTGCGCCAGCCAGCGCTGGTCTGGCTGATGTACGTCTTGCTGTTTCTAGAAACCGTCCTTTGGGCCTTCTTTGAACCCGGCCGTAACGCGGTGATCCCGAACATTGTTCAGCCCGAGTCGGTCGCGGTCGCCAATGCGCTGAGTTCCACTACCTGGTCCTTCAATTTTGTGATGGGGTTTTCCATCGGCGGGGTGTTGGCGGCGTACTTCGGGCGCGATGCCGTGTTCGTACTCAACACGTTGTCTTTTGTAGTCTCGGCATGCCTGATTGCGCGCATGCGCTTTGTCGAACCGCATGCCGAGAATCAGCCACCGTTCCGATTCGCGGAGCTATTCGATTTCGAGCCCATCCGCGAAGGCATGGCCTACGTGTGGAAGAGCCGCGATCTCCGCTACACCATTTTCGTCAAAGCAGGTCTGGGACTGATGGCGACCAATTGGGTATTACTGCCGATTCTCGGTGAGCGAGTATTCCGCGTGTATCATTTCGGCTTTTCCAAAGCCAGTCTTTCCAATGACCAAGCCGGCATGTTGGGAATGAGCCTGCTGATGGCCAGCCGCGGAATGGGCGCGATTCTCGGGCCGCTGTTGGCGGTCCGTTGGGCGGGAAACTCGCAGTACCGGATGCGCTGGGGCATTTTTATTGCGTTCGCCGCCGGTGGAATTGGTTATCTCTCACTCAGCGTCTCGCAGACTGTGTGGCTGGCCTCCACTGCGATCGTATTGGCGCATGCCGGCGGTGCGGTCCTGTGGGTGTTCTCGGCAACCCTGCTTCAATTAGGCACGGAAGATTCGTTGCGAGGACGCGTGTTCTCCGCCGACTTTGCATTCATGGTGGTGGTGATGTCGCTGTCCAGCTTTCTGGCGGGCGTTCTGATTGACGATGGGTTCACGGTGGCTTCCGTGGCCGCAGGCACCGGATGCGCGATGCTGGCCGCTGGAGCGGCGTGGTGGCTCACGCTTCGCGTCTGACTCAAAAGCGCGGCTTTGTGGATAATGGATAGGTGAAGTCCACCCTGTTCCTCATTGTGACGCTGGCCGCCCCCTTATTTGCGCAGAGCACCGTCAAGGACGCTTTGGCGAAACACTGGAAGACGTCCGAAGAATTCACCATCGCCGTGGCCAATGCGATGCCGGCAGAGAGTTACAACTTTCGTCCAAACCCGGAGGAGATGAGCTTCGGCCAGTTGATGGCGCACATCGCGGGCATCAACGAGTACGCCTGCGCCATGGCCAGCGGCTTACCGCGGCCGGCGCTGCCGCCGAAGATCGTGGAGTGGAGCAAGGACACGGAGAAAATCGATGTCTCGAAAGAGACGGCCATGCCGTTCCTTAAGGACTCTTTCGAGTTCTGCAATAAGGCGGTCGCCGCCATGACACCCGAGCGGATGGATACCGTGGTTGGCCCAGCGGCCCGGAACCTGACCGGCTTCGAGTGGCTGTTCGCGTACTTTACTCACACGGCGCATCATCGGGCGCAGGCGGAAGTTTATTTGCGCGTGAAGGGTATCAAGCCGCCGGATTATCAGTTTTAGCGGACGAGCCTTCGGGCTGACCTAAATCGTGCCTCAGTGGATAATCCACGATGATCGCGCGGCCGTCCGTGAGAGCCTTGACGGAATGGCGGACATTGCCGGGCACGATGCCGGCGATTCCGGCCCGAGCGATCTGAGTCACACCGTCGATGGTTAACTCGACCTCACCCTCGATAATTTCCCACACTTCTTCCTGAGGATGAAAGTGTTCGTGAATAGAGGCGCCACGCGCAAAATCATAGTGCGCGAACGTCATGCTCGGCGAGTGGAAATAGCGGCCATGCCAGCCCGGCAAGCGCTCGACGACATGCAGGCTGCGGGTATCGATAAAGGGCATAAAGGGACGCTTTCTTCCTTCATTCGTACCACAAATGGACGCGGTGAAAACATGTTCCGCGCGCCTGCATACACGAGTCCTAGAATGCTATACTCTACCCACTCGCACTGGTTACGTAGATGTAGGAATCTTCATGTTGGGGGTCTGACAGAATGCTCCATTGCCTGAGTTCCCGGCGCCAAGCGCTCTTAGGCGTTTTCGCCATTTCCGCACTATTTGTGGGCTCCGCTTTCGCGCAGTCCACCGGTTCCATTCAAGGTACCGTTTACGATCCCGCGGGCGCGGTGATACCCAACGCCTCGATCACAATCCACAATCAAAAGACGGGCGAAGACCGGACCACCGCCACAGATTCGTCCGGAGTTTATCTGGCGCCGTCTCTGGCCGTGGGCAACTATCGCGTGGAAGTAAAGGCCGCCGGCATGCAAACGACCGCGGCCAATGTCGAAGTTTCCGTCGCGTCCGTCACCCGGCAGGACTTTAATGTCAGCGTGGCGTCCTCCACTCAGACCATCGAGATTGCGGCGACGGCGCCCATCATCGACACTTCTACCGCTTCCGTCGGAGGAGTCGTCAATCAGAAAACCGTGCAAGAGATCCCGCTCAACGGAAGACACTTTGTCGACCTGGCATTGTTGATTCCGGGTTCCGTGACTCCTCCCGCCAACGGATTCTTAACCGCACCCTTGCGCGGCCAAGGCTCGTTCTCCTTCAACTCCGGAGGCGCGCGCGAAGACAGCGTCAACTTCATGATCAATGGCATCAACCTGAGCGATCCGAATCAGAATCAGATCACGTTTCAGCCGACCATTAATACCATTGAGGAAGCGAAGGTGGACAATAACACCTTCAGCGCGGAATACGGCCGCAACTCGGGGTCAATCGTGAATATCGCCACTCGCTCCGGCGGGAACATTTGGCACGGCGAAGCGTATGAGTTCCTGCGCAACAACTTCTTCGACGCTCGTAACTTCGGAAATCCGGTCGGCCTTCCGCAGGCCGAATTTATCCGCAATCAGTTCGGTGGCGATGGCGGCGGGGCCATTAAGAAGGACAAACTGTTCGTATTTTTGAGCTATGAGCAGCTTCGCCAACGCCAAGCCGTCACGCTCACCTCCCCAACTCTTACGGTTGCGCAGCGCGCGCAGGCCGTGGCCAGCAGCGATAGCGCGGTCAACGCCCTGTTGGCGCTGATTCCGCTTCCCAATTCGGGGCCCAGCACGTTTGCCGGGTCGGCTTCCGCGCCGGTGAATATTGAACAGGGCACGGCCAACATCAATTACGTGCTGAGTGAGTCGAATCGCCTGAACTTCTACTATGCGATTCAGCGCGATATGCGCAACGAACCGCCCACCACCGACGGCAACAACTTTCCCGGCGAAGGTGACGAGCGCAACGGTCATCGCCAACTCCTGACCATCAATGAGTCCTGGGTAATTACTCCGGCGCTGGTCAATGAGTTTCGCGCCGGCGCCAACCGGATTCACATCACGTTTGTCGGCGATAACACCGATGCAGCCCCGGCCTTCGACATTAACAGCGGCGTCACGGCGGCCATCGGACTGCCGCATATTACCGTTTCCGGGGCGTTCACGTTTGGCGGCAACAGCGGGTTTCCGCAAGGCCGCGGGGACAACGTCGAGACCTTTTCAGACACGCTGAGCTGGGTGCGGGGCAATCACACGATTAAGGTTGGCGGCGAGTACCGCCGTCAGAATTCAGATAGCTTCTCCTATACGCCCGGCACATTCAGCTTCCCTAGCATTGCCACTTTCCTGGCCGATCAAGCCAACAGTTTCACGGCCAACACCTCCAACAACTCCAGCCGCGTCTACGGGAATTCCATCGGCGCTTTTATCATGGATACCTGGAAAGTGGCGCCTACCTTCACGCTGACGTTCGGGTTGCGGTATGACTGGTACGGCACGCCGACCGAAGCGGAAAACCGGTTTGTGGTGTTCGATCCGACTACCGACACCTTGCAACATGTTGGCCAAGGCGGCGGCCTGTCGAGGGCGTACAACCAAAGCGCGCGTAACTTCGATCCGCGCTTCGGCATGATCTGGGATCCGTTCAAGAACGGAAAAACGGTGGTCAGCGGCGCCTACGCGATTTTGACCGATCAGCCGAACCTTGGGCTGGTCATCGGGCGCGCCGATAACCCGCCTTACGCTTTCCCGATTTCCTACACACCGCCGGCCGGCTCCTTTGTATCTTTGATGAACGCCTTCCCGCTCGCATCGGGCGCCGTTTCTCCGACCTCGGTCGCTCACAACTACAAAGATGCCTATGTCTCGGAATGGAATTTAGGCATCCAGCAGCAGCTCGGTAAGGACTATGGACTGACGGTCAGATATGTCGGCACCAAGGGGACGGATCTGAACATCGAGCGCAACTACAATCAGTTCATCAACGGCCTGCGCCCTTATCCGAGGCTCTCCATGAATAGCCCTATCGATCCCGGTCTGCCGCTTACCAACATCGGCGTCTATGAGAGTGACGGCAACTCCTCATACCAGGCTCTCTGGGTAACTGCCGCCAAGCGGTTTTCCGCCGGGCTTCAATTCAATGCGTCGTACACGTTCTCGAAGTCCATCGACGACAATTCCCAGAATATCCAAGGGCTCGTCATTCAAAACAGCTACAACATTGCCGGCGATCGCGGCCTCTCGGATTTTGACGCGCGCAACCGTTTTGTGCTCAGTGGAATCTATGACCTTCCCTTCAAGGGAAACCGGTTCGTTGAAGGCTGGCAGTTCTCTCTGATCGCAACCGTGCAAAGCGGTAACCCCCTGAATTTCCGGATTGCCGATACCTCCTTTGCGGGTGCGGCCGTTCTGCGGCCGGATATCATCGGAACACCGATCACCGGCTTCAGTCCGGCTACCAACGGAAGCGCGACCAGCATCACGTACATTCAAAACGCCGGGCTGCTGGGTCAGAGCAACGTGTTCGTTGCGCAAGGGTCCTCTAAGGACGCGAATGGCGTTTTACTGGCGCCCTTGGGCTTCGGAAATCTGGGGCGCAACGCGATCATCGGTCCGGGCTTCTCGGACGTCGACCTCTCTTTTGTAAAGAACACCCGGCTGAGGGAACGGCTGAACCTCCAACTCCGGTTCGATGCGTTTGACCTGTTGAACCATGCCAATTTTAATAACCCCAATCTGACCGTTGCCTACAAGTCAACCACCAATGGTCTCATTACTGCCGGGACCCGTACGCCAACCGGAGATTTCGGCTCCTCGCGGCAGTTGCAACTCGCGATGAAACTGCAATTCTAGCCGTACCAATCGACTCGGATGAAGCCGGCTGCTGCAGAAGGGGAAACGGCAGCCGGATTTCTGTTAGCTACCTTGTCAGCCTACGATGACACCTCTACCCATGCCAAATTCCATTCAGGCAGTCTGCATGTGTCTACTGGCTGCGGCTTCCGCCGCCGCCCAATATAAATCCGTCAACCCGCAAGTGGCCAAAATTGTTTCCGAGGTGTCCGAGCAGCACATTGCGCAAATCCAACAGAAGCTCGAGAGCTTCGAAACTCGCAACATTTTTTCCTCTCAGGACAACCCCACTCGAGGTATCGGCGCGGCCCGCAATTGGATCTACGATCAGTTCCGCGGCTACAGCCCGCGCCTGGAAGTAAGCTACGACCACCACCGGCTCAAGAAAGACGAGTCGCGTGGCTCGCGCGTCCTCTCCGACGTGGACCTCTACAACGTAGTAGCCGTGCTCCCCGGCACCAGCAATCGCGAGCAGCGCATCATCATCGGCGGCCATTATGACAGCATAGTGATCGAGCGCCCAGCGGGCGCGCCTCCGCCCCAGCCCGGCGATCCCTTTCCCAAGCGCGACCCCGATCTGCCCGCGCCCGGCGTGACCGACGACGGCAGCGGCACCGCCTGCGTGCTCGAACTCGCGCGCATTCTCAGCCAGTATCAATTTGAGAAGACGCTGGTCTTTATCGCCTTTGCCGGCGAGGAAGAAGGCTTGCTCGGCAGCACGCTGTACGCCGAGAAGGCCCACAAAGACAACCAGAAGATTGAGGCGGTGCTAAACAACGACATCATCGGCAGCGTGCTCAACGGCCACGGTGGAATGGACAATCTTAGCCTGAACGTATTCAGCGAAGAGCCGGCCGACTCGCCGTCGCGTGAACTCGCGCGTTACATTCGCGATATGGGCGTGCGTTATCTGCCCTCCATGCGCGTCGATCCTGTGTTCCGGGCCGATCGCTTCGGACGCGGCGGCGACCATACGCCATTTAATCGGGAAGGGTTCGCGGCGGTGCGGTTCTCGTCTCCAATGGAGGACTATTCGCATCAACATTCCGTCACCGACACGTTCGCCAACACGTCGCCGCCCTATGTCGCGCAAGTAACCAAGGTGAATGCGGCGGCCGCCGCCGCGCTGGCCTGGGCGCCGAAATCTCCCCAGACTTCTGAAGAGGTCGAACGCAATGGCAAAAAAGTTCCCAGTCTTCTGCTCACCCGAGGCAAGTCCCGGTACGACGCCGTTCTGAAATGGAAGCAGGAAAATCCGGAGCCGGATCTGGCGGGCTTCGCGATCGTGATGCGATCGACCACCTCGCCATTTTGGGAGCACGACGTCTTTGTCGGCAATGTCACCGAGTACACGCTGCCGGACGTTTCGATTGACGAATATGTTTTCGGCGTCAAAGCGGTGGACAAAGACGGGAACGAGAGCCTGGTTTCCCCCTACGTTCAGACGCCCCGGCCCAAGCGGGAGATTTTGGTTTATTGAGCGCGTCTGCGCCGCACGAATCGCCAACCGAGAATTACCGCGGTCCCCGACAGGCACGAGCCGCCCAACAGCAAAGTCAGCATCACCGCGTTCCATAGAGCCGGGCGATCGTAGAGCCACGGCAGTTCGAGCGAGTGCAGTCCGTGATACAGCCATCGGCTCACCCAAAAACGGGAACTGTACCCGAATACGATCCGGGCGGTTCGGGGATCGATGTAGTAACGCGTGCCTTCGCGGTCATTCATCCGGGCCAAGATCACCGGCAAGGGCTTCTGGCGGCCGCGATCCAGGTAATAGGCGTCATATTCGTGAATTAGGCTCAGTTCAGCCAGCCCTGCCGGCTGACTGGCAGCGCGAATGATATCCAGCAAGCGTTCCAGGTCGAACGCTTCCCGCGCCGGTCCATGAATCGGAACGATTCTCGAACCCTGTTTCCCGTCCGTCGCCAGGTAGACTGCTTCGCCCGCGAAAAAAGTAAGATCCAACTGCTTCACATTCAATCCGGAACCGATCTGCGCCAGCGCCTCGCGCGGAGATTTTGCTTCAAACGGAGCGAGATCGAAGCGTGTTCCTTGTAGCGCGTTGCCCAGCGCGCTGGCGCCGCTATCGTCGCGGTTGACCGGAAACGGATCCATGGAAAGCATTCCGCTGAAAGACCAGGTACAGGCCACGATGCCGAAGAACAATCCTAGAATCATGTGCCAGCGCTTCGGCCCGCTATAGGGGATGCTGATGCGTCTGGATGGCGAGTACGCCCAGATTCCGACGATGAGGCCCAACAGCGCGGCTAGCGTCGCCAATCCGGACGCCCAGATAACGACGTTGCTCCAAAGCGCCTCATGCTTGCGCAGCGGCGTGAAATACAGCCAGTGCGGAATCGGACCAAGATACGCTTTGAGGCGAGAACTCCGCGTCGTATGCTGAACCACTTCGCCACTGACCTGGGAGACGTATACCTGCTCCCCGTTCGGCCACGAATATTTCCACAGCGGCCGGAGAGGCCGGAAGGACTCCGGCACAGTCCACTGGTCTTCTTCCGCATTGAGTTGTAGCGTTGCCGAACCGGCCGGTTGACCCGTCCAAGCCGAAGCAGTTGCGAGGCCCAGCTCGCGGGAAGAACGATTCGGAAGTTCGCCGGTATCGGCAAAGACCATCCGCTCTTCTCCGGACACGCTGAAGCGGTAGACCGGCCGGCCCTGGAACGTATTGAGCCGGACCAGGTCGGGCGCTTTAGCTGTCTCTAAACGTGCCAGGGCCTGAGCGGGGCCAAGTTGCACCTGCGCCGGGTCGAGCGCCGGCGAGTGTGCCAACCGATCCGCGGACTCCACGCCCGGGTAGTCCCAATACAGCATGCCGATCCCCGAAAGAAACCACCATGCGAACAGAACGCAGAATGCCGTTCCCATCCAGCGGTGGCAGAGAATGGCGGTTCGCCGGACTCGGGTCCGGACTGAGGTAGTGAAGCGCGCCATGCTTGCATACTACATGCTTGGTCTATCGCGCCCGCCTCCGATGGTTTAACATCGAAGTTTCATGTCCATGGAGCGCTTAGGGGAGTGCCGCAAGCAGATTGACGCCGTCGATCTGCAGTTGCTCGCGCTCTTGAATGAACGTACCCGGATTGTCGAAGAGATCGGGCGGATCAAGCAAGCCCTGGCGCTGCCGATTTATGAGCCGCGCCGCGAGGACCAGGTGTTTTCCAATGTATTGGACCACAACCCCGGGCCCATGCCTCCTGAGTCAGTCAAGCGCGTCTTCGAACGCATCATTGATGAAATGCGCACCATCCAACGCGATAAGATGCGCTAAGGATGAAATGCGCACCATCCAACGCGACAAGATGCGCTAGGCCAGTGACGTAGAAACAGCCTAAACCGCTTTGCGGCGCGGCGGCTTTCCCATTTCTCGTGTCCGGCGCGAAGCCGCCATGTTGTCGCGCGCCGCTTCCAGCGCGTCCGACAGCTTGGCGCGCCACGCATCTTCACTGCCCCAGGAAAACTGCACCGAAAAATTGCTCAGGTTTCGAAGTTGATAATCCCACAATTGCTGAGAAATGGAACCCAGCCTGCGCCGGCTATCGGAGCCCCGCTCATCCGGACACAGCAGGACGAATTCGTCCTTCGATGCGCGGCACAGCACGTCACTGGGACGGGCCAATTCGGTGAGAAAGCTGATGACCTTGTTATTGATCACTCGCTCGTCCATATCCTTGACTGAAATGCAGATCACCACACCGGTGTAAGGCTGGCTGCCCGCCAACAAGCGGGCCAGAATCATCCCGTCTTGGACGCCCACCGGCGCCACCGCATCGCTCGCCTGCCGGCCGGCTTGGGGAACTTTCGCGCCCGCGCTTTCGCTGCGATTCACCAACATCAGCTTCGGCTCATCTGGAAACGCAGATGACCAAATCTTCTGGTCCACGTGAATTGCGGCGGGCTCTGGCGCATTGAGGGCAGATTCCGAGACTGGCGCGGCCACGGCCAGCACACTCACAACTGGGGCGGGAACGAGGGTAACCACTGGCGCGGCCACGACCGGTGCGGCAAGTGCTGGCGTAGCAGAAGCAATAACGACCGGCTCGGGAACGACCGGCGCGGGAACGGCCGCCTCCGTAACGACCGCTTCCGCGACGACTGGCTCGGTAACCACCGTCTCGCTGACGGCCGGTGCAGCGGCGACCACAGGCGCGATAACGACAGGCGCGGGAACGGCCGCCTCCGTAACGACTACTTCCGCGGCGACTGGCTCGGTAACCACCGTCTCGCTGACGGCCGGTGCAGCGGCGACTGGTGTTACAACGACTGACTCACTAGCGGTCGGCGCGGCAGCGACGGGCGATGGAACGATGGCCGCCGCGATCGCCGACTCACTGACGACTGGCGTGAGAACCACCGGCGTGCTAACCGCTGGCGCAGCAGCGACGGGCAGGTCGACCACTGGCGCAGCAACAACTGGCGGGGAAACGACCGGCGCGGGAACGACTGGCTCGCTGACGGCCGGCGAGGTGACGACCGTCTCCGCGACGACTGGTTCGCTAACCATCGTCTCGCTGACGGCCGGTGCGGCAACCGTCGCCCCCAGCGAAGACTCCCACGAAGCCATCTTGGCCGTGGCCCGCCGGCTCAGCCAATCCTTCATCGCTCCGTCGGTGCTCATTTGCTGCATCACGGGAACGACACTGGATTTCGGCTCTTCTTTCGTGACAACGGCTGCCTCGGCTACCGCTCCGTTGACCACGACCTCCTCCCGGTGCGAGGCAAGCTCGGCGGCCACCGACATGGCGCGTTCGATAAACGCTACCCTCGCGGCTTCCCCTTCCCGCCGCACCCCGTTACGCCCCACTTCCGCCACTTCGGCTTCCACTGGGCGCCGCCGCCGCGGCCGGCGGCTTTGGGTGCTGGGTTGAACCGCATTCGCGTCGGCGGCCTCGGCCAACGTCTCGGCAATTGCGTCTTCTACCCTGACTTCATGGTGAACGACTGCGGCGGTATCCTCCGCCTGAGCCGCCTGAGCCGGTTGCGGCGTCGTCTTGGTTTGAATCTGTTCTGGCGACGCCTGCGCCGTCTTAGGCGCTGACCTCGCGACCACCGATTGCCCGTTTCGCATGGCGACCATGGCGGCTTTCAACTCTTCATTACGATGCCGAAGGTAGTCGCAGACTAACGCCAGCCCAGCCGCGCCTAGAATGGCAAACAGACTGATCGTGATTTGTAATGCGCCTGATCCCATGGTCTCTCTTTTACCAAGTGTAAGAGAGGTGCCAAATCAATCAAATAGAACGACAGTCTCAAATCAGACGGTACCCGAATGTTGGTATGCCGATAGACCGGCGGTAATGCGGCATTACCCTTAGCCCGCCCTAACTGTCCGTACTTGAGACTACGGAACAGTCGGCGCCGATGCTGCCCGTCAATTCAAAAAGGTAGTTATCGTCTTCTACGCGTGCCAGTTGGCGCTCTGCGGCCGAGAGCCTCAAGCGCCAGTCGTCAACGCCATTTGACGATGAACTGCTGGCCAGGAAAGTTTTAACCGAGTCGCGATGCCGCCGCCACAACGCGATATCGATCTTCTGCTTAGCTCTCAGCCGGTCCCGGTACCAGTCACTCTCCAGTAACACGTCCCGCTGAAACAAGTCCCGGAACTTTTGGTCTGTCTCGCGCAGCCCTTCGTATTCTCCATACGCCATGATGTGAAGCAGGGCACGAATCGGCGGACACGCGGCCGCGATAGTTCCGTCCTCAAAATAGTCTCTAGCGACGGCGCGTTGCGCTGCGACAATCGCGTCCACCCCGGCCACAAAAACATCCAGGTCCTGTTTTTCCGGCCGCAGAAACTCCTCCGGAAACACGGCGCCGGAAATCTCAAAGATGCGGCCCAAAAAGCGATCGACGAAGGACGCCGTGATGCGGTATCCCAGGCGGCTGGCGAGCACGGTTCGCCCCTGATATTCAAGATCGTCGAGCTTTTCGAGGTAACCGTTTTGGATAAGAAACTCAGCTTCGCGCTCCCAGACGCGCATCCGGCACCACAACTCCGGAACCAGCATGCTGCTGTCGTGGTCCACGCGATAGTTAGGGCCAATGTATCCCGCCGCGGTGGTGAATCCCGGATACCCGGTGAGAATCGCCGCGACCAGGGCATTGTTCACATCGATAATTCCCGGCATCGCATTGAACGGACCTTTGGTCAGCGCTCCCTCGCTCCCGAAGCCAGTGGTCGATGGCGACTTTCCCGTCAAACTGCAGATCATATCCATGAACAGCTCGGGCAGTTCCTGATAATGAATCGGATTGTAGACGGCCAAGGGAGGCACGCCGGCCGCGCGGTCGGGCGGATTGTTGCGCCGGCCTGACAACAACGCGTTGACCGGAAAATGCGCCGCACGATCCGCGGGAATCTCCCGCGCCAGCCGCGTTCCGATCTCGGCCAGATAGGTCTCGCGCGGATGAATCAGATCCGGGCGGCGCTGCAAATAGCGTGGATTCTTAGACGGCGCGCCATCGACAATACGCGGATGCGCGGAAGAAACCACATACGCGGGATGCGGATCGGCCAGAAATCCCGTGAGCAACTGCTTCATCGGCGGAGTGTACTTATCAAACTCCACCAGGCCGTCAACGATGCCCCGGACGCCCGCCTCAGTCAGCGGCTCGAAGTTCGAGATAAATACGTTGGCGGAGGCCATGTCCGCCTCGGCGTCCTTATCAAAGCCGCGATGAATGGCGTCGTCCGGGCGCTGAAACAGCAGTTGCTCGCAGTTCTGGACCAGCTTGACGCTCTTATTCGGATATTCCGGGTCGAGATTGTTGAGGCGCCCGCTCGGCAGAACTACGGACGCGGTGATATCGTCCTCCACCTGCACTTTGTCGGCGGGATGGAAGTCCGGCCGCAGCTTAAAAATGCGCCAGGAACCATCCGGATCGTAACCCATGCGCAGATAGTTGGCGAGCAGCTTCTGGTCCTCAAATTTCAGCTCATGTCCCAGGGATCCATTGATATGATCCACGCTGAAGTGCTCCATCCAGTTGTCGCCCCACCCGGTCTGGTAATAGCGCTTCACCGTAATCAGCAACTGCCGCACTTCGGGCGCAACGATTGCGAGCCACTGGTTGTGCTCGTCAGTATATTCGGGCGAGACCGTCATCAGTTTGATCACCGATCCAAGCGAACGCTCGGTCGCGAGAATCGGGCGCTCGGCGCGCTTGCCTGAGACGGGCTTGCGTTCGATCTGAGAAAAGTCCCGTTTCAGGATTTCCGCCACCTGCTGCAAGTCGCGGTGAAAATCGCCCACGAAGATCGGACCCTTCAAGAGGATGCTGGTGATGGACTTCGAGATCTCCGATTTGCCGCCGCCCGATACCGTGCAAGGTTTGTGGCACAGGATACCGTCGGCGCGCGAAGCCACCAGGCGCCACATGGTCCCGCCGGTCTGCTTTTCCAGCCGGATCTTGGTGCCCCACGGCAACACATACGTATCTTCGGCCCGCAGCGTGAGTTCGTGCCAGTCGCCGTTCGGCTTAAGCCATTTTACCGACGCGTCGCGAACCAGAAACTCCGCGTTCTCGGGAACGTAAATGATATCCGGGTAGCGCCGATCCAGTGCATAATGCTCCGGCTTGATCTCGACCCGGCCGCCCAGCCAGTGCATCGCTTCGAGAAAAGTCACCTTCTTGGTGAGAACGGTGCGTCCGGCGTAGAACTGTTGCCCCAAGACATACGCCGGAAAAGCAATCGCTCCGCCGGCATGCTCCTCCTCGCACAAACCATAGAGGTTGGCCGAGAAGCTGATCTGCGCCTTCACTTCTTTCTTGCAATAGCCGTAGTAATTGTCGGCAATCAGCGTAACAATGACGCCGCGCGGGTCGCGGCAGGTGAGCTTAAACGCGCGCCCACCGTTATAGGGCTCCTCCGGTTGCCGCCAACACATCCCCTCGCGGCGCTGCCGCTCGCTGGCGTCATCGTAGTGAGGCAGGCCCAGCTCCTTCTTCTTCAAGCCCACAATGTGCGGCGCAAGAATCACGCAACCGGTATGTCCGGTCCAATGCAAAACATCGAGCGCGGCGTCGCTCTCCGGCAAATCCGGGTCGCCGCCATTGCCGAAGATGCGCTCGACAAAATCCAGATTGCTCACCAGGCTGGCCGGCACAAAGAAGCGGATCTCCAGGGTCTTGGCCGGCTCCGACCCGGTCGCCGGGCACACCAACGGACGCAGCAGCAGACTGGTAAAGAGGCGAACCTGGTTCTCCTGACATGCGGTAAATGGCAGCGTCAAGGCGTCTTCCGGGGGCTGCAATGCGACCGCCAACAGCGCCGAGAAGGTCTGCTTGGGGACGGCGATTTTGTCGCTGGGCACGGGAAATCCGCAGTCGACCACGTGGAAGATCCCTTGCGTCGTCCGCCGGTCGCTGCGCGGATTGTGCAGCAGCCCTTGCCGTACCCGGTAAGACTTCAGATAAGGAGAAGAAAAGTCATCTTTGTCCGGCGGAAGCGAGAGCAGCCGCGCCAGGCCCGGCCGATCCAGCACCAGCGTCTGGTTGGGCAACCGCGGAGCGCCGAAACCCCGAAGAACATCGTCGAGGAAGGTCTGAATGCGGCCATCCACCGGACACAGCCGGTCCCCCAGCAGGCGGTCTTTTTGATAATAGTTTCGCAGCAATGGCGCCGCGATCTCGAGAAATTCCGGATCGGCTGTACTCGCGCTGGTCGGTTGGCCGATGGCGGCCAACTTCAGATTGATGTAGCGGAGCAGTTCCTGATCGGGAGCGAGATGAGTGGGCAAGGTCTTGGGCGCTAGTAGGGCCAGCGCCGGCGTGGCAGGCTCTGATCCTTCTTGCTCGGCAATGGCCCTGGACCGTCACCTGCATTGGAGCGCGGCAGGCCATGCGCGAAGTCGATTTCGGTCGAATCAAACGTCAACGGCCGGTCCAAGACCATTTCGAGCGTAGTTCCGCGCGACAAAATTGCGTCCGGGCCGCGGCTGAATAACACGCCCACTAATCCGGCCGTCGCGCCAGCGGCCGCGCCAATGCCGGCGCCCAATCCAGTGTGGCCCGACGACACGCCGGCGATGCTGCCGATGGTCGCGCCCGCTCCGGCGGTTTCGCCGATCGTCCTCACGTCGCCGGACTTGTTGCCTTCACTCTGGATCTTCCCTTCCGCCTTGTCTAAGTGTTCACTCGCTCGTCCATCGAGCGAACCTACGCGCGCGCGAAAGTCCCGAGTCACGCCGTTCGGGAGCGTCAGCGAATCGAAGCGGACGTACATTTCGCCTTTCCCCTTCACTCGCCCAGGCCGCTTCAGTTCGGTTATGGTTCCGGCTACGTAACTCCCCGGAGGAATCACAATTTTGCCATCCGCCAAAATCGGGAACACGGTTTCGAGGTACACGCGATCGCCGGGCGCTGCATTTTTCGTGCTCACGCTATTGATCATGCTCAACGGAACCTTAGTCCCTTCCGGAACGGTGAACTGGGGTAGCGGAGCTTCGGCCTTGGCCGCGGGTTCCTGTGCCCAGCCAGTGGAAATCGCCACTGCCAGCAGCAACACTGTTATCCGTTTGTACATTTCCACGCTCCTCTCATTGTAAACGTCCCGTCGAGGATTGTCGTTGCAAAACATTGCGTATCAAAACGATCTGCCCCCGCAACGCCTGGCGCCACGGCCAGGGCCCGCGAAGCCGGACACGATCCTCCTTACAGACAAACTCCTGAGTTCCCGCAGAACCACAGAACTAGTAATGAACCGTGCCGGTGACCGGTCTAAGGCATTAAGCCGACTGTATTCGTTGCGGTTCTCCCGGATAATGCCCATAGAGCTTATAAGATAAGATTGGAAGAACATAAATCCGGTGGCTGAAAATACCTTGCCCGAAAGCACTCTACCCGCAGGCATTTTGGACGATTCTACGCCGCTACCTTGCCCTCCGCAGGCACTCTGGCACGAATTGCCCCCTAGTCTCGGTTCCGGAATTCCGGCGCGCATACGCAGTGCCCGCCCCATTCCGCCCCGCTCCGTCGTCACCGATTTTCTTCCGCTGCATCGGCCGAGCTTCCATGTTGGGAAAGCAGAACTGCGCCCAGCTATGTGGTCGGCTCCCGACCGGGAGCATATTTTTCTCGCATCGGCGGATCCCGCTGCCGTACAGCTAGAGCCCGAGTTTCCCTCCTTGGCAGCGCCGGTGCGGAGTACTCCACGAATTCCCGCGGGGGCGGATCTGGGCGCGTTTACGGCGCCTGATCGTGGCATACCGGTTGTCCAGCCCGGTGAGTTTTCCAATTACGCACAGCCAGTACTCCCTTTAGTCGGCTCTCAGCCAAACCTAGCTGTTCCGGAGTCGCCGGCGCAATTGACGTGGCAACTTACCAACACCTTCTTTACTCCGCGCCGCCGCATCGCTCAACCCGAACCCGAAATGCGCCCGTTGCCGGCGCCACAATCCGGTTCCCGGCCTTTGGCTGGGATTCGTGTCCGGCCCACCCAGATGGCGGGCATCATCGATCACCGGCCGTGGCTGCTCGCCGACCTTCCAAGACCGTTTATCCCCAATTGCATCAACGTGGTGCAGGAACCACAGCACCAGCTCTCCAGCCCTCAACCGGCTATTTCTCTGCGCCCTCGTTCCGTATTCCAGGATACAGTTCCCAACTGGCTAAGTGTCCCGAATTCCTACGTCCGGCGAATCCAGATCGAGTTTCGTACCGAGGCCGCGACTTCGGTCGCAGTTTCCACGCCACTTCCGGCCTTAGCCCGTTAAGTAAATCAAGTACCCTGCCGATGGTATGTACGAAGAGAAAGTTCTTAGAGCCTCTAGGGACAAATTGAAGGGAAGAAATCGATGTCGATGAACGGAATGAGCCTGGATACCATTGCAGACCAAGAGTCGGAGCTTCCTGCCGGCCAACTATCGGAGTTTGCTGAACGGCCCGCCTTGGATAATATAGGTAATGCGGCCGCCGATCTGGCCCCAGGTCTTGGCGCAGGTCCAGGCGCAAGTCTCACCGCTCCTCTGGCAGACGATCTCACAATGCAGCCCGCCATTGAACCGCAGCACATGGAGTCAAAAATCGTGTCCGAGCAAACACTTGCTAGTGCATCCACCTCTAGTCCCGCCCATCCTACGAACGCCGATTTCGTGAAGGCAGAGGATAGCCCGGTGAAGCCCCTAACCGACGCACAAATGACCGACGCGCGAATTACCGATGCGCAAGTTACCCATGCGCGCGTTAGTGATGTCCGGTTGCTGGCGAAAGCCGTCACGAACCACTTGGGTGGCCGGTCCGAGGAAGCTTTGCGCGATCTCGATACCGCCCTCCGCAACGGCGACTCTTCCGATGAAGTTCTGGCCGCCCGCGGCTATCTGCAGCTCGAGCTTGGCCGCTATGAAGACGCGCTCAAAACCTACCGGAAAGCTCTCGATCAATCGCCCGCCGATCCGAATCTGGCGTTCCACACCGGCCTCGCGCTACAGCATCTCGACCGCTATGCGGACGCGCTGCCTTGCTTTGAGCTGGCGCTAAAAGGCCAGCCAGGCTGGCTCGAAGCGCAGGTTTCCATCGGAATTTGTCAGTTGCATATGAAGCAGTATGACGACGCCATGCAAACCTTCGAAGCCTGCTTGGCCAAGGATCCGGTGCGCGAGCCGGCACTCTTCGGCAAAGCGGTCGCCCTGCAGTTGCAGTGGCACTTTGAAGAGGCCAAACCGCTGTATGAGCAAATTTTGCAGATCAATCCGCGGTCCGAAGAAGCGCTTCTCAACTTACTTAGCCTCGGTCTCCAGACCAAGGACTACGAGACCGTAAAGACTTATGCCAATCAGCTTTGTGAAGTGAAGCCCAACCATTCCGCCGCGCTCGAGAGTCTGGCAGCCGCTGCATTTGCGGCCAACGATGTCGCGACCGCGAGAGACCTGTGTCTGAGACTGACGCAGATTGCTCCGCAGGTCTACGATCATTGGTTCAACCTTGGTTTGGCCCACCAAAAGCTGGGCGACGTCAACGACGCCGTGAACGCTTTTGTCCGCGCCCGCACCGTCCGCCCCGATGTCGCCTTCGCCCACATTCAACTTGGCTCGGTCTACCAGGAAATGGGCGATCTGACCAGCGCCCGCGAGTCGTTTGAAAAAGCTCTCAAGCTCGCTCCCGAGCGCATCGACCTGCAATATCAAGTGGCCTGGATACGAGAACAGCAAGGGGATGTAGAGACAGCCGAGGGTCTATACAAACAGATCGTCGCCAGCAATCCCGAAATGCCTGACGCCTATTTCCGCTTGGGCTACCTGCTGTTACGCCACGGCGATTTCGCCGGCAGCACCACTGCCTTCCGCGAGTGTCTGGCCAAGCGATCGGACTGGCGCGAAGCGGAGCTTAACCTGGCCATGGCCTACTGGAAAAACAAAGAACACGACGCGGCCCGCGAGGTCCTCACCAATCTCCTGCATCGCCAGCCCGATTCCATGGATGCGCGCCGCGGCTTGGCCGCCATTGCTCTCGATGCCGGCGATCTCAATGAGGCGCTGGAACATCATCTCAAGCTGCTCGAAATGGGAGAAAAGACCCCCGACGTGTTCTACAACACCGGCTTACTCTCGCAGAAACTAGGTAAGACCGAAGAGGCCGCCAGTCACTATCGCTCCGCACTCAACGAACGTCCGGAGTTTCCGGAGGCTTTGCTCAACCTCGGGCATGTCCTGAAATCTCTCGGACGCGAAGATCAAGCCAAGACGTACTGGGCGCTGGCCATCGAAGCCAAACCCGATCTGGCCGCGGGGTACTTCCGCCAATAGAAAGCCGCTCAGTCCTCGTTGGGTCGCTTTCCGGAGGCTTTGCTCAACCTCGGGCATGTCCCGAAATCCCTCGGACGCGAAGATCAAGCCAAGACGTACTGGGCGCTGGCCATCGAAGCCAAACCCGATCTGGCCGCGGGGTACTTCCGCCAATAGATAGCCGCCAGCCCTCGTTGGGTCGCTCCATCGGGCTGAAACGAACCGGTCGGCCGGGTGGGCCTTTTCCCACAACGCACAGATCCGGTTGGTTTATCAAAAGAAACGCAGCTTAAGCTTAAGCCATGCTGCGGAGTCACCCGTTCACGCTCTATTGAATGCTTGAGGGCCGCCGCGCGCGGCGGCGGCCCGAGCGTGCAGGAATGTTACCCCTATCTTCGCGGGTGTTTGTTCGCTTCCAGATCGTCGATGGAAGCCTGCAGCAGTCCCACGGTGTAGGCGGTGTTATGGATGCCAAGGCTTCCGTCGCTAGTCACGAACAACCAGTTGTAAGCCGCTTTCAATTGCGGTTCGGTCCACGTGCTGTCGATGGCCAGCGAGGTCTTCGGCAGGCCAACCGGCGGCAGCATTGAGGATAGCTTGTCCAGCATATGCTGCACTTCAGTTTGCACGCCCTCAGTCACGCCGTCGCCGTTGTAGTCGAACAGCGGAAAATTGATGGTCGTAATCTCCGGACCATGGCAGGTTTGACATGCCGCGACCAACTCTTCTCCTGGAGTGGTGGTGTTGCCGGCCCAACTGACTTTGAACGTGTGGCCGCCCACCTGACCGAGGGATGGATCAGTAGAGGCTACAGTCTGCATGTGGCAAGTGACGCAAGTGTCGGGTACCACCTCGCCGTGCGCCGAGCTGGGAATCTTCTTCCCATAGGTGAACGCGTTCGTCCCAACCAGCATGTCGGCTTGCGGCCCATGATGGGGACCGTAGTGGGCGGTTCCCGCTGTGTTGGCGACGTAAGTATCGGCGTTTTGCCGGCTCTGATGGCAATTCATGCACAGCGTACCCAGGCCCGCGTTGGCCACTACCGTGCCGTCTTGGAGTGTCACAGGGGCGGCCGTCCGAACGAGGTGCAAGTTGGTGCTGGGCGTGGTCTCGCCATGTGGCTCATGACAGGTCTGACAATTTACTGCGTTGTACGTCGTGTCTACGGTCACCGGTCCAGTGCCGATGTAACCTGGCAGCGTGGAAACGCCGGATATCTTACCGATGAAGCCGTTGGCGGTGTGGCATCCAACACAGGCTTGCTGACCAGCCCCCGAAGGATCGCGCGTCGCGACCGCGTGCCCGGAGTTGCTCCATTCCAGGCTCTTGACATGATGCGGGGCTTCGGCGTGACATTGGTCGCAAACACCCGAGGTGAAGTCCCTCGAGATCAGGAGCGGATCGCCACCGGAAGCGATATGCGTGCTGCCCGGTCCGTGGCAGTTCTCGCACTGGACGTTGGAAACATTCTGCAGTGCCGCCGGCATGGCTGCAAAGTTGCCAGCCTGCAGGACCGTGGGAGCGACCCATCCGAGTTGCGCCATGATGTCGTCAAATCCGCCATTCACCGCGTTGGGGTTGGTGTCATAACCGACAGTGTGGCATCCCCAGCAGGCACTGGTGTACGGGTATGGGACGCCGTTGACAATCGCGCCGGCTCCATTGATGCTGTCCGTGAAGATCTGCGAGTGGAGTGTCTTCGACCACGCATTGGTCATCGACCACGGGGAGGGCGGCGCGCCGTTGCTGTGGCACTTTGAACAAGCTGAAATGCCCATATACGTGCTGGCAGTCAAGGTTTGTGAAAGGGTGGCAACGCCGTTACCCACCGTGGTGATGGTCGCGGCCACCGAATAACTTCCAACTACATCGGGCCGCAGCAGCGTTCGCCCAGCCACCTGGTAGATCAGCCGATCGGAGGGCTCGAAGACCGGTACGTTTGCACCTAAGGGGCTATCCGTGAATGTGGCCTTCGAGTTGGATGGTTTACTGGTAAGCGCCCAGGTCACGTTGGCGATTTGTGTCGCGGGAACGTTAATGTCTACCTGAGCCTCAAGATAAAAGGGTTGGCCAACGCCAACCGTCGTCAAACCGCCCGTGACCTCTGTGGTGGCGGGAAGCTTATAGTTCCCGATGTCCTCGTTGGTGACCGGACGGGTGACAAGTTGAGCCTGCAGCGTGGTTTGAGCGCTTAGTGCCGGTACGGCAGTCAAGGCGACCAGTACCACGAATAGGATTATTAGTATTCTGTGAATGCTATGGAAACAGTCCATGACGGTACCTCTGTGGCCCTCCGGACGACGAAAGAAGCGTCTCGAAAATGCATGAAAGAATGCCCTTGACGAGCCAGAGGACCGATGTGCTATGTGCAATTCCCGATCCGCGCCCGTCGCCGTTGTTTGCTTCTCAGTGGATGGGTTAGCCGAGGAGGATGCGCAGCCTGGCGCAAACAAATTGCGCCACTAAACGCATTCGTTCTCGTCGTTTGAAAACTTCCGCTGGGCTTCAATCGATCCTTCTGAGAGCCTGACGGAACGCCGCGTGTGATGGGCTTAAGGCCGGGCGGGAATCGGAGCCAGTTGGCAGATTCGAAGCGCGGATGCCCGCGGCTCCTGATTCCACGATGCTGCCGCTCGACTTGGTTCGCGACCCCTCGCCAGCCTCCGTTTTGCTCGATCCCGGCCGCCTCCGTGTCCTGTCGAGCTGACTGAGCCGGATTCCGCGTCCGGCGTCGCCCGCCGGCTGGACTTGCCTCGTCAGCAGGTGAACTACTACTTCCGCGATCTGGAAAAGACCGGCTGCTCGAATTTATCGAGGAGCGCAAGCGCGGCGATTGTCTGAAACGGGTGCTGCAAGCAACCGCCAAATGTTACTTGGTCAGCCCAGAGGCGCTTGGCCGATTGGGCGAACCGCCCGCTATTCAGCCGGACCGCTTTTCGCTCCTCTACCTTCTTACCTTCTGTCCTTGGCGGCCCGCCGATTCCCGACCTTTCCATTCTGAGCGACAGGACCGAAAAGGCCGGCCAGAAAAACTTGCAGCCTTGACTCTCGTGTCGCAAATCCCCAGGACCGTCACACTTTTGCCAACGTGTTGTCTTGGCCGCCTCTAGCTTAGCTACTTTCCGGCGCAAAATTCCGGGGCTAACCGGCGTGTTTTCATAGGCCATCGCGGCTTCTCCGTGCATGATCGAACGGAATTCGCCAACGGGAGGCAGGGGCAGCACTCGTGAACAGCCTTCGTTTTTTTGGGTTGGCTTGGATTAGCGGCTCCATATCTAAAATCGTTCGTCCATCTGCTGCGGCCAGACCGAGTGGCCAGAATTGGGAGTCGCATGTTGTCCTGGGGATTCTCGGAGCATTCGGTAGTCCGCCTTCTGCCGTGAAATGTGTCCGTCGCCGGCGGCTGGCTGTTTGTTTGTTTGTTTGCGGCCCCCAAAACATTTTTATGAAAAATGTTTTGAAAAGTATTGACCTTGGCGTTCCTAGTGTTGTATCATTCTTGTGAATGACACGAATGAGCGCCACGAAAAAGCGCGACCGGCTTGCCGCTTCCCTCATTTCCTGCGGCGATGTCCTCCGGGGCTCCCTCCTCGAACGCACTACTTTTCACAGCCGTGGCTGTCCCAAATGCGCGCGCGGCGAGGGGCACCCTCAGTGGGTCCTCACCGTGACCTATCCCGGAGCCAAGACCCGCCAGTTGAGTCTGCGCCCAGAGCAGGTCCCGCTGGTACGCCAAGCTCTACAGCGTTATCGCCAGGCAAAGGAAACTTTGGAGGCGATTAGCGAGCTGAACCAACAGCTATTGCGATTGGACCGGGACCAGGCGCGGGAGGGTAAGTCGTGATTGCCGCCCGCCGTGTTCAGAGCAGCTTCGCCGATGGCCTGATCTCCGAGGAGGTCCAGGATCTTTGGGAACCATGGATGCGCCACGCCGACGAGGCCTTGAATGACGATCAGTTGCTCCAGACCATTCAGCAGGAGTTGAGCAAGCGCATCCAGAAGAGCAAAACTCGTGGACGTCCAGGGACGACGGCCGAAGTCATTCTGCGGATGTTGCTGCTGAAGCACATGCGCGACTGGAGTTTCGAAGTTACCTCCCGAGAAGTTCGCGCCAATCTGGTTTATCGGGAGTTCACAGGTGTCGGCGGCGGGAAGGTCCCCGACGACAAGACCATGGGCCGATTGGCGCGTCAACTGGGCCCGGAAGCAATCGAGAAGTTGCATCGGCGGACCGTGGCGATTGCCGTGGAAAAGGAAGTCGTGACCGGCCGCAAGCTGCGAGTCGACACCACCGTAGTGGAAACCAATATCCACTTCCCGACCGACAGCAAGCTGATGGACGACGGCGTTCGAGTTCTGACTCGGGTAATGAAGAAAGTGGCAGCGGTGGTGGGCGACGTGGGGACGAAGCTTCGGGACCGCTCGCGGAGCGTGAAAAAGCGTGTTCTGGAGATCGCCTACGCCAGCCGCAACAAGACCGAGAAAGGCCAGCAGAAGATGAAGGCCGCATACGGCAAACTGCTGGAGGCGACCAGTCGAGTGGTGGGACAGGCCAAGAAGTTCTCCGACGAGATCGCCAACCGGGTCAAGCAAGGCCCACGGGTGGTTTTGCAGAAAGCCAAACAGCAGCTCGACGAAATGATTCCGCGGGTGCAACAGGTGATGCGGCAGACGCGGGAACGCGTGATGAGAGGCAACTCAAAGGCGGAGAATAAGATCTTCAGCGTGTTTGAGCCGGACACGGAAATCATTCGGAAAGGCAAGGCTGGTAAGCCGAATGAGTTCGGCAAACTGGTCAAAATCCAGGAAGCAGAGAATCAAATCGTAATCCACTATGACGTGTTCGGCCCGCGGCCCAGCGACTCCAGTTTGCTGACGCCATCCATCGAAAAGCACCAGGAGTTGCTGGGTCGAGTTCCGGAGCTCGCGACCGGCGACGCGGGATTCTTCTCCGCCGCCAACGAAGCCGCCGCGAAAGAACTGGGCGTGAAGCGGGTGGCCGTTCCCAGTCGCAACACCAAGAGTGAGAAACGCAAGCAGGAACAGAAGAAACGCTGGTTCAAGAAGGCACAGAAGTGGCGCACGGGTTGCGAGGGCCGCATCAGCGTCCTGAAACGGCGCCATGGTTTGAACCGCTCCCGTTACAAGGGTGTTCCAGGCGTCAAACGTTGGGTGGGTCTTGGGGTCATCGCCGATAACATGATCAATATCGGACTTCACTTGGTCGGCGAGCGCTGAATCGTTCTCTCTCGCCAGCATCCTTTATTAACCGCCTCGGTGGACTCGTTCCGCCGGGGCTTTTTGCGCCTTCAGGGTTCGCCAGCGCCCGGCCCATCCCACAATTCGCCCAAAATTGGAATTTTGCGCCGGAAAGTAGCTAGAAGGCCACCCGCGCCCGGCTATGCAGGTTTCGTTTTGCAAAATGAGAATGACTCATACTTTGCCGTCTTTTGCGAGGGACGAAAGCAGACGGCGGCGGCGATGACTTCCCCGATGTGTCACGCTTGATGTGCGTCCTCTACGGCGCGGCAGGCGCTCAGGCCGGCGAATTCCAATGCTTGCTCGGCAAAATGCTCTTACAATGAAATTTGCCCTCACCTATTTTGGCGCAAGCTCAGGCCGACTTTAGCCAGCGCCTGGCCGAGTTCGCCGGCAAACTCCGCCGCGAGCTGGCCATGTCCCTCAACCAGTCGGTGCGCCGGCTGAGCGTGTTTGAGAGCGAAGCGCAATGGAGCGGCGCGTTGGTCGAGGCGGTGGCTTCGTTTTGCACCCGGGCCCTGGTGTTCACCGTCAGCGCCAATACCCTGCGTTTGCAAGGCGTTGACCTCACTCCCATTCCGGTGGGAACAGTTCCCGCCTTCGCCGCCGTTATAGAAAGTAAGGACTCCATTGTCGCCATGCGCACCCGCGGCGAACTGTCCGCCGGTCTGGCGAATTACCTGACCGAAGTCCCGGGCGGCCGCTGCTGGCTTTTTCCGATCCTGCAAGGCAACCGCGTTGCGGCCGTGCTCTATGCCGATGGGGAGGTGGATTCGAACGCGCTGGAACTCATCGCCAATATCGCCGGCGCTCTACTGCCTGGCCAGGGAAAACCCGGGCTGGAAAAAGTCGCGGGATTGGTAGCTCTCAGCTCGAGTCTCAGCTCTACACCCGAGGCCACGCCCGCGCGCAAAGAGCATCTCGAAGCCCAGCGCGTGGCGCGCACGCAAGTGGCCGAAATTGTTCTTTATCATGCGCAGGCGCTGCAAGCGGGCCGGCGGAATCGCGACCTGTACCAGTCGCTGGGGCCCGAGATCGATGCGCGGCGGCTGGTTTTTCGCCGCCGATTCCTTGAGAATTCGATGGGAATGGCCGATTACTTACATGTGGAGTTGCTGAAGACGCTGGCGAACGACGATGCGCAAATACTTGGCGCGGATTATCCGGGCCCTCTGGTGTAGTTGCTGAAAGGTAACAGTTGCTGAAAAAGGTGGTGAGTCGGCAAAACCGAGCTGTTGGCGCGCGCATCGCGCGCTTGATGACGCGCTTGTTATTCACCCTCGCGCGGTTTAACAACCCGCGGCAGGTTGACAACCTGCCCTACATTTGGTTGTGCGGGCGGTTGTGCGGGCGGTTGTGCGGGCGATTGTGCGGGGCTTTGCTTATTCTTTTGCTCGCTCCGGCCCTCTTCGGCACTGCGACGCTCCAGGAACTGGTCGAGGCGTATCGCAAAACACCCAATGCGGTCAATCGCGCGGCGGTTTTGCAGCATGAGAAGGAGCCCTTGGCGCTGCTGGCCTTGGGCGCCACCGAAACCGAACTGAAGCAGTCACGGGAAGCGCTCGAGCATCTGAAAGCCATCCACAAACGCCTTCCCTCGATTGAGGATTACGTCGCCTTTCTTACCGCCGGCAACCTTTATGAGCTGCAGGACTACAACGGCACGGTGAAGAGTTTGCAGCCGGTATTCGAGAGTAAGCCGGTTTCTCCTCTGCTTAGCAAGGCGGTGCTTCTTCAGGCCAACTCCTACCTGAAACTCAACCAGCCAAAGGAAGCGATTGAGCTGGTTGAAAAGCACTTGGCGGAACTCGCGGAAACACAGGCCGACGCTTTGCTGGCGCGCGCCTATGAGATGGCCGGCGATCCGGCTAAGGCGGCCATGCGCTTCCAGCACATCTATGTGGAACACCCTACCGCGCCAGCCGCCCCGGACGCCGAAGCTGCCGTGGTCCGCTATGGGAAACCTGGACCCGCGCAATTGCTGGTTCGCTGCGGCAAGCTCATCGATGGAGGCGCGCCCGCCAAGGCCCGTCAGGAGTTGCAGGCCCTGCTTCCTCTGCTATCCGGCGCCGACCTCGACCGGGCCAAGGTGCTGGCCGGTGTCGCGGAGTTCCAAGCGCGCCAGAATCAGGCCGCGCTGACTTACCTCAGCTCGTTTACCGTTCAGAGCGCCGACGCCGACGCGCAGCGGCTTTCCTATTTGGCGCAAGCGGCGAAGCGGGTGGACAACGTTAGCGAGATGGACACCGCTCTGGCGCGTCTCGGTCAGCTCTATCCCCAGTCGAGATGGCGGCTGCCGGCGCTCTTGTCGGCAGGGGATTTTTTTGCGCGCCGCAATGAGCCGGCTTCGGCAGAACCGCTGTATCGCGCTTGCGCCGCAGCCTTCCCGGCCGATCCCCGCTCGGCCCCCTGCCATTGGAAGATGACCTTTGGCACTTATTTGCGCGATCGGCAGAGTGCCGTTCCGTTGCTGCGCGAGCACATTTTGCTTTATCCGGATTCGGAAGATACAACCGGCGCGATGTATTATCTGGCGCGTGCCGCCGAAGCGCGTGGGGACTTGGGCGCTGCCCATGCCTGGTATCAACGCCTGATCACCCTCTATCCCAACTTCTACTACGCCATGCTGGCACGCGACCGGCTGCGCGAGCCTGCTGTGGCGCGGGCGGCGATTTCCGCGGGCGAGACTGCCGGCCTGGTTGAGCCACACAAGCGCCCCGGGACCTTCAGCGCCGATCTCCCGACAAAAGTCCGGATTGAGCGGGCGCACCTCCTCGCCTCCGCCGGTTTGGACGATCTCGCAGACGACGAGTTGCGGTTTGGGGCGACTACCGATTCCGAGCCGCAAGTGGTCGCCGTCGCGCTGGCTCAATTGGCCAATGAACGCGATCAGCCGGATATGGGAATCCGTTACATCAAGCGCTACGCTCCCGGTTATCTGTACCTGCCCATCGCCGCGGAGAATATGCAATTCCTGCGGCTAGCTTTCCCTCTGCCGTATCGGGTGCCGCTCGAAATGTACAGCAGAGAACGGCAGATCGATCCGTATCTGGTCGCGGGTCTGGTCCGCCAGGAGTCCGAATTCAACGCCAAGGCGCTATCGCGCGCCAGGGCCTACGGGCTGACGCAGGTGTTGCCCTCAACGGGCCGCGAGCTGAGCCGCAAGATCGGCCTGGCCGGTTTCCGCGCCGACATGCTGTATCAGCCGGACACCAGTCTGCGGCTGGGAACATTTTATCTGCGCATGCTGCTCGATCAACTGGAAGGTCAGTGGGAAGCGACGCTGGCCTCCTACAATGCCGGCAAGTCGTATGTCACGCAATGGCTCACCTGGAGCCACTTCCGCGAGCCGGCTGAGTTTGTCGAAACGATTCCGATTGCGGAGACCCGCAATTACGTGCAAAGCGTTTTGAGAAACGCCGACGTGTATCGCCGGCTATACGGGACTCCGGCGGTTGCGGAATCCCGAAACAGCGTCAACAAATCCGTCGCGAAGTAGCGCTCCATGCGGGCGTGGGGTGAGCAGATGCTCCCCAATAGTCGGGCCCAGCGATAATGTCATCTCGTTCAGGAAATCGTTGGCCCCATTGAGAAAAGGGAAGTTTCGCCGAGTGTGGCCACCGACAGCAAAGTACAGCCAGGCGCTTAATTCGCCGCCGCTGATTCGCGCTCCGCCCGCGTTCCCTAACTTTTCCGCACTTGTTCCACTCCTGCAGCGATCATGAGAACCGGTACTGGTACTGCTGCTGCTACAAGAACGAGAAAGACTAGGAAAAAGCGCCTCAAACCGGCGAATCGGGTGTATATTTCTATCACACACGATGTGAGATTTGACGCCGCTGCTTCCAGCGAGGAAACCAGGAGGGGATGCGATGAGGCGAAATGTACGGCGCGTCGCTTTGTGGAGATGTTTCTCGGCGGTAGCCTTGCTGTCGCTGTTCGCGGGGCTGGCTCGCGCGCAGACGCCGCCGTTTCAATGTCAGGCAAATAAGGGAGTCCCGCCGAGCCTCAGGGGAGAAGGCTACACGGAGTTGGCAGGCGACATCCTAATCACCTGCACCGGCGGTTCCGCAACGGCGCCTGGCACCAGCACGGCTAGCGACCCGAATCTGCAGGGCAACATCACGGTTATCTTACCCGCTCCGATTACCAGCCGGCCCATAGGAAGCGAGACCACCGCGAATTTTTCCGAGGCCCTGCTTTTGATTGATGAACCAAGTTCGCCCGTGGGGTGCAGTGTGAGCGGCGCTTCCGCCCCGGCGTTGACAGCGGCAACGAGTTGCCCCCAAATTGCAAATTTATCGTCGACGGGCGGCATTTTCGGCACCGGCTTCAACGCGTTTTCAGGCCAGCTATTCTCTTCAAGCGCCACCGGGCCGCCCAATCAAGTTACTTTTCTAGGTATTCCAGTACTTCCTCCGGTAACAGCGGGCATCTCGCGCGTGTTTCGGATTACTAACGTGCGGATAAACGCGAGCGCCGCGTTGGCCGGCTCGCCCATCGGCGCCACGATCCCGATCGACGCTACGGTGATCTTCAACAGCAACGCCCAGAGGACCTTGTTCCTTGGAACAGTTCCGCTTGGGACCGTCATCCCGAGCTTGGGTACCGGGGTTTCCATCTCAAACACCGGTTCGGCTTCGCTGACGTACACCGAGGGTTTCGCGGAGGCATTCAAGACTAGAGTGGCCGATCCGAATGGTATGCTGGGCAACAACGCAGGCACCGAGTCGGGGTATGTGCCGTACCTGAACCTGAGCAGCATCGCCCCGTTCATCGGCGCCCCCAACCCGGGCGCTGACGTGACCACGAACATATTCGACGGAACCTCTCCTGCCGGGCTTGCCGACTTTGGCACACGTTTGAAGGCTGTATTTAACAACGTCCCGCCCGGTGCGACCATCTGGGCGGCCACCACGAACACCGCCGCTAACAGCACGGCCCCTGCGACGCCGGGCGTGACGGCCCAACTGACCGCCAGCGAGACCGGCGTTTTCTCTCCTGTTCCCGGCACTACAACGCTCGGCGGCGCGCCCTCGGCAGTCCCGCTTGCGGCGCTCCCCAACTTGGCCGGCACTTCCACCGCAATCTGGGAGATAACGATTGCCACGCCCGGCGTAGTCGGCGCGATCAATATCCCCTTCTTGATCAGCGGAGGTTCCCTGGCGGGCGTGACCGTGACCCAGGAATACGGGCCAACGGCTGCCCCGGGCACCGCCGCCATTCCGCGGTTTGCCGCGACCGGGACCCCGACTCTACTCGTCCCTCCTCAGCCGCCCGCGAGCACCGGCCTCACTGTTACCAATTATCAACTGATAGGCGTGCAGCCGGCCTCCGGAGGCGCCTCATACTTCAGCTACCGCGCTGATCTCTTCAATCCCAGCAACGCGCTCGGAAGCGTAGTAGCATCGCTGACGAGTCTCGATCCCTTCGATATTCGAGTAGCACCGGGGCAAGGCGTCCTCAATTTTCGACCCGTCCAGGAAAACAGCCTCACCACCAGCAGCAATACGTTCACCATCATCGCCAATGCTTCCCAACCAGTGAATTTCTCTGCCCTTGATTGGACATTCCAAAGCACCCCCGCACCGCCGGCCGCAGATGCCGGGCCCAACCAGACAGTTAGCGTGGGCAGTACGGTCACCCTGAACGCTAGCGGCTCAACGAACCCGAGCGGCATGGGCACGCTGACGTACAGTTGGATGTTTGGTCAGCGGCCTCCAGGATCCGCTGCAGTTCTCTATTTCAACACCGCCGAGATGCCATTTTTCACCCCAGACGTCCCAGGCTCCTACGTGGTTGTGTTGACGGTCAGCAATGGCGTGGCTACCAGTACCGCGAGCGCGACAATCACTGTCGCCCCCAGCTCTCGGCTATAGCCGGCTTTCCAGCGGGGTTGTGTCGCAGTACTTGATGCGGGGCGCTGTCGAAACGTTCGCGTAGCGTCCGATGGCACAAGGCTGTCAACTAACGCCGGCGCTAGGCGACCCCAACTACGGCGGAATCCCGAAACGGTGCAAACAAGTCGGTAGTAAAGTAGCGCTCCATGCGGTCCGGGAAAACCGTGACTACGCGCGCTTGCGGGCTCTTTAACGTGCGGGCATATTCGAGCGCGGCGAGGAAGTTCAGCCCCGAACTCGGGCCCACGGGAAATCCCAGCCGGATCAGCGCCCGCGTCATCGACAGGGCGTCTGAGGCGTGAATTTCCATCGTAACCAGCCCGGGCATGTCGGCCGCGCGGAAGATGGTTGACACGCTGTCGACGACTCCCGGTATGCGCGAGCTAAAGCTGCAACATTCGACGTCCACCGATCCACCTTGCGCCTCCCCGCTGAGTTCGATGGGCCGCGCCAGAACCGGGCACGCGGCATTGCAACCGTGATAGAGACCAACCAGAGTTCCTCCGGTGCCCACGCCGCTGACCACCGCATCCACCAAGTTTCCGGGAATCTGCCGCAGAATCTCTTGCGCGGTCCCGTAGCGATGGGCGTTGGCGTTTTCGAGGTTGTCGAACTGTTTCGGCAGAAACGCTGCCAACCGTTCCGTCTCGGCAATCGCGCCGGCGATCCCGTCTTCTTTGGGCGTGAGTCTCACCTCGCCGCCCAGCGCCCGGATCATCAGGACGCGCTCGTTGCTCACGCCTACTGGCATCACCGCAATGAATCGCAATCCGAGTTGCGCGCACACCAGCGCCATGGCGATGCTGGTCGATCCGCTGGAAGCTTCGGCCACCAAGCCGCCGGGCCGCACCTGTCCGCTCTTCAACGCCAGGCTGAGAATATGGCGAGCGATGCGATCTTTGGTGGAACCGCTGGGGTTGAGGAACTCCAGCTTCACCCAGATGACCGGATCCTCCGGGACAAGTTGGACGGGTACCAGCGGGGTTGGCGGGAGGTTGTCGAGATAGCAAGAGTGGGACATGATTCGAAGCGCACAGCGATTATAGCGGCTGGGAGGCGCAACGGTGCCGCGAACGCCATGGAGAGGCCTCTTACGGGATGCTTCGGGGACACACCTACGCTATGTTAGGAGGGAAAGGTCTCGAAGCGTGCGGGCGTACGGCGCGACGATGAGCGGCGAGTGGAGCCGCGGCTTAGAATAGTTGGCTCAAAACATACCTGCGCATTGGAAGGATGATGGAAATCGATCCGCGTCTGAGTGTTAGCGTCAGCTCCGCAAAGATAGAGAATCTTTCAGAGCCGCAGCGGCGTTTCCTCGCCGGGCTAATAGACCGGATTCAACGCAAGGGATTTCGTATTTTGCCGGATTCTCCTGCCAGCGACAACATAGAATGCCGTTTGGAAAAAATCCGGCAGTGCCAAGGTGTTATTGTTGTGGCGTTCAGTCAATGGGAGGCGGGAAGGCTTTATCGAACACGAGATACGCAGGTAACGATGCCGAGCGAGTTCGCTCACATTGGGGCGGTAGGCTATGGGAACGAAGCGGCCGCTGCTGGTGCTTCGAGAAAAAGCCGTGGCGGAACGAGGCGCTTTGCGGAGCGGATATCTTCCTCACGTGGTAAAGATGCCGGCCTCGCTTAAGGCTGAGTGGTTGGACACACAGGAGTTCCTTAACGAATTTGACAAATGGATAGCTGAAGTCGATTGTTTCAAGCATGTCTTCCTGGGTTATTCCTCGAATGCCACAGGCCCGGCGAACGCGATTCATGAATTTCTGTCCGAGAACTTAAAGCTTCGTGTGTTCGACTGGCACGAATTTAGTACAGATACGATATGGGACTCGATCGAGCGTGCAGAGCGCCTTACGAATTGCGGTATTTTCCTCTTCATGGCGGACGACAAGATTACGGTGGGGCGTAAGTGGCAGTCAGGTCCCAGAGATAATGTCGTATATGAGGCGGGATACTTCGCGGGGGCCAAAGGGCGCGGCAAGGCGCTCATTGTCCGCGAGGAAGGCGTCAAAATTCCGACAGATCTGGGCGGAATTAAGTATCTCGGACTTGCCAATCGAAGTGACATTTCCCCAATCCAAACACCGATACGCGAGCGCTAAAGATGATGCTCAACGGCGAAGTTAAGCACCGGGGCTAAAGCGTCGATCCGATGTCCGGGTATGCCACTCGACCGGCGCCCGGCACATTGCGACAGTTTCTGAAACATGACAATATACTCTGGTGGCGCGCCATACTTTGGTAACGCGTCGGCGCGAATTTGCCTGACACAGGAGTGCAATGGAAACACGGCGGACGGTGCTGAAGGTCCTGGCGGGAACAGTGAGTCTTGCAAACCTCCAGCCCGAGTCCCTCGCCGAGGATGGCAAAGAGCGACCGAATATTCTCTGCATTCTGGGCGAGGGGCTGCGCCACGACGAGTTCTCCCTAGCCGGTAACCAGACCCTGCAAACCCCGAACATGGATCGGATCGGCCGGGAGGGGTGCGTGTTCCGGAATGCGTTCGTGGTGAACGCGCTCTGCCTGCCCTCGCGCGCCACGGCGCTTACCGGCCTGTACTCGCACACAACCGGGGCTGTTTCCAACGTTGAGGGGAAACTGCCGAAAAACGTCGCGCTGCTATCGGACTTGCTGCACGACGCCGGCTACGAAACCGCGTTCTTCGGTAAGTCGCACATCGAGGGCGCGCTGATGGACCACTACTGGGATTATTACTTCGGCTTCGTCGGGCAGGCCGATTACTATCATCCGGTCATCACCGAAGGCGTCCGCGGCCAGTATCAGCCCGCGCGGCGTTATGACGGCGAATACGTCGACCATCTGCTCACCGGCAAGGCGTTGGAGTGGCTGCAACAAAAACGCGACAAGCCCTTCTGTCTTTTCCTGTGGTTCTATGCGCCGCACGCCCCGTTCTACCGGCCGAAAGACATGGTCAACGCGTTCAACGGCGTGTCCATTCCGGTTCCGGCGACATTTGACGAAGACCGGCTCGGCTATCCCGGCAAACCGCGCGCGGTGTCGCACGCCGACAATCAGATCGGGAGCGCCGAAGTTTACACGGACGATCCGCGCTCGCTCGAAGAGCTGGTGAAAGATCATTACGCCGGCGTCGAGGACAACGACCGCAACGCCGGCTTAGTGCTGCGCGAGCTGGAGCGCCAAAACACACTGGACCGGACCGCCATTGTGCTGAGTTCCGATCATGGCTTCTTTCTGGGCGAGCATCACTTCTACGACAAGCGGCTGATGTACGAGCCGTCTATTCGCGTGCCTCTGATGATTCGCTATCCTAGGCGCGTCCGCGCGGGAACGAAGTCCGACCGCATGGTGCTGAATCTCGACCTTGCGCCCACCATGCTCGATCTGGCCGGCGTTCCCGTGCCGGCAGCCATGCAGGGAAAGACAGTGATGCCGCTGGCCGAGGGAAAGACCAGCGTCGCCTGGCGCAAGGACTGGCTATACGAATACTACGAGTATCCGGGCTATGAGAACGTGCGGCCCTGCCGCGGCGTGCGTACGGAACGCTACAAGTTCATCCACTTCTTTCTCGCACCCGAAGAGTTTGAACTGTACGATCTGCAGAAGGACCCGGACGAAAAGGACAACCTGTACGGCAAACCGGAATTCGAGAAGCTGACCGGGCAACTGCGGGCGCGGCTGGCCGAGCTGCGCAGGGAGACCGGCGATCACTACGAGTACAGACCGACCGGAATGCAGTTGAGCCCGTGGTTGCAGGAGAAATGAATACCGAGTACTTTCACGTGCTCGCCAAGCCCATCGGGCCGATCTGCAACCTGGATTGCAAATACTGCTTCTACCTCGAGAAGGAAGTTCTCTACCCGCGGGCGACGCAGTGGGAAATGCCGGACGACGTACTGGAGAGCTTCATCCGCCAGTACATCGAAGCGCAGCGGTCTTCCATCATCAGCTTTGCCTGGCAGGGCGGCGAGCCGACGCTGCTAGGGGTCGAGTACTTCCGCAAAGTGGTGGCGCTGCAGAAACGCTACGCGAACGGAAAGAGGATCGAGAACGCGTTTCAGACCAATGGCATCCTGCTGAATGACGAGTGGGCGCGCTTCTTCTTAGACCACGGTTTTCTGATCGGCGTCTCGATCGACGGCCCGCGCGAACTGCACGACGCCTGGCGCGTGGATAAAGGCGGGCAGCCGACTTTCGATCGCGTGATGCGCGGCATTGAGGTGCTGAAGCGCCACAACGTGCAGTTCAACACGCTCACCGCGGTGCAGCGGACCAACTCCGGTCACCCGAAAGAGGTCTATCGCTTCCTCAAGGACCACGGGAGCGGCCACATCCAGCTCATCCCGATTGCCGAGCGTATTTCGCCGCGCGCGACCGAAGACGGACTGGTGCTGGTCTCGCCGGCCTTCGCCGAGGCGGCGCACGTGGCGCCGTGGTCGGTGGAGCCGCTTCAGTTCGGCCGGTTTCTCATCGGTGTTTTCGACGAGTGGGTGCGCCACGATGTGGGCAAGGTTTTCGTGCAACTGTTCGACGTGAGCCTGGAGATGTGGGCGGGCATGGAATCGAGCCTGTGCGTGTTTCGCAAGACGTGCGGCTCGGCACTGGCGATGGAGCACGCCGGCGACGTCTATTCGTGCGATCACTTCGTCTATCCGAAGAACCGGCTCGGCAACATCATGAGTGAGCCGCTGGCGTCGCTAGTGCAGTCGGCCGAGCAACAGCGTTTCGGCGAGGCTAAGGACACCGCGCTCCCCGGATATTGCCGCTCGTGCGATGTTCGCTTCGCCTGCAACGGCGAATGTCCCAAGCATCGGTTCGCCGTGACGCCCGACGGCGAACAAGGTCTGAACTATCTGTGCGAGGGCTATAAGATGTTCTTCCGGCATATCGATCCATACATGCGATTCATGGCGCGCGAACTGGCGAGCGAGCGCGCACCGGCGAATGTCATGGGCTGGATCGCCCGTCAGGAAGCCGCGCAGGCGCGCCGCGCGATCGGGCGCAACGACCCTTGCCTGTGCGGAAGCGGAAAGAAGTTCAAGCACTGCTGCGGGCGCGGCTAAACGCCTCCGGGGAAGAGCCCTTGTCTACAGCGTCAGATTTCTGCCTGGCGTGCGAGCCGTCCAGTCTGGTGGACGAGGGCCGGGACTATGGCGATGCGACCGGCGAACATCGACAAAGCTCCGCATCCCGGACTGACTGGCAGATCGTCAGGAGTTGCTTGGCCAGGTATGCGGGGAGATTCCAGATCTCTTATCGATAGGTGGCGGGCGTTTCGGCTCTTTCTGGCCTCGCTCCCAGATGTGGAACTTGATGTCGTCCGCGGTCAGCTTGACCAGGAGATGACGGCGCGAAGGGAGTGCGAAACCAATGCTGTACGTCTCTTCTTCAGCTCCTGAGCGACCTCCGATCTGGAGGCGGCGCGTCGTGAGATCGATGTGGTGTGTGGCAAGACCGGGTCCGCTGCTTCTGGATCGCTCGGTGTTCGCCTTTCTAGCCACCGTCATTTTTCACTTGCTTTCCGGGCCAAGGGGAGTGATGAATCATCATGCGCGAATCACCCGAGACAAAGGACCACCATGAAGAACATAGACACCACAGCCAGCGAACCTGCGGCCGGACAAGGCGCGCTCGTTGCCAGGGAGACCTCGAAAAAAGCTGCCGGCCCGAGGGCCCAGAGAACCGCCAACAAAGCGAAGAGGGCAGCTAAGGCCAATAAAAACGAGCCCAGACCCAAGACCTCGCGAGTCGAAAGCAAAGGCGCTCAGATACTGGAGATGATCGGACGCGCAAAAGGCGCAACCCTCGCCGCGCTCATGCAGACTACTGGTTGGTAAGCCCACAGCGTGCGTGGGTTCATTTCCTCTCCCGGAAGAAGCATCGCGTGAAGATCGAGTCTAGGAAGAACCAGGCAGGTGACCGTTTGTACAAGATCGGTCAGTAATTCCCGGAAAGCACTCCACGAATTTGGCAAGTTCTTTCCGTTACTCTAGCTATCCAAGGAGCTACTGGCGTTTCGGGCCGCGGTCGATCTCGTTGAGGCGTCCTTCCAACAAGGAGACGCGCTCTTCCAGGCCGGCGATGTTCGCGCCGTGGGATCGGCTCTTGATTTCCGATGGTCTGGCCCAGTTGTGGAAAGCGTGTAGCACTTCAGTCTGCATGTCTCGCATTTTTTCTATGAGACGCTCTTCCACGTCGTGAAGGTCTTGCTTGGTGGCTGGGTCGCTGGTCATCTGCTCTTGGCTCCGTAAGCATCCGGAACGTCTCTCTGCTGCTGCTTTATTTTCGCATGGAGTTCGCCGCATTGGCTATAGATCTTCGCGACCGACCTGACTACCGGAACAGGGCGTGCGACCATTTGTACAAGATCCGTAAGTAATTCCCGCACATCAGTTGCCCCGGTTCCGGCGCTATTTTTTGCTTTTGCGCAGATAGCGAAAGAAGTCTCGAACCTCCCAGGTTGTCCTACTCTGGTTGTTTTTTCGGCCTCTTCCCCCAGCGTGCTGCTGCAACTTTTTTCGCGACCGCACTCCGTTCTTCTAGGCTCATCTTCGCCCGGCGGGCGGCAACGGCCTTTTCCACAGTCGCGGCCAGATCCTCCGGCTTCCGCATGGCGAAGCCTTGCCCCCCTCGCCTACCAAGTTCGACGGCCGGCGATAGCTTTTTGCGCCTTCCTATTTGGTGGCGATCTTACCATACAAGTCCTCTTTTCAGTCGACCGAATACTCGTTGATATGCTAACGGTAAGCGTTTACACTGATGAAGTCCGTAGCTGACTGAATATAAATGTGTAACTGACCTTTGCATGCGCCGGATCAATCCGGAACCCTCGACCCCGCAAATCTTGGCTCCAACTCAGGTATCTCGCCGAATCCTTTCGGATCGCGGCCGGGCACGCGTTGCGCAAAGAATGCCTGCGCGAATTCTTTCAGTCGAAGGAGGCTTGCTGATCAGCCGAATCTGGCGCGGACGACACGGATGCCTTTGCCATCCTTTGCCATAACTAATGGTATATGGTATTGCTAGCGGTATGGGGCTCAGGGTCGATAAAGCGGGCCGGATTGTTGTCCCCAAACCTCTCCGGGAGCGGCTGGGCTTCAAGCCAAACACGGAGCTGGAGGCTATTGAGCAGCCGGAGGGTGTACTTTTCAAGCGGGTCGAACCACGGCCTTCCATGGTCAAAGTGGATGGTCTGTGGGTCCATCAGGGCCGTGCGGAGCCGGGGGCAAACTGGGAGCGTATCCTTGAAGACGTGCGCGAGGAGCGCATTAAGTCCATTTTGAAAGCGTAGCCAGGTGGATATTTTCTTCGATACGACCGTTCTCGCTGCCGCTTCCGAGCAAAACCCATCCGCACTATGCACAAGCTAGGCCCGCGCTGCTGCGCGTCGCCCCGGGGCAGGACAAAGGATTTATGGGCCTGCACTCGATCGCGGAAGTGTTTGCCGCACTTACGCGCCTGCCGGTCCAGCCGCGCATACATCCAGTTGAAGCCGGGCGCATCGTCACCGACAACATCCTGCCGCACTTTGAGGTCGGATCCCTCGGCAAAGAGGACTATCTGGAGGCGCTGAACGCGATGGCAAGCGGCGGATGGGTCGGCGCGAAGATGTACGACGCTCTGCTCCTATGCTGCGCGGCAAGATGCGTGGTAGAACGTATTTACACGTTCAATCTCGGGGACTTCAGGCAGTTGGCGCCGGCCGGTCTGCAAGAGAAAATATGCGCGCCATGAGGAGCAACCGAAAAACGAGACGGCTTCGTAGCACAGGGAAACCCTTCGGCGGTAAGTCCGCTTACTTGTCGCCGTCGGACCAGCTCCAGCCATACCATTCATGCCGGACCCCTCGCCATCGGGCTGCCGCGCGCTATCCGGAGCATGACCGAGGAGGATTTGAAATACTTCGTGGCGCTAGTTCTAAGCGCTCTTGTGGCCGACCCGAGGTCGGCACAAGACCGTTGTGTTGCCCGGGACAGGTGCTTCGGTCCGGACCGGCGCTTCCGCAGAGCAACTTGGTACGATCAGAGGTAGAAGACACGATATGCAAAATGTTTCGATTCAAAAAGCCAGCGAGTTGCCACCACGCGTGAAATCCGCTGTCGAGCAACTGTTGGGCCGGCCGATTGACGCCGACGAAGAAGTCAGCATAATTGCTGTTCCGCCGCAGCAAGTCCCGCCTTCCCAGAATTGTTCGGCGGTCGCACAAAGCCTCGAAGCGTTCCTGAATCGACGCGCAGAAAAGACCCAAGATGTCTCCGATCAGGAGATTGATGCTGCGATCGATGAGGCCGTTGATCATGTGCGGCACAGCCGCGGATGAGAATCGTCCTCGATACCAACATCCTTGTTCGAGCTAACGCAAGGGCCAGAGGCCCCGCCAGGGAGCTTCTTCAAATCATCGCTGGTTCGCCGGAACACACTCTACTTTTGTCGCCATTCCTCCTGCAGGAGTTGGAGCGAGTATTCTCCTACGAGCGGGTCCGGGTGTCATCGCGACTCAAGGACGAAGAGATAGCCGAATACCTCAGCTATCTTCAAGCAAAGGATATTTCAGAGGTTGTTTTTCCCGGCCCTGCTCCCCGTGTGGTGCCGTCCGACCCCGATGATGACCCAGTCGTTCACGCCGCCGTCATAGGACAAGCCGATACCCTCTGCACCCTCAACCGCCATTTCTATAATCTCTCGGTCCTCGAATACTGTCGGGAGCGCGGCGTGACCATCGTAAACGATGTGGACGTTCTCAGGTTTCTTCGGAGCCAAAAACAACCCTCGGAGTAAGGCTTACCAGTGTTGCAACTCAAGACCTCAACGGGATCCATCGTCGATGCGGTCACGATCTCCCAAGAACCGGGACAGGTTTCGAGTTCGGACGCCTCCCTGACGGAGTGCCGCGTTCGCAGCACCCAGCTATCGGGCTGCCGCGCGCCATCCGGAGCATGACCGAGCTGCGCAAAGAATGCCTGAATTCTTTCGGTCGAAAGAGGCTTGCTGATCAGCCGAATTTCTTCCGCAGGAAGCTTGGGAGGTCTACCAACAAATGTTGAATCCGAATCGTACCTGCGAAAGGGCTTCGGTCGAGGGCGGCCGAGCAGAAGCACGCTATAAACTGCGGTGCGGACACTCCCCGAATCGGCGCCGTCGAAGTAGGGCAACGGTTCCGTTCACTGGCGGCTGGGAAGGCCAGACCGTCGCGACGGGAAGCAGTCCCTGGATTATTAGCAAGACGGCGGATGCACCGGTCCAGCGCGGCGCGGCATGCCATGCGAGACGCAACGCGCGGGAAACATCGCAGTTGACGAGTCGCCTTAGCGAGCCTGCCTGGCGCGAAGTTCCGGGTCATGGGTTTGGCGACAACATCAAGTTACCAGAAATGTTCAGCAGTTTTCAGATTTTGAGTCTCAGCTAAGACACCGGGGATCTGACACGTTTGGTTTACAGGCTGTAAGCTAGCTGGAGTGCGCGTGACCAGCAGGAAAGCAATCCGCGAATTTGGCAAGCGTCCCGCTGATTCCGTGCCTTCAATGTCGAACTGGCTTCAGACGACTCGGAAAGCCAAGTGGCAAAACTTCGCGGACCTCAGGGCCGATTTCGGACGCGCGGATCAAGTTGGCCGGCGAACGGTGTTCAACATCGGCGGAAACAAGTACCGCCTGATCGCGCGCGTGAACTACCAGAGCCAAAGAGTTTTTATCCTGCATATCATGAATCACGCCGAATACGCGAAGGGAGAATGGAAGTAAATGCCTGCAGGAGCACGGCGCAAGCCGATTGACCCGGAAAAATACGCGCGCCTCATCGCCTCGTCGCTTCCGATTCCACCGCGCAGCCAAGCCCAAAACGATCGGCTTATCAAACTCCTGTCCGGAATGGATGAGCGGGAAGACCTTACTCCCGAGGAAGAGGCGTTTGCTGAGTTGCTGGCCATCGTCATCGAAGATTTTGAAGACAAACACTATGCGCTGCCGGCAGTTCCACCGCATGAGGCGCTGAAAGCGCTAATGGAGGATCGAGGCCTCCGCCACAAAGATGTTTGGCCCGTCGTGGGCAATAAGGGACTCACCACCGAAATCTTGAACGGCCGGCGCAAGATCAGTTCCGCACTGGCGAAGCGTCTTGCCCTGCATCTTCGTGTTCCCGTAGAACTGTTCATATAGGGTGGCGGCGGGTTGGCATGTCAACGAGTATTCGACCGACTGAAGAGAGGACTTATATGGTGGGATCGCGACCGAAGCGACGGCACTTCGTTCCTCTGGGCTCATCTTCGCCTGGCGGGCGGCGATGGACCTGCGCAAAGAATGCCTGCGCGAATTCTTTCAGGCGAAGGAGGCTTGCTGATCAGGCGAACCTCTTTCGCACAAAGGTTGGCAGATGACGCCGGGAGATGCGGCGCCGCCCAAGAGACCTTGTTTGGCTCAACTAAATTTGGTTCAGAGACCCAGTATTAGGTTTTCGAAGTTCCGAGGGAGATGTGAGGTTTGAGGAAATCGAGCACCGCCTTTGTCGACGAATACAGGTCCGCATCGAAATTTACAAAGAGCCGGTCATGCGCGGGCACGACATATCGAGGAAGGGTTTCGTTGAACCAACCCTTGAAGAAAGAAACACGGGAATCGTCGATCGCTGGGACGGCACCCTCCGTCGCAAAGTGCCCCTTCTCAGCGCTGAGATCCCAAGATTCAGGGAGACCCTCGAAGCTATCGAATCCGTGCAACTTGCTTCTGGGATTGCGCAACAGACTGGACCAGATTCTTATGGACCGGCCGCGATAGACTCAGAATTCAAGGTACAGGACTTCGCGATCGCGAATCTCCTCCGCCGCGATTCCGAAAACTTGTTCTCGTGAATCGACGTGCTGAAGGGCCTGAAAACCCCTCGACTTCATCCAATGGCCAACCCACAAGTAATTCAATACGCTGTTGAGTCTCAGGAGCGTGGAGATCGAACATGCCGCGCCAGCACGAGTGAGACCTTCCTTCGCCGCTTCGAACACTCTATTCACTGAATTAATACTGCCCTTTCGCCCAGACCAGACATGCTTATATCGCCCGCGCCATCGGCACGAGTGTCGTGCGGAACCGGCCCAACCGATTGGCGTCGAGAAATAGACGAGCCGGTTCGTTTATCGGCCCGTGCAGCCGCGGAGATCGACCGGATCGTCAGCGTGTCAGAGAGAGCGTCAAAGGGGAGCTACGCATTGGTGACGTGAAAGTTCGGATGGCGGGGTCAACCAGCGGCTGACCGGCTCAATTGACTGCCAGAGCTTCTAATCTCTGGAGTCATTGTGAAATCATATTTGCTGCGCAAATTCACGCCTGCATCGAGTTCCGGCGGCTTCCCATCATAGTGCAGCCGGAGCTGTTTAGCGATCGTTATTAGATGAATCTGCATCTCGATCTGCGCAAAGTACTCTCCGATACATTTTCTCGGACCTGCCGAAAATGGAAGCATCGCCGGTGCATGCCGATCCCGCGACCGGCAAGTTGCGAATCGATCCGGATTGAAGCTGTCCGGAGATTCCCAAAGACCGGGATGCCGTTGTATGAAATAGGGCGATATATAGATTTCCGTTCCGGCGGGAACGAAATAATCGCCGATCTGATCGTCTTTTAGCGCCTTGCGCGTCATGAGCCAGCCAGCCGGATACAGGCGTAGAACCTCGTCAATGACTTGCCGGGTATAGGTAAACTTCGGTAGATCGCTAAGCTCAGGAAACTCACTCCCGATCCAATTATCGAGTTCTCTCGACAGTTTTTTTTCAATTTCTGGGTTCTGGGAGAGCAGGTACCAAGTCCAATTCAACGTACTAGCGGTGGTTTCGTGTCCGGCGACAATGAGAGTCATGATCTCACTGACGAGTTGGCGATCAGGCATGCGGAGACCGCTGTCGCGGTCGCGCGCGTCCATGAGCATGCCAAGAATGTCCGTGGATCTTACGTTTGCTTCTCGCCTTTTTGTGGCAATGCTGGCGACCTGTGCGCCCAAAGACCTGAATGATTGTGCGAATTGCAGGTCCCGCGCCGTTTCGTCGGAAAGGACACCGAAATGCGGCGCAACTTTCTCGTAGTCGTCGCCGAAGATAGAAATGAGCACGACGTTTAAGACCATGAGGCTCAAGTCGTGGGTGACATTGACAGTCGTTTTCTGGTGGGCCGCGTCCTCCCACTTCTTCCGCAAAGCGACATTAGCGGTTACAATCACATTCGTCAGCGCGCCAATTGCCTCTGCGTGGAACGAAGGCTGGATCATCCGGCGTTGACTTTTCCAAAATTCGCCCTCGCTCACCATGAGGCCATTGCCGAGGAGCAAACCTACACGTTTGATAGCCTGACCTTTTTTGTAGTTTTGCCAGTTCGTGCGTAGGACGTAATTCGCGCACTCAGGGTCACGGACAACGTAGACGTTCGTGCCGTAAATAGAGGCTTGATAAATGTCTCCGAACTGGTCGAACAGGTCGCTCATCCAACTCAAGAGATCTTGAGATGTGTCGTACTTCTTGTCGGGACCGGGCGGGATTCGTCCTTCTGTGCCAGTCATCTCTCTTGACCTGCTTGGCGATTAGCTCACAGTCTGTCGAGGAAGATGGCCGAATTCCTGGTTGGCGCCCTTCATCGCAGGCTTGCTTCTCCTCAACCGCCGTTCCTTCTGGCTGGCTAGGTGTCCGAGCCAGTTGACGTAAACGCGCCGCGCCGTCCGATGCCAGGTATTGCGAATTTTTCTCTGCGCCAGTGCGGTCGCGACATCCGCCAGCAATTGCTCGCGGCGGCCAGATATAGCTCGCTCTTTTATGGCCGTCAGTACATCCGTGGTGTCCTGGTCAAAGTAAGTCTGCGGCATGGACGGGTACCCGTCTGTTTCTCCTCTGAGGTAACGCGCCACATCTCGGCGATATTCGAGCAGCAAGGTATCGGATTCATATTCCGGATGGCCCTGAAAAAAGACGAATAAGCTATTTCCACGCCTTACGAACGTGTCGACTCCAGCATCTTGAGTTCGCGTGAGCACACTATATCCACAAGCCGTGAGTTGGTCTTCGGGTATGTCGTTCCACCGGGAATGCGGCATTTTGAGACTTGGCGGTACGGAGGTCATCAATTCGTGATCTGACACGCGCATGCACTCCAGAATGCCGCAGCGCTTCTCATTACTTTTTCGGCGTTGGATTCCATCCAAGTGAAGAATCGCCGCATGGGCGGCCAGACAGGACCAAATAGTGGAATGGGTGTTGTCCTTGGCCCACTCGACAACGCTAGTCAAGTTTCCCCAATACGGTTCGTCCGCCAAATTCCGTGTTACTGGCTCCCTTCCAGTCACAATGAGGCCATCGAGCTGGCTGCGCCACAGGTTCTCAATGCCGGAATAGAACCGGCTCAAGTGAGTCCGGCCCGCAACGGTACGAGGAACATCGGGTAAGGCGTAGAGCAAGAGGCGCACCGAGACGCCATTAGCCGCCGAATCGAGCAGATTGAGGAACTGGCGCTCGGTTGCTTCCAACGCCGAGTCCGGCATGTTGTTGAGTAAGCCGATATTGAGGCACGGGCTGTCAGACACGCTGCCGTTAGACGCATTTCCGTTTACATAGACGGGCATCGGGTCCCTCCAAAAGGCTACGGGTCAGTCTATCTCGTCGCGTCGAGCGCCTGATCGAGGTCCGCGATGATGTCGTCAACGTGCTCGATCCCAACGCTGAGCCGGATCATCTCCGGCTTAACCCCAGCGTTGCGCTGTTCTTCGGACGACATCTGTCGGTGGGTGGTTGAAGCTGGGTGGCAGGCCAACGACTTGGCGTCGCCTAGATTGACGAGCCGCTTGACCAGTTCGAGCGCATCATAAAACTTCTTGGCTGCCTCGAAGCCTCCTTTGACGCCAAAGGTCATCAGAGAGCAAGCACGGCCCGCTAAATATTTCAACGCGAGAACATTATAAGGATTATCGGCAAATCCCGCGTAGTTGACCCAATCGACCCTCGGGTCGTTGCGCAAAAAGTCAGCTACTTTTTGTCCATTTTCAACATGGCGTTCCACGCGCAATGCGACCGTCTCGATTCCCTGCAGCAGCAGAAAGGCGCTCAGGGGCGACAAAACAGCCCCAGTGTTGCGCTGGTAAACGCTGCGGCACCGTCCGATGTATGCTGCTGGTCCGTAGTGATCAGTGTAGACCATGCCATGATACGAGGCGTCCGGCCGGCTGAACATTGGGAAGCGTGAGGACTGCTCCTTCCAAGGAAACTTACCGCTGTCGACCACGGCGCCGCCGAGTGTCGTGCCGTGCCCGCCCAAAAACTTGGTGAGAGAATGCACCACGATGTCGGCTCCGTAGTCGATTGGCCGCAGCAGGATGGGCGTGGCGACGGTGTTATCCACGATCAGCGGCACACCGTGTTTGTGCGCCGCTCCAGCCAGCGCCTCTATATCGCAAATGTTTCCCGCGGGATTACCGACACTTTCACAGAAAACTGCCCGCGTTTTTTCGTCAATCAGCTTCTCTACAGCTTCCGGTTGGTCCGTTTCCGCGAAGCGGACAGTGACTCCTTGGCTAGGCAAGATATGAGCGAAAAGCGTGTGGGTTGTTCCATACAGTTGTGGAACCGAGATGATGTTGCTACCGAGTTCCGTGACATTGAGCGCCGCATAGTTGACCGCCGCTTGCCCACTGCTGACACACAAAGCATCTACTCCACCCTCCAGCGCGGCGACGCGCCGCTCCAGCACTGCCGTGGTCGGATTGCTAATACGGGTGTAACGATAACCCTCGGCCTCTAAGTTGAACAACGCCGCTCCATGGTCGGCGCTATCGAACGCGTACGCCACAGTTTGATAGATCGGTACGGCAACGGCTTTCGTTGTAGGATCTACTTCGTAGCCAGCGTGAATAGCAATCGTCTCAGGTTTCATTCTTATCCGATGAGACCGTCTTCGACGAGCCGATTCATTTCGCGGACCACCGAGGCGATATCGCTCTCGGTTGTCCGAAAGCTTGTAATGCACGCCCGGATTACTGGATTGCCGCTGAGTTGAGTCTCGGACATCCAAGCGATCTGGCTCTTCTGGAGGGCCGCCAGGAATTTTGCCGTATCGAGCCCGTCCCGGGTGAAGCACACTAGCGGCAACGGCGTGCTGTTGACGATCCGCCACCCCGATGTCCTTAGCGCCTCCTTGAGTACGCAGCCCATGTGCGCCTGGTGTTCGATCCTGTCGACATAACCCGCTTCGCCGTGGTGCGCCAGCGAGAGAAACAGCTTGAGGCCAATAAACCGGCGAGACCACTGTACTGATGAGGTGTATGGATCGGAGACCGGACCAGGCGTTGCCTTGGGCATGTAAGAAGTATCAGCGCGAAATGTTTCGGCAACGGAATGAGGATGGCGGCAAAAGAACATTCCGGCGCCCATAGGCACCGAGAACCATTTATGTGCATCGCAGGTGATGGAGTCCGCGGCCTCGATTCCGGCGAGGTGATTCTTAAGGACCGGCGAGAGGATGGCGGCCCCTCCCCAGGCAGCGTCGGCGTGAAACCAGAGGCCCTCCGAACGGCAAAAACGCGCCAGACCGGGTAAGGGGTCAATGACGCCGGCACCCGTGGTTCCGGCAGTCCCGACAACCAGGAAGGGCGCGAACCCATTCTTGCGATCCTCAGCCACCAGTCTTTCTAGATCGTCAAGATCGATTTTCAGATCGCGGTCTGTCGCGACTCGCCGGAGTGCCGTCCGGCCGAGTCCCGTCATGTGTGCGATTTTGTTGAACGAGTGGTGGGCGTCGGCTGAAAGGTACATCGTTGGAGTTGCCGCGAGACACCGAAGCCCGCCGTCGCCATAATTCGGAAAGCTTCGGGTCAGAGCAACGGTGACTGCTGAAAGATTCGCTTCCGCGCCGCCACTGGTGAAACTCGCGGCGGAATTGGCGGGTAGGCCGAACTTGCCGGCCAGCCAGGATAAAGTGTGACGCTCGATCTCGTTGGCCGCGGGTGAGGTGCGCCAGGATGCCAACTGTGGGTTGTACATCGCAACCAGCGTGTCGGCAACCACCGAGGCAAGCGTTACACTCGGGTTGAAAAGGCCGAAGTATCGCGGGTGGGTTACTTGTACCTGCCACGCGCGTAACATGCGCTCTATGTCGGTGCCGATTTCCTCCAGGGTCGCACGCTTGCTGAAGTCGTACCGAGTGGTAAGGTGGTCGCGGATCTCTTGAGGCGTCACGGCCGGGTAAATTGGACCGTTCGCGATGTCGGATTCGAGACGCTCGGTGGCGTTGCGGATGGCGTCAAACATCATCCGTGTCCTTGAATGTCCGTTTTCGGTAGTGGCTGCCAAAAAGCCCTGGTTCTCAAAACGCTAAGTAGTATAACGGCACTCGCATGGATAGCGGCTAGGTTTTGGCAGCGCGTCGCCGAAGCCTCGATTACCCGTCGTAGCGGGTGTCTTATCCCTTCGATTCGCCTCCATAATCCGTAATAATCGAGACCTAAAGAACCTTTAGATAGCAATGTCTATCACAGGCGGATGTCGCCAGTTTCGAGCCGTTTGTAGAGCAGCTTGTCGACCCGGACGAACGCCTCGTGGTCCGGATGATTGAAAAAAATGGCGTCCGTGGTTGCGCTTGGGTCGTACCCTTGGCGGACGAAATCCGTTTTGGTGTATTTGAACGTTGTGGTCAATTCCAGCTCATTTCGGATGCGCAAGAAGAGCGGACGTGCATATTTGGGTAAGCGGGCGATTAGTTCCGCCCGTAATGCGTGCAGATTTAGCTTAGAGTCATGGACGAGCGCGGCCATACCTGCTCGGCCTTCGGCGCCTGGAATCGCCACGCCATAGACAGCCGCTAGCTTGATGCCGGGAAATGCGCAAATCGCCTCTGCGACCTCGGAAGCTGCAACATTCTCACCTTTCCAGCGGAACGTGTCTCCAATACGATCCACAAAATAGAAAAAGCCCCGCTCATCTTTTCGCATCAGGTCGCCCGTACGAAACCACGCGTCTCCCGGCTGGAAAACATTGCGGAGGATCTTTTTCTCTGAGGCTTCGGCGTTGCTGTAGCCTTCGAATCGGCTGGCGACATCGCTTCGGATCGGACCAATGGCTTCGCCTACTTCGTTCGGGCCGCAGGGAACACAGAATCCCCGCTCGTCCCGGTCCGGCTCTTCCTTCTCGACGTCAAACCTTACGATGGTTGCAGAGGAACGATGCGCCAGAAACGGCGGGATGCGCCCTACGGCGCCGGTCTCGCCTTCCACGTTGAACAACGAGACGGAACCTTCCGTCGCGCCGTAGAATTCGAAGATACGGGGAATGCGAAAGCGACTCTGGAACGCAGGCCAAACGTCGGGCCGCAGGCCATTGCCGCACGCCATCCTGACTCGATGCCCCGTGTCCTGGGCGGACGGTTCGTTGTGGAGCAGGTATCTGCAAAGCTCCCCGATGTATTGGAACATCGTGCAGTCCCACCGGATGACGTCGGTCCAGAATTCGCTGGCCGAGAATTTTTCGCGGATCATCACTGTGCCGCCAGCAACCAATACCGCCCCAGGCGCTTGCGCACCACCCACGCTGTGGTACATGGGCAGGCAGTTATACATTCGATCTGTGGATCGAGTGTCCATCATGCCGGCGAACCAATGGCTCCATTGCATTAGACGGCCGTGACTGACGTTGGCGGCCTTAGGCATCCCAGTCGTGCCAGAGGTGTAAATGTAGAGCGCTCGATCCTGCACGGTCAGAGAGCAGCGTTCTTCCGCGGTTAGCGTTTCGCCTGCGTATCGATCCACGGCGGGGTGAATCCAGATCTTTGGGGGCGCAGTAACGTCCGGAAGCGCCGTACTCAAACGGCCGGCTAGCTCTGAGGCGGCGATTACATGCTTGGGAGCGACAACATCGATGCAATGCGCGAGCGAGGGACCTGTGATGTTGGTATTGAGCAAGGCCACCACGCCACCGACTTTCGTGATTCCAAGCCAGATGGCCATGTACTCGGGCCGGTTCGGCATGAACAGACAAACGGTGTCGCCCTTGGCGAGGCCCTGATTGAGCGCCCATCTGGCATATTGGTTCGATCGGCGGGCAAGGGCACGATAGGTGAGGCACTCGCGGTCGGAAACGAGCGCGGCCGTCTCGCCGAACTTCGCGGCGAGTTCGTCGATCACGGTGGGGAAAATACGGTCAGGATTACGCGCGATGGGGGCCGTCAACTGGAGCGCGCGCGACCATGCTTGAGCGGCCGAGGCTTTCTGGCCGAACCGTTGCTCTCACTCATGCAGTATTGCCTGCGTCAACAGTAAGGACGGTGCCCGTGATGCTCTTCGCTTTGTCACTCAGAAGGAATTCGACCGCATTTGCCACGTCTTCCGGGCCGATGAGACGCCGAAGCGCGCTACGGCGCACGATCTGCTGCCGTTTCTCATCGCTGAGGGATTGGGTCATTTCCGTGTGGACGAAACCGGGCGCGACCGAATTTACGTTCACGCCCATTTCCCCCACCTCTCGCGCCAGTGATCGCGTGAACCCCAGAATCGACGCTTTGGTTGCAGCGTAGACTGATAGACCGCTATACCCGGTGAAGCCGACAATAGAGGCGATGTTGACGATCCGCCCACCGCCGTCGGCGATCATGGAACGCACTACATATTTGGTGAGGATGATCGGGGACAGGGTGTTCAGGCGTACCATTTGCTGGATGTCCGAATTGCGCATGATAGCGAGAACGCCATCGAAGCCGACGGCGGCGTTGTTTACCAAGCCGTAAATCGGACCGAACTCTTTGCGCACCTTTCTGACAAGCTGAGGAATGCTTTCGATCTCAGCCAAATCGAAAGGGACAAAATGTATTGATCCAGAACCGTCGCGATCCGCTTCCTGGGCAGCGGAAGCGAGCTGACTCGTCTCTTTCCGCGAGACAGCGATAACCCGGTATCCGGCGCCTTTGAGCTTGCGAGCCATACCCAGCCCCAGGCCCCGGCTGGCGCCGGTGACGATAACGCTAAGCACCGTTACGCGCCATTTTACCTGTGGCAGCCAGGGTCAGGGCGGGAACAAAGTTTATCGCGGCGGGAACTTTGTGACGCGGAAGCGCGTTCCGGCATAGCTGAAGAATCTCGTGCTGAAGTTCAACCATCCGCGCGGTGGTGGTGTCCGGAACCTTCTCGATAACAATATCGGCGACGACAAGGGCACCGGTTATTGGATTCCTTCTCGTTCGAACGAGAGACATCCGCACTCGCGGATGCCGGTTGATTACGGCTTCTACTTCCTCCGGATGGACCTTGAGACCCCCAACATTGATGACGCCATCGCGCCGCCCGACGAAATGGTAGCGGTCACCCCGAAGTTCGAGCATGTCGTGCGTGTCAACAAAGTCATCTGCATCCCTGAGAGTCGGGCTTTCGCGGCCGACATAGCGCGCGGCTACCCGGGGCGAACGGATTCGAAGTGAGCCGTCTTGGACTTTCATCTCCACGCCAGCGTTTGTCTGTCCGATGAAGCTCGCGGGAAAACCGGCGAGACCATCGTTGACATCAAACGCGACGCCAGCCTCTGTGGAGGCGAACGCGTGGGCTATTCTGGCTTGCGGATAGAAGGATTGGAGATGGTTGAGGATGGCCTGATCCGCGATTTCTCCCGACAAGCGTATGTATTGAGGTGTGATGCAGCGCGCTGCGGGGGTCATCAGCGCGGTACGCCAATGGGAAGGGGTTCCGGAGATGTGGGTTACTCCGCGTGCGCCGGCCCGCACGAGAAAATCAGCCGTTGATTCCTGCGCGCTCGACAAAACCAGCGATGCCCGGGTCAAGAGTGCGCGCAGGAGGATCTGGAGGCCGCCATAGCGGCGAATATCGTAAAACGTGCTCCAAACAAATGAGGTGTCCGACGCGTTGAAGTCCTTAATCGCTCCAGTCAGACTCGTCAGATTGTGGGAGACTAGCTTAGGCGAACCTGTCGTGCCGGATGTTAGCAGTATCCATTCCGTTTGATGAGACGGCCTACGGTCGCAAGCAGCGAGAGCAAGCTTCGGATTGCAAGTGACCGAGACGTCAACCCTGGGAAGGTTCGATCCAAGCGTGCTGCGATCGGACACGATCGCATCCACAGCCGCCGACTCCATAACGAAGGGCAGATGTTGGGGCGGCAAGTCGGAAGGGCAAAGCACCATGCGGCGTGCGACGCCGTCGAGTTCGATGAGCGCCAAAGCCGCAGTTAGCTGGTCCGTCGTCGCGACCAGGACCGACCGGCCGCGTAGCTCTTCACGCCGGCCATCAAGTGCCGACCCCTGAATCAGATCGCCTAACGCGACACTGGCATCCGCTCCCCATAAGAACCTATTCGATAGATTCCCGATGTCGCTCAGCGCGCTCCAAAGAGACGTCCGGCTAAGACACTGCTGCATGCTCGTACGACTTGACGAAGTCGCCCAACGTCACGGGGAAGGGAGCGTCTTCGGCGGTTGTGAACGGATCTACCCCCAGCAGATCCTCAAGCCGGGCGACGATGACCGCAAAACAGAGCGAATCGAGCCCAGATTCCAAGAGCGGCAGATCATCCTCAAGCGGCGCCAAAGATTTGTCTTGCTCCTCGGCGACCTGCCTGAATTGGCTGATGACTTCTGACCTAACGGACATTTCAGTGCTGGCCGGACGCTGTCGAAAGCCGGGGAAAGCGCGCTGTTCGAACGCCATATCTCTTCAGAAAACTCGACACCTCATCGCCGAGGTCGTTCGAGTTGCGGGTTTGTTCTTTCCTGGCAAGATCGATCCACATGATGTTGCGCGATTGCAAGTAATCCCTCACGTCACCGGGGATTTCAAAAAGGCTGAGAAACAAATCGAGTCTTGCCGCGCCCGAGCCCTTTACCACTTCTCTCGCATCTCCATCCGTAGCCAGCATTCGCCACGATCCTTTTCCCCGACGCCAACGAGCATCCGGCTTAGAAATCTCGTAACCTTCGCCGTACTTCTCACATCCCAGGCCCGATCCAACGAAAAACTGGATCATTTCAGCTACGATACTCCGGAACATCACTACCTTCTCATCATCGGAGAGAGTTTTGGGAAATACCGGCGGCTTTCCGACGACTCGAGCCGGAAATCCCACTGCCATCGAACTGGGAGGTAGCGTGCCAGATACAACAGAGTTCGCCCCGACCATCGTTCCGTCGCCGATCTTGGCTCCCGGGAGCACGAAAACTCTCCACGCCAATCCGACGCGGCTGCCGATTTCAATGGGGGCAAATTCCGTTGCATATCCCTCAAACTGGTTATGAAACGAGGAGTGGCCAAATATCAAGCAGTGTCCACCGATTCCCGAGTCGTCGCCAATCACGACGGACCGGGCTGGATTGATAAAGGACATCTGCATGATCTGGCAATTGCGGCCAACTACAAACCTGGAGTCGGGGGACTGCAGCCCACCTACGAATACCTGTTCGTTAATCTTGGTATCTTCGCCGATCTCGATGTATGGCGTGTCTAAGAAGGTCATCGAGCCGATCTGCACGTGGGACCCCAGCGAAATTTCTTTTCCCCGAATGATCGTGAGAAATCCGATGGACGTGTGATCTCCCACTTCCACCCGCTCCCCGCATATCACAGAACCCAGGCCGATGGATACTCCCTTGCCAATCCGATAGCCCTTCAGGCGGTAAAGAAAAATCTTGATGAATCCCGGCCACAACCCGTACATGAGAACGGAGCGGACAGGAATTCGAGGTTTTTCTATCAGCATCTGGCAGTTTTTCGGCCAGCCTCCTCCACTCCAGACGGATATTTCTGAAACGAGCGATCAAGGGCCGTGGTCCTTAGCCTAACATAAATTGGCTGAACTCAATTGTTGCTTGCGGCCGGGTCAACAATGGTTTGGATCAGAGTGCGAAGCAGGGCCACACCCTCAAACAGGTCTGTCCCCGGCTCGGGAGGGTCAAGCGCCATCTCCCCAAGGAACGCGCGGTGCAGTCCTTCCGTGTGGGCGATATCGCAAACGCCGTGGACGTCAGTGTATTCCATCTCCGCCGAGCCCTGTCGTTGAGCGAGGTCGGCCAGATAGGCCATAAACTTCTGTATGAACCCTTCGAAGAAGGCCATCATGAGAACGATGCGCACGCCTGAGAGGCGGCCCACGAATAGGCGGACATTGGTCAGATCCCGGTAGACCGACGCTGCATCGGAATCTGTCGGAACGGCATGGGCGGCGATGGCGAACTTCCTGAGCATCGCCGGATGGGAGTCGCGGACTTCTTCGTGGAGGTTCTCGATAATGATCGAGCGGGCCTCTTCCGTCCCAGCAGAGAGGTAGGCGCCGGTCATCCAATAAATGAAATTCCCTTCAAGTACGGCGGTGTATCGCGCGATAATTCCGCGCCGCTGGACGGCCGACAGTTGTTTGGGGTCCGGCAACGATGCCATGAGAGAATCGATGGCATGGTTGACCTCCTGTTGAATTGACGTCCCGAGTGTGTGGCCCGGGGTTTGAGTAATGCAGGATACTGTATTCATAGTTCGGCCATCCGTGTTCGAAATGTTCGTGGCGCGCTACCGCTGTTCAAGTCCCGCGGAGCCATCTATCGCTGTACTAAGAAACTGGCTGTATGCAGGTTTAGTGCCACATTGCCGCGAAAATTCTATCTTGTTGTTCCTATGGCAGTTGGTGATGCAACGACGCGCGGGTTTTGCGACAGAATGAAGAAAATTGGGATAACTTGGGATCAAAGTGGGTTGCTCTCACGATATTGCGTGATGCGCCTCCGCGGGAACTTCCTCCAGACGACTTGACTCGCGAGTGCAAATAATGTCGTCAATACATTTGGTTAATCTGTCAGCCAGATCTTTAACATACGGCTCGACGAGCATCACAGCAGGATACGCCGGGATGATCTGCACCTGCTGTCCGCCTTTCGCCAACTGGTCCCACTTGAGACCCGGCTTATTGAGAACCCGATACTGGCGGGACGGGCGGAAGTCCGTAACTGTCCCTGCATAAGCTTGCGGCACATAGTTACGAGAAGCTTGATGATTCGTTAACCAAACCTGCCCGAGCAGATAATCCGAACCGCCCACGGCCAACGGCCGTCTATTGAACTTTGTCCGCAAGATTGCCTTCCATACTGGAATTCGGTTTCGCAGTTCATCAAGCTTCGCCTTTAGAAATTCGCGCTTACCCTGCGGGTTAAGTTCAAAAAGTACGGCGGCGTGGAAAATCAACCGTTGGAGCCGCACAGCACTCTTACTCCAGATGTTTAGCCGGACCTTGTGCCAGTTCAAAGTATCGAACAGCGCAAGCAACGCAACCTCCTCTCCTTGGGCGCGGAGTTGCTGTGCCGCCTCATAAGCAATGCTGCCACCAAGGCAGTACCCGCCCAGAAAGTACGGTCCGTGGGGCTGGACGCTCCGGATTTCTTTTACGTATCTCGCCGCCATCTCCTCGATTGTTGTGAGGAGCGGAGAACTGCCGTCGAGGCCCTGGGCCTGCAAGCCGTAGAATGGCTGGTCGACGCCAAGGTAGTGCGAAAGCTTTCGATAGAGCAGAACATTTCCCCCGGCTCCATGGAAGCAGAACAGCGGCGGGCGAGAACCGGATGGGTGGATGGATACCAGGGATGACCACCCGGAGGAGGCGACCTCACCCTGCAGAATCCGGGCGATGCCTTCAATGGTCGGAGCGTCATAAAGAGTGGCTAGCGGCAGCCTGACGTCAAAATCTTTCTCTATTAATGCGAACATCCGAACCGCCAGCAATGAATGGCCACCCGAATCGAAAAAATTGTCTCGCACGCTCGCGACCTTGTTTCCAAGAACCTGTTCCCAGATCCGCTGCAATCCAGACTCCATTGGTGTACGAGGTGCGATAACTCGCCCCACCAGTGTAGGCTTACCTGAGGACCGGCCCGGCGCCGGCAGGCCTTTTCGATCGACTTTGCCATTGGGCGTTAGTGGTAGCCTTTCCAGCTCCACTAAAGCCGTAGGAATCATATAGACCGGAAGCTTTTCCTTCAGGAAGTTCCGCAATTCCTCAGTGCGCGGAGCAAGTTGTCCATCTTTGGGCACGATGTATGCTACCAATTGCTTGTCTCCCGGCATATCCTCCCGCGCCAAGGCCAGACAATCACTTACGCCCGGATGCCGTTTCAGCGTGGCTTCCACTTCTTCCAGTTCGATGCGGAATCCCCGAATCTTGACTTGCTGATCGGTTCGATGCAGAAACTCGATCTGTCCATCCAATCGACGGCGGACCAAATCACCGGTTCGATAGAGCTTCGCGCCAGGATTACCGCTGAAAGGATCGTTCATGAATCGTTCTTCGGTCAAATCCGGTCGCTTTAGGTAGCCTTGTGCGACTCCGTCCCCTCCGATGTAGAGTTCGCCTGGCACTCCGATAGGCACCAGTTCCTGGCACGCATCCAGGACGTAGAACGTGGTATTGGCAATTGGGTTCCCGATTAAAATCGGCTTGCCTGCTTCCACACGATCCACCGATGACCAGATGGTCGTCTCCGTCGGACCATACATATTGCAGAGCGACTTGCAGCGGGGCAATAATTCATCCGCCAGTGCTGGCGGCCAAGCTTCACCGCCGCACAGAATCTTCAACCCCCGGCTTCCGGTCCAGCCGGCTGCCAGCAGCATGCGCCAAGTCGCAGGAGTGGCTTGCATCACGGTCGCACCGCTCCGCTCGATCAGAGACGAAAGCCGAACTCCGTCCAGCACGGCTTCCCGGTCGGCGACGACAACTCGAGCTCCGCTGATCAGAGGAAGAAATAGTTCCAGGCCCGAGATATCGAATGACAAGGTCGTTACGGCCAGCAAGGTATCGCCGGCACACAGCCCCGGTTCCCGTTGCATCGCGCACAGCAGGTTGACCAATGCCTGGTTCGAGATCTGAACACCTTTGGGTTTGCCGGTGGAACCGGACGTATAAAGAACATAGGCCAGATCGTTCGGCTGACTCCGCTGCTGTAGCTCGCCAGTTTCTATAACGGTTGTTTGCGCATCCAGCCACACTATCTGGGCTTGGTGGCGGGGAAGCCGATTCTGGAGTCTCTTTTGCGTCACCAGCACGAGCGGTTGGCAATCCTCCAGCATGAATGCCAGCCGATCAGTCGGATAGGCGGGATCCAGCGGAACGTAGGCAGCGCCCGCCCTCAAGATCCCCAATAGACCGACTAGCATTTCGAGCGAACGCTCCACGCAGATAGCCACGAGAACGTTTGGGCCTACGCCGAGACTTTGCAGATGCTGCGCGAGCCGGTTGGCACGATCGTTGAGTTGCCAATACGTCAGTTCTTGGTCTCTGAAAACTACGGCGACGGCATTAGGAGTTCGCTCGACTTGCTCTGCAATCAATTCGTGCAGCATGCGGTCCTTGGGATAGGCACGCTCGGGTTGGTTCCACTCGACAAGCATCTGCTGGCGCTCGACGGGTGAGAGGAGCGGTAATTCCGCAAGACGCTGATCGGGATTGCTTGCCACCGATTCCAGGAGCGCTTGATAGTGGCCGAGCATTCGCACCATGCGCGCGTCATCGAAAAGATCTGTACTGTACTCCAGTTCCAGCCAGATTTCATCCCCGCAATCAGTTATGAACAAGGTCAGGTCAAACTTTGATGCCCCACTTTGGGCGAAAGCCGAGTCTATTTCCAAGCCTTCCAGTCCGACGAACGAAAGTAGTTGGTCGCGATCACGCGCGATGAGCATCACTTGAAAAAGCGGGGAATAGCTCAAATTGCGCTCCGGCCGGAGTTTGCGCACAACCTGATCGAAAGGAACAGCACGGTGAAGGTAAAGTGAGAGCACTCCTTTTTGAACGCTAGCAAGCAATTCATGAAACGTCATGTCCGGTGGCAGGGCCGTTCTCAGAACCTGGGTGTGGAGCAGGAAGCCCATCAACGATTGCATATCCTTCCGATCCCGGTCGGCGATCGGAATTCCCAACAAGATATCTTCTTGCCCCGAGTAGCGATAAAGCAAGGTGTTCAGCCCCGCCGCAAACACAGTGAACAGAGTCCTCTCCGTTCGCTGGCTGAGATCGCGCAAAGCCTTCGTAAGAGTCGGATTCAGAAAAATGCGTTGCCGAGCGCCACGATACGAAGGTGTTGGCGGACGCGTCCGATCCGCTGGTAACTCCAGAAGTTGCGGTGCTCCGCGAAGGTTCTCCTCCCAGTACGCAAGATCTTCGGCGAAGTTCGTTTTCTGTGATACCTGCCAGGCGGCGTAGTCTCCGTGCTGGATCCGCAGTGGCGGTAGAGCAGGCAACTCACTGCGGCAAAGCGAGCGATACAGAGCCGATAGTTCCCGCCACAAGACGCCTTCCGAAGACCAATCACAAATGATGTGATGCATCATCAGAATCAGGACATGCTCTTGGGGACCCAGACACAGTAATGTGAGCCGGATTCCAGGTTCGGTTTCTAAATGGTAGGGGTGGGCTGGCTCTTGAATCAGCAATCGGTCAACTTCCGTCTGGCGTTCCGAAGCGGCGACTCCGCTCAGGTCGATCTTCTTGAGTTGAATCGGCCAGCTCTCATGAACCACCGCCACTGGTTCGCCATCTGCCGCCTGGATCGTTGTTCGCAGCACTTCACGTCGAGCCACGATGAGGTTCAAAGCCTGCTCTAATGCTTCGACGTTGAGGTCGCCGCGCAAGCGAAAGGCCTCTGCTTCGTTATAGACGGGCAACCCCGGGTTTAACTGTTCCAGGAACCACAACCGCCGCTGTCCAGGGCTGAGGGGACAAGGGAGCGTTCGGTCCCGCGGAGGAATCGTTGGTGGGCTGACCGATGAGCAAACATCTTGGAGACCCGCTTCCAGAGTTCCCGACGATCTCTCCGCAGTAGTTTGACTTTTTGTCCAATCGTCCGAGCTCAACCGGCGCCTGACAAGGGCTGCCTGCTGCCCGACCGTGCTGTTCTCGAAGAAATCCGACAGAGAAAGCGCAACTGGAATCTTCTCGCGAAGCCGCGACACGCATTGAACAGCCAGTAACGAATGCCCGCCTAAAGCAAAAAAATTGCTGTGAGAATTGACGTGTGGTAGAGAAAGGACCTCCGCCCAACTCTCGGCGATGGTTTGCTCTATCGACGCTGTCGGGAGTGGCAATCGAGGAACCTTGCCATTCGAATGCACTGTTGAGAAGGACCCGATGACAGGTTGTGTGGCGTCTTCTCTGAGCCGAAGGCGCTGCACTTTGCCGGAAGGGCCCTTGGGCAAATCGCTGGCGAAATAGATCCGCGTCGGGGTTTTGAAATGACCCAGGCGGCTCTCGCAAAAGCTCAGCAGTTCTCTTTCGTCGCAGGCAACGCCAGATCGCAGCACCACGAAGGCTACGAGATCCTCGCCCAGATAATGATCGGGAACTCCTACCGAGGCGGCTTCCAGCACTGCAGGGTGGGATTCCAAAATGTCATCGATCTGACGGGGAGCGATGTTCACTCCTCCCTTGATGATCAGTTCTTTGGACCGGCCGACCACAAAAAAGTAGCCGTCCTCATCGCGGTACGCCAAATCGCCAGTGTGCAACCAGCCGTCGGGGTCGAGGACGGCGGCGGTCTCTTCCGGTTGCTTGTAATAGCCTTGCATTACCGCTGGACCACGGAGCAGGACTTCGCCGGACTCACCCGTGGGTACTTCGAGACCCTCTCGATCTACAATCCGCGCCTCGAAGCCCCAAGGGAGACCGGGAGACCCGATCTTGTTCGAGCCGGGAGGTAAGGGGTTGGAGAAAACGTTGCCACATTCGCTGGAGCCCATCGCTTGTATCAACAACAACTTGAATTTCTCAAGAAACTCACGATGCAGCGACGGCGCCAGGGGCGCGGACGAACTGCGGAGAAACCGGATACGCTCGAAGCACGCTTCTCGAGCATCTGCGCGAGGATCCCGCCAGTCCAGGAGTTGCGAGACGATTGTCGGCACCAAAGCCGACCAGGTGCACCGATAATCATCTAGCCAATCCCAGAACTGGCTGACGCTGAAGCGATGCGGCACAACGACTGATCCGCCACTCATCAGCGTGGGGATAAGAGTTACGCACTCTGCGTTGATGTGATAAAGAGGAAGCAGCAGGAGAGAGCGATCCGCGGAAGAAAGCTGGTGAGAACAAATGGAATTCCTCGCGCCGGCGAGCACTGTTCGATGAGAATGAATTGCCGCTTTCGGTTGCCCAGTGCTGCCGGAGGTGTACATCAGAAGCGCAGGATCTTCTTGTTCGGGGGCCTTAAGTGCGGTCAATACGACGGACGTCTCATCAGCCACAGGGAGACCATCCACATCCGCAGGAATGACGCGTACGGTTCGCGGTACGTTGGCCAGCACTTCCTCAATTAGGCCACTATACTTCTCGCCCACATAGACGACCTGAGCGTCGGAGTTGTCGAGCGTATAGGAGAGTTGGGAAACACCAGCGCCAACGTTTAATGGGACCGCCACGAACCCGCCGTACATCACTCCGAGGAACAACTGCGCCGTGAACAATCCGTTGTCGAGCAGGAAGGCGATCTTGTCACCAGGCGCTAGTCCTGCTCGCAGAAGTTCGTTTGAGAGAAGACCCGACTGCTCCTGGAGGCTCCGGAACGTTACTACCTTTTCTGTTTCCGGGCTGATCAGGAAAGGCTTGTCCGGTTGCATGTGAGCCATGCGGTCAATCAGCTCACGGATAGTCTTGATCTCGTTCTGCGCGGTCATACTGATTTCGGGAAAATTGTTAGTTGGTTAGCGCGAGCACAGCGTACGCAGTCGCCGCGTCGTTCATGAAGCGCCCAATGTTCGAGTTGGGATCGCGCCGTTTATTCAGAGAGTAGCCCGGCCATTGACCGCTAACCGGGTTTTGGTTGCGTACCAACCACGCTATGCCTTGGTTCAAGTGAATATTCTCGCGAGGTACGCCGGCCTGCTCGAGGGCAAACGTTATGAGGCCCGTAGCATAACCATCGCTATTACTCGCTAGCGGCGTCGAGTCGGATCGTACCCACATCTTGGCTAGTGAAAGGGAATTCCAGTCTCGCCAAGTCCACGCAAGTGAAGCCAGACGCCAGCCCCCATCAGCTTGCTGCGCACTCATGATTCTCTCGATGATGGAAGCCTTCCGATCTGGCGTCAACAGCCCCGGCCACTTTGCCGCGGCCCACAAGAGAGTTGCCTGATTGATGAGGGACTGGTTCCCGCATTCGCGGTTAAGATGATCGCTGAGTAGCTTGAGCTGTTTCTGGATTTCGGGAGTAGAGCGATATTGCCCGGGAGCGACGCCGATTGCGACCGCCGCGAGCGCCGCGCCATAATATTGCGAATCGTGCGCTTCCCATGGCTCGTTATTAAACTGAAGCCACGACCAGGCACCTGTCGCGTCCTGGGCCGCCCACATATTATGAAACGCGGTGCGTGTGTCGTCGCTGAGTCTGCCAGTTCTGAAATCGTAGCTCGCGAGGATCAGCGCGTTGAGAACGGCTTCCGTACCACGGGACTCGGCGGTCTTGTGGGTACCAACATTCTCATCGCTATAAAACGGCTCGACTTCCTTCCAGAGACGGACGCGCTTCGTTATGTTGTTCAACAAGCTGCTTTCTTCAGGCGTGACGGCATTCTCTCCCAGCGCCGCCCGAAGGGCCGGGCGCGAAAGGGCGTAGGGCACAGCGGTATGACAGGAGATGCAAAATGTTTCGTGATCGCGGGCGGCGCCCGGCCATGTGATCCACCAGCGCGCTCTTTGATCGAGATACTGGGCGGCCGCCTTCTCATTCCACGACGCTGCCCAGCCAGCTTGCATGATCAAGCTGAGCACAATCACGAGTTGGAGTAGCCGCACCATCCGTCAGAACCCACGCTTCATCGACAAGTAGGGAAGAAGTGCTAACTCGGCTAAACCTGGCAATAGATCGTCGCTGCCGAACACGGATTCAACATGCGGCATCCTCAAGGATCCTATATAGGTTCGCCAACTTTGCCGGCCTCCGAAGATTTCCTGAATTGTGGTTGGTACGTCGGTGATCAAACGAATCCAACTCACTCCTGGCCGGGCACGGCAAGGCTGGACAGGTTGACCGATTTGATCTGCGTACAGTAAATGACTGAAATCGACGCCCGCTCGCTGGCCCAAAGTGTGATAGCCCCAAGTGCGTGCATTCACATCCAATAGCCTGTATTGGCCGTCTCGAGGATCGTGTTTGTACTCCAGTTCGACCAATCCATAGTAGTCGAGCTTGCGCAGGAAGCGCTCCGACAGCTCTTCAAGAAGCGGACACTCGATTGTCTCGACGAACGTACTGGCGCGGCCGAACTCAGGGGGGTGCTGGCGAGTTCGCCGGACCACCATGCTGCCAAGCGCTCGCCCTTCTTTGAAGAAGGCACAATAGGCGAATTGCCGATCGCCACCGCCGGGGATTAGATCCTGAACCATGACTTCGCCCGGTCCGACCAGTGGGGACGCACGCTGAAACAACTCCTTCAATTCAGTTCGGTTGTTTGCACGCCACGCCTTAGCCTTGGTTGCGTATATGAAGTGCTCTTTGATCGCGGGCTTAACGGCAAAGGGCGGGTTTGCCGGAATGTCGTCCAATTCATGGATGTCGCGAGGATACCAGGTACGCGGCGTGGGAATTCCGAGTTCATTGGCAAGGCAATAAGTATTGCGCTTGTCCCACGTCCATTTAGTGATGGCCCAATTGGGCGTCGGCACTCGAAAGAACTTCGCCAAGGGCGCCCGGTAACGGGAGAATGCGGCGAGAGTTTCGTCGCGCGTGGGGAATAGTATCCAGCCACCGAGATTCAGACGCCGGCCGGCGTTCAGCACGGTCTCAACGCAGTCCCGTTGCCCGCGGAGGCTCGCGGCGCCGACTGAATGCGTCGTGTAACGCGAAAAGCGAGCGATGGAATGCTCGTCATCGATCACGCAAACTGGGATGCCGTGGCGTCCCAGGCTGCGTACAATTCCAAGGCCCTGGTAATCGCCGCCGATCACGACGGCGCCGATTGTTCCTTTCGACGCTGCATGCGTCGGCTTTACCGGCGACGACGCAGCTTGCTCACCGGTGATCATGAGGCTGCTCTGCCGATGTGATGCGTCAACGCTCGGGACGCATAGTGCGTACCAGAAACAAACTGCATCAAGGGCCCGAAACTCCAGGCGGCCGGTGCGCCGATCATGTGCAGACCGGGGGCCGAGGTTTCCAAGCCTTCGCCGAGACACGGGTAGCCATTGAACTGCTGAATGGAGTTCAGAAGGTCGGGCGCAAGGAACTCATACTTGGAGATGTCGACGCGGTATCCGGTTCCTAGAAGAACGTGATCGACGGTCCGCTCATCTCCGTCGCTCAGCCGGACTTTGACTCGATCCCCTGCGGGACAACAGGCAGCGACGGAGCAGCCGAGATTGATGGGAACATCTCGAAGCCGGTCCACCAGCCAGCGCGCGCCGGCCGGCCGGATGGCGCGCATCCTTAGCTTGTCCTGGGCAGATCGAGGCAGCCGCCTCAACAGGTCTGGACGGGCCATGAGCTGGCTGATGCCCGCGGGGCCAACGTCGGTGGGCGCATAAAGCAACGCCCGTGTGAGCGCACCCAGTTTGTGATGCAGCGTCCTGGATACGCGCCCCTGGAGCCAGTGAATCCGGCTGGAGCGGCCGATGACTTCCACCTCGGCGCCGTTTTCCTTTAAGAGCGCAGCGGACTCCAGTGCGCTCTGTCCGCTGCCGATTACCAGTACCTGCTTGCCGGTGAACTGGCCGAGATCCCGGTGGTCGGACGTGTGCGAGGCCAGCATGCTTGGCAGGTTACGGAATTCCGGAGGACGCCAGGCGAAGGAACCTATGCCAGCGGCAATAATCACGCGGCGTGATTTGAGCGATTCACCGTGTTCCAGGGTGAGCCGGAAGCCTTGCGAATCGCCCTCAATGCGGACGATTTTTCTTCGGTCCAGGTCGGGAACCGCCTGACACTGATACCAGAGACCGTAATCGATGAAGCGGTCCAGCGGCACGGGATGCGACAGGTTCTTTCGGGACGCTGTTTGGTAGGCCTCCAGCGTCAGCGAGCGATTGGGATCCGCGATCTGCGTCGCCGTCCAATTGGACCGGAGGAACATACCGAGGGGCATGTGGCGGTCCCAAAAGGACATGGGCTCGCCGAAGACGCGAACGTCCAGGCCTGCGATGGTGCGCAGGTGGGCGGCGGCAGCGAGTCCGTACGGGCTGGCACCAAGAATCGCTACATCGGAGGGCATCGGGGCGCGCGGGCGAGGCTAGCTAAGTCTCTTGTTTTCAAGGAAGACTATCGAGTGTCCGAAAATGGGATTAGGTTCGTTCCTTCACTTTACATTTTGATGCCATGCAGTTGTTCTCCGGGGGCGCGAGCGGCGCGACTTCGGGAGAGTTCGAGATCTCGGGTGCGTTTGGCAAAAACATAAGGTGCTGACGCATTGGATGGGATAAAGTTGTTCCACATCTGACCTATTGTCGCACACGCTTGTTGAGGTCCGGTGCTCACTGGGGCGATAAGTGCTTCTATTGCAGCTAGTTGACTGAAAATGAATAGCTGTGAATCAAAATTCGTACCTGAGGGTATCGTCGACAATCGTGGCGTAGGCGATCCGGGCCCGCTCGCTGCCTTGGCCTTCGATGTGCCAGGAACCGCCTTTGTTTACTATACTTAGCTCATTCCGGAGCCGCCACCAGGCATTGACCTCACGCGGAAGGGCTATCCAAGTTTGGCCCTGTGCTCGCAACTCGGAAAGATACTCGAGCAGCTCGGCGTAGACGCGCCGCTCCGGTTGGCCGATTATGTAGTCCGGATGAACGATGGCGTGGATGAGCCCGTGCTTTTCCCGGATGAGGGAGATCTGCTCTTTCCACAGCTTGATCGAATAGTCGCGCAAGATATGAAAGAGCGAATAATCCTGGGTCAGCGTCACCGGAAGCTCCAAAATCTTGCCAATGAAGAAAGGCAGAACTGTGCAGCAACCGCCTCTCTGGGGATCCAGGTGTGCGACGTTGGGAACGGACAAATCGTACGCGAAATCAAGCGCGTCGTACCAGTCGATATTCCGATACAACATGGCCGACCGGAAGCCGAGCGATCCAAATCGGCGCGCGTGGCGATTGATCTGGCGGGCTCGCTGCAGGAACTCTTCCTTTTCGCGCATGAGATGCCCATCATGATTGAGGTCATGCACATTTAGCTCAAAGCCGCGATCGCGGATGCAATCCAACAAAGTTTGTGGAACGGAGTACCGCTCTTCCGGCACGACCTGAAATGCGGCTTTGATTCCGTACGAGTCGTCCAGGTCCATCAACTGAGGGCAAAAGTCGCGACCAGCAGCCGTCTCAACATCGTGCGTTACCAAAGTGCAACTCGGCGCGCCGTCGGGCCAGAACCAGATCAAGGGAATCTTGGTCACTCGCTTCGATTTCATGGAAAGAAGCAGGAGTTGTTCGAAGATGTTCTCGACGGTCCGATCTACGGGCCACTTGGGAAAGGGAACCTTTTCCCAGCCGCGAAAGTAGAGACGCTGCAAATGCTTGCGAACGGCGACGGGCATCAGAGGTCTTGCCATATAGTACATGCTCCGAACTATCCCATTTGCCGTGATTGTTCTTATTCCTTGCGCTGGGTCTAGATACACCTCATAGCGAAGATTATGGACCACTTGAGCAGGATCAAAAGGGAGCTGAACCGACGATCCATTGGCGGTAACTTCGTCGAAAGCGTCTCGCAAGCGGTCCGTCGCGAGTCTGGCCGGATACCCAGAGGAATACTGTCCGTAGCAGATGGCAGCCGGCCCGAATCTGAAGTAGCCCGCATCCTTAGATAGGTCTTCCGGAAGCGAGAAGTCGCAAGCAAATTCTTCCGGGAACTGAAAGCGGCCGGTCAGCATTTCCTTTGCCGTGTCGCCTCGACTAGGTTCTTTGTTTTGTTTCAACACGCCCACGTGAAAATGGAGTTCCCGACTGTCCCTTGTGGAACACCTGCTTCAAAGTCTACTCAATCGCACCCTTTCCTGGGCGCCTGCCAACCGGTAACGTTGACAACGGTTGCCTCATCTTACTGAAGGCTCTCTCATAAGCCGCGAGAAGGCTATCGACCGAATATTCCCACGCTAACTCGCTTTTCACTCTGCGAAAACCAAATTCGCCCATTCTCTTTCTTTCTGAGGGATTGTCCAGAAGCCATAGAATTTTCCCGGCAAAATCCGCCACTTGGTTATGTCTGTCGGCGTAAAGTGATGCATCCTGGGCGCTAAATCGTCCTTCTTTAAAGTCAAATTGAACGATTGGCTTCCCGAGGGCCATATACTCCATGATCTTGATCATGGTTGAAATATCATTCATCTCGCAAGGCCGGTCCGGATTGACGCAGACGTCTGCTGTAGAAAGGACTTGCAACAATTCTTCGTCAGATACCCAGCCGGTAAAATTGACAACATCCCCTAAATCTTTCTCTTTCACCATCTGGCGTAGAGTCGGAACTTCCGATCCCCCGCCGACACAGGTAAAGTGGACGTCGTTGCGTGCCTGCTTCTTGATATGGAGCGCCACGTCCAGAAGTATGTCCAATCCTTCCTGGATGCTCATTGTTCCCACATACCCAATCAGATAGCGCTTGCCGTACTTCAAAGCTAAGTTGGGTGGAACTGGAGTAAAAGTCTTCAGATCAGGCCCGTTGCGAACTATGAAGGTATCCTCGGGAGAGATCGCTCCTCTGCTCATGGCAAGATCCCGGTAACTGCCGTTGGTAGAGATGACTACATCGGTACAGCGGAAGGTCTGCCGCTCAAGCCACACCAGCATTTTGTAGAGCAGGTCTTGCTTGCCGTACTTCGCGATGTAAAGCTCGGGATTCACGTCATGATGATCGAATATATATTTCACGCCGAAGAGTTTGAATGGTAATGCAACCAAAAAAATATCGTCAGGAGGGTTGCAGCCCTGAATGACCTGAAATCCGCGTCGAAGATAAATCCACCAAGCATACAGGAATTCCCAAAACAGCGCACAACCGTATTCGAAGAAGTAACCCAGGGCGCCACTTTTCGTCTTGGGCATCGGGTGACGGTAGATATGGACTCCTTCAAGCACTTCGAATCCTCGTGCGCAACCCTTCACACGCGGGCACAGCACTGTCACCTCGTACCCATTCTCATGCAGAGATTTCGCCTCCTTCCATACGCGCGGATCGAAGGGGACGGCGGAGTTCTCGACGATAATCAGAACTTTTCTATTCACGCTAAAGCGTCCTGACGTCTCAGCGATCTGTAAAGGCCAGCCAGGGCGCAGAACATGGTCGCCTGCCCCCAGTGCATTGTGGGAGTACGGTTGATCACACCCGGGTATCGACGATAGTAGAAGTAGCCAGTACGGTCTTGCATGTGCTTAATCGTCCACTGGGCGACTTTCAGAGCGAGCGGAATAGCTTCCGGATCGCGATCTTGAAAGAATACCAACGTGTCAATTGCCTGGGAACAACATTGGATATCGAGCGGAGGCGTTTTGTGACTGTAATATCTGGGCTTTCCGTCCGGTAAGAAGAATGTGTCTTTCCAGTATTTGTATCCTTTGCTCATCCATGGGTCGAATCTACAGTCGCCGGTGCCCATATTGTAGTGCTTGAAACAGTCGAGAACATAGCCGGTGTGAAAGTTGTCCACCCAATGCAAGTTGAGGGCTTCGCCATAGAACCAGGATCCATCGGACCTCTGACATTTCGCGGTGTATTGGATCGCCTTCTCCGCCAGCGATCGGTACATCTCGTTACGGGTGTGCCAATAGGTGCGCGCCAGCAGACTCGCGCCGAGTGTATTCGCATTGTGAACCTTGGTGTGGCTCCCAGGGAAATATCGTATGCAAACGGAATCGTCTTCCGCATGCGCTCCCAGATCGTGAACAATGTGCTCGCAAGAACTGACTGCGACCTGCAAGTAACGACCGTCATTGAACTGGCCCGCGGCGTCAAGAAACGCGTGCCCGATCAAAGAAGTCCAAACCACCGACGGTTCATTTCTCTTTGCAAAACCACTGCGCGATTGGTAGTCGAAGTGATTCCCCCAGCACGCTCCACTATAGCCTGGCGACTGGTTTTCAATTAGCCATTGCAATGCGAATTCCGCTTTTGCTCTCCATGCGTCATCGCCGGTCGCTTCGTGAAGTCGCATGAAGCCCCTTGCCAGAAAGCCCATGCCTTTCGTGGAACGGCTCTTAACGATTCCCAACAGCGGCCGGACATTAACGGGAAACCGGCGCACTCCCTGCTGAAGCACGATCCGAAGAAGTTTGGTCTCAAACGTCAGTGGGCGAACGATAGCATTTAGACCGTCAAAGGGATCGTATCCACAATAGTCGTGGACTTCGAGCCAACGCGCCAGCCGACTGATCGACTCGTATAGCTGGCCGATGGCAACCCCGGCGTAAATGGGAATAGTCTGCCGTGGGGCAACATTCTCCGGAATCACTTCTTCCTCTTCATTTCGGGTACGCGTTGTGGAACTCACGGGCTCTTGCTGCGACAACCTTATAAGGCTCTGTGGAGTCCAGAGAGTGCGCAAAGCATCGTCGCCTGTCCCCAGTGCAATGTGGGCGTCTTGTTGACCAACCACGGCGCGTACCGGCGATAGTAGAAATAGCCGGTGCGGTCCTGCATGTGTTTGATAGTCCAATGGGCGACGCACAGAGCCAGATCGAGGCTTTCCGGGTCCCGGTCGTGAAAAAACACCAACGTATCGATCGCCTGCGAACAACATTGGATATCGATCGGCAGTGTTTTGTGATCGTAGTACCTCGGTGTGCCGTCCGGCAAGAAGAACGTGTGTTTCCAATATCGATACCCGGCTGTCAGATTCTTTTCGTAACGGTCATCGCCAGTGGCGTCGATGTAATACTTGAAGGAATCTAGAACGTAGGCCGTATGAAAGTTGTCAACCCAATGCAGGTTGGCGGCTTCACCGTAATACCACGAGGAGTCCGGTCGCTGATGCCGCGCGGTGTAACGAATGGCTTTCTCCGCTAAAGCCCGGTATGACTCATTGCGCGTGAAAGCATACGTGCGGGCCAGCAAGCTGGCCCCGAGAGTATTGGCGTTATGAACTTTCCCATTCTGTTTTGGGAAATACCCGATACACACAGCGTCACCTTCGGCGAAAGCGCTCAGGTCGCGCAGGATGTGCTCGCATGCAGCAACGGCAACCTGGAGGAAACGATCATTCTGAAAATGCTCATGGCCGTCAAGGAAGGCGTGCCCGATGAGAGAGGTCCATACTACGGAAGGGATGCCCTTCGGCACATAAGAGACTCGCGATTGATAGTCAAAATGATTGCCCCAGGAAGACCCAGTAAATCCCTTGGCCTGGTTGTCGATCAGCCATTGGAAGCAAAACAGAGCTTTGTCTCCCCATGCGCTATCGCCCGTCGCCTCGTGAAGCCGCATGAAGCCCCTGGCGAAAAAGCCCATGGCCTTGGTGGAATGACTTTTTGCGACCCCAATCAGAGGGCGCAGATTGATGGGAAAGCGGCGCACTCCCTGCTGAAGAGCCATTCGTAGCAACTTGCTGTTGAAGGTCAGCGGACGCAGGAGCCGGGCATTGAGACCGTCGAAAGTATCATAGCCGCGGTAGTCACTTTTTTCCAGCCAATCCGATAGCCGGCGCATCGACTCATAGAGGCGACCTTTCGCTTCTACGCCCCGGTGTTGCACTGCGGACGCGTTACCAGCAAATGCCGTCGTAATTGCCATTGTCGCTCCTGCCGTCTCTAATTCGGACAAAATCCACCAGCACCTGACCGTTGAGCAGCCGCTGAGGCACGTTCTCAAAGTCCGGATCCTTGTTGCCGACCACAAGGGTTTGGGCGTGGCTCAGAACAGCATCGATGCCGCCGACCATCAGCCTGGAAATATGTGGAATGCGATTGAGGATGAAGTCCCGATTGGCGCCCACCAGGCTGGCAATGTTGACGTTCCTGTCATAGATGCGGAGGTCATAGCCTTTGCCGATGAGGCGTTCGATGACTTCGATCATGGGGCTCTCACGCAGATCGTCTGTCCCCGCCTTGAAAGCGAATCCCAACACTCCAACGCGTTTGTGCCCTTTTTCCGTAATGAGCCGTACTCCCCTCGCAACCTGCATCTCGTTGCTCGCCAGGATGGAACTAATAATCGGCAATTCCAGATCGTGCATCTTGGCCTGATAGGCCAGCGCTCGAAGATCCTTGGGCAGACAGGAACCGCCAAAGGCAAAACCTGGAACCAGGTAGGCCGGCGAAATGTTAAGCTTTTCATCTTGGCAGAAGATCTTCATGACTTCGTGGGCATCTATGCCGAAGGACTTGCAAAGATTGCCGATTTCATTGGCGAAGCCGATCTTGAGCGCATGCCAGCCGTTGTCGACATACTTGACCATTTCGGCGGTCTCCAAGTCGGTCCGAATGAGCGGCGCGTCCAGTTTTCCGTACAATTCAGCCAGAATATCGCCACCCTCGCAGTCCAATTGGCCGATAACCGTTTTGGGTGGGAAATAAAAGTCTTTCACTGCGGACCCTTCGCGCAAAAATTCCGGATTGTGACAGACGTCAAAGTCGAGCCCGGCCTTTTTCCCGGACAATTCCTCCAGGACGGGTATCACAATCTTGCGCATAGTTCCCGGAATAATGGTGCTGCGGACGACGATCGTGTGCCGCGCCGGTTTGTCCCTGAGCGCCTCGCCGATCTGTTCGCAAATGCGCCGGATATACCGGGTGTCGAGGTTCCCGTTGGCTTGGCTGGGGGTACCGACGCAGACGAACGAGAGTTCCGTTTCCCGGATGGCGAGGATTGGGTCGTCTGTGGCGCGAAGTCGGCCTGCCTCCACCGTGGAGGCGATGAGTTGGCCGATATCCGCCTCAACGATGGGGCATCGCCCCTGGTTGATCAAGTTGACTTTGGTATGGACGGGGTCGACACCAAGGACTTGGTGCCCATCATTCGCGAAGCAACCCGCCGATACCGCTCCGACGTAGCCCAATCCGAAGACGCTGATTTTCAAGGTCCTTCCTTTCCGTTGTGGTGTTTGAGGATCGGGAAAAGTGGCCGGTTTGGCGGTAGTGACATGGAGCGCTCAATGCCTACATTCTAAGCGACGCGAGACCGATCCCCTTGGCTGCCAATCACTTATGGCTGATTCGCAGCCCGTACTAGACTGGCGATGTAAGGTCCACAAGGGCGGTTTGAGGTGTTTTTGTCACCTGATCAAGTATGCAATTTCGTCCGGATCCAGCCGTTATGATGACAGGCGCTCATCTTTCAGGAGATTACTATGGTTCAGGAGATACTATGAACAAGGAGATGCTTTGAGATCGAAACGACTGGTTCTTTCGCTCTTCGTCCTTTGCTTCGCCGGCAGTTTGTGTGCCCAGCCTTGGTCCGGCATAATCAGTCCTACTCGCGCTGTCAACTGGTCCAACGCAGGCATCCCTGGTGGTATTCCCTCGGGAAGCTGGGCGCAGTGCGGATCAACCATCGCGGCGTTCGGAACCAGCGCCGCACCTGCCTCTCCAGCGCCGATCAACATAGCGCTTTTGACTTGCCCAGCGAATCAATACGTCTTGCTCGGCAGTGGGGATTTCTACCTGAATGGAGGTATTAATTTTGCCGGGCAGGCGTGGCCTTACGGTCAGCCGGCCCTTACCGTTGGCTATGTGATTATCAGCGGCGGATACATCCAAGAGGTCACTACAGCGGGAACGCCCGGAACCAGTCCTCCGGCCTTCAAGACCACTGTCGGGGCAACGACGACCGACAGCACGGTCGTCTGGACGAACATGGGTGCGCCGGTCTCCGGGTACGGCAACAACATCGTACTTCGGGGGGCAGGCGCAAACCAAGCTCGCCTTCATTTCACCAGTGTTTCCTCCTGTAATGGATGGGCAGCGGCGATATGTCTTGCCGGAGGTAACACTTATGAAGGAGGCGGATACTATTCGGCCAACTGGACAGGTGGATTAAGCCAAGGCACCACTCAGATTACTCTCGACAACGTAACTGGAATTACCCTGAACCTCACACCGATCGTTCTTGACCAGTGCAATACTGGCTTCACGGGGATGTCGGGAAGTCCGACCTGCACCGGGACGGCTTCCGATAATAGCAATCTGTTCATCTGCGACACGGAAGGCGTTTGTAGCTCACAAACCGGAAACTCAGGACTTTATCGTCCCAATCGCGCCCAGGAAGAAGTGGTGGTTGCCACGGCTATCACAGGAAGCGGCCCCTATACAGTAACGATTTCACCGGGCATTCGTAACCCCAATTGGTCCTCCGGTTTGACCCCTGAAGCGTGGTGGCCGGGTACGGTGATAACGAATTCAGGCGTAGAAAATCTGCTGGTGGACGAGAGTACCGTTGGAGCCAGATCGATAACGATGATGACGTCCTACAAGTGCTGGGTGAAAGGCATCGCCTCCACAACGGCCAATTATTATCATGTCGAGAATTTTCTCAGTTCGCACAATGTCGTGCGCGACAGCTATATTTATTGGAGTTACAACTCCGCAACCCAAAGCTATGGCATCGGAGGGCTGGTAAGCGCAGATCTGTTATTTGAGAACAACATTTCGCAGGGAGTCACGGATGCGATTGCATTCGACGCCTCCTGTGCGGGCTGCGTGGCTTCCTACAACTTCGTGGTTAATCCTTACTATAGTCCAAGTATTGCATATATGTTCCCAGCAGTCGCTTTCCATTCGGCAGGAGAGAGCATGATTCTGGTTGAGGGAAACATCGGCCCGCAAGTTGATTCGGACGATATCCACGGCACGCATGACATGAACACATTTTTCAGAAACTTCTTTACTGGATTTGAGCCGAATAACGGGACGCAGACCAATAAGAATACAGACGCCATTCACGTCGCCGCCATGTCTCGATACATGAATATGGTTGGCAATGTGATTGGGACGGCTGGTTACGATAAGAATTATCAGTGCTTGGCTCCTACCTCGCCTCTAACGGGCGTAGTATGTTCTAACCAAGGTGTCACGCCCTACGACATCGGATTTTCCAGCAATACGCACGGGCAGTCCGACTACAATAGTGACTCTCCGGATGATCCAAAGGCTGGAACCACGCTTCTGCGCTGGGGAAACTACGACACCGTAACGGGTGCGGTGAGATGGTGCGGAAACAGCTCAGATACCGGGTGGTCAACCATCTGTGGTAGCACCTCCGAAGTTCCAACCGGAGACGCTTACTTTCCGAACTCAGTGCCGACATTGGGCGACACGGGTGCAGGGCAAGTCGGGCTCCCTGCATCTTTCTATTACTCCTCAAAGCCGTCATGGGTGCCGTCCACAACAAGCTGGCCCATCATTGGGCCGGACGTTAGCTCCGGATCGATATCGATTTGTACCAGCGGTACATATGTCAACTCGCTTATACTGAATGGAAGTCAGTGTGCCGGAGGAACCTATAGCGCGGTTATGGGGGGACATGCGCAGCCGAACCCCGCGATGCAGTGCTATTTCAACACGATGAATGGAACTCCGAATGGAACCGGAGGCATGTTGAGCTTTAACGCCACTACATGCTACGTGCAGAGCACCGGCGCTACCCCGCTCGCCGCGCCGACAAACGTTACTGCCACCGCCCACTGACCGTCATTTTGCTCCTCTGGACATGCATACTAGCACCACAGACCGGCGGTTCCCGCTTGAGCGAGAAACTTGTCCCAAGACCGATATACCGACCAGCGGGCTCTTGGTAGGAACACCTGAGCGCGCCGGGCCAGTTTCCAGCCAAAAAGTGCCTGGATACCAGAGTACTTCCACGATAGTCGAGGGACCTCAAGCTCTCCCCCCAGGTCCCGCGCCAACGTTCGCGCCCGTTCGTAGATGTCACGCCTTTCCGGATAAAAGAAACCCATCCAGTTCTGCAAGTAATTGACACAGGCTGCTCGAACTCTTGGGGTATCCTCCAAGGACCTCAGGTACCGTATATGGAGCTCCATAGAGAGCCACTGCGCCTCGCGTTTCTTGTCTGACTGGCCGATATAGCTGAGGCTGTTCGATCCGGACATACGGTAGTAGACTTTGGCATCCGGCACGAACCGCGTGCGTTCGCTCGCAAGAAGCACGCGGGAAAAATACTCACCATCGTCGTCTCCCAGGAGCCTGGTGTCCCAAGGGCCGGCGGCTTCCGTCAACTCACGACTGACCAGCCAGGTGGCGGTCTGCATGTAGATATTTTCTTCCATCTGGCGGGTCATCCATTCACTCGGGGATAGATCGCACCAGAGGGAAGTTGGAACGAACCGTGCTCGATGCGGCCGGTGCATGAATTTACCCCAAGCGGACGAAATAAGTGTCCTTTTGCTCAGGCGCTCTTCGAGTGCCGCTACCTGCTTAGCTATCTTGTCGGGAGCCAGAAGATCGTCGGCATCCAACCATTGAACATAATCTCCTTTGCATAGCGAGAATGCTTTGTTTCTGGCCGCAGCAGCACCTTGATTCTCCTCCGTTATCACCCGAACGCCGGCCGATTCAAACCGTTGTACAGCCGCCAGCGTCTCGTCCAGGGAACCGTCGTTGACGACAATGATTTCCTTGAGGGGCCACGTCTGCGCAACCGCTGATGCGAGGGTATCTGCAATCCATGCCTGAGCGTTGAAGGCGGGGATCAGAATCGACACCAAGGGCTGCATGTTTGCCTTAGCTCCTTGCTAATCCTTCGTAAGCCTCACAGGTCAAACCAGCCACAGCATCCCAGGAGTGTTGCGCGAGCGCGTAATCTCTGATCGTCTGTCGATGGCGGTGCAAACCCTTGAAGAGGTCGCTTTCAAAGTACGTTTCGAGGCTTGTCGCCAAATCAACTGGATCACATGATCTGGAAACGAATCCAGTCTCGCCCTCAATTATCTCCTCCCGGAAAGAGCCAACGTCAGTGGCGACGACAGGCAAGCCAAAACTGTATGCCAAAAATAGCACTCCGCTTTGGAAAATCTCCATGTAGGGTAGAACCAAGACGTCCGCGGCCTTGAGATACAATTCGGCTTCGTCATCGCGTATGAACTCGATCTTTTGGATGATCCGGTCCCGATGGGTATGGCCTCTGATGCTGCGCTGAATCTCTTCGTAGTACGCCTCGGAGCCCTTCTTCGCCTCGCCCGCTATGACCAGCCGGTAGTCGTTGCTCTTAGCCGAGATGTGCCCGAACGCATCCAGCAGATATTCAAGCCCTTTGTAAGGCCGAAGTCTGCCGAAGAACAGGATCGTTTTTTCGTCTTGTCCGATTCCCAAGGAGTGTTTTGCCTGGCTAGAAGTGAGATCAGTGTCCGGAAAGGCGTTGTTAATCGGATGCCGGAGCACAATGACTGCTTCCTCACGAACCCCGAAGTCCTTGCAGAGCTCATATTTCATCTTCTCCGTATGGACGAAGATGTAATCGCAAAGCAGATACTGGATTTTCAGAGTTAGACGATTGAGCAGCGAGTCATCCGAGTCCCGTCTAGCTTGGTTAACATTATGCGCAGTTAGGAGAAGTTTCTTGTTGAATGCCCTAAAATAAAGCATCAACACAGTGCGGTCAAACAACTCAACCCGGTTGTTCCAGAGAATGTGGAATATTTGTGACTCAGTCGTGGCCGCGTACCGCATTAGCCGCGCGTAATAGGTCAACATGATCCAATATCTGGCCGCGGTACTCGCGCCTCGGCGCCTATTTCCCATCAGGTTAAGAAACTTCAAGTTGGATGTTTGATGCAGCTCGGGGCTGTCTATGTCATCGCTTCCGATGACGTCCAGACTAACGCCCTTTGACACCACCGCCATGGCCAAACCGAATGCATAAGGCCTGTCTTGGCAGCCGGTCAATAAGCTAACTCTGATCTTGGCTGAAGCTGGAGCTGCTTCCCCAGAACTGATCGATGTACTCAGAAACCCATCAACTTTAGTCGCCATGTCGTTCGAACTGGCCCTCTACCCTTCGGCGCGGCTCCCACTTTTACGTGTCCGCCTAATGACTGTCGAGCGAGCCTCTCACTTCCCACCCTCAGCCGAAGACCGGCCGCCAATCTTGCTTTGTGGCTGTTTTTGCCGGTCATCAACCATATGATTGTAGGATTCAAACGCTTGACCGGCATAAGCCCAGATCTTCAGCTTGCAGACGAATCGTTCGGACGGCTTGAGAGTGACCAGCCAGCGCGCGGCTTCTACGAGCACATCTCGAAACAGCCGGAGCGGTATCCCGAGCAAGCATTTGCTGTTGTCCGACTCGAACCCAGTCTCAAGAACGTCAGAGCGCCCTTTGTTGAACCACCATGCCAGGAAATACTCCTTGCGGACACGGACTTCCTCTACCGGGTGATAGGTGAGTGCTGATGGCTCATAGCGGAGGCGTTGCCCCGCAATCAACAAGCGACGGCCAAACTCAATGTCCTCATTGCTGAGGAGCTTCTCCCCCGTCCGTCCCAAATCGGTTCGGAAACCGCCGTACCTGGTAAATGCTTCCTTTCTGAACGCCATGTTGGCGCCGACAGGCGGTTGAGTCAGTTGCCCGTCCACCAGTCCTGCGCCGAAAAGAGCCAGTGGTCCCAAGACAAACGAGCTTTCAGAACAAAGCCAGGGCGGACGAGCGCAATTCCATCTCGGCACGACGGGCCCTCCGGCGCCGGCCCAATCACCGTGATGTAAATTCGCCGTCAGATTCTGGAGCCACCCCCGGCCCGCCGTCTCGTCATCGTCGATGAAGGCCAAAATGTCACCGCGGGCATCCCGCACCGCGGCGTTCCGAGCGTTAGAGAGGCCTTGCCGCGGTTCGAACAAATAACGGATGCGGTCCGGATATCGGCTCTGGAAACCCTCAACCACCTGACGGGTCTCGTCGCTGGAATTATTATCGACGACCAAGATCTCCCAATTGATTGACCTTTGAAGGGTCTGCGTGGCAACACTCTCCAGAGCCTCCGGCAAACTTCGGGCGCGATTGTAAGTGCACAGGACAACGGTGATTTGCATAGCACTACCCACGACTTATGTACCCTTGCGATTTCTAGAACGCCCGGGACAGCTGCTGCGAACCCGAATCTTCTCGGTCATAACAATTCACTGCCCGGCTCCGGCCCGAGGAGCACGTATTAACCTGTTTCCTAGCCGCCGCCAGAGCGCATCTTTCAGCGACTGCCCCAGGATCCCGCAGGCTTTCCTCACGCCAACCTGAGGCTGAGCGAGCCCGATGTATCTTTGGGGGTGCACCAAGCGTAGTTGGCGAGGGTTAGTTACCTCGTAGGCCTTGCTAAAAACGTCGCGGCTATCAATAACAGCCGCGCTAGCATAGAGGAAACAGTTTTGACGATACCAAAACTCTACGCGGTCGTCATCCCAGGTTCTTGGTCGAATACAGTCGATTGCCAAGTACCGATACTTACCAAAGAGGCCGGTCCAGTAATCTGGCCACTGCTCGTTGAGATGATTTGTCCCACCTTGAAAGGGAATCGCAGCGGAGAACAGTACAACCGGCGCCAATCTCGTGATCGAGCGAACAAACCCCTCCGCGGATTCCGCCGGAAGATGCTCCGCGACCTCTAGTGATATGGCCAAATCAAAACTGCGTTCAAGCGCGAAAGGTCTCGATAAATCAGTCGGCCTAAACTCAAGCTCCGGGATCTGTAGTTGTCGACGATCGACGTACTCTCCGTCGAGGCCAAGCATATCTTTTACGCCCAGCTCCCGAAACACAGCAAGCCATGTTCCGTCGCCGCAGCCAACGTCCACGACAGCCTTGGCCTGAATCAGTTCCAGGACGATCGGTATGACTACTTCCGCGGAGCGACGCGACCCGCTCCTAATCGCATCATAGAACTTATGGTCATACGGTCCTTGTGTCGGCCTCATATCAAAGGGTAAGCAGGTCATTGTGGTGGACATATCGTTGAGACACACTTGATTAACACTCAAACCATTTGCAGGTTGTTTCGACATCCTTTCCTCCTGACCGTATTTGACATTGTCCCTTGGCTCATGTTTAGCTTCTCCCTTTAACGACGAAACAGACACCACTAAACTCATGAATCCGTTCTGCTAACTTGAATGCTGAAAAGTAGTCGTGCACCGCTCTAGCGCAACCGTCCCAGGTATAGTAGTCGTCGATAAGCACTAAACCACCCTCCATTACTTGAGGATACATGTTCGTAAGACAGTCCATGGTCGAGGAGTACCAATCCCCATCAAGCCGGAGGACCGCAATCGGCTCGGGAACTGAAAACTTGGGCATTGTCTGATCGAACCAGCCTTTAACTAGTCGAAAGTCTTTCGCCTTTGACATTCTCATCGCCGTCTGCGCGGATGATATCTCGGCGCGGCAATTATCGTAGTAGGTCGGAGAACTGATGTTTTTCTGGTATTCGAGCGCAGAGGGCCCATCGGAATCTTGGGCTGGGGGTAATCCCTCAAAGCTATCGAACAACAGGTGTACGCGGCCAGGAAGTACGTCAGCAATGGCTGCGCTCATGCCGCCCCGCCAAACACCACATTCCACGACACATCCACTTTTTGGGCCCCATTGCAAGCAAAGTTCCAGGTTGATTTCAAAGGCATCTCGCGGAACCATTGTGAACTCTCGATACTTTTGGTAAAGGGCAAGCGTTCTTTTGCGCCCTACCTCGCGTCGTACTCGTCGAGAAAGCCGCGTTAACAGTTTTGTTGGAATAGCCGTCACGACCGTATCGAGACCTCAGCACGAGTTGGCCTCGATGCACACATTAGCGCCGAGTTGGGAACTATGTGACCATGATCTCTTGTGTGGGGAAAAGAGCGCCCAGGGGTGGGACCGGTTAGCACTTCAAACGACAAGGCAGCGTGTATCAGATCGTAAGTAGAGGTATTGTGAGGGCCTACCCATGCGGTCACTTGGTAGCTGCCTGGAATTAGCGGGGGCAAATCAATCGTGACTTCGATGTGCTGAGGCTGTGGCTCGTACGTTATCACCGGCTGGAGCGACGGAAGTGCTTGCATGATAGGCACTGAGGCAGCGTCGAGAACGTCAAACGCAATCATTGCGGACGAGTGGCGGTGTCGGCTTTCCAGTTCCACATCAATTCGCAGTCGGTGACGTGGCTGCTCACCCAGGAGATGAGCGCTCATGGATCGAAAGACCAACAGAGCATCACGATGCGGTTCGGCCGACCGCTGCCAAACATTCGTAACCGAACCCGCAGAACTGCTGTACATCGCTATTGCATCCGAGGGACTCTCGCAATCAGCCAAGACATAGCCATCCTTCAGGACGATTGCTCGGGTGCATAGGGTCTGTACGGCGGCCATATTATGGCTGACAAAAAAGACGGTACGCCCGCCCTTGGAGACATCTTTCATCTTAGACAGACATTTTCTTTGGAATTCCAGGTCGCCTACCGCTAGTACTTCATCCACAATCAATATCTCCGGCTCAAGATGGGCTGCGACGGCGAATGCCAAGCGCGTGTACATGCCGCTCGAATAGTGTTTTACCGGAGTGTCAATGAATTTTTGTACTTCCGCGAAAGCCACAATCTCGTCGAATTTGCGTAGAATCTCTCCTTTCTTCATGCCGAGGATGGCGCCGCTTAAGAGGACGTTTTCTCTACCGGTCAGTTCGGGGTGAAAACCAGTGCCGACCTCAAGCAGAGTGCCTACGCGCCCGTGCACTTCGGCAGATCCTCGAGTTGGCTTAGCCACACGGGCTAGAACCTTGAGCAGCGTACTCTTGCCGGCGCCGTTGCGCCCGATGATCCCCACCACATCACCCTGGTAAATCTCGAAACAGACATCCTTGATCGCCCAAAGCTCCGACGAATCGCCGAGCGGATGCCTCTCCTTGCGTCGCAACACGCGACCGGGCGCGCTCCAGGCCCGCGCTAGGACGTCGCGCAAAGCCACATAACGCTCTCGCTCACCCAGCTTGTATAGTTTGGAGAGGCTTTCCGCCCGGATCGCGACGTTATTCATAAGCTACACTACGTCCGCAATGGTTCCTTCCATTTTTTGAAAATAGAAGGCGCCGCTTATTGCGAGTAATAGAACGACGGACGCGGAAGCTGTCATAAGGACACTGGGAGGATCGCCATGCCCTGACAGCGCCCAACGGAATCCTTCGATCACGCCTGCCATCGGGTTGAGTCCGTAGGCCCATCGCCATCGGACGGGTACCAAGCTGCTTGGATAGGCGACAGGTGAAGCGAACATCCAGAACTGGACCAGAAAGGGCACGACATAACGCACGTCGCGATAAATTGCATTGAGAGCGGATAGCCACAGACCAACTCCCAAGGCGGTGAGGATTGCCAGCAACAGAAAGAGCGGTAACGACAGAATTGCAAGAGTCGGACGAATGTGGTAATAGGCCATCACGAGCAGAAAAAAAGCGAAGCTGATGACAAAATCCAACAACGGTGAAATGATCGCTGAAAAAGGAAGCACGAGACGGGGAAAATAGACTTTCGTGATCACCCTTTGCTGTTCGACGATCACATTGGTTGCATTCTGCAGAGCACTTGCGAAATACATCCAGGGCAGGAGGGCGCAATAGAAGAAAACTGGGTAAGGGAGGCCATTCGATGGTAACTTTGCTAGACGCCCGAAAAACAGACTAAAAATCACCATTGTCAAGAATGGCTGCAGTATCGCCCAGGCTGCTCCTATGGCGGTTTGTTTGTAGCGCACCTTGAGGTCACGCCAAACGAAGAAATAGATCAGCTCGCGAGCATGCCAGAACTCAGCAAGGTTCAGGTCGAACCAGCCTTGAGGGGGAGCAATTCGGAGTATGGAAGTTGACTGAGTAACTGAACTCATCGAATTCCTATGCCGGCGCCAATTGGCTCGAGAATTCTTCGACGGTAACTGGTTTCACTGCTACTAGGGTTTTCTTGGTGACACCTGGGGCGACCACTGCCAGCAGCAGAAAGATCCAAATAGGGTCCAAGAGCCTAAAGCCAGCCTCGGTGATACTGTAGATGGCGGCGGCAGCCAGATTTCCCAAGAGAAAGCTGCCAATCTCGGGATTCAGGCGAAAGGCCGCGACAATACGCTTGTAGCCGCTGATAAAAATCGATGCGATCAGACCTACGCCCACCCAACCTAGATTGAGGTAAGCCTCAATGTAGCCATTGTGTGCTTCGTTTACGTGCATATACTTAGAGAGGTGACTGTACACCCTCTCTAGCCGTGGCCCGAGCCAGAAACTTTCAAATCCAGCACCAAAAAACGGGTTTGGAGCTACTGAAAGTACGGCGGCCCAGATGTCCGTGCGGCCAGTAAGGGTCGACTCTCTGCCCAATGCCTGCGTCATAGTTCCTTCGCCACCCAATAGCACGATACCCGCACCGCCGAAGAGTATCATCAAAACCAGCAGATGAACAGCTTCTGGGCGGCACCGAATCATGCGCAGGTGGGTGGCGAGGATCAGCGCAGTCCCGAGCGCAAAGCATGCCTGCGAAGTTGCCGAATGCGACATGGACAGAACGGTCACAGCGAAGGCCAGGAGCGTGCTCTGAGCAAGCAAATGCCGTCGCCGGTTAGGCGCGCGCTTGTCCATATAAAGCGAGACGACGCGCCAAACCGCGCCGAGGGCGAGTACTAACGTGATGACGCCGAGCATATTCTTGTTGGTCGTCACGCCGGTGTTCATTCGCTCCCCATCTGGGGTATAGTTGCGGCCGAGGTTGCCAAAGTATTTGATCAAAACGACGGAGGGTGGAAGTAGAACGAAACCGGCACGGGAGAGAAAGCGCTTAAGCGCCCAGGACGGTTCCGCCTCTGTTACAACGATGAGAACCATCACCAGGTCGCCGATAGCTTTGATCCAACGTTTGAAAGCGACATCAGGGAAGTCCGACCAAAGCACACTTATGAGGCAAAAGACAAAGTAAATGACGATCGGCAGGTTCAGGCGAAGGAGAGCACGTGTCCGGCGGCTCCGGCGGATTAGGACAACGATTCCCAAAGCCACCAAAGCCATGAAGAAAGCCCGGTCGACCGGACTACCGTCCATCTGTACGTCTACGTCGGCCGAAGGCGCGACTCCGAACCAAAGGGAGACCGGCCTCGATCCGACGACCCAGAGCCAGATAACCGGCAGCCAAAGGGCTTTAGAATTTCGGTGGGATTTATCGTAATCCAGGTAGAAAAGACCCGCGATCCCAGCGAAACAGATAAGAAGAGCGACGTTTGGGGGCATTCACGTCAGCTTAATGCGACCGGCGGAGAAATTGCGAAGCTCATTGGGGGTCAAGGAACAGCCGATGCAAGAGTTCAAGAGTCATGATCCTATGAATCTCTGTGGTATAGTTTTGGTCCCCTTTCAGGTGGCCGCGGACGACTGCCTCGACGGTGTTCCGTTCAAGATAGGGCCGTGAGAGAGTCCGCGGGTCGAGCAACATCTGTTGCACATACCCGGACAAAACGTCGCGGTACCACACACGGAAGTGGGCGAACTTGTGCCGCCCGAGGAAAAGCCGCTCGAGGTGGAAGGGAGCGAACATGTGATCGATCTTGGCCACCCACTGAGGCATACCATAGTCGTACGCGTACTCGGATTTGAAGGTGAACTCGAGAAGTCCTCGGACAACTGTCGCCCAAGGGCTATTTGATGCTCCGCCGACACCGCGGTCACTGCGAAGTCTTCCCAGGGCGGGATTACCGTCTGCTATCAACCGCAGACGAACGTCGGTGCCAACGTCGTCCAACGGCGGTGCTCGGAAGACCGTTTTGACAAAGTCATTGTCGAGATACGGGGACCGAACGGTGAGTTGGGTCTGCTCCAAAGCGAGAATTCCGTAGTGATACCAAGGGGATTGCCGAAACGCAACGAACGTGACGGGGTTTTGTCGAATCAATTCCTGGTAGGTCGACCGTGCCTGGCGAACATAAGAAAGCAGTTCCGGACGGAACAGCCCAGCCACTGGTTCTTGAGGCTTGAACATCCTAGCTTGCCGAAGCACTTCGCTACCGTAGGTTCCTACAATCTTGACAGGAGCGATTTCGCGTGCCCTCTCGCTGACGAACAAGTCCGGAGAACGGCTCACGTCCACGCAGGCGTCTGTGAGGTACACGGTGCGTTCTGCATAGTGGGCAAAACGCGCGAGGAACTCGCCTCCTACGGTGACGACTTTGTAGGGCTGCTCACAAATCTGGGCTACCTGCCGCGCAACGCGGACGTCTTGGCTCTCACGATACGTACCTCCCCATGTGTAACAAGGAAGGGACTGAGGAGATGCCTTTCGCCAAGCCATGAGCACGCGGGTGTCCAGTCCCCCGGTCAAAGCCAGGCCGATCGGCTGCTGACCATTAAAGAATCTAGGCAAATTTCGCGAGAAAGTCTCACGGAGTTCCCGATAGTAAGACTGCGTGTCTAACCTGGCTTGGTCCTCCCATTCGCACGGCTGGAAGTACGTGGCCTTTTTCTCGATTGAGCCGTTGCGAAATACCCAAGCCGATGCGGCTGGCAAGAGATGGATGCCCTTAAAAATCGTGCGATCCTCCAAGACACAACCAAAAGAGACAAACTCACCTAGACTCTGTAGGTCTGCCGTCCTGAGTTCTTTTCGTACGGCGAGAATGGCCTTAGCTTCGGCGGCGAAATAACAAGCTTCGGCGGATTCGTAATAGTAAATGCGATGCATTCCATAGCGATCGTTAAACAAGGTTGTTATTCCACGCGCCTGGTCCATAACCAAACCGTGAAACATTCCGTTCAGACCCCGCGGAAAGCTCTGATCATCTTCATAGAGGTGTACCAGGTATGAGGCCCCTTCGGCGTCGAGCGAATGTCCTCGCTCCCTAAGCACTCCAACAACCCCTGGCTCCGGAAACTCCTCTCCGGAGAAAACGAGACCTACATCTCCTCGTTCGTTGCAGAGCGGCATTTTGTAGGCGAACGAGTTCTTCAGCGCCGCCCAGCCCACATATACGCCCAAGGATTCATCGATCCTCGTTCCCGTCTCGTAGAAAGACTCGTGACGCATCGTTTCGATCATCCCCGACAGCTCTGCGGAGGCGCGCGCTCGAGGCATCTTTGTGATGAGACCGACAATCCCAGGCATCTCTCTATCAAGCCTCGGTCACGGTAGGGAACTTACGACTGTACCAGTTGGTGCGAAGCGCGCGAAGCGTTGACGCTATGGATTCCGGAAGACGATCAACAAACCTGTGGTGCAGTCCGATCTGAAAGGCCGCCCTGCCGATGGCCGTCAAAGGGACGTAATAACGAGGCACATCCATACGCTGAAATCCGTTGACTTCCTTGAAGTGGCTCAAACTGTCTCCCTGCTTCTTGCCATACGTAAACTTCTCGTACACAAGATGCGAAATCCCCCGATCAGCGCAAGACCGTACCGCCTGCGCGATCAGAGCGTTCGTCGGAGCTTTGTCTTTGTGCTGAAGCATTGACAGAATATGAACGAGATGTGCCTGGGTGCGAGCCCTATCGGTTACCAATTTTGCAAAACCGATCATCTTTTCGCCAAGGAATGCCCCAACAAAAATGCTTCGTTCGCGAAACGTCCCCGCATATTCACGCGCACTCTCACGTGTCATTCCATAGTGAGGAAACCGTCTTCCTTGGCGTATTGGGCACTCATTGTAGATTTCGCATATTCCCTCAAGAAGAGCCTCATCAAAAGCCGTCTCCCTAAGGACCACCCCTTTTTTTTCGGCTTGCCGAGCTCTGTTTCGAGGGTAGGAACGGATTTGCTGGCTCCACCAGTGCTCGAACGTCGACACTGGCAGCACCGCTAAGTTATCCCATTCAATGGGGTATGAGTACTTTGGAAGGCTCTCGGGCAGCTTCTGTAGAAATGTAAACAGGTCGATTCGGATTCCACAGGTCCTCAGACCCGCCAGCAAACCCTCAAGATCGTCAGGAAATTCGTATTTCTCGCCGTGCAATCGCGCAATCCGAATCAGCCGCCCACTTACTCGAATATCATGGCAAGCAATCGTCATATCAATTACTAATTACTCGTCTCGAACGGCATAGATCCTCTTGGTTGCCCACACACGAGGGCGTTGCGCTCCAGCCCGGGAATGTGCACAGGCGCAGTTGCAATTCTAGGACGGATTTCCGGTATCAACGATGCTCCCTTGCGGACGCTAACGGTGCTGAAGTCTTGGCGTTTGAGCTTGAGTGGGCTCGAAACACGATTACTGTCGCCTGCGAATCACCGTATTCGCGCTTCTCAACAACGTCAAATTCCTTCTCCACGACCCTCATCATTGCGGTGGGCCTGGGTTTCTTCCTACGACTCTTTAGATCTACGAGATACAACCTAACGATAAATACGCCGCCGTCGTTTAGGAACTCTGCATAACGGTCCAACATCGGCTTTATCTTGCCGAGCGGCACGTGGTACATGGACTCCCTGAACAGAATGACGTCGAACTTCTGTGCCGGCTCGTAATTGATAAAATCCGACCGCTCAAACCGATTCTTTTCGGATCGGCCAGTCTCCACAGTCCGGCGTCTTGCTTTCGCGAGCGCTTCCTCGGATATGTCCACACCAACGTAGCTACTGTACACCGGAGCCAATTCATTGGCGGTATTGCCAGGGCCGCAGCCCAGATCCAAGATGTCTGCGTTATGTGCAAAGCGTTCGAGATGGAGATAAACGCAGTCGCCGGCGGTGTAATCGATAAAGTTCCACTTGCCGCTGGAAAATTCCTGATCCCAGAAAACTTTCTTTAGGCTAGATGGGCCGTAGCTCATCAGGAAGCCCCGTATGAATCTTATAGTCCTGTTCCAAATGTACATGGTTTCAGCCTCTGTCAATTAAGTCTGCCCCAAGCAGGGCTGCCGTCTCGCTTCCGCGGTCCGCCAGCGCCGAATATTGCTTAGGTCACTGTTGTCTACCAGCTCAAACTGTTCGCGTCCGCCGGTTCAGGAATGAGCACCGGCGTCATGTCCCAGAGATCGATCAGCTTGCCGGAAGTGAGTTTTGGTCATGAGCAACTTGCTTAACCGGCCGAGCTGTTCGCGCCTGGTAAACGCTATGAAGTCTCGCGACACCGGCCTCTCACGCCGCGTGATCATCGACCAGAAATATCCAGATGCCAGTGCTAGCGCACCGAATCCCAGAGGCCGCTGCTTCGTTTGATAGAGCATTCGAAACACTTCCCAAACAGGATGGTTGCCGACAGAGTAATCCTTCACACCGGCCTTGAACTTGGCGCGCAATCCGTTAGCTTGCGCGGTTCCCATGCTCCGGTGGTGCACACACAAGGTTTCCGGAAACGTTCGGGTTTCCCAGCCTTTCATTCGGGCGGAGACAACTGCAATATGGTCGATGCAGCCTCCTTTTACGGCGACGTATCCGCCGATGTCTTCGAAGCAGCCTCGGCGGAACAACTGGCAACCGCCCCAGACGTTCTCGATGTTCGAGAATCGGTAATCGTACTGCAAGGATCCTTCGCGGAAGGGCGATCCTGCCACTCCCAATCGTGCATTGCCGGTGAACTGGCTTACCAGATATTGAAAATGGCCCGCGTCAAAGGAAACGTCGGCATCCAGGTTACCGACCACGTCATAAGTCAAGTCCGCCACTCTGGCCAAGCCGGCGTTGAACGCGAGAACCTTGCCAGCGAAGTTGCGCTCCCGGCGTTCCGGCATCCGGATCAGTTCTATCCATGGATGCTCGGCGGCACACCGCCTTACGATCTCGTCGGTGCCGTCCGTTGAGCCGTCGCTCACTATTACCCATTTGAGAGGCCGAGCGGTCTGCGCCACCATGCTCTTCAGCGTCAGCTCAATAAACTGGGCCTCGTTCCGCGCTGGCGTAATAAGAACGTAACTTGGGAACGCTGGCATGTCAATCCGTGAACATACGCGTTTGGGGACGCGTTGATCGCATCAACTGCTGTAACGCACTCTTGCGTACGTCAGTGATTCGCAAAACACGGGCCGGGTTGCCCGCGACTATCGCATTCGCTGCGACGTCCTTCGTTACTACACTCCCCGCTCCGACAATGGCGTGCTCGCCAACCGTAACGCCCGCTAGAATGGTAGCCCCCGAGCCGATCGACGCGCCTTTCTTGATCAGAGTAGGCTCCAGCTTCCAGTCGGCTTCGGTTTGCAACGCGCCGTCACCCGTCGTTGCACGGGGATACTTGTCGTTGATGAAGACGACCCCGTGCCCGACAAACACGTCGTCTTCAATCGTGACGCCTTCACAAATGAACGTATGGCTCGAAATCTTGCAGTTCTTCCCTACCCTAGCGTTCTTCTGGATCTCCACAAACGCGCCGATTTTCGTGCCATCGCCGATTTCGCAGCCATACAGGTTGATGAACTTCGACAGCTTGACGTCCTTGCCGAGCTTGACGTCGGGAGCGATGCAGCAATACTCAGCCATCTCAGTGTGCACCTGCGCCCCACACGACCGCGGCTGGCGTCTTCAACAGAATCTTGATATCACCCAACAGCGACCAGGACCGGGCGTAGGCCAAGTCCATGCGCACCATGTCGTCGAACTTGACGCGGCTGCGGCCTTCCACCTGCCAGAGTCCGGTAATGCCCGGCTTCACTACCTGCAGGCGCCGGCGGTGCCAAATCTCGTAGGCTTCGTACTCATATGGGATCGGAGGCCGCGGGCCGACGAGAGACATTTCGCCTGCCAGCACATTCAAGAACTGGGGCAGTTCGTCCAGGCTGGTTCGCCGCAGGAACCGGCCCAGGGACGTGACCCTCGGATCCGCAGTCAATTTGTAGACCGGCTGGCCTTCATCCGCTTGATTACAACCGTGGCCGCCGGCGATGAGGCGCTTGACGTATTGTTCATGAATGGACTCGTCATTGGCCACGTACATGGACCGGAACTTCAAGAAAGTAAAAGGAACGCCGTTCTGGCCGAGGCGCGTCTGGCGAAATAGCACGGGGGCGGGTGAGGTCGCCCGGATGGCTAGGGCAATGAGGGCGAAAAGCGGCGCCAGGACGATCAGCGCACCCAGGCTACCGGTAATATCGAGAGCGCGCTTCAGAATGTGGGAGGTAGTCTTGTGGGCATAGATTGCGGAGCCAGCGCCGTTTAGTGGTCCGCCCTCGCCGGCGTCCTCCGGAAACACGTGAAAGGACAACTTCAGGTTTTCGATTTGCTGCACGCTAAGCGCGCCGGCGAGAATGCCGTTCACTTTCTGAGAAAGAACCTTGGCGATCGCTTTTCCTTCGCCTGCTGCGCCCACCTCGGTAAAAATGACGCCGATCACACTTTGGTCACGGTACCAGCCGCAAACGTCGGTCTCCCGGATCTTGGGCCAGAGTGCCGCGAAGACCGTTTCCGCGATGTCGGCCACACTTCCATCCAGACACTCGATCAGCATCAGAACGAAGCTTCGGTGGGATCGCTCGGTCCGCTTGCGCTCCAAGCCGAGCATGGCGAGAAAAGTCTCCTCCGAGGCGATGGGCGGCCCCGCTTCAGCTTTCGGCTTAACTTGCGATTTAACTTTCGATTTGACGACGAGACGTCGAGAACTCGGCATCTGGACCCTTCGTTCAAGCGTGGAAACGGGAGCTATCCGGCCAAGGCCGGGATAAACGGACTAGTCTCGCTATGGCGGCGGTCAACCGGCCTGACCCAGTGGCGATCAATGACCACCGCGACGGACCGACCGAGAAGGCTAACGGAGACTACCAAGCGCCGTTGCTTGCGAACCTCGACGAGCAAGCCTTCGATCCCCGCCAGTGGACCCTCCTCCAGGCGGACCTTCTGACCCACGGTAAGGAATGGCCAGGGCTCGGTGAGCAGCCCCGATCGGACGGCGGTCTGAATCGCGTCGATCTCCTCCGCGTCCACGGGAACCGGGGTTCGCCCGATGCCGACGAAATGCAGGACGTTGGGGATCATGAGGAGCGGAAGGCGATGCTCCACCTTCAGGCGGGAAAATATGTAGCCCGGGAATAATGGGAGTTCCACGGTCTGATAACGGTCTGACCACTTGCGGCGAGCCTCAAAGACGGGCAGAAACGTCTCGAACCCTTTGTTCGCCGCCGAGGCTGCCACAACCTGCTCGGAACGCGGCCGCACGCGAAGGGCGAACCACTGCTGGCCGGATGCCTCCGAGAGGTTCGCGACGCTGGCTATTTCTTCGTCCGAAGTAAGCATTTTGGCAAGCTACCGCCCTTTCAGTCCCATTCCCGGGTTCTCCGATGATGAGCACACGCGGACCGATGCCCCCGCAGGAGCAGGTTGGCTGCCAAAGACAAGCGATGCAGGAAGTTGTTTTCCTTCAATAGGTTAGATGCGTTGGCCGGGGCTGGAGATAGGGCTAATTGGCACATGTTCCCACTCTGTGAGACTAAAGTCGCATTCAGCGGTCTCTAACTGGGCGCCGGCTTACTCGCATGCGCCCGTAGAAGAGTCCAAGTTTCCCTAAGAAAGGACTCTTCATAGGCGCTATATCTACCACAAATTCGCGGATTTTGATGCCGAAGGGCGGATACAATGGATGTCACTTAACATGTCAGAACGCGCCCTTTCCCGTAATGACGCGGGGTATGGTGCGGAGGATGATGTTCCAATCCAGATCGAGCGACCAGTTGTCAATGTACTCCAAATCGAGTTTCATCCAGGTTTCGAAGTCTAGATGATCGCGCCCGGCGACCGCCCACAGGCAGGTCAGGCCGGGCCGCATCCGCAGCCGGCGGCGATGCCAAGTCTGATACATGTCAACTTCCTGCGGTACCGCGGGTCTGGGCCCGACCAAAGACATGTCGCCCTTGAGCACGTTCCACAATTGCGGCCACTCGTCAATCGAGAATTTTCGAAGCAAGCGGCCGACCGGCGTAAGCCGCGGGTCATTTGGAATCTTGAAGGCCGTTGATTTCTGGTTCATATGCAACATGGAGGCCTTTAATTCCTCGGCGTTGTTGCACATAGACCGAAACTTATAGAACGTAAAGCCTCGTCCGTTCAAACCACAGCGGGTCTGCCGGAAGATGGCAGGACCGGGCGAAGTCAAGCGAATGAGACAGCCCACGATTAGCATGGCCGGAGAGAGCAACACCAACGCGGCGCCGGATAACACAACATCCGTAAACCGCTTGATGAGAAGGCGAACCTCATCGTGCGGGGCGGCGCCAAAAGTCAAAAGCGGTGTTGTCCCGAACCGGTCGAGGTACATCTGGCTATTCACATGTGGGAAGAAGTCAACGGCCACTCTGGTGCGGACGCCCTCCTCGTCACAGAGAAGGAATGCATTTTCCAAGCCGCTGAGTTTTTCGCTGTCCACGGCGAAGATGACTTCATCGACGATGTGACGGCGCAGCAAGGCCGGGAGTTGGTCCAACAAATCTCCAGGCGCGTCGCTGACAAATCCGGCAATTTGAATCCCATATTTGGCGGATTTTTCAAGGGACTCACCCAAGCGTTGTGCTCGTTCACTCGAACCAACGATCACTACGGAATGGATCGTTCCAAATCGTTTGCGGACTGCGCCTATCAAGCGCGCAGCGTTAATGCGAAAAAGACACAACAGAATCCACGACAACGTTGCGAAGGAGAACACAAAGAAACGGCTCAAATCGAGCCGCAACAGATACTCGGCCAGGACCAGGCTGATCGCGCCGAGCAAGCACTGGCGGAAGGTATCGCGGATCACTACGCTGGGGTGCGCGGAGTCCAGCTTTTCGTACACATTGAACCAATAGCCCAGCGCCAGAAAGCTCAGCACCGAGACCAGCAGCAACAGAGCGAAGACCGGGGCGTCGATATAAAAAAGAAAATGAAAGACTTTTTCGGAGTTGAACCAATAGCGGAATTGATATGCGATGAGAAAGGCGACACAGATGAGCAAGGAGTCCGTAAGTCCGAAAACGACTTTGACTTTTATGTAGTTTGCTCTAAACAGTCCAGACACTGGGTTACTTGTTTTTGTCGCCTGCCGTTATTGCACGATAGGCAGGCATGGCGCGCCCGTAGCCTCCATAGTATTTGTAGTATAGCCGATTCAGATCTTCCAAATCGTTCAAAACAATGCCGGCGATGTGTTCCTTGCCAATCAGGCCGATGGATTGGTCGAGCAGTTTGCCCGGTGTGCGGTGCGCGCGGACCACCAGGAGCGTGGCGTCGGCCTGTTTCCTTAGCGCCAGAGTGGCAGTGAACGGGATGATAGGAGGGGAATCAAACAAAATCCAATCGAAATGTGGTTTCAGTTGCTCCACCATCGGAGCGAGCACCTCGATTTGCAGCAGCTCGGCGGCGTTTCCCATGCACCTGCCGGCGCTCAGGACGTACCAGGAAAGCGGCTCGAGACGCCGGATGGCGGTCATCGGATTCAAGCCGAGTTCGAGGCACTCACCGAATCCGGTTCGCTCCTTGAGACCGAACACCGCGGAGAGCGACGGGCGGTGGAGGTCGGCCTCCACCAGGAGCACGGTTTTCTTGCCTCCTTCGGCGAGCATCGTAGCCAAGTTCCGCGCAATTGTGGACTTGCCGTCGCCCGGCAACGGACTTGTAACCAGTAGCGTTTTGAGCTTGCCAGTGTTCCAATGCTCGCGGAGGCGCATGCGCAGGTAGCGGAACCGGTCGGCGCCAGCGGAAGCCGGGTCCGTTAAGCAGACCAGCCGGCTTTTTGCGGGGACATCGATCATCTCGACAGGGATCTTCTGGAGTTCAGGCGCCGGTTGGACTATCTCGAGAATCCCATCAGTTGAGGGCGCCGCACACTCACGGCTCGCCGCAGAATCACGGCTTAACGAGTGCTTCCCGTTATGGACTTCGAAAGCCGGGTTCCCTCCCGGTTGAAGCGCCAGGTCTTCCCCGCCCGCCGGAGTGTAATGGCCCGTCACTTCGGAGGGCTTGAGGTCGGGCGCTTCTGGACGCGGCCCCGTCTTCGGGATAAATGACAATTCGGTGAGCGCTCCTTCGGCTGGTTCCTTGGGTAGCCAGCTGTGCCTAAATGTCATGATACTTCCTAAATCGGCTAAATATCAGGAGCGGTCGTTCGCGAGCAGGTTCAGCCATTCCGATACAGAAAATATTCATAGCCTTCCGCGGCTGCAATGGCGACCAAAACAAGACATGCGGCACACCAGTCAAGGACGCGCTTCCACCGGCGGCCGCGCTCTTCGCCCGTCGTCAAAACGGGAGGAATGCTAATAATTAAGGCGGAAGCCGGCAGGCCTTTTCTAAGCTGCTCTTCTGTGTGGAAAGAAGTATCGACGCTATCTACAATCAACGCCAGCGCCAAGCCAATAATGAGACCGGCAGCCAAGCCCCCGAGGCTGATCTGAATTCGCTTGGGGCTGGTGGGCACGGTAGGAAGACTGGGCCGGTCTATCAAGTGGAACTGCTGCCCCTGCTGGCGCTTTTCCAAGCTTCCGGCCAACTGCGATTCCATTTCTTTGCCCAGCAGTTCCTTGTACTCCTTGTTCAATTGCTCATAGTCGCGAAGGTAACCGGCCAGTTCTTGTTCACGAGCCGGAGTCTGTTCGATCCGCCCCTCATAGTCTTTCATGGAGGACTTCAGCCGCTCCGCTTCCTTGGTCAAGTTAGCGATTTCAGCGCTATTTGCCTCGAGTTGACTTTTGATTTGATTCATCTGGGTGCGGAGTTGCGCCAGGAAGACGTCGTCCTCTCTATGTCTGGCACCACCCAAGCCGCTTGGTAAATTGGACTTATCGGCTTGAGGAGATTTTGTTCGCGAGGCGGCGTCGGCGCTCAGCAGAGCCTTCAATACCCCTTCCGTGGCGGCGATTCGCTGATTCACCCGCTGGATGTCCGGGTGCTGCGGAGTGTATTCCTGGGTGAGAATCGCCTTTTCGGTCTGCAGCTTGGTAAGCTCCTGTTGCAGAGCGTCGATCTGACTCGGTCCGCGGTCTGGAGTAGCATTTGGGCTGCCGTCTGCGGCCTTTCCTCCCGCCAGACTACTCGCTAGACTCTCATTTCCATTGTAGAGGGACTCCAGATACACGCGCTGTTCGCGCGCGTGGCTCAGGCTGGCGCTGGTGCTTTGCAGTTGCGCCTGCAAGCCGCTGAGAACTGCCAAGTTGCCACTTTGTTGTTCCGGCAGCTCACCTAGATTCTTCATTTTGAAGTCGCGCACTCGTTCTTCCTGCTCAGCCACCTTGCGTTTTGCCGCTTCCACCTGTTCGTGGAGGAACGTTGTCGTGGTAGTCGCCTGCCGCTCACGCGACTCAAGGTTTTTCTCTATGAACAAAGAGGTGAGTCTGGTCGTGATGGCCTCCGCCGTATGGGGGCTGTTCGCCGTGAAACTCATTTTGAACGCGCTCAAGTCCTTGGAGCCAGCACTTCCCGTTCGGCCCTCGATCGGCTCGATGGAAATATCTTTGAGCATCAGCCCGACCAGTCCTTCGCTGGACAGCCGCTTCCGCTCTGCTGGATAGAGGTTGAAGTCCGCGATCAATCCCAACAGCAGCGTGCGGGATAGAACCTCTTGCTTGGTGGCCTCGAGTGCTTCCCGGATGTCGGTGGTGCTGGTCGAAACCACATACCGCTCAGGAACCTGCTGCTGGATGACAACCAGCGTGGCCTCCGAGGTGTACCGGTTGGGGATATAAGACAGAACGAACAGAGTAGCGAATGCCGCTAACCCGGTGGGAAGGAGGATCCACCAACCGCGCCGACGTAAAATGGCGAGTACCCGGCCAAGCGTTTCGCTTAAGGGTACCTCCTCCTCTTCAGGCAAAATAACTCCTCCGGTTTCCATTGGCAATTCTGATTCCACAGGCGAAATGTATGAATAGTCAAACGCTTGGAGGGTCTTTGACCCATTGCTACGGCCGGCAAGCAATCAGGAAGTTTGAGATTATTTGGGTTTGCTTACCAAATTGAAGCTCAGCGGGTCGGTTTGCAATATTCCAGCCCGAATCCGATCTGTTCGGCCGTGGTCGTGTATCTTGGGCCCTGCCTGAGAAATCGAAAAGCCTCCCGACCGGCCGGGCCGGCCAAGTTACTGGGCTCCTCGCCGAATCCCTGGCGGTTGTATGGGACGCGAAGCGGGAGCGGGAGGATTCACCGTCAACGCGGCCGTTTGGTCCACTCCGAGGTAGGAGGCAGTTATGGTCGCAGTCGTGACTCTCGACACGGTCCCCGGAGTCACGGTGAAGGTAGCTGTAGTAGAGCCCTGCGGTAGTATGAGGCCCGCGGGAGTCATCCCGGCGGGATCGCTCGATAAGCTGATCAACATGCCACCCAACGCCGCTGCGCCGGTAAGCGTTACCGTTCCCGTCGCGGAACCGCCGCTGGTGATCGTACTGGGTGCTACCGTAATGCTGGCCAAAGTGACGTCGACCAGCGGACCAACGGTTACCGCACAAGTCTGGTTCACGCCAAGATAGGAAGCAGTTACGCTCACAGATGTCACGGTGAATACTGTCCCTGCGGTCACCGTGAAGGTAGCTGTCGTAGAGCCTTGCGCGACCTTAACGCTCGCCGGGATCGTCAGTCCGACCGGAGAACTCAACAGGCTCACGAGCACTCCTCCAGACCCGGCTGGGCTGGTCAGGGTTACTGTTCCCGTGGCCGAGCCACCGCTTGAAATCGAACTGGGTGCTACCGCCACGCTGGCAAGCGCAGCGGCGCCGGCTGGAGGATTCACGGTCACTAAAGAGGTCTTGTTCACGCCGAGGTAGGAGGCAGTTACGGTCACAGAAGTCGCCGTGGACACAGTTCCCGCAGTCACGGCAAAAGTAGCGGTGGTCGAGCCTTGCGCGACCTTAACGCTCGCCGGGATCGTCAGTCCGACCGGAGAACTCAACAGGCTCACGAGCACTCCTCCAGACCCGGCTGGGCTGGTCAGGGTTACTGTTCCCGTGGCCGAGCCACCGCTTGAAATCGAACTGGGTGCTACCGCCACGCTTGCCAAAGCGGCAGCCGCGGGGTTCACCGTCACGCTGGATGTCTGATTCACGGCGAGGTAGGAGGCAGTTACGGTCACAGAGGTCGCTGTCGACACCGTCCCCCCGGTCACCGCAAAGGTGGCGGTGGTCGAGCCCTGCGCCACGGTCACACTCGCTGGGATCGTGAGCCCCGCCGGAGAACTCGACAGACTGACCAGCACTCCTCCCGACCCGGCTGGGCTGGTCAACGTGACTGTTCCGGTCGCCGAGCCGCCACTGGCGATTGTACTTGGAGCGACAGCCACGCTTGCCAAAGCGATAGCCGCGGGGTTCACCGTCACGGTGGAAGTTTGGTTCACGCCGAGATAAGAGGCGGTTATCGTCACCGTTGTTGTCGTGGACACAGTTCCCCCGGTCACCGCAAAAGTGGCGGTGGTCGAGCCCTGGGCCACGGTCACGCTCGCTGGGATCGTGAGCCCCGCCGGAGAACTCGACAGACTGACCACCACTCCTCCCGACCCGGCTGGGCTGGTCAGGGTGACCGTTCCCGTCGCCGAGCCGCCGCTGGCAATTGTACTGGGAGCCACCGCCACGCTTGCCAAAGCGGCAGCCGCGGGGTTCACCGTCACGCTGGATGTCTGATTCACGCCGAGGTAGGAGGCGGTTATCGTCACAGTTGTGGCGGTGGACACCGTCCCCACGGTCATCGCAAAAGTAGCGGTGGTCGAGCCCTGGGCCACGGTCACGCTCGCCGGGATCGTGAGCCCCGCCGGCGAACTCGACAGGCTGACGACAGCGCCCCCCGACCCTGCCGAACTGGTCAACGTGACCGTTCCCGTCGCCGAGCCGCCGCTGGCAATTGTACTGGGTGCCACCGCCACGCTTGCCAAAGCCGCTGCTGGAGGATTCACCGTCACCACCGAAGTCTTATTCACTCCCAGGTAGGAAGCATTTACCGTCACTGAGGTCACAGTGGACACCGTCCCCGCCGTCACCGTGAACGTAGCCGTTGTAGAGCCCTGCGACACCGTAACACTTGCTGGGATCGTGAGCCCGGCAGGAGAACTCGACAAGCTCACTAGCACTCCTCCCGAACCCGCGGCGTTTGTCAGGGTTACGGTTCCCGTCGCGGTGCCGCCGCTGGCGATTGTACCGGGTGCCACCGCCACGCTGGACAGAGCGCCGGGTGGAGGATTCACGGTCACGATGGAAGTAGTGTTCACTCCGAGATACGAGGCGAATATGGTTACAGTTGTGGCTGTGGATACTGTACCGGAAGTCACCCCAAAAGTAGCCGTAGTCGAGCCCTGCGCCACCGTAACGCTGGCCGGGATCGTGAGTCCGCCTGGAGAACTCGACAGACTGACTAGCACTCCCCCCGGCCCTGCCGGGTTGGTCAGGCTTACTGTTCCGGTCGCCGAACCGCCGCTCATGATCGTACTTGGCGCTACCGCAACGCTCGCCAGAGCAACCGTGCCTGGAGGATTCACAGTCACCACCGCCGTTTGGCTCGCGCCGAGGTAGGAAGCCGTTACGGTGACTTGGGTCACAGTGGATACCGTCCCCGGACTCACCGTAAAGGTAGCCGTAGTAGCGCCTTGTGGAAAAATAAGGCTAGCAGGAGTCATCCCGGCGGGAGAACTCGACAAGCTGACTAGCATGCCACCCAATGCCGCCGGACTGGTCAGGGTTACCGTTCCCGTAGCCGAACTGCCGCTGGCGATTGTACCGGGCACTACTACAACGCTGGCCAAAGTGGCGGGGGCAGGAGGATTCACCGTCATTGAAGAAATCTTAATCAGGTTGAGATAAGAGGCGGTTATCGTCACAGTTGTGGCTGCGGACACCGTCCCGCCGGTCACCGCAAAAGTTGCGGTGGTGGAGCCCTGCGCCACTGTCACGCTCGCCGGAATCGTCAGGAGCCCGGCCGGAGAACTTGACAGGTTGACCACCGCGCCTCCCGCCCCCGCCGGATTGCTGAGCGTTACGGTTCCTGTCGCCGAACCCCCGCTGGCAACTGAATCGGGAGCTACCGCGATGGTGGCCAGAGCGGCGGGAGGATTCACGGTCACCGCAGAAATCTTCGTCACACCGAGATAGGCAGCCGTTATCGTTACCGTTGTGGCGGTCGAAACTGTCCCCCCTGTGACCGCAAAAGTGGCCATAGTAGAGCCCTGCGCCACCGTGACAGTCGCCGGGATTGTGAGCCCGGCCGGCGAACTCGCCAGGCTGATGACAGCGCCCCCCGACCCCGCTGGATTGGTCAGCGTCACTGTCCCTGTCGCCGACCCACCGCTGGCGATGGTGCTAGGCGCTACCGCAACGCTAGACAGCGAGGCAGCAGGAGGATTCACCGTCACTACAGAAGTCTTGTTCACTCCGAGATAGGAAACAGTTATGGTCACGGATGTCACTGTGGACACCGTTCCCCCGGTCACCGTGAACGTCGCCGTAGTGGCCCCCTGCGCCACCGTAACGCTCGCAGGGATGGTCAGTCCCGCCGGAGAACTGGACAAGCTGACTACTGCCCCTCCCGACCCCGCCGGGCTGGTCAGCGTCAAGGTTCCCGTCGCCGACCCACCGCTGGCGATGGTGCCAGGCGCTACCGCTACGCTGGACAGAGCGGCAGCCGGAGGATTCACAGTCACCACAGAAGTCTTGTTCACTCCGAGATAGGAAGCAGTTATGGTCACGGATGTCGCTGTGGACACCGTTCCCCCGGTCACCGTGAACGTCGCCGTAGTGGCCCCCTGCGCCACCGTAACGCTCGCAGGGATGGTCAGTCCCGCCGGAGAACTGGACAAGCTGACTACTGCCCCTCCCGACCCCGCCGGGCTGGTCAACGTCAAGGTTCCCGTCGCCGACCCACCGCTGGCGATGGTGCCAGGCGCTACCGCAACGCTAGACAGCGAGGCAGCAGGAGGATTCACCGTCACTACAGAAGTCTTGTTGACTCCGAGGTAGGAAGCAGTTATGGTCACGGATGTCACTGTGGACACCGTTCCCCCGGTCACCGTGAACGTCGCCGTAGTGGCCCCCTGCGCCACCGTAACGCTCGCCGGGATCGTCAGCCCCGCCGGAGAACTCGACAAGCTGACTGTCGCGCCTCCCGACCCTGCCGGATTGCTCAGCGTCACCGTCCCCGTCGCCGAACCCCCGCTGGCAATTGAACTGGGAGCTACCGCAAGGCTCGACAAAGCGGCTACAGGAGGATTCACCATCACACCGAACGTTTCGTTTACTCCGAGATACGAAGCCGTTAGCGTTGCGGAAGTAACTGCCGTCACCGTCCCGGCGGTCACGGCGAAAGTCGTCGAACTGGACCCCTGGCCGATCGAAACTTGCGACGGAACCTGCGCCGCGCCGCTCGAAGACGATATCGCAATGACTGCGCCACCGCTGCCGGCGGCGGAGGTAAGCGAAACTGTACACGTCGAACTCACGGTCGGACTAATTGTCACCGGGATGCAGGTAAACCCATTCAATCCCGGCGCCTGCTGAATCGTTACTGTGCCGCCGCTGGCTGAAATTGGCAAGGACACGGCTGCCGTGTTCGCTGATGAGTTGCCAACCAGCCCGACCACGGACGAAGTCTTGGAAGTGGAACTGGACAACGTCATGACCGCCGTTGCTACCACTCCGTCGGACATTGCCTTTGAGTTCATGCCCCACACCAAGCAAGTGAGACTGCCACTGGACTGACTGCAACTTAGCGACTTACTCGCCGCTGTGGCCACCGCTCCTAGATTTACGCTTACCACCGAAAAGTCCGTTGCCGAGTAGTTCAGCGCGAATTCTACCGCCGCCGCGCTGGCTCCGGAGGTCATCGAAATGTTGAGCGACACCGTGTTTCCGGGACTGCCGGAGGCCGAACCCAGCGCCAGCACCACGTTCTGCCCCGAGCACCAGGAGGTTGCGGCCAGGGCCAAAAGTATGACGGGCGAGCGCAGCAGCACCGTTAGGGTTGACATTAGAACCGAGAGCGCTAAATACAAGAGTGTGAATGATGGGCAAAAACTCACTGAAAAATGCCGTTTAATTTGGCGTAGTCCTTTCGGGCTAATACCTGCAGGGCCTCGGCTAAAGAGGAAGGCGATATTTTGGTATCGGCGGAGGCTGCCCACTACTGCATAGTCCTCATCCAAACCCAAGAGTGAAAACGAGTTCAGACCAAATGCTTACCTAAACAAGTGCGATCCGCTCAACATGCGGCGTCCGCCGGTTTATATCTTCGGCTACTCGCATCGGAGCAGTTGCGGCAGCCAGGGTACTAAATAGGTGAACTGAATACGGGACACTATGAGGCCCCTGTTCACGATGCAGAAACTCTCATTTTAGGCGCTAATTGACCTGCGGAGAAAGACTATTTCTACTTGACTGAGTGAGTCCCGTACCGGACTTCACGTAACTACCACTTCCCCACCACAGGTATGTCGCCTGGGATGCCGCCATAGCCGAACACGAAGTCGCCCGCATCTATCTGATGGTCCCCGTTGGCATCTAAAGCCCACAAGAACCCTTGGCGGAAGATCCCGACCTGGCTGACTCCCGTTCCCTTCCAATCGCCAACTACCGGTACATCACCGGGAATCCCTCCATACGGAAATACCGGATCTGTCGGATCCAGCGTTCCATTGCCGTTGGCATCCAAAGCCCATAGGTACCCCTGGCGGAATATCCCGATCTTACTGGTGCCGGTTCCCGTCCAGTCGCCAACCACGGGGACATCACCCGCTATGCCGCCAAAAGCATAAACTTGATCGGATCCCTGGTCAAAAGTGTGATTCCCGTTGGTATCCAGAATCCACAAGAATCCTTGCCGGAAATAGCCTACTTTCGAGCGGCCATCGCCATTCCAATCTCCGACCACGGGTATATCTCCCGGTGACGTACCAATATGCAGGTTGAACACCGCATCTCCAGCGTCGATCACCCCGTTCCCATTGGTATCCAGAATCCATAGTCCATTGCTAGGGCGGTAAATTCCGATCTTGGTGTGCCCGTTTCCGTTCCAATCGCCTGTGATTGGAATGTCGCCGGGAATCCCACCGAAAGCGAACAGTGAGTCGGGAGGACTGGTGAACTCATGATCCCCATTCACATCCAGCATCCAAAGGAACCCTTGGCGGAAAATGCCGGCGTTCGAGGTCGTGGGGATTGTTTGCAACGTTACTTCGAAAGTCTGGTTCACGCCGAGGTACGAGGCGGTTAGCGTCACAGCAGTGGCTGTCGTGACCATCCCCGCGGTGACGGGGAATGTCGCTGTCGTAGCGCCCTGGCCGACCGTCACGCTGGCCGGGACGGTCATCAGCCCAACCGGAGAACTCGACAAGCTCACGACCACGCCTCCCGGCCCGGCCGAACTCGTCAGCGTGACGGTGCCCGTCGCTGAGGCGCCGCTCCCGATCGTGCCGGGCGCGATCGTTACGCTGGACAGAGCAGCGGCGGGTGGATTCACAGTAAGGCTGGAAGTCTGATTAACGCCCAGATAAGAGGCCGTTACCGTCACAGACGTGGCTGCCGAAACTGTCCCCGCAGTTACCACGAATGTAGCGGTCGTGGCCCCTTGCGCGACCGTAACAGTAGTCGGAATCGTCAGCCCGGCCGGAGAACTCGACAAGCTGACCACGGCTCCTCCCGACCCCGCCGGGCTGGTCAGGGTCACCGTTCCGGTCGCGGAACCGCCACTGGCGATTGCGTTGGGGGTTACCGCAACGCTGGCCAGAGCGGCGGTCAGAGCGCCAATCGGCGGATCTACCGTCACGCCGAAGGTCTGGTTCACTCCGAGATAGGAGGCGGTTACCGTCATCGTAGTCGCTGTGGACACAGTGCCTGCATTCACTGTGAAGATAGCCGTAGTCGAACCCTGCGCCACCGTTACACTAGCCGGTATGGTCAGCCCCACCGGAGAACTCGACAGGCTGACTGTCGCGCCTCCCGAGCCCGCCGGGTTGGTCAGCGTTACCGTTCCAGTGGCGGAACCAGCGCTGGGAATCGTGCTGGGGGCGATCGTGACTGCGGACAAGGCAGCAGCGGGAGGATTCACGATCACTGCGGAAGTCATGTTCACGCCGAGATAGGAGGCAGTTACCGTCACTGAGGTCGCATTGGTCACGGTCCCTGCGGCCGCTCTGAATGTAGCTGCACTGGCGCCCTGCGCCACAGTCACACTTGCTGGGACCGCCAGCCCTGTCCACGAACTCGACAAGCTGACCACCGCGCCTCCCGACCCCGCCGGGCTGGTCATGGTTATTGTTCCCGTCGCCGAGCCCCCACTGCCGATTGTGGTCGGCGCGATCGTGACGCTGGACAGAGCCATGACGCCATTTGGAGGATTCACGGTCACTCCGCTAGTCACATTGACGCCGAGATAGGACGCGGTTACCGTCACAGAAGTGGCTGCGGACACTGTCCCCGCAGTTACCACGAACGTAGCTGTCGTGGCCCCTGGCGCCACGGTCACGCTCGCCGGGATCGTCAGTCCCGCTGGAGAACTGGACAAGCTGACCACCGTGCCTCCCGACCCCGCCGGGCTAGTCATGGTTACTGTTCCGGTCGCAGAACCCCCGCTGCTGATCGAGTTGGGCGCGACCGCGACGCTCAAAAGAGCGGCAGGAGGAGGGTTCACCGTCACTGCAGAAGTCTTGTTCACTCCAAGATAGGAGGCCGTCACCGTCACAGAGGTCACTGTCGAGACAGTCCCCGCAGTCACCGTAAAGGTGGCCGTAGTGGAGCCCTGCGCCACCGTAACGCTCGCAGGGATCGTCAGCCCAGCCGGAGAACTCGACAAGCTGACTACGGCGCCTCCCGACCCGGCCGGGGTGGTCAGCGTGACGGTTCCTGTCGCCGAACCCCCGCCGGCAATTGTACTGGGAGCAACCGTGACGTTGGACAAAGCTGCAGCAGGAGGGTTCACGGTCACCGCAGAAGTTTTGTTCACGCCGAGATAGGAGGCCGTCACCGTCACAGAGGTCGCTGTCGACACGGTCCCGGCAGTCACCGCAAAGGTGGCCGTAGTGGCGCCCTGCGCCACCGTAACGCTCACCGGAATCGTCAGCCCCGCAGGAGAACTGGACAAGCTGACTGTCGCACCTCCCGACCCCGCCGGATTGCTCAGCGTCACCGTTCCCGTTGCCGAACCCCCGCTGCCGATTGTACTTGGCGCTACGGCGACGCTCGAAAGAGCGGCAGGAGGAGGGTTCACCGTCACTGCAGAAGTCTTGTTCACTCCAAGATAGGAGGCCGTCACCGTCACAGAGGTCGCTGTCGACACGGTCCCCGCAGTCACCGTAAAGGTGGCCGTAGAGGCCCCTTGCGCGACCGTGACGCTAGCCGGAATCGTCAGCCCAGCCGGGGAACTCGACAGGCTGACTACTGCGCCTCCCGACCCAGCCGGGTTCGTCAACGTCGCGGTTCCCGTTGCCGAACCCGCGCTGGCAATTGTACTTGGCGCTACCGCAACACTAGACAAGGCGGCAGGGGGAGGATTCACCGTCACTGCGAACGTTTGGTTCACGCTAAGGTACGAAGCAGTTACCGTCACAGACGTCGCCGTGGACACAGTCCCCGCAGTCACCGCGAACCCCGCCGTTGTGGCCCCTTGCGCCACGGTGACGCTAGCCGGAATCGTCAGCCCCGCCGGGGAACTCGACAGGCTGACTACTGCGCCTCCCGACGCCGCCGGGTTCGTCAACGTCACGGTTCCCGTTGCCGAACCCGCGCTGGCAATTGTACTTGGCGCTACCGCAACACTAGACAAGGCGGCAGGGGGAGGATTCACCGTCACCACCGAAGTCTTGTTCACGCTGAGATAGGAAGCAGTTACCGTCACAGACGTCGCTGTGGACACAGTCCCCGCAGTCACCGCGAACGTCGCCGTAGTGGCGCCCTGCGCCACCGTAATGCTCGCCGGAATCGTCAGCCCCGCAGGAGAACTGGACAGGCTGACTACTGCGCCTCCCGACGCCGCCGGGCCGGTCAACGCGACGGTTCCCGTTGCCGAACCCGCGCTGGCAATTGTACTTGGCGCTACCGAGACGGTCGAAAGAACCGCAGCGGGAGGATTCACCGTCACCACCGAAGTCTTGTTCACGCTGAGATAGGAAGCAGTTACCGTCACAGACGTCGCTGTGGACACAGTCCCCGCAGTCACCGCGAACGTCGCCGTAGTGGCCCCTTGCGCCACGGTGACGCTAGCCGGAATCGTCAGCCCCGCCGGAGAACTGGACAAGCTGACTGTCGCGCCTCCCGACCCCGCCGGATTGCTCAGCGTCACCGTTCCCGTTGCCGACCCACCGCTGGCGATTGTACTTGGTGCTACGGCGACGCTCGAAAGAGCCGCAGCCGGAGGATTCACCGTCACTGCGAACGTTTGGTTCACGCTAAGGTACGAGGCAGTTATCGTCACAGAAGTCGCTGTCGACACAGTCCCCGCAGTCACCGCGAACGTCGCCGTAGTGGCCCCTTGCGCCACCGTGACGCTAGCCGGAATCGTCAGTCCCGCCGGGGAACTCGACAGGCTGACTACTGCCCCTCCCGACCCCGCCGGGCTGGTCAACGTGACGGTTCCCGTTGCCGTACCCGCGCTGGCAATTGTACTTGGCGCTACCGAGACGGTAGAAAGAACCGCAGCGGGAGGATTCACCGTCACCACCGAAGTCTTGTTCACGCTGAGATAGGAAGCAGTTACCGTCACAGACGTCGCCGTGGACACAGTCCCCGCAGTCACCGCGAACGTCGCCGTAGTGGCCCCTTGCGCCACCGTAATGCTCGCCGGAATCGTCAGTCCCGCCGGGGAACTCGACAGGCTGATTACTGCCCCTCCCGACCCCGCCGGACTGGTCAACGTGACGGTTCCCGTTGCCGAACCCCCGCTGGCGATGGTAGTTGGCGCGACCGCGACGCTGGACAGAGCGGCTGCCGGAGGATCCACCGTCACACCGAATGTCTCGTTCACTCCGAGATACGAAGCCGTTAGCGTTGCGGCAGTGACTGTCGACACGGTTCCCGCCGTGACGGTGAAAGTCGTCGAACTGGACCCCTGGCCAATCGTGACTTGCGATGGAACCTGCGCCGCGCCGCTCGAGGACGAGATCGCAATGACCGCGCCGCCGCTGCCGGCGGCGGCGGTGAGCGACACTGTACAGGTCGAACTCGCGGTCGGACTAATTGTGACCGGGATACAGGTAAATCCGTTTAATCCCGGCGCCTGTTGAATCGTTACCGTACCACCGCTGGCTGAAACCGGCAAGGACGCAGCCGCCGAAGTCGCTGAAGAGTTGCCAGCCAACCCCACTACCGAGGATGTATTGATCGTGGAGCTGGACAAAGTCATGACTGCGGTGGCTACCACCCCGTCGGACATTGCAGTTGCGTTGTCGCCCCAGGCCAAGCAAGTGAGACTTCCAGCGGACTGACTGCAACTCAATGACTTGCTGGCTGCCGTAGCCACCGCGCCGGGGTTTATGCTTACCGCCGAAAAGTCTGTTGGCGAATAGTTCAGTGCGAATTCCACCGCCGCCGCGCTGGCTCCGGAAGTCAAAGAGATGTTCAACGAAACCGTACTTCCCGGACTGCCTGAGGCCGAACCCAGCCCCAGCACCACGTTCTGGCCCGAGCACCAGGAAGTTGCCGTCAAGGCTAGAACAGTGACGGACGAGCGCAGCGGCGCTGCCAGGACTGCTACGGAAATCGAGTGCGCCAAATGTAAGAGTACTTTCCAAGAGCAATATTGCTCAATAAAAGGGCTTTCTGTAGGGCGCAGTTGGCTCGCCCCGCTTCCCTTTGAGCCTTGGTGGAAAAAAGAAACGAAAGTTTGGTTTCCGCCGGATTCGTCCACACTTTATATATCGCCCGCATTCGCTTCCAAGACCAAGAGTGGAAAGGAGTACTTGGCCTCAGCCTTTACCTGAATTCTTCACTCGTTTCGTCGTAGCTTGGCGGGTTAGAATTGCTTTTATGTAGGGATGAGCGATTTCCGCGACCCGGCAGACTCCGGATCGCCGGCCAGGATAAAAGATGAAGTGAACTCTAGGTTTTGGGGCTATAGTCGTTGAAAACTAATGGCTTAGAGGCAGTTTTTAGGTCGCTGAATCGAGGCTTCGCGTGGGTGCTTGCTAAGGAGAGCGTCTCAACCGATACGAAGCTTTTTCATTTTGTAGAGTAGCGCTTTGTAATCGGTTCCTAACAGTTCGGCCGCGCGCTTGCGATTCCACCGGCTCTTGTTCAGCGCTTCTACAATGGCTTCGCGCTCGGCGGCCTTTCGGGCTTCGTCCACTCGAGCCCACTTGGCAGGCGGAGCGCCAATGGGTGGATTCGTCCCTGCGGACGAGCCAGTCCCGTTCGCCGCGGTTGCCATTGTTGCCGGGCGTTCTTCCGGCCGGGCTACCAGTATCCCGCCTCGCGGACGGTCCTCCCCTAGGGCGCGATTTCGCAACTCATCAGCGATCAGACCTGGGTCTCGAACCACCAGGTACAGCCGCATCAAATTCTCCAGCTCGCGCACGTTGCCGGGCCAAAGATGCTCCAGGATCGCGGTCTTCAGTTCTGGAGTGATGGGCGGAACGGGCAACGCCTCCCGATCATGCTTTCTCAGAAAGAATGACGCTAGCGGGAGCAGCTCGTCCCGGCGCTCACGGAGCGGCGGGATCACAATCCGGACTATGTTCAGCCGGTAATACAAATCCTCCCGGAAGGCTCCCTTGGCCACTTGGCGCGGGAGGTCGCGATGGGTCGCTGCGATCACCCGGACATCGATTCGAGTGGGTTCGCGGGCGCCCAGTCTTAAGAACTCCTGATCCTGGAGAACCTGCAGCAGCTTGGCCTGAAGCTTGAGATCCATGTCGCCGATCTCGTCGAGCAGGAGCGTGCCGCCGTTGGCCAGTTCGAATTTTCCGGGATTGTCCCGGAAAGCTCCGGTAAAAGCGCCTCTCTCATAGCCAAAAAGTTCACTCTCCACCAATTCCGCTGGCAGAGCTGCGCAATTCAATTTCAGAAAGACCTGCCCGGTACGCAGAGATTTACTGTGAATCTGGCGCGCCACGACTTCTTTGCCTGAGCCGGTTTCCCCTTCCAGAAGAACCGGAACGTCGGATTTCGAGATTCGCGCCAGGAGAGGTTCAAAACTCGTTTTCCACGCCCCAGCTTCAGGGGTGGAAGCGTCCGGGAGCAATGTGTCCGTTGCCGAGTTTTTCGGCGCGCTTGGCAAAAGCTGGTCGACCGCGGTCCACAGGGCTTCGTGCGACGCTGGTTTCGCGAGGAAATCGTTCGCGCCCAACTTCATCGCTTCCACGATATTGCGGGTTGACGAGAGCCCCGACAGCATAATCACCGGTAGTGCGGGGTGTTGTCGCCGGATGTCTCTCAAAGTAGCGAGGCCGTCTTTGCGGGGCATCGCCACGTCCATAATCAGTAGCGAGGGTAAGGGTTGGTTGCCGCCTAACGAACTCAATACCTCCTCGCCGTTTTCCGCGAAGTCGATAACCAAATCAGGCCGCTTCAGCGCTAGCAGGAGATAGTCCCGAATCTCGGGTTCGTCCTCGGCGATTAAGATCCGCCGGACGTCGGGAGCACGCAAACTGGCGAGTGCCCGGCCATTTGCGCTCAAACTGCCCTCGCCAGGGACTCAGCTTTTCTGGGTATTCGACTTGGCGATAACTCGACTGGTCTGGGTGCGCATGGCAACTCGAAAGAAAATGTTGCCCCCGGGTCGTTTGACGTCGCCCAAATACGCCCCTGGTGCGCGTCGATCAGCATGCGGCATATTGCAAGCCCCAGGCCCGCTCCGGAGCGGCCCGCAGAGCCCTGGTACGAAGCATATTCGTCGAAGATCCGTTCCCTCAGTTCGGAGGGGATGCCAAGTCCAGTGTCCCGAATGTCGATCCGGTACCGGCCGGAGGGTCGCCCGTCCGAAGCCCGATCTTCGATCGAATATCCACGCACGTCTATAACGCCGTGCTTGGGAGTAAATTTACATGCATTGTCGATCAAGTTAACGAGCACCTGCTCAATCTGGCCCGAATCAAATAAGACTGGATGCACCGGCGGCTGAACATCGAGACTCAGCGTAATGCACTTTTGTTCGACGAATGGCAGGGTTTCATGCACCGCCTGGCTGACGGACGCCTCGATGCTCGATGCATGCAATTGAGTGGTACGCGAGAATTGAGCATCCCCGCCCATATTCATCAGCGAGTCCGTCAATCCACTTAGTCTTCCGAGGCTACGCTTCATTCTGTCGAGGATTCGCCTTTGGTCGGGCGTTAAGTCGCCCATTTGGCCCGCCAACAGAAGTCCACAGTATCCGTGGCTCGCCATCAGGGGTACCCGAATATCGTGGATCGCTCGCATCAGAAAATTGATACGCTTCTGCTCGTTCTCCTGCACTCGAGCATTCGCTTCCAGGAGTTTTTGAAGAACCCGATCTCCGCCCAGTTTCAGGTTCGGATTGGGCGACTCGGCGCGCACCGATTCAGATCGCGAGGCTATCGACGATAGGAACACTTGCAACAAAAGCATGGTCCATGGGCTCTGAACGAATGAAAACTCGCCGGGTGGCAGGCTGGAGCGCATGCTTGCCTGGGATTCCTTCGGCGCAATCACTAGTTTCACGGAGCCTTGCGCGCTTCGCATTACCTCAGGCATGGCCGCATCCGATTCGGCATCCCAAATATAAACTTGGGCGCCCTCTCTCATTTCCCGACAGATTTCAAAATTTTCAGGGATTAGTTGACACAGAATATGGCGGCATGCGTTTGCCAAGGCAGTATCGTCACTTGCGATGCAAATACAGATCACAAAAAGCCCTCCGTCGTCAGTTGGCCCCGAAGTAACTAGAGACCATCCGACGTCGACCGTTGATCTAAACTGGTGAATAGATTCTTAAACTAACGCACAAAAGGCAAATCGCGCAAGGGTTGTTCGCGATCCACCTGGGGTGGATGGCACCACCCGTCCTGGTGTTTTAGTACTAAAGCGCTGAAAAAGTACTCGAGCAGATTCGCATCCTAGTCCAATCTACCCGATAATACCCGCAAGTTATTGATTGCTTTAACACTGTAAGCCATCTTGTGTTTCCCCCCTCGGTAGCGCACGGACACTTCAATCACACGGGTTCGGGTCGTACCACGCGAGGACTGTTGAAATCAACTGGTGGCTGGTTCCACCCGTCTTGGATTTTGTACTAGGCTCTTTTCGCAGTCCGGTCGAGTCCGTTGAACGAGGAATTCGCTAGCTCACCGGCTCGCACGATCGGTAGCGGAACAGCCTCGAGTTTCCGGTATAATCTGCGCTTGTGCCACCGGACAGTCTCCTGGCTGATGAACAGGAGTTCTGCAATTTCAGAATTCTTGTGGCCCTGGTGGATTAGTTCCAGAATGTGCTGTTCCCGCGCGGTGAGTTCGGTTTTTGGCCGCGCTCGCTGCGCCGTCAAGAGTTCTGTCACCAGGGCCGAAAGCACGGAACGCGGCGCCCACAATTCGCCCTTCATCATGGCGAGAATCGCGCTCCGCAGGCGTTTCTCGGACAAATTGGGGATCAAAACACCCCGGCATCCGACTCGGATCAAGTCTGGGGTCCGGCTCTGGCCATCCTTGCCCAGAATTGCCAGCAAGTGTAGCCGTGGTCCATGGAGCGTGAGTTCCGCCAATGCCGCGGGCGGTTGCGCTTCAATAAAGGGTTGCCCGGCAATCAAGAACACTGGCTTTAGTTTTCGGCAGAGCGAAAAGACCGAGGTTGCATTTTCAGAGCAGCGGATCAACGAAAACTGAAACGGTTCCCAAAACGACGGCGAAAGCAGTTTGGAGTGCGGCAAAACGTCGCTGCACACCGCCACGACAACATCGCGTTCCTGGCTCGGAACGTCATCCTGGGCTTTCTCGACAGCTTTCATGCAATCCCCCGTGACCCGCGCTCCGTTATACCTTATCAGCAGATGTTAGCATATGCCGGTAATTTTCGATAGCCGCGGCTGCGCAACTCCCGGCGCGTGAAATGTAATGCAGCCAACTAATGGCATCAGGTTTGCAATAAGGTGGACCTGAGGTATTGCTATCCCTGACCAAAGCGATTGTTGTCCGCCCGGCATCCCAGGTTATCTTTCAAACACTTGGGTTGTTCCCACGTTGTTGCAGGGCCGCAAGTTGCCGGTCTCTTCCGTGCCACATTGTGGCACTAAGTCAACATCTTGCGGGGCCGGTTCGGTGAAAGGTTTCCTAAACTTTGGTGTACACGACCGCAGAAGAAACCCGCGGGTCCGGTTGCAATGTCCCGTGGTTCTTTGGGACCCCGGCGAAGGAAGCGTTCTGCGAACCAGCACCGACAACATTAGCTGCGAGGGCTTTTATTGCTCCACGCCGCGCTCCTTCGATATCGGTACACGTCTTGAGGCCTTGCTGGAGGTCCCTTGCGATGGTTTGTCCGGCAACGGTTCCGGCGGGAACCTGGTCCTGCAGTGTGACGTGCATGTGGTGCGCATCGATCAGAAGCGCAGCGGCGCGGCATTCGGTGTCGCCTTCGAGATCGAGAGCTTCATGGTTCCCGCTACCAATGTCCAGGATGGCCTCGCGCTGGCCTAATGCCGCGGGCGCAGGGGAGCCGCGGTCCATGGCATAGAACTATTGCAAATTGTTGGCTATTCTTCTCCTGGTTTTGCAACACTCGTCGCTGGGCATGTTCGGGGCGTTTTCGCCAAAGTCGTTTCGAACCGGCTATCTGACGGCAGTTAAACAACATTGGCTCGTGCGAATCGTGATTTGGTCTTAAACGTGCTACGTTGTAAACCTCAAACGGCATACTTTCTTGAATTCCGCAAGAAAAAGGCATGACTCGGAGGTCAGACTTGATTGGAATTGGTGTCATTGGTTACGGGTACTGGGGTCCAAATCTCGTCCGCAATTTCGTTGAGGCGCCAGAAACACAGTTGCTGGCTGTCGCGGACTTCCGGGAGGATCGCCTCGCCCTAGCGCGGCGGCGTCATCCGGAAATCGAAACCACCATGAGCTACGCGGACATCCTGGACAATCCAAGGATCGACGCAGTAGCGATCTCGACTCCTGTGTCGACCCATTTTCCGCTGGCCATGGAGGCGCTTGCTGCCGGCAAGCATGTCCTGGTCGAGAAACCGATGACCACCACATCGGCCGACGCTCTCCGGCTAATCGAAGCAGCCGAGCGCCGCGATCGGGTTCTCATGGTGGACCACACCTTCGTTTACACCGGCGCGGTTCGCAAGATTCGCGAACTGATTAATAAAGGCTCGCTAGGGGACCTCCTCTATTACGACTCTACCCGCATTAACCTCGGTCTTTTCCAACACGACGTCGATGTCATTTGGGACCTGGCTGTTCACGATCTTTCGATCATGGACTATATTTTCGGGGAATCGCCGATCGCTGTTTCCGCCACGGGACTCGGCCATGTGAGTGCAGCCACCGAAAACGTCGCGTACGTCACCGCCTTCTACGATACGCCGGTTATCGCGCACCTGAATGTCAACTGGCTTTCGCCGCTCAAAGTACGCCGCACGCTCATCGGCGGAAGCAAGCAGATGATCGTGTACGACGATGTCGAGAACAGCGAGAAGATTCGCGTGTACGACAAAGGGATCACGGTGAAGAACGGGCCGGAATCGGTTTACAAAATGCTCGTCAGTTATCGTTCGGGCGACATGTATGCGCCTCAGATCGACATGACCGAAGCTCTCCGCACCGAGATTCAGCACTTCGCCGACTGCATCCTGAACCGCAAGACGCCGATGACCGACGGTCACGCCGGATTGCGCGTGGTTAGCGTGCTGGAAGCCGCGACCCGGTCCATGAAGGATCGCGGCCGTTCAGTCCAGCTAGGGGACCGCCCGACGGCCCAATTGCAAATGGCTCTAGCCTAACCATCAATCTATGAACGTTCCTTTTATAGACTTCCGGCAACAATACCTGTCTCTCAAACACGAGATCCTTCCCGCGGTCGAAAAAGTATTTGAGTCCAGCCAGTTTGTCCTGGGCAAAGAGGTTGCGGCATTTGAAGAGGAATTTGCGGCCTTTTCCGGCTCGAAATACGGCGTCGCGGTGAATAGCGGCACCAGCGCGCTGCACTTGGCTCTGCTGGCGGCTGGCGTAGGCCCAGGTGACGAAGTGATCACGGTTCCCGCTACCTTTGTTGCTACCGTGGCAGCCATACAGTATACCGGAGCCCGGCCAGTGTTGGTGGACGTCGATCCGGAAAGCTACACCATGGACGTGGCCCGGATCGAGCAGGTCATCACGCCCAAAACAAAAGCCATCGTACCCGTGCATCTGTATGGCAATCCCGCCGATATGGATCCCATCCTGGACATCGCTCGACGTCACGGTCTCACCGTGATCGAAGATGCCGCGCAGGCGCATGGCGCCGAGTACAAGGGGCGCCGGTGTGGTTCCCTGGGCGAATTAGGTTGCTTCAGTTTCTACCCCGGGAAAAACTTAGGCGCGTACGGCGAAGGTGGCTTAATCACTACCGGCAATCCGGAACTGGCGCGGAAGATGCGAATGCTTCGGGACTGGGGGGCGGAGAAAAAGTACGAACACGTACTCAAAGGTTTTAACTATCGCATGGAAGGAGTCCAGGGCGCGGTGCTGCGGGTAAAGCTACGCCACCTGGAAGAGTGGACCGAAGCCCGCCGGAGCCACGCCAGAGTATACGGCAAGGCGCTTTCCGATTGCGGTCTGCAGCTTCCATTGGAAAATCCAGCCAACCGGCACGTGTACCACGTTTATCCGGTCCTCACCCCAAATCGCAAGGAGTTGATGGAAGCGCTGGCGGCCTCAGGAATCCAGACAGGAATCCACTATCCGTTTCCGGTTCACCTGTTACCCGCCTATTCCGATCTCAACTACGCTCAGGGAGAGTTCCCGGTCGCTGAAAGAATCGCTAGAGAAGAACTTTCCTTGCCGATGTTTCCCGAATTGACGAAAGCGCAGATCGAGGCCGTAAGCGATTGCGTCAGTTCGTCTATAAACGCCTCAGCCTGACCACTCACCCAGCGCTTATGGCGTTGGAACAGTGGTCGTCGCCTGACTGGAATAAGCGCTCTCGTTGCCGGAAGTGTCTACCGCTGTCACCACGTAGTCGTATGGCGCGCCAGCTTGAACTCCGGTGTCGACGAAAGTAAGGGCGTTGATTGGGGTGGAGTTGATCTTGGTGTACGGACCACCCGAAACGCTTGCTTTGTAGATGTTGTAGCCGGCAATGTTCGGAGATGTACTCGCGGTCCAGGTCAGCGTGACAGAATGAGCGTTCGTGCTGCCGCTAACTCCTGTTATACACGTGCCACCCAGCGCCGCGTTGACAATTCGAGTTACGACGTCGCTGGTGCAGACATCGTATCCTTCGATATTCGCGGTGCACGTCAAAAGACCCAGGGACATATCGGCCGCTTGCTGGACATCGACGACATTTACGGTGTTATCGTTATTCAAGTCACAGAGACCGGCCGTTGACTGGGCTTCCAGGCACGCTAGCGAGCAAAACAGAATGCCCAACGCGGGAATAACAAGAGCTTTAAACAACATAATTCACCCCCGGTGCACTCAATGGTGCAATCAATGATGCAATCAATCGACGAAGACCCCGCTCACCACCGCGTCGCGAGTGGTTGTTCTCTTTATCTGTAGCTTCACATGACCCGAGACACTCCATAGTACATAAGTTCCATTACTGAACTTCGTGACGCTCCGCGTATCGAGCACTTGGCTCGTGTTCCCGTCCAAAACGCTGATGCTTTCGATACGGCCGGCGGAGGTCCAGTCCAAACAATATACCGCGATCTGGTGCACCAACGTGTCTGGAGGCTTGACGTCAATGAGAAAGACAGCGGCCGAATCCCAGGCGGCGGCAATGCGGCCGCTCCCGGACCCCTTTTGAAGCGCGCGAACATCGGTCGTGGACGATTTCCAGGTGGTCACCAATGTCTGGGAGACCGGCTGGATCAGGCCAGCGGTCGAATCCCCGGCGATAGTATCACCGCTGCTCCCATATTTCGATTTCCAATTCCCCTGCGTGGCAGTATCGAATTTCAACCACGTGGCAGTCGCCGGCAGTGGAGTTATCGTCAACGTGGCCACCTCGCTGATCCCGGCCAGCGAAGCGGTCAACGTGACCGGCGTTGACGTGTTGACGGCCTTCGCCAGAATCGCAAACGTAGCGGAGGAAGCGCCGGCGGTCACCACCACGGTCGACGGCAGGGAAACCGCACTCCCATTCGAGGCGGATAAAGCTACGACCACGCCACCGCTGGGCGCCAAGGTGGTGAGTGTCACAGTCCCCGTCGCCGACTTGCCGGACACAATCGTGCTCGGGGCAACGGCAAGTGCGGAGAGTGCCGCGGCCACGACGGGAGGAGTAACCGTCAAACTCACGGTTTTCGACACGCCCGAATATGACGCCATCAGAGTAACGCTGGAAAGACTCAATGTACCCGAACTAGCCATCGCCGCAAAGGTTGCAGAGCTAGAGCCTTGGGAGACCGTAACGCTAGCCGGGACGGAAACCACTCCTGCATTGGAGCTGGAAAGAGAAACGAGAATGCCACCGGCCGGCGCGGGCGCTGAAAGAGTGACGGTACCGAGTCCTGACTGGCCCGGCGTCAGGTTGGATGGATTGACCGCGAAAGCACTGAGCGCTACCGGAGGTTGAACTGTAATACCGAACGTCTCCGTGGCGCCGCCGTAGGCCGCGCTAAGTGTTACAGGAGTCGCGGTGGAGACGGCGTTTGGAGTTGCTGTAAAAGTCGCGGACGTACTCGAGGCCGCGATTGTGACAGACGATGGCATGCTGATAACCGCCGGCGACGCGGACAAGGCGATAGTCGCTCCTGCGCTCGGCGCCGCTGGTGTTATCGCAACGTTACAAGTGGCGCTGGAAGACGCTGCTAGAGAATTCGGCGTACAGGAGAAACCGTTCAAACTCGGCTGTAAAGTCACCACTCCATTCGTTCCGCTCGACGACAAAAAATTGCCGGTTCCATCGGCGGCTACGGATGCGACCAGTTGCACTTGGGCGGTTGCGTCCACTGGTGCGGCGACCGGGGTTAGACTGAGCGTGGCAACTACCCCATTGGAAATCGGCGAGGTATTCATACCCCACAGCAAGCAGGTAGCTACTCCCGGAGAGTTGGTGCAGGAGAAAGATTTGTTAGGATACGCGCCAGTCGACCCTGCCGACAGACTCGCGGCGGCGAAATCCTGCGTGGAATAGTTGATCGTCCACTGAATCGAGGCGGGGAGATCCGTGGCCATGGAACTCAGGCTGAGGGGCAGGACCACGGGAGAACCCGTGGCCGATGAACCCGACGATAAACTTAAAGTCACCTGGGCGAAACAAACCTGGCCGAAAGCCAGTCCCACTAAAATGGCCGTTCGAATATGCGATATCACTCGAACTATAGTGCTCGCCGCACGGAAGGATTCTCGCTCCACAACCGTTAGATCGGTAGTTTTGCGCTCATTGCGCTCATTGAAGCCTTCTCAAAATACCTTATGTAGGAAGTGGATAAACCCCGCACCGGTCGGGAGATTACTCTATGCCATTAAATAATTTGGGGGTGCGCGAGACAAACCAGACCCAAAACGCACTGTTGTAGAAGCATGGTGAGTGCTAGGGAGGTTCCATGGCTAGGAAAGCGGCATATCGGCGGGCAGCCCCGTCCCCTGCGGAGGATGCGGTTCGAGGCGCGGATCTCACGGAGTTCCTCGATAGCTATGAAGAACTTTGTGCTTCAGTGCGTTTGGCGGGACGTTGGATTTTAGGTCGGGCGCGAACTTCCAGGGACCAGCGGCTGCTGGCCAGGTTTCGCGAGACCCTGCGCACCGCGGAAGAGTTGCTTGATCGGACGCGACCCAATCGCGAATCGGAAACCCATGCTGTCGCCCCGGACTGCAAGGCCAGCGATCCAGGTAAATTGATTCAGTTTCCGAAAAGTACGCAGCGGTAACGCCAGTCGCGCTATGTGGGCAAGAGTTCTTAGCTCCGAGCCGCAGCCCGGCGAACTTTCTTGCGCAAGAGGAAGATCAGGCCACCAATCCCGGACAGATCGATCGCCAGCAGCGCTAACCCAGGCGCCTCGGGCGTTACGACCAGATACTCCTGCGAGGCGCTATTGGGACTGGGCGTGTACACCAGGACGTTTGCGTACGCATTGGGATTGCTTCCCGCGGATGCCCTCGCCTGGGTATAGAAATTCTCGATCGCCCCGTAGTAAGATTCGGATTGAAGCGAACTGGCAAGACTTGGGTCGAAAACCTGCCAAATCGCAAAACTGATTTCGCCAGCGGTTAACTGTCCCTGGCTGGTGGACTGGTTGATCCCCATCAGTTCTTCGGCCAAATACGCGGCAGTTGTATAGTCCGCTTGCTGCTGCGCCAGATTACTTTGGTCAAACTTCAACGTACTCAAAGCACTGCTCGCCCCGCTAAGAGCCCCCACGCTCGTCACGCTGGCCTGCCATGGCGGTGTTGAGGTAGAGACATCCGTGGTAAAGTCGTCGCAGATTACCAGGGTCGTTGTAGTAGAGGGACTTTGCTCGAGTTGGCCGAGTGTTGTCAGGCCGCCCTGCCCGATGAGAGCCGTATAGGGGCTGGTATAAACACCGTCCAAGGACGGCCCTGGCGGGGGCCCAATCAGCGCCATCGTGACGTCGGCGAACACGCCACCAGAAAATGCGACGAGTCCGACGGCCACGATTGCCTTCCTCACTAGGGACTTCCTAAAATCGGTATGCAAAATTTCTCCGCCTCCGCCCGGGTTGGCTGATAAGGATATTCCCGAGGTCCCAATTAATGTACACTGATTTAAAGCTGCATGTCAATGAGACTAAAGAGAAATTGCCAGGTCTGGTACTGGCCTTGGAGCATCCGGAAAAACGCGGTCGAGCAGGAATATTGCTGTTTTTCCCCGCAACTTCATGTGGGAGCGAGCCATAGCCGACGGCTGCGAACGCCAGTCGACCGTAGTACTGATATTACTTGCTTGTCATTTCGCTCGGGAGCCGAACCCGCTAAGCTTCTCGTATTGAGTTTCGTGAGATGAAGACAATTGCTCTCCTCTTGGCCGCCCTCACATTCTTAGCGTCGTGTTCGCGTGATCCCCAGGCGGCCAAGCTAAAATTCCTCAGCAGCGGGAATGAGTACCTCCAAAACGGGAAATATCGCGAAGCGGTAATCCAATTCCGCAACGCCGTGCGCGCCGACCCTAGCTCGGCCGAGGCGCATTACCGCCTGGCTCGCGCGTTGCTGAGCTTGGGAAACCGTCAGGAGGCGTATCCTGAGTTCTTGGAAACGGTCACGCGGGATCCAAACAACACGGACGCTGCCCTGGAACTGGCCTCCTTAATGCTTACCCGCCGGGCCTTCGATGAATCCGAAGCACAAATCAAGCGAGTGCTGGCGCGCGAGCCGAAGAATCCCCGAGCGCACGCCATTTTAGGGGAAAAACACGCTCTTGCGCGGGAACTGGATGCGTCAGCCGCGGAATATGAGAAGAGCATCGCGCTCGATCCGCATCGCGTTGAGGTTTACATGGCTCTCGGCGCCGTGTATCAATCCCAAGGGCGTAATACTGACGCGCTGGCAGCTTACACCCGGGCCATAGCCGCGAACTCCGCTTCGTCGCAGGCACACCTTGCGCTGGCGCAGTTTTATTTCTCACAGAATCAACTGGCCGAGGCGGAGTTAGAAATGAAAGCCGCGTGCGGCCTAGATCCTCGCGGCGTGACGCCCAGACTGCTTCTGGCCAGGATCATCGCGCGGGAAGGCCGGGTTGCCGATGCGGAGGCGGTATATCGCGACCTGAAATCGATCGCTCCTGGCGATCCTCGCGCTTACCAGGCACTTGCCCTTTTCTATCTTTCGAGCGGGCCGAAAGAAAAGGCGATTGCTGAATTTCAATCGCTCGCTACCACCCATCCCCAGGACGCGGGCGTCAAGAATCACCTGGTCGAGGCTTTGCTCGATTTGGGCCGGGCAGAGGAAGCGCGATCCCTAAATAACGCCATGCTCCAGGCGAACCCGGACGACCCGAAAGTGCTCTTGTCACACGGCCGGGTTCTCATCTGGGACCGAAAGTACCCGGAAGCCGAGGAAGCGCTCGAGAAGGCGTCCACGTCCGATCCCCGGTCAGCCCAGAGCTTCTATTATTTGGGCCTGGCGCAGAACGGACTGGGACATCGCGAGGCGGCGAAGACATCGTTCCTGAACGCGTTGAAACTCGACCCGCGCATGGCCGAAGCTGCGGCAGCGTTGGCTGGTTCGGCGGCCGGGACCAAAGATTATGACGAGGCGTTAAGACTCACAGATCGGGCATTGGAGGTGAACCCCAACCTCACTTCGGCTTATATCACTCGGGCCGAGGCTTGGCTTGCCAAGGGCTCACCAACTCAAAGCGAAGAAGCGGTAGAGGAGGCACTGCGCCGTGAGCCGGCATCGCTTCCCGCCCTGGCCGTCCTCATTAAGCTCGATGTTAGCCGGGACCGGGCGCCGGATGCCATTCGGCGGATTTCACGCCTTGTAGAAGAGCAACCTAAGAATGCGAGCCTGCATTTTCTGCTGGGACTGGCATACTTCTCTGCCAAGGACTTGGACCACGCCACAGCCAGCGTCAACCAGGCACTTACGCTTGATCCAAAGACCCCAGAGGCGTACTCCCTGCTTGCGAACATAGATTTTGCAAGAGGCGCAACCGCGAACGCTAAAGCTCATCTGGTCAACGCGATCGCCGTGAATCCGCGCAATGTGCACAACTACATGTCCCTCGAAACGCTCTATGAGCGGGACGGGAACTGGGACGAGGCCAAAAAAATGTGCGAGAAGGCTTATGAAATTGACCCTGCTTCGCCGGCTTTGGCGGCGCAACTGGCCTATCTCTACGTAGAGCACGGTGGTGACGTCCACCTTGCGTTGTCGCTCTCAAAGAAGGCAAAACAGGCCTTTCCGGCTTCTCCGGTGGTAGCGGATGTGCTGGGATGGTCGTACTACAAGACAGGCTCGCCGGAGTCGGCTGTCGCCCAGCTTCAACAGTCGGTTGAGAAGTCTCCACGGAACGCGCTGTATAAGTACCATCTAGCGATGGCCTATCTGGCAAGCGGCAGTCCCGACCTTGCAAAGCGATGGTTGCAGGCAGCGCTGCGTAACGATCCAGGGTTTCCCGGCTCAAGCAGCGCGAGGGAAACGCTCGCCAAACTCACCCGTGCGCGATAGAAAGATGCCAACGGGAATCGAGCGGCGCGACGTTCAATCTCTAACGCTCTTGCTCTTGTCAATCGCCTTGTTCTGGACTCCCCTGAGCGCTCTTGCGCGGTTGTCGTTAAATGACGGAAATTACTCGTATATCGTCGCGATTCCGCTAATTTCCTGCGGTTTGTTCTATGTGAAGAGGGCCGAGATCTTCTCTCAGCGCCGGCAGCACGGCGCTATCGGCTGGGTCATCCTGCTGTTGGCGGTTACGATGTACGCGCTGGCATCCAATCGCCTCTTCTTGCAAGCTCTCGCCATCGTGCTGGTCTGGGTCGCGATCTTTACGCTCTGCTACGGAACCCTGGCATTGCGCTCGGCCGCTTTCCCCTTGGGCTTCCTGGCATTCATGATTCCCCTCCCTCAGGTGGTCCTGAACTCGATCGTCGGCGTTCTGCAAAGCGGTTCGGCGGACCTCACCGCCGTGCTATTTCGGACGCTCGGCATTCCTTCTTTCCGGCAAGGTTTCCGGTTTTTGCTGCCCGGCATTGAGATCGAAATCGCGAATGAATGCAGTGGCATTCGTTCCACGCTCAGCCTCTGTATAGCGTCGGTGTTAGCTGGCAACATCCTCCTTCGATACAACTCCAGAAGAATCCTTTTTATCCTGGCCGCCATCCCCATTGCGATTTTGAAGAATGCGGTTCGCATCGTCACGCTCTCTTATTTGGGTATTTACGTGGATCCCGCTTTCCTCACGGGCAAACTGCATCACCAATACGGCGGGCTCGTATTCTCGTTTTTGTCGTTGGCCTTATTCATCCCTCTCTTGCTCCTCTTGCGCAGGTCGGAGGTCAAGAAGAGCCCTGCCCCTATACTTGTCACTTGAAGTCCAAGAAAAACCAAGCGATTCTGGTGCATCGGCTGGCGCGCTTGCGCAGCGTCATACCGCACGCTACGGCCCTCGGCATCCTCGGTGGCATCCTGACTGCCGGTCTATGGCCCTTCCACGCGCCGCTCAATGAGGTGAGTTGGCTCGGCGTGGGTCCCGGGCTTCGATTCGGAGAATATGCCTATATCGTCTCCAACCAGCCATTCCCGTTGGCGGTGCCTCCTCGCGAACACAGCGTCGAGATTTGGCTGGAGACGAACAACATTTGGGACAATAGCAACACTTTCTTAACTTTCTACCGGCCGCAAAGTCCGGTTTTCTTCACGTTGCGTCAGTCCCAAAGAGATGTCGCGATCGAGCAAGAAGTTCGCACCAGTCATTCTCACCGCCGTAGCCGGATGTATCTTCCGAACGCCTTTTCCCGGTTGCGGGCCTCCCTGATCACGGTCGTGGCAGGCGTCAATGCGACATCCGGCTACGTGGATGGCGCGCTCTCCCAAACCAGCGACAATTTTCTTCTCGATTCCGGCGGATTCGCCGGATGGCTATTGGTCGGCAATTCCGCCTTCCACAATGACAGTTGGGAGGGCCGGCTGTTGGGAGTTGCTATTTACGACCGGGCTCTCACGGGCGCGGAGATTCAGCGGCACTACCAAAGTTGGACCAAACGGGGAAGTCCGGACTCGGGCGCGGAAGAGCATCCCACTGCTTTGTATCTTTTCGGCGAGAAGCAGGGTGGGATCGCTCACAGCAAGATTCCGGGGGCTCCGGATCTGCTCATTCCCCGCCGCTATGGCATTCTCGATCAGGTATTTCTGGAACCTTTCTGGGAGGAGTATAGATCGGGCGCCGGTTTTTGGAAAAATGCCCTAATCAATATCGGCGGTTTCATTCCTTTTGGCTTGGTCTTTCGAGCCTACCTCTCTTCAGCACGGGAAAACCGCCGTACCGCATGGCTGACAGTTGGCCTGGGCTTCCTGGTCAGCCTCACGATCGAGGTCCTCCAAGGCTTTCTCCCTACCCGGCAGTCGGGCACCACCGACTTGATTACCAATACCCTCGGCACGGCGGTAGGGAGCGGTTTGTACCCTTGGTGTCCTCAGGTCCTGCGCGACCTGCTCAGCCGCTTCCAACAGTGACGAACGCGGTCAGTCGGAAAATTCTCGGCGATTCGAACCTTCACCCCTGCGAGGCGCTCTGGTGTCCGCAGATACTCACCGCAAGACCCAGTTCGCGGAACATTGCGGCTTTCGCAAAAAGGGCGCGGCCGGCGCCCGCGGCGTCTGGCGCATAAGCGACCTGAAGATGGTTGGCTTTGTGCCGCGCCATCAATTGGTCGCGAGAAACGCCGTAGGTGACTGCGCTCATGATGGGCCACTGCGGAGTGGTCATCTGCCACCGGCGCTCCGTCTCTTCCGGCGGCAAGTCGACCACGCCGGCGCGTCCCAGGTCGGCTTTCAGAACTCCGTTGTCGACGAATACGCGGCTCCAGACAATCTCGCCGGGCTTACTGTTGCCTTTGATGGTGCCGCCGCCCAAACGGAAGTACATCGGAGGCTGGCGCTCGCTCACGGCGCTTCGATAGCCGCCGGCAAAGTGCTGTGGCGGAGCGGCGCCCGAAATCTCGAAGACCCATACGAACTCGCCATGGTAAGCTTCGCCGTACCGCACGTCGTGCAGCGTCGTTTCCGGATCGAAGCCGAGCCGCCGCCACACGCGGTTGGTGATCAGCGCGTCGAGCCCCGCGCACTCGTCCACTTCATTGAAGTGCGGCAGGGCGGCGCCTTCAAAGAGGACGCGCCCATTATCTGCCGCATGCACCGGCGGGCGGTCCACATTGTTCAGCAGGCCCTCCGCGAGATCTGAAGCAGGCGTGAGATCCTTCAATCCTTGCTGATATTGGATGCCGATGGCATCGCAGCCAAATTGGTCCGCCAGCCGTACCGCGGCTATGTACATCTTGCATTGCGCCAGAATCTGCTCATCGGTTAAATCCGTCTCCGGGTTCTGGCCCGTGTGAAAACGCATCCCTTTGGCATCCAGCCAACGCCGGATATCCAGCGCCTCGCCGTCGCTGACCTCGCGCATCGAGGCATAGAGCGTCGATTGGCTCAAGCGCTCCTTGAAGACGCCCAGCGGATGCAGCAGTTCGTCGGGAATGATGGCGTTATACATCCCCATACAGCCTTCGTCGAACACGCCGAGAATCGCTTTATCGCGCTTCAGTTGCGACGCAAGTTCGTGTGCGATACGCATGGACTCTTCCGGCAGTTGGAAATCGGAGAGAGGCCGGACATGGCTGGTGTCATGGGTCACCGTGCCGTCGCTCAGCCACTGCCGGAGCCCGCGGAGAAAGAAGTCATCCGTGAAGTCCACGCTCCAAAGCGTGCTGTAGCGCACGCCAGCCTTGGTCAGCGAGCCGTTGAGATTGAGCATCCCGACCAGCCCAGGCCATTCGCCGCTCCAGTTCGCTACCGTCAGGATTGGACCGCGATGACTGAACAGGCCAGGCAGCACGTGATGGCTGTATTGCCAGACAGCTTCCACCACCATCAATGGCGCGTCTTGAGGAATGTTGCGGAACACTTCCATCCCACGGCGCTGGCTGTCGATGAATCCGTGTTTGAGTTCCGGATGGTAGGAGTGAGCCCGAATCATTTGGCGGCCTTCGCGTTCCACGGCCGCGATCACCGCTTGTTCCACGCGCTCCTGCGCAGGCCAGCATTTCTGGTTGGCGGACAACCGCAGATCGCCGCTCGCTACGAAATAGATGGGCTCAGACATTTCGGATTGCTCCTTGACGGGTTTCCTCGGCCAGGCGCCGGAGCGCCGGCAGCACCGCGCCGATTCGCGCCGCGGGCGAATTGGCGCAGCCCAGGCTAAAATAGAGTCCCTGGAAAATCTCGAATAGCTTTTCGTACACGGGCGCCTGGTCCGGCTCCGGCATCACGGTACGAAGTGACGGGCAAAGCGCATCCTGGGCTTCTTCCACAGTTTGAAATTCTCCCGCGGCCAGGAACGCGAAAATCGCGGACCCTACGCTGGTGACGTCGTCCGCCGGAACCAGCACCGGCTTGTTCAACACATTGGCGTAGACGCGATTGAGCACGTCGTTGCGCCGCGGAATACCTCCGCCGTTGATCACTCGCCGGATGGGCGTGCCGTGCTCCTCCATCCGGTTCAAAATCACGCGCGTGTGCAGAGCGGTGCCCTCAATGGCGGCGAAAAGTTCGTCTTGCGCGGTGTTTGTCAGGTTCCAACCCAGCGTGACGCCGCCAAGGGAGGGATTCACCAGCACGGTCCGGTCGCCGTTGTCCCAGCACATGCGCAGCAACCCGGTTTGTCCGGCGCGATAGGACTCGATCCCTTGGGAGAGAGCGCCAACGGTGGTGGAAGCGCGGCGCGCAATGGCGTCGAAGATGTCGCCAACCGCGGACAGACCGGCTTCGATGCCGGCGTAGTCCGGATGGATTGACCCGGGGACGACTCCGCTGACGCCGGGGATCAGGCGCGCGGTTTCGCTGATGGCCATGATGCAGGTGGACGTTCCGATTACGTTGACGACATCGCCCAGGCGGATGCCTGCGCCAATCGCGTCCCAATGGGCATCGAGCGCACCCACTGGAATCGGGATGCCCGCTGGCAATCCCAGCCGCGCGGCCCACTCTTTACTCAGCCTTCCCGCGATGGCGCGAGACGAGGCAAAATGGCCGTGGATTTTCGCGCGGACACCGGAAAACAGGGGATCGACGCGGGTAAGAAAAGATTCGGACGGAAACCCGTCCCACCGGGCGTTCCACATCCACTTATGGCCCATGGCGCACACGCTGCGCGGGATTTGTTCCGGGTCGGTGATGCCGCACAACGTCGCCGCGATCATGTCGCAGTGCTCCAACGCCGTAGTCATGCGGCTTCGGAGAGCGGGATTGTTCCGTAGCCAGTGCAGCAGCTTGGCGAGGCCCCACTCGGGAGAATAAGCGCCGCCGCACCATTCAATTGCTTCCAGGCCCGACTCGTGCGCCGCGCGCGTGATCTCTTCCGCTTCGCGCCAGGCGCGATGATCGCACCAGAGGTAATAATCGCCCAGCGGTTCCAGACCTTCTCCTACTACGATCACGCTGGATCCGGTGGTGTCCAGCGCGATGGCCCGCACCGCGTCGCCGTTGACGCCGCTCTTGCGCAGCGCCTCGTGCATGGCGCGCTCCAATGCGTTGAGGTGGTCCTGGTGGCTTTGCGTGGCGCGATCCGGATCGGCCGGTGTGCGATGAAGCTGATAATCCGCGGTTGCGGCGCCCAGCCGCCCGCGAGCTTTATCGAACAGCGACACGCGGACCGCCAGCGTTCCAAAGTCGACCCCGGCCACGATACCCATGCGCTTCAGTTCACTTCCAACTCATCCTTGGAAGGCAGCTTGGGGAACGGCGCGTGAGGTTCCATCTGATACCAGTAGGCGACGGAGGAAATGTCGTCGGTCAGCGGCAGGTATCGGCCGTTGCTTCTCCATCCCAGCGCATGAATCGTCACTCGCAGGTCTGAATCGAAGCGCACCGGATCGGGAATGTGCCAACGATAGAGTCCGAATCTCTGCTGCGATTGATACAGACCATCCGGCTTGATGACCTGAATCAGTCCGGAGTATGGTGTGGTGAACGGCTCGTATTGTTTCTTCTCCTGGTTCTCGAAATTGTAAGAGCCGCAGAAATAGTCTTCCGTGCCGGTGCCGTTGATGGTGGGAAAGTCTTTGTCGCCGTCCAGGTAGAACTTGATCTCCCCTTCACCCCACCAGCCGTTGCTTTTCACACCCCACGCCATGTAGGTGCCGACATACTGTCCTTTGCCCTTAATCTTGTCGACGATGGTGTAAACGTCTTTATAGGGAAGTGGGTTGACGCGCCGGAACTGCGCGTGGAAATAAGCCGCATCAGCCGGAATTTGGGTACGCGTATAGTCGATCTGATAATACAAACGCATGGATCGCGTGTCGATGTTTTCCATGGTGATCCTGGCCTTCCGGCGGAACGGCATCGGCCAATAAGAATTGAACGCGCTGCCCGGGTTCACGCAGATAGCCAGCGACGTGATGGGCGCATATTTCCCCCAGCCCATGGCGAAGAAATCGCCGACCGGCGCTTCTACTGAGGGTTCGGTCTCGTCATCCCAATACATGCGCAAGATGGAAAAGCGCCAGGTTCCGGTAGGAGTCATCCAGATATGTTGGATAGAGCCGGGCCCGCTGATTTCGCCGAGCGTGAACGTTTTTCCGGGCTCGATGACGACGAAGGGATTCACCTTCCAGCCGCGTCCCAGATCGCGCGCCGCGCTGGACGCGACGCCCTCAGTCGCCATTCCACCCTTACCTTTTTCCCCGCTGAAGTTCTCCGGACTGATGGAAAAAGATTTCGCGTCCGATGTGCGGAAGATGTTGCCGAGGCCATTGGCGAGCCCGTCGTAAGCGTTTTGTTGAGCTAACGTGGACAGCGGCGCACCCAGCAAAATACTCCAGAGAATCCGGCGATGCAGTTTCGTCATGAACGGCTCCTGTCCGCTCTTCGAGCGTTGTCTGTACGATTCTACGTCAGGTACTGAACCCTGAGGGCAAAACTCGATTGCCATTACACATTGCTACTAGACATTGCCATTACACTAGGGAAGTCTTGACATCGCCGGCTAAACTCCATTTCCTGACGATCCGCGGGCGCAGCGTACTGGCGCGGCTCCAAAGCGTGCTTGGGCTGGTGGCGATCTTTGTCCTGGCCGCTCTGTTCAGCCCCAAAACCAGCGCTGGAGCGCGGATTTTCCTCGAAGCTGGCAATCTCACCGATATCCTACGCCAGGCTGCCGAAATCGGCGTGATGGCCCTGGGGATGACGTTGGTGATCGTGACTGCCGGAATCGATCTGAGCGTGGGCAGCACGCTAGCGCTGGCGGCCACGATCACCGCCATGGTGCTGACAAAGTGGAAACCCGGCGCCGGACCGGCGGAACACATCGGCCTAGCGGTGTTGGCGGCACTGGCTGCCTGCGCCGCGGCCGGCGCCCTCAACGGCGCGTTGATCGTTAGCCTGCGCATCCAGCCGTTCATCGTAACGCTGGCGACCATGATCGGCATTCGCGGGCTGGCGCGCCGCCTCACCAACAACACCAACATCGATTTGGGATTCGGGCAGGACGTTGCTTCCGTCTTTGCGAAGACCTGGTCGAATAAGACTCTGGTGGTTCTTATTTTCGCGATTCTCGCAGTGGTGTGTGCAGTGGTTCTGACGCGCACCGTTTTCGGCAGACGCGTAAGAGCCATCGGCGACAACGAACGCGCGGCGCTCTACGCGGGTCTGCCGATACGCCGCACTCGAATCTGGGTTTACACCCTCTGTGGGTTGCTTTCCGGTGTTGCAGGCGTGCTGCATGCGGCGCAGAATCATCAGGGAAACCCGAACGCCGGCATGTCTTACGAGTTGGATGCGATTGCCGCGGTGGTGATTGGCGGATCGAGCCTCGCAGGCGGCGTTGGGTCGATCGGTGGAACCGTGGCGGGAACCCTGATTACCGGTATTCTTACCAACCTGTTGCGCCTGAACAATGTCGACGCCAATACCGAACTGATGTTAAAAGCGGTGATTATTGTGGCGGCAGTGTGGATCCAACAGATTCGAATTTCGCCGTTGGCACGGAGGGAATCATGATCCATCGGGTTTTAGCGGGAATTGTCCCGGCGCTGCTGGCCGCCACTCTGGCGGGTTGCGGCAGCACGAACAAGGCCGTCGAAGGGAAACAATATTTTGTCGCATTCAGCCAATGCAATAATGCTGAGCCATATCGCGCGGCGCAGAACGATCTGCTCAGCCGGATTTGCGCGCGTTCGCCCGACATCCGGTTGAGTATTAGCGACGGCCAGCAGGACACCAGCAAGCAGATCGCGCAAATCGAGACTTTGATTCTGCAAAAGCCGGACCTGTTGATCGTGGCGCCGAACGAGCGCGCTCCACTGACCGCCGTGATGGGCAAGGCTATGGCGGCCGGCATTCGCACGATCTGCCTGGAGCGCGACATCGTTGAGCCGAACTACACCACCTACATCGCGTGCGACAATCGCGCGATCGGGAAAATGGCCGGCGAATTCATCGTGAATCAGCTAAAAATACGCTATGGAAAGCCGCGCGGAAAGATCGTGGAACTGAAAGGCCTGCTGGGCGTCGAGGCTCAAATCAACCGTCACGACGGCGCTCACGCAGTATTCGAGAAGTATCCGGACATTCAGGTTGTTCACGAGGCAGTTGCGGATTGGCTGCAGAGCAAGGGCCGCGAGCGCATGCTCGAAATCCTGCGCGCCGAGCCGGAAATCGATGTAGTGTATGCGCACAACGATCCCATGGCGGTGGGCGCGTATTTGGCCGCGCAGGAACTGGGACGCGAGAAGCAGATCGTCTTTGTCGGAGTGGATGGCTTGGGCGGTCCTGCCGGAGGGATCAAAAAGGTGATGGACGGCGTACTCGCCGCGACGTTCTATTATCCGCTGGCGGTGGACAAGGCGATGGAAATCGGCAACCGCATGTTGCGCGAGCCGAACTTCCGGCCCGAGAAGAAATACGTGCTTTCCTCCGAGATCATCACCCAACAGAATGCCGCCAAAATGTACGACAAATTGAGTTTCTGATGCTCCTGTCGGCTCGCGGGATCGATAAACACTTCGACGGGACGCAGGCGCTGCGGAAGGTGGACCTCCAGGTTGAAGCGGCGACGGTGCATGCTCTGGTGGGTGAAAACGGCGCCGGCAAGAGCACGCTTGCCAAGATCGTTGCGGGGGTGGTGAAGCCGGATTGCGGAGATCTGTTGTTCGACGGCAAGCCGGTTTCGTTGCGCGATCCGGTGGAAGCCCAGCGGCTTGGTATAGGCGTCATTTTCCAGGAGCTGGACGTGTTTCCCCACCTGAGTGTGGCTGACAACCTGACTATCGGTAGCCTGGGCGCCGAGCGTGGGTCGTGGCTCAACCAGCGCGATATGCGGGCGTACTGCGAGCCTCTGCTGAGCGAAATTGGCGTCGATGTCCCGCTGAGAACACCGGTCTCGGAGCTGTCGATCGCTCAAACGCAATTGGTCCTGATTGCTCGCGCGTTGGGGATGCACGCGCGCCTGCTCGTTATGGACGAACCAACCAGCGCGCTTTCCAACGACAGCGCGGAAACGCTTTTCGGCCTGATCGCGCGGCTGAAGCAGAAAGGCGTGGCGATTCTTTATGTATCCCACAAAATGGACGAAATCTTCCGGCTTTCCGATCGCATCACGGTACTCCGGGATGGCGCGAATATTGGAACCGTCGCGACTGCGGACACGGATATCAACCGCGTCATCGCGATGATGGTGGGACGCGAACTGGAGGCCGGCGTCCGCCAGCGAGGGTCAGGCGAGGCCAAGGTTTTGTTGCGCGTCGATGGGCTCTCCAGCCGCAAGCTTGTCAACCTGAGTTTCGAACTGCGCTCTGGTGAGGTCTTGGGAATTTCCGGGCTGGTGGGATCGGGCCGTAGTTCGCTGGCCGCGGCGCTGTTTGGACTTGACGCTACCGTCTCCGGGACCATCGAGCTGCAAGGCCGCCCCTACGTGCCCCGATCGCCGGAACACGCAATTGAGAGTGGCATCGGTTTGTTGCCCGAGGATCGGAAGACCATGGGCTTGATGATGCGGATGACGGTGGAGGAGAACGTGACCATCTCGACGCTCGACAAGCTGCAATGGTGCGGATTCTTGCGTAAAGGCGCTGCGCGGGAACAAGCGGGCGGCATCACTCGCCGGCTGCGCGTGAAAGCCGCCGGCCCCGGTGTTGCGGCCGGCACACTCAGCGGCGGGAATCAGCAAAAGGTGCTGCTGGCCCGCTGGCTGCTGGTGAATCCCGGTGTTCTCGTTCTCGATGACCCCACGCGAGGCATCGATATCGGCGCCAAGTATGACGTTTATGAGGTCATACGCTCGCTCTCTGCTGCCGGCCAAGGCGTGATCCTGATCAGTTCGGAATTGCCCGAGTTACTGGAGTGCGCCGATCGGATTCTGGTACTGCATGAAGGGCGGCAAGCGGGAATTCTCGATCGGGCAGAAGCGGCCGAGGAGCGAATCATGGCTTTGGCGACGCGGACGTCGTAATGCTCCCGGCAGGCCACGACAGTTCTTCTGAAGTCAGGGCTTAGTCGTTTTCGAGCCCGCTCGGCTGAGCCCCGTTCGGCTAATCAGCGAGGAAAGCATCAAGTATTCGCGGTCACTATGCGTGGTCTCGGCGGGCGCCATCATATTCGCCAAGGCCCGCGTAGTGGACTTAGTGAGCGCCAGAGACAGCGCATCCTTAGCCAGAAGTTTTGCCGCGAGCTGCCGGACGGTGGGAAGCAGTGCTTCATCGGAAGTCACTTGATTGAGGAAGCCCCATTGATTCGCCTCCCGGGAAGAAAACCGATCTCCGGTCATCACCAATTCCTTGGTACGCGCCGGACCAAGCTCCCGCATCAGCCTTGGAAGCGCGTTCCAGGTGAGCGGAATGTTGAGGTCGATCTCCGGAATGGAGAACCAGGCGCTTTCGGCGGCGAGCCGAAGATCCATGGACGAGAGCAACACCACCGCGCCACCCACGGCAAGCCCGTTTACGGCCCCGATCGTCACCTGATCCAGTCCCTCGATCGCGGCTGAGGTAAGATTGCCCATCCCCGCCAGACGCCGCATTTCGAGCGGGTTGGTGATGTCTCCGCCCCAGGGCGTGCGGTCGTTGAGGTCCGCACCGGCCGAGAATGCCCTTCCCGCTCCGGTAAAGATCACGACGCGAGTGCGCGTGTCGTCGCGCAGTTCGAGACAAACTGCCTGGAGTTCGGCGTGCATCCGGGAATTGATCGCGTTCAACTTCTCGGGCCGGTTCAGGGTGACGGTGGCCAAACCGGACAACTCGGAATCACGGTCCAATATGAGCGTTTCCATTGGTTATTTGAATAGTACAAGCAAATGGCAGCCTCATATGGCTCCTCGAATGCTCTGGCAGGCGCGAGCCGGGCCGGCGGCAGACAACCGGAGGCTGTATTATCAAAGGTTCGGCAGTCGGTTGCTATCTTACTGTCGGCGATTCATGGATCTGCAGGAACGCCCTCACCGCCGCTACAATCCTCTGACGCGTGAATGGGTGTTGGTCTCCCCGCATCGGACGCAACGTCCCTGGCAAGGCCAAGTGGATTCCACTTCCGCGCCGAACGAACCGGCTTACGATCCGGCCTGCTATTTATGTCCGGGAAATATGCGGGCCAACGGCCATCGCAACCCGGCTTACAGCGGGCCGTTTGCGTTTGACAACGACTTCCCCGCCCTGCTCGCGGAATCTCCGCCGGACCGCTTTGAAGAAGGAGGACTACTGGAGGCTGAGAGTGAGCGGGGGATCTGCCGCGTGGTTTGCTTCTCTCCGCAACATAACCTCACGCTGGCCAGCATGCCGGAGAATGAGATTCGCCAGGTGGTCGAAATTTGGGCGCAGCAGTTTGAAACCCTCCTCAGCCTTCCCCACATCGGTCACGTCCAGATTTTCGAGAATCGAGGGGCGCTGATGGGCGCCAGCAATCCACACCCGCACTGCCAGATCTGGGCCAACGAGACGGCGCCGAATGAGGCGCTCAAAGAGCAGGAATCGTTAGGCGAGTTCTCCATCGAGCACGATACCTGCCTGTTGTGCGAATATGTTGCACTGGAACGGAAACTGGCGGAGCGGATCGTTTGCGAGAACCAATCGTTTGTCCACCTGGTCCCGTTCTGGGCCGTGTGGCCGTTCGAGACCATGTTGCTTTCAAAAAGACACGTCTCCGGGCTGGACGATCTAACCAGCGAGGAGCGCGACGATCTATCCGCGATACTGAAGCAACTCGGCAGGCGCTACGACAATCTGTTTTCCGCCTCCTTCCCTTACACCATGGGATTTCATCAGCGCGTGGCCGCGGATGGCGCTCGCGACTTATCGCACTTGCATGCTCACTACTATCCGCCGCTGTTGCGCTCCGCCACCATCCGCAAGTTCCTGGTCGGCTATGAGCTGCTCGCCATGCCCCAGCGCGACCTCACAGCCGAAGCGGCGGCAAAACGTCTCCGCGAAACAAAACCCCCGCTCGACATCCCGCGCATAACATGAGATATTTGCAGCACGAAAGGGTTCCGCGATGAAATCCTATGAGTTTGGCCTGTTCGTGTTTATGCTCTCGGCCTTCCTGGGCTTTGAGTTGATCCGCCGCGTTTCTCCACTCCTGCACACCCCGTTGATGTCGCTGACCAACGCGATTTCCGCGATCGCCGTGGTCGGCGCGATTCTGATCACGGGTGAGAAGGATGCCACCCTGCTTACCCGAAGTCTCGGCTTTGTTGCCGTGGTGGCTTCCACCATCAATGTGGTCAGCGGCTACCTCATCACCGATCGCATGCTCAAGATGTTCAAGAAACGGGACGGCCGGAAATGATTGAGAACTGGCTGCCCGCTCTGTATTTGCTCGCTTCGGCCGGATTCATTCTCGCCATCAAATGGATGAACTCGCCGGCCACCGCGCGGCGCGGCGTGTTTGTCGGCGAGATCGGCATGCTGCTGGCCGTGGTGGGCACACTCCTGCGGCAAGAGGTGGTCAACTACGAATGGATCATGATCGCGTTCTTCGTCGGCTCCGCGATCGGCGTGCCGCTGGCCTACATGATGCCCATGACCGCCGTCCCCCAGCGCACGGCTTTCTCACACGCGTGCGGCGCGCTTGCGGCGGCGCTCATCGGAACCGCGGAGTACTACCGGGAGACGCCGCACGGCTTCATCATGTGCGCCTTGGTGCTGGAAACCATTCTCGGTTTTCTCACTTTCACGGCCAGCTTGATGGCGTTCGGAAAACTGCAGGAAATTCTGCCCACGCGGCCCATGACATTCAAGGGCCAAAATATCTTCAACTTTGTACTATTCGGCTGCACTGCGATTACCGGCTTACTGCTGGCCATTACTCCCGAACAATTCTGGCTGTTCCCGGTTTTGATCGTGCTTTCTCTCGTCTCCGGAACGCTGCTCATTCTGCCGATCGGCGGCGCGGATATGCCGACGGTGATCGCCTTGCTCAACTCCTATGCCGGACTGTCCGCCGCCGCCATGGGGTTTGCGCTCGATAACAAGCTGCTGATCGTGGCGGGATCGTTGGATGGCGCGTCTGGCTTTATTTTGTCCGTCATCATGTGCCGCGCCATGAACCGGTCGTTTACCAACGTATTGTTCGGCGCCTTCGGACAGGTGCAGACGAAGGGCCCTACGGAACAGCGGAATGTGCGCTCTGCATCCGCGGAAGATGCGGCCTCTATTCTCGATTCCGCGCGTAGCGTGATCGTGATTCCGGGTTACGGAATGGCCGTGGCGCAGGCGCAACACAAACTGCGCGAATTGTTCGACGCTTTGACCAAGCGAGGTATCGACGTCCGTTTCGCGATCCACCCGGTGGCCGGCCGGATGCCCGGCCATATGAACGTTCTGCTCGCCGAAGCGGACATCCCTTACGACAAATTAGTTGAAATGGAAGAAATCAATGCGGACTTTCCGGTGACCGACGTCGCGCTGGTGATCGGCGCCAACGACGTAGTCAATCCAGCCGCGCGCAACGACAAGAACAGCCCCATCGCCGGCATGCCCATTCTCGAAGCCGACAAAGCGCGCACGGTGATGGTCATCAAGCGCAGCATGAATCCCGGTTTTGCGGGCATCGACAACGATCTCTACTATCAGGAGAACACGCTGATGCTTTTCGGCGACGCGAAAGCGTTTGTGGCCAGCATCGTTAAGGAACTCGTCGCACTCGTACACAGCGCCAGCGCGTGAGTGCGGCGCGGGCTACGACTCCAGCATCGCTTTCCACGAATTCTCATCGTGGCCAACACTCAATTGTTTACCGCCCCGCACCAAAGGGAGCCGGAGCAGCGCCGGATCGCGCCCAACCCGCTCGAGCAACTCCGCATCGGAGACCTTCAGATATTTCAGTCCCGCGTTGGCGTAAGACTTGCCATCGGTGTCCAGCAACGAGGATAAACCAAAGCGCTCAATGAACCTTTTGATTTCGCCCGGAGACATCGGCTTCTGTTTCAGGTCGACCAATTGAATCGGTATGCCGCGCTCCTTGAAGAAACGCTCGGCGGCGCGGGTCGCCTGAGAGTTCTTCAAGCCGAATATCTGGACAATCTGCATTCATCTCGTTAGACGGCTTGATGAACCAAATTGTTGAGAGTTTCTAAAAGCCTCTTGGCGGCGAAACTATCGTTGGCGGAGTTCGCCTGCATCAGTTCCGAGTAGCCGGGCAACACATCCTCCCGCAGGCCGGTTAGGTTTTTGAATGCCATGGACCAATCCGGGAAGGCGCGCGCGGGCAACGAGCCCTGAGCGAGCGCCCGGAAGCTTTTGTGGCGGCGGTCCCGGCGAATCTTGTTGACCAGGATTTCGATTTCATCCTTAGGCCCCTCCAGCCACTGGATGAACTTATCTCCTCGAAACAGGAGCATTCCGGAGAGCTGGTGCTCCTGATTATGGGACCTGGCGAGCTTGAGGAGTTGAACCAGATCCGCTTGCGTGAAATGGACCACAGCGGTACTGGAGTAGAGCAAATAATTGACACTCATAGAGCTGCTTATCGGTAAGCCTTCCAGAAGTTATACTGTAGGCTTCTCATGACTGCGTTGCAGCGCTGGTGGCCGTTTGCTTTTTTGTTGCTGCTCTCTTCTTGTTCATCGTTGCGGAAAACCTCCGCGATCGACCGCCTACAGCCCTGTACATCCGCCGAAGGCCCGAGCGATGGGTACTGCGGAACGCTGGATGTCTGGGAAGACCGCGCAGCCAAAACGGGCCGGAAGATTTCGCTGAAAATCGTCGTGCTACCCGCGCTCAAACAGAAGTTCGCTCCCGACCCGGTCTTCTTTCTAGCCGGTGGCCCCGGCCAGGGCGCAGCCGATCTGGCGGGCCAACTCCAAGAGCCGTTTCGTACCTTTGAAATGGACCGTGATCTGGTCTTCGTAGACCAGCGCGGAACCGGCAAGTCCAATCCTTTGGAATGCAAGCCAACCAAAGGCGAGCAGGAGGATGACGAGGATTCCTCTATAGTCGGCCACCTGCGGACTTGCCTCGATTCCTTAAAAAGGAAAGCCGACTTGACCAAGTACACGACCCCGATCGCGATGGACGACTTGGATGACGTCCGCCAGTTTCTGGGTTACTCGAAGATCAATCTATTCGGTGTTTCTTATGGCACGCGCGCGGCCATCGTTTACGCGCGCCGCCATGCCGCCAGCACCCGGTCTGTGATTTTAGACAGCGTCGCGCCCACGGATATGCGGCTGCCGCTCTATATGGCGCGGGACGGCCAGCGCGCGCTCGATCTGTTGTTTCGGGAGTGCGAAAAGGACAACGGCTGCAACCAGCGCTTTCCAAATCTGCGGGAGCGATTGAAGACGTTGCTCAATCGCTTGGATGCGCATCCGCAGCATATTCGCTTCGTTCACCCACGCACGGGCTTGGAGAAGGAATTGGATGTGAAGCGCCTCACCGTCGGCAGCATTCTGTTCGCTTCTCTCTATTCGCCGGAGACCGCGTCCCTGGTGCCGTTGCTCATAGATGAGGCGGAGAAGGGAAACTTCACCGGCATGCTGGCGCTGGGCGCCGCCTATGATCCGCTTTCAAACAGCATGGCTATGGGCATGCACTTTTCAGTGGTGTGCAGCGAAGACGCACCGCAAATTGAACCTGGCGACGTGGAACGCGAAACCGCGGGAACGTTTCTGGGCCCGGCGATGGCCGAGCTGCGATTGAAGCCTTGCGAATTCTGGCCGCGCGGCGAAGTGGCGCGCGCCTATTTTGAGAATGCCCCGTCCGATCTTCCGGCCCTGATCCTTTCGGGTGATCTCGATCCGATCACGCCCGCGGTTTGGGGTCGACAGATAGCGTCGCAGTGGAAGAACTCCCGGCAGATTGTGGTTCCCGGGACAGGGCACGGAGCGTGGCAAAGCAAGTGCGTGATCAAGCTGATGTCGCAGTTTCTCAACGCGGGCAGCGCGGCGAATCTGGATGCGAGTTGCGTGGAACATGTGAAGCGTCCGCCGTTTTTTCTCGGACCCTCCGGTCCGGATCCATTAGCAGGAGGTGCGCAATGATCCGGGTCGCCAATCTCCAGAAGCGCTTCGGCGCCGTAGTGGCGGTGGACGGGATCTCTTTCACCGCACCCGATGGCGCTGTCACCGGATTGCTGGGCCCGAATGGCGCGGGCAAAACCACAACGCTCCGCATGATCTACGGTCTGATGAAACCTGATGCGGGCAGTGTCGAAGTGGACGGTCACGATGTCGTCGCCGATCCGCTCGGCGCGCAGGCCAAGTTCGGTGTGCTGCCCGACCTTTCCGGACTTTATCCCAGATTGACGGCGCGCGAGCACATCCGCTATTTTGGCCAACTGCAAGGCATGGGTGGCGCAGGCCTGGAGCAGCGCATTGAGCAATGGATCGAGGTTCTCGATTTGAAGAGCGTGGCCGGCCGGCGCGTGGCTGGTTTCTCCCACGGTGAACGTACCAAGGTTGGGTTGGCCCGTGCCCTGGTGCACGATCCGCAGAACATACTGCTTGATGAGCCGACCAACGGCTTGGATGTCATGAGCACACGTTCGATGCGGGACGTCATTCGCAGGTTGAAAGCCGAACAGCGCTGCGTGTTGTTCTCGAGCCACGTAATGCAGGAGGTTTCGGCGTTGTGTGACCGCATCGTAGTGATCGCGCGCGGCCAGGTTGCGGCGGAAGGCACGCCGGATGAACTGCTCGCTCTCACCGGCAAAGCGTCGCTCGAAGACGCCTTTGTCAGCCTGGTTGGACCGCAGGGAGAAGCGGCATGAGGCTAGCGCCGATGCTCGGCCTCAAAGAATGGATTGACGCCTGTCGCGGCCGCGGTGAATCCGAAGAACGGCTCGCCCTCACCGGCCAGGCATCGCTCGGAGACGCGTTTGTCAGCCCGGTCGGATCGCAGGGAGAAACTGCATGAATCTCGCCCGCATGCCCGGCCTCAAAGAATGGACCGACGCTTGTTGCGGCCGCGGTGAATCCGAAGAACGGCTCGCCCTCACCGGCCAGGCATCGCTCGGAGACGCGTTTGTCAGCCCGGTCGGATCGCAGGGAGAAGCGGGATGAATCTCGCCCCGATGCTCCGCAAAGAATGGACCGACGCCTGTGGCGGCCGCGGCAAACCTGAAGAACGGCTCGCTCTCAACGGCAAAGCGTCGCTCCAAGAGGCCTTTGTCAACTTGCTTGGACCGCACGGAGAAGCCGCATGAATCTCGCCCGGATGCTCGTCCTCAAAGAATGTACCGATACCCCGTTGCGGCCGCGGCAAACCCGAAGAACAGCTCGCTCTCATCGGCAAAGTGTCGCTCGAAGACGCCTTTGTCAGCTTGGTGGGGCCGCAGGGAGAAGCGGCATGAATCTCGCGCCGCTGCTCGGCCTCAAAGAATGGATTGACGCCTGTCGCGGCCGGCTCCCTCTCACGGGCAAAGCTTCGCTCGAAGACGCCTTTGTCGGCTCGGTTGGACCGCAGGGAGAAGCGGCATGAATCTCGCCCGGATGCTCGTCGTTACACGCAAAGAATGGACCGACGCCTTTCGCGACCGCCGGGCGATCTACGTCGTCTTGTTTAGCGTGCTGTTCGGCCCGCTGATGGTCGCCTTCCTGCTGAATCAGATCGCTGGTCAGGAGCGAGCCGCGCAGGAGATCAAAATTCCGGTGGTGGGGCGGGAGTTGGCCCCGGTCCTGGTCAATTGGCTGGAGCAACAGAATGGCGTCGAACTGGTCGCCGGACCGGCCGAACCGGAAGCCGCGGTGCGCGACCGGAAGTTCGAGTTCGTCCTGGTGATTGAGAAGGATTTCGCCGACAAGTTTCGGGACTCGCGGCCCGCGCCGGTTCAAGTAATCTCGGATTCCACGCGCGAGTCGGCGCGCTCCAAGGTAAGACGTCTGCACACCTTGCTGAGCCGCTTCAGCTCGGAGATGGGCTCCTTGCGCCTGATCGCACGCGGCGTGAGTCCAGCCGTAGTCAGCGGGCTCAAGGTCGAGGACGTAGAGGTCTCGACACCCCAGCAACGGGCCGCCACGGTATTCAACATTATCCCGATGTTCCTGATTCTCGCGGCGTTTACTGCCGGCATGCAGATCGCCACCGACTCGACGGCGGGAGAGCGTGAGCGCGGTTCGCTGGAACCGTTGCTCTTGAATCCAGTCCCGCGCTGGCAACTGGTGGCGGGGAAATGGCTCGCCGCGGCCGGTGCGGCGCTGCTGGGAGTGACCGCGACCTTGGTGGTCACCGCCGTGGTGCTTTCAAAGCTGTCGCTCGAGGACCTGGGCATTCGCAATCACCTCGGGACTCCCGAGATTCTGCTGCTGATGGCGGCCATCGCGCCCATGGCCTTGGTTGCGCCGTCGATACAGGTGTATCTGGCGTGCTTTGCTAAGTCATTTAAAGAAGCGCAGAGTTATATGAGTTTTCTGATTTTCGCCGCCATTATTCCTGGAATAGCCTCCATTTTTCATCCCGTTGCGAACCGGACTTGGATGCAGCCGATCCCGATCATCGGACAAAACGCCATGGCGATGGACATCCTCGGCGGCAAAGTGCCATCGCCATTGATTTTCATTGCGGCGGCTCTGGCTGCCGTGGCGCTGGCCGGGGTGTTTCTCATGCTGGCCACGCGATCGTTCTCGTCGGAAAAGATCATTTTCGGGAGGTAGGCTTGTTTTTTAGCCCGCACTGGCGCGCCGATTAATAATCGGCAGGATATTATCCTGCCCCACAAGACTGATTTTTCCTAAAATTGCGGGGTGTTTTGCTCCGGTAGCACTCGGTACGTTGCTGGGGCGGCCGTGCCAGGTTTCATAGGCGAGCAGAGCGAACAGCACGGCTTCTTTGCTGTCGACGTTTACGCCTAGGTCTTCGGACTTGCGGACTATCGGTTTTATTTGGGACTGCAAACGTTCTAGCAGGTAAGAGTTGTGCGCTCCGCCGCCGGAGACGATCACTTCGTCCGTCGCCGGGTAGTTGGTTATGGCGGTTGCGATCGTGGCGGCGGTGAGTTCGGCTGCGGTGGTCAGGTCGATGCCGGTATCGCGGACAAAGTCGGCGCCGTATTGTTCGCGACCGCAGGATTTAGGAGGCGGAGCGGCATAGTAGGGGTTTTCTAGCAGCTTGGTTAGGAGCGCCTGGTTTATTTTGCCCTTGCGGGCTTCGGCGCCGTCCGGGTCGAAGGGCGGGCAGAGCGCATCCATGATCATGTTGCCGGGGCCGGTGTCGAAGGCTGTCACTTGATCGAGATTGGCGCTGGCCGGGAGCACCGTGATGTTGGCGATACCGCCGATGTTAAGCGCAATTCTGGCGCGGGTTGGATGACGGAATAGGCGGTAATCGAGGAAGGGGGCTAGTGGTGCGCCTTGGCCGCCGGCGGCTACGTCGGCGGTGCGGAAGTCTGTGATGACTGGGACGCCGGTGCGCTCGGCGATCACTGCGCCTTCGGCGATTTGAAGAGTACTGGCGCCTGATACTACGGCGCCTTCGACGCCGGGCCGATTGACAATCGGCCGCAGGTTAACAACCTGCCCCACATTACCGGAGTGGAAGATGGTTTGGCCGTGGGAGCCGATTAAGGCTACTTTGATGCCGATTTGGTTTACGGCGTCGGCGAAGAGTTCGCCTAGCAGGAAATTTAGTTGGGAGACTTCGGCGGGGGTGGAGACTCCTAGGATCGCTTCGCGAATTGCCGCAGGGTACGGTATTGTAGTTGCGGCGACCACTTCCAGATTTGTGTCGTCTATATCTACTACCGCGACGTCGATGCCGTCGACGGAGGTTCCGCTGATCAGGCCGGCGACTCTCATGGGCGCTTCAGCTCCTTTTGCAACTCGCTCAGCAGTTGGAGGGCTTCGATCGGGCGCAGTTCATCGAGTTGGAGTTTGCGAATGCGTTCGGCGATGGTGTAGTTTACCGGCTCGAAAAGTTGGATCTGCACCGGGGCGTTCGACAATTCTTCAGTGACCGCGACTTCGGATTTCTCGTGCAGCTTGAGGATGGATCGGGCGCGTTCGATTACGTGAATTGGCAGACCGGCCAGGCGGGCGACTTCGATGCCATAGCTACGGTCCGCGCCGCCGGGCTCGACGCGGCGCAGGAACAGGATCTGATCGCCGGCCTCTTTCACGGAGACGTGAAGGTTACGGACTCCGACGAGCTGTTCAGCAAGTTCAGTCAGCTCATGATAGTGCGTTGCGAACAGTGTTCGGCAGCGGATCTTCTGGTGGATGTGTTCGATCACGGCCCAGGCTAGCGCCAGGCCGTCGTAGGTGGATGTCCCGCTGCCGATCTCATCGAGAACTACCAGGCTGCGCGAGGTTGCCGTGTTGAGAATGACGGCAGTTTCGGTCATCTCGACCATAAAGGTGGACCGGCCGCGCGCCAGATTATCGGCCGCGCCGATGCGCGTGAACACACGATCGATTACGGGGAGCACCGCGGATTCGGCAGGGACGTAACAGCCACTCTGGGCCATGATCGCGATCAACGCCGCCTGGCGCAGATAGGTGGATTTGCCGCCCATATTCGGTCCGGTGATCACGGCGATGAATTCGGAATCCGCGTTGAAGTACAGGTCGTTGGGTATAAAGCGGACGGCTTCGTGCTCCGCCAGCGCTTCAATCACCGGATGGCGGCCGGCGACGACGCGCATCTCGCTGGACGCGGAAAACACAGGCCGGGTGTAGCGGCGCTGAGTTGCGACTTGGGCCAAAGCGCAGGAGACGTCGAGTTCCGCAATGGCCGCCGCGGCGCCGCGAATCCGAGTTGCATGCTCCGCGGCAAAAGACCGCAACCCGGCGAAGATCTCGCGTTCGAGCGAGAGGATTTTGTCCTCGGCGTCGAGCACTTTGCTCTCCAGTTCCTTCAGTTCAGGCGTCGTGAAGCGCTCGGCGTTGACCAGCGTTTGCTTGCGCTCATAATCGGAAGGCGCAAGATGCTGGTTGGCTTTCGAAATCTCGATGTAGTACCCAAAGACATTGTTGAAGCGGACTTTCAACGACTGGATTCCAGTGCGCGTGCGCTCGCGTTGCTCGATCTGCGCGATATACTGGCGGCTGTTGCGGCTGATATCGCGCAGCTCATCGAGTTCGGTATGATAGCCGGGCCTTATCGTTCCGCCGTCGGCCAGGTTCACCGGCGGCTCATCGGAGATGGCCGTCAGGATGCGGTCGCGGACTTCGGGTACTTCATCCAGGTGCTCATGAATTTGTTCTAGGCGCGCCGATTGGAAGGCGCCGGTGTGCCGATGCAGCTTGGGAATGAGAGCCAGCGATCTGCCGAGAGCCAGCAGTTCCCGCGGGCTGGCGGTACCCAGCGTGAGCTTGGCCAGGAGCCGCTCGAGATCGAGCATTTCGGCCAGAAGTTTGCGAACTTCGGCGCGGGCGATGGTCGCTTGCAGGGCTTCCGCGACGGCGTCGAGCCTCGCTTCGATTTCCGGCGCGTCGAGCGAAGGCCGCAAGAGGCGCTGCCGCAGCAGCCGGCCGCCCATGCCGGTAGCGGTTTCATCCAGCACATGCACCAGCGTCGATTGCTTGCTCTCGCCCGCGAATAGCGGCTCAATCAATTCCAGGTTGCGGACCGTCACGGCGTCCAGCAGCATGGCGCCGGCGCGATCGTAGAAAGCGGGCTGATCCAGATGGCCGAGCGCGGACTTCTGTGTGTCGCGCAGATAGTGCAGAATGGCGCCCGCGGCGCAGACCGCGAGATTTTTGCCTTCTAAGCCGCAACCATCTAACGTCATGAGCTTGAAATGATCGCGCAAAGTTTGGCCGGCGTGATCGAAACTAAATATCCAATCCTCCAGTTCCGTGTGGACGCCGGGCATGTCGCCCGGTTTGCCGGCCGCGAGCACTTCGCGGACATTGAGATTCTCGAGCGCGGCGCGGACGTCGGAAGAATCCATTTCGGTGACGCGGAACTCGCCGGTGGTGATGTCGACGTGCGCGACTCCGGTACGTAAGCCGCCGGGCGCAATCGCCGCCAGATAGTTATTCTCATGCGACCGCAGCAGCGCTTGTTCGGTTGCGGTGCCGGGCGTCACCACGCGCGTGATTTCGCGCCGGACCAGTTTCTTGCCTGCGCCGGCCTCCTCCATCTGATCGCATAGCGCGACTCGATAGCCTTTTTGAATCAGCCGAGTGAGATAGCCTTCGAGCGCATGGTAGGGCACGCCGCACATCGGGATGGCTTGCCCTTTTTCCTTGCTGCGCGAGGTGAGGGTGATCTCCAGTTCGCGGGCCGCGATGACGGCATCCTCGTAGAAGAGTTCGTAAAAATCGCCCAGGCGGAACAGCAGCAGCGCGTTGGGCGCCTGCTGCTTGACGGCGTGATACTGCCGCATTAGCGGCGTCGAAGGCGTTACCGAAGAGTCACTCACGCATAGAGTCCGCGTTGCCGCAGCGCGAAAGCAACGCGATCCACCGCCAGCATATAGGCGGCCAGCCGGTTGTGAACGCCGTGCTTTTCCGCATAGCCGACCACATCGCGGAAACTATTCACCATGATTTCGTCCAGCCGCGCGTTGACCAGTTGCTCATTCCAAAAATATCCTTGCCGGTCTTGCACCCATTCAAAATACGATACCGTGACGCCGCCCGCATTCGCCAAAATATCCGGCATGACGAAAATTTTGCGATCGGCCAAGATGCGATCGGCCTCCGCTGTAGTCGGGCCGTTGGCGCCTTCGCAAATGATTTTGGCCTTAATTTGATCCGCGTTGGCGGAGGTGATTACGTTCTCTTTCGCGGCCGGTAAGAGCACGTCGCAATCGAGCAACAACGCCGCGTCTTTGTCCACGGCTTCGGCTTCCGGAAAATCGACAATTGAGCCAGTCTCCTTGCGATGGAGCTGCAGCGCTTCGATATCGAGACCGTGGCGATTATAGACTGCGCCGTCATATTCAATGACACCGATGATTTTGAAACCGGCGCGCTTCATGAGCTTGGCGGCCATGCCACCCACGTTGCCGAAACCTTGCACGATGACCCGGGTCGCGGCCGGCTCCAAACCGAAGCGGCGCAGGGCTTGCAAAGTAACGATCATGCAGCCGCGGCCGGTGGCCTCGGGACGGCCGCGCGAGCCGCCCAGCTCCAGAGGTTTGCCGGTAACCACGGCAGTGACGGTGTGCCGTTTATGCATGGAGTAAGTGTCCATGATCCAAGCCATCGTCTGCGCATTGGTGTTGATGTCGGGCGCCGGCACATCGCGCTCCGGGCCAATAATATCGGAAATGGCGGACGTGTAGCGGCGAGTAATGCGCTCCAACTCTCCATCGGAGAGCAGGGACGGTTCACAAATGACGCCGCCTTTGGCGCCACCGAACGGGATGTTGACCACCGCGCATTTCCAGGTCATCCAGGCGGCCAGCGCCTTGACTTCATCCAGCGTTACATCGGGAGCAAAACGGATGCCCCCTTTGGCGGGACCGCGGGCGATGGAATGCTGCACGCGGTAACCGGTGAACACTTCAATGCGGGCGTCGTCGAGGACGACCGGAATGTTCACAGTCATTTCGGTGGCCGGCATGCGCAAAACTTTTTGCAGGCCCTCGTCCAGGCCTAATTTAAGCGCCGCCTCATCAAAGCGGGCTTCTGCTGCTAACCAAGGGTTGATTTCCCTGTCGACGGACATGGTCGCTTCGAGAATCATTTCGGGTAAAGTGCCTCCGTGTTCATTGTAACTTTGCGAGTTGGCGGTTAGGGCGCCGTTCGTGCTGTTCATCGGCATATTGGAGGTCTGGCGGTACCGGCGGTGTTTGGCGAGTGTCCGAAAATGGGATTAGGTTCGTTTGAGCATTTTAGTATTTTGCTTGTCACGGGGAATGGAATCAAGAGGTTGGGGAACTCCAATTCGGGTCGTTTGGGTGACTTCCGTAGTGGTGCGGAATGAAATCTTCAGAGGGCTTGGGCGTCGACGGCAGTGCGGCGGCTGCCTCGACGTTTGCTTCAGATTGCATGAGATTCGTCCTCTCTCCGACCACGATACATCATGGGCCGAGGCGGCCACATGTTGGATCTCGGTAAACCATTGATACGATGGCGAAGAAAGATTGCAAACGCGCGTGACTGGGATGGATGTTTTCGTCGGCTGTGCGGACCGATCCAGGTTGCGGGGAGGTGGCGGTGCCTCGGTAGGCTTAATTTAAGCGGGTGCGTTTCACTATTCTGTGAATTGTTTACTGCCGACGGGGTCCGCCTTGGGAAGGTCAATCGTTTCCTGAAGCTCAGGCTCTCCAAACGGGTGAGGCAGCTTAGTCCGGAGTCGAAACTCCAAAGGTGATTCTCACCTTCATGAGCGCGCTCCATCGTCGACCGACCTACAACCTTTCTAAACCCGGTGCGAGAGTGGGCCACAAGAAATAATCTTTTGTAGGCAAGGTAGAGGTAAGATAGGTGTCGATTGCTAGCGCCGTCAGTATTCCGTGGGAATTCAGATCCATTACCGAGCCGCCAGGATTTATAGTCCGCGATTCGAGAGGCGCAGGGAGCATGTCGATCGGGGACTTCCTGCCATGGAAGAAGAAGGGCCGGCTCGACAGCGCCGGGCGTATGTTTTGTGGTGACTAAGCTGCTTCTCGATCCGTGGTCGCCCGACTACGAGGCAGCCATTCAGACCGACGGCCCGGAATTGGCCGCCGGTGAGAGTTCATTGTAACTTTGCGGGTTGGCGGTTATAGGGCCGTTCGTGCTGTTCATCGGCATATTGCTGGTCTGGCAGTACCGGCGACTGTCCGAAAATGGGATTAGGTTCGTTTGAGCATTTTAGTATTTTGCTTGTCAGGGAGATTGGAATCAGGAGGTTGGGGTGCTCCGATTTAGGCCGTTTGACTGGTTTTGGGCTTGGCGCCCGGCCCAGTTTTTGTTCTTCAACGTGCAAGCGCAGTTCCCTCCTTCGACCAAGGTACAGCATGGTCAGCCGTGGCCACGTGTTAGATCCCGCTAAACCATTGACACTGCGACGAAGAAAAATTGCGAACGCCCGTGACCGAGAAAGTTAGCACGCGCGGTTGGCGCGCGCTAATCCCGAATTTGACGGTGTGACATTGCTTGCAGATTTCTTGACCCGTGTATGACCCGTAGGATTTCGACTCCATCTGTCCTGGTAGGTAGAGGATATGCATTCGCTCGAAGTCCGTAACCCGGAACACTCGCAGTTGTTTGAGGTCCGGATGTCTGAATTGGGGTTGCCATCCATCTGGGGTTGCGTTGCGAGAAGGGCGAATGTGTCGTGCGCCGCTACGAGAAAACGGTGGCCAAGTTTTGCACTCGCTTCGGTCGTGTAATGATCTGCTTGCCTCGTCGAGGCCCCGGCTCGCCCGGGGTCGGATGGTGTATCAGCATTCGCTCACCGCGTGCCGGTCATTCTCATGCGCGTTTGGCTTTCCAGCGAGCTTCCAACGAGCGGTGCTTTTCTTCCCAGTAGCTGGGACTGGGTTCGATGGGTTCTCCGGAGTTCAGGCCTTCAAGGGCACGCTCTTCGATTTCTTCCACAGCGGCTTGGTCCGCCCGGACGAGACGCTCGACATAAGCATCTACTGAAAGGCCTTCCGCGCTTGCTCGCTCCCGGAGCTTTGCTTCAAGTTTTGAATCGGGTGTGATGCTCACGGAGAGTGTTTGGTGCTCCTAGGTCGATTCTACGCGATTGGGGGCCTTCAGGCGGGCTCGGGGCGCGGACTCTATCGGCGTTGGCGGCCCGCGCTGTGGTCGGCGCCCGCCGGTTTTGCTGGTGACGTTATTCATGAGGCTCTTGGGCAGTCAGCTCAGCGACCAGGGATCGAAGCTGTGGGGATTTGGTTTGCTCCGAAAGCCAATTTATGTCGGCAAGCGACCTGATAGGCAGTAGTGACAAAAGGCGCTTGGTGCCTGGATGGCGCAAGCCTTCGGAAATTGCATCAGCCATCAGTTTATTGAAGCCCCTGGACTCGAAGAGTCGAGTGCAGGCCAGCCATGCATACAGCTCCGAAATTCGGCGCTCAGCGCGTTCGAACCGGTAGCGAGGCTGGAACAAGCTGCCGAAGAACTCGGGCCCTAAGTCGTGCTCGACGAACCGCTCGAATTGGCCCCCGCCGCCAAGTTCGCGTAGAATTTCGAGGTAGGCCAGTGCCCCTTCGGGGCTGCGCTCAATAAGCTCCAGCAAGTGGCGCGGTTCAAGCACGCGGTCCAAGGACTCAGCCCGCATACCTTGTTCGACCAGCCGCCTGAAATACCGCCCGCCGCCCAATTCGCGCAGGGTTTGAGCATAGGCCGTCGCCCCTTCCGGGTTGCGCTCAACAAGCTCCAGCAAATTGTTTGGTCGGAGGGTGCGGGTAAAGAACTCGGGTGGCAGGGTTTCGACGAACCGCTTGAAATGCCTCTCGCCGCCCAATTCATGCGCGATCAGGAGGTAGGCCAGCGCCCCGGCCGGGCTGCGCCGGCTTAGCTCTAGCGGTAGTTTACAAGATAGCCGTGGATTGAGAGGTAAGCTCCGGCTGCTGAGGTGTTTGAGGGAGGCGGTGTGTATGACCTAACGCGAGGGAGGGGCGTAGCGCTGCAGGTCGAGCAGAGAAAACAGTCGGCTCTGCAGCGGACTCATGTGGGTCAGACAGGTGGCTGTGGTGTGCTGCCGCTGGCCTTGCCGGCGCGGGTAAACGATGAGGGTTTCCTGAATGCCGCCCAACTCTTCCAGAATGCGGTTAACGCTGAGTTCTTCGCCCTGGCGGGCGAGTTCCCGCTGGAGCAAGGAAGTCAGCAGCAGAGCCAAGACGCAGTAGAAGGCGTGCACCTGGATTTTGGAGTCGGTCCAGTGAAACATCGGACTCCACCCCAGAAAATGGGGATCCTTCATCTGCCGGAAGGCGTTTTCGATGTGGTATTGCGAGCGATAAGCCAGCACAATGTCTTCATCCAGCCAGTCGGCGTTATCGGTGAACAGAATGGTTTTGCCCAGTTGAACGCGGCAGAGGCGGTCAAGCGCTGCCTGGTCGGTGGAATAGGTGAGTTCCAGACCCTGACGGACTGTGCATACCTCGGCCTTCAGAATCAGCTTTACAAACTGCCCCGAGCAGATCGCCCGGACTTGTTTTCTCACCGACTCCAGCGCGGGTGCTTTGCCTTTCACCTTCCCCTGCCGCCAGCGTCTGAGTTGCTGCTGCAAGTCGCGCAACTTGCGCCGCGCCTTGTTCAAACTGCCGGTCAGACCCTGGAGTTGACCATCGAGCAGATTCTGATTGAACGTAATCAGGACCGTGCGTGTTTCGCCGAAGACTTTTTTCTCGGTGCGATAAACCTCCACCCCTTCTAAACGGGGCGTGGTGAGAGCGCGGAACCGGCGGCGTGGAACGGCCAGCAGATCCGGGTGTTGGGTGGGGACCAACGAACCGACGAAATGAAAGGGCGTCTCGGTCAAGGTCTGGAACGCCGCGGCGCTGTTGTTGCCTTTGTCGAAGATCAGCGTGATGTGATCACAGGACTGGGCCAAGTCCCGGTAGTGGGCGGCCAAGTCTTCGGTGATGGAACGGAACTCGACGCTGTCGTGGACATTACCGGCGTAGACGCGGTGAAACAGGGGGATGTGGAAATCGGTGCTCACCAGCAGGCCGAGATTGACTTGCCGTAGGTCGCCGCGCTTCTGTTTGTTATGGCCGCGCTGGGGCAGTTGGGAAGGAGTGCGGGTGTCGATGTAGGTGAAGAAGTTGGTGCCGTCGTAAACCAGGGCGCGGAGATCGAGTTGAAATCGCTGGATGAGCCGTTCGGTCATCTGCCGCTCGAACTCCAGGATCTGGTCGGCGCTGATGAGGTCCATGTGGTTCCAGAAGTTCTGCGAGGACAGCAGCGCGGGATCAACCGGCAGCAGGCGGGTGAGGATGGTGCGGCGATACCAGTCGGCCAGGTGCACCTTACTGGCGGGAGCGACGGAGCGGTTGAGGGCGGCGAGCAGAAGGTACCGGCCACAGGATAGGCCTTGGTGGCGTTTGGGAAACAGGGAATCGAGTAAAGGGACGAGATCGAGACGCTGGGCGATGTCCCACAAGGCGCCGATATCGCCGCAGGAGGCGACCTGGGTCTCGAGAGGTTGAGGAGGAGTATGAGCCTGCTCCGCGGAGATGACGAGGTCCTCGATCTTGCCGAGATAGACTTGGCGGACGATCTTGGGCTTGCCGTCAACGCGCTGGCAATAGCGGGCGTAGTAGTAGGTGTGGCCGTCGATTTGCTTGGCGGTGAGGCTCGGCATATCTAGGTCATACCATATCTTCGTAAACAAGTCTACAGAAAAATGTTCTGGGGGTGTTTGGCGAAGGCTAACCGTGCCGGCAGCCGGCAGCCCTATTATCATTGAGCGCCTGAATCCAACGCCGAGGCGAGCGGTTGGCGAGAGGCAGTCTGAACCAAACGCCTATATCTAGGTCATACACAATGGTACCAGCAATCGTCGGCTGCGACCAGCGGATTTCGCCCCCAAGTTGTTGACGGCCTGGAAGATAACGGACGAGGATTTAGAGGCGGCGCTTCACGTCCGCAATCGAAAGCTCATATCTTGTAAACTACCGCTAGTAGATCCAAAGGGTCGACCATGTCATCAAAGGACTTAAGCTCCGGGGCTGGTTGGATGAACCGCCCGAAATGCCCCTCGCCAGCCAGTTCGCGCAGGGTTTCAACATAGGCCAGCGCCCCCTCCGGATTGCGCTTAACGAGTTCCAGCAAATGGCGTGGATCGAGCGCTCGCTCGAAGAAGTCAGGAGGGGTTCTATTTAGATGTATGGATCGAGAACGGACGCTCGCCCTCCCAACTTCTCGCAGCAAACGTGTCCAGTTTATCCAGTCTGCGGTACCCCGCTCAGACATTTTGATCCGCTGTATCTCGTGTGGGGCGAGGTCGAGGAATCGAGCGGAAAACTCGTCGAGCCACTCGAAGTCGCGTAGTTGCTTTGCGAGCTCGAAAAGAATTCGGGCTGACTTTGGCTCGCGCGTCGCGATGTCGACAACACTCCTTGGATCCAGTAGGCCCCTGAACATGCCACCGCGACGCGATATTCGCCACTTAGTGTGCAGCGGATCATCGAGAGCGCGGGCAATGATAGCGCAGACGTTCTCCAGTTGATCCGTCCTCCCAGCTTCCAATGCTTGTTCGATAGCGCGCCTTCCATGCTGAACAAACTCTTCCGCGGCGTCGGGAAGGCGCTGGGCCAGGATGAGCAGCCGGGCAACTGTTATCGGGACGCCGGGATCGAAGCCTTCAGAGTCCAGTCGCTGTCCGATGCTATCTAGGTCTTTCTCCGAGCTAGTGGTGGGATCGAATAAGTAAAGGCCTGCTATGCCCGCTGAGGCATTGTCGCCCAAGGACACCGCCACGTTGTGAAATTCGTGTAGCTTGGTCTTGGACTCGTCCGCCTGGAACTTGCTCTTGGCGGCGACCGTGATTTTGGAATTGGTTCTTTCAGCGAGCATCACCGCGGTCAATCCGTTCAGGTTTGTAAGCGCAAACCAGGAACGCCAAATGTGTATCAGGCGGTCCCATGGGCGAGTGCCGTCCTCGTGGCTGGCAATCTCCGATTCATCGAAGACTAGCGGGCGCTTCCCAGCGATCAGACGGAGCAGGATGAGATTGATGCTATAAATCGCGATGTGGCCAACTAACGGGTGGTCTCCAAATGGCACCCTGTACCCTTCTTGCGCCGTTTCCTTTCGCATGATCTGAGGCATCTCCCGCTTGTTCAACATGCGCTTGATCTGATTCAGAACAATCTTCTCCAGCGTCTCGACGAAATCTTCCTCGGAGAGCCTGTTGTCCTTCAGCACGTGGGGTGCCCATTCCCGAATCATTTCCATGATCACGGGCCGTGTAAATTAGCGGCGTGTAGACTAAGCTGGCGAACCAGTCCCGCTCGAATCCGTCCGCGGTTCCCATCATTTTGTCGATCATTGGCACCAGTGCCTCATTCGACTCTCCTGCGCGAAGGGCCTGGACTTGGGCAACGGCCCGTCGGAGGACGAAGTCTGCCGTTAAGAACTCGCCAAAGGTGTTGTGTAGGAACTCAAACGCGGCGGTTTCCTCATGTGTGTCGTCGGGGCTACCGTGCTGCGCCTTCGACTTGTGGACAAAAAAGAAACTTCCTAGCAGCATGTCCGCTTTGGCTCAGCGCCTTTCCTGGCTTGGCGGGAACTTCGCGCTCAAGTTTAAAGAATGACAAATCCTCATCGAGATCGGGTGACAGGATGTGAACCTTTCGCCGGTTGTACATTCCAAGCGCGGCAGCGCCGAGCCGCTGCATCTCTATTGAAAGCGCTTTCTCTTGCTCTTTCAATTTGGCATCCTCAAAGCCTTTCTCCTTGCCGCGCTCGCGGATCACAAAACGGCGTAGCAAGCTGTCATACAGCTTGGTTCGATCTAGCCCCTTGCTGTCTCGCAATTGGTTTCCCTGAGAGTCGTACAAGGCGAGCATTAGTAGGAGCAGAGGCTGTCCGGCCAGGCTTAGGATTTTCTCTGAACCTTTGTCGATTTCGCTCGGCAGCGCGAACTTCTCGATCCCGGTTTCTCCGAAATAGGCTGTGTTCGCAGCGTTCCATATTCCCGACCAACAGTCTCGCTGATGCTGGTCAAACTCGAGTAACCGTACTATTGTTGCGCCCTGGGGAACAGCTGCTTTGTCGATGAGGGTCACGCGGCTGGTGATGATAATCCGGAGCGGCCTTCCCTGTTCTGCTTCTCGTTCCTGAAAACGTTGCGCGTCTTTAACGTAGCTCGCGAACACCTGTCCACTAGCCTGGAGTAGTTCGTCGTATCCGTCCAGAATCACGAGGGGCGGGCAGTTCTTGAAGAGGACGCTGAGTTTAGTCCATGAATCAAAACTCACTCGGGTGATCCGGCGTATCGCGTCCTCGATCTGGGTTACTATGTCGGCGTCCGCGTCAACTTCCCTCAATGGCACGCGAATCGCCGTGAATTGCTTCGACATGAGTTGGGCCGACAGGACGGTGGTGAGCAGCGATTTGCCGCTTCCCGGATGACCGAGGATGAGCAGCGGTGCCTCTGTGCTGTACGGCGAGCTTAAATAACTAAGGAGGAATCCGCCGAGGTCGTTACGTCTCGGTAATCCGCTCCAGGTGGATTCATCTTCAAGGCGTCGGGAGTTACCTTCCTGTCTGAGGACGCGGAACGCCTGAGGGACGAATGCGTCGCAGACTTTGGGGAAGGAGAGCCGTGGCTTGTCGGCGTCACCCGTCTCCTTGTCCTCAATAATTGGATCGTTGATGCGAGCCTGATAGTGCTTGTCCAGGCTCTCCGCTATTTCGGTCGCTTGGCTGACGCGCAGCGTTTCAGGCATACGCAAGACAGTTTCTCGCAGCTTGCTAAATCCAACGTCAATGGCCTTTTCTGACGCACCGCTGAGCTTGGCCTGGTGCTTCACATAGTCCGACAACTCTCCGATCAGTGCCTTGGTGCCTTTATGGGCTTGTAGGTTCGCCCACACTGCGAAGTCCTCGAATTTCCGCGATAGTTCGAAGTACTGTGCCTCAAAGCGCTTCGCCGCCTCTTCATCCACTTTCTCTAGACCCGACAGAAGTCGCGCCTTTTTCTTTTCGTCGGCTTCGTCCCAGAATGCGAGTTTCTGAACGAAATTCGTGAAACTCTGCCCCATTTGCTTCCAGAGCTTGGCCTGTCGCTCGGCTTGCTCTGCCAGTGTCTCGGTTGGGTGCGGGAAGGGGATGGCGTAGGCGGAAATTGGGGCGTCGTGCACCTCGCAAATCTGCATATCAGCTTTCTTGGAATTGGCTTTTCCTGTAGCATCTTTGGCTAGGAAGGCTTTTTCGCTGTCGAGGAGGCCGATCTCCCTGCGGAGCGCTTCTGGAATTTGGGAGTCCAGGGCATCAAAGAACGACGTGAATACCAGCAGCCCATAGGCTGTGCCCATGGTCTCGTGCCGCAGGAGGTAGTCTTCGTCTTTCTTTTTCGTCAACTTCTCGAAGACGCTTTTCCCAATCTTTATGAGTTCGTTCTTTACGGCCAGCATGGGCAGGAGAGCTGCTGCGGAAGGGCCGAGTACAACGGGCGAGCAGATCAAGGCGAGCCCAAGCAGGTTATCCACGCTTCCAATTAGCTTTGGGTCGTCCTTACCTTGCTTTTTGATCGACGCGCAGACGCTTTTGAAGGTCAGTTCGAGGCTCATATATGTACATTCAGTCTATATTAGGGTAATAGCTCTGGGGGGCGACCATAAAGCGAATCGACAAGCGCTTAGCGGGCAGGTGCACGCGGTCGTGGTTCGTTGTGCCCCGACGATGTCGGTAGATTCTAAACGCGGAATAGAATTGTCCCGACAGGCTGCCTAGCGCAGCACCACTATCTTGGCCAGTGACGCAGGTCTTCAAATAGTCGGCGACGATGTCTAGCGGGACCGGGCCGTACTCGGCCGAGACGGCGTCTCGTATCTCGCCGATCGATCTTTTGCCGTCGACGAAGTTGACGACCTCGTAGGCGTACACGGCGCCGCGGTCCTGCACACGAAGAGGCGGTTCGATTCGGCTGCCAGCAATTTGATTTTCGACACTCGATTCGCTGCCTAAGCGGTCTCGGAGGACGTCGTCGTTCTGGAAAGTCGGGATCTTCGTAAGGCGGATCTGGAATTGCCAGTGGGCCTTCATTAATTGACAAAACATGAAGGTGAGGGCTAAAATTAAGGGGAATGAGTAGCATGGCTTCCTTGAACATCTCGCTTCCGCAATCGCTGAAGGACTACGTGGAGGGGCGAGTCAAAACGAGCGGCTATAGCACGCCGAGCGAATACGTGCGAGAACTCCTGCGCCAGGATCAAAAGCGGTGCGCCGAAGAAAAACTAGAGGAACTCCTTCTCGATGGGCTTAATTCCGGGGATCCGATTGAGATTACGCCCGAGTATTGGGAAAACAAACGACGGCAACTGGTGGAGCGGTTTTCTCGAAAAACAGGCGCCCGGTGATCCTTGGGTACGTTGTCCGGCCCAAGGCGGACCGTGACATCGGCGATATTTCCGATTACATAACTGAGCACGGAAGTCTCGATATGGCGCTGCTTTTCCTGTCGGAGATGTACGAGACTTTGGCGCTTATCGCTTCGCAGCCTGCGATAGGATGGCCCTGTAAGGTTAACGTCCCTCAGTTGCAAGGCGCTCGAACGTTTCGGGTGAGCGAACGCTTCGCGGATTACCTGATCTTCTATCGGCGCTTTGAGAACCGCATTGAGATCCTGCGTGTCCTCCATGGCGCTCGGGACTTGGAGGGGCTCTTCGGTCAGGGTGACGTTTAACGTAGCGCCACGATCTTCGCCTCGGCGCAGGCCTTCAAATAGTCGGCGACAACATCCAGCGGGATCGGACCATACTCAGCGGACACGGCGTCTCGTATCTCGCCGATCGATCTCTTGCCGTCGACGAAGTTGACGATCTCGTAGGCGTAGAGCGCGCCGCGGTCCTGCACGCGAAACAGGCGGCTCGATTCGGCTGCCAGCAATTTGATCTTTGCCATGCGCTCGCTGCCTAAACGGTCTCGCAGTACGTCGTCGTTCTGGAAAGTCAGGGGGCCGAATTCGGCCGTGCGCACGGGAACTCTTGCTGCATCGGGATCGCCGTGCCAGGGTGATGAAGCGCCAGGCGATGCGGCGCTGCGATCGATCCAGTCGTTCAGGACGGCCACCTGGGCATCCAAGGCTTTGCTGAAGGACGCGGCCTTTTCGGTCCCGGCGAAGGACCGCAGCTCCGCCTGTTCACGGCGCAGCATCTGTGTCAGCAGATTTCTTGCCTCGTACCGGCCGTCTGGCTCGTCTAGCAGACGCTGGGCCCGCTCAAATCCCTCGGCGAGACGGCGTTGCGCGCGCGCCGCAAAAAACGGAAGCAGCGAACTGGCCTTGCCGGCATCCATGGTCGCGTAAACATAACCGGAAGCCGCGCCTAACAGCGCCACCCGCCGCAGTTTGGTGGGGTCGACCTGATCCAGCGTGTCGTGGTCGGTGTGAATATAAACGTCCGGCCAGTCGCGCAGGTAGAGGGACGGCACCGCAATGGTGGAGGAGTCATAATCGTCGTGATCGCTGCCCTCGGCGTACGGGGTGCGGTCGAAAAGAAACTCGTTGCGCGTACCGGGGGCTCCATTTCGCTCCTCCACGACAGCGGATTCCGGGTGGGCGCCGTCCTCGGCATACGCCGTTGCGCCATCCCGAATTGTCTGCGCGAACAACTCCCCTATATCGGTGACGAAGCTCGGCAGCGACCAGGGCGTCTCGGTCACATGCAAGATGGACTTGTTCTTGAATGGATCGCCGCCCACCATATCCATGTGCACGTCGGCCCGCAGGGAGCGCCGTATCTCGGGATGCGCGCTCAAAAAGGCCATGGTGCCCTCGACCTCCGGGCCCCAGAGAAAGCGCAGCGTTCGGGTGGGACGCGCAAGCTGGCCGCTTTTGATCAAGCGGTTGAGCACGCGCGCCGACTCGAGGATAGTCACGCAACCGCTGCCGTTGTCATTCGCGCCTGGGCGCTGATGGTCGAGGTGGCAACTATACACCACCTCACCCGCCTGCGGGTCGGTGCCGGGGATGGTTGCCGTCACCACCGTCCAATGCCCCGGGCCGACCTCCGCCTTCACGTGCGCGCCCAGCGTCACGGGCCCACGCATCAGTTGCGCGCGCAGCGCCGTTGCGGTTTGCCGGGAAACCATGAAGGCGAAACCTTTCGGAAGCAGTGCGTCCAGATGCCCCCATCGAACCAGGGTCGTGTCCAGGCCCGACCAGGCCGTAGTCTGGTTCGGCATGTCGCTCACGATTCCGGCCGCGCCGTGCTCGATCACCGCCAACCGTTGCACGGTCGCGAGCCCTCCATCGGCCAGGACAATCCTGCCCAGCACTTGCTTATTGGTGTAATCCGACTCGCTGGTGCCGGCGCCTACATCCACCAGGTTCACGTCCACGTCCGCACTGTGACTGTAGTCCGCGAGCCGGATCGGGTCCGTGGCCCAATCGCCCAGCAGCGTGTGCTCGGGCTGAAGCTCCCATAGGTGCGCCGAGTCCACGGTCCAGGCAAGGTGCGAACGCATCAGCCCGTAATGAAGCTTGCCATCAATCGGAAATTGCTCCGCGTGCGCATCCTGCAACCCATACTCTTTCGCACGCATGAGCATCAACTCTGCGGCCTGATCGAACTCCGGCGTTGCGGGAACGCGGTGCAGCCGCGTGAGGCTGCGCAAGTTCTCATACGGAGCCAGACCACTCGCCTCGTCGCGCATCAGCGTCCATTGCGCGTCAGTAAGAAAGGGATGCTGGGCATGGAGCGTGCATGCCTCTAGAACCACCCAGGCGGCGATGAGAAAACGTTGGGTGGTGAATGGAGGCCGTCGCATGGTGAATGTCTCCGGTCGGATGGGAATCCATTCAAGTCTTACATGTCGGGGGTTCGAAGTCCGCGCGGAGGCCAGTTAGGGAGTCGCTCAGGGCCTGTCATGAAACAACCAATTCAACCGCTCCCTGACGGTCGCGGCTCAGAAGGTGTGACAGAGGCGCGACCGTCAGGGAGCGGTCCGGAACGAGTGGCAAGGTTGTTTCAAAGTCAAGCCGGCAACTGCCAAGGTGGCCCCTTCGCGTTGGACAACGGCTTTCCCCGCCCCTGATCTTTCGCACGCGGTTAGCCGGGCAGCCTGTCGAAACACTGGGCGGAAGATCGCTCCATAATGCCCAGCCACGCCCGCTCAGTGCAGATGCGTCGCCTGAACCACCGCATTCGCCAGTAGCTTCTGGCCCGCCGGCGACGGATGAGTATCGCACGTGCCGTCCGGCAACACAATCAACAGGCCGGCTTTGCAGACGTCGCCACCGAACGGCAGGCTGGCCTTGAGGAAAGCGCCGAATCCGTCGGCGATCTTCACGTCATAGAAGGCGCCGACTGTTGCCGCGGTGGCGTTCAAAAGACCAATCGCCGCCGTCTCAGTCAGGCCCGCGACTCCATAATTGAACGAATAGTAGGTGAGCAGCGTAATGGGGCCCCGGTATCCCGCCTCTCCCCGGATCCGGCTAAAAATTTCGGTGAGGTTCCCGGCATAGGTCACCAGCACGCCGGGAAGTCCCGCCAGCTCGCACTCGGTGTCCAGATTGCACATGAATTCCAACACGGCCAGATCGTTACCGCCAATATTTATCGTGACCAGCGAGGTGTTGGGATGCGCTTGTAGATCGGATATCGCGAAATTCAACTGCGGACCGGTGTAATTCACAAACAATGGATAAAGAGCGCGATAGTTCTCGCAGCCCTCGCTCGGAATATACACTCCCAGGTCGTCCTTGGCGAGTCCCGTGATGATGCTGGTGCTGGTTTCTCCAATGCAGGAAGCGTTGGACAGGCTTAGATGCAGATCGTTGGCGACGAACTCCGGATAGCCCATGAACTTGCTCAGATCGGGCGGCTGGACCAACGGATTGTATCCGAAGGCAAGCGAATCCCCGAGCGCCAGATAAGGATTCTGGGCGCAAATCGTGCATGACAGCACTAACGCCGACGAGAGAATAAATCGGATCATCACCCGTAGACGCTAATCCGGCGCGCGGGATTTCGCTCTTTGTGAAAAAAATTAAGCGCCCAGATATTGCACGTGTACGTAGGTGCCAAGCCGCGTATTGTATGCCAGGTACCAACCATCGTGGTCGGGATCTTCATAGATCACGATCTCATCGCCCGTCCAATTCCAGTCCGCTACATAAGCCAAGTCGAAGGGACCAACGGCGAAGTAGAATCCGTTAAACCAAAAACGATCCGGGCCTCCACCGGCCAGATGCCACACATGACCTTTTCCAAAGCCGCCGGTAAAACGCCCATGCTCCCACGGATGATCCAGATGAAAGCGCGGATCGTTCTTGGGATAATTTTGTTGTCCCACCCACTTGCCGTTGGTATGGACATGCGGCGCTTCCGGGTGGCCCGGTTTATCGGCCAAGTGCGCGGGTTGCGGTGCTTGCGCGCGGGCCGGAGCCGGCCCTTTCTTGGGAATATAGCCATGCCCAACGTCTTTCGCGGCCGCCGCGGGATGAGCTTCGCGCCCCTTCTCCTGGCAGAATGCGGCCACGGAAAATACTAAGAAAAACCCTACTATTAGTTTCACGTGCGTCTCCTCTCCGTTCACGTTACCATTGGCCGCCGGCGCTGTCACGTCGTGCTAACCTCCTGTGTTGGCGAATCGAACCAGAGTTCTCGTGCTGGGCAAGCCTGACGCTCCGCACCTCCAGCGACTGGAACAAATTCGCCCCCTGGCCGATCTCGAAGTTGGCCTCGATGTCGACTGGGCCAAGCAGCGCGCGGCCACGGCCGACGCGATCTTAGTCGCCAATTTCGCCCGCGAACCATTTCAAACTATTTTCCCGTCAGCAAAGCAAGTCCGCTGGGTGCATGCGTTGTCCGCCGGTATCGAGTACATGTTGACGCCCGAATTCATCGCGAGCCCGGTTCCCTTCACCAATGGACGCGGCGCGTTCAAGGAGTCCTTAGCCGAGTTCGCCATCGCAGCGATGCTTTTCTTTGCCAAGGAACTGCGAAGGCTGCTGCGCAATCAAGAAGCCGGGAATTGGGCGCCGTTCGAGATGGCCATGCTGCGCGGGCAGACGCTTGGCATCGTCGGTTACGGCGAGATCGGAAGCGCGACCGCGCAATTAGCAGCCGGGTTCCGGATGCGCGTTTTAGCGGTACGCCGCCGGCCTGCAACCTCGAACTCCGATCCGAATCTCGCCGCGACCTACGCGGTTGAACGCCTGAAAGAAATGCTGGCGGAATGCGATTTTGTCCTGGTTGCCGCACCGCTGACACCGGAAACGAGAGGGCTGATTGGCGCCCCGGAATTCGCTTCGATGAAGCCAACCAGTGTCATCATCAATGTCGGCCGCGGGCCGGTCATCGTGGAATCGGCATTGATCGAGGCTTTGGAAAAAGCGCGGATTCGCGGCGCCGCGCTGGACGTGTTCGACCACGAACCGCTTCCCGCCAATCATCCTTTTTACAAAATGGAGAACGTACTGTTGTCGCCACATTGCGCCGACCGTGTCTCCGGATGGCTCGAACTGGCGGTGGACGTTTTCCTGGATAATATGGAGCGCTTTGCTAAAGGCGAGCCGCTGCGGAACGTAGTGGACAAGCGGGCGGGCTATTAGTGCATTGATATTTGTAGTTAGCATGCATTGCAAATGTGGGGCGATCCCCCTGGATCGCGGCCGACGCCCTCGTCGGCCCGCATTCCTATAGTGTTCGCAGAGCCGGACCAGGGGGTCCGGCCCCACAGATCTTATGGACATAACGATTGACGATATCCGTGCCGCGGCGGAACGAATCCGGCCCATCGCGCACCGCACGCCGGTCCTGACTTCACGCACTTTCAACAGCCTTTCCGGCGTCACGGCCTACTTCAAATGCGAGAACTTCCAGCGCGGTGGCGCCTTCAAGATTCGCGGCGCGGCCAACTTTATTTATTCCATTCCGCCGCTTGAGCGCGAGCGTGGTGTAGTGGCATACTCGTCCGGCAACCACGCTCAGGCAGTCGCTATCGCGGCATCTTCGGTTGGAGCCCGCGCGACTCTGGTGATGCCCGTGGACGCGCCGCGGTCGAAGATGGAAGCCACGCGCGGTTACGGCGCGGCCATCGTAACCTATGACCGGCTAAAGGAGGATCGCGAAGCCATTGGGCTGCGCATTGCCGCGGAAACTGGCGCTACGCTGGTGCCTCCGTATGACCATCCCTGGACCATCGCAGGCCAAGGCACGGCGGCGCTCGAGCTGTTTGCAGAGATAGCCGATCTCGATTCTCTCGTAGTCTGCCTCGGCGGCGGAGGATTGGCATCCGGCTCCGCCATCGTCGCCAAAACGCTGCGGCCAGGTATTCGGATCTTCGGCGTCGAGCCCGCCGACGGCAACGATTTCTGGCTCTCGCGGCAGAAGGGCGATCGAGTGACCATTCCTCCGCCCGCCACTATAGCCGACGGCCTGCGGGCGCAAACTCCGGGTCAGATCACTTGGCCGATTGTGCAGAAACACGTCGACGATCTGGTGACGGTCAGCGATGACGAGATACGCGAAACCATGCGCTGGTTGCTGATGCGCATGAAAATTCTGGTAGAGCCCAGCGGCGCCGCGGCCGCCGCTGCCGTGCTGCATCGCAAGCTGCCGCGGGACCTGGGCCGCACCGGCATTATTATCTCCGGCGGAAACGTCGACAGCGACGTCTTGAAGCCAGCGCTATAAACGAGCGAAGGCTCCGAAAACCCTCGGTTCATCGGCAGGGTAGCATGAGACTGTGAAGCCGTCCTATAACCGGATCGCCGGCCATAGCGTTGAGCGTCTGGGCCGCGCTCAGCGACGGAATTTTCACCGTCGCCATGACGCTGCTGGTGCTGGATCTTCACGGTCCGGCCAAGGAAGCGATCCACGGAGAACAGGACCTGTGGCGGGCGCTATCGGTGCTGTCGCCACAACTGATCGCCTATCTCATGAGTTTCTTGACGCTGGGCATTTTCTGGAACGGCCAGCAGGCCCAACTGAACCACCTGGCCCGCGGCGACCGGAATCTGTCGTGGATTCACCTGGCATTTCTGTTCGCGGTTTCCATTATGCCATTTTCGACCCGATTGCTCGCCGAATTTATCGCTTACCGCACGGCTCTACTGATTTATTGGGGCAATATTTTGCTGCTCGGAGTCACTCTGTATCTCGGTTGGCGCTATGCGGTGCGAGCGCGCCTGCTAGGCGAGGAAACCAGCGCCGATGTTTCCCGGGCAATCGAACGCCGGATCGTGGCGGCGCAGGGGCTGTACGCGGTGGGCGCGGCGCTGTGCGTGGTCAATCCTTACGTGAGCATCGGTTTCATTGTTCTCGTGCAGCTCAATTTCGCCCTCGGCTGGATCTCCCGCTTCTGAGGTGCTCCTTCAACAAAGGAGCGCAGCGCGGTCAGGGGTGGGTGTGGGCGCCGCGTCCTTTTGAGCTTGACCAACATGCAGTAAGCTCGATGGTGAGGTTTCAACGATGAATCGAATTATTTTAGCCCTCGGCGCCTGCCTGGCGTTGTTTACTTTTCCAGCCGCGGCCGAGCGCCAGGAAACGGGCTTTTTGGATCGGACGGTGACGGTTGAAGGCGTCACTTACCGCTATCAAGTGTACGTTCCGTCGGATTACAGCCCGGACAAGAAGTGGCCGATCGTGCTGTTCCTGCACGGCGCGGGTGAGCGCGGCGACGATGGGCTCGCGCAGACCAACGTGGGTATCGGCACGGCAATCCGCGCGCACGCGGACCGTTATCACGCCATCGTTGTGATGCCGCAGTGCCGGAAGAACGTTTTCTGGCAAGCCCCGGAAATGGAAAAAGAAGCCTTGGCGAGCCTCGCTCAATCGATCAAGGAATTCAATACCGATCCGGACCGCGTCTACCTTACGGGACTCTCGATGGGCGGGTATGGCAGTTGGGCGCTGCTCGAGGAGTATCCCGGCAAGTTCGCCGCGGCCGTGATCATTTGCGGCGGCATCGTTCCGCCGCCCGCGGCCAAAATGCCGTCGCCTCCGGGCGACGATCCGTACGGCGATGCGGCCAAAAAGATCGGCGCCGCTATTCCGATCTGGGTCTTTCACGGTGGCGCGGATCCGGTCGTGCCGGTCACGGAATCGCGCAAAATGGTGGCAGCCTTGAAGGCTATAGGCAGCAGCGTGAAGTACACGGAATACGAAGGCGTGTTGCACGACTCCTGGGTGAAGGCGTATGCCGACCCCGAAATGCCTGCCTGGCTGTTCTCTCAGACCCTGAGTTCGCAGAAAGTAGCCACGCGCTGACCAACCGGGTGGGAGGTTCCCCGCCGTGGGGCAGCCCAATGCTAATTTCACAATTCCGGCTGATATTGTTCTTGACCTGCTTGCTGGCCACCCTGTGCTCCGCGCAGAACGGCGACTCCAAACGCCCCTGGAAAGGCTCGGCCATTCTCGGCAACGGCCATTTGACCGCCGTTTATTCCGATGACAAGCGCATCACCGCTTTGACGCATGGCGAAGGCATCCAGCACTTCTACTTCAAAGACTACACGGCGGATTAAGTCGCTTCCACCGCCTTCCCGAGGCAGGGCGAGATTGCCAAATCAAGCTCTGTCGGGATGAAGAATTTCTTCACCACTCAAACGCAGACTCATTTCGCCGACGGCTCTTCACAAACCGTTCTGTGCTTTGTTCACCCGGCGGACGCCGTCGTTCTGTCGGTCAGCTCCAGTCAACCGCACTACCAATTTCGCGCCCTTCTGAACCAGAACATCAAGACCGATCGGAACATCGCACTAACTTCTCTTCGCGAGGCAGACAACGTGGCGGTCGCGGTCTGGTCCAACGGAACGGTTGTGGCGATCGCGCCGAAGTCCGCGAAGGACAAGGTCACGGTGAGCGAAGCGACGGTATCCGTGACCGGCGAGGAGTCTAACACGGAGATCCTGCTGATCCCGGCTGCGTCGCAAGCCGAGGCCATCTCCCAGGTCCGGTTATTTCGGCAGAAAACCGATCTGGAAGCGGAAGCGAGCCGCTATTGGAACTCCTGGATGAACGCCGGCCAGTTGCCGGTTTTCAAAAATGGCGGCGAAGCCTATCTGGATGCCTACAAACGCAACCTCTATTGCGTAAAGGCGGCCAATCTGAACGGGCAGATTCCAGCCGACATCACCGGACAATTTCTCACCAATGGCATGCCGCAGCTCTATCCGCGCGATGCCATGATGTGCGCTCGCGTTTTCCTGTTGACCGGTCACGCGGAAGAGGCAAAACAGGTCATCCAGTTCTGGGCCAAGCCCGAGATTCCAAAAAAGAGTCCGGGCGAGTGGTACGCCCGTTATGACGCGCACGGATTGGCCGTCGACGCGGGCAGCGGAGCGCGTTTTGACGAGCCGGAATGGGATTCCAACGGCTATTTCATCTACTTACTCGACGAGTATCATCGCTCGAAAGGCGTCTGGCTCGCCGATGCCGCGTTCTTATACCAACTGGCGGACTTCTTAGCCGCGCATCTTTCTTCGAACGGGCTTTTATGGGAAGGCGGCATCGTCGAATGGACCGGTTACTTGCCCGCTACCAACATGATCTGCTCCGCTGCCTTGGAACGGGCGGCTCGGATTGCGCGCGAGTTCGGCAACCAAGTGAAGTCCGGCGCCTATGCCGCCGCGGGGCGCAGGATTTCGGCAGCGCTGCCTCAAATGTTCGATCCGGTGCGGCAAACGTACGCCGATGTCCGCTTCACGGGCGAGAAGGGCGCAAATGGCGAGAGCATCGCGGCGAAATCTGGTGAGAAGCTGTATCTCTGGGACACCACCGCGAATGTGGGCATCGTCTGGGGTTACCCCAATCACCCGGACATCGCGTTATCCAACGTGTTTTACGCAAAGAATACGGTGAAGCTGGGAGGCGGCATGCAGTATTTCGATTCTCCCGATCCGGGCCTGGCCAGCTATGGTCACGGCGTTTTCTTCTTCACCACCGCGGCTGCGGCGCAATACGAATCGTTATACGGCAAGAAGTCCGCCGCGAAAGACTATGTCGATTGGATGCTGCGGAACGCCAACTCATACGGCCTCATGCCGGAACATATTCTTCCCGACGATAGCGATATCAGCCCAGCATCGCCGTTATCCTGGTGCGGCGCTGAGTTTGCCGCGGCGCTGCTCCGCTTGAGTCTCATGTAGCTACGCGCCGGGGAGTTTCCCCCCTTCAGCCCCGAACATTAGCACATGTCATGAAACAACCTTGCCACTCCAATCCGGACCGCTCCCTGATGACGGTCGCGGCTCTGTCACACCCTCCGAGCCGCGACCGTCAGGGAGCGGTTGAATTGGTTGGTTCATGACAAGCCCTTAGTGAAGGGCGAAGTTCAAGTCCGTGCACGGCTTCAGCTCCTGCCGTGAGGCTACTCTATTGAGAAGATCCCATGCTAAAACGTTCTCACTTCATTGCAGCCTTGCTGCTCATTGGCGTCAATCGGACTCCAGCGCAGGATGCCTACTCGAAGGTTCAAGCCGTTTCGAGCGCGGTCAAAGCCGCGATGAGCAAACATGGCGTGCCCGGCGTAAGCGTCGCCGTGTTTCGCGAGTTTCAGCTCGAATGGGCGCGTGGCTATGGCGTTGCGAGTCTCGGCGGCCGGCAGCCGGTCGATACGTTGACCTTGTTTCAGGCCGCGTCGATTAGCAAGCCGGTTGTAGCGCTGGCCGCGATGCGGCTGGTCGAGGAACAGCGTTTGGACCTCGACCGCAATGTCAACGATTACCTGACGAGTTGGAAATTGCCCGAAAATGAATTCACCAAAACCACGCCGGTGACCTTGCGTCATCTGTTAAGTCACACCGGCGGTCTCACGGTTCACGGATTCCCGGGCTACGCTCAAGGCGAGGCGGTGCCTACGCTGACGCAGGTGCTCGATGGACAGAAGCCGGCCAACTCCGCTCCGGTACGGGTCGCAATCACACCCGGGACCAAGTTTGAATATTCGGGCGGAGGCTACACCATTCTGCAACAATTGCTGCTCGACGTAACCCATCTCTCCTTTCCGCGACTGATGCGGGCGATGGTTCTGGATCGGCTCCGGATGGACTCGAGCACGTATGAGCAGCCGCTGCCGGCGTCGCTGCTGGAGTTTGCAACCGCAGGGCAGGAAAAAGGGCAGGTAATTGCCGGTGAGCGGCATACGTATCCCGAAATGGCCGCCGCGGGACTCTGGACAACACCCAGCGATTTAGCCAGATTCGCGATGGCGATCCAGCGGTCGCGGCTTGGTCTTCCTGGAGCAATTCTCTCGAAGGAACTTGCCATCTCCATGACCACCGCCAGCATTCCCGGAAGTTTTGGACTTGGACTCGAACTGCTGCGCCCTAACGATGCGGAAAAGCGGTTTTTTGGACATACGGGCGGCAACTTTGGCTACCGCTGCATGTTGCTCGCTACGCTCAATGGCGGCAATGGCGTGGCGGTAATGATCAATGGCGATCAGTTCGAAGCAGTATTCGAGATCGTGAACGCTACGGTCGCGGCGTACGGTTGGTAGACGCCATGCGAAGTCTTCTCTTCACCTTTATTCTTGCGGCGGCGTTGGCCGGCACGGCGAGCACCCCGCCACGCCCGCGCGCGGCGGAACTCGGCATCCCCGCGGGCACTCTGCCTCGCGGTCCGCTCGACGCCATCACCGATGTAGCCGGCGTCAAAGTCGGACACACCACGGTAGTTCGGGGCAGCAACATCCGCACTGGCGTCACGGTGATTTTGCCGCACTCCGGCAATCTCTTCCTCGATAAAGTGCCCGGCGCCGTTTATGTAGGCAATGCGTTCGGCAAACTCGCCGGATCGACCCAAGTGGAGGAACTCGGCGAAATCGAAACACCCATCGCGCTCACTTCGACCTTGAGCGTGCCGCGCGTGGCCGACGGTCTGATCGACTATATGCTCGCGTTACCGGGAAACGAGCACGTGCGATCGATCAATCCACTGGTGGCGGAGACCAACGACGGAACCTTGAACGACATCCGCGGCCGCTACGTGGGATCCGCTGAAGTACGCGCGGCGATTGAAGGAGCAAAAGGTGGGGCAGTGGAAGAAGGCGCGGTCGGCGCGGGCGCGGGCACCATCGCCTTCGGCTGGAAAGGGGGCATCGGAACAGCGTCGCGCAAGGCGGGCGCCTACATTGTGGGCGTGCTGGTGCAGAGCAACTTCGGCGGCACGCTGACCATTGCCGGAGCGCCGGTCGGCCTCGAGTTGGCCGGCCGCGGACCCAATTCCGGAAACGGATCAATCGTGATGGTAGTAGCTACAGACGCGCCGGTCGATGCGCGCAACCTCAAGCGCATGGCCGCGCGAACCATGTTCGGTCTGGCGCGGACGGGATCGAGCGGTTCCAACGGCAGCGGCGACTACGGCATCGCATTCACCACGGTGCGAAACCCGGCCAAGCTTCTCAGTAACGACGACTGCTCGCCGCTGTTCCTGGCGGTGATCGAGGCGACCGAAGAGGCCATTTACAATTCACTGCTGAAAGCGGTAACGGTCACATCCAACGGCCGGACGGTGGAGGCGTTGCCGATCGCGCCGGTAGTGGAAATACTGCGCCGCCATCTGGTTTTGAAATAGTGTGGAGAGACAAATTGGCGGGTCTCATTGTTCGCTCCAGGCCGATGGAGAGGTCGCACGGGTTTTCCTTTAGGTGTGGGGCGGGTGCCCTCGCCCGCCGCGCGACCCCGTGGTCGCGCCCAGCAAAATGCTTTATTTTGTCTTGAGGATTTGCTCCAACTGGGTCTGTAAGCGAGCCATCGCGATAGCGGGGGGAAGTTCCCGGGTCAAGGCCGAATGCACCGCCTGGAAGTAGGCCCGGGAAACCTGATCGTAAACCCGGCCCGCCACCACGGATGGTCGTGCCACCAGGCCGGTGAGCGCCTGGCCGCTGAGTTCGCCGTCGAAGGGCGTCTTTCGCATCAGGTCCGGATCCCGCGCGAGAGCAACCAGCGTGGGCGTAATTCCCAAAGCGAGGGCGCGCTTGGTTTGCGAATCCGCGCTCACCAGGTCGCGCAGCGCGGCCAGGGCTTCCTCGCGATGCTCTGAATGCTTGGAAACGGAGATGGCGATTCCACCCAGCGTCCGGCTGTGGCCGCTCCGGCCCGCGGGTAGCAGGGCAACCGCCGTCTGACCGAAATGCGTGCGGCTCCGAACCGACTCGTGCATGGAGACCCAGTTGCGCATAAAGGCGGCGTTGCCGGCCGCATAAGCGTTCAAGGCGTCGTCTTCAATGTACGCCGTCACTCCGGGGGGCGAGATCGTGCCGACCCAGGCAACGGCCCGCTTCACCGCCCGGATCGCGCCGGCCGTGGCCACGGTTATGGCGCCGTCAGGCTCAATAATTTGGCCGCCGCCCTGGCTGGCCTGCCACTCCAGTCCATTGCAGGTCAAGGCTTCCCCAGCGGTCCCCTCCCACACGTAGCCCCAGAAATTTGTGTTTCCCCGGCGCCGCTCCCCGCTCTGAATTACCTTAGACATCCGCTCCAAGTCGTCCCAAGTTTCCGGTGGCCCACGAAAGCCATACCGCCGCAGCAGATCGCTGCGGTAGTACAAGATGCCACTGTCGACATACAGAGGAATCCCGATCAATCTGCCGTGCACGGTGTAGGTCCGCAGCAAATCCGGAGGAAAAGCAGACATTTCGTTGTGAAAGTACGGAGTCAGGTCCAAGAGATCGTCACCCAGCATTCCCGGCCAGATGACGTCAATCTCCAGGAGGTCGGGTTGCGGAGACCGGTCTTTTAACAGCCGCTGATACAACTCCAGGCGCAAATTGAAGGACTCAAAAGCGGGAATATAGCGGATTTGCATGTTCTTCCGCCGGGCGGCAAAGCCGGTGAACCTGCTCAGCTCGAAGGCCCTGATAGGACCGTCCCCCAAGGAGGTAATCGTCAAGATGGTGGGATCGTTGGCCGTCTCATTGCTCTGAGCGGTGGTCTGAGCGGTGGTCTGAGCGGTGTCAAAGTAAGTGCACCCGGCGAGAGAAAGCGCGGCCGCAAAAAGCAACACAGAACGTAAATGGCTCCGGTAGCTGTGCGCTCGAAACACGGCATGAAATTTGAGGGTGTCCGGCATGTAAACGCGGCGTCATTGCCCTTATCGTCCAAGTTCTTCCGGAAGAGAAGTTTTTTGCCACAGTACTCCCAGCATTGTCGATAAGGGGAACAACGACTGGCATCTCTGGATGACCTCCGATTCGCATGCCCAATCCGTCCGCCGTTCCTCCAGGCCCGCCTGGCGCACGCGATTGCAGCTCGCGGTGGAACATATGCGAGCGGTCCGGATCGGCCTCCGCCTGGGCCTGTGCTTCGCCGTCATTACCGCGCTGATGTCCACCGGCACGGCGCTGGCTCTGTGGCAACTCGACCAGTACGGCCATTATGTTCGCCAACTCGACGACACCGACCGCACGGTGGTCATGGTGTTGAGCGTAAACAACAGCGTTCTGGCGTTTAAGGGGACGCTGGAGGACGCTATTTCCACTCGCGACGCAAAATACATGGAAGCGGCGGTCCGCCCTTTTAAGAATGTTCTCGTGGCCCGGATCGATGGAGCTTGCCAGGCGTTGCGTTCGACCGCTGGCCGCCGGCAAACCCATGGCCTGACGCTGGCGATGTTGTCCTATTTCCGCATCATCATTCCCGATCAGATCGACCGGGCGCTGGCGATGGCCAAGGCGGGAGATTGGGAAGCGGTTCAACAGAGGGTCGATCACCAGGTAGGCGGCATTAGCAAGACGGTGACGGAACTGGTGCAGGATATCGACGCCGAAGGAGCAAGAAAGCGCGCGCTGGCCCTCAAGAAAATGGAGCAAACCAAGCGCAACGCCATCTTGGCCTTGTATGGGTTCGGTCTCACCGCCGTCTTGCTGGCGGCGGCCTTGGGCCTGGCCGCTACGCAAAGCATCAGCCGGCCCCTGGGGCGCCTGGAGGCCGGCGCCCGCGCGCTGGCGGCCGGCGATTTTGAACATCGCATTCGCGCCGGCGGCCAGGACGAACTCACGGTCCTGGCCCAGGCCCAGAACCACGCTGCGGCGCAGGTCGAGCAGCTATACGCGGCTCTCCGCTCGAACAATGAAGCCTTGGAACTCCGCGTAACCGAGCGGACCGCGCAACTTGAAACCGCCAAGGCCAACGCGGAAGCCGCCAGCCAGTCGAAGGGCGAGTTTCTGGCCAATATGAGCCATGAAATCCGAACTCCCATCAACGGTATCCTCGGCATGACCGAGCTGGCTCTCGACAGCGAACCGACCCGCGAGCAGCGTGAATATCTGGATTGCATCAAGACTTCCGGCGACTCGCTGCTTGGGTTGATCAATGACATCCTCGATTTCTCGAAAATCGAGGCCGGCAAGATGGCGCTCGACCCCGTCGAGTGCGAGCTTCGGCCGGCTCTCGACACGGTCATGAAAACTCTGGCCATTCGCGCCCACCACAAGGGCATTGAGCTGCTTTACCGCCACAGTCCACGCGTACCCAACCGGGTGATGGCCGACTTCGGCCGCCTGCGCCAAGTCGTCAATAACGTGATTGGCAATGCAATAAAGTTTACGGAACGCGGGGAAGTGGAGCTATTGGTGGATGCCGGGCCGCTGGAGGGAAGCACGGTCGAACTAAAATTTTCGGTGCGCGATACCGGCATCGGGATCCCGCCGGAAAAACAAGGCAGCATTTTTGAAGCGTTCGTGCAGGCGGATGGCTCAACCACCCGGCAGTATGGCGGCACGGGACTCGGATTGGCGATCTGCGCCCGTTTGGTGAACCTCATGGGCGGCAAGCTCTGGCTTGACAGCCGGCCCGGACAGGGAACGACGTTCTTCTTTACGGCGCCCTGCCAAGCACTTTCGCCGGCCTGTGGCCGCGACACCGAATTAGCGGGGTTGAGATTGCTGATTGTCGACGATAATCCGGTGAATCTTGAAATTCTCGATGAAATGGCGGCGGGCTGGGGTGTTGAGAGGGAACTGGCCGGGAGTGGAACCGCCGCGCTCGATCTGATCGCGTCCGCCATTCACGCGGGCCGCCCGTTTCACGCCGTGCTGCTGGACGCAATCATGCCCGGTATCGACGGCTTCGCGACGGCTGGATCCATCCTCGACAACCCGCGCAACCGCGCAGAGCCGATTCTCATGCTCAGCTCAGTGGACTTGAATCTGGATGCCCTGCGCTGCCGCAACATGGGAATCGGCAACTATGTTGTGAAGCCGGTTTCGCAAGCGGACTTGCGTAGCGCGCTGACTGCCGTGCTGGCGCAAGCCGCACCGGCCTTATCGACGGCCTCAAAGAAGCCGGTGCCAGCGCGAAACGAATCTCCTAGCCGCATTCTGCTGGTCGAAGATAATCCAGTGAATCAGAAGCTGGCGCTGAAGCTGCTCGAAAAGCAAGGCTACGACGTCACGCTGGCCTCGAATGGCGCCGAAGCCGTGGAGTTCACGGCAACGCGGAATTTCGTTGTTGTGCTGATGGATGTCCAAATGCCCGTGATGGACGGATTGGAGGCCACGGCTCTGATCCGCCGGCGAGAGCAAACCACGGGCGCACACCTGCCAATTCTCGCTTTAACGGCGCATGCCATGACCACCGACCGGGAGCGGTGTCTCAAAGCCGGCATGGATGGGTATCTGTCGAAGCCTTTTCGCACCCAGGACCTGTTGAATGCGCTAGAGGCGTTCCAAGTCCATCCGCAGGTTTAAGATGCCCTCGCGGGGCCTCGCTGGCATACTATGGACAAAAAGGCATTATTATGATCGCCCGTTGCGTTACTTTGTCCATTCTTTCGTGCGCCGGTGCATTCGCGCAGGTTCCCTCGGACGCCGAGATACACAAAATTCTCATCGATCGCGTAGGCGCGGAATCGGCCGGCATCGGCATCGTGGCCGGCGTGATCGACGCCAACGGACGCAGGGTGGTTGCCTACGGGAGCCTCGCCAAAGACGACCAGCGCCGCCTCGGTGGCGACACAGTCTTCGAGATCGGTTCGATGACCAAAGTGTTCACCTCCCTTCTGCTGATGGACATGGCGCGGCGCGGGGAGGTCGCATTAACCGATCCGGTATCGAAGTACCTGCCGGCGGGCGTCAAAATGCCTGAGCGGAACGGCCGCAAGATCACCCTGGCGGATCTTTCGACCCAAAGTTCCGGCCTGCCACGTCTGCCTTCAAACCTCGCTCCGAAAGACATGGCGAATCCCTACGCCGACTATTCGGTGCAACAGCTCTACGACTTCCTTTCCGGATATAAACTGACGCGCGACATCCGCTCCCAGTACGAATACTCGAACCTCGGCGTGGGCCTGCTGGGACATGTGCTCTCTCTGCGCGCCGGGATGAGCTACGAGGCGCTGGTGCGCTCGCGGATCTGCGACCCCCTCGGCATGAAGGACACGCGCGTCACCCTGACTCCGTACATGAAAGCTCGCCTTGCCACCGGGCACAGCGCCACGCTCGCTGTCACCGCGAACTGGGACATTCCGACGCTCGCGGGCGCCGGCGCTCTCCGGTCAACCACCAGCGACATGCTCACTTTTCTGGCGGCGAACCTCGGCTATATCAAAACGCCGCTGGCCCCGGCCATGGCGGACGAAATTTCCATCCGGCGTCCGGCTGGCGCGCCTGACATGCAGATCGCTTATGCCTGGCACATTCAAACGAGAGACGGCGACTCCATCATCTGGCATAACGGCGGCACCGGCGGCTACCGCAGCTACATGGGTTTCGATCCGAAGACGCGCGTGGGAGTGGTGGTGCTCACCAATATCTCGACAGATACCGGGGTGGACGATATCGGCCGGCATCTGCTCAACTCGAGCTACCCACTGCTAAAAGTCAACCCGCCCACGGAGCGCCGGCAGATCACACTGGATCCTAAAATCTTCGACCGCTATGTGGGTGTATACCAGTTGGGCCCGTATGCCTTACTGGTTATCTCGCGCGACGGAGACCGGTTTTACGCGCAGCTTACCGGGCAGGAGAAGGTTGAGATCTTCGCGCAAAGCGACAGCACATTTTTTTACAAAATCGTCGACGCTCAGCTCTCCTTTGGCGCCGCGAGCGTCACGCTGCACCAGAACGGAGCAGACACCGTCGGCAGGCGGCTCGGCGAGGCCGAAGTCAAACGCGCCCTGGAAGAAGTGAGTGCTCGCACTGCCGCGGTCGCAAAGCGCTTCCGGGAACAATCGCAGTCGCCCGGAACCGAGGCCGCGCTTCGCCGCGCCATTGAGGAATTGAGGCGGGGAGAACCGGACTTCGATCGCATGAGCCCGCAAATGGCTGCGCTGACACGCCAGCAGTTGCCGCAACTAAAGAGCATGCTCGCTCAGTTGGGCACGATGGAATCGATGACCTTCAAAGGCGTGGCGCCCAACGGCGCGGACATCTATGAAGTGAAGTTTGAACAGGGAAAGACGGAGTGGCGAATCCTGCTGGGTCCGGACGGCAAGACGCAAGTGCTGGGCATTCGCCCGCTGTAGGAAGTTATAAAATCAAGCTATGCGCTCGATCGAGTTGCCCGAACACGAGAGCGTAAAGCTCGTTTTCGATCCCGAATACCACCTGTCGGAGCAGGATTATCTGGCGTTCTGCCGCGCTAATCCAGCTTTACGCTGTGAACGCACAGCGGAAGGAGAGATCGTTATCGTGCCCCCCGTAGGTGGAGAAGGCGCCTATCGAAGCGGTGACGCGTTTGCACAGCTCAGTCAGTGGGCTCGAGAAAATGGCGCCGGGCGGGCCTTCGACTCTAGTGTCGAGTTCTTGCTCCCCGACGGATCGGCGCTATCGCCGGATGCCTCCTGGGTGTCCAACGAATCACTGGAACGCCTGAGTTGGGAGCAGCGCCGCGAGTTTCTGCGTCTGTGCCCCGAGTTTATCGTCGAGGTGATGTCACCCAGCGACCGGCTGAAGTCCACGAAAGCCAAAATGGAGCGCTGGATCGAAAATGGCGTGCATCTCGGCTGGCTGATCGATGGCGATAACCGGACCGTTTATGTATATCGCCAGGGCCGCCATCCGGTGACCCGCCGGGGCATACCAGAACTCGCCGCTGAAGGTCCTGTAAAAGGCTTCATTTTGAAGCTCCACGCCATTTGGCGCGGCCTGCGGTAGTGCGGCTTTGTGTGAATTGAGACTCCGCTTTGACTTCGTTGGCGAAGGGCAGTTGCGCGGCACAGTCAGAGCCAACGCTTTCGGCGCAAGCTGCTGTATGGCGTGAAGCTTGAGCATGGGACCCACGGTAGGAGGTTATAAAATCAAGTTATGCGCTCGATCGAGTTGCCCGAACACGAGAGCGTAAAGCTCGTTTTCGATCCCGAATATCACCTGTCGGAGCAAGATTATCTGGCGTTCTGCCGCGCTAATCCAGACTTACGCTGTGAACGCACAGCGGAAGGAGAGATCGTTATCGTGCCCCCCGTAGGTGGAGAAGGCGCCTACCGAAGCGGTAAAGTTGCGGCGCAGCTTGACCGCTGGGCCGAGAGCGATGGCCGCGGTCGATCGTTTGATTCGAGCGTCGAATTCCTGCTCCCCGACGGATCGGCTCTCTCGCCCGATGCCTCCTGGGTGTCCAACGAATCTCTGGAGCGCCTGAGTTGGGAGCAGCGCCGCGAGTTTCTGCGTCTGTGTCCGGAGTTTATCGTCGAGGTGATGTCTCCCAGCGACCGGCTGAAATCCGCGAAAGCCAAAATGGAGCGCTGGATCGGGAACGGAGTTCAACTCGGCTGGCTGATCGATGGCGATAACCCGACCGTTTATGTAAATCGCCAGGGCCGCCATCCGGTGACCCGCCGGGGCATACAAGAACTCGCCGCTGAAGGTCCGGTAAAAGGCTTCGTTTTGAAGCTCCACGCCATCTGGCGCGGCCTGCGCTAGTGCGCCTTCATGTCGGCAAAAGGCGGCCTCCTGAGCGTAAACTGGGAGTATATGTCGACATCGGCCATCATCTCGGTCGCTGAGTACCTCAAGCAAGTTTACGAACCGGACGCCGAATATGTCGATGGCGAGGTCTTGGAGCGAAACTTGGGTGAGCATGACCATGCCAGACTGCAGACCCTGATCTCACGAGCGCTGGGCCAATTCGAGGACACCCATCGGCTCTACGTGCTCGTGGAACAACGAGTCCGCGTCGCCGATACCGCGACGAGAAAACGCTATCGCGTTCCGGACATTCTGGTCCTCTGCCAGCCGTTCCGCATTACTCCGGTGCTGCTGGATCCGCCGCTTGCTGTGATCGAAATTCTGTCGCCGGAGGACCGGATGTCAATGATGCTGACTAAGGTCGCCGACTACGTTCAGTTCGGAATCAACTACATATTTGTGATTGAGCCGGCGGAACGCCGGTTGTTCCTGGCCGAAGCCGGCGGCCTAAAGCCGATGGCGGATGCGAGCGTTCGTTTCGACACCCCTTCGGGCGAGGTGGCCGTCGATCTCAACCCGCTGTTTGCCAGCTTGCATCCCCAGGCGTGAGTCCTACTCTTTTTCCTTCTGCTGCACGAAACTGAGAATATCGAAATGCTTGATCGCCCGATCCGGGAAAAAGCTGTTTATCGCGTCCTGCTCCTCGTTGAAAATCTCAAAAACAGTGGAAAGCTTGGTCAGTAACAGTAATTCGAGGTTCCGGCGGTTTAGCTTTAACAGCTTGAGCGCTCCGCCGGTTCTCTGCAAGCTGGTGAAACAAATTACCATGCTTCCCAAACCCGTACTATCGATGTGATCGACGTGCTCCAGGTTGAGGATGACCTTGTTGTTTCCCTGAGCCGCCTCTTCGGTCGTTTTCTCCCGTACGCCGATGGATGCGTCCCCAAGCACGAGCCGGCCCTTTAGGTCCAGAATCACGACACCTTCATGTACCCGCCTGCTGATCTCCAAGTGTGTAGCCACGAAACCACTTTAACCCATGTAGTATTTCACTTCTATTGCTCTGCCGTTGGAGGTTGGCTACATTTGAAGTATGCTCGTCCGCGGCGGATCGTGGTGTCTGCTCGTCCTTCTGGCCGGCTGGCCGGATCGAGCCCAGACGACGGCTCGTTGCGTTTTGACGGGCTCGGTCGTCAATTCAGCTACCGGTTCGGGCATTGCGCATGCGCTGGTTTCTTATAACGGACTTGCCTCCGGCTACCGGTTTACCGACGATGGCGGCTCCTTTCGCGCCGACAATTTACCTGAGGGTTTCTACACGCTCACGGTTTCCAAACCCGGATTTGTGGCGGAACGCGAAATAGCGCCGTTTGTTCGGCCAAATAGGCCGCGGGCGATGGATCCGGAGCCGAACAAGGCAGCGCTGAGCCCAGCCACGGAACGCGTGGAAGTAAAATCCGATTCACCGCCAACCCGAATTCAATTGGTGCCCGTGGCTTCCGTCGTGGGAACTATTCTCGACGAAAACAACGAACCAATTGAGGGGGTTTCGGTGGAAGGGATTGCCGCCAAGGCCTCTCTCGGCGATAGCAACTACGTCGTAATCCAGACGACTCGAACTGACGACCGTGGCCATTATTCGCTGCTTAATCTTTCGCCGGGCGACTACGTCGTGCGCCTGGAGGGAGAGGCTTCCTCCACCCACTATTTCAGTGGCGGCAAGCTCAATCTGGATAACAATCATCTGGGGATTCAACCGGTCTACTATCCCAACAGCGATTCCGTGTCTTCAGCCCTGGTGCTGCACCTGGCCCCCGGGGAGCGGGCGAATGCGGACTTCCAGCAATCGCCGGAAGCGGCGTTCGACATCAATGGACGGCTGGCGGGATTCGTCCCCCAGGCTTGGACGCGGCTGCGGCTGTACCGCGAAGGCGATCAACTGCCACTGGGTGTAGGTTATGTGAATATTTCAACCGGCCAGTTCCGTCTGGTCGATCTGCCGCCCGGAAGGTATACGCTGGCGGCCGTCCAATACCAGGCCGACCCGGCGAAATGGCTGGCCGCCGAGGCATCGTTGAGTGTTACGGCAGAGACGATTCGCAATCTCGTGGTGGAGTTGAAAGGTGGCGTCGACATTCCCGTGACGGTCTCCTACGAAGCGGGAGCCCTACAGGATGGACAAGTCATGTTGACGCTACAGGCGCGGCACACTCGGGAGAACACGCAGCGGTTAATGCTGGGCAAGCCGCCGATGCCGCAGGGACAAACTGAACCAGACGACGCTCCCGAAACTCTCCCGAAACCCGTATTCACCGATGTGATTCCGGATAAATACACGCTAAGCGCCATGACGTTCGGAAACGCAGACTATGTTGCCTCCGTGAGATTCGGGGAACTCGACGTTTTGCATGGCGAGTTCACGGCCGGCGGGGTTGCGGGCGAAATCCATGTGACCATCAATGGCGACAGCGCCACGGTGGAAGGTCAGGTGTCTTCACAAGGAAAGCCCGTAGAGAGGGCGCAAGTCGTTATCCTCCCGGCAAGCGGCGATCGAACGGGGCTAAAGTTCGGCGCATGTGATGAGGAGGGCCGCTATCAAATCGAGGGCGTTCCGCCGGGCGGGTATCGGATTCAAGCGTGGCGTCAATCCCCTACGGCGAAACAGATTCTTTCGGGAGCCGGCGAAACGCTGGCGCTGCAACCGGGCGAGCACCGCACCGTCGTCTTGGAGGTCGCTCCGGATGCATCGGGGCAGCAATGAGACCGCCACGCATCAAAACCGCTGCGTCGCTATTGGCCTTAGTGCTGGCCGAGCCTGTTCTGCTCGCCGCCAACTACGCCATCAGCGGTGTGGTCGTCGACTCAAAGTCACAAGCTCCGCTCGCCAATGTTCAGGTTTCCCTGGCGCCGGTGACCGCGCGCGATCGGAAGCTCGAACGAGTCACCAAACAGGACGGCCGTTTTTCGTTCACTGTGAATGAAGCTGGCAAGTACACTCTGCGCATCGCCAAGCCGGGATATCCGCCGCAAAGCTACCGGCAAACCGGATTTTCCGGCGTTTCTAGCGCGATTGTGGCCGGTGACGATCAGGACACCCGACAGATCGTGTTCCAGGCGAATCGCGGAGGAGTGCTCAGCGGACAAATCAAAGACGAGGATTCCGAACCCGTTGGCAATGCGCTGGTGGCGATTTTTCAGGCGGTGGTCCAAGCGGGCGAAAAGCGGTTGATCCGGCGCGGCCAAACCCGCGCTAACGGCGCGGGGGAGTTCCGGTTCGCGCACCTGCCGCGAGGCAACTATTACGTCTGCGCCATGGGACGGCCTTGGTTTGCAGATTCTTTAATTTTGTTCGACCGAATTCAAGAGATCCGTGGCCGCGTGCTGTCCAACCCAGGCTTGGCTCGAACTGTTAGGAGCGAGCCGCCGTCGCCGGATCCAAATTTTCGGGGAACGGCCTTTGCGACAACGTTTTACCCCAACGCCCAGACCATTGAAGAAGCGTCCGCGGTGCGGGTGGAAACTGGAGGCGAAGCGCAAGTCTCTATCACTTTGCCCTTGGCCAAAGCGGTCAGGGTCAAGGGCGCGATCAGTCTTCCGGGTGATACAAGTGGCGGCCACGCGAACCTTGTGAAGAAAATCGACGGTCAAATTATGACGTTCTTAGAGGCGGCGGTCGCCAACGACGGAACATTTCAGTTCAGCAATGTGCCGGCGGACCTGTACGAGATCGAAGCATCTTCCCAAGCTTCGTCCGGCCCTTCCAGTTGGAGCATTCGCCAGGATGTGCTGGTCGGCACGGCCGACATGGACGTCACGCTGAGACCGCCAAACATGGGCTCACTATCGGGCAAAGTGATGTTGGCAGGAGAGTCTACTCCGCTTCCCGCCAGCCTCTTCGTGTTCCTTCGCAACGAGAAAGGTACGGTCGCCCGGGCCGAAGCCGGCGCGAACGGGAGTTTTTCCTTGAGCCGCCTGCCACCCGGCAAATATGAGATGGCCGCGGCGTTCTCCGATTACATAGCTGCCTATCTCACGGGCCCGGACGGTGGGCGCTTACCGCTTACTGTTGAAATCACGCCGGGCATGACCGGGCGCCGCGATCTGACGATGGCTCGCGCCGCGTCGGTAGTTCAGGGTACGGTGGAAAAAGCCGGAGTGCCCCAGGTGGGTGCGTTCGTTCTCCTGATGCCGAAAGATCCGTCGCAACGCTGGGTTTATCGTGTGGATCAAACCGACAGCGACGGCAGCTATCGTCTGGCAACCATTTCCTCCGGAGACTACTGGCTGATCGCGCTCACAGATGGCAGCGACATTGCCTACCGCGATAGTAAGATTGCTTCCGTCTTGACTGGAATCGCCAAGCCGGTTCACATCGCCCCGGATGCCCGTCTTGAATTAAAGCTGGATGCCGTGGATACCGCGGCGCTGAACTGGCCTCATCGGAACTGACAAAGGGTTCGTTCAGGGGCGCGCGCTCCGCCGAACTTCCATTTTCAGGCTGGCTCCTCTAGAGTTCGCGGCCCCGATCCGATAAGAACAAAGTGAACGGTTTCCGTTGTGGACTTCGGACGGGGGCTTACGGCCCTGTCAAACGCTGTCAAACGCCGTGGACTCGAACCTCGTAATGGCTCGCAACCGGCTCGATTCTCGACAAAAGAGCGCGCGCTTCCGGCTCGAAAACCGGAACGCTGTAGTCCCGGCCGGCGAACGCCTTGACGGCATTCCAGGAATCGAAAAAATTGATGACCACAAACTCGCTTTCACCAGGGCCGTCGGATCGAAGCACATAACCACCCCGGTAGCCTTCCACCTGTCTCAGACCCGGAACGATCTTGTCCTTCAAGAGAGCCTCGTATGCGTCCGCGTTCCCGGACTCCGTCCAACCTCGCCAGTGGCGTGCAATCACAACGCCAGAATACCTCTATATGAACCGTCCACTTGTCTTCGCCGGAACCTGCCCAATCCCGATTTCGTAACTTGAGGAGGAACAAAGTACCATCTTCCCGTTCCGGCGCGCTTAAATAGACCTTAGGCCCTTACATGATTCATCTAAAATCGGCAATCTCCGCGACGTGCGTCTTCCTGCTGCTCACTGTGCCCGTGAGCGCTCAAACCGAGGTGCGGGTGGACGCGCCTCCCGGTAATCGTTTGAGCTGGTTGACGCGGCCCTACCAGACACGGTCGGTTCCTCCCGCGGTCCTGTCCAACACTTCGCGGCTGGAGTCGTTAATGCGCTCCGGTATCCTCTACCTCACCGCGGAAGACGTTGTGGCGCTCGCCATTGAAAACAACATTGATGTGGAGGTGCAGCGTTATGCGCCGCTGCTGGCGCAGGAAGTGCTCCGCCGCGCCCAGGCCGGCGGGGCCTTACGCAGTGTGGGTCTGGCGGTCGCGCCCGGACCACAGAGCGTCAGTTTGCAGGGAGTATCCTTGAATTCCGTAGGCTCTGGCATCACGGCCGGCAACGGCGTCAGTTCCGGCGGCGGCATCGTCACCCAATTGGGGCCGGCCATTCAGTCATTCGATCCCTCCGTTTTCCTGTTTACCAATTTTCAGCACTCCACTACTCCGCAGAGCAACACCTTCCTGACGGGCACCACGGCGTTGATCCAGAACTCGCGCACGTATCAGGCGCAGTACCTACAGAACTGGGACTTCGGCTTCACCGCGCAGGCCACGTACACCAGCCAATACACCAAAGTCAACAGCAACCTTTTCAGTCTCAATCCCTATACCTTCGGTTCGATGGATCTGCAACTGACGCAAAATCTGCTGCAGGGCTTCGGTAGGGCGGTGAACGGACGAAACATTCGGGTGCAGCGCAACAACGTCAAGATCAGCAACCTGCAGTTCAAGCAACAGGTCATCGCCACGGTTTCGGCGGCCCTGAACCTCTATTGGGATTTGGTGAGTTTCGATGAGGACGTGCGCAGCCGGAAGCAGGAACTGGCCACGGCCCAACAGTTGCTTTCAGACAACAAGCGGCAAGTGGAGATCGGGGCGCTCGCTCCTATCGAAATTACGCGCGCGGAAGCCCAGTTGTACACCGGCCAGCAGGATCTGGTGGTTGCCGAGACGAACTTGCTGCAGCAGGAAACCGTGCTGAAAAACGCCTTGAGCCGGAACGGAATCGCGTCGGCCAATCTCACCGATGTGCACATCGTCCCGCTCGACCGCATTCGCGTTCCGGAACGGGATGAGATTCGGCCGATGGAGCAATTGGTGGAAGCCGCGCTAAGCAACCGGGTGGAGATCGATCAGGCGCGCATCAACCTCGAAAGCAATCAAATGAATCTGGTGGGCATCAAGAATTCCCTGAAACCCACTTTGCAGGCATTCGCCGAATTTACCAATAACGGTCTCACCGGCGATCTGACAGCCGTGGGAGCGATGCTCGGGGCCCAGTATTTGGCGGGAAACTATGGCAATCTGCTGGCGCAGATCGCGCGCCGCAACTACCCGAACTACTCGGTAGGATTCTCGTTGAACATTCCGCTGCGCAATCGCGCGGCTCAATCGGACTATGTGACCAGCCTGCTCGAGATCCGCCAGAATGAACTCAACCTGCAAAAGAACATGAGCCAGGTGCGCGTGGACGTGCAGAACGCGGTGATCGGCCTGCAGCAGGCCCGCGCGCGCTATGACGCCGCGGTCAAATCGCGCGTACTCACGGATCAAACGCTGGCCGCGGATCAAAAGAAAAACACGCTGGGCGCAAGCACCGTGTTTCAGGTGGTGCAGGATCAACGCGACCTGGCGAATGCGCAGAGTTCGGAGGTGCAAGCGATGGCGAATTACACGCACGCCAGGATTGCTTTCGACCAGGCGATCGGCACCACGCTGGACGTCAATCGTGTTTCGCTGACCGAAGCGCTCAACGGACACCTTTCTCGCGCTTCCATTCTGCCCGCAAATTTGCCGCCCGTTAATTCGCCGGAGGAGCAACAATAATGAAAAAACCTGTTTCCGTCATACTCTGTTGTCTGCTGGCGCCCACTGCGTGGCCGCAGCAGTCGCAGATCGCGCCGGTTCGTCCTCACGCTCCGGTCATTTTGCGGCCCTACCTGCCGGCTGAGGTGCCTCCGGTGCGTCTGTCCGATTCCAGCCGGCTGGCTTCACTGGTGCGCGCCGGAAGACTGTACCTTACCGCGCAGGATGCCATTGCTCTGGCGCTCGAAAACAGCATCGATCTGGAAATATCGCGCTACAACCCGTTAATCGCCACCTGGAACATCGAACGCGCGCAGGCCGGCGGCGCTCTGCCGGGTGTTCCCAGTACCGCCAGCCAAGCTGGCGCAGTCGCCAGCGGCCAGGGCGTTGCTGGAAGCCAAGCCGCGGCCGGAGTCAGTGTCGCCGGCGCCGGAAGCAGTTCCAAGGCCTCCGGGAACGCGACCATCTCTCAAATTGGGCCCGTTACGCAGGTATTGGATCCGGTCATTCAGGAAACGTCGGCCTTCAGCCACACCTCCAATCCGCAACCCGACGAGATACAGAGCGAGGTGGCCAACCTGATCAACAACACCAAAAGCTACTCGGGCAGTTATCAACAGGGCCTGATCAGCGGGGGCCTGGTGACCGCGAGCTACGCCGACCACTATTTGAACGAGAACGCTCCGCTTGACCTGCTCAATCCGTCGGTTGCGCCAGGCGCGGCTCTGAGCATCCAACATAATCTTCTGCGCGGTTTCGGCGTGGCCGTCAATGCCCGCTCCATTACGGTGGCGAGAATCAACCTGAAGAACACCGATTTGCAGTTCAAGGGGCAGGTGATCAACGTCGTCAGTCAGGTGCTGAACACTTACTACGACCTCGGCGCCGATCTCGACAACATCAAGGCGAAGCAGGTGGCGTTGCAAACTGCCCAGCAACTGCTGGACAACGTGAAAGAACAGATTCGCATCGGGTCGTTGGCGCCTTTGGAAGAGGCGAACGCGGAGGCGCAACTAGCGATCAGCCGGCGCGATCTGGTGGATTCCGAAACTGCACTCGCGCAAGATGAGCTGCAATTGAAGACCTATTTAAGCCGCAAAGGACCGCTAGAACCGGCTTTGGCGGAGGTTCAGATCGTTCCCCTCGACCGCATTGCCATTCCGCCTAGCGACGAGCTGCCTCCCATCAAGGATTTGGTGCGCCGGGCCATCGCGAACCGGACGGATTTGGCATTGGAAAAGGCCAACCTCGAGTCATCCGAAATTTCAGCGCTCGGAACCAAGAACGGCGTTCTTCCCACGCTGCTGGTGTTCGCCGCCGAAAGCACCGCTGGATTGGCGGGCACGCCGCACGTCGTGGAGGGAGAAACCGCCAACTCGTATTTCCAGGGTGGGATCGGCACGGCCCTGGGTCAGGTTTTCCGGCGCGATTTTCCGACCAACCGCGCGGGCGCCGTACTAGCGGCGCCGATACGCAATCGCTCGGCGCAGGCGGATGAAGCCATCGATATTCTGCAATTGCGCCAATCGCAATTGACGCAGCGCAAGGACCTGAACCAGGTGGAAGTGGACATTCAAAACGGCGTGATCGCGCTGCGGCAGGCGCGCGCCCGCTACGACGCCGCGGTGAAGAACCGCGTTTTGCAGGAACAATTACTCGATGCCGAGCAGCGCAAGTTCCGGCTGGGCGCATCCATCCCTTATAACGTGATTTCGCAGCAACGCGACCTGGTGGGCGCGCAGTATGCCGAATCGGCGGCGCTGGTTTCCTACAGTAGCGCGAAAATCGCGCTGGACCAGTCGCTCGGCGCCACGCTCGAAGTGAATCACATATCCATCGACGAAGCCCGTGCCGGGACAATCACTCAAGCCCCATCGCCACTGCCGCCCGAGGGCCCCCGCTAAAGGGTCGAATGTGGGGCAGGTTGTCAACCTGCGGCCGATTGTCAATCGGCCTCGAGTGGGTTGCGACGCGGAACCCCGGTACGCCGGTTCGCTTCCCAACCCCACTAATATAGAAGTATGTGGATCGCGGGGATCCCGCTGTTGTTTCTGTTGCAGGCGTCGCCGTACGATCAGGGTCTCAAGGCTCTGGACGAAAAGCAGTATCCGGCGGCTCTCGCGTTGTTCTCCAAAGCCATCGCCGCCGACTCAACCGACTACGGCGCCCATTTCAATCTCGCCCTGACCTATAGTTTGCTCGGAGACGATGGCCAGGCGATCGCCGAATACCGGAAAACGCTCGAGCTGAAGCCGAAACTGTACCAGGCTGAATTAAATCTCGGCATTTCGTTGCTGCGAACCAAGCAGCCGGCGGAAGCGCTGGCGGTTCTCGGCGATGCGGCGGAACAGAAGCCCAGGGAATTCCGGCCGAATTATTATCTGGGGGAGGCGTTGCGGGCAGTGGACCAGCCGGAGCGAGCCAGAACTCACTACAAAGCTGCGCTGGAAATTACGCCTCAATCTGCGCCCGCGGAATACGGATTGGGAGAGTGCGAACTCAAGTTGAAGAACCTGGCTGCCGCGGCGCCGCTCTTGAAGAAGGCCGCGGAACTGGACCCCACCTATCGGGACGGGCTGCTCGAACTGGCCTCGGCCTATGAGCAACAGAAACAACCCGAACCCGCGATCGAAATTTACCGCCAATTTCCGGAAAACGCCGCCGCTCAGGAGCGGCTGGGCGAGTTGCTGCTGGAAGGAGATAAGCCGGCGGATGCCATCCCGTATTTCGAAGAAGCGATCAGGAAATCGCCGACCACCGCCAATCGCGCCGCGCTGGCCGAAGCCTATCTAAAGAACAAGCAGCCCGAAAAAGCGCTCCCCATCGTCTCGGCGATTCTCCAGGCTGAGCCGGGCAACTACGATATCCGCATGCTGCGCGGCCGGATTTTGCGCGATGCCCGGCAGTTCTCGGGCGCCGAGAGCGATTTCTATCAGGCGGCTCAACTGCGGCCCGATTCAGCGACCGCCTGGAGCGAACTCGCGGCCATCTCGGTGGTGGGCGAGAATTACCCGGTGGCCCTGGGCGCGCTGGACAAACTGGCTGCGCTGCACGCCGAAAAACCGGGCCACGTGTATCTGCGGGCGATTGTATTCGACAAAAACCATCAGTTGAAGCCGGCGCTGGAGAACTACCGGCGCTTTCTATCGATGAGCGGCGGCGCGAACCCGAATGAAGAGTTCATCGCGCGCCAGCGGGCGCGTATTCTGGAAGCGGAGATCAACCGGCGGTGACTGCTTTTTTGATCCTATGGCTGGCGTTTTCGCCCGATCTGGCCGCCGTCAAGGGCGAGCCCGATCTCGACAAACGTTCCGAACTCGCGCTGGCGAATGCCGATCAGGACATCGACGCCGCGCGGCAGGCCTGGACGGCCGGCGACCTGAGGGCCACCGAGGCCGCGCTGAGCGACGTCCGGCAGTCTGTCGAACTCAGTTACGATTCACTTCACCAGAGCCGCGAAAACCCGCGTCACAGCAAGTTCTATAAACATTCGGAACAGAAGATCCTGTTATTGTTGCGGCGGCTGAACACCCTGCGCGACGACATGGAATTGGAGAACCGGGGCATGGTGGAAACCGTCATCCGCCGCCTGCAGGAGTTGCACGATCAATTGCTAACCGACATCATGAGTAAGAGGAAGTCATGAAGTACGTCTGTTTGTTTCTAGCCGGGTTCTGTGTTTGGGCGCAGACGCCCACGCGGGACTTTCTCACCGCCGACGAGGCCGATCAGGTGCGCGAAGCGCAGGAGCCGAATCTGCGTTTCAAGCTGTACATTCACTTCGCCCGCCAGCGAATCGACATGTTGCAGCAGTTGGTGAATAGAGAGAAGCCCGGCCGCTCGGCGCTGATTCACGATCTTCTCGAAGACTATACGCACATCATCGAAGCCATCGATACCGTGGCCGACGATGCCTTGCGGCGCAAGTTGGCGATCAATGAAGGCATGGCTGCCGTGGCGTCGGCCGAGAAAGAAATGGCCACCGCGCTTCAGGGAATCGAAGACGGGCAGCCGAAGGATCTGGCGCGTTACGATTTCGTGCTGAAAAACGCGATTGAGACCACCACCGATAGCGTCGACCTTTCAACGGGAGACTTGGGCCAGCGCGCCACCGAGGTAGCCGCCAAAGAAGCGCAAGAGAAGAAAGAGCGCCAGGCGGCGATGGGGACCAAGGAAGCCGCTGCCGCTGCGGCTGCCAAGCAAGACACCGCACCCAAGAGAAAAGCGCCGACTCTATTGAAACCTGGCGAAAAAGCCCAGGATCAACAGTAGCCGATTTGTCGTGGCTAGCCGCCCCACCGCTCTTCTTGACATTCAAGAGAGATTTGCTAGAGTTGGTTTTACGAGAGTTACCATGCGTAAGCTTTTCCTTGCGTTACCTTTATTCACCTGCTTGGCGTGGGCGCAATCTTCTTCTCAACAATCCTACGCTCTGAACATTCCGGACACCAGTATTGCCTCGCCGCCTTGCCCGGACGCGAAGACTCGAGCTAAAAAGCCGAAGAAAGCGCAGCCTTCCCCCAGCCCTTGCACGGTCGCAGCCGATTTGAAGAAAGCGACGGAGGCAAAGACAGAAACGGCACAGCGGGAAAAGCCGAAGTCCGCCACGCCGTAAGGTGCGCTTCCAGACCGTCTGCATTATTGTGCTCGCCGGCTGGCCGGCGTTCTCTCAGGTGAATGCGCCCGCCGCCGCGGATGATCTTTCCCAACTGGAAAAACACAAAATCGATCAGTTGGCGCCGTGCGGTTTCTTTCGGGCGCGCGGGATCCGCTGGCGGAAGAAATTCAACGATGGTGCGGTGCTGCAGGTTACCTGCGACCCGGATCGCGGCAGCCTCCTGCCGGGTTACCACGTTTGGTACCTCGAGCCGGACAGAAAAAGGCTAGAGATCGGCCGCTGCATCTTCGACAATGGATGCAATCAAGGTTGGTATTACACGCCCGTGAATAAAGCGGATTGTTGCGTGCTGCGCGTCGAGTGGCAGAACGCGGACGGTGGCCGTAATGACGGAAGCCCGCGGCGGATCGACCGCAAACATTTCACTGGTCCGGAGGAGCCGTATCTCGATGTTGTGCGGTGGATTTATCGCCCGCGAACGCGGCGCCTTGAAATCGTATGTGACAAACACGTGTACCTGATGCCACTGCCGCATTGGCCGCACAACCCGAAATGCGAGCGGATGCAGCCCTACATCGGTCCGCGAGTGGAGAGTCTGCGCCGCACCTATCTCGACGACTTGTAACCGGTGGCGTGATCGGGCGAAAGCCAAGGGGTGCGGGTTGCATCGGATAAACTGAAGAGAATGAGCAATGTTGCCTCGGGACCGATGTCCAGGGTGTTGGTCGCCGACGACGAAGATAACCAGCGAACGGGATTGGCCAAGATGATCCAATCCTGGGGCTTTGCGGTGGAAACCGCGGCCGACGGCCAGGAAGCGCTGGAAAAGCTCAACCTAACGCCCGTTAACGTGCTGGTTACCGATCTGATGATGCCGCGCATGGATGGGTTCGAATTGCTCAAACGACTGGGCGCCCAGCCCAACATGCCGCCGGCCATTGTGCTGACCGCTTTTGGAAATATCGAGACCGCCATTCAAACCATGCACGACCTGGGAGCATTCTGGTTTCTGGAAAAACCCATCCAGCCCAGCGCCTTGAAAGTGCTGCTGGAGCGCGCGGCTACGCAAAGCCGCCTCACGGAGGAGACGGAGCGCCTGCAGCGCCAGCTCGCCTATCAGGGAGTTCTGGTGGATCTGGTGGGCGCCTGCGCCCCGATGCAGCAGGTATTTTCCATGGTTCGCCAGGTTGCGCCTTCCAAAGCGGCGGTGCTGGTGACCGGCGAAAGCGGCACCGGCAAAGAACTGGTGGCGCGCGCCATCCATCATTTGAGCCCGCGCCGCAACGGGCCGTTTGTGGCCATCAACTGCGCGGCGCTGCCGGAAACGCTGATGGAGAGCGAGTTGTTTGGGCATGAAAAAGGCGCCTTCACCGGCGCGGTGGAACGGCGCGCGGGCTGCTTCGAATTGTCGCAACATGGCACCCTGCTGCTCGACGAATTGGCGGAGATGCCGGTCGGCACGCAGGCCAAGCTGTTGCGTGTATTGGAAGATACGCGCGTACGGCGCTTGGGCGGCAAGAATGAGATTTCGGTGGATGTGCGGGTGATCGCTTCCACCAACAAGGTGGTGGAAGAAGCCCTGCGAAAAGGCGAACTGCGAGAGGATCTCTACTACCGGCTGAACGTTTTTCAGATCCACCTTCCGCCGCTGCGCCAGCGCGTAAGCGATCTGCCGCTGCTGACGGAAGCGCTGATCAGTATGTTAAACGCCAAACATAGCTGTCGCGTTACGCAGGTAGCGCTCGATGTGATGGAGGCGTTCCGCTGCTATCCCTGGCCCGGCAATGTGCGGGAGTTGCGCAATGTTCTGGAACGCGGAGTAATTGTGGCCGGCGAGGGAGAGATCGTCATGGCGCATTTGCCGAACGATTTCGGAGTTTCGACTGGAACCCGCCCGGCGCCCCAGGAGATTGAACCGGACACGGTGCGACTCCCGGTAGGAACCACGGTGGGCGAGGCGGAGAAGGCCTTGATTCACATGACGCTGCAGCATACGAAAAACAACAAGACCCGCGCGGCCGACATTCTGGGAATCAGTCTCAAGACTTTATTCAACAAGCTGAAGGAGTACGGGGCGGCGGCCGAGGCTGAAGCCAGCTCCGCCTAGAGTTCCCGGCGCCGTATGTCATTGAAGGCGCGTTTACGGCTCACCATCGTGGCGTTTGTCACGATCATCGTGGTTGCTATTTCCGCGATTTACCTCTACAATTTCACGCAATTAGCCTTTGAAGCCACCGCCATGCGCGCGGACCTGGTGGCGGACCAGGTAAAGGACTACGTTCTGGAGCGCATCTCCCAGGAGTCGGCCGCGCGCGATATCCATCCCGCCAGCCTCGATGAATCCGAGCAGGCTTGGGCCGATATCTTGCGCACCGACCCGCAAATTTCCGGAATGCTGAGGCGCACTCTGGGAAATGCCGAGGTGGTGGCCAATATTGGCATCGCCGATTCTCAAGGGCGCGTCCTGGCCGCCTCCAATTCGTACCTGGTCGGGACCATCACGCCGGAAACTGAAAGTTTCGACCGGTTAAAGAGCGCCAATGCCTTCCGGAATCTCTGGGACCTGTTGAGGCGCCACGAGGACTATTCGGTCAGCTTACCGCTGGGCGTGGAAGGTAAACCGCTGTTCCGCATCACCGTGTCCATCTGGTCGGTGTTGCTGCGGCATGCCCTGGAGCCAGCCTATGCGGTGCTGGGGATGATGTTTGCGGTTTCGTTGCTGGTGGCGGTGATTCTGGCGGCGATTCTGCCCCATCTGATCGTGGCGCCGATCCAGCGCGTGAGCGAGAGCATCGATCAAATCGCCAGCGGCCATTTTCAACCGCCAGCGCCCGCGCCGCCGCGGGAAACGCGGGAATTCGCCGCCGTGCAATCGAAACTCAATCTGCTCGGACAGCAGTTTCGCGGGGCGCAACAGGACGCCTCGCAACTCCGATCCAATATCGAACATTTGCTGCAACGCCTGGATGACGCGGTTCTGCTCTTCGACGGAGACGGCAAGCTGATCGCCGCCGGCGAGCACGCCGAACGTCTATTGGATAAAAGCCGCGGCCAATTGCTGGGCAAACATATCGACGATGTGTTCCCACTCGAGTCCGCGATGGGCGCGCACATCCACGACGCCCTGCACGCCGGCACCCGCGTAAGCAACCAGGTAGTCACGATGAGCCGCCCGGATGGAACCCAGACTCGTTTGCTGCTGAATCTTGAATCGTTGACCGATTCCAACCGGAAAGCGATTGGCACACTGGTGACGCTGCGCGATGCCGAAACCCGCAAGCAGCTTCGATCGCAGTTGGATGTCTCTTCGCGTCTGGCCGCCATCAGCCGGCTGACCAGCGGAGTGGCCCACGAAATCAAGAACCCCCTGAACGCCATGGCGTTGCACCTCGAAGTGCTGAAATCGAAGCTGGACGACTCGGAACCGGAGATCGAAGTAATTTCCCGCGAGATCAAGCGGCTGGACAACGTAGTCAAGACTTTCCTCAGCTTCAACAAGCCGATCGAGCTGCAGACGGCGCCGGTGGATCTATCGGTGATTGCCCAGGAAGTGGAAACGCTGGTTGCTCCGCATGCCCGCGAAAGCAACGTCATCGTGATCACCGATCTGCGTCCCGACAATTGGGTGAACGGCGATTTCGATTTGTTGAAGCAGGCCTTGCTCAACGTGGTGATCAACGGAATTGAAGCCATGCCGGAGGGCGGCCGGCTGGAGATGCGCACTGGAACCGATGGTAAAGATCGCGAAATCGTCATTACCGATTCCGGACCTGGTATTGGCCCCGAGGCCCAGGACAAAATTTTTAATCTTTATTTCACCACCAAAGAGGGCGGCTCGGGCATCGGACTAGCGATGACGTTTCGTGTGGTGCAACTGCACGGTGGTACAATCAGCTTCGCAACTGAACCCGGAAAAGGTACGACGTTTCGACTCCAGTTTCCCGAACTGGTTTTCCCGAATGGCCAAGTACTTTCTCATGCCCAGGGCCATCGCTGAACTTACGCTATTGTCTGTCCTGTTGCTGGCCGGTTGCCAGAAACAGCCGCAGCGAGTGCTCATAGCGCCCCCGCCACCTGCGCCGGCAGCTCGGCCTGCTCCGCCGGCCGAGCTGCCGCCACCGCCGAAAGTGGATACTCCGGAGCAGCCCACTGCTACTTTGCCGGCTGACGCAACGACCGAAGTGCCGCCAGCCCCGTCCACGCCGGAGGCTCCCAAAGCGAAACGACGGAGCCGGTCAAAAAAAGAGAATTCAGCGACGCCGCCGGCTGCCACCGAGGCGCCCGCGCCGCTGGTTGCTCCGGCGCAGGACCCTCCTCAACTGGGGGAAGTCCTTTCGCAGCAAGACATGCGCCGGATGAATGCCGATTTAGACCGGGCCATCCGGAACGCCCAGGCCATCCTGCGGTCACTGACGGGAAAGATCCTCACGGCCCAACAACAGTCCGCAGCCACGCAGATCATGAGCTTCCTGCGCCAAGCGGTCGAGGTGCGGTCGCAGGATCTGGCTTCGGCGCGCAGTTTGGCGCAGCGGGCGGAAGTCATCGCTCGCGATTTAGCGAATAGCGTGAGATAGGTGACTTGATGGCGGGCAGGCCACTTAAATCTCCAATACCACGCCCGTTTTTCCGACGTTCCAGCCAAGCGTCCGACCGATCTTATCCTCGGCGCCGGCGGCCTCATGCACGTGGCCACAATAAAAGTACACCGGCTGCCGCCGTTCAATGAACTCACGCACCGCGCTGCTGCCGAAGTGCAGACCCGGTCCGGCGCGATCGAGCAGGGTTCCTTTAGGCGGGCAATGGCAAATGAGGACCAGAGGATCCGGCAGCGATTCGAAAGGACTGAGCCGCCGCGCGATTTCCGCTTCCGTGTATTCACCGGGTGTTTTGAAAGGCGTGATATTGGAATATCCCAGCGCCGCGAGCCAGTATTTTCCAAGCTGGATGCTTTTTCCGTGCAGATTCTCGAAACCGAAGCTTTCACAGAAGTCGGCCACGTCCTTTTCGGACTCATGATTACCCGGAATTACAAACATACGCTCGCGGTGACGAGCCAGAACCGGCCCGAGCTTGTCCAATCCGCGCGCAAAGTTCGAAAGATCGCCGGCCGCGAAGTAATAATCGGCTTCGGCATCCATCAGGCGCTCCAGCGCCGCTCTGTCTCCATGAATGTCGGAGAAGATGAGCAGCTTCATCCTGTTCCGACGACGCCCGCCAACGGGCTGCTGGCGCTGGCATAGAGCTTCTTCGGCATGCGTCCGGCCAGAAACGCCAAACGACCGGCGTTGACGGCCAACTTCATCGCCTCCGCCATCTTTTCCGCGTCTTCCGCCTCGGCAATCGCGGTGTTCATGAGCACGCCGTCGAATCCCAACTCCATAGCGATGGCCGCATCCGACGCCGTGCCGACTCCGGCGTCGACAATCAGCGGGACTTCATGAATCATTTCGCGCAGAATGCGCAGGTTGGTCAGGTTTTGGATGCCCAGCCCGGAACCGATGGGCGCCCCCAGCGGCATCACCGCGGCCGCGCCGGCATCAATCAACTTGCGAGCATTCACCAGATCGTCATTGGTATAGGGCAGAACCACGAAACCTTCGCGCGCCAGAACGCGCGTGGCTTCAATCAGGCCTTCGTTGTCGGGAAACAGCGTCTTCTGGTCGCCGATGACCTCCAGCTTGACCCAATGGGATAGCCCCACTTCGCGCCCGAGCCGCGCCGTCCGGATTGCCTCGTCGGCGGTGTAGCAGGCAGCGGTGTTGGGAAGGATAAAGTGCTTGGACCGATCGATAAAATCGAGCAGAGATTCCTTGGATTTGTCCGTCAGGTTCACACGCCGCACGGCAACCGTCACAACTTCGGCGCCGGAAGCGGCATGACAGCGCGCCATTTCGTGATGACTGCGGTACTTCCCCGTGCCCACGAAGAGCCGGGAATGAAATTGGCGATCCGCGATGTGCAATAGGTCGGACATGAGCCCATTCTAACGCCACATTCGACTGCTACGCGGCTAAGTTCCCTACTGAGGCCGCTAAACATATGTAACAAAAGCATGTTAAAGGGACACATGCAGTTTCTAGCCCACGCGGCCGATAGGTTCTAAGAAGGATCACCCGATTGCACATCGGACATGTTTTTCAGAACAATCCGCTGGAGGCCATTGCCATCACATTGTGCCTGGCGACCATCCTCTATTGCACCTCCCTCGTCTACCGCCACCGCGACCAACTGGACCGCTCCTTGGTCAGTTTGCTCGGATTCATCGCGGTTTACCAGATCTTGCGGGTGATCAAAGACGCGGGCTTCGCCTTTGACCAACTCCGCGGGTTTGATGTGACGATGAACGTCATCGTCTCGTGTATGTGCCTGGCAGCGGCGATGATCTTGCGAATCTCCTGCGCCGACCGCGATACCACCAAGGTTCAACTGCGCTTGGTGGAGGCCAATGAAAACACGGTCGGCGTAAAAATGCCCAATCCGCAAGCTTCGGCGGAACTCTCGGCAGCGATGGTGGAGGCGTCGCCGCTGGCCATGTTCACGGTAGATGCACACGGCTTGGTGAATTCTTGGAACGGCGCGGCGGAACGGCTCTTGGGCTGCAAGCGGAAAGACGTACTCGGTTCGCAGCCACCGGCGGCGGTCGCTAGCGTGGTCGGCAATACGGCCGGAAACGAGGTCGGCAACGCGGTCGGCAACGAAGCTCCCGTGGCCAGCGCCTTGCAGTTCCGCAATCGAGACGGCCAGGAAATCAGCGCGGCCGCCTGGACGGTAGCCCTGAAGGCGAACTCCAACGGCGCACGCGGGCACTTAGTTGTGTTGGCCCCGTTATCGGACTTGCGGGACGTTGGACTAGGAGCGCTGGCGAGCGCAGTTAAATAAGCTGGATCCTCGCGCCTGTTTTCATCCCCGTTTACGGCAAACCGCCGTTCCAATCTGCGGGTCAATCGCTCCGCCGTGCGCGTCGGGCTCGGCCGGTCGAAATAAATCACGAGAATCCGATGCGCCACCGCCACGGCAGCCTTCTTTGTTCCATGCTTACGGGCAACGCGATAAAACAGAGCTGTCAGAAAGCAGTCCTTCTTGTACGAAACCGCCAGGCACTCTGGTTCAACATCCGGCGCAGATTTCGATTGCCCTTGCGTGTCCGGCCGGAGTGACGCTTGCCGCCGCTCTCGGAATTACCCGGACACAGTCCTCGCCCAACTGGCGGCGTGTTCGGCATCCGGAAACACACTGGCATCGGTGCCCAATTCGGCGATCAACGTCCACGCGGTGACGCGATTCACACCGGGAACGCAGACAGGCGTCGAATCAAATCGCTGTGCTCTTGCATGTAGTCGGAGACCCGCCATTCCAACTCCGCCGCCTTGCCGTACTGCATACCTTCCAGCAAAGCTTTTGCCTCTTCTTTGCTGGGGATGATCGGAAGTTTCATCTCGTAGCGCGGCAGCCGAGCGTGTGGGTGTAGAAAAAACGCAGAGCGCAGATGGCTTGAATATAGGTCGAGAGCTTGACCCGCTTCTCCTTGAGGAGGCGCAACTGCCACTTGCGGACCTCTTCCGGGCCGAGTTGGTCCGGCGGCTTGTTGAAATGCTTTGCGAATTCGGCGACCGAGCGGACGTAGCAATCGATGATCGGCGGAGCGGAATTGCGGATGCGGAGATCTCCCAGCATCCGCTATCTCATTGCGGTCATCGGCGAAATCTCCTTCGCGAATCACGGGAAGAAACCTCGGGCTTCGCGGAAGACTCACACGCAGCGACAAGCCCCGTCCGCCTGCCGCTTGCGGCTAGTTCAACCTCTCTTTATCAGATCTCCGCTTGACCGCAAAAACAGCCTGGTCTAAGTTGAAGACGAACCGCGTTACAACTGGAAGCGACCCAATGACCAGCGCGCCGAATCCGAAACAGCAGCAGCCGCCCATGGTCGAGCCCACGTGGCCGGGCAAGGCCTCGGTCTGTTCGGCGCTCCCGAAGATGCCGCCTTGCTGGATGAGGCCGCCCGGCTTGCGTATGCCGGCAGGCGCGGCGCAGCTTGTTTCCCGCAAACTGAAAGGACCTCCATGACCATCGAGATCCATGACGCGGCACTCGAAAGCCGTTTACAGCAGCAGATGCAAGCCACCAGTGCGGCTACGGCCGAGGAAGCGCTGAGGCACTTGCTGGACACCCAACAAGAGCTGGATCGCTGGTTGCTCGAAAATCGAGAATTCATCAACGCCAAAATCCGCCGTGGCATCGAGCAGCTCGATCGCGGCGAAGGAATCCCTGGAGATGTGGCCTGGGAGCGGTTGCAACAGCGAAAAACAGCTTGGCTGGAGCAGCATCCCGCGACGAAGCCGTGAAAGCCTTCGCGCTTTCTCCCGGCGCCGAAGACGACGTTTGGAGCATCTGGCAATATCTGACGCAAGAGGCCTGGCTGGCGGTCGCCAACCGTGTTGAGGCAACGCTCTTCGCAAGGATGGAGTTTCTGGCGAAGATGCCTGGCATCGGCCATTGGTGGCGCGATTTGACCGGCGAACCGGTGAAATCCTTTTCGGCTTACTCGTACGTAATCGTGTATCGAGCCCCAAGACGAGCGGCCTTAGCGTCGCTCGGCCTATACTGGACGTATAGGCGTTTATCTACTTAACCGCATAGGTGCCACCATGCAAGAACAAGAAGAAGCCGTCCGCTGGAGCATCAAGGTCTCGAAGGACACCGATCTGACCCTGCGCACGTTCCTGGGCGCCCAGGGTGCAAAAAAAGGCGATCTCTCGAAATTCATCGAGGAGGCCGTCCGCCGGCGCGTGCTTCAGTGCACCGTTCAGGACATCAGGGCGCGCAACGCCGATGCCGACCCCGATGAAATCCAGCGCATCGTCGACGAAGCCGTCAGCGAGGTCCGCGCGGAACGCCGCGCCAAAGAGAAGGCTGACAAAGCCTGATGCGCGTGGTGCTCGATACCAACATCATCGTGTCCGCCCTGATCGCCCCGGCCGGCAAGCCCGCCGCTATCATTGACGCCTGGCTGGACGGAAAATTCACGCTCCTGACCTGCGCGGCGCATGTCGACGAGCTGCGCGCCACGCTGCAAAAGCCGCGTGTGGCCGAACTCGTCAAACCCCACAAGGCCGGCCGCCTGGTCAACCAGGTCAAGAAGCTCGCCGAGGACATCGCTCCGCTGCCGCGCGTGAAGCGCTCTCCCGATCCCACCGGACGATTTTCTGCTGGCCCTGTCCGAAGGTGGCAAGGCCGATTACCTCGTGACGGGCGACAAGAGTGGACTGCTCGCCCTCGACCGCCACAAAGCCACGCGAGTCGTTTCCGCGAGCGATTTCGTTGCGTTGTTCCAATGAACCACCATCGCCTGCACTCGGTGTGCGATTTTCCAACCATCTGTCTTAGAGTGTGATCGTCCTTTGCAACACTCTCACTTGACCGCCGATCCTGCCTGATGTAGGGTTAGGACGGAATCCATTTTTGACGGGAGGCGCGCCATGACCCTGGAGATCACACGACCTGAAACCGAAGCCCGCATCCAACGCTATCTCCAGAGCGGTCAGTTCCACGACCTCGACGAACTCCTCACCAAAGCGCTCGACGCGCTGCCCGAGCCCGGCGCGCCCGTCACGCGACCGCCGCACCAGACCCTGCACGAATTCTTCATGAACTCGCCATTGCGCGGAGCAAACCTCAATCTAGAGCGCATAGAGGATTATCCTCGCGTAGTCGAAATCGAATGAACGGCTACCTGCTCGACACCAATATCATCTCCGAATACAACCGCGAAGAGACACCTCATCACGGCGTCGTCAAATGGATTGAGACAACCCCCGAACCGATACAGTATTTGAGCGTCTTGACGCTTGGCGAGATCGAAAAGGGCATTCTTCTGCTGGACGAAGGCAAGCGGCGGCGAGAGATCAAGCAATGGTTCGAGAACGATTTGCAGGCGAGGTTCGCCGGGCGAATTCTGGCCATCGACAAGGGCGTGGCTTCAGTCTGGGCGCGATTCATCGCGCCGCTGCTCAAACAAGGGCGGCCTTTGCCGACGATCGATTCGTTACTTGCGGCGACCGCTCTTGCGCATGACCTTGCGTTTGTCACGCGCAATGTGAAGCATTTCGCCGGGCTGCAAGTGCCGCTACTCAATCCCTGGGACCTGCCGTGAGGCGCCCCGCGACCGGCACGGACCCGAAGTTTCTTGGAGAGACGAAAACCGATGGGACTTTTTGATGAAATCCGATGGGACGCGGTGTTGCCGAAGGGTCATCCGCCGGACAGCAGGCTGTTCCAAACTAAGTCGCTGGACTATCCCTGCCTGGATCACTACGTCGTCACGCCCGAGGGGCGCTTGCTTCTGGTCGGGAACGGATTCGAGGACGGTGCGGACCTGGCGGATGCGGAGATTTCATCAGGAGGTATCGACGTGGAATTCAACGGTGACATGCGACTGTTGTCGGCGGAAGGACGTGGGAATATCTCGTGCGTTTCACGCACGGCGCGTGCTTGTGTACAAGGCCGTGAAAGACGTTGTCGACCGCATCAAAGCGATGGCGATTATATCGAAGTACTGCGCGTCGCCTGAGTTGTAGCGGCGGAAAACCTAATAGGCGACGTGGTCTGCAATCTGCACAAGACGCGAAGCGCGCGAGTCCACGAAGAACGGCGTGTCAGCGATGTTCTTTAGCGATCCCCACTGCGCGTTAAATGGCGCGGCCAACTTGATCTCGCGGCTGAACCAATCGACCTGCGCCTCAAAGACACAGATGCCCCGAGAACAAAATGCGCGTCGGAGACGTTGCCGGGCGAGCCTGCATCGTCAAGATACAGAAGGTACCTAAAAAAGGCAGCCGAGTGGGTTTTCAGCCAACGGACTGCGTTGGCAGCCCTCTCAACCGCAATTAAATTCTATCACACAGCCCGCCTCCTGCCCCACTAGTGTCCGGCTGAGCGCTAGGGCATCGGCTGTAAGCATTGGCAGGATCAACAGTTAAGTGCCATTTCCAGATTTTTCGATTTGAACTGTTTGAACCCGATTTGCGGGTTTGGGGACTTAGGGGGCAGACAGTTTGCAGCCCTGACAATGAGGCATGCAGGTTGGCCGAACGGTCTTCGCCCAGGTGATGGAGCATTTTCCCGCCTACGAATTTCAGAAATGCGTGACGCGTTACGGCGGCGATTTTGGAAAACGCAGCTTTTCCTGTTTGGATCAGTTTCTTTGTCTCGGCTTCGCGCAACTGACCTATCGCGAAAGCTTGCGCGATATCGAAGCCTGCCTGCGATCCGTGCAAGGGAAGCTCTATCACATGGGCTTCCGCGGCCGCATCTCGCGCTCCACCCTCGCGGACGCCAACGAGTCCGTCAACTGGCGCATTTACGCCGACTTCGCTCAAGTCTTGATCGCCACCGCCCGGCCGATGTATGCGGACGAGTCTCTCGGCTTCGATCTCGACGGTACCGTCTATGCGCTCGACTCGACCACTATTGACCTGTGCTTGTCCGTGTTTCCGTGGGCGCGGTTCCAGTCCACCAAAGGCGCGGTGAAGATGCATACGCTGCTGGACTTGCGTGGCTCTATCCCCGCTTTCATTGAGGTTTCCGATGGAAAACGGCATGACGTGAATATCCTTGACGAGATCCTGCCGGAGGCCGGTTCGTTCTACGTGATGGATCGAGGCTATCTGGACTTCGAGCGTCTCTACGCCTTGCATCGTTGCGGTGCGTTCTTTGTCACGCGCACCAAAGCCGGCGTCCTGTTGCAACGGCGCTACTCGCGGGCCGTCGACAAGACCACTGGCTTGCGATCCGATCACACCGTCATGCTCACCTCGACGGCCTCGATGAAAAACTATCCGGACCCGCTTCGCCGGGTCCGCTTTTACGACCTGGAGCAGCGCCGCTGGCTCATCTTCCTGACCAACAACTTTGATCTTCCGGCTCTCACCATCGCGCGACTTTACAAGTCGCGTTGGAAGGTCGAGTTGTTCTTCAAATGGATCAAACAGCACCTGCGCATCAAGGCATTTTATGGGAATAGCGAGAATGCAGTGAAGACTCAAATCTGGATCGCCATCGCCGTGTACGTGCTGGTCGCCACCGTTAAGAAGAGGCTGGCCCTGGATGCGACGCTCTACCAAATCCTACAGGTTCTCAGCGTCACCCTTTTCGAGAAAACGCCCATTCTGCGAGCCTTCGACGATCAAGGCTCCCAAGAAAAATCCACCTTATTTTCCAACCAATTGAATCTACTCGACTTCTAGCCGGACACTAGTGCTCCTGCCCCAACCCCAAAATCACGTTCACAACAATTTCCAACTTTGTAGCATTCAAAACAAACCACTTATCGCACCGTGACGCCCAGCCCCGCCAGCCCCCATCCTAAAATAGCTCTTGGAAGCAATCCAGCGAAAGGAGCCGGAAAAAAATGTTCAGCGAACGCCGCATCCGCGCTTCCCGCGCCAACGGCGCATTAGCCCGCAGCAGCAAAACCCAAGCCGGCATAGAACGCTCGCGCCTCAACGGAGTCAAACGCGACGCATTCTCCACCGCGCTCGCCAAACTCCGCGATGAGTACTTCGCAGTTCTCCGCCCCACCAACCCCATCGAGCGCGATCTGGTCGAAGAAATGATCGTCGCTAAATGGCTTCGCGACCGCTATTGGCGTCTGGAAAACAGCACCATTAACTACAAAATGGATGAGCAAAAGGCTGCGGTCGAAGCCAAACACCACCGCATTTATGAGCCCTTCCGCACCGCCATCGCGCATAAAGATATATACGATAACAGCAGCGCTTTGAGCCACATCCAGCGCTCCCAGGCGGCCAACTCACGCTGCTACCATCGGGCCCTGAGAGAACTCCAAGACCTGCGCACCAACGCGCAATTTGAAAATGAGCAAACGAACCTAGTCCCAGATCCGGACACTACCCCGCCCGCCCACGTCTGCGATGCTGAAGTACAGATGGCCAACCACCTCATCACGGAAAAGAGCCCCTACCTGCAGCAGCACGCGCACAACCCCGTCGACTGGTATCCCTGGGGGCCGGAGGCCTTCGACAAAGCGCGGCGCGAGCAGAAACCCATCTTCCTTTCCATCGGTTACTCCACCTGCCATTGGTGCCACGTGATGGAGCGCGAGTCGTTTGAGAACGAAGCCATCGCCCAACTGGTCAACAAAGATTTTGTTCCGATTAAAGTGGATCGCGAAGAACGCCCCGATGTCGATCACATCTACATGACGTTCGTGCAAGCCACGACCGGCAGCGGCGGTTGGCCCATGTCGGTGTTTCTCACGCCCGATTTAGAGCCGTTTTACGGAGGAACCTATTTCCCGCCCGATAACCGTTATGGCCGCCCCGGCTTCCCTGCCCTGCTCGCGCACATCGCCGGCGCCTGGCGGAACGATCGCGAGAAAATTATATCGAGCGGCGGAGACATCCTGGCGCAACTGCGCAAGCTGGGCGAGGACGCTACCCCTGCCGCCATTGACCGCGGCGTGCTCGATGCGTGCTTCCATTATTTCCGGCGCACGTTTGACCGTACGCGCGGCGGATTCGGAGAAGCGCCAAAATTTCCTCGTCCCAGCGTGCTGAATTTTCTGCTGCGCTATTACAAGGACAACGGCAACGAAGAAGCTCTGGAGATGGTGCTGCAAACGCTGGCGTCCATGGCCGGCGGAGGAATGAACGATCAGCTCGGCGGCGGATTTCACCGCTATTCCGTGGATGAGCGCTGGTTCGTGCCCCATTTTGAAAAAATGCTTTACGATCAGGCGCAACTGGCGACCTCTTATTTAGAGGCGTTCCAGATCACCCAGGAGCCGTTTTTCGGACAAATCGCCGAAAGCATCTTTGAATACGTCCTGCGCGATCTGACTTCACCCGAAGGCGGGTTCTATTCAGCCGAAGATGCCGACAGCGCCGTCGATCCAGCCAAACCAAAGGACAAGAGCGAAGGCGCATTCTATCTTTGGAGCTACTCCGAGTTGGTTCAGCTACTGGGCGAGGAAACCGCTCGCATTTTTTCTCTTCGCTATGGCGTCGAGAAGGACGGAAACGTCGAGAACGATCCGCACGGGGAATTCACCCACAAGAACATTTTGTATATAGCGCGTTCTATAAAAGAAGTCGCCAGTCAGTTGAACCAGAGCGAGCCAACCGTCGAAAGCGCGCTAGACAATGCGCAGCAGATTTTGCTCGAAGCCCGCAGCCGGCGCCCCGCCCGCATCTCGACGACAAGATCCTGGCAAGTTGGAATGGGCTCATGATTTCCGCTTTCTCTAAGGGCGCTCGCGTTCTCGGCGAACCCCGTTATCTCGAGGCCGCCCAGAAAGCATTGCATTTTGTGTTGACCAGGCTTTACGATGGCAACACGTTAAAACGGCGCTTCCGCGACGGCGAGGCAGCGGTAAACGGATTCCTGGACGACTACGCATTCTTGATCGCCGCCCTGCTGGATATCTATGAAGCGGGCTTCGACCCCAGCCACCTCGAGACGGCTCTCGCACTCACTACAAAAATGCGCGAATTGTTTGAAGACCGCGAGGGCGCATTCTTCACCACCGCCGCGGGCGATGCCAGTCTGGTGATGCGGATGAAAGACGACTACGATGGCGCGGAGCCATCCGGCAATTCCGTCGCGCTGATGGACTTGCTGCGGCTGGCCAACTTCACCGACAACCACGAATTGCGCGAGGCAGCGGAACGGACGCTGCGGGCGCTCTCCCGCCGGATTGCGGCACAGCCCGCCGCCGTGCCACAGATGTTGGCCGGCTTTGGCGAGCTATTGGCAAAGAAGCAGCAGATCGTGATTGTGGGCGATCCAAAGGCTGAACCCGTGCAAGCCTTGCTCGAAACCGTGAATCGGCGTTTTCTGCCGCACAGCGTTCTGTTCGTGATCGATTCCGGCGAAACACGGCGCAAGCTGTCGCGCTATCTGCCGGTGCTCTCGAGCATGCTGAACGACGGGCACGCTTATGTCTGCCAGGATTACGCCTGCCAGTTGCCGGTCGGCGACGCCGAGGGGTTGATTGAATTGTTAAACACCTCCTCAACCGAGCCGACGGCCGTGAAGGCGAGCGCTCTACCCCGCCTCAACCGAGCCGCGACCGTCACGGAGCGGTCAGCCCCCGCCTCAACCGAGCCGCGACTGTCACGGAGCGCTCTACCCCGCCTCAGCCGAGCCGCGACTGTCACGGAGCGCTCTACCCCGCCTCAACCGAGCCGCGACCGTCACGGAGCGGTCAGCCCCCGCCTCAACCGAGCCGCGACTGTCACGGAGCGCTCTACCCCGCCTCAGCCGAGCCGCGACCGTCAGGGAGCGGTCTACCCCCGTCTCCCCCCGAACACTGAATTGCCCGATTGACCGAGTTGCTACAATGATCGCTGCATGACCAAAGAGGACAATTTGCAAGAACGCTCCGGCGCAGTGACGCTCCGCGGCAACAAAATGACCCTGGTGGGTCCGGAATTAAAATCGGGACAGATAGCGCCGGACTTTGACGCCGTGAATTGCTCTATGCAACCCGTAAACCTGGAGAAAACCGGCCGCGGGGTTCGCATCTTCAGCGTGATCCCCTCCCTCGACACGCCAGTCTGCGATGCGCAAACCAAACGCTTCAACGAAGAATTATCCAAGTTGCAGGGTGTCGAGGTGTTTTCAGTCAGCATGGACCTGCCGTTCGCGCAAAAACGCTGGTGCGACGCCTACGGCGTCGATCGCATAAAGATGTTGTCCGATCACAAGACCGCTTCGTTTGGCGAGAAGTATGGCACCCTCATCAAGGAACTGCGCATTGAAAGCCGCGCCTTGTTCGTAGTGGACAAAGACAACACGCTGCGCTATGTGGAGTACGTGCCGGAAGTTGCCGATCATCCTAACTACGACGCCGCTTTGGAAGCCGCGCGTCAGGCAGCTAAGGGCCTGTCATGACACAGCCTATTCAACCGCTCCCTGACGGTCGCGGCTCAGAAGGTCTCACAGAGCCGCGACCGTCAGGGAGCGGTCCGGAAGGATTGGCAAGGTTGTTTCCTGACAGGCAGCTAAGTAGGCGGAGAGAATCAGGTTGACATGTTTCAAGGGCTCGAACACACTGCCATCGCGTCGCCCAATCCGCGACGTTTAGCCGATTGGTACGTCCAACACCTCGGCTTTCGCATCAATTTTGAGTATGACGGGAACTTTTTTGTAAAGGCGGCCAACGGCACAATGCTCGAAATTATCCCGTCAGAGGGCGATACGCCGCCCAACGGGATGAAGATCCCGGGCATCCGTCATCTTGCCATCGCTGTCGCTGATTTCGATGCCGCATACCGGCAATTAAAGGAGCAAGGGGTCGAGATTCTCAAGGAACCTTTTACCAACCAAGGGAACCGGCTAGTATTCTTTGCGGACACCGATGGCAACATCCTCCATCTCATCGAGCGCGAAAACCCCCTCCCCTGACCCCAAGCCCGCGCTGCTGGAACGCGTTTTCAAATGCTTTCAGTATCGCGACTTCCGGGTCATGTGGCTAGGCGCATGCACCTCCAGCATCGGAACGGCGATGCAGCAGTTGGCGCAAGCCTGGCTGGTGCTGCAACTCTCGAAATCGGCCTTCCTTTTGGGCCTGGATGCGTTTCTCGCAACCATCCCCATTGTCTTGTTCTCGCTGTTCGGAGGCGTCTTCGCGGACCGCACCCAGCGTCAAAAGCTGCTGCTGGCTTCGCAGTATGTTCAGACTGGCTGCGCCTTCACTCTGACCATTCTGGTTGCCACCGGAGTGGTCCAGGTCTGGCATATTCTCGTTCTGTCGTTCGTGGTCGGCACCGCCCAGTCATTCGGCGGCCCGGCTTATTCGGCGCTGATTCCGTCGCTGGTGAAACCGGTCGATCTGCCCAACGCCATCGCGTTGAACTCAATCCAATTCAATCTGGCGCGGGTGATCGGTCCGACACTCGGGGGATTGGCTCTTACTTATCTCGGCGCAGCGTGGTGCTTCGGACTCAACGGATTGTCGTTTGTCGCGGTCATCTTTTCCCTGTTGATCATCAGCCCGGCCTTCATCCCGGCTAAGGTTTCCGAATCCATGATGCAAAGCATGCGCAAGGGATTCCGCTTCGTTCTCGAACAGCCTGCGATGGAAGGCTTGATCTTTCTGGCGTTTTCGATGACGTTGCTGGCATTTCCTTTGCTCACGTTCTTACCGGTGTTCGCCAAAGAGGTATTCCATGGCGGCCCGGGCGTATTTACATGGTTTCTGGTTTCGTCCGGAACCGGCTCCATTCTGGGTGCGCTGGTGGTCGCCGGATTAGGCCAGTTTAAGAAGCAAGGGCAGACGGCGCTGCTGATGTTGGTGGCGCTGGGAGCGATGATCTCCGGATTTTCGCTCTCCAAAAACATTTTCTTGAGCTGTGCCTTTGTCTTCTTCGCCGGCTCGTTGCTATTGGGAGTTTTTGCCACCATCAGTTCACTGGTCCAGGCCATCACCACTGATCAGATGCGTGGCCGGGTCATGAGCGTTTATAACGTTGCGTTTCGCGGCGGCATGCCGTTTGGGAGCCTGATCGTGGGCGCACTCGTGAAAGAATTCACCGCTCCCGTGGTGCTGGCCACCAACGGAGTGTTGCTCAGCCTGTTGGGCATTTACTTCCTTACCGTGCAGCGCAAAGTCGCGGCCCTATAACGCCGAGCACGAACACATTGCCAGCCCCACTAGGAAATTCCCTCTCCTTGGCCAACCTCAACGCAACGTTTTGTAAAGGTCGTAACACACACGGCAGGTGGCGCGCCTAAACTGTGTTGTGGACGCGCACCCTAGTTTCCGGACCGGCCTTTTTGGTCTTGCTGTCGACCGCCAGTCTGAACGCTCAGCCGGCCGGCAACGGCAATAGCACCAGCGCTTCCGATGACGATAGCGAGCGGATTCTGGGAGTGATCCCCAACTACCAGACGGTGAACGATCCCACGCCGGCCACTCCGCCCCTGACGTCCTTGCAGAAGTGGGAGTTGGCGGCGCGTGAGAGTTCCGATCCGTTTACCATCGCCGCAGCCGGTCTGGGCGCGGCGATCTCTCAGGCTCACAATGGCGATCCGAAATACGGACCCCATGGCGCCAGCGCATTCGGACAACGATTCGGAGCGGCTTTAGCGGACGAAACGTCTCAAAATATATTCGCCGACGCCTTGCTGGCATCCTGGCTGCATGAAGACCCTCGTTATTTCCGCAAGGGTCCGGGCAGCCGCGTGCTGACGAGGGTGGGCTATGCGCTCAGCCGCCCGTTTGTCACTCGCATGGATTCCGGCCGGCCCTCGGTCAATTGGTCGGAGTTGGCGGGGACCAGCATGGGCATCGCGCTATCGAACGCCTACTATCCCCCACAAAGCAGAACCGCCGGCGAGTCTTCCATGCGGCTGATTTCCAGCCTGGGTGGCGCGGCGCTGGGTAATCTCCTGCCCGAGTTCTGGCCGGATATTCGTAAGAAGTTTGCCCGCAAGCCAAGCGCAACCGGGGCGCCGGGTCACTGACGGCGCGCAGGCGCCCGCCGGGGAACGAGACCGCGCACCAGCTTCGGGGAACCCCGGCGTGCTTTCGCGGTGCTCGCCGTTCCGATCGTAACCAAGGCTTGTGACGAATAATAGTCTGGCCCCGCTATGTCGAGATAGTTGTCTCCGTTAGGAACGCCCGTAGGCACCTGCACATTGATTTGATACAGGCCGACCAACTCAGGCGCTAAGCCGGCGTAGGCCACCGTTGCACTGATACCTCCGATCAGCACGGTGAACGTGTTTGTCGTCAAGCTGAACGGATTGGTGGGCCCGGGAGTGCCATCGGCAATCGGCGGACTCACAGCCCCCATTCCCGACACATAGACGGCGATCGTCTCTCCAATTTGCGCGGGACTGGAAGGCGACACCAGAGAACTGTCTGCATGCAGGGCCGCCGCGTAACCAATGCCGCCCGGCGGAATAGTAAACGCACCGGGCGCGGTGAAGTTCAAATACTCCGTGACTGTGTTTGAAGGCACGCCGTTGTTCACCACCTGGATCGAGACCACGGAGCTGCCGGTAACAAAGGGAACCAGCGCGGAAATCTGATTGGCGCTGACAACATAAACCGGTACCGGATTGTTGTTGATCAGCACTTGAACGCCGTCCACTTGCGTCGGGAAACTGGAATCGGATTGAGTGGATGGCGCCAGGTTGATCCCGTAGATGGAAATGAATTCGCCGGGCGCGAGCCCCGAAGTAAAGGGCGCTGAGCTGGCTGCATTGACGACCCCGGTGGGATTGATATAAACGCTGCCGGTCGCGGGAAAACCGGGCGCCTGGACGGCGACGTTGATACCGAGCAGGTCGCTGATGCCGACACCGATGCGAATCGCCCCGCCCTCGCCGAACACGTAATGATAGCCACCGTCGTCTTGGGTGCCGTTTGAATTCAAGGAATACGTGTCGTAATAGGTGAAATCGATCGGGTTGGTATTGAACACGGACAATAGCCGTTGATGCGCCAGAAGCGCTCCGTTATTCGCCTTGAACGAGCCGTAATAAGTGTCGAGATCTCCCACGCCGCTAGCCACCAGTTCCGACTCGTCTTGATAAACGCCGGCCTGGTAATACAAACCGCCGAAGCTTGGCGCCGTGCTGGCGGAGCGCACGCCTACAAACATATCCCAGGCCAGCGGATCGCCGCCGAAAACGAAATTGCCATCCGCCGAAAAATAAAGATATTTCTGGCCGAAAATCAGGCTACTGTTTGGATTTCCCTGAAAATTAACGTTGGCGGCGCCATTGCTGAAAATGTACTTCACGCCACTATTGCTTTGGTTCAGAGTGCCGCAACCATTCGAACAGAGATAAGCGCCAATGTTCACCGCGCCGATATTCCCGTTTCCGTCCGGGTTCAACTGGAACTGGGCATCGAAAGTGTAGGCCGGCATACCGCCGGAAAGATCGACATCCATCATGGTATAAGCGCCCTGGAAAGACGAGCTGGTAGGCGCGGGCGACGCCACCTTAGCCGCAATGAACAAATCGTTGTAACCGTTCTCCGTGGTGCTGGCGACGAAAATACCATTGGAAACCAATCCATAAACTGGGCCGGCGCCCGAAACCAAGCCGCTCAGCGATCCGTAGCCGCTGGCGGAGATGGTGTACGTGCCGGTACCCGTCAGACTCGCTTGCGCCCCCGCACTGCTGTCGTAGATCGTTGCCCCGCTAAGAGTGTAGTTTCCGTTTCCGTCGAAACTGATATTGCCGTAAAGGGAAATGGCCCGGCTCAGGTCTCCGGAGTTGTCGCCGACGATCCAAACGACTTCGCGAAAGTAGTAGTTGCCTTGCAGCAGCCCGTTGCCGGACGTATCCCAGGTCTGCGCTCCCGCCACCGCGCACAGAAACAGAGCGATGGAAAATTTGATGGAAGATTTAATGGTACGCACTCTTAATCCTTTTAACCCGATTGCCTAGGCCAAGTTTCCGGGAAGGCGGAACTTCCTCGATTCTAGCCCACGGCTTTGGCTGTCTTGAGCCGACCGATCTCTTTGGAGGCAGCGAGGCCGAGATTCGCTTCCCGACGCTCAGGCCGACGACTGGCCCGACCATACCGCGCCGCCGATCGGGCGGATGGCTGCCACGCCCGAAATCTTCGAGATCGCAGTGAGCCAACCTTAAATGGCGCGACTTCAAGTCCGCTCTCTGCATGACCACAAGTTGTTTGTTTTCAATCAGAATTGAGCGCGGCACACGAGCCACCTGCCAGTCTGCGCCTGCGCGGCGAGCAAAAGTCCGCGGCGCCTTATTTTTTCTGGCGTATCTACCCGTCAATTCTCGCTTAACCTTCTGAGGACGACGATGAAACGATTCGCGCGTAACTTACACCATTTTTCAGGCTCCCTTCGAGTGAACCGAATGCCATCCCGCACCGCCCCCATTGCGTCAAGACATCCAAAACCTTCCCCTGCTGTTGCACTTAGCCGTGGATCCGGGTATGCTGGCGTCACGCAGGTGCAGAGACAGCCAGTGGAGTTCTTCGCATTCGATCGGGAGTACGTCGAGCGGCTTGCCGACGGCGAGACTGAGACCGAACGGCATTTTGTGGACTATTTCTCAGGCCTGCTCCTCGTCAAACTGCGGCAACGGCTACGGTCTCGTGAGGATCTGGAGGATCTGCGGCAAGAGGTGTTCTTGCGGGTTCTGCGCTCCCTGCGGCGCGGTCCGGGCTTGGAGCGTCCCGAGTGCCTGGGGGCCTTTGTGAACTCGGTTTGCAACAACGTGGTGTTCGAGCACTTGCGCGAGCACGCCAAGGCCGGCCAGTGGGACGAAAACGTCCCCGAGCCGCGCGACCCGGGGGCCGGCATCGAACGCGAACTGGTTTCCGAGGAACGCCGGCGGCAGGTGCGGACGCTGATCGACGAAATGTCCCCGAAGGACCGGATCTTGATGAAGGCCGTCTTTCTGGAAGAACGCGATAAGGATGTCGTGTGCCGCGAACAGGGCGTCGGGCGCGAGTACCTGCGCGTCATGCTCCATCGCGCCAAAAAGCGCTTGCGCCTGCTGCTGGCGGAAACGCAGAAGCCCAGGCCACACGGTGAAACGAATTTGACCGATTTGTCACAACAACCATAGAGACCCTTCTTGTGGAACACCATGAAGCCATGACACTGATGGCCGCAGAAAAATACATATTGGGAGAACTGGACGACGGCGAACGCGAACAGTTCGAGGAGCATTTCTTTAGTTGTGAGGAATGCGCCCAAGACGTCCGTGACCTGTCCTCCGTCACCCAGGGCGCCAGAGAATTATTGAAGAGCCAAACCAAAGCTGAACCGGCGCAGCAGCGCTCGGCGTGGGGGTGGCTCGATGCGTGGCAGCTTCCCGCATGGCTGCTGCCTGGGCGCTTGGCCTGGGGCGGCGCGCTGGTGGCGGCTTTGATCTTTGGCGGCTTTCAGACCCTGAGGCTCCAGAACACCATCCGCCCCCAGGCGATAGCGTCCGTGGTTGTCTACCCCGAATCGCGCGGCGAGGCGACTGCGGTGCCGGTCGAGAAATTGGGAGCGTTTCTGCTCCTCGAGGCCGATCTGCCAGGTGCTTCGGGCAATTTGCAGTGGGAATTGCGGAAGTCTGGAGGAAAGCAAATTATCGTCCAGGATGCCGCCGCCGCTCCGCCCCCCGGCGAGTCCTTCAAGGTGCTTTTGCCTTCCTCGTTTCTAGCTCCCGCCGAGTACACCCTGACTGTACGCGAGGTAACAATGTCCCCCGAAAAAGTTCTGTCGTTCCGTTTCAAAGTCAACCAGAATTTGAGATAATCACTGCCTTATGGCCAATCACCCTCACGACCGGCGCTTCATCTTCCATGGCAACGCGACGCCCTTTGGGGCGCGCATCGTTAGTATTGACGGCAAACCTTTTTTTGCGGTAGTCGAAGGACCGCCTTGCGCGTCCCTCACGGTGGTGGGCGGCCATCACCGCGCTCAATCGGCCGGGGGGAGGTATGACGCCGGCCCTTATAAGGACACTTTCCAGTGGGGTACGACTTTCGCCGAAAGCATAGGTGAAGAACTGGAGAGCGGCCACCACGTCACTACCGTGACCGCGTGTATCGAAGATGTATCCGCCAAGAACGGGTCTATCGTTTTCAGCGCCCGGAAACTGTGTCTGACGACAAAGGCCGACCACGGGCCGGACGGACAGCCGGAAATCATTTTCACGGATATTACAGTTCAGGGCCTGGAACTGGATGGGAAGCCGGTTGAGCTGGAAATCGATGACGATTTCTCCAAGTTCCCGACCTTCGCGCAGTTCGAGCGGGAATATCGGAAAAATGAGAACTTTTTTAATAAGTATCAGACGCGGCTGACGCATGGGACCGGCGGTAAGTTTGGTGACAAACTGCCGCGAACGGCCAGCGGCCACGCAGGCGTTTCGTTCGTCAACAGCATCCGCTGGAATGGCAAGAAGATCAAAGGCTCCGTCCTGACGCTGAAAGGCTTTGGCAAGATCCATTTTGGCGAAGTGCTCATGAAAGACAACAACCGGCGCGGGACGTTGGTGAGGCTCGCCATGGGATCGAGCACGGGCGGGCAAGCGGCGTACCCGGCGAACGACCCGAACGGCACCTGGACGACCTGAGGCATGTGCGAGCCGAAAGCGGAGTCCTAACCCTAGCAGTCGCCGCACTGTTATATAGCTGCGGCATCAGTACCGACGAGGAGTATCGGAGGGACCTTGCCCTGCTCCGGGATGGCGACTTTGAGACGGCGTCACGCCAAGCACATAAAGCTTGGCAAACCCGAACGCTAACGGAGTCGTATTGGCGATTTCGTTTACTTGAAGCCGAATCGCTTATGGAAGGGGGAAAGGCGGACGCGGCTGCACCTTTGCTTGAGCCTGGCCCAAACGCTCCCCCTGAGTTCGAGGTTCGCCGCCGCGTCCTGAATGCTCGTCGAGCCGCGAGTGTCGGTGAGTTCAGGTACGCGAATACCCTGCTTGCTGAGGCCCGCCAGTTAGCAAGCCAAGCATCGCGGAGCGATTTAGAACCCGAGATTGATATAGCCACGGCGTTAATCCTAGCGCGCGACCACCAACTCGACCAAGCCGAAGCGGCGTTTATACGCGCACGCAGCTCCGCCGAGGCGGTCGCGGACAGGTTCCATGTGGCTAGCGCAGTCAATAACCTGGGTATGCTCCGACTGGTGCGTTCTCGGTGCGACGAGGCCATTCCGCTCTTCGAGCAGGCCCGAGAGATGTGGCGGAGTCAGCGCGCGCAACATTTTTTCCTAGCCGCAAGCAACAATCTAGTGACATGTTACGTGAAGCTGGGGAACTACGACAAGGCGCTCACTTTCCAAGAACAGAACCTGCTGACGCTTAGGCCGGGAGTGTTGCTCGCGCGAGCCCTGGGTGAAACGGGATCCGCCTACATGAATCAGCTCGATGTCCAGAGGGCTATACCTTATCTCCGTCAGGCACGGGACATGGCCGAGCGGTACCATGCCCCCGCAGACGCGGCCCGCTCGGCCGGTAATCTCACCTGGGCGTTGGCAGCCACTGGAGAATGGGACGCGGCCGATCAAGCCCTGCAGGATGCGACTCGCCTAGGCCCGGAACCGCGCTCGGTTCCTTATCTGGATTTAGACGCCGGAGACATCGCCCTCGGGCGCAAGCGTCTCGCCGACGCGCGAGCCGCTTATCAGCGAGCCCTTTCATCGAAATTCGCAGACGCTAGCATCCAGTGGCCGGCATTCGGTGGAATCGCAAAGGCATGGGAAGCCGAAGGCGACACCAAGTCCGCAAACAGCAACTTCGAAGCCGCCATAAGCGTCATTGAGGGCAGCCAGGGCAGCTTGAGCGGTCGCGAAAATAAGATCACGTTTCTCGCGTCTTTGATCCAGTTCTACCAAGATTACGTGGACGCGCTCATGACGCAAAACGACCCAGTGAAAGCGCTCGCCGTCGCCGACAGCAGCCGGGCCCGCGTCCTGTCCCAGCGGTTCGATGAAAAGCTGCGAAGCTCCACGCCGCATCAAGCCTCCGAGTTCAGCGCGATCGCCCGGCAATCCGGCGCCATCTGGATGTCCTATTGGCTGGCGCCGCGCCGGTCGTTCCTATGGGTCACGACGCCGAAGGAGACTCGCGTCTTCCCCCTTCCTCCCTCGGACGAGATCGGCAAACTGGTCGAGGAATACCGCGGATTCGTAGAGACCGTGCGCGATCCTCTAGTAACGCAGAATGACGCCGGCCGGACCCTGTACGACATTCTCATTACTCCTGCCGCGTCGATGTTACCAATCGGGACACGAGTCGTCATCGTGCCGGATGGCCCCTTGCACCGGCTCAGCTTCGAAACTCTTCCCGTCTACAGCGGCGACAAACCACGCTACTGGATGGACGATGCGACCATCGCCATCGCTCCGTCATTCGGCGTGTTCCATGGCGGTGGAGAAGCCAGCGCTTCTCAAAAGGCCCTGATCATCGGCAACCCGCTATCGCCTGGACCCGATTTCCCTGCCCTAACCTTCGCTCCCCAAGAGATCGCCAGCGTCAGAAAGCATCTATCCGGCGCGGAACAAAGCGTCATTACCGGCGATAATGCCCGTCCCGAAGCCTGGTCCAAGCTGAAGCCGGGAAATTTCGATATCATCCACATCGCCGCGCATGCGGAAGCAAACCAGCGCAGCCCCTTGGATTCCGCCGTGATTCTCTCGCCCGGCAGCGATGGGTTTCGCCTGTATGCCCGCAATATTATCGACGTGCCGCTGCGCGCCGATCTGGTCACGCTCTCCGCGTGCCGAAGTTCCGGCGCGCGCACTTATGCCGGCGAAGGACTCGTCGGACTGACTTGGGCCTTTTTGCAAGCCGGAGCCCGCAACGTAGTGGCCGGGCTATGGGATGTTTCGGACGAATCCACTTCGATGCTGATGGACAACTTCTACGCCGCCATCGGCAATGGCACGCCGCCCGCTGATGCGTTGCAAATCGCCCGCCGCGAATTGCGCAAGACCGCTTACTCAAAGCCCTACTATTGGGGCGCATTTCAGTGCTATTTGCGCTAGAGGTTCGTGAAACCATTCGGCTCGCAAGGACTTTGTAGCCATAATTACAATAGCTTGACTAACTCTCCACTCATCCTTACAAACATCGAAGTAACCACTGCAGCTAATCCACCACCGAATGCGTTGGCCGCGTATGCATGGCCGTCCCTCCGCCCTGCCATCCTCGACAGTAATGCGATGACGGCGTTCTAAATTCATGGGCGTTGGTACTGAGTTCACGGCAGTTGTCTTCGGCTAAAGGCAATCTGCTTTCTTAGCCAGCTATCTCTTCCCATTTCCTCCCATAAAACCACAGCGAAGCGCCATACACGCCCACAAACGGCAGCGCCGCCCAAGCCCCCGCCTGCGACACCGCCACACCGGACGACATGGCCGCGAACATTTGCAGTAGGCCGACCGTAGCGAGTCGTCCTTCCGCGAATCGCCAGCGATGCTGCCGCACTGGTTCGTGCACGGCGGTGTGATGGCCGATCGCAAGTACGGTCAATGCCGAGGAAACGCATGCCAGCAAGTGAAAAGGCCAGGTGAGCAGAATCGCCAGTAGGAACCACGCGATGTCTTTCGCCAGCAGAATCTCAGCGCCCGAGAGCGGAAATAGCCGGTAGCGCACGCGCTCGGCGGCGTCATCAAAACCGAACTGGCATTGCGCCAGCGTGCTGAGAAAGATGACGACTAACTGCCCGATCACCACTCGGGCCAGCGGGTCGACTCCAGCCGTAAAGAAGCAATAAATCGCAGCGCAAATCGCAAAGAGCGCCGCAAAATAGAAATCCAGCGCGCTCAATAGCACGCGCAAATGGTTCTGAACCAGTCCGCCCAAGCGGCCAGGAAAGGCGCCGATGAAACGAAGCAGATTGAAGCGCGGCAAACGGATTCGCACCAGCAACTGCACCGCGAAGCTTGCTATCGCCAGCATGAGCCCCAGCATGGCGCTGTGCACAAAAATGGCCACCAGCAACGCGATCCACAGCACTGGATTGAGCAGCAGCGTGGCCGCGCGAATCGCCGCCATTTGCGCAGTACTCAGAGGCCATAGCGAAAGCCGCTCTTTCGGAACCTGCCGCAGCAAATCCGCCGAAAGCGGAAACAGAAAAAGCACCGCGATAATCAGCCAATAAAAGCTCGCGCTCGATTGCAAATTGCGCGGCTCCTCCGCCATCATTAATACGATCAGCGCCAGAAGATTGTTGCCCTGAAACGATCCAAGACTGCGTAGCTCCCGCCACGAGCTGCGCGCGATGGCGCCGACGACTGCCGCGACTGGCGCTACAACTTCAGCCAAGGCAGTTCTTCCCGGGCCGGGCTTTCCACCAGATTGAAGTACAGTGTTTCCGCGTTGCTCGGCAACTCGGAAACCGGCGAATTCCACACCAGCTTGCCTTCCCTCAGCAACATCAATCTCTGAGCCACGCGGTCCACCAGCGACAGAATATGCGAGGTCAGCAGTACCGTGATGCCGCGCCCGGCCATCGATTCCAGCAAGTGGCGCAGCGTGTCCGACGCCACCGGATCCAGCCCTTCAAACGGCTCATCCAGAAACAAAACCGGCGGATTGTGCAGCAGCGCCATGGCCAGCGCGGTTTTCTTGCGCATGCCGTGCGAGCATTCTTTGGCGAACGTGTGACGAGTCTCGTCGAGGCCTAGCAAGCTCAGCAACTGCTCGGCGCGTTCCCGCGTGACGTGTTTGTCCAGACCATAGACCGGCCCGGACATGCGCAAATGCTCTTCGATAGTCAGCTCCGGAAATAGCGCCAAATTCTCCGGCACCACCCCGATCCTGCGGCGCATCTCGCGCGGGCTGCCGGCCACCGGCAAACCACCGACCACCGCGTCCCCGGCGTCAGGCGGCAGCAGTCCCGTGAGAATTCTCAGCAGCGTGGATTTTCCCGCGCCGTTCGGCCCCAGCAGCGCGCAAAGTTCTCCGGGCTGAACTTCGAAACTCACGCCGTCCAGCACGGTGCGTTCGCCAAAGCGTTTGGTAACTGAGCGGCAGGAGATCAGCTTCCGGCTACCGCCTGGTTCATTTGAACGAGCGAGAAGACCGCGCCCTGAGCGTCGGTGATTACCGAAAATCGGCCGACATTCGGGATATCGGTGGGCGGGACGCAGATCGTGGCCCCCAGTTCCTTCGCCTTGGCTGCCCGCTCATCGCAGTTCGCCACGGTGACGTAAAGCATCCAATGCGGCGGCACTCCTTGCCACTCGGGCCCGCGCATCGGCAACAGGCCGCCGATATGCGTCTTGTTATTGACCCATTCAATGTATTGCGCTGCGTCAAAGCCCGATTCCGGCTTGGTCTTCCAGCCGAACAAACCTGTATAGAAAGCCACCGCGCCCGCTGGATCGGGAGTGTTCAGCTCGGGCCACGATACTTGACCAAACGGCCCGCCATGAGTCGCGCCAATATTCCGTTTCCCTTGCCACAACGAGAACATGGCGCCTTGCGGATCCTGAATCGCCGCCATGCGGCCGGATTCTCCCACCTCGAATGGTGCCGCCACCACCTTGCCTCCGAGCGGCGCCACTTTCGCCGCGGATTCATCCACGTTGGCTACGGAAAAATAGGCGTTCCAATGCGCGGGGATTCCCGCATCCGCCGCATACATCGCCGCCGCGTCATTGCCGTCTACTTGGAATATGGTGTAAACGCCACCGGGAATCGGAAACTCGGTGATCGTCCAGCCGAACATAGCCGGATAGAATTGTTTTGCGGCCGCCGCGTCGGTGGTCGCCAGTTCCGCCCAGCAAAACGAACCGGGCGTGTAGCTTTCGATTTTGGCCATGGCTCCTCCTCGGACGGCTTGATTATAACGCTACCCGCTAGAAACTTGTCGAAGAGCGCTGGCTGACCGCTCTCCGAGAAGCTGTCAGGAAATGTCCAAAACCATTTTTTCCATCTAACGTTTCCGACGATTTAACCTGCGCAAAACGGCCCGAAAACCGATTTCCTGACACCTTCCGACGATCGTGGCTTCGCAACCGGTTTAGGGGCGTGTCGGAAACAGCTCGTTCACAATGCGCAATTTACCGAGCCGCGCGCGTCAGCAAGCGGTGGCAAAATACATTCTTCGACAATACTTTATAAAACCACCGGAATTTATAAAACCACCGGACGGCCGGTCCGCGATTGAGAGACCACGTTCTCCATCAGCTTGAGACCGCAGCCTCCCTCTAGAGTGAGCAGCGATTCCGGGTGAAATTGCACCGCCTCAATCGGCAGCGTGCGATGGCGCACGCCCATGATGATGCCGTCTTCGCTTTCCGCCGTGATCTCGAGACAAGCCGGAAACGTCTCGCGCCGCGCGAACAGCGAATGGTAGCGGCCTACCTTAAAGCGCTCGGGCAAGCCTTGAAACACGCCTTTTTGTTGGTTGATCACCGTGGACGGTTTGCCGTGCATGGGGTAATCGAGCACACCCAAATCTCCGCCAAACGCCTCCACGATGCCTTGCAGTCCAAGACACACGCCAAACACCGGAATGCCTTTCGCCGCGGCAAATTTCACCAGAGCCGGCACACCGAAATCCACCGGCCGCCCCGGGCCGGGCGAGATGAGCAGCAGATCCGGCGCAGCCTGCTCAATCAGCTCGTGCGGAACGCCCGCGCGATATGTGGTCACCTCCGCCCCGGTCTGGCGCGCGTAGTTTGCCAGCGTATGGATGAAGCAATCGTCGTTGTCGACCAGCAGCATTTTCAAACCAGCGCCCGGTCTGGCCGTTCGTCCGGCGTCCGGCTTCGATGCTGCTTCACCACGCAGGGCGCGGAAGAAGCCGGTGGCCTTCAGCCTGGTCTCTTCCCATTCCAGTTCAGGAACGGAATCATACAGCAAGGTCGCGCCCACAGGGTAGCGCGCGACGCCTCCGTGCAGGTGTACGGTACGGATCAAAATTCCCGTATTGATGTCGCCGTTCAGCGCGATCATACCGACGGCGCCGGCATACCAGCCACGGGCGTCCTTCTCCAGGCTCTCGATCGCCTGGGCTGCCGCTTTCTTGGGCGCTCCAATTACGGTAACGGCCCACATGTGGGAGAGAAAAGCGTCGAGGGAATCGAAGCCCGGTTGCAGCGTCCCTTCCACGTGGTCGACCGTGTGGAAGACGCCCGCGTAGGATTCTATCAATCGCCTCCCGATCACTTTAACCGATCCCGGCACGCACACGCGCGACTTGTCGTTGCGGTCCACGTCCGTGCACATGGTCAGCTCCGATTCCTCTTTGGCTGAATCGAGCAGTTCGCGGATATTATCGGCATCGCGCAACGGATCGCCCGTGCGCCGGGCCGTACCCGCAATCGGACACGTCTCCACGCGATTGCCCTCTACCCGGACGAACATCTCCGGCGACGCCCCGATGAGCTGCTCATCGCCCAACTGAAGAAAGAACTCATACGGGCTCGGACTGGCGTGCTGGATGCGCTCGAACAAAGCGGAAGGGCTTTCAGAAAATGGCGCCTCATAAGTTTGCCGCAACACCACTTCGTAGTAATCGCCTTGCCGCATGCCTTCGCGGACCGCTTCCACCTTCTCCATGTACTCCTCCGGCGTGTGGTTACTGATGATTTCCGCCGGCGGCTGGCGGGGAGCGGGCGGGATTTCCGGATTGGTTCGCTCCAGTCCCGCTGTCGAGAGACTGCCGCGTTCGAACTCGTACTGGAACCTCTCAATCTGTTCCTTCTTGCGATCCATGAAACTGATGTCGTCGCATAGAAACAGATGCACATCCTTGTGCCCGTCGCGCGGCAGTTTCCACTCAATCGGGTCGAATTGAAACAGCAGGTCGTAACCGAAAGCGCCTACCAAGGCCAAGCGCGAGTCGCCACTCGATCGAAAGTCGTCGATCAAACTCCTCAGAATAGAGAACGCCGACGGCTGCTTGCTGCGTTCTTCTTCCGGAAACAGTTGGGGAAGCGGCTTCAGGCGGCCGAAGAGACCGCACTCATCGGCGCGGAAATCTTCCCAATGGGGATGCCGAGCCAGTAGAGGCTCCAGGATCTGATTCAGTACGACACCCCGCTCATTCAGCGCCCGGAATTCCAGCAGCCGTCCCGCACCTTTAATTTCCAAGGGCGGACACAAAGCGGCAATGTCCCAACGCGAATAACGCTCCGGGTATTCGTAACCGGAGGAAAGATAGATGCCGCGGTGCCGGTCCAGGTCGCGCAACAGATGGCGCAACCCCCGGCGATACGGCAGCTTCCAAGCGGTGCGATGCACCTGAATGCCGCTGGCGGTAGTGTAGGAGAACTTCAAGGATTTCAGGATAACAATTTCAACCTGACAAGGGAGTAATTTGCAGTTCGGCCGCAATGCGGTCGAGCGCCATAATGCGTTGTGCCGCCCCCAAACGAATGGCCTCGCGCGGCATCCCGAACACAACGCAACTGGCCTCGTCCTGCGCGATGGTTCTTGCGCCCGCTTCCTTCATCGTCAACAGGCCAGCCGCGCCGTCGGCGCCCATGCCCGTGAGTATCACGCCGGTTGCGGCTTTGCCCGCGGCTTTCGTCACGGATTGAAAAAGCACGTCGGCGGCCAGGGCGCTGATGGTGTAGCAGCGCACCTTGATTGAGCGACACGTATTAGCAGCCACCGGCACGGTGCAGCGTGAGGTGATGATTTTCCGCGAGCGATCAACACCAGTCCTATTTGCAGCGTGTTGCCGTCCCGCGCTTCGCGCACCGAGATATGGCAAATCTTATCCAACCGGTTGGCCAGCGCGGCGGAGAAGATGGGCGGAATGTGCTGGGCTACCAGCACCGGATGGCAGGTCTCGGGCAGATTGGTAATGATCTCGGAAAGCGCGCGCCGCGACCAGCGCGGAATCGTCCACCACCAATACACGGGTCTTTGGTTCTTCGGCCACCTTTAGCCTTCCCCAAACATACTCAAGCCGACGCACAGCGGACCCTTCGGCGTCTCCAGTCGCTCACACCAGCGGAGATGGCGCGGGCACTCGCTGGTCGGTTGCGGCGGCGACAGATGTACCCTAGCGTTGGGATCGAGCCGATTGAGCACCGCGCCGCACAGGACGTTTGCCAGTTCGCAGGTGAGCTGCGATTCCCGCTCCGCCGTGATTTCATCGCTGGGCAAACCGAAACAGTCGGCTGCCAGGGAGCGCGCCACCCCCGGCGCCAACATCGCAAAGAACGTGCCGGCATAGGCGCCCCGGAATTCGAGCGAAGCGCCACAGAGCGGCTCATCCGGGCAAGCGCATTTGTCGCCGATTACTTCCGTTGGGATAAACACGGATTTCGAGAGCTTAGTAGCCGCCTCGCGCAGATCAACCTGGCTACTCATACGCTCATCGCTACCGGCCGGTCCGTCTTTGTCGTCATCGAAATTTTCTGAGTTTTTCCCGGCCGAACCAATTGCCGGTCGGCCGAGCCGCCTTCTCTTACCCCAACCGCTCCCGTGGCAACGTCGACGCGCACGGTCCGCGAGACCCCGCCCCCCACCGCCTCGAGTTCGGCCAGGATGCCGGCCTTCCACAATGCTCTGTTCGCCGCCAGGTGGTTCCGCTCGCGGACCTGAAACATTTCATGCCCCCTCATTACTTGCGCGCCGCCGATCACCGCCGCCCGCCAGCCGGCTGTTGTGCCGCCTTGCCACCTGCTCGCCCACCAGATCCACGAGTTGATCCAGTTTGCCGGTGTCCACTTTGATCGCTTGAGCCGCGCCCCCTTCCCCGGAGTCGGCATTCGGCGCCGCGGCGGCATCCGGTTGATCCCCTAGCCGGCTCAACTGCGCCGGCGCCGGGCCCGCCTGGGTCGAACCTGCCGGCCGTGCGCGGTGCGGCGCCGCAACCCGCTCCGGATCGCTCATGCCGCGAATCACCATTAGCAGTTGGTCGTGCCCCGGAGACATCCCCGGAGACACCTCCGGCGTTTGGCCGGTTCGCAAGAACGCGTTCAGTTCGTCGATCCGGCGCGCCAGATAATCGGATCCGGCCAGAATGACATCCACATGCTCGGAGGTGATGACCAGTTCGCCTTCCCGCGCCTGGTCGAGCAACGTTTCAATTTCATGCGCCACCTCCGCCAGCGCCGCCAGATTGAGAAATCCGGCCAGACCTTTGATGGTGTGAAACCCGCGAAAGATCGCATTCAGGGCCTCGGCGTTACCCGGATCCGGATGGAGCGCTAGCAGCCGCATCGCGATATTGCCCAGATGCTCCCTCGCTTCCACGACGAAATCGCCCAGCAGTTCGGGATCGTTGCCCATCTCAACAAGTTCGGCGTCGGAGAAATCGTTCGATTCCAATTCCATATCCATGCTGGTATTTCCTAATTCGTGGCCTAATTCTTGCCTGGCCGGCAAATATCTCAACGGCATTACTGAATTACATGCAGTTCATGGGCCGTCAGCACGGTGCGGCTCCCGAGCAGAATGTTCATTTTGCCCCTTCGCCTTCGCGATGCCCAATAAATACGCCGTCGTCGTCGAGCAAAATTGGGTGTATCTTCATTTATATCGCCCGCCACCAGCGTCTATATCGGCCGCCACCGGCGCCGGAATCTCGACTACGATGATGCGGGTTTGATGCGTGCGTTTGGTCTCTCCAGTCCGAACCGCAGTCGCAGCTCGCAAATTGATCACGCCTTTCAGGTACAGCGGCGTTTGCGGCGCCGCGGTGATCTCCTGGATTCCCATAATCTCGCGCACCCGCAAGACTTGGATCGCGTACTCCTCCTTGCCCAGGTGGAAGCTCAGATACTTGCCGGGTTTCCGTCTTCGGCGCGGCAGTGGCGGGGGTGGACGCCCATGCCGGTTCCCGATTCGTTGCTGGCGTGGTCACGTTTCAGTCCTCGAATTCAAATCCGCCAAGCTAAAAATTCACGATCTGCGGCAGCGCGAACCCCGGCCGTCCCGGCTTGGCGTTTTCGCCGCTGTTCGGCCCCAGACACAACTGGACGTACAGGTTGTCCTCTCCACTCATAAACGGAATTACGATCCAATCCTGATTGCGCACGCCGCGGGTCTGAAAATTGCGCCCGAAGATCATCGTCGGCGTGCTCAATCCTAGGCTCACCCCCAGCTTTTCCTCTAGCGCCGTTTTTACGTTGCCAATCACCATGTTGGTAATCTCGGCGATGGAATCGAGCACCTCTTCATCCATGTTTTCGTGTTCCGTCATCAACAGCGCCCCCGACATCCGGCAGGCAAATTCACAAGAGCAGGAAAGACTTCCCGTGCCGGCAAAGGCCCCGGCCAGACCGATGAGCGAGACTACGCCCGAGGCCGGCACCATGGCGTTCGCTTTTTCGGTAAAAGCCTCCTTCCTTTCCAGTTCGAGGCCCAGCATGGTGGAAAACACCTCTTCCGTCGCCCGCCTCACCGCTTCCACCAGATCCTCCGTCGAAACTGCCGGTTGTTGATTTTCGGTCATGAATTTGATCTCTCCAGGCCCGCTCTTTTCTTCGCCGGCTTGCGCTCGGCCCGTTCTCCGGCGCCGTGTCACGGCTCCAGAATGGCGGTCAGTTTTTCCTTGATTTGATCGGCGGTGAAAGGTTTGCGAACGTAGCCGGCCGCTCCCAAACCGACCGCCTCCAGCACCTTGTTCTGGCTGCCTTCGGTCGACACCATCACCACCGGCAGATCCTTCCACTCCGGGCTATTCTTCAGCTTGCTCAACAACTCCAGACCGTCCATATTGGGCATATTAATATCGGACAGAATCAAGCCAACTTTTGCGTCCCTCAACGCCGCCAGCGCCTCCACTCCATCCCCCGCCTCCAGTACTTTTCCGATCGGAATGTCGGTCTGCCGCAATACCCGCTGCAGTATCTTACGAATCGCCGCCGAATCGTCCACGATCAAAATGTCCAACATCCGCGTTCTCCCAAAGCCCTTATCGGAAACAGGCTGAAGACTTTAGCGGAAAAGAGTACAGTGGGGGTATATGCACCGGCGCAACTTTCTAAACACCAGCCTGGGCTACAGCGCGGCCACCCTATTCGCCGCTCCCGTCCTGGCCCAAAGTCCGCCCCCAAACTCAGCCCCGAACCCCAACCACCGAACTTCGGTGATGCTCTGGACCCTCAAAGGACCCTTCGAGCAGAAACTCGAGATCGCCGCCCACGCCGGCCTCCAATCCGTCGAACTGGTCGACGAACACGTCGCCTGGTCCGACGCTCAGATCGAAGAAAAGAAGCGCTTCGCCCGCTCCCTGCATCTCGGCATGGACACGCTCATCGCCCAGCCTTCCTGGAAATCGCGCCCGGTCTCCATGGTGCGCCCCGAGCACAGCGCCAACTTCCTGGCCGACCTCGACCGGGCTCTCGTCTTCGCTCAAAAACTCGAAATCCCGCAGGTCATTCTCATGGCCGGCGACGAAGTGCCCGGCCGCACGCATGAAGAGCAGTATCAATTCCTGCTCGACAACTCCCGCCGCGCCGCCGATCTAGCCGCCAAAGCCAATCTGCAGCTCATCATTGAACCTCTCAATTCCAAGGTCGATCACCACGATTTCTTCCTCACCACCTGCGTCGAGGGACTGAAACTGGTCAAGCAAGTGGACCATCCTCACTTCCGCTTGCTGTTCGACATCTATCATGAGCAGGTGCAGAACGGCAACGTCATTCGCACCTTGCGGGCCGCCGCGCCGTATGTCGCCGTCTTTCACATCGCCGACAATCCCGGACGCAACGACCCCGGCACCGGCGAAATGAACTATGAAAACATCTATCAGGCCATCGCCGGCACTGGCTACAAAGGCTACGTGACGATGGAGTATCTGCCGATCGGCGGCCAGTTACAGAGTCTCACCAGATCCGTAAGCTCCATGCGAGCGGCCCTGAATCCGGCCTGAGGTTACTTGTCCCTTGGGAGAACTCCGTATCACCCCCTCCCGCTGCGTCGCGCGGGGGGCGTCTTGTCTTGTTTGGTGCGCCAAACTATATTGCCAGCGTGGGCCACAGGCGCGTTGCCAAACGCAGCGCCATTCTCGGTTTGGGAGGTTGAGTCTGAGTCCAAGACACGCTCCGCTAGCAGTTGTAACGGGAAAGGGGCAGGAGAACGACCCTGACGACCGTCGTCCCTCTTCAGTTGTGCTGCTGCCCAGGTAAGGACCTCCCGTTCCGCGTCAAAGACCGGTGAGTACTCCTCGAGCCGCGGCCTCTCATCGGCCAGCCCGTGTACACCGACGATCATCGTGGACGGTACGTCGGCCGCCTCGAGGAACCCGCCCCACTGCGAGATCCCCTGACCGTCACCGGCGAACACGACCGCCTGGGGCGGATCCGGCGGGACGTACACCGTGACCTGTCGACCACCGTCGTAGTCGAGCGTCTCGGTGACGAGCTCTCCCGCTATCGGGTCGGCACGCGGCGGTTCCGGTGGTGGTTGGGGACCGCCCGCGCCGGCTGTTTGGTCATCCATTGTCGGACTCCTTTCTTCAAGAGTCGGCGCCTCGATCGCTCGTGGGCCTCAGCCATCCCGGTCAACGACCCACCTTCCTGAGGATAATATCTCGTCGGTCGGCTATCGTTGTCCCTGCCGATTATTGCCGGTTCGAGCGTGGACGTCGCCGTCCCATTCGCGTCCTTAGACAGCGAACCGAATCGGCGATCTGCGCAGCCGAAACGGCCAAGTCTAAGCTAAATAATCGCTCACATAACGCGCCGTGTCAGCGGGTCTGCGCCCTACTGGCGTCACCTCTGAAGGCCTGGCCCGAGTTGCTCCATGCTGGGGCCGGCTCGGGTTAACAAGCCCAACGGCTACCTTCGCGGCTCATACCGCATCGCCACCGCGCCCGAGCCGAACTCCAGCCGGCTCACGAGCCTCAAGTCGACTTGCTTCGATAGCCCCGCGAACAACGTCGGCCCGTGGCCCGCTAGCCTGGGCTGCACCACGAACTCGTACTCATCGATCAATCCCAGTTCCGCCAACGCCAGCGGGAGCTTCACGCCGCCCACCAACAGTCCCTTACCCGGCTCCCGCTTGAGCTGCTGAACGGCCTCCCCTAGATCCCCGCGCACCAGCTCCGTGTTCCAATCGACCCGGTCCAGGGTGCTCGACACGACGTACTTCTTTGCCACGTCGATCGTCCGGGCGAAGGGTTCCATCCAATCAGGCCTCGCTCCCGTCCGCGCCGGCGGCCGCCAACCTGCCTCCATCATTTCGTAAGTCACCCGGCCAAAGAGGAGGGCATCGGCCTGGTTGAGGTTCTCGCACGCGTTACGAAACAGGTCTTCGTCCGGTGTGATTGCGCGATGATCGCAGCACCCGTCTAATGTGACGTTGATGGAATACCGAAGGGGTCGCATTACGCAAGAGTACCGCCGATGGGGACTCGCAAGGTTAGCCCGCTTCAAGGCTAGGAGGGGCTTGGAGCCACTCACGTAACGCATGACGATGACAATTTGAGAGCTGCTAGTAGTTCCACAAGCGCGGCATTCGCATCGTCCGCCCGCACCGGCCAGTCCGCCATGGAGAGACACTGGACCTTGTTGTCTAACCGAAATGATCAACCAGCATCGTCCCGTTGCGGAATCGCACAGCAACCTGCAGCGATCCAAATCCTATGGACATCCCCTTTTATTGATGCAGGGCAGGCGGTGAATATAGAGGCCGGCCTGGGAATCATTGTCAAAGAACTTGGTTCCGGGGCCCGACGGGGAGATGCTAAATCCACAGTCTGCCAGAAACCCCGCCTGAGCCAAAACTAGCCTCGCGAAATACTCCAGACTTAGGGCGTCACCTTCTATAAGCACCATCGGGCAGACCGCTCCCTCGCCGTTCTGTGGCAGAATCCTGGTTTTCAGTCTGGATCGCCCCCTCAGGAAACTGGGCGGAAACTTCGTCTGGGCGAATGGGTTGTTCATTGCCTTCCAACGTGCTAGCTCCTTATGGCCGGTCAGAACTTTTCATGATACAACGGTTGCCGTTTTCATAGTCGCGATTATTCTTATAGGCCTCGAAATGGTCATTATGAAGAGTGTCCGAGCACCAGATCTCGTCCGGTCGACGGGGCTCACCGCAGTCCCCAGCGAATGTGCGCCGACTCCACCGGCGCGGAGAATGAAGTGCCGGTGAACGACTTCATCGAAATCGGTGCCTTCGCCAACCCCGAGAAAGGCAAGAAGTACGGCAAGACGTTGTATCGCGAGCGCATCCATATGGGCAGCGGGCGCGGCACGTACCCGTTCGCCGTGGCCGATGTTCCCGAGAAGGCTGGGATCGATCCGTTTGCGTTGTTGATTGACCGGATGCCGGACGACAACTTGAAGACGGTGGACGTGCGGCAGTAGGGCGGGCGCCCTCGCCCGCGCGCGACCTCCTGGTCGCGCTTTTCCAGTGTCTGGCCACAATCTAAAAGAATTACTTTCGCTATTTGCCGATCTTCCGGCCGGCGTGCGATATGCCCTTTGTTTGCCCATGGCAGTGGGAATGTCACAGGCCGGATTAAGGCGACGGTAGTTGGTTCTTTGGAACTGGGCTAGGCGCGGGCTCTTGCGTCTCTCCTTTTCGAAGCGCATCCACTTGGGCCACCAGATCCGCAAGTTCCTCTTCTGTGCCGACAAAACGGTCTACTTCTTGTTCGTTTGGGTTCATTTGATTACATCGACCTCGATGACCGGTATCTGACCGGTATCCTTTGCGATCTTTTTAACTTTGTACTTGGTGTTTCGGGGAAGCAGATATTCCTTTTCTCCAGAGTCACCGTATGAATAAGCGTTTGTTCCCTTGGGCGCATTGATTTTGAATAAGACTCCTTCTTTGTTGGCGAAGCCATTAGCCGACACCGCAATACTGCTGCTGGTAGACTGAAAGTTTTGCGGAAGCGCGCGGGCGAGCGCGCCCGCCCCACTAATGCAAAACCCCGCGAGAGGCAATTCTCGCGGGGTTCGTTCTGTTAGAGGTCGATTACGGCGCCGCTCAAATTGCGAGCGGGCCGGGAAGCCTATGCCTGCTTCTTTTCGTCGACGTGCTCTTCTTCCTTCAAGGCGCCCTTGAAACTGCGGATGCCTTCACCCAGGCCCTTTGCCAACTCGGGAATCTTCTTTCCGCCAAATAGCAGAACAGCGACCACCAAGATGACCAGCAGCTCGGGGAGTCCGATAGACCTTAGCATATGGCCTCCTTCTTCTTTCTCCTTTATTGTAGCTTATAGGGACTCATGCGCAAACGCGAACAGTACGACCGGAAGAAAGCGGTCAAGAAGATGGCGCGGGAGCGCGTTGGCACGGTGAAGGCCTCCCGGCCGATACAACCCAAAGCCCAGCGCAAGAAGCCGAAGCATAAACCAGCGCTGGAGACGGAACTCGATTGAACCGGCTGCTGCTTATTTGCCTGATTTGCGCCAGTTTTCTGGCGGGCGCCGCTCCGCGCCGGCCCCTGAGGCGGCCGCCGCCCCCGCCACCGCCGCCCGACTCGGTGATGGTCACGCCTTCGGATGCGATCGAGATCCGCGTGACGCTGGAAGTGGACAAGGCTGAGGAGATCATGGCGCACCTAAGCCCCAAGAACGCCTTCTCCAGTGCGTTTCTAGTCTCCGCAATCTACTACCATGACGGTTTTCTGGATGGATATCCAGCGAACCGGCCGGATGTCGACCCGACCAGCCGGATCGACGCCCTGATCCTCGAAGCCATGCCAAAAGGCTTCAAGGCTCGCTACTTCAATCTGCTGCGGTCGCTTTGTCCGGCTCAGCCAGTTGCTCCGTTGATCCGGCCCGTGGCGTATGAGCCGCCTCCACTCCACGGACGGGGACGCCGCTTCGAGATTGCCCACGACGACGCGCTCGACATGTTTGTGGATGAGGGCACGCCGGTGGAAGCGGCGGCGGGCGGGCTGGTGGTCGAGGCCGAAACGGGCTGGAAAGCGGAAGACCCTTTCAGCACCAGCGCGGTTCGCGGCGGTAACGAAGTGATCGTCTTCGATCCTACCGGCAGCCGCTTCTATCGGTATTGCCATTTAGGAGCGGTGCTGGTGCGCGTGGGGGACATCGTCGAGGCGGGAGACTATCTGGGCACGGTAGGCCATACCGGCTTTAACGCGGTGCTCCCCGGCCACGGGCAACATCTGCATTTCGAAATCAACCGGGTGGATGGCGGCGCGACGCGGTCGGTCTCGCGGACCGAGATTCAGGAGCTGCTGCGGACGGCCGAAGCGCCGCTCTAAGTTTTGGATCTGAACTCGGCCCGCATTCATTCCGACAGGCAACCGGCCAAGCCCTCCCGTGAAGTCCGCTTCGGCAGGTCTCAAAGGCTACCCTCCCGACCCAAGATCCACGATCTCCGTCACCCATCCCGGCTGATGAGCCTCGCCAGGCGATCGACCCAAAGCTTTGGGAGTGGCGTGATCGCCGTACGTCACGCCAGGCACGGAAGTCATCGCCATCGTCCGCAGCGAAGCCGGGAACCACGCTTGGTCGTCCCGCCCGCGGGTCGTGCGCCGCACTTAAACCCTAAGTGCGCTTAGACTGGGACCAATAGAAAATGAATAAGCGCCTTCAATTGTTGCTGCGTCAAGCCGCGTTCAACCTGCGTGGCGGGTTCCTGGTGCGCCCTCTCACCATCGCCCTTACCCTGGGCTGTGGCGGCGCCATCCTGTCGTGGCTGGAAGAGACCTTTCCGGCAATCAGCGACATGGCGCCGGGAGCGCTCTTTCCCTCTCACTCCGATCCGCAAGTGGCGCAATTCATTCTGGGCGGCATCGCGGCTTCCATCATGACGGTGGTCTCCATTGTTTTCGCCATCCTGCTGATGACCCTAACCCTGGCCTCCATGCAGTTCTCGCCGCGCATCATCCTCAGTTTCACCAGGGACCGCGTCACTCAATGGACGCTCGGCATATTCCTGGGCACCTTCTCCTACTGCATGGCAGCGCTCCCCGCGGCTCGTATGCTCCCGCGGCCCTTCGCCCCGGTCGCCACCGTGATGGGCGCCATGCTTCTGGCCCTGGCCTGCGTGGCCTGGCTGCTGTTCTTCATTCACCACATTTCGCGGGCCATCAGTGTCAGCCACATCGTAGACCGGATTGCCTCGGAAACAGAAGTCATGATTGATGAGATGATGCCATGGCCGCACCGGGTCGACGCCATGGTTTCTCCGCACCTGTTGGAGCCAAGTACCTGGGAGACGCCGCTGCCCAGTCCTAAATCAGGCTATATCCGTTTCATCGACACCGGGCGGTTGGTTGCTTTGGCGAAGTCGTATCGCGTGAAGGTCCACCTGGTTCGCCGCGTCGGCCACTTCGTTCCTGCCGGAACAACTCTTTTCATGGTGTATAGAGGGAGCCGGCTCTCCGCGGACCAACGTGAGGAGCTGCTGGAAACCGTGGACTTCGGCCCATCCAGAACCTTGCAGCAGGACATCGAGTTCGGAGTCTTGCAGATTGTCGACATCGCTCTGAAGGCGATTTCCCCAGCGGTGAACGATCCGAGCACCGGCGTCAGTTGCGTGGACCAATTGAGCAGGATCCTTATCCGTTTCGCTTCTCGGGAGATGCCGGCTCCTTTGCTGTACGACCCCCCGGGAGTCGTTCGGGCCAGCGTTCCGTGGATCGGCTTCGACGGCTTGCTGACTTCTGCCTTTGAGCAGATACGCCTCTACTCGAAAGCGGATATTGCGGTCAGCTTGCGGATGCTGAGGGCCCTGGGCGATATTGCCGGGACGGTGGAAGACCCCGCGTATCGGCTGCAGCTTTACGAGCTTGGAAAACGGATCGTTGTTGGCTGCGCTGAAGCATTGACTGAACACGAAGTGAGGCCGATGTGCGCTCGCCTGGCCGCGCTGGAAAAATTAGCGGCGGCTCCAGCGCCTTAGACCAAGCGCTGAACGGAACTTACCAAACTTGGCTGGTTTCTCGCAAGGACGCCTTATGTTAACGCCTGCGCCGGGGAGGCGCCCGCCCCTCCGTTTTGGCGCGGGTTTGGTTTCGCAGAATTTCGCCCGGCAAATTGGGCCCCAGGTCCCGAACCGTCAGGTATAGGCGCCGCAGATGCGGGCGGAGCTCAAGGGACTTGCCCTTCACGTCGACCCAACACGCCGCTTGAACGGGGACGGCGCCTCGCCATCCTGGGCAGATAGCCACTCCGCGGCAAATTCAGTTGACTGGCCGCTTGACCTTCTAGTGGCTGGTGAGTTTTCGGTCAGGACCGTTGGGCGCACGCACTCCTGCGTGCCGCCTCGGCACTCGTGCCGACGCTTGCTTCGACGTTGGCGCTCGGTCCCCTCACTAACGTTCGGGGCTAGACAGGGCTAGACATGGTTAACATGGTTCTGAAGTGAGACTTCCACTGCTCGCTCTCGCGCCGTAGGAATAAGGCGCGCTGCCGGCGCGGCAATGGTTGCCCGTTTTCACCGCGGAGCCTTGCCGAAACACTCGTTGATCGAAGATGCAATAAAAGCCTGCGACCGAACCGTTCCGGTCGCGCGTAACGGCAAACGTTTCCGGCGCCTCACTCGACGTGCCTTCGGCGTCTATTATCCGCCCGCAGAGAAGGCCTTCGCGACGTGACGCCCGGCTCAGGCTAGTAGTCCATGCCGTCCAGGTCGGCGATCAGGCTTGGCCCCGTTGGCTTCCAGTTCAGCTTCTTTTGCGTGATCGCGCTAGAGGACGGCATGTCGTGCCCGGCGAAGAGGGCAAGCCAGCCGAAGTGTGCCGGAACCTCATCCGGCTGGATGCTGACCACCGGAACCTTCAACCCGCGGCCCAGCGCCTCGGCGATGGCCTTCATCGACACGCCCTCCTCGCCGACCGCGTGGTAGATCGCGCCCGGCTCCGCTTTCTCAACCGCCAGACGGTATAGATGCGCCACGTCGGAAACGTGCGCCGCGGGCCAGCGATTGCCGCCATCGCCGATGTAGGCCGACACACGCTTCTCACGCGCTACGGCGGCGACGTAGTGAATGAGGCCCTGCTTGTGGGTGTCGTGAACCTGCGGCAGACGCACTACGGAGGTGTTCACGCCGCGCGCCGTCAACTCCTTCACCGCCGCTTCCGAAGCTGAGCGCGGGTTCCAGGTCGCGATGGGGCTCTCCTCAGTTGATGGCTTGCCGTCCACATTGGCGGCCATCGCCGTCCCCGACGTGACCACAAGCGGACGGCTGGAGCCCAGCAGCACCTCGCCAATCGCCCCGATCGCCTTGCGGTCGTTATCGCAGTTCTTCTGCATCTGCGAGAAGTCGTGATTGAACGCCAGATGAACGACGCCGTCGGACTTGGCAGCTCCGTCGCGCAGGCTGTCGAGGTCCTCAATGTTGCCGTGCAGTACCTCGGCCCCTGCCTTACGTAACGCTTCGGCGCCGGCGTCCGATCGGGTCAGCCCCAAAACACTGTGTCCTGCCTGAATTAACTCCGGAACAAGCGCCGAACCGATAAATCCCGGCGCCCCGGTGACAAAAATACGCATGATCGATGATGTCTCCTTTTAGACCGTCAATTACTGGATGGGAGCAAGGCCGGGGACGATCTATACTGAAAGTCCGCATGATTGGCTCAATCGTCCTGCCGTTTCAGAACCCCGAGACTCAGAGTCAGCGTATGGACCCGCTCTCCGAGGTTCTTGCCCTGATGAAGCCGCAGCTTTACGTCGCCGGCGGCTTTACCGTGCTGGGGGACATGGCCATTCGCTTTCCGAAACATCGGGGGATCAAGTGCTACGCGATGCTCGCGGGCGACTGCTGGTTAGTCGTTGAAGGCGCGCCCGAGCCGGTGTTGCTGGACCCTGTGCTGCTTCGGGCTGGGGACTGCTTTCTGCTCCCGCGCGGACTTCCGTTCCGGCTCGCGACCGACCTCTCACTCGAACCGGTTCACTATACCGTCGCCTTCGCTAGCCCCGGCATGATCAGAGAAGCCCCGGGAGTGACCCCCGGAGTGCCCCCCGGGAGTGCCAATGGTGAGCGGTACATAGCGGGAGGCCATTTCGCCCTGACCGGCGGTCACGCTGAAATGCTGTTGCAGTCGCTGCCGCCCATCGTCCACATCCGCCGCGAGGCGGACAAGGCCGCCATGCGCTGGTCGCTGGAACGCATGCGCGAAGAGCTCCGCGACCCGCAACCCGGCGGTTCGCTGATTGCGCAGCAACTCGCGTACACGATGCTCATCCAGGCGTTGCGCCTTCACTTGGCGGATGCTGCCAGCGCCGGCCCCGGCTGGCTTTCCGCGCTGTCGGACCAGCACATGAGCATCGCCATTGCTAGCATGCACAATGATCCAGGCTATCCATGGACGCTGCAGTCGCTGGCCGAACGCGTGGGCATGTCGCGCTCAGTCTTCGCGCTACGCTTCCACGAGACGGTCGGCGCCACGCCCATGGAGTACCTCACCCGCTGGCGCATGCTACTGGCGGCCGACCGTTTGAAGAACTCGTCTGATGGCCTCTCCGCTATCGCGCAGTCGCTCGGCTATGAGTCCGAGAGCGCCTTCAGTAAGGCCTTTCGCCGCGTCATGGGACGTTCTCCCAGGCAGTACACGCGGTCTAACGCAAACGGCGCTCGGGCGCTATCAACCGAGACGCCGGACGAAGTGGAGGTCCAGGCCGGATAGGGGAGCGCCGGCCTCATGCATTGCGCCAAACCTTTGACAAGAGATCCGAGTGACAAGAGCTCCGAGGCCGATGGCGACAAATCCGGTGCTGTTGATCAACCGGCGGAATAACATCTTTCGGCTATGCTGTATATTGCGTAAAGATAATGCGAGTTTTTCTTCCTTGCCTGTTACTACTCTTGTTCGGCGCTCCCAGACTCATCCTGGCTGAGGTAGACCCCTCGTGGACGACTCCCATCGCTCCCTTTCGAATTTCTGACGACATCTACTACGTGGGCAGCCGCGATCTTGCCAGCTACCTCGTCGTCACGCCAAAAGGAAATATCCTCATCAACGCGAACCTGGCTACCTCTCCATCGCAGATACGGGCGAGTGTGGAGGCATTGGGCTTTCGTTGGAATGACACCAAAATCCTGCTCAACAGCCAGGCGCATTACGATCACGTGGCGGGCGCCGCGGAAGTGATTCGCGAGACACATGCTAAGAACATGGTTATGGATGGCGACGTGAGTGTGGTTGAAACTGGCGCTCGTGCAGACTTCCTATCGCCCTCACCGAACATTCTTACTTACGCTCCTGTACATGTGGACCGCGTTCTTCACGACGGAGACACTGTAAGCCTTGGGGGTGTGACATTGACGGCCCACAAAACTGCCGGCCACACGCGCGGATGTACCACCTGGACCATGCTTTCTCACCTTCCAGGAGAACCGGCTGGAACGATGCGGAATATCGTCATCGTCGGAGGGACCGGCTTTTGGTCGGAGTACCACTTTGCCGCTTCACCAGGACATCCCGTGAGCTATCCCGGCATCGTTCAGGATTTCCAGCATACCTTTGCCGTGTTGCGTGCTTTGCCCTGCGACGTATTTCTGGGAGCCCATGGTGGATACTTCGACATGCTCACGAAACTGAGGCGCTATCCCCAAGATGGTCCCCGTGTTTTTATCGACCTTAATGGTTATAAGGAGTTCGTCGCTGGCGCTGAGGAGACTTTCGAGAAGGCATTGAGCAAACAGCAAACCGTCGCTGTCCATTGACGGTACGTTCCAGACACGCCTCTGCCGTCGCCAGCCGGATGCTGGACGTCGAAGGGCTGGCGGAGAATGTCCCCACAGCATTCTTTGTCTCTGGGGAGGATGTGAGCGGGGACCGTTGGGTCCGAGGCGTGAATTGTTCCGCACCCGTATCGCGTACGCGACGTAACTAGGCCGGAACTTCACGACGTAATAACTGCGAACCCGTGCTAGCCTTCAGTTTCAGCGCAACCGTGGAGGCTCCAAGGCAGGCCGTGAATCGAAGTCTGAGAGATATCATAGGCAAGCGGGGTGAGAATATTGTTGAGCTTTGCTTGACCGACTACGCGAATTTTCCGTCGCCCCTGTTTAGCCCTACGCATCTTGGCGATAAATGGCCTGTCGTCGATTACTATGTCGAGATCGAGACTGTTCCGGGCAAGAGGCCATTCTTTTTCGTCCAGGCGAAGGCGACTGCCGCAACCAGCCCAGGCACGAGCTTGCGGATATCTTCAACCAAAGATGACGTGGCTGGGCTACTGCAGATCCCGGCGCCTACCTACATTCTGGGCGTGCATGAGCCATCGAAGCGAGTGTTCATCCGCTCTGTTCATGATGGTGTCGCGGTCAAGGCGATCACCCGGATCCCCATTGCGTACGAGTTGACGGGAAAGAACTTGAAGCTTCTGCACGATGAAGTTGTGCGATTCTGGAGGAGCAGGCGGCACAAGCCAACGGATTCGGTATTCCTATGAACACCACGAAATCTCAAACCGAAATCGTAGCGAGAAGGGCAGAACTGCTCGCCGAACTTTTTCTGCAGGATCTTGGCGCGACCTTCGTGTCTGATCCGAGATCTACTACGGGCTACGATTTCATCGTGGCTTTCCCGAACGGTAAGGGCGGGACGAATTTCAGTGCGGTTGAAGTAAAGGCGACAGATCGCCCCATAGGTAATTTCTACCCGTTGGATAAGAAATGGTACACCCGCCTGGCTCACTCCAACGTCCCGTCCTTGCTCCTCGTTGTGGATGCGAAGCAGAATCGCCTTTATCATGCCTGGCCTGGTGAGGGCGATGTGAAGAAATTCAGTTCGGACGCCCGAACGGTCCGCATCCCTGTGGTGCCTATCGACGACGCCGTTAAAGAGCAGATTCGTGAACGGCTAGCCGGCGCTGACTGCCTCGATTTCAATTCGCGCGGCCGCCCGCGTCTTGACGCAGCCCATATGGCTAACAATAAGAGCAAGCGACACAACATCGGCAACGCCTGAGTGTAAGTTTGATACCTGCGCATTATGCCAAAACGCGTATGCCGGGGGCCGCGCCGGCCCTCTGTCCTGCACGCAGGTTTCGTTTCGCAGAATCTCGCCTGGGCAATATAGCTGCGCCGCTGGCCGGCCGGTCACGCCCCGCATCCCGGCCCGCGCTCCCAGTTGGCCATTCTCCGGATGGCCGACGATCCGGACGAGGCCGACGCTTCCCAGAAGTCCGTTTCTGGACCGCGCCCTGTATTGCGATGTTGTGGGACTGAGGTTTGAGACCCCAAGCGGGTTTGATTGAGGGCCTTCCAACTTCGTTCCGAAACCTACCCTTTATGAAATCCCCCCCGGCACCCCTCGGTCGGTGTATCCTCTTGCTAAATGCGCCACATGTTCACTGTTATGCATCACTTGTTTCTTTCTTGGAGGCGAACGGTCACGGAGAACCTCGGGTTGATTGTGGCGATTGCCGCCGCCGTGATCGCGCTGTGGTCGGCAAAAATACAGCGTGACGCGTTACAACTTGACCAGCGCCCCTATCTTAAGGTGTCCTTTGACAAAATCGGGCCGACGGAAGGGAACCACGGGTACGATGCGGACGTGATTGTGGAGGTTTCAGGCAAAACGCCCGCTTTTAATATCGCTGCGCGGGGAAGTTGCTTGCCCAATCACTCGCCTAACTCGCAGCAGCAGAGCGATAACGGCCTCACATGGCGATTGTGGCCGTTCCTCTTCGGAGAAAAACAACCGATCCATTGCCACGTTGAACAGGACTTGCGAAATGGTGACCTGCCTGTAAATGTTCGGTTCAACCTAAACGTTCAATACGACGACATCTTCAAGCGGCACCACTTAACAACGTTCTGCGAAATCATCATCACAGGACGGGGGGAAGGCGCACCCCGGCCGGATGCGGTCGGAACCTTAGAATGCGACGACTTCACGTTCGTAATGAACTGACAGGGCGTGATGGACCGGCACAGCAGAGTCCCGCAAAGGACCCTTTTTCGGAACTGCGTACGAGCTACGGCTTTTGGTCTCGAATTTTCACGTCTTCTGGTTTCGCAAAGAGTTTGCTGTCAAACGGAAGATCTCCCCACCCACGGAACCAGAAGATCTCGCCTTTCTGCCCGCGAACCCGCGACACAGCCATGGGGCGCCCGGAAGTTCCATAGGTGAATAGGGCCAAAGTCGCGTCCCCAACGTCCACTTTGTAGAGCATCGTCTGCTTGCCTTGGAGGACGGGACCTTCCTGGCGGCTGGCCCCCTTACTTTTGAAGTATTCCGGCTCAAATCCGAATTCGAGGTTTTTGTCGGCGTCAGGGAATATGGGCAGATGACAATTGAACGTCGGGCCCGGATCGACAGCGTGCTGCGCGGTCTTGTTCATCAGGTTGACCATCCAGTAATCCGGCTCGTTGACGATTCCCGAGAAGTTAACCCAGGATGCAGGCGGCAGGGTCCGCCGCGCCAACATGTCCTGCATGGGCAAGGCCAAGGCCATGAATGCCCCTCTCCGCGTCGGGAGCTTCCTCGGTCCGACAATAACGGGTTCCCGCACGGTACATCACCTTCGGCTTGGTCGCGAAACTGCCCGCCGGCACATCGGGACCTTCGAGAACAACCTCCACGCGGGTCATAACCTTGGGCTGCTGCTGAGCGCGTAGCGCCGTGGATAGAAGAAGCGGAGAAAGGGACAGCATTTTCCAGAACCGCATACGGTGAACTTAAGTCTACATCCAGTGAGCGGCAGCCCGTGTCATCGTCTCAAAAAGACCCTTTTGGCACCGCGGCTCCATCAAGATGGGAAACGCTCGTGCCTCCCCGTGTGGCCACGCGAGCCCCGTGTCCGGTTGTGGGAGATCACCCTGGATGCGTCGACTGTACCATTGACGAATCGTTTGCTGAGGCTTTACCATAGTCCTGCAATGTTCTTCTCCGTTATTTAGTTCTGGACTGAAAAGCGAGCAGCGCCCCGACCAACTGATCGGAGTTCATCTGTTTCGCGTCTGACATCGGCGGCGTGCCTAGGCGCCGTCCACTCAGCAGGTCTAGTTCTAGCAATAACAGGAGAAGTTTCATGTCTTGGTCTGAACGTTCCGTTCGGTATCACAAACGACAAACCGACTGCGCCATCAGTCACGCGTACGCACGACTCGCCGGTGACGCGCTCGCTGTGGCAAAATTTCATGAATTGCTGCACTGCGTTCGGAATCGTGCGGCACGTTTGTTGGAAGCGTCCGTTCTAGATGGCCATCACCCGGGCGTCGAAGCACTCGTCAATCTATCTCGATTCGGAAACGCTCATCTCCGGCCAGCAGCCGACTGGTCGGGCACCACGTCGTCCTGGCGACTGGCGGTGTCGTCACTTGCTCACCACCTCGTCTGCAAGTACCAGGTTCCCGTGTTTCTCGCCTCGTCGTGGTATTCGACTGAGGATGCAACCTCGGACAAGAAGCGCGGATGGTTCATCGCCCATGCAAGTGGCGTCAGCTTTCGATCTCTTGATCTGCCGATCGTGATGACCCGGAAGATGGAACATATTTTCCTCGCATCACATGATCATCTGGCAATCGAACACGCAATCCGTCGAGCGGAACTGCTCGCCCTTGGTGTACCTGCCGAATTCGTCCAGGCGGTGTTATCCACCCGGTTGGCGACAGACTTGAGCAATGGCACGTTCTGGCGCTCAGTCTGGTCCTTTCTGATCGCGAATGCGGGTTTTATTGAACCCTCGGAGATCGGACCAATGATCGACTTCATTCAGGCGATTCGACACAACGGCGTTAAGGTGGAGATGCCGGACGGAGCAGTGGAGTTGGATCCGCCCCAGCCGACGTTTTCAATGAAGGGTCGAACCGTGCAATCGATGCTACGTTTGATGCGGGATTGGCATCGGAGCCTTGGCGTGGGCAGCGCTGGTCTCTCGTGGACACCGTCGCCACTACAGCCGATGCTGCTGGAAGAGCCGAGCCAGGATGCTTCAGGTCCGCCGAGACGGTGGCAGATGATGGAACTCACCAATAGTGCACAGCTCCGGGTGGAAGGTTCAGCTCTGCATCATTGTGTCGCCAGCTATGATGACCGCTGCCACCGGGGGGTGTCCCGCATCTGGTCGCTTCGATTCTGGCGGGGCGACAAAGTTCACCACGTGATGACCATCGAGGTCGATCCGAATAGGCGCGCTGTCGTTCAGGCTCGCGGTTGGGCGAATCGCGCGGCTTCTGGAAAGCCACTTCGGATCCTGCAAGATTGGGCAGATCGAGAGAGGCTACAATTGGCAATCTGAAAGTACCAATTCGCGTCGCTTCCTACTCTCGCATGCGTGCCTCCAAACTCCCACAAAGTCCCGTTGTGGGAAGCTTCACGCGGCTCCGTCGTCGCCAGCCCGCATAAGTGCGATCGGTCCGAAATTGGATACGACATGTTATGCCAAAACGCGTATGCCGGGGGCCGCGCCGGCCTCTGTCTTGCCCCCAGGTTTCGTTTCGCAAAATTTCGCCTCGGCAATATAGCTGCGCCACCGGCCGGCCGGTCACGCCCCGCGAAAATAAATATTCTCCAACAATTTCAACGCATTCCAGAGATTCCCCGCTCCACCAACACCCCTTTTCCTTGCACCCGCCCGCTAAACTGAAATCTAAGAGGCTCAGCTGATTCGTCGCAGCGGAGTCGACTAAAGCGCAGAAGTCCCCGGGCAACCCAGCGCAATGTTGGTGTCGGCGAACGTAGCCGCTTTTCGAGAAACGGTCCCTCGCCGTGGGGGTTACCACGGATCACCGGAGGCCTCCCTCGGATTTTCTCCCCCGACAAAACGGAGCGGGACAATTGTGCCCGCTCATTCGTGGGAGTAGTGTCGTTTAGCGCGTCCTTATCTACGCCGGCCGCCGTGTACCGGCAAGAGACCAAACACGCCCACGCCATTGGTGGTCCCCACGTACACTTTCCCGTTGGCGATCGTGGGAACGATGAACTTGTTGCCGTTGCCGAAATGATCGCGCCCGCCGGGCGCTTGGTTGCTGTTGTATAACTCCTTCGAAACGTCGCTTGCGTCATAGGCGTGCAAAATGGCGGGCGACTGATTGTCGGCGGCCCACACGATTCCGTTCGAAGTGCCATCGGCGGAGACCGAGGGCGTGGTCCCCGGAAAAGCGAAGGCGTTGGCGGATTGCGACGTCAGCGAAAATGCCCCATTAGCGAAGGTGAACGCTTTCAGCGAATCGCCCACGCCTCCGTAATACAGCGTTCCGTTGAACCAGGCCGGACTCGACCACGAGCCGCCCGGAAGCGCGTTTGAAAGCAACTGATAAATGGCATCCATATTCGGATTAAAACGGCCCATGTTGCTCTGGTCTAAAACATAAATATTGTGATCTTTTCCAGCTCCTACCACCAGGGAAACGGGCTGGCCTTGCGCATTGTTCAACGGCGGCAGCAGCAGCAGCCCGCCCGATCCGAGGTCCGTGTCTGAGTTCGACTCGGAAACCGTATTGGTCATGGTGAAGTAATCGGTAACGGAAAGCGCCCCGGAAGTCGAGATCTTCACGAACGCGTTTCCGAAATCGCTCCGCGACGGAAACCCGGAGGAATTCAGTGTGGTGTCAAATGTTCCGTTCCCCGTGAGCAGATAGAGATTTCCATTCGCGTCCACGGCTGGGCCGGACCCCGCGGCCCAGATGCCGCCCTCGTTTCCGTTCGGTTCCAGGTTCTGCACTCCGACTTGAGCGAGCGACGTTTCGTTGTAGCTCAATACCCAGCCGGCATACGAACCGGCGTCGCAGTGCGAACCCCAACTGGTGTACACCAAACCGTTCCAGATCAACAGCCCCGGCCGTGTCTTGTGTACCGCGGGGACAAAGGTGTTTTCGGCGCCGCTGCCGGCAACTGAAGCTTGTATCTCCACCGGCCCGTTGAACTGCTCCGCTAACGTCGTCAGATCCAAAGCGTGCAACCGGTGATGGTACCTCCCGGATGCGTCCTTGGTCATCGAGAGCACGTACATGGTTCCGTGCGGTCCGGCTTCGAGGTCGATGGCTGGTGTTGCCGTGATACCAATCTCGGGCGTTACCTGGCTGCAACCACGATTGTCCGACGGAACTTCGATGGCGCCGAGCGGCGACACCAGCAGCGATACATGCAGCAATTGTTCCAAGGTGTCGGCATCAAAAGCGTAAACGCTATCATGCTCGGTCGCGACATAGAGCACGTTCCTTACGCTGTGCGCGCCCTGCCCGGGAATCGTCAAAGCGGGCACATACAGGGGCTGAGCGTCAACCTTGCCATCCACGGTAAGCGTGCCCAGCCTGCCAAACGATGCCGGCCTTACGTTGGCCGGTGTGAGCTTGGTCTCCTGCAGATTCTGACCGGTGCGGGCATTGTCGTTATGCCAGGTCAGAACGCTCGGCTGTCCCTGAAGAGCAGCCGCCCAAGCCAAAACCGCCAGCCATCGCCCGGTCCACCTGCGAACCAGCTTTAAGAAGCAATCGCCCCGCATTGCAGCCGCACCGCCCCTAGCTTAGCAAAACGCGATTTGGCTTTGGACTTGAACAGCCGGAACTGCGTTGGGGTCAACTGCATCTCGCGGCAGATTTGTTCCTTGCTCTGCTCCTGCATGTAGAACCGGTCGAGCAGATCCCGATCGCGGTCTTTCATGTTGTCGAGGATCTCCGTCACGATTTCCTGGCGCTGCCGGCGATAAGCCGACTGTTCCAGGTCAACCCGCGTGTCGGCCATGTTCAGCTCCTCGACGTTGCCCTCCTGTTTGCGCAGACGGCTCCGCCGTTCGATCTGTCCGTATGTGTAGAACCTGGTGACCGTGGTAACGAATGGTACTAGACGTTCTGGGTCACGTAGTTTTCCGCTAGTGATGGCTTGGGCTGTGGTGACGAAGACGTCGTGGACCTTGTCCTGAACGTCTTCATTGCCTAGTTGACGGACCAGGAATAGAGTGAAGTTCTTGGCAATGCCATACAACTGCTCCATTCCGCTCGGATGGCCCTGTTGAATCCGGTCGACTAATTCGGCGTAGCCGCCTTCCGGATTTGGAAACGTGGTCTCTCTAGCTGATAATGCACTATTGGTTGTTCGCAGCATGACAAGTCTTGACTATACGTGGCCCCGCAACTTTATGAAATTCCACGGATTCTGTATTTCCGTGCCGACTACCCCGTAGGTTCCCGTAGGGGTTCGCCCGAGAAAACGTGGCGCCTCCTGGTACTATAATTAAGAGTGCTTCATTGTATGTAGGCATAAGAAAGAGCTAACCCTTATTCCGACGATTCACATTCGGGTAGCTGGCCCGGCCGGCTGGCTGATATCGGTACTGTCGCGCCCCGACCGGTCCTGGGTGCGATTCCATGAACGCTCTACGCCCGATTTGCGCCTACTGGAACGCATAAAGGAAGAGGCTCGACCGGCAGAATACAGCCGCGAAGAAGCCAAGCGTCCGGCCGGAAACACCACCCCCGCCGGGAACACCACCGAAGATGCCCGCGCAACTTCCCTACTCCAGCCGGTACTTAGTCCGGCGGAGGTACTTGCTCCCGCGCCTGCGGCTCCCAAACCTTCCGCTCCCAAGGTCCCGGATCCCGATCCCACGGCTCCCAAACCGCCTGCTCCCAAGCCCGCTACTCCCGAGTCTGCCGCCACCGAGTTCGCCACTCCCAAGCCTGCTCCCCTTCCCGCCGCACCAAAAGCCGCCGCCACCAAGCCAGCTACGCCCGAGTCTGCCGCCACCGAGTTCGCCACTCCCAAGCCTGCTCCCGTTCCCGCCGCTCCCAAACCGCCTACTCCCAAGTCCGCTACCGAGTCTGCCGCCACCGAGTTCGCCTCTCCCAAGCCTGCTCCCCTTCCCGCCGCACCAAAAGCCGCCGCCACCAAGCCAGCTACGCCCGAGTCTGCCGCCACCGAGTTCGCCACTCCCAAGCCTGCTCCCCTTCCCGCCGCTCCCAAACCGCCTACTCCCAAGTCCGCTACCGGGTCCGCCGCTACCGAGTTCGCCATACCCAAGCCTAAGCCCCTTCCCTCCGCCCCCAAGCCGGCCGCACCAAGAGCCGCCGCCACCAGGCCAGCTACCAAAGAATCCGCCGCTCCCAAGGCCGCAAAAGCCGAAGCCCGGACCACCGAACACGTCGAAGGGAATTTTTGGACCAGCTATGGCTGGCTGGTCACTACCTCCCTGGCCATGATTGGCTGCTACCTGTTCAATCTCTCCAACGCCGGTGCTTTCCTCCTGCTGGGCGTGATTCACTCGGTGTTCGTCGGCGGCTGGCGTACCGGGTTGGCCAGCGCCGCCCTGTCAACGATTTTCGCCGCAATCTTTTTGTCCACGCCGGATCAGGTCTTCCACTACACCGGCCAGGATGCTGGCAGCCTGATTGGCATCGGCTTAGCCTGCTTCGGATGCGTTTTCCTGATCGAACAGATGCGCCGGCGGCAAACGCAAGCCGTGGAATTGCAGGCGCTGGAACACCGAACCGCCGCCATCCGCGATGAAAGCGAACAGTTGTTTCGCAGGATGGCCGATGTGGCGCCGGTACTGCTCTGGATGGCGGATTCCGCTGGCAGGCGCTACTTCTTTAACCGCCGCTGGAAGGGCTTACTGTCGGATTCCGGATCTCCCGATGAAGTTTGGCGCCGTAGTCTGCATCCCGACGATCAGTCCAACGTTATAAACCGGTACACCAGCGCTGTCAACTCCGGCGAACATTTCGAACTCGAATACCGCATCCTCGGGACCAACGGTGAATGGCATTGGATTCAGGATTCCGGCGCGCCCCGCATCACCGAATCGGGCGAATACGTCGGCTATGTCGGCTTCTGCGTGGACCGTACTGAGCGCAAGCGCGTGGAATCGGCGCTCCACCAACTCTCCGGCCGGTTGTTGGAACTGCAAGACGATGAACGGCGTCGGATCTCAAGAGAGCTGCACGACACCACCGCTCAAAACCTGGCGGTTCTTTCCATGAATCTCTGCGCGGTAAAAGAGTCGGCCAAAATGCTAGGCGCGAAAACGCATCAAGCCATAGAGGAGTCGCTCGAACTCACCGAGCAGTGCTCGCAGGAGATTCGGACGCTGTCGTACCTGCTGCATCCGCCCTTATTGGATGAACTCGGTTTAGCATCGGCTTTGCGTGGCTATACTACGGGTTACACCCGCCGCACCGGTATCACGGTAGAGGTCAAAATGGACGATATCGGACGGCTTCCCTTGGAATTAGAGACTACTTTATTCCGGATTCTGCAAGAGGCGCTGACGAATGTGCATCGGCATTCCGGCAGCACCCAAGCTGAAATTCGCATCGTGCGCGATCCCAAGGAAGTGCGGATGACGATCAGCGATACAGGACGCGGCGTGCCGTCGAACGCTCTGGAGATGATCGAAGGCGGCGGCAACGTGGGAGTCGGCATTGCCGGAATGCGGGAGCGCGCTCACCAGTTGGGCGGGCAAATCAAGATCGGGTCCAGCGAACGCGGGACCACGGTCACCGCTATCCTTCCCCTGCCCGCCGCGCCGCAACCGGCTGTTCCGCAACCGGCCGTGCCACAACCGGCCGTGCCACAACCCGTTCTTGCTGAACCTGTCCTTACTCAGCCACCTGTTCTTGCTCAACAAAAGGAGCACGTCTGAAATCTATGTCCCTGCAACTGCTGATTGCCGACGACCATGAGATTGTGCGCCGAGGTCTGCGCGCTATTCTCGAAACGCAACAGGACTGGACCGTGGTCGCCGAAGCCGTCACCGGACGCCAGGCGATCGACCAAGCCCGCGAGCATCCCCCGGACATTGCCATTCTCGACATCGGCATGCCGGAGCTCAACGGGCTGGAGGCCACGCGCCAGATTTTGAAACTTCTGCCGCAGACCGAAGTTCTCATTCTCACCATGCACGAATCGGAGCAGATTGTGCGCGAAGTGCTGGCCGCCGGCGCGCGCGGCTACGTCCTCAAATCCGATGCCGGCCGCGACCTGGTTGCCGCGGTGGAAGCGCTGCGCGATCACCGCACATTTTTCTCTTCGAAAATCTCGGACATGCTGCTGACCTCCTATCTGCGGCAACCGGAGCGCAACGAACCAGTCGAGCCAACCGGGCGCAGCCGTCTGACTGCCCGCGAACGCGAGATCGTCCAACTGCTGGCTGAAGGCAAGAGCAACAAAGAAGTGGCGCAGATGCTGAATATCAGCATCAAAACCGCCGAAACGCACCGGACCAATATCATGAACAAGCTGGATCTGCGCTCGATCACGGAACTGGTGCGCTACGCGGTGCGGAACAACATCGTGGAACCATAAAGCGGACGGCGCTCACTTGAATCCGGCGCCGGCTTCACAAGCAGCCGTCCTGTGAAATGCACTATAGCTTCAGAGCTTCCACGCCGGAATTGTTGGTCGCGACAAGACCTTACAAAGCTGATTTTTCTGTTATTTTTCCCTGCGAAAACCATCCGAAAACCCCATAAAATGATCTCTACAAAATATATTGCATAATACGATAATTATTACACCGCAGTTCTCGAATTATTACGGCGATTCTGGCCGTATCCACCCTCCCGCCGGCGATACTCTCGCAGACGCCAGCCCCACAACCCGCCGTCGCCGATTCCATGAGCGAAATGCCGGAAGTCCTGGTAGCGCCGCTTTTTATCGAGTCTGCCGGATTCACCAGCAGCATCACCCTGGTGAATGAGCTGAATTTCGCGGTTACTGCAAAAGTCGTTTTGTTTGACCACAACGGAGCCCAGATTACCTCGCAAACCGTGAACTTCTCCCCACATTCCCGTCAAGCGCTTCAAGTTGGCGATTTGTTGCGCCTGGCGAACTCCTCGGAGACAATGGGATCGGTGGAAGTTCTTCCCGACCCCGCGAAGGTGGTCACAATGGCGATTGCGGCGCAGCTCTCAATCACGGGCTCCGGCGCACACTGGGCAAAACGTCGAGGAAGAATTCCTGATGGCGGGCACGGGAATGCCAGGCTCGGGCGTTCTCCGGTCCGCGGGCGCTTCTTTGGTGGCAAACCCTGTAATCGCTCTCAAAAATACCGCCGCCACTGCTCAAACCGCGACGATTTCGTGTATCACCGAGAAAGGCGTCACCACCCAGCAGCAGGTGCGATTAACGGCCGGCGGGTCCGCCGTCCTCCTGGCGTGCACAAGTTCAGCCAATAGCGCGGTAAGCCTTGTTGGCGATTCGTTGTCTTCCCCGGCCCAAACGGCCGCCAACCTGGGAGCGTTCGGCATCTCGGTAACGGGCAGCGGAACCCCCGGCAGCCTGGCGGTGTTCGGATTCTCCTGGCGCGGCGCCACGAGAGGCGGCATGCTCAGCGGACTCAACTTTGTGGACGCCGGTACGATCCAGTCCCCCAACACAGTATTTACCGGCGTGCCCGTCGCCGCGGCCATCAGTTTGCCGGGCGCAGTCTTCACGCCGCAAGTCGCCGTGGCGAATTTCAGTGCCAAACCAGTGAATGTAACAGTGCAGTTCGCCCGCACCGATTCTTCCGGCCCGTCGGCAAATAACGTGGCCACCGTCACCGTTCCCGCCATGAGCGCCGAGACCATCCCGCTGCCGCCCCTGACCGGAGATCCGGGGCTTCGCAATTCTTTTATCGTGCAATCCAATGCGCCGCCGGGTACTTTTTTCGCCAGCGTCGCATCGGTCGGTTCGTCGGGATTCGGCCTGGTCGAGCAAATCGGCAAGGACCAACAGAAAACAGACAACGGAGGCGGCCATCCTTGGGATCTCGCTGGCGGCCAGGATGCCGTGCTGCTGCTGTTCAATCACTCCGCGGCAGCGAAGTATTTCAACGTCAAAATTGGTAATGGCGGAGTCGTGTGGCAACAGGCTTGGCAACTGGTCCCGATGGAAACCCGGGCCATCAGTATCCGCGAACTGATCGCCGACCAAGTCAAGGATAAGAAGGGGCTGGTACTCCCGCCCGCACTCGAGCAAGGCGAGATTAGCTGGTTCAACCCAAACCCTGCCGAAGGCAAAGGAAGGCTGATGCAGATCGATCCTTCCTCGCAGACCGTCGCGGGAAACGCAAGGATCGCGCGCAACTTCAGTTGTGGATACAACTTCGTGCTGTGCGGTGCATACTTGGACATCGCGTCGATCACCTTCGCCTACGAAACGTCCAGCAGCCCTCTGTACCTCGGCGAAGTGGAACCCATGATTTGCACGGCGTACAATCCGAATGCCTGCTCCGGCCAGTCGTACAGCGATGGCGGCAGCGGCTACAACTATAGCTGGGAGTCTAACGTCCCATCGGTCGCTACGGTGTATGGATCATCAACATCATCGACGGCTACGTTTTGGGGAGTTGGGGGCGGGACCGGCGGCGCAACCGGCTTCGTGATATCCCAGTTCTGTAACATGGGCGGAGGTGGAACGCCTATCGTCAGCGCCCCGAAGAAAGTGGCCTTCGTAGGAGAGGATGCCCGCGGGGCAGCGGTGTGCCCAGCCGGGCAGGCGGGCTTCAGTCGACAGGTGACACTTCAAATAGTCGACCAGTTTGGTAAGCCTTCCCAGATCCAGAATTGGAGCCTATCGGACATACTCCAAGTGGGTGCGCCAAACGCTCTTGGGCTCAGCGGCGGCCAGACTGGAACCTTGAATGGCATTAGCGGCCCCTGGTTAGACCAATATTTCGATTGTTCGACGGTCTGCCCGAACAACCAGGAGCTACCAACGCGCTCCAAACATGGACGGCAAACTCGATCTATTCTTTAGGTTCGAACAGTATCCTCTACCAATGCAACGGCATAACATTCGACGGACACTGAAGTGCGGCATTTGCGTTATCGGAGCTGTTTTTTGGTCGATCGTCGCTCCAACGCTGAAAGCGCAATGCGCCCCGACAGCGGCGCCCATCGGCGCCGTGCGGATTCAGAGTAAGACGATTTTCGAGAGCCTCGTTGATCTCGGGCTCGCGTATAACGTCTGCTTCGGGGTCGAGGTCGACAACGATGAACTCCTTCGTTCACCAATTGATTTGGAGCTGTCGGATGCGACTCCTTTGACAGCAGCCCGCAGCGCACTTAAGACCCGGTCAGGGTATTCAGTCGCCAGTGACGGTCTTCTCTCAGTGCGACCAATTGCGGAACCTCCAACCAGCTGGCTCGATTTCAAAATTCACCGTTTCGCCATTCCAGGGCGCGTCAACGTTGCGACCGCGAGCAACGCGCTGTTAATGTCGTTGCAGCAACAGGTGCAGCCCCGCAATGGCTATGCCGGCCATTACCGAGTAGCTGATAACACCGACCTAGTAGGTCCTTTCGACGAAAGAGAAAAAAGCGTGCGGGAGCTTCTGGACCTGATTGTCACTTCATCTAAAGGGGCACTGTGGATCACGACACGGCCATACGCCAGAACTGAGTCGCCGCCGGAACTTTTTTGGACAATGCTAGAGTATTCGGATCCAACTCTGAAAAGCCAGGCGGCCGTCAAAAATCTTGAGCAGCGTATCGCCGCAGCGCTCGCTCAGTAGACGAAAGGCGATGTCACATAACAGCCAGTGAAGCCTGGCGCGGCTGGATCCCCCTGAATGTGGAGAGGTTCGGGGGGGCTGCGCCTCCCGTGCGGCTGTGTCGCCGGTCCTGAGTTGCGCGACGTCTGGAGCGCGGAGGGTCCCTGCCACTGATTGAAATATCGTGTCCTTGCGCTGTAACTTGTGATCATCGGAAGGTGCGTCGTTGGGTTTGTATTCGCGTGCTAGGGATGATCGGCGACTGATAGTAACCATGAAAGCACGCGCCTTAGCCGTACCTACGTTAGCTGCCCTTGCATTCGGCTGCGCAGCCCTAGTCGCGTTCCAGGAGAAGCCCCCAGCAACTCGTGGAGGCATCTTCTTCACCGACGTCACCAAAGAATCCGGTCTCAATTTCCAACAGAGCTACGGCGATCGCGACCTCGATAACATCGTCGAAGGCACCGGCACCGGAGTCTGTGTCTTCGACTACAACAACGACGGCTTCCTCGATGTCTACTTCCCAAACGGTAAGTGGACAGAAGGACTAAGCGATCCTCAAGACCGCAACCTCCGTGGGAAGCTGAAGAACCACCTCTTCCGCAACAACGGCGACGGCACGTTTACCGATGTCACCGACCAAGCTGGCCTGGGAGGCAGCCGCTATTCGGCCGGGTGCGCCGCCGCCGATTACGACAACGATGGCAACGTCGACCTCCTGGTCCTGAACTACGGCCAGAACGAGCTGTTTCACAACAATGGAAACGGCAAGTTCACCGAAGTCTCGACGAAAGCCGGTCTCACAGATGCGCGCTTCAGCCTGTCGGCCGTCTGGTACGACTACGACAACGACGGCTATCTCGATCTCTTCATCGGGAACTACGTGAAATATGACAAGACCAAGAGCGTTCGCTTCGATCCCGCGGCGGGTTACCCCGGCCCGCTGACCTACAGCGGACAACCCAATCTCCTGTATCGCAACAACGGCGACGGCACCTTCACGGACGTAACCAACGAAATGGGCCTGTGGAAGCCGGACGGACGCTCGATGAGCGTCACCGCGGCCGACTTCAACAACGATGGCAAGCTGGAACTGCTCTCGACCAACGACGCCATGGAGAATTACTATTTCGAGATGAACGCGCACGGCGTCTACGAGGAGCGCGCCCTTGAGATGAACCTCGCCTACGGCGATAACGGCGAGAACGTCGCGCACATGGGGCCGGTCGTCGGCGATATCAACCACGACGGCTGGCTCGACATCTACATCGCCAACCTGCGCGATTGCAGCTTGCTGATCCAGCGTCCGGATGGAAAAGGGTTCGACTCGTGGACCGACCGGGCAGGACTCGGAACCACCAGGGGTCAATATTCGGGTTGGGCCGCGATGCTGTTCGACTTCGACCATGACGGGTGGCTTGACCTCTTCAACACCAACGGCGGCGCCCAGCACGAGTACGGACAGGAGAACGCAATCTATCGCAATCGCGGCGACGGCAGATTTGAGAACGTTTCGGGGACGGCGGGACCGCACTTTCAGGAAAAGCACGTGGGGCGCGGTGGAACGGGCTTCGATTACGATAACGACGGCCGGATGGATTTGGTGATCGTGAACCTCAACGACAAGGCGATCCTGCTCAGAAACGAGACCTGGACTTCAAGCCACTGGATTACCGTAACGCCGCGTTTGAAATTCCCGACCGGCGTTCGAGACGCCTATGGCGCTCGCGTGACCGTCGAAGCGCATGGCCTGAGAATGATCGAGGACATGATCCCGACGCGCGGGTATCTTTCGGCGCAGGATCCGCGCTTGAATTTCGGGCTGGGCGAGTCCGATCATGCCGATTCAATCGAAATCCGTTGGCCGGATGGACAAGTGGAGAAGTTCAAGGATGTCCAGGGCGATCGTTTTGTGTTCTATGTGCACCCGGCCAACGCTAGTCCGAGGAATGCGGCGCAGCGGCGTCCGTAAGCACGGAGCCGACCGGGCGCAGTTGACTGCCCGCGAACGAGATCGTGCAACTGCTGGCTGAAGGCAAGAGCAATAAAGAAGTGGCGCAAAGGCAGAATATCAGCATCAAAACCGCCGAAACGCACCGGAGCAATATCATGAACAAATTGGATCCGCGCTCGATCACGGAACTGGTGCGCTATGCGGTCCGGAGCAATATTGTTGAACCTTAGAACCGGGGCCTGTCTGTTACAATCTAGAAAGTTCCCGCCAGATCGGGCGCGTAGCTCAGTTGGTTAGAGCGCCTGCTTCACACGCAGGAGGTCACAGGTTCGAGTCCTGTCGCGCCCACCATTGCAAGACAAGAGCTGTCGACGATGTGCCGGCACGATCTGCGTATACAGTATTTGGTGGGTGGCTGGGCAGGCTGACCATCGTCCAGGCAATCTGGGCTGACAGTCATCGGCTTTCTTCCCATGTGTCTTTTGCCCGGACCTGATCGACCAGCATTCGAACGCCCTGGTTGTCGGACGGATTCAGCCAGAGCATGCGGTCGAAGATGCGCCCGGCTTCCTTAAAACGGCGCAGCCTCCAAAGGCACAGTCCGAAGCCGTGCATGCAGCGCAGGAATGGCCGGTTGTCAACCCAACCCCAGGGGAGCACGCCGTCGAAACCTTCGCCCAGGGATAGCTCGCCGATGCGAAGTCCCGCCTCATAGTGACGGATAGCGTGTTCGGGCCGGTGGTCGAACACGCAGTTGCCCAAGTGGGCGTGGGCATCCAGACAGCGAAGGTCGGCTTGGCAAAGATCCATCAGCAGTTGGTACGCTCCTGCTGCATCGCCGGAGTCCTTCCTGTCATTGGACTCCCCGATCGGGTCGGAAAAGGGTTTGTCAGCGTCCGTCCCCGGCAAAACCTGTTCCATCTCGAACTCCGGCCGCGGACCGCGAGCGATGACTGGTTTGGCCCACTCCTCGATCGGTTCACCCTCCCCGCCCCAGTAGTGCCCGGCGGGATTCCAAAGGCCCCGCTTCTCGAGCCGCAGCGGAACCAACCCCAACGCCTTTGCATCGAGCCGAGTCGACTCGATTGCGCCGGATAGATAGGGATTGCCCGCATAGATCCATTGCTTCGCGGGCCGCACAACCGCGATCTCCCCGGGCGCCACGTCCCAGAGCCGGCCAGTGCGGAAAGTGAAAGTCCGGGTGGCGCCCAACAGGCGGCAGCGCGCAGCCTTCTGTTTGACCGACAGCACCACCAACTCGACGGGGGTGTCGTCGAGACCGGTGTCCACAACGGTGGGCTGGCGCCGGGTCTGGGCGCGAGTGCCAGGCCGCAACGGCGGAAGTCCCATCCATTTGCGATAGGCAGCCACGTACTGCCCGCCTGGTGTGCCCGCCGGGATCAGCACATCGCAAGCTGCCACAACATGCATCGTCCCATCCGCCCGTTGGCACCTGGCGGTGAGCCCGCGCCGGTCGTTTCCGTCGTAATCAAACTTCATCACTTGAACCGGCTCGCCGATGACAGTGGCCTCGCAGGGTACGGCGATATCGTCCTCAAAGGCTTGGCGAAAAGCCCAAAGCTGCTCGTCTGCGCTGTTCGCGTCGACTGTGATCTCCTCGATCAGTTGATCTAAATATCCGTCTGGGCCGGGAGTCTCTCTCTTCTTCATACGGGGTTGACCTTCAATGTGGCTTGGCAACTCAACGCGCCTTCCTCGGCGCTGCCTTTGGGCCGGCATCCAGTTCCGCGGCGAGCGCCTCGAACCCAGGTTTTGGTCCGGTCCAGCGCAACTCATCCACATCCTCGAAGAGCGGAATCCTGGTCCGGAGCGTGGCCAGCGTTCGAAAGAGCAGCGCACGGTCCCGATCGCGCAAAAGTGTATGGGCCAGGGCGCCGGCGTTGGCGGCGTTCACGTGCCATTCTTGCCAATCGGCGGGTATGGACTCGATATGGAGGAATTTGGCAAGCACCGCCGCGGTCGACTTCGCACCCCAACCCGGCAGGCCCGGATAGCCGTCGGCCGCGTCGCCCACCAGCGCGAGGTAGTCGGGTATCGATTGCGGCGCGACACCGAACTTCTGAACTACGCCGGTTTCATCGATGGTCACACGCGTGCGCCGATTCAGTTGCACGATCCGCGAACCCCTGACGCATTGAGCAAGGTCTTTATCCGGAGTGCAGATGACGACGCGTTCCACTTGCGGATCGCGAGCGGCCGTTTCCGCCCCGGAAGCCAATGCGTCGTCGGCCTCGAACTCGACCATCGGCCACACCACCACGCCCGCGGCTGCAAGAACTTCTTCGAGCAACGGAAACTGAGCCAGTAGGTCCGGATCGACGCCTTGGCCGGTCTTGTAGCCCGGCCAAAGATCGTTGCGGAACGACTCGATGACGTGGTCGGTCGCAACCGCAACGTGAGTCGCGCCCTGCTGGATCATGTTCAGCAACGAAGTGAGCACGCCCCGCACCGCGGCGACTTCGCGGCCGTCCCGATCCCGCGCGGATGGCAAAGCGTAGTAGTGCCGGAACAGTTCGTATGTGCCGTCGATAAGATGAATTTGCACAGAATGAAGGCGGACTAGCCTAGATTTACTTGCTTCGAAGCGACATCACCCCTAGTATCAAAAATCCGAGGGCAATCACAAAGCGTATCGCGACTGCCCACGTCTGCACGCCTGCGATCAGAGCCCTAGCGCCCAGCGCGATGAACCCTACCCCGATGCAGACGTACCACCAACCCAGTAATTGACTGCGTTTCAGAGCCATAGACATGATCAGGGCACGGCCGGCTTTTCCCCGAGTTTGGCCTTGAGGCGCTGCACTTGCGCGGGAGCGTCACCGGACGGCGCCAGCTTGGCGGCTTCTTCAAAAGCCTGCAACGCGTCTGAAAATTTGCCCTGTCCCTCAAAAACCTCCCCCAATTTTAGGTAAGTATACGACTCGTCAGCCTTGAGCTGGATCGATTTCCGCAACAACGCTTCTGCCCCCACATAATCTTTCAGGCCCAACAGCGCGGCCCCGAGGTTCTGATCGTTCAGCCAACTGGCCGGCTCTCGATCGAGTACTTTGGAGAACACGGCCTTCGCCTCTTCGAAGCGATTCTGTTTGTACAGGAAGACACCATAGAGGCGCTGCAATTCGAGATCGGACGGAGCGAGGGCGATCGCGCGCTGGTAACAAGGCTCCGCCAGATCCGGGCGATTCCAGTGCCGGTAGGTTGAAGCCAAACTCGACTGAAAATACGCGGAATTGGGGTTCAGACGGATCGCTTCCTTAAATTCGAGCGCGGCCTCTTCCCAGCGCCCTTCCGCATCCAACGTGCTACCGAGCCAGTTATGCATGTCGGGATTGCCGCTTTCCAATACGGCTGCGCGGCGCAAGGAATGTTCCGCCTCAGCGTACCGCTTGCGCGCGTAAAGCGAGCGGCCCAACCAATAATTGGCCCGCGAATTGTCGGCATTCAACTTAAGAGATTCGTTGGCCATTGCGTCAGCCTCGTCGTAGCGCGCCAAAAGACAAAGCGCGCCGGCCAGGTTGCTGCGATAGGTGGAGTTTGACGCGCTATCCAGCTCAATCGCTTTGCGGTAGCTCGACTCCGCCGCTTTGTAGTTCCGTTGGTCGAACTGCAGATTTCCCAATTCGTTCCAAGCGCCCGTCGCCTTCGGATCGATTTCTAAAGCTCGATTGAATGCCTTCTCGGCCGCCTCGGGCTGTTTCAGGCCGGCGAGATTGTTGGCGTATACGAGCTGAGCAGCGAAGTTGTTTGGCGCCAGCTCAACGGCCATCTTGGCGTAGGGCTCGGCGGCTTTGTAATCGCCGCGCAAATTCAGGCCATTCGCCAGATTGTGGTTGAGCCAGAAATGCCGCGGGTCGGCCGCGAGTCCCTGTTTATAGTAGGTCTCGGCTTCCATGCGCCGGTTCTGATTCCATATGCAATTGCCGAGCGAGTTCAGATAAGACGCGTTCTTGGGGTCCAGCCGGCTGGCCTCCCGATAAGCGGCTTCGGCCTCCGCATACTTGCGCTGCTCATAGAGAGCCGTGCCAAGGCGGGCGCGGTAGATCGCATTGCCAGGCTCCAGCGCCACCGCCTTCTGGTATTCCGCTTCGGCTTCCGGCCACTTTTTTTCGTCGGAGAACAAGCTCCCGCGATTGTGCAATTCCAGGGCAGTATTGGTACTCGATGCCGCCGGCATGGCCGCATGCGCCGCCCGCAGAAAAACGAAGTCGCCGCCTTGATCGCCGGAATTCACCAGCGGGCTGTAAAGCGGAGTTTGGTGGGCCTTTCCCCCGACGCGAATACGCACATAATCGCTGAACAATGTTCCCGCGGAAAAGGCCGCGTCGTCCATGCCGGACAAGCCCTGGATCAACGCCTCGGCGAATACCGAGTTCACCGCGCCGCCGCCGTCGGAGACCGGTTCGATGGCGCCACTGGTCATCAGCGTCCGGGATTTCTTCTCTCTGACCTGGAGAATGAAGCGGCTCTTGTCGTCCGGCGCGATCTGGGCCCGCGCGCCCCGCATGGCGCCGCTGTAGCAGGAATCGGCGATGACCAGCACGTGCCGCGAAGGCATCGCGCGCAGGTCACCGGTGATATCGTCGGCTGAAATCCAATTCGCATTATTGTCTGGCTCGGCATCGACGGGCAGCCAATATGCCCGGTCCGCGTCGCGATCGAGTTCCCCGTGGCCCGCGTAGTAGATCAGCAGATTGGCCGAGTCATCAAGTGTACGGCGATATTCCGAAATGGCGCCCAGGATCTTGGCGCGCGTGGCGTTGAGAAGGAGCTTGACCTCGAAACCGTAAAGCGATTTGAGAACGTCCGCGATGTCCTCGGCGTCCTTTACCGCGGTTTGAAGCTTGGGGAGATTCTGGTAGTCGTTGTTGCCGATGACCAGTGCGTAGTAACTTCCCGTCCGCTTGAGCGCTTCGGGGTCAAATTTGGTTCTTTGGGCCGCGCCCTGACTGGGGGCTTGAGCGACGGCGCACGCGGTGGCCGCAGAGAGCGCGAGCAGCCATTTCGCAACCCATTTTCCGGCCATGGCTGCAATTATAACTGGATGCGCCAGCCTAAGAAGCTGTCCCGCTTGTGCCGCCTGGCTTCAAGGTTTAGTCCACCATAAAACAACCTTGCCGTTGCCGCCGGACTGCTGCCCTCACGGTAGCGGCTCAGAAGGGGTGACCGAGCCCCTACCGTCAGGGAGTCTGTCACGAAAAACCATCGGGTGGAATCCGGGTTATCGGGGTTCAATATTGATGCGGTTGTACTAGCCGCCGATCAACGCCGAACAGCGCCGATTGTGAACTAAACTACAAAAAAGGAAACGAATCGCCTACCGCGGAGTCCATTGTGGATGGCTGGTGAACAGACCATCCACAAAGCCAATCTGATACGACAAGAAGAGCCCAAAGCCCATGCTGAGCAGGCCAGAGGCGATGCCCATCCCGCGATTCCAGCCGGAGAACTTGCTGGTCGCGTAGTTGAGCGACATGGCGATGGCGCCGGTGATGAGCATCATTCCGGCAATGGTGCCCGCGCCAAAAATGAGCAGGTAGCCGGTCGCCCACCAGGGGTTGCTGATGGTGGCTTGCGCACGGAATAAACCGCTCCAAAGCCGGAATTAAGAAACCGAACCGCCAAAATCCGATCCGTCTTCTTCGAATAATCGGGTAGAATGGTTCCTCCCGCCATGCGTGTCTTTATCAGCTACTCCTCCCAGGACCTGGCAGCAGTGCAAGCGCTGGTAATGGCGCTGCACGAGCGCGGGATCGAGTGCTGGTGGGACCGGTGGGCCATTCAAGCGGGCACGGACATCGCGTCCGCAATTAACCAGGGGCTCGAGCAGGCGGAAGCCGGCGTCATCGTGTTTTCCGATCACTCCCGCGAGAGCCGATGGGTGGATGCAGAGTCGAGTTATTTGACTTACGCCCGCATTCAGGAAAACAAGGTTTTGATCCCGGTGATGGCGCACCGCGATGCCTGGGTGCCACCGCTGCTTCGGCCCTTGGCGCGCCGTGGCATCGACGAGGCGGACGCCATTGCCGACGCTCTGCTGCGCAGAACGGCTGGCCACCCTCCCGCGAGGAAGCCGGAGCACGGACGCGTGGAAACCGTACTCATCTCTCTGGCGCGCCAGCCCGACGGCGAACAGCTTCAGGTACGGGTGCGCTTCGGGAATCAGGAATACGCCGCGAGCCTTCTGCCTTCTATTCCGAAAACGCTGATCGAGGCCCAGACCGCGTTTCTGCGCGGATTCAGAGCGGGCGCACGCAGCCCGCTGGTGGCTGAACTGGCGGCGGCTGAAAAGAATCTTCTCGAACTCGGGAAGGAGTTGTGCGCGGTGTGCCTGCCCCAAGGCGCGGGTGCGGCCTTAAGCAGTCTGGTAGACGTCTGTCCGGTAGGAACCACCGTGGAGATCTGCTTCGAGACCAACGATCCCATCCTGCTGGCCCTGCCATTCGAAGCGCTTCGCCTGCCCGACGGCCGCTTGCTGGCGACGCTTCCGCCGGTTGTGATGATGCGGCGTCCGGCGGGGGTGGAAGTCAAGCAGACGGAAAGGCTCGCAGGGCCGCTGAAGATTCTGGTCGCGGTGGGCGCGCCGGACGAGGAATATACTACGGCGGCGGTCCTGGACCAGGAGCGCGAGCTACAGAACATTTTGGACGCGGTGGAACCCGCGCAGCGCCTGGAAAACGTGGACGTCAGGATTCTCGAGGTGGGACACCCGGAGACGATCGGGGAGGCGATGCTGCGGGATGCGTATCACGTGCTGCACATCTCCTGTCACGGGCTCCCTGGGGCGCTGGAGTTGGAGGACGAGGATGGCCGGGCGGTCCGCACCAGCGCGGAAAGTTTGCTGGCGCCGATCCGCCGCACGGCGCGCCCGCTCCCCATGGTGTTCTTGAATTCGTGTCACGGCGGCGTGCAGCAGGGCCAGACGGCCAGCTTCGCGGAGAGTCTGCTGCGCGCCGGAGTGCCCTGCGTGGTGGCCATGCAGACATCGGTGACGGACAGTTACGCCACCCGCCTCGCTCTGGCCTTCTACCAGAAGCTGGCGGCCGGGGAGTCTTTGCTGCCAAGCCGTGCGCTGGCCGGCGCGCGCAAGGAACTGGAGCGCGAGCGCCTGGCTGAGGCGGCGCGAGAAGCCTCGCAGTTCCGGAGTCCGCCGGAGTACGCCAGCGCGAGCGTCTTTGTCGCGAACGAGGTAGCTCCGATCGCCGATTTCGGCCGCGATAAAGAACCCCTGAAGACGAGACCCGTTCGCGACGTAGCCGGCCCGGTGCCGCAACTCCGGATCGATGACCTGATTGGACGCCGGAAGGAACTGCGCGAGTTGCTGCGCTGTTTGCGCGACCAAAACCGGCAATTCGCGGGCGTGGCGCTCACGGGAATCGGAGGCGTGGGCAAGAGCGCCGTGGCGGGCCGGGCCATTCAGCGCCTGATCGAAGAAGGCTGGCTGGTAGCCGCGCATGTCGGGCGTTTTGAGCTAACGGAGATTGCGATAGCGGCCGGGCTGGCCCTGGCGCAGGCGGGCCGCGGGACCGGGCGCACGGCCGATCTCCTGCTCCAGCGGGACTTAGACGACAAACTGCGGTTCCCGCTGCTGCGGCAGGTTCTGGAAACGGAAAAAATCGTGCTCGTGCTGGACGATTTCGAGCAGAACCTGACGCCGGGTGGGAGCGCGTTTCCGGATGCAGACGTGCCGCTGTGCTTGCAAGGGCTGGCCAGGAGCGCGCGAGCGGGACGTTTGCTGCTCACCTGCCGATATCCCATTCCAGGCACGGACGCGTACTTGCGGCGGATTCCGATTGGGCCGTTGAGCATCGCTCAGACCCGGAAACTGGCGCTGCGCCTACCGGCTCTGCGCGATACCTACTCCTCCCAACTGCCGAGAGTGGTGCGGGTGATCGGTGGACACCCCCGCATGCTGGAGTTTCTGGACGCCCTCTTGCGCGGCGGCGTGGGGCGGCTGCCGCACGTGACACAGAAGTTGCAAGACCTCATGAAGAGTCTCGGCGTGCCGCTGGATGCAGCAGGCGACGGGCTCGATATCGGCCGTTTTGACGAGGCGCTCAAGACCGCGCTGCTAGTCGGCGCGCGGGATGTGTTCCTGACGGAGTTGCTCGCCATTGCAAGGGAGCAAGAGATCGATGAAGTGTTGCTGCAAGCCTCGTGCTCCAACCTGCCGGTCACGCCCGCAGGCGTGGCGCGCATGTTGTCCGGAGAAGCGGGGGATGCGACGGCTGCCGCCCGCGCCCTGGCAAAACTCGAGGAGTTGTCGCTGCTCGCGGCCTCGCCGGGCGGCGCGGGATCGGTACACCGCTGGACAGCGCAAGGTCTGGCGGCGTCTTCAGACGGGGAGGATCATCGCAAGCGCTTCCGCCGTGCAGGGAGATACCGGATGTGGCGCCTGGAGAACGAGAGCCATGCGTCAGAGGACGCAGTCGAGGCCGTTCGCAATTTCCTGGCCGGGCAGGATTTTGATGCGGCGGCAGCGGTGGCCAAGATGTGCTTCGATTTTCTGAGTCGAGCGGGGCAGTCCGTTCAGGTTGCGGCCCTCGGATCGGAAGTCCTCGAGACGCTGCCAGAGTCGCATTCTGCGTACGGGGTCATTGTACAAGCGGAAGCGAATGCACGGCTGGCGCTGGGGCAGACGGACCGTGCCCGGCAGCGTTGGGAGAAATTGCTCCAGCGCTACGAGCGGTTGGCGCAGGCCGAGCCGGATCGGGCCGACTACCAGCGCGACCTGTCGGTGGCCTATAACAAGGTGGGCGACCTGTACCGCGCCCTGGGCCAGGGCGAGCAGGCGCGCCAATTCTACCTCAAGGATCTGGCCATTGCGGAGCGGTTGGCGCAGGCCGAGCCGGATCGGGCCGACTACCAGCGCGACCTGTCGGTGTCCTACAACAAGGTGGGCGACCTGTACCGCGCCCTGGGCCAGGGCGAGCAGGCGCGCCAGAGCTACCTCCAGTCGCTGGCCATTGCGGAGCGGTTGGCGCAGGCCGAGCCGGAGCGGGCCGACTACCAGCGCGACCTGTCGGTGTCCTACGAGCGAGTGGGCGACCTGTACCGCGCCCTGGGCCAGGGCGAGCAGGCGCGCCAGAGCTACCTCCAGTCGCTGGCCATTCGAGAGCGGTTGGCGCAGGCCGAGCCGGATCGGGCCGACTACCAGCGCGACCTGTCGGTGTCCTATAACAAGGTGGGCGACCTGTACCGCGCCCTGGGCCAGGGCGAGCAGGCGCGCCAATTCTACCTCAAGGATCTGGCCATTGCGGAGCGGTTGGCGCAGGCCGAGCCGGAGCGGGCCGACTACCAGCGCGACCTGTCGGTGTCCTACAACAAGGTGGGCGACCTGTACCGCGCCCTGGGCCAGGGCGAGCAGGCGCGCCAGAGCTACCTCCAGTCGCTGGCCATTGCGGAGCGGTTGGCGCAGGCCGAGCCGGATCGGGCCGACTACCAGCGCGACCTGTCGGTGTCCTACAACAAAGTGGGCGACCTGTACCGCGCCCTGGGCCAGGGCGAGCAGGCGCGCCAGAGCTACCTCCAGTCGCTGGCCATTGCGGAGCGGTTGGCGCAGGCCGAGCCGGAGCGGGCCGACTACCAGCGCGACCTGTCGGTGTCCTACAACCAGGTGGGCGACCTGTACCGCGCCCTGGGCCAGGGCGAGCAGGCGCGCCAGAGCTACCTCCAGTCGCTGGCCATTGCGGAGCGGTTGGCGCAGGCCGAGCCGGATCGGGCCGACTACCAGCGCGACCTGTCGGTGTCCTACAACAAGGTGGGCGACCTGTACCGCGACCTGGGCCAGGGCGAGCGGGCGCGCCAGAGCTACCTCCAGTCGCTGGCCATTCGAGAGCGGTTGGCGCAGGCCGAGCCGGATCGGGCCGACTACCAGCGCGACCTGTCGGTGTCCTACAACAAAGTGGGCGACCTGTACCGCGCCCTGGGCCAGGGCGAGCAGGCGCGCCAGAGCTACCTCCAGTCGCTGGCCATTCGAGAGCGGTTGGCGCAGGCCGAGCCGGATCGGGCCGACTACCAGCGCGACCTGTCTGTGAGTCTTTGGCGGGTCGGATCTTGGAAGAATCAGCCGCTCACTTGCAGCGCGCGCTGGCCGTCATGGAGTCACTCCAGCAGACAGGCCGGATGCTCCTCGCGGATGAGCCGTTCCTGACGCGACTTCGAGAGCTGGTGCGGGGAATGGAACGAGGGTCGGAGTAAGATACGGACGCGGCGCACGCTCTCGATCGGAATGGCATGCGCCGAATGCTACCTCCAGCCGCTGGCCGTTGAGGCGCAATGCAATGCACGCGCAGAAGCGGGATGACGTCCGCTCTGCAGGACAACTTCCAGCGTGAACCGTCTACCGCGGAGTCCATTGTGGGTGGCTGGTGAACAGGCCATCCACAAAGCCAATCTGGTACGACAAGAACAGCCCAAAGCCCATGCTGAGCAGGCCAGAGGCGATGCCCATCCCACGATTCCAGCCGGAGAACTTGCTGGTCGCGTAGTTGAGCGACATGGCGATGGCGCCGGTGATGAGCATCATTCCGGCGATGGTGCCCGCCCCAAAAATGAGCAGGTAGCCGGTCGCCCACCAGGGATTGCTGATGGTGGCCATCACCAACAGCGCCACTGCGGCCGAACCCGCCAAGCCGTGAACGATACCGATGGCCAGGGGACGCCAAGTGTTATAAGCGCCCAGGTTCTCTTGCGTGGTCTGGCCGCTGAAGCGTTCCTGAAACCAGCGCAGGACTCCGGTTAGATTCAGAACGCCGAGCAGGATGAGCATCAGCCCCACCGCTAACTCCATAGTCAAACCGGCGCGGGGCGGGATCTCTACTTTTAGGAGAATAATGGCTGCGCCCACGACGAAGATGGTAAAGGTGTGGCCGAGCCCCCAGAGGACGCCGATCAGTCCCGCTTTGCTCACGCCGCGTTGACGGGTGACGATGGTCGTGATGGCGATCACGTGATCGGGATCGGTGGCGTGGCGCATTCCCAGAAAAAAGCCAAGCGCCAGTATTGCGAGAAATGAGATCATTCGTCCTCTAAATATTAATCCGTAATACTCCAGCGGCGACCAAGCCTTGGATGGCAATGGCGCAACCGAACATCGTGATCATGGCCGCCGAACCCAGCGGCAGCCAGCGCTGCACCAGCGGGCCCTCCGTCCGTAGCCTCGATAACATCCGCCCGGCCCGTACTGCCATCATACCCATGGCGATGAGCACCGCGGCCAAGCCCGCGCTGAAGGCCACAATGAGGAACAGGCCAAAAGCGACACGATGTAATGCTACCGCGCTCAAGAGTACGACGAGCGCCGCGGGACAAGGCACGATACCGCCGGTGATCCCAAGCACCAGCAACTGTTTGGGACGAACGCCGTGGCTGTGGCCGCCGGGCCCATGGTTATGGGCGAATTCGGCGCCTACGAAGCGCTGAAGGAAAATGTAGAAGCCCATCCCGGCGATGAGGATTCCCGAGAGTACTCCAAATAACGGATAGAGCCGCTCCGGCAGAATGTATTTTTGAGCGTAGAGGGTGACGCCGCCCAGCAGGTAGACACCGGCGGTGTGCGAAATCGTGACGATTGCGCCGAGCAGAACGGCGTGACGCGTGGCGCCTCTTGATCCGACCAGGTAGGCGGCGACGATAGTCTTGCCGTGCCCCGGTTCGAGAGCGTGGAGCGCCCCGAGGCCGGCCGCGATCAACGCGGCGAGTAGCGCGAAGCTCAGGCTGATGTGCTCTTTTGCCATTAACTCAGTAAAGGCATTGCGCGGAGTGGCCTGTCGATTGGGTTTTAGGTCAAGCTGTCGCGGCGCGGGCGACGTGCTGGGTGGCGCGGACGACGTGCTGAGTGCTGCGGGCGACGTGCTGAGTGGGGTTGGTGTAGCGCCGAATGACGTGGGCGATGCGCTGACTGGCGCGGGCGACGTACTGAGTGGCGTGGGTCTGGGCCCGAGTGGCACGAGCCCGGCGCTGAACGGCATGGGCCTGACGCCACGTGCCGCGGGCGATGCGCTGGGTGGCATGCGCGACGCGTTGAGTGGCGCGGGTCTGGCGCTGGGTAGCGCTGTCGTGGTGCTTCGCCGTGACGGCGTCGCGCTCGGCACAGGTTCTTCGGCCACGACGGGCGCCTCCGGCAGTGAAAAGACGGCTTCAGCATGCAAGGCCTGCGGCGGACTGTTGAGCAGATCGGTAGGGTAATTAGAAAGCTCGCCACTGCGGTCCTGGGCGGGCGCAGTGCTGCTGGACAGCTTAACTTCGCGGCCCGTCCTGACTACGATTTCCTTCCAGCCGCTGGAACCAGGAAGATTTTCATCCTTATAGTCAAGCTGGCAGGGGCGCGCTGCCGTGCACCACCCCTGCTCGATTTGCGCGCGATAGAGAAATCCCATCTTCGTGGTGGGCAGGTTCCCGGCGCCGGGCGGGAAAATCGCGTTTTGCCGGACCCCGCGCAGTGTCAAGGGGTTTCCGTCGATTGTCAGGCGCAAACCTTTGGAGAATTCGAGAGATTTCGCGGCGAGGTACGCGGGCAGACGGGCGTCATTGAGGCCGGTGATCCCGGTCTGTTGCATTTCCTGAAAAGTAGGGATTTCGGCGATATCCAGCAGGTAACGTACTTCGACCGTATGACGCTCAATGGTTATTCTGGAATAATGGCTGATGCTGAAATTGCCCATGGGATGGGCGGAGGCCGCGGTCGCAGCCAGCAGGAGGAGTATGCCCGGCGATTTCATAAACTCGGCGCTTGATTCTTTATGCGTTCTAGTGCGCGCTTGGCCGTTTCGGCGTAAAAAATGTGAAATTGCGGGTTAATGGACAACGCTTGCTCCAGAAACTTTGCCGATTTGCCGGTATCGCCCAGACGATCGTAGATCATGGCGGCGTGAAACAAGAGCAGCGGCTCTTTTGTGCCTAACGCTAATGCGTGCTCGATGGACTGGGCAGCCTCGGCCTGCCGGTCATTCTTGAATTGCGCCCAGCTCAGGACGTCCCAGGTGAAAACATCCTGACGCAGCTTCAACTCACTTTGGGCACACTCCAGCGCTTCCGTCAAGCGCATATCGTGATCGGCCCAAAACAAAGCCAACTCACGGCGAAATAGTTGCTGGTTCAAGGCGCTGAGCTTGGCGATGACTTCGACCAGGCCATATTGCATCTTCGCCTTGTCTTGGTCGCCGAGCCTGGTGTACACGTCTCCCAGAGCCGCAACGTAAAGCGGCAGAGGGATAACGGCGATGGCCTTGCGATAGCATTCGGCCGCTTCGAGGTACTTGCCTTGCGCTGCGCGCAGTTGACCAAGCCAGGCGAGCGCGCGATGGTAATCCGGATAGCTGCGCAGAGCTGCCTGATAGGCACCTTCAGCGTGTGCCAGGTCTCCGATGCCGAAGTACAGCTCGCCGAGAGAGAACTGGCTCCAGGCGAGGTTCTCTTTGGGCAGGTTGGCTTTTTGCGCCAATGCCACGGCGGACTGCATGTGAGCGATCGCCACTTTCGGTTTGCCTTGGATATAGTTCAGGCTGGCCTGCCGGGTCTCGCGCAAATATTCGAGTCCGGGCCGGGGTTCTATGGAATCCGCCGGTGGCTTCAACATCAAATAAGAAGCAGCGGCCAGGTCATATTGGCCAGTCTCGAGTTGAGCATCTCCCAAGGTCGCGTAGGCGGAAAGCAGGTCCGGTTTGGAACCGAGCGCCTCGCGTGCAAGCCTCAGAGCCTCGTCAAAACGGTGCTCGGAAAAATATAACGCCGCCAGATGCACCGTGAGGCCCGCCGAGTTTGGATCCGTGGCCGGCAACAGAGACTGCGCGTGCAGGTAAGCTTTTTCAGAAAGCCCGTAATAGACCGGGTCGCCAGTCTCGCGGGCTTTTTGCAGGTATTCGGAACCCAAATGATCGTAATTGGCGTATTCCTGCGAGTCGCGCTCGATGCGCCATTGGTAGAAGCGGATCCGGTTATCGCTGGCGGTGCTTTGGGCAAGGGCAAACGGGGCGGGAGCGAGCGACCATATTAAGGCGAGGATGAGTTTGCGTGACATTATTATCAAAACACTCCGTGATTATCAACAAACATCGGGATTATCGAAAAATGCGAGCCCGTCCGGATTTCCGGACAGGCCCGCTGTTACCAAAACGTCTTATTGCTGGACTGGATAGCCGACCGTGCCCGGCGCAGGAGTGGTGTCGCCTGGGAGCGGGTGCGGTAAAGCCAAGAACGGGAATACCGTCAGCAAGGGGCGGTCGTTACCGCTCTGGGTCAAATCGCTGAGCGTGGAGTCTGGGCGGATGAAATCGGTGCCTTGCAGAACCACGAGAACGCGGCGGTCCGTGATGGGCAGGGCAAGATTCTGGAGCGGAAATTGCAGTTTTCCAGGCGCGCCAGAACCCATAAAATCGATATCGGCGAGCTGGCGCACCAGACGCACCAGAATGTCGACGGCGTCATCTCCCGGCCGGCGTCCATTCTGCAGGCCGTTAACTCCGATTTCCAGATTGTTGGGGTCCGCGGTTAGGTCGAGGCGCAGGACATCGGGGAGAGTCGCAACGCGAAGAAGATTGGCGTTGGTGTTGGTGAACGTGCGGGGAAGCAAAGCAGGAGCGCCCGCGCCTGCCGAAAAGAGCCCCAGTGAGTTCAGCAAATCAAAGCGCGCGGCAAAGGTGTCTCCGCTCGAATCCGTGCTGGTGAGCGCGTCGGGAATCAAAGAAGACCAGTTGGTCATATCGTTCGAGGGAACCGACGCGTTGAATTGTTCGCGTTGGGCGGCGGGGACGAAAACCGTTTTGAAGGCTTGCTGGCCCATGCGTTGAAATTGCTGGTAACTAATATCGCCGCGGCCATTGGTCCCGTTGGCCATGCTGACCGTGGCCCAGGTGTAAATCAGCGACGCTCGGGTGGTGGCCATACTCTGCGGAAACTCGATGGCGATAGAGGAGACGTTGAAACCGCCGAAATTGTCCACGCCACTGGCGCCGTCGGAATGCAGCGCCCGTCCGCGAAGATGGCCGAGAGGCGTGGTGGGCAGGTCGCGGAAGACATCCTGTGAGCCGTTCAGAATGCGCTCGAACTGGCCAAAATCAAACACAAACGGATCGTCGCGGAGACCGGTGAACACTTGCATGCTGCCGGATTGCAGAGTGATTCCGGTGCAGCCGGCAACGGAGGGAATACCGCCCATCACTACGTTTTTCGCACCCGTACGAATAGGAGTGCCCGGCCCGTAGACCAGAACGCTCTGGCCGGATGGGCAAGCGGCGTCGTCGGAGAAAACAACCTGGACCACAGAGTCTTCCTTGGCGTCGCCCGTGCTGTCGATTTTGAATTGGTACAACATGTCGTGGGAGAAACGGTAAGAACTCGTTTCGCCAGGCACGGCAAAGGGGTTAACATTCATGATCAGGACGATTTTAGTGGCATCGTTCGGATCGAGAAAACTGAAAAAATCGGTGATGTCGCCTTCAGAAGCGCCATCGGCCGTGGGGGAATCCCGGTGGTCGGCGGCGTGCACCGGTATCGACGCCAGTGCAAAAAGTAAGGGTATTGCGACAACACAAATTACGGACTTTCGAAATTCGCTCATATCTCTCCTTGTGTTCGGCGGACTTGAATCCTGACAGCCGGCGCAGCTCGCGCGGCGGCCAGAGTCACCGCGTGTCCATTGAAGGGGGTTTCGGCCAATCCAGGTCGAGCCGCCTCCAATGGCTCGAAGTTAATTACGGGCCGGGGGGCTGAATGGATTCTCAGCGTGGCAATTTTCTCCAAAGTTTTTTTGAGGAGAAGCGCGCCGTCACTGTGTTGCAATTGCAGAGTCATGCCTATGGAACAGCGAACCGTACTCATCACCGGCTCCGCCAAGCGAATCGGCCGGGGAATCGCATTGCGTCTGGCGGCGGAGGGCTATCGAGTGGCGATTCACTATCGGGAGTCGGAGAAAGAGGCTCGTGAAACGGCGGCTGCCTGCGGCGATGCGCCGCTCTTTCACGCCGATCTGGGTAGCGTGACTGAGATCCGGCGCATGTTCAGCGAGATCCGTTCGCGGATGGGCCCGCTGTATGGGCTGGTGAACAACGCGGCGCGATTCACGCGGTTTAATCCCTTAGAAATAACGGAATCCGACTGGGACTTCATCCATGACGTGAATCTGAAAGCGACGTTCTTCTGCTGCCAGGAAGGCGCTCGCCAGATGCGGGAGGGCGGCGCAGGGCGGATTGTCAACATCAGTTCCCTGGGAGGCATTCGGCCTTGGGCGGAACACGCGCACTATTGCGCCTCGAAGGCTGGAGTCATCATGCTGACACGCGCCTTGGCCAAGGCTTGGGCGCCGGAAATTTCGGTAAATTCGGTGGCGCCGGGCGTGATCCTGATGTCGGATCAGGACAACCGGACGGAGGAGATGATTGCGGCTACGCCGGCGAGGCGAGCCGGAACGACTGACGAAGTGGCGGATGCGGTCGCGTATTTTTTCAAGGCGACCAACTTCGTCACCGGCCAAGTGATCGCCGTGGATGGGGGCTTGAGTCAGCGGTGAACATGACGGCGAGAGTAATTGCGCTCGAGCCTGTCTTCCCCAACTCAAATGAGCGTCCTGAGCTTGCGGATGCCGTCGTGGATCTGCTGCGCGTCCGTGCCGCCGTAACCCAGGATCAAGCCAGCTCTGGCGGGTGTTTTCGAGTAGCAAGAGGATAAAGGCATGATCGAAATTCCCATCTCAGCGGCCTTTTTTGAAATCGCTACATCGCTGACACCCGGCGGCAGCATTGCGACCAGATGCATGCCCGCTTCTTCGCCGATCACTTCGAGTTTGCCGCTCATCTGATTTTGAATCGCATCTACCAGCGCCCGCCGCCGCTCCAGATAAAGCACTCGCATCCTGCGAATATGCCTGGCGAAATGTCCGTCGCGGATGAAATCCGTCATCGCCGCCTGATACAGAGTGGATGAACATTGGTCGGTAGCGTCTCGCGCGGTGGAGAATGCGTCCACCAAGTCCTCGGGAACCACCACGTAACCCAGGCGCAACGCCGGAAACATAACTTTACTGAATGTTCCGACGTAAATCACCCGCTCGCCCGTGTCTAAGCCTTGCAGCGAGGGAATCGGACGGCCTCCCAGCCTGTATTCGCTATCGTAGTCGTCTTCAATAATCCACGCGCCGCTGCGCGCGGCCCAATTGAACAACAGCATTCGCCGCGTGGCGGACATCGTCACACCCAGCGGATATTGATGGGATGGTGTGATGTAAACCGCCCGTGCGCCGCGGGCCCGGCGTATTCCTTCGGCTACGTTCAGCCCCTCCTGATCTACCGGCACGGGGATGAGCTGTGCCCCAGCCATGATCAGGGCTTGGCGCGCTCCACGATAGCCCGGCTCTTCGATCCACACCTGCTCATTTGCATTCAACAAAACTTGGGCCGAGAGTTGCAGGCCCTGTTGCGATCCAGTGGTCACCAGAATCTGCGACGGCTTGCAGCGCACGGCGCGAACCGCGCCCAAATATTCCGCGATGGCTTCGCGGAGCGGCATAAATCCCACCGCTTCGCCATAGGCCATCGATTGTCTGGTAGGCCGTCGCGAATGGCGATTTACCAGCGTTGACCATACTCCGGTGGGAAAATGCTCTAGTGCCGGCAGGTGCATTCGGAAGGCGACCAGCTTGTTGGACCAGGTTTGCGCCGGCACGCGCATCAATGCCACGCGGCGCGAAACCCTGCGAGGAGCTGTGGCTTTGGACACTTGCCGCGAGGCAACGCGTATTTCTCCGAACGCCGGCTTTAACGCGTCGGCCGGGATCGACCGGACCACGCATGTGCCCGCCCCAGTGAATGTCTCCAGGTAACCCTCCGCACGCAATTGTTCGTAGGCGCTCGAAACCGGTATGCGCGATACCTTCAATTCCGCAGCAAGGTTTCTGGTCGACGGCACTCTTTGTCCAGGTCTCAATTGACCGGCAAGGATGGCGCTGCGAAACCATTCGTACAGTTGCCGGTACATCGGGATTTTCCCACTTACATCTAATGCGATCGGTGGCAGAAAGCTGGCGGAGATTCTCTTCATTGAGGTAGCCTGGACGGAAGTGGATATATCATATCACCTCAAAGTGGCCATTGTGACAGGCCACCGTGCGGGTTAACCTTCCTGCAGATGAAGACGGCGGAGGCACACATGAGCAGGTCAAAGACAATTGGCATCAACGCCAATGCGGCTTCCGGCCGGCGGGTTGTGGCGTCGGCGTCCGCGTGGAGCTGACGGGAGACGAAGGATGAACTTGCAGCGTGTGATGTTGGTTGTGGCTTGGTCGATGGGCAGCGCACTGGGCGCGCAAGCGCAGAGGGCTACCCCGGCTGGTCCGGCGCCGAGGACGATGGTGGCGCCGGGAAACGCTTCCGATTCGTTGCTTTCGCTAGTGGAAGGACAGTTCATGGACGCGGCCAAGGCGATGCCTGCTGAGAAGTACGATTTTTCTCCGAAGAACCTGGCGATTCCAGGCGCGGCGTTTGACGGCGCCCGGACGTTTGCCGAAGAAGTGAAGCACGTCGCGCAGGTGAACTATTTCGTTTATGCGATCGTGAGCGGGCTGAAGCCGGATATGGACGCGATCAATGCGATTAACGGCTTGAAGACGAAGGATGAGATCGTAGCCGCTGCGGCGAAATCGTTTGCGTTCGGGCATACCGCGATGGCGACGCTAACGACAGCGAATGCGTGGGAGGTTGTAAAGGGCCCACTGCTTCCGGTCCTGCAGACGAGGGCGACGTTGGCGGCGTTCGGAATCGCGCACGGATTCAACCACTATGGCCAAATAGCGCAAGTGTGAAACCGAGTTCGGAGTAACAGACAAGATAAAGGAGACACCATGAAAGCACTGAAACACAATTGGACTTATTTACTGGCCGGGAGCTTGGTTCTGGTTGCGCTGACTCCCCGGGTACTCGCGCTGCAGAATTCGGAAGAATCGAAAACCAGCGCCCAGCAGGCTCCCGCGTCGCGCGATGGGCAACACGATTTTGACTTCGAGATGGGTAGTCACAAAATTCACCTCAAGCGTTTGCTACATCCGCTAACGGGCTCGACTCGCTGGGTCGAATTTGACGGTGCGTCCGTCACCCGGCCGATTTGGGACGGCCGTGCTCAACTGGAGGAGTTCGAAACCGATGGCCCTGTTGCCGGCCACATTGAGGGTCTGACCCTCCGTCTGTACAATCCCCAAACCCAACAATGGAGCCTCTATTGGGCCAACAGCAACGATGGGAGCATGAGCATTCAACCCCAAATCGGCGAGTTCAAGAATGGACGGGGTGAATTTTATGGTCAGGACACATTGAATGGGAAGCTTATCCAGGTTCGATTTGCCTGGTCGAATACCACTTCGAATACTCCTCATTTTGAAGAGTCATTCTCGGATGATGGAGGCAAGACTTGGGAGGTGAACTGGATTACGAATCAAACGCGGATGAACGATACATCCGGCCAACCGCGCCCACAGGAGAATTCAGAGGCGTCGAAAACCAGCCTTCAACAGACTCCCGCCGGACAGCACGATTTCGACCCTCTCCTTGGCGCGTGGAAATTTCACCTGAAGCGCCGCATGAATCCTTTAACCGGCTCGAATAAATGGGTCGAATATTATGGTACTGGCGCCTGCTTCAAGGTTTGGGACGGCCGCGCGGACATGGACCAGGTCGAGCTCGATGGTCCAACCGGGCACATTGAGGGGCTGACATTGCGGCTCTACAATCCCAAAACTCACCAGTGGGGTCTGTATTGGGCCAACAGCAAGGATGGCAAAGTGGTCGTGCCCCAGATCGGCGAGTTCAAGAATGGAAGAGGCGAGTTTTACGCCCAGGACATGCAGGATGGAAAAAGCATTTTTGTTCGATTTGTTTGGACGAACATGACCACGAGTACACCCCACTTTGAACAGGCATTCTCGGATGATGGCGCCAAGACTTGGGAAGCGAACTGGATTACCGGCCAAACGCGGGTGAAAGACGAAGCATCCCACTGAGCTTGAGAACAACCTTGCCAGTCCTTTCAGACCGCTCCCTTATGGTCGCGGCTCAGTCACGCCTTCCGAGCCGCGACCTATTCCGGCAGTATATTTTTCCGCGCATCCGTTTCACCCGGTGTTTACGGGCATCGGGATGTGGTTGCCGACAATGTCCAACTTTGACGAATTCTACTGAGCCGCGACCGTGAGGGAGCGGTGGCGCACCACCGCAGAGCCGGGTTAGACCGGTTGAATTGGCTGTTTCATGACAAGCCCTAACGTTGTGCCCAATACTTATCGCGCGAGTGCACCACCAAGTCCTTTTGATTGACACTTAGCTTCAGCGTGCGGGATTCAGAGTTGCGAACCGGCTGATCGGATACGAAGCCGAAGCTATATTCGCTGCGCAGCTCCTGCTGAATGAGGCCGAAGATTTGGTCCAACGGGTGCTTCTTGCCGACCTCGAAGAAACTGCCGCCGGTTTGCTTGGCCAGACGCGACAGCGCGTCCTTGCCCACTCCGCCGGCGCCGAATCCGCCGTAGAAATGCGGGTCGGAAAACAAAATGGAATAGATCAGCGTATCGCTGCGTTGCGCCGCTTCGATGGCCGCGGAAAGCGAATTTTCACTGCCTTCATCCACGCCGTCGGAAAGCACGATTAGCGCCTTGCGGCCGGCGCTGGAATCGCGGAGTGTGAACTACGCCATGCGGAAACGGCAGAATGACCGTCTGTGAAGCACTATGCGTACTGGCCTTAAAAGGGAGGAAAAAACTTGCGCTCAACGGCTCCAAAAAGGCAGGCGGGGTGTATACTCCGGTTCACGTAGCCAAAATGGAAATCCTGGCCAAAACGGACGGCTGTTACAGTTTGATTGCTGAGGTGCTTACATGAAACGAACTTCTCGCGTTCTGATCACGACCGCAGTGTGTATCGCGCTCCTTTCAGTTGCAGGCGACGCCGCTACGATCTATGCCGCGCTTGGGGGACAAAACGGGATTTCGACGGACAGCGGCTCGCTCGCCACCATTAATCCAACGACTGGCGCAGTCACTGTGATCGGGACGCCTATGCCGGAACACTTGATCAGCGGTTTGACGTTTACTTCGAACGGAGATCTTTGGGGATCGACGCAAAACGGCGGCGGTAATCCTCCATCAGGGACGGTACCGCCCCCGGTCACCACCAGCGATCTCATTCAGATCGACCCTGTTACGGGAGCCGAGATTTCCAGCGTGTTGATCGACGAGAATGGTATTCCCGTCAGCATCGCAGACCTGGCAACCCAGCCGGGTACAGACACGATTTTTGGGATTCAAAGCCCAAACGACGCAAACTTTACCGGCACGGCGAACCTCTACACTATCTCGACGGCGGGCGTGGCGACGCTCGTCGGAAACACGGGCGTCTTTTTCGCCTCCATTGCCTTCGCGCCGGACGGGACGCTCTATATGACTTCCGCAGATCTGCCTACTACCGTTGGCAACTGTGCCAACGGCGCCGATCTCAACTGCGCCCTGAGCATTCTGAACCCCGCCAACGCAGACACAATCACATCCGTGGCGACAGTCGACTTTTACTCATCATTGGGCATTAGCCCCACGGGCGTGATTTGGGCGGCAAATGGTGGCGGCGACATAGGTGGCGCCGGCATCGGACAGTTTTATCCCGGAGTCTCCAAGCTCAATCCAACAACCGGTGTCGCAACCTTCGTTGGAAACACGGGCACGGATTTTGTGGGGGACATCGCTTTTCAGGAGACACCCGAGCCTTCGTCGCTCGCTTTGTTTGGCATTGGACTGATTCTGCTTGCTGCTCGAAGATTGAGCCGCGTGTAAAACATAAAATCGAAACAAGAAGTTCCTTTCAACATCTTCACCGCCGCCGCGATTCGTCCGCCGCCTACGACGACCGTTTGGCGCGGCACTACCGTCTCTGAAGTCATGGGAATTACGTATGACGTCAACGAATGCAACCAGCGGATTTAGCCTTGGGTGCCGTATTCACGAATCTCTGTTCCGGTCGCGCAGTGCCCGTGCCGCGACCTGCTGGCGGCCAACTTCTGGATTACGCGCCGCACGGAAACTTCCCGGCGCCGAAGACGGCGACATAGAAGGGCAGATTGATAGACGACGAGTATAGGCTCGAATTGGATGGTCGGACGCGAAGCCAGTGAGAGAGTGGGGGACAGGAGTTTTCAATGCGTTCGAAGCACTAGATGCTTGCGCTCTTCTTGCTTGCTGCCGCCGTGGCGTTCTTCAGCGCCACAGGCTGATTGAGCTTGAGATCGGAGGCGCGGTATACCTCGCCCATGCCGCCGCGCCCGACGATCGCGACGATCCGGTAGCGTTTACCGAGTAACGTCCCCGGCGGGAAGCGGTCGTCTTCACTGTCTTAACGCGTCGCGCTGGAGGACGACGCCGGCGGCTGCATCGCGATGGTTGCCGTGGCCTGGCCATCGGGCGCCAGCGGAGCCGCGCATTCCGGACAAAACCGTCCGGGCCGGGCGATCTCGGCCCGGCAAGCTGTGCAGAGCATCGGCTGCTATTGGTCGCAGAATTCGGCGGCTGCGGTTAGCTAAACGGGAACCTCGACTCCAACCTATGGGAGAGTCTGATTCGCTGCAAGGGCTGTTCAAGTTCAACGCGCCATCAAGAGGGAATTGGCCTGTGTTACGGCGCACTCGGAAACTTTCTCGACTCGAAGCCCGCAATCCATTGGTCCGGATCGGAAACTTGAGTTGGTGTCATGCGCTTGCGCCTCGCGACCGGCTGCGCAACAATCGCCGACACTGACCCAGCACCGAATCGGCATGAGCCATGCCGCCCGCCTGAGCGGGCGGTTTCTCTGGGGGCGTCAAGGGCGCTAGCCTGAGGCCGGGTACCCACCAGAGTCACCGTTGCGCCCAATACTTATCGCGCGCATGCACCACCAAGTCCTTTTGATTGACACTTAGCTTCAGCGTTCGGAATTCTGAGTTGCGCACCGGTTGATCGGATACGAAGCCGAAGCTATATTCGCTGCGCAGCTCCTGCTGAATGAGGCCGAAGATTTGGTCCAACGGGTGCTTCTTGCCGACCTCAAAGAAACTGCCGCCGGTTTGCTTGGCCAGACGCGACAGCGCGTCCTTGCCCACTCCGCCGGCGCCGAATCCGCCGTAGAAATGCGGGTCGGCAAACAAAATGGAATAGATCAGCGTATCGCTGCGCTGCGCCGCTTCGATGGCCGCGGAAAGCGAATTTTCACTGCCTTCATCCACGCCGTCGGAAAGCACGATCAACGCCTTGCGGCCGGTGCGTTTCCTCATCACATCGGCAGCCTCCAGCACGGCATCATAGAGCACGGTGCCTTTTTCGCTCGGCAGATACAATTCCCGGCGGCTGGGCGTGTCGACATAGGCAAGTGACTCGTCGAGCGCTTTGCGGGAGGAGGTGAGATCCTGGCGCAGGCGCACCGCCATGTCGAATTGCATGATAAAAACCTGGTCCTTGTTCTCCCGCAGCACCTGATCGAGAAACCGGAAACTGGCGCCTCGCTCCTCATCCAGCACCTTCGCCTGGCTCATGCTCGTGTCTACCATCAAGCCGATCGTCAGCGGCAGGTCCGATTCATGAGAAAAGAATTTAATGGTTTGCGGGCGTCCATTCTCCAGGATCGAGAAATCGTCCTTGGCGAGATTCCGGACGATCTCGCCGCTCTTCGTACGAACGGTGGCGAAGACATCGACCACCTTGACCACGGTGCTGAACTTTGCCGTGTCCTCCGCGTCCTGCGCCGAGACGGCCAGACAAACGAGCGCGAAAACAAACCCTCTCATCGCTTGACCAGTTCCGGTTTCTCCTTGGGTTTCTGATTGGGGTCGACGGTCACCTTCAGAGCCGTCGGTTTTAGATCGTTGTCCTCGCTGACATCCACCGTTACCAGGGTCCCTGTTTCCAGATCTTTTGGCTTGATTTCCCGGTCGCCTTTGAAGAATTTAGTTTTGCCGCCGCGGCGGATGGCTACGGTCTGATCCTCGTCGTTTTGAATCACGATCTCCTTCTTGTTCAGCTCCTTCAAAACGCCATGAAAGGTGGCCGTCAGCCCCTTGTAGGCCGGAAGCGCAGTTGTAGAGTTCGCTACGCCGCGGGAGCGCGGATAGCGCTGCGCCGAAAGCGTTACGGCGATCAGCAGAACAAGAGTCAATGTTTTCACGTTCTTATATGACGTTAGCGTACTCTCCATGGACACCCGCGTTACAATTCTTTACTTGAATGACTTTAGTCCGAATCTTTTTGCCCTTTGTACCGCCAAGCCCCTCTGCGCTAACACTTTGTAAACTAATTGTGAACAGGACCTGAAACCCCCGAAATCGGGGTACAATCGGGCAGCTTTCCATGCAGACCATTCTGGTCATCGACGATGACGAAAGCCTGCGAGACACCATCGGCCTGATGCTGGAGAAAGAGGGCTTCCGCCCGGTACTGGCGGCGGATGGAAAGACAGGCCTGCAAGAGGCGTTTGCCGCCTCGCCGGCGCTCGTGTTGGTGGACTTGCGAATGCCCGGGTTCAGCGGCATCGAAGTCTGCAAGCGCATGCGGACGGCGGGCATGCAGACTCCGATTATCGTGCTGAGCGCGGTGCGCGATGAGATCGACAAAGTTCTGCTGCTCGAGATGGGCGCCGACGACTATGTCGTAAAGCCATTCGGGGCGCGCGAGCTGCTGGCCCGCATCCGGGCCGTCTTGCGGCGCTCGCCTACCGGCACGCACGACGTGATGTCGTTCTCCGATGTCGACGTAGACCTGGAGCGCCGCATCGTCCGGCGCGCCGGGGAAGACGTAAAACTGACCCGCGCCGAATTCAATCTGCTGGCGTTCTTTCTTCAGAACCCAGGCAGACCGCTGAGCCGCGACGTTTTGCTGAACTCAGTTTGGGGCTACGATTCCTTTCCGAATACGCGAACGGTGGACGCGCACGTGGTCCGGCTGCGGCAGAAGCTCGAGCCGGAATCCGACACTCCTCGCCACTTTGTTACGTTGCACGGAGTGGGTTATAGGTTTGTGCCATGAATGCCAAGTCACATCTGGTTTTGGTGGTGGAAGACTCCGACGACTGCGCGGCGACACTCGAAATCGCCCTGGATGCCTATTCCGGATTCGCGGTGCAAGTTACCGGATCCGCCGAAGAGGCCATGCGCGCCTTGGAGCATTCGGACGTGGGAGCGGTGATCACCGATTTGCATCTGCCCGAGATGGATGGTCTGGAGTTCATATCCAAACTGCGGCAGGACGATCGTTTTGCCCATTTGCCGGTGCTGGTGATCAGCGGCGACGCCGATCCCGAGACGCCCCGGCGCGCGCGTTCGGCCGGAGCGAGCGCTTTTTTCTCTAAACCATATTCACCCGGCGCCGTGCGCCAGAAACTGGAGGAACTGATCGATGGCCGTTAAGTGTGCCGCCTTACTGCTGGCGATTTCCAGCCTCTGTGCCGCCCAGGAGATGAAAGAAATTCTCGATCGGCTCAACCGGCTGGAGGAACAGAATCGCGAATTGCTGCAAGAGGTCCGGGACTTGCGGCAACAGATATCGTCCCAGGCAGCCGCGTCTCCGGCCCCGGCTGCCGGAGCGGAAGCAAGCGCTCCGGTGGCGGAAAAACTCGCTGTCGAAGATCAACGCGTGGCGGATCTCGACCAAACCAAGGTTGGGACGGAACAGCGCTTTCCGATATCTCTGACGGGAACGGTGCTCTTCAACGCCTTTCTGAATGGACGCAACAGCGGCGGTCAAATGAATCCGGTGGTGGCCGGCGAGACCGCGGGCGCGGCGGGCGCCGGAGCGTCTCTGCGGCAAACCGTGCTCGGCTTTAATTTCAATGGCCCGGATCTGCCGGGCGGCGGAAAAGCCAGCGGGACGCTGTTTTTCGATTTTTTTGGAGGCTCCGGAACGTCTTTGAATCAACTGATGCGGTTGCGAGTGGCAACTCTCGATCTGGCATGGAAGGACACGACCTTGTCGTTTGGCCAGGACAAGCCAATTATCGCGCCGCGTGAGCCCGACTCCTTAGCACAAGTAGGCGTGTCGCCACTCACCGGCGCCGGCAATCTGTGGCTTTGGGCGCCGCAATTCCGCGTGGAGCAGCGCGTTGCGTTCGGCCAGAATGCCGGATTGCGGGCACAGGGAGGCGTGTATGAAACCAACGAAAGCTACGAGGGAGTGGCGGCTTCGCCGCGGCCTGGCATTGAAGGCCGTTTTGAATTTTGGGCGCAATCGGGCGACCGGCGAATCGAGATCGCGCCGGGCTTTCATACCAGCGAAAGCCACGTTTATGGACAAAGCGTCCCTTCCCGCATCTTCTCGCTGGATTGGCTGATCCGGCCGTTGTCCAGAATTGATTTTACCGGCCAGTTTTTCAGCGGCGAAAATACCGGCGTGATCGGCGGATTGCGCCAGGGCATCAGCGAGCTGGACTACCAGGCCAGGCCGGTACACGCGACCGGGGGTTGGGCACAACTCGCCATACGCATCACGCCGCGCATGACATTTCATTTCTACGGCGGGCAGGAAGACGACCGCAACATTGACCTGTCTTTGGGGAGTATTGCCAAAAATCAAGAGTACGCCGGCAATATTATGTACCACCTGGCGCCGAATGTTCTCACCAGCTTTGAGTTTTCGCAAGTTCGCACAACCTATTTAGGCGGCAATACCGCCATCAATCCTCACTATGATCTGGCTCTGGCGTATTTGTTTTAGCGCGTTGCTCGTCTTGCGACTGCCAGGAGCCACAGTCTCGGGCTCGGTGCAACTCCGCGACTCACGGGATCCCGGCGTTCGCGCCATGGATTATGCGGGCGTGGTGCTGTGGCTCATGCCTGCCTCGGGCCTGAAACCGGACATCGTGGGTATTCACGCGCGCATGGTTCAGAAGAACAAGACCTTCACTCCCCACGTGCTCGCAATTCCGGTGGGTTCGACGGTGGATTTCCCGAACTTCGATCCGATCTTTCACAACGCTTTTTCGAGCTATAACGGTCAAATCTTCGACGTCGGGCTCTATCCACCCGGGACAAACCGCGCCGTGCAATTCTCCCGGCCCGGTATTGTGCGTGTGTTTTGCAATATTCACTCCACCATGAGCGCGGTGATCGCGGTGCTGGAAACTCCCTGGTTTGCCGTGACCAGGCGAGATGGCGCGTTCAACATCGCCGACGTGCCCCCGGGCGTTTACACGCTGCATGTATTTCATGAGCGCGCAACCCAAGCGACGCTGGACGCACTCCAACAGACCGTCAACATTGGTCAGGATGGCCTGCGGCTGGCTCCGATCTCGGTTTCTGAAAGCGGATATCTCGCTATTCCGCACAAGAATAAATATGGCCACGATTATTCACCCGCTCCCGACGCGCGTGGCGTCTATCCCGCGGTGCGCAAATGAACCGGCCGGCGGTGCGCAAATGAACCGGGTATCGCTGCTGTGGAAAGTCTTGTTCTCGACGTCGCTGGCGCTGACATTGCTGTTTGGCGCGATGGGCTGGATCGGTCAAAATCAATTTGTCCGCATCGCGTCGCAGAGTTTGGAAGAGGAAGTCCGGGCCAGCTTTCAGGCGTATGAATCGCTGTGGCGTGCCCGCGCGCAGGAGTTGGCCTCGGTCAGCCTGGTATTGAGCCGGATGTCCGATATCCGCGCGGCATTTAGTACGCGCGATGCGGCGACCATCCGCGATACGGCCGGAGAAGTGTGGGACAAGATCGCCCGCCACGGCGCGCTGTTCCTGGTTACCGATCCCGATGGCGCCGTTCTCGCAGGGGTCGGCGGCGCGGCGGCGAACGATTTTCGCGAGCTTGCCGCAGTGAAAGAGGCGAACCCGGTTTTTCCCCACCAGGCCATCGGCTTTGTGGTCCACAACGGACAGCTCTTCCAGATCGTGGTTACACCGGTCTACGTAGCGGCCGCGACCGGGAGTGCTCTGCTGAACGTTCTCGTGGCCGGGGTCGTGGTGGACCAGGAGATGGTGCGGGATCTGAAACAGGCGACCGGCGGGAGTGACTTTGTTTTCCTCTCGCAAGGTAAAGTGATCGCTTCGACATTGGCCCCGGGCGCGAATACCAGCGATTATGCGCGCTTCGTGACGCCTCTCATGGACGTGAAAGGCCAACCGGTAGGCGAGCTGCGCATCCTGCGCTCTTTTGACGCGGCGCGCAACCGCATCGCGAGCTTGCGGACCACCATCGTCGCGCTTTGGGCGGTGGGGCTGCTGGCCGGACTGTTGCTCACCTATCTGTTTGCCCGGCGCTTGCTCGAACCGGTGCTGGCGTTGGATCGCGCGGCGGCCGAGATCGCCCAGGGTAACTATGACGTTACCGTTCCGGTGATCAGCGAGGACGAAATTGGACGGCTCACTCGCACCTTTAACTCCATGTGCGCTTCGGTGCGTAGCGCGCGCGAAGAACTGATCCACAACGAGCGGATCTCGACCATCAGCCGGCTATCCACCTCCATCGTGCACGACTTGCGCAATCCGCTGGCGTCGATCTACGGCGGGTCGGAAATGCTAGTGGACGATGAACTGTCCCCGATCCAGGTCAAGCGTCTGGCCGCGAACATCTACAAAGCGTCGCGCCGGATGCAGGAACTGCTGCAAGAGTTGTCCGACGTTCGCAGCGACCGGCCGCATGTGCGGGAGCAGTGCCGCTTGCGCGAGGTTATCGAAGCCGCCGGCGAACTGGTCGCTCCGGCGGCGGCCAAGTTCAAGGTCGACATCGACATCGACGTGCCGGCGGACATTGAAGTGCCGCTCGACCGGTCTCCCATGGAACGCGTGTTTCAAAACCTGCTGAGCAATGCGATTGAGGCCATGCCGGAAGGTGGTTCCCTGCGCATCTGGGCCGAACGCGCGCCGTCTGAAGTGCGCGTCTACATTGAGGACACAGGCCCGGGGATTCCGGCATCGATCGCACCCTCGCTGTTCAAACCGTTCGTGACCGCGGGAAAGAAGGACGGCTTGGGCCTGGGCCTGGCGCTGTCACGCGAAACGGTGCTCGATCATGGGGGCGACCTGTGGGCCGATCCGGACATGAAACAAGGAGCGCGCTTCGTGCTGCAGTTGCCGCTGCAGGAGGCGTAGCCGACTTTTAATAAACCGCGTGCGGCGTCTCCAAAGAAGCCCACCGTTCCGCGAGCTTGCCTTCACTGATTCTCCAAATCACGATTCCACCGAACTCAATCCTCTGGCCGGTCTCGCTGTCGGTAGCGGACCACCGGTTGCGAACCACAACCTTATCTCCTTCGGCGATGATGTCTTCGATCGCGACGTGAATGTCGGGGAACCGCTGGAAGGCCGCTGTTAAATACTGCTTCGGTCCCGCGGGACGTAGGGACAGACCGGCGGCAAACCCGGTGGTACATCGCTGCCCCGCTCCTGGTAATCGGGCGCGAAGTTGCGGTCCGCGGCGCTGAGATCCTGGCGGTTCACGAACTCCTCGAAGTGGCGCCTCACAAAAATCTTTGCGTCTTCAGTGGTCATCGTGGTTCGCGCGCCGGTCTGGCGCGCTTGGCAGAAGTGTAAATGCTGGCGGGAGCGCCGTCCAATGTCTCCTGTAGGCAGACTGATAACTTTTCAGCATCTACCTTTTGACGGCTCGCCACAGTCGCAGAAAGCGCTCCGCCGGGACCGCGGCATCGCCGGCGCGCCTGAGAAAGCCGCATGTCACGGTCGTGATACTGCCCTCAATATGGCGAAAAGCGACTCCCGGCGCTTTCCGCCTGCCGACGCACTCGGGAAACAGTGTCACGGCGTCGATGACGGGAATCAGTTTCAGCGAAACAGCTATTTCGTTCGATTCATGCACCACTTGCGGCGTGAAATTAGCGGCCTGACAGATGCGCTGGACCGCGTCAAAACAGCCGGGCGCCAACTCTCGCGGATACAGAACGAACTTCTCTTTTGCCAGTTCGCCGGCCGGCACGCGCTTTCTCGCAGCCAGCTTATGCGAGGACGGCAAGGCCACAATAAACCGCTCCTCGGCGACCTTTTCGAACGTAAATAGTTCGTCGTCCGGCACCGGCGGATGCACAAAACCGAGGTCGATCCGATGGCGCATCAATGCTTCGGCCTGCTCCGGCCCGGGCATTTCAAAACTCGAAAGCCGGGTACGCGGATAGCGATCGAGAAACTGCTTCACTAGCGTGGGAAAATCGTGAAAAGGCGCACAGGATTCGAAGCCGATCGCCAAGGAATCGCCGTTGCGCGCGGCCACGTTTCGCGCAGTTTCCAAAGAGCGGTCGTGATGTTGCAGGGTCTCGCGCGCCCGCTCGGCGAAAGCGGCCCCAGCCGGCGTCAGAGAGACGGAGCGTTGCGAACGCTCCAAAAGCGTGGTTCCGACCAATTTTTCTAGATTCTGGATCTGGCGAGTAAGCGCCGGCTGGGAAATGCCGAGTCTCGCCGCGGCCTTTGCGAAATGCAGATCTTCCGCCAGCACGGCAAAATATCGAAGTTGGCGCAGGCTGGCGTCGTTCGACTGGCTCATCAAACTTACTTTCCCATAGCGAGAACGCATCAATCGCGAAGGCTGCGTTATTGGACAATTTCGCCAAACGGTCCATAGCGTGGAGATAGGAGATATTGAATGATTCTGATCACAGGCGCGAGCGGTAATGTTGGCCAGGAAGTACTCAAGCAGATTGTCGAATCCGGCCATCGCGTGCGCGCAGCTTTCCAATCCCAGCAAAAAGCCGCCAACGCGCCGGCGGGTGTTGAACCCGTCATTATGGATTACAACCAGCCGGAAACTATGCAGGCCGCGCTCACCGGCGTGGACCGTGTATTTCTGGTTGGACCGGTGGTGCCGAACCTTGTCGAGCTAGAGCGGAATGCGACGGACGCTATGAAACATTCTGGACGAGTGCGCCAGGTGGTGAAACTCTCCGCCATGGGTCCGCGCGATGTAACCTTCCCCGGCCAGCATCGTGAATCGGAGGACTACATCCAATCCAGCGGCATTGGTTACACCTTCCTGAGGCCGAACGGCTTCATGCAGAACTTTGCCATGTACAATGGCGCGGCCATCAAAACACAGAACGCATTCTACGGATGCCAGGGTAATGGCAAGGTGAGTCACATCGATTTACGGGATATTGGAGCGGCTGCGGTAAAGACTTTGACCGAAGACGGTCACATTGGCAAAATGTACACTCTGACCGGTCCTGAGGCAGTGACCAATTCGCGCGTCGCGGAAATCCTTTCCGCGGCGGTGGGACGCGAGATCAAGTACGTCGATCTTCTGGCGGAGGAGATGAAGAAAGCTCTGGTGGCGGCTGGGAGCCCGGAGTGGGGAGCAAACAGCGTCGTCAACCTGAATGAACTCTATCGCGATGGCGGCGCAAGCGAAGTGACGGGCGACGTTGAGCGCATTCTCGGCCGGAAGCCGATTGCCTTTGAGCAGTTCGCGCGGGATTATGCGGCTAGCTTTCAATAGTCCCCGAGGCTGGTCCCCCCAACACGGGCCAAACTTCCTTGCAAGGAATGAAACAATAAAGGCATAGCATTAGTGAGAGCCTATGCTACGATACTTTTCCGTCACCACAGTCCTTTTGGCAACCACCATGGCAGCCGATCTACCCATCCGCACAATCGTGATTTACAAGAATGGCCTGGGCTATTTTGAGCGGCGTGGCCAACTCGCCGCCGGCGAAAGCGCGCGCCTGGACTTCAAGAGCACCGACATGAACGACGTGCTCAAATCGCTCACCCTAGAAGATCGCGATGGCGCCAAAATCACCGGCATCCATTACGATTCCAGCGAACCGCTGGCCAACAAGCTCGCCGATTTTCCTTTTTCTCTGGGCAATGCGAGCCCTCTGGCTGCATTTCTCGATCAGGTCAAGGGCGCACGCCTCGAGATGAAGTTCGGCGCCGAGTCGCTGGCGGGCGTCATCGTTAGTGCGCGGCTCGTGCCGGCGGACAAGGACCATGCGGAGCGCGAGCAGGTGGTTGTGCTGCTGGACTCCGGCGATTTGCGGACGGTGGATTTGTCCGCCGCCGGCTTTGTCCGTTTCTCCGACCCTAAGCTACAAATCCAGCTCAAGGACTATCTCGCCGCCGTGAGCCAGTCGCGCTCCAAGGACAAGCGCAGCGTCTACATCGATTCGTCCGACAACAAGGCGCGCGACATCGTCGCCAGTTACACGCTGCCCATGGGCGTGTGGAAATCGAGCTATCGGTTGGTCTTCACCGCCAAGCCCCAGCCGACGCTGGAGGGCTGGGCGATCGTGGATAACACGACCGGTGAGGATTGGAACAACGTGCAGATCGCGGTGGTGTCCGGACGCCCGGTCTCGTTTATCAGCCGGCTCTATGATGCAAGATTCGTGCAGCGCCAGACGGTGGATTTGCCGGACGATAAAGTGGCCGGGCCGGTTTTGTATGAGGGTGGAATAGGCGGTGGCATAGGCACAGGCAACGCCCCCGGTGCTCCCCCGGCGCCGGTGCGGGCGAAGGCCATGGCCACGCTCCAGGCTGCTCCAATGGCCGCGGAGTTCTATCGCAGCCGTGCCAGCGACGTCGCCGTGGATACCCAAACCCGCGACCTCGGCGACCTCTTCGAGTACCGCTTCGCCACTCCCATGACCGTGAAGAAGGACGAATCCGCCATGCTGCCCTTCGTCCAACAAACCATCAACGCCCGCAAGCTTCTGATTTACTCAGAAAGCTACGGGCATAATCCGATGACTGCGGCCGAACTCACCAACTCCACCGGCAAAACGCTGGATGGTGGCCCGATCACCGTCTTCGACGACGCGAGCTACGCCGGCGAAGCGCTGATGGAAACGTTGAAAAACGGGGACAAGCGCTTAATCAGCTATGCCGTCGACCTCGGGACGCGCATTACCACTTTGTTCGATTCGAGCGCAGCCATTGTGCGCGAGATTCACGCCGGCCGGGGCGAAATCACTGTTCGATCTTCCATCCAGGAAACCAAAACCTACACCATCCACAACGTGGATCAAAACGCCAAGACTCTCATCATCGAGCATCCCGTGCGACCGCAATATACGCTTATCAATCAAAAACCGGCCGAGACCACCGCCACGGCGTACCGCTTCGAAATAAAGCTCGCGCCCGGCGCAACCGAAAAATTCCCCGTGACGGAAGAGCACGTGTTTGAGAATTCCCTAGCGGTATCGAGCCTGACGCCCGACACCCTGCTCGTCTACGTACAAAATAAAGCCATTTCCGATGCAGGCCGCCGGCAGCTACAGCAGATTCTCGATCAAAAGCGTCAGATTGCATCTCTGGCGGATCAGATCAAGGATTTGGGTGCCGCGATCGCCGAGATCGTTCACGACCAGGATCGTATCCGGCAGAACATCAACAGCCTGCGCAATGTCAGTGGCCAGCAAGATCAAGTGCAGAAATACGCCAGCCAACTGGCTAGCCAGGAAACCGACCTCGCAACCAGGCGCGACAAAGAGAGCGACCTCAAGAAGCAGAAAACCGCGCTGCAAGCTGCCGTGGACGCTGAAATTGAGAAGCTTTCCTTCTGATGCGCCTGGCGCTGATCGGCTACGGAAACGTGGGGCGCGCCTTCGCCCGCCTCATTCAATCCCAGCCGTACCCGTTTCAGATCGCCGGCATTCATACGGCCAACCACGGGACCGATTACGGCGAAGGCTTCGGGCCGCCGGCCAAGAACATAGACGAATTTCTCGATCGCGTCGAATCCGACGCTGTGATTGAATTGACCACGCTCAACCCGCACACGGGCGAGCCGGCTATCTCCCATATCCGCGCCGCCTTCGCCCGAGGTCGGCATGTCGTGACTGCGAACAAGGGCCCCATCGCCCACGCCTGGGCCGATTTGCAAAACGAAGCCAAGCGCGCCGGCGTGCACTTCCGCTTTGAGTCCACCGTGATGGACGGCGCGCCCGTGTTCAATATGGTCCGCAAGAATCTGCCCGGCGCAAGAGTGCTCGGTTTTACCGGCGTGCTGAATTCCACGTCCAAAGTCGTCGTCGCTGCGATGCGCGAAGGCAAAACGCGGGAACAGGGAATTGCCAAGGCCCGCGAACTCGGCATCACCGAAGCCGATCCCAGCTATGATCTGGATGGTTGGGATTCCGCTGCAAAAACCGCCGCGCTCGCAAACGTGCTGCTCGACGCGCGCACTCATCCAGGGCAAGTCGAGCGCGAGGGCATTAGCGCGTACTCCGCCGAGCAGATTCAGGACTTGGCGCGCCAGCACAAAACGGTCTGCCTGGTGAGCCGCGCATGGCAAGGCCGTCTTAGCGTGAAGCCGGAGATCCTCGACGACACCGATATCTTGGCCGCCGTCCAAGGTACATCGAACCTGCTTCTCCTGCATACTGATCTTATGGGCACGGTCGGAACCGTCTCCCTCAACCCCGGAGTTGAGCAAACCGCCTACGGCGTATTCAGCGACTTGGTAGACATTCTATGAAGTTCCTTCGCTTCAAGCACTGGTCGGGCATATACACCGGAATCGTGGAAGGCAAAACCGTCCACCCCATTGAGGGCGGATTGCTGGACGTGATTCAGAACGGCGCTTCGCTCAACACGCTGGGCAAAGCGATTCCGCTGTCCGAGGTCACGCCGCGCTTGCCGTATGATTTCCCGCCCAAAATCTGGTGCATCGGCCTCAATTACAAATCGCACGCCGAAGACATCCAGGCTGAGCAGCCCGAAGAGCCCGGCAGCTTCATGAAACCCGCCTCGTGCATGTTTCACCCCGGCGGCAACATTGTTCTGCCCCCGCCCGAAATCTCCTCCGATGTGGATGCGGAAGGCGAACTCGGCGTCATTATCGGAAAGCAATGCCGGTTTGTGGAAGACGCGAGCGCCGTCATTTTCGGCTACACGACCACGCTCGATATGACGGCGCTCGACATCCTGGCCAAGAATCCGCGCTATCTCACCCGCGCCAAAAGCATCGACACATTTTTCAGTTTCGGCCCAGTGGTGGTCACCGCCGACGAAATTCCCGATGTCGATGCTCTGGAAGTGATCACCGAACATAATGGCGCAATCTGCTCGCGGGATTTCGTCCGAAATATGCGGCACCGGCCTTTTGATTTGGTCAAATTCCACAGCCGGTATATGACGCTTTATCCGGGCGATCTCATCTCCACCGGCTGCCCCAAAGGCGCTCGCATAAAAGCGGGAGATCGGGTACGTGCCCGCATTGAAGGCATCGGTGCTCTCGATGCCGGCGTCATCAGTACGGCGTAAGGAGTGTCATGAAACGACCTCTTCAACCGCTCCCTCACGGTCGCGGCTCGGAAAGGCGGGCGTGACCGAGCCGCGACCGGACCGAGCCGCGACCGTCAGGGAGCGGTCCCGAAGTAGTGGCAAGGTTGCCGTGAAAATGTGATCAATACAACGTGAACGCGTACAATGCATCGCCGCCCCCAACCAGAATGTATTGATGCCCGTCGAGCATATAAGTCTCCGGCGCGTTAGTCACGCGGCCGAGATGCGTATGCCAGAGAATCTTTCCGTCGGCCGGATCGTAGGCCACCAAATTTCCTCCGGCGTCACCGGCGAAAAGCAGCTTACCGGCTGTCGTCAGCATGCCGTTTCCAATGTTTCCGCGCGCGCCCGGATACCGGTGCCGCCAGGCGATCTTGCCGGTTTTGTAATCGATCGCCGTCAGATACGCTCCGAGCGACCCCACGCCGTCCTCTTCTTTGCCTCCCAAACCCATCGCGCCCCGCGGATCGGTTTCTGTTAGATAGTACATGGCGTAGGCTTCATTCGTCGGAGCATAAAACAGTCCGGTCTCGGGAGAGTAACTCGGCGGCGGCCAATTGGTGGCGCCGGCGTTATCCGGCGACACAAGTGAACCGGGCACGGTGGAATCCTTTTCAGGGTTGCGCACGGGCTGACCCTTGGCGTTGATATCTTTCGCCCAGTTTACCGCCACCGAATATTTGCTGGTTAGTAAGTGCTCACCCGTCACGCGGTCCAACACATAGAAATATCCGTTGCGATCGGCGTGCAACACCATCTTGCGTGGCTTGCCGTTGAACGCGCCGTCCACCATGACGGGAGTCTCGGTCGAATCCCAATCGTGCGTATCGTGCGGGTTTACCTGGTAGTACCAAGCCATCTTTCCGGTATCGATATTCACTGCCACAATCGAATCCGTGTATAGATTGTCTCCGGCCCGGCTGGGCGAATTGGTATAGGCAGGCGTCGGATTGCCGGTGCCAAAAATGTACAAATGCGTTTCGGGATCGTAAGTGCCGGGGATCCACACATTGCCCGCGCCATGCTTGGCGCCGTCGAGACTGCCCCAGGTATCCAGGCCCGGATCGCCCTTTTTGGTAGGGACAGTGTAGAAGGTCCATTGTATGTCGCCGGTCTCGGGATCGCGAGATTGCACGTAACCCGGCTCGTCCAGATCGTTGCCCGTGCCGATAATGACATGACTGCCGATCACGACCGGCGCCATGGTAGAAAAGTATTGTTGGTTGAAGTTAGCGATCTCTTTGTGCCAGCGCTCCTTGCCGGTCTTCGCGTCGAGACATACCAGATAGTCGTCCGGAGTCTCCATGTACAGCCAGTCGCCATACATCCCGAGACCTCGGTTCCCGATATGCGTGCCGCCTCTCGTTTTCCAGAAGTAGTGCCACAAAATATGGCCGTCGCGCGCGTCCGCAGCCCAGGCATTGTCGGGCATCGAAAAATACAGAATTCCGCCGACTTCGAGAATCGACCCACGGACGGTGTTTCCTCCGCCGAAACTGGGTCCGGAGTTTTCACCAGTTCCCTCGCCGCTGATGAAACTAGCGTCCGCCGCGCCGGGTGTTACGCGGTTCACCCAGGCGAGTGTTAGATTCTTGACATTCGATTGGTTAATCTCGGAAAGCCCGCTGTATCGCTTGCCTGTGTAATCGCCAGAGTAAGTCGGCCAGGATTCGCCCAGCGTCTTGGCCAGCAACGCCGAATCCAATAGCTGCCCGGTGGCAAGCGCCGGTAACAGTAGTGCGATGGCGAATCTCATTTCAACGTCTCCAGATAAGAAGTCAGGTTATGAATCTCATCATCGGAGTAAGTGGGCAACATATCCCGGTGCGGCGCGAGCGGGTCATGAATCTCCACAGTGGGCCGCTCTCCGTCGCGTCGGAATGAACGTACCCAGCCGTCGGCATCTTGGAGCGTCACCAGAAAATCGTCAATCCGCACCAGCGTGCCCTCCGTCTTCTGTCCGGAATCTAAAGTTACCGTGACGGTAACCGGTGAAAGCTTGATCGGCGAATGGCTTCCCGCACTCGAAGGCATGATCAAAATATTCTGCAGCATCTTCGGATCGGTGATCTTCGATGCGAGCCCTTTCAAATCTCCTGTCACCGAATGGCAGGACGCGCATTTCATTTTGAAAACCGCCTCGCCGGCGCTCGCTTTGCCCACCAGGATGCTAGGAGGAACCATGCGGGATGCGTCGTAGCCGCCGACCTGAAAGCTGTGAATGAAAGCCGCCACTTCGGCCACCTGCTCACGGCTCAGATTGAGCTTGGGCATTTCCCCCCGGCCATTCTGGACTACCGTGGCGATGCGCTCTCCGTTCTGATCGTTGAGCACCAGTTCCGACCGCAGAAGATTGGGCCCGCCCTCTCCGCCTCGGGCGTCGGAGCCGTGACAGAAATTGCAATTGACGCCGTATAGCGCCTTACCGCGAGCGATCATGGCCGGGTCGCCCGGTGGCCGCGTTGGAAACATCGGCGGGCGCTGGCCAAGCGCCAAGAGGGCCGCGCCAGCGAAAGCACACAGAATCTTCATGGTCCGCAACGAATACCTCGACTCGAATGTTTATACTATCGCGATTGAGACGAGTAGTGCGATAGCGGCCGTGAACGCTCTGGTTCAGCATGGACGAGTTTCAGTCAAACCGATCGCAGCGGCGTCCCCTGGCAATTCGCTTGAGAGCGGTTTTTGACAGATCGAAGCCACGTCGCCTTACTTATTGTCCCTATAATTCAGCGGCGGCTTCTGATCCACCGGAATGCGCGAACGATACTCGAACCCGGCGCGCCGCTTCTCGAAGCTGGCTTTAGCGGCGGCGACCTGAGCGGGATCGGTAAACAGGTCCATTGCGGTAAGCACCAGGCTCTTGGCAGCCACTACCATCCCTTTTCGTCCAATGCTCATTCCGGCGCAGGCGGCGGATTGCCAGCTATGCGCGGGCACGCCCGGCACAAACGTCGCGGTGGTCAGAGCGGCCATCGGGTACAGCCAGCTAATGTCGCCGGCGTCCGTGGACGCGGACGTGTAGCCTTCCCGCGGGGCATCCACTTGCTCCTGGCTGCCGAGCGGGCGTCCGCGGCCCGGAAGTGTTTTGCGGATGGTTTCAGCGAAGGCCTGTTCCTCGGCGGTGTACGTTACCCCGCCCACCAATCTCATGTTCTTGTCGACCAGCGCCGCGAGGGCATCGTTCGGCAGCGTGTTGTAGTTGCTGTCGATCAATTCCATCTCCATGCGAGTTTCGCTGGCGAGCGCACCCGCCTTGGCGCAATTGACAATGCGGTCCCAAATGCCATCAAGCACCGGCATGCTGGGATTGCGGGCATATAAGAAGAGTTCCGCGTAGTCGGGGACAATGTTGGGCGCGGCGCCGCCATTGGTGATGATGTAGTGAATGCGCGTGGATTCGGGAACATGCTCGCGGAGAAACTCGACGGACTGGCCCATGATCATGACGCCATCGAGCGCGGAGCGCCCGGCCTCCGGCGCCGCCGCCGCGTGGGCGGCCTTTCCGTAAAATCGGAACTTGGCGGAAATAATCGCCAGCGTACTGGCGAGCGAAGCCCCATTCTGATCGCCGGGGTGCCAGCTCAGAACCGTGTCGACGTCCTGGAACGCTCCAGCCCGCGCCATATAGAGCTTGCCTCCGCCGCCTTCTTCGGCAGGAGTGCCATAAAAGCGCAAGGTACCGGAAATGTTTTCGGACGTCATCCAATTCTTCAGGGTTACGGCGGCGAACAGAGAAGCGGCGCCGAGCAGGTTATGGCCGCACCCATGACCGGGAGCGCCTTCCACAATCGGTTTGCGCTCGGGCACGTCGTATTGAGAGAGCCCCGGCAGCGCGTCATACTCACCCAGGATGGCGATCACCGGTTTGCCGTGTCCCCAGGTGGCGGTGAAGGCGGTGGGAATTCCGGCAATGTTGTCTTCGATGGAAAAACCGGCAGCGCGCAGTTCTGACTCGATCAATGCCACGCTTTTCTGCTCTTTGTAACCGACCTCGGCAAACTCCCAGATCTTGCGCGAGACATCGCCGTAGTGAGTGGCTTGGGCATCCATCTTGAGAAGAATTTGGCCTTTGTCGGAAGCGGGAAGAACAGCGGCGGCGAGCAGAAAGATAGGCAGTACGCGCATAGCCGATTGTAATCGGTTCCGGCGATTCGCAAATGGCACGTGGTTCGCGAATCGCCGGATCGAGGGAGGCGTTACCAGGCGAATTTCAGTCCGAACTGAATCTCGCGGCCCGGAAACGCTGAGTTAAATCCCAACGGCTGCGTGGCGGGAATGTTCTTGCTTCCACTCACGTTGAAAGGACCCGTGAGCAATAAAGGATCTCCCAGCGGGAATTGATCGTTGACCGAGCTGAAGTTCGTGTGGTTCAGCACGTTCTTCGCTTCAACGATCAGGTCGGCCTTCAGTCCCCGATCCCGGTTGAAATATAGGGCTTTGGTGAGCCGCAGGTCGAAATCGTAATAGTTCGGCCCGATTCCGCTATCTCGCGGTACATAATATGGACGCGCGTAAAGCGATTGCCCGGGTATACCGTTGGACGCCGCCGGAACGCGAATGTCAAATGGGATTCCGCTACGCAGGTACACGATGGGAGAAAGCGTCATATCCGCCAATACATGGGACAGGAAGCTTTGGTCCGCGCCGGCTTTGAACGGCGTGCTGTACACGGCATTGGCGACGAAGTTGTTCTTGACATTGTACGCGGACAGTCCCCGCTCCAGATACAAGCGCGTCGGGAAGAACGAAGAAAATTGTGAATTGAAGTCCGTGACGTCGTCAATCGCCTTGCTGAAGGTGTAATTGACTTGCGCTTGCAGGTGAGCGCTGTAGCGTTTGGTGAACGACGCCGTACCGCCGTTGTAGGTCGAGTTTCCGATCGAGGAATAGGTGTTGTTTTGCGCGATGGTTGGATTGATCGGTGAATATTGCGGGCCATACACCGGATCGAACGCGCCATTCTCGTAGTAGTTTGTTTCCTGGTCGAGAGGCAGATGAACACCCCGGTAATACTGATAACCCAGTTCGAGCGAAGTGCTGGAAGTCAGTTGCCGCGCGATACTGAAGCTCGCCTGGATGGTGTAAGGATTCTTGTAATTGTTAGCGATATCGAAGATCACCCGCCCGTTTCCACCGGGGCCGGGTACGATTCCGAGCGCACCCAGGTCCTGGGTGGTCAATTGCCCGAAGGGAAGCTTGCCGCTTTGGAGACCCAGTCCATACAAACCGAGAATGGTGGGGTCGGGCAGGGCGAGGGCGACCTGATTGATGTACTTGCCGCTGTCGTTGAGCAGGTTCGTGAGATAAGGAATCTGGAAATTCACCGGGGCGACGAAGATACCGCTGCCCGCGCGAATGACAGTTTTCGAATCCCCAAACGGTTGCCATGCGATGCCGAGCCGCGGCGAGAAGTAAATGTTGTGCGGAACAGGCGAAGGCTCTGCGTCATAGTCCAACCGCACGCCGTAATTCACCGTTAATCTGGGCGAGAGTTTCCATGAATCCTGCGCGAAGGCGCCCAGATAGTTGGCCCAATCCGACCAAACAGGATTCCCGAAGCCTTGGCGGTAGGCCACCGGAAGCCCGAGCGAGAAGGACTCCAGCGCGCTCAGGTTGGTCGCCGGAGGCCCCGTGAGAGGATATCCATTCGCCAGGTTGAAGCCGGCGAGCGTCGCTTGCGCCGCAGTCGGGGCCAGGGAAATTAGGGGAATCGCTCCCTCGTAAAAGTCGAACTCGCCGCTGAACCACAGATTGTTCTGAACTTTATAGTGCACCGGCCGGTAAGAAACGCCAAACTTGAACGCATGGTTCCCTTTCAGCCAGGTCAGGTTGTCCTCGAATTGATAGCGCTGCTGGGTGGCGTTGTAAGGGATGGTGTAGCTTGCGTTGAACACTCCCAGATCGCCGATCGACAGCTCCGTGGTGCCGGGCGTGAACGGGGCCGAAGTGGCGGAGTTGTAGGGGACCACCTGCACGCGCAACTGATTGACCAATTCCGGCGAAATAATGCGGTTCCAGGTGCCGAGCAGTGTGACATCGCGAGAAGTTGTAGTGCCCGCGTCGCTCGCCGCATAAAGCGGTAGCGAGCCGATGGTCGTATAGGTCCAGTGTTCGAACGAGAAGCGGCCGCTAAACGTGTCTTTCTCGCTCGGCTGATAATCCATCCGCGTCACCCAGTCATGGCTGAGGGTGCTATCGTTGAACACTCCGTTGTTGGCCGAGAGCAGGGAGGCGACGTTGGGATTATTCATTGGAATCAGCGCCTGGCTGAAGAATCCAGCCAGACCTGTCAGTGTCGGATTGCCCGAGGAGGCAAGCTGATTCACATAATTCAACTGAGCGGGATTGCCATTGATCCCCAATGCTTCCGGTGTGTTCAGATAACTTCGGAATTGTGGAGTATCTACCTTTCTGAATTCATAAGAAGTAAAGAAAAACAGCTTGTTCTTGAGGATGGGTCCGCCCACATTGACTCCGGGGAAGAAGTTCTGGGCAAACGGCTCGTTCGGCGTGGTAGCGAAGTAGTTGCGGGCGATCGTAGCCTGGTCGCTGAAAAAACCATAGACGGAGCCGTGAAAGGCGTTCGTTCCGCTCTTGGTGACCACGTTTACTGCCGTGCCGGCCGTGAAGCCGAACTCAGCCCCGAAGGCGCTTCGATTGACTTGGAACTCCTGGACCGACTCCACACTGACATTCGGCGTGCGGAGTTGGCCGGAGCCGTAGTCGTTTTCGCCGCCGTCAATGGTGATCAGGTTGTTTCGCCCGTTGCCGCCGCCGACCGAGAATCCCGAAGTCAGGAATCCGGTGTAGCCGGGAAACTGGGCGCGAGGGGCATCGGAACTCGACACGCCCGGAAGCGTGAATACCGAGTCCGTGAAATTGCGCGACAGATTCGGAAGATTGTCGATTTGTTTCTCCGCCAGTGTATTGGCTTGCTGCGTCTTTTCCGTCTCTATTAGCGGAGCATCGGCATTAACCACCATTTCGTTGGTCACGGCGCCGACCTTCAGATGGACGTCGAAGACCACGGCTTGGCCAACGCTCAACTCGACGCGTTGCGCCACCGCTTTGTCGAAACCTTCGGCTTGTACCTCGACGCGGTAGAAGCCCGGCGGCAGCAGCGGCACCTGATAATTTCCCTCAGGCCCCGAAGTTACCGTTTGGGTGACTCCGCGATCGATACTGGTGACCAATACCGTGGCGTTCGGAATGACCGCTGCGGCCGGATCGAATACCGTGCCTTTGATGGTCCCAGTAGAAACATCAACCTGGGCGATTGCCAGGGTGGGTAGAAGAATAATGAACATCAAAACAAGGATGAACGGAAACTTGTTACTCATAACGACCCTCTGCCGCGTAGTCAAATGCGGGATTCGCGCTTCGCGGCGTGGCGAAGAATCCCGTAGCGAACACTCCCTGGTGTCCTGGCCGGATTGGCAGTCTCTCCACTTCCGGGCGTCAGTCTGTCGGTCTGCATTTAGCACGCGACAGGCCAGTAGTTCTTTTGAGCAGATCACGGAAAGTTTGAATGGAATATGCGGGTTTTCACGCTACCGGGCGGAGTCGGATTGGGCGAAGTCCCCCAAGTGCGTTGAAAGGACTAAGGCGACGCAAAGGCCCGAGTCCCACCGTTCGACAACCTGTCGAGGCTATGTCCTTCAGGTCTGCCTCGAACTAGGTACTGACGGTCGCGGCTCGGTCACGCCTTCCGAGCCGCGTACGCCAGCAAGCGGTCCCGTTTAGCGCTGAACCGGACTGGCCGGGAATCTGATCAAGCCAGACTCCGTTTCGCCCGAGGTCTTAGAAGAAAAAATCAACAATCCGCTGGACGATTCCGCGCGGCGGCCGTTCTACCTGCGCCGGAGGCGGACTCACCGCTTCGCTCGGCTTCCAGGCAGCCTCTTCCAGATCGGCCAAACATACTGCGACCAGGTTCCGCTCGCCCTTGCCGATGGCCGAAACAGCCCCCGATTGCGGCGAATTGGCGCCCAGTTGGATTCGCAGCAGCGGTTCCCATGGGTCGCGCACTCCGTATTTCCAGCACATCCGCCGTCCCTGTGGAACGCACTCTTCCAACTTTCGCCGCGCCCGTTCATAGTCTCTTTGTAGAGGATTCAGGTCGGAACTGACTTGAGCGGGCGTCACCAGGCGAAAACACTCGAAGTATGCGCCCTCCCACGCATCGACCGCGCGGAGATATTGCTGGGTTAAGTTGCGGAGATGGCGGACAAACTCCACTTCCTTATTGCTATTGTCCTCTAAAACACTTTCATTGGACACAAGAAACCAACCTCAGTATATCCCCGGCCGCGCCGATCACCATCGCTTTGACCGGAAGCCGCGCAACCCTTCCGCCATCTGAGCGCTCGATGCCGCCAGCAGTCCAAACAGCGCAACCAGGTAAAAACTCCGTTCCAGGATCCCGATCAACACCATGGCCGCGCCCACACTGACCGACAGCCATAGCGACCGGCGCCGGCCCTCTTGTGGGTCTTTCATTTCAAAGAGCGCTCTCGCGGCCTGACCTCCATCCAGCGGATAAACCGGCAGAAGGTTGACCAGGCCCCAAGCAATATTCACGAAGAGTAGATCGTTGACGAGAACGTGCTCGAGGTAGCCGAAATTCTTTGAAGCCGCCACCAAGCTCGGAATCACAAAATAGTGAAATTGAAGAGAGGTTCGCCCGCCGCCAAGAATGACCGTGCTAATCACTATTCCCGCCAGTACAAATCCGGCGGCAGGTCCCGCCAATGAAACAAACACGCTGGCCGCGTCGCCACGAACTCCTCGTTTCGGAACGGTAAGGCCACCCCAGGCATACAGAATCGCTTCCGACGGTATTCCGAACAACCGGAACGCCATTGCGTGCCCCATTTCATGCACCAATATCGAAATGAAACAGACCGCGATCCAGATCAGTGCCGTGCCTGCGTCCTGCCGGCCAGAGAGCGCGGCAGCCACCCAGAACCACGGCTGTACGCATACCGGAATCGAGAGCAGCCGAAAACGCCATTCTCCACGACTGCTTTTCCCATAATCTAAGAGTGAAGTCATAAAGAACGGATAAGGAAAGCCCAGTATATCCTCGATCGGTGGTACTTTCCCCCCAGGAAATACGCCTGAGGCGCTGCGGTAATTACCTTATTTATCCCTGGTACACTGGTTTCGCCCAACATCCATGTAATCTGTGTTACGATCCGTGACGTGAAACGAAGACATTTTCTGGGCGCACTCGGAACCGGAATCGCAGCCGCTACCGGACAGAACCACCGCGACGCAGCCGGAGCAGCCATACCGCCGGATTCTCCCATCGGCCAGCTCAAGAGCCGCAGAAGTGAAGCCACGCCTATCTCCGCCGAGGAACGCAAAGAGCGGCTGGAGCGCGCGCGGAAACTGATGCACGAAGCCAAAATCGACGCCATTTGTCTGGCTGGCGGCAGCTCTCTCGAATATTTCAGCGGCGTGCATTGGGGCAATAGCGAGCGCTTGTTTTTGATGGCAATTTCCGGCAAGGGCGACCCGTTCTTTGTCGCGCCGGCTTTTGAAGAAGACCGCGCCCGCGAGCAGATCGCCAACGGACCCTGGGGTTCTCAGCCGCACGTTTACACCTGGAATGAAGATGAGAATCCGTACACTCTAACTGCCGCGGGACTCAAGGAATGGGGTATCACCACCGGACGGCTCGGCATCGAGGAGCGCACGCCATACGTATTTGTGGAAGCTCTCGGTAAGGCTGCGCCCGGGCTCAAGATCGATAGCGCAACCGTCATCACGGCGGGCTGCCGCATGATCAAAAGCAAACATGAAGTCGCCCTGATGCGCTTGGGCGCGGAAGTCACGGTGCAAGCGTATGAAGCGGCCTGGAAGATGATTCGCGAAGGCATGACGCAGCATGAATTCGCCGCTCTGATCGCGGCCGCGCACCAGCGACTCGGGTTTCGTGGCGAAGGCGGTCCGCAGGTCGGCGAATACTCGGCCTTGCCTCATGGCTCCGTGACGGCGCAGCACATTCGCGAAGGCAGCATCGTGCTGGTGGATGGCGGCTGCAGTGTGGAAGGCTATGCGTCCGATATCTCGCGGACTTTCGTTCTCGGCAAACCCACGGACAAAATGAAGCGCGTGTTTGACATCGTGCATCAGGCGCAAAGCAAAGCAGTGGCGACCGCGCGTCCCGGCCTGCCATGTGAAGCGGTGGACGCCGCCGCGCGCAAGGTGATCGTCGACGCCGGCTACGGCCCCGGCTACAAATACTTCAGCCACAGACTGGGTCACGGAATGGGCCTCGATGGCCATGAGTGGCCTTATTTGGTGAAGGGCAACAAGCTTCCTCTGGCCGCGAACATGACGTTCAGCGACGAGCCCGGCATCTATATTAAAGGCGAATTCGGCGTGCGCTTGGAAGACGACATGCACATTACCGAGAATGGCGCCGAGTTGTTTACGCGGCAAAGCGTGTCGTTAGAAGAACCATTCGGGTAGGGGAACTGCCGAGAACACAAACGTTGAATGTCAGCCGGACATTTGAATTACGCCGACCTGTCTTGCCTCGCTCGTTCAAGCACCGCACCCGCTCCAGGGCCGGGGCAGGGCACATCTGTGACTCGGAGGTCTTCGCGGCCGCCGAGTGGCGTGACGGCGACGTCACGGGTGTAATCCGGGATATACCTCTCTCCGAGTGGCCGACCATCCGCTCGGAGTTGGCAGCCGCCACCTCCACGGTTTGAGCGTTTTTCGTCACGTGACGAACGGTGTTGCGAAGCCGACATTTCGTTAACTATCGGATCTCGTGAGTGCCTTGTCAGGCCTGGAACTCGCGTCCATCTCGGAGGCCCTCGCCAAAGCTTGCGTGTCGATGTACTCCTTGATGTGCGCCACTTTGCCATCTCGAACGGTAATGTCGAAGACCCACTCGTCCTTGTACGGCTTATTCGTAGCCTTGATTTTTCCCGTAGCAACGCCGATGACCAGAACCCGGTCTCCCTGCGCCACGAATTCGGGGGGCTTTGGGTATTTCATTTCCACCTCTTTGGACGCCTTCTTAAGCACAGCCGCCAATTCCGCCTGCCCGCGGTACGTGCCCGCAAGTGGCCAGCCCTCGCCTGGAATGATCCACTCGATATCTTCGGCAGCCAACGCCAGCAAATCTTGCTCATTGTAGCTGCCCATTGCTGCAAAAAAATCCTTCACAATCTGGACATTCTCTTGTGTGCTCATCGAAATCTCTCCATTTCCCTTACACCGGATCGCGTCCGGTCATTCTATTGCAAACTGACTTTAAGCTGCTTTTCACTTCTTGAGCGAAACTCCCGAAGGTCGATTGTTTGCTCAGGTCCAATTTCAGCGCGACAGCACTCATACCGCCGCTTTTTTTTGATTTCTCTCACGACTTGATCTGCACACTCCTTACTAAACCTGCGCCATGCCCCCATCGACGGCGAGATCCACGCCGGTGATATATGAACTTTCAGCGGAGGCGAGGAACACGACTGCGGCCGCGATTTCCTCGGGCTTTCCCCTGCGACCGAGTGGAATCTGCGAGGTGAACTGGGCGACCGCTTGCTCGGCCTGTTGAGCGGTGAGGCCCGTCGTCGTAGCCAAGGCTGGGGTATCGATTGCTCCGGGGCTCATACAATTCACCCGGATCTTGCGGTCTTTCAGCTCCATTGTCCAGCCGCGCGCGAAGTTGCGCACAGCCGCCTTACTCGCGGCGTAGGCGGTAAAGCCTGGGAGCCCCAACACGTTTGAGACCGAAGAGTTCAGGATAATCGAGCCGCCGTCTTTGAAGAGCGGAAGGGCCTTCTGCACCGTAAAGAACATTCCCTTTACGTTCACGTCGAAGGTCTGGTCGAAATGTCCCTCGGTAGCCACCGCGAGTGGTGCGATTGTACCCGCGCCCGCGTTCGCAAAGAGTATGTCGATGTGACCATGTTTCTCTTTCACAACGGCATACAGGCGGTCCAGATCCTCCAATCGCGATACGTCGCCTGTGACCGTTGTAACGTTTCTCTTAATGAAGGCTGCGGCCTCTTTGAGCTCTTTCTCTCGACGCCCAGTGATCACTACGTGGGCGCCTTCTTCCACGAACCGCTTGGCTGTGGCCAAGCCAATCCCGCTGCTTCCGCCTGTGATAACGGCGATTTTTCCCGCCAATGTTTGTCCATGGATATCATTCATATGTTTCCTCCAAAGCTGACATAGTCATCGATTACTGCTCCTTCTTGAACAGATCCTGGAAGATGAGCTGACCCCAGGTGCGGCCGCGGGCGTGCACCAGCGCGCCACCCTCGTTGAGCTTTCCCAGCTTGACGGGGGCGAACCCGAGTTGTTTGGCCAAATCCGCCACGGGAGCGATCGAGTCCTCGTCGTCGCTCGATAGAAAGACGACCCGGTGGCCGCCCTCGACGATCGGATCGGTAGCCAGGATGGCCGCAACCAGGTGATTGAAACCTTTCACGAGCTTAGCGCCGGTGAACGACTTGGCAACGAAGGCGGAGGACAGGAGGCCGTCCAGCTCTTCAGGGAGAGCTCCAAACGCGTTCGTCGCGTCGATGACCGTCTTGCCTTCCCAGCTCGGCAGGGCGTTCGCAACCTCGCGATGCTCCCCGAACGGGACCGCCAAGATGATTGTCCCGGCATCGAGCGCATCCCGCAGCGACTTGGCGACGACCATGGGTCCAATCGCCTGAGCCTGCGGCGCCAACGCTTCGGGCGGCCGGCGACTTGCGACTGTCACGTTGATGTTTCTACGGGCGAAGGCGTGGGCGAGGGCCTCGCCTATCTTTCCGAATCCTATAATTGCATAGCTCATATATTCTCTTTTGGTTTACTGACCTACGGCGCTCGGAATCATCGAATGAAGCGCCGTAGGGCGAGTGCGTCAGATTTGCGCCAGACCGCCGTCGACGGCGACCTCGCTGCCGGTCATGAAGCTGCTGTCCGATGACGCGAGAAAGGCAGCCGCGGCCCCGATCTCCGACGGATCGGCCATGCGTTGGAGCGGAGTCATCGAGGCGTAGACCTTCTGGCCCTCCTCGCCGAGCGCTGCCTTCGCGAGTTCGGTCGCAGTCGCGCCAGGCGACAGCACATTTACCCGGATGCCGGTGCCCTTCAGGTCCTCCGCCCAGGTCCGCGCGAGGTTGCGCACTGCCGCCTTGCTCGCGCTGTAGGCGCTCATTCCCGGGGCGCCCGTGGTGCCGGCGCTCGATCCGGTCAGGATGATCGAACCGCCCTTAGCCATCAGCGGCAGCGCCTTCTGGACCGTGAAGATCGTACCCTTCACATTGGTGTCGAAGGTTTCGTCAATGTGCTCGGCCGTAATCTTGCCGAGCGGAAGCGGGCTTCCCGCCCCGGCATTCGCGAAGACGACGTCGAGGGTTCCGCGCTCGGCCTTCACCGCCGCGTAGAGTCGGTCGAGGTCGGCCAGATCGGAGACCGAGCCCTTCACCGCGCGCGCGTTGGGCCCGAAGTCGGCCACAGCGGCGTCGAGCTCTTTCTGTCGGCGGCCGAAGATGAAGACGAGGGCGCCCTCCTCGATGAAGCGCTTTGCTGCGGCGCGGCCGATGCCGGTAGCGCCACCGGTGATGACCGCAACTTTTCCTTCAAGCTTGCCCATAATTACTCCCTTAGGTTGATCCATAGCATCCAGTACACTCAAGTAGAGTTCTCTGGCAATGGACGAGAACTGCTCGGGAGTCCAAAACTTTGGTCTATTCGTCCAAAAAGAGGAGTCCAAGTTGGACCCGATAACAGACATCTTCAGAACGATGCACGTAACCGCTTTCGGTCTGCACAGGCTCGAAGCCACAGCACCATGGGGCGTAGAACAGGAAGAGCAGAGCGAAGCAAAGGTCACGCCTTCCGGCAAAAAGATTTCACCCACAGATTTGGCCCACTTCGCCATGCTTTCGCGCGGCAACTGCTGGCTGAGTGTGGAAGGGATTCCTGAGCCGATTCCCCTCACCGGTGGTGATTGCTTTGTGCTGGCCCGGGGGACTTCGATTGTTTTGCGCGACTGCCCGCAAACACGTCCGAGGTGGAGCTTCCGCGAGATCGGGGTCAAAGCTAAAAACAATGTCGTTCATTATGGAGGGGGTGGCGCACCGACGACAATCGTCTGTGGGGCCTTGAGTTTCGATCGCGCCAGCCTGATGCCGATCACTCAGTTGTTGCCAAGCTTCATTCTGATTAAGGCCGAGCAGGCACGCACGCTTGCTCTTCACATCACAATGCAGGCGCTGGTGTCAGAAATGGCAGAACAGGTGCCGGGATCTGAAGTAGTCGCGACTCGGCTAGCTGAGGTCCTGTTTATCCAGGTACTCCGGGCGCATATCGCGTCGGGACCGGAACGCGACAAAGGATGGCTGCGTGCTGTTTTCGATCCTCAAATTGGCACTGCCCTGAGTGCCATTCACGATAGTGTGCATAAACCCTGGACGGTCGAATCCCTGGCCGAAGTGGCGGGCATGTCTCGCTCCGCATTCGCAGCACATTTTAAAGAGCTACTCGGACAAACACCACTGGAATATGTAACCGGGTGGCGGATGCAGAGGGCCATTCAGTTACTACAACAGCATGACAAAAAGCTCATAGACATCGCTCGGTTGGTCGGTTACGAGTCCGACGCTGCGTTCAGTAAGGCGTTCAAGCGAGTTGTCGGGGCCAACCCAGGTGGATACCTCAAACGTGGTTTTGAGGGTAACGGCGATACCGGAATAGTGAAAGATTTTTGAGCGGAGGATTCTGACTCTAGCGGCGGGGCCTGAATGCCAAGGAACTGTGTTCTTCCACGGAGCCAAAGCCGACCACGATCAATCCCGGTAAACGCGCGAGCGTTCGCCAATCACTTTGACGGTTTGTCGGCATCTCGTCGAAGTGGCGCTCTGGTCGGATCACGCGCCACTCGGACAAAAGCCGTGGTTTGCATTTACAGAGGCCATGACTGGACGATTGATCCTGGCAAACGCCGCTCGCGGGAACCACAATCGCGTTGTCGCCACGCCGCACTCAGGCGGCACCGGAGGCAGGGACGAGATGCACATCACCGACAACCCAACGCCGGTAAGTTAGGACTGGAATTCCACGGCAATCGCCGTATGCTCAAAGTAGATACATATGCGGAATGAGACGATCGTTTCGAAATGGGGAAACAGCCTGGCTGTCCGGACTCCGTTAGCGATCGCCAAACAGGCCGGCATTGGTGAAGGGGACAGTGTGGTGCTGACCGTCAGCACTGACGGCGGCATCGTCTTGCGCCCTACACATAAACGGTACGAATTGTCTGAGCTCGTCGCTCGGATCACGCCCAAGAACCGTCATCGGCAAACAGATTGGGGACGGCCACAAGGCGAGCAATCCTGGTAATGCGGCCTTTGTGCCGGATGTCGGCGATCTTGTCTGGTTGACGTTCGACCCTCAGGCTGGCCGTGAGCAAGCAGGCCGGCGCCCGGCGCTGGTCCTCAGTCCGAGAGTCTACAATGCGAAATCCGGTCTGGCCCTGGCATGCCGGGTTACGAATCAGCCGAAAGGCTACCCTTTCGAGGTGGCCGTTCCCTCCGGTCTCGGCGCAACCGGCGTCATCCTCGCCGACCATGTGAAGAGCATTGACTGGAAAGCGCGGCGCGCTGAGAAACTCGGGCACTGCACAAATGAAGTGATCGACGAAGTGCGAGCCAAACTGGCGCCGTTGCTCGGGTACTAAAGCGGAACCAGGTCCCCACCGGCGGAAATGGCGATCACCGGCCATCGGGCTTCTTCCGGCTGAACGTGCCACAGTCGACCGTCTGAAAAGAACCGGGCCGAGCGCCGTCAATGGCGGCGATTATCTTTGGCAGATGTTTGCTGATGATGGGTAGCTGGATGGCCGATAGAGCCACAATTGCCAGCGGCCGGTAAGGTTCTGCTCGTAGTTGAGCGTTCCGTCACCTGTCAGGAGAACATCGATCCCGTTATCTTCCGCCGTCTGTAACAACTCGCCGTTCTTGAAGTCCAGCCCAGCCCATATAGGCGACGGTGACAATCTCGTGCGGACCTAAGAGCTTCCGTAATGCATGGTCCAGATTTTCGTCGAGCAACACTTTCACGGATTGGGCTGCCCTCGCTGAGCATGGGCAAATTCGATTAGACGTTTGATCTGGGAAACGGACAGTGAAGGGAAGCCTTCGCAGAGTTCGTCGAGCGTTTCTCCGAGATCGAAACTGTCAACGATAGCGTCCGGCATAATGCGCGTACCTCGCACGACGGGCCGACCCGAAACCTTGCCGGGAACCTTTTCAATCAGTTCGCAGGCCACCCAATCGATGTCTAAATCCGTGTCCAGGTTTGCCATGTTCTTGCCCTTCTTTGATCATACCTTTTGCCACAGTTCGGCTAATGAGGGTGAAGAATCCCCCCGCCTTAGCCGATCAAACTACTAGGTGCAAAATCCTCGCAAGCTGCTGGTTCCCTTACTATTCTTCGCCATCCTCGCGCCCTCCGCCTGGTTGGCCTGGAACTGGCGCGCCATGCCACAGCTCGGCTACTACCATGACGACAGCATCTATTGGGTAACCGCGAAAAGCATTGCTCAGGGCGATGGCTATAAGATCGCCAGCTTGCCGCAGCAGCCATTCCAAACCAAATATCCGCCTTTGTACCCGGCATATTTGTCTCTCGTCTGGCGAATCAATCCGCATTTCCCGGATAATCTTTCGCTGGCGACGCTATTTGCCTGGCTGCTGTTTCCGCCTTTCGTCTGCCTGGTGTGGCGATTTCTCAACGAGCAAGGTTTCGCGCGCTGGGAATGCATTCTGCTCACAACGCTCGCCGCGCTGAATCCGGTCGCCGTTTTGTTGAGCGTATCTTTGATGTCGGAACTTTTGTTCACGTGCCTATTTGTCGCGGCCCTTTTGCTGGCGGAGCGTGCTTCCCAGGAAAACGCGCCCGTCTGGCTGGCTGCCGCGGCGGGCTGTCTGGGCGGTCTGGCGTATCTGACGCGGTCCGCCGCGATCAGTCTGCTGGTGGCCGTGCCACTGGTGTTCCTGTTCCAGCGCCGCTTCCGTCAAGCGATCGTTTTTGCGGGCTGCATGCTCCCTCCGGCCCTGGCGTGGCAGGTTTGGACCGCGGCGCACTTGTCGCACGCCCGCGATCTGGTCACGCTTTATTACACCAACTATCTTGGGTTTCAGCTCTACTTTCTGCCGTTATCCGATCTGCCGCTGGTCATCTGGCAAAATATCGAGAGCATGCTGGCCGGCATTACCAAACTGCTGATCTTTGATGTCGATTTTGAGATTGTGCATGTCCAAAGGCTGGTCGCCATCGTCGCCTTGGCGGGAGTGGTTCGCCTGGCCCGGCAGTCGCGCCGCTTCTTCTTTCCCGTGACAGCGGGCGTCTATGTCGCAATGTTGCTGGTGTGGCACTATCCGCCCGACCAACGCTTTGTCTTCCCGCTCTATCCTCTCCTTTTGGCCGGGCTGTGGACCGAACTCAAGAACGTCGTGCTGGTTCTCAAGCAGGCCTGGCAAAAGCGCCAGGTTGCCGACCGCGGCGTCGCAGTCTTGACGGGCGCGGTCCTCGCCGCATTCGCTCTCTTTGTGTGTTTCACCACGGTGCATGGGGACTTCATTTTGCTCCCGGAATTATTGGCGGACTTTCGCACCGACCTGCAGAAGCGCCAGCCAGCGTACACCTGGATCGCGGAAAATACGTCGCCCAATGCGAATATTTTCGCCTATGACGATCCCGTTCTGTTTCTCTATGCCAGCCGCAAAGCCTGCAACTTTCCCGTTCCGCCGCCGTTGATCTACCATCGCGACGATGCGAAAACCTCCAGCCTGTTGCATACCTTGCCTGAGTTCGCCCGTCGTCAACAGCTCGATTACGTGCTGGTGACCAGCGCCGATTTTCATCGTGACTTGCACCAGGCCGGCGTCAAAAGCATCGGCGATGCATTGCGGCGGACGACGGCGTTTGAACAGGTAGTTCGCTCTCCGGCGTGGGCGATTTATCGCGTCCTTCCTTAGCGGGAGAACTCTGTGCCACAATCACAGCAATGCAGCGCCTCACCACGCTATTCTTGACCCTACCTTTTCTGTTAGCCGCGGCGAAAAAACCCATCACCATCGACACGCTGATGGAAGCGCCCGATCACTCCAAGCTCGCGGGCCCGCCCGTCTGGTCGCCCACCGGCAAAGAATTCGTCTTTCAAAGAGGCGGCAAGCTCTGGCTCTACGATATCGGCGCGCGCAAGGCGCAGGAAATCCTGGATCTGTCCGAACTGGAAAAAGCCGCCGTCAAGCCGCCCGAAGAAGAAGCCTTCGATTGGCAGAATCGCCGCGTTTCGGAGAACAGTTTCGCTTGGGACAAATCCGGCGGCGAACTGCTGGTCGCTTCCTCCGGCGATCTTTTCCTCTTCCATATAACTACGAAGCAGTGGGACCAGCTTACCGCCACCAGCGTTCCTGAGCGGGACGCCAAGCTTTCGCCCGATGGCCAGCGCGTGGCCTTCCGCCGCGGCCACGATCTCTATTCGCTCGAAATCGCTTCCAAAGCCGTAACTCGCCTCACTGAGGACGGCTCCGCCACATTGCTCAATGGCGAACTCGATTGGGTCTACCCGGAGGAACTGGACTTGGGCACGGCGTTCTGGTGGTCCGGCGACTCTCAGCACATCGCTTATCTGCAATTCGATGTCAGCCATGAGTTCATCTATCCGCAGGTCGACCTCACTCACCTGCGCGCCCTCGCCGAGCCCGAGCGCTATCCGCAAGCCGGCACGCCCAACGCCGATGTCCGCGTCGGAATCGTCGCGCCCACCGGCGGCTTGACTCGCTGGATCGACCTGGGCGAAACACGTGGCTCGCTGCTGGCCCGCGTTCATTGGACTCCCGACTCCAGCGCCATCGTGGTCCATCGCTTGAATCGAGTGCAAAACCATCTCGATCTGCTGCGCGCCGATTCGCAGACCGGCCAGGTCCGCCTCTTGCTTTCCGAAAGCGATGCCTACTGGATTAATCTCGGCGATTTCCGCTTTTTGGAGGACGGCCGCTTCCTGCTCTCCAGTGAGCGCAACGGTTTCCGTCATCTTTATCTTTATTCGGCCGACGGCAAAGACTGTAAGCGCCTAACGCAGGGCCAATGGGAAGTCTCGGGCGTCTCCGGAGTCGACGAAAAACAAGGACTGGTCTATTTCGTCTCGACGGAAGCCAGCCCGCTAGAACGTCAACTGTATGTGGGCTCGCTCAACGGGGGCGATTTCAAGCGCATCACCCAGCAGGCCGGCACGCATTCCATTTCCATGGACCCCGGGCAGCACTATTTCGTCGACACCTTCTCCAGTCTCACCGAGCCGTCGCGGCAAACGATTCGATCCATCGATGGCCGCGAAATAGCGGTATTCCGCGAACCGGATCGCAAATTCGCCGAAGACCACAATCTGCTCCCCACCGAGATAACCACATTCTCCACGCAAGACGGCGTCAAGCTCTACGCCCGGCTCATCAAGCCCGCCAATTTTGACCCCGCGCGCAAATACCCGGCCATCGTCATGGTCTATGGCGGCCCCAGCGCGCAGTCCGTCCGGAATGCCTGGTCCGGCGCCAATTGGGATCAGGTGCTGGCGGCACGCGGCTTCGTCATCTGGCAAGTCGATAATCGCGGTTCGGCGGGCCGCGGTCACGCGTTTGAAACTCCGCTATACCGGCGTCTCGGTAAAACCGAACTGGCCGATCAGTTGGAAGGCATCCGGCATCTCGTCTCGCTCGGCTTTGTCGATCCCGCTCGCATCGGTATTTACGGCTGGAGCTATGGCGGTTTTATGACGCTATATTCTCTGCTCAATGCGCCGGACACTTTCCGATGCGGCATTGCAGGCGCGCCCGTCACCAGTTGGCACAACTATGACACTATCTATACCGAGCGCTACCTTGGTCTGCCGTCGGAGAACGCCGAAGGCTATCAAAAAAGCTCCGCCATCGAGTATGCCGCCAACCTGAAAGCCAAGCTGCTGATGGTCCACAACATCGAAGACGATAATGTTCTCTTTCAGAACAGCCTACAAATGGCGACTCAGCTTGAAAAAGAGAACAAACTTTTCCGCATGATTCTCTACCCGCAGAAAAGCCACGGCGTAGGCGGACTCATCCGCCGCGATCTGTTAGAGCAAACCACGGACTTCTTTGAGAAGTCCCTGCGTTAAGCACCTGTCATGAATCAACCTCGCCACTCCTTCCGGCCCGCTCCCTGAGGAGGTGTCAGGAAATCGATTTTCAGGTCGTTTTGCACAGGGCAAGTCATTGAACACATTAGCTGCAAAAAATGGTTTGGAGCATTTCCTGACATCTTCTGACGGTCGCGGCTCTGTCACACCTTCCGCGCCGCGGCCGTGACTACCTACCTACCTGACAGAATAGTTTTCGGCGCATCAGGATGCGGTTGCCGACCAATCTCCAACTTTGACGAATTTTACCGAGCCGCGACCGTGAGGGAGCGGTGGCGCACCACCGCGGAGCCTGTTTGGTTCCGGCTTTTGCCGGGTTAAGGAGCGGTTGAATTCGTTGTTTCATGACGGGCCCCAACTGAAGCCTCGTCCAATTCTGCGGTTTAGCACCCTTACGGACCAATGCCGCCGGGGGAAGTAATTTGCAGTCTTCGATTTTGGGCGGCCTAACGCGTCTGTCGTGTTAAACTAACTCAGTCGCTTTTACACTACGTTGTTTGACTTGACTCTATGACTCGATTACTGCTTCACGCTATTGCGCGCGCAACCGGCAATTCCGAACGCCTGATCATTTTTCTCGCTTGCGCCGCCCTCGCTCCGGCTCAGGTCTCCGCCGTCCTTTCGGGAACAGTCACCGACCAAACGGGCGCGGTCATCTCGGGCGCAACCGTGACTGTCAAGAACGTGGACACGGAAGCGGCCCGCACCACTTTGACCTCCTCCGACGGCCACTTCGAATTCCCTTCCCTGCGCGTTGGCGAGTATGAGATCCGAAGTTCGAAAACCGGGTTCGCCGATCAAGTGCGCAAGGGCGTCCATTTGGTTGTGAACCAGACTGCGGCGGTAACGCTGCAACTGCGCGTCGGCGAAGCCAGCCAACAAATTACCGTCACGGGAGACGCCCCGCTCGTAGCTGTGACAACGACCAATATTTCCGGTTTGGTCGGGGAACAGCAGGTCAAAGATCTTCCGCTGAACGGCCGCAGTTACGATGAACTTCTGACGCTCAATCCCGGCGTGGTGAATTTCACGGAAGCAAAAACCGGCGGCATCGGCGTATCCAATTCCACGGTAGGAAACAACTTTGCCGTGGAAGGCAACCTGCCGCAACAAAATATGTTTTTGCTGAACGGCATCGAGTTCACCGGCGCAGCCGAGAACAACATGCAACCCGGCGGCACCAGCCAGCAGTTGCTCGGCGTTGACGCCGTGCGCGAATTCAACCTGCTCGCCGATTCCTACGGCGCCGAATTCGGCAAGCGTCCCGGCGCGCAGGTTTTGATTGTCACGCAATCCGGCGCGAATCAGTTGCACGGGTCGTTATATGAATTCCTGCGCAATAACGACTTGGATGCTCCCAATTATTTCGACATTGGTTCTGCTCCCGGCTTTCAGCGCAACCAGTTTGGCGCTTCCCTCGGCGGACCGGTCAAGAAAGACAAGACTTTTTTCTTCGCCAATTACGAGGAATTCCGCCAGCACCTGCACCAGACCGGCGTGGATCTGGTTCCGGACTCTAATGCGCGCAACGGCTATTTGCCCTGCAAGCTGGACAGTGCCGCTACCTGCCCCGGGTCGGGACTGGTGTTCGTGGGCGTCTCGCCGTTGATCAACGCCTGGCCCGCGCCCAGCCCAGGGGCGCCCGATTTCGGCGGCATTTCAGAAGCCTTTAACAATCCCTTGCAAACGATTCGGGATGATTTTGGCACGTTTCGGCTGGATCACATTTTCTCTCCCAAAGATTCCCTCAGCGCGATCTATACCATCGACGACAGCGCCGACTTCACGCCCACTAGCACCAATCTTTACAGCACGGACGCGGAAACCCTCCGAGAACAAGTGGCGAGCCTCGACGAAACGCATATCTTTTCCGATAGCCTGTTGAACAACGCGCGCTTTGGCTTCTCGCGCGCTAGTTATTTCTTTACCGGTGAACCGACGCCGGGAACTCCCGCCGCCAGCCTGCCGGGACTGCTCTCCGGACTCCCGCTGGGCGCACTGGTCGTCGGCGGCAGCGCCGCTTCCAATCCCACCGCCCAGTTGAGCCTCGCTGGAAGCAACAACGGCAGCAATCTCGATGTTCACCGCAACCTGTTTACTTATGAAGATCGCGTGTCCTGGACCAAGGGGCGGCATCAGTTGAGCTTCGGTGTCTGGTTTCAACGGCTCCGCTCGAATGAGAATCTGGCGCTCAGCCAGTATGGCCAGGCAACGTTCACCAGTCTCCTGACGTTTCTCCAAGGGACCGTGGCAACTCTTTTGTACGATCCCACGCCGACGCCGCTCGGCTGGCGTTCCTGGTTTGGCGCATGGTATATCCAAGACACCATGCGAATGAGCCGCAATCTGACGCTGACGCTAGGGTTCCGCGATGAGTTTTCAAACGGCTGGAACGAGGTGGATGGCCGCGCCTCAACGTACACCTTCCCCAATGGAATTATTTCCAGCCAGCCAACTGTCGGGAACTCCGCCCTGCTGGTGAACAATGCAAAATTCCTGCCGCAACCGCGAGTGGGCTTAGCCTGGAGTCCCTTCGGCAACGCAAGCAGCAACCGCTACGCAACTGTCATCCGGGCCGGGTTCGGCATGTATAACGATTTGCAGGATGCGCTGGGCTACCGCACCGATCAGAACGCGCCTTTCGATCCTACATACAGCCTTCCGAGCGTTCCGGTCGCGAACCTTCCCGTTGCGACGGCGGCGGCGATTCCGTCCACGGCAAAGTTGGTTCCCGGCGGAGTCCAGCCGGACTTGAAAACACCGACGCTGATCTCCTGGTCGTTTAAAATCCAACAGGAGTTGACGCCCAACACCGCGTTTACGGTTGGTTACGTGGGCTCCCACGGATATCATGAAATCCTCGGGATTGACGCCAACGAACCATTTCCCGTGGTCTGTCCCAACGCGCCCTGTCCGGCCAATTATCCGGCCACCTTCCCCGCCGGCCTCGCCGGCACGCCCGTTCCCGCCGGAACCTATTACGTTCCCACCGCCACCAAACCCAATCCCACGCTGGCCAACACCTGGACCTACTTTTCTGAAGCCGACAGTTCTTATAACGCGCTGCAAGTGGACATCAACCACCGCTTCAGTTCCGGTTTGTTGCTGCGCGGCGTCTACACTTTCTCGAAGACGATAGACGATGGCGATTCGTTGAACGCCACAACTTCAGGCGGCGAGCCGGCCCTGGCGTCGAATCCTTTCGACCTGCGCGCCGACCGGGGGCTCGCGAACTTCGATGTGAGAAACGTCGGCGTCATCAATGCCAGCTATGCTCTGCCCTTTGGATCGGGAAAACGATTCATGAGTGGCGCCAGCGGCTTCGGCAAAGCGCTGGCCAGCGGTTGGACCGTGAACTCGATTGTGACTCTCCAGGGTGGTTTTCCCTTCACGCCGCAACTGAGTTACAACCCATCGAACAACGGCGACACGCGCAATCCAGTGCGGCCCTTCGTGAACCCCGCCTTCGCCGGTCCGGTGATACTGGGCACGCCGGCTCAGTGGTTCAATCCGGCGGCATTTCTCGCCCCTCCGAATGCCGGCGGATTTTACGGAAACCTGGGAAGAGATACGCTCATCGGGCCGGGACTGGCCACTTGGGATTTGTCTTTCTTGAAGGACACGCAGATCCGCGAAAGACTTCTGCTTCAATTCCGGGCGGAAATTTTCAATCTACTCAACCGGGCCAATTTCAATACGCCAAATGCCGTCACCTTCACGCCCACGGGAGTTTCGCCCACCGCCGGCGTGATTACCAGCACTTCGACCAGCTCGAGGCAAGTGCAGTTCGGATTGAAGTTGCTCTGGTAGAGGGCGGCCCGGCCGAATGCCAAGAGCGTGATCTTATGTAGTATGTGGCCCGTCCGCGATGGTCCATCATCGTTACTTTTTCGGTTCGGTGGAGTCGAGCCGTGACTCCTTGAAGTGGTGCATTCAGCTGTCGCAAGCGAAAGCCGATGATCTCCTTACTAGCAGTGTCGCCACACTGTAAGGACTCCTTGAGCAAAGCCGCGCCGTGGCTGGACGCCGGCTTGTTATATGCTATTTGACAGGTAACTGCGACTTGTTAAACATCAAATGTGCCTGTGTCGACGGCCCAATTTATGTACGACAACCTGAAGACGGCGTCCCACGACCCCTGCGTATCTGCACGGCGAAAGAGAAGCAGAGACTTCCGAACGTGGCTGGCCTGACGATGTAAGCGACCGCAGGACGAATCTGCTCTAAGATGCTGAGAAGAAGAACGTTTAACCCGAAGCGACGACTCTGCCCGCCGGAAGCGGTTTCAGTCCGGCGGCAGGCCTTGTCGGCACAGCTCCGCAATCTCCGATATAGCGGAAATCCTGAGCATAAACGCAACCCTGGCGATTTCGGCCTTAGCCCTCCCAGCGCGCCAAGGCCTGGCAAGACGTTGTGTGATCAGGTTGAAATCTACAGTCGCGCCGACGCCGTCGCCTTATTACGAGCTGGGCTGCGGCGAGGCACGTTCAGCGACCAGGAACGCGATGGTTGGCCCCAAAATGTTTGGGCGGTTACCGAAAAAGGAGAGCCTCTTGAGGCACAGCTCGAACGTGAGGGTGTCTATCATGGCTATCCAATGCCAGAGGCTGATCCGTTTCGGGAGAGGATCATCGAGCGGTGGATGCGTTCATGACTCCGAAGATGGCTATCGAGCTGGAATGGCTTCCGCCGTTTCAAGGAACAAGAGAAGTCGGACGGACATCTGCAACAATTCAGATTCATTTCGGGTCTGAGAATGCGACTCGTTTCGAAGACGCATGGTCCCAGTCGGTTCAGCACGGCGCGCGTTTGTCGGCGTACCCATTGGCCATGTGGCTGGCTTCGTCATGGTGGCGAATCAGATGGGAGCCGCTTCCTTCGCGGATCCGGCTAGCGGCCGAAGGGGTATCGGCAGATGTCAACTGGCGTATGAGCCACGAACTCCCCGCAGCCGGTTTCGGCTTCATTTGGCCGCAACTCACCTTTGCAAGCGATGGCGAGACGATCCGGGTGATATGCCAAAGGTCCCCAGCCTTGTCTAGTGAACCCGTCCGATACTTGTCTGAGTTCGAGGTGTTCGTGTTGGCACGGGACTTTGAAACAGAGACGGACAACTTCATGGACCTCGTGCTTCGTCGATTGGACAGCCTAGGAGAAACCGAGCTGCACATCCTTTGGCGGGAAGTCCTCGCCGAACGTGCGGATCCCACTCAAACTGATGTCCGACGGATCGAAGCGCGCCTCGGGTACGAGCCGGATGAGGCGCCAGCGGAGCTGCTCGAACGTATGCTTGCCCTTGCATCGCAGGCAGGCCGGGATGCGGCGGATGAAATCGCTCCTGTCTGTGCGGGCTCCCATCCGGAAGATACGCTCGACGAAGTGCTCAAACTTGCTTCACTGCCCGGAGTTCCCGGACGGGTTTCCGTTGGGCAGTTAGGTCTCGAAGATCCTCGGATGCCACCGTGGCAGCGAGCGCACAGGTTGGCGAATGCTGTTCGTGGATCGCTCGGGCTGGGCGCCAAGCCGTTGAACGATGAGACCCTGGCCGGACTTCTCGGAATCCACTCCGATCATTTGAAGGAACCTGCAACGTCGACGCATGACGCCCCAATGGGGCTGGCGGTCCGAACTGCAAATAGCGAAGAATTGAAGCTGATGTTTCATAAATGGAACCGGCCAGCGCGGAGGTTCGAAGCCGCTCGGTTCCTCGCCGACCATCTCTGCGCTGAGCGTCGTGACCACTGGCTTCCGATTACAAATGCGGCGACGGTAAGACAGAAGATGCAGCGTGCATTTGCGGCCGAGTTCTTGTGCCCGATTGACTCCCTCCGAAGCTATTTGGGTGACGAGTTCCTCCCGGAGGCATTCGACGATGCCGCAATGTACTTTGGCATCTCGGAAATGGCTGTCAAGAGTCATCTAGCCAACCATCACTTGATACCTCGGACTCTGGTCGATTTACAACCTCTGCCGTGATCTTGCGTTCCGCTGAACACGCAGCAAAGCGGCGTGCTGATAGGATTGACAGTTCCGAGTCGCGTCGGAACCCGCTTACTCCCTCACTTGAGGGAAAGAGCTGCCGAAATACGAGACTGAATTTTCGAAACAGTGTACTAGCAATTCCGGCACCGCGCGATCTGCTTGTAGGAGCGGTGTTCCGCCAGCTACACTAGATTGGATGGGATACATGGACTCATCGCCTGTGCCACACAGCCGCGCGAGCGGGTGCACCTAGCCAAACCACGCGACTATGCCTGAGAAACTTCCTCGCATCGTAATCGTCGGAGGCGGCTTTGGCGGACTGTCAGCCGCCAAGGCTCTGCGCAACACCCCGGCGCGCGTCATCCTGGTCGACCGCTCCAATCATCATCTCTTTCAACCCTTGCTCTACCAGGTCGCTACGTCGGTCCTCACGCCTGGCCAAATCGGCTCGCCCATCCGGGGCATTCTCGGCAAGCATACGAACACTACGGTGTTTCTTGGCGAAGTGACCGGGGTGGACAAGAACCGGAAATGTCTTCGGGCCAGTTCCGTTGACCGTAAGGACGTCCCTTACGAGTATGACTACCTGATTCTGGCCACGGGAGCGACTCACAGTTATTTTGGGCATACCGAATTCGCCCCGTTTGCGCCCGGGCTGAAGAGCCTGGCGGATGCGGTCGCGGCCCGAAATAAAGTTTTGCAAGCCTTCGAGCAGGCCGAGGCTGAGGAAGATCCCAGCCTGCATGGCGACCTTCTGACCTTCGTCCTGGTAGGCGCGGGGCCCACGGGAGTGGAAATGGCCGGCGCGATTGCGGAGCTGGTTCGCCAGACTCTGCGGTCCGAGTTCCGGCGCATCGATCCCGCGACGGCGCGAGTTGTTCTGCTCGACCGGGGAGACAGGGTTCTCAAATCATTTTCGGAGGACCTGTCGCGCGCGGCGAAAGCGCGGCTGGAGAGTCTCGGTGTGGAAGTCCGGCTGGGCGTCTCTGTCGATCATATTGATGCGGATGGCGTGACGATCGGGAGAGAACGCATTGCCAGTAAAGCCGTGATCTGGACTGCCGGGGTGGCCCCATCACCCGCCGGGAAATGGCTGGATGTGGAGACGGACCGCGCGGGCCGCGTGCGTATTCAGCCGGACTTGTCGGTTCCTAATTATCCGGATGTTTTTGTGTTGGGCGATACGGCCTCGCTCGACCAAAACGGGAAGCCGTTGCCCGGTGTGGCTCAAGTGGCCATCCAACAGGGACGCTATGCCGCCAAGCTGATTGAGCGGCGTATCTTGGGCAAACCCGCGCCCGCGCCTTTTCGTTATTTTGACAAAGGCAACATGGCGGTGGTTGGCAAGGGTTTTGCCATTCTCGAAAGCGGTAAGGTCCGCATGAGCGGTCTGCTGGCATTTTTTGCCTGGGCCGGAATCCATCTTCAGTTTTTGGCGCAATCGAGCAGTCGTGAGAGCGTCTTCCTGCAATGGGTTTGGACGTTCGTCACCGGACAGCGAGGGTCGCTGCTCATCGTGAATCATCACGGCGCCGAACAGGCCAAGAGTGTTGTCGAATCCAGCCACTCCTGAGGCGATTCAGTGCGATGTTGGCCGCGGGCGCTCGGGCTCATTGAAGAATCACTCACGTGTTCATTCGCTCGTGGGAGCAGTCTTTGTTTTCTTGCCTCGGATGGCTTGGTGGGCGCCGGGTGATATTCTGGCTTCAGGATTCGGATGAATCTGCCAAACACTCTCACGTTGGCGCGCATCTTCCTGGTGCCGCTGCTCGTCGCTGCACTCGTCCAACGGAACTTTTACTTCAGTTGGAACGGCCAGAGCACGCTTGCCAATGGGTTTTTGGCGCTGATCATTTTTCTGGCCGCGGCCGCCACCGATCTCCTCGATGGCTACCTGGCGCGCCGCTGGGGCCAGGTCACGACCGTCGGCACGCTGCTCGACCCCATCGCCGACAAGCTGCTGATCTCGTCGGCGCTGATCGCGCTAGTGGAAATTCATCGCGTGCCCGCTTGGATGGTCATTCTGATCGTGGGCCGCGAGTTCGCCGTCTCCGGCTTGCGCGGCATCGCCGCCGCGGAAGGGTATACCATTCAGGCGAGTGAGCTGGGCAAGACCAAAATGGCGATACAGGTATTGGCCATCTCACTGGTGATGATCGGCATCCATTACCCGGCCTGGAGCGAGGCCGGCTTGATCGCGATGTGGGGTGCGCTCCTGTTCGCCATGCTGTCGGCGGTCGATTATTTCCGTAAGTTCTGGCGCAAGGTAGACGACAAAGTGAAGCTGCGGCGCCGCCGCGAACTATTACGCGCCGAGCGGGCCCGCCAGCGTGCCGAACGGGCCGCGCGTGCGGAACTCAATCCGAAGGTAGGGTTACCACATTGAACCAGAAATGCCTCCAGAAGTGCATAATGGTGCGCACCATTTACTGGAACTGATCGAGCCTGTCGGGCTTGGTGACTATGGCAGTTGGCGGAAAGATTGTAAGCCTTGCAGGTCCATTCGGATCGAGACGTGCTCAGCACCATGACCGGAATGAGGCGCAAGGCGGGTTTTGATCTCTGCAATAGTTTGCACCGCGCTCGTTCTTTTTCTTCGAAGAAGAGCTGTGAGCGTTCAACCCCGCTTGTCACCGTACTACCGCATGTATTTAGGAATTTGGGATCGTTAACTCAATGCATTCATTTGAAACATAATCGGCGATTGTGTTCTAAAAGGACTCAAAGCGAATAACTTTGCAGGCAGATACGCTGCGAAGCGCGGATCGTCTTTCTGGATTCGTGACCACATTTTCATCGATATTTCTCTTGACAGGTATTTCCTTCCGTGGTAACTTCGAAGCCTTACCTGAGCAGTGAGTGCAGTTAGGAGGCGTGCGTGATGAATCGGATCAGCGCCGTTGACCTTTCCCGGCGGTTGAGCGCCGGTCGGCGGGCCTATTTCCCACCGCATTTTCGATTGAGGGCCATGGGCTTTCTTGCCGTGGCGCTCGTGGTAGCTCCGGCTGTTGCATCCGCTCAAGTAAATTCAAGCCAGTCGGACTTTGCAGTGTACGCCACCGGCCCCGGGTGCGGCGCCATTACGATGTCCGGGAATACCTATACCGACAGCTTCGATTCCAGCAAAGGCACTTACGCCCAAACCAAGCAGCTCAACGGAGGCCATATAGGGGTTACGGGAAACATCAACCTAAGCGGCAACGCTGTGGTCAATGGGGCTATTTTTGCCGTGAACACCACGGTCGGCCAGTGCAAGAATGGCACACCTGGGATCAGCCTGTCGGGCAAAGCCAAAGCGACCGGCGGCTACATCCAACTGGGCGGGCCAATCGCATTTCCGCCGGTTCCCGTCGTATCCCCGGGCACGGCGAATGTAACCATCACCGCCAACACGACGCTATCGCCCGGCAGTTACGGCAACATCACGGTAAGCGGCGGCAAGACGCTTACCTTCTCCTTCGGCGCATACAACATCAACTCGCTCACGTTGAGTGGTAACTCTGTGCTGACGATTACATCGGGTCCGGTCATTATTAATGTGGCTGGGATCAACACGTCGAAACCGCTCGACTTCAGCGGCGGCAGTATCGACAATCCCTCCGGAATCCCCATGAACTTCCAGTTAATGTATGGGGGGACTTCGCCGCTGACGCTTTCGGGAGGAGCCGCCTCCTACGCGACTCTGTATGCGCCGAGCGCTCCGGTCACCATCAGCGGGGGCTCGGACTGGTACGGCACGATGGTGGTGGGGACCCTGACTGCCTCAGGCGGCGGCGCACTGCATTACGACCGGAGCTTAGCCGTCCCGCCAGTTATAACTTCGCTCACCACGCCTTTGCCGAACTCCAATGGATGGAACCACGCCAACGCGAGCGTCAGCTTCACTTGCTCGGATTCCATGGTGGGAATCGCTTCCTGCACCTCGCCGTCACAAATCGCAATGGAAGGCCCCAACCAAATTATTAGCGGAACCGCCACGAATCGAGCGGGATTTAGCGCCGTAACATCCGTCACAGTCAATATTGACAAGACACCTCCGTCGATTAAAGGATCGGCTAGTCCTCAACCGAATGCAGCCGGTTGGAACAACTCCAATGTAAGCGTCAGCTTCACCTGCTCGGACGCGCTCAGCGGCGTCGCTTCCTGTACGCCCGTCACTACTGTGACGACAGAAGGGAAGAATCTGACCATCGGCGGGACCGCGGTGGACAAAGCGGGAAACGTTGCGATTACATCAATCGCGGTGAGTGTGGATAAAACACCCCCGATGGTAGCGATTCAATCGCCGCCGAACGGATCGACCATCGACCTAAGCACGCCCTCTATTAGTGTGGCCGGCACCGTGAGCGACGCTTTGTCTGGTGTGGCATCCCTGAAATGCAACGGCGCCGCCGCGACAATCTCCGGTTCCAGTTTCAGTTGCCCGGTCTCTCTGGTCCAGGGAACTAATTCGATCTCCATCCAGGCTACCGATATAGCGGGAAATGTGGGCACGTCGAATCTGGCGCTGACGTATGCCCCCGCACCTCAGATTACGATCACTTCCCCTGCGAATCTGAGCGTCACCAATCTCACACCCGTCACCGCCAACGGTACGGTCAGCGATCCAACCGCTACTGTGAAGATCAACGGAATTTCCGTTCCGCAAAGCGGCGGGGGATTCTCGATTCCGGTTCCTCTGGTCGAAGGGCTGAACATTCTCACCGCGGTCGCTACGAACGCGACTGGAGTTTCGAGCACAGCTACCGTCCAGGTAACTCTGGATACCACTCCACCGCATATCACCATTGCGTCTCCGGCTAACGGCTCCACTGTGACAGACGCTTCGGTGACCGTCACCGGAATAGCCAATGATGTCGTAGTCGGGACCGTCAACGCGCTGGACGTGCAGGTCACTGTGAATGGAATCGCTGCCCAGGTGGCGAACCGTAGTTATTCCGCCGCCAACGTTCCGCTTTCGCTCGGAAGCAATACAATCCAGGCCCAGGGAGTCGACCGGGCGGGCAACGCCATGACCACAAGCATCGGAGTCACTCGCGTTCTCCCCAGCCAGCCGCCGCCACCGGCAATTGGCAAAGGGGTCCTCACTTACTCATTGAGTATCGTGTCGGGTAACAACCAGGCGGGGACAATAGGAACCCAGTTATCCTCGCCGCTCATGGTGGCCCTGGTCGACTCTTCTAGCAACCCAGTCGCCAACCAACCCGTTATTTTCAAGGTCACCGGTAATAACGGATTGGTTGCTGGTACCTCGGCTGTAATGGTCAACACTGACTCAAACGGGCACGCCCAGGCCTTCTGGACGCTAGGCCAGCGGGCCGGCGCAGGTAACAACACGGTCCAGGTCTCCTCCGCGCTCGCCTTCGGATCAGTCAACTTCACGGCTACCGGGAACACCGCAAGTCCCGGCCTGATCATTGTCGACTCGGGCAACGGCCAGACGGGCGTCGTCGGCCAGCCGGTGCCTTTTCCGTTAGTCGCCGATGTGGTCGATTCCGGGCACAACCGAGTCGCGAATGTTCCGGTCACGTTCACGGTAATGCAAGGCGCCGGTAATTTCGGCGCGCCAGCCAGCACCACAGTGACAGTGAATACGGACAGCAACGGCCGCGCCATTACCACGCTAACCCTTGGTCTTCAGGCAGGCTTTGAAAATAACGTGGTGCAGGCGAACTTTTCCGGAAACCTTGGCCTTCCGGCGGTCTTTACAGCTACGTCCAAAGTGCCTGGAAATCCGTCAAATACCACCATCAGCGGGGTCGTGCTGAACAACAGCAATAATCCGATTCAAAACGTAACCATGCGGCTCTTTCAGACCAATCAGGGCAACAACAACAATCTCCCTGTTCAGATTGGTACGCCCGTGGTAACTAACGGTCTAGGCTCGTTTCTCATTTCACCCGCCCCGGTCGGCTCCTTCAAACTCATGGCGGATGGAACCACTGCCGTGGGCCCAAAGAGCTACCCAACGCTCGAATACGATATTGTCACCGTGGCCGGAAACGACAACAGCGTCGGTATGCCAATCTACCTCCCTGCCCTAAATACCACAAACCAGCTCTGTGTCGATGCGACGCACGGTGGAACGCTGACGCTCCCTCAGTATCCCGGCTTCGCGTTGACGGTTCTTCCGGGTTCGGCGACCTTTCCTGGCGGCTCGAACACAGGTTGTGTCAGCGTGTCGCCGGTCAACGGCGATAAAGTTCCCATGGCCCCCGGCTTCGGCCAGCAACCTCGGTTCATTGTGACGATTCAACCGGTCGGGACTACCTTCAATCCACCCGCTCCGATCACCCTTCCGAACGTCGATGGCCTGCAGGCGAATTCCGTGACCGAGATGTACTCTTACGATCACGATCTGGGGATGTTCGTGGCTATCGGGACTGGGACGGTTAGCAGCGACGGCTCGGTAATTGCGTCGAATCCTGGCGTGGGCGTATTAAAGGCGGGCTGGCATTGCGGAGGAAACCCTAATACGTCCGGCACTGTTGCCAATTGCCCGGCCTGCAACATCTGCAATGGCACATCCTGCGTTGCCGATCCCTCACAGAACGGAAGTCAGTGCCCTACTGGATCGTGCAATAACGGCCAGTGTGTTTACAACGGCCACATTGAAGCCGACGTGATTAATCAAGACGACCCGCTCAACATGACGTCGTCGGTTCTGGCTCAAGGCCTTCCGGTCTTTGGCGGTTCGACAGCTTCAACTTCAGATAAGCTAATGTTGCAAGTTATCCCAGATCCGAATGCGCCGCCTGTTACGAGTTATACCTGGAGCGTAACCGGGGGAAGTTACACGCCGCCCAGTTCCGGCGCGAATTGGAATGTTGGTATGATTGCGCCCCAAACCGGAACGCTCAGCTTTCAAGTCGTCTTGATGTTCCAGAGCGGCCAGCAAACCACGCTCTCGCGCGACGTCCCCGTGGGATTCCGATCGGATGATGTGGCAGCTATTGGCTGGATTAATCCCGCGGGTGTTACGGTTTCCGGGAGCGGCGTCGACAGCGACGTTCTCACTTTCTTCCCATTAAATGGGTCCGCGGGAATGAGTGCGGTGCAGAAAGCGCTCACGCTCGTATACCTGGGGACGATAGCCGCGGGCGCCACGATCCGGCCCATCCTTCCCTTTGCGTTGACGGCTACCGATAAGACCTATATTCTTAACTGGCAGTTCCACTTCGCGGGAAACTTCAACACCCCGCCGGATTCGTTTTCCGGCGAAGCCGGCCTTGATGGATTTGAAGCCACGGGAACGAACTACAAGTTATTGAATAGGCTTCAAATCAAGTTCCAATCCGACGGAACTAGCTTCGTCGGCGGCCCACAAATCATACATCAAAGTGCTTTCATAGGGGTAACAAATGACCCTATATATGGCACGCCACAACCGGGAAGAGCTGGTCCGAAGAACAATGTTTATATGGCTCTTTCAGACCGATCTTACCTGATCAACGATGGAACTCCCGACTCCGTCGCCGTCAGTGACTTCAATACGCTCGAAAGCCCCTTGCTTTGGAGTGACATTGGCAGCAGGATTGAAGAAGGCGTTCCGTACGGCACTAGCCAACAGATATATACGCAGGTCTATCCAACCTACTACATATATCAGAACTTCCAGCGGTGTGGTGGGTGCACGGTCACCCAGGCGGCTAACCCATCGGGTAACTTTAGCTCAAACCCCTATCCGCCAGGCCCCGCGCCATTTATTCCATAATGAGTTCTACCGTGAGACAAGGGATCGCCGAAATACGAATGAAGCTAGCATACCTTGTCCGTCAAAGATCTCTGATATTGTGTTGCGTCTCCCTGGTGCTCTGCGGGCTGGGCTCCGGGCAAGTCGGCGGCAGCCAGAGCGTAGCGCCGGCGCTCGCCTGTCAGATTGAGTCCCCGAATCACCCGGCCGATACTTCCGCGATCGAGGTCGGCAATTTACAGCGGCTTACTGTTTCGATCGAACTGTCAGCCAACGGCAATCCTGTCGCACCGATAGTAATGAGGTCGCGGAGCGAGTCGTCTCGGGAGTCCCTGAAAGCGAACACCGAGCTGGTTGTGAGACGGCTAGGCCCTGCCCGGCAGCAGCCGGTGCCGGTGGCCGCTAGTATCGTGGGAACAGATCGTAGCCCCAATAAGCAGCGTGTGCTACTGTCTGTGGAACTTCCGATTGATGAGGCGCAACGGCGCGCTAACATTGAGCGATACCTGGACTGGGTTGAGACCGACGCAACCGGGAAAGAACACGCGAGCCCCGAAGCGCTCAAGGAATTCAAGGACAAGAGGGCGGAGATGATGAGCGCCTTCGAGCGGCTCTATGTTGAAAATCAAGTAGGCACTTTCGAGTTAGTTTGCAGATATTCATCGGACTTGCCAGATTTCTGGCGCGGGGAACTCCGAAGCAGACCGGTTGTTTTTCGGGTAAAAAACGATGGCGCTTTCTTTGATCAGCCGGGATTCGGACGTGCCGCCGCACACGCTCGGAATCCGTAGCCAGGTTGTTTGCCGGCCGGCGGCGAGGGTGCGGCGTGCGGGAAACAAGCGTCCGGGGGGTGAGGATTCTAACAGGGACGGAGGGGATCACATGAGCGGAATGAGGCGCGGCGGTCAAATAAATTCTGTTCTATTTTGGGCGGCGGCGAGCGTCACTTTTATGATCGCGCCGGCAACCGCTCAGCTCAACCAAAACTGCGTGGTCGCCGTTCTGAACCGTACCGTTCAAGCGAATGCCGACGGCAGTTGGATTCTTCCGAACGTGCCTGCGAATTTCGGCCTCGTCAGAGCCAGAGCTACTTGCGTACAAGGTGGTGTCACAACATTCGGTCAGTCGGACCTCTTTACGCTGCCTGCCAACGGAACGACGAACCTACCGCACGTACAACTCGGAATCACCTCGCCCATCCCGGCGTCACTCACGCTCACCGCGCCAACAACCACTTTGACTCAAGCTGGAGCGAATGCCCAGCTCACCGCCACGGCTACCTACAGTGACGGGACGGCGCAGGACATTACCGCATCCGCCGGTACGCAATACAATGTCAGCAATCCCGCGATTGCCACGGTAAGCGCTAACGGGCTCGTTACCGCCGTCAGTAGCGGAACTGCGCTCATCCAAGCCGTAAATGAGGGCGCGCAAGGCATTCTTAGTATCCAGGTTGTACTGGGCGTTTCCCATGGCGGCATTCCAGATTCGTGGGCCATCGCGAACGGACTCGATCCAACTGACCCGGCGTTGCCCTTCGAAGACCCGGACCATGACGGGCTGACGAACCTGCAAGAGTTCCAACAGGGCACCGATCCAAACAACCCCGACACGGACGGCGACGGCCTCACCGACGGGCAAGAGGTGTTGATCTACCACACCAATCCGCTCCTGGCCTCCACTGATGGCACTGGGATCCCTGACGGCATCGAAGTTCAAACGAACACGCTAGGGTCTCCTTTAAGCGCCAAGTTAGCCGCCGCTTTGATGTCGCTTTCCGTTCAACCGAGTACCTTTTTGCTGGTTGTCAATTCGATCCAGGGCCAGGCGTCGCAGCAATTCAAGGTAGTAGGAAATCTCATCGACGGGAAAACGAAGATCGACCTGACGTCCACGCAAGAAGGCACGAACTACCAGTCGAGTGATCTCACCGTTTGTAATTTCGGCGCGCCAGATGGCAATGTCTTCGCCGGCAATTCCGGTACGTGTACCATCACCATCACAAACAACGGTTTCACTACCCAAGCCACTGGCACGGTAAGTGCGTTTACTCCCACGTCTCTGTCGTTCATCCCCATTCCTGGGTTTGCCAACGGCGTAGCTGTGAATGGCAACTACGCCTATGTGGCGGCCGGAGCGAGCGGCCTCCAGGTAGTAGACGTCACCAACCGGAGCAATCCGAACATAGTCGCATCGTTAACTCTGGCGGGCAATGCGAACGACGTGACATTGCTGGGGAACCTCGCGTTTGTAGCCGCCGGCGACTCAGGCCTGGAAGCGATTGATGTCACAAATCCGCTCGCGCCTGTTCTGCTCGGCACGCTGAGCACCGGCGCCACCGCGCTCGATGTCACCGTCCGCGGTACTACAGCCTACGTTGCCAATACGTCGAACCTGTTTCTTGCCAACGTGGCGAATCCCGCGGCGATGATGCAGATTGCCATGCTGCCTCTCGCCGGCACTGTCCAAGGCGTGGACGTCGATCCGCTTCGTAAATTGGCCGTGGTCACCGCTGGAACCACTGGCGTTTATACTGTCGACCTGTCGAACCCGAACGCGCCGGTCCTGCTCGGTAGTGTGTCTACCGGAGACGCGCGCGATGTGGCCATTGGCGGCAATTACGCCTATGTCGCGGATTACGACAACAGCACCACTTCCGTGGATATAACGTCGCCATCCACGCCGGTTGTGCTTTCGAATATTCCAGACCCGAATCTGGGCGGATATCTGCAGGACATCGTCCTCTCCGGCAACTTCGCTCTGGCCGCGGATGTCAAATTCGTCAACGGCATCCCCATCACCGACATATCGAATCCCGCCAACCTCCAGGCGCGCGCCATCCTCAACTTTCCCCAGCGCGACGACAATGGCATGGGTATTGCCGCGGACGGCAGCTTCGTCTATCTGGTCACCGAGCACAGCAACCTAAATAAATTCGGCTCTTCCGGAGACAGCCGCCTGTATATCGGGCAGTACCTTGCGCTCCAAGACTTGCTGGGCATTCCTCCCACTGCTTCCATTTCTTCGCCCACGGCCGGGAGCACGGTGATTCAGGGGAGCACGCTACCGATTATCGTCAGCGCGAAGGACGATGTCGCGGTCGCCGCTGTCAACTTCCTGGTGAATGGCCAGGTTGTGTTCACCTCCACTTCGTATCCTTATCAATTCAACTATTTGGTGCCTGCCGGAGTCTCCAGCCTCACGCTAGGAGCGACGGCGGTTGATTTTGGCGGGAATATTGGCACTGCCCAGAACGTGACGATCCAAGCGATTCCCGATCCGTTGACGACCGTGTCGGGCCGCGTGGTCGATGTGAATGCGCAGCCGGTGCCGGGCGCCACTCTTACGCTGTTTGGTACATTTACCGCCACTTCGGCGGCGGATGGCACGTTTTCCATCCCCTCCGTTCCCACCGTCCGCGGCCCCATTACCGTTTCGGCCTCGCTCGTCACCGGCGGCCAGCGGCTGACCGGCCACTCTGCGATGTTCAACGCGGTACTCGGCGGGGTGACCAACGTAGGAAATATCGTTGTCCGGACTATCAGCATCGTAGGCTACTACGATCTCACCTTGAACCAGGGCAACCCTACCCAAATACCGCCCATCACCACCGCCGGCCTGCAGCCTGTCGACGTGGGGGATCTGTCGGCCGCGGACCTGAGCCAGTTCGACATTCTGTTCTTCCAAAATCCGGACAATAGCGGGTTCTCTTCGATCTTCACCAGCAACCTCGCCAAGATCCAGCAATTCATCTCCAATGGCGGGGTGTTCATACTGCACGATCGAAATGTTAGTTCCGCCGCAAGCGTCCTGCCGGGTTCGCCAGGAACCATCGTGAGGGATTTTACCGACCCCGCAAACATCGATATTGTGGATAACACGACACTCGTAACCAACGGGCCCGGAGGCATCATCACCAACACGTCCCTAGACGGGGGCAATTCTTCCAGTCACGGATGGATTCTAGCCAGCACAATCCCGCCAGGCGCGCAAGGCATTCTGAGCCAGACGGACCCGACACACCTGGTGCTTTATACTTATCCGTTCGGTCTGGGAACGGTGATTTATGCGACGATTCCACTCGACTACTACCTCGCTGGCGAAGGCGACCCGACGCTCAACGCGAACATGCAGATTTACGCGGCCAACGTGCTGGCGTGGGGGAGTAGTCTTCGATAGCAAGCAAGGTGCAAATAGAATTTTTCGCATTGAGGTGCGGTGATGAATAGACTTTTCAAAACACTCGCGGTAATTACGTTAGCGATATTTTCGCTCACAATCCTCTGGGCGGCGACGGGAACGGTGACGGGGACAGTGACCGGCTCCGGCGGTGCTGTGTCGGGCGCTCGCGTGGTTGTCGATAGCGCTAGCAGTTCCAGCTATGTGGCCGTTACAACGACCGACCAGAATGGGTCATTTTCAGTTTCGAATGCCCCGATCGGTGGGGTGAGAGTCAGAGTCTACGATAAGAATGGAAAACTGCTTGTGACCGGTAGTGGTACTTTGCAACTCCAAGGTCAGGTGGTTACTCTGGCGCTCAAGTGTTCTTGAGCCGGCAGCGCGTTGGGGGGGCCGGATTTTTTCAATGAGTTCCACGATTAGTCTTCTCGTTGCTCACGCGCTGTTAATTGCAGTCATCCTGTTCCCTACCGCATTGTCCGCTCAAACCGCCGCTCCACGCGCGTCGCGAATCGGCCAGGAGGCCGCCATCCCTCATCATTTGGCCGATGACGAGGAATTCTCGCTTCCTACCAAGGCATTACTCGACTACGGGAAGAAACTCTTCATGGCCAACTGGACCGACCAGGACGGCGGCGGGCGGCCTTTGACGAAAGGCACCGGAACCGCACTCTCCGATCCCTCGAAACCACTGGCCGGCACGCGCGCCTTTAACCGTGTCTCGGGACCCGACGCAAACTCCTGCTATGGTTGCCACAATGCGCCCTACGGCATTCCGGGCGGCGGGGGGGACTTTGTCACAAATGTCTTCGTGCTGGCACAGCGGTTTGACTTCGCAACGCTGGATGCCAAGGACTCGCTGCCCACCACGGGAGCCGTGGATGAAGCAGGCAAGCCAGTCAGCATAGATACGATCGGCAACCTGCGGGCCACCACGGGTCTCTTCGGAGCAGGATATTTGGAGATGCTCGCCCGACAGATGACGGCGGAGCTGCAAACCATTCGCGACTCGCTGAAGCTCGGCGACACCAAGCCTCTGGTGGCCAAGGGCGTTTCCTTCGGCCGCCTGACTCGCCGGAAAGATGGATCCTGGGATACCAGCGAAGTGGAGGGACTTCCACGCGCCAGTATCGTGGCGCCGACTCCTGTCAATCGCCCTAGTCTGATCTTGCGTCCATGGCATCAAGCCAGCAATGTTGTCTCGTTGCGCGAGTTCACCAATAACGCTTTCAATCAGCATCACGGAATGCAATCGACCGAGCGTTTTGGCGTGGATACCGATCCTGACGGAGATGGTGTCAAGAACGAGTTGACTCGAGCCGACATCACCGCGGTTACTCTGTTTCAAGCTGCGATGGCCGTGCCCGGCCGCGTGATCCCCGCTGACCCGGAGATCGAACAAGCCGTCCTCAAAGGCGAAGAGTTGTTCGACCAGATCGGTTGCTCTTCCTGTCACATCCCCAGGTTGCCGCTCGACAAGAAAGGCTGGCTTTATAGCGAGCCGAACCCCTACAATCCTCCGACCAACCTTCGCATCGGAACGACCAAAACAATCACGATTGACCTGAACAGTAATCAGTTGCCGCTGCCCCGCTTAGCTCCCGACCCAACGCAACCGGAGATCACTTGGGTGCCGGCGTACACGGACATGAAGCTGCACGACGTTCTAAATCCCAACGATCCGGGTGAGCCGCTCGACATGAATCAAACCTCGTGGACACCCAAGTTCCGGCAGGGCAATCGGCGCTTCCTGACCAAGCGTTTGTGGGGTAGCGCAAACGACCCTCCTTTCTTCCATCATGGTCTGTTTACCACGCTGCGCCAGTCGTTGTTAGCGCACTCGGGTGAGGCCCTGGATTCGCGGCGCGCTTTTCAAAAGCTCCCCGCCGGCCAGCAGGACGACGTGATCGAGTTTCTCAAGACCTTGCAAGTCCTTCCTCCAGGCACTAAGGATTTGATCGTAGACGAAAACTTTCAAGGGCGGCAATGGCCGCCTGCCACCAGTAAAGAGGAAAGATAGCGGTCCCAGATAGGTGGGGCACGTCGTCAACCTGGTCGTCAACCTGCCGCCGGTTGTTTACCCGCGCGAGGGTGAATCCCATGCCGGCGGTTCGATTGGATCGCGGTGTTCGTCGATGCCCGCTTGCACATTACTAGCAAAGTCGCGGTCCGGGAGCGGAGCGTACCCGAGTTTTTTTTCATAAGCCTCGGCCAGGGCGACGCATTCGCTCAGCTTCCGGCCTGGGCCTGCCGGGTGGGAGGGCTTGATCACTGCGACGGGGCGGTGATCTTGCTCGACGACGACCTCAATGCCCAGTTGGACCTTGGCCAGTACGGCGTGGAGGTCGCGCGCGACCTCGGCTTCGCTCATGTGGAGAATGGGCATTGGTTCTATTATGGCGCGTTGGGGTTCCGGGCGGGCGTATGGGGAGTGGTGGGCGCGGCCAGCTAGGCTAGGGCTAGGCTGGCAGACGGGAAGACTTCTCAGCCATCCTGGCCAGGGGAAACACGGGCTCTCCTATTGACTCAATCGTCGCCGCCCACATAACCGCTATGGATCGGCAAGAGTTCCGTGAAAGCGGGCTTCTTGGGTTTGAAGACGTAACCCTCTTCTTCACCAACCTCGTAGCTGCCCGGTTGAAGATACAAGGAATAGGGCGTCGCGGTCACCTGCAGATAGGCCACTTTGCCGACGAGACGCCGCATTGCATCCACCTGATCGGCGATTTTGCCCTGCTCGACGTCGGGCTGGTCTTTCTTACGGACGAATCGGACGCTGGCCAGGTCAGCTTCGTCGTCAACGATGAGAACCCGGCGGCCTTTGAGATCCGGATAGTCAATTTCAAATAAATTAATCATCCGCTCCAGGTTCTTCGCTTGCTTCTTGGCGACAATCACGAGCTTGCGCCGCTGCTCACTTTTGGTCAGTTTTCCGGGCGGCTGCATGATGTCGAACACTAGAATCTCATCTTCGTCGATGAATTCCCGAAGATCATGCGTGAGGCGCGCCACGGTCTGAGCCGAGAGCGTCTTCGTGCCCTTAGTGAAAACGACGGCGATGCCGAAGCCACGGTCGAACGCGCGCGCGATGACGCCAACGAAGGCTCGCGTCTTGCCAGATTGTATTTTGCCGAGTAACATGCCCGGCCGGTCGCCACTGGTGGGATCGTCCTCCAATTGCTTCACGACGCGGTCGATGCACGCCGCCAACTCGTCGCCATCTTTGCGCGTGTCACGAAGCCGTGAGTAAAAACCCGTCGTCATGATGTTCGTCGTCCCGGATCTCGTAGCTCTGGCAGGCAGTTTAACGCAAAAAACCTATTAGCCGTTTTTCGAGCCGCGCCAATTCCTTAAGTTCGCACTCCCAAATCACGGTCGCGCGCCAGCCCTTTGCCTTAAGCGCCGCTATATTAGCGGCGTCTCGGAGGCTGTTGCGTTTGATTTTCGTTCGCCAGTACTCCGCGTTCGCTTTCGGCGCCCTAGCTCCTCGCGCGCAGTCATGTCCGTGCCAGAAGCACCCGTTCACGAACACCACTTTATGCAGTCTCGGGAAAACCAGGTCCGGCTTTCCGGGAAGGTCTTTGCGATGCAGCCGGAATCTGTAGCCCATCCTGTGAGCCATGCGACGGACTAACATCTCCGGCGCCGTGTCGGTTCCTCTGACGGCCCTCATTATGCGGCTTCGTTGTTCCGGCGTCTCCTTCATCGGCGGAGCTCGATTTTTAGGCTCGGATCGGTCTCGTACTCTTCGACGATTTCGTTGTACCGATCCACCAAATCGTTTACGGCGGTTCTTCGACCATCAGAACCAAAATTCCCAAGCTCGTACAAGTTGAGCGCTACGAATTGCTCGACTTCGAAGATGTCAATGCGATCACCCAGCCCCACATTTTCTGCGAGGCCTTCCGCAACGGTCAGCCCGTGCTGAAGCGTCACCAACATCGGGCGAAAGCCATCGTTGAGATTGTCCCTACATCTCTCGATCACGGCTTCCCCAGGCGATGTCGTCACGTGAAGGGCTACATCCCCAATTAAGAAATCTCCAGCTCGGCCGCCCGGCGCGTCGGCCGTTGAAAAACTGTTGTGTTCGAACTGTCCTTTTCCAAGCGCGCAATCGAGCTTCGCGCCAACCAGATGTTGAAGTACTCCGCCAGCGTAATACATGCCGGGGGCTGTCTTTTGACGCTCCACCGCTTGCGCGATGACGTCGCGCACGACCATCCGCAGACTACGCGAAGCATCAAGCTTGATCTTGAATGGCTTGCCCGCGAAGAATTCGTGAACGCGTTCAATCCAGAACGCCTCAACCGCATCAAGGTTGACCTTCCCCTTCCGTTTCAGTGCGTTCAGGAAAGCGACATACTCGCGCATGTTGTTCAGACTGCCGCGCGACGTGCGGCCTCCTTCCGATGCCAGCACCCGCGCGATCCCGTGGCGTTTCAGGATCGCCTGCACGGCCCCTTTCCCTAACCCAAGAACCTGGCCGCCACCTTCTGTGAGCAACTCTTCGGCGTTGAGCGGAAGTCCCATTTTCTGGGCGTGATGCGTGACGACAAGAGCTACCGACAATGGACCCTTGCCTCGAAAAGCGTACATCGAAGCGAAAGCCGCCAGCTCTTGCTGATGCGGGCCCACCATGCTCTAAGCCGCTTCTTTCTCGCGCTCGACATCGCCAACGAGCAATGGCTCCAAAATGCGAGAAGCGAGGAAACGGACTACGGGAACCACGACGCCGTCACCAACAAGATGATATGCCTCGTTATAGTTTTCAGGCAGATCGTACTTCTCGGACAAGCCCATTAGCCGCGCCGCTTCGCGCGGGGACAACAACCGCGATCGAACCTTGTCCCCCTCCACGAGAAGTACTGTTTGTCGACTCGAACCGCCGACTGGTGTGCGCAGACAACCCGCGATATCATCGAATCGGATTTCGGCCCGCTGGGCCCGGTTGCCCTCTCCGTCGACGCGCGTGCGCTTGTAGACGCCCCCAACCATGCGTATCTTCATCCTCTTTGCCTGTTCGACCTTTTTGCGGTTGAGCGGACTCATCAGCGACAAGAGCCGCTGCGTTTCGGCGGGAGTGTGCCAATCAACGAATTGGGGCTCATCCTCGATGATGTCGACGAACTTCGCTTTACGTGACGGCGGAGCCGGGAGATTCCACCACAGCCAACCGTCCTTCAGTGCTAGCGGTAGTTTCTCGTAGGCGCCGATGAGGTTGGCCGGATGCCATCCCGGATCAGGTTGAAGTCGGGTGAGGGCCTCCGGCACAGGCCGGTCTTCACGCACGGCGAGAATGAAGAGCCGAGGCCGAGATTGGGGCACGAACCGGGCGGCGTCGATCACGAGAGCGCCGAAGCGATAGCCTCCATCGGCTAGAGCAGCGCCGATCGCCGCGAAGTCTTTCCCATCGTGAGCCGTCAAGGCGCCGCATACATTCTCCAGGACAATCACGGAAGGCTCTCGCTGCTCGTTAGCAAGAGCCCTCATGAGGCGCCAAAAGAGCCAGAACGTTCCCGACCGTTCGCCTTTCAATCCGACGTAGTCGCCGGCTAGGGATAAATCCTGACATGGAAACGAGGCCCAAGCCAAATCCGCGTGTCCGGGCGGATCGGCGGTCGTTAGCTCGCCGACGTCTTTAATGCGCAGTTTTTCCGCGCCCCAGTTAGCTGCATAGCTGGCGCCCTTCTTTTCATCAACGTCATTGGCGAAAAGACATTCCCAGCCTTCCCCAAGCCCGGCCCGCGCCATTCCGCCTCCCGCGAAGAATTCATAGAAAGTCGGCATGCCGTTACCTCTGCCCCCTAAAAAGCGGCCACCTGTCGGCAATGTACTTTTCCGCCGCTTCGCGCACAACCCAGGCTAGCGACACTTTCTTTTCCTTCGCGATAACCTGAAGCGTCTCATACACATCGGGAGGAAAACTGATCGATGCACGCACGACCGCCGTACTTGGAGCCTTCATAGTATGTTTCACTTCCGGTTTCGCGCTCACCCTGATCTTCACCACATTACACCATATCGGTGAGCATGCCAAGGGGCTTGGCCACACTCCAAGGTGAATGCGATCAAGGCGGGGCGTACGAGATTCTCTGGCGGCGCGCGTTGGCGCAGGATGGCCGGGAGCCAGGTTAAGATATTCATGGTCGCAAATCGGTCTAAAGCGTTCCATCCGGCAAGCCATTCATTGGCCCGGTCACGAGTCAACGGCCTGTCTGAAGTATCCTTTGGACACCACCGTTTGAGTGCAAAATCGTATTCCCCCAGTTCACACTGCTTCTCATCGGTAAGAACCCGCATTCCCTCAAGCGAAGCTGTGATGATCTTTTGCTCGGACATTTTGGCTCTTTCTGTTGAACGCTCGCAGTGGTTGATTTGGGTTCTTCGGCCTCGGCCAGCAATCTGGTATCGATCCGGATCGTGCGGGTTACTTCAGGGTGTCGGTAATCGCTGACGTTGGCAAGGCCGCCGTCCGGCGGCGTGTCTCGGTTCTTCTTCTTGCGCGTCATAATTTATGAAAGCAATTTAGATTGTATGTCCAGACATTGGACAAACGCACCCATTCGCCTCAGGGCTCTCAACCTTGACTCCGCGACCTTGCCCGGCTCCCCGCCAAGTCTACACCCACTCCGAAACATTTGCCTACGGATTTGTTATTATTGGCCAAGTTCGGCAAAGGCCTATGATTGCCATTGGAGGATTCCTTTCGAACAGTGACAGACCGACCCAGCGGGTCAGGTATCCCATCCACGGCTTCATTCACTACTCGGACAATGAACGCAAGGTTATCGATCATCCGGTGTTCCAGCGGCTGAGGCACGTCCGGAAGTTGGCGATGACATATTTGGTCTATCCGGGAGCGATGCACTCCCGCTTTGAGCACTCTCTCGGCGTAATGGAACTGGCGACACAAGCTTTCGATCAACTGCTTCTCCGGCATGAGGATCGCTTGATGAAGGAACTCCAACAGGTTCCGGAGCTGAGCGAAGACACGCTGCCAAAGGCGCGTCAGACCGTTCGCCTGATGGCGCTACTTCACGACGTCGGGCATCCGGCTTTCTCCCACGCCGCGGAATCCACGATTCCCGGCGGCGATCATGAGCAGCTTTCGATACATGTCATCGCCAACGTGCTAGGGAGGGAACTTGACCAGACTTTTTTTGAAGGCGCTTCCGGGCTCCTCGTGCGACTGATGAGCAAGTCGCCGGAACTCACCTTCCTCCGCGAGTTCGTTGCCAGCCAGATGGATATGGACCGGACGGATTATCTTCGGCGCGATTCATTCCACTGTGGCGTCGAGTATGGCGTCTTCGACTCGCGCAGGCTGATCGAATCTCTCACCGTGATTGAGAACCCCGATTCCGGCCAACTCCAGCTCGCGCTCGACCGTGGCGGGGAGCATGCCTTCGAAGCGCTGATCTTAGCCCGATATCAAATGAACACGCAGGTCTACCTCCACCGGATCAGAAGGATCTACGATTACTACTTGACAGAGTACATGAAGCTTTGGGGCGCTGATCATCATAAAACCCTTGATGAGGTCCTGCAACACGACGATACCAGCGTCCTGATGGAAATTCGCCGTGACGCCGGCACGGACACCCCGCGTTCAAATTGGGCCCGGCGGATTGTTGAGCGGAACCATCACCGGCGAATCCTGGAAACCGGCGACTACGCCGACGAACAGCGTCTGAAGCGCATGAGTAGGGTGCACCGAAAGTTGAGGCTGGAATTTCCGTATGTCGATTTCGTCCTGGACAACGCCGCCCATAACATCCACAAGCTCACCGTTCCAGGCGAGCAAGACCAGCAGGAGGATCTCTATATCGTGGAAAAGGGAGGAAAGCTTACGCCTCTGAGCGAGGACAGCGCCATCATCGGAAAGATCCCCAAACGTGTCCGCACAGTGAGGATCTTCGCTGATGTGAAGGAAGGAACTCTTCTGGAAAATATAAGGACTAGAGCACGGATTTTGGAGGCCCAAGCCGCATGACTCGATCGGGGAAATTGGCTTATTCGGACGACTTGGTATCTGCCTTCACGGCGGCCATCGTCCGTTCCTATCAAGAACACGTGGGCGGAAATCACTACCTCGGGAGGACCGCGATCCAGAAGCTCGTCTACTTCGCGAAGACTCTCGGCGTTCCCATCCCAAGCTCGTTCGAGATCTACACGTACGGACCGTACTCCGATTCCGTCACGTTTTCTGTCGACTCCATGCTGGCCGATGACGTCCTCAAAGACATCAGCAACGCTCCTCACAAGTACTCGAATTATCGGCTCGGAGACAACGCCGGCGAGATTCTCAACGCCTATCAACCGTTAATCGCGCCTTCCCAGCGGATCACCGACAATGTGGTTCAAAGCCTCGGCAGCTTCGATCCCCATGAGCTTGAACTCATCGCCACGCTGCATTTCATTCACCACCGGATGAAGCAGATCCTGCGCCGCGATCCGTCGCGAGAGCAAGTCCTCGAAGAATTCCGCAGAATCAAGAAGGACAAATTCGGCCAGCAAGAAGTCGAAAGCTTTTACAACGCATTGAAAAACGCCCAGTTGACCTAAGTTCGTAAGAAGCATGCGAATGGTGTTTCCCGGCCGGCCTATACAACGGCTAAAGAGATTCCCGAGTACCCGCAGTTCGATCCGTCGCGCCCATCAGGCAATTGCCATCTCTTCCGCCGGCGGAACTATTTCGACCGTGGTATGGAGCTTGACGTTCAATGCGTCCAGAACCTTAGCGGCGCGCTCCAGCGTCACTCCAAAATACTCGTTGCGCTCGTCACGCGATACCTGGGATTCGTGAACGCCGAGCCGCTTAGCCAATTCCCGCTGTGAGATCCCCTGCGCGATGCGTACCGAGATCAATAAATGGCCGAGCCCGCGAAGATTCTCCAGATCGTCGAACTCGCCGCGTTTTAGCCGTTCGTAGCTCTCCACTTCGTCTTCCAACTGGAGATGGAACGACTCCATCGGGTCGATCACGCGCTTAATCTCGTCGTCCTTCAGCCCCGCCTCTTTCAATCGCGTGCGATGTTCGGCAAGACGCGTGCGCTCTTCCGCCAGGCGTGCGGACGCCTCCTGGTATTCCGTCTCATTGCGAATCAAACTTGACCCCCATACTTAATCTTCACGATGCCTTTCGGTTTGCCATCGCTGCGCGATTGCCGGAAGGCCGAAGGAAACTCCAACTCGTGGCCGACTTGCCTCGGATGCCGCTGCCAAGCCCGCTCCCCACCCGGTACCGATGCCACATCGGTAGCTGCTTTTTCGGATAGCCGCGGTACGGCCGCCGCGTCGTCGGGTCCCATGTCCAGACTTTGAATGGATCGATCCGATTCAGCCCTCGCGTCATTTCTCCCGTGCGAATGGCATCCAGCGAACACTCGAAATAGCCGTCGATATCGTTCGGATGGTCCTTGTCCTCAGCGAAAGAGCCGTCCGCGAAGATCTCGCGGACACCGGCTTGCCAAAGCTGTCGGGAGAGAGTCTCGAGGTTGTCGATGAGCCGTAACCGCCACGCCGAGTCCCACGATGCTCGTCCGTCGTTCGGCCCGCTGGCGAGGATCGACGCCCGAAGCTCATCGAAAGTCACTTCGTAATCTCCAGGTGGCAGCAGGCCATCGGTGCCGAACCGTGGAATAGTAGGCACGGCAAGCTGCCCTCCCAATTTACAATAGATCAACTTGACAAAAACGTCAAGTAATACGCTGCTGTCTATTATCGCGGGAGGGTCTTATGGGCCCAGTCGGCCCTTCGCGTTTCGCTCGCATTCCTCGGCGCCCGAAGCACGCAAGCCATTCATTCTTCGACCAATTGTTGAGGACCCCAAGCGGCAAAACGCAGCCCACGGCATGCGGATCGCCCCAACTCAGTTCGCGGCGCATGATCTCCTCGGTGATGGGCAAAACCCGCTGGTCGAACATTGGCCGCACGGTAAGCGTGAGCCAATCGTTCAATGCGCTACGGCGGACCGCATCACTGGCTACCTCGATGCCAAACCGAATTTCGGCCAGCGTCACAATGCTGACGCAAAGCCCCTCGAGCGGACAACCGCCAAATAAAAGCCACAACATTTTGGTCAGGTTTCGGTCGCCGCAACTCCGATAAAACGTTGGTATCTACCAGCCACATCAAGAGACAACGTCACGGACCCCCCAGGCGGTATCGCGCCGGTTCAATCGTAATCTCTGGATAGGGCGAGGCCTGCATCGCCGCGACAAGGTCGGCGCCCGTACTTTGCAGAAGCACATATAGAAGCATCCCGATTCTCCAAAACGCTATCATAAAAACGAGAATCACCCATGCAACTAACAGTCCCTCCCGACCTGGAAACCCTCATCAACAAGCGCCTTTCCACCGGCGCCTACTCAAGCGTTGAAGACGTTCTGCGCCGCGCGCTTGAGGCCCAGGACGCCGAAGAAAGTTGGACCGGCGAGGAACGCCGGGCCCTATCCGCCCACATCGAAGAAGGCTACCTGCAGGCTGAACGAGGAGAACTGATCGACGGCGCCCAAGCCCAGCGTGAAATACAGGTCATGAAAGAGAACTGGCATCAAGAGCGCGCTCTTCGGCGATGAGCGGCTATGATTTAACGCCGCTTGCCAAGCCGACATTTTTCACATCTGGTCTTACATCGCCGAGGACAACGAAGACTCCGCCAACGCGGTACAACAGGCGATTTATGACGCTTGCGCATTTGTCGCCGGCGAACCCACCCGAGGCCATGCGCGCCCCAATATCACCACCCGCCCGCTGCGTTTCTGGACACTAACCCGCCATCCGAACTACACGGTCGTTTACCGGCCGGAGTTGAAGCCCCTTCAGATTGTCGCTGTCCTTCATGGCAAGAGAAACCTACGCCGGATTCTGAAGCAGCGGCCTGAATACCTCCACGGAAAAATTCAGTCACGACGATCGGCTAAATCTTTGCGCCTCATTTTCAACCACTTACCCGGATCCAATGCGTCCCGGCCGCCAACCGTCGTGTACCTTGGTCTCAGAAAGTGAGGTCTTTTATGAGATCAGACGCACAAATAGAAGCATCGCGGATCAATGGCGCGAAATCCCAAGGTCCCATCACGCCCGAAGGCAAGCAGATATCCTCCCAAAATGCCGTAAAACACGGCCTTTCCGCCAGAACTGTCGTCCTCTGTAACGAGGATCACGCCCTTTTTGAACAACTCGAGCAGGATTATATCGATTCCCTGCAACCTTGCACCGTCCTCGAACTCCATCTCGTCCAGCACGTCGCCGTCGCCGAGTGGCGCGTCCGCCGCGCCTGGTCAATCGAAACCGGCATCAATGACATCAGCATCCTGCAACACAGGCTTCAGGACGACCGCGAACATCCCCGCCTCGACGAGGATTACCGCATCGCCCTCACCCAAAAACGCGTCGAACCCGACATCGCGCCCGTCCAGCGCGCCACCGCCCGCCTCGAACGAGCCCGCTCCCGCGCTCTGGCCGAGTTCCACCGGCTCGTCAAAATCCGTCCCGCCGGCGCGCAACCCATTCAAATCACTCGCCCCGACGTCTCTACCACCGGCCGGGATCCCGCTCAATATCTCCAGCCACGAAACGAACCCAAGCCCGAGCCCGCAAGCCCCCCGCAGACCCTTCCAAAACAGGAATCCCGCCCCGAACCAGAGCCTTGCATTGTCTTCCCCGACTATCCCAAGCCCGAGGATGACGAGTTCGGTGAACCCCTCCCCTCTCGGCCCCCTCTGCCGCCTTTGCCGCCTCTACCAACTCACTTCCAGGACCCCCGGAACCCAGGAAATCCTCTCTAGCCGCTGAAGGAGCATCGGGACCACGCGACCATGCCGGCCATTCAGTCCCGCGCGGACGCCCGAGATCCGTCTCGTTCTCCCGCTGGCCAACCTGGCATTATTCCCACTCCACAGCAGCGGCGCGCCCCACGCCCAGCCATTCAGTTTCGGATCGAGCCACAAAATCCCGCGCTTCCCCCAGAAGCCGTAACCGATCCCATCGCCTTCGCCCGCGAGCGCTTCGGTTTCATCGCCGACCCGCAGCAGGAGCGCGTTCTCCGTCCCGGCGCCAATCGTGGCCTGTTGAATTGCACTCGTCAATGGGGCAAATCCACTGTGATCGCCATCAAGGCCGTGCATCACGCCTTCACTCGCCCCGCGGCACTGGTCGTCGTGTGTTCGCCTTCCCTGCGTCAATCTCGCGAGTTTTGCCGAAAAGTCCTCGGATTTCTGCAAAAACTCGGCATAAATTCTCTCGATCTCCCCAACGGCTCCCGCATCGTTGGCTTGCCCGCCAATGAGAACACCATCCGTGGATTCTCCGCCGTCACCATGCTCTTGATCGATGAGGCGGCTCGCGTCTCCGACGGCCTTTATGCCGCTGCCAAGCCCGCTCTCGCCACCACCAACGGCGAAATGTGGCTGATGTCGACTCCGCACGGCGCTCGCGGCTTCTTTCACCGCGAATGGATGGATGCTCTTTCCAACTGGGAGCGCGTTTGCGTCACCGCCGCCGAGTGTCCCCGCATTATTCCCGAGTTCTTAGAGGAAGAAAAACGCTCCTTGGGCGAATTGCGCTTCCGTCAGGAGTATTGTTGCGAGTTCTTGCAGGACGGCCGTACCGTCTTCCCCAACGCGTGGATCGAGACCGCTTTTTCCCCTTGGCTCCGCGCCAGTGAACGCCGCCTGGGCGCGCAGTTCGCCGTCTGCGTCGATCTCGGCCAGCAGGCCGACCCCACAGCCATCGCCGTTCTGGAAACATGGACGGAGCCCACCGGCGACTTCAACCCCGTCACCTGGGAGTATCCCAAACGCCGCCGTCACGCTGTCCGTTGGCTCGAGCGCGTACCCTTGGGCACTTCTTACGTCGACGTCGTCCGAAACATTTTCTCGCTCGTCCGTCAGTGGAAGCAACTGGGCGATTGCGTCGTAGTGGTCGACGCCACCGGAGTCGGCGCGGCCGTCCTGGACATGCTAAAGCAAGCGTCTTGGTCCCACTGCCGCCTGGTTCCGGTCGTTTTCACCGCCGGCGAGCGCGACACCTACCACCTGGACCGCTGGCACGTCCCCAAGCGCGATCTAATCCAGGGCCTAGCCGTAGTCCTCGAAGCCGCCGGCCTCTTAATCGAGCCCAGACTCGCGGAATCCGACGCCCTCCGCCGCGAACTACAAAACATCCGCTGGGACATATCCCCCTCCGGCCGCGACCTCTTCTCCGGCGGCCGCGAACACGACGACTTAGTAATAGCCCTCTCGCTCGGCCTCTGGTGGACCCGCAAAACCCGTTGTGGGGCAGATTGTTAATCTGCGGCCGATTGTCAATCGGCCCAAGCGCGGACGGGGAAACTGCGTGCTCAATACTGCAGCGGTGTCCCCTGACGCCCGGTTGCCCACCAGCTTGTGGGGCAGATTATCAATCTGCGGCCGATTATCAATCGGCCCGGCGCCGAGTGCCACACGACGGCGCGTCCCGCCTCCGTGAGCGACCGTGCTGACCGGGCCGCGCGTGCGGAACTCAATCCCGTTGTGGGGCAGATTATTAATCTGCGGCCGATTATCAATCGGCCCGCGCCGAGTGCCACACGACGGCGCGTCGCGCCTCCGTGAGCGACCGTGCCGACCGGGTCGCGCGCGGAACTCAATCCCGCTGTGGGGCAGATTATCAATCTGCGGCCGATTATCAATCGGCCCGGCGCCGAGTGCCACACGACGGCGCGTCCCGCCTCCGTGAGCGACCGTGCTGACCGGGCCGCGCGTGCGGAACTCAATCCCGTTGTGGGGCAGATTGTTAATCTGCGGCCGATTGTCAATCGGCCCGGCGCCGGTTGCCACACGACGGCGCGTCGGGCCTAATTCTTGGCCGCTAACGGCGTGCTGACCGGACCGCGCGCTCCGAACTCAATCCGAAGGTAGGGTTACCACATTGAACCAGAAATGCTCAATGGTGCGCACCATATCCCGGAACTGATCCAGCCTGTCGGGCTTGGTGATGTAGCAGTTGGCGTAAAGATTGTAAGCCTTGCGGAGGTCCTGTTCAGCCCGAGAGGTGCTCAGCACCATGACCGGAATGCGGCGCAGATCGGGGTCGGTTTTGATCTCTTGCAGCAATTCGCGCCCGTTCTTTTTGGGTAGGTTCAGGTCCATCAGAATTAAATCGGGCCGCGGCGCATTGGCAAATTCGCCGCGCCGCCAAAGAAAGTCGCTGGCTTCCACGCCATCGCGCGTCACGTTCAAATTGTTCACTAAGCGGGCGTCGCGGAAAGCCTCCTGCGTGAGCCGGACGTCCCCCGGATTGTCCTCGACCAGAAGAATCTCAATTTGATGTGAGTTGCGTGTAGCCATTTTGATGAGCGCTCAAAATAAGCAATCGGACATCCACAATTCCGAAATGATTTGATTCAACTGCGCGGCAAACAACGCGCTACGAATATATTACACGATCGCCGGCAACGCAGGAACTTTTTCCATCGGCGGCTGCCAAAAAGTGATGCTCGCGAGCCCACTTGGCACTCGCCACGGTCAACTGCTAAAAGAAGCTTGACGATTCCTTGCAAGCCTTTTATAATCAATATTTAGCCCCGAGCGTGAGCGAGGGGTTCAGGATCCATAGCCCCAAGCGTGAGCGAGGGGTCACGGATCATAGCCCCGAGCGTGAGCGAGGGGTCACGGATCCATAGCCCCAAGCGTGAGCGAGGGGTCACGGATCCATAGCCCCAAGCGTGAGCGAGGGGTTGGGGGCGTCATGAAAGCGCGCGATCTCGACATACTTCACTCGATCGTCCAGTCCTACATCGAGACTGGGGAACCGGTGGCCTCGCGCACCGTCTCCCGCAGCCGCGCGGACGGCCTGAGTGCGGCCTCGGTGCGCAATGTAATGGCCGATCTCTACGACGAAGGCTTTCTGGCTCAACCACATACCTCCGCCGGCCGGATTCCCACCGAAAAGGCTTTCCGCAGCTATGTGCAAACCCTGGTGCGCGGGCGGATTCTTGCCGCCGAGCTGCAGCGCATCCGGCACGAGTTGGCCCAGATCTCGACCATTCAAGAACGTGTCGAGCGTTCGTCGCATCTGTTGACCGAGATGACCCGCAGCGTCGGAATTACCGCGGCGATCCCTACTTCCAGCCAACAGCTCGACCAGATCGATCTGCTGCTGCTGGCCGACCAGCGTGTGCTCATGATCGTTGCCACGCGAGATCACATGGTGAGGAACCGCGTGGTTTCTCTGGATGAGCCGATTGCTCAAGAGGAGCTTTCCTCGATCCGCAACTACATCAACCAGAATTTTTCAAGCTGGACGCTGGCCGACATTCAGCGGGAGTTAAGGGCGCGCCTGGAAGCCGAAAGCGCGGCCTATGACCGGATCCTGCGCAAGCTGACAGTTCTGTGCGCCAAAGGCCTGCTGGACGTCGGTCTGACGCCGGAAGTGCATTTGGGCGGCGCCAGCAATCTGGTCGGTCTCGATCTGCATCTGACGCGCGAGAAAATGCGGGAGCTGTTCCAGTCGCTGGAAGAAAAGAAGCATATCCTCCATATTCTCGATCGTTTCCTCGAACAGCCTTCGGGCGAGGTCGCGGTCCACGTGGGACTGGGGGAAACGGATCGGAGCATGAAGGAACTGGCCTTGATCGGCGTCACGGTGGCGTTGCCGGGCGGCCTTTCCGCGAAGTTCGCGGTGCTCGGGCCTATCCGGATGAACTATGAGAAGGTGATCTCCGCCGTGCTCCACATGGGACACGCTTTTCAGGAAGCCCGGCGCTGAAGCCTTTTCGCTTTCCGCAACAACTTTTGGACCTTTACACTGGAATTATGGATACTGTAGACACCCAACCGGAAAACGGTGTTCCGCAACAGGACCCGGCGGTCGTCGAGACCCCGGAGGCGGTCCGGGCTGAGCGAGACCGGCTGCTCGAAGAAAAACTGGACCTCCAGGATCGATTGCTCCGCCGCACCGCCGAGTTCGATAACTTCCGCCGCCGCGCCGAACGCGAAAGAACCGATATCGCTGAATACGCGAACACCGAGACTGTGCGGGCGCTGCTTCCCGTACTCGACGATTTTGAACGCGCGCTGAAAGTGGACGTTCCCGAGACCGAATATACTCGCGGTATGGCGCTGATTCACCAGCGTTTGGCGGACTCGCTAAAGAAGTTGGGATTAGAGCCGATTGAGGCGGCAGGAAAGCAGTTTGATCCGAATCTGCACCACGCCGTCGAAATGGTTGAGAGCATAGACCAGCCGGATCATACTATCCTCGAGGAATACCAGAAGGGATATAACTTCCGTGGCCGGCTGCTCAGACCCGCCATGGTCAAAGTCGCGGTGAAGAAGTAAGAAAGCCAGATGAACGCCACAAAACGCGATTACTACGAGGTGCTGGGTGTGTCTCGGGAAGTGGACGAGCCCGGTCTGAAGGCTGCGTACAAGAAACTCGCCTTGCTGTTCCATCCCGACCGCAATCCGAACAATCAGGAGGCGGAGGAGAAATTCAAAGAAGCGGCGGAAGCCTACAGCGTGCTCAGCAATCCGCAAAAGCGTGCCGCTTATGACCGTTATGGCCATCAGGGTGTCCAGGGCGCGGGTGGAGTCGATCCCAATGCGTTTGGTGATTTCGGCGATATATTCGGCGATCTCTTCGGCTTGGGCGATTTGTTCGGAGGCCAACGCCGCGGAGGCCGCACTCGGGCCCAGCGGGGCGACGATCTGCGTTATGACCTCGAAATCGAGTTTGAAGACATCCTCAAAGGCTTGAGCGCCGAGATCCAGGTGCCGCGCATGGAAATGTGCGGCCGCTGTTCCGGCTCGGGCGCGGAGAAGACCGACGGGCTGGTAACCTGCCCCATGTGTCACGGGCGCGGCGAGGTTCTCTACCAACAGAGTTTTCTTCAAATCCGCCGTACCTGCGGGCAGTGCAATGGGCGCGGGCAGATCATCCGCCGCCCCTGCCTCCAGTGCAAGGGCGATGGCTACGTCCGCAACGAGCGCAAACTGAAGGTCAACATCCCGCCGGGCGTCGACACCGGCACGCGGCTCCGGCTCCAGAATGAAGGACAGCCAGGAGTGAATGGCGGGCCGCCCGGCGATCTCTACGTGATTGTCAAGGTCAAGGAGCATCCGATCTTCGAGCGAGAGAGCGACGATTTGCATTGCACGGTACCCGTCAACGTTGCGCAAGCTGCCTTGGGCACCGAAGTGGACCTGCTGACCTTCGATGGCCTGCAAAATGTCCGGATTCCGGAGGGAGTGCAAAGCGGCGCCACCGTGAAATTGCGGCATCTAGGGGTGCCCCGTCTCCAAGGCAATGGGCGCGGAGACTTGTTCGTCCACGTGGATGTCCGTGTTCCGAACAAGCTGACCCGCGAGCAGAAGAGATTGTTTGAGCAATTGCGTGAAACGCTGCCGGTGGAAAACGAACCGCACGAGAAGAGCATCCTCGACAAAGTCAAAGACTACTTCATGTAGCCAAAACTGTGGGGCGATCCCCCGGGGCCCGCCCACCCCGATGATCCCTTCCACAACCTTCCCCCCGCCCACTACAAGAGTATCCTCGCCGACCCGCCTTGGCAATTCTCCAACCGTACCGGCAAAATGGCGCCGGAGCATCGCCGCCTGAACCGCTGTGGAACGATGACGCTGGACGTAATTCAAAACCTGCCCGTATCCACCATCGCCGCCCCGCAATCGCACCTATATTTATGGGTTCCCAACGCGCTGATCATGGAAGGCCTGGAAGTTGAAGCGCTGGAGCTTCACTTATAAGACCAACATCGTCTGGCACAAAGTGCGCAAGGACGGCCGGGCCGGACGGGCGCGGCGCCGGCTTCTACTTCCGCAACGTCACCGAACTGGTTCTGTTCGGTATCCGCGGGCGCATCCGGACTGCTCCGCCCGGACGCAGGCAAGTAAACCTGCAGCTACGGCCCCTTTCTCGAATTGTTCGCCCGCCACAGCCGGCCGAACTGGGATGCCGGGGGCGATGAGGCAGAGGTGCTACGATAATTCAGATCCTCCACGAGGCAGGGCTCGTCATCCCATGAAACTCTCTGATAAATATACGCTGGATAAGGGCCGGATTTACCTAACCGGTATTCAGGCCCTGGTTCGTCTGCCGATCGATCAAATGCGGCGGGACCGCCGCGCCGGACTCAACACCGGAACATTTATCAGCGGTTATGAAGGTTCTCCGCTGGGCGGCTACGACTTGACGCTGGCCCGCACCGGCAAGCTGCTCGGTGAGTACAACATCCATTTCCGCCCGGGCGTCAATGAGGATCTGGCGGCCACGGCGGTGCTGGGCACGCAAATCATCGAGACCGTTGGCAAGACCAAAGTGGACGGCGTCGTCGGCATCTGGTATGGCAAGGGTCCCGGCGTCGATCGCAGCGGCGATATTCTCCGCCACGGAAATCTTTCCGGCTCCCACAAGAACGGCGGCGCATTGCTGCTATGCGGCGACGATCATATTTCGAAAAGCTCCACGATCCCGCACCAAAGCGACTTCACGCTGCTCAACTACGGGATTCCGTTTTTGTATCCCGGCAACGTGCAGGAGATTCTCGATTACGGACTGCAAGCCGTGGCGCTTTCGCGCTGGTCGGGCGCCTGGGTTGCGCTGAAGATGGTGACGGATATCTGCGATGGCGGTGGAACGGTGGATCTCGATCCCGACCGGCCGCAGATCCGCCTTCCCGAGGGCTATCAGAGCTATACCGATTCCCGCATTGTCGCGCCCATTTCGCTGGCTCTCGAGCACGAAACCAACGTGCGCCGTCTGGAGGCCGCTCGCCAGTTTGCGCGGCTCAACAACGTGAATACGTTTTCCGGAACGGGCCGCATCGGCTTGCTGGCAACCGGCAAACCTTACTACGATCTGATGCAGGCCTTGCGCGATCTGGGCATCAGGGATGGTGTTCGCATCGGCAAAGTGGGCATGCCGTTTCCGCTGGAGCCGGACTTTGTACACCGGTTCGCCGACGGTCTCGATACCATTCTCGTCATCGAAGAGAAACGCAGTTTCCTCGAAATGCAGATGCGCGAGATTCTCTACGATTCGGCGCGGCGGCCGGCGATCCTGGGAAAGTCGCACTTCCCGTTGACCGGCGAACTCGATCCCGACATGATCGCGACGGTGCTCGCTCGCGTTCTGCAAGTAGACGTCAAGCCGCGTAGCGCCGCGCCGGTGATCGCCAAAAAAGATGCCGTGCCGGCGCGTCCGGCCGCGTTCTGCTCTGGCTGCCCGCACAATCGGTCGACTTTATTGCTGGAAGGTCAAGTAGCCGGCGGTGGCATTGGCTGCCACACCATGGCCATGCGCCTGAACGATCCCACGCGCGCCATTTCGTTTTTAACTCAGATGGGCGGCGAAGGCGCCCCCTGGATTGGCATGTCGCCGTTTGTGGAACGCAATCATATTTTCCAGAACATCGGCGACGGAACCCTGTTTCACTCCGGCTATCTCGCCATTGAAGCCTGCGTCGCGTCCGGCGTCAACATTACTTATAAGATTCTCTACAACGGCCACGTCGCGATGACCGGCGGCCAACACGCCATGGGTGCGCTGACGGTTCCCGCGCTGACGCGCAAGCTGCAGGCCGAAGGCGTGGAGAAGATCGTGGTGCTGGCCGAAGACGTGACCAAATATGCCGCGCTGGGCGATTTGGCTTCGAACGCCGAACTGCGGGACCGCTCCGAGCTACCAAACACGCTAAGAGAACTGGAACAAATTCCCGGCGTAACGGTCATGATTTATGACCAGGAATGCGCCGCGGAAAAGCGCCGCCAGCGCTCGCGCGGCAGCATGGAGGAGCCGACTAAGCGTCTGGTGATCCACGAAGAAGTCTGCGAAGGCTGCGGCGATTGCGTCACGCAGTCCAATTGCGTGAGCCTCAATCCGGTGCAAACCGAACTCGGCCAGAAGATGCGCATTCACCAGTCTTCCTGCAACAAGGATTACTCTTGCGCGCTGGGCGATTGTCCGTCTTTCATGACTGTGGACATCAAGCCTGGCACCGGTCTGAAGCGCCGGTCGTTGCCGCCGGTTCCCGAAACATCGGTTCCAGCGCCCGTCAATATCGTCAAAGCCGGAGACGGCTACCGCATCATTGCGCCCGGCATCGGCGGCACCGGCGTGGTGACCATCAGCGCTTTGCTGGCTACGGCGGGCTGGATTGACGGACTCTACGTCGCGACACTCGATCAAACCGGCACCGCGCAAAAGGGCGGTGCGGTGGTCTCCCACATTCTGCTCAGCGCGCAGCCCATCGCCGCGCCCGCCAAAGTGAACGGCGGCAATGCGGACTTGATGCTCGGCTTCGATTTGATCGGCCTTTCGCAACCGGACAATCTGAAGACTGGCGATCCCGCGCGCACGGTGGCCGTGGTCAATACCGATCTGGCGCCCACCATCGACACCATCCGGAATCGCTTTCAGATCATGGGTCCGCAGAGTTTAGTCGATGCGGTGAGCGCGGCCACCATCCCAGGCCGCAGCGTTTTCGTGGATGCCAATCGCATGGCGGAAGGTCTGTTTGGCAGCCATCTGATGACCAATATTTTTCTGATGGGCGTAGCATATCAGGCCGGCCTGCTGCCGGTGTCGCTCGCCTCAATCGAGAAGGCCATCGAACTGAACGGCGTGGATCTGGAGCGCAATCGCGGTGCATTCATGTGGGGCCGCAAATACTACGACGACCCCAAGTACGTCGAAGCGCAGATCGCGCCCAAGCCGAGCGAGCAGCGCAAGCCAATCGACCGCGTGGCCGAGTTGACGGCCTATCAGAACGCCGCCTACGCGCGTCAATACACCGATTTTCTGGCGCGCATTCAGGAACCGGCGCTGCGCGAGGTGGTCGCCAAGTACTTGTACAAACTGATGGCGTACAAAGACGAGTATGAAGTGCCACGATTGTTGCTCAAACCGGATTTCGAACAGCGCGTGCGCGATATGTGGGAAGCGCCCGAAGCCATTTCGTATAATCTGCATCCGCCGCTGCTGCGCCGCTTCGGTGTGAATAAGAAGATTCGCATGGGCCGCGGATTGCTTTCGATTCTGCGGCACTTCAAGTTTGTCCGCGGAACGGCGTTCGATATCTTCGGCTATAGCCAGCACCGGATCGAGGAGCGTGCTCTGATCGGCTGGTACCGGCATGTGATCGAACAGGTGCAGGCCGGCGTGACATCGGAGAATCTGGCGCAGGCGCTGGAGATCGCCTCGCTGCCGGATCAGATTCGCGGCTACGAACAGATCAAAGAGCGCAATATCGAAACGGTGAAACAGCAGGTGGCCGAAAAGTTGGTGGCCTTCCTGCAACCGGCACCGGTATTGAGCGCCGAGCGCTAGAACCCAGTGTTATCGTGGCACAGGCTTTAGCCTGTGCAATTGTCCCGAAAGGACGGTGGGAACGCGCTGACGAATAACCGCCGAAAAGTAAAATCGCGCGCTAGCCTTAAGCATACCGGAGATCGGTAATGATGTCGTCCCACGACATCGCTATCCTGAAGAAGGATGAGCTTTCTCGACAACCTGGAAAACGACCTCAAGGCCCTGGAATCGCGGAACGAAAGAGACCCGGAGGCATTGGCGCGGGAAGCGGCGGCGCGAGAGGCCGCCCGATCGGCGGCGCTCGAAATCGCTCCGCACGCCGACGCCTTACGCAACGGACCGTTCAAAGATGGCTTGCTGACCGCTTGTCGAGCCATCGGTCACCGCAAGCGAATCCTGGTCCGGCCCGTTTGGGTGGAGTCGACGCTCCGTCTGGAGGCGGGTACCAGGCGACTGGACTTGCGTCCTACGGCGAGCGGTGTGCTTGCGGTTTTTTTCAACGAAGGCAAGGAGCAGGAGAGCACACCGGTCGATTTATCCAGCGATCCGGGCAAAGTGGCCCAAGAGTGGCTGGAGAAACCATAAGAAAAGCGATCTCTAATTACTTGCCGTAGCTCGCGTTGATCCAGTCGTCCATATCGCGGTGCAGCTTTTCGCGCGCCTTTTTGTCGACGTACATCATGTGGCCGGCTTCATAGTAAGTGAAGCTGACGTTCTTGCGGATGGGGGGCTCCAGCATCATGTGCGATACGGTATGCTCGATCCCATTGAAGGGCGTGGCCAGATCGTAATAGCCGCAGACCACGAGCAGCCTCAAATTGGACTGCTGGGTCATGGCGGAACGCAAAGCTTCCGCCACCGCGCCGGGTTGTCCTTGATCCCAGGGGCGCACATTGGCGGTGACCGTGTAGTACGCGTCGCTGTTCCATTTCAAGTCTCGCCGCACATAGTCCTGGAACATGGCGACGTAGGCGCCTTCGTAAGACGCTTCGCTCGAATCGTATTCCACGCGCTCACCCGCGGCATCCACATCCATACCGGAAAACCTTGCGTCCAGCCGCCCCGTGGTCAGGCGCTTATCGCGTTGCAGTTCCTTGAACCAGCGCTGAGGATTGATGCGCAGATTGGTCTCTTCAATGTATTTGGGCGATAGCGCGGTGAGCCGGGCCAGGTCTTTTACCACTTTCTGATATTCGGCTGCTGGAATCTGATCGCCTTTTTCGAGCGCGGCGGCGTATTCACCATGCGCGAAGTCCCGCGCCTGCTGCGCGATCTGCTCCACGGTCAGCTTCTGCAAGTCGGGCGCGAGCAGGTGGTGATACCAGGCGGAGGTGATAAAAGTCGGCAGAAAGAAACGGGTGCGGTCATCGCGTCCCCAATCGGCGAAAGCGACCGACGACACCAGCGCCACGCCATTTAAGTAGATCTGATGGCGCTGTTGGAGAATATTGGATAATTGCGCGGAGCGGGTGGTGCCATAGCTCTCGCCGATCAGGAATTTGGGCGACGCCCAGCGCTCATTGCGCGTCAGGAATTGATAAATAAAATCCGAAAAATAGGTAGCGTCCTCGACAATTCCGTAAAACTGCGAAGTATTTTCGCCGGGTGCTGGACGGCTATAGCCGGTGGACACGGCGTCGATAAACGTCATGTCGGTTGCGTCCAGAAAAGAGTCGTTGTTGTCGACCACCGAATAGGGAGCAGGCATGCCGTGGCCATCGTCGGTAAGCAGAATGCGCCGCGGGCCGAGGCCCATGTGGGTGAACAGAGAGGCAGACCCAGGGCCGCCATTGTAGACAAAAGAAATCGGGCGCTTAGCAACGTCACCCACATCGTCTTTGGAATAGTACACAAAAAAGAAGCTGGCCTTGGGCGTGCCGTCATCGGCTTTGATGATGTAATTGCCCGCGGTGGCCGTATAGCTGATCATCTGGCCGCCGACGCGTGCCTGATGGTGTGTCACGGAAGTTTTTTCCTCCGGTAAAGGACCTCGGGCCGCGGGCGGCGGGGCTGGGGCAGCCGTCTGAGCCGGCGGCGGAGCATTCTCGCGCCGGCCTTGGGCGCAGGCAAAGGCGGAGGCGGTCAACAGCAAAATCGTGAGTCGGTTCATAAATGAATCGCGGGCCCGTTACCCGGCTCCGCGTGTTTCTAGAAATTGTACCGCCTATTGAGACTCGTTAAATAAGGTGACAAGGCCCGCTCCAGCAGGCGGGCTGATAACGCGCCACGCGCCCGTTAATAACCCGCACTCCAGAGTTTGGACATTACCTCAGATAGTGGGGCGATCCCTTGGGGCGATCCCCTGGATCGGGGCCTACGCCGCCGTCGGCCTGCGCTTCGGTTGCGATGGGCGAGGTCTAACCAGGGCGCACCGGCCTTAGCCCGTGCCCGCGGCTTATACATTTTGTCAGCCGCGAACGTTAGTGAGGGGATGGGCGAATTGCGCAGGCGTTAGCCTGTGGAGCGCCGGTTAATAACCTGCCCCCACAAGCCGAGATGGATCCGTCACGCTATTTTGCGAGCTTCACTAGTCGCGGCCGTCCCAATATTTGGCCATGAGTTCAGTAGCCCACGCTGGTTGCCGGACAGGGTCTCTGACGCCGAATTCCCGCATATAGGGCTTGAGGTCGATCACCGGAGTGCCATTGATGGCGTCCAGTCCCTCCACGACAATGCTGAGATCCTCATGGGATACGGAGATCAAGCGGCAAATCGTGACGCCGATCCGGTTGGGGCGGTTCTTGGCACGCTGCGCGAAAATACCAGCCTTTGGCCAATCTTTCCGGCCTCGAGGACGACGCGCGCCCGTGTGGATCTCGGAATCCTGCACACGGTCGAACACGAACAAAATCTCGACGTGAGAGAATTCCTCCAGCCCCGCCAGGCAGTCGGCGGAAAAACGCGACCGGTCCAACTGGATGCGCGAGGTGAGACCGCCCCAAACGTCGTCGACGGCTTCTAGTATTTCAGTGTGGACGATGCCGATGGGCTGAAGTACAACATCCTTGTGCATTTTAGTTCGAAACCGCTATCATTGTTTGCGAAGTGATTCCTTCTGGGGTGGAAATTGTGAGGGAATTGTTTCCCCCGGTCAAGCCGCTGGGGATCGCGAAGTTAACCTGATACAAGCCCGCAAAGCCTGGCGCGAGGCCGGAAAACGAGACAGTTGCCTGGGTGTTTTGAGCGCCAATCTCGACTGAAACCCGCGCGGTGACCAGACTCAACGGATTGGTCGCCGCTGCCGCGCCATCGGCGACGTTGGGAGTAACCGTTCCTAATCCAGCCAGGAATAACTGTACCGTCTCGCCGGCTTTCGCCGGGCTTGCCGAAGAAACCGGCGTGTAATCCGCATGGAGCACCGCCGCCGGTCCGGTTCCTGTCTGGTTGATGGAAAAAACACCCGGAGAAGTGGCGGCGGAAAAGACCGTAACGCTGTTGGATTTTATCTGGTTATTGATGACCTGGAAGGTAGCAAAAGAGTTCATGGCGCCCAGTTCAAAAGGAACCAAAGCGTTGATCTGCGTGGCGCTGACGTATTGTACCGGCATGAATTGTCCATTGATCAGGACCTGGACGCCGCCAAGCGAGGTGGAGATGGGCAGACTCGGGGCTTGGGCCGTTCCCGAGGCGAGCCCAGTTCCGAAGAGCGAGACAAACTCGCCGGGCGAAACGGGATTGGTGATGGGCGCGAGGTTCGCGGCGTTTACAATGCCGAGCGGATTCAGGTAGACGCCGGGCCCGGAGTATTGCGGCGCGTGCAGGCCCAAACTCAACTGATATTCCGGCCCCGTTCCCACCGCGAGAAACGCTTGTCCGCTCAATCCGAAAAAATAATTAGCGGTAGGTTGATTGATGCTGCCGTTCGTGAAATTGTACGGCAGATCATGAGTGTTGCTGTAACCGGCATTAACGAGGGAATTGACGCGCAAGTGCCAGAGCGATTCGCCCGCGCCCGTGGCGTTGACGGAACCGGCAAAGGCGTCGAGGCCGGCTGCGTTGGTTTCGAGACCCGTAACGAAATACACTCCCAGGAACGTGGCATCGTTGGCCGGCGTTGCCGATGCGCGAATGCCGATCTCCATGTCGAACGTGTTAGCGCCGCCCGCGATGATAAAGTTTCCATCCGCGGAGATATAGAATGTCTTACTCCCCTCGACCAAATTGCCGGCCGGCAAAATCCACGTTCCTGTCCCGTTGCCGCTAAACGAATATGTGCTTGCATTGATGGTTTGAGAGACATTGGCGTTGTTCTGATTGGCGGCCGCGCCATTCAGGGTGAATGCGGCGATATTGCCGTTGCCGTCGGCATTGATGGCGAAGTAGCTGTCACGCGCGGTCAAATCGGATTGCAGAAACTCGAGCGTCCCGATATTGTAAGCGCCTTTCAGGGCGGTGGGGGTGGAACCGGTTCCAGCAGGAATCGCCACCATTTCGTCCGCATAAACCGCGCTTTGGGTCGAACTGCCGGAAAACACGCCCTGCGCGACGGCGCCAAAAATATTGGCGCTGTTGTCGAGCAGGCTCTGCACGGCGGCGATTCCGTTGGACTGAACGGAATAAACGCCGGAGACGCTGTAAGGCGAGAGGCCGGGAGCTGTGCTGCTCGCCAATTGTCCGTTGAAAGTGTAATTTCCCTTGCCATCGAAGGCGAGCGCGCCGTAAACGCAATACGCCGCATTAGTGAGCCCGGTGGTGTGGTCTACCGTCAGCGAGATCTGCCGCACAAAAAAATTGCCGTTGAGCGACGAGTTCGCGCTCGAGTCGATGTTTTGCCCTGGTGCTCCCCCGACCGCGAGGAGCGCCCCGACTCCACACAAGATTGATATTTTCATCGCCGCCGGCGCCGGGTGAAGCGATCTCCCCAGCATTTCGGATATACTGTCAGTGTAGTCGAGACATCCGCGGCGCTATCGTCTAACGGTTAGGACGGAGCCCTCTCAAGGCTTAAATACGGGTTCGATTCCCGTTAGCGCTACCATCCTTTCAATAAGTTACAAGCACATCCAGCGTGATTCCCGTTAGTTGAACCGTACAGGGCCCAACATCCGATCATTGTGATCACACATTGATCACACAAATAGCGTGTGCTGACCCTAGAACGACCTTGACGCATCACACGTACATCGCGGCCGCTTCTCGGCGCGTTCCTATTCCACTGCGCGCTGTCCCATAATGAGATCGTGTTCTCTCCTCCTCATCGAGAGAGGTCTGTGGTGCCGCTCATCCTTCTCGCGACTGCAGGGATCGCAGTGGCTCAGGTGCCGGTCCGCGAGATTTCAATTCGCTCCGGCTGGGGCGGGCTCGGGACACCGCGGAATGAGGTCACGACAATTCGCGCCAGGAATGGTGTTCTCACCTACGACGGGAAGCGGGTCGATCGGTCCAAAGTGGACGCCTTGATAGCCGCATTGAAGTCCTCGCCTGTTTCGAAGCCAGACCCCTCAAGCCTGGGCGTTACGCCTGCATGGCTCAACGAACAGATGGGCGATAAGAAGGGCCGCTTCCAGCTCGAATCGGCGCGGGGAACGGCAAATCAACGCGCCCTGCTTGCCAAGACGTACACCGATACTGAACAAATCGCGCGTATCTTACCGGCATTGTTCTCCTATGTCAGGACGGATGATTATCCGTTTGCGTCGATAGACGTGATGTTCGACGATGGCACACATCTGAAGGCGGAAACGCGCTCCTACTATCCGTTCATGCTTCCTTGGACCATCGGCGAACAAGGACAGCGAACGTACAACGCAGACATTTCGCGCGCGCTCGCGAACCTTATTGACCGAAAATCTCCTAACAGAGAGCGGCTTGCTGGCGGGGCGTTGGCCGATGAACTTGCACAGGCAGTGAAGCGCTCCGTTGAGCGGGAGTGGAACCTGGTCGGTTCACAAGATCGAGCCGGCGACGCGCTGACTACGCTAAGAAGTCGCTACGAGATTGTGGCCTCGGAGATCCATCCCTATCACCACCCGGAATACGGGACCGCTACCTACAAAGGAGAGCCGGAGCAAGTGAATCTTCACGCCACACTTCGGAAACCCGCTTTTCCGCCCAGTGTCAGCGTGGCGCTTGTTTTGGAAGAGGTCCAAGGCAAGGTTCAAGGAGTGGACACTTTTCTTGAAAACGCAGAGAAATACGAGAACCTTGCGTTATCAGTGCCGTGGTTGAACGAGTACATGCAAGCGCACCCCCGCGTTCCGATCCGCATATCGTACGTCCATGACCGTTCGCTCGGTGAGAAAGCCATGCGAAGCTTCACAGACGATATGCAGTTCCGGGAGCGCCCGGATCTCATTCAGCAAGTGCGTGCACAACAAGGACAGATTGTCCTTTTGATTGTGGGCAATACTTACTCGGAGTCCTATTGGATTCTCTTTCCGGACAAACACATGCTGCTTTGGCGCTACGGTGGCCCCTCAGGGCTACTGAAATGGAGCCCTTCAGATTTTCCGGCAGGTGAGTGTGCGGAATACAAAACGAACTTCGGTGGGTGTTCGGGTCGCGAGATCAAACCGGAAGGAGCACTCGCGCCGGAACGGACACCGCGAGACCAGTTGTGTACGGCGGCGAACGGCACCAAGCGGCCTGCCAGCGCGGCCGATGAACCTTTGTTCCCCGTGGAGGATCGAGGCAGGGGTGGCTTCATTGATCAACGCGGTCAAATCGCGATTCCATTGTGCTTCGATGCGGTCGGCGACTTCTCAGAAGGACTGGCGCGCTTCGAGCGCGACCACATGTGGGGCTATATCGATACAGCGGGAACGGTTGTTATTGAACCGAAGTTTCCGTGGGCTCAGGAGTTTTCGGAAGGTCTTGCGCGCGTGCAGATTTCTGGGTCGCAGTTAGGCATCGACGCCAAATGGGGATTTATCGATAAGACCGGAACCATTGTTACCGATGAACACAAAGAAACAGGTTACGGAGAGCACAACAACATCGGTAGCGATAGCGGTGAAAGCGCGTTTCACGATGGCTTGGCGATGATTGAGATCGGCGGCAAGAAGGGCTATATCGACAGAACCGGCAAGATCGCGATTCCACCAGACTTCACTTATGTCTATCCCTTCTCTGAAGGTTTGGCGGCGGCTACGAAGTCGGCTTCGGGCGATGATGGCTGGGGCTACATCAACAAGACAGGACGACGGGTGATCGAACCAAAGTTTCAGTGGGCGAGTTCTTTCTCGGGCGGTTTGGGACAAGTGAATCGTACGCGAAACTGCGGCTATGTTGACATGAGCGGCGCTATCGTCCTGCAGCCAAAAGTCGCGCCTGGCGAAACTGATTGTTCAACAGTATGGGGCGACTTCGTGGACGGTTTGGCCCGCTGGAAATTCGGAAGGAAGTACGGCTTCATCGATCGCACGGGCAAGACCGCGATCGAACCGAAATACGATCTCACGTTCCACTTCTCGGAGGGCCTTGCCGCAGTCCTGGTGGGCGGGAAGTGGGGATACATCGACACGACGGGCAAGATGGTGATCCAGCCAATGCCATTGATGCGTGCCGAAGATTTTCACCACGGGCTTGCCTTTGTTTCAACGAAGGACGGCAAGTACGGCTACATCGACAAGTCTGGAAAATACGTGTGGACTCCGACGCTTTTGTATCGCAACTGAGTCCGCTGTCGAGCAGCCGCAAGGGTCGCCCACCCGAAAAATCCGCCGCAGTCTTGATCACACATTGATCACACCGCAGGGTTCCGTAGGGGTCATCGTGCAGAAAAGACCGACCTGCATCCACGCAGAATCAGCTAGTTACGGTTAGATCGGACCACATCGGACGACATGATTCGGGTTCGATTCCCGTCAGCGCTACCAGCTCTTCAATAAATTACAACCAGATTCATCGTCAGTCGTCTTTCCGGATGATGTGAACGGTCCTGCCGCTTCACCGCTGAAGCCGGCTCCGCCCAAAACACATCAAACGGTACTTTCCCGCACGCCGGCTGAAACCGTTACCTGGGGCAGCGATTATATCCCTTGACAGGTATATGCTCTGTGGAGTATATTAAAAGAGTGGAATCTGTGTTCGAAGTCATTGCGGAGCCGAACCGCCGGGCGATATTGAGCCTCCTGGTCTCGTCCCAACAGTCGGTGGGAGAGATCGAGCGTCAACTTCGTATGCCGCAGCCGGCCGTGTCCAAGCACCTGCGAGTGCTGCGCGAGGCCGGTTTCGTGGAATCCACGGTGGACGCACAGCGCCGTCTCTACCGGCTGAAACCGGAACCACTTCAGGAGATCGACGCCTGGCTGGCTCCGTTTCGCCGGTTCTGGTCCGCTCATGTAGATGCCCTCGAACGCCACCTCGACCGCATGGATCAAATTGATCAAACCACCACACTAACCAAGAAGAAAGCCAAGGAGAAAACGACGCGGCCCAAACCGCGAACGTGACAAAGGAGAAACGAAATGAAAATCAAAGTGACTAGCGTATACGTGGACGACCAGGACAAGGCCCTGCGCTTCTATACGGAGGTACTGGGCTTTGTCAAGAAGGCCGATTTCAGTCAGGGCCCATTTCGCTGGCTGACGGTGGCCTCGCCCGAGGAGCCGGACGGCACTGAGCTGCAACTGGCGTTGAACAACAACCCCGCGGCCAAAGCGTATCAGCAGGCCATCTTTCAACAGGGCCAACCCGCCGCCATGTTCTTCACCGGCGACGTCAAAGGCGACTTCGAGCGGATCAAGGCTCACGGCGCCGAGTTCACGATGCCGCCCACCGGCGTGACCGGCTCGACCATTGCGATGCTGAAGGACACCTGCGGCAACCTCATTCAGCTCACGCAACTGGCACGCCACTAATGCGGCCGTTCCGCACATGGGCGCAGCTCCGCCGGTTTTGGTCCGCCCACGTGGATGCTCTTAAACGCCACCTCGACCGCATGGATCACTTGGATCGGCCAACACCACCGAAAAGGGAAAGAAAGAAAAGATGACCACTCGCGAGCAGTACACACCGGGTCCGGCCAGCGGGGCGCAGGTACGAAAGGGCGGCGAAAAATGGACGCTCATTCTCGTCAGAGAGCTGCGCCACGCGCCGGAAAAAGTCTGGCAGGCACTTACCGATCCGGCGCACCTGCGCGAGTGGGCGCCCTTCGTAGCCGATGGGAGCCTGGACACAGTCGGCGCCACGGTGAATCTCACTTGGGTGGGGACGGGCAGGCCGCAGGTAACGACGGTAACGCGAGCCGAGGCTCCCGCGGTGCTTGAGTACGGCGATATCCGGTGGGAACTCGAAGCCTTTGGCGGCGGCACGCGCCTGACGCTGTGGCACAACATCGATCGCCGCTTCATCTCGTGGGGCGCCGCGGGCTGGCACATTTGTTTCGATGTTCTGGATCGCCTTCTCAGCGGAACTCCCATCGGCCGCATCGCCGGTGGCGATTCGATGAAGCTCGGCGGCTGGCAGCGGCTGACCGCGGAGTACGCCAAACAGTTCAGCATGAAAAACCAATAGTCAAAGGAGAACTTTCATATGAGTAATGCTACCCAACGTTCGATCGTTCGCTGGATTCACATGGTCTTGGGCATTCCGATAATCGGTTACATTTACAGTCCGTTTGACCAAATTCCAAACTATGCCACCGTTACTCGGTTTGTCTTCGTTCCTGTACTTGTCTTTTCGGGATTATGGATGTGGAAAGGCCATGTCGTGCGGCGACTTTTTTCGAAGTGTCGCCCCAACCAGATGCCGCCCAGAAGAGGCTTCCCCTTGCAGAAGCTGCAGAGCTAAGATAGCTGCGAGTTTGGAGCTGCACATGAAAAGGCATGTCCACACCAGGCCGGCCCTGAGATTGTCGAAGAGTGGAAGTATAGAGGGTCCCCGTGTGCTATCGGGACGGATTCATCTGCATAGGTGAGTTGTGCAAGAACCACGTAAAGTAAAGATGCAACGCTTGGCGCGTCATCGACATCCATGAAGGCGACAAGCTCGATGGCGGCCCTGAAGGGCGCGCAACAGTGGCGCTCAATCTCAGTTCCTGCTGGCGGATCAGCGTGCAGACCAATATGGCTTGTGCACCGGTGCTCAACGAGGGTACACTGGCCGGATTATCGGCTTGTCTTCATTCGCATCCGCTCGTATCGCAGCCCGACCGATCCATTCGAGTAGGACTTGCATTCTGTCAACTTGAAGTCGCGTTGCGGGAACTTGCCCGGGAAGCCGGGGATGCCATCACCTAAAAGAACGGGACTAAGACCGATGAAGAGTTCGTCGACCAAATCCTCTTTGAGGAAGCTGCGGCACAACTGGCCCCCGCCGCCCAGGTAGATGTCTTTCCCTTTGCGGCGTTTTAGCTTTCTCACGAAGGCTGTCAGAGAGCCGGTCACCACTTCGAATCCGTCGCGTTTGCCCGGCTTCCAACGTCGCGAGAATACGTAGTTGGAGATGCCCGGCATCTCCGGTATCTCGCCACTCTTGCGCATTTCCGCCGTGGCAGCCGCTGTCTTGCGGCCCATGATGGTGGTGTCGATCTTGGCGAAGAAGTCTGCCATCAGAGCTTCGCCTTCCTGGTCGATCACCAGATAATCCATGGCGCCGTTCCGTCGCGCAATATAGCCGTCGATGCTGACTCCGAATCCCAGGATGACCTTCCGTGGCATTCCGCGATTGTAATTGGTCCATTTACTTACCGTCAATAGAGAACGAACAGCCCGTTTGATGCCTGTCCGGATTTGTGTAGAATTACGTTGCGATGGCACGAGGGCCCGTGGTGGTGAGAGTTGCGGATCATAACGGCAGGGCAGCCTTGGTTTGCTTAAGCGTCAGGGACGGCTCACCCGAGGTGATTGATCGCCGCCGCGTGGAACTGATTGAGCCGGGGTTGATGAAGCAACCCTACGAGCACGACACGGCCGGCATGAACACGGCCGAAGCGGAGAGATTGGTACAGGAAGTCCGGGAATCGGCCGCGCATTGCGCCGAGCGGGCGTTGTCGCGATTACGGTCCGGCGTAGGAACGACCAGGGAGATCCGGTCGATTGCGTTGAGGAACGCCCCACTGCCTCGGCCTCCTGGTTCAGTGGCGGAAGTACACGCCTCGTGGCCCGTCACGGTAAGGGCAGACGCGATGCTGTATCACGACGCACTATGCACGAGCGCTGCGTCGCTAGGAATCAATATAGACGCTTTTGCTCGGGAAGAGGAGCGCCAGCGGGCAGCCGAGGCGGCGGCGGCCACGGCAGAACGCCTGGACCGATTCTTGAGAGGCCTCCGCGCGAGTCTCGGCCCCCCGTGGCAGCAGGACCACCAGGCGGCCGCAGCCCGGGCCATCGCGGTGTTGGCGACACACCACACTCCGGCTGGACAGGCCCGATAATCTTGACGCCTCCGCCTCCGGCACCGGCGTGCTCCGGTGGCGCTGATCACATTGAACAAAGATGACCATTTTTTGTGACCAGTCAATAATTCAGGCTACAATTAGGTCATGCGGGAAATCAGTGCTTCCAAGTTCAAGGAGCAGTGCCTTGCGCTGCTCGACCACCTCGATCCGGACGGCATCGTAGTAACTAAACATGGAAAACCGGTCGCCCGGGTCATTCCCGCCGATTCCGGTTGCGCTCCTCTCATCGGGAGCATGAAGGGCAAGGTGAAGGTTTCGGGCGACGTGTTCTCCACCGGGGTCCATTGGAATGCTGAATCTTGACACCCACATCCTGCTATTTGCATTGGATGGTTCGTTGAAACCCGCCGAACATGCCCGGCTCGCATCCGAGCCCTGGAGTGTATCCGCCATCGTCCTATGGGAGGTGGCCAAACTGGCGCAAATGGGGCGCATCGCGATTGATCTCGGGTCTCCCGAATTTGTCAGGATTTTTGCCCGGATTCATGTTTGGCCGCTGGATCTGGCGATCTGTCAAAAGTCCACTGAACTGGACTTTGCCAGCGACCCCGCTGACGAGTTAATCGCCGCGACCAGTGTGGTCCATCGCGTTCCCCTCGTTACGAGAGATAAGAAGATGAGACGTTCGCGGCTGGTACCCCTGGCTATCGCCTGAAGCATAGGCTGAGACCGTTGAGTCCAGAGGCCAACGTAACCCTACTTCATGCGGGAATAATGGGACGGCAAAACGGGACGGCGCAAGCCCCGTTTCTAACAGGGCGGGTTCCCGTCCGAGCGATTCCGGGACAGTGGCGTAATTTTCGATGCCCTGTCAGCGATTCGGCGTCGCCTGCTGCAGGAAGCAGTGCAGGTCCCGATCCGTAATACCGAGGGGCGCTATGTGACCGCCCGCAAGAAGCTGCCGGCCATTCTGTCTCGCGATTTCGCCGGCTTTGGCAAGGGGGAATTCGAATACCTTGATTGTTCCTTGATCGACGACGTTGGGGATGAGAACAAAGCTTCGAGTTCGGTCGGGGTCTTTCCCGTAACGCTTATGCCGTTCACGGAAATTACGACGTCGCCGTAGTGGACGCCTGCACGAGCGCCCGGCCCGTCTTCGATCCCAGCCACCATGAGTTGCGCAGGATCACGCAGCAGGAACATTTCGAAGCCCGGATAGAACAAGCCGGGGTTGGCCGGATAGTGGGTCGGAAGAAAAACCCGGCCAATCTGCCTGCTGATATCGAGGGCCGAGATGCGATCCACTTCAGCCCGGGTTGTGTCCTGCGGAACAATCATTCCACCCTTTGCGAACTTCTTACCGATTCTGGCGAAAATAACGGAGCGCCTTTCACGCTGAGATAGCGCATTTATCTCCCGATCGCCGCGCACGACGGTGATGCTCACTGGATCGGGCGTAGCGGAGCGCGGAAGGTTGGCAGCCTGAGCAAGGTCCGCCGGGTGTGCACCGTTGACGGTCATAATCCGGTCGCCACTCCGCAAACCGGCACGTTCGGCCGGGGAGCCTGAAACCACGCCTAACAGCCCGTGTCTAAAGTAGCTTCGACGCCAGCAGGCGCATCTTGGATGATTTTCGGGGGGTACCCAACTCATCAACCGCCCTCCTACGCCGCGTTATAGCGGCCCTGTCGAGGCCGACGGCCGACCAAGTTTGCGTCACGGCGACAATCGGTGTTTAGACACGGCCTGCTAAGACGAAAACAGGATCGCCGGAGGACTCACCAGAGTAACGCCGGTCGAGTAGGAATCGGCGACATCCTGAGCACTGGCAACAGCGAGGATGCACAAGACCAGTGAGGCCTTCACAACCTTGATTATGGCTAAGAACAGACCGCGCAAAGCCGGAGTCGCCGGAAATTGAGCGGCCCTATCTCTTAGAACGTGGCGCACTGGCCTTGCTTTTGTTTAGCCGTGTTTCCGCCGCCCGTGATGGACGTGTTGTTCTCGCACTGTAGGTTACTGGCCACCGTGTTACCGGTGACTTGCGTGGGCGCGGTGTTGTTTTGGTCCTGTAAGTTGCCGGATACGATGTTACCGACCAGCAGCGTCGCGGCTGTGTTGTTCTGGACTTGCAGATTGCCGCTGATGGTGTTGCCGGCGCAGGAGGGGCCGCCGATCTCGGCGCCGGCAGCGTTATTCTGATACTGCAAGTTTCCTTTCACCGTCGCGCCGCAGACCTGGTTTTGCGCCGCGCTCGACGGAAGGTTTTGGACTTGCAGATTGCCGGAGATGGTCGACGCGCCCATGGTTACCGTTCCGCCGCTTACCTGCACGTTTCCGCCTACCGTCGCGCTCGTCAGGGTTAGCGATCCGCCAGTCTCTATGACATTGCCGGTGGCGCCGCCATAGACGAAGACGCAGTTCTGGCCCTTTGAGACGGTAATATTGCCTTTGAAGGTTCCGTCATACGATCCATTGCAGGTGGCGCCGGAAGCCGGCACACTCCCGGTGAAGGTGACGGTATAAGTGGCAGTTACTGGTTGTGCCGCATTGCCGGCTTTGTCTGCTGCGCCGGAGCACGTAGCGGTGTAAGTGGCATACCCTGGGCTAGTAGTCTCAGTAAGTGCCAGGCTTGCGGCACTAGCCACGCCCGAAAGCGCGTCACTGGTTGAGCAACCAGCCACGGGAACACCGCCATATGGGTAACTGGCATGGTTCGTCACGCCGGTGACGGAAACGACCGGGGGCGTCAAATCGATATTGATCGTTTGGGTAACCAGTGCGCTGATATTGCCCGCGTTGTCGAGAGCCCGCAAGGACGTGGTATGCATTCCTTCGCCACTGACGCTAGTAGTTGTGGACGATCCGTTGAATACACCGACCGCTCCGCCATCGGTCCAGAAGCGGAGTTGGCTCACGCCGCTGCCGCCGGTGTCGGAAGCGCTGAGGTTGACGGTAACCGGGCTCGTGTTGTTCCAACCCGCGCCGTTGGCCGCCGGTGTCAAGGAGGCGCTCGCGATGGGCGCCGCCAAGTCAACCGAGGCCGGATAGGGCAACAGGATTACGCCTCCAATGGCGGGGAGGGTCACGGTCACATTGCCTCCTGAGACCGAGTAAGTGTTGCCGGAAATGACGTCCTGCAGTTGGGTTGAATCGGCGAAGATCCCAGTTACCGGAATAGTCGCATTGTTCGATGACGAACCATTGTTCATGGCGACCACCGCGGACGAACCGTTCAGAGTCCGAGCGAACGCGTAGGTGTTGGCCGCAGTCCCGGGCTGTTGGGTATCGCCAGTAAGTAGCGTGGTGAACGCGCCCGTCCGGAACAGCGGGTATTGCTTACGCATGTGCGCGAGCAGCTTGTAGTAACTCAATACGTTGGTGTCGGGCGGACCGTACACCGTAGGATCGCCGCTTTGATCGGTCCAGGGATAGGGAGCGCGGGTGTAGGGATCGCCGATGGGGCCGCTGCCTGTGTTGGCAAGCGAAGGCGAGTTGATGGCGACTTCGTCGCCGTACATGACCATGGGCGCGCCGATGTAGGTGAATTGGAAAAGCGCGGCCAGTTGCAGCCGCTGCTTGGCCTGCACCAGCCCGTTGTCGCCCAGTTCGGTCATCACGTAGAGCGCGCGGTTGACATCGTGCGAGTCAAGCAGGTTCAACATCGCGGCCGTCGACTGGGGCGGATAATCGTCTCTAACGGCGCGGATGGCGTGATCGAATTGGCTGGGTAAGAGAGCGACGATGCAGTTGGTGCCGTTGTCGTTGTTGTCGCACCAATTGGCGTTGCGCACGAAGCCGGTAATGTTTTTGCGGAACCGGTAGTTCATGACCGAATCCATTTGATCGCCCGCCAGCCACTGCGCGGCGTCGGGCCAGATCTCGCCGATGAGGGGGCCGTTGCTGTTGTACATTTTGGCGTAGGTGCGATAGGCGTGCCACCAGGGCCGCGGGAAATTGCCGTCGTCGGCGACGTCGAAGCGCCAGCCGGATGCGCCGAGGTTGTACCAGTGCAACGTGACGTTGTCCGGCGAGCCACTGTAGAAGAAATCTTTCACCGCTTGCTGGGTGTGGTCCCAGGTGGGCAGGCTATCGAGCCCGAACCATCCCGTATAGTCGCTCTCACCGCAAGGCACGTTGTTGTCGTTGAAATGAATCCAGGTGCGCCACATGGACTGCAGCGACAGACAGGCGCCGATGTTGGGCGGCGTGCCCCCGTACCTGTCATAGCGATCGAAATACATGCCGTCGGACGAGGAGTGATTGAACACGCCATCGAGGATCAACTGCATGCCGCGCCGGTTGGTCTCTTGCTGCAACGCGGTGAACGCGGCGTCGCCACCGAGAGCCGGATCGATGTGCAGGTAATTGTCGGTATCGTAGCGATGATTCGACCGGGCTTGGAAGATGGGGTTCAGGTAGATGGTGTCCTGGCCGAGGCTCTGGATGTAGTCGAGCTGATTTTGTATGCCCAGCAGATCGCCGCCGAAAAACTGGTTGCTGAACGCGCCGGGACACGGGCCGTTGTTGTTATAGGGGTCGCAGATGGCCTCATTCCAGGTGTTGTGGATGAAGGCCTGCTGGCTTCCGTAATAGAGCGGACAGCCGGTGGTTGACCCCGCGCGGCAGTAATCGTTGGTTTGGTCGCCGTTGCGGAAGCGGTCGGGGAAGATGTGATAGACGTTGGCGTTCTGCAGCCAGGCCGGAGTCTGGAAATTGGGATCGTAGACGTTGATCTCGAAGGAATTGAATGGTTCGCCGTTGGTCGTTACTCCAGTGCCATCTTTATTGAGATTGTCGTAACCATCGAGGTAGTCATCCGAATACCAGCCATTGGTCGTGTCCCGGTTGACCTTGAACTTGTAATAGTAAATTGTGGTCGCGGAAGGCGCTGTGACGGTCGCCTTCCAGGCGTCGAGTTCCGGGCCATTGAAAGTGATGTTCTGATCGAACGGCATGTTGGTGTCCACCGGTCCGGTGGTGATGCCGCTGGCGGTATCGAAGAGGTAGGCTCGCAGCATCACGCCATAGATGCCGTCCGTGTGTACAGTTGTGAAGCGTAGCGTTACCTGGGTATTCTCGGGCACTGCGCCAGCCGGGCTGCGGTAAAACGGGTTGAACGTGTCGTGTGTGAATCCCGCCGTCACGCTGCCGGGGAAGCCGGAGGGCTGTTCGTTGGAAAATGGCGGAGTGCTGGTTCCGTTGCCGGTGTTGGTGATGGAAAAGTATTGAGTATACGTCGCGCTGGTTCCGATGAAAGCGCCGGGATTATCGCTAGGAGCATTTCCGTACGCATAGCCGCCACTGGACGTAAGGTAGCCGAAGAACACGAACGACGTGGGAATGCCCCGGCCTCCATTGACCGCGCTCCATGGGATTGCGAACTCGCGAGTGTTGGTGTTTCCGGCATTGGAGGCGTATGCGGCGTAATTGGACGTCTGACTGCTCCAACCGCCCCCGGTGGAGGCGCGGTATTCGTTATAGCCATCCTTGACGTAGGTGACGAAGTTTGCAGAGAAAGGCAAGGACGCAAAATCAGTGCCGTCGTAATTGAAACCGGAGGTGCTGCCGTTGGCCGCGCCAGTACCAATATAAATTACCGCGGCTTCAGATAGGGTTGCGTTCACGATGCCGACGTAAAGGTTGTTGGCATCCCAGGTCATGTACCAGGTTTGACCGGTGTTGCCCGCATTCATGAGCTGATTATTATTTCCGTACTCGCTGTTGCCGATGTTGCCGTCGACGGTGGGGGTGGTCCACTGCGCGTGAGCCGGAGCGGAAAGAAGGCAAAAGGCCAGCAAAGCTAGAGGAAGGCCGGAGGGAGAACCAATTCCGGCCGAGAAAAGTCGGTGAGCAGCAGACATGGCACACTCCTTAAGACAAGTACTCGGAGCAATTCTAGCGCAATTCGCGGGAATCGGACAGGCGAAAGCATGGCGAGCGCGCCTAACAGCAGAGGTCCAATGGCCGGGGCCGCGCTCGAAGGTTTTTATTAAACGCTCCGGAGGGCCGGGCGGATACGAACCGGCGATGCGGGGTGAGCAGGTTAGCAGGCTGGGCGTGGGTGGTTGTCGCCCGAGTGCGCGGTGAGGCGGAGAAGGATGCGTTGACGGCGGGAGGGGCGGCGCGGTTGGTTCTCTTGCGCGCTGGTGGTGTCCGGTTTTGGGATTAGGTTCGTTTGACCATTTTGCATTTGCGCGTTGCGACGCAGGTTTTGGAGCTGGTTCAGGGCGCGGTGGAAGGCGCGCTGGTGGCGGACCTGATTGCGCTGAATTTGCGGCAGGGCAGAGCTGTTATCGTACATATCTTTGTGGGCGATAGCGGTGCGGGTGCGCTCCTTGAGGCGAGCGTGTTTGGCCTCGACTTCTGCTTTTTGCTCATCCATTTTGTAGTTGACGCTGCTCGATTCGAGACCCCAGGCGCGGTAAGAGAGCCACTTGGAAATGACCATTTCTTCGACCAGATCGCGCTCAATCGGGTTGGTGGGTTGGACGGTTTGGTAATATTCGTCGCGGAGTTTGGCCAGGCGGGCGGGGGATTCATTGTTTAAGACGATGGATTTGGCGAAAGCGCCGGATTTTGTCGCGTTGAGGCGGGTTAGTGCTTTGCCGGCTTCGGTTTTTGGGCCGCGGGATAGGGCGCCGTTGGCGCGGGAAGCGTTGAGGCGGCGGGCGGTGCTTGTCATGTTTTGTTGCCCTTTTGCAGATGGTTGGTCGGGTGCGAGAATCGCGCTTTCGGTTCTATTGTCGTATGGAGGGTCTGGCGGCTGCGCATTGGGATCTGGTAAGTGGTTTGTTTTGTATAAGAAGAAAATTCTCGATTGCGGTGACTGTAAAGGTCGCGTTGACCTCGCGGCGACGCTGGGCTGAGAGAGGGGCGTTGTGCTTCGGAGGTTTCGGGCGAGTCGAAACTCCGCAGTCTTTGTCTCGTGACTGGCGTGGGTTCGTCGGTAATTGCGGCGAACTGGCGCATGCGCATACCATTGATGGGTTGTTGGGCAGCAGCGTTTACGGGGCCGTACAATTAGCGTATTGTGCATTTTTTTAGCCGACGCCCGAAAAAGGTTGCTGGCGATGTTGAAGAAGTTCGTCCTCGGGTTTGGATCCAAAAGGTTTGTTTCAGTGGGGGAACGAGTGTACCCGCTTCCCTCTCGGACGTTACTGTCATTGTTGGCCCGAATAACGCTGGAAAGAGTGCAGCCCTGAGAGCTATTCGCGATAAGCTTCAGGACAGTTCAACGCCAAGTCCTGTCATCAAGGAGATTGAGATCGGTCGGGAGGGGAGCGCTTCGGACGTCACTGCTTGGCTGGATGAATGGGCGACTAGGCAGGAAGAAGCTTATCGGGCGCCGGATGCCTTCGTGCCATGCGAGAGTGTTTCCAAACATTGGGGACGCGAAGCTGACGTCGGCAGGCTTGCAGGCTTTTTTTGTCAGTTCCTATCAGCGGAGGCGCGACTAGGTCTCTGTAATCCGCCAGCCAACATTGATTTGGCACGGGCAGCGGCGAGTCACCCCATACACTTCTTGCAGCGTGACGACAAGCTGGAAGAACGACTTAGTGAGAGATTCCGTAAGGCCTTTGGAGTTGATCTCGTCGTTCATCGTAATGCAGGCGGGATAGTTCCTCTTTATGTGGGCCCTCGGCCTATGCGCGATAGCGGGGAGGATCGCGTGAGCCTCTCCTACGTTAGGCGTATCGAGGAACTGGCCCCTCTCGACACCCAGGGCGACGGTATGCGAAGTTTTGCCGGTGTGCTACTCGCGACATCGGTTGGGGATCCTAGCGTAGTTCTCATAGACGAGCCTGAAGCTTTCCTACATCCGCCACATGCGCGTGTCCTTGGCTTGGCGTTGGTGCAGGACAGGGCCGCGGGTCGTCAGATCTTTGTTGCAACTCACAGTGGTGACGTCCTACGGGGAGTGCTCGAGGCGTCCGGTAGGGATATGCGTGTGGTGCGTATCCGGCGTGAGGCTGACAGCAACGTTGTTTGTGTGCTTGAGAATTCTCGAATCAGGGAGCTATGGGACGACCCGCTCCTGCGCCAGTCAAACATTCTTGACGGACTATTCCATGAGGGCGTGGTCGTATGCGAGTCGGACGGGGACTGCCGGTTTTATGTAGCAGTGCTGGACGCGATCTATTCGAGAGAAAAGTGCGAAGGCCGGCGTCCTGATTTGATGTTTACTCATTGCGGGGGAAAGTACCGGCTTCCGACCGTGATAAAGGCGCTCCGGGAGTTGGGTGTGCCGGTCTGTGCAATTGCCGACTTCGACGTCTTCTCGGAAGAGCGGCCTCTTAGAACGATTGTGGAGGCTCTGGGGGAGGATTGGAACGGTGTCGTGAAGGATTGGGCAGCTTTGAGGGCGGCCATTAACGATAAGAAAAGCGAGTTGCGTGTCGGCGATGTGAAGCGGGACATTGAACAGATTCTTTCTGATCTGGAAGGGAATATATTTCCAACTTCAAAAGTAGAGGCAATCCAGAAGGTGTTAAGGCGTGCTTCGCCGTGGTCGATGGCCAAGGATGCTGGAAAGTCTTTTGTACCGCGTGGAAGCGCCTCGGAAGCGTGTGAGCGCCTATTCGCGAAAGTCAGGCAGGCGGGACTTCATGTTGTCGAGGGTGGCGAGTTGGAGGGATTCGTGCGAACGATAGGGAGCCACGGGCCGCCGTGGGTGAACGAGGTCTTGAAAAAGGATCTTGCCCGCGATCCGGTGCTAGAAGATGCCAGGCGATTCGTTCGGCAAATTGCGGCTTTCTTTGGAGCGTGAGCGTCGCGTTCTGATGTTCCAGTGTAGCCAGCTTCCTTTTGAATTCTCCCTTGCCGGTTCCTGACTTCTGCCCGGCTATCGAAAATGGAGCTAATCGGCAGAATCGAGCCTACCCCGCAATATATAATCGCTTAATGGGATCGTTGTTTTTCTTCCGCCGCAATCCGACATGAATAGCGAGTCTCAGATCGCGATTTCTCAGCAGCTCGACGTGTTTGGGTTTGTGAGCGGGGAAATTGGGCGAGGATCGGCCGTGGGCGCGATCTACACGGAGTTTCCGGTTATGGATGAAGCCATTGACGGCTTAAGTCTCGCGTTGGCGCGTCAAGTCCTGGAACGAGGATTGCCGAACCCATATCCAACGCCGCGCGATAAATGGCTCCAGACGGCATTCGCCTTGATCGCAAATGATCAGCCGCCGTTGCCGGGGAACTTTGCGGCCGAGACCAACGTGGATCGCTTGATTCGATGGGTCGATCCGAGGTGCGAGCGGGTGTTGATCGGCGTCGTGCCCGAGCTCGATCCGCAAGACCTTCGATATATGAGAGGCGTGGCCGAGTGGATGAACCGTGCTTCCCGCCTGCCGACTAGCATCATTCATGGCTTGAAGGTTCCTGTCCGCCAAAATCGGCGCCAATTTAAATTTAGAAGTGCTCTTGAGGAGAAACTCTACGCGCGGATCGAGCTCGATGCGGTGCTGCGCGGTCTATTTGATCCCAATGTTCTCGTGCTGACCGTCTTTGAAACCAGGCCTCGCGTGGACTTCGTCTGGACGAAGGGGCGCTTGATCGTTGAGATCGACAGTTACCAGTTTCATTCCAGCCCTCAACGCTTCGCCGACGACCGGCAGCGCGACTACGAAACCGGGGCCTCGGGCTATCTCACCCTGCGGCTTACTGATCACGAAGTTTCAAACGACATCGACCTAACAGTTCAGAAGATTCGACGTTACGTTCACCTTAGGAAAAAACAGTTTCATGTCCAATGAATATCCGCAGGAGTTTCGATATCTGATCCTATTTGCGGCCCTGTCTGGTCGGCCATTTACAAAGAGTGAGATCGGCATTAAAATGACGAATCAGCAACTCGATCCTCTGATTCGTGACTCCAGACTGTTGGATGTCCAGGCGAAGGGCCATACGCGGACCTTGTCTGCGAATGAGGAAACACGGCGGTGGGCGGGCGAGCACTTGCATGTCGAGTTCACCGGAAAGCATGTGACGGCACCGCTCAAGATTTTTGGCCTACTCCGGGCCAAGACATTTGCGTTCTTGAAGGCTAATCGGGTTTCGTTTGAGGATTTCGTGAATACGACCGTGATTTCGCCTGTTCTCGCACATCCCCAGCCGGGCGTTCAGAATGCTTCCTCAGCGGTCGAGGGCGTTCGTCGAGCCTATCTAGCGCTCTCTGGCGCTGCGTACGATGTGAGGATTTTGTTGAAGGATCTCCGAAGGCACTTGCCGATGGATCGCGAAGCTCAAGATGACGCGTTCCGGGAGCTGATTAAGTCCGGTGAGGCCGATTTCTACCCAGAGGACGATCCTATGAGCCGGGGTGAGGAGGACGACCGTGCTGCTCTCGTCCTCGCGGACCGTCGCCGCGACGTCATTTACCTGCACCGAGGATTGCAAACCTGATGGGCAACCTTGGGTTTTCTGCGTTCAGCGGGGCTGACTTCCACAGCGTATTTGATCCTCCACAGGTTTGGATGGATCGGCCGGTGGGCCACTTGCCGTTGCACGAGCGGGCTCTCGGACGGTTTCACGACTCCTTGCAGCGCGCAAAGGATCTCAGGGACAAGAATCCTCTCGGACTCTGCTTCGTCGGGCCGGCTGGTTCGGGTAAGACCCACCTCTTGGGAGAGATCCGGCGCGACGCGGCTGAGCAGGAGGCAAATTTCATCCTCAGCGATCTCACGGACGTTCGCGACTTCTGGGGGCTCTTGGCGATGCACTGCCTTCAGAGCCTGCAGAAGCCTATGAATGGGCTTCGCCAGCTTCAACGTGTCCTTGAGGTGCTGCTGCGCGAAGCGGATGACGTGCCCGATGCTCCTGATGTCCTACACAAGGCGCGGTCGTTAAGTCGGGAAGGGCTGGTGTCTTTTGCAACCGAGATCGTTACTCTCCTTCGTCCCGCCTATGGCGAAGATATTCGAAAGCGTCACCGGGTGTTTCGCGCCCTATTGTATTTGGAGGCCGACGATCTTGAGCTATCCGAACGCGCTTATTCTTTCCTCCAGGGAATCGAGCAGATCGACCCGGAGTCTCAGAAAATCTTTCTCTCTGGGCCAAATTCCGCAAAATCGGTTGCGGTCGATCTAGCTTGGTTCTTGAGCCTTTGCGGTCCGACGGTGCTCGCATTTGACCAGTTGGACCCGTTCGTAGTGCAAAATAGTCTCTCGGGTCTAGTTGAGACGCCAACCGCGAAGCAGCAGGAAGCCCTACAGGTTCTCTTCGGCGTAGTGACCGGAATCTTTGCCGTTCGTCAGGAGTTTGATCGCACGCTCATCGTATTGGTGTGTCTGGAATCCAGTTGGCGAGTGCTCCAGGAACGTGCCGTCGGGTCTTTTCAGCATCGATTTGAACAGATTGAGTATCTTCAGCTTATTCACGATGATTGCACTCCGCTCGACTTGATCGTCAGCCGCCTGGATGATGGCTACCATCGTTTCGGATTCGCGCCGCCTTATCCGACTTGGCCATTCGCGCCGGCGTTCTTCTCTTCGCTGCCTCCCGGCATGACCCCACGCGAGATCCTCAATCGTTGTGAGGCCCACCGGCTGAGCTGCGTGCGTTCTGGCAACGTAACAGAACTTCATGCTTATTCGGAGATTGTGGGGCCCATCGCTACGCCCGACCTTTCCAGTCTTGACAGCCGCTTCTTGGCCGAGTTGACCGGGGTCGATCCTGACTGCTTGATGAATGAGACGAATGAAGACGCCTTGGGGGACCTCTTGGGAGAGGCAGCGCATCTGCTCCGCCGCGAGTTGCCCTCAGATCCTGGTATGGACTTCGCGGTAGAAGATGACTTCCATGAGACTAAGCAGTACGAGAGCCTACATCTGCGTATGCGGCGGCGGGTCCTCCACGTTGAAGGTGATCGCGAGGAGCATGTGTGCGTCCGAATTCTGCAAAAGGCGAATGCCAGATCCTTCCAAGTGCGGCTTACCGCGGCTCTAACGACTTCCGGCATGTCGGAAAAGCTGGAGGGGCGCCGGTTGTTTCTGTTGCGGAACGGTTCACCGCCTTCGGGTGACAAGACCGCCGAACTCGTGAGCCGCGCAAGGGAGTGCGGCGCCGAATTTCTGCCTTTCTCGAAGGAAGACGTGCGGACCATGGCCGCAGTGGTCGCGCTCTCGAAGTCCGAGGATCCGCTGTTTGAAACCTGGCTGCTCAACGATCTCCCTTTAAGCAAGACTGCGCTATTCCGGCATCTGATTCCGGCTTGGCTGGGTCGCGCGCCGCAGGCCCGTAGCTTCGCGGCAGTCGGGCAAACGATGGCAGGTGAAAACGAAAAACACAACGACTCGGCCCTTCCGAAGCCTGCGGGTGTTGCGGCCCCCTCCCATTCGCCGACCGCTCTTCGTACTCAGATTCTTCTTGGTTTGCGCATGGAAGCTGGTCTTATGAGCGATCCGCTGTATCTTCCGCCTGTGGACCTCACGCGTCACGTCATGTTGAGGGCAGGATCAGGCGGCGGGAAGACAGTTTTTGTCAAGCGACTGGTGGAGGAGGCCGCCTTATGTGGTGTTCCGTCGATCGTGATCGACACGGCCAAGGATCTTTCAATGCTTGGCGACAGGTGGGAGCAGCCACCGACGTCTTGGACCGAGGCCGACGCTCAACTGGCTGACCAATACCATCGGAGTGTTGATGTCCGCATCTGGACCCCCGGCCACGCTGGCGGCAGACCCCTGCGGTTGACTCCGCTGCCGAACCTGAGCGGACCGTTCTCCGACCCTCACGATCGGGAGCAAGCCTTGGAAATCGCTGTTTCGGGTCTGCTGTCTCTTGCTGTTCAAAAGAAAAACGCTACGGTCGAAAGGGCGATCCTGAAGAAGGTCGTGGGGTGGCTGGCTCGCCAGCAACACGGCGATGGCGAGTTGGAGAGGCTAATCACTGCCTTGCGCGACCTGCCCGCCGAGACACTGCAGGGGTATCAGAACGAACGGAAATTAGCAGCAGCCATGGCGGATCAGGTTCAGGCCGCCGTAGTTGCAGATCCACTTTACGGCGACCAAGGAGAAGAACTGGACCCTGCGGCCCTGTTCGGAATCGGTTCGCCGCGCACGCAGGTTTCGGTCTTGAGCCTATTCGCCATGCCGGACATCGCTACCCAAGCCCGCTTTATCGGTCAGTCTGGCAAGCGTATTGTTCAACTGGATTCGCAGAAACCCGTCCCCTGTCGGCAAACCTGCGCGCGGCTTGTTGGTGTTAGATGAGGCGGCCCGGTTCCTGCCGCGGAATAACGCCGAATCGAAGCCTGGTTTGATGCTATTGGCCCAGCAGGCGCGCAAATATGGTCTGGGCCTGATCTTGGCGACGCAGAATCCAAAGGACCTGGACTACAACGCAACGGCCAACTTCGCCACTCAAATCTTCGGAACGGCGAATGCGCCTCAGGTTGTGAAATATATTCGGGAGGCAATGGAGCAGCGGGGATTGACTGGACTTAACCCCGGGCAGTTGAAGACCGGCCAGTTTTTCTGCGCGACTCCTTCTTTGGATCGTCCGGTCCGATTACAGGCGCCCATGTGCTTGAGCAGACATCCACATAACGTTCTACTAAGCGACGAGGAGATCCTCGATCGAGCCCTGCGGAATACCTAAATCCACGTCGCCAGGTTTAACACAAACTCCATCCCGCTAAAATGTTTCCATGGGCCACGCGACAGAAGTTCCTGTAACGCCTTCAGTGCTCCGCTGGGCGATTCAGGAATCGGGATACGACGCTGAACACGTCGCGAAGGCCGCCGGCGTGAGCATCGCCGTCCTCAAGGAGTGGCTGTCTGGCGACAGCAAGCCCAGCGTGACCCAGGCGCGCAATCTGGCCAGCAGGCTGCACCGGCCGTTTGCGGCGTTTCTTCTGCCGACACCGCCCGAGGGCCGGCGGTTGTCTGTTGAATTCAGACACCCGATTGGGGATCGGCGGGAGGTGAACCCCGACGAGCGGCGGTACCTGCGGAGAGCCGCGCGGTTTCAGGAGATTCTCTCGTGGTTGGCGAAGGAATTGGAATTGGATCAGCCGAGAACGCCTTCGGCGACTGTAAACGACGATCCGGTTGAGGTAGCGGGTGCTGCTCGTGGCCTCTTCGAGATCTCAGTGACTGACCAGCAGAGGTGGGCGACTCCGGCGGTGGCTTTCGACGAGTGGCGATTGGCCTTGGAGGCAACTGGCCATTTGGTGTTTCTTTTCTCAATCGGCAAGGATTCCTGCCGGGGTTTCTCGCTCTGGGACGAATCTGCTCCCGTCATTGCGGTTAATACTTCGTGGAACGAGCCAGCACGAATCTTCACGCTGTTCCATGAGCTTGGTCATCTGATTACCCGCACGAGTTCCGCCTGCGTAGAGCCCGTGCGCTCAGCCTCTAAGACAGACCCCGTGGAGCGCTGGTGTGAGCGCTTTGCCGCGTCCTTTTTGATGCCGAGCAATGACGTCGAGGCAACGTTGCGCGAATGTGGATGGCGCGCAGGCGAGAGCATCGCTGACCTACGCATTGCCGGAAGAGTGGCGAATCTGCACAAGGTCAGTCTCCGGGCCGCAGTGATTCGATTGATTGAACTGGGGGCGGCCGCCTGGGGCTTGTACGATCAAATCCCGCCTGTCTCGGACAACAAGCCGCCAGGCGGCGGTGGAATGGGGAGAAACCGCACACAGATTCGAGAGGACCAGCTAGGGAATCGGACAACCTACCTGGTTCGTGCTGCGGTGGAAAATGACGTCCTCAGCCGATCCCAGGCTGTCGAGTTCCTGGACATTCCGGACACGGCATTCGACGAACTTGATGGGACGGGTCATTGCGTCAGATGACCGCGGGTCATTGCGTTGGATGACGGCGGGTCATTGCGTTAGATGACCGCGGGTCATCGCGTTCTTTGGGTGATCGATACTTCCTCCGTCGTTGAGGTTCGACGCTCGATTGAGAACGTGAAAAAGCCGGGTGTGTTCGCTCAAATGGGCGCGCTGGTGCAGGGCGGGAGGCTCATCTTTCCCAGGCAGGTCGTCGATGAACTCGAACGGGTAGCCGATCCGAGTTCGCCCGACCTGCAGTACGCGTGGGCGAAGGAATATTTTGCCGACGTCAGTGTCGGCGCACCATCGCTTGAGGCGATCAAGGATGTCCTTGGAGCTGTTCCCATGGTATTGGACCCTGACAAGGATACCGGCGTCGAGGAAGCTGATCCTTATCTACTCGCGATGGCCGTCGGTCTCCGAGGAGAAGGCAAGGACGTTCGGATCGTAACCGAGGAAACCAAGGACACTCCCCGGAAGATGTCGCTCAGGACGGCGGCTGGCCTGCTGGGAATTCCGTCAGTTCCGCTCAAGGCGTTCTTGCAGTTCGAGAAAATTATTTGAATGCTCGCCACGAGTCGGCCGATCTGCTCACACCACCTTGAGATGTGCCGCTTCCCTCGTCGATCCGACTAGCATTGAGACATGAAGCCTCGCTTGTACCTGGAGACTACGGTTCCGAGCTACTTGACCTCTCGTCCGAGCCGAGACCTCGTCATCGCGGCGCATCAGCAAATCACAAAGGAGTGGTGGGCGATAAGAAGGAAAGCCTTTCGGCTTTACATATCGCAGCTTGTTGTCGATGAAGCTAGCGCCGGGGATGCGGTTGCGGCGAGGTCTCGTCTGAGTGTCGTCAGCGATCTTCCATTGCTGGATATCACGCCAGACGTTTCGACCCTAGCATCCGCCGTATTGGCCTCGGGCGAGCTTCCTCGCAAGGCGGCCACCGACGCAGCGCACATTGCGATAGCCGCCGTGCACGGCATGGATTTCCTGCTAACGTGGAATTGCGCACACATTGCCAATGCAGTGATCGGCAGGGCTCTTGCCCGGATCTGCAGGGAACACGGATTTGAATGCCCGGTGATCTGCACACCGGAGGAGTTATTGGGAGGATGAAGAGTGTTTAGGGACGCCGTTGTCGACGAAATCCGGCGGATTCGTGAAGAGCAGGCAGCCAAACACGCTTTCGATGTGAAGGCGATTCTCGCGGCCGCAAAGAAACGTCAGGACCGGTCTAAGCGTAAGGTGGTATCGTTGCCGCCCAAGAGGAAATTAACCGCCTAAAGCGGGCGGTTCGCTTGCCTGCTGGGGTCGGGGCGAGAGGACGGTTTCGAGCGGGCGGATTTGTTTGCTGGCGAGAAGAAACATGACGATCGGGTAGAAAAGGCTCGCCATCCCCTAACGCGCGCCGGTTTCCACTAAAGTGCGTGCCGCGCGCAGACCGCCGGCGCGTTGAATGCCAGGGACGAAGAAGTCTTTCGCGAACTCTTCATCCGTACCTTGAAAGCCTGATAGATCGGCCTGCAGATCGACCACAATGGGTGACACGGCAGCAGCGAATTCGCACCAGATCGCGGATTTTCCTAAACCGATCAATTGGGTTTTTGGCTGCTTCAGCCACGCCAGAGCAGTGAGGATGTCTTGCACGCGGCTGGCATCGTCACTCTGGTTGAAGGTCAAGAACATCTTGCCGGAACGGTCGCGGTCTGCGATGGCGGTACCGGTCTGGAAGGCATCGATGAGCAAGACCGCCCGGCCGGCTTGGAGCAGATGCACGACCACGGGATCTTTGCGCGCCGCTTCCGCGCCCTCGGGATGGATCACCAACGCCGGTGGATTGGCGCCTCTGATCCAGATGGCGGGAATGCGGTCGTCCTTGCCGGGGCGACCCAATAGGATGCGCTCGCCCGTTCCTTCGCTGAGGACCTGCGCGGGCCACTCCGCCGCCAGCGCCAGGGTGAGACGCTCGCGGAGATCGGAGGTCTGGTCGCCGGCGAGGCGCTGCCATTCTTTAAATAATTGGCGGAAAGTAACGGCGTTCTCGGGGAGCTTGCGATTGTGCAGCACCAGCATGTCCTGCAGTTTCTCCACCTGGATGTTTTGCTCTTTCAGTTTCGACGGATCCGTTTCGCCCAGCACGTGCTTGCCGAAGAACGCGTAGGTGGCCTCCCGATTGGGCCGGTTGTAGTTGTGCGGCGCGTCCTGAAAAAACATTTCGACGTTGTCAGCCTGGTTGTAGAGGGCATAAATGGCGCGGACGGCGGGATACTCCTCGGTCCGCATGTTGCGCGTCCAATCGCCGGTCGACGCCGACATCAGCATGGGACGCGGCGCCATCAGGGCGGCAATTTCGACATTGTTGGTGTCCAAGCGCAGGCCGGGCGCGTTCTCGCACAATCCGCCGCCCTGCATGATCAGCGAAACCATATTCGCGGGCGCCGAAAACTTGATTCGGTCATCCACGGCGGAGACGACGAAGGTTTGCGTAGCGCCGCCTGAGGCTCCGGTGGCGCCGATCCTGCTTGGATTTACGCCGGGTAGTGTTTCCAGGAAATCGATGGCGCGGATTGAGTTCCATAATTGCAGGCCGAATGGGCCGAAACTCCAGAGTTGCTCTTCTGGTGTCGTGCCGAAATCGTGCGGCGTCTGAATGGTGTCGTCGTACCCAACCATGTCGTAACTGAACACGACGTAGCCTTGACGGGCAAGGTTGATGGCGCGCGCCGGGACGGAGGCGATGGCGGTGTTCTCCAGGCGGCCGTAATCCCAGTGGCCATGCGGGCTGATTATGGCGGGGAATCCGGCGGTAGGGGCGGGCTTCAGCGGACGGTAGAGGTTGCCGGCCAGGTAGTAGCCGGGAAGCGTTTCGAGCAAGACTTTTTCGATAATGCAGTCGCGGTTTTGGATGCGGCCGAAGATTTGCGGGTGCAGGTCGTTTTTGGGGAAGAGCGGGAAGAGGCCGGCGGCGGAGAGGATTTGCGTGCGTAGGTGCTGCTTGTGCGCCTCCCAGTCTGCTAGCGGGAGTTTACTGAGAATGAAGCGTGCTGGGATTTAGCAGGCTGTTTTTGCAGCAACTTGCGGACGGTGTTCCGTATTACCTAAGTTTGGGTACTACAGAGCTGATCCAAGCCCAGGGTTTGAGCGAGAGACTGTTGGGCCAGGGTCTGTTTGGAGATGACGGTGGAAACCCGATTCGGTCCTTTTTCCCCCTGGGGTGGATAGAGCAAGACGAACTGCTGGATGTGCTGCAACTCTTCGAGCAGTTGCTCCACCGAGATCCCCTCCCACGCGGTTTGCGCCTGCTTGTGCACATACTGCAGCAGCGAGATTCCGAGCATGCAATAGAAAGCATGGATGCGGATTTTACGATCCGTCCAGTGGTGCATAGGTCCCCAACCCAGCCACTCTCCATCCTTGAGTCCGCGGAAGACTCTCTCGATAGATTGCTGGCCGGAATATCCCGCCGCTACCTGTTCCGCCGTCCAGTCCATGCGATTCGTGAGTAGAACGGTACGGCCGAGGCGATGTGTCAGCAAGCGCTGCCAGGCAGCGGTGTTGAAGTCAAACTGAAGATGCCAATGGCCGTCGCGTTGTTGGATGTCATAGTGGATTACCTCGGCCAGGAATTGACCCGCTAGCCAACGCTGAATCTTGCTGCGAATTTTCTTCTCATCCCAGCGGGCTTTCGGCTTATTCAACTCCATGGAGAATCGGCGCAGATACTGCAACACCTTGCTCACGCTGGTGGTCAAACTATGCAGTTGTTCGCCGGCAAAGGAAGCCGAGTACTTCACCACGCAGAAGTGCTCTTGGCCATGCACCAGAAGTTTTTCACCGGCCGCGCGCACGCCCGGTTGTTGGCTGCTGCAGGGCGCAAGTTGTTCTACCGCTCGCTCCCGCAACTCCGCCGGAGCTTGGTTCCACGGCAACGCGGAAATCCATCCCACGCGGGCTTGCTCCAATTCCAAGGTGTTCGCCAGCGCGGCGGTCCCTTTATCGAACACCAGCGTGACCGTATTGCGCGCGATCTGATTGTGATCCAGCATGCGCGTAATTCGGGACAGCGCGGTGGAGAATTCCTCGGCGTCGGCCACGTCGCCGGGATAAACGTGGTGACAGAGACTCAATCCGCTTTCCCCGTCCAAAACATAGCTGAGCCCCACTTGCCGCAGATTGTGACGGCCCTGCTTGTTGTGGCCGCGCTGCGCCAGTTCGTTGCGGGTGTTGGTGCTGGCAATGTAGGTGTAGAAGTTGGTGGTGTCATAGGCCAGCAAGCGGCGGCTGATCGCTTGCTTTTCCTTCCACAAAGCCAGCAGACGCAACTGGGCATCCTCCAGCGGATCGTCCCCGAAAGATTCCTCTGGCAGAATCTGCTCGAAGGCATCCCAGAAGGCTTGTGAGGTGAAGCGTTCGGACGGTATTTTCCATAGCGAGGGCAGGACGGTACGGTCATACCAATCGGAGACCTCGGTCTTGGGACCGGGCTGACAAATGCGGTGGATGGCTGCCACTAAGAGATAGTGAGCCGGCGACGGGCCGGAGCGGGGCTGGGGCCAGAGCGACTCCAGTAGAGAAAAGACACCCGTCTGCTGGGCGGCGAGCCAGAGAGCGCCCGGCAATCCGAAAGCACGCATGGTGGCCGACAGCGGTACCGGGGCAGCGCGGTCCTTGACTAGATCGGCCACCTTTTCGGCGGTGCCCAGATAGGTTTGGTGGACGATGCGGGGTTGGCCATCGACGCGGGCGCTTTCGACGACGTAGTAGTACAGCTTGTTGCCCTTTTTCTTCGCAACGAGAGAGGCCATACAGGGTAATACAAGTATAGAGCGAAGCGATGGAAGGCGCAAGGGCATTTAGAACATTTTGCTATAGAAATGTCTTATATGGGGTAATACACAAATTGATCGTTCGCGGACAGGCTATCCGCTTGGCCGGAAAGAACTTCGATAAACGATTGGGCGCGCTACCTGAGTATTCTCAGTAAACTCCCGCTAGCGTCTGGTAGGTCTTGGGGATGAAATGAGTGTCGGTGTTGGGGAGGTTGGTGTTTCTTGAATCCTGTGTGGGGATCTGGGCTTGCAGGGTGAGGCAGGCGGCTAGGGCAGCGGTCAGCAGACGCGACATGGCCATAGTGGTAGCACATAACGGTTGTCGAAAAACCAGGGAACGTCTCGTCCGTCCCTGGTTTTGTGCCACCATGACTTTTGAAAATTTTATTTGCGCTGTATCACGATTTCACCGCCAATAGCGCCCTGCACGTCTGCCAATTGGCGAGCGAGCTGACGGCGCTGGGGCAGGATTGTACGGTCGCGGTTCCGAACGGGAAGGACACTGCCGTGGTGATGCCGCGGCGGGACTTTGCGGTGTTGGATTTTGGCGAGGCGCTGGCCAAGCGTTGGGACGTGGTGCATGCCTGGACTCCGCGGGAGGTGGTGCGGCAGTTTTGTTCGAACTTGCGCTCGCCCTTTCGGCTGTTCGTGCATTTAGAGGACAACGAGATGTATCTGCTGGCCCGCATGGCTGGCGACAGCAACGGTCGCGTGCCGGATGGGTTGGCGCATCCGCAACGGAGCCGTGAATTGCTGAACCGGGCGCAAGGAATCACGGTGGTGATCGGACGGCTGGCGGAGTTCGCTCCCGCGGGTGTTCCGGTGCTGGAGATTCCGCCGTCCTGCGACCGGAATCTGTTTCAGCAACAGCCACAAAACCTGGCGTTGCGGGAGCGGCTGCGAATTGCGCCGGAAACGGTCGTGCTCGCTTATACGGGGAACGTGCATGAGGCCAACGTGGGCGAAGTGCGCAGCCTGTATCTGGCTGCGGCGCTGTTGAATCGAGAGGGGACGCCCGCGGTGTTGATCCGTTCCGGCAAGGATTACGTTGCCATGGGCGATGAGGTTCTGCGCCGGAGCGCGGTGGAATTGGGGCGCGTTGAGTATCAGGAGATTCCCGGGATTCTAGCGGCGGCGGACTTTCTGGTGCAACCCGGGCGGCCAGGAGTGTTCAATGACTACCGGTTGCCGAGCAAGCTGCCGGAGTTTTTTTCCGTAGGACGGCCCGTGATTTTGCCGGCGGCCAATCTGGGTTTGCAGGTACGGCACGGCGAAGAGGCGTGGGTGCTCGAGAAGGCGGATGCGGTCTCGATTGCGGAGGCGATCGATTTGCTCCGCCGCGATCCGGAGTTGTGCCGGCGGCTGAGTGAGGGGGCGCGGCGGTTCTTTGAACAACGGCCAACCTGGGCGGCGAATGCGAGGAAGCTGTTGGAGTTCTATGGCGCGGGCCAGAGATCGGCCAGCAGGAGTTGATCGATTGCGTTATGCGCGGGATTGGCTGGAGGAACGGGTAGGTTCAGACGGCGGCAGAGATCGATCTCATGACAACTCTCTGAAAAATGTTCGTTGAAGCCGCCGGCTTGGCGCAAGAGAGCGGTGGGAATGGAAAAGCACTCGCGCTTCCATGCCGTGGACGTTGCGACGAAATCGGGCGCTAGGAAGATCAGTTCTTCTCCTCGGGCCGCGTCGGCGGTTCGGTTCGCGGCTTGAACATAGGAACGGCTTTTTGTTTCGACGCGCCGGAAGGGAAAGCGGCCCGATCCTTCACCGAGTATCTCGAATTCCGGATCGAGCGTGAACATGTACAGGCTTTCGAGGCACTCGGGGGTGTTTTGGATGGGAAGGATGATCGAGAGCACGCTGCTTCAAGGATAAGATGAACTGGAGTGAGTCCCACATTTTTAAAGACCGAGGAAATCGCTTCGATTTTGCGGGCTCGGCGCTGGATAAACGAAAATGACCAGATTCGGCTGCTGGCGGACGATGGGAGGGAGGGCCGCCGCGGGCTGGTGAGTTCGGGAATTTGGTTCCGGATCGGCCGCGGCCTCGACCGGTTGGCCGGTCGGGCTCGGGGATTTTTCGAAGCGTGTCCGGAGATTGCCGCTGAGCCGGTGTTTTTCTTTGAGGAAGGTGGATGGCAATGGTTTGGTTGCGGGCACGAAATCTGTTCGGAAGAACTAAGGGAAGATCAGTTGGCGCATGCCATTTCGGTGATGCAGGCGGCGTTTGCGGCAACCGATCAACCTTCGACGGCGGCCGCGGCTGAAGCGGAGATCGACGCGTTTCTGGCCGCGGTGTGCCGGTTGCCGGACTTTTCTGCGCTCGACCGGGAACTGCTGATGCGCTATGTGGGCAACGAACTGAAGGCCAGGCTGGTGGAAGCGAATCCCCACACTCGCTGGGCGCATGGAAATCTGACAGCGCAGGCAATCCGGATGGGCAAATCGGGGCAGGTGCGTCTGATCGAGCCCGAGTTCGCGTGCCGCACGCATTTTTTCGCCGAAGATTGGTTGCGGCTGGGACGTTGCTTTGAACATTCGCCGATTTTGCGGGCTTATTCGTGGCTCCGGGAGATTCTGATCGACCCTAAGTCTGTCCGGCCGAACATAAGCCGGGCTCTGAAGATTCTGGATGCGTCAGGCAGGGCCGTTCGCGAATCGCTCTTGGCGCAGATCGCGGGCGGCTTGGGTCCGCCCATGGAAACCCCGGCGAGTGTATGCTCCACGCTTTACGCGTCTGAGACCGAGACATTCACCGAGGAGGCAGCCGTGACCCTCGAATTGCCGCGTTCCGGCTGGCAAAAGGCCCGATTCGTTTTGCCCGCGGCTGCCGGCAGCTTGCATCTGCGGCTGGATCCGGCCATTGAACCAGGGTTGACCGAGATCCGGCGAATTTCCGTTCAATGCGCCGGAATCGGGGAACTGTTCTCGTCCGATCAGCCGGGGCGCATTCTGTCGGCTTCGGGTACCTGCGTTCCGTTGCCGAGCGACCCTTCCTTACTTGTATTGAGCTACGGGAACGATCCGCAGGTTCGCTTGCCGCGAATCAGCCTGGAATCCGCCGGCGAACTGACGGTTGAGGTTTGGATGCAGTGGCGGAGCCTGGAAAATGGTCTCCGAGACTACGGGGTTGCCCTAGGCGGTAACGGTACTTCTGTACCATAGATTACAATGTGTCGTCTTGACACACCAAGGCATTTCGGGTATCCTTACAATTCGTTCATCATTCCGCTGGCTGCGACAGTCTCGGGTCGTTTCATAGAGTCTCGAAGTTTTAGCTGAAATTTCCGACAATCGCCGAGAACAAGGAGTTCCATGCAGCAGAAGCCCTATTTCGTTGTTGTTCTTGCACATTCCCTCCACGGCAGACTCAAACGCATCCACATCCCCTATCAAGCCATATACGCAGTCCTTTTATTCGCTTTCTTTGGCGCCATTTCTCTGGCAGGTATCTTATCCAGCTATGCCCGTATGACGTGGAAGGTCGCCAACTACAACTCTTTGCGCCATGAAGTAGATACGTTGCGAGCGCGCTACTCGGAGTTGCAGCGGGTGAACAGTGAAAAAACGCGGCAACTGGCCACGCTTCAGTTGTTTGCGAGTGAGGTGTCGGTAGCCTATGGCTTGAACCGGAAGGTCGGCCCGACGAACGAGGCCAAACTGACGCCCACGTTCCGGGAGTCCTTGGAGGAATACAACTTTCTTCAATCGGCCAACATCTCGCTAATTTATAGGACTTATCCTAAGCAGTGGCAGACCAATGTCCGCCCGAGCCTTTGGCCAGTAGACGGTCAGCTCCTGAGTCCTTTCGGGGGCCGGGCGAATCCCTTCGGGGGCGACGGGGCGGGGGAGATGCATCCGGGCGTGGATATTTCCGCAAATATGGGCACTCCGGTTCACGCGGCCGCGGATGGAATCGTGACCCAGGCTGCGTGGGATTCCGGCTACGGGAAGCTGGTGGTCATCGATCATGGCAACGGCATGGAGACTTACTACGCTCATTTGTCGCAATGGAGCGTGGTTCCAGGACAGGAAATACGGCGGGGTGAGATTGTCGGGCTGTCGGGCGCGACCGGACGAGTGACCGCGCCGCACCTGCATTATGAAGTGCGCATTGGTGGGACGCCGGTCAATCCGTATCCATACCTGGCAACATCGGCGACGTCGGCGAGCCTGCACAACGCCAAAGAACTGCCGTTCTGAATCCTCCCGAACTTGACGACTGTATTCACAGACTCCAGGCGCTTTACGGCAAGCCTGCCGAGCCGTTGCGTGACCCACTCCAACTGATTTTGTCGGAAAACATCGGCTATTTAGCCTCGGATGAGCGACGGAATAAAGCTCTGCATGCCTTGCGCGATCAGGTGGGTCTGGATCCCGAAGCGATTCTTAATGCCCCTTTGGCGACGCTGGTGGCGATCTGCAGGCTGGGCGGAATTCACCCCGAACTGAGGGCCGAGCGACTGAAAGAGATTGCCAGCCTTGCGCTAGAAAAATTTGGTGGCGACCTCAGCCGGGCGCTCTCCAAACGGGACCTCAAGCTTTTTCCAGCGATTGGCGATCCAGGCGCGGAGAAGATCCTTCTTTTTTGCGGGAAACAGGCTAGCCTGGCGCTGGACTCAAACGGCTTGCGCGTGCTGGTTCGCCTTGGCTATGCGCGGGAACAGAAAAGCTACTCGTCTACTTATCGTGCCGTTCAGCAGGCGCTCGAACCGCAAACCGGGCTTGAGTGTTCGAGGCTGGTTGATGCTTTTCAGTTACTGCGGCGGCATGGACAGGAATGCTGTACTCGGACTCGCGCTCGCTGCCATGAATGCCCGCTCTCGCGCGAGTGCCGTTTCCGGCGGGAAAACGGTTAGCGGCTCGGACGAGTCTTGCGCCGCCGATGAAATCCGGCAACCACGACCAGGGCGCCGAGGAACAGGAAACACGTGCCCGGTTCGGGCGTGGCGATGGAACTGACAAAAACCGCGTCGGGCGGTGGGGTCACCGTTCCATTGAAGACGCTGTCGTTGTCGCTCTCAAACCCGGTGCCGGTGGAGTTGGAATTGTCGAAAACAATGCTGGTGACGGTTCCGCCGCTAACCAGAAAATTGACATATGCGAAAGGTTCGTTGGTGTCTTGGCCGGGGTTGTTGGGATTACCGAAATAGGCCGAGCTTTGATAGGTGGTCCCATCCACTGCCGTGACGGTGGTGCTTTGCAGCAACGACACAAGGGGCGCGGTGCTGAAGCGTCCGATCACCGTCGTGCCGGAGTAAAACGTGACTCCATTGTTGGCGTCGCCGGCGGACCACCAAAATCCGAAATAAGTGGCCGGCGAAGTGAGGGCCAACTGAATGGCGCCGGCGTTATTGCTCTGCGCGCCGAACGCCATGTATTGCGAGCCATCGGCGCCGCCGAATTGATCGGCCGCCTGAATTACGAAAGAGTCTTGACCGGTGACGCCATACGTGCCGATTGCGCCGTTATAAGTCTGATACGTGCCGGGAGTCGCCGAGTTGAAGTCTTCTGTAATTGCGTTCGTGACAAACGTGGACTGCGAGCCAGGCGCCGACAGATAGACGGCGATGGAAGTCGCTTGAAGACCAGGTGTCAGTAGAGCTAGCCAAGCCCACGCGCCGATGAAAAAATGCTCGCGCATGAATCTCTACGCTTACGATACGGTTGCATTCGGGTGCGCGGGTAGAGGGCAGATACTGAATGCCCGTTAGGTGTTTACCTATGCTGGGTAGTGCGTTTACTTAGTGAAAACTCCCGTATAACCAGTAGAGGCGCTGTACCGGTACACACTTGGACGGAGTTTCCCTTCGCTCGCTACAATGCAAGTTGAAGAACTTTGATGTAGTCATCGTTGGCGGCGGCCACAACGGACTGGTTGCGGCTGCCTACCTGGCCCGAGCTGGGCGATCCGTGCTGGTTTTGGAGAAGCGCGAGCTGGTGGGCGGCTGCGCGGTCACTGAAGAAGTGTGGCCCGGCTACAAAGTATCGACGGCTGCCTATCTCACTAGCCTGCTGCAAGAACGGATCATTCAGGATCTGGACCTGCCACGATTCGGGTATCGCGTGGATGCCAAGGATCCCGCCTTCTTCTCGCCGTTTCCCGACAACCGCTATCTGTTCATGTACCAGGACGGAGAAAAGACCCTGGCCGAGATTGCGAAGTTCTCGCGGCACGATGCGGCAATTTTCCCGGCCTACGAGAATCATTTGGAGCGGATATCGGAAGTGGTGGACAGTCTATTGCTGACGACGCCGCCAGAGTTTCCTCCCCGGAGTGTCGGCGATTTAATCGATTACTTGAAACTGGCGGGAAAGTTCGTCGGACTGAGCGCGCGAGACATGGTCGGGCTGGTCAAGATTTTCACCAAAAGCGCGGCCGATTTGCTGGATGAGTGGTTTGAATCGGACGAAGTGAAAGTCACGCTGGCAACCGACGGAGTGATCGGCGCCAACGGCGGGCCGCGGTCACCGGGCACGGCGTACATCCTCTTGCATCATGTGATGGGCAGCGTGGGCGGCAAGCGGGGGCTGTGGGGATTTGTGCGCGGCGGGATGGGCGCGGTGTCGAACGCGATTGCGGACTCGGCGCGTAGCGCCGGAGCGCAGATTCGGACCAATGCCGATGTGGCGCGGATTCTGATGCAAAACGGCCGTGCTATCGGTGTGGTGCTGCGCGATGGCGAAGAGATTCAGGCTTCGATGGTGGCCAGTAATCTGACTCCGCACATGACGTTTCTGCATTTGCTGGACCCGCGGCAGCTTCCTACGGATCTGGTCGCGTCCATTGGCGGATACCGGTCTGAGGGGACTTCCTGCAAAATCAATCTGGCGCTGAATGGGCTGCCGAGTTTTCGCGCGCTGCCGGGCGCGCCGGGTCCGCAGCATCGGGCCACCATGCATATTTGCCCCAGCATGGATTATGTGGAGCGTGCCTGGGATGATGCCAAGTACGGCCGGCCATCGCAATCGCCGCTCCTGGAGTTGACGGTACCGACGATGTACGACCCTTCACTGGCGCCGGCGGGGAAACATATTATGGGGATTTTCCTGCAATATGCTCCTTATACGCTGTGCGAATCGAATTGGGATGAGCAGCGGGAGCCGTTCGCCCAGCGCGTGATGGAATTGGTGGAGGAATACGCTCCGGGCTTCCGGTCCCTGATTGAGCACATGCAGGTGCTGACTCCGCTCGATCTGGAGCGGAGATTTGGGCTGACGGGCGGGAATATTTTTCACGGAGAGATGAGTTTAGATCAGATGTTCGTGATGCGGCCGGCGCCGGGTTGCGCACGGTATCGGACGCCGGTGCCTGGGTTATATTTGTGCGGCTCAGGGACGCATCCAGGTGGGGGAGTGATGGGCGCGCCAGGGTATAACGCGGCGCGGGAGATGGTAAAGGCGCTGCGGTAAGGCAGGCTGTTTATCGCTATCATAAAGAAATGAGCATTGACGAACGCTTGGAAAGGCTAACCGAGCGTCACGAAGCTCTCACCCAAACCGTGGAGCTGATGGCGGCGGAAAACCGGCAGCGCGACCGGCAGAACGACAAGCGCTTTGCCGACGTTATGGAAGGCCTAGCCCGGCTGCTGCATGTTGCCGAGATTCACGGGCGCCGCTGAACCGACCTGGAGGGCGGCGGCGCGCGGTAAGCCAAGACTAGTCGTCACTGCAAATTGAGGCTATAAATACTGAGCCCGTGCACGGTGGGCACGAGCAGATAACCGGCGGAGGTCGCTAGCGCCCCGCTGAGCCCGAATTCGGTCAGGAACGGATAGAGTAGCGGGCTGGCGGGCGTGCGAGCGTCGAGGATGCTGAGCGATGCGGGTCCCGTGACATCGGCCGCGGCTGAGTTGCTGATCACCGCAAAGACATTGTTTGAGAACGCGCGCGTGGTCGGCGTTCCGTCGACCGGCATGCCAGTATCGAAACTCGCAAGAGCGACTGGGCCTTCCTGATTGATGATATTGAACGTAGTCAGAGTGAGGTGCCCGGTAAAGGCGAAGTTCGGATTGCCGGGATCGCGATTCTCGGTAGTATTGCCGGCAGCCAGTAAGATGTTATTGGAAATATCGAAGCTGAGCAGGATGGCAGCCGGCGAGGCCGTGACGCTTCCCAGAATCGCGGGCGATGCGGCGCTGCCGCCGCCGAAGGCGACCACGTCCAGCACGCCGATACCATTGACGTTTGCTCCGGTCCCCGTGCTTCCGACAATGTAAGCGAAGGCGTTATTCAGCACGGCCGAATAGGGAGTCAAGTTGGGTAAGTTCTGTAGCGAGCCGATCAGGTCAGGCGCTGTGATTGCTCCTGTCGACGAAGCGGTGAAATCGAAGGCGAAATAGTTACCGTTTTGGCCGGTAATGTCGAGATTCGAATTAAATGTGAAATAACTGCTGGTCACCAGGCCGAATGTGCTCAGAAAACTGAGGCTGGTCATATAGGGGTATGGGCTCTGCGCAAAGGCCAACTGCACAGGCGAGGTTGGATAGGTGAGGCTAAATACGGCGAAAGAAGAATCGACCGGCGTTTGAGTCGTGAAAGAGTTGGTGAGCCCAACGATGTCTACCAGGAATGGCACCGTTCCCGCCGTGTTGACCGCGCAGGTGGTGCCGAGGCCGTTGAGTTGGGTGCTGCCAAACGATCCGAGGTCGACCGGCGCCGTTGGCGTGGTGACGTCCACGATCTCGATCTGATCGGCGCCGCACACGTAGGCGGTGTTTCCGTATAGCGCGACATTGCTGACGGTGCTGTTGCCGAAGCTGGCTTGCCCGACAAACGTTAACGGGCTGGTGTAGGTCCCGCTGTTGTTGCTTATGCTGATCACGGCCGAGGTGCTCATCATGCTGCCGACCGTAATGACGAGCGGATAATCGCCGGCCGGCAGATTGGGAAGCAGAATGTTGGCTTGCGCCAATCCGACGAAGCCAGGCGACAGTCCAAGAAACTGGACGGTCGCGTTCTGGACGCCGACCGTGGCCGTAGCGGTACCGGTGGCTGTGGCCAGCGGCGACGAAGGCGTCGGATCGCCGTCGGTGACGGGGTGGTTGACCGCCCCTTGGCCCGTCAGGTACACCGTGATGACCGAGTTGGCGGCTGCGGGATTGGTGGAACTATTCAGAGTTCCGTCGGCGTTCTGGGCAACCGCACGGTTGGTGGGGTATTGAAAAATTGCCGGGCTCGCTAAAACCAGGGCCACGCTGTACGCTACGGTGGTGCCGGTGCTTGTTTCCACTTGAACGCTAACCGGGCTGGTGGTCAATGAGGAAGGCACCTGAAAATTGATCTGCGTCGCGCTAACGTAGACCAGCGGCGCGGCAATGTTATTGACCAGCACGGTGGTTCCATTGAGCGAAATGGGGAGCGGTGTGGAAGAGGGCTGCGCGGTACCGCTGGCGAGGGAAGCGCCGAAGACGGTGGCTAATTCGCCAGGGACCAGACGAGGCCCGAAACTTGCGCCATCGGTGACGGCCGCGATGGTCTGCGCAGCGGCGGTGCTTGCGAGCAAGAGGGAACACAAGCCGGCGAAGGAACGGGGGCCGATTGATAATCGGCCGCAGGTTGACAACCTGCCCCACAAAGTGACGAGGGCGCGCATGGCTACAGATTGGCGCGGAAGGCCGCGGCTTCTTGGTTCGTGGATTGCAGAAACTCGTCCGGAGAAGCGACGACATCCAGCCGGCCATGCTCGAGCAGCGCGATCCGCGAACCGAGTTTCAGCGCTTCACGGACATCGTGAGTGACAAATATCGAGGTCTTGCTGACCACACGGCGTAGCTCCAGAAATTGCTGCTGGAGTTCAGCCCGAATGATGGGATCGAGCGCGCCGAATGGTTCATCAAACAACAGAATGCGCGGATCGGCCGCCAGGGCGCGCGCCACACCCACCCGTTGCTTCTGTCCGCCGGACAATTCGCGCGGATAACGATTGCGGAAGTCCGTCGGATCGAGGCCAACCTGATTCAGCAACTCGTCAGCGCGGTCAGCGATGCGTTGCTGCGCCCAGCCTTCCAGGTTCGGAACCAAGCCGACATTGCCGGCGACAGTAAAGTGAGGAAACAAACCGATCTCCTGAATCACATAGCCAATGGAACGCCGCAAACGGATCGGGTCCCACGCGCGCGTCGATTTGCCTTCCACCAGGACTTCGCCGCTGGAGGGAAAAACCAGTCCGTTGACCATCTTCAACGCGGTGGTTTTACCGGAGCCGCTGCGGCCCAGCAACACCAGCGTTTCGCCGTCATGAATCGACAAATTCAGGTTGTCGAGAACCTTGTTATTGCCAATGGAAAAGTGGACCGCGCGGAACTCTACGGCTGGACCGTCCACAGCGCCTCGACGAATGGCCAGTCTTGGTCCACCCAATGTTTCAACGGCGCAAAACCCGTGCGCTCCGCCAATACGGGCAACTCCTGGAGAGAGAACTTGTGTGAGGATTCCGTCCAAATGGTCTCGCCGGCGCGGATGTGTATGGAAAAATCCGCCGCTAGAATGGTGACGTCCTGATCGGCAAGGGCGTGCAAATGCATTTCGATGCGCCGTTCGTTCTCGTTGTAGATCGCCTGGTGCTGAAACGCCCGCAAATCGAAATTAGCGCCCAATTCACGATTCACGCGGCCCAGCAGATTGAGATTGAAAGCGGCGGTCACGCCGGTTGGATCGTCATAGGCGAGAATCAGGCGTTCCGGGGACTTGACGAGGTCAGCGCCCAATAGAAGAGCGTCGCCCGGTTGCAGGCGCTGCCGCAAGTCGCGCAGAAACGCTTCGGCGCATCTCCGCTCAAAGTTACCGATGGTGCTGCCTAGAAACAGCACTAAAAAAGAGTGGCCCGGACGGCGGCTGGCAACCGCTTTGTCCACGCCGGCAAGGTAAGTCTCTTCGAGGGGAATAATATCAGCCAAGCCATGGAGTTCAAGCAGGCAACGGCCCAGCGCTTCCGTCGAAACGTCGATCGGATAGTAGAGCAGGTTTTGTGGCTGGTTGTTGCCCACCGCTTGCAAGATGCTGCGCGTCTTGCGCCCGCTGCCGCTGCCAAGTTCCATGACATCGATCGGGCCCTCTAACGCGGCTGCAATCTCGCCGGCATAAGACACCAACAAGCGCTCATCCGCGCGCGTCAGGCCATACTCGGGCAGAAACGTGATCGCTTCAAACAGAGCAGTGCCGATTTGGTCGTAGAGATACTTGGAATGCAGTTCCTTGCGCGGTTTGGAAAGTCCAACCCGCACGTCGGAGGCAAACTCGCTAACTTCAAATCGCGGTTTTTCAATTTGCGTCTCTTCAATTCGCGATTTTTCAATTTGCGACGAGGTGGAAGCCAGCATAGACATAGGGATAATTAGGGCGAAACCAATTGCGGAATGAGCGGCGCAGCAAACCCGCCGGTGTGCGAGGCGATGCACCCTTGATGACAAAGTGTTCACCATCGAAGAAATTCTGCGAGTAGTTCACATAGGAAGGAGCGGGGGCGAATCCGGGGAAGGGCGCAAATGGAGTCGCGGTCCACTCCCAGCCGTTGCCGACGAGTTGGGAGACACCGAAAGCGCTATCGCCGGGCGAGTGTGCCAACACGCTTTGCGGGTCCCAGGCGTGCGAATCGAAGTTCCCGCGCGCAGCGGTGGGGGCATCAACTCCCCAGGGGTAAAACTGTTCTGTGTCTTGCTCCACGTCGGACGGCTTCCCGTAGGCCGCGCGATGGAATTGGGTTTCGGTCGGCAGTTCCAAACCGCGCCATTGGGCATAGGCCGCGGCTTCTTGATGCGTTACCCAAACCGGAAAGTCCAAGGGCAGCGGCGTCTCGACAAACATCCCATGGTAGAACCACAGCCCGTCGCGCTCAACCCAGAAATGCGGAGGCTTTGCTCCCTGCCTGACGAACTCCAGATACTCCCCGTTGGTGACCTTGTACTTGCCGATGGCGAACGCGGGCACATACACAGCGTGGGCGTCGAACTCGTTGTCCCAGCCAAACTCGCCCATGCGTTGGCCGAGCGTGGCGATGCCGGCCGGAATGTCGATGAACTCGCCGCCGCTGAATTCGGCGCGTGGCGTTTGGATGGCCGCCGGCGAGACGGCCTGTTTGCGGTCGTATGGCAACTGGTGCAGCAGGTAGGCGAAGGTTTCGGCGTGCATCATCCGGTGCTCCAGCACCATCTGCATGACCGTTGGAGGGGCGTGGTCCAAGACCACATCCAAACGCGCCCGGACGCGCTGGTTATACTGCTCGACCTCAGCAACGGATGGCCAATCGTTGGGCTGATCCTGGGCGGCTTGTCCTGGCGGAGGATCGATGCCGGCCTCGAAGAGTTTGTCGAACTCCGGATGAAAGGACGGCAGGTCCAGACAAAACCGGCCAATCTGGTTCCAGTCGAACGCCTCCAGGTGCCCAAGATAAAACACCAAGCGGTGGCGTTCGGGAATGGGGCGATCGTAGATTGCACCCGGCGCAAGCAGTCGAAACAAAGCATCAGTTTGGGCGCGCGCCGCCTGCAACGACGCTGCCACCATGGGCCCTTCGGACATCGCTCTATAGGCTAACAAAGTAAAACCCTTTCACTTGACATTGTCATCCGCTATAATCACGGGTACTGCTTCGAGTTGGTCTAAGAACAATACGATAGAGGTTCCCTGATGAGACGCTTTTCCAGTGCATTGTTATTCATGTTTCTATTGCCATGCTGGCTTTCCGCTCAGGACATCACCGGCGCCATCGTAGGGACGGTGACCGATCCGTCGGGAGCAGGCGTGCCCGGCGCGAAAGTCACGGTCTTCAATTTGAAACAGAATCGCGAGCAGCAGACCGTGACAACGGATACGTCGGGCAACTATGCCGCGCTGCACCTTCCGGTGAGCACCTACAAGGTGACCATTGAAGCGGCTGGTTTCAAAAAAGTGGAGCGGGACAACATCGTGTTGAACGTCAACGACAATCTTACGGTCAGCGCCCGGCTGGAAGTGGGAGATCTGGCGCAGACCGTGACGGTGGAAGAAGCGCCCGTTCACGTGGACTTGCAGAGCGCCAGCCAGGAGACGACGATTACCGGCACGCAGATTCGGGAACAGGCGCTGGTTACGCGCAACTACGAACAGTTGTTGCAAAGCATGCCCGGTGTCAGCTCGGCCTCGGTGGATCAGCTCTACGTGGGCGTGACCGTGCCCAGCGGATCGAGCGCCCAGATTCCATTTTCCATTAACGGAGCGCGAAACTCGGCCAACGAGTGGCTGGTGGATGGCGCCGACAATGTGGATCGCGGATCGAACCTGACATTACTCAACACGCCCAGTGTCGATGCGATTGAGGAGTTCAAGGTGTTGCGCAGCGACTATTCGGCGGAATTCGGCCGCGCGTCCGGCGGCCAGATCAGCGTGGTAACCAAGTCCGGCACGTCCCAGTTTCACGGGGACGCCTATGAGTTCGTGCGCAACAACGACTTTGCGGCGAACAACTTTCTCAACAACGCGAATTCCCTGAACCTGGGCGCCGACGGCAAAGCGCGGGTCCCGGCGCTGCACTACAACGACTTCGGTTGGACGCTGGGCGGTCCGGTTTATATTCCGGGCCACTACAACAAAGAGAAGAACAAGACCTTTTTCTTCTTCTCGGAAGAATTCCGGCGGGTGATTACCTACACCACCGGCACCGCGGTGCTGCCGACGGCTGGCGAATTGAATGGGACCTTCCCGACGCCGGTCTGCATTGCTTACACCGGCAGTACCTGCAGCCAGACATCGACGCAGATCACCAGCATCGATCCGGTGGCCAAAGCTTACGTCAACGACATTTTTTCCAAACTCCCGCTGGGAAGCAGCAATACGCTGGTATCCCTGTTCCGGAACATCTACAATTTCGAACAGGAACTGATCCGGGTAGATCACGTTTTTAGTCCGAAACTGCACCTTTGGGCGCGTTACCTGCGGGACGACATTCCAACAGTTGAGCCTACCGGTTTGTTCACCGGCGTCGCAGTGCCCGGCGTGGCCAATACCAGCACCAACGCTCCCGGCCACAACTTTACCGGCCATGTAGAATCCACGTTGTCGCCCACCTGGCTCAATGAAGCCGGCTACAACTACTCCTACGGCGCGATCATCAGCAATCCGAGCGGTCTGATCAATTCCACGCTCTCCCCGGATGTCAAAATTCCTCTTCCGTTTGCGTCTACCCTGGGCCGCGTGCCCAGCCTCGTATTCGCCAGCGGGACCTCCATCACCGGGTTCGGTCCGTATCGCGATTACAGCCGGAACCACAATGTCTTTGACAACATGTCGAAGATCCTGGGTAATCACACGGTCCGTTTTGGCGGGACCTACAACCACTATGAGAAGCACGAGAACAACGCGGGAGCTAACGCCGGATCGTTCTCTTTCACCCCGGCCAGCGTGCCGGCGGGGACAACTCAGTTCAACCAGGCCTTTGCCAACTTTTTGCTGGGTAACGTAGCGTCGTTCAGCCAGGCGTCGGAAGATGTAACGCCGGATATTCTGGTCAACCAGTTTGAACTTTACGTGCAGGACGACTGGCGCGTCACCCAGCACTTTACCTTGAATTTTGGCGTGCGCTACTCGAAGTATTTTGGGCCCACTGATGGCAACCATCAGCTCACTAGTTTCGCTCCCGAGGCATATAACCCGGCGAACGCGCCCGCCCTCACCCCTGGTGGTTTGCTAGCCGCTCCGGTTCCGATTCCCTATCTGAACGGCATCGTCGTCGCAAATTCGAACTCCCCATTTGGAGCGGCGATCGGATCGTCGGACAGCTTGAACTTTGCTCCGCGCTTCGGGCTCGCTTGGGATCCCTTTGGCACGGGGAAGACAGCGGTCCGGGGCGGATACGGGATTTTCTACGATTCGGTGACGAACGGAAACTATGAACAGAATATCTTCAACAATCCGCCCTACGTCAATGCGGCCACCATCACCAATACAACTTTAGACAACCCCGCCGGCGGAACGGCGAACGTGAGTAATTCTCCCAAGAATCCTTATGGCACGGGTTATTTGAATCACACTCCCTATTCTCAACAATGGAACCTAGAGGTCCAACGCCAGATCACTCCGACCTCTCAGCTCAATGTGGCTTACGTTGGGACCAAAGGAACGCACTTGATTGGGGGCATTGATATTAACGAAGTACCGCCGGGATTGGCTTATTCCTCCGGCCTGATCGGCCCCAATACGGCGATCACCTCGGCCAACACGCCGCTGCTGAACATCCTTCGGCCGTTTCAGGGCTATGGCGCCATCAAGCTGATTGAGCCGTGGTTCAATTCCAACTACAACGCTCTTCAGATCTATGGCAAAAAACAGTTTGCCTCCGATGCATTGGTCACGTTCAACTACACCTGGTCAAAGGGTCTGACCGACGCGCAGACGGATGTGCAGGCCCCGCAGAATACCTACAATGTTGCCCACGGTGAATACGGGCCCATCCTGTACAACCGCACCCAGGTTTTCAACCTGAACCTGGTCTATCCGCTGCCGTTCTTCAAGAGCCAACATGGAGTGGTGGGCAAGGCTCTGGGTGGATGGGAGGTTGCGGCGAATGCCAACTACTACACTGGCCTGCCGTATACGGCGACTACCTCGGGTACCGATCCGGGAGGGCTCGGAATCATTGGAGCTAGCCCGGCCAGTCTGCGCCCAAATCTGATTTGCAATCCGAATAGCGGCGGCGCGCAAACGCGCTTCCAATACTTCAATACCGCCTGCTTCGCCGCGCCTCCGGTGTCGGCGCACATACCTGGCAATGAAGGCCGAGGCGTAATTAATGGACCCGGTTATGAGGGTTGGAATTTGGCGGCATCGAAGAACTTCCTGTTCAAGGAACGTTTCCGGTTCCAGTTGCGCGGCGAGGCTTCAAACGCGTTCAATCACTCCAACCCGAGCACGTTCGGGTCGTTGAGCATCCTGAGTTCATTATTTGGGACGGTTTCGGTGTATCGCGATCCTCGCATTATTCAGTTGGCCGGGAAGTTTTATTTCTAGCGGGAGCGGCACTACCCTGCCCTGTGATCTGGCTGGCGCCATCGCGCGATATGAACCGGAAGAATCGCCAGGAGCGCCCGTTGACGACTCGCTCTTCCTCCTTATACGAACCGTGCGAGTGGGTCGAAATCGCGTTTCGCCAAAACAAGACGGCGGGCGCGTTTTTTTCCAGCACTCGGACCAGCCATTCGCCTGGATATTGGTTCCACAGGAGCGTGGCCATTCTCTGTCCGACGCCGCTCCTTCGATATCTGCGGATCACAAAGAACTCATGCACGTCGTTGCCGCCAATGACGCCGAGCCACTCCTCAGCCGATCCGATCAGGGCAAAGCCGGCGATCGAATCGCCCACCTTCGCTAAATACGCGTCGTAGCCGTGTTTCCAGATCGAGGACGTGTCGTAAGAGTAGCTACCGTCCGGCTGGGTATCGATTTCGAACCACTCCGCCATGTCGTGAATGTAGTGCTGAAACAAATTCCGAAGCAGTACGTCCGACTCGGGCCCGATCTTCGAGATCAGGAGATTGGACGGCGACATGGACGGACTCACTCTGGCGCGCCGCCGGTGGGCTGCGCTTTGCGCACCAACCAAAAGAACATCAGCGCCGCTACGATCGCCAGCACCGCCGAACTGAAGAACGCCATGTGCTCAATACCATCTGTCGTCAGTTCATCGCCGATCCGATAGCGGGTTTGGTCCGGCAGCAGCCGGTTGCCGAAACCGACAGCGATCAGAATCACCAGGAAAGTCAGCCGTAGGATGCCTTTAATCGCTTTCGCGGTCATGCGGCGGGCCATGAATGCGCTGGTGGCGATCACAACGGCTGAAAGAGTGAGGCCCAACAGGAGTACTGCGACCAGAAAAGGGCTTTCGGGCATCAGCGGATGGCCATGCCACATCTTAAAATTGACACTGGCTAGGCCGGCGGCTAAGACCAACAGGGCTATACCCCAACCATAGGCGAGCAGAGTACCGCTGCGGCGAAGAATCTCAGCGCGTGGTGTGGGGTGCTGGCCGGCGAAGGCCTCGGCACTGGCCGGGGCGACAAAGAACACCGCCAGCAGGGCATATGCCGTTATGATCACGGGGTCCAGGAAATCCAGCCCTTTGTACCAAGGGAGGCATATGCCGAAGACGGCCACGATTCCAAGGATGAGAAGTGCCTGTTTTGCCATGAACGCCGCGGTTCGCCTCTAGTATAACTGTCGGGACTACGAAACAATTTGAGAATGGTACGTTTTCTGTAGGTGGCATCAGTCGCGCGCCTTACGGTCAAATAGGGTAATTTGATCCGCCGCCGCTGCTAATCCCATGAAACGGCGTTACCGATAAACGGGTGTATGGTGAATCGGCGTATTGAGACCAGGATGCTGTGCTCGGACATAATCGATGTCCGCTGGAAGGACCAGAGCGGAAGATCGAGAAAGAGTATCGGCAACCTCGAGGACATTTCCCTGTCCGGGGCCTGTGTCCAGACCGAGCATCCGATCCCGCTGCAGACGCCGTTGCGGATCCGTTATCCGAAGGGTGAACTGGCAGGCGTGGTGCGCTACTGCGTATATCGGGAGATCGGGTATTTTCTGGGAATTGAGTTTGCGGCGGGTTCCCGCTGGTCGGCTCGCGAGTTCCAGCCACGGCACATGCTCGACCCGCGGCGGCTGGTTATCCGCACAATCAACCGGTTGAAGGGCAAGACCACGCCGACTGTGCATTAAGCGCCCGGAAGGCCGATGTATCGGGTTGACGGGTAATCAGGAAGAAGAGCCAGGAGGATCGCACGGCGGCGAATGTTGGTGGCCTCATCCGGGGTCGAACCGGAACACCCTTTCGAGTACCAGATCCTAAGTCTGGCGCGTCTGCCAATTCCGCCATGAGGCCGCGGAGGGTGAACAGCCACCAGAATAGCAAGTCAAACGGCGGCGGCCATGCGCCTCAACTCAGGAATCAACCGGGGCTGCTGGGGTTTTAATCGCGGCGAGGGATCGCCGCACGGACACGGCTTGGTGTCCCGGGGCAGTTCCTCGCAACCGCGCACGATATGCAGACCGGCATGGGCGACACACTCGGCTGCCAGCACCTCATTCCACCGGTCCAGATATTGCTCGAAAATGGGAACCCCGAAGGCCCGCCACAGCCTGTCGCGTTCCTCTGGCAAAAGGAACGAGGCACTGTCGTAGCAAAGGACTACTAATGCATGACTGATGGATGGCCGGTCGATCTGGCAGGCGAGTTGGCGCAACTGCGCAATGCGAGCTGCCAGCATCTCCGGCGCGAAGCGGGAGGTACGCTCCGACCAGCCTTCGGGGTATATGCGCACGCGGCGGCTGGGCGCGAAGCCACGAACCAGGATCGCGGTTCGCGCCTCCAGGGGAGCCTGGAATGCCGCACGGATTCTGGGTCTGAAATAGGGAGCTACACAGCCTGGGATCCGGATACGTACTAGCATTTAATCATTAAGTACGATTCGCGCGGCAGAATTCTCAGGCAATTTTGCGGGGGAACAAGCGTTCATCCCCTCACTGACGTTCGGGGCTAGCTAAGTTAGGGGCCGAACAAAGCTTGCAGGTTGTCGTGGAATATCCAATGCGCGTCTTCGACTTCCAAGCCGATCTCGTAGAGAGCCTTGGCTTGTTCATCGAAGACCGGCAAGTTCCAACCGCGCGGAAAGAAGGACGAATCCGTTCCGAAGAGGACACGGCGCGGGCCCAATACGTCCAACGCCCGGCGGAATACGGTCCTTAAATCCAAACCGGCTTCATAGCGCATCCAGTGATTGCTGCTCGAGGTGTCGAGGTAGATGTTAGGACAAAGATCGGCCACCATCAGCGCCTCACGCAGATAGCCGGCGCCGAAATGCGGGATGACGAACCGGGTAGAGCGATAGCGTAGCGCCACTGCATGCAAATCGATAGGATTTGAGTAGCGCATATCGAAGAGGGAAGGCAATTGAAGTTGGTTGCGCACTCCGAGACTCAAGACGCCGCAATGCACAAAGACTACCGTTCCCGGTTGGTGGGCAGCCACCTCGAGGACGGCTGCGGCGCGGTCGTCATGCATCGAAAAACGATGCATGGCGGGGAACAGGCAAATGCCGTGAAGGCGCCCGGCGATCAGAGTCAGGCGCAGGTCTTCGGCGGCCTCGGGCAGCGTGGGGTTGACCATCGCGTAGGCATAGAAGCGGTCCGGATGGTTCTCGACAGCGGTTTGCACGGACGCTTCATCGTGCGGAATGCTGGCGATGAGCGCCGCGCGATCGACGCCGAAGCGGTCTAGTTCGGCGACCCAGTGGGCGGCCAGACCGGCAGGCTCAGAGGGAGGCAGTTGCCACGCCAGCATGGGGCCAAGCGCGGCCACATCGACGTTTTTCTGCTGGGCCAGAGACGCGAAAAAAGGGTGCGAGAAGAAATGGACGTGCGCGTCGGAGACCGGCAAGCCGCCCCAGGGCGACTGAATCACTTTGCCTTGCCCTCGCCATTGTCGGTGCTGAAGCGCGTGATGCCGGCGGCGAGCGCGAGTTGCGTCAATCCCGCGACGTTATTGACGTTCAACTTCTTCATCATCGTTTTGCGATAGCTGCGGACAGTTTGCAAGCCGAGGTCGAGCATCACCGCGATCTCTTTGCTGGTTTTCCCTTCCGCCACCATGCGCAGGACCTGCAATTCGCGGGGCGAGAGTTGCTCGAGGATGGAAGGCGCCTTTTCCGGTTCCAGATCGCCACTTTGGATGCGGCGCAGCAGCCGGTCGGACACTTGCGGACTGAGATAAAAGCCGCCCTTGGCGACGGTGCGCAGAGCATCGACCAGATCGTTGTCGGACGCTTTTTTGAGCACGAAAGCCCGCGCGCCGGAGCGAATCGCACCCACCACCGAGTGCTCATCGTCGTACATCGAAAGCACGATGACTTTCACGCCCGGATGATGGCGCAGGATTTCGGTAGTGGCTTCAATACCATTGAGACCGGGCAGTCCGATATCCATGACCACGATGTCGGGCGCCTGTTTCTTGCAAAGCTGCACCGCTTCGGCGCCGGTTTCGGCCTCACCCACCACTTGAAACTCGCCAATATGGCGCAGAATGGCTTTTATGCCATCGCGCATGATCTTGTGGTCATCCACCAGCAGCACGGTGTTCTGGGCGCTGGTCATTCCGCGATCGGTCGTTCCACGATCGTTCATTCTCCGCTCACCACTGCTCCGGTGGCCGGGGCTCCGGTGGCCGGGGCTCCCGTGGCCGGGGCTCCGGTTGACAGGGCCGGATGCGAGGCGCGCACGATGGCGCCGCCGGACCGGCTGGTCCGGATCTCGAGAGCAACGCCGCTTCGGGCGGCATAATGATCCATCATCAATGTGGCCACGGAGCGGCCGTCTCCCAGCTCATCGCGGAATTCACAATCCATACGTACTTCTAGTACCCACTCTCCATGTGCAGTTTTTACTTGCACTTCAATCTCCACCGAGCCCTGCGCTACGCCCTGGTCTGCCGCGCGTTCCGCTATTTTATAAAACGCGGCTGCGATGGGCGCAGGCAGCCGCAGGCCCGCTTCATAGTGAAGCCGAAATCCGCTCTTGCCGGACTTGCGGACGCGGCCAGCCAACCGGTCGAGCGCCGTCTGCAAGCCCGTACGCTCTACAATCGACGGGTTCAACTCATAGCTTAGATCGCGCAATTGATCGATAACGCTTTCGAGCAATTGCTGAATCTCGGCGGTACGCTGCTCGATCTCCGGAACCCGGTCCTGAAAATCGAGCCGCAACAAACCAAGTTGCAACCCGGCGGCGCTCAACACCTGACTGACATGGTCGTGAAGGACGCCCGAGATGCGGGTCATATCCGTCTCACGATCGTCCACCGCTGAGACAAGCATGCGGGCCAACTCTTCCTGCCGGGCCTTGGAAACCCCACCGTCGCGATCGTTACCGCTCATGATGATGCACGATTCCGGCGCATAAAGCAACCGGCAGGCGGATTGCGCCAATCCCCTCACTCACGTTCGGGGCTAGACTAAGTCCGTCACCAATACGCGGCGCCCGACGACGCGCCGAGCCCCGAGTGTCCAGGAGCGTCAATGGCGGCGCCTTAGCACGCGCCGCACGGCGTCAACCAGGTTAGCCGCGCGTAGCCCGTATTTGTCCAGCAATTGATCGGGAGTGCCGGATTCGGCATAGGTGTTCTCAATGCCGACGAATTCCATGGGACAAGGATAGGTCTCGGCCACGACCTGCGCCACGCGAACACCCAAGCCGCAGTCGGTGAGGTGTTCTTCCGCCACCACCAACGCTCCGGTTTGGCGGGAAGCCTGCTCGATGGCGGCTCGATCGATGGGCTTGATCGAATAGAGGTCGATCACGCGCGCGGAGATGCGTTCGGCATCGAGAATTTCGTGAGCGCGCAGCGCTTCGGCGACCAGCAAGCCGGTGGCGCAAATGGTCACGTCATTGCCGTCGGCCAGTTGCGCCGATTTGCCGATTTCGAAATAATGATCGCCAGTGTAGACAATGGGCGCCTTGGCGCGTCCCGCGCGAATGAACAGCGGGCCTTTGTGCTCGACAGCCGCTTTCATGAGCCCGGTCATGGAGACCTCATCCGCGGGGCTGATCACGGAGAAACCGGGCAGGGAACAGGCCAGGCTGAGATCCTCAATGCTCATCTGCGAAGGTCCATCTTCGCCGATCGAGATGCCGCTGTGAGTACCGACCACTTTCAGATTGACATTGGGATAAGCGGCGGTGACGCGCAGTTGCTCGAAGCCTTTATTCAGCACGAAGACGGAAAAACTGGAGACAAACGGAATTTTGCCGCTGGCGGCCAGGCCCGCGCCGATGGCCACCATATTAGCTTCGGCGATACCGCACTCGAAAAAGCGGTCGGGAAACTCTTTGGCAAAGAAGTTAGTGTAGGTCGATTTGGAGAGGTCGGCATCGCAGACCACGATGTCGCGGTTGACTTTGCCCAGTTCGACCAGCGCCTTGCCAAAGGCCTCGCGCGTGGCCACGCCTAGTTTGAACTCGAACTTCGTTTTGGTGTCCATTAGACCAACTCCGTCTTTATTTAAACCAACTCCAGCAGGGCTCGCTTGCATTCATCTTCCGTCGGCGCCACGCCATGAAACTTGGGATTGTTTTCCATGAACGAAACGCCCTTGCCTTTGATGGTATGCGCGATGATGGACGTCGGCTTGCCCTTGGTAGCCGCCGCCTCCGCGAAAGCTTTTTGCAGTTGCTCAATGTTGTGGCCGTCGACTTCAATGGTGTGCCAGTTGAAGGCGCGCCATTTCTCGGCGAGCGGATCGATCGGCAGGATGTCTTTAACGAATCCATCTAGCTGGATGCGATTGTAGTCGGTGATGCAGACCAGATTGTCGACGCCTTTGTCGCCGGCGAACATGGCCGATTCCCAAATCTGCCCTTCCTGTGTTTCCCCGTCGCCGATGACGACGTAGGCGCGCGCGGGGCTGTTATCCAACTTCGCCGCCAGCGCCATGCCTATCCCAACGGAAATTCCTTCTCCCAAGGAACCGGTGGAGGCGTCGAGCGCAGGCAGAAAACGGACGTCGGGGTGTCCTTGATAGATGGAGCCGAGCTTGCGCAGCGTGTTGAGCTGATCTTTGGGGCAGTAACCGCATTCGGCCATCACTGTATAGAGGACCGGCGCGGCGTGGCCCTTACTCAGGATAAAGCGGTCGCGATCCGGCCAGTGCGGATTGAGCGGATCGATCTTGAGGATGTCAAAGAACAAGGTCACGACGATCTCGACGGCGGAGAGCGAGCCGCCGGGATGACCGGATTTTGCGGCCGTGATCATCTCGACGATCTGGCGCCGAACTTGTTTTGAGATCGCCTGTAGTTGGGGTATGTCGCTGGTCTTTTGCATAGTGCACGGCTGTTGCGTATGACGCTCTATTAGGGTAACAGGGGATGCGGCCGGGGCGGCGTGGGTGTCCGAAAGTGGGACTAGGTTCGTTCGTCCACTTTTTGTTTGCGGCGAAAACGTCGTCGGCGAAAGAGGGATGCGATGCTCGGGGTCTTTCTGAATAGTGTCCGAAAGTGGGACTAGGTTCGTTTGAACAATTTGCTTTTTTGGTGAAAGCGTCATTGTCGGGCTGGCTCGCTCTGGGTTCTCCGCTTGGGCTCGTTTGTTCGCTGTGGGTGTTGGGAGGGGTTGCGCCCGGACTGCGGTTTTGAACAAACAGCGGTATTTTACGCTGTTCTGCGAGGAATGCCGCTTGCTTTGCGGCGCAGCGTTGCCTTGGGCTTTGGTACAGGCTTCAGATCGCATAGAAAATCGGCACCTCCTGCAGCCAATATAAAGGCGGAGACTGGACATGCTATCGCGATTAGCGAGAGCGAAGGCGGCAAATGATTGAGGTGATTGGAGAAAATAGTTTACAGCCCGCGGTGACCGAAGTTTTTGGGTGGTTGGGCACACTGAAAGATCCGGCGGTTAGGTTTTTCGGCAAGCCAAAAATTGTGAGACGTGTCGCGCTGAATGACCGCTTCCGTTTTTGAGCCGGGTGTCGGAGGATTCGCGTTGCCGTATTCTGCAAAAGTCTCAAGTTTAGGACCGCTCGTTTTGTGACGATTCGGTTGCACAGGTAGCGGACTTAACGAGATTCTTGGCAAGGTGGAACTTTATCGTGTTGAGTGGGGGAGAGACCCGTGCGGCAACGTTCGAATTTCATCCCGTTCGCTTAGGTTCCGGGGCGGCACACTGTTGTGCCGATCACCTGGCTAGTTGGATGCCAATTATAAACATGCCATTCAAACGTCTTTATTGGCCTTTAGCCTGCCTGCTGGCCAAACCTGGAGCCCCAACTCGTCGGGTCTGTGTCTTAGTGGTGGTCTCGTAGTATCTATCCCGCATCATGCTACCGAACTCGCCGGTGATAGGGCTCCAGATGAGAAACTCAAATAGCTCGTTCTCGAATGTCTTAGGCACTCGGGTGGGATGGAGGCACATAAGGAAAGGTCGGCCGAAGAGGCGGCGCTTTCAAGAGGGCCGGCGAAGCGTGAAAAAAACTGCTTGTTTGTCAGATTGTTGTTGACATTCTGGTCATTCCTACCTTATTCTTCAGTAGTTCTGGCTGAAGAGTTGTCTCGTTCTTAAAAATGTTGTCCGACCGTTGGCGGTTAAGGCAAGTATCACTCGTATTACGGGATTACTGCGGTTCGCTCGCGTAGATCGACTTACGGTAGCCCCGGGGTTAACCAGCTAGAGTTGTGCGTCATTTTCCAAATAAGTTGAACGCAAGAGGGAGGGTATCGATGGCAGGCAGATGCAGGGTTGCGAGTTACGCTCGAATTCTGTGGTTTAGCGTGCTGGCTGCGAGCGCAAGTTCTTTGTCGCTTTCACTACAAGCACAGAGTTGGGGGACATGTGGGAGCAGTCTGTGTTCCTCGTCTGGAGCTAAGGTGGGCATCGGCACAACGAGTCCACTAAGCGTGTTGCATGTGAGAACCGGCACCAACGAAAATCTACACTTTAGTGACATGTCGTGGGCCGTCTATAACGTACCGAACGCGGTTGGGATAGACGTGGCTAACGATGCCAACAGCGCTTACGCGCCCTTTGTGATGGCTGCCAGTCAATATGTTTTTTCTAACGGTTACGTAGGTATTGGAGTATCAAACCCGGTCCATCCGCTGCAAGTGGCCGGTACGATCGGCGCAGAGCAAGTGATCGTGAGCAGCAACGGCGCGGACTATGTATTGCAGCCAGGGTACGCGCTAACCCCTCTTGCAGACCTGAGCCAATACATCGCTCAGCACCGGCATCTTCCCGATATCCCGTCCGCGGCGGAGATGCAAGACGGTGGCGTAGATATCGGCGCACTGCAGACAAAGCTACTGGCCAAGATCGAGGAACTTACCCTTCATCAGATCGAACTGGATCGTCAGAACCAGGAATTACAGCAACAGGTTCGAGAGCTTCGGGCGACGGTCGGGGATAAGCAGACCGGCGAGGGAGGTGTTCCCGGCGTGCGGGCTCAATCCGTTGTTCCCGGCGAAGGCCGATAAAAACTGAGCCGCAGAGGCGACCGTCCGGAGCGGCCAAATTGATTTTTCGTCTCGGGCGGTGTTGGCTGGAGCAGCAAGACCGGAACCTCCTTGGAAGGGGATTCGGATATCAAGAAGGAACTGAGCGACTTAGAACTGCGCGAGGTACATCCCATGAGACATAGGTACATTTGGCCGATTCGGATTCTCTCAATAGCGGTCTTTACGGTGACTACTTTGACTGGCCAGACCGCAACTTCGCCGACAGGCCAAATCAAAGGGTTCATTCAGACTGCGGATGGAAAGCCCGTCGTACAAGCGCGAGTAGCGGTTCTCGCGCAGCCCCAGGCGGGGGCCACGTACACTCCGTTCCGGGCGCTCGTTCTGACAGCCAGTGATGGCACGTTCAGCATCAGCGCCGTGCCGGATGGCGTGTACACTATTTGTCCGCGAGTACCGAACTCCGCTCTGGTTCCGCCGTGTGTGTGGGGCAGCGCGCCGAAGGTGACGGTCTCCGGCGGAAAAACAGTAACGGCCTCTGCGATTCAACTGCAGGCCGGCGCCGATTTCTACCTCCGGGTAAACGATCTTGTCGGGACGCTACTGGCGACCATCGGCAAAACGCCGGGCGCAGCGGTGATTTTTGCGATTCGCAACCCGAGCGGGGTGCTTACTCCGATCCCGCAAACAGCTCAGGATATCGCGGGATTCGATTACCATCTGCCCGTGCCTTTTGCGACGAGCCTGGTATTCGTCGCCCATAGCGGTTACTACACCTTGTCTGACGGCGCCGGCGCGGCGATTCCAGTGGGAGCCACCTATGGGTCGCCGATCAATATTCCGTTAACCCAGGCCCAATACAAACAAGTGATCAATGTGCACTGAAAGTATATGAATCCTGCTGCCCGGAAAAAAGAGGCGACAAAATGAGAGAGCGTTGCGGGCTGCTGCGCAGATTGAGCGTGCTGGTGTGTCTGGCCGCCGTTTCTTTGCAGGCCCAGTCGAGTCTCAAGGAATACGTTCGACTGGGCGGGCGCGTGGTGGCGATCGAGAACCAGACGCTAACCATCACGTCGTCCCCTAACCTGTATGCGACGGTGAATGTGGCGTACAGTGCGACGCTGATGGCGACGGGCGGATCGACGCCGTACACCTGGTCAGTGAGCCCGGGTTCGTCGCTACCGGCTTGGTTATCGCTCTCATCGTCAGGCGCCTTGTCCGGTACTCCGACGGTAACGGGATCCTCGCAATTCTCAGTGACAGTGGTCGACTCCACCGGATTGCTGAGCACGGCGGAGCAATTCACGATCACGACCGGAAATCCCATTCCCATCTCGCCGGCCTCACTGCCGGGAGTAGTGCTCAATGGCGGGACGTACTCTCAGACGCTGACGGCAACCAGCGGGACGGCGCCTTTTAGTTGGGCTCTGAAGGCCGGCTCCAACCCGCTGCCCGCGGGGCTGTCGCTTTCCACTACTGCGGGGACGATTTCGGGAACTCCCAGCGGCCCGGCTGGGACGGCGTCGTTTACAGTCACGGTAACCGACAGCCATGGAAACACCGGGCAGCAGGCCTTCACGCTGGTTGTTGCCAATAAGCTTATGGTTCCGAACCCGGCGCAGTCGCTGCCCGTTGCCTCTGCGCCCAGTGGATCGACGACGTTTAGCTATTCCGCCACGTTGCAGGCCAGTGGGGGAGCGACGCCCCTCACCTGGAGCATAACGGGCGGTTCTCTTCCAACCGGGTTGACGCTAAGCTCTTCGGGCGTCATCTCGGGACAGTGCCAGGCGAGTGCCGGCAATTACCCCTTCACAGTACAGGTTGTCGATTCACTGACGCCGAGTGGGCAGGTCGCAACCGAGATGCTTTCGATCATGGTGCTGGCTCCGCTCACAATCACGACGGGCCCAACGCTGACCGGGGGCATTGTGGGACGTTCCTACTCGACGACGCTTGCGGCCAGCGGCGGAACTACTCCGTATACCTGGAGCGTAGCAACCGGCTCTTCCTTGCCACCTGGACTTTCTTTGTCGACTGGGGGCACGATTTCCGGCACACCGACCCAGAGCGGGACATTTGGCTTCGTCATTTCCGTCGTCGACTCGAGTACGCCGCAGCACGGTGGTTCGCAGACGTTCTCGATCACGATTGCACCTGGCCTGACAATACAGACGACCTCGCTGCCGGGAGCCACTGCCGGCAGCGCGTATTCTGCGCCGTCGTTGGCGGCCACCGGGGGGACGATGCCGTACACGTGGTCCCTCTACGGCGGGAACTTTCCCTCGGGGCTTACCCTGTCGAGCAGCGGCGTGATCTCGGGCACACCGGTCAATACGGGGAATCCCGGCACGGTTGGGTACAACTTTACGGTAAAGGTCAGCGATTCCGGGAATCCCGTCCTCAGCACGACCCAGGCTCTGTCCATCAGTGTTACCAGCCCGGTTACGTCGATATCGATCGTCAGCAGCGGCTTTCCTTATGCCAGTGGAGGGCCTACCAGTGAGTCTCCCGTTACACTGGCTGCCAGCTACAACGGATACTATCAAACGGCCAATTGGACGCTGAGTGTCCAGAGCGCAGGCCTGTATGGCTCGGGTACGATGACTACCAACAACCCGCCGTACGCCCAGTATACGAGCCCGCTAGCGGTGGTGGACGACGAGGTAGCCACGATCACCGCGACCTACGCGGGCCTGCAGGGTTCGGCGGCCCTGCCGCTGTCGACGGCGCCGCCGGTGGTAACGGCTTCCGGTACGACGCTCAGTGGGTCAACCACTTCGATGACCATGGATCAAACCATCTCTATGAGTGTAACGGCCGGCCTGGGGGACAACTGGGCGTCTACCAACGATTACATCCAACTTTATCTAAGGCCGTCGGGAGGGGGCAGCACTTACTGCGCAGTGCAGTACAATCCCGCGACGCGCACGGTGTATTTACAGAACGACGCCGGGACCGCGTTTGCGAGCGGGACCATTGGATCGGCGGGGGCGCTGACGGTTCCGGAATGCACGGTGGGGCTGAACGGTAGCGCGACCACAGCGCCGGGATCGCCCTACCTGCTAACGTTGACGCTCCCGATCACGTTTAATTCAAGCATGCCGACGCAGCAGGCATTTAGCATGTGGGTAGTTCCGGCTTCAGTGGACGCTTCAGTGTTTCCGGTGCAGTTCAGTGCTGGATATATCAGCATGACGCCGACGAGCGCTTCGTTGACAGCGACGGGGACGCAGCAATTCACTGCTACGGTGACAGGCCAGTCGAACAGTGCGGTGACCTGGTCGATCAATCCGCAGGTAGGGACCATTTCGAGCACTGGGCTTTATACAGCGCCGGCCACGATCGCGGCGAGCCAGACGGTGACGGTGACGGCGATCAGCCAGGCGAATGCCGCGCTAAGCGCGTGGGGCACGGTAACGCTATCCACGTCGACGCCGACGAATTTGGTGTTGCCGAATATGACGATCTCCAGTGGCACGAGTTCGTTTAAGGCGCTGCAGACGATCACGGCGGCGAGCGGGTTTACCGTGAACGGGACGGCGAGCGTGACGTTTACGGCGGGGCAGCGGATCGTGATCGGGCCGTGTACGACTGTGAGCCCATGCTTTACAGCGACGGCGGCGCCGGGCGGCGCATCGACGGTGTTTAATGCGGTGATCAATCCTAATGTGCAGTAGGTTGGAGAGCGACAGAGGATGGGGCGCGAGTTGGTGCGGGGGAGCTTGGCGAAGTGAGGCAGGAGGGCCGGATTCTCCCGGCAGTTTACAAAGTGAGGAATGTTATGCAACGAAACAAATTGCTTAAGATGGCGACCGTTGTTGCCGCGGCGTGGCTCGCCGTGGTGTGTGGTGGTACGGCGAGGGCGCAGCAAAAGATTCAAGCCGAAGTGGTGACACTGCGTGATGGAGGATTTTCTCCAGCGCAGATCAGCCGGCCGGCGGGTCAGTTTCTGTTGGTAGTAAAAAACCGGTCTCACGCGGCCAAGGTCTCCCTGGGAATTACTGCCTTGGACCTCAGCACCGTCGCGCCGGTTCAAGACTTTCTCGGCGTCGGAAAGGACTACATGCTGACTCTGACAGCGAGCACTTATGTTCTCAAGGACTCAGCGCATCCGACTTGGACTCCCTTGACCATCGTGGTGCATTGACCCAAGGTGCTCACCGATGTTAGCTGAAGCGTACAAACGCGGAGAGGTTATGGCTTTGAAAAGATACTCTGCTCTGTTAGGTTTAGCAGGATTATTGAGCTTGATGCCCTTGCTGGGCCAGACGGCAGAAGCGACGGGGCCGATCTCGAGCTACACGCCCGCGGCGTTACAGGCCGGCACGCCGGGCGGCGTCCAGATTCTATCGCCCCAGGAGGCCGTGAACCTGTATAACGGGAACCTGTCGTTCGTTGTGCCCTTGTATCGGGTGGGTGGGCGCGGCGCCGCAGGGTACACCATGGCGGTCCCAATCGGAACCAAATGGACTCTCGAGAATCATCCGAACAACGGCCAGAACATCTTTGCGCCGACGCCAACCGTTTATCCGGTAGACTTTTTATTCCCGGATGCGAGCGCAGGGCCTAATCGATACTCACCTGGGAGAATCGTCCAGCGGTATGCCAACGTACCAGGTGATGCGATTTACCCCTGTAACTTCAGTGGGACGCCAGGAGCAGGATTTACCTACTTTCAATCGCCAACACAGACGAAAATCGTTTGGCTGGAGCCGGACGGCACGGAGCACGAGTTTCTGGATGTTCTGAACCACGGCCAGCCGCTTCCTCCGCAAACCCCGACGTACACCTGTCAGACAGATCCCAACGTAGGGGGCCCGTATCGGGGAACTGTTTTTCAATCGACGGATGCGACGGCAGCCAGTTTCGTCGTGGACCCAGGCGTGTACAACGCCGGCAGTTTCCTGCAGGACACCGGCGGGAGCGGCACCGGCCTGTACGACGCCATCACGACGACCGCCAAGTACCGTCATGGGAAGGGCATTGCCGGATGGCTGCTGTTCAAAGACGGGACGCGCTATCGCTCGGATACTTCGGGCAACATCACCCAAATCGTCGATCGGTTGGGGAACACGGTCAATATCGCGTCGGATTCGTCCAGCTACATGACTATCACGGATAGCTTGGGGCGCTCTGTCAACGTGACCTATCAGAGTCTTTCGGGAACTCCCACAGATACGGTTACGGAGACGATTCAGTACACAGGGGCTACCGGCGTTGGCCGAACCATCAACATCGTCTACGGCAAGCTGAGCACACATCTGATCTCAGGCTCCGCCATGACGTTCGCGCAATTGTTTCCGATCTCGAATGGCAGCGGATCCACCTTCGACACGTGGGTACTGACCGCGATAGTCCTGCCCGACAATAGCCAATATCAATTTCTGTACAACGCGTATGGCGAGTTGGCGCAAGCAACACTCCCGGCCGGAGGAGTGTATCAATACGATTGGCCCTCGGCGGTGTCCGGCGACTGCACGACGGGCGGTTGCGCTGTGAGCTACTCTCAGGACGATCAAGCAACGGGAGGGACACAGGAATTTGCAGTTATTCGCCGTGTATTGGCCAGGCGAGTTTACCCCAGTGGGCTTTCCCAAGGCTTGCAGGGTCAGACCTGCTACGGAACCGGCAATCCAGTGCTGGTGACCTATTACGGTAGCGACGCTTCGTCGGGTTGTGCCTCTGGCACTGTGATCTCGAAGGAATCTCACACCTTTATAGGCAACCCGCAGACTGACATCGCGCCCCCGCCTACATTCACCGAAGTGGCTACGGAGGGGAAAGAAATAACGACGATGTTGCAGGACAGTTCAGGAAACGCCGTGAAAACGACTAACTCGCAGTGGCAGACGGATGCGGTCAACCAGTCTCAGAATGCGACGGAGTGTCAGATGAACGTGACGCTCGGGAGCTCGATTTCCGGCCTGGTCATGACCTACGATCAGTACTTCAACCTGGCGGGCACATACGAGTACGATTACGGTTCGGCTCCGTCAGTCGGGAGTTCTTGTCCGGGGACGGTCCCGTCGGGGTGGACGCGCCAGACGCAGAACACCTACATTGCGGATGGCGTCTACGACGTGGTGGCCTCCACGTCCAGTCCAGGAACGGATAGCAACCATATGCGGAACTTGGTGTCCGAAGTGGACATCAACTGCCCGTCTGGCAGCACAAACTGCCCATCATCCGGCACTTGGGCGAAGACGCTCTATGGTTATGACAACACGACATCAACTACACGAAGCGGAGTAACTGGTTGGGCTGCGCCGACGCACTCCAAGCTAGGCAATCGGACGCTCAAGCAGAACTGGCTCAACACCACGAACACCTACTTAAATACAACCTACTATTACGACGTGCTGGGAAACGGCGTGCAGATTACCGATCCAAAGAGTAACCAGACCTATATTACCTATAACGACAATTGCAGCACGTCCGGGCTGAGTAACCTGTTTGCGTTTCCTACGCAGGTGACTGATCCGGAGAACCATGTCAGCACGATCGCTTGGGACTGCTACATCGGAAAGCAGACCACGTTTACGGATATGAGCAACGGCGTAAGCACTACTTATTCGTACACAGGCGATCTCTTTGACCGGCTGCTGGAGGCGAAGCAGGCTGTTTCCAAGACTGAGGAGACCCATGTGGCCTTCTCGTACCCAAACCTGACTACGGTCACGACAAAGCAGGACCAGACGAGCTTGGACGACGGCGTGGTGCAGACGACGGTCCTTTTTGACGGGTTGGGCCGCAAAGTAAACAGCGAGCGAGCGTTTGGTGGATGTTGGCTGAGTGTGCAGCAAACGTACGACGCGAAAGGACGACCTTGGGCGGTGTCGCTGCCTTACAATACTTGTTCGGAATCTGCACATTATCAGACCACCACGTATGATGGCGCCAACCGGGTGTATCAGGTACTGACAGATGACGGGGCCGGGACGACGACCACCTACAGCGGGAATATTGCGACCGTAACGGATGCGGCCTTATCGACTCGGGATTTGACGACGGACGGGTTAGGGCGGCTGACTTCCGTTGTGGAGCACACTTCACCAAGCAATTACACGACGGGTTATCTCTACAACGTAGCGGATGATTTGACGAGCGTAACGCAGGGCGCGTTAACGCGAACTTTCACTTACGATTCTCTGAAGCGCTTGATCACGGCCATTAACCCGGAGAGTGGAACGACTTGTTATGGCAGTTTGTCGGGTAGTACATGCACGGAGAACTACGATAACAACGGCAACTTATTAAGTAAGGTGGATGGAGCGAGCGTCACCACCAATTACACGTATGATTCGATGAACCGGCTGACAGGCAAGTCGTACACGGGTGGAGTCACTCCTACACCTCCGGTTACGCTGACTTACAACGGCGCGGGTTCGTGTCCGAATGGCGGCACGGCTTACAACCTGCGGAGGCTTACCAGCGTGAGCACAACCGCCTCGGGGGCAACGCCGAGCACGGCGGAGACGTGGTCCTATGACGCGCTGGGGCGAGTGTGTTCGAGATCGGAGAGCGTGGGAAGTGTGAGTCCTGGGTCGTTCGCTTACAAATACAACTTGGCGAGCGGTATTTTAACGGAAACGTATCCTTCCCTTCGGGCGATCAGCACGAGTTACGATGTGCTGAACCGGCCGATTGGAGTGAATGGCGTGTCAACGACGTATGCGAATACGACGGGGACATATTACGCTTCGAATGATGCGCTGGCGCAGTTGCAGTTGGGGCCCCCAACGGGGACGGGGAGCGGGCCGCTAGCGACGGAAGTGTTCACCTATGATCCGATCCGGCGACAGCCGACGGCGATCACGATGGCCAACAGCAGCGGGCAGCAACTGGGGCTGACGTATGGATATTGTCCGAGCGGGAATTGCGCGATGAATAATGGGAATGTGCAGACCGCGGGGATCGTGGTGTCGGCACCGATGTCGCTGAATCTGAGCCAGAGTTTTGGGTACGACACATTGAATCGGGTGATGAGCGCTGGGGAAACGGGCGGGAGTTCAGAGTGGTCGCAGGGCTACAGCTACGACCAGTGGGGGAACCGGGCAGTGTCGAGTGGGTATATTCCGAATGGCAACCTTACGCCGGAGTCGACCAGTGAGTTCACCAACAACCGGTGGAGTTTGGGGACGGGATATTCGTATAGCGGCTCCGGCAATCAGTTGTCGACGGGGACGCGGAACAGCCCGAATGTTGCGGCGAACCTGTTTGGGTACGATGCCGAGAACCGGCTGTTGACGGCGAATATGGCGGGGACGGGGACAGTGAGCTACGCCTACGACGGGCAAGGCAGGCGGGTGCAGAAGACGGTGGGCTCGACGCTGACGACGTTCATTTATGACGGCGCGGGGGCGTTGGCGGCGGAGTACAGCACGGGGCGCCGAGCGCGACGGGGACGGAGTATCTGCTGGCGGATGCGCTAGGGAGCACTCGGCTGGTGCTGGATTATCAAGGAAATGTGAAGGAGCGGCTGGATTATCTGCCGTTTGGGGAAGAACTGCCGGTGGGCGTTGGCGGGCGAACGGCGCCGTATAGCGGAGGGGTGTATCCGAGCGGGCCGGATATCGAGAGCCAGAAGTTTACCGGCAAGGAACGGGATGCGGAGACGGGGCTGGATTATTTTGGGGCTAGGTACATGAGTGGGGCGATGGGGCGGTTTACCAGCGTCGACCCGGTGAAAATCACAACAGACCGATTGTTCGATCCTCAGCAACTTGATCTCTATGTCTACGGGCGGAACAATCCTCTCCGGTTCGTCGATCCAAACGGCGAGACCCTTACGATTGCTGGCAATCTGGAGCAAATTAAGGCTCAGATCTGCGATATCGTCGGCACCAGTGACTGCAGTCAGCGGATCTCCTACGATCAGCAAACGAGCACGATCACTTTGAACTTAAATGGTATTGACACCTCGGAGAACGAGGGCGCGCTACTGTTGAGCCAATTGGTGGGAAGTAGTAGCACCTACAACCTAACGCTAGGGAGCAGCTTCCAGACTGCCGGGGGCACCAGAGCGCTGACTGGCGATACGCCAAACCAAAACCTGGCAAACTTCGATGACCGTCTAGGTAAGTTAACGCAGTTCCAACGTCCGCCGTCGGGCGTTGACGATATTGTCGCTATCGACCCGTCGAGAGCCCGCTTTATGGATACGAGCGGACGAGTGGTTTCGCTATCGAGCTTGATCTTTCACGAGCTTGCTGAGGCTTACGCCAAAATTGACCTCGGATTGGGCTATCGCGACGCAGACGTAATGAGTGTTATCGGAGGGACAGTCATGATGGGCATCGGGGGATATCAGGGAGCGCACATGAACGCAGTGGATCGCGAGGTAACTCTTCGCATCCAGAGGCCTTACATTCGCGTTTCAGGTCGTGCAGGCGATAACGATCTGATTTTAATCCGTGATCCCAAGTAGCCGGAGAGGAATTTGCGTATGCTCTTTAGGGCGTTGATGTTGGCGACGTTGCTTGGGGCCGCTTGGCCCCAGGACCGGCTGACCGACGAGTTCGGTGGCGAGTATAAAGGATTCGCGAGAGCATCGCCCGAGCAGATCACGCCTTATTCTACTGTGCCAAGGCTTAGGACAGTGACCGGGAGGATCGAGGCGGAATCGAGCGCTGAGGAACTGCCCAACGTGTTGTTCGAGATTCGCGGCCCAGGCGCTTCTCGGTCGGTCCGTGGTAGCAGGACGAACGTCAAAGGCGAATTCACTATCAGGAATGTTCGACCTGGTGAGTACACGTTCAAAACAACCCGTGACGGATTTCGGTCGATTGTAGGTCATCTTATAGTAACGAAGGCTGCTGATCAGAGGGAGACGCTGGGGCTAAAACTGGCACTCAGTTTCTGAACGGGACTTAGACGTACACCAGAGCCCAGCCCCACTTTCGCGTACACACTCGACGCGTTTCCTACGCAGGTGACTGATCCGGAGAACCATGTCAGCACGATCGCTTGGGACTGCTACATCGGAAAGCAGACCACGTTTACGGATATGAGCAACGGCGTAAGCACTACTTATTCGTATACAGGCGATCTCTTTGACCGGCTGCTGGAGGCGAAGCAGGCTGTTTCCAAGACTGAGGAGACCCATGTGGCCTTCTCGTACCCAAACCTGACTACGGTCACGACAAAGCAGGACCAGACGATCTTGGACGACGGCGTGGTGCAGACGACGGTCCTTTTTGATGGGTTGGGCCGCAAAGTAAACAGCGAGCGAGCGTTTGGTGGATGTTGGCTGAGTGTGCAGCAAACGTACGACGCGAAAGGCCGACCTTGGGCGGTCTCGCTGCCTTACAATACCTGTTCGGAATCTGCACATTATCAGACCACCACGTACGATGGCGCCAACCGGGTGTATCAGGTAAAAACGGACGATGGGGCGGGGACGACGACCACCTATAGCGGGAATATTGCGACCGTAACGGATGCGGCCTTATCGACTCGGGATTTGACGACGGACGGGTTAGGACGGCTGACTTCCGTTGTGGAGCACACTTCACCAAGCAATTACACGACGGGTTATCTCTACAACGTAGCGGATGATTTGACGAGCGTAACGCAGGGCGCGTTAACGCGAACTTTCACTTACGATTCTCTGAAGCGCTTGATCACGGCCATTAACCCGGAGAGTGGAACGACTTGTTATGGCAGTTTGTCGGGTAGTACATGCACGGAGAACTACGATAACAACGGCAACTTATTAAGTAAGGTGGATGGAGCGAGCGTCACCACCAATTACTCCTATGATTCGATGAACCGGCTGACAGGCAAGTCGTACACGGGTGGAGTCACTCCTACACCTCCGGTTACGCTGACTTACAACGGCGCGGGTTCGTGTCCGAATGGCGGCACGGCTTACAACCTGCGGAGGCTTACCAGCGTGAGCACAACCGCCTCGGGGGCAACGCCGAGCACGGCGGAGACGTGGTCCTATGACGCGCTGGGGCGAGTGTGTTCGAGATCGGAGAGCGTGGGAAGTGTGAGTCCTGGGTCGTTCGCTTACAAATACAACTTGGCGAGCGGTATTTTAACGGAAACGTATCCTTCCCTTCGGGCGATCAGCACGAGTTACGATGTGCTGAACCGGCCGATTGGAGTGAATGGCGTGTCAACGACGTATGCGAATACGACGGGGACATATTACGCTTCGAATGATGCGCTGGCGCAGTTGCAGTTGGGGCCCCCAACGGGGACGGGGAGCGGGCCGCTAGCGACGCAGGGTTTCGTCTACGATCAGGTCCGGCAGCAGCTCTCCTCTACTACGGTGACGAGCGGCTTGGCAACGGGGCCGCAGTTGTTGCAACTGGGCTATACTTATTGCTCCACTTCCTGCTCGACTAACAATGGCAACGTGCAATCGGCTACGATCGTGGTTCCGAGTCCGAACGCGCTGAATTTGACGCAGAGCTTCGGATACGACAAGGTGAACCGGTTGACGTGCGCGGACGAGATATCGGGCGCTAGCAGCGCCAACTGCGGAGCGCATCCTTCGCCATTGTGGACGCAGGCGTACAGTTATGACGCATGGGGAAACCGGGCGGTGAGCGGGTACATTCCGAATCCGAATTTGACGCCGGAAGCGACATCAGAGTTCAGCAACAATCAGTGGACTCTGGTGGGTTCAGCGTACAAATATGATCTGGCGGGGAACCAGACGTCGACCGGGACGCGGACGAGTCCAACGGTGATCGCCAATTCGTTCTCCTATGATGGGGAGAATCGAATGGTGACGGCGAATATGGCAGGGATGGGGACGGTGTATTACGCTTACGACGGGCAAGGCAGGCGGGTGCAGAAGACGGTGGGCTCGACGGTGACGGCGTTCATTTACGACGACGGAGGGGCATTGTCGGCGGAGTACGGTACGGGGTCGCCGAGCGCGACCGGGACGGAGTATCTGCTGGCGGATGCGCTGGGGAGCACTCGGCTGGTGCTGGATTATCAGGGAAATGTGAAGGAGCGGCTGGATTATCTGCCGTTTGGAGAGGAACTGCCGGTCGGGGTTGGAGGGCGGGCGGCGCCGTATAGCACTGGTAACTACCCGACCGGGCCGGATATCGAGAGCCAGAAGTTCACGGGGAAAGAGCGGGATGCCGAGACTGGGCTGGATTATTTTGGGGCGCGGTATATGAGCGGGGCACAAGGGAGGTTCACGAGCGCCGATCCCATCACCGTCACGGCAGGGAGAGCTTCAGATCCTCAGCAGCTCAACCTGTACTCATACGGCCGAAACAACCCCCTGAAGTTCGTTGATCCTACAGGAATGCTCATTGACTACAGTGGCCTGAGTGACAAGGACAAAAAGACCTGGCAGCAGGTGGAGGGTGTCATCTACCAGCAGGACGGCCAAGGAAACTACCTTCATCCTGAGTTAGTAGCAGCATATGACGCGCTCGTCAGCGACACCAGAGTCTATGCGATTGCCGACGATTCGGGGCTTGGAAGGTCGCTTGCAGGGCAGTTCACTATCACCAAGTTCGACGGGCCGGATAACTTCTCGGAAGCAAGAATCGGCCTGAACTTCAACTTGATCAAGGGAATTAGTTCAAGTACGCCTGGCGACTTCGACAAATCTTTCGACAAGTACGATGGGCTTTTCGGGAAGGATGGGTTTGTCCTTCGGCTGGCTGAAACGGCAGGTCACGAGATAAATCACGGCATCTTCGCCCAACAGGATCCGCCGGAGGCGTTGCGCTCCAGAAGTTGATGAATGGCCGGGATGCGGCTATTGCCGGGTCGCCTAAGGACCAGCACGGTTACACTAAGTATCCTCTTCCGCCGGACGTGATGCAAAGAGTGTTGTCCACAGAGAAAGCGTTGGTCCCAACCGAGAAGTTCGCGCAGCAAGCCGAGAAAATCATCAACGGCGAGCTGAGGGCGGGTCAAGTAAAGTGAGAAATCATACGATTGTTGGGCTGTGGTGCGTCCTTGCTTTTTCGTATGTGGGGCGTGCGACGGAACCGGGTTGTCAAGGTATGGCCTACGAGAGCCGAAACCAGACCGACTACGGGCCGCTACAAGTTTCGGCTGTCAGAGGAACAACGCGTGATGCACGGGGGGGACCCGTGCCAAATGTCTGTGTAGGCGTGTTTTCCGAGATTGAACACAAGCTAGTCGCCTTCACGCAGTCTGATGAAGCAGGCCATTTTTCGCTGAAGGGTGTCCCCGCGGGAGAGTATCGCTTGGTGACCCGGTATGAGGGATTTTGCCCAGCCAACGCTAAGCTACGGCTTGATCGACGCGCATCGGGCAAGTGGCGGCTTTTCGTTCAGCTGCGCTTCGCTGGTCTCGATACCTGTAGCTATGTTGAATTGAAATGATCCTGGTTTCCAACATCGGCAGCTTTAGCGTGACCCGCCAGCAAGATGCGCTTACCTGCACTCACCAGCCCGTGCAATCGCTTGACCGATCAATCCGGCTCCTGTGGGCGAGCGCGAGAGCGACGACAGAAAAGAAAAACCAGATTGTCTAGGGCGAATCGCTGTTCAAGCAAAGGAACTCCGGATCGAGGTTACGTCGATATCGATCGTCACCAGCGGCTTTCCTTATGCCAGTGGAGGGCCTACCAGTGAGTCTCCCGTTACACTCGCTGCCAGCTACAACGGATACTATCAAACGGCCAATTGGTCGCTGAGTGTCCAGAGCGCAGGACTGTATGGCTCGGGTACGATGACTACCAACAACCCGCCGTACGCCCAGTATACGGGCCCGCTAGCGGTGGTGGACGACGAGGTAGCGACGATCACCGCGACCTACGCGGGCCTGCAGGGTTCGGCGGCCCTGCCGCTGTCGACGGCGCCGCCGGTGGTAACGGCTTCCGGTACGACGCTCAGTGGGTCAACCACTTCGATGACCATGGATCAAACCATCTCTATGAGTGTAACGGCCGGCCTGGGGGACAACTGGGCGTCTACCAACGATTACATCCAACTTTATCTAAGGCCGTCGGGAGGGGGCAGCACTTACTGCGCAGTGCAGTACAATCCCGCGACGCGCACGGTCTATTTACAGAACGACGCCGGGACCGCGTTTGCGAGCGGGACCATTGGATCGGCGGGGGCGCTGACGGTTCCGGAATGCACGGTGGGGCTGAACGGTAGCGCGACCACAGCGCCGGGAGCGCCCTACCTGCTAACATTGACGCTCCCGATCACGTTCAATTCAAGCATGCCGACGCAGCAGGTATTTAGTATGTGGGTAGTTCCGGCTTCGGTGGACGCTTCAGTGTTTCCGGTGCAGTTCAGTGCTGGAAATATGAGCATGACGCCGACGAGCGCTTCCTTGACAGCGACTGGGACGCAGCAATTCATTGCTACGGTGACAGGCCAGTCGAACAGTGCGGTGACCTGGTCGATCAATCCGCAGGTAGGGACCATTTCGAGCACTGGGCTTTATACAGCGCCGGCCACGATCGCGGCGAGCCAGACGGTGACGGTGACGGCGATCAGCCAGGCGAATGCTGCGCTGAGCGCGTGGGGCACGGTAACGTTATCCACGTCGACGCCGACGAATTTGGTGTTGCCGAATATGACGATCTCCAGTGGCACGAGTTCGTTTAAGGCGCTGCAGACGATCACGGCGGCGAGCGGGTTTACGGTGAACGGGACGGCGAGCGTGACGTTTACGGCGGGGCAGCGGATCGTGATCGGGCCGTGTACGACTGTGAGCCCATGCTTTACGGCGACGGCGGCGCCGGGCGGCTCGTCGACGGTGTTTAATGCGGTGATCAATCCGAATGTGCAGTAGGTAGGAGATTTAGAAAGCAATGGGAGACCTAAGCATATGCTGACGCCAATGTATGACTGGAAAAACGAGGGAACTGCGAGCAGGCGGATAAGTTGGGGATTGGGGCGCTTATTTCTTGTCCTGGCCGCTCTGCTATCCGGACACCCCGTCAGAGCGAACGGTCAGATCATCACGCTTACGCCAACGTCGTCGGCTGGGCTCGATCAGGCCTTGACAGTGGTGATGACGCCGCGCGGATTTCTCGTCCGTACATTGAACATCAAGGAGGGGAGGGTCGTGCTACTAATTCAAAATCGGTCCCGAATTCCCAATCTGACGCTCACCGTTAGCCAGGTCGGGCAGGCGGCTGCGTTCACAAGTAGCCACACCGCAACGCATGGCGACAACGTGTTCAATTTCACGATCCTGCCTGGGGCCTATCAGATCACCGTTGCAGAGCGGCCTTTGTGGAATTTGGCCATCAACGTCGTCCAAAAGTAGAGGAGCAGCGCGCATGCGAAGTCCAAAACGTTGTCAAAAATGGGCCGTGCAGACGGAGAGCAGATTTGCGGGTCTTGTATGGCTGGTTGCGATCGTAGTCTTCGCGGGAGGCTGGCCGGCGCTCGGCGACGATCCGATCCCGTCCACCGGCATCGGGGCGTTTGTGCCGGCGGCGTTGACGCCCGGAGCGCCTGACGGGGTGTATCCGCTGAGCGACATCGATCACATCAACCTTTCCAACCTGCATCTGTCGGTGTTCATTCCGGTGGCTCCGGCGATGGGGCGGGGGCAAGCCAAGATACCCGTCGGCGTGTCAGTCGACAAGGGCCAAGTAGCTTTTCCGTCCTCGCAGACTAGCTCGAACTGCCCCAACTACCCTACGTGCACGCTCACATACACTTATAGTGTAGGGTACGCCTGGGACATACCGCTGCCCACCTTCACGGGCGCCGGACTCTACCTGCGCCAATGGGGAAGCGGCTGTGTTGTCACGCCAGGGACGTCCCAAGGCACTACCTACTACTGGACTGCCGGGATATCTACTCTGGTTTTCGTGAAGCCGGACGGGACACAGACCGAGCTGCTTGACCACACTTATGGTGGGGAGCCACTGAGTGGCGTGTCTGGTCTTACTTCTAGACCTCCTGACAGGGGACGGGTTTTCTGGACCCATGACGGTTCTGCGGCTGTCCTCACTCTCTCCGCGGGATCCTTGGATGTTTTTGATCCCTTGGAATGCGGCGGAACTCCGATTCCCATGCCAATTAGCGGGACGCTCTTGATGCGAGACGGCACAGAGTGGACTTGCCCCCGATTTTGAGACAACCAGTTAAGAGTCGAAAATCAGTGAATGGAGGATTCGACTCATGGGATTGTCCCGACGGAAGTTCACGCGTGAAATGAAACTGGCTGCGGTTCAGCAGCTGGAAGCAGGAACGTCAGCCGCCGCGGTGGCGCGGGCCTTTGAAATCAATGCCAACCTGCTGCACCGGTGGCGGAAGGAGTTCCGCCATGGTCCCGGCAATGCGTTCCCCGGTGTGGGAAAGCGGCGTTGGGAGGACCCCAAGGTGGGGCACCTGGAGCGCAAGGTTGGCCAGCAGGCCGTGGAGATTGATTTTTTGAAAGGGTGCTTGCAGCGAATCGAGGAACAGCGGATGCTGCAGGCGCTGACTGGAAAGCCGCGACCTACCAGTACATCCGGAGCCAAATCGAAGAAGGTATCCCGATGACGGCGACGCGCATGTGCCAACTGGGAAAAGTCAGCCGGGCTGGTCTCTATCGATTCGATCCCGGCGCCGAACGGGCGGCCGATGACGATCTGGATCTACGGAACGAAATTCATCGGATCGCGCTGGAGTTCCCCTGCTATGGCCGGCCGCGGATCACGGCCGAGTTGAGACGGCGCGGCTGGCAGGTCAATCACAAACGGGTGGCGCGGATCCTGCGCGAAGATAATTTGCTGTGCCTGCGCCGCAAGAAATTCGTGGTGACAACCACGGATTCCAAGCATGGTCTGGCGGTCTATCCGAATCTGGCAGCCGACCTGGAGCCGACTGGCATCGATCAGCTCTGGGTCGCTGACATTACCTATGTACGGCTAGAGACGGAGTTCGTCTACCTGGCGGTTGTGCTGGACGCCTATTCGCGTAGAGTGATCGGTTGGGCACTCGATCGGTCACTGGAGGCCGACCTGGCAATCGAGGCATTGGAGATGGCATTCCGGCAGCGGTCGCCAACGGAAGGTCTGACCCATCATTCCGACCGAGGGGTTCAGTATGCTTCTCATGCCTACACCCGCCTGCTCAACGATCACGGGGTTCAGATCAGCATGAGCCGCAAAGGCAATCCCTACGACAACGCCTTCTGCGAATCCTTCATGAAAACCCTGAAATACGAGGAGGTCTATCGCCAGGAATATCGCGATCTGGCTGACGCGCATGCTTCCATCGAGCGGTTCATCGAAAACATCTATAACGGCAAGCGGCTGCACTCGGCGCTGGACTACCGTCCGCCGATCGAGTTCGAACGCTCGCTGCCAGCCTCGCAGCAGGTTTGTGCATGAAAGGCCGGTTGTTTACGAGACCAAAAACTGAGGGCGCCCTCAACAAGCGTTTTTGCAGGCATGCCGGAATCTATCGGTCCGATGTGTCGTTCCTGCTGATAAACCTGGGCCAGAGTACCGCTTCCCGGTCGGGTCCGGGCCAGGCTATAGGACGCGCCGGAAGTAACCACGCCCTGCCCATCGTCCACGATGAGTTCCGGCCGGCTATTCCTCAACGGGGTGCTCGCCAGCATGGCCCGTCTCCGCTTCACCGGCACCCTCAGCTTAAATCTATTGCCGCCTCGAAGGGAATCATTTACCATCGAACGGTAACCAGTCTCTTAACTGTTTGTCTCAGCCCAGGGGGCAGGTTCAGAGTATACTTTCGTCTCCGGTGAACTAACACAGGTGCAAGACCGAAATGGCAATACCGTTACCTTGTGCGATAACGGTCTGATGACGTGCCCGACTGCCCCTGCGGATACCCTAACCGTTACCGATTCGCTTGGTCGCACTACCACCATCAACTACGTACCCTTGACTGGATCGACCGGCAACAGCACGATCACGTACCGCGGGTTTAACGGGACCGCAAGAACGGTCATGACCGTTGACAACAACACCACAAGCGTACTTCGGTACGACCAGCAACAGGCGCTAACGAACGGGACGTACGGGAATTGCGGGACGACGAGCGCCCCGGCCCCTTGCGCGACCAAACTTTTTATGGGACCGACGTTTGGACCGCCTGTTCCGACCGGAAGCCCCTTTAATGTCGGGGGGTTGAGCACAATCGTACTGCCAAATTCACAGCAGTACACGATTCAATACGACCTGTGGGGAAATGTGGCGCGGATAGAGTTGCCGAGCGGCGGAGCCTATGAATACGATTACTGGGAGTACATTTGGTGCACCGGCTCGTGCTCATCGACGAGCGGCGTCTATACTGCCGCGGGTGTACTTAAGGAGAAGCGGGTCTACACGGACCAGAGCGCCAATTGGGTCGAAAGAACCACATTTGTAAGTGACACTCCTCCGGGCATCTTGGCCAGTGCTGCTCCGTCGGTCGCCTACCAGCCGTTGTTCGGGAGTGTGACGGTGCAATCCTGGCTGCCGAACGGGACCGCCGCGGAGAAGGAAGTACACTACTTCAACGACCCGATCACGGGCAGCGGGAACCTGACTCCATGGACCGCAGGGCAGGAGTATGAGGTCCAGCGCTTTGACACCAATGGGACCACCTTACTGGAGACGACGTATGATGCATGGCAGCAGCGGCCATGCACCGATACCGCGACCTCCTCGACCGATCGCCTACCATGTTATTGGTTTGCCAAGTCCGGCTCCACGTTTACCGCACCAGCACACGATCCGCAAGTGGTCGGGTCATTTACGGTCTATGGGGCGACATCGCCGTTCTTGACGGCGGAGACGGATTTCACATTCGACCAGTACAACAATCAGATGAGTGCGATAGTGCGCGACTTTTCTACCTCCGTGCCGACTGTAGGGGGCGCGTTTGGGGCATATGTTGTTCAAGTGCCGTCGGCTCAAGGTAGCCCGATTCGAACCACGGCCACGACATACAACACCAATTCCTCCTACACGAATCTCAATATTCTAAATCTTCCGGTAATGCAGACCATGACGGGCACCGGGCCGACCGCGACGACAGCCTGGACCTACGATTCGACAGCGCCGGTGGACACGGATTGCACGACGAGCTTGGTGCAGCACAACTCCAGCTACGGCACGAGCTATACGACGCGCGGCAACGCGACTTCGATAGTGCGGACGGTGGTAGATTCGATCAATGGCAACAGCTCGCTAACTACGACGCTAACCTACGACGTCGCCGGCAACGTAACAAAGGTTCTCGACCCTCGAACCGTTACGACTGCCTTCGGATATTTGGATAGTCTGGGGACCTGCGCTCTTCCGACGACGGTAACTCATTATCCGACGCTCGGGTCCACTAGTCCGTCATTTGTGGAAAAGCTGGCGTACGACTACAACATTGGAAAGGTGATGACCTACACGGACATTAACGGCGTTGCAACGAAATATGACTATAGCGAGCCGGGTAACTTGGATCGCATCACGGCGGTCACACGACCCGATACTAGCCAAACGGCTTTCACCTACGACGACAATCCTTTAGCTTTGCAGGTCTCGTCGGCAACGGACCAAATAGTGGCGGGCGATAAGGTGATCCAAAGCTACATCAACTACGACGGCCTGGGCCGAAAGAGCCGAACGTCGATCTCGGCGCCGGAGGGGTCCGACGCAGTCACCTATACATACGACTACAAAGGCCGCCAGTCAACGGTATCTAATCCTGGCAGCACAACCTTGGTAACCACGTATTCCTACGATGGGATCGACAGGACAACATCAGTGAGTGCGCCGGACGGATCGACGACGGTGTTCACCTACACGCCGAAAACGGTAACGCTCCAAAACACGAAGAAGAGTATGGACCCGGCAGGAAAGACGCGGCTCGAATACTACGATGGAGCAGGGCGCTTGGCGGAGGTCGACGAGAATCCAGGTGCGAGCCCACTGTACACGACAACGTACGGCTACGACCAACTGGACGACCTGACGAACGTAACCCAAGGGACGCTTTCCCGGATGTTCACATACGATTCGCTAAAGCGTTTGGTGCAAGCTGTAAATCCGGAGTCCGGAGCAATTCAATACTCGTACGACCTGAGTGGGAATCTTTTTACGCGAAAAGACGCGCGCAATGTCCAGACGACCATGATGTACGACGGCGTGAATCGGATCATGAGCAGGAACTACAGCTCCCTGGGCTCGAATGTGTCGTATACGTATGATGTCGGCGGTGCGGCTGCGTACGCCCTTGGGCGGCTGACTCAGGTCTCTAACGGACAAAAATACACGCGCAGTTACGACAATCTGGGCCGGGCGATGACCAGCACACAGACCGTAGCCGGCTCGACGACTCCCTACTCGATGTCGTACGTTTACTATCTATCGGGAGCAATAAAGTCGTTTACCTTTCCTTCCCAACGGCAACAGACGTTCACCTACGACACGGCCAATCGGCCGGACGGCACCACGGCGAACGCCAGCTCAGTTTCGTCGATTAGCTACTGGCCGAATGGCTCTTTGCAGACGGTGATGACTGCTGCTTCGGCGCCGGTGATGCAGTATTGCCAGAATACGAACTTGCAGCCAACAGCGATTCGGCTGGGAGCGGCGGCTTCACCAACTTTCATCAATGGATGCGCGACAACCCCGAGTCCGGTTACAGGAGATACTCTATTTCTAGGACTGACCTACGCGGCGGCTGGGTCCAACAATGGCAACCTGGCTTACCAGAACATTCAGACCTCTGGCGGCTTGAACTTGACGCAGCAATACAGCTATGACGCCTTCAATCGGCTCTCCCTGGCTCAGGAAATAGTGACCGGGGGCGCTACGAACTGGACGCAGAATTACAGCTACGACCAGTGGGGAAATCGCGCCGTCACTAGCAGTAGCTACATTCAGAATGCCAACCTGACACCGCAGTTGGCTTCGGAGTTCAGTAACAATCAGTGGAACCCAGGGCCTGCGACGGGTTCGGCTTACGCCTATGACTTGGCGGGCAACCAGGTTTCCACCGGGACGCGGACCAGCCCAACGGTGGTGGCCAATAGCTTTACCTATGACGCGGAGAATCGACAGATCACGGCCAATATCGCGGGGACGGGGACGGTGAACTACACGTACGACGGCGAGGGGCGCCGGGTGCAGAAGACGGTGGGCACGACGGTGACGACCTATGTGTACGACGCGGCTGGCGCGCTGGTGGCGGAGTATTCCAATGTGGCTCCGACGGCGACCGGGACGGAGTACATGGTGGCCGACCAATTGGGGAGCACGCGGGTGGTGTTGGAGAGCGGCGGGACGTTGAAGCGGTATGACTATCTGCCGTTTGGCGAGGAGATTCCGCAGGGGATGGGCGGGCGTGGGACGGATTATGGGGCTCTGGCGGTGGTGCCAGGGAGTCCGGATGTGGTGAGCGAGAAGTTTACCGGCAAGGAACGGGATGCCGAAACAGGCTTGGATTACTTCGGGGCAAGGTATATGAGTTCCGCGCAAGGGCGGTTCACATCGCCGGACCCGTTGTACATTGAGATGCATCGTCTTAGCGATCCTCAGCAGCTCAATCTGTATACATATGCTCGTAACAATCCGCTCAAGTTTGTAGATCCCCTTGGTCTGGACATTGCGTGCCAGGGCGACCGGTGCAATGACTACATCCAAGCGTTGCAGAAAGATGCATCCTTCAAGGTTGCATTGAAGGACGGGAAGGTTGTCACAGTCGGCGATATCGACAAGAAGGGCTTATCGAAAACCGACAAGGCCCTTCTAAAGGCGATTGATGACACGAAGCATCATGTTGTCATCAATGCTGTTGGCGGCGGAGCGGACCCGAACATCTTCTTCGGGAGGACGGACGCGCCTAACACTGGCACGCATACTATTTCCTTCGATCAGGCCGCCCTCCTAGATTCACCTAAGAACGCAGGGGGGATGACATCCGCTGGTTTGGTAGGACATGAGACGCTAGAAGGCTACTCCGAATCTCAAGGCAACTCGTACCTTGACGCGCATAACTATGCGAACGGATTTTTCGGTGGTCTCGATGCGGCTCCCGGAGGAACGTACACGATGCAAGGCGGCATGGTCACGGCTATGACGATGAATATGCTCGCTCACGGGACCAACACTACCGAGCAGATCACAATGAAGCTCGTGACGCCAATTCCTCAGGCTGACTTCCTGAAACAGAAGGGTGCGCCTTATAGGGTGTATCCGGTCAACGTCGAGGTGAAGAAGCCATGACGACGCTGAGGTTGGGCGGTGCGGCGCTTCTGTTGCTGTCGGCCGGTACTTATGCCGATCAGGCTGCCGAGAGGATGGTTTCGATCAAGGGCACAATAGTCGCCTATCGGCCGGCCGAGAGAGCCACGCAGGTGGTGTCGCACGTCCTGAACAGGGAGTCATTTCTGTTTCGTGTTGACGGGCCCAAGTCTGTGGTCGTAAAGCTTGTGTACGAACACTTTGGCTACACCACGCTCGACGCCAAGACACTGGCGGCAACACCCATTCTCGAAGTCCAGGGTCGTCGTGATCCTAGTTGCGATGAGACGTTCGCGGCATTCGTCCAGAACTCTCCGACAATTCGGAATGAAGCTTCGCCGGGCGACGCAATCGAACCATTGGCCTTTCTCGGAACAAAGCCGTCTAACAGCCAATTGCTAAAGTGCTACCGGGTCGCGGAAGGTGGCTTGCGAATCGAGAGGGCAGCCGTTAGGTAGACAAGGATGATCCGGGTTTCCATAATGAGCCAAATCAGCAGTATCGCGCGGGGCGAGCAGAGCGGCGCAGCGGCGCCGCCTGGCCGCGGGCGCAAGAGTGGTGCCGGCGGGAATCAGCGAGTTACCCGGCAGCATCCAAGCTCCGAAGAGAAAGACGATGCTTCGCATCGGCTGAGTGGGTGACACGCCACCCCAGAATGGGTGCTGTATAGGAACCTTGGTTCCCATATGGGAACCACTTCAAAACGCAGCGATTCCGCCATCAAAGTTCCTATATAGGAACCTTCGTTCCCGTATGCGAACTATCTGAAAACAGGGCCTTCCTTTTTAGCCGCTTTCCTCGTCTCTTCCTTCCGCTGTACGACTGCTTGAATGTCTTACATACATGGACTATGCTGTCGTACATGGCGGAAACTTTGCAGCAGACCCAGACCCTTTCCCTCCGGATCAGCGAAGTGTTGCGCAAGCGGCTGGAGGACATCCGGAAGCTGACAGCCCTACGGAAGGGCGAGAGCGTATCGACGTCGGAGATCGCCAAGCAACTGCTGGAGTCGGCGCGGGAGGACCGCTTCGAAGTGGTCGAGTTGCTCAACCGGCCGTCCGAGGCACTGCTGGAAATCCGGCGCAAGGGCGAGGCGGGGCTGGATTATTTTGGGGCGCGGTATATGTCGGGAGCGCAGGGGCGGTTCACGAGCGCGGATTGGTCGGCAAAACCGCAGCCCGTTCCGTATGCGAGTCTGGGGGATCCCCAGACGCTGGACCTTTATGCTTATGTTCGGAACAGTCCACTGAAGAACCGCGACCCCGACGGCCACGACTGTATTTTTGGGATCGGCAATACGTGTGTGCCCCCGCCCCCGCCTCCTCCGCCTCCGCAGGCGCCGCTGCTAAACAGCAACGGAAGCATGGCTCAGGGACCGCAGTTGCCTCCCGCTCCTACTGCCTCCGGTCCCAAGGCGACTCTCGGGATTGGATTCGGGCTCACCGGGGGCGGAACCGCTGCGGTGGGCCTCGGGGTCGTGGGTGTCGGAGCAACTGGGAGCGGCACGGCGGCGGTCTTCGCTAATGCTCAGTCTGGGACGTCCGTGTCTGCTGGGTTAAGCGCATCGGGTGGTGCGATGGCAACCGCTGGCCAGGCCGCCGTTGGTCGGCCCGAGCAGCCGTCAAGCTCGACGGCGCTAGGGGCGTTCGCCGGCGTGGGCGGCGGCATCGTTCTTACAACCGCCGGTACGAACCAGACGCTTGCGACCACGAAGAGCACCTTCTCGTTCGACGTCGGTCTCGTCTTCGGCGGATCCATACAGGTCTCGGCAGGTGATAAGGGGGTGAATGCTGTTTCTATCACGATCGGGCCGGCAATCGGGCTTGCATTCACAAAAGTCGATACATCGACGGTGGCCACGGGAAACCAGTGACGATGTCCACAGTCGCCGTTGTCCGGCGGGTACGATTAGCGGCTCTTCTTCTATTTCTTCTGTGGATTCCTACGATGGTTCCGCTGGCGTGGTTGGGTATAAGGCTAACTGGGAGTGCAACGCTGGGACTTGTCGTCGGTGGGCTGTGGATGTTGGCATTTGCCGGTTGCGGAATCGCCCTCGCGTTGCTCCGTTGCCCTCAATGCGGGCGGCGATTCGTGAAGTTTAATTGGCTCCATCCACGGCGTTGCGCACGCTGCGGCTTTAGGTGTTGACCTTCGTGCGCATTCTGAGGTGAAGTATGGTGTCGGCGATGGCGTCTCTCTCTTTTCTGAGCGGGCCTTCTGCGCACCTCCCCACGATCCGACGGGTTGAACCTGACGCAGAACTACATGTATGACTCGTTCAATCGGCTGTCTATGGCGAATGAGTTGACGGGAAACACCACGAACTGGGCGCAGAATTACAGCTACGACCAGTGGGGAAATCGTGCGGTGAATACGGCAGCTATATTCCGAATGTGAACCTGACGCCGGAAGGGACGTCGGAGTTCAGCAATAATCAATGGACTCTGGGTTCGGCTTATCATTATGACCCGGCCGGGAACCAGCTCTCCACCGGGACGCGGACCAGCCCGATGGTGGTGGCCAATAGCTTTACCTACGACGCGGAGAATCGGCAGATCACGGCCAACATCGCGGGGACGGGGACGGTAAGCTACATGTACGACGGCGAGGGGCGCCGGGTGCAGAAGACGGTGGGCACGACGGTGACGACGTATGTGTACGACGCGAGTGGCGCGCTGGTCGCGGAGTATTCTAATGCGGTGCCAACGGCGACGGGGACGGAATATTTGGTGGCGGATCAGTTGGGGAGCACTCGGGTGGTGCTGGAGAGCGGAGGGACGCTGAAGCGCTATGACTACCTGCCGTTTGGGGAGGAGATTCCGCAGGGGATGGGCGGGCGCGGGACGGATTATGGGGCTCTGGCGGTGGTGCCGGGGAGTCCGGATGTGGTGAGCGAGAAGTTTACCTCCAAGGAGCGGGATGCGGAGACGGGGCTCGATTACTTCGGCGCCCGGTACTTCTCGGGGGCTCAGGGAAGGTTTACCAGCCCTGACCCGTTGAGCGGCACACTCCTGCACCTTCTCAATCCCCAGCGGTGGAACATGTACGCCTATGCGGTGAACAACCCGCTGGTTTACACAGATCCCGAGGGCCGCGACGCAATCGCGGTGAGGTTTTCAAAATTGGCTGTACACGCGGGCCATGCTGGTGTTGCGTCCGTGCATCGCGATGGTCGGGGGACGTACTCAGACTATGGACCAGTCGGCGGCGGCAAACCCTTCGCCCCGGGACACTATAATTTCATTGAATACAAGACCCAAATTCAGTACGGACCTGATGGGAGGCCAACGGCGGGATCGCGTACCGCTTTAGCGAATGAGCTTGCGGATGCCGAGGGGCAGCCGGACGATTCAGTCACGGTTTACTACTACAAGGCTTCCGATTCTGAAACGGCCGCTTTGGATGCCTATATTGATGAGGCGCGCAAGAAAGAAAACGAGGGCAAAACCCCGTACTATGTCGTGGGGATCAGTGATTGCGTCGGGTTCTGCGTTGCTGGTTTGCGCCAGGCGAACGTAGATAGCTTTGCGCCCTTCTTCTCGATACCAAACCTCTATGCCTTCGGCCTGAATCAGCGGATCGAGGGTGAAGCTACTGGGGTTAATCCTCCCCAACCAAAGGAAAAGGTCACATCAAAGATCTGCTACACCGACGAAAATGGCAGGAAGGTGTGCCAGTAGTAGCGGTGCGCTATGACAATCAGTTTCCGCAGTTTTGGCGTAGCTATTGCATTGCTTTGCAGTTTCGGTTGCGAGCCTAGGGTCGTTCGACCCCAAGGGGCGCCCACCGATGCTACATTCGTCAGGGGTGCAAAGATTGGATGGTGGCAGCGTTGTACGCTGGGCACGGGCAGCGAGGGAGTTCACTGCCAAATCTGGAATGGCGCAGGTCTCGTTCTGGTGGATGAAGAATTTCTGCCGTACGATGGCGGGCCAACCCCAACGGCCGAAGAGTTGAAGATCCCGCCTGACACGAAGTTTGCTGGGCCAGATCGGATCTTTCTGGCCAACAACCGTGTTCTTCTTCCACGATCACGTTACGACGAACTGAAGAAGTTCATTGACTGGCTAGAGGGCAAGGCGGCGGAGCCAAGATGAAATCGGGTTCCGATATGGGAACCACAGCAGGATCAGGCTTGTAGCGTGGGGCGAGCAGCCAACGGCGCAGTCCGCGCCGCAGAGCGTGGTGTGGATGGACGCTGATGCTGGTGCAACAGCGCGGTCGCGCGGATGAGCGTCAGGGCTCCGGTGGTGGTGCCGGGGAGCCCGGATGTGGTGAGCGGGAAGTTTACCTCCAAGGAGCGGGATGCGGAGAGCGGGCTGGATTATTTTGGGGCGCGGTATTTTAGTGGGGCGCAGGGGAGGTTCACAAGTGCGGACCCGATTCATATAATCCCGCAGAAGGTCCTGGATCCACAGCAATGGAACATGTTTGCCTACGTTCGGAACAAAGGTGACGGATACGTTGGAAGCCTGGCGGCAAGGTATGAATGAGAAACCGGCGGATGAATTCATCGACTTCGAGCGACATGGTCTTGGACTTATTTTGGTGCCGGTAATCCTTCCACTGAAAAGTGACTTCGCCGTCTTCCAGTGAGACCAGCCGATGATTGGAGATGGCCACGCGATGGGTGTAGCGGCCGAGGTATTCAATCGCCTGTCGCGGGCCCCCAAAGGGAGGCTTGGAGTAGACCACCCATTCCGCCTCGCGTAGCGGGGCCAGATAGGTCGCGAAAGCAGAAGCACCGCTGAAAGGAATCAGGTCGCCGAAGAACTGGAGTTCCCCGTCCTGAAAAGCCTGGTCGAGCGCTTCGAGAAACAGGCGGCGGAAAAGCCGGGAGAGAACGCGCACGGGAAGAAAGAACCCTGGCTGGCAGGCGATCCAGCGTTCGTGGTCCGGGGATAATCCGCCGCCGGGGATGACGCAATGCAGATGGGGATGATGCAGCAGATTCTGCCCCCAGGTATGCAGCGCCGCGAAGAAGCCGATGCCGGCGCCCAGGTGTTGCGGGTCGCCGGCGATGGTCAGCAGAGTTGCGGAGGTGGCGCGGAACAGGATGTTGTACACCGTTTCCTGGTTGTAAAAAGCGATCTGGGCGATCTGTTCCGGCACCGTAAATACCACGTGAAAGTATTCGACGGGCAACAGTTCCTCCTTCCTGTTTTCCAGCCACTGGATGCGCTCCGCGCCTTGGCACTTGGGACAATGCCGGTTGCGGCAGGAATTATAGGCGTTCCGGGTGGCGTCGCAGTGGTCGCACTTTTCGACATGGCCGCCGAGCGCCGCGGTGCGGCAGATCTCGATGGCGCGCATGACGCGCAGTTGCTCGACGGCCAGCGGGTGAGCCTGCCGGTAAGCGGGGCCGTGTTGTCGAAAAATGTCGGCCACTTCGAGAGTGGGCCGTGGCATCCGGAGCTATTTCCGGTGCTTTGGCTTCGGGCTTGTCAGTGCGTCCAGCGGACTGGGCGTGCCCGCAACGACGTGCGCGGACACTCGCGTGTAGCGCGCCGTTGTGTCGATGCGGCTATGGCCCAGCAAAACTTGGATGACCCGGGTATCGGTGCCGTTCTCGAGCAGGTGCGTGGCAAAGCTGTGCCTCAGGGTATGGGCCGTGACGCGTTTGAGCAGCCCACATCGTTGCGAGGCGTCGCGGCAGGCGGAGGAGAGAGCGCCCGACGTTAGATGCCGGCCCGCCCGCCAAGAGGGGAACAAGTAATCCTTGGGGCGGGCGGCGCGCCAGTAACACCGGAGCACTGCCAGCAGCCGTTGGGACAGCATGACGTAGCGGTCTTTGCGCCCCTTGCCCTCTTCGACGCGCAGCAGCATGCGTGAGGAGTCGATGTCGCTCACCTTGAGCGCCACCGCTTCGGAGATGCGCAGTCCGGCTCCGTAACAGGTCATCAGCGCAGCGCGATACTTCAGGCTGGGAACACTCTCAAAGAACCGGCTGACCTCCTCGGGGCTCAGAACTTGGGGCAGCTTGTGGGCGCGGCGCACGCGCGGGAAACACTCCTTGCCCCAGGGCATTTCCAAGGTGGTCAGATACAAGAACTGGACCGAGGAAACGAACGAGTTGATGCTCTCGGGCGACAGTTTCTTCTCGTGCAGGAGGTGGAGTTCGTATTGCCGGATTGCTTCCAGATCCAAATGCTCCGGGCTGGTGTTGTAGAATTTCGCGAAATCGGCAACGTAATGGAGGTAACTTCGTTGTGTAGTGGGTGCGAGGCCGCGCAGTTGCATGTCCTCGATGAACCGTTCTCTCAGCGGGGTCATATCGGGGTCCTTCAGATTGGAATGTGGTTACTGGAATAACCGTTATCCAGTCTGGCCGAAATCTCGCACCCACTGCTACCGCCGAGTTCCAGTCGCCGGCTCACCGCACTGCCGAGGGGATTACCGCGATAGCGGTTTAGTTCACCGCCGATTGAGAGCCGGCACAAAAGGGAGCCGGCGGAGATAAAATGTGATCAATGCTCAGGATCGCTGTGCTGGCGGCCGGCGTGTTGGTAACGACCGGTTTCGCGGGCGAAAAATACACCGGACCGAAGCCTCCCAAGCCCGACTTACCTTATCTTCTGCACGGCAGCAAACTGGTGGCGACAGAGACTGCAGACGCCAAGGAAGACAAGCGCGGAAAGGACACGGTGTATACGATTCCGGGCGCGACATCGACGGCGCGGACGCCGCTGCCGGAACCGATTTTCATTATGGATGCCGAGACTTTGGCTCCCGCGCGGATGGAGTTGTACAAGGTAGAGTCCAGCAACGGCGGGCGCGATGTGTTGCTCACCGGGAAGCGCAAGCCAGGCGACGCGGGGCCGCGGCATATGACGGTTTTCCCGGAAGGCGGAAAACTGTATCGAATAGAAGCCGACGAAGAGCTGGAAGACGGCGAATATTGTTTGTCGCCCAGCGAGTCAAATCGGGTGTTTTGCTTTGCGGTGTACTGAGGGTGGAGATTGATTGACGCCGGCCGAAAGATGCCCGCTGGAGCTTCGGGGGTCCAACGGGCGCGGCGGTCTCCAGGAAAATACTGTCGTTGGGGTAAGGTCGATTGGTTAGTTGCCGCCGGCACTGGAGGTTGTGGCGTTGGAGTGCCGCTGGGCGGACTGGGCGGCGGCGTCCGCGGGAGCGGGTCGAAATTCAAAGCCGAGGTTGTCTCCCGGATAGAACCAGGTGCGCAACTCGGGTGGTTGCCCCTCACCTCCTTCATAGAACTTGAACTTGCTGTCACCGGTGGCCGCTAACCTATAGGCTGGAAGCGCCTGGACCAAAGCGATGAGACGATTATCATGAGCGCTAAAGATCTCAACGGCGTGACGGTCCCCGGACGTATCGAGAAGCCTCATCACGTACACGCCGGGGGAAAGCACGGTTCCCTGGACTTCAATGGACCGATCAATTCTGACGATGGTCTTCTTGTCCCATTCATCGGCCTTCAGTGTGGGAACGAGCGCGCTACCCATTAATATCACAGCCAGCGCGGCAATCGTTCGAAAATAATGTTTCACAAGCTTGCTCCTTTTTGACACATCTTGCTGTCTGTTTGTTTCTTCTACACAAATATTGACGGTTGAAAGAGGGTCTAGGTGGCTGGTTTGTTGTAAAGGAATTGCTAAATTTTGTAAAGCCGGACCGCCGGGTTTATCCGAGTACCTAGCGGTTCACCAGGCGCGCCGGGGCGAGCGCGGGCGCCTCCTCGGCGAAGCTAGCGAACGCTCTTCCCCTTGACTATCTACAACGATAGGTGTATTGTAGATAGTCAAGGGGAAGCGCCAAACATGGGTAAACCGACCGATCTTGTCCAGGGCACGCTCGACTTGCTGATTCTGAAGACGGTCTCGCTCGAGCCGATGAACGGCTGGGCCATCGCCAAGCGAATCACGCAGATCTCCAACGACGTTCTACAGGTCCAGCAGGGTTCTTTGTATCCGGCGCTGCATCGCCTCGAGACTCGGGGCTGGATCAAGTCCACGTGGAAGGACTCAGAGAATAATCGCCGCGCCAAGTTTTACTCGCTCACGATGGCGGGCCGCAAGCAACTGAAAGCGGAACTCGGCAACTGGCAGCGCCTATCCGGCGCTATCGGACTGATTATCGAGGGCGTGTAGGAGACACCATGCATTGGAGTACGAGACTGCAAGCTATATTCAGATCGCTGTTCCGCCGAAATCAGGCCGAGTCCGACCTCGATGCCGAACTGCGCGACCACTTTGCACGCGAGTTGGAGAGCGGCATACGCGCCGGCCTGCCGCCCGAGGAGGCCAGATTCGCGGCGCAGCGCTTGTTCGGTTCAGTGGCGCTATACAAAGAGGAGTGCCGGGACGCCCGTGGCGTTGGATTTATCGAAACCGTAGTTCGCGACTTGCGGTATGCCTTCCGCCGGCTCCGCTCCAGCCCCGGGTTCTCCGCCGCCGTCATCCTAACTCTCGCTCTGGGCATCGGCGCCAACACCACCATCTTCTCCATGGTCAACGCCATCGTCTTCCGGGCCTTCGGAGTCCAAAACCAAAACGAACTCGTCTTGTTCAATCGGCACACCCCTCAGCGCGAGGACCCCATGTTCTCCTATCCCGATTATCAAGACTATCGGGATCGCAATACGGTATTTAGCGGTCTCGCCGTGGACCACGTCGCGCCTTTTAATATCAGCCGCGGCAGTGGCCGGAATATTCGTCTCTGGGGGTATGCAGTCAGCGGAAATTATTTCGATATGCTGGGCGTTCAACCGATTTTGGGCCGCCTTCTGCATCCAGCGGATGACGTCCACCGCGGCGGTCATCCGCTGGCCGTCCTCACCTACGGTTGCTGGCAGGGTCAATTCGGCGCCGACCCCAACATCGCCGGCAAACAGGTCAAAATCGACGGTCTCGATTACACCATCGCCGGCGTGACGCCCCAGGCATTCATTGGCACCGAACCCATGTTCACTCCCGAGGTCTTTGTCCCGTTGGCGATGTCGGAGCAGATCGGGCTGTGGAAATGGATGGACGACCGAGGTAACAAAGGCGCCGGGGCCGCTTGGATAATCGGCCGCCTGAAGCCGGGCATTTCGGTAAAAAGCGCCGAGGCGGCCCTCAACAGCATCGCCACCGAACTGGGCCGCGAATACCCCAAAGACGATGCGGGCTTTTCCATCGTTCTCTCCCCGCCAGGCATGGGCGGCACCTACGGGCGCGCAGGCGTCATCGGTTCCTCCGCGGTGTTAATGGTTGTGGCCGGTCTGGTGCTGCTGATTGCCTGCGTAAATATTGCCGGCCTGCTGCTGGCCCGCGCCGCCGACCGGACAAAAGAAATTGCCATCCGGCTGGCCTTAGGCGCCACCCCATTTCAACTCCTCCGCCAGTTTCTTGCCGAGAGCCTGCTGCTCTCCCTGGCAGGCGGCGTGGCGGGAGTTCTGCTGGCCTCCTGGCTCACGGCTTTGCTGAACGTGTGGCGGCCGCCGGTCGATATCCCGGTGCTTCCCCGCGTGGTAATCGATAGTCACGTATTACTCTTTGCCGCCGCCGTTTCGTTCCTCAGCGCGTTTCTGTTCGGCTTGGCGCCTGCGCTGCAATCGACTCGCGCCAACCTGGCTGGAGCGATCAAGAACGACGCGCGCACGGCTAGACTTCGCCGGCTGAACCTGCGCGATATTCTCGTCACCATCCAGGTGGCTCTCTCGGTGGTCTTGCTCATCGGCAGCGTTCTGGTAGTGCGAAGTTTGCAGCACGCACTGAGTCTGAATCTCGGATTCCAGCCCGCGCATGCCGCCGTGCTCTCGGTCGATCTTGCGGGCCAGGGCTACGACGAGGAGCGGGGCCGCGAATTCCAGCGCCGTCTGCTGGATAAGGTCCGCGAGATGCCGGGAATTCAGGCTGCCGCCATGAGCGCCGGCTTGCCGTTAACCCTGAATCCGGGCAACGACCCGATCTATCTCGAAGGCAAGCCCGAGCCGCGCCCAGCCGACGTCCCTATCGCCGCGAGCTTTGCCATCACGCCTGGCTATCTCGATGCCATGCGCACACGTCTGGTTGCGGGCCGCGACCTGGATCGGCGCGACCAGAAAAATGCCACGCTGGTCGCTCTGGTCAATGAGACCTTCGTCCGCCAACTTCTACCCGGCCAAGATCCCATTGGCAAGCGATTCCGCCATACCACGGCCGGGAAGTGGGTTCAGATCGCCGGCGTCGTCGAGGACGGAAAATATTGGGCGCTTGGAGAATCGCCCAAGCCCGCCGTTTTTGAACCCATAGAACAGCGTTGGAGTCAAGGCCAGACCATCGTGGCGCGCTCCGCGATGCCAGAAACGGGGATCATCCGTCTGCTGCGGGGGGCCGTATTGGAACTGGATCCATCGCTTACCGTCTTCGAGGACGGAAGCCTCACCAGCGCCCTCGGAATGGCGCTGTTCCCCGCCAAATTCGCGGCCATCGCGCTGGCATCGTTCGGAGCGCTGGCGGTGGTTCTAGCGGCAACGGGCGTGTACGGAATCATGGCCTACGCCGTATCCAGAAGAACGCGCGAAATCGGCATCCGCATGGCTCTGGGCGCAGCCCCATCGCAAGTCGCCCGCGCAGTGCTAACTCGAACCGCTATCATGCTGGCCGTGGGCGTGGCAATCGGCCTGGCGCTGGCTTTCGCCGGCGGAACGTTTTTCAGCCAGATCCTCTACGGCATCAGCGCACACGATCCTTCAACTTATCTCTGCGCCATTGCGCTGATGTCCGTGGTCGCCTTGATCGCCGGTTGGCTCCCGGCGCGCCGTGCCATTAAAGTCGACCCGCTGACGGCCCTGCGGACGGAGTGAGAGCATAGCCTCTCGGAGCGACAATTGAACCGTTGCGGATTCAGGCGGCGGTGTCATGACGCGCCGGAGCGCATGATGCCCAACAAGTGATACGGCACTATTGAGACTCGCGCTCAGCAGGCGGGCTGACAGAGCTCCCGGCGCGGGTTAATCACCAGCGGCAGGTTAATAAACCTGCCGCTCGAATTTGTACATTTCTGAACCATGTTGACCCATGTCTAACCCCGAACGTCAGTGAGGGGATCGGCGGCCTGGTCCCCTCACTGACGTTCGGGGCTAGACGGAGGTGCTACTTGATTCAAGCAGTCAGCAGCATCCCGCGCAGGCTTTAGCCTGTGCTGGCGGGTTAATAACTTGCCGACGGCAGGTTAATAAACCTGCCGCACAAGCCCTTTTCGAGAAACGTATTTGCAGATCCCTCGCGATCCCGCCATCAGTTAATTAACTTCCGCGCTTTGGACTTGTCAGAAACGTGTTTTGCGGACATTTCAACGATGTTCCAATGTGGCCAGAGACGATAGTTTTAGGCCAGGCGCCGTTCCATCCGTGCACGCACGTCATCGCGCAATTGTCCCGCCTGTTTCGTGGAAAGTCCGGCCACGCTCACCTCCGGCAGAACCTCGAGAGTTATGTCCATTGCCTCGCCGAAGAGCCAACTATGCCGCGGCAGGGCGTTTAGTGTGCCGTTCACGACCACGGGCAGCACTGGCGTTTGCTCGCGAATCGCCAACTGAAACGGTCCGTCGAAGAACGGCAGCAGATTGCCATCGAGAGACCTTGTCCCCTCCGGAAACATCACCACGGAGCTGCCGGCGCGCAGGCGTTTCCCACACTCCAGCAGCGATTGCGCGGCCTTTCTCGCATTGCCGCGTTCCACACGCACATCGCCCGCCATGGTCATCATCCAGCCCACTACCGGTATTTTGAAGAGTTCGGTCTTGGCCATCCATTTGGTGTCCGTCCGGAGATAACATAGCAGCGGAATATCGCCCAGCGACTGATGATTGCTGACGATCACGTACGCCTGGCCGGGACGGATGTTTTCCGCGCCCGACAAACGCAGGCGCCACGGATTGAGCCGGCCCAGATTCCGTCCCAAGCGCCGGAACCAGCGCGCGGTCCGTTTATGCGCCGGATCGCGGTCGAAGAGCCGGACGAAGGCGAGCAGCGGCAGCCAGAGCAGGATCAGCGCGCCGGCGGAGAACCAGATCCAAATGGAGCGTAGAACTCGAATCTCAAACTCCCAGAAAGGCCTGAATCTCGTCCCACATCGCGTCCTCGACGTCCAGCAGTTGGTGATCGGAGTCCAGCAGGCGTAGCGTCGTATTGGCATGCTGTTGCGAAAAAGTTATGGAGAATCCCGGCGGCACTACCGTGTCATTCCTGCCGTGAAAGATCAGCGCTTTTTGGAAAAAATTCGGATAATCTTCGTAAAATCGCGCATCTTCGATCAAACGGTAGGAAACCTTTTGCTCGCTTCCCGTTCCAAAATGCGGCACAGTGAGAAAACCGCTGGTTTGCCATTGCTCGAAGCGCTCCCCGCCCAAGGCTTTTGGCCAGCGGGTGGCGAAGGAAAATGCCGGCGCCATCAACACCAGCTTTTCCACTTCCGCGTGACGCGCCGCGTAGAGCGCCGCCAGGTAACCGCCCAGGCTGGAACCCATCAGAGAAACAGCCTCCTTTCCGCACACGCGCTCGACCACGTTCAATTGCCGTGTTAGCGTGAGGTTCTCGAAATCGCCTTCAGCCAGATCCGGCACTTCGAGAGTGATGCCGCGCTCGAGGAACCGGCAGGCAAAATATTGCGCCTTCTTCGATCCGGGGCCGCTGGCGAACCCATGCAGATATACAATGCGCTTCATTTCAAGCTCAGCCACTCGCCATATTGATATATGCTCTCGGCGCGCAGTTTGTCGTCCAGGTAGCGCCGGTGGCTCACGGAAGCCGGCAATAGCGTCGTCCCCTGGTGCGGTTCATAATCCACCCGCGCCTCATCGCGGATATGAACCTTCTTGTGTTCACGTTCCGCCCGCAAGACGATCCGCAAAGGTAAATCGTCTGTTGCGCGCACCCAAATCTGCCCCTCGAGACGGGTTTGGCTGCGCTTGCCCGCTTCGTTGAGGTGTAAGGAAGCCAGGCCGGCATGCTGCTCAAACGAGACGACGAGCGCGGAATCGGCGCCGATCATTTCCGATTTGACCACCGCGAAGGTGTACTTGGGAAGGCTTACCTTTTGAAACAGCAGCAGGATCTGACCGAAATCGACTGCCGTGTCGCCCAGACTTTCGCGTTCGAAGTCAGCGCTGAGTTCCGGCCTGAGTCCGAGATTGACCAGCGCGGCGTCTTGCAGTTCCGCCCAAGCCTTGGACCTCGGCAGAACGCTCTTGCCGTCGATTTCGTAGATTACCCGGACTTCCTGCAGCGATTGGTCCCCGATGACTCCCGAACGCGACGGTTGTCCGCAGAGGGCATAAACGGATAGAATCTGCCTGTCTTTTGTTATATCTGGAGTCTGACCGGCGGGCAAGGCATGGCGGGGTGTTACAATCGCTTTCTGTTTGAGAGTTTCCTGAGCGCCGTAACGGGGCGCAGACTTGAGGAATTGCGCGGCGGCCCCGGCTACTCCCGCCAGGGCGTGGTCCAGCCGTGGATCGGCTGCCGTCCGGTTAACCGGCTGGAAAAAGAGGAGAGTCCAGAAAGGCAGTAAGGATAAGTACACTGGTTTGATTCTAAACCGCCAAGCGCACATCATGGGCTAACCTTTGGTCGGCCAGCTTTGGGAGCTACTCTTTTTCTTCGCTCGGCAAGGTTGGGGCTAAGAAGGCTGGGGTAACGTCAAAAAAGGTTGCAGCCGTGCGCCATCGTCGCTAGAATCAATGAGTTTGCAGATACTTTTGGAGGCTTCATGTCCGTTGAACAGAAAGTAAAGCAGATCATCGTAGAACAGTTGGGCGTGGATGAGAGCCAGGTGGACAATACCGCGTCCTTTGTGGATGATCTCGGCGCCGATTCGCTCGACATCGTCGAACTCGTCATGGCTTTTGAAGAGGCGTTTGATATCGATATTCCGGACGAAGACGCCGAGAAGATCGCAACCGTAAAAGACGCCATCGACTACATCGAAGCGAAGAAGAAGTAAGCAAGAGAAGCCGGACGAGGGCGTCCGGCGCGGTCCAGGGGGACCGCCCTACCAGGCGTAAGAGATCAACATGGTAAGAGAACTCGTGAGAAGCCGGACGAGGGCGTCCGGCGCGGTCTAGAGGGACCGCCCCACCAGGCGTAGAGAGATCAACATGGTAAAGAGGAAATGGTGATAAGCCGGACGAGAGCGTCCGGCGCGGTCCAGGGGGACCGCCCCACCAGGCGTAAGAGATCAACATGGTAAGAGGAAATGGTATAAGCCGGACGAGGGCGTCCGGCGCGGTCCAGGGGGACCGCCCCACCAGGCGTAAGAGATCAACATGGTAAGAGAACTCGTGAGAAGCCGGACGAGGGCGTCCGGCGCGGTCCAGGGGGCGTAGAGATGAACATGTGTAAGAGGAACTCGTGAGAAGCCGGACGAGGGCGTCCGGCGCGGTCCGGGGGGACCGCTCCACCAGGCGAAGTAATCGGGGTGTCATTTGGCGCGTAGAGTTGTAGTGACCGGCGTTGGTTTGCTCAGCGCCGTGGGGATTGGTACGGAAGAGACCTGGCAGGCCGTGCGGCAAGGCCGCAACGGAATCACCTGCATTGAACAGTTTGACGCCACTGGCTTCAATTGCCGCATCGCCGGCGAAGTGAAATCTTTCGATCCCGCCAATTGGGTGGAGAAGAAAGAAATCAAGAAGATGGGCCGGTTCATCCAATTTGCGATCGCGGCCAGCGAGTTTGCGATGACGCAGGCCAAGCTCAAAGTAGAACCGGATTTTGCCGAACGCGTGGGCGTTTACATCGGCAGCGGAATCGGTGGTTTTGAAGTGATCGAGCGCGAGCACAAAAACCTGTTGGACAAAGGTCCCAACCGCATTTCGCCCTTTTTCATACCCGCCACCATTGTTAACCTCGCCTCGGGAACGGTATCCATCCGGACCGGCGCCAAGGGGCCGAACTCCGCGACCGCCACGGCCTGCGCCACCAGCGCCAACTCCATCGGCGATTCTTACCGCATCATCCAACATCTGGACGCCGATGTCATGATCTGCGGAGGCGCCGAGGCTTGCATCACTCCCCTAACCGTGGGCGGATTTGCGGCCATGCGCGCTCTCTCCCAGCGCAACGACGATCCGGCGCATGCTTGCCGTCCCTGGGATCAAGGCCGGGAGGGGTTTGTGCTGGCGGAAGGCGCGGGCATTCTGGTGCTGGAAGAACTCGAATTCGCCAAGGCTCGCGGCGCGAACATTCTGGCCGAAATTGTCGGCTATGGCATGTCGGCGGACGCTTATCACATCACCAGCCCGGACCCGGACGGCGACGGCATGTACCGAGTAATGCGCAACGCCCTGCGCGACGCCTCGCTGGAACCAAGCAAGATCGACTATCTCAATGCCCATGCCACCTCCACCGAGATTGGCGACAAGATCGAGACATCCGCCATCAAGCGGGCTTTTGGAGAGCACGCCTATAAGCTGGCGGTGAGCTCGTCCAAGTCGATGACCGGCCATTTGCTGGGCGGCGCGGGAGGTTTGGAAGCCGGGATCACGGTGCTCGCGATGCGGGACCAGATTGCTCCACCGACCATCAATCTGAACAACCCCGATCCGGAGTGCGATTTGGACTATATCGCGAATTACGCCCGGCCCATGAAAATCGAATATGCGCTGTCCAACTCGTTTGGCTTCGGCGGAACCAACGCCAGCCTGATTTTTAAGACATTTAGCGAATAATATATGAAGATTATCGTAGCCATCAAGCAAGTCCCGGTGCGCGACTCGCAGTTACGAATCGACTCGAGCGGCCGCTGGATTCAGGAAGGCGACCTCAGTTTCGAGATCAATGAGCCGGACGCATATGCGCTCGAAGAAGCCCTCCAGTTGAAAGAGAAGCACGGCGGCGAAGTGATCGCGCTGTGCCTGGGGCCGGCTAAGGCCTCGCAGACCATCCGGGAAGCGCTGGCCAAAGGCGCCGACCGGGCCATCCACATCGAAGAAGAGAATCTGCCTGCTTTAGATACGCTGGCCGTCGCTAAATTGCTGGCGAATGCGGCCAAATCCGAGAGCGCCGATTTGATCCTGACCGGTCTGCAATCCGACGACGTGGGCGCCGGCCAAACGGGTGTGGTGATGGCCGAACTGCTGGGCCTGCCGCATGGAACGCTGATTATGGCCGTGGAAGTGAACAGCAACTCGATCAAAGTGAAACGCGAGTTGGAGAACGGCTGGTTCCAGAATGTGACCATGCCGCTGCCTGCCGTGCTGACGATTCAATCCGGCATCAACAAGCTGCGCTATGCCACGCTCATGGGCATCAAGAAAGCCAAAACGAAAGAAGTGAAGCGCCTGACCAGCGCCGAACTTGGCGGCGCCTCCGGGCCTTTCGCGGTGATCCAGAAAGTCTATCTCCCGCTGCGCTCCAAGCAAACCCAGATCATGGAAGGCGACGCCAAAACCGCAGCCGCCAAGCTGGTGGAAAAACTGAAATTCGAGGTGCGCGTTATATGAGCGGCGTTCTGGTTATCACGGAACAGCACAGTGGCACTTGGAACAAGATGTCGCTCGAGACGCTGGCGGCCGGCCAGCAAATCGGCGGAAACGTGTCTGCCGCGGTTATCGGCCAAGGCGCGGACGCGCTGGCCAAGGAACTGGCCGGGTACGCGCTCGAAAAGGTTTACTCCGTCAATCACGATCTGCTGAAAGATTACACGGCCGATGCTCAGACCGACGCCGTCGCGCAGTTGATCAAGCACGCCAGTCCCGATCTGGTGATCTTTCCGCATACCTATGAAGTCCGCGATTTCGCGCCGAAACTGGCCGCCCGGTTTGGGCAAGTGCTGATCAGCGATGTGGTGGGTCTGCGCATGGAAGGTGGGTCGCCCATTTTTGTACGCCAGTTATTCCAGGGCAAGCTGAATTCCGACGTCCAGGCCACGGGACCTGTGCCGCACTTCGCTTCCATGCAGGCTGGGGCGTTTCGGGCCGATACCCTGAAAACAGGCTCTGCAACGATCGAAGCTTTCACGCCAACTTTGGATGCGGGCAAAATTCGCCAGAAGCCGGAAGCGCCCTTCCGCGAATCCGCGCGCGCCGTAGATCTCACCGCAGCCGAGTTAATCGTCTCCGTCGGCCGCGGGATTAAGGAAAAGGACAATATCCACCTCGTCGAGGAGCTTGCCAAGGCGCTGGGCGCGGAACTGGCGGCCTCGCGTCCGATTTGCGATAGCGGCTGGCTTCCCATGGAGCGGCAGGTGGGCAGCTCCGGGCAAACGGTGTCACCTAAGGTGTATCTGGCCGTGGGGATTTCGGGCGCGATTCAGCACCTGGTGGGCATGAAGGGCGCCAAGACCATCATCGCCATCAATAAGGATGCCAACGCGCCGATATTCGAGGTGGCGGATTACGGGATTGTCGGCGATTTATTTGAAGTGGTGCCGGCGCTGACTGAAGCAGTGAAAAAGGCTAAGGCGTAGGTGGGCTAAAGCCTGTGCCACCTTTTTTCAAGCATTTATTGGGACTCGCTAAATGCACTGACAGGCGCGCCCAGGAGGCGGGCTGATAACGCTCCACGCGCGGGTTAATAACCCGCGGCAGGTTAATAATCTGCCCCACAAGCTATTTTGCCAGCCTCAATAGCTGCGTGGGTTGCACAGGCTTTAGCCGTCGCAGACCTGAAGCGCAATTTTTTACTTGAACTTTCCGCACGTTTCCTTTACTATCAATCTCCGTGAGACAAATATTCCAATTCGGGAACGACGCTGGAGAAGCGCCATAGCCGTTCTGGAATAGCATCGGATTTCTAGAACGGGCAGCCATAACAGGCTGCCCGTTGTGTTTTTATTCACAACTCTGGAGGTGAACATCGAAGTTGGCCACACTCAACGTGAACGTGCCGCGGTTCTACTGCTTGCTGCGGAAAGAATTTCTCTATGATGGCGAAGCCCACCATGGTGAGTTTATTCATGTCTGCGTCTTTGGCGCGGCTTCTATCCAAGGCCGCGCCCTCGGCTTTCATGTATTGACGGAGAATGGCGCCGTGATCTGGCGTTTGCCGCTCCACGCGCTCTGCCACAAAGCCGAAGCGCCTTCCCAGCCGCTCGATTGGCTGCAGTTTTGGGACTGTTTCAGCTATGAAGTAACCGCGACCACTTTTGATCGCCTGCAGGATTCGCGCGTCCGCGTCCAACTCCGAGACCGCTCTTGGGAAGGCGGCCAATATATGTTCACATTTGACTGGTGCGAAAGCGAGGACGCGGAGGAAGCCGGCGATGGGGGCCATAAGTGCGCCCATCTGATCGCTCTGGACAACGGAAATTTCGCGGCGCAACCGAACAATCGCGTCCAGTGGTTTTGCCCTGCCTTTGTGACGCCCTTCCAGGAGAAACCGGACTACATCACCAACACCAGAATTTGGAAGGTGGAACGGGAGACCGAGACCACGCAAGCTTTCTTCTACGACACGGTGATTGGGGACTCTCCCGAGAGTCAACTCGTGCTTTACGTGAAGGGACTGCGGACGCCTAGTTAAGGTCTGAAGTTAAAGTCTGACAGCAGTTTACCCGATCATCGCTTCAGGGGACTACTCCCCGATCAGGCAGGGAACAGCGTTGTTTCGGACCATACACAGCAAATTCGCCATTTTTATTGCGGCTTTGATGATAATGACGCTCATGGCGTTTGTCGTCATCACGGCGACAGTGGCGCGTTCGCGAGCGGAACAAACCGTTCACGGCCAACAAGCTTTGATTCAAGGGGCCATGGAGCGGGCCGCTGACCGCACCGGCGAGACTTTGGCCGTTCAATTAGCCGGCAAATTGGCCGCTTGCCTGTCTTCCTTCAGTTCGCGGCCCCTGGATGCGCTTCTGAGACCGGAACTCGCAGATCTGCAGATCCGCTACCTTCGCGTGCAAGGCACGGACGGCGCACTGCTGGCCGGCGTTGGAGAGGCAGCGGCAGGGACAGGGACAGATGCTTTCGCGGCCCAGGCGGCGCTAACGGATAAGCTCTTCATACAGCGCCGCGCAGGCCTGGTGGAGTACGCCGTACCGATCGTTTCCGCGGACACCTCACGCAAACTTGGCGTTCTTCGAATCGGCCGTTCCACGGCCGACACGCGCGCGGCCATGCAAGCCATCGTGAATCAGAACCAGGCCGCCATGGACAGCGCCTTCTCCGCGGCCACGACGCAAATCATCCTGGCCACCGGCTTGATCGCCATCCTAGCCAATCTCCTGGGCGCTTTCCTGATCCGGCGGATTTTAGCTCCGATTCGTTCCCTGGTTTTAGGAACGCAACGGATCTCGGCCGGCGACCTGACGCATCGGATTCCGGTGGTTTCCCGGGATGAATTAGGAAACCTGGCGGAATCTTTTAACCAGATGACCCAGAGCCTCCAGGTGACCACCGTTTCCAAGGACTATGTCGACAACATCCTCGCCAACATCCGCAACGCGGTGATCGTGACCGGCAAGGACGGCGTAATTCTGGAGGCCAATCGCGCGGCCGCCGCTCTGCTCGGTTACGACGAACAAGAATTGCCGGGAAAGCCGATTGCCACTCTTATCCATTCCGGAAACGCGCAGCCGGCCGGAAACGCGCAGCCGGCTGGAAACTCGCAGCCGGCGAATGCCCAGTCCGAGGATCTGGTTGAGAAGCTGAAGCTCGGTCCGGTGACCAACCTGGAACTATTCTTCCTTCCCAAGCAAGGCACGCCGGTTCCGGTATTATTATCCGGAACGCAGATGCAGTTCGGCGTGTTTCGAGGCGCGGTGCTGGTGGCTCAGGAAATCAGCGAGCGCATCCGGCTGGAGGGCGAGCTGCGGGAAGCCAAGGCAACCGCGGAAGCCGCCAGCCTCGCCAAGAGCGAGTTTCTGGCGAACATGAGTCACGAAATCCGCACTCCCATGAACGGCGTGATCGGCATGACGGGCCTGGCGCTGGGGACCAGCTTGACCGCCGAGCAGCAGGAATACATCGCCACCGCCAAGTCGTCGGCGGAAGCCTTGCTCACCGTCATCGACGACATTCTGGACTTCTCCAAAATTGAAGCCGGCAAGCTGGAAATGGACAAAGTTGAGTTCGACCTGCGCGATACCATTGACAGCGCCATCAAACCGCTGGCGCTGCGGGCGCAAATCAAGGGACTCGAACTGCTGTGCCGCGTCGATCCGGAACTCCCCGATTCGTACATCGGCGACCCGGGACGGCTGCGGCAAGTTCTGATCAACCTGGTGGGCAACGCCATCAAGTTCACCGAACACGGCGAGATCGCGATTGGCGTCGCCGAGCACTCCAGCGACGGAGAGAACGTACACTTGACGTTCTGCGTGAAAGATACCGGAATCGGCATCGAACCCAGGAAGCAGAAGGTGGTTTTCAATGCGTTCTCGCAGGAGGATGGATCCATAACTCGCCGGTTCGGCGGAACCGGTTTGGGCCTGACCATTTCGTCGCGGCTAGTCGCGATGATGGGCGGCACGATCGAGGTGGAAAGCACGCCCGGTGTAGGTTCAAAGTTTTCGTTCACGTTGGTGGCCGGCAAGAGCAGAACTGCTTGCGCGGCGCCAACGCCGGGCGAACTGGATATCTTGGTAAGTTTGCCGGTGGTCGCGGTCGATCACAACGCCACCAGCCGCTGGATCCTGGAAGAGTTGTTCGCGCACTGGGGCATGGAGCCTTTGATGCTGAGCGACAGCGCGGCTGCCCTGGAAGTGTTGCGGAAAGCCGCCAGCGACGGTCACCCCTACCCGCTGGTTGTCGTGGACCGGAACTTGCCGGGCATGGATGGCTTGGAACTGGCGCATCGGATTTTCACCGAAATCGATGGAGGCCGGCCCGCGTTGCTACTTTTGAATTCGATGGGACAGCCCCAGATCGCCCACAACCGTCTGGCGGGTATTCACGCGGTCTTGAACAAGCCGGTGCGGCAGGCCGAGCTTCGTCAAGCGATTCTCAGAGCGCTCGGAAAACCTCCGTTACCTTCGGTCCCAACCCCGGCTCCGGACCAGGAAACGCGTGTCAACGAGAGTTTGCGGCATCTCAACATTCTGCTGGCCGAAGACAATATCGTCAACCAGCGGGTGGTGGCGCGGCTGCTCGAAAAACAGCGCCATAGCGTAGTGGTTGCGGCCACGGGACGCGAAGCCCTGGACGCAATTGAGCGAACGCCTTTCGACGTGGTGTTGATGGACATCCAAATGCCCGAGATGGATGGCTATGAAGCCACCACCGCCTTGCGGGCGCGCGAAGGCACGGCGGGAGTGCGCCTTCCCGTGATCGCCCTCACCGCCAACGCCATGAACGGCGACCGCGAGGCTTGTCTTGAACGCGGGATGGACGGGTACCTTTCAAAACCCGTTCGCCCACAGGAACTCTTTTCGGAAATCCACCGAGTGCTGGACTCAGTCTGCTAAAATAGTACTTACTGAAACACACGCCAATCAGCGTATTTTCAAGGAGTTAACCTTTGGCTGACGATCCAGATCTCCCTCCCGCTCCACCTCCGCCCGGCGGTGGCTCGCAGCTTCCCTTGGGGGGTGACGGCAACAAGAACATCATCAATATAAACATCGAAGACGAGATGCGCCGGTCGTATCTCGACTACTCGATGAGCGTCATCATCGGCCGTGCGTTGCCCGACGTTCGCGACGGACTGAAGCCGGTGCATCGCCGCATCCTGTTTGCGATGTCGGAGATGGGTCTGGCCTTCAACCGGGCGCACCGCAAATGCGCGGGCATCGTCGGCGAGGTGCTGGGAAACTATCACCCGCACGGCGACACCGCCGTTTATGACGCGCTGGTCCGCATGGCGCAGCCCTTCTCGCTGCGTTATCCCTTAGTCGACGGGCAAGGGAACTTCGGTTCGGTGGATGGCGATCCGCCGGCGGCCTACCGGTACACCGAGGCGCGGCTTTCGCGCATCGACACCGCCCTGCTCGAAGATATCGACAAAGAGACGGTCGATTTCCGCCCCAATTTCGACGAACGCCGGCAGGAGCCCGAGGTGCTTCCGGCGCGTGTCCCCAACCTGTTGATCAACGGCTCGTCCGGTATCGCGGTGGGCATGGCCACCAACATTCCCCCGCACAATCTGTCGGAGATTGTCGACGCCACGATTGAACTGGTGCAGCGCCCCGACACCACGCTGCCCAAGCTGATGGAGATCGTGCAAGGCCCGGATTTCCCCACTGGCGGCTACATACTGGGCCGGTCGGGTATTTTCGACTATTTCACCCGCGGACGCGGCAGCGTCAAGATGCGCGCCAAGGCATTCACGGAGAAGATCGGCAAAGATCGCGAAGCCATCATCGTCACCGAAATTCCTTATCAGGTTAACAAGGCGCGGCTGATTGAGGCCGCCGCCGCCCTGGTGAACGAAAAGAAGATCGAAGGCATCTCGGAAATCCGCGACGAGAGCGACCGCGATGGCATGCGCATCGTGTTCGAGTTGAAGCGCGGCGAACAAGCCGACATCATTCTCAACAATCTATACAAGCACACGCAGTTGCAGACCAACTTCGGCGTGATCATGCTGTCCATCGTCAACGGGCAGCCGCGCGAGCTGGGCTTGATCGACATGATCAAGCGCTTTATCGAGCATCGCGCCGATGTGGTCCGCCGGCGCACCATCTTTCTGCTGAAAAAGGCGCGGGATCGCGAGCACATTCTGCTCGGATTCCGGCGCGCGCTCAACAATATCGACGCCATCATCGAGTTGATCAAAGCTTCTAAGAATCCCAAGGAAGCGCGCGACAAGTTGATGGAGTTCATCACGCCCGCCGAAGTGGCCGAGTACGCCAAACTTGTCGATGCCGACCCGCGCGGGCCGCGTTTTACCGAAGTGCAAGCGCAGGCGATTATCGAACTGCAGTTACAGCGCCTCACCGGCATGGAGCAGCAGAAAATCGCCGACGAACTAGCCGATATACAACGCATGATCGGCGAATATCTGGAGATTTTGGGATCGGAGAAAGTACTGCGCGACCTGATTGTCAAAGAATTGCGTGACGTCAAAAAAGAGTTCGGCGATGAACGGCGCAGCCAGATTGTCGAGGACGCGGGCGATATTGCGCTCGAAGATCTGATCCAGATGGAAGACGTGGCCGTCACCGTCACCCACGGCGGCTATCTCAAGCGGACCGCGGTCGATACCTACCGCCGGCAGACCCGCGGCGGCAAAGGCCGGATCGGGATGGGAACGCGTACGGAGGATGTCGTCGATTATCTCGTCATCTCCTCCACTCACTCCTATCTGTTGATTTTCACTACCAAAGGCCGAGTTTATTGGCTGAAGATCTATGAAATTCCCGATGCTGGGACGACTGGCAAAGGTAAGCATATTTCGGGTCTGATCAATCTGCAGCCGGACGAAGCCGTCACGGCGTTTCTGCCGGTGAAGGAATTCTCGCAAGGCCAGTACATCGTGATGGTCACCAAACACGGCGTCATCAAGAAATCCGAGCTGACCGAGTTTGACAATCCGCTGTCGCGCGGCATCATCGCGATCAACATTGATGAAGGTGATGAGTTGCTCGCGGCGCGCCTCACGGACGGCACAAAATACATCTTCCTGGGCTCGCATGAGGGCATGGCGAGCCGCTTCAACGAAGACGAAGTTCGCCCGATGGGACGCGCCGCCCGCGGCGTGCGCGCCATGGACCTGGAGGAGTCCGACCATCTGGTCGGCGTTGAGGTGGTCGATGAAGAGGGTCTCATCCTGTCGATTTCCGAAAATGGCTACGGCAAGAGGACGCCGTTGAAAGACTACCGTCTCACGTCGCGCGGACGCAAAGGCGTGATCAATATGAAGGTGACCAGCAAGGTTGGCAAGGTGGTTTCCATCCTGTCGGTCCGCGAGGACACCGACCTGATGATCATCACCAAAGAAGGCAAGATGATCCGCATCGAGTCCGGTGAGATCCGGCAAGCGGGCCGGTCGACCCAAGGCGTCCGGCTGGTGCGCATGGACGAAGGCGATCAGGTGGCGGCGGCGTGCGTGATTCCGGAAGCCGAGGCCGTATTGCCAAGCGACCAGGGCGATCTGCCGCTGCAATAAACCCGGATAGCGGCAGCCCGGATCGCGAGACCCTGCAAGTGTGCCGCATTGATTTAACGTTGTCTGCTAATTCGCGGCCGCTTCGACTAATTCGGACGAGTGCAGGGTTACGTTGACCGGCCGGGTGCCTTCGATAATGCTTCTGGCTTTTTCCACATCCGCGGCCGTGCCATGCGCCAGCAACAGGAATTTGTCCGTCTTGAGCGCCAGTTCATACTGAAGGACGCTGTCTTTTGGAATACCGATGCTGTAGAGCCCCGCGCCCACCGCGCTCAATCCTCCAACCACAACCGCGCCTTCGAGCGCACCCACAATCCAGGCCACTAACGGCCCGGCAACCAGCACCGGACCGATGCCCGGAATGGCAAAAAAGGCCGACCCGAACAGCAATCCCCAGAAGCCTCCCCAAAACGCGCCCGCTTTGCCCCAGTACTTCATGCGGTCGCCGGTATTGTAATAACCCGTCACCTGTTCATCGGTGTGGGAGTTCTTTCCAACGATGGACAAGCTGCGCATGTCGATCCCGGCGCGCTGCAGCTCCTTGACTGCTTCTTCCGCTCCGGCATGCGTGCCATAAACGGCTACTACTGAATTTTGTTCAGACATCTGTGTTCTCCTGGAAAGTTGTGCCGCGGCGTGAAGCGCGCCGACTGCTGGTGTTAGAGTGCATGCGCAGCCCAAACGGGTTAACGCCGCTAAGTGGATGAAGAGCCATCAAGCCGGATCCTCCGAGGGACCTTGCCACCGGAATAAGAAAAAGTGGTGACCACAGAGAGAGCACCGGTAGGGTTGAAGCAGCCAGTGGAACGCTCGTTCAAAGGCGTTTTGAAGGCCTACACTTCTAAAATCTATCGATCTGCAGTACGGACAACGCGTCGAGAAGAGGCCTGCTTTGGCGAGGCTCATTGAATTCCGCCGGCTTTTTTCATGACACGGGACTGGGTTGTAACGGGCGCCCGGCCACCGGGACCGATCGGTCTCCTCCATTGGGCGATTACGGTGGCCACCGCGATGGTCGCCACGATCAGCGCAAGCAAAGAAATGCAGCGCAGCAGAAACCGCAGTGAGTCGGATTTCCGCTTTGCCCGTTGGCTGGTAGCCGCGGCGGCGTTTGTTTTAGCGGCAAGCGCCATGCTTTTCTCCTAAGATCGTTTGACTATTCTTCATAAACTCTCAGCCGACATCGGCGGCGCCATCGGCGTCTGGTTGCCTTAGTTGTCGCCACGTTGCCTTGTTGGTTGGTGCACGTGCTCGACCGCCGGGACGAGCCATGGAATGTGCAATCGCCGTGGGAATGAACCGCCGCGAGCGACCACATGCGGTCAGATGACTGCGAGTGGTCAGGGCCGCGTTCCCAAAGTCATACGGACAGCGAGGCGATGAGTTTGGCGCATAACTTGCTCACTATAAGGCTTCCAGAGGTCAGGAACATCGGAGGTGGGTTCGTGATAGGGTCATTCCAGGGCTTTCAATCCCTGATCGAAAACAGTCCCGACGCGATCTGTCTCATCGATAGGCGGGGCGAAATTCTATACGGGAGTGCTTCTACCAACAGACTTTTCGGATACCAGCCGGAAGAGCTGGTCGGACGTAACTGTCTGGACCTGATTCATCCCGAAGATCGCGACCATTCCAGCCGGGCGCTGGAGGAAGTGACCGGCACGCCAGTGGGACCAATCCAATGGGAAGCCCGGGTGCTTCACAAAGACAACAATTACACCTGGGTGGAAAACACAGTTTCCAACCTGCTCCACGAGTCTGAAGTGCAAGCGATCGTCATGCACCAGCGGGACGTGACTGAGCGGAGGGCCGCGGACGGGGAAAGACAGCAACATGCCGAGGAGTTGGTGCGCTCCAACCTGCGGCTGGAGGAATTCGCTTACACCGCGGCTCACGATTTGCGGGAACCTCTGCGCGCAATCTCCACATTTACGGAAATGCTCGTCCAGCAAACGCCGATGGATCCGCAGACCAAGCAATTGGCCGGCTTTATTTTGGAGGGTGCGGCACGCATGTCCACTCTGATTACCGATCTGCTTTCTTTCGCCAGCACTGGCTTGCAGGAAGCTCCTCGGCAGGTCGGCCTGCAAAACGCGTTGGCGCAGGCGCTCGAAAACCTGGCGCTCTCGATCCAGGAGAGCGGCGCGAAAGTCACGGCCGGTCCGCTGCCTGTGGTCCAAGGCAACGAAATTCACCTGGTGCGTTTGTTTCAGAACCTGATTAGCAACGCGATCAAGTATCGGAGCGAGGACCCGGTCGAAATTCATGTAAGCGCCCGCCGCCGCGAGTTGGACTGGGTGATCGGCATCGGGGACAATGGCCTCGGCATCGACCCTCGTGACCAATCTCGAGTATTCATGCCTTTCGTGCGGCTCGCAAATCGGAGTGTACCCGGCACCGGTCTCGGCCTGGCAGTCTGCAAGAAGATCGTGGAAGGCTGTGGGGGCGAGATCTGGGTGGAATCGAAACTTGGGACAGGATCGACTTTCTGTTTCACGATTCAGGCGGCCGGGCAAAACCGGGCACTCGCACAGGCCGCTTCGTGATCGGAGCGGCAAAAGAAGGATAACAGACAAATGAAGGAGAAAAGCATCATGAATATTAGACCTCTATATGACCGGATCGTGGTGAAACGGATCGAAGAGCAGGAAACTACGCGCAATGGGATTGTTATTCCTGATTCCGCTCAGGAGAAACCCCAAGAGGGTGAAGTCCTGGCGGTAGGCCAGGGGAATAGGCTCGAGGACGGCAATCTTGCAGCCCTCGATGTCAAGGTTGGCGACCGCGTTCTGTTTGGGAAATATTCCGGCGCCGAGACGAAGCTGATTGGAACCGAGTACCTCATCTTGCGCGAGGACGACGTTCTCGGGGTCTTGGACCGGACGCCCAAGGCCGCGATGAAAGCTGTCTAAACCTCCGGAATTCGACGTACAAAGGAACAACATCTTATGGCAAAACAAATTATTTACAGTGACCATTCCCGGCAAGCGATTCTGCGCGGCGTGAACCAGCTCGCGGACGCAGTAAAGGTGACGCTAGGACCTCGCGGCCGCAACGTCGTGCTGGAAAAGAAATATGGCGGACCAACCATTACCAAAGACGGCGTCACGGTAGCGAAGGAAATCGAACTGAAGGATCCGCTTGAAAACCTGGGCGCCCAATTGGTCCGCGAAGTGGCGTCCAAGACATCCGATATCGCCGGCGACGGCACGACCACCGCGACCATACTGGCCCAGGCGATTTTCCGCGAAGGCGTGAAAGCGGTGACCGCGGGCGCGAGTCCGATGGCGATTAAGCGCGGCATCGACAAAGCGGTGGAGGTGGTGGTAGGGGAAATCAAAAAACTGTCCAAGCCTGTCTCCGGCGATATGATCGCCCAGGTCGGACGCATTTCCGCCAATAGCGATTCCACGATCGGCGACGTCATCGCCGAGGCGATGAAGAAGGTGGGAAAAGATGGCGTGATCACGGTGGAGGAATCGAAGACCATGATCACCGAACTCCAGACCGTGGATGGCATGCGGTTTGACCGGGGCTACCTCTCACCGTACTTCGTGACCGACCCCGACCGCAGGGAATGCGTTCTCGAAGACGCTTACATTCTGATTCACGAGAAGAAGATCGGCAGCATGAAGGACGTGCTTCCACTGCTCGAGCAGATCGCCAGGGTGGGCAAGCCGCTCTTGTTGCTCTCGGAGGACGTGGAGGGCGAAGCACTGGCCACGCTGGTAGTCAACAAGCTGCGGGGAACGATCAACGTTTGCGCGGTGAAAGCGCCGGGTTTCGGCGACCGCCGCAAAGCGCTGCTGGAAGACATCGCAATCCTGACTGGCGGAAAAGCCATTATGGAAGAGACCGGCATCAAGCTCGAAGGCGTTCAACTTGAGGATCTGGGCCGCGCCCGGCGCATCACGGTGGACAAGGACAACACCACCATAATCGACGGCGGCGGTACTGAGACCAGCATCACCGGCCGGATCAAGCAACTCCGCAAACAAGTAGAAGACACTACTTCGGACGACGATCGCGACAAACTGCAGGAAAGATTGGCGAAGCTGGCCGGTGGCGTGGCAATCGTCAAAGTTGGCGCCGCAACCGAGACCGAAATGAAGGAGAAAAAGGCCCGCGTGGAAGACGCTCTACACGCCACTCGCGCCGCGGTGGAAGAAGGCATCGTGCCCGGCGGCGGCGTTGCGCTGTTGCGGGCGGGGATGGCGCTAGAGAAGCTGACGATCGAGGGCGATGAGCAGTTCGGAGTGAATATCGTGCGCCGCGCTTGCGAGGAGCCAGTCCGGCAGATCGTCCGGAATTGCGGGGTGGAGGGCGCCGTGGTGGTCGAGAAGATCAGGAACCAGCAGGATCAGAATTTCGGCTTTAACGCCTCCACGGAGAAGTACGAAGACCTGGTGCAGGCCGGAGTGATCGACCCGACGAAGGTAACGCGCACGGCTCTGCAGAATGCCGCATCCATCGCCTCACTGATGCTGACAACCGAGGCCATGATCTGCGGCGTGGTGGAAGAAGCGGAAGAGTAAGCGCGCCCGACACCGATGATCTAGTTGGGGCGGCGCGTGCCAACGCCGCCCCCGTTCGTATGGCCTACCAGCGGTTGTTCTGACGTCCGCCGCCACCGCCGCCTCTACCGCCGCGATTGCCGCCGCCCCCGTCGGTTTTGGGCCGCGCCTCGTTGATGGTCAGATTGCGTCCATCCAGCTCCTGGCCATTCAGCGCGTTGATGGCGGTGTCGCCTTCCGCGTTATTGGGCATTTCGACAAATCCGAAGCCCTTGGATCGGCCGGTGTCCCGGTCGGTTACGATGCTGACACGATCCACGGGACCGTACGCTTCAAACATGGAACGAACCGCATCTTCGGTAGCACCGAAGGTGAGATTTCCCACAAAAATATTTTTCATTGATTAATATCCTTCTGAACTTGCAGAACAGCGAATCGGGGCAGGAATCGGAAGAGCGGCTGAACCGGACGAAGCGAAATTGCCAAAATCAGCGGTACTGTTAAAGTACATTGCCATTATGACAGATTTGCCGACGCGGCGCTTGAATTTATTTCGCGATCCGGACTCAGTGAGCCAGCGGGGTCTCAGCGTGGGATCCCGAGGCTCGTCAGTTTGTTGCGCAACGCCGTTCGCTCAAGGCCGCTAGTGGCTTGAATGAAGTCGCATCCTGACTGCCGAAGGTCACGTGACCGAATGTGGTCGTATCGGCGAGCGAGGGAACTTGGGCCTGCAACCAATCGACCGCTCCCTGACCGAAAGCCGGAATGAAACAGGCCCTGCGATGACGCGCCACCGCTCCCTCACGGTCGCGGCTCGGTAGAATTCGTCAAAGTTGGAGATTGTCCAACCACATCCTGATGCCCGGAGACACTACTGACGGCCGCGGCTCGGAAGGTGTGACCGAGCCGCGGCCGTCAGGGAGTCCCCAGCGATGCAGACGCCGCCGACCCGTTTCGTAGGAGCAACGATTTGGACCGCGTCTTCAACAGAGCGGTTGAATTGGTTGTTTCATGACACGCGCTTAGGAACGATCTGCCCGGGACGCAGCCGATTTCGAGGGCGCGGGGCGGGATCGAGGATTTGAGACGTTTCCGTGAGCGGATTTCTTCCATCCCTAAAAACAAAATCCGTGTGGCAGTACGCGAAATTTAGCAACCGTGATGAGGTTGGTGCGCTTCGTGCAGAGTGGAGAGGTTGCCCCGACGCACTCATGCGGATGTGGCGCTCAACAATGTCACGCTCAATAGAGGTTAGCTCGTGTCCACCCAATACTCTCGTCCGGTACTACTCGAAGACTCCGCTGGCGCGGTGGATGTCGTCACCGAAATCCGGCGCGCAGCGGCTCTGCTCAAGACCGGGGCGCTGCAGAACGCGATTCTGAACAGCGCCAACTTCTCCAGCATCGCGACCGACGAGAAAGGCGTCATTCAGCTATTTAACGTTGGCGCCGAGTGCATGCTCGGCTACACGGCCGCCGAGGTCGTGGACAAAATAACGCCGGCCGACATCTCCGACCCGCGGGAAGTAATCGCACGCGCCAAAGCATTGAGCCTCGAACTGGCAACCCCAATTACGCCCGGCTTCGAGGCGCTCGTGTTTAAAGCCTCACGCGGGATAGAAGACATTTACGAACTGACCTACATCCGCAAGGATGGCAGCCGCTTTCCGGCGGTAGTATCGGTCACGGCGCTGCGCGACGATCCGGGCGGAATCATCGGCTACCTGTTAATCGGCACCGATAATACCGCTCGCAAGCAAGTGGAAGCCGAGCAGAAGCAGCTCGACCAGCGCCTGCGCGATCAGCAATTCTACACCCGCTCTCTCATCGAATCGAACATCGACGCGCTGATGACCACCAATCCCGCCGGTATCATCACCGACGTCAACAAGCAGATGGAAGCGCTCACCGGTTGCACGCGCGATGAACTCATCGGTGCGCCGTTCAAAGACTACTTCACCGACCCCGAGCGGGCCGAGGCGGGGATAAAACGAGTGCTGAGCGGAAACAAGGTTACGGATTATGAACTGACCGCGCGCGCCCGGGACGGCAAAGAAACCGTAGTCTCCTACAACGCGACCACGTTCCACGACCGCGACCGGAAGCTTCAGGGAGTGTTTGCGGCCGCGCGCGACGTTACGGAGAGAAAGCATTTTGAGCAGACCCTGCAGGAGAATAACTTAGAGCTGGAGAGAGCCAAGGCGGCGGCGGAAAAAGCCAATCTAGCGAAATCGGATTTTCTCTCGAGCATGAGTCACGAACTCCGCTCGCCGCTGAATGCGATCCTCGGCTTTGCCCAGCTCTTGATTACGGAAACTCCGCCGCCTACGCCAGTGCAAGTTGGTTTCATCAACCCCATTCTGCGCGCGGGCGGGTATCTGCTGGATCTGATTAACGAGATTCTGGACCTCGCGCAGATTGAGTCGGGCAAGCTGTCGCTGTCGCTCGAACCGACGCCGCTGGCGGAAGTCATGGCCGAATGTGAGGATATGATCGAGCCGCAAGCCCAGAAGCACGCCGTCGAAATGACCTTTCCGCGCTTCGACGTGCCCTGTTTTGTCAACGCCGACCGGACCCGGCTGAAGCAAGTGATTATCAACCTGCTTTCTAACGCGATCAAATACAACCTGGCGAATGGAACGGTCATTGTGGAATACGCCGCGAGCGGTCCGGACCGTGTCCGCATTAGCGTCCGGGACACCGGCGCGGGCTTGTCCGCCGACATGGTGGCGCAGCTTTTTCAGTCGTTCAACCGCCTCGGGCGGGAAACCACCGGCGACGAAGGCACCGGCATCGGCCTCGTGATGAGCAAGCGGTTGGTGGAACTGATGGGAGGCAACATCGGCGTGGAAAGCACGGTGGGAGTGGGCAGCGTGTTTTGGTTCGAACTCAATGCGGCCGCTGCGCCTGCCCTGGGATCGGAGCGAGGGGAATCGGCGCCGGTTGTGCACGGGCAGGTTCAGCCCGGCGCGCCGCCGCGGACGGTGCTCTGCGTGGAAGACAATACGGCTAACCTGCTACTGGTCGAACAACTGATCGCGCGCCGTTCGGATATGCGGCTGCTCAGCGCTCGAGACGGCGTTATGGGTATTCAACTCGCGCGCGACAGCCAGCCGGCCGTAATCCTGATGGATATCAATCTGCCTGGTATCAGTGGCATCGAGGCTCTGAAAATTCTTCGTGAAGAGCCCGGAACGGCGCTGATCCCCGTAATTGCCCTCAGCGCCAATGCCATGCCTCGCGATATCGAGAAGGGCCTGCGATCGGGCTTCTTCCGCTATCTCACCAAACCCATCAAGATCGACGAATTCATGCAAACGCTGGATCTCGCGCTGGAGTTCGCCGAAGAGACCGCCCGGCAGGCTAAATCTGTCGCTAAATCTGTCAAGGCCGAAGGCCGTCCGACAGCGTAGCGATGGTGAGCGTGCCGCTGCCTATCCGCTTAAATCGGGAGATTTGAGCGCTGACCGTGGCCCCTCGTGTGCATGACCTCACGTGCATGACCTCGTCTGCAACAACAATGGCGCCGCCGTGAAGAACACTTCTACCTTCCGTTGGACGATGACCGCTTGTTGCGCACTCGACCTCCTGCTGCTGTTTTGGGTGTTTAATCCGTTCTCCGGCCGGATGGAGCATCTGAGCTGGTACGCGGAAGTGGCGAACAGCGCTCCCGCCGGTGAGGCGAAACCGACGCCGCTGGGGATTGCCGCGGTGCGGGCTTTATTGCAGCGGCCGCGATAAAGGCCTCCGCCGGGTTCGCTCAGCCGCGCCCAAACAAGCTCCGATCGCGAAGATTCCCTGAGATGGGTAACGTTATACGGTCAAGTGACCAGATGCGGTCAAAGTAATCACCTTCGGGTCGTGTAGATCACCTGGCGTATCTCCGGCGCAAAGGCGATGAACGGAATCACTCGTTCCCACGGTTCGCGCCACAGTTTTCCAATCGCCTGGTATTTCGCTCCCCAGGCCTCGATGAAGCTCTCCAACTCCTGTCTGGCTTGCTCCCGTCGTTTTGTCCTTCGCTTGCGCAGGTTGCGTCCCATGTTGCATGGATCGATACAGTCGCCCGGCGGCGTTTTCCGCAATGGACTTCGGAATGCACTAACTCAATTTGAAATCGAGGTAATAGGCATGAAGGTAGCTAGAATTTTAGGTATAACAATGCTGGTCCTGCTTCCCGTCGCGCTCTGCGCACAGGAGAAACGCGAGGAAGAGAAAAAACCAGAGCAGAAGCAGCAAACGGCCAAGCCCGCGCAGCAACAGGCTAAGCCCGCTCAGCAAGAGCAACACGCTCAGAAGCCAGCGGCCAAGCCCGCTCAGCAACAGGCTAAGCCCGCTCAGCAAGAGCAACACGCTCAGAAGCCAGCAGCCCGGCCAGCTCAGCAAACCAAGCCGGCGCAACAAGCGCAACACGCTCAGAAGCAAGAGGCCAAGCCAGCGCAACAGCAACACGCTCAGAAGCAAGAGGCCAAGCCGGCCCAACGGCAACAAGCCGCCAATCGGGCACAGCCCGCGGGGGGACACGGACGTATCCCTGACGACCGCTTCCGTGCCAGTTTCGGCCGTGCTCATACCTTCCACGTGAACCGCGCCGATTTCGCGGGCTCATCGCGACGTTTTCAATACGGCGGCTTCTGGTTCAACGTGCTTGATCCGTGGCCCGAGGGGTGGCTCTATACCGACAACGTTTATGTCGACTACATGAACGGCGGGTATTTTCTCTGCGATCCCGTCCATCCCGGCGTGTATATTTCAATCAACATCGGCTAAAGCAAAAAGTTGACTCTGGTGGCCCCGAGGCCTTCCGCAAAAGGAAGGCTTTGGAAGCGAAACCCGTGCTGGATCGAACAGGCGGGGAAAATTCTCAGAGATCGGTACGGGAGATCCCCAGCTTCTTCATCATGGCGTTCAACGTCGTCCTCGGCACTCCGAGGCGAGTTGCCGCCGTGCTGACGATGCCTCCGGTCTCCCGGAAAACCCGCAGAATGTAATCTCTTTCCACTTCCTCGAGGGTAGAGCCGCCCGCCGTGTCCACTGAAGCGGCGAGCAATTCGCCCACCGGAGCGCGCAGATTGGGTCCGCGGGAAAGAATGACGGACCTTTCAATGAAGTTTTCGAGTTCCCGCACGTTCCCGGGCCACGGCCAACTCACCAGCGCGCGCATCGTCTCCGACGGGATCTTGTCGATCTTGCGGCCCATCTTCGCGGAATATTTCTTCGTAAAGTGCCGCGCCAGCACCGGGATATCTTCCGGCCGATCGCGCAACGGAGGCGTCGTGATCGGGAACACTTTCAATCGGTAGTAGAGATCGCTGCGGAAGAGTTTGTCCCCCATCATTTGAGCCAGATTGCGGTTGGTGGCCGCCACCAGCCGGACATCGATCGGGATCGTCTTGGTGCCGCCCAATCTCTCAAACGCCTTCTCCTGCAAAGCGCGCAGCAACTTTGGCTGCAGGTCCAATGGGATGTCGCCCACTTCATCCAGAAATAAGGTTCCGCGGTGAGCCATCTCGAAGCGCCCGATTTTTTGCGACAAGGCGCCGGTAAAAGCTCCCCGTTCGTAGCCGAACAATTCGCTCTCCAGCAGCCCGGTCGGAATCGCGGCGCAGTTCAGACTGATGAAGGGAAGATTCCTGCGGGGACTGATTCGGTGGATCGCGCGCGCAATCAATTCCTTCCCCGTGCCGGTTTCACCCAGGATCAGTACCGTGGCATCGGTAGGCGCGACCACTTCCACCTGCCCCATCACCCGTTTCATGGCCGCGCTGCTTCCAATGATCTCTTCAAAGTTTTGCGTGACCTCAAAGTCCTGTTCACCGATATCTTCGAGCCTGTCGCGCTCCCGCAGGTCCTGAACAAATGTGATCCAGCGGAAGGGAGAAAGCTTTAGGACGGCCGTGGCCACGAGAACCGGAATCCGGCTTCCGTCTTTGCGGATCAACTCTTTTTCAAACGGCGTGCAGGCTCCAAACCGCAGCCCTTCTTCGTGCGCTAATTCGTCCAGCGCGGAGTACTCCGGGGGCGTGAGATCGGGCCAGTGTAAAGCGCCGATTTGCAAATCCTCGCGGGAGTATCCGACCAGTTCTAAAAAGGCGTCATTGGCCTCCGGAACCCGGTCGAACTCGCCCGACACGATGCCTGCGATGGTGGAATTCTTGGGCAGGGGCTGGAGACGCCCGCGGCTGCGCCGCAGCTTTTCGTCTCTTTCGTGACGCTCGCTAAAGTCGCGGACCACCCTGGCGAACCCTTGCAAGTTTCCGTGGCCGTCTTTCAGAGCCATGGTCATGACGTTCGCCCAAAATCGCGACCCGTCTTTTTTCACGTGCCAGCATTCCGCGCCGGCGTGGCCTTCTCCGGCAGCTCTTCTCAATTTCTCTCTTAACGCGAGGACCGCGTCGTCCCCCGGGTAGAGCATCGATACGTGTTGGCCGACGACCTCGCCACTCTTGTAGCCGTAAATACGCTCCGCTCCCGCATACCAAGCGGCGATGCAACCATCCGCATCCAAGAGAAACAACGCATAGTCCTGGACCCAAGCCGGAACATCGGTGGGCGCGTTTTTGTCGCGCAGAACGAGAACGTGCCGAACCGGCAACACGTTCCCTTTGGCCAGGTATTCGATTTCCCGCTGACAGCCGTCCGGACCCACCACCAACTGCAATGTGCCTTCCTGTTCGCCTTCGTCCAGAAAGGCGCGCCAGAGTTCTGAAATCCGCGGCTTAAAGCTGGGCTTCGCAAAATCGTCCAGACTTCGGCCAATGATCTTTTCCCGCGGTAGTCCCAGCAGTTTGCTAGCTCCGACACTGGCCTCGCGATATTGGCGATTGTTGTCCGCCAGCAGGATGGGAGTGGAGGGTTGGAACACGATCGCCCGGAACAGCAATTCAAGTTCTTTAGGACCATGCTCCAGCAGCCAAGCGGCGGTTTGTGGCTGAGAAGCCAATGCGCGTTCCTCCTTTCTCCCCGTCGATCTTGTGGGCCGGTGGCTTGGACACCTCACGGAGTGTCCGGCGAACAGACGATAGTCGAAAGAGGCGGGTCAACTGACTTTAGCACTTTTTGACCATAGGCGGTCACTCGATCTCGGGGGGCTGAAAGGCAATAACTCCCCTCCCAAAGCCCAAATACAGCTCACGCCCTCCTGTCGAGTTCGAGGAGGGCCAGAGCGGCGGAAATCGGCGGGTTAGTATTGCGCTTGGTCCCCTGCGCTCACGACCGCGACTATATCGAGCCGCGAACGTGAGTACGGGAGCTGAAGCGGGCGTATTTATGAAACCATGCACTACTATTTACCGGACTGCGACGGGTTGGCCTATCTGCGTGCCGATGATTTCACCGGAAATCACGAGTTCCACCCGGCGATTTTCCTGCCGGCCGGCGGCGGTGTCATTGGAAGCGATCGGCTGAGTCTTGCCGAAGCCGCGCGAGCTAACTGAATCGGGCTGCATACCTTCCTGCGTGAGGTAGTCGCGCACGGAATCGCCGCGTTGCTCGGATAATTTCTGATTGTATTCGTCGCCGCCGACGTTGTCGGTGTAGCCTTCCACGTCCAGCCGCAAACCAGGGTGGCCCGAGACGATTCCCGCCACCTTGGCGAGCTTCTCGCGAGCGAGCGGCCGCAACGAATACTTGGCGGTGTCAAACAGCACGTCCGACACATTCACGACCAACCCTCGCACGGTGTCGCGAGTCTGCAGAATCGCGTTGAATTGTTCCAGCAGTTGGGCGCGAAGTTGCGTTTTCTCGGCTTCGGCTTGCGCCTTGTCCTTGGCTGCGCGATCCAGGTTGTCCTGGGCCGCCAATCTCTGCGCTTCATTCTCCTGTCTCAAGCGATTGGTTTCCGTTTCGGCGGCTAGCAGCCGGGTTTCGTTTTCGCGCTTCAAACGATCTGCTTCGACCTGCGCCGCGGCGGTTTGCTCTTCGTTCTCAAACTTGACGCGTTCGGCGTTCGCCAAGGCGGTCACGCGAGCTTGTTCGGCAGCTTGCTTGACGCGGTCTGTTTCCGCTTGCGCGGCATCGCGGTCGCCTTCGACGCGCGCTTGCCGCTCCGCTCCCAATGTGCGCTCGTTCGCCAGTTGCTCTTCTTCGATCTTTTTGACCGTGATGATCCGGGCGTCCTCCGCCATCTGGACCGCTTCGCGGGCCACGGTGCCGATCGGTTTCCTGCCGGCATGGCCGATCAGATAGCCCTCGGCATTTTCCAGACCCACCACAGCCTTTTGAAAGGTGTCGCCGGCATATCGTTCGGCGCCAGTCCAGCGGGCAATTTGCACCGCGTTGCGCGCCTCATACAGTTCCAGGGGTACTTTCGGGTTTAGATCGCGGGCCCGGATGTCGCCGGGCTTCACATTCAACACATACTGTCCCCTTTGCAAGAGTTCGTACTTGGCGTCGACTTCCTCAATGGTTCCAACGGTATCTTTGCGGACAAAGTTCTCCATTACCACGACATCGCTCGGCTGAGTGACAGCAAAGTATGGTTCGGCGGTCACGATCAAGCCGAAAGACTGCAGGTCCGTGGTCGCATCCAGTTTCGTCTTGCCGCTGTGATTGAGCAGCACTTCGCCGACGTTCGTCGCGCGGCCTTCCGGCGTGACGGCCCACATGACATAGGTCAAATACTCCGGACCAAACTGAGTGGCCGGCCCGAGGTTTTCCATCTCCGCGTCGATTTTGATGACGCCCTGCTTGCTCTCGACCTTCGCTTCACCGTGCGCGTCCGGCATGAGTGCCGTGCCGCGGAAGCCGATCCTGGTCGATCCGCTGCGGTGATTGTAGTTGATGGCTTTGATGGTCCGCCCAACCACAGTGATGCGAAAAATGGGCGTTGCGCCACCGTTGTCGATCGCTTGTTGATTAGCCTGTTGGCGATAAGGGTATTGAGTTGGGTTCGGAGCCTGCGGCGCCTGGGCCCACGCGAGTCCGCACATTGTCAGGAATGCGCTTGCAATCTTCATTCTTTCGAAACCTCGATTCTTTCGAGTCAATGTGCACGAGCGGGACCCAACGCCTTTTCGGCCGGCGATCTATTGAAGGGTTGGCTTGCTCGTCCCGATATTCTCCGCTGGGCCGCACAGCAGAGTTCCCGCAAAGTAACCATATACGGTCACTTGACCGGCTGCGGTCAGTTAGCAAGGATTGGCCGCGGTGCAGATTTAGCCGCCCATTTGCCGCCTCGATCGGCCCCGCGCGTGCTCATCGTGTTTAACATGCACCCGGTTACACTTGAGCCCACGAGTTCGCCCAGAAAGCCAACAACCAGCCGGGTAAGGTTTCTGCTTTCCTAAACGCTACTGAGGCAAATTTTGTGGTGGACCCAGTGCGTATTCCTGGCCGCCGCCGTCGCGATGCTCGCATATTCCGGCTTCGGTTTGGCCAGCACTTGATTTTTTGAAACGTCAGCGCTCGGTTCGTCCCCGGCAACGATCAAAAATCCATCCCAACTGGCCCAACTGGCCGCGAAAAACCGGCAGCCGGCGGTTCGTCCCGTGGATTCACAAGCTCAACGGATTTGTCCGCCGGGCATCTCGCAGTGTGAGCGGCCGCTGGACTAGCCTCTAGCGGAATATCCCCAACAAGTAAGCTATTAGCAAAATCACTAGAATGGTGCCTAGTCCGATACCAGCGCCGCCGCCGCTGCCCCAGCGGCTATGGCCATAGTATCCTCCGCCACCCCCAAAAATCAGTAACAAGACGATAAGTAGTATCAACATTTATTGGTTTTCCTTTCCTGGAGCGCGGTGGAGTTACTTTTCGATGACGGCTTCAATCTGGCCGACCTTCTTTTGAATCTTGCCGGCGAGGTTCTCACCTTGGCCTTCGGCCTCAAGGTTGGGGTTGCTCGTGATCTGTCCAGCCTTCGCTTTGGCTTCGCCTTTCAGCTTGTGAAAAGCGCCTTCGATCTGATCGGTCGTGCTCGGTTTCATCTGTTCTCCTGGAAAAATTCGTTTCTGATTTCAAGGATTGCTGTGCATGTTGGAGGCCGAAGCCGTCGGCGTTGAGAGTGGACCAGCGGTTCTCAACGGGCCATGGGTGGCTGATATGTCGAATGCCCGTCATGTCCTGCCCCGCGTCAACGAGGCCGGCGGCGCGGCGCGAAAACAAGGCAGCCAGCGGTCGGCTGAAGGACCTGGCAGATCTCGAGAATCTGCCGCGGTAGGCTTACGCGTCTTTCGGCCGCCCCTTACGAATGCGCTTCATCAGGTGATCCAGCTTGCCGCCCAGCTCGGCCGAAATGTCGGCCTGGAAGCGCAGCTCCGGCATGCGGAAAAGATTCATGCGCTTGGCCAGTTGGCGCTTGAGAAAGGGCAGAGCATGCTCCAATGCCTTTACCGCTTCTTTGGTGTCGACGGATTCATCGGTGAAACCTAACAGCACATGCGCATGCCGCTTATCCGGCGAGATTTGAACATCCACCACGACCACGCCATTGACGCGCGGGTCGGACATTTCATATTCGATCAGCTCGGCGAGTTCTTCACGCAAGGCTTCGCTGATGCGTTCGGTACGGTGTGAGGAAGGAGATTCCATTTCATTCCACCCATTCGAGTGTTGTGCCGACCAGGCTGCCGCCGAGAAAGGACGCAGCTTCCCGCTCTACCGATTGTAGAACCTGCTCGGCGCGCAGATGATCGGAGGAGACCGTGACCGCCGAGATGAGAGAACGCTGCCAGGTGTCCTGGTAGTCGATTTCGGCCACCGCCACGTTGAAGCGCGAGCGCAGCCGGTCTTTGAGTCCCTTGACTGTGTGGCGCTTGTCTTTTAAGGAGTGCGCGTCGGCCAGCCGCAATTCCAGCGTGAGAATTCCGACAGTGGGCATCCTATGCGAAGCAATCGTAGTGGGGCGGGCGCCCTCGTCCGCGCCGGAAACCCCCGCTTCGGCTTTGCCCGATTAGCCAAGATTCGGGATAACGTCGCTGGGGCGACCGGGGGGTCGCCCGCCGGCCAGGGGGTCGGCCCATACGTACATTATTGACTTGGGACACTAGGCCATCGCCTCGACAGCTACGCGTTCGGTGACGAAAGCTTCCAACACATCGCCCTGCTTCATGTCGTTGAAGTTGCGGATGGTAAGACCGCATTCGAAGCCGGCCTTCACTTCGCTTACGTCGTTCTTGAAGCGCTTCAGCGTGTCGATTTTGCCGGTGTGGACCACCACATTGTCCCGCAGGATGCGCACTTCGCTGTCCCGCTTGACGAAGCCATCCTGCACGTAGCAGCCGGCCACGTTGCCGACCTTGCTGATGCGGAAAACCTCGCGGATCTCGACGCGTCCCTGATAAACTTCTTTGAACACCGGCTCGAGCATGCCGGTCATGGCTTTCTTCAACTCGTCAGTCAGTTCGTAGATGATGGTGTGTAGGCGGATATCCACCTTCTCTTTTTCCGCCAGCGCGGTGGCGTTGCGCTCCGGCCGGACGCTGAATCCGATGATGATGGCGTCCGAGGTCGACGCCAGCAGGACGTCGCTTTCGTTGATCGCGCCCACCGCCGCCCGCAGGATGCGGATGCGCACTTTTTCGTTCGAGAGCTTCTGCATCATCTCGCTGAGCACTTCGGCGGTGCCGCCGACATCGGTCTTGAGAATGATATTCAGCTCCTTGACCTCGCCCTCTTTGAGCTGCTCATGCAGTTGTTCGAGCGTAATCCTGGTGCCCTTGGACATGGCGGCATCGCGGGCGCGCGCCTCGCGATAGATCACGATTTGCTTGGCTTTGGCGGTATCGGTCACCACCTGGAAGCTGTCGCCTACTTCCGGCAAAGATTCGAGACCGAGGACTTCGACCGGAGAGGAAGGCCCAGCTTCGCGCACGGGAGCGCCGCGGTCGTCGAACATGGCGCGGACTTTGCTGAAGACCGAACCGCAGATGAAGTAATCGCCAACCTTGAGCGTGCCGTTGCGCACCAGCACGGTGGCCACAGGGCCGCGGCCTTTATCGAGTTTCGCTTCAATCACGTTGCCGGAACCGGGGCGGTCGGGATTCGCTTTGAGGTCGCCCAGGTCGGCGACCAGCAGAATCATTTCGAGCAGCAGGTCGAGGTTAGTGCGGGCGCGGGCCGAAACCGGCACCATCACGGTGTCGCCGCCCCAATCTTCCGCCAGCAGTCCGCGGTCAGCCAGTTGTTGCTTCACGCGCTCGGGTTGCGCGTCGGGTTTGTCGATTTTGGTGATGGCGACGATAATGGGTACTTTGGCCGCTTTGGCGTGATCCAACGCTTCCAACGTTTGCGGCATTACGCCGTCGTCGGCCGCTACCACGAGAATGACGATGTCGGTAACTTTTGCGCCGCGGGCGCGCATGCGGGTAAAGGCTTCGTGACCGGGCGTGTCAATGAACACAATCTTCCGGTCGTTGTGTTCCACCGAATATGCGCCGATGTGCTGCGTGATGCCGCCGGCTTCGCGCTCGGCGACGCGGGAAGAACGGATGGCATCGAGAAGCGATGTTTTTCCGTGATCGACGTGTCCCATGATGGTGACCACGGGAGCGCGCTTGATCAGATCTTTGGTGTCTTCGGCGAGTTCGATGTCCTGCGTCGATTCCTGCTCATAGCTGACTTTGTTGGTGGAGGCGCCGAAGTCGCGCGCCAACTCTTCGGCCATCTTGGTGTCGAGGGTTTGGTTGATGGTGGCGAAGATTTTCTTCTCGACCAATTTCTTGATCACCAGATTGGCGCGGACGCCTAGCTTCTCGGAAAGTTCTTTGACGGTGATGCCTTCGGCGACCGTGATTTCGCGATCGATGGGCGGCGGAGCGGCGTGTTGCTCGCCGCGCCGCGTGGGCATCCGCAGACGGCCCTCTTCTTCTTCTTTGCGGCGATCGCGGGAAACCGGTTTGCCTTGATGCCGGCGCTGTTGCTCGGTAGGCGGCGGAGCGGAGGGCTCCATCCGCATCGGAGACGTCGGATGCATCGGACGGGTACGCGGCCCACTCGGGCCTCGGCCGGCAGGGCCACCCGGGCCACTTGGTCCCGGAGGCATCCCCGGACCACGCATCATCGGCTGGCCGGGCCGGATCGGTCCTCGATATAACGGTTGGCCGGGTACCGGACCAGCCGAGGGCCGGGTGGGCAAGCCGGGCCGCGGTTGTTGCGGAGGCGGGGCCTGTCCCGGCATCGGTTTCACTTGTTGCTGCTGGAGCCGGGCCACCAAATCGGGGCGCGGCGGCACCACCGGCCGGGCGGCGGGTTGGCCGGCCAGGTTGGGACGCACTTGTTGGCGCAGCGGAACGCTGGGCGAGGGCATCATGGGCGCGCCACTAACTTCTAAAGACGGCCCGGAAGACGGCGAACTTTGGGCCACCGCAGCTCCCGGAGTCGGCCGCACCAGGGAGGGACGAGGAATTTGAGGTGTCGGCGGTATGGGTCGAGGCGCTCCAGGCGTGGCCGTTGACGGGGCCGAGGCGGTAATCGTGCCGGAAGACGCGGCTACCGGCGACGGTGGTAGCGGCTGCCTGGGTCCGGAAAGAATCTGGCCGGGCCGCGGCGTGGGAGGCGCCGTGGGCAAAGGTTTCGCTGGGATACTGGCGGAACGCGGCGCCGGATGGCCGGGTTGGGCGCCGTGCGCGGCGAGCGGCGGATGCACCGGAGAGGAAGAAGCCAGCGGGGGCCGTATCGGAGCGGGGCGGAGTCTGGGCGCACTTTCCGCCGAGGCGAGTTCCTCGGGCGCCAACGCGGGGTCCCCATGAGCGGCTGCCTGCGGCGGTTCCAACGCGGCAAAATGCGGGACTGCGGCTTCCGGCGTCCGTGCCGGCATGGTCTCGGTTACCGGAACTTCGGCGGCCTCTTCGAGGTGCAGTGCCGCTTGAGTTTCGGCAACCGATTCGGCCTCGCCGGCGGCCGCGGTTTCCGCCGCGGCGTTCTCCGCGGCAACGGCCGCGGCGCGTCCAGCGCCTGCGCCGTTGGCGCCAAAGTGGGCTCTAACGAGTTCCGCGATGTGGTCATCGAGCGAGCTAGAGTGTGTTTTTTTCTCAGTTACTCCGAGCGACGGCAGCAACTCCACGATTTCGTGCGAGGGAACCTCCAATTGCCTAGCCAGCTCGTTGATGCGGATTTTACTCATATTGGGAACGACTGCAATAGGCTCGAAAAGCGCCGCCTTACCCGACGTGGTCCGAGTCCTCCATCCTATCAGATTCACCTTTCTCACCCACGGAAACCACGGGCGCGAACTCCTCTGCTTCCGGCTCGGAGGCGGCTGTCAGCAGCTCTTCTCCCGCCAAAACCTCCACGGACATTTCCTCTTCCGCGGCCACTAGCTCTGCTTCCGCCGCTCGAAGGTCGGATGGATCGCCGCCCGAGCGATCCTCCTCCGCCGGCTGTTCGAACTGGCCATAATACCCGTTTACAGCCAGGAGGATCTTCTCGATCATCGGAGCGTCAACACCCGGCAGTATTTCCAGATCCTCGGGCGTCATGGAGCCGAGCGCCTCAACCGTGCCCACTCCGCCTTCGATGAGCTTCTGGACAATATTATCCGCTAAACCGTGGTCGGTAAGCACCGACACCGGCGCACCGGCCGGCACCAGCGCGGCCATGGCAGTCTCCACTTCCTGGCGCTTTTCTTCCTCGCTCTTGATATCGATTTTCCAATTCAGAAGCTTGGCAGCCAGGCGCACGTTCTGGCCCTTCTTGCCGATGGCCAGGGACAGTTGCGTGTCGTCGACAATCACTTCCATGTGCTTATCGGCGCCGTCCACCAAGGCCACCCGTGAAATCTTAGCCGGGCTGAGCGCGTGCGTGGCGAATACCACGGGATCGTCCGAGTATTCGATGATGTCGATTTTTTCACCGCGCAGTTCGCGAATGATGGATTGTACCCGCATGCCCTTCATGCCGACGCATGCGCCCACGCTGTCGACATCGCGGTCGCGGCTGATCACGGCAATCTTGGTCCGTTCTCCCGCTTCCCGCGCGCACCCGCGAATCACCACGGTGTTGTCGTAAATTTCCGGCACTTCCTGTTCAAATAAGCGCATGACCAGTTCCGGAGCGCCGCGCGAAACAATGACTCCCGAGTTTTTGCCGGCTTTTTCCACGCTCTTGATCACGCAGCGGACGCGATCGCCAACGCTGAAATTCTCCAGCTTGCTTTGCTCCTTTTTCGGGAGCCGGGCTTCGGTCTTGCCCAAATCGCACACCAGGTCCTGGCCTTCAATCCGCTTCACCGTGCAGTTGACCAGTTCGCCCACCCGGCCCGAATACTCGGAAAAAATAGTGTCGCGCTCGGCCTCACGCACCTTCTGCAAGATCACTTGTTTAGCGGTCTGCGCCGAAATCCTGCCGAGCGAATCGGTCGGCTTAGGAATGCGGACTTCCGAATCCATCTGGGCCTCCGGGTCCAGCTTCAAGGCCTGGTCAAGAGTAATTTCCTTGCTGGGATCCTGCACGCTCTCGACCACTTTCCGGACCCCGAAAATCTCCAGCGCCCCGGTCTTGGCGTTGAATTCCGCGCCTAAATCCTCCGTCGTGCGAAAGTGTTTCCGCGCGGCCACGAGCATGGCGTCTTTTACCGCGTCGATGACGATCTGCGGATCGATGCCCTTTTCCTTGCTCAGAATCTCGATGGACTGATAGATGCTACCCACAATTTCCTCTTCTTTGAATGTCCAGGGGGAATTACCACTCAAACTTCAGGTTGGCTTTTTCGACCTGCGCGAGCGGAATGTGAATCAACTTACCCGCGGCGGATTCTAGCGCAACCACGCCGTCGGTAAATCCCGCCAGCGTACCTTCCCAACGGCGGCAATTTTCGAGCGGCTCGCGTAACACGATCTTCGCTTTTTGCCCGAGAAATCGCTCAAAGTCCTTGGCCTTTGTCAGCTTGCGCTCCAACCCCGGGGAACTCACTTCCAGCGTATAGCGCTCACCCGGTACGACGTCTTCCACGTCGAGAATAGTACCGACCTGCTGCGAAATAAACTCGCAATCGGCGTGGGAAACCCCGGCTGGCTTATCTATCCCGGCCGGCTTATCGGCCGGCCTATCTATATAGATACGCACTAAACGCGCTTTCCCGCCGCCCAGCACTTCCACGTCCACCGTTTCGATGCCTTCCGGCTCGCCCACGCGTTGGGCGATTTCAGCGATCCTGGCGGCGATGGTTTGTCTGGCTTCGGTCATCCGTTCTCGACTGCAATAAAAAAGTGGGCTTTCGCCCACTTTCGCTTTCGACATTTTTAGTATAGCACCCTGGGAGGAGTTGGTTGGAAATGGGGAGAGTGGGCGGCGCTGCAGCCACGGCCGAGGTGTCGTGGCCTTCGAAACGGGTCTAGCCTGCGAGCAGATCCAAGTCTCGCGGCATTGCATTCGAGCTCTTCCTTCCCAACTGCTACGATTGACTTGATGCCGCTCAAGCTGACTGCAGTTTTCATGAAAGTGCCGGAGGGATACATCGGCTTTGTGAAGGAACTCCCGGGAGCTAATACCCAGGGAGAGACTATCGAGGAAGCTTGATACAATTTGAACGAAGCCGTGGCCATGGTCCTCGATGCAAATCGGACAATTGCGGAAGAATCTATCGGTGAAGCAGAAGTCATTCGCGAGACGTTTATTTTGCCGGCCGCATGAAGCGGATCGACCTGATTCGTTATCTTGACAGTCAGGGATGCGAGCTTCTGCGTCAGGGCGATAGTCACACCGTCTACGTAACGGCCCAGTTCGAAAGTCATCTTCGGCGCCACGTCACCGCGAGATCAACGATTTCCTTTGTCGAAAGATCTGCGACGACCTGCTCATTCCCCGTCCGAAGTAAGGCTCGCCGCCACTGGACAAGCCGTTCGTCCAATACGATAGTGAACCGATAGGTTCACTATCGTGAGAAACCTCGACCGCGTCGTCGTGGCGATTGCCGATCCCACGCGCCAGGCCATCCTCGGCCGGCTCGCAAAACGCGCGGCAGAATACCCCACGGTTACGATAAAGGTAGAGTCGCCTCCAACGAAGCAGCCATCGGCAATTCAACCAGTCAGTGCTAGGACAAGAGACCGGAAGGAAAACGCCGGGCTCCGTGGAGGAAAGCCAAGGGGATTCTGGTCGAACGATTCAAGGATATCGAGGTTAAAGAAAATCCTCGTTCGCCCTGTGACTACAGCCACATCTACCATGGGCCTTGGTAGGATCGGCGGAAGGTTCCATGCTCGGTCGAGGGCAAGCTTGTAATACACGAGCGATGTAGGTTGGTTTGTTGGTTTACTTGGACTTCGGCGGCGCGACTACCCGCCTGCGATCCTTTTCAGTTTTTCTCAACCGGCAACCCCGACAACTCAACAGTTCGCCCGGCGGCGCGATAGGCCTCAATCAGCGCGCCGGCCGCCGGTCCGAAACGTGGGGTCACCACTCTGTTCTCCACCGCCTCGCGGAATCGGTCCAGCAGGGGGCGGCTTTGAAACACGCCGCCCACGTACGCCACCGAAATGTCTTCTTTACCAAATACGCGCAGGCACGCGGCATTCGCAATCTTTGCCAAGTCCTCACCCGCCTGGCGCAAAACGCGCTCGGCTTCGGAGTCGCCGGCATTCGCCGCTTCATCCACCAGCCCGGCTAAACCCGCAATCGCCGCGCGCGAAAATTCCGCCGTGTAAAAGCGATGCAGCAGTTCATTCGCCGATTTTGCCTGACAAGCAGCCAGCAACATGCCATGCAACGCAGTGCGCGGTCCCCACCCTTCTTCAAATCGCAACGCCGCGCGCAGGGCTTCCCGAGTAATATCAAAGCCACTGCCTTCATCGCCAAAGACATAGCCCCAACCACCCGCGCGAGCGCTCAGGCCACTCCGATTCCTAGCGTAGGCGATGGAGCCCGTGCCGGCAATCGTGATGACGCCGGGTTCACCGCCCAGTGCCCCGGAGAGCGCGATCGAGGCATCGTCGGTCACTATCAGCTTGGACGCTCGCACCACTGCCCGCGTCAAGGCGGCTTTGTCATCGGGGCCGCCGCTGAAGCCCAGACAGGCCGATGCAAATTCTGGGACGTTCTCCAGCCCCGCTTGTTCGCAAGCAACCTTCAGCGAATCGTTCAGAGCCGAGAGGAACTTCGCCCTCCCCTCCGCGGCGCCCACATGATTGCACGGTCCCGCAATTCCCCGCCCCACCACGCGTCCTGCATCGTCGCCGATCAGCGCCAGCGTGCTGGACTGACCTCCATCCACACCCAGAAAATAGCTCATTGAATCCGATACAAGTGGCTGCCGTCCATCTCGACGACCAGTTTCAGGCCCCATTGCGTGGCGTATTGGCGGTAGTCCGCGGCTTTCAAGTCGTCGTCCTTTATCAGGATGTAGTCCACTCCGCGCCGCTTTACTTCTTCCGTGGCCAATTTCCGCAGGTTCACTTCCACCGGGACTTCCGACTCGATCGGTTTCTCTGCGACGGTGACCCAGCGGCCGCTGCCCGAGTCTATATCAATCCGCATTCGCGCCGTCGTTGAGTCCCATGAGGTCAGGACGGTCACGGCATCCACAGACCGCGGCTCGCCCAGGTCCACTTCGATGTACATGCCGGGTTCGCCGCCCTGCCAACTGCGCCAACGCGTCACCGGCGAAGCGTCGAACGCCAACTGCACATCCCAGGGATTGGGATGAGAGGTCAGGCGCCAATCGTTGGCTCTCGGCAGCTCCTCGCCGGCCTGATACAAACGGATTTCCGTAACGTTCCAGCGAGTCTGCCCCATCTTCGCTGTCTCAACCAGCCGCACTTTCCTCGCTTTCCGGCTGGGAAACCGGAATGTATCCAGCACGCGCGCCTGAAAATCCGTGAACAGAGGATTCCACAATATATCGGCCAGTTCTTCGTTATAGGCACCCAGGTAGCGTCCGAGAATCAAGTGATCGGTATAGGCGGAAGCGGACTCGCTAAAGGCAAAAACCTTTGCTCCGCGTGGCAGCAATCGGTCCATGGCGCGCGCCATTGGATAGTCGGGGAAAAACTTGCGATCGAGATAGGAATCCTGAGATTCGATTCGCAATGCCGCGGGCCACGACACCTCGGCGATGCGCCAGGCGTACTGATTGCAGTACATCGCGACCACGTCGGGCCAACAGCTCACGGCGTGAGCCGTGGCCAAGACTACCAGCAGCACGGCCGGGAACCAGGGAAACATACTCACGCTCATCGCTAATGCCAGTGAGATAAACGGCGCCGCGGGAATCAGAAACCGCGCTCCCACATTGGTCGCATACGGCAGCGCGAACAGCAGGGCCGGGACCAGCAAGCGCCGGCCATCCCGGTTTCGCGCGGCGAAGAACATCAGCGGCGTCAATAAAAAAAGTGGGCCGAACAAACCGGTCAGCGTGTAGCCGCGCACCGTCAGATCGAGCGGAATTTGCTTGTAACTGGTGAGCCCGTAGAGGCGCTGATATTTCCGGTAGTCTTCCTCCATGGAAATGTGTACATATGGGTTAGGAAACAGGCGGTTGGCAAACGGAGCTACCGGGTTAGACATCCATAAAGCGTTCTTGATCATCCAAGGTGCGATGAGCAGCGCCATGAATAGACTGGTCAGGAGAACGGGGCGCAAGACTGCCTTGTGTTCGCGCCGCAGCTTCCAGATCACGAATCCGAGCGCATAAGGCACCGCTAAAGCGGCAGTGTATTTGACCGCATACGACCAGCCCGCCAGAATGCCGATGAGGATCAGTAAAGGTGCGATTTGAGTCTGCTCCCAAATCTCCAGCAGATAGAAAACAGAAAAGAGAATCGCGGCCACCGCGACATCGTTGTAAGCGACCGATCCATCCATCCCCACCACCGGCGCGGCGTAAAAGAAGATGGCGCCGGCAACCCCCACCCAAGGACGCCCGATGCGCCGTCCATAACAAATCATCAACAGCGGCAGCGTGACCAGAAAAGCAAAGTGGACCAGCGCGGCCGAGGAATGCCTGCCAAACGCGAACGCGAACAGGAACAGCAATTCCAAACCTTGGGAGAGATTCGCGTACATGTTGGTGGTCAGGCGCACGAACCCGTGAGCACGGTAGTAATGCAGCACCGTGCCGAGATGATAGGAAGACCCGTCGGGGCTCATTTCCGGCGCGAGCGCCTGCCCCAGGTAGTAGTATCCGAAAGCCAGAAAAACCGCGCTATACAGCAACCAGGCAGACCAGTGCAGCGCCGGCAACTTCCTTTTCGCGGCCCGGCGAAAGGCGCCCGTCGCCAGTGCGCCGGCGAGCGACGCCGCTCCCACCAGGACGAAGAACCAGGTTCGCGCCAGGTGGACCACCGCGATGGCGAACACCAGTTCGCTTAAACAAGCCGAGCCCACGATGATCGCTAGCAGTCCTTCTTCCAGGCGATACAGCGGAATTCGCAAGCGCCGCAACAACATCATTCCCAGGCACCAGGCCGTGAAGATGGTGAACGCAGCTCCGAAGAGAATGGAAACGGCCTTCATCACCTAGCCTTCATTTAGCGTACGAAGCCGGCCCGCTGCAAAATGAACCCGAATTTTTTGCCGTCCGCTCCGACCCAGGGTTTGTCCACGGTGATGGATACCGTGGATTCCGCTCCTACGCGCAAGCGTTCCGGTGGCACGGGTTGCTCGAAAATCTTCGGCCCTGGAGAATCGTAGCGCACCTTCGCCAGGTCGTAACCGTTGACGCGGAACGTCAACTCGACCGGCCCAGTCTGCCGGAAGGCCACGTCCCATAGCGAGAATTCCACCCGCAACTTCATGTGCGTGTCAACCAGAGCGAACAACCGGAGCGTCGGCGACGGTCCCGTGAAGACCCAGCCATTGTGAGGCATGGGCAGATCCTGGATGAAATGCGCGGGCGCATCGGAATCCGCCATGTCGATGAACATCAGCTCTCTCGGAACGGGCGCGCCGGCCTGCGACGGCGGGTGTTGTTCTGGCGGCGGATAATATTCAGGCAGGCGCTCGCAAGAGCATAAGACGAGCTGCAAAATCAGGGCTGCGCAACGAAGCAATCCGTATTATGGCAAACGCAGCCCGCGCCGTTAATGGCGCTGCGATAGTTGTTGGCAGGCGGCGCCCGCTTGAGAGGAAGCAATCACTACATCGGCCAGGCCATTCACTCGTAAATGTAGTGCATTCACCAAAATATAGCCGCTCGGACCGCTCGGCGAATTGGCGGTCGAACTGATCTGCTCGTTGATGACGAGAGACCCGACGAGTAAAGGCACGGCTTGATTGGGAGCGCCCGTCACGCTCACGGCTAGATGGTTCACCTTCAGGTTGGCGATCAGAGAAGCGCCGCTAACCGCGGCTTGATCCGGGTTGCAGGTGGCCGTGGCATTGGAGTCGAGAACCGAAGCGGTAATCCCGATTCCCGCAACCGCCAGATTCACATCGGCAACCGAGGCCTGTGAAGAGGCGGTTCCGTTCTCGCCTTCAGTGGCCGTGGTCATCAATCCCACGCTCAGCAGCCCCGGCACGGTGAGGCTCGCAAGCTGATTAGACAGCGAGCCGCCGGAGCTGGGAAGAGCGCCTGTGTCGGAAATGGTCGTGTTGATTACTCCCAACACATTGGCTGACACGGCCACAGCCTCGCCGCTATAAGTGACGTTCTGAGCCCGCCCGGAGTCAGAAGTCATGAGAAATAAACCAGCCATGACCGCTGCATGCGAAACGGCGATAATTTTAGAAGTCACGAAACCACCTTTGTACCCGTCATGAAACAACCTTGCCACTACTTCCCAACCGCTCCCTGACGGTCGCGGCTCAGTCACGCCACACTTCTTCCGAGCCGCGACCGTCAGGGAGCGGTTGAATTGGTCATTTCATCACAGGTTCTTTCCGCAAATATTCCCAGACACATCAGAGGACTAGGAGATCGACTTCAATTAGATTCCTATGCGATTCGAAAAGAAATCGGCGAAAGTACCGAGACTGCTGTTAGGAACTTAGAGGATTGCTTACTGGCTGGGGTAGCAGTGGCAGCCCGTCATCAATCCACTCGTTTCTAGATCGGCTACACTGAGGATCTCTGATATGGAAGGCGCCGTCGGCTCCGAACTTGAGCCTTACGAAATCCCAGCGAAAATGGCGGGCATGAGACGCGAGAAAGGACTTCCCGCGATCCAGGCGGAGGGGCCATGCCGGAGCTAACACAAAAAAAGAAGATCGCAATTCTCGGCGGCGGCGTCGGATCGATGTCCACGGCGTTCGAGATTACCAATAAACCGGGTTGGAGCGAGGAGTACGACATTACCATCTACCAGATGGGTTGGCGGCTGGGCGGAAAAGGGGCCAGCGGGCGCGACCGCGCCTTCAAAGACCGCATCTGTGAACATGGACTGCACGTTTGGGAGGGCTTCTATGAGAACGCCTTCCGCCTGATCAACGCCGCATATGCGGAATGGGTGGACAAGAACTATCAGCCGCAGCCTCTCTTCAAATCCGGACCGGAAGCGTTCGAAGTCTGCAATATCGGCCCGATCATGGATCCCTCCTCGGGCGACTGGCAAATCCAACCTCTGGAGTTCCAACCTACGGCCGGTCAGCCAGGAGTAGGCGAACCCGCTGAGGCGCTCGACTTTTGGGACCTGGTTTTACGGGCCAATCTTCTACTGGTTTCCGCTTACCTGGGAGCTTCGTGGCAAACAGGCCTGAGTGGATGGCTTTTGCGAATGACCGGCAAGATCATCCTGGCGGTTTCTGATTGGATTGAAAAGCACCCCTGGCTGGAGGCTCTGGTCGCGTGGCTGCTTGACCGGGTCAGCGGCGGGCTGCTCTTGATCCTCTCGTTCGCTCTCGCCCACGGCGCCCAGGGCCATCCGGATCGCGAAGAAAAGCTGGCAAGCTGTCATAGCCGTTTCCTCAATTGGTTTCGGGCCCACCCGGCGAAAGACACTCACCCGGATGAGTTTCACATCATCCTCACAGCCGCGGACACGCTGTTCGCAATTGTGCGTGGCGTGATCGAGGATCGCATCACGCTGGACAATTACGCCGACTTCGACGAGACCGATTTCATGGAATGGCTGACCAACCATGGCTGCGTCCAACCCTGGAATGTGTTCACGCGGCTCATCTACGACGGAACGTTCTCCTACCGCCAGGGCCGGAACGAATATCAGCCCAACCTGCCGGGCCCGCAGCGAATTGGGCTCAATTTGGCGGCCGGCTCCGGGCTTTATGGCGTCCTTCGAGCGGTTGGAACTTATAAACAAGGGTTTTTCTTCAAAATGCGCGCCGGCATGGGAGACACTATTTTTTCTCCCCTCTATGTTGTTCTCAAGAATCGCGGCGTGAAATTCAAGTTTTTCCACAAAGTGTTGAACTTGAGCCTTTCGGCGGACCGCTCCCGCGTCGAGACAATAGCGATGGAGGTGCAAGCAAAAGTCAAACCGGAACGGAAGGAAGCCGGATACGATCCGATCTACACCGTGAAAGGCGTCCCCAGTTGGCCCAGCGAACCATTCTGGGACCAGTTGCAGGACGCTGGCGAGCTTCGGAAGCTGCCCAACCTGGAAACCTACTGGAATGGCGGAATCCACGGTGAAGTTCGTACATTCCGCCTCGGTGAAGATTTTGACTCGGTCGTGTTGGGTATTGCCGTCGGCGCGCTCCCTTACATTTGCCCGGAATTAGTGGCCGACAATCCCCGCTGGCGCAACATGGTCGATCGCGTCGAGACCGTGAAAACGCAGGCGGTCCAGCTTTGGATGCATCGGACGCAAAAGGAAGTCGGGTTCCCTGAGGCCCAGCCACTCGTGTTGACCGGATTCACTGAGCCGCATGACACTTGGGCCAACATGGACCACCTTATCCCGCGCGAGAGCTGGACCCCGGAAGATAACATCCGCCAGATTGCCTACTTCTGCAACGTCGCGCCCGAATGCGCCATGCCGGACTGCTCCGTCCAGTGTCTGCCCCATCGGCGGATTCCCGGTTGCCCCGCAGCGCCGCCCTTCACCGATACTCAATTCCCGATTGAACAGACGGAATTGGCCAAGCAGGCCGGCTTGCGGTTCCTCAACGAGAGCATGCCCATCCTCTGGCCGAAGTTCCGTTGGGACGACGTCGTGGGGGGATCCTTCGATAAACAGTTCTGGCGGATCAATGTCGATCCAACCGAACGATATGTGCTCGCCGTGGCCGGTAGCACCAAGTATCGGCTGAAGGCCTGGGATTCGGGATACAAGAACCTGGTCTTGACTGGAGACTGGACGTACAATCCGCTAAGTCTGGGCTGCGTCGAGGCATCCGTGATGAGTGGGCTGATGGCATCCTACGCCGTTTGCGGGTATCCCGAGACGTGGCACGGTCCCATGGGACAAGTCCAGCGTATCGCGGACATTCAGTATCCCAAGCAGGCCAGAGCGGCGGGCGCGGGATAAATTCGTAAGCTACAGCGGCCCGGCATGGAAGCAGGTCATTTTTTCGGGATCGGCTACGCCGTGCTCGCGCATCCAGTCCTCGGCGGTTTGTACCAGATCCTGTCCTCCCGCCGAGCCCAGGATCTGACCCAAACGGCGGCGCGACGAATTCGCGAGCGCATTCATCTGGACCGAGTCAAACAGATCGACAGCGCGCTCCAGTTCGCGAACGGCCCTCTGGCCGTCGCCTCGAAAGCGGGCAACTCCGGCGCGCACCAGCATCCCCATGGCCGGTCCGTGACGCAGGCTGCGTTTAGAAAGGTAGGCCGCATCCCGTTCCGCCGCTCGAAGGTAGTCACGGGCCTGAGCACCGTCGCATTCCCGCGCCAGCGTGAGTGCGGCTAGACCATGGACGGCGCGCATGTACACGGCGAGGTTTTCCATCACATGGTAGTAGTTTTCTTTCATCTGAGGCCAGTGTTCTTCCGCGCGGCGCCAAACCGCGGCGGCGTCGCCAAGGTACATATCGCACCAACATTCAGAGAGACCTTGCTGAGCGTTCTGAAAATGGTACCCGCTGGTGCGCCACAACTGGCGGCACTCCCGCAAGAGAGCGGCTGCCTCGCCAGGTCTGTCGGCGGCGAGGAGAGCCATGGTGTAGGGATGTTGCCCGATATTGAGCGCCGCCACGCGATCGCCGCGTTCCTGGGCTTCCTTGAAATAGACCGGTGCAATCCGCCCCAACTCGCGGTATTCGCCAATACTCAGCAGCGACCAGAAGTAACTGGGGATGATTTCGAAAGGCGCGTGGGCAACTCCTCCAGCCTTCGATAAAATTTCACCGAGCTGCTGGATGGATTGATGGTAGCGGCCGAGGACGTACGACAAAATGCCTTGAGCGCAAGCCACCAGCCCGATCCAGGCAGGATGATTGAGGTGCTTGGCCAACCGTTCCGCTTCCGCCAGATATTTGCGGGCCATCGGCTCAAAACGCGTGCTCATGGCCCCGAGCAGGACGGACTCCACGCACAACGCTTCGATCAAGCGGCGCGGTTCGCCAGCCTCGAGGGCCAAGAGCAATGCCTTGACGGAAAAATAACCGGACGTCATCGGCTCCACGATGCTGCTGCTGACGGCGATGCCCACGGCCAGGCAGGTGTCGAGCCGGTCGAGAAGTTCCGGACGGACATCTTTCGCTTCACGCGGTTGGTGACGGATGCCCCGAAGCCGCAAACGGACCGTCAGGATCAGCCGCCGGGTGAAAGCCGAAAGCGGTCTTGGGAAACCCAGCCCGGCCGCCTTCAGCACTTCCTGAAAGGCTTCATAGCCCTCGTCCAGATAGCCGCCGATGCAGAACTGGCGGGCCGCGGTTCGTTTCAAGCTTTGACGAGTTATGCCGTCGCGGGCGCTGGCTGCTGCCCGCAAATATGTGCGCGCGGCTTTTTCGAAATAACCGGCGCCGGCCTGAGCCTCCGCCAGAGACACCAGGATCTCGTTCAAGTCATCGGGAGACCATTGCGGGGCATCCAGTGCGCGTTCGAGCAATCGTGCGGCGCGCGCGAACGCAAACGTGCGGAGAGCCTGCGTTCCGGCCGTCTTGTAGTATCGCGCCGCGCGATCGCGCTTCCCAGCCTGGTCAAAGTGTACAGCCAAGGCCTCGGGATCGGCATTCCCCCAATCCTCCAGAGTGGTCGCGATCCGGTAATGAAACTCCACGGCGGTTTGATTGTCGAGACGCGCAACCACCGTCTCGCGAATGTGGTCGTGATAGGTTTCCACCTCGTCGGTCGGCGCGGAGCCTGCCGTTCGAACAAACCGGCCTTGCAGCAGCGTGAGAATCGCCGCGGGATCCATCTGCTCGAGGCCCGCGGCCTGGTACGCATGTCGAAGCTGGAGCGGCCGGCCGGAGAGCGCGATTGCCCACAGTAGCTGCCGGGCCTCAACGGAGATCGCCGCGGCGTTAGTCCAAATGAGATCGTCCAGACCGGAGCCGGCGCCGCTGGGACTCGCTTCCCGCGAGAGAGCCTGCCGCGAAAGCTCGCTGAGGAAATAAGGGTTACCGCCAGCTTCTTGAACAATCGCATCGACGGTGGCATTGGATGCTCCACTGGCCAGTTGCCGGACCAACCGCCGGCTTTGTTCTCCGTCCAGAGGTGCGACCGGGATCTCCTCGACTCCGATGGCATTGCCGGCCATGCCCGAAAGAAATCCGCGCAGTCCCGGACTGCTGTCGGCATACTCGCTTCGATAGGAAACAATCAGCAGCAGAGCGGGCTCGTCCGGAGGCTTGAGAATTTCGCTTAAAAGATTGGCGCTATCGATGTCGCCCCACTGCATGTCATCGATGGCGAGGACTAGCGGATGGCGGTCGGACAGGCGCGCCAGCAGTTCTCGCAGCGCGGCCGCGGCGCGCCGCCGCGACGCCATGCGGTCGTCGGAATCGGCCGGGCGCGCCGGGGCAGTCTGAATCTCGTTCACGCGATTGAGTACGGGAAATAGAGTGGAAACTCGCCAGGCCTCCCGAGGCATCAGCGCCGCCACCTCTTTTCCGGGAAGACGCCGCAGGTAGCGGCTCAATCCGTCTACCAGATTGTCGAGCGCCTTGAAGGGAACCGACTCCCGCTCATAACAGCGCCCGGACAGAATCACCGCGTCCTCGCGCCGCTGCAGATCATGCAGGAAGTGCCCGAGCAACGTACTTTTCCCAACACCCGATGGCCCGGATAGAGACATCACCGCGGCCTTGCCACGCCGCATCCGTTCATAGCATTGGCGCAGGCGTTCCACCGCTTGCTCTCTGCCGGCGAACACCTGCGAAACCGGCTTACCGGATGCTCTCGATGGCGTGGCCCCTAATTGCCGGATGACCCGCTCGCCGGAGGGGCGCTGCTCGGGATCGCGGCTCAGCAGACGCATGCATAACTCTTCCAAGTCCGGCGGAACCAAAGGACAGATGGACGAGGGCGGAGGCGGATCCGTCGTTTTCTTCGCCTGCAGAACTTCGCCAACTTCGCCCTGGTGTGGGAATTGCCCGGTCAGGGCCTGATACATGATTACGCCGGCCGAGTACCAATCCGAAGCCTCTGTCAGTGTCTCCCCAGCGGCCTGCTCGGGCGACATGTAGCGGATCGTTCCGGCCAGCACGCCTATGGTTGCCTGCTCGAAACCCTCTCTTTCAATTTCCTGAGCGAGTCCAAAGTCGAGAATCACAGCCCGCTCTTCGGGCGTGACCAGTACGTTCAACGGTTTCAGATCCCGATGCAGGATGCCGTTCGAATGCAGCGCCGAGAGCCCTTCAGCTAACTGCCGCAAGAGCAGACGGAACTGATCGTAGTCCGTGATCCACTGGCGCGGTTCGAAGGCTCCCGCGGCTGCGGCCGGTTCCCAGTCAGCATCGGGAGCGATGGTGCGAGTCTGCTCGACCGCAGTGGGAAGGTCGCGCGATTTTGGGCTGGAGGACTTCTTGAGGGCAGTGATAAAGTCCGTTCCTTCGATGTACTCCATGGTGAAAAACCAAGCGCCGTCCTCTTGGAACAGCTCATGCAGCCCCACCAGATTCGGATGGAGAACACCGGCCAGGGAGCGGAATTCGCGTTTGAAAAGATACAGGGCGGGCGCGGCTAAAGAGGGCAGGGTTTTGAGGGCGACGCGAAAATTCAGCTCGCGGTCGAAGGCTTCATACACCACGCCCATTCCGCCCGCTCCCACGCGGCGGATGATTTCAAACCGCCGGGTTCCTCGAAAATCGGTTGGATCCACTAGTGTCCGGCGGAAGCGGCGCGAGCCCCCGGGAGCGTGCCGCCGGGTTTCGTTTTGTGCTGCATGGCTGCCGACGCGAATAGGTTCGGTAACCCACGATTGTAGCGTTTCTGATCGAGCCATTGCCAAGGGCGGACATACCAGGGCTGGTTCAGAGGCCAGACCGCGGCCCGCGGATCGGTCGATTTCAGGGCATCGAGAACCGCGTTACAGGCGCGGCGGCCGGATTCGTTGGCCGCCTCCATAGTGGCGACGTCGGTGTAGGTGCGCACATAGTCGGAAGCAAGAAAGAAGTTATCGAGGCCGGATTCGGTGCTGGGCCGGTGTTCCAGGGAACCGACGGTGTTGATGAACAGCGGCTCCAGGTTGAACTTGTTCCCGTACGGATTCTTTTCCGGGTTGTCGCTCGCGAACACATCCGACGCCTTCGCAGTTGTGTCGTTGTCCATGAAGTAGCCCATCAGCATGGAATCGTCGAGCAAGACTTTCCCGTCGACATTCACGGCCGCTTTCGCCTGCGCCCAGACTTCGCGAGCCACCTCACCGCGATCGCAATCCATGGCATTCTTATGCGTCGTGTAGCATCCCGCTACTGTCCATTCGGAAACGTCGACGGAGAGTAGACCATGAACTCTGCCGTTCCCGCAGGTGGAGAGATCGCAGTGGGTCCAGAACTGGCGTTGGGAGATCGCTGTCAGAGCCCATAAGGAGTCGATAAAGTTGATATGCCCCTGGACCAGCGGGACGTCGGTCGCGAGATAAAACTGAATCCCATTCATCCAACGCGTTTCCAGTTTCTTTAGCCCGCTGAGAGCCGGTACCGCTTTGACAAACGCTTCGCCGCCGGGTTGACAGAGAATGTCCGTCATGGCATCCACCGGAAGAGCGCTAACGGCGATGTCGAAATCTACGCCATGTCTGAGGACCGTCCGCTCGTGTTGATTTAGCGTCGTCAGGGTAACGGTTTCCAGATACTTGCCGTCCGGGCTGGCCGCAAATTCCATGACCGATTGGCCGGTGACGAATTTCACGCCCAAATCCTGCAGCCGGGTGACCCACGGGAAAATGAACACTTCACTGGTGGGACCGTTCAGCAACCGGTCCAGGGCATCGAAAGGATCGATCCAGGAATACAGCATCTGGCTGAAAACCTTGCCGATCGTGCGGGTGCTGCTCAGTTCGGCTTTCATGGCGACCAGCACGCGGGTCAGTCCTTCACCAAGAACGGTCTGGTATCCTTTGGAGCGCTCTTTGGCGCCGATAAAGTCCCAGTACGGGATCCATTCAAACTGATTCTCGTAGCGGTCGTCGCAACTGGTCATCATGACCAGGAGACAGCGGATGAAGTGCAGGAGTTCGTTCGTCGGTACGCCGATGCCCTGCACGAACCAGACTTTCAGAAAGGCCAGAAGCTGACGCAGATTGACGGGGAAACTGGACGGCGATACGAGCGGAGCCTGGCTGGTCCGGGCGATCATGAACCACGGGGCATCCAAAAGATTGCTTTTAACCGTTTGTGTTTTGAGAAAAGGAATCCGGTCCATCGTATTAATGATGTGCCGGTAGAAACCCGGAAAGAAACGGAACCCGTGTTCGCCCTGCAGTTGCCTCCTCTGGTTTTCGGCGGTGCCAAAATACTCGATGCTGCGGGCTTTGCCGCCAAACACGGGGAATCGATCATAGACGGTGACCGCAAACCCCCGCTCGGCCAGTTCGTGAGCAGTGGTCAGGCCAGCGACACCCGCACCGAAGATGACTACTCTTGGCTTTGTGATTCAGTTAGTCTATCACTACGACGGTAAAGCCGGGAGTCGCCGGGCAAGGAACCAATTCAACGGCTCTCTGACGGTCGCGTCTCGACACGCCTTCCGAGCCGCGACCGTGAGGGAGCGGTCATAACAGGTGGCTAATGAGCTGCGCCAGGTTCCGCAAACAGATTTCCCCGGTTCAGCAGCCACTTAGGATCCAGCCGCCGCTTCACCGCTTGCATAGCTCCGATTTGCTCCGGCGAATACTGCAGCGCCAACAAATGCGCCTTCCGTTTGCCGAGTCCATGTTCGGCCGACACCGTGCCGCCTAGGGAAACAGCGTGCCGGGCAAACTCCGTGAACAACGCTTTGCCGGCTTCAAATTCAGCCTCGGAGGCCGGCAGAATATTCACGTGAACGTGCGCATCGCCAATGTGACCGAAGATCACATAATCGAGCGAGCGCAGGTTCTCTTGATAATAAGCCAGCATTTCGCGATTGCGTGACACCGGCACGGCGAAATCCGACCCGAGTTTCAGAAACCCGCGCTGGCGCATCGTATCGTTCACCAACTCCGGCAGCGCGTGGCGGAAGCGGCGAAAACGCTCGCGATCCTGATCCCCGGCGGCAAACCAGGAATCCTCACTTACCCGATCGGCCCAGAAGTCCACATCCCCGTCTTCCTGCTCGATGAATAGCGCGGCCCGGGCGCGGCCGGGAATCTCAGCGTGCCGCTGGCGCAGAAGATTCAGAGACCGCTCGTCGAAATACTCGATCATGTTCAGCCGCGGAAGCGATCGCCACCTGTCGACTGCGTCCAGCGCTTCCGCATCGCCGGAGAAAAAAACGATGCCCGTCAAAAGGTCGGCCGGTTTGGGAAGCAGTTGCAGCTCGGCTTCGAGAACAACCGCCAGCGTCCCTTCCGAACCGCAAATTAAATCGATCCATTCCATGCCGGGCTGCAACAAATATCCCGCCGTGTTCTTGGTCGTTTGGGGCAGGGAAATGGCTGGAACCGGAAACTCTACCTTGTCGCTCCAGCGGATCTCGCGCACCGAACCATCCATAAAAGCGACGCGCAACCCTAGCACGTGCCTCCGCGTGCTGCCGAAACGGAAACTGCGCGATCCGCTGGCGTTGGTCGCAATCGTCCCGCCTACGCTCGCGGTCCATTCCGTCGGGTCGGGCGCATAGAACTGTCCAGCTTGACCGGCTGCCAATTGCAGGGCCTCTAAAGTCAAGCCGGCGCCGGCGCGGGCACAGCCATGACCAACATCCAAGCCACGCAGTCTCTCGAGCGAGATCTCCCAACCGCCATCCGGAATCGAGCCGCCAGTTAAGCCTGTCCGCGAACCGCACACCGTAACCGGAATCGCGCGTCGAGATGCCTGGCGTAACAGCTCGCAAACGGCGTCTTCCGAATCCGGCGTAAACATCTCATCGGCCGATCCCCGGAAGCCGGACGCGTCTTCTAACAGGGTCATACTCCGGGCAACGCCGTCATACTTCGAGAATTACGGGCATAATCAGCGGCCGGCGTTGCGTTTGCTTGGTCAAAAACCGCTTCAGATCGGAGCGAATCTTCTCCTGCATCACACCCCAATCGGAGCGTTCTTCGGCGGTCGAAGTTTCCAGCGTCCGCGCCACCACCTGGCGCGCCTCCTGCAACAATCCCGATCCGTCTTCGAACGACACAAAGCCGCGGCTGACGATCTCCGGCAGCGTCTCGTTCTTGCCGGAATGTTTATTGATGGCGATGATCGGCAGCACAAAGCCGTCTTCCGAAAGGTGCCGGCGGTCGCGAATGATAATGTCTTCCACCACTTCGTCAATGGTGCCGGAATCGATGCAAACGCGGCCGACTTGCACCTTAGGTCCGCGGCGCGCGCCGGCCCGGTCGATCTCGAGCGAATCGCCGGTCTCCAGCACGAACGTGTCTTCCAAACCCGCGCTGCGCAGATGCTGAGCGAGCGCGGCATGCGTGGCCAGTTGACGGTATTCGCCGTGCACCGGCAAAAAGTAACGAGGCCGCACCAGGTTCAAAATGAGCGTCAGTTCCTCCCGGCTACCGTGACCGGAAACGTGTACCGGCGGATTCATAGTGCCGTAAATCACATCGGCGCCGCGCCGCGCAAAGTGATTGATCATCCGGTAAATCGCTTTTTCGTTGCCGGGAATGATGCGGGCGCTGAGCACCACTGTGTCGTCTTTCTCGACCGAAATGTTCTTATGGTTGTCGACCGCGATGCGGGAAAGCGCCGACATCGGTTCGCCCTGCGTACCCGACGCCAACACGACCACTTTATTCGGCGCCGCCTGCATGATGTCCTGCGGCCGCAGCAGAATTCCGTCGGGCAGATCGAGCAGGCCCAGCGAGTGAGCGATTTCCGTAACGCTCAACATGCTGCGGCCTAGCAGCGCAACCTTGCGTCCGTATTCGGCGGCCAGATTGAGAATCTGCTGCAATCGCGGAACCGACGAACTGAAGCACGAGATCACCAAGCGGCGCTCAGTACGATGGAAGATATCTTCCAGCCGCGGGCGGACCGCGCGTTCGCTCTCCGTATAACCCGGCCGGTCGACGTTGGTCGAATCCGACATCAGCAGCAGCACGCCGCGCTTGCCGTACTCGGCAAAGGTGTGGAGATCGAACATCTCGTTATCGATCGGCGTTGGATCCACCTTGAAATCGCCCGTGTGAATAATCACCCCGATGGGTGTCGTAATGGCCAAAGCAACCGCCGACACAATGGAGTGCGTAACGTGGATGAACTCGACCACAAATGAGCCCAGCGTGACTTTGCCGCCAGGCTTGACCTTGTTCAGTTTCACCTTGTCGAGCATCTCGTGCTCTTCCAGGCGCCGCTCTACCAAAGCCAGCGTGAAAGCTGTGCCATATACCGGGACATCGATTTGCGACAAAAGGAACGGCACCGCGCCGATGTGATCTTCGTGACCGTGGGTGAGAATCAGGCCGCGCACTTTCTCGCGGTTCTGTTCCAGGTAGGTAAAATCAGGCGTGACGACGTCTACTCCGAGCAACTCGGCGTCCGGGAACATCATCCCCGCATCCACTACCAGGATGTCGTCCCCATACCGGATGGCCATCGAGTTCATACCAAACTCGCCTAGCCCGCCCAGCGGGATTATCTGCAACTTCGCATCTGACATAGAATCTTTCAGAGTAACAGGAGTGTCTAAAGCGCTGACGTAAAAAGGCCGAAGGGTTTGATGTGGAGAAATGGCGGTGAGAACTGGGCGCAAGGGGTTTGTCCTGATCGCGACCACCATTGTGCTCGCCGTGCTGCTGGGACTGGCCGGCATCGTGGTAGACGCCGGCCGCATGTATTTGATTAAGAGCGAGTTGCAAGCCTTCACCGACGCCGCTTCTTTGAATGCTGTGATGCAACTGGATGGCAGCCCCGGAGGCCAGGAAAAGGCCCGCAGAGCCGCGAGCGAACTCGCCGGAGGCGACCATCCCATGAAATGGGACATGGGCTCCCGGCCGATAGAGACAGGGAATGTCCAGGCGTATTTTGACCAACCCAACCAAGTTCGGGTGGTAGTCTCCGTGCGGGCGCCGATCATCTTTCTGAAAGCGCTCGGAGCGATCCAGGCCGATGCCTCCACCGTTTCGGCGTCAAGCGTCGCAGCCGGCGGACCCCCGAGACTTCTGCAATGAGGCTGCTGCAATGAGGCGCAAGGGCACTGCTCTGATCGAGTTCGCCGGCTCACTGGTGTTGATCAGTACTGTATTTACGGGCGTATTCCAACTCGGCCAATCGTTCTACACCTACAACCGGCTGGTAAGCGCCGTGCGCCAGGGCGCCCGCTTCGCATCCCTCCAACCGGAGGCCGCGCTGCGGGCTGATGCTGTGCAGAAACTGATTGTCTATGGTGATACCGATCCCGCCCCGAATGCCGCCCCTCTGATTACCGGCCTGAGTGAGCGGAACGTGCAGTTGATCGTCGCCGGCCACAAAGCGACGGTAATGATCCGCGGCTTCGCGCTTTCCGGCATATTCTCCTCCACGACGCTAGACGGCAGGCCATCGGTAACCTTTCCCATCACCGGAGGAAATAAATGAAGCGCAGGCGCGGCCAATCGCTGGTAGAAACCACGCTGATTCTGGGCGCTTTCATGGGCCTATTGTTGGCGATTATCCATATCGGTGTGCTTATGGTGGAGCGGCAAGCGCTGCTGGAGCGCGTCCGGCAAGCGGCGCGCTGGGGCGCCACGCAACCGTTTGAAGAAACGCAAATTCGCAACATTGTTTTATTCGGGACGGCCGCGCCACCCGCAGGCGCATCCCCCATCTCCGATATTGCCGTGCGAGTCCGGCAAGCAGATTGCCCTGGTTCCGCGTGCCGCGTTTTGGTAGAAGCGCCAGCCCAAGGCATCGAATTCAGCCAGATGGTCGAGCGCTGAGACGGCTGCCAGGTCATCTAACTGATCGCGTTTGGAAACGCCAGAACACCAACTAAGCTACGCGCGATCTCGGTCGCGCCTTCCCGCTCTTCGTCAATTCCTACTTGCGACAGGACACTAGGCTCGGTCTTTCGATGCGTGCGGCACTCGGAAAATTTGCACCATCTCCGCCTCAACCCCATAAACGATGATATCGGGCAGCGGGGATAATACCATCTCGCGCGTGCCCGACTTTAAGCCAATACGTCCCCGCTGCGGCATCCGTTTGAGTGAGCAGGCAGCATCGTAAAGCTTGCGTATAGTAGTCTGCATGAAGGCAGGATGATGTTCGCGCAGATAGTTGCGGATAGATTCGAGGTCAGAAGCCGCCGCGGGAGACCAGCGGATTCGCTTCAACAGCGAAGCAAGCGCTCAACGCGCCCGTCCATCTCGTCTTCTTCAATAAACTCGCCACGCGCTATCTGGTCGATGCCAATCTGCACTTGGGCCTGAAACCAGTCATGATAGGCAAGTAGCTGCGAAACAGCTTCCCGCACAAGCTCATCCGTACCGCGACCGGTTTGGGTCGCAAGGGCATTGAGCTGGGCTTCCTGCTGCTGAGGCAAATGCACTTCCATGCTCCAAAGGTACGAGGTGCTTGAGCCCGTGTCAACGACCCACACCGCTTCACGAGCGCAGAAGCGCTACGTCGTGCTTATGCGCGATGCTCTTTCCGGCGTCAGCAATAACTCAAAACCAGCCTCCTCGGCAACTCGCAGAACGCTTCCAATTCGTGAGTGTGGCCCAGCCTTCCTGCCGCGTCGTTCTGACGGTGTGCTCGGCAAGAAAGCGTGTGATCGCAACCGGCGTTCCCTGGTCAAACCGGCTGCCTACCATTGAGCAAAGCTGCGCATTATTGAGCAAGAACGGGCGCGGGCGATTCAAGGCTGCGGGCCGCAAAATCGAGAACTGCCTGTACCTGCTCCCGCGTCAACCCGTCGTAGAGTTCGATGGGTTCGTCGATGGTGAGGCCACCTTCCAGATTCTCGAACACCGCCGAAACCGGCATCCGGGTGTCTTTGAACACCCACGCCCCACTTACCTTTCCAGGTACGCTCTCCACAACCGGGCAGCGCGACCAGTCAAGCGCCGCGAAACCGCCCATTCCGCTTTCGGCCAGTTTCTTTAACCAGACTTCGAGGGGGTAGCCTTGCGCCGCCGCCTTCACTTTGAGCGCCACCGCTTGTTCGGCAGGCAGTTCAATCAGTGTCACGAGCTGTTCCTTTGCTGGATGCCTCTCTTTACCGGAAAGCATGTGGCTGTGATGACCAAAACACACGTTGACACGTACGGCGAAATGCCGTATAGTCAAGGCGTAATGAAACCGGACACCCCACTTACCGCCCGCCTGGAAGCGCGCTTGCCGCCCGAGGTCATGGCGCGCCTGAAACGCGCGGCGGAAATCCAGGGGCGTACGCTCACGGATTTTGTGGTGGCCGCCGCCGACGAAGCCGCTTGCCGGACCATCGAGCAAACCGAAATTATTCGTCTCTCGGCTGAAGACCAGCGCCAGATCGCCGAAGCGATCCTCAATCCGCCGGAGCCGGCGCCAGCCCTCAGACGAGCCGCCAAGCGATACCGTGAACTGTTCGGCGTCGAATGACCTCTGCCCCGTTTCGTTTTGAGCCTCTCGGCGAGGAGCATGAGCGCAGCGCGTTTCATTTCGGGGAAGAAGCACTGGACCGGTATTTTCACACGCAGGTTACGCAAGACATCCGCCGGCGCGTCACGAATTGCTTTGTAGCGGTCGAAGGCGTGCCCGGCCAGGTCGCCGCCTATTACACGCTGTCGGCGGCCAGCGTTGCACTCACCGAGCTTCCGTCTGAAGTGACCAAACGTTTGCCGCGTTATCCCACGCTGCCCGCCGTTCGCATCGGCCGCCTTGCAGTGGACGAGAAGTTTCAGGGGCGCGGGCTCGCGGCGGCGATGCTGATGAACGCGGTGCATCGGACGATGCAGGACGCGGCCGCCGCTTTCACTCTGCTCGTCGATGCCAAAAACGATCGAGCGGTTGCGTTCTATCAGCATCACGGATTCCGGGCGCTGACGAGTCAACCGCGGACGCTATTTCTGCCCCTGGCGACCGCTCAAGAGGCGTTGTTCAAAAGGGCCGCTCACTAAGGGCCGAACGCGACAAGACGTCACGCCTTGTTGCCTTTTGTCCGTTAGCGTCCTTTACAACACTCTCCCCTTGACGGTAAAAACAGCCCGGTGTAAGGTGTGGACGGAACCTATTTTTCTAGCCGGAGGCCAGCTATGAACATCACCCTGAACCCAAACCAGGAAGAAGCCGTCCGCGCGGCGATCCGTTCTGGCCAGGTCAGGTCGGTCGAGGAGCTGATCGATCGCGCGCTGGCCGGCTTACCTCAGAGGAACGAAGCAGAACCCTCCGGCTCCACGATTGCCGAACAAGGACGCGGTTTATTCGGCAGCCCGGAGGACGCCGCCTTGCTCGACGAGATCGTCTCTATCGCTTACGCCGAGCGCCGCCGTCCCAGTCAGCGGAAGCCAACGGTTTGATGACGGCCCACGTAATCCTCGATACCGACATTCTGTCCGAGTATCTCAAAGGTTATGATGCTAACGTCGTCCGGCGCGGCGACCGTTACGCTAAGGACCACGGCGTTTTTACATTCACCAGCGTCACAGTTTACGAAATTCTGTCTGGCCTTGAGCACAAGGACGCTCGCAGCCAATTGAGCAAGATGCTGGCCTGGCTGAATCAAAACGAAGAGATCACGCCGCTTGCCGCCGATTATCGCAGCGCGGCTACGATCAAAGGGAAAGCCACAAAACAGGGGGAGATTCTTGAGCTTCCCGATTGCCTAATCGCGGCGGTCGCGGCGCGGTTAGACCGGCCCGTTGTCACCGGCAACACAGATGATTTTGAGAAGGTTCAACGCACCGGGATCCGGCTGGTGATTGAGAATTGGCGCAAAGAAGACCACTCGCTATAACTTCCGAAGCCAAACCCGAGGTTTCCAAGGCCTTAGTTCTTGCCGCCCCGCCAGTTTTCCCTCTTGCGCTCTTCGCGCCGACGCAGAAGGCCGCCGGACGAGCGCCGGAATTCTTCACCACTCAAATCAACAAGGATCAAACGCGCAAGGCGTGCCTAAACGCCGCGCGCCGTTTTGCGGAATGGTGCGACAAGCGCGGTATTGGCCAGCTCGCCAATGTTCAGCCTTTCCATGTCGCCGCTTTCATCAAGGACCTGCAAGGGCAATTTTCGCCGCCCACGGTGAAACAACACCTGGCCGCGCTACGCATGCTGTTCGACTGGCTGGTTACGGGGCATATTCTCGACGCCGTGCACGGTCCAAAATATGTCGTCAAAAAGGGCAAGACGCCTGTCCTCACGGCTGAGGAAGCCCGCGGGCTGCTTGATAGCATCAAACTCGTCAGAAACTCGGGGCGAGGCGACGGCAAGCGATCTGAAGAACCGGCGCTCGTGGGTTTGCGCGATCGGGCGCTGATCGGCGTGATGGTCTACACCCTTGCGCGTGTAAACGCCGTGCTGCAGATGAAGGTAAAGGACTATTTTGTGCAAGGGCGCCGCGGCTGGGTGCGGCTTCATAAGAAGGGCGGCAAGGAGCACGAGGTTCCCTGTCATCACAACTTAGAGGAGTATCTCGACGAATATATCGTTGCGGCCGGCATCGCCGGTGATCCTGACGGGCCGCTGTTTCGCACGACTGGCCGCAAAACGGGACAGCAGCATCCAATGTGGCAGCAGGACGCCTACCGGATGATTCAGCGCCGAGCGGCCGACGCCGGCATCAAGACGAGGATCGGAAATCATACTTTCCGAGCGACCGGCATAACGGTATACCTGAAAAACAAGGGCACGCTCGAAACGGCGCAGCACATCGCCAACCATGAGTCACCGCGAACGACGAAGCTTTACGAGCGTAGGCAGGATGAGATTTCGCTCGACGAAGTCGAGCGGATCGTCATCCAAAACCAAACGGTGTGTCCCGACAAGGGTCATTTTTGCAACGTCCATGTTGAGCGGAATTGCCCGAAATCTTCTAAAATCTCTTGGTTAGGAAAGTCAGAACTTATGGTTCCTTCGACTTCTGGTTGGCCTTGTCCCAAATGGTGCCCAACAGTTTTGGAAACACGTCTGTGTTTGCCCGCCTGACATCCCAAGTCGGATATAGCTCCCGCCTTCCGAAGGGGACGTTTGCATTTTTGTGCAGCCAAGCTCGGTTTAGATTTGAGCCTTCGTATGGCACGTTATACTTCGATGCGAACTCTTCCATCTTTGACTCCACTATGGAGCAATCCGTGCCGCCCTCCATGAACTCGGCTGGACAGGCGATTTTTAGCTTCCACAGATCCATGCCGTCCATGTAGGTATCGAATGCTTCCTGATACGGACGGAGTGCGCTTTCGCTTGCGCCGTCGCGTCTTGCCAATGAAATTGCACTGCCGAGTGCTTGTAACTTTTGGCTGAAATCGATGTAGCTGTAGCTCATTCCCGCCGCTGCGGAGCCTTCCAAATCGGCTGCGGCCTTGCGCGGCGCTTCTGTACGAGAACCACACGCCATCAACACGATGAAACAGCAGTATGGAACAGGTATGATGGTTCGCATTCGCGCAATTCCTCACCCAAAGCTGCGGCACTGCGGGCACATACACGAGGGATTGTGATCATCCCGAGATCGTCCGCAGCGTTCGCATAGACAACCGGCGTGCTCACCCCCAGTCCGGCCACAGTCAGGGCATTGGCACTCATTTGTGTGGCCTCCAACCCTATGGCATCGGGGACACTCGCACAATGACGTGTGGTTCCCTCCAAATTTGTACTCCACTGGCGGTCGGTTCATCCGCATTCACACTATCACGAAGCATAACGCCCTCCCACATTACGAGGCCTGCTCAGAATCTCCGCCAGCTCGCTCATTTCGGGCCGCTGCCGCGCAGCCCGAGCGCCTCCCTCATACGTTCTATGTCCCGTCCTGTGCGTTCCGTCCATGTTGGCTTCTCCTCCCCGTTCGCATCTATTTCGATGCTTAAGTCATCGACCCGCCGCGCAAAAAGGGATGGTGGCGTGTGCCCACAGAAAATCCGGGAGTCCCACAGCATACCATCCAGCGTGTCGAACCGTGCAAGATGGGGATTGCGCCGCCGACCCCAATCCATTCGTTGGCTCAATGTGCAGAATTTATTGACGTAGAGAAGCTCGACAAACTCGCGGACACGTTCCCCGGAACGGCGCGAGTTCAGGATGGCGGCCACACTATCTTTGTTCGTATGCTTGTCAAATTCGTCTACCCCCACTGCCAAGTCACTAGCCACGCCTTCATCTTGCGGCCTTGTTTCATGGCAAACACCTTAGCAAGTTCCGCCGTTTCGTACAACCGAACGTCCTTTATGTTCGTTTATGTTCGACTATCCCCGACGCGCCCACCCGCGCCGCGCTCTGGCTGGGGGTGGATTCCATGCTCTACAATTAGTTTGGCGAATTGCTCCCCGTCAACGAGTTCTATTCGAACCCCTTTCTCCACAAAATAGTCCTCGGCGGCCCGAAAGGCTTCGCGAGAGATTGATCCAGAAGTGATGATCATTCCCAGGTTTGCTGACTCAGCGTCAATCCCACGAATTAGCTGTTCGACTACCTCGCGGCCTACAGGGGCTCCGGTTGCCAGTGCTTAGCTTGAACTGCAATGCTAAGTTGAAACGCACCCGCAACTCGAAACATGGCCACGAGGTCGGCGCCCTTGTCCTTATTCCGGGGAACCAGGCGCACTTCCTTCGCCCCTAGGCCAAACAGTACAGTCTGGATCAGACGTTCAAAGCCATAGCTTTCGATCAGGCCGCCCCGAAGCTCCGCCAATACTTCGAGAACCAATCGCGACTGCAGGTCGATTTGAAAGCTTGGTGCCTTCCCTCGCGCTGCAAGGGTGAGGCACTCCTTGATCTCCACAAGCAGGTCGGTAGCGTCGGCTGAGGTTCCTTGAACCTTCATTCGAGAAAGAAGCGCGGCCCGGGCCAAGTGGCGCGAGAGCGGTTTTTTTCCGTTTAGCCACTGAACCGAGCGTCGGCAGCAGAATCAAAAATGGCAGGGCCATCTACTTCCGCGACAAAGAACTCATTGCCGTAAGGAACCACCACTAAATCGTGTGGCGTCATCTCCCGAATGAAGCGCCACATGTGTCCTGCCGCGGCACCAGCCTTTCGGAGAGTAGGCTCACCAGTAAAGAACTCCTTACGGACGATCTCTCGGAATTGATCCCAGGTCAATGAGGGATCAAGTAAGCCCTGAGCTTCAGCCCACCCGATTATGATCTGATTGGCGGATAAAGCTTCCGGCACCATGTCTTCTCCACCCGGCGACATTCGCAGTACGAAAGCAGCTTGTTTGATCTCATTCAATCTCATTCATGAGCTAACTCTAGCGTCTCGTCGCTGCAAAGTACAAAGCTGCCCGGCCCGCTCTGGTCCGGTCGGCGGCTCGATTCCGATAATCCGGCACTATGTAAACTTTCTCAACGAGCGACTCGATCCCCAGGGCGAAAGCACGCCGCCACCAAGCCCGGCCACAGCAATCTTCAACTTTATAGCGTTCAAAAAAACCACTTATCGCACCGCCACGAGCATATTCTCATCGAAGGATGAGCCTGAAAACCGGCATTGAGGTGGGCGGGAGTAGGGTCCCCTTTCTGGTGATTTTTGGATCGTTCTGGGCCGACCAACGGGAGGCGCGCTGAGCCCCCAGCCTGGTCTTGGTTTTCCCTTCTTAGGAAGGTTTTGGTTTTTGCACGCCCCATCAGGGCATGCACCGGATCGCCAACCAACGGGAGGCGCCGACGGCAACGGATCATGCGGTGTTCCTCTGCTGGAAGCTTTGAAAGAGCTTGCGCTTGGCGCGTTGCATCGCCAGAGCGGCTTCGGTATCGGATTGGCTCTGGGCGAAGCGATCCAGTTCCGCCAGCGTGACCCGGGGCCGCAGGTATTTCGCGCACTGAGGCAATTCCCGAAACATCTCGAGCGGTGTGGCCCACCGCAAGTAGATGCGCCGCCGCTGGCCGTTGGCCGCAGTGAGGATTTGGGGCACCGCGCATGGCCGGTGGAAGTTCACGTAAGGGTTCAGGTGCTCCCGGTGGAATTGATCGATCGCTTCGGCGTGTTTTGCATCGATGTAACCAAATCCGATGTGCTTGCGGATCACCGCGCCGTTCTTGGTCTCCACCAGACCGTTGTCGCCGCAGTGATGCGCGCGCGACTTGGTCTGCTCGATGCGCAGCTTGTCCAGCAACCGGACGACGTTGTAGTTGATGAACTCGCTGCCGTTGTCGGAATGAAATCCGCGGATCACGAACGGGAACTGTTCCAGGATCGACTCCAGCACCGGTAGCAGCCACAACTCGGAGATCTGCGGCGTTGCGGCCACAATCTCCCACTGCGTCACTTCGTCGACGGCATTGATGTGATACACACCTTTGCGTCCTGGTTGATCGCCCTGATGCACGGTGTCGATGCGCAGGAATCCCGGTTCGCCGCGCGGTTGCGGTTTGCGCCGCTCGCCAATCGGAATCGGGGTTGGCCGTGTGGGCTGATAACTGGTGTTGCGTTTCCGATAAGCCGCACTGTTGCGCAACCGGTAAAGGTGCGCCACCGAGATCGAGGCCAGCCGCACATACGCTGCTTGCCCGTAGTCGCGGTGCTCTCGTTCGAGGATTCGGCACGTCGCCGGTCCGCTTAGGTTCCCGTGCGCCTTGTCGACGTAGGCGAGCAGATTGACGTCCGCACCTGTGTAGCGCGTGGCGAACTTGGTCCGCTGATAGACGGCCGCTTTCACCCGCCCCGTGCGGCGTTGCAGCGCAATCAAACGCGTGACCTGCGCTCGACCCAACCCCGTCATCCGCGAGAGGTAGCGCCGGACCAATCCCTTGCCGGGCTTGTCCAAGCCCGCGTACTGGTGCCGCACGAGCGTCTTCTCGATCCAACCATACACCTCCTCGCGCCGCTGGCCGGCAAACCGCACCTCTTCGCTGCCGGCCAGGAACGCCTGAATCTGCTCCAGGCTCGTGGCCTCTGTGTCGTCCATGCTGATGATCAATCCCCAGCATCCCGTCTTTTCCCTTCAGGCTCATCTTGCGTGAGAATCCAAGCGCCAGTTCAGGCTCATCTTGCATGAGACAAGAGTCACGTCCAGCGCCGTCCGCCTCCATCCTAAAATAGCTCCGGACCCTCATCAAGCGAAAGGCGCCACCAAAATGTTCAGCGAACGCCGCATCCGCGCCTCCCGCGCCAACGGCGCAATAGCCCGCAGTCGCTAAACCAAGCCGGCATAGACCGCTCGCGCCCCAACGCGGTCAAGCACGGCGCCTTCGCCAAATCCCTCCTACTCCACGCGCCATGCTCATGATTTCCCTTCGAAGGTCGCTAGTTGGCGGCGGACAAGAAGGATCAGTTTGTCGGAGAGATAGAAGTTGGTCTGACGGAGCTTGGTGAGCGCTATCTCAAAATCGAGCAGTCCTGCGCGGTGGGCTTCAGCCAGCACGCCCAGCGTGCCGGTGACTGGTAGATGCCGGCGTTCGGCCTCAGCGCGTCCTGCGTGCTCATCGATCAGCAGGCGGTCCGCCTTGACAGAGAAGGCCAGCGCAATAGCCGCATGCTCACCGGCATCGAGAAACCGGAGGGCCGGGTCAAAGGGCGGGTCCGGACGAATCTCACACCACTGCGGCGGCTGCGCGATCCACGCATGGACGACTGCCGGCGTGTTCGGCTCCTGCAGCTCCCAGGCCACCGCTTCAGGCACCAGCACTCGACCATAGAGGGCCTCCGACACGCCAACTGCTCCGATTAGCACGAGGTAATGGAGAGGACCCGCGTCGGTCACAACGGTCATGCACGGTGTTCGGCTTCCCGGATCTCCTCCAAGCGCCTGATGGTAGTCTGGTCTTGCTCGAAATCTTCGGCGGTGTAGGTTTCGACCTGATGCTCTTTCAGGAAAACATCGAGTTCCCAACGGGAAGAGATTCCCAGCAGGGTGCGCAGTTGATAGGCGGAGATACGGCGCTGGCGGTAAGCCTCCAGTCCGAGGGCCTCCACTGCGGCGCGGGCGGGATCCTGGCCGGGGGCCGCGAGCGTTGCGGCCAACTCGTCAGGAATCTCGACCGAAATGCGCATGCCTCAGTCTACCAGGACCAAGCTCAACGTTATTCCGGGTGAGCCCAAAACTCGTTCACAACAATCTCAAATTTTGTAGCGTTCAAAACAAACCACTTATCGCCCGACAACGCCCAGCCCCATACACCTCTAGCCTAAAATAGCCCTTGGAAGCCAATCTAGCGAAAGGAGCCCCCAAAATGTCCAGCGAACGCCGCGTCCGCGCCTCACGTGCCAACGGCGCATTAGCCCGCGGCCGCAAGACCCAGGCGGGCATAGACCGCTCGCGCCTCAACGCGGTCAAGCACGGTGCCTTCGCCAAATCCCTCCTGCTCAACAACGAATCTCCCGACGCGCTCGCCAAACTCCGTGACGAGTACTTCGCTGTTCTCCGCCCCACCAACCTCATCGAGCGCGATCTGGTCGAAGAAATGATCGTCGCCAAGTGGCTCAGCCGTCGCTTCCTTCATCTCGAAAACAGCACCGTCAATAACAAAATGGATGAACAAAAGGCCGCAATCGAGGCCAGACACCACCGCATTCCCGAGCCCATCCGCACCGCCATCGCGCATAAAGATTTGTACGATAACAGCAGCGCCTTGAGCCATATCCAGCGCTCCCAGGCGAGCAACTCGCGCCGCTATCACCGGGCGCTGCGTGAACTCCAATACCTGCGCAGCAACCCGCAAAGTGAAAATGAGCAAACGACGCTAATCCCAGATCCGGACACAGGCGAGAGCAAGCCCGCGCGCGCTACACTTGACCTTAGTGCGTCACATCCCGATTACGCGCCGCCCCCTGCGCGCGCCGTCAACCCCGACCCTAGCCCCGACCGTAAGGGAGGGGATCCCCAAAATACAACGCCAAACCCCGACCGTGAGGCCGGGGACTCTACACCCACTCCCATGATCCGCATCGCGAATGGGCAAGGCTTTTGGGGAGACTGGCTCGAAGCGCCGGTCCGCTTAGTCGAGCAAGGTCCCATCGACTACCTGGTGCTCGACTACCTGGCCGAGGTCACCATGTCGATTCTCCAGAAGCAGCGGCAGGCCGACCCCAAACTGGGTTACGCGCGCGACTTCCCGCCTTTGCTGGGCCGCATTGAAAAGCTGATGCGCGACCGCAACGTCAAGGTCATCGCCAACGCCGGCGGAGTCAATCCAATCGCCTGCGCGCAGGAGGTGCGCCGCCTCGCGCCGTCTTTGAAAATTGCCGTGGTGCTGGGAGACGATGTCCTCAGCCGCCTGGATGAATTCCTTGCGCAAAAACACGAGATGCGCAACATGGATACCGGCGCGCCGCTCACCACCGTGCGTCCGCGCATTCTCAGCGCTAACGCGTACATCGGCGCATTCCCGCTGTCTGAGGCTCTCGACACCGGCGCGGATGTGGTCATCGCCGGCCGCTGCACCGATACCGCGCTGACTTTGGCGCCCATGATTCACCGCTACGATTGGAAAGCCGACGATTGGAACAAGCTGGCCGCGGGCACCATCGCCGGGCACATCGTCGAGTGTGGCTCGCAATGCACGGGCGGCAACTGCCAGGTGGATTGGCAGCAAATTCCGGATCTGGCCAACATCGGATATCCGATTGTCGACGCGGAGCCCGATGGCACATTCGCCATCACCAAGCATCCCGGCACCGGCGGCCGCGTGACCATCGATAGCATCAAAGAGCAGTTGCTGTATGAACTCGGCGACCCGAAAAATTACATCACGCCCGATTGTGTGGCGGATTTCACCAGCATCAAATTGAAGTCTGATTCGCCCGACCGCGTGCGCGTGAGCGGGATTCAGGGCAGCGCGCGGCCCACCATGCTGAAGCTGTCGATCAGTTATGCCGATGGCTATCGGGCGGTCGGCTCGTTAGTCTATTCGGCGCCCCAAGCGCTCGAAAAAGCGCGCGCCGCGGACGCAATTGTACGCGACCGTTTGCGGCAGTTGGACCTGCATTTCGACGAAATCCACACGGAGTTTTTCGGCGTCAATGCCTGCCATGGACCGGTGGCTGCGCCCAATCCAACACCGCCCGAAGTCCAATTGCGCATGGGCGTGCGCGGGCAGGATCGCAAGGCTCTGGAGCGTTTCACGCGCGAACTGGCGCCCTTGGCTTTGAGCGGCCCGCCTACCGGGACTGGTTTTGGTGAAGGCCGGCCACCGGTGCGTGAAGTCGTAGCCTTCTGGCCGGCGCTGATCCCCCGCGATCTGATTCAGACGCGGGTAGAGGTGATCGAATAATGAAGATCGCCCTCCATCGCATCGCCCACTCGCGTTCAGGCGACAAAGGCGACACCTCCAACATCGGCATCATCGCCTATCATGAGCGCCACTATCCGATTCTGGTGCGCGAAGTGACTGCCGAGCGGGTAAAAACATTCTTTGGCGATTTTGTAAAAGGAAACGTAGAGCGCTTCGAGCTTCCCAATCTGGGAGCAATCAACTTTCTCTTGCATGAAGCGCTGGGCGGCGGTGGAACTCTGTCCTTGCGGACAGACCCGCAGGGTAAGACAATGGGAGCCGCGCTGCTGCAAATGGAGATCGATGCCGACGAGTCCGAAATTACCAACTGACACGATTCAAGAAGCCACTCTGGCGTATGAGAAATGGATCGGCAAGTATTTAACCCTGTTGCCGGCCGATCTCGAGTTGAAACACAAGGCCATGGCGGAAGGCGTGTTCCCGTTCTTGCGGGCGACCTTCTATCGCTGGATGCAACGCTGGCCCAAGGTGTGTCCGGGCGAAGCGAAGGCGCCGCAACTGCTCGCCGTCGGCGATCTCCACGTGGAAAACTTCGGCACCTGGCGCGACCAGGAAGGGCGCTTGGCGTGGGGCATCAACGATTTTGATGAAGCGGATTCCCTGCCCTACACCATCGATCTGGTCCGGCTGGCCGCCAGTGCCCACATCGCCGTGCGGGAAGCGCATTTGACCATCGGCGCCCGAGACGCCTGCGTCGCGATCCTGGATGGTTATCGAAAAGCCCTCGAAACCGGCGGGCGGGCCATCGTTCTAGCGGAGGAACATCAGTGGCTGCACGATACCGTGACCACGGCCTTGCGTGAGCCGGTGCAATATTGGAAGCGGTTTGAAGGCCTCACCGAGATCGCCAAGTCCGTCCCGAAGAGCGCGCGGCGGGCGATCGAGAAGCTTTTCCCCGAGCCCGGAGTGCCCTACAAACTGATGCACCGCGTAGCCGGGTTGGGAAGCCTGGGGCGACAACGCTTTTTGGCCGTTGCCGAATATCGCGGCGCCCGGATTGCCCGCGAAGCAAAGGCCCTGGCGCCGTCGGCATGCGTTTTCACCCAAGGCCTGAAAAGCGACGCCATTCACTATCAGCAAATTGTGGATCGGGCCGTGCGCGCCATCGATCCCTTTGTCAGGCTGAAGGGCGGTTGGATTGTACGCCGTCTGAGCCCGGACTGCTCGCGCGTGGAGCTATCCTCTCTCGCGGCGCGGCGCGATGAAACCAAGCTGCTGCACGCTATGGGATTCGAAACCGCCAACGTACATCTCGGTACGCCCAAAGCCATCCAGGCCGTACTAAAGGACCTCAAAGCGCGCCCGGTCCACTGGCTGCATGAGGCCGCGGCCAAGATGGTGGAAGACGCGACGCACGACTGGCAGCAATGGCGCAATTCGATGGTGCCGAAAATTCCCGCGGCGAAAAAGAAATCCGCCCGCTAAAAAGTTTGTGGGGCAGGTTGTCAACCTGCCGCGGGTTGTTAACCCGCGCACAGGCTAAAGCCTGTGCCACGAGACAGCCAAGGTGGCACGGACTTTAGTCTGTGCAGAAAATGTAGAAACTCTAGCCGCGGGTTGTTAAACCCGCCCAAAACCGGCGCAAACCGTCACGTTCCCCGGTTTTGTCCCGCGAACCATGCATTGCTTTCGGGAAGCAGCAGCAGATAGACCGCATAACCACGCAGCGCGAGTTCGAGCAGCGAAACGATCGCGCCGGGGTTGGCATGCAGAACCAGCAACCGAAACCGAAACAGCAAATTAAAGGCCGTGTATGCGACCAGCAGGATAACGGCAATGCGGCCCACATTGCTGCCGCGCATGGTGAAAAAAATGGCGGCCACCCAGAGAATCGGGAACAGAAAGAGAGGTATGACGAGCCCGATTCCAAACGAGTGTAACCGGCCGATCAGCGCGATGAGGCTGACGATCAAAGCGAGAATGCCGACGGCCACGCTCAGCCAAAGCAATGTCACGGCCCGGCGGACCGCCGCGGGCTGGGAAGCCACCGCGCTGGCCGGCGCCATCTGCGCGGCAGGCGCGGAAGCAGCCAAAGTCAACGCTTCTCCACAGTTCGGGCAAGACGCCGCCCCCGGCTCGACCGCGGCAGCGCAGGCTGGACAAAACATAGCATCGCATTGTAACAGGTATTCTGGAGTTTACATGCCCTTTTCACCCATCCCGGAGGCGATCGAGGATTTTTGCGCGGGCCGCATGGTGGTGATCGCCGACGATGAAGACCGCGAGAACGAAGGCGACCTCTGTATCGCCGCGCAGTTTGTCACTCCCGAAGTGATCAACTTCATGGCCAAGCACGCGCGGGGATTGATCTGTCTGTCGCTCAGCGCGGAAATTTGCGATGCCTTGCATCTGCCGCCAATGTCGTCGCGCAACACGTCGCGGTTCGGCACGGCGTTTTGTGAATCGATTGAGGCGGCTGAGGGCGTCACCACCGGGATTTCGGCAGCCGATCGCGCGCGCACCATTCAAGTAGCCATCGATCCGGCGTCCACTCCTCGGGATCTGGCGCGGCCCGGGCATGTTTTTCCGCTGCGCGCCAAAGAAGGCGGCGTTTTAGTACGCGCCGGCCAGACTGAAGCCGTGGTGGATCTGGCGCGGCTGGCCGGCCTGCGGCCGGGTGGCGTGATCTGCGAGATCATGAACGACGACGGCACCATGGCCCGAGTGCCGCAGTTGGAAGACTTCTGCGCGCGGCACGGCCTGAAGTTGATTTCGGTCGCCGACCTCATTCGCTACCGCTTGCACACCGAGCGCTTCATTCAACGCCAATCGGAAAGCTGCCTGCGCACGGCGTTCGGCGATTTCCGCTCCATCGTTTATGCGAGTTCGATTCTTCCGGAGATGCACCTGGCGCTGGTGCGCGGCGATCTCAAGGGGCGGGAGAATGTGCTGGTGCGGATGCATTCCCGCTGCACTTACGGCGATGTATTTAGCTCCTCCGAGTGCGAGTGCGGAGAGATGATTCGCCGCTCCCTGGAACGGATCGCGCAAGCCGAGGCCGGCGTGCTGGTGTACCTGCACCAGAGCGGACCGGGCTTTCGGGATCACCGGCTGCAAACCTCGCCCGATGGCCAGCACGCGCTGCAGCACGAAAACGGCATCGGAGCGCAGATTCTTTCCGATCTGGGTCTGCACAGCATCCGCTTGCTGACCAACCATCCGCGCAAAGTTGTGGGGCTCGATGCCTATGGAATACACATTGTCGAGCAGCTTCCGCTATAGTGGCCGGTCATGAGCCCGCCGCACGAAGCGCCAGGCCGTGTGCGACGGAAGTGAACTCACTTCCCGGTGCGCGGGCGTGGACGTGAGCTTTTTGGCCAACACCAGTTGGTCATGAAACGATCAATGCAACCGCTCCTCACGGTCGCGGGCATACAGTAACGGGTCCTTAATTCGAAGCTGGCTTCGATCGCCGCAAGTTCTTCGGCAATCCAAGTTTCGAATTCGGCGCAGGAATACACATTGTCGAGCAGCTTCCGCTGCCAGGCCGCGCCAGACGGAAGTGAACTCACTTCCCGATGCGCGGGCGTGGACGTGAGCGTTTTGGCCAGCACCAGTTGGTCATGAAACGACCAATGCAACCGCTCCCTCAACGGTCGCGGCTCGGAAGGCGTCGCCGAGCCGCGACCGTCAGGGAGCGGGCATACAGTAACGGGTCCTTAATTCGAAGCTGGCTTCGATCGCCCCATTTCTTCGGCAATCCAGCTTTCGAATTCGAGGTCCGCTATAGTGGCTGGTCATGAACCCGCCGCGCGTAGCGCCAGGCCGCGTGCGACGGAAGTGAACTCACTTCCCGATGCGCGGGCGTGGACGTGAGCTTTTTGGCCAACACCAGTTGGTCATGAAACGATCAATGCAACCGCTCCCTCACGGTAGCGGCTCGGAAGGCGTGGCTGAGCCGCGACCGTTGAGGGAGCGGTGGCGCACCGTCGCAGAGCCTGTTTGGTTCCGGCTTTGCCGGGTAGTAGCGGTCATACAGCAATGGCAAGGTTGTTTCATGACGGGCCCTGAGTGTCATTGATAGTGAGCGGGGATAGTGAGCGGGGATAGTGAGCGGGGATAGTGAGCGGGGATGATGAGCGGGGATGATGAGCGGCTTGCTCTGGCGGCCGCGTTAGCAGCGCCGTTGGGAAACTCAGTGCCAAGTACCAGTACAATTTGACCACATAATGTTGCTGCGAATTAGCCTGAACTGAGGCACTTGCCCGTATACTGGGTCTTCACCACTCAAAAAATCTAAACTCCCAGTGACCGAAACCGGGAGCGGACGAGCGGCCAAAGAGAGGCACTATTGTGACTAAGAATCAGTCTGCGCGGCTGAGCACAGACGTAAGGAAGTTGGTTGGACTTCTGGCTTGCGCATGTTTCGGATTCGCGCCAATGGCATCCGCGAAAGGAACTGTCTATGCGATGACCAACGCGTTGGGCAACAACCAGATCCAGGTTTACAACCGGACCAACGATGGGATGCTGACGTTAATCCAAACCATCGCCACCACCGGCGGCGGCAGCGGCACTCAACTGGACGCAACTGATTCACTCGGCTCCCAGGGGAGTCTGATGCTGGATCAGAACCACGAACACCTCTTTGCTGTGAACACCGAGACCGTGGCCACGCACTCCGCTTCGGGTCCGGTGATCGGGGACTGCCAGGAGGGGTCGATTTCGTCTTTCACGGTGCGGCTCGATGGCACTCTTGCGTTGGTTAACAAAGTCCCCTCAGGGGGTTTATTTCCCAACAGCCTTACCATCAACCCGTACACCGGCCTGGTTTACGTGCTCAACGCAGGCGGCCCAGGAATCAACCCCGTTTGCGGACTGTCGCCCAACATCACTGGCTTCACGGTCGGCCCATTCGGCAGGATTACGCAACTCGCCGGATCCACCAGTCTGATCAATCCAGGAATGAGCCCGGGAAGCTTCTTGACTTGCGACCCAGGCGGCTCAACCTTCCCGACGTATGAGTTTCAGTGCGGTCTGAACCCTCCGGCGTTTCCGCGGTCTCCAGCCCAGATCGGGTTCGATCAAACCGGGCTAATGCTGGTGGTCACTGTCAAAGGAACGAATTCACTCTATATGTTCCCCGTTGGCCAAGATGGGCGACCCGGACCGCCGGCCATTACCAAGGCTCAGGGACCGAACCAACCCAGCTATTTCGGCTTTGCCTTCGACGCGGCAAATCATCTCATTGTCGCCGAGCCTTTCGGCGTAACCCCGACGATCCCGGCCTCGCCGTTCAGCGCGATGTCGTCGTTCACAATCATGCCAAATGGCGCCATGCTCCCCATCAGTTCGGACGTACCCAATGGAGAAGGCACAAGCTGCTGGATCTTGCTGGCCGGGCCGTACGCGTATACGGCGAACAACGCAACCAGCAACATCTCGTTGTATAGAGTCGGCTCCGCCGGCAAGCTCAGCCTGCTGGACGCAGCCGCAGCCACCGTGAACCGCCCGAACGATATGGCATTCGCGCTGGAAATATTCAACTCCGCCAGATTTCTATATGTGCTCGAAAGCGGCAGCGGCAGCGTAGGCGTTTTCCGAATTCTGGCCGACGGGAGTCTGACTTTCCTCGAATCGGTAAGTGGCCTGCCTGCCAGTGCGGGGGCGCAAGGACTCGCGGCTTACTGAGCAGTCGCGAACCTCGCGGCTTTGGCTCGAACTGCGCGGCTCGGTTCGGAAGAGGGCGCGGGCCGGGAGTCCTGCTTAGCACAAGTGTTAGCCTGTGCTTCTGGAGGGCATCTGAGCGCCGCTATTGCTCGATGTTCTTCCCTTCCGAGAAGGTTTTTATCATCGCTTCCAGATTCTTGCGATTGAGTTCGTCCGGCGCTTGCTTGGCCGCGATTTCGGCCTGCTCCCGCGCCTTTTGCAAATCGCCCTTATACGCATAGGTGCGCGCCAGTCCTACGTGCACCGGCCATGCATCGCCAAAACGCTGGGCATTGTACTGAAACACTTTGATCGCTTCTTCCGGCTTCTTCTCAGCCTGCAATTGCCGCCCATAGGTGTGGATTTCGACAGGCGTTGTCCCCGGCAGACGAAGCGCGGTTTGCATTATCTTCGCCGCTTCCTCCTCCCGGTTCAGCTTGGAGAGCACTAGCGCCTTGGTACTCAAGGTGGTGAAGTTCTCCTGGCCGACGAACTGCATGCCGACGGCGGCGTCCGCCCAAACCAGCGCCTGGTCTAAATGCGAGTTGGCCTGCACGCAGAATTGAACCGCGTTGACGTACGCCTGGTAACTGAACCCGGTCATGCTGGTCAATTCCTGTTTCAAGTGCGAAACATAAATGTCATTGACGTTAGGAACCTTCACCGTCCACGGCACGGCGAGATCTTCCCATTGCAGTTCGGCGGTGGCTTCTTCCGGCTTCCGAGAGCTGAATTCATAGGTCAGATACTCGCGATAATCGTGCTTGTGAGGCTTAACATTGACTCGTAACGCATCGGCGCTTTCTTCGTAAAAGAAACTTCCCCAGGCGTTGGAGTCTTTGGAGAAAACAATCGTCCAGTCCTCCGGGCCCGGGATCATGAACAAACCGTACCGTCCCGCGGGCAGGTTCTTCCCCTCGATTTGCACATCGTTCGAAACCGAGAAGACCGTGTTCTCATTGGCGCCGGCCCGCCAGGGATCGGGCTTGCCGTTGCCGAAGCCGCCAAGCGTCGTCAACCCGTACGGCACCAACTTGCCCCAGATCTGGCCACGCCGGTCTTTACCGCCGGGGCCATGTACCGAAGGGCTGGAATATTCAATGTTGATCTGAACCGGTCCGACGTATTGGGTAACGGCGGCCTTTTGATTGTTACCGCTGGGAGGCAGCGTCAAACCCGTAAACTGGGCGAACACGGCCCCGGTGAAAACAAAGGGTAGAGAGACTTGAAGCAGTCGCATGGTTTCTGAGTGACGATTCAGCGCGTGGAAGGTGAGGAATATTCGTGCGGTTTGGCCCCGCACCGCGCTCCTCTGGCCCCTTTTCCTAAGTAGGCCAAACAAGATGAAAAGTGCTTCATTTGTAATCGGGTGCTGACTTTATGTATACTGGCCGCACATGAAACTCTCACGCTTGTTGTTGTGCGCCGCGGCGCTGGTTGCCGCTCTGACCATGACCCCGGATATGCGGGCGCAGGCTCCCGCCGCCGCCCCGGCTAAGGCTCCAAAAGCTGCCGCAAAAGCCCCGCCCACGGATGCCGAGATCGCCGATGCCAAGACCAAGGATTTGGTGTGGGTCAACACGAACACCAAGAAGTACCACAAGTCCGATGCGGCTCTCTATGGCAAGACCAAGCATGGGCAGTTTATGACTGAGGCCGATGCCGAAAAGGCTGGTTACAAGGCCGCACAGGAAACCGGCGGTAAGAAAGCCAAGAAGGCTACCAAGGCGACCGCCACGCAGTAGTTTCGCCTGAGCAAACCCCGCCCATTCTGCTGTTACAATTAGAGACTGATGCAAACGCCTGCTTTGGTCGCTAATGCCATGAGCACTAAGAAGATCATTCTCATTCGCCCGCGTGGGTTCTGTGCCGGGGTAGTGCGAGCGATTGATGTAGTCAAAATAGTACTGGACCTATACGGCGCTCCGGTCTATGTCCGCAAGGAAATTGTCCACAATCGGCACGTTGTGGAACAATTGCGCCAGGCCGGTGCTGTGTTCGTCGAAGAACTATCCGAGGTACCGGAAGGCGCCCGAGTCATTTTCTCCGCGCACGGGGTTTCTCCCGAGGTTCGCCAAGAGGCAAAACTCCGCAATCTCCAGGTCATCGACGCCACTTGCCCGTTGGTGACGAAGGTTCATTTAGAAGCCACCCGTTTTGCTCGCGAAGGTTACACCATCGTTCTGATTGGACACTCCGGGCATGACGAGGTAATCGGAACCTTGGGTGAAGCGCCGGAATCCACGTTTCTGGTTTCGACCGTGGAAGATGCCGATCGGCTTGAGGTCAAAGACGCATCGCGAATGGCGTATCTGACGCAGACAACGCTGAGTCTGGATGAGACCAAAGACATTGTGCAGCGCCTCCGGGAGCGATTTCCCGCGATCCGCGGTCCCAAGACACAGGACATCTGTTATGCCACCGAAAACCGCCAGCTTGGCGTCAAAGCGGTGGCGCCTCTGTCCGACGTGCTCCTGGTAGTCGGTTCCCAGAACAGCTCTAATTCCCGCCGGCTGGTCGAGGTCTGCCAAATTGAAGGGGTTCCGGCGTATCTCCTGGATGACAGCAACGAGGTAAACCCGGAGTGGCTCGAGGGGAGAAGCACGGTCGCTGTGACGGCGGGCGCTTCGGCCCCTGAAAATCTGGTGCAGGAATTAATTTCACATCTGCAAGTCCGGTTTGGCTTCGGTCAGGTAGAAGAAATGGAATTAATCGAAGAAGACGTTCGCTTCCACCTTCCCTCCGATCTGGAGCGTTCGGCCATGAGGCTCACTACCATTGCGACAACCTAGCCAAGCCCATGAGCACAGGCTAAAGCCTGTGCCACCTGGCATGATACAACCAATTCAACCGGAAGGCATTGCAAGGCTGTTTCGTGACGGGTACTTAGCCGCAGAAGGTGGCACAGGCTTTAGCCTGTGCAGTCCCCCCGCCAGCGAGGCGCAAGCATGAGTGCCAGTTACCCGATCATGACATCGTTGAGCACGGCCGCGGCCATGGCTGCGGACCGGGCATCTCAGGCATTGTTGAAGATGCAGAGCCAAGCTGGCTTTTGGCAGGCTGAACTGACAGCGGACACCACCCTGGAGTCCGACTGGATCCTGCTCCAGCTCTGGCTGCATCCGCCGCAAAATGGCCTATGGAATCCTCCCAATCGGGAACTGGTGGACAAAGCAGTCCGTTCCATTGTGGCCCGTCAACTGCCCGACGGCGGATTCAACATATATCCCCAAGGCCCCGCTGAAGTCAACGCCACGGTGAAGGCCTATTTCGCCCTGAAGCTGGCAGCCCTTCCCGAGACGGCGGAAGCTCTGGCTCGCGCTAAGGAACGCATACTCGCTCTGGGCGGCATTCAAGCGGCCAACAGTTACGTCAAGATCAACCTGAGCCTTTTCGATCTTTTCCCGCGCGAATACTGCCCCGCGATTCCGCCCGAAATCATGCTGCTGCCGGCCAACTTCATCTACCAGATGTCATCCTGGACCCGGGCCATCGTCGTTTCGCTATCCATCGTCTATGCCCACCAGCCCCGGCGTCCGGTCCCGGCTGGGTTCGATTTGCAGGAATTATTCCTGCCTGGTGTGACGCTTGGCTACCAGTTTGATAAAGCCGTTGTAACCTGGCGTAACTTCTACCTGGTTCTGGATCGCTGGGCCAAGTTGTGGGAACGGTTCGGATCGCAAGCCATCCGCCGGCATGCCATCAAGCTCGCGGAGAAGTGGGTTCTCGCGCGAACCGCCCATACCGACGGGCTCGCCGCGATTTACCCGCCCATGCAGTACGTCATTATGGCGCTGGATCTGCTGGGCTATGCTCCCGATCATCCGCAGCGCTTGGAAGCGCAGCGGGAATTCGACGCGCTGATGGTCAACGATGCGGACCGCTTCTTCTTCCAGCCCTGTTTTTCCGTGGTGTGGGACACCGCGATCGCCGCCTACGCTTTGGGTGAATCGCCGCAACCGCCCCGGCAGGCTCTGCGCGAAGCCGCGGACTGGCTCTTGACCAAGGAAGTGCGCCACAAAGGGGACTGGTCCGTAAAGCGTCCCAAAACCCCGCCGTCAGGCTGGTATTTCGAATTTGCCAATGAGTTCTATCCCGACATCGACGACACCGGAATGGTGTTGCTGGCGCTCAGCAAGTCGAACGGATCGAACCCCGCCGAACAGCGAGCCTGTGTTCACCGCGCCATCGATTGGGTCCTTGCCATGCAATCGAAAGACGGCGGCTGGGCGGCTTTCGATGTAGACAACAATTGGAGTTCGCTGGCCGACGTTCCCTTTGCCGATCACAACGCCATGCTCGATCCCACTTGTCCCGATATCACCGGACGTGTGATGGAGGGCCTGATCGCCTGCGGCGTGGAGCGCTCCCATCCGGCCATCCGGCGAGCCGTCGCCTATCTCGTCCGCTCCCAGGAGCAGGACGGAAGCTGGTATGGGCGCTGGGGCGTCAATTATGTCTATGGGACTTGTTTTGCCCTGCGTGGTCTGAAATCGGCTGGTATCGACGACCGGGAAGCCTATGTGCAGCGGGCGCTCGAGTGGGTGCGCGCCAATCAGAACTTTGACGGTGGATGGGGCGAGAGTTGCGCCAGCTATGAGAAGAACCGGTTTGTGAGCGCCCCCAGCACTCCTTCTCAAACCGCGTGGGCGATTCTGGCCTTACTGGCCGGACAAGACACCACCAGTTCCAGTCTGCTGGATGGAATCGATTACCTGACGCGAACGCAGAAGCCGGATGGAACCTGGGACGAGGAACTCGCCACCGGAACCGGCTTTCCGAAGGTTTTTTATCTCAGGTATCATCTTTACCGGAACTCGTTTCCTCTGCTGGCCTTGAATACATTTCAAAAGGCCGCGAGCCCGGAAGCCTGAGTCGCGTGAAGCCGACACTGGTAACCGGGGCAACCGGTTTTCTCGGCTGGCACGTGGCTCGCAAGTTGATCGAGCGCGGTCACCGGGTCCGCGCCCTGGCCCGGCCAGGCAGCCGGGTGCGCGAGTTGGACGACGTTGAAGTCGTCGCCGGCGACCTGCGGGACGCCGAGTCGCTAGCGAGAGCCACCGCCGGTTGTGGACTCGTGTTTCATGTCGCGGCCGATTACCGCCTCTGGGTCAAGGATCCGGACGAGTTGTTCCGTTCGAACGTCGATGGGACTCGCAATATGCTGGAAGCCGCGCGCCAGGCCGGTGTGGAGCGGCTCGTCTACACCAGCACCGTCGGGTGCATTGGCATGCCCGGGGATCAACCGGGCAGCGAGGTCTTGCCGGTGGGTTTGGATGAAATGAGCGGACCTTACAAGCAGTCTAAGTTTCAAGCCGAGCAAGTGGCGATCGAGTTCGCTCAGCGCGGCTTCCCGGTAATTATCGTGAATCCTACCGCCCCCATTGGTGATCATGATTTTAAGCCCACGCCCACGGGCAAGATCGTGTTGGATTTTCTGAAAGGGGACTTGCCGGCTTTTGTGGACACCGGGCTCAATGTCGTCGACGCCGGCGACACCGCCGAAGGACATCTGTTGGCCTGCGAGCGCGGCAAGCCGGGCGAGCGCTACATTCTGGGTTGCGAGAATCTCACGTTGGAACAAATTCTCGTCCGTCTGGCTCTATTGAGTGGCAAGCCGGCGCCGCGCTGGCGCATCCCGTATCCGGTGGCCTACCTGGCCAGCGTGGTTTCCACCGCGGTGGCGAACGTTACTGGCCACGAGCCGAGGGCGCCGCTCGATGCGGTGCGTATGGCTCGTAAGAAAATGTGGGTGTCGAGCGACAAGGCCCGTTCTGAGTTGGGGTTTGCGCCTGGTCCGGTAGACGAAGCACTGAAGCGCGCGGTCGCCTGGTTTCAGGCGAACGGCTATGTCTGAGGGGCTGATTTTGTTTGTAGCGGCCGAAGCCCGCGAGTTTGTTGGATTCATGCAAAAGGTGGAAAAATCGGAGCGGCTCTCCTGGCCTGTGCAGTTCGCACGGCGAGTGGAATATCGCGGAAGGGTAGCCGTGCTGGCGGCCAACGGTCCGGGATCGCAACTGGCCGGGCAAGCGGTATGCGCGGTAGCGGAGCGGGAACCGGTCACATCTGTCGTTAGCACCGGGTTTTGCGGTGGACTGGATCCCACGCTCGCGCCTGGCGACATCTTCGTCGCGCGGGAACTGATCGGGCTCGGACCAGTGGTTGCGCCCGAGCATCCTAAAGGGCGCGCCTCGACCGGCGCATTGATCTCGATCAACCGCGTGGCGGTTACCGTCGCTGAGAAAACGGAACTTCGCAAAGCCGGGGGCGATGCGGTGGAGATGGAAGCGGCTGGCGTCGCCGAGGCCGCTCAGCGCCTGTCCCTCCCGTTCTATTGCGTGCGCGTGGTCACGGATACGGCCGGCGAGAATCTGCCGCTCGATTTCAATCGCATGCGCGACGGCGAAGGCCGTTTCAGCCGGATGCATATCGTCGCCGCGGGTTTGCGCAACCCGGCAGTGGTTTTTCCGCAACTGATGAAGCTCAATGAACGTTGTAAAAGCGCGTCCAAAGCCTTGGGAGAATTCCTTGCCAACTGCCGCTTCTGAAGTCACCATGCAGGCCGCGGTTTATACCGGCAACGGCGCCATAGCCGTACAGGTGGTCCCGGTGCCCGAGATTGGGCGCGGCGAGATTCTGATCCGCGTCGAAGCCTGCGGCATTTGCCACACCGATCTCAAGAAAATCGAGTACGATCTGTTGCCGCCCCCACGCATCTACGGCCACGAAACCGCTGGAGTCGTGACCGCCGTGGGAGCGGGCGTCGCCAAGTATGCGCCTGGCGATCGCGTGATTGTGTTCCATCACATCCCCTGCATGCAATGCTTTTATTGCCGGCACAAACTGTATGCCCAATGCGCGGTCTATAAGAAAGTAGGCGTCACGGCGGGCTATGAAGCCGCGGGCGGCGGATTTTCTCAGTATGTCCGGGTCATGGATTGGATCGTAGAGCGCGGCGTCGAGAAGATTCCCGCCGGCGTGTCGTTCGAACAGGCAAGTTTTGTCGAGCCGGTGAACACCTGCGTCAAGGCCATGGCGCAAATGGATTTCAAGCCCGGGGACGTGGCTGTCATCCTCGGACAAGGTCCCATCGGCTTGATTTTTACGATGCTGGGCAAGCGCGCTGGCGTCACCATGCTGGCGACCGACGGCATGCCGCATCGCCGGGAATTGGCGGTTCGCTTTGGCGTAGCGGCCGCCTTCGCGCCCAATGACGCCGCGCTCGAACAAACCATTGCCCAGACCACCGGCGGACGGGGCGCCGACGCGGTGATCGTGGCTGCATCCGCGCCGGGAATCGTCGAACAGGCGGTTCGCTACTCGCGGCCTGGCAGCCGGATTCTGCTGTTCGCGCAAACCTCTCATAAAGAGCGCGTAGACTTGTCCGGCGCCGACATCTGCGTGGGCGAGAGGACGTTATTTGGCTCCTACAGCGCCTCCGTTGACCTGCAAAAGGAGTCCGCCGATCTCGTTTTCGGAGGAGAGTTGCCGGTTACGGAGTTGATCTCCCATCGTTTTTCTTTAGGAAAAATCCGACTCGGGATCGATCTAGCGTTGCATCCTGAGCCGCAATCCTTGAAAATAGTTATTAACCCGCAAGATACCAACGGGTGGGATGCTCACAGTGACAGGTAACATGACGGCCGCAGTGCTCTACGGCAAAGAGCATGTGCGGATTGAAACGGTACCAGTACCTCAGGTCGGACCCAACGACGTACTGGTGCGCGTCAAGACGGCTCTCACTTGCGGCACGGACGTCAAGGTGTTCCGCCGTGGGTATCACGCCCGCATGATCGTTCCTCCGGCGCTATTCGGACACGAACTTGCCGGGGACATTGTGGCGCTCGGCACGGCCGTGAGCAAATTCCACATTGGCCAGCGCGTAGTGGCGGCCAATTCGGCGCCCTGTGGCGAGTGCTTTTTTTGCCAGCGCGGTAGCGAGAACCTGTGCGACGATCTGCTGTTCAACAACGGCGCCTATGCGGAATATATCCGCATTCCTGGCCGAATCGTCGAGCGCAATTTGTATGAGATTCCGGCGCATCTGGATTACCGGGCCGCTGCCTTAGTCGAACCGCTGGCCTGCGTCGTGAGAGGGCTGGACGAAACAAAAATTCAATGTGGCGACAATCTTGTCATCATGGGCTTGGGCCCGATCGGGTCGATGTTCGTTCGCCTGGGGCAAGTTTATGGAGCGCGCGTGATTGCGGTTGGCCGCCGCAAATCGCAACTGGATCGCGCCCGCAAACTGGGCGCGGCCGAATGCGTTCTTTCCGATGGGGTCAATGACGCGCTGGCGGACGTGAAACAGTTGACCGGGGGGCGTGGCGCCGACGTGGTGATTGAAGCGGTCGGGCTGCCGGAAACCTGGGAGTTAGCGGTTCGCATGCTGCGCCGGGGAGGTACAGTCAATTTCTTCGGAGGCTGTCCCAGCGACAGCCAGGTCGCGATCGATACCCAGCTTCTGCATTATTCCGAACTCACCTGTATGGCCACGTTCCATCACACGCCCAAACATATTCGCAAGGCGCTCGAACTCGTGAGTAGCGGCCAGATTACCGCTGGAGATTTTATCAATCGCGAGGAACCGCTCACGAACTTGCTGGAGGTGATGCACCACCTCATGAGCCACAACGGCCATTTAAAAACGGCTATCATCCCCTAGCCCAACCAACACTGTTCACTTAACAGATTAAACGGGCCGACGGCTCTTTTCGACCCGGAGGAAATCGGATTCGACTTCCCAGAAATGCCGGAGCAGGCGGAAGAGTTGAGATTGGGGCGGCATTCGCGACGATCTTGGTCAATTAAGCCGTCAGGGTGGAGCCCGAAGTGCATTCCCCTACGTGCTTCAGGAAAATAAGCTGGAGTGATATATCTCTCTCCGGTGTCGGCCCGTCGCGCGGGACGCGTGGACCCTATTACGGCCTTGCGAACCAAATAACGTTGTGACAAAAAACCACTATCAGCGAAACTCTTATGAACGAAACAACGAGCTATCCATACGAAACGCGTTTAAACATTCACTACCAACAGGGCGAAGTGATCGACGAGCGGGCGCTCGCCGACGCCTGCGCCTACAAGTGGTATAACCAAACGCTTGGCCAAGTGAACGAATCGGTGGTTCGCCTGGGCGTAGTACAAGGCGAGTATCACTGGCACAAGCACGACGATGACGACGAGTTTTTCTACGTGGTCGAGGGAAAGCTGCTGGTCGACCTGCACGACCGCGCGGCCGAACTCGCGCCACGACAGTAGAGTTGACCAAGTATCTGTACCCCGGAGGCCAGCTCACCATTGAATCCCGCTGTTGATGGCATGACCAAGAGGCTGGCATCCCTACCGGGGTGCGGAACTTTGATTTCGATTTCCTGTGGTGTCGCAAACTGCGCTCCACCACCGGCTACACGCGGCGATCCCTCCGGGATGAAAAAGCGGCCACGTGCTAGCTTATCTTAATGCCTATTAAGGTAGGCAGAATGCCCACCCGCTCGTCCACTGGCACTGTCCGATCCCGAAACATGCCATCCCGGCAATGGACATCACCACAAGCGCTTGACGCATCTCGATCCCCTAAAATCACCGATTAGCCGGAGGCAACGAAGGAACCCAACTTGCATCCCAAGGATACTTGTCCCTGGGAGGCCCCATGAATCTCTGGCAAGACGTCCGCTTCGCGTTGAGAACCATGTGGAAGTCGCCGCGCATCACCGCGACGGTGTTGCTCACCTTGGCGCTCGGGATCGGCGCCAATACCGCGATCTTCAGTGTCGTGAACGCGACCCTTTTCCGGCCCCTCCCGTTTCATGATCCGGAGCAATTGGTCGTATTGCACGCCGATCTGCGAGGGCTGGGCGCAAATAGCGTCGGCTTTTCCGTTCCGGAGCTCGACGACCTGCGGGATCGCGCCGGCGTTTTCTCGGCGGTCTCGGCTGTATATCAAGGGCCGGGCAACTTGACCGGCGGTGAGCATCCCGAGCGACTGGAGAGTGGGGTGGTCAGTCCCAATTATTTCAGTATTCTCGGGGCGCGCCCGCAACTCGGCCGCCTGTTCGACCCCGGCGACACCGCGCCAGGATTCGGCGATGCCGTGGTGATCACCGATGGCCTGTGGCGCCGCGAGTTCGGAGGAGAACGCTCCGTCCTCGGCCATCGAATGCGGCTCGATACCGATCTGTACACCATCGTGGGCGTACTTCCGCCGGACTTTCGGAATCCCTCATCGGCTGGCGCTGTTCCGGTGGAAGTATACGTCACTGCGGGATTTCGCGGGGATCCGTTTCCGCCGCCGCAACGTAGCGCGCGATTTTTGCCGGGCATCATCGGCCGGTTGAAACCGGGGATGACGCTCGCCCAGGCCCAGGCCAAGCTGGCCACCTTCAGTGATTCGCTGCGCCGGGACTATGGCAGCGATTATCCGGCCGGCGCAGGCTGGACGCTTTCCGTGACTCCGTTGAAGGAAGTCGTGGTCGGCAACACGCGGACGCTGCTGATTTCGCTCTTGCTGGCGGTGGCGTTCATTCTGTTGATCGCCTGCGTGAATGTAGCGAATCTTCTGTTAGCCAGCGCGTCGGCGCGGCAGCGGGAGATCGCCGTGCGCCTGGCGTTGGGCGCGAGCCGCGCGAGAATTGTCCGGCAACTGCTCACCGAATCGGCAGTCCTGAGTCTCTTTTCGGCGGCGGCCGGCGTCGCCGCTGCGACGCTCGGTTTGCAGTCGCTGATCGCCATGTTGCCGTCGCAACTTCCGCGCCTCAACGACATTCATGTCGATGCGGGCGTGCTGGCGTTTTCTCTCACGCTCTCCTTGCTCACCACCGTGCTCTTCGGACTGGTGCTGGCGTTCCAAGCCGGAAAGGTGGAACCATCGCTTTCCGGATTGCGCGAGCGCGGCAGTTCCGGATCGCGGCACGACAGCAAAGTCCGCCAGGTGCTCATTGGCGCGGAAGTCGCATTGTCGTTGATGCTTTTGGTCGGCGCGGGGGTGTTGCTGCGGACGATCTGGAATCTTCTGCAAGTGAATCCGGGGTTCAACTCGCAGCATTTGGTCGCGGGAAGCGTTTCGTTGCCGGTGCCCAATGACCCCAAGGCAGACATTTACGACAAGCTCGAAACGCGCACCGCACTCGTTCGTGAGACGGTGCGGCGCCTTCGCGCCCTGCCGGGCGTGGAGAACGCGGCGTTGTCCAGCGTGGTACCCCTGCAGGGCGCGCTGCGGCAAAACGGATACCGCGTGGAAGGCGCCCCCGAAAGCGGCGACGCTCCCACAGCGGTTCCCGTATCCGTGACGCCCGAATTCTTTCGGACCATCGGCGCGCCGCTGGTTCGGGGACGGGTGATTCAGGATACGGATGACAAGCAATCACGCTTGGTCGTGCTGGTCGATGAGACCGCGGCGCGCCATTTCTGGGGCGCGCAGGATCCCCTTGGAAAGCGGATTCGTTCCGCGCGCAACACCCGCAGGGGCATCGTGCAGCCGGCGCCTTGGTTTACGGTGGTGGGCGTGGTCGGCAACGTGAAGTTGGCCAGCTTGGATGAAAAGGATGTTCCGCACGTTTACACCAGCCTGTACCAGACGGCTGGGTACCAGACGCCTGGAAGGCTGATGGGCGTACTGGTTCGCGGCACGGGAGACCGCGCCATGCTCAGCCGTGCCGTGCCGCGCGAAATTCAGTCGGTGGATCCTAACTTACCGGTATCGCCGATCGTCGAAATGACCGAACTGATGCGCGCCGGCGTCGGCGATCGCCGCTTCGCGGCCTCGTTGCTGGCGTGCTTCGCCGTGGTAGCGCTATTGCTGATGAGTATCGGAGTGTACGGCGTAGCGTCGTATGCGATTGTGCGCCGCGAAAAGGAAATCAGCATTCGCTCCGCGTTGGGAGCCACGCGCGGCCAATTGGTGCAAATGGTTTTGCGCGAGGGCATGGTTCCGATTCTGGCGGGGCTAGCGGTGGGAGCGGCCGGCGCCGCGCTTTCCGGCCATCTGCTAGCTACGTTGCTGTTCGAAGTGCGCTCCACCGACGCGAGCGTCTTCGCGGCGGCGGGAGTCACGCTGGTGGCGATCGGCATTCTGGCCAACTATCTGCCGGCCCGTCGCGCAGGACGCGTGGACCCGATTACGGCCTTGCGAACTGAATAAGGATGTGACACAACATCCCTCAGGATCGTGCTGGCACCGGGCGCGCTGACGATCGCAATCGGTGTCGGCGCGGGACCGCTCGGCTCCGCGGCATTGACCAGGTTCCTTGGCGACGACAATGCTCTTCGAGATTGCGCCGACGGACCCGATCATCTTCTGCGCCCTGGCGACGCTGCTGGACGGAGTTGCCGTGCTGGCGTGCCTGGCCCGCGTCCTGCGCGCCACACGCGTGGACCCGCTCGTTGCTTTGCGGCATGAATGACAAGAGCATGCGAAAAACAGTTTTGTTGTGGATGGGGATTTTGCAGATGGCCAATGGACAGTCCGCGATCGGCAAGGCGAATGCCGAGCACTACACGCGGGGACAACGCTGTGACGGATGGTATTTCGTCAAGGATGACGAGATGACCGTGATCGAAGAAAGGATGCCGCCGGGAACCGCGGAAACCCTGCAGGTGCATGCCAAGTCGCGGCAGTTTTTCTACATCGCGGCTACTTTCAGCAATTTCCACAGGTGGAGGAGTCCGTTGAAGCTGTCCTTGTTGCCACGAGAGCGATTCCGATAGCCTTCTCATATGAGCGGCCTTCCTTTCCGAAAGCATCGCGATTCCTACCCGCACGCCGAAAGTCCTGAACGACCAGCTCCGAAACTTGCCGAAGCCGTGGGTTCACAGCAAGGATGATCCTGAACACTGGAGTCCGTTCGATTGCGGCGGACACCTCATCCACGGCGAAAAGACCGATTGGAAGCCGCGCGTGAACATCATTCTCAAGCACAGACCCGCCGTCGCGTTCACGCCCTTCGATCGCTTCGCACAGCTCCGAGACAGCCAGGGGAAGGCGATCGTTGATTTGCTGGGCGAATTTGCGAATCTTCGCGCGAGCAACCTCAGTGATCTGCGACGCCTGCGACTGACTCGCTCTCAATTGGACCTCGCAGGCACGCACCGTGCCTTTGGCATCGTGACATTGCGCCAACGTCTCGCTACGCGGACGGTGCACGACCTGAACCACCTGAACCAGATCAATCGCATGATGGCGGGACGCTACATGACGGAAGTCGGTCCCTGGTCGGCGTATCTTTCGATTCCTCGGCGTTCCTGAGACTAACGAAAAATCCATAGGGACTTTCCGCCGGGCAACGGCGACGCATTCCTCCATTTCAAGGGTCATCCGACAGCGCGATCCTGACCCGGGCACGATGGCTCCTCCTCGGTTCCGGCCCATGCCCGTGCATCATAGCGAGCGCACAGATCCTTAAGATTATTGAGTTTCAGTCCCTCGATGACAGGGCGTGGATTTCAGCGAGCGAGCGAGCCGGAATGCGAATCAGTTCCGGCCAGAGAGGAAGTTCAACACTTGAGCATCCGACGCATAACCGGCAAAAATGTATCGGACTGACCTCCGGCACGGCGATCTGGGGTTGGTGGGGCAGGTAATGTAACGCGGGGACTGCAGGCTTGGTCTCTTTTCTAGAACCGCGAATCGGAGACCTACAAATCAATCGCTCCCCCCTGCATTGCGCGGACAGCCACCCTCACGAGTGATCGGGCCACAGGCGAGGCTTAGTGGCTTAGCGCATCATTTGACGGTCGAGGATGGGAGCCGGCGCTTGATGATTGCCGCGTTGCGATACGAAGGACAAGTTCGTGAAGGTCAACGGAACGGGACTATTCGAGCCGAGCGACTGCTTTACGTCGACTGGCTGGAGGAGCGTTCACTGTCAGCTAATCCCACTGTGGTGACACCGAGTGACGGGTTCCTCGCTCCCGCCATCCGCGCCGATGGAAGAAATGTCGCCGCCGGCCGCGTCATTCTTCGCTGTAAAGAAGATTCGCGTAAACGCCGCGACCACAAGGGGAGGTACTTGCTGAGCCCGCCGCTGGTCATGCCCGAAAATACTTCGTGCTCCAGATATTAAGGGCTAACCGGACAACTGGCGCCAAAGCCTCTCGCCGCTCGACCATACAGACAAAGGTTCCGGTGGCGATTCTCAGAAGCCCGTTGTGAGTGACAGTGTCCTTTATCATTCACTTCCCGGAAACAGCTCGGTCTGCGCGCCGTGGACCGTCAGGAAAAGGATGACATCTGGATTCCTGGTCCCGCTTCCGACCGGGCCAGAAGCCAGAAAAGGCGATTCTGGGAGACGCTCCCGTGCTTGAGCTTAAGTGAACCATATTGCCCCAAGCCCCTAACGTCAGTGAGGAAGCAAGTAAGGCTCCCTCGCGGACCAGATCTCTAGCCGGTTATCCTAAAGCAAGTGCCTGCCGCCGTTCCCCAACTCGCCCCCAAGGACTTCGTTCAATCGGAAACTGCTCTCGGCGACGTCTACACTCCCGCCCAGGCGGAAGCCTACACCCGCTGGCTGGCTACCCGGCACTATGAAAATTTTCACGTAGTGACCTTCCTGCTGCCCAAAAAGCTGCACCAGGACTTCTATAACGTCTACTCTTTTTGCCGCTGGGCCGACGATCTGGGTGATGAGATCGGCGACAAGGAAGAGAGTCTGCGTCTGCTCGGTTGGTGGCGCCGGCAATTGCATGCCATGTACGCGGGCAGCTCCGCTGGCCATCCGGTTTTCACCGCGTTGCAAGGAACCTCCGAGCGCCACAAGCTTCCGCAAAGTCTGTTCGACGACCTGATTTCCGCCTTTGAGCACGATCAGCGCGTGAGCCGGTACCGGAATTGGGAAGAGGTATTCGACTATTGCCGCTGCTCCGCCAATCCGGTCGGCCGGCTGGTGCTGCGGCTATGCGGCTACGCCGATGACGAACGCGACCGGCTGTCTGACGCGACGTGCACCGCATTGCAGTTAGCGAATTTCTGGCAGGATGTGACCGTCGATCTGGAAAAGGACCGGATTTACCTGCCGCTCGATTTGCTCAAGCGGCATGGGTGCTCCGTGGACGATGTGACTGCGCGCCGATTTTCGCCGGGCTTTGCCGCGGCCGTAAAAGACGCGGTTGAAGTAGCGCGCGATCTGTTTCACCAAGGGCTGCCGCTGGTCAAAACCGTCGATAGACGGTTATCTTTTGATCTGGCGCTGTTCAGCCGGGGAGGCTTGCGGATTTTAGACAAAATCGAGCGGCAAGGCTACGATGTTCTGCGCGCCCGTCCGCGCATCTCGAAAGTCGAGCGCGTAGGCCTCTTGCTCGGCAGCTTGTGGAGTCTGCGCTAAATGAGTGCGCTCGGTTTCGTTACCGAGCCAACGGCCGTCAGGGAGCGGTCCCTTCTCAACAGAGAAATCCTACGCCTTCTGCCGCCATATCGCCAAGACCCGCGCGCGCAATTTCTACTACTCGTTCGTGCTGCTTGCGGCGGAGCAGAAGAACGCCATGTGCGCCATGTACGCGTTCATGCGCTATTGCGACGACATCAGTGAAGGGGCAGGCGCGTCTCTTGCGGCGATCGAACAGTGGCGCGGCGATCTCGAAAAAGCATTGCAGGGCCAGTTTTCCGGCCACCCCGTCTGGCCAGCAGTGCACGACACCGTCGAGCGCTTCCGCATTCCGCACGACTATCTGTTCGACATGATCCGCGGAGTCAGCTCGGACTTGCAGGCGCGGCAGGTACAGACGTTCGATGAGTTGTATGGTTACTGCTATCTGGTCGCGAGCGTAGTGGGTCTCACCAGCATTCACATCTTCGGCTTCGACGATCCTAAGGCCAAGGACCTGGCCGAGAAATGCGGCATCGCGTTCCAGCTCACCAACATCCTGCGCGATGTCAAGGAAGACTACGAAAACCAGCGGGTGTATCTACCGGCCGAAGACATCTCCCGCTTCCAAGCGGACCTCACCCAGTACGACCAGCGCTTTATCGCCCTGTTGGAATTCGAAGCGGCGCGCGCCCGGGACTACTACGCGCAGTCGCGGCCGCTGATCGATATGGTCGACCGCCGGAGCCGTGGATCGCTGTGGGCGCTCATCGAAATTTACCGGCGGCTGCTGGAGCGCATCATTGATTCCCGCTACGATGTCCTCAGCCGGCGAGTGCGCTTGCCCGCTTGGGAGAAGATGAGCATCGTAGCGCGAGCGTCGTTGCGCCGCTAATGTGGGGCCGATTATTAATCGGCGGCGGGTTGTAAGCAGTTGTAAGCCCGCCCTGGCAGGTTAATAACCCGCGCGTGGAGCGTTATCAGCCGGCCGGCTGAGCGCGCCTGTCACTTTACTTAGGCGCTTAAGGGCGAAGCCCGACAAAATGATTGTCGATGTTCAGGCGACCAGCCCCAACTCCTGGAAAACGCCGTGCATGGCCGTGCGAATCGTCTCGTAATGCATATCGATAACGCCGGGATTCTGCGCGCCGCGGGATGGCCTTTGGTTCTGCGTGCCGGCTAGCAATGGCTTGATGGCTTTGTTTCTCAGGACCACCAGAGCCGCCATCGCACGGAGTCCTTTGGGCAGCGATTCATATTTGCGCGTCTGCCCCATCCGCTGGACGATCTTCTTTCCCCGGAGTTTTTTTAGGTCATAAGCGGCGCGCCGGGCGCCATACTCCGCTGCGCTTTGCTTGCTGAACACTCGGACCTGACTGGCCAACTGGGAAGCCGTGAACCCACCGGGTGACGGCGATAAGGCGATCACCGCTGCAATAACCCAGCGTATACGGGCCTTGTTGAGATCGATCCCACCGACTTTCGTTTTCCCGACCTGCGATGGAGCCGGGAGCTGTTCCAGCATTCTATCCGCGATGAAGCACCTATCGATACAGCTCAGAGCTTCCATGAATCGCCCTAGGATGCCCTTTGCTCCGGTCACGATCTCGGGAAACTTCTCCAGCGAACGGCCCCAGCGGAGTTCCTGGGTATTGTGGACGACCACCTCGATGCGCAGCACACGCTCGCCTTTGGTATAAATCTTCAGAGTCAGCTTGCCGCAGTGCAGCTTGAAGACCGTCAGATCATTACGTAGGTTTCTCGACCGCGACTTCCCATTCGGCAGACTTCTTTTTCCGCTTGCGGTACTTCGGGCGGCGCTGGTAACCCAGGATCGTACGGACGGTCTTCAGGTCCAGCAGCACGCGGCTGCGATCAATCAATGCCTGAAACACCTGATCCATGTGGCCGCCGAGCTCAAAAATCAGATTCCGGCTGTATTCCACCTGGTAGTTCGAGTACTGGTAATGAAACCCGCTCCGCTTCAGCTCTTCCACATCGAGCGCGAAACATAAGCAGGTGGTATAAATCCAACGCTCGCAGACTTGGCTCAGCCGCCCTACCGTCCGTTGCCCGGACAAGGTGTCCGCGATCTTTGCCAAGCCTGTGGCGTCAGAGATATGAGTAAAGCAGTTTCCCTCTTTTATCAAGCTGATTCCGGCTTTGCCCGCTTGGCAGGCCACGTATTCATGACCATTCAGGATCACTTGCGCGGGAAACGGAGGATGTCCGCTGATCTTGATGGTGACGTGGCCCCAGTCGGGATCGAGGATAGGAAACGAGTAATGATTGACATAAGGCAGCGGCTTTTTCCGTTCGAGGTGGTGATGACCGCTGACATCCCAAACGGGTGCTTGAGCGCGACCTACCAGAATGAGGAACAACCCTTGAGTGACCGTTGTCTTGGCCAGGTATTCTTCGGCGATTTCGTGCTTCCGTTCCCCGGCTGGACAATCCACCACGGATGGTGAACGTCGGCATGACGCATGACACGGCGGAGTTTGCGGTGGAGAGTATCCGGCGTTGGTGGCTCCAGTTTGGAGTCCGCCACTACCCCAAGGCCCGGCGGCTGTTCATCTGTGCCGACAGCGGAGGAAGCAACGCCGCCCGGAATCGGGCCTGGAAATACTACCTGCAGCAATTCAGCGACGAGACCGGGCTGGAAATGGTAGTGGGCCACGGAGAGGCGAACCGCTGGTCAGTTTCGAAACCGTGGTGAATATGATCAGCGCCACCCGAACGGGCCAAGGGTTGCGAATCCAGGCCATGCTGGACCCGAGCATCTATGAGACCGGAGTGAAAATCACGGACCTGCAAATGAAGCAACTGAACCTGCAACCCCACCGTCGAAATCCTGAATGGAACTATTCGCTACTGCCTCGCATAGCGTCGCCACAACATTCCTAATGGTAAATGTTATTTTGCGGCAAGCCCTTAGTGGCGCAGCCGTCGAGGATCGACTGCTTGATCGCCACTCGGCGCAGGGGCTCGGTCGCTTCGTTAAGTCCGAAAAGGCGCACCGGTAAGCCACATCGCTCAGCTCCGCAGAAATGGAGCAACTCGGGAGTACCGCTCAAGCGGCCGTTACACCCGGACATTATGCCTTGATCCTGACCGCACTCCGTGCCGGTTTACGCGAAGGAAACTTGCCGGAGCTTGAGTGGGGCGACATTCAGTTCGGGAAGCACGCCAATTCCCCAGATCGTTTCATCCTCGTCCAACGTACTTTTGACCGGCGCTGGTCGCGCACGATGCTCACGCCAAGAGCGGGAAGCCGCGCCGCGTCGACATGAGCCGCGAGTTGCGGCGGACATTGATGAGCCTTCGTGACGCTAAGATTCTCAAGGCATGCGCTGCTGGAAAAAGCGAGGTTTCCGGAGCGCTCATATTCCCTTCCGAGGCGGGCACTCCCATCGCAGATGAACAACTTCATCCAACGGACCTTCAAGCCACTCGCGAGAGCCGGTCTGCGGGACATCCGGCTCATGACTTGCGCCACACCTGTGGAAGCTTGCTGATTCAGGCCGGAGCGTCGACGCGCCCACCAGTGTGGGACAATCCGCAATGCCACCGCAATGCGCCATTCGGCGGCAATCAAACGAAATAATGGAAGTCTTCGCGAATGATTGGCTGGGAGGCAGGGACTCGAACCCCGATACGCAGATCCAGAGTCTGCAGTCTTACCATTAGACGACCTCCCAGAGAGGAGTCAGTTTTGAGCGTGACACTCCGGCGTTGACATTCTGATTTTAGCATCCGGAACCACGATCGCCGGGTTTGTCTCGGAAATGCGATTTGTCCCTTGCTTTGGTCATCCGCTTGCTCCCTACCTCGGCGAGGTATGCCATTGAGATGAAAACTCACTCGCTGACAGAGCACAGTGCCCCGGCCCCCGCTCTTGCACAATCCTTGCTAAAGGTGCAATCGACCGCAAACAAGGCCAGTTCTAGTTCTTTTGCACAGTACTTGGCCGCGAATCTGAGTTCTGCCCGGGTGCCCAGCGCCGGCGTCGCCAGGCAATCTCCCGTCACGAGCCAAAATTCTGCCGTCGTGACGACAGCTAGCCAAACCCCGGCCCAACTCGCCTCTCAGCTACTGGCTCAAAATTCGCTGCCGCCCGCGCAACCAACCGAACCGGTCAATGGGCCTCTGTATAGCGGCTCCTATATGCAGGAACTGACCTATAACGGCTTCGTGAACCAGGCCAATCTGCAAAATCAGAATGCAGCGGCGCAATACCAACTCGACATGTCGAACTGGGCGCTCAATGAGACCCAGCGGGACTCGATCGGGCTACCATCGCAACCGCCTCCCACCGCTCCGCAGTACGTGGCCGTAAATTCCTCGGGCTTCAATCAGTGGTGGTCCAGCCTCTCGAACTACGGCGACCCTGCGCCCGTGACGTTCATCAACCCAATCCCGGAACAGCAGTCAAGCACGAGCGCGTAGCGGCGGGACTACTACGCAGCTTCTGGCTGGGGGGCGCGACTCCGGGATCGGCTGCGGTCTTTCCGACGCGTGGCTTCCACCTGCAACGTCCGGCTCGCCTTTCGAGCGATGTTAGGATGAAGCAGAGTTGACAAACTGTATGAAGCCGCTGCTTGTCGTATCCCTAACCACATGCGTCCTGTGTTTGGCCCAGACGCCCGGGGATCCTCAAAAAAAAGAAGGCCCTCCGCCGGAAGTCGAGGCTGCGTTGCGCGCTCGCGTCGAGCAGTTCTACCAGGCCAGCGTCACCGGAAAGTTCAAGCAGGCGCTGGTGCTGGTCGCTGAAGATTCCCTTGACCACTTTCTCGAAGAAGGGGCGAGCAAGTTCGACGCCTGCGAGACAGTAAACATCAAGTTTTCCGCCGATTTCAAAACGGCCGATGTCCTCGAAAAGTGCAAAGGCGAAGTTCACTTTCACGGCTTGGACCAGCACCCCACGTTTCCGGTCACCAGCCGCTGGAAGATGGTCGATGGCCAGTGGTTGTGGTATTGGGTTCAGCCGGCGGAAGTGTCGACGCCGTTCGGCGTATCGAAGATCAGCCCCACGGAAAGCGCGGCCGCCGTCCCTCAGGTTCCCGACGGGAAAAAATTGGCGAGCGGCATTTTCGAGTCCGTTAAGCTGGATCGGACCAGCGTGAATTTGAGCACCTCGCGGGTCAATGAAGACGCCATTTATGTGACCAACGGATTGCCTGGCGGCATTTCCTTGTCGCTGCCGACAACCAATCAACCCGGCTTGCACATCACGGCGGATAAGACCGATCTGGGCGCGGGCGAGAAAGCGCGGATCGTGTTTAAATACGACGTCAACGATCCCGCGATTGCCTGCATGGATTGTTTGAAGAAACTGCGGGGGCCCGTGATGGCGCAGCTTCGCATCATCCCCACCGGGCAAATCTTCCCCATCAAGATCAATTTCGTGAACGTTGAAAAGTAGGTTCGGCCGCGTTTACCCCGCCAGCTCGACCAGAACCCGTTTCTTAGCCGCGTCCAATTCGACAATCCGGAAGGATCGGATTTCGCCCGGGCGGACACCTTCCTTGCCGGCAGCCGCGGGAGAAACGTTCCCGCCCTGTTTCCATTTCGAAGCCAGCATCGCGGTCATCGAAGAAAGGTCGGTTTTATCCCGTACCGGTTCGGCGGCGGGCGGCGCAGCCTCCACTTTTGGCAAAGAGCACATCGCGAAAACGCCGTCTCCCAGCTCGATTTTGGCGGTCTCTTTGCCGGTATCGACGACGCGTCCCGTCACCACTTCACCCGGCTTGTGTTCGCCGATAAAGTGGTCGATCGTGGTCGGCTCCAACTGCTTCATGCTGAGCTTAATGCGCCGGCGCTCCTTGTCCACTTCGATCACCGCCGCCTTCACCACTTGCCCCATGGTGAGTGCCTCGCGGGGATGATTGAGCCGCTTTTCCCGGCTGATGTCCGAGATGTGAATCATGCCTTCCACGCCACTGCCCAGATCGACAAATGCGCCGAACTGCTGGAGATTCGTCACCGCGCCTTCCGCCGTCGCGCCCAGCGGGTACTTCTTTAGCGCCTCTTCCCACGGATCGCCCAGAGCTTGCTTCAATCCCAGCGAAATCCGTTTATCGGCCGCGTTCACGCCCAGCACCACCGCTTCCACCATCTCGCCAACCTTCACCACATCCGCCGGTTTCCGGATTTTTTTTGACCAGGAGAGTTCCGACACGTGAATCAAGCCGTCCACGCCCGGCGCCAGTTCGACAAACGCTCCGAAATCCTGCAGCCGGGAAATCTTTCCCTGCACGCGGTCTCCCACGTGAAAGCGTTCGCCCACCAGCGTCCACGGGTCGGGCGCCAACTGCTTCATGCCGAGCGAAATCTTCCGCGATTCCGGCGAAATCTTGAGAATTTTGACTTCTACCGAGTCGCCCACCGAAACCACAGCCGAAGGTTTGCCGATGCGATGCCAAGCCATGTCCGCTACGTGTAACAGCCCATCCACGCCGGGAGACAATTCGACAAACGCCCCAAAGTCGGTGAGGCTGCGCACCGCGCCGCGAACTACCATGCCTTCTTTCAAAGCGGAAAATGCCTGTTCCTTGGCTTTGGCGGCTTCTTCTTCGAGCAGCGCGCGCCGGTCCACCACGACGTCATCGTTGGCCGTATCCAGCTTGATGATCTTGCATTGGATTTCCTGGCCAACCAGCTTCTCCAGATCCGCCAGTTCGCGGGCGCCGCTGCGCGAAGCGGGTAGAAAAGCTTCGACACCCACATCTACTCGCAATCCGCCCTTCACCACATCGGTGACGGTCCCCGCGATTGTGCGGCCTTCGGCGAACGCGCTTTCGAGCGCGCTCCAATCCTTGGGGCGTTCTACCCGAATCGTGGAGAGCGTATAACTGCCTTCGCCATCTTTTCCGGTGACGGTCACCAGAACGTGGTCGCCCACGCGAATCGACAGTTCGCCGGATGGCTCGCGGAAAGTTTCGACCGGAATGACGCCGTCTACTTTGCGTCCGATATCGACGAACACCGATTCACTGCTGATGGATACTACTGTGCCGTCAACGGCCTGACCTTGCCCGCCATGATGAGAATGCTGTTCGAACTCGGACAGGATTTGACCAAACGAACTCTCCTCAACTGGCGAAGCTTCGCCCTCGATCGGCGCCGCTGAAACTTTAGAATTGTCCATGAAAAACCGCAGTATGCCCATTGTGTCACAGGTGCGTCACAGAATCCCCGATAAGATGGGGTTTGAGGCTGACGCGTTATATCCGCCCGCAGGATTTGCTGTGGGTTGTCTTCCTGGCCGCTCTGGCGATATTCGGCCCCCACCTTTCCCCCTGGACCACTGCCTTTCTCATCGCGCTCGGATTCATTCAAATCATCGAACCAAAGATCGAATACTTCGCCACAGGCCGAGGCGCTTTTCTCGCGTTCTCCCTCAAGCTGCTGCTGTGTTACCTAATTATGGGGCTAACGCATGGCATTCAGAGCGAGTACTACTGGATCCTTCTCCTGCCGGTGATTACCGCGGCCACATCGCTCGACCTGCTTTTTACCACCATTGCGATTCTAATGGCCTGCGGCTCGTATCTGACGTTCCTGCTGAGAGTCAATCCCGAAGAATTCGTCTGTGAAGCAGACTGCAAGAAGGACCTACTATTGCGAGGCACCATTCTTGCCGTAGTCGCCTACCTCGTCCATCAACTCACGCGCAAATACCAAATTGCCGCTGAACAACTCGCCGACGCCAATCGCGAGCTGAAAGCTGCCGAGGCTGCCGTCCGGCGCTCCGAGCGCCTGGCCGCCTTGGGCCAAATGTCCGCCGGTCTGGCCCACGAACTGCGCAACCCGCTCGGCACCATGAAGGCTTCCGCTGAAATGCTCATCAAAAATGTGGAACCCAGTAACGACGTGGCGCAGGAAATGGCCGGCTTCATTTCGAGCGAAGTGGATCGCACTAATTCGCTGATCACCCGTTTTCTCGACTTCGCCCGGCCCGCGACCGTCCGCCTAGCGCCCGCCGATCTCCACGAGATCCTCGATCGCGCTGTTGCCGATCTGGAACGCCACCAACCCCCGCTCGATGTGATCATTTACAAAAATTACTCGCCCGACATTCCTCCCCTACCTCTCGACGCGGAATTGATGGAGCGAGTGGTCTACAATCTACTCTTGAACGCCGCGCAAGCCAGCAAAACGCAAGGCCATATCACCCTCAAGACGCGTCTCGTCGACAGCACGGCCGAGATCGCGGTGATCGATCGCGGCTCCGGGATCGATCCCAAAAACATGGAAAGCATCTTTAATCCCTTCTTCACCACCAAATCCACCGGAGTTGGCCTCGGACTCGCCATCGTCTCCAAAATCGTTGACGAACACGGGGGAAAGATCACGGTCGAAAGCGAGCCCGGTTCCGGCACCGTCTTTCGCGTTTTCCTAAAGCTGAAATGACCAATATTCTGATTGTCGAAGACGAAGAAAAACTTCGCCGCGTGATTGAGCTACAACTCAAGAGCGCCGGCTTCAACGTGCTGCAGGCCGGCGCCGCGGAAGACGCCGTCAAGTTCGCCAACGACGCCGATTTAATAATCACCGATCTGCGGCTGCCAGGCAAATCCGGACTGGAGCTGCTGGCCGATCTCCGGCTGCAAAACTCGCTTGCGCCCGTCATCGTCATGACAGCTTTCGGCAGCATTGAAACCGCGGTCGAGGCCATGAAAGCCGGCGCCATCGACTTTCTTCCCAAGCCGTTTTCGCTCGATCATCTCATGACTGTCGTCAATAAGGCGATCGAGCTGCGGACGCTGCGCGATGAAAATCTCCAACTGAAAGCTCAGCTCAGCAATCGCTATCAGTTCGACAATCTTCTGGGCCGCAGCCCCGCCATGCGCGAAATTTTTTCGACTGTCGAGCGGGTCGCACCCTCGCGCGCCACTGTCCTGCTGTGCGGCGAAAGTGGAGTCGGTAAAGACATGATCGCCCGCGCGATTCATCAGCATTCGCCGCGCGCCGCCGGCCGTTTGTCAAGATCAACTGCACCGCTCTGCCGGAAAATCTCATGGAGAGCGAGCTGTTCGGCTATGAAAAAGGCGCGTTCACCGGCGCCAATCTCACCAAGCCGGGCAAATTCGAACAGGCGGATACCGGGACCGTCTTCCTCGATGAAATCGGCGATGTTCCTCTTGCCATTCAAGTGAAGCTTCTGCGCATCTTGCAGGAGCGCGAGTTTGAACGCCTGGGCAGCAACAAGACGCGCCACATCGACGTGCGCGTGCTGGCCGCCACCAACGTGGATCTGCGCGCCGCGCTCGAAGAAGGCACCTTTCGCGAGGACCTCTACTACCGGCTGAACGTGCTCCCCATCGATATTCCGCCCTTGCGCGAGCGCAAAGAAGACATTCCGCTGCTGGCCCAGCATTTCGTTCAAAAACTGGCCAAAGATATCGGCAGTCCGGTGGAAACTATCTCTGAGGCCGCCATGGAGCGCCTGCTCGCCTATCATTGGCCCGGCAACGTTCGCGAGTTGGAGAACGTCATGGAGCGCAGCATGGTGCTCGCCAACGGGCCCGTTCTTGAAGCCGCCGACATCCGTATGGACTTGCAACCCCGCAACCACCGCGTGTCCGTCGAATCATTCCTGCCTGAAGGCATGACGCTCGATCAGCACGAGCAGGCACTGATCCGGGAAGCGCTGAAGCGCGCCAATAACAATAAGAGCCAGGCCGCGCGGCTGCTAGGCCTCACGCGCAACGCGCTACGCTACCGGCTCTCCCAAATGGGATTGGAGTGACGCATGAAGCCGTACGTCGTCGCGATCGTTCTTGCGCCGTTGCTGCTGGCGGCGGCTGACGATTCCGCGGCCGTACTGGCAAAATGCAGAGAGCGGATTCTCGAACGGGCGCAACACCTGCCCAACTACACCTGCAACGAAACCGTCGATCGTTCCTATTACCGGAGCGCAAAGCAGGGCGGCAAGGATTTGCCCTGCAGCCAGATTCGAACTGAAAAGCTGATCCTCGCCGTTACCGATCGTCTCCACCTGGAGGTGAAAGTTTCAGAGGGTGAGGAGATCGGCTCCTGGCCTGGCGCCAGCCAGTTCGATTCGCGCAGCATCTTCGATCTGGTGGGCGGCGGATCGTACGGCACTGGCTCTTTAGGAACATTTCTCGTGGACATATTTGGGAACAAGGGCGCCACGATCACATTCCAGGGCGAGCAAGACAAGCTCTTCGCCTACAGCTTTCAGGTGCCTCTCAATAGCAGCCACTACGCGGTCCAGGCCTGGGGAAACTGGAGGCCGGTGCCTTTCGAAGGTACCGCCTGGATCGATCCGGCGACGTCCGATATCAAGCGCATCCGGATCCAAACAGCGGAACTGCCTCCAGAGACGCAAGCCTGCTACGGAACCACGGAAGTGGAGTACGACTCCAGCCAAGCCCGATCAACCGATTTCCTTGCTCCCAAGCACAGCACGCTGCGGTTCTTGATGCGGGACGGCACGCAAAACGAAACCAGCACTGCATACTCGCAGTGCCGCGAGTATCAAGTGGAATCTACGCTGCGTTTCGACGATGGCCCAGCGGCCGCCGCGGTCCCAAAAACCGATCAAGCGCCGGTTTCGTTGCCGGCGGGACTGGAAATTCCACTCGTTTTCGCAGCGCCGATCGATTCCCGAACCGCGGCTGCGGGAGACGTGATCCAGGCGCGAACGCGAAAGGCGGTGCTCAATCCGCAGTCCGGTCAGACTTTGATTCCTGCCGGAGCGACGGTCGAGGCGCGCATCACCAGCCTGCGCCAGGGAGTAGAGTCGCCGGCCTACGTTTTGATCGCAATTTCGCTGGAGCGATTCCAAACCGGCGGCGTGTGGTCGCCGGTCTTCGCCAGTCTCGCAGGAAAGGATCAAATTGAAAACACGCGTAGGATGGTCTCGCTGAAGGGCGCGAACGTCATGCTTCCGTCCGGTCAGCGCCCGAACACCGCGATTCTGCTTTTCCCGGCTTCGAAAAACGGACACGTAGTGCCGCGCGGCTTTCAAACCAACTGGGTCACCGTTATGCCGTCAGCTCGATAACCGTTGGAAATTGCAGACCCTGGAATGCCCTGGCGGCAGCCAAGAAAAATCCTGGAAAATGCGCCGGCCGAGCCCGCCCAAGAATATCGCCATCCAAATCGTTCGGAAGATCGGTTCGCGTTTCACCAGGTCAAAGGCGCTCCAAAGCAGGACCAGTCCGAGCGCGCACCATACCCCGCCAGAAACCGTAAATTGCTATCGAGCACCGGCAAAATCGTGAGTCGCGCGGACGCATACAGCGGATCGCTGAGCCCGAGCAGGGAGACCGCGCCCGTCGCAACCGGAATCAGCGCCAGCAATATAGTGACAATGCGAAGTAGCGCCATTATCGGCTACTGAAGCTCAGTGAGCAATTCCACCGAAATCAATGTTTCCGGCGAATCGGGCTGAGCGGCAAAGAGCTTCTTCCATTCGGTATTGCTGTTTTCAAACGCCGTTCGCGCACCGTAAGCGGCCATGTCGGGATATTCGATCATGAGGATCACCGGGCCGGTGTCCGGGCCGGGAACCGTGCTACGAAACAACCGAACGCCCGCCGGCATTACCGGACTATTGAATTTCGGATCGGCCGCGGCTTGAAGTTTAGCCATGAAATCAGCCATCCGGCCGGGCTTCACATCGTATTTGAAGATCGCAAGCACCATGCAGGCATTATCGCCGAACCTGGTGTGACATGATGGACCAGAGGCCTGCATGAAAGCTGTGGAATTCGAGAGCAGTGTCACCCAGGAAGGCAAGATCGCACTTCCGCCCGAAATCGCGGCTGAGATCCCCATGGGAGAGCAGCTCCGGGTTGTCGTGATGTGGGAGCCGTCGAGTTCCGATCCAGCGTGGCGATCAGCGGCGCGACGGAAGTTCGAAGAAGCGTATTGCCCCGAGGATGCCGTTTACGAGCAGCTGATGGATAATGCTCCGGATCGGTGAAGTCGTCCTGATTCGGATGGATTTTCATCAAACGTCAGGGTCCAAAATACGCCCGGCCTTGGTCTTATTAGACACGGGCGACGCTGACTTTGTTGCTGCTCCCATCACATCCCAATCGAGGCTTTCGGAGTACGATCTTGCACTTACCGATTGGCGGTTTGCCGGGCTCAACGTTGCCTCATCGGTGCGCGTCCACAAGCTGGCCGTTTTGGCGAAAGCGGACATCGTCCGGAGCCTCGGTAACATTTCAGAGGTAGACCACTAGTCGCTCAGCTTACTCCTTTGTCGAATCTTCTGTCCGCAACAGACGAAGAGTGGCTGATTCATCCGCCACGTTTCGAGTTGCTTGGCATGCGAATCGACCCTACGATGGGACTTGTGGACAAGCGTTATCAAGTTTTTGTTAGTTCAACATTCGAGGATCTCCGCGAAGAACGCGGTGCCGTTGATCAGCGCACTGTTGCAGATTGACTGTTTCCCTGCGTGAGAGATAAGCACAGACGCTACGCCAGCCCCGCAAGCGCCGCTGCCACCGCCGACACCGCTCGCTCCACATCCGCTTTCGACGTTTGCCAGTTACACACGCTCACACGCATGGCGCGCACGCCGCGCCAGGTAACACCTCCAAAATAGGCGCTGCCATCCTCAAGAATCGCTGCAATCACTTGATCGGTGCGCCGGTCGTCGCCATGGAAGCGGACCAGGCCTTGGTTGATGCGGGGCATCCAGAGCACCTCGGCGCCTGGCAGCGCCCCGATTCCTTCCACCAGCGTGCGCGCGTGTTCGCAACATCCCTCAATCAAAGCGGCCAAGCCCTGCCGGCCCAATTGGCGCAAAGCGGCGTAGGTCGCAAAGCCACGGGCGCGCCGGGACCACTCCGGATTCCAATCCATCTGATCGCGCGCGACCTGCGAATGCACCAGGTAAGAGGCGCGGTGAGACATGGCACCCGAGTGCGCATCCGGATGAGCGACAAACGCATAGCCGCAATCGTAGGGAACGTTCAGCCACTTATGTCCGTCGGTTGCCCAGGAGTCCGCCGCGTCCACGCCGCGCACAAAGTGAGCATACCGAGGGCTGGCCGCGGCCCACAGGCCGAAAGCTCCGTCGATGTGAACCCATGCGCCGAAACGTTTCGCGATGGGGATTAGGGCCGCGAAATCGTCATAGGCGCCGATGTTCAGGTCGCCCGCCTGCAGCACGACGATGTTTGGCTGCCGCTGAGAGAGGGCTTCTTCAAGGGCGCCGGGAACCAGGCATCCGGCGTCATCGCAAGGCAATTCGTGAATATTGTCGCGGCCGAGTCCGAGCAACTGCGCCGCCCGCTGAAGTGAGCCGTGGCGCTCTGAACTCGTCAGTATCCTGATCGGCGGCGCACCCGAAAGGCCTTTGGCTTCCACGTCCCATCCACGCTCGGCAAGCAATGCGTGGCGCGCGGCCGCCAGGCAGGTGGTATGAGCCATCTGGCAGCCGGTGACCAAGGCGAAGCTGGCGGACTGCGGCAGCCCAGCACATCCTTCAGCCACTCCCCGGAGACTTCCTCGACGATTGCCGCGGAGGGTCCGGATGCATAGATGCCGGCGTTTTGATCCCACGCGGAAGTCAGCCAGTCCGCCGCCAAGGCCGCGGGAACCACGCCACCCACGACCCAAGCGAAGAAGCGGCCTCCGGCGCTGCCGAGCAGTCCGTCCCTTGCATCGCGTACGAGTTCTTCCACCACGGTTTCCGGCGGAAGGCTTTCGGAGTTCAGTGGTTTCTTGAGCCGGGCGCGCAGTTGCTCGAGGCCGGCTGTAACCGACACCGGCCGGGTTTCCAATCCGTCGAGATGATCGAGGGCGGCTCTCAGGGCAATTTCGAGCGACGGGGCGAAGGGGGACATGGAATTTAGTGTAGGAGCGGAGCTGCCGAAGAGCTATCCGATTATTGCTTGCTTAGCCCCGAACGTTAGTGAGGGGACGGGGCGCCAACCCCTCACTAACGTTCGGGGAGACAGGGGGTGCTGATTGGTCAAGCAGCATTGGGTGGCACAGGCTTCAGCCTGTGCTGATCGCTACCCTACCGCCGTGCCTCGCGCTCCCCATCTTCCACCAACTTCTTCACGCGATCAAGTTCCTGCCGCAGGCTGCGCTCCCTCAGCGCCAGACTCACCACGTAAATAAAAATGATTAGCCAAGCGGCAATCAGCCCGTAACACAAGTACAAAAAGTTTCTGTCCATGTTCGTATCCTGGAGTCAATTCCTAGAACGAATGCGCATAGCGCCGCAGTGAATCCACTTCGTGCCGCAGATCCTCCTGCCGCATGCGGATGAGAATCAAAGCCAGCGACAGCATCAACAGCGGAATCAGATTGATGTAGACCGGCGCTTCCATTCCCGGCGCCATCCCGCCGCCGTTGCGTACGCTGAGCACCGGACCGGGATGCTGGGTGCGAAACCACTCAATGGATTTCCACACGATGGTGATGTCCACGCAACCCAGCACCGAGAGCACGGTGGAAAAACGCGCCCGCTGGTTCGGCTCATCCACCGCCCGCCGCAACATCAGATAGCCGCTGTAAATCAGAATGCAAATGAAGTACGACGTCAGCCGCGCATCCCAGGCCCACCACACGCCCCAGATGATGCGTCCCCAGATGCTGCCGGTGACGAGAGTAATCGTCGCAAAAGCGAGCGACACTTCCGTAATAGACGCCGCGATCGAATCATACTTGAGATCCTTCTTCGCGAGGTACGTCAGGCTGAACCCCATCGCCACAAAAAACCCGGCGAACGACGTAATGGCCGCCGGCACATGGAAGTAAAGGATGCGGAAAATAGCCCCCTGATTCGCCTCGTCCGGAACATGCAGGAAAATCGTGTGGATGTTCCAGGCGAGAATCAGACAGCCCACCACACAAAGCGCCACGATCAATTTGGTACGCATAGTTCTTACCCCACTAATACAGTATCCGCAAACGCAACGGCGAGCAGCGTGAAGACGATGTCGAAAGCGATCAGCACGCGAAACCAGACTTGATTGTCCGCTCCCACCGGCTCGCCGGCGATGAGAACCTTACTCAGTTGAACGGCGCCCAGCATCACCGGGATGATAAACGGATACACTAGCGTCGGAAGCATGATCTCTCTCAGCCGCAGATTCACCGTCATCGCGCTGAACAGCGTTCCGATTACCGTCAGGCCCCAGGTTCCCAGCATCACCACCAAAAGCAGCATGGGAAACTGGCGCGCCCATTGCACGTTGTAGAAAATTCCGAAAACCGGCAGGCAGACTAACTCCACTACCAGCAACAGTACAAAATTGGCGATGGCCTTGCCAAAAAAGAGTTCGGCCGGGCTGATGGGCGAGGAGATCAGCGCGTCCAAACAATCGTTGATCAGTTCGCGGGCAAAACTTCGCGAAAGAATCAGACTGCTGGCGAACGCAAAAACCAGCCAAAGCAAACCGCCGGAGATCTCCTGCACCTCCTCGGAGTCGGGATCGAAGGCGAAGCTGAAGAGCAGCAGGATGACCAGCGAAAAGGAAAGCGAAGCATTGATCGTATCCTTGCCGCGGATCTCCGACCGCAGGTCTTTGTGGGTGATGGCGAGGGAGTTCCGGAGGAAATTCATGCCTCTCCATAGTTCCGGTACAACCACGTTGGGTCCTGCAACATTTCCGGGCTGCGCTCCCCCCGAAACGCCAGTTTTCCGCGATTGAGCAACGCGACATCGCTGGCCAGTTCCAGCGCTTCTCTCAACTGGTGCGTAGACATGATGATGGTGCAATCCCGGCTGCGGGCTTCATCGAGAAGCTGCTGCAGAACCCGGATGGCGCGATCGTCCAGCGCGGTAAACGGTTCGTCTAACAGGAGCAATGCCGGATGGTGTAAGAAAGCGCGCGCCACGGCCAAGCGCTGCCGCATGCCGCGGGAAAATTCGCGAACCAGCCCGTCCTGCACGCGGTCGAGACCGGTGCGTTCCAGCCATTCCTTGGCGATCGCCACCGGATTTTCGATACCGTACAGCCGGGCAAAAAGACGCAGATTCTCAAAGGCGGAGAGTTCATCATAGATGCCGATCCCGTGGCCCAGCACGCCAATGCGCCGGCGAGTCTCCACCGCGCGCGCTTCTTCACCCAGCAGCGTGACGCGTCCACGCGCCGGATTGGACAGACCGGCCAGAATTCGCAACAGAGTGGTCTTTCCCGCTCCATTGCGCCCGAGCAACGCCAGGCAGGCGCCGCGATCGACCGTAAACGAAATATCGCGTAGCGCGGGATAATCGCCGAAGAACTTCCAAACTCCTTCGATGGCAACCCCGGTTGCACTGGCCACAGTCTATTTTTTTGCTCCCGCCGGGAGGTGACTGCGATACAACACCACTGACGCCAGAATCAGCACGGCTGCGGTGAGGCCAAGAATCCAGAAAACAGAGCCGTAAATGCGCGGGTTGACGGCTTTCAGATCCGGCATGCCGGTGTCCTCCGCCGGGGCGCCCGCGGATTGCGCCGCTTGCTGCCCTGGCATCACTCCGCTGCCTTCCACCTCGACCTTGTAGCTGGCCGTTTTGATCTTGTAGATCGTCGCTTGCGATTTTGGCTCCGGCCCAAGATTCTCCAGCCCGTCGCCTTTGATCGTGAATCCCTGCGGCGCAACCAGATCGACGTTGTCTTCCTTCTGCACGATCTTGCCGGACAGGATCAAAGGAGTGGCTGCCGGAAGAGTGTAATCGACATCGAAGCGCGTTTCACCAGGCTTCACCGCGTAGTCCACCTTATAGATGTTGGGCTCCTTGGTCTTGCTGGCCGATCGCTGAATCGGCATTCCCGCCGGCCCCTGAATCAGAACATGCAGGTTTTGCGCTTCGGGCATCACGTAAAAGCGTAGCGTGCCGTTATCCGGGTCGTTGAAGGTCAGCTTCGGAGCGCCCCGGTAGACATAGCTCTCGTTGATGCTCAAGTCGCCGCCCGTGCTGCTCAGCAGAATAAAATGCTGGATCACTCTGGCGCCCTCGGGATTCTTCGCGGCGTCGTAAATCGGCACTTCGAGCCCGGTCGATGGCGTACCCGGAACGATCATCTTGTTGTAGATAACGCCCTGATAAATGGCCTGGATCAGCGTTGGGCCCATCACTTCCCGGTCGGACTGGAACTTGCCGTCCGCGTCGGTCTTGAGCGTGGCCAGAGTCTGCATGCCGGCTTGACTGGGCTGGACCAACTGGATCAGGACGTTCGGCTGCGGTTTGCCGGAGGTCTGATTGAGCACCACTCCGTCGATGGCGCAGAAGGCGGGTACAGCGCAGAACAAAATCCATAGACCGCGTTTCATGCCACCATCGCCTTTCCGCAAGCCCCGCAGAATCTCATTGGTTGCGCAAACCTCGTATCGCAGTGCGGGCAATAATCTGCGAGTTGCGGAGTCGCCGGCTTCACATCTTGTTTCGGCGATGGCTTGGGCGGCTGGAACTTCGGCGCGGCGCCTTGAATGCTATCGATCTCGGCCATCACTTTGGCCAACTCTTTTTGAAGATCGACCTTGGTCTTTTGGTAATCGCCGTCGGAGAGCTTGCCAACGCGATATTCAAATTGCAGATCGCGCAGGTTTTCATAAATCTGCGCCTTACGCTCCTCTAAATGCTGCGTGGGCGACACCGGAGGGGCTTCCGGAATATCTTTGCTTCGCACCAGGATCGTCCAGCCCAGGGCGCCGAGCGCGACCACCACGGCTACAAAAAACACCATTTACTCTAACTTTGCCGTTTCCTTCTCAATCTGTTCGTGATAGCGGCTTAAAGCTGGATCACCGGTCTCAGACGCGACAGCGACAGCGGCAACTCCTTTCTGCCGGTACTTACGAATGACAAACACCACCAGAATCAAACCCAGAAAGCCGGCCGAGTAAAACGACATCGATCCCAGAGTGCCGGGCGGGTTTACCAGGATTGCCTTGCCTTCGTCTCGCGAGATCTGGTCGAGGATGGCCTGATCCGGCATGCCGGCTTTTTGCATTTCCAGTACCTTCAGGCGGTGAGCGTAGCAGATTCTGCAGCCCGGATACGGGTCCATCTGGCAAGACATATTCATCTTGCAGCCGCACGTGCATTGCAGTTTTTCGACCACCCGCGTAACCGCCGGACTCTCGATCTCTTCCGCCGATTGTGCGTAAAGCGCGAGACCCGCGGTCGCGAGCGCTAATAATATTAACTTTCTGCTTGCCATCGTCTTACTTATTCTTGGGACCGCTCCCTGACGGTTGCGGCTCAGTCACTTCTTCCGAGCCGCACCCCTTCCGAGCATCGCGTGCCTCATGACTGCCCCTTAACAGCGCTCGAACTTTCCTGCGCCACATCTTTGCGCGTTACTCCGACAATCTGCGTGCGGGCATACGACAACCGGATCTTCGGCGGCACCATGCACACCAGCGTTCCAACTAAAAGCACCCAGAACCCGATCCAGATCCAGGTCACCAGCGGGAAGATGTACGCCTGAATCACTTCATGCTTGCCGTCGCTCGAGGGGCCGGGATAATTCAGGTACAGATCCTCGTTCAAACGCCGTTGAATCGCTACCTCGCTGGTCGGCTGCTGGCTGGATTTATACAAGCGGTGCTCCGGTTCCATCCTGCCGATCGAGCGGGAACCACTGAAGACGTCGACGATCATTTTCCGCCAGGCATAGTTCGAATTTTCACCTTCCTGCACGTCGGCAATCTTCATCGTGTAGCGCCCAAATTGCATGGTGTTGCCCACGTTGAGTTCCCGCGTCGTGTCCTGGTTGAACGCGGCGCCGGTATAGCCGATAAACATGATCACGATTCCCATATGGACGATGTAGCCGCCATAACGGCGCGTGTTGCGGTGCGTGAGTTCAATTACGGCGGGGATGAAGCCCACGTCGTTCTTGGCTTGGAGAATGCGAGCGCCTTTCCAGAACTCGATAGCGATCGTGGTGGTGACAAACAAACACAGCCCAAAGGACATCAGGGCATAGGGATGCTCATAAATTCCGAAAGCCGACAGAAACACCATCAGCGCCAATCCCGCCACGCTAGGCCACAGGAAGGCGCGCTTCAAACTCTCCGGCGAACTACGCCGCCAGGCGATCAGCGGCCCCACGCCTGTCAGAAACAAAAGCCCCAGTCCGATGGGGATGTTGATCCGGTTGAAGAATGGTCCATCCACGCTGATCTTTTCGCCCGTCACCGCTTCTGAAATCACCGGGAACAATGTGCCCCAAAGCACGGCGAAGCAGCTTGCCACCAGGATCAGGTTATTGAACATGAAACTGGATTCGCGGGAAACTACGCTTTCAAGATTGGCTTCGCTCTTCAGATACGGCAAGCGGTCCAGAATCAGAAAGACGGTCCCGGCGATGCCGATCGCCAGAAACGTAATAAAGTATGTTCCGATGCTCGATTGCGCAAAGGCATGCACCGAACTCACCACGCCGGAGCGCGTCAGAAATGTACCGAAGATGCACAGAAAGAAGGTCGCGGCCACCAGCACCTGGTTCCACACCTTCATCATTCCTTTTTTCTCCTGCATCATAACCGAGTGCAAGAAGGCGGTAGCCGTAATCCAGGGAAGCAGTGACGCGTTCTCCACCGGATCCCAGGCCCAGTAGCCGCCCCAACCGAGCACGGCGTAGGCCCAACCTTGGCCTAACAAGATTCCCGTTGACTGAAACAGCCAGGTGACTAATGTCCAACGGCGGGTGGTAGCGATCCAGGAATCGCTCGGCTGGCGCGTGATCAGCGAGCCGATGGCAAACGCAAACGGAACGGTGAATCCCACATAGCCGAGGTACAACATCGGCGGATGAATCACCATCGTCCAGTACTGCAGCAGAGGATTGAGCCCTTGGCCCGCGCCTTCCACCACATTGCCCCGGCCGGCTTCCAGAATCTTGAACGGGCTCAGCGGCAGCGTGATCAGCAGCAGGAAAAACGACTCAGTGGTCATCATTACCGCGTTGACCCACGGCATCATGTCCCGCAGCCTGCGCCGGTTGGTGAACACCACAACCATCGAATAGCTGGCCAGAATCCACGCCCACAGCAACAGGCTGCCTTCCTGGCCGCCCCACCACGCGGTGAAGCGGTAGATGAGGGCCATGTTGGAGTCGCTGTGCGCAGCCACATACGACATCCGGAAATCACCCGTCATCAGCGAATACACCAGGATGCCGGCGGCCACCGTGACGAGACCCCACACCGCGTACACGGCGCGCTCCGCGCTCACTACCAGAAAAGCGTTTTTCCGCAGTTTTCCGACGATCGAATTGACCACGGAGTAAACGGCCAGACAAAGAGCCAGGAGTAGCGCCAGGGCGCCAATGTTTTCCACGGTGTGTACCTATTCCTTAGAGTCCTTAAACTACCGGATAACCGGTCTACATGCCGGCTTGGCTCGCAGCGCGAGGTTTCGCCTCGTACTTCGAGGCGCACTTGGCTTGAATCTTGTTGGCCTGAAAAACGCCGTCCGGGCCCATGTGGCCGTCGGCGAGCGCCTGAGACTCATCCTTAAAAGTGTCGGGCAGCGGCTCGGAACCGGTATAGACCACGTTCATCTTCATCGCGTCTTCGTGAATCGTGAAGCGAACCTCGCGTCCACTGCGCACGATCGTGCCGGGAACAACATAACCGCTCACGCGGAGCCGTTTGCCGTGAACTTGATTGCCCATCGAATTCACTTCCGCAATCGTCTTGTAGTAGCTCTTGTTCTCGCTCACACCGCCGACGGCGAGCCATGCGAGCACACCGATGATTATGGCAACCAAAATCCCAAACTTCGCGTAGGTCTTCATGCAAATCTCCTAAAAAACCGCTCCTGACAGTCCAGTATAGCGCTGGGCGCGCCTGTACTTGGGTTCACACCGACGCTTTGGTTGAGCACGTTCGTCGCCTTTTTATGCATGGCAGGCGGCGCACACCAACTGAGTGTTCCGGGCCGCGGCGGGGACGCTGGCCGGCGGACGTAACCCCCACATCGTCAATAGGATCAGAATTCCCGTGGCGGTTGCCCAAACCACATGCCGGGCCGGTCTCGGGGCGGGACTTTGCGCTGTTCGATTTTCGGCGATTCTGCGCCAAAGCGCGCAGGGAGCTTCCACCCGGCCCAAATGGCGGGTCAATATTTCGTTTCGTAATTCTGAATCTGTCACCGCTGCCTCTCGCGCACCCGCAGGTACGATAATCGACGTTCGAGCACCTTATGAGCCCGGTTCAGGCGCGATCCCACGGTGCCTCGAGAGCACCCGAGAATCTCCGCAATCTCTTCATAAGACAGGTTTTCCGTATAGCGCAACACCACGACGATGCGCTGCTCCGGCGGCAGACCCGCAACCACTTGCTGCACGTCCTGCTGCATTTCGTTTCGCAGCAAATCCTGTAGCACTGTTTCCCGCCGGACGGTGAACAGGTTCACCAAGTCTTCGAGCAGCGGCATCCATCTCCGCGTGCGCCGGCGGTGATCCAGGCAACTATTTGCCACCATCCGGTACAACCAGGAATCGAAGCTCGCCTCGCCGCGGAAGTCCTGAATCCTCGAAAGCAGCTTCAGAAACGTATCCTGAGCGATGTCCATGGCCGCCGCATCGTCCCCGGAATACCGCAAGGCAATGGAGTACACGCGGTCTTTGTTTGCCTCAAAAAGCTGCCGGAAAGCGTCCTGGTCGCCACGCTGGCACGCTTCGATGACTTCGCGGTCGTCCAGTACCATCTCGAATAGCTTAGACGGCGCATGCTGCGAGTTTCTTCCCACTTTTTTCATTTCAGGCATGGCCCTTTGATCCGCCAGGTAGCAGGGCCCGGAAAGCCAGCGCCGAAAGTAACACTCCCAGGGAGAACAAGGCAACTCCCGGTAGAAGCCCGCTCTTGGGCTCGCCCGTAAGCGATAAGAGTAGAAAGCTGCCGCAGCCGATGGCCGTACCTCCCATCGCAAATGCCGATTGCGATTGCCAGCCGAGCCGCCGATAAACCAGGTATAAAGGCAACCCAAAAACGAACATCACGAGACCGCTGCAAACTGAATAGATGAGAGTCCAATACATCACCGTCAAAAAGATCTCTTGCCAGCCCGGCCACCTTGGCGGGAAAATCAGGGAGAAGCACCCACTGAGAATTGCGAGAATCAAGCCCGCCATTAGCGGCGCCAACGCGAATGCTGTTAGAACGCGCCCGCCGCTGCTCAATTCATCCCCAAACTAAGGCCTCACCTCAGCCTTGTCGTCGGCTTGAACCGCGTCGGGCGGCTTGGCCGCAGCATCATTCAGCAGAAACCGCTCGAACCAATACAACTGCCAGTTCATGCTTTCTACCAGATGTTTCGGCTCCCCGGTCCGCGTTAAATTATGATTTTCGCGCGGGAACACCACCAGTTCCGCAGTCACTCCATAGTGCTTCAAAGCGCGGAACCATTGCTCTCCCTGCTCGATTGGCACCCGGTAATCGTTATCCGAGTGCAGCACCAGCGTGGGCGTCTTCACGTTGCGCGCATACTTCAACGGCGACGCGTCCCAATATTGCTCGAAATTATCGAACAAGGGACCCTTGAAGTCGTCCTCGTGGCCGTAGGCGCCATCGCGCGTGCCATCGTCGCTGATGAAGTTCGAAACGCTTCGCAATGTCACCGCAGCCTTGAACCGGTTGGTATGGCCCAAAATCCAATTCGTCATGAACCCGCCGTAACTGCCGCCCGTCACTCCCAGCCGGTCCGTGTCGATCCACGGATTTTCCCGGATGGCCGCATCCAACCCCGCCATCACATCCTGATAATCCATTCCACCCCAGTTGTTGAGAATGCCGCGTTCAAACTTCTCCCCATAGCCGGTGGACCCACGTGGATTGCAGAAGAAAACGCCCCATCCCTTAGCTGCGTAAACCTGGAACTCCTGATACCAATCCGTCCCGTACTGGCCGGCCGGCCCGCCATGTACGCTTAAAATCAGCGGATACTTCTTGCCCGGCTCCCAACCCAGCGGTTTGACCAGGAAACCATCTTCCGCCCAGCCATCGGTGCTCTTATAAGGAAGCCGTTCCACGGAGGCGAATTCCAGTTCGGACCATAGCTTGGTGTTGAGATGGGTAAGCTGGCGCTCACTGCCGCCATCGAGCGACGCCACATACAGGTCGTCCAGATGTTTGAAGTCGTTGGCCAGGTAGGACATCAGTCCGGCCTTCTCATTGACGTCGTACCCGCGAACGGCGCGCTCTCCGTGCGTAACGGGAGCAAACTTGCGCGCCGCCATATCGACCCGGAACACCTGATTCGTTCCCCGATACCCGGTTTCAAAGCGCAGCTCTCCGGACGCATCTCCGGACGCGACCCACTCCAAACCACCTGGAATCAGATCCAAATTGTCAACGACGAGCGTGGACGCCGCGCCGCCCGTAGCCGGCGCCACATACAGCCGCGGAAACTGGCGCCGCTTCGTCTGGCCCGCAAAAGCGATCTTGCCGCCATCCGGCGACCAGCGCGGTTCGGTGTCGGCGAATTCGTGATCCGATATCTTGGTCAGCGGACCACCCTCGGCCTGAATCACCCAGACGTCTTTGTTCAAGCCGTTCTCGAGTTCCTTGCCGGTGCGGTCCGAAACAAACGCGATGCGCGTGGAATCGGGCGACCATTGCGGATCGGTGTCGTTCCAATCGTCACCTGAAGTCAATTCGCGATCATCTCCGGTGGCCGCATCCACGATCCAGAGATGCAAACGCCGGTCGTCAAACCAGCCCGTGTCGTTGAACTTGTATGAAATGTGGGTGTAATGGCGCACGTCGCTCTTGCGCGTGCCCGCATCGCCGGGGCCGATGCGGCTGACGGCTACAATGCGCTTGCTATCCGGCGACCATTGATAGCTCATGACGCCGTTCTTCAGGTGCGTCAGTGGCTGGCCTTCTCCACCGTCCAGGCGCAGAACAAAAATCTGCCTGACAGGCGCTTCGCCTTCGCCGCCGCCTCGGCTCGCGAGAAAGGCCAGACGCGTCCCGTCCGGCGACCAGCGCGGCGCGTTGGCGCCATCGGCAGTCAGCTTACGCGGCGTCGAATTTCCATCGGTCGCGACCACCCAGATCGAACTCACGCGCCGGTTGCGTTTCTGATCGATGGTAGTCAGAACGTAGGCCGCTTCTTTGCCATCGGGCGACAGATGCGCGTCGCTGATGAACTCAAAGCGGAGGTAATCTTCCGGAGTAACTCCCCGCCGCGAGCCGGTCGTTGCGGCGGATAAGGCGCAGATCAGGGAGAGTGTAGCGATCCAGAGGCGGAGCATAAGATTAGGGTCTAGTCTAGCACCGGGCGTGGAATCGGGTCTTGCAAGCACAACGGAAGATGCCGACGAGGCAATTCTGGCCAGGTGAGAATTGTGTCGTTTCGGGAAGTGTCGGGTGCAAGAATACAATCAACACTTCTGGTCTGGTTGCGCAACGGACCGTTTGTGAGACACCTGAGCGATGCTTGAAGTCCTGGCTAAGCCTTCCGACGTTTTTCGGCGTTCGGTTATCGTGAGAAAGTAGGGAGGGTCGATCCATTCATACTCACCGGTCCGCCGGGGGCGGGCAAGACCACCATCCTTCGGCAGCTTGCGGAGGAGGGCTTTGCCACCGCGGAAGTCAAACTGACGCGATCCTGATGATCGTTTACGCTGCAAACTTGGCCCCGCGGATATGAGGTCCCCGTCTCCTGAACGCGTCGCACAAGTCAGCATCGGCATACTATTCGTGGCCATTCTGCGGACCGTTGGAGAATACTACCGACTAAGGTGGTTTCTGGGACCAGAAGCGGGACTGAGGGCATTTGAACCGTTTATTGGCGGTCTCGTACTGGCCGTTACAGGGACGATGGCCGCCGTGACACTGTATTTTGCGCGGCGGTTTCGGCTCGTCGTGTGGGGTGCCGCGATCATCGTCGCAGCGCTAGTCATTTACAAGCTGATGTTTATTCCCTCTTGAGGCGGAACGAGGATAGGCGGAACTCTGGCGCCGTTTTCGGCCACGAGTGATTATTGTTTGATCCTTGATTGGGTAGCGCCACGGGCCGGTGGTTCAGCGTCCTCCGCCGGTGTAAGATGGCCCGTGTATGGCGAATTGCCGGATGTTCGCGTCGGCCGGTTTTTTGTTTGCAGCGGCTGCCATCGCACAAAATAACGGGTCTTGGTCGGGCCCTCGAACTCCGGACGGACGCCCGGACCTTCAGGGAATCTGGAACAACGCCACATTGACTCCCCTCGAACGGGGGATTGCGTACGCATTCGACGGCAAACGGATCTCGCTGCCACCGGTTACGACACTGACGGTCTCGGACAGCGAGGCTACGGCATTGGAGCAGCGCATAAAAACAGTGGCTGACTTCAAACGCGGAGACGGAAGTGAAGGAGACGTTAGCGGGGAATGGAATCATGAGTTTATCGACTTCGCAGGAGGCTTGGCGCGCGTTAACGGATCGAAGCGAAGTTCGCTGATTGTCGATCCGGACGACGGGAGGATTCCCTATATCGCGACCGATGAGCAGAGGGAAAAGTCCCGCGCGCCCGAAAGCTTCGACAGCGTAAAGGATCGTGACCTGGACGAACGGTGCCTGCACGTAATCGGAACTCCGATTTTGCCGAATGTGGTCTACCGGGGCTTCCAGATCGTGCAAACCCCGAACCACGTGATGATCCTGGCGGAGTTGCTTCACGAAGTCCGCATCGTACGCATCGGGGGCCAGCACATGGGCCGAGGCGTTAGTCAGTGGATGGGCGATTCGATCGGTCACTGGGAAGGCGATACCCTGGTCGTCGACACGACCAATTTCAACACGCAGACGAAATTCATGGGTGCGTCGGAGAATCTTCACGTAGTGGAGCGTTTCCAGCCAATCGATGGCAACACGTTTCTGTACCGCGCAACCGTCGAGGACCCGTCTGTGTTTTCCAAACCCTGGGTGATCGAATATCCGTTTTCACGCGCGTCCGCGCCCATCTATGAGTACGCCTGCCACGAAGGCAACTATGCGCTTCTCAACATCCTCAAGGGAGCGCGAAAATCGGAAGCCAATAGCGCTAATCCAACTTCAGGTTGGGCTAAGCAGTAGCAGTGGCGAACTTCCGGACCCACGCGGGACCACTTCGGCTCCTGAATGACTCGCAGCCGGGCACTACTTGGGTTTCTGGAGCGGTTGCCTCGCGCGGTCAGACTCGCTATCTCTGGCCAGGTCCGTGCCGCTATCTATCGTTAATGAGGCTTGCAGGTCTTCCCCGGCCGGAATTTGCGAGGCAGTATTTGCTGGCGGCGGACCGTCGCGGGCTTCATCAAAAGTCCTCTTGACGCCTTCCCAAAAACTCTTAGTGAAGACTTCCTTCATATCGTTCCTCGCTTGTCCACCATGGTATCCCGTTGGTAGCGAATCGCCGGGTTGCGCTGACACGAAAGCCCAGCGCCGCCCGCGCCCCGGCGCGCCGGTTCGGCCGCTGAGCAAGTTGAGCGGGTATGCGTCTCTCGCCAGCGCCAAATATAAAATGAAGTAGATCCAATGAACGTATTGAAGTGGTTGTTAGATTCGGATCCTGCGATCCGATGGCAGGTCATGCGCGATCTCACCGGCGAAGACGAGCGGGCCGTAACGGCCGAGCGCTCGCGTGTCGCGACCGAAGGCTGGGGTGCACGGCTCCTTGAAAGTCAGTCTCCGCGTGGCCATTGGGGCGCTGGCGGGGATAAGGGATGGTTATCCACCGTCCACAACGTCACGCTCCTCAAGGATCTCGGGGCGGATCCGCAGGCGCCAAAAGTCCGCAGAGCCATCGACCGCGTGCGAAAGCATGTTGCCTGGTGCGGGAGACCGTACTTCGGGGGCGAGACGGAAGCGTGTATTAACGGGCGTATCCTCGCGACAGGCGCATACTTTGGCGAGCCCTGCGAAGAGGTGCTGGATCGGCTGCTCGGTGAGCAACTCGAGGATGGCGGGTGGAACTGTGAGGCCCCGAAGAGTAAGCGCTCGTCGTTTCACTCGACGATCTGCGTCTTGGAGGGCCTGCTGGAGTATCAAAAGGCGCACGGCCGGTCCGCCGCGGTAACCAAGGCCCGCGCCCGAGCCCAAAACTATCTTCTTGAACGGCGCATGTTCCGGTCGCTCCGGACGGGCGAAGTGATTGATCGAAGTTGGACGCGCTTCGCGTTTCCGCCTTCGTACTACTACGATGTGCTGCGAGGTCTCGATTACCTGCGAAGCGCGGGTGTGAAACCCGATGAGCGAGTTGCCGAGGCGATCGAAATTGTGAACCAACGACGCCACCAGAACGGGCTATGGCCGTTAAACCGAATCGACCCCCGCCGCTTCACCTTCGACATGGAACCCGGTATCGGGAAGAGAAGCCATTGGAACACCCTGCGGGCCCTGCGCGTGCTGAAGTGGCATAGCCCGGGGTAGCGGAGAGGCAATGGGTCAGTCAATGCCGGCTACAGGCACCACGGGAGCGGCCGGTTCATATGAGCCCCGGCATAAGCGCTTCAAGCGCCTTTTTGTACTCCTTCAGGCTGCGCTGGTGCGCAAAGCAAACCTTTTGAGATAGTCATTCATTGACCCACCAACGGCCAGCGGTTTTCTTAGTCCTTACTTGCCACATAAGTACTAGTACTTGCTGCGCCAGGTGGTGATCTTCTGCTACGGAAGTCTAGAACAAAGAAGAGGAACAGCGTTTAGAAAAATATTCTCTGGCCTAGAGCAATAACCCCGAAATGTCGAAAGGATAGAGGGGAAAGTTTCCGATGCGCTCATCCCTTCCCCCCAAAGAAGATGAACGGCTATCCAATCTCGACCCTCCGTAAAGGGCTCGCGGCCCTGCTTCTGCTGTCGGCGTTTCCGGTCGATTGCCTGGCCCAAACCTATCTCGGTACGGGACGCTCGATCGCCGACCGCACCATCGCTTTGTCGGTGATGACGTCGCCGACTTTAGTGGGTATGGGCGAAACCGCGACGATTCTGGCGACGATCACAAATCAGAATGCTTTGAGCAACCAGCAGTTGCAGCCTGGCGACCAATTCGTGCTGGACTACGATCTGGGCGACGGCACGTTTCTTTCTACTCTTCCCGTGATCATTGTCACTTCGGCGACGCTGTCGCCGCTGAATTTCGCGGCCGCTTGGGGCGCCGATCCACAGCAGGTTGCGATCACTTACAACGGGCCGGCGGCGGTATTTGGAGTGGAGGATGCGATCGCTGTGCGGGTTTCCGTACAAGCCTCGAGCTATGCGCGGACTAATCGGATTTACCTTAGCGCGCCGAATAACACGCGCCGCTTTTCGATCGCGCAAAACGGTATGGACTCCTGGGCGAGCGCGGACTTTGCGTTTGGAGTGCCGGGACCGGCTGGGCCGCAAGGGCCGGCTGGAGTACCCGGCGCCAATGGGCCGGCTGGACCGGCAGGCGTGGCGGGAGTAGCGGGGGCGCCAGGCGCCACAGGACCGCCGGTTGCGTTCAAAGGCGCCTGGAATAGCGCGTCGGCATACGTGACTGGTGACGCGGTGTTCTATAACGGTTCGGCGTATATCGCCATTGCGAATAGCGTGGCACTGCTTCCGGACGGCAATCCGAGTTTCTGGTCGGTATTAGCGCAGCAAGGCGGCATGGGCCCAATCGGGCCCGCAGGTCCCGCGGGCCCGGCCGGGGCGAGTGGGCCAGCCGGTCCAACCGGGCTCGCGGGGCCGGCCGGAGCCACTGGACCGCAAGGGCCGCAAGGAGTAGCCGGGGCGCCTGGTCCCCAGGGATCGACGGGCCCAACGGGCCCGCCGGGCCGCAGGGGCCACCGATCGCTTTTAAGGGTGCTTGGCAAGGATCCACTGCCTATGCGGCGGGAGATACGGTTTTCTATGCAAATTCGAGTTACATTGCCTTGAGTTCTTCCACCGGGCTGCAACCCGATCTCAACCCGGGAGCCTGGAGTCTGCTGGCGAAAGCAGGCGATCCGGGAGCGGCCGGCGCCGCGGGCGCTGCGGGCGCGACCGGTCCGACGGGTCCGGCTGGCGCTACGGGAGCGGCCGGAGCTACGGGGGCCGCAGGGCCGACTGGCCCCACCGGACCCGCCGGGCCGCCGGTAAGTTTCAAAGGCGCGTGGTCGGCCGGCACCACCTATTCGATCGGAGATGCCGTCTCGTTGAACGGCGCAAGCTATATTGCGATCACGGTCAATATGGGCCAGAGTCCCGACATCAGCCCATCTAATTGGGGATTGCTGGCGAAGGCTGGCGTGAACGGACCGCAGGGGCCGACTGGTAACACCGGAGCAACCGGCGCTACGGGACCGGCTGGCCCCGCTGGTCCAACCGGACCCGCCGGACCCACCGGACCGGCAGGCCCGGCGGGAGCGGGCGGAATGATTCTGGGTCAGTTAAATTATCCTGGCGGCTCAAGCAACCCGTTCTTTCCCATTAATTCGTCTGGCGACTCGACACTCGGCGGCACATCCGTTTCTTATTCCCAAAATGCCGTGGTTGTTCCGATTGCTTGCACCGTGAATACTCTTTACGTCTTCCAGCAGGCCTCGAGCGGTTCGTCCGTTACCGTGACCCTCTACCAATCGGCCGGCGGAACAGGCGCCGCCACTAGCACCGGACTGTCGGTGACTGCGAATAATGGCGCCGGCAATCACGCGACGGGATCCGTCTCGGTGGCAGCCGGGGACACGCTTGCCTTTCAATTAACCGGTTCTGGCGTCGCCAGCTTGGGGACGGTTCTGTCCACCGGCTTGCTGTGCCAGTGACGTGATCGGGCGCCGCGGCTCCAGCTAATGTTCTTTTTGACGCTCATTTCCCGAAAAACACGGAACCGGCAAGAGTTCCGCCGAGCAAAATAAGCACAAGCGCGGCCGCCTGCGCGCTGCGTGGGGGACGGAGAAGGCCTGTCAAGCCGACGGTGAAAGCAAGCGCGCCAATAGGGATGAGCAATACCTCCATTTCGGCGTCGGCCCAGGAGTCCCGGTTAGCGCTCTTGCTGGCTAAATAATATACGATTGCGACGATGCAAAAACCCGCACAAAGAGCGGCTGAAAACGACAGAATGGGGCGACGAGACCAGGCCGTTGCCGCGAAGATGACACACGTTCCGGCGAGGAGAACAAATTCAAGAACCAGATGAGGGGAAGGCATCTGCAATATTATTCGGCTGCGTCCCGCGATTGGCATTAGTGCCAGCTTTCGCTAACATTTTCAATATGGAGCCCGTCTCCGTCTTCATCGCGTCGGTTCTCGGCAAGATCGCCTGGCATAAATTGGGCGAGGATTTGGCAAAAGATGCCGAAAGCGTGGCAAATGGCGTCGTAAAGACGGGCGCCAAGGGTCTGTTGGCCCGACTACAGCCAAGCGAGCGGGAGAAAACCGCGAAAATTGCGGTTGAGTTATTCGTTCGGGAATTCGCGGCTGAGTTGGAGGACAAGACGCCGCTGACCAGCTCTCTTGCCGGTTATCAGGACCAACTCAAGCGCGTGATTGAAGCCGCGGCGCCGGACATTGTGAACTGGTTGCAGCCGGAGACTGCCGATGTCGATCTCGGATCGGTGGAGCGGATGTGGGGTGGGATGGGGCTTGATCCTCTGCCCGCCGGCTTTGACTGGGCGCTGGTGGCCAAAGGCTACGCGCGCGCAATTCGCAAGCAGGTAAAAAGCGATCCGTCTCTGCGGGCCCAATTCGACACCGCGCTGCGGGAGCAGACGGCTGGCTCGTTGGCGCGGCTTGCGCCGCCCGATCCGGGATTCGATCTGGCGGGCTATCGCGAGTATTTGAGGAAAAAATGCGCGCTCTTGCAGCTCTCGGCGATGGATACCAGCACTTACGATCGCCGCGTTCCTTTGTGGAGCGTTTTTGTCCCGCAGACCGCCCGCGAAGCGGCTCCGGTGCGTGATCTTCCGCGCGAGATTCTGCGGCGGCTCCGCATGGAGGGGCACATTGGCGGAGAGCAGAACGATGAGGAACTTGCGTGGCTCCAGGAGGGCCATCAGAGCAGTCCGGTAGGTCCGGTGTTGGATATGATCGAGCGCCAGCGTCTGGTCGTGGTGCTAGCTTAGCTACTTTCCGGCGCAAAATTCCGGGGCTAACCGGCGTGTTTTCATAGGCCATCGCGGCTTCTCCGTGCATGATCGAACGGAATTCGCCAACGGGAGGCAGGGGCAGCACTCGTGAACAGCCTTCGTTTTTTTGGGTTGGCTTGGATTAGCGGCTCCATATCTAAAATCGTTCGTCCATCTGCTGCGGCCAGACCGAGTGGCCAGAATTGGGAGTCGCATGTTGTCCTGGGGATTCTCGGAGCATTCGGTAGTCCGCCTTCTGCCGTGAAATGTGTCCGTCGCCGGCGGCTGGCTGTTTGTTTGTTTGTTTGCGGCCCCCAAAACATTTTTATGAAAAATGTTTTGAAAAGTATTGACCTTGGCGTTCCTAGTGTTGTATCATTCTTGTGAATGACACGAATGAGCGCCACGAAAAAGCGCGACCGGCTTGCCGCTTCCCTCATTTCCTGCGGCGATGTCCTCCGGGGCTCCCTCCTCGAACGCACTACTTTTCACAGCCGTGGCTGTCCCAAATGCGCGCGCGGCGAGGGGCACCCTCAGTGGGTCCTCACCGTGACCTATCCCGGAGCCAAGACCCGCCAGTTGAGTCTGCGCCCAGAGCAGGTCCCGCTGGTACGCCAAGCTCTACAGCGTTATCGCCAGGCAAAGGAAACTTTGGAGGCGATTAGCGAGCTGAACCAACAGCTATTGCGATTGGACCGGGACCAGGCGCGGGAGGGTAAGTCGTGATTGCCGCCCGCCGTGTTCAGAGCAGCTTCGCCGATGGCCTGATCTCCGAGGAGGTCCAGGATCTTTGGGAACCATGGATGCGCCACGCCGACGAGGCCTTGAATGACGATCAGTTGCTCCAGACCATTCAGCAGGAGTTGAGCAAGCGCATCCAGAAGAGCAAAACTCGTGGACGTCCAGGGACGACGGCCGAAGTCATTCTGCGGATGTTGCTGCTGAAGCACATGCGCGACTGGAGTTTCGAAGTTACCTCCCGAGAAGTTCGCGCCAATCTGGTTTATCGGGAGTTCACAGGTGTCGGCGGCGGGAAGGTCCCCGACGACAAGACCATGGGCCGATTGGCGCGTCAACTGGGCCCGGAAGCAATCGAGAAGTTGCATCGGCGGACCGTGGCGATTGCCGTGGAAAAGGAAGTCGTGACCGGCCGCAAGCTGCGAGTCGACACCACCGTAGTGGAAACCAATATCCACTTCCCGACCGACAGCAAGCTGATGGACGACGGCGTTCGAGTTCTGACTCGGGTAATGAAGAAAGTGGCAGCGGTGGTGGGCGACGTGGGGACGAAGCTTCGGGACCGCTCGCGGAGCGTGAAAAAGCGTGTTCTGGAGATCGCCTACGCCAGCCGCAACAAGACCGAGAAAGGCCAGCAGAAGATGAAGGCCGCATACGGCAAACTGCTGGAGGCGACCAGTCGAGTGGTGGGACAGGCCAAGAAGTTCTCCGACGAGATCGCCAACCGGGTCAAGCAAGGCCCACGGGTGGTTTTGCAGAAAGCCAAACAGCAGCTCGACGAAATGATTCCGCGGGTGCAACAGGTGATGCGGCAGACGCGGGAACGCGTGATGAGAGGCAACTCAAAGGCGGAGAATAAGATCTTCAGCGTGTTTGAGCCGGACACGGAAATCATTCGGAAAGGCAAGGCTGGTAAGCCGAATGAGTTCGGCAAACTGGTCAAAATCCAGGAAGCAGAGAATCAAATCGTAATCCACTATGACGTGTTCGGCCCGCGGCCCAGCGACTCCAGTTTGCTGACGCCATCCATCGAAAAGCACCAGGAGTTGCTGGGTCGAGTTCCGGAGCTCGCGACCGGCGACGCGGGATTCTTCTCCGCCGCCAACGAAGCCGCCGCGAAAGAACTGGGCGTGAAGCGGGTGGCCGTTCCCAGTCGCAACACCAAGAGTGAGAAACGCAAGCAGGAACAGAAGAAACGCTGGTTCAAGAAGGCACAGAAGTGGCGCACGGGTTGCGAGGGCCGCATCAGCGTCCTGAAACGGCGCCATGGTTTGAACCGCTCCCGTTACAAGGGTGTTCCAGGCGTCAAACGTTGGGTGGGTCTTGGGGTCATCGCCGATAACATGATCAATATCGGACTTCACTTGGTCGGCGAGCGCTGAATCGTTCTCTCTCGCCAGCATCCTTTATTAACCGCCTCGGTGGACTCGTTCCGCCGGGGCTTTTTGCGCCTTCAGGGTTCGCCAGCGCCCGGCCCATCCCACAATTCGCCCAAAATTGGAATTTTGCGCCGGAAAGTAGCTAGGCTAGGAGATCCGGGCTCCGGCAAGACGTCGCTCTTGAAATATCTTGCCATGCGCTGGGTTACTGAGGATCGAGGACCGCTGCCGCTCTGGATCGATCTGAAAGAGTATGCGCGGGAACGAGCGGGCTTTCTCAAGCATTGCGAATCTGGCTGCATTTCCTATGGGCTGGACGCAAAAGAGGTGGAGAAGCGCCTGGCGGCGGGCGAGGCCGCGCTTTACCTGGATGGGCTGGATGAAATATTCGACACGCCCACGCGCGGATCGGTAATCGACGAGATCGCGGCTTTTGCCGCGCGTCATACGCAGGCGAGGGTGTAAGTCACCTCGCGGATCGTAGGTTACGAGTCCGACCGGCTGAGCCATGCGGAGTTCCTCCATGCCACCTTGGAAGACTTTGACAATGAGCAAGTGAGGGAGTTCCTGGCCAAATGGCATGAAGCCTCACGATGATGGCCATTCTCAACCGGAATCAGGACCTCCCGCGCGACCGGGTGGAGCTGTACCAGCAGGCCAGCCGCGTTCTGTTGCATGAGTGGGAAGCCCAGAAGTACCTTCCCGCGGACGTGTTCGGGCGGCAGGAGAAGGAAGAGTTGTTACGCGAGCTGGCGGGCGCGATGCAAGAGGCAGAGGGCGGTCTCGGCGGCAATCTGATCGAGCGTGGGCAGCTGGTCGAGCTAGACGGAACGTACTTGAAGGATCGGCTGGGGGCGGCGGACTTTCGCCAGAAAGCAAACCTGCTGGTGGACCAACTGGTGGAGCGCAATTTTATTCTCTGCTTTGCCGGGGCGGAGCGTTTCTCGTTTGTGCACCGCACGTTTCTCGAGTATTTTTGTGCGGCTTCGTTCGTGGAACGGTTTCAAAAACAGCAAACGCTCACTCTGGAAGAGTTGAAGCACGGCGTGTTCGGGTTGCACTGGAGGGGTGAGACCTGGCATGAGGTGCTGCGCTTAATTGCGGGCATGGGTAGGCGAGAAGCAGGCAGAGGAACTGATCTTGTTTTTGATGGCGCAGGACGGCAGCGGCGACAAACTCGCTAATCTGATGCTGGCTGCGGGATGTTTGAGCGAGGTTCGCAATCGGCGGGCGGTCCAGGCCACCGATGAGGCGTTGTGGAATCGGTTTGTGGGCGAAGTGTTCGTTATGAGCCGCCCTATTACTACGAGTTCTTGGCGGAGGATTCCGAGACAGGTCCTACACGGCGGAAGGCGGTTGCACTGATCGCGTCCGCGTGGCGGTCGCTGCAGGCGCGAGAATGGCTGCGATCGGCGGTACAGCATGATGTGGATTGGATCGTTCGGTCGGCAGCCGCCAAGGACTTGGCGCGCGGCTGGAGGCTCGATCCCGGCACCTTGCCGTTACTAAAGGATCGCGCCCGCTCGGATGAAGAAGGGCTTGTGCGGCGGACTGCCATCCAGGAATGGGTGCGTAGCCGGAAGCTCGATCCCGAGGCTTTAACATTCCTGAAGAATCTCGCCCGCTCCGATGAAAGCTCGGTTGCGCGGGCGACTGCCATCCAGGAATGGGTGCGTGGCTGGAAACTCGATCCCGATGTCTTGCCCTTAGGGCTTGCCGCAAAATAACATTTACCATTAGGAATGTTGTGGCGACGCTGTGCGAGGCAGTAGCGAATAGTTCCATTCAGGATTTCGACGGTGGGGTTGCAGGTTCAGTTGCTTCATTTGCAGGTCCGTGATTTTCACTCCGGTCTCATAGATGCTCGGGTCCAGCATGGCCTGGATTCGCAACCCTTGGCTCGTTCGGGTGGCGCTGATCATATTCACCACGGTTTCGAAACTGACCAGCGGTTCGCCTCTCCAGTTCATGCTGATGAAGGAAAACATCCGGTGCTCGATCTTGTTCCACTTGCTGGTCCCCGGCGGGTAGTGGCCGACTACGATTTCCAGCCCGGTCTCGTCGCTGAATTGCTGCAGGTAGTATTTCCAGGCCCGATTCCGGGCGGCGTTGCTTCCTCCGCTGTCGGCACAGATGAACAGGCGCCGGGCCTTGGGGTAGTGGCGGACTCCAAACTGGAGCCACCAACGCCGGATACTCTCCACCGCAAACTCCGCCGTGTCATGCGTCATGCCGACGTTCACCATCCCTTCGTTCCGGTGCACATCAAAGGCCCCATAGGGGATCGCAGTGCCTTCCGCGAGGCTGGAGAAATCGTGCACGTTGACCTTCGGCGCTTCCCCCTTCTTGCGCCATTTTCGCCCGTCATTCTTGAAGTTCCCGACTTTTTCTTTCTTCTTGGTGTCCACCGAGATCACCGGCTCCTTCGCCTTCAGAAACCGTTTCGCCGTCTCGCTGATATACCGGAACTGGCGGTCCCGGTCGGCGTGCGATTCGCCTTCCTTGTCTTTCAGGTTCGCCTGTAGTGAGTAGCCCATCGTCCGCAGACGCCTCTGTATCGTGTCCGCGCTCACATCGTGCCCTAGGCTGACCAAGTACTCCCGTATCTGGTAGCTCGACTTGCTGTTCCACTTCAAGGGTGACATCGGATCGCCCACCGTACTCTCTTCCATCACCTGTTCCAGCAACTGGGTGATCTCCGGATCATGTTCCTCCACCGGCTTGCGCCCCGCTCCGGGCTTTCGCACTCTGCCTTCCTCGGCTACCAGTTTGCTCTTGCCAGACAGTTCCCGAATCCCCTTCAAGATGGTCGGCTTGGACAGTCCACTGGTCTCCACCATTCGCTGGATGCCGCCCCTGCCGCAGCGTAACGCTTCACGCCCCACAAGCCAGCGCCGCTGCGCTTCATTCAGCGTCCCCATCACCCTCTGCAAGAGCTTCGAGTCCCGCTTGGCGTTTGATACTTGCATACCCACAGCATCGCACGAACCCGTTCAATGGTAAAGTTTATTTTGCGGCAAGCCCTTAGTTGTAGATCGCGTCCGCTTCGATGAGAGAGAACTTGTACGGACGGTAGCAATCCAGGAGCTGGCTCGCGGATGGAGGCCCGATCCTCAAACCTTGCCCTTACTTAAGGATCGCGCCCACTACGATGGGAGCGAACGAGTGCGGATGGCGGCAATCCAGGGGTTGGTGAGCGGCTGGAAGCTCGATCCCGATACTTTGCCCTTTCTCAAGGATCTCGCCAGCTTCGGCAATACTGGTGGCGTTCGGACGGCGGCTACCCGAGAGTTGGCGCGGGGTTGGAAACTCGATCCCTTCACTTTTCCTTTCTTGAAGGATCGCGCCCGCTCCGAGGAAAATGAGTGGGCGCGGCTGGCTGCCGTCCAAGATCTGGCGCGCGGGTGGGGGCTCGATCCAGGCACTTTGCCATGGTTGCATGATCTTGCTTGCTCCGATAAACATGAGAATGTGAGGGGTGCGGCCATTCAGGAGTTAGCGCGCGGCTGGAAGTTAGATCCCGACACCTTGCCTTTCCTGAGGGACCGCGCCCGCTCCGATGAAGGTCCTATTGTGCGCCTGATGGCCATCCAGGAGCTGGCGCACGGCTGGAAGCTCGATCCCGACACTTTGCCTCTTCTGAGGGATCGCGCCAGCTACGATGAAAGCCATGTTGCGCGGCGGGCTGCCATTCAGGAGTTGGCGCGTGGCTGGAGGCTCGATCCCGACACGTTGCCCTTCCTGAAGGATCGCGCCCGCTCCGACCAAAACGGGTTGGTCCGGCTGGCGGCTATCCGGGCGGTAGCGCGGGGCTGGAAGCTCGATCCCGATACTTTGCCCTTCCTGAAGGATCGCGCCTGCTCCGACAAGAACGAGTCTGTACGGCAGGCGGTCATCCAGGAGTTGGCGCGCGGCTGGAAGCTCGACCCCGAAGTGGTCGAAATGGTGAAATTGTTACGCCCGTAGCTCAAGCCGCCCGTCTGATAGAGGCGGCGACGCCGGAGGAACAAGGCCAAAAGTCATGGCTCGCGCCTTGGGTGCGACACAATAGGGATATGGTGAAATCGGTCGAGGGCGTTTACCGCAACGGGAAGGTGGAGTTATCGGAGCCGATGGACGAGCCCGAAGGGTCGCTCGTCATTGTGACGTGGGTTTCCGGGAGTCCGGCCGACCTTCGTGAACGGGGAATCGACGAAACTCAGGCTGCGGATCTTCGCCGCCGGTTGGCGGCATTTGCAGAGGATTGGGAACGACCTGAGTTGACTGTGTACGATGACTTGCCACCGCGGTGACGTTGTATTGGTCTTGTTTCCGGACTCGAACCTGCGGACGGCAAAACGCCGGCCGGCCCTGGTCGTTCAGGCGGACCAGTTGGGCGCGGGTCTGCCCCAGACAATCGTTGCAATGATCACGAGTAATATGGCTCGGGCTGGACACCCAAGCAGAGTGACTGTGAAGTTTGGCAGCAAGAGCGCCAAGCAGGCAGGACTGCTCACGGACTCCGTAATCATGGCAGACAACCTTGCAACCGTTCTCCATGTGGAGGTTGATCGAATTATCGGTTCCCTTCCTGATTTGACGGAAGTGAACGCGGCGTTGCGAATGACGCTTGGATTATAGCCTTCCGTTACGCGCGCAACTCAAAGCGCCCGTCCGGATATAAATAATATCGCCGGCCGCGCCAGACGATGGTATTGCCGAAGAAGCCGGCTAGCCAGAAAGCGAAGCTCAGCAGATCCTGGATAGGGAGGAGCAGCCAATGCGGTTGCACCTTCAGTACGCGCACTGATGTCGCCCAGGCGGCGGCGATGCGGAATAAAGACGCCACGATTATGGCCGGCCACCAGCGATAGTCGATGGCGGTCAGCGCCAGCGAAATGGTTAGCGGATAGGTGAAGAGCAAACCCAGATAGCCAGCGGGACGCGAGCGGCGCGTGCTTCTCGCCCAGCGCAGACGGTGCGCGGCGTTGGCGGAGAGAGATTCACTGCCGATGCGGTGCTCGACCGTGTTGCGGGAGAGAATGACTCCGAAGCCGGCTTCGGCGGCCTCGCGGCCCATGACGTAGTCTTCGGCGAGATAGTCCTTGAGTTTGGAGAAGCCGCCGATAGCTTGGAGCGCCGATTTGCGGGCCGCGATGGTGGGGCCGACGGCGAACTTCACGCCCTCAATCCAGCGCGCGACAAGAACGCCGGCCAGGAACTCCGTATTCATGCCTTCGGCTTCGAGAATCGACCACAGGCTGTAGCCTGCTACGGCGCGGTAGGGACAGGTAGCGAGGGCGATTTGCGGGTCTGCGAATTCGGCGGCGATCGCGGCGAGAAAATCGGGCTTGACGCGGATGTCGCTGTCGCTCATGACCAGCAGGTCGTGTCTTGCTTCTGCGAACATGCGGTCCAGGCTGAAGACTTTGGCGTTGGGATAGGAGGGTTCGCCGGTGACGATTAGGCGCGAGGGGACTTGGGAATGCGCTTTTTGGAGGCGTTGGACTACCGGGATGGCGGCGTCTTCGGGAGTGCGGACGGCGAAAAGGAGTTCGAAGTCGGGGTGAGTTTGATGGAAGAAGCTGAGGAGGTTTGCTTCCAGTCCTTCGTCGGCGCCGGAGAGCGGTTTTAGGACGGTGATGGGGGCGACCAGGGGGTCGCCTGCCGACCAGGGGGTCGGCCCCACATAAGAACTGGGCTGGTGGAGATGGCTGCTGGTCTGGCGGAGGTAGCTGCCGGCGGCTAGCAGTATTAAGACGCAATACACCAGCGATCCCGCCAATAATCCAACCAGCGCCAATATGACCCAAGTCACTATTCGCTACAAGCCTTTGTCTCGATCAGTTTTTGGATGCCGGCGATAAACTCGGCGATGGGTTTCACGCCTTGGTCGCCGTGTTTGCGGTTGCGGACGGAAACGCTGTCGGCTTGCGCTTCGCGATCGCCGACTACCAGCATGTAGGGGGTCTTTTGAAGCTGCGCGTCGCGGATTTTTAGTTGGACTTTCTCTTTGCGGTCGTCCAAAATCGCGCGCAGTCCCGCCTTTTTCAATTTTGCCAGCACCTGCCGGGCGTATTCCAGTTGGCGATCGGTAATGGGAAGCACGGTGACTTGAACCGGCGACAGCCAAACCGGGAAAGCGCCGGCATAATGCTCGATCAGGACGCCGATGAAGCGCTCGACGGAGCCGAATAGCGCGCGGTGCACCATGAGAGGCTGGTGCTTTTTGCCGTCTTCGGCCACATATTCCAGCTCAAAGCGCCGCGGCAGCATGAAATCGAACTGAACCGTAGAAAGCTGCCAGGGACGGCCGATGGCGTCAACTAATTTCACGTCGATTTTCGGGCCGTAGAAGGCGGCCTCGTCGGGCATCACTTTCACTTTGAGGTTGAGCTTTTCGGTGGCGCGATGCAGGGATTGCTCGGCCAGTTCCCATAGGTCGGCGGTGCCGTCGTATTTGCCACTGACGCCTTTGTCCCAGGTCGACAGCTCCGCTTCATATTGATCGAATCCGAAGGTGGTCAGCACGTCGATGGCGAATTGGAGACAGTCGACAATTTCACTCTCGATTTGTTCGGGGGTACAAAAGATGTGGGCGTCATCCTGAGTAAATCCGCGCACGCGCAGCAAGCCATGCAGCACGCCGGCGCGCTCATAACGATAGACCGTGCCGAGTTCGCCCAATCTTACAGGAAGATCCCGATAGCTATGGGGTTTGTTGGCGTAAATCAGAATATGGCCGGGGCAGTTCATGGGCTTTAGCTGGTATTCGGCGTCATCCAGCTCAATCGGCTTGAACATGTTTTGGGAGAAGAAATTGACGTGGCCGGAAGTCTTCCACAAGTCGAGCCGCATGACGTGCGGTGTGTAGACCAAGGCGTAACCGCGCTCGAGATATTGGTCGCGCATCCAGTCTTCGACGATCTTGCGGAGCAAGCCGCCGCGCTCATGCCAGAAGATGAGTCCTGGACCGGCTAGCTCCTGGATGCTGAAAAGATCCAGCTCCTGCCCCAGCTTGCGGTGATCGCGCTTCTTAGCTTCTTCCATGCGATCCAGATATTCCTGGAGTTCCTTCTTGCTGAAGAAGGCGGTGCCATAGATGCGCTGCAGGCGCGGGTTGTGTTCGTTGCCTTTCCAGTAAGCGCCCGCGACGGACAACAATTTAAAGGCTTTCAGCCGCGTAGTGGAGGGCACATGCGGGCCGCGGCAGAAATCGATGAACTTCGGGCCGAGCGTGTACTCGGAGAAAACCTCGTCGGCTTTCTCTTCGATGAGTTCGCGCTTCATCCAGTCGTCTTTGTATTTTTCCAGGCCATCGGCTTTCTTGGTGAGAATACGCTCGAAGGGAAGGCCCTTGGCTTGCAGGTCCCACATGCGGGCTTCGATAGCTTCGAGGTCCTCGGGTGCGAAGGGTTTTTCGCGTTCGAAGTCGTAATAGAAGCCGGTATCGGTGGGCGGGCCGATTCCCAACTTGGTCTCCGGGAACAGCTCTAATACCGCAGCGGCTAATAAGTGCGCGGTGGAATGCCGATAGACGGTCAGCGCTTCGGGATTCTTCGAAGTGAGAATTTCTAACTCGGCGTTACCTTCCAGTGGACGAGTGAGGTCATAGAGCTGCCCGTTGACACGGGCAACGACCGCGTCTTCAGCCAGGCGGGACCCGATCTTCTTTGCAATGTCGATGGGACGGCTTCCGGCCGCCACGTTCTGTTTGCTGCCGTCGGGCAGTGTGATTGTAATGCTATCGCTCATGAAATCTCAGGTTAGCAAAACGGGCATGTCTGGCTGTGTTTCCTGGCCGCCAGCGGCAAAACTTACTCTATCCGCAGGCGGCGGGCGTTCAATTGATGGGAAATGACATTTGGAGTTTGGATTGCAATGGTGATCGCTTTACGAGCATGAACTACCAGAATCCGAAAGACACCGGCTTATGCCAGGCAGTGCAGCCCGATGGCAGATTCCAACGCTGTATCCGGTTTCAGGATCATCCGGGGCCGCATCAGACGTTTGTCGCGGAATGGAACGAGGGAGACGATGAGTCGAGGCGGCGGCAGACATCGATGGCGGTGGGCGGTGTGCCGCCGGGTCACCGGAGGTCGTCGGCGCAGAGGCAGTGGCGCGTGCGGGCACGGTGAGGTTGGGGGGCGAGGGCCGACGAGGCGTCGGCCGTCCAGGGGGACGGCCCCACAGGGGCTTTTCAGATGCCGGGCTGGCTTGGTGATAAGTGCTTGACGGCGACCACCGGCGTCGACCATTGTTCCGATCCGCCCGGTCCGCCGATCCGTAGGAAGATGCCCAACACCCCGCGACGCGGGCCAAATTGGTTGACAACGGCCGGTGCCGTCGCGACTGCTCTCGGCACGCCCGTTCTCATAGGCAGCACCTGGTTGATGTTCAGCGCCCTGCCAGATGCTTACAGAGAGAACAACGGCATGGGGGCGCTTGGCGCCGGCATCGTGGCGGGGATGTTCTTACTGATCGCGATTGGCAATTTATTCTGCGTTCTCATCGGACTGCTGTTCTTGTGGCTCGCTAAACGCTAGGCGCTAAGGAACGCCCTTCCGCGCCGGGACGCGGATGGCCTTGACGGGCGCGCTAGGATGGTAGAGAAATGCCTGCTACGACTGAAGCGGGTGTGTTTGACGAGTCCGAACTGGTTGCCAAAGCGCGGGAGGGGGATTTAGAAGCCTTCAACGCGCTGGTCGGCCGGTATGAACGCAAGATCTACCGGCTCGCGAAACACATCACGCAAAACGACGAAGACGCTGAAGATGTACTGCAAGAAACATTCTTGAAGGCCTACGAGCACCTCGGAGACTTTCAAGGTCAATCCAAATTTTACACCTGGATCGTGCGCATTGGCGTGAACGAATCCCTGATGAAGTTGCGCAAGAGGAAGTCCGACCGCACCGTTCCGCTGGACGAACCAGTGGATACGGGAGAGGACACGGTGGCGCGCGAGATTGCGGTGTGGGACGAGAACCCGGAGCAGCGCTATTCGCGCGAAGAGTTGGGCAAAATCCTGGACGAAGCCGTGGACACCCTGCGTCCAGCTTTCCGAACCGTTTTTGTATTGAGAGACATCGAAGAACTGAGCACCGAGGAAACCGCCGAGGCGCTCAATATTTCAGTACCTGCTGTCAAGAGCCGTCTGCTGCGGGCGCGTCTGCAATTGCGAGAAAAATTGACCCGGTTTTTTAAACGGAAGGGAGACGACGTTTTTGCTTACTTGTAAAGAGTTCCTGGTAGAACTCAACGAATATCTCGACGATACCGTGGACGTTGAACTCCGCCGGCGTCTTGAGACTCACGTCACGGAATGCCCGAACTGCTGGGTTATTTGTGACACGACCAAAAAGACCATTCAGATTTACAAAGGCATGCAACCGCAAGTGATTCCGGGCGACGTCCAGGCGCGGCTGCTGAAAGCGCTGGAGCGCAAGGCTGCCGCGCTCAAACAGAAAGTCTGAAAGCCGAGAAGGGCGCCAGCGACGATCCAGGTGTATCGCCGCGCACGGCGCGCTCAGTTGGCGGCGTGGCTGGCGAGCACACCGCAGACTTGCAGTATCAAGCCTTCCAACCCCCGCTCCCGCAGGATCTTCCCCACTTCTTCAACGTGCCGGTCGTAAGCAGGAAATTCGACGACTACCTGACCAGGCCGATGGTGTAATTCCGGATTAACGGGAAAATCGAGTTGCGCCAGCGCGTCTAATAATTCCTCGAGGAATCGGGGATCGACGGCAGCGCGAAGCAGGACCAACTCACCCTCGGCGCCGAACAAGGCAGACTCGGACGAACCGGACTGCAAACAACCGGACTCAAACGAACCGCTCATGTAAAAACTCCTTGAAGCGATTCGGTCCGCCAATCAATAAAAATCCCCCGGGGCGAAAGCCTCAGGGGGTTTAAGTTTCGTGAAGACCGACTCGCCTTTAGCACTTTTTTACGTGGTTGCAAGTAGCAGACCCGCCAGGAGACGAATCTAAATCACTCCACGTTCATCTGTAGCTTAACACCGGACTTAGCGATTTGCAAGAGGGATTACGGTGTTAAGTTTGAAACGCTTTGGCCCGGTTTTGTCGCGTTGGACGAAGCGCAACTATCGGCGAGTGAAACTGTCACATAAGTGTAAGAAACTGGTAAGCATGATGGGTCAAGTTGCAACTGACTTGCAGCATAATTAAATCTCGGTGAAGCAACCGCCGAAGGACGCTGCTGAGTTAGTTCTGCGCCGAGCCCGCAAGGTCGCGCGTCCGTCAAGTTAGATTAAAGCGGCAGTCCGCTCTTCGGCTTGTTTTTTCAATACCGCCGCATAGGCGCGCAACTCATCCGCGGATGGAGTCACAAGAGTCTTCTCGATATCTTCGCCCGTTTCGATCATGTGCTCGAGATGCAATGCCGCAAGCTTCAAACACCAGGCGTCGGTCAGCGGAATGCCGGTGCCGCGGGAGAGGTCGAGAAGCGCCGGATGCGAGAGAGCGACGATGCGCTCTTCAAACGGAGCGCCGTCCACGGAGACGCCGAATTTGACGTCCACCGTATCGGCGTGGCGAATGGAGGTCGCGGTCTGCAACCAGCGAAAGTGGACACGCCACTTGCGCCCGAACGGATCGGGAGCCGGCTCGAATTCGCGGGAGGTCTTGATCATCACCATCTAGAATACAGCAGCGCGTTGCCGGGCGCTTTCAGCAGCTCGAACCGGCGGCTTGACGATCGCGGCTCGGTCCCGGCTTACAAGCCTTGGCCGTTAAGTGTCAGTTGGATTGGTTGTGTTTTCATTACGGCCCTAAGGTTAGGAGGGACCTTTCATGAAACAACCTTGCCATTACTCACGGACCGGCTCCCTGACGGTCGCGGCTCGGTCCCGCCTGACCGTTAGGAACCGGTTGAATTCGTTGTTTCACGAGAGGCCCTAAGGTTAGTAGTGTAGAAGAAAAGGGCCCACTTCGCCGTTTGCGCTCAATGTGATTCCCTAGTTAAACGAAAGATTACAAAACCTCTTGTAATCTCCGGCGGTTTGGGGAACAATGATGGGGCTGCGTTCAATTTTCTAGAATCAACCTCGGCCTGCTGCGTGGTCTGCGCCAACAGTTGGGGCTTAGGATACCGGCTTGCCTAACAGGAATGGGCCTGGGCAGGTGAGCACAAGTAGACGACGGCCCCCGTTATGGGCGAGGGCCGTCTCTCGGATGCCAGGTTAATGGAACCCTACTGAACACCTCCAGTTTACCTGATATTCGAGCGCTGCAATTTCCCCATTGGTAATCACAGATTTGCGCTCGCGCAAACCAAGCGCGACAGCTATAGGGAGTAGTGTATGCAACGTTTCGAGTTATTCAATTATGGGGAAGGCTTGCGGCTCGCATTGATTCTTTCGGCAGGCATTCTCTCAGCGGGATCTGGGTTGGCGCAAACCGATCCAGGGCCTCGGGGCGGGCCAGCCGGAGCAGGTGGACCGGTGGCCGGCCTTTCGCCGGCGCTCTCCGCCGTGTTCAGCACGGCCTTGGCCAATTTCCAGGAAGTCGAGGCCGTCAAGGATGGTTTAGGTCCTCGCTTCAATTCCAACTCTTGCGTCTCCTGCCATGTCCAACCGGCCGTGGGAGGATCCAGTCCGGCGTCCAATCCGCAGGTTGCCTTCGCCAATTCGCAGAACCGGTTGCCTTCGTTCATCACGGCCAGCGGACCGGTTCGCGAAGTACGCTTCATCCGGAATCACGACGGTTCGCCGGATGGCGGCGTCCACGCTCTGTTCACCATCGGCGGGCGTTCCGACGAACCGCCAGGCTGCAACATGACGCCGCAGGATTTTTCCAATGCTTCAAATTTGTCTTTCCGGATCCCGACAGCCCTATTCGGGCTCGGGTTGATCGAAGCCATTCCCGACTCCACGCTGGAGCAAAATCTGTCGCAATCTGCCAGCTCGTCGCTCGGCATCTCGGGCACATTGAACCGGAACCAAAACGATGGCACGGTCACCCGGTTTGGATGGAAAGCGCAAAACAAATCGCTGCTCCTTTTCGCGGGTGAAGCGTACAACGTGGAATTAGGAGTGACCAATCTGCTTTTCCCCACGGAGCGCGACGAAACACCCAACTGCTCGCCACTCGCCCCACCCAACAGCTTCTTCAATATAGGCAACCTGGTAGATCAAGCGGTGTTCGACGACATCACCAATTTCGCCAATTTCATGCGCTTTTTGGCGCCGCCGGCGCCGGTTCCTACTCCGACCACAATCGGCTCTACTCAATTCGCGAGTATCGGCTGCGCCAATTGCCATACGGCGGCACTGCACACCGGCGCGAGTCCGTTTCCGTCTTTGGCGAACAAGGAGATTCATCCCTATTCGGACTTTGCGCTTCATCACATGGGCCCGAAGCTGGCGGATCAAATCAGCCAGGGCCTGGCGGGCGGAGACGAGTTCCGCACGGCGCCGCTATGGGGGCTGGGCCAGCGGCTGTTCTGCCTGCACGATGGCCGGGAGACGGATTTGCTGAAGGTCATCGCCGATCACGCAAGCCCGGCGAATTCACAATTTGCCGCTTCGGAGGCGAATGCGGTGATTGCGAAGTTCAATGGGCTGACTGCGGTCCAGAAACAAGCGATTCTGAATTTCCTGCGGTCGCTGTAGGAGGTCAGAGTTCGAGCGCGGATGGCGTAGGGGCATCCGCGGTCGAGCGCGCTTTTGCGCACGCCAGCACAGGCTAAAGCTTATCCATCGCAACCGAAGCGCAGGGCCGACGAAGGCGTCGGCCGCGATCCAGGGGGATCGCCCCACTAAGGCGCTGTCATGAAACAAGCAATTCAACCGCTCCCTGACGGTCGCGGCTCGGAAGGTGTGACTGAGCCGCGACCTTCAGGAAACGGGCCGGAAGTAGTGGCAAGGTTGTTTCATCACAGCGCCTAACTGAGGTAATGTACCAACTCCAGGCACAGGCTTTAGCGGCTGGCCAATTTACTCACGGCCGCATCTTCGGCGGCATCGTCGAACGGATGCGGATTGAAACCTTCTCCAATCGGGTGCGTGCGCTCCCATGCAATCGTGCGCCGGATGGCTTCGTCGAGCGGGACTGGTTCCGAGTAACCGAGTTCGCGCCGGATCCGGCTGGAATCGGCCTCCCAATGCTGCGCGGTGTTGCCCGGCGGCGCCAGGTGCGCCGGCGTCTGATCTTTCGGCAGCACGACGAACTCGCCGTCCCAGCCAGTGGCGGCCGCGATCTTGCGAGCCCATTCGAGTTCAGAATAGGCCGGCGTTTCCGCGACGTTGTAAACGCGGCCGGCGGCTTTTTCCGAGACAGCGGCCAGCGCCAGAGCCGCCGCCACGTTTTCCACGTATCCACGCGGCGTGCGCCACGCCGCCCAACCTTCCTCGAACAGGATGACGCGCCGGCCGTCGTCGATTCGCTTGACAATTGGATGGAACCGGCGCAGGCGATCGCCGGGACCATAGATCATCGGAAGGCGCAACACCGTGCCGGGCAACTCGGGGTCGCCGAGAATGGTCCGCTCAACCGGAATTTTGTCGTATTCGTCGTCCACCCAGCCGAAGACTTTTTGCAGCACCTTAATTTGGGCCGGCGGATAGGTTTGCAATTTGGTTCGTAGCGCTGAATCTTCGGTCAGCGGTACCGGCTCGAGCGGACCTTCTTCGCTACCGTGCAGCACGCCGCACGCGCGGTACACATCAATGCTGCTGGCGGCAATCACACGCTGAGCCCGGCCGCGAAAGGTCTTCATCAATAATGACGCCTGCGCGGCGGAGCTGAGAATCAGGTCGATAACGACGTCGGCTTTGGGCTGAAGCGCGGCCAAGTCGCGGCGGTAGCCAAGGATATGCTCCGCCGGTAAATCCGCTGGGGAACTGCCCCGGTGCAATACCGCGATGGAATGTCCCATCCCAGCGAGTTGGCGCACCAGGGAAGGGCCAATGAAACCGGTGCCGCCGATAACCAAGATTCGCATGTCACCAGATTACTCGAACCGGTATACCGCGGGGACGAGCACGCCAATAGAAGCAAAGGTCAAGGAGCTGATCTCGCTGGTGCTGCAAGGGCAATTTATCGAGGCCATCGAGAGGTTTTACGCCGAAGACGCGTCCATGCGGGAGAACAACCAACCGGCTCGCAGGGGATTAGCGGCTTGGCTCGAAAATGAGCTGCGCGCGCTCGGCTACATGCGGCAGATCCGTACGCAAGTGGCGTCTTATGGCGTCTTATATCGTGGACGGGGACCGAGCGGCGATAAACTGGGTGCTCGAGTTCACCGATCCCCAAGGCGTCCGGCATCGGATGGATGAAATCGCGTATCAGGTGTGGCGGGACGGAAAGATTGTGGAAGAGAGGTTCTTCTGCGATCCGGCACAGCGGTCCGCGCCGCTGGTTGCCGTTGGTTGAGGGTTAAGCGGCGGCGATGCTGGTGACTTTGCCGATGGCTTCCGCGTAGACGCGCTGAAAGGCCGGCAGCATGGCGCTGCAAGCGGCCGCGGGGTAAATCTGGAAGAACACGTTGCGCACGCCGGCCTCCTGCATGCTGCTACAGACTCGCGCCACGCTCGCGGCCGAGCTTTGGATGCACTGGCGGCACTCCAAACCCACCGCAGCGCAGGCTTCCGGACTATTTTCCACCTGCAGGAGATTCATGTGTCTCGCTTCGTAAAATGTGAACCAGGTAAGGAACTATTATTGTGTCTTAAGGGCCGATTTGGCTATAGTTCAAAGGGGTATAACTTCAACCTCTTTTGCGGGTAGTGAAAAGTACCGGGTACCGGGGAGCGCTTCCGCGGCTAGCGATGAGGCTCGATCCGCTTGGGTACGGTGTCGAAGCACGGCATCTTGTGCTAGGCGAGTGGGTCTTCTGCCGCGCTCGATTTCAGTTCAGTCTAGCGGTAGGGCTGGAGGGGCGAATGGACGTTCAAGAGGTTCTCAGCAAAATCAACGAGGCGTGGCTGCATGGAACGGCCGCGAGCGTGGCCGCGCTGCTCCGGCCATACTTCGATGACGACATGGTGATGCGCGGGCCGGGCTTTCAGGAGATTGGACGCGGCGGCGATCTGTGTTCCCAGAGCTACGCGCAGTTTCTCGAAGCAGCCGTGGTGAATGAATGCAAACTAGACGAGCCGGCGATCGACGAGATCGGCAACATCGCGATTGCCACGTATGGTTGGGACATGACTTATACGCTCGAAGGCAAGCAATACCGGGAAACCGGGCATGACATGTTTGTCTTTGCGCGACACCCTGGCACGGGCTGGAAAGCGGTCTGGCGGGCGATGTTGCCCGACCCCGCCCCCGGAACGGCGTGACAGACGGCGTGACGTGGGTGAGGCGGCGTGACCGGACACCCCCTCCCAGAATCGGACACTCCGGCCCCAGGCACTCTCGGAATTCACGCCAGTTTTCGAGTGTTCGAAAATGGAACTAGCCGTGCGCTCAGGATCTAAATCGTGAACACTCTTTGGAAAGACATACAGTACGCGTTGCGCGGAATGGGCAAGAATCCCGGCTTCACAGCGGTGGTGGCCCTGTCTCTCGGCTTAGGGATCGGCGCCAATACGGCCATCTTCACGCTGGTCAATGCGATCTTCCTGAAGCCGATTCCGGTCCAGGACGCGGCTAGACTAATGAGGGTCTACACGACCGACGCGCGCAACCCGGGCTTTCTACCGGTCTCGTGGCAAAACTATAAGGATTACCGCGACCAATGCGACGCGTTCAGCGGACTCGCCGCTAGCGGGGGCATGGGCGTGGCCTTGCGCACGGACGCCGAGCCGCAACAAGTGTTCGGGGAAATAGTTTCGGGCAACTATTTCAAGGTATTGGGGGTTCAGGCCGCGCTGGGCCGGACGTTTCTTCCGGAGGAAGATGGCGCGCCCAACGCGCACCCGGTGGTGGTGCTCAGCCACGCTTTCTGGACCAACCAATTCGGCGCAAATCGGGGCATCATCGGACAGATTCTCACGCTGAATGGCTACGGCTTTACGGTGATCGGAGTGGCGCCGCCGAACTTTCAGGGGACCAATGCGTTTGGGGGACCCTCGTTTTGGGCACCGATCGCGATGTACGAGCAACTCGCCGACTTCGCCAGCTTGTTTGACACGCGCCGTTTTCTGGCCTTGAGCGTCGTGGGCCGATTAAAGCCGGGCGTCAGCGAGGGACAGGCGAACGCGGCGATCCGGGCGCTGGCGGCGCACCTGGCTCAGGAGTATCCCAACGACAATCTCGGCCGGGCCGCGCTGGTCATGCCCCTGACGCAGAGCATCGTGGATCCCAATGCGCGCGGCGGCCTGACCCGAATCAGCGCTGTGCTGATGACCATCGTTGGTTTGGTGCTGCTGATTGCGTGCGCCAACATCGCCAATCTGCTGCTGGTGCGCTCGGCCGCACGCAAGAAGGAGATTGCCATCCGATTGTCGATGGGCGCGTCGAATGGGCGGCTGATCGGCCAATTGATGACGGAGAGCGTTTTGCTCGCGTTGCTGGGTGGCGCCGCGGGCTTGGCGATTGCCGCCTGGGGCAAGACCGTGCTGTGGTCTTTCCGTCCGCCGTTTTTGAAAGAAGGCGACCTCGATCTGAAGATCGACACCCATGTGCTGTTGTTCACCTTGGGAATTTCGCTGCTGACGGGAGTTTTGTTTGGTCTCGCGCCGGCGCTGAAATCCTTGAGTCCGGATCTGGTCTCGGAGTTGAAAGAGCGCAGTTCCACGCAAGGGGCGCAGCACGCGCGCTTTCCGTTGCGCAATCTTCTGGTGATCGCGCAGGTGGCTTTTTCGCTGATCGCGCTCATTGGCGCCGGGCTGTTTCTTCGCAGCATGCAACAAGCCCAGAAGACCGATCCGGGATTTGCCAGCAAGCATCTGGGTGTGATGACGGTGAGCCCGGGTACGCAAGGTTACTCGGAGCAGCGCGCGCAACTATACTTCCGGCAGGTGGTGGATCGTGTGGCGGCCATTCCGGGCGTAGCGGCTGCGAGTATCTCGTCGTCCGTTCCGCTGACCTTTGGAGGAATCCTGCGTAGCGTCTATCTGGAGGGGCAGGATGCGGCGCCGGGCAATCGCGGAGTGCTGGTGATCGTAAACAGCATCGCGCCGAGTTACTTCGACACTATGCGTATTCCCATGGTCAGCGGCCGCGGATTCACTGAAACCGACAACGAGCATTCCGTCCACGTGGCTATCGTGAATGAGACGTCGGCTAAGAAATTCTGGCCGGGACAGGACCCGATCGGCAAGCGCTTTCACTTTCACGGACAGACGGAGATCACCGAAGTAGTCGGCGTAGTGAAGAACAACAAGTACGGCAATATCGCCGAGGATCCGCAGAGTTGTTTTTTCCAACCTCTGCCGCAAGCCTATTTTCCCGCCATGGAAGTGGTTTTCCGCGCGGGAAATCCGTCGGCGATGATGGGAACGGTGCGCCAGCAGGTTCAAAGCCTGGACCGGAATCTCCTGATCACCAATGTGTTCACCATGTCCAATCTGATTGATCAGTCGCTATGGGCGCAACGCATGGGAGGCGGATTGCTGGCGGTGTTTGGTTTTCTGGCACTAGCGCTGTCAGCCGTCGGGATGTACGGAGTGATGGCTTACGCCGTGACACAACGCACTAGCGAGATCGGACTGCGCATGGCTTTGGGCGCGGCGCAGAGCGATGTTTTCGGCCTGGTCTTGCGGCAGGGAATGCAGTTGGTGCTGGCGGGCGTGGCGCTGGGCTTAGTGGTAGCGTTCGAACTGAGCCGGTATGTGTCCAGCCTGCTTTTCGGAGTGAAGGCGGTCGATTTGGCCACTTTCTCGATCACGTCCGCGGTATTGATTGTGGTGGCGGTGCTCGCCACGCTGATTCCCGCGCGCAGGGCGAGCACCATCGATCCGTTGGTGGCGCTCCGGGCTGAATAGTATCGGCTTGTCATGAAACAATCAATGCAAATAGGCATGGGAACATCGCGCCACCGCGTAAGTAAATGAGAAATGACTCCGCTCCTCGCATCTTAGTAGCCGACGATCAGCCAGACGTTCTCGAGGCCCTGCGGCTGCTGCTGAAGGCGGAGGGCTATCAGATAGAATGCGTGGCTTCTCCCAAGGCCGCCATCCAGGCTTTGGAGGCCCGCGATTTCGATGTCGTGATTATCGATCTGAACTACACTCGGGATACGACTTCGGGCGAAGAAGGGCTGGAACTGCTTTCGAAGATCCAGTCGATTGATTCGATTCTTCCGGTGGTGGTGATGACGGCGTGGGGCACAGTGCAAGTGGCGGTGGAAGCGATGCGCCGCGGGGCGCGCGATTTTATCCAGAAGCCGTGGGAAAACGAGCGGCTGCTGGCCATCGTGAAAACGCAGATCGAACTCAGCAACGCGCTGCGCCGCGGCTTGCGGCTGGAAGCGGAAAACCGCCTGCTGCGGGCCGAGGGCGGGCCGACACTGATTGCCGAATCTCCGGGCATGCAGCCGGTGCTGCAGATGGTCTCTCGCGTGGGCCCTTCAGACGCGAACGTGCTGATCACAGGCGAGCCGGGAACCGGCAAAGAAGTGGTGGCGAAAACGCTGCATGCTATCTCCGGCCGGTCCAATAAACCGATGGTCACGGTGAACGCCGGCGGATTGAATGAAGGCGTTTTTGAGAGCGAATTGTTTGGCCACGTGAAAGGCGCCTTCACCGACGCCAAGATGGATCGGGTGGGGCGCTTTGAGCTGGCCGATTCCGGTACCTTGTTTTTGGACGAAATCGCCAATGTTCCGCTCAATCTGCAGGCCAAGTTGCTGCGCGTCCTCGAAGTCGGCGAGATGGAGCGGGTAGGCTCGTCGAAGACCAAGCGCGTGGATGTGCGGGTGATTTCGGCCACCAACGCGCGGCTGGATGAAGAGGTGAGCAGCGGACGATTTCGGCAGGATTTGTTGTTCCGTTTAAATACTATCGAAATTCATTTGCCTCCATTGCGGGAGCGGCGCGAGGATATTCCGCTGTTGGCTGGGCATTTTCTCGGAATCCACGCGCAGCGATACCGGAAAAAACTGGCGGGCTTCGATCAGGCTGCCTTGCAAATGCTGCTCGATAATCCGTGGCAGGGCAACGTGCGCGAGTTGAATCATGTGGTGGAACGCGCGGTGCTGATGGCGCAGGACGGGCAAGTCCGCCCGGCAGATTTGGCGCTGCGGACCTCGCGAGACGGCAGCCCGCGGCTGGAAGACATGAGCATTGAAGACGTGGAGGCGTTCTTGATCAAGAAAGCGCTGGCGCGATATGGCGGCAACGTCAGCCACGCGGCCAGCGCTTTGGGTCTGAGCCGCAGCGCGCTCTACCGCCGCTTGCAGCGCTATGGCTTGTAGTCCATGACGGAAAAGCGCCCCAGGATGGTGCATGAAAACCGCGTGCTGTTGCTGGCCCTTGTGGCCGGCGCACCGGCGGTGTTGGTCTCGATGATCATCCTGTGGACGGGCGATTATCCGGCGCGCGTGCAATGGACGCTCTCGGTGATCCTGCTGGGTTTCTGGCTCGGCTTCAGCTTTGGCGTGCGCGATCGCGTGGCGTCTCCCTTGCGAACGCTGGCCAATCTGCTCGAAGCCATGCGCGAAGGGGACTATTCGATCCGCGCCCGAGGCGTCCGGGGAGACGACGCGATGGGCGAAGTGATGCAGCAGGTCAACATGATGAGCGAGACGCTGCGCGCGCAGCGCCTGGGCGCGATGGAAGCGACCACCCTGCTGCGAAAGGTGATGGAGGAGATCGACGTAGCGGTCTTCGCCTTTGACGGCGAGCACGTTCTGCGCCTGGTGAACCGAGCGGGCGAACGTTTGCTGGCTGAACCGATGGAGCGGCTGATCGGCAAGAGCGCCACCGCGCTCGATCTGGACGACTATCTGGAAGGCGACGAGCAGCGCACGGTGCAGCGCACGTTTCGCGGAGGCAGCGCGCGCTGGGGTATCGCGAGGAGCGTTTTTCGCGAGGGCGGCCTGCCGCATCAGCTTCTCGTCGTGACCGATCTGACCAGGCCATTGAGAGAGGAAGAACTAAAAGCCTGGCAGCGATTGGTACGCGTACTGGGACATGAGCTGAACAATTCGCTGGCGCCGATTAAGTCGATTGCCGGCAGTCTGGCCAATATTCTTAGCCGGACACCACGGCCGGACGACTGGGAAGAAGACATGCAGCGCGGCTTGAGCGTAATCGCTTCCCGCAGCGAAGCGCTGAGCCGGTTTATGAGCGCCTATGCGAGGCTGGCGCGGCTGCCGCAACCGACGCTCGCGCCGGTGGAGCTTCCGGTGGTGGTGCGAAGGGTGGCGGGTCTCGAGACTCGCGTGGCGATGGAACTGATGCCCGGTCCCGACGTGGTGGTGCAGGCCGATAGCGATCAGATCGAACAGGCGCTGATTAATCTGATGCGCAATGCCGCCGACGCTTCACTCGAGACCGGCGGCAGCGTGCGAGTGGGATGGGAGCGGCTGAATGGGCACGTGGTGGTGTGGGTGAAGGATCAAGGTCACGGTCTCTCGAACACGGCGAACCTGTTTGTTCCTTTTTTCACGACTAAGCCGGGCGGCTCCGGAATCGGCCTGGTACTAAGCCGCCAGATTGCGGAAGCGCATGGCGGATCACTTACTTTACAGAACTCTGTACCTGGTCCCGGGTGTGAGGCCAGATTATTGTTGCCAGGTTAATTTTTTTTGAACCTAACGGCCTCGGCATACGTTCGTCTAAGTGCTGACAAGGAGAAATGCATGGCCGAGAACATACTGATACATCTCAGCGGAGTAAACAAAGTATTTACCACGGACGAAGTGGAGACACATGCACTCGCGGGGATTGAACTGGATATCAAACGGGGCGAGTATGTGTCCATTTCCGGACCGTCCGGTTGTGGGAAATCCACTCTGCTGGCGATTCTCGGGCTGCTCGACACGCCGAGTACCGGCGAGTACATGCTCAATGGGACGAAGGTCGAAAAGATGAAACTCTCGGAGCGGGCGCGTGTCCGGAATCGGGAAATCGGCTTTATTTTCCAGGCGTTTAACCTGATTGGGGATTTGACGGTGTATGAAAACGTCGAGCTGCCGCTGACCTATCGCAGCATGCCCGCGGCGGAGCGGAAGACGCGCGTGAAGGAGTCGCTGGAACGCGTCGGGATGGCTCATCGAATGAAACATTACCCCTCGCAATTGTCGGGCGGCCAACAACAGCGCGTGGCCGTGGCGCGGGCGCTGGCCGGCCAGCCTTCTATCTTGCTCGCGGACGAGCCGACGGGGAATTTGGATTCGGCCAATGGGGAACAAGTGATGGAATTGCTCAGTGAGCTGCATCGGGAAGGCGCGACGGTGTGCATGGTGACGCACGATCCAAGGTATGCACGCTGCGCGGATCGCAGTATCACTCTGTTTGACGGGCGAGTGGTGGAAGAGACCGCGGCAGTGGTTTAGTAGCGGCCGGTAGTAGCGGCTAGGGCGGGACGAGGCGTTCCGCGCACACGGGCTAAACTAAAACCTCTGCCAGGTTGCAGGTTTCCTTCAGCGGTTGGGCCGGATTAACTGAAGGACCGGATTAACTGAAGGAGTGGTTGCGCTGCGATACCAGCGAGAGGAACTCGTCTCGCGTTTCTTTTTGAGCGCGGAACGCTCCGAGCATCGCGCTGGTGACTGTCCCGGAATGCTGCTTTTCGACGCCGCGCATCATCATGCAAAAATGCCGGGCTTCGCAAATGACGCCAACTCCGCGCGGCTCTAGGACCTGCTGCAGGGTCTCAGCTACCTCATGCGTGAGACGCTCCTGCAGTTGCAGGCGCCGCGCGAACACGTCGACGATGCGCGGGATTTTGCTCAGGCCGATAACTTTCCTGTCGGGTAAATAAGCCACGTGCAACTTGCCGAAGAAGGGCAGCAGATGATGTTCGCACATGCTGTAGAACTCAATGTCCTTGACGATGATCATCTCGTCGCACTCGTGGGTGAAAAGCGCGCCATTGACGATGCTGTCGATGTCGATCTGGTAGCCGCTGGTCAAAAAGCGTAGCGCTTTTTCGGCCCGATCGGGTGTTCGGACCAGGCCCTCGCGGGTGGGATCCTCGCCGATTTGAGTGAGGATGCTCTTCATGTGCGACGCGATGGACGACACTTCTTCCGTCACCATGACGCCTTTTCCAGCGGTGCCCCCCGCACCGTTCGCCACCTGCTCTGGTACTTCTAATACTGCCTTGTTCGATTTCATATTGTTTGCTCGAATAGATTCCGCCGGGTCTCTTGAAGCCTTATTTTTTCGAGGCGCGGCCACTCGGAGGGAAAGCGCGAAGCCCAATTGGTTTTCAGGCGCTCCTCGATCACACGCACCAGATTCTCCGATGTCGGAACGCGATCGGCAAACTCCGGCGCCTCGCTATTCAGGTCGCAATGCTCGAATTTACTAACAATACAACTGTCCACCAACTCATCCAGCGCCGGGAGCAAAACGGCCGTGCCGCTTTGCGGATCTACCTGGCCCGCCACGCTTACTTCCAGCACGTAGTCATGCCCGTGGCCGAAGGGATGGTTGCACTTGCCGTAGAGTTGCTGGTTCTCGGTTTCAGAAAAATGCTCCGAGTGCAAGCGATGGGAGGCGGAGAAGCGGTAGCGGCGCGTCAAGCGAATCATGCCATCTCACCGCCGGCGTAGTCGACGAATAAGTCTTCGGTCTCATACAAGCGCACGTTGCTCAATTTGGCTGGACCGCCGGCTGGGAAATGCGGTTCCAGGCGCTTCCAAATCTCAATCGCAACGTTTTCGACGGTCGGGACGATCCGGTCGAACGGCTTGACCTCTCGATTCAGGTGGCGATGATCCAGGGGCTCAATCACCTGATGGTGGATGACGTCCTTGAGCGCCTTCAGATCGAAGATCATGCCGGTTCGCGGATCTGGTTCGCCTTCCAAAGTGACTTCCACGGTGTAGTTATGACCGTGGCCGTGAGGGTTGGCAGCCGCACCGTACACTTGCCGGTTCCGCTCTTCGGACCATTCGGGGACCGAGCAAACGTGCGAGGCGGAGAACTCGGCCCTTCTGGTAATCAACATGCTAACCTTCTCTTTGGATGCGTGAGCAGCATCCAAAGATACTCTATAGTACTTAGAGCTGAGTTATGGAATCAAAGAAGATAGACCTCTGGATCAAAGTTGGAATCGGCCTCTTGATGGGTGTTTTGGCATGGGTCATCATTAGCACCCTGCACGAACCGAAAATCATGGAGGGATCGGAAGCCCCCAAGTTCACGGTGAAAGCCGATAATGGGCAAACTTTGACGCCGACGGATTTTGGCGGAAAACTGTTGCTGCTCAACTTCTGGGCATCCTGGTGCGGCCCGTGCGTCGAAGAAGCGCCATCGCTGGAGCAACTGAGCGAGAAATTCAAACCAGCCGGACTGGTGGTACTCGGGGTAAGTGTGGACCGGAAGGAATCTCAATACGCAGCCTTCCTGAAGCATTTTCGGCCGGAATTCGCGATGTATCGCGATCCTTTAGAGGACCTCAGCTACCGGTATGGCACCTACCAGTTTCCCGAAAGCTATCTTATCGACCACAACGGCAAAGTGGTTTTGAAGGTCATCGGGGCGCCCGAAAAGGGTTGGATGGATCCCGATGTTGTTGCCACCATCCAGCGTCTGTTGTAATTGGCGCAAGTGAGTCCTCTCGCTACTGCCGTCCGCGCCGTGCTGGGACAGCGCGGCTATCTCGATCGTCCGGAAGATTTACTTCTCTACCAATACGACGGCAGCATCGATCAAGCGAAACCGGAACTTGTCGCGTTTCCCACCACGACGGAAGAGGTCGCGGCGCTGGTCAAAATCGGGCGCGAGCAGAAAGTCCCGATCGTCGGCCGGGGCGCGGGGACCGGATTGAGCGGCGGCGCGATTCCGCGCGCGGGTGGCATGGTGATCTCATTTGCGCGCATGAACCGCATTCTGGAAATCGATCTGGCGAATGAGCGCGCGGTGCTGCAACCGGGAGTGGTGAATCTCGAGATCACGCAAGCGGTGCAGAAGGATGGTTATTTCTATGCGCCCGATCCGTCCAGCCAGAAGGCGTGCACGATCGGCGGAAACGTGGCGGAGAATGCCGGCGGTCCGCATACGCTGGCCTATGGCGTGACCACCAATCATGTGCTGGGCATCGAAGGCGTGCTGCCGGATGGTTCGATTTTTTTGACCGGCGGAAAGGCTGTGGATCTGGCGGGCTACGATCTCGCCGGCCTGCTGACGGGATCGGAAGGGACCATGGTGCTGGTGACGAAGATCATCGTGCGGTTGATGCGGGCGCCGGAACTGATCAAAACATTGCTGGTGATTTATGATTCAGTCGACGATTGCGCGGATTCGGTGGCGGAGATCACCGGGCGCGCCATTACGCCGGCGGCGATCGAGATGCTTGACGGCGTGATGCTGCGCATGGTGGAAGAAGCGACCCACGCCGGCTACCCGATGGACGCCGCGGCGGTCCTGTTGATTGAACTGGAAGGCCTGAAAGAAGCCGTGGAGGAACAGGTCGAGCAGATTGAGCAGGCCTGTCTGTTTTGCAAGGCGCGCGAGGTTCGCGTGGCCAAAACGCAAGAAGAGCGCGAACTGCTGTGGAAGGGGCGGAAGAACGCTTTTGGCGCGGTGGGGCGCGTGAGCCCTTCCTATTACGTGCAGGACGGCGTGGTTCCGCGAACGCAGGTGCCGGCGACTCTGCGTTTTATTCAGACTGTTTCTGTCAAGCATGGTTTGACAATCAGCAATATTTTTCATGCCGGGGATGGAAATATGCATCCGATTATTTTATTTAATCCGCGTGTTGAGGGTGAATTGCAGCGAGCCAAGGACGCGGGCGACGATATATTGCGGTTTTGCGTGGACCACGGCGGATCGATTACCGGGGAGCATGGCGTGGGGATGGAAAAGTCGGAACTGCTCCAATATCAGTTTTCAGATGAGAGTCTGGAAATGATCCGGCGATTGAAGGAGCTGTTCGATCCGGGGTGCAATCTTAATCCGGGAAAGGTGCTGCCGCTGGGGAAGGGATGCATGGAGATCCGGCAGCGGCCGGAGATGGTGGTGTAGATGGTGTTAGGTGACTGAATTTGAAAAGCACGCGGCAGACTGGAGGCCAGATTGGACAACCGTTGGTAAACTTACTGACAGGATGGGTCGGCAAACCGCTATCGCGCTCTCCGAGGGTGACGAACGAGACTTCCTCGCATTCTTGCGCGCGGGCGCTGAGGTCAGGGTTATGAGATGGTCCGCGCCCAGTCCGGAATTATTTTCCATTCCGGAGTTCTCTCCACGCGGATCGGGCGAACATATTTTCCGACTTTGGAACACTGCGTTCCCTTGGAACCCGCAGTTCGCGCAGTGGGGACCTGAAGTAAGGGATCCACGGCTCGCCTCACAGTACTACCTGAAGAACACCGCCGGCGCGCCCCTTATCGAGTACTTACGCGAGCCATTCGAAAATCCTAGCGCTGCGGTTCATGGCCGAGTTTATTGGAACACCGATTTTGCCATCTATCACGGGGCAAAATACGACACAGCCGCTTTTAGTCTTTGGTTCGACAAGGTGGTGCGCTGGCTTCGGAAGAATGGAGGAAGGATCCAACTGGCGAAAGGGTGGTATCAGTACTGCCTTCCCGGAGCCTTGGAGTTGCGACCAGCGAAGTCTGCGGGAGTAGGCGTCCTCCGGGGTGATGAGGGGACGTGACCATACCTCGTTGTCGCTCGTGGCGTTAAACAAATTGCCCAAGGACAAGCGAGATGGCTTGATCGCGCGATTGATAGAGGTACGCAAAATTGGCGCAGGACTCGGCTATTCGGTGGGAACGGACATAGCTGACAGTCTTGCGAGGCATATGAATCTCGATGACTGAGGTTGAATGCCGCTACTAGCCCGATTGTCCCCATGCTAGTGTGAGTCGTGGGGGCGAAGGCTCTCAGAGGGAAGGTGGCGGTTGTCGCGGGCGCCAGCCGTGGGTGTGGGCGCGGGATTTCTCTTGCTTTGGGCGAGGCGGTGCAACGGTTTTTGTGACTGGACGGACGACGCGAGGCGAGCCGAGGCCTGTCGACGGCGCGCCGGGAACAATCGAGGATACCGCCGAGGAAGTGACGAGGCGGGGCGGCAACGGTGTCGCGGTTCGCGTGGATCATACGGATCCGGCGCAAGTGAGCGAGTTCTTCGCGACGGTAGAGCGGCTCGACATTCTTGTATGCGCCGTCTGGGGTGGCAACGAGCGCTACCGCGACGCAATCTGGAAAGAGCCCTTTTGGAAGCAGCCTGCCGGAACCTGGACGGAGTTTCTGGACGCCTGCCCGCATGCGTTTTGGCTCTGCGCCCACGCGGCCGCGCCGCGCATGGCTCAGACTGGCGGAGGCCTCATGGTAGCGATCACCGAACCGGTCACGGATCAGTTCGCCGGGCAGCAGGCTTCCCTGGCGGAGACATTTAGCGAGTTGGCGCATTATTCGACCAACAAGTTGATCAGTTCGCTGGTGCCCGATGCGAAAGAGGCTGGGATCGCCGTGATCGGCGTTCTTCCCGGCTTCATGCGAACCGAACGCGTGGAGATGCATCTGCCCGACGAAGCTTCGCGCAAGCTATATCGGTATGATTTGTCGGAGTCGACGGAATATGCCGGACGCGCGGTGGTCGCGCTGGCTTGCGATTCGAATGTCCTCCTGAAATCGGGGAGCTTGCTCTTTGTCGCGGACCTTGCGGAAGAGTACGGTTTCACGGGCATTGACGGGAAGCGGGTAGGCAACTTCTATAAGCTGGCGCTGGGGCGGTAGAGCCGGACGAGGGCGTCCGGCGCGGTCCAGGGGGACCGCCCCACAGGGAACTACACGCTGTGGGATATTCTCTTTTCCCGTCGCCTCGTGACGGCGCGCTCCACTATGATGACAACATGCAATGGGAGAAAGACGGCAGTTCCCTCGAGATCAGAACGCAAGGCGAACTGCCGGATGGACGGCCTGCCTTGGATGAGATCGTGGCGGATGGAGCTTTCAGTCATCTGGAGCAGATGTCCCACGATCATTGGTGGATGGGAATCGAAGCCGGCGGCAAATATTTGCATCTGAACTTCGGCGTTCGTGAGGGGCGGCTGTATGTTCATCTATCGGATGAGGGTGAGGATGACGCTGAATGGGAGGGTGACAATCGGGAGAAGCTGTGGCCGCCAGACGCGCCAGGTTCAGCATGAATGCCGGTGTCTCTACGCCCCGCAACACTTCTTATATTTCTTGCCGCTGCCGCAGGGGCACGGATCGTTGCGGCCGGGTTTCGGGGCCGCGGCGGCGGGAGCGGCGGTCTCTTCCTTGTCTTCATCCGCTTCGGCGAATACGGGCTTGAGGCCTTTCAGCGCCAGGCGCTGGTCCAGAGCCATCTCAATCAGTTCGGTTTCGCCGGTGCTGAGGCCGTCGGCGGCTTCTTCGATTTTGCTGAAGAGAACCCGCATGCGCCCGCGAGTCACTTCTGCCGGAACCGATAAAGCATAGTTGAAGATGGCGTCGGGCCGCAATTCATGGCTATCGAAGTAGGGCTTCAAACGGGCGGCTTCTTTGGAAATTCCCAGTTGCCCAATACCCCAGATCGCATGGCGGCGAACTTCCAGATCGGGGTCATCCAAGTTCAGCGGAGGATATTCGGCAAAATCGGGATTGAAGGAGCGCCACATGGCTTCCAACGCCTTGGCGCGGCCGCCGGGTTCGCGATATAGGTCTTCAATCGCCGCGAACACTTTCGGATTATCGGTCTGCGAAGACAGAGCGACCAGCGCGCCGGCTCGCTCTTCGAGCGGCCGGGCGCGGTCGGCGATCAGGGGCAGTAGCGCTTTGCGAATGGGCGGCTCTTCGGCGTGTTCGCCCAAAGCCTCCCAGGCGCGGCCACGCACGTTGGCATCGGCATCGTGCTGGGCAAGGTCAAACAGCTTGGCCTTGGCTTGGTCCGATAATTCCATTTGAAAGAAACCTTCGGCAACCTCGGCGCGGCGCTTGGGCGAAACGCTTTCCAGCATCGCCAGCAGGTCGGCTTCCGTTAACGCATCGAAGGCTGGCGAAGCTTCTTCCGGGTACTGCTCGAAAATATCGAAAGAATGGTGTTCGTCGCCGTGGGCGGACTTCGATTTCTCTAGATTCTCGATCGCGCTGTTCAATTCATTGGTCAAGGAACCGTCGCCGGGCGGCAACTGGTCCAGCATTTTTTCGAGAGCCGGAATCGCGGCGGGGTCGCCGTAGACGTCGAGACACAGCGTGGCGTCGGAGAGGTCGTACTCCAGGCGATCCGTGAGAATTTTCAGAACGCGCGGATCGCGCACATTGAGCGCGGCCAGCAGGAATCCGATATCGCCGGCGTTCTCCTCGCCGAGTTCGTCATAGAGACTGAGCAGCGGCTCGAGCGCGGGAGCGCCCAGATGCACCAGGGCGTCGATCAACTCGTCGCCGACGTCTTCCGGGTCGCGCCGAATCAGTTGGATGTAAAAGGGAAGAGCTTCCGGCGCTCCCCAATGGCGGAAAATTGCGAGCAGATCCTCTTCCAAGAGGACCGGATCGTGTTCGTGGTCTTCGTAAGCGAAGCGGAGCATGTCCGGCAGGGCCTCCGCGCGGCGGTCGAGAATGGCGCGCAGAAAGCGATGATCCAGTCCGATGTAGCCGCAGGCGGCCGACTGGAGCAAGTCATAGACGGGAACGGCTCCGTATTGTTCAGGATCGATGTTCCGGGGCATTCCCGGCTCTATTGTTCTTTGTTCACTTGGACGTTGATCTCGGTGTTCACGTCGGGATGCAACCGGATAGTCACCTTGTGCTCGCCCAACGTTTTGATTGGGTCATCGAGCAGAATCTTGCGCCGGTCGACGGTATACTTCTGTGCCTCCAGCGCATCGGCGATGTCCTTGGCGGTCACGGAGCCGAACAACTGATCGTTCTCGCCGGCCTTCTGGACAAACGTCAGGGTCAGGCCGGACATGATCTTGGCCAGTTCCCCAGCATCCGATTGTTCCTTGGCATCGCGGCGAAGGGCGGCCTGTCTTTCCTGCTCGACGATTTTACGGTTGCTATCGGTGGCCAGCACCGCCAGTTTTTTGGGGAGCAGAAAATTGCGGGCATAGCCGGGCGTGACCTTCACCATTTGGCCGCGGGCGCCTAGCTTTTCGACATCTTCTCTGAGAATCACTTCCATGATGGTTCCTTTTTACTTTACTGGCCGGACGAGGGCGTCCGGCGCGGTCCCTGGGGACCGCCCCACCTTTACTTTTACTGCACGTTTGCCTAGCTGCATGGCCACCGCGAACGGCTATATAGCGGCCGCAAACGGGATCAGCGCGATGTTGCGGGCCTGCTTGATGGCTTCGCTCAACCGGCGCTGGTGCGGAGCGCAGACGCCGGAAATCCGGCGCGGAGTAATCTTGCCGCGCTCGGAAATGAAGGCCGACAACATGCGCACTTCTTTGTAGTTGATGTCGTCGATGCGCTCGACGCAGAACCGGCAAACTTTCTTGCGCCGGAAGTATTGTTTCTTGGTGGCCATCGCTTTGTCGCCGCCGGTGGGGCGCTGCGAGGCACTGATGGGGCGTCCGCCTCGGGTTGGTGTTTCAGGCATGTTGGTTCGTTATTCCTTCTCCGCGCCCACGTGCGCGAGCGCGGGCGCGGGGGTCTGCGCTGGCGGAACAGGCGCCACAGGCGCGCCGGGCATGGGCGCTCCGGGTGTCAAGCCAACCGCAGCCGGCGCTCCCGGAACCGCCGCCGGATCGGCCGGCAAACTGGGTTGCGCGACCTGCGGCGCGGGCTTGCGGGCAGCGCGCTTTTCGCGATCCTTGCGGCGCTTGTCGATTTTTTTCAGCTTCTCGTCAATCCGCACCGTGATGAACTTCAGCACCAGGTCCACCACGCGGAGACGGCGCTCCAGCTCATGCACCGTTTCGGGCTGAGCGTTGAATTGCATAAGGATGTAGAAGCCCTCGGTGCGCTTCTGCACGCGGTAGGCGAGCTTGCGTACACCCCACTTGTCGGTTTTGATTATGCTTCCGCCCTGACTGGTAATCACCGCGGTCAACTGCTCAATCAGTGGATCGACCTCTTCGTCGGTCGCATCCGGCCGGACGATAAACAACTCTTCGTAAATTCTCATTCTTCCTCTTCAGAACCTCCAGCGCGACGGTTGAAAACCGCCATGGCCTTTTCGACGCCTTCGGTGATTATGGACTCCACTGCTTTGGACGCGTAGTCGAGCAGTTCATCCAATTCCTCTTTTTGCGCCAGCTTCATTTCCGCGAGCACAATATTGATGGCATCGCCTTCCCGGCGGCCACCATGGATTCCCAAACGAACTCTGGGGAATCCCTGACTTCCCAAACTACCGATCACCGAGGCCACGCCCCGATGTCCGCCGGCCGAACCCTTCGGCCGGACACGCAACGAACCCCACGGCAGATCCAATTCGTCGTACACCAGAATCAGATCCGGCGCCGCAATTTCATACTTCACCATCAGCCCTTTGACGGACTGCCCGCTGGCGTTCATGAACGTCTGCGGCTTGGCGAGGAGCACTTTGCTTCCGCCTATCTTGCCCTGGCCAACCTCGGCCATGCAATCTTTTCGGCCGACCTTGATCCGATTCCGCTCCGCCAGCCGATCGACCACCAAAAAACCCAGGTTGTGCGCCGTAGCGGCATATTCCCGGCCCGGATTGCCGAGGCCGACAATGAGTTTGTCGTATTCCCCCGGCATCGGCTCCCCCGGCATGGGCGATTACTTCTTCTTGCCTTTTTCCTCGGCCGGGGCTGTCTCTTCTTCCTTCTTGCCTTTCTTGATCACCTCGGGCTCGGCGACAGCGGCAACGGCTGGTTCAGCTTCCGCCGCTACTTCTTCCGCCTTCATACTCACGACATGGGCCAGCACCAGCTCCGGAGCGCTCAACAGCTTCATCGATCCGGTCAGCGGGATTTCACTGGCGCGGACGTTTTGCCCCAGCATGAGGCCGCTGACGTTCACTTCAAAGTGCTCGGGGATTTCGTCCGGCAGGCACTCGATTTCCACTTCGCGCGTGATCACTTCAAACAACCCGCCCTGCAGTTTGACGCCCTGAGCCTCGCCCACCGTATGCACGGGGACCTTCACCGCGATGCGCTTGGTGAGATCGATCCGCTTCAAATCGATATGCAGCAGAGTGTCTTTGACCGGATCGGTCTGCCAATCCACGATCATCACCGGAGTGCTTGCGCCCGCGCCGCTGATGGCCAACTGGAAGATGGTGTTATGACCGGTCTTGCTGCGAAGAATCCGGGTTACTTCCTTAGGGCTCACGGCAACGGCCGTGGCGGCTTCATTGGCCCCGTAGACCACGGCGGGCGCCATGCCGCGGGCCCGCAGCCGGCGGGCTTCGTTCTTACCGCGGCTCTCGCGCGCTTCAGCGTTCACAACGATATCTGTCTTCATCTCTCTAAAACTCCTTCAAACCCCAGCGCGCAATTCGCGGCCTAATGAACCCGGTATCTGGGTTTAAATAAATAGGGTGCTTACCGAACCGTCCTCATGGATGGATTGAATGGCGCGTGCCAGTAGCGGAGCTACCGACAGCGTTTTGATGCGCTTACACTTTTGAGCGTCTTCGCGCAAAGGAATGGAATTAGTAACCACTACTTCTTCGAGCGCCGATCCCTCGATCCTCTCGACGGCCGGACCCGAGAGCACGGCATGCGTGGCGCAAGCGCTGACGCTTACGGCGCCCTGCTTCAGCAGCGCTTCGCACCCTTTTACCAATGTCCCGGCGGTATCGATCAAATCGTCCACTATCAAACAGTGTTGCCCTTCAACGTCGCCGATGATATGCATCACTTCGGCGACATTCACTTCCGTCCGCCGCTTGTCGATGATGGCCAACGGCGAATTCAAATGCTTTGCGAAAGCGCGCGCGCGCTCCACGCCTCCGGCATCCGGAGAAACCACAGTCATGTCCCGCCGGCCGATGGATTCAAAATACTCCACCATAACCGGCGCGGCAAAAAGATGATCCACGGGAACATCGAAGAATCCCTGGATTTGGGCCGCATGCAGGTCCAAAGCCAGCACCCGGTCCGCCCCGGCGGTCTGGATCAGATTAGCAATCAGACGCGCGGAGATGGGCATACGCGGCTTATCCTTGCGGTCTTGCCTCGCATACCCATAATAGGGTAACACTGCCGTGATGCGTTCCGCAGAGGCGCGCTTCAAAGCGTCCATCATGAGCAGAAGTTCGATGAGGTGCCGGTCGACCGGAGTGCAGGTGGGCTGCACCACGAAAACATCGGCGCCGCGAACGTTTTCTAGGATCTGGAGCCGGATTTCCCCGTCTGAAAACGGCTCTACAGTGGCCGACCCAATGGTACAACCCAAGGCGCCGCAAATCTTGGACGCGAGCGACGGGTTCGCGTTGCCGGTGAAGACTTTGAGCTGTTCGAATCTCATGCGACCACGTACTGCTTTTGCGGCGGCCATAAACCGGGTTCCCCTATGCCCGCAAGTTGCCTATGCCAGAGCGCCCGATAGGCGGTTCGGCTCACCAGCGACACCGGATACACCTGGGCGTTCCTAAATTCCCGCTTCAGTCGCACATTAGAGCTGGCCGGGCGCCCAAAGACCACAACTTTCCCCGGATTCCAATTGAGGGTGTAGGGGAAACGCGACGCTTTCAAAGTCGTTTACGCTTCCCCATTGCCGGGCCGGCAAACGGCTCGCGACTCTCCAAACAAATGCCTGGAAAGTACCAATCGTAGAAGAGTGTAACCCAATTGTCAATTCCCGATTCAGGGCATTCCCGATTCAGGGCACGGTAGGCGCCGGGGGGTGGCTTGTCCTCGAGTTCGATCGGAAGCCCGAGCGCACCATCCTTTTGATAACCTATCGATAGGAGTATGCCTGTATGGCGGTCACGGTTCCTTTGACGGTCGAGGAGTCAGCGGCGCTGGCGGCTCAGGCCAAGGCACACGGAGTTTCAGTCGATTCCCTCTTGCGCCAGGCTGTTCTTCGCATAATCTCCGACAACTCCCCTGCCAACTCTCCACAGTTGACTGCCGGACAGTGGGAGAAGGAATTCAGCGATTGGCTCGATAGCCTCCCCGCCTTGAACACTTTGTCTGACGAAGGGATCAGCCGGGAGGGCATCTATACTCGTGAAGACGAATGGCGCTAGGATGCCCTTTACCTGCGATCCTGCCATCCTGGTTTGCAAGACGTGTCGAGAGGCGCATTGAGCTACTAAGATTTTGCGCAGCGCCTACTCGTGACTTTGCTTGAAATGGACCGGCAGATCCGACTTCTTGGGCCAGTCCCTCGGAAGGTCCGACACAATCGCGGAGAGGAGCTGATAAATTTGTTTGTCGGACGCAGTGAACAAGTCGGTGTTTCGAATGGGTGTTGGTGGGCACCTGCCGGAAACGCGCATCGATACTGCCGTCGTATAGGGACCTTCATGCGTGACGGGCACTTCGAAAACGATCTGGAATGCGTCGGCTTCTTTCACATCGTCCACGAGTTTTTCAAGCTGGTCGAGGGTAAGCCCGTCAGGTCGCATCAAGAACTCAATCGCCCCGGTTCCTGCTCCATGTGCTCCACCCGATAGAACGACGAACCCGCCCTGTCGATTCCAAGGAAGCACCGTCAGCAGGAGGAAGTCGGTAAGGAGCAGTCTGCCTTGATCCGCATGATTTACCGGGCGCCAGGCCTCGTTATCTCGCGAAACTTTGAGCATATGGGTCCACGCTTTACGCACTTGGCCAGTAGTTGCGCCCTTGAGGATCAAATCATCTGAGCTCCCAGCAATGAAGTGATATGGCAGGCACTTGGGATTGACGACGAGTTGCGTATCATGAGGCGTCAGTTGGCCGTCGGATGGAACGAAGGTCGCGGCAAGTCTGGAATTGATCGGGCTTCCAGGGCAGAACAAAGAATCTGTAAACTGGAGGATCGCTTCGGGAGGCTGGCTCTGTTCGCGCGGAGACTCGTAAAGAGATGTTGCTACTGCCATCGCTGCAATATCGTGTGGACCAGGTCGATGATAGAGCGGATGTCCTTTGGGTCCGATGGTGTGAACGTACCCGGAAAATCTAAGGAGTTGGCGGACTAGCTTGCGTCGAGCCTCAAGTTCCTTTCCCATCTTGTCGAGGAGGATCCTTGACGCTCGAAACAGATCCTGTGTAACTGTAGAGATCTTGCCCGTGTCCGGAAGGTATTTTTCGAGGACGACGAGGCCCGTACCGAGCCACAGAAACTTTCGACGGTTAGGGTCGCTCAGAAAGCCACCCGACGGCGCGGCGTCAGGTGTGCCCCGTTCAGCCATAAGCTCCTTCCTCCCTTACGCTCTCTATCGACTACCTAGGTTTACACCAACATTTCGAATGAGAGGCCGCTCCCATGTCGTTCCTCTCCTACCAGACCACTCGCCCTGAGTCAACTTGAGAAGTTGGAAGCTTCAACTGGGTGCAGTCATCTGCGTGCGAACGCCGCCCAAACGTCGCCATTTGAGGCGCTCTCGAACCGTTATTGAAAAACCGAGAGGGTATTCTTGCCCAACCCAGGGCAAAAAGCGCAAACGCTCCGGCATTTGAGCGTGAATCGGGCGACGTGCGCCTACCATGACTCACATCGTCCCGCCAATGTTACAAGCCGGAGTAAACGGCGGAAGATGGAAGATTTCCAGCAGATCCTCAACCACCCGGTTCCCCTACACCCGACAATTGCCGCCGCCACAGCGCCCGGTAAGTGGTTCGGCTCACTAGCGACACCGGATACACCTGGGCGTTCCTAAATTCCTGCTTCAATCGCACGCGCGCTTTTTCCCGCGCTTCCCGGCCGGCGAACACCCCGAAAAGCGTAGACCCGCTCCCGCTCATCAGAGCTGGCCGGGCGCCCAAAGACCACAACTTTCCCCGGATCGATTCCAATTGAGGGTGTAGGGGGAACACAACGCTTTCAAAGTCGTTCACACTTCCCCATTGCCGGGCCGGCAGACGGCTTGCGACTCTCCAGACAACTGCCTGGAAAGTACTCGTGGTCGAGGAGTGTAACCCAATTGTCGATTCCCGATTCAGGGCACGGTAGGCGTCGGCGGTGGAGACATGGATGCCCGGCGCGACCAGCAGCGCGGGGTAGCTGGGAAGGTCGGGGAGCGGATAGAGTTCGGTGCCCCGGCCAGCGGCGGCGGCGGCGCCTCCCAAGAGGAAAAAAGGAACGTCGCTGCCGAGCTGGGTGGCTAGGTGCATGAGCTGTTCCAAAGGGATGGCCTTTTTGAGCAGGGCCGGAAGGGCGAGCAGCACGGCAGCGGCATCGCTCGATCCGCCACCCAAGCCGCCCCCCAGAGGGATCCGCTTCTTTAGCTGGAACGTTATCTTAGCGCTCGTTTTTGTGGCAGCGAGGACGAGGTCGGCCGCGCGAACGATCAGATTGTCCGGAATGTCAGAGTCGATTTCAATGCGGGTTCGCCCGCGATGGACTTCAATATCGATTCTGTCCGACAGCGATATGGTTTGAAATACCGTTCGCAGTTCATGGAAGCCGTCTGGCCGCCTATGGAGAACCCGGAGGTCGAGATTGATTTTAGCGAGCGCCCGGATGCGCATAGCCGTTTAGTAGTGCACGAGCGAATGGACGTCGTAGGCGGTCAATTTCCGGCGGCCGTTAAGAAAGTCGAGTTCCAAAATGAATCCGAAGCCGGCCACTTTGCCGCCGAGTTTCTCGACCAGGCGGGCGGTGGCCGAGGCAGTGCCGCCGGTTGCCAGGACGTCGTCGATGATCAGCACGTTTTGCCCAGGCTCGATCGCGTCGCGATGTATTTCAAGAATGTCGGTTCCGTATTCAAGGGCGTACTCTTCGCGTTCGCAGGCGGCTGGCAGCTTGTTCTCCTTGCGGACGGGAATGAAGCCGCGTCCCAAGGCATAAGCGACCGCCGGCGCGATGATGAAGCCGCGAGCCTCAATGCCCAAGACGATGTCGGCTTTGGCTTGCGAGAAGTGGTTCGACAAGCAATCGATGACCTGGCGAAAGCCGGGGCCGTCTTTTAAAAGCGTAGTGATGTCGTAAAAATTGATGCCGGGTTTCGGGAAGCCGGGCACTTCTCGAATCAGGCGCTTGAGTTCTTGCATGGGGAGAGAACTTTCAGTGTAGCCCAGACAGTGGATACCGGCCCTTTCTTCCGAATGGAGAATGTATGCTGAGTCTGTGGCCATGAAGCGAAAGATCGGTTGGTATGGAATGAGAACGCTGTTTCGGCTCGTGGCAATCGGAAAGCCGAAAACTCTCGACAAGTTTTTTGATCCCACGTCAACTCTCGTGGAGGACAGGGTCGTTTTATTTAAGGCCGATGGTTTCGACAGCGCGATAAAGCAAGCCAAAGACGAGGGGCGAAAGTATTCTAAAGCAATCCAATTCGCCAACATCTACGGCCAGCCAGTTCGACTGAAATTCCTGGGTGCTCTCGATGCGTTCGCGTTGTCGGAAGATGAGCCCTCGGCTGGTTGCGAGGTATACTCCTCGAATGCAATCGTCCACCGCTCCGTATCCGACGCCAAACTTGTCGTCGAACGATTCGGAAACATGAAAAAGCGTCGGGTTGAGGAGCGATACAAATTCCTCGACGGAGATATTCTCACAGCTGCGCTTACGGCTATTCAGGGTCTGAAGCGCACTCGGCCGGGCAGCGCGCCGGCGGTCGTAGCGGGAAAGCTGATTTCAAAACACTGATTCGGCACGAACGCAGCGTGGTCTCTTCCCAAAGGCCCAGCAGTGGGCCGTTTGAAGATTTGGGCCGCTTCGGCACCGGTTATGCGTTAATCGAGCCAAGCCGCTGGCGACGGTAGGCTACTCGACGGAAAAATGAAGCGCCTTCTTAAGACGTACAAGAAAATCGGGTCCGAACAACGTAGGGAGACTACTGAGCGCGCCCCCACGGCCACTCTTATCGAAATAAATCGAGGCGATCCGTTTGCCCTCTTGCGTCTTCGAGTAGAATACAACTCCGCATCGTACATCCAGGGAATCCAATTTCGTGCTGGACGGTCGAATTGCCGAAGACCTCAAGGCGGACAATAACTCATCGGTACGCGGCACTAGGTCGCGGAACGTCAGCTTGTACTCCCACCAGCTTTCAAGACGTTGCGGATTGACATTAACCCGAAATTCCGCACTGCGAGAAACTCCAAAAATTTCGACCGCCGCAACGTTTCCAGCCTTGATCGAACGAGCAAGCGCATCTATTTGCTCTCCTCCATCCCTATTCTGAGCGTGAAGTGGAACCAGACCAACCAGAAAAGCAGTCCCCAGTAAAAAAGCCGCGTTCGGCAACGTCACTGATCCCCCACTTCTCGACTTGGTCGTCGTACCCCGGTATAGGATATCGTTTATCTGGCGAACCACTATTGATATAAATCCTCCTCATACGCGTGAGCTAGCGTGCCCCAGACCGAGCGCTGCGATCTGACATCCGCCCGGTGTTGCGCGCGGTGAGCTGGTGGGGTCCATGACAGTGTCCTTCCAGCATATCGCCCGCAGTATTCCCAGCAGTAGTGTCAGTGGTCGCCGTAATTCAGCTCGCCCGCTTCCAGCCGCACGGCTTCTCGAATCAGGCGCTTGAGTTCTTGCATGGGGAAGGAACTTTCAGTGTAGCCCAGACAGTGGAATACTCTTGACCAAACGGCCAAAGCGCAAATGCCCGATAATAAGATGTCATGCCGAGTTCACTGCCAGTTGCGTGTCTGTTGTTCACGCTGACGGCATGGGCGCAGCCTGCGCGGCCTTTTTTCTACGCCGATCGCGTGATTCCGTCTTTCGGCGACACGCCTCTCATGCTGGCGCCGGCCATGTTGGTTTCGATCTACGGAGACAACCTGGGGCCGGAAGAAGGTTGCCGCGGCTATGGGGACCAGCACCGTGTGGAAACGCTCCCGCCCGACAACCCTTTCGGAGTTTGGGAGAGAATCGCATCTACCCAACCTCCCTATGCGGCGTACAGGTGAAGATCGGCAACGTGTTCGCCGGCTTGCTTTGGGCGCAAGACAAGCAGATCAATTTTGAAGTTCCCAAGGACGTTCCCTTTGGTGGCAGTGCGGAACTTCGCGTGATTAAGGAAGGCGTGGCCAGCGATCCGGTCCCGCTTGAATTCGGTTTAGAGAGAATCAAGCTGACTCAGGACGAGCCGGCCTATGTGGGTATGCCGGTTTGGATTCGCGTGCACACCAGCACGGACGTTAGCAACCCGCTGGTTTATCCAATCCATGACGACCCGCTTCAAACAGGCCCCGGTTTCCTGGCCTGCGAGGTGTTGGAGGCGCGCTGGAACCGCGTTCCGCTGCCGAAAATCAGGGCGAAGAACCCGCTCAGAGTGTTTCTGTACAGCGGTGCCCCCTGCGCGACGACGGGTTTGCCGGGAAAGCCCTCCAAGTCTGGCCGATTGCCGTTTCACCTGCTCTACCGGTTTGAGCAGCCCGGCCAATACGAAGTGCGCTTTACGAGACTGGCGCCCGACGGCCAAGTTCGGGAACGTTCCGCTTGGACGACGATTGTCGTTCGCCCCGCGGAGCCGTCTCAACGGGCGGAATGGCTTCGCGCCATGGTGAACAAGGCGCCAAAGGCGCCGGCGGAATTACTCTCAGATTATCTGCCGTCCCTGCTCGGCTATAGCGACGTAAACTTGCTTCCCCTGCTGATTGGTTATCTCTACGACGCGGATGACTACGTCCGGCGATTCGTTGAGAACAGCCTCAGAGGTTACTACCATAAATCAGTTCTGGTCCCCGCTCTTCAAGAAGCTCTTCGCGAAAAAGGGCCCACCCAAGCGGTCACCAATCTTTTACAATCCTTGCAATCTGCACCGAACTGAAAGATAATCGAACCGGCGCACATGGCTCCATCCCGCCGAGTCCGTCAACAGCCGCGTGGCGGCCAGGTGGTCTAGCGTCACGTAACTCGCTTGCGGAGCTGGCGAGCCCGGATTTTCGAGTCACGTCGCGCCCAACTATATTTTCTTTTGTCCTGTCAACGCGTTACGGACGGCCAGCCATCCTGGCAGCCCCGATTCCTAGCACGCGCCAGCTACACTGAAAACGCAGTGGGAAACTTTGTCCGCGGGAGCAGCGTCAGTGGCCGCCGTACTTCAACTCGCCCGCTTCCAGCCGCACAGCTAATCGATTTTGCGCCGGCGGCAGTGGGCAGGTAGCGTAGGGAGTGAACGCGCACGGTGGGTTGTAGGCTTGGTTGAAGTCCAACACGACCGTCCCGTCTTTCGGCATGTCGGAATAGAGGAAACGGCCGGCCCCGTAGGTCTCTTTGCCGCTGGTCAAATCGCGGAAAATGTAAAATAGCCGCCTGTCTTCCACCACCGGCTCCAGCCGGTAATGCTGGCCGTGCAAATCGAATTCGGCGTAACCGGCGCTGGGTTCTTTGTCTACTTCACCCAGGATGTTCGGGATGGCGATCAAAGTTGGCTTCTGGTAGGAGATAAACTTGGCCACCACGCGGTAGTCCGGCTTCACGGGATACCAGTGCAAGCCGGTGAACTCCTGGCGAAACTTACTGCGCTTGTCTTTCAGCCGGATCGCGTCGCGTTCGCCGCGATGGATGACAAACATGGTGTAGTCGTCAAAACGAATCCGATCGGTGTCGGGATGCAGTTCCCCAGCGGGCGCGTCGATCGGGACACCGGCCGCGGGCTGAAAAATGGTCTTGCTTCCATGATGCTGGAACACGCCGATCCTCGCCGGACCCCGTTCCAGCCGGATGTCGCTGGACGCGCCGGAACCGGCCGTATTGTCGCCGTCTTTCAGCCAGAACAACCCGGCCACCGTCAGCCAGCCATCGTCGGCCGTGAGCGCCGCTTCGCGCCGCTCGCGCCATTGCTGAATGGTTGCGTCGTAATCGCCGGCCACAGCGGGTGTGGCCCCAGAGCAGCCAGCCCCCGAGCATCCGGCCAAAGAAGCCGCCAGCAGCACACGCGCCAGACCGGAAGTTCCCATGTAGGCAGTGTAGCGGAAAAGGGCAGTGTACCGAATGCCAAGAAGAGCCGATAGAATTATAGCCAAGCGCTTGGCTGGCATTCATGAAACTTTAATGAACGCTAAACAACTGACCGGCATCGGAAAACCTTTGGCTGTCGTCGAACAGAGTAGGGGACGGCGCATGCCCGGTGGTATTTTGGAGTATCGAACGAAATCATGGCGTTTCAAATTCACCCGGTGAAGGAGTTCCTCGTCCGGCCGGCCCTACCGGCCCCGATCTCCCGGATCGGCGAACTGGCGTACAACCTGCTCTGGAGTTGGGATCACAATACGCGCGGCCTGTTTCGCCGCTTAGACCCGGTCCTGTGGAAGTCCTGCGGTAACAACCCGATTTTGATGCTGGGCCGCGTCTCCCAGGCGACGCTGGAGCGCTGCGCGGCCGACCCCCGCTATCTCGCTTCTTACCGGCGGGCCTGCGAGAACTTCGATGCCTACCTGAGTCGCATCGAGCGCCCCCCCGATCAGTTGATCGCCTATTTCTCAATGGAATACGGCTTGGTCGAGTGTATGCCCATTTACTCCGGCGGCTTGGGCGTCCTGTCCGGGGATCACATGAAGGCGTCGAGCGATGCCGGTCTGCCGTTGGTCGGTGTAGGCCTGCTCTATCAGAAAGGCTATTTGCGGCAATCGCTCAATCCGGACGGCTGGCAGCAGGAACGCAATCCGGTAAACGATTTCTACACGCTGCCGGTGCGTCCAGTGCGCGATGCGGGGGGCAAAGATGTACTTGTCACGGTCCAGATGCCGGGCGGCGTGGTGTACATCAAAGTCTGGCACATCGACATTGGACGGATTAAGCTTTATCTGCTCGATACCAACATCCCGGAGAACGAGCTGGCGGAGTACCGGGAGATCACCGATCAACTTTATGGCGGAGACATCCATACGCGCATCCGGCAGGAGATCGTGCTGGGCATTGGAGGCCTTCGCGCGCTCCAGTCCTTGGGATTGAAGCCGACGGCCTATCACATGAATGAAGGGCACTCGGCGTTTCTCGCCCTGGAGCGCATGCGGCTGCTCATCGAACAGGAGAAGCTGAACTTTGAAGAGGCGTTTGAGGCCTGCCGCGCCAACAACGTCTTCACCACTCACACGTCGGTCCCGGCCGGGATCGACCTATTCGACTCCAGCATACTGTACCAATATTTCGACAGCTACTGCTCCGAAGGTGGAATCCCGCTCGACAAGTTTCTGTCGCTCGGCCGCAAGCAGTCTTCCCAATCACAGGAGCCGTTCTCCATGGCGATTCTCGCCATCAAAACGTCCGCCTTCCGCAATGCCGTAAGCAGCCTGCATCGCCAGGTTTCGCAGGAAATGTGGCAGGATCTGTGGCCGAAACTTCCGGTTTGGGAGGTTCCGATCACCTCCATCACTAACGGCGTGCATCTGCCCACTTGGCTCAACGGAGACCTCGCGCAGATTTACGATACTTACTTGCAGCCGGACTGGCGTGAGCGCTATCTCGATCCCAAGCTGTGGGATCTGGTGCAGGACATCCCCAACCAGGAGCTTTGGGAAGCGCACCGCAGGCGGAAACGTAACCTGGTTTCGTTTGTTCGGGAGCGAGTGGCCGTCAGCGCGCTTGCGCGCAAAGCGTCTTCCGCCGAGCAACGGCGGCTCTCCGAGGTGTTGGATCCCGACACCTTGACCATCGGGTTTGCCCGGCGCTTTGCCACCTACAAGCGGGCCACTCTGCTGTTCGGCGATATCGATCGTTTGAAGCGCTTGCTCACCAATCGCGAGATGCCCGTGCAGATCGTGATCGCCGGTAAGGCCCACCCGAAAGATCTACCGGGCAAGACCTTGATCCGCGAAATTGTCCAGCTTTCCCGAAACCCCGATATCGCGAAGCACATCGTTTTTTTGGAGGACTACAGCATTCAGGTCGGCCGTGAACTGGTGCAGGGGGTTGACCTGTGGCTTAATAACCCGCGGCGTGGGGAAGAGGCTTGCGGCACCAGCGGCATGAAAGCCGGCATCAATGGCGTGCTGAATTTAAGCATCCTCGACGGCTGGTTCGATGAGGCCTACGAGATTTCCGGGGGCTGGGCCATCGGCGACCGTGAGCCGTATTCCGAGGACCAGGACGAGATCCACGCCCGCGCGATCTACTCGACACTCGAGAACGAAATCGTCCCACTGTATTACGCGGGCCGGGATGAAGGCGTGCCGCTCGAGTGGGTCCGGCGGATGAAGCAATCGCTGATGAACTTGAGTCCCCAATTCAACTGCCAGCGCATGGTGGGGGAGTATATGTCGCAGTTGTATGAACCGGCCCATCAGGCTCACCTCGACATGTCCGCCGCCGGCTTCACCCCGGCGCGCGATCGCGCCAAGTGGAACAACGCAGTGGAGAATGTTTGGGATCAGGTGCAGTTTGTCGAGATGGGCTTGGGCGCGGACGGGTCCGTCCTGACGGGCAAGCCGGTTCCCATTCGCGCGGTGGTCGAATTGGCTGGCTTGTCGCCCCAGGATGTGCGGGTGGAAGCCGTGGTCGGCCGCGTCGGCGTGAATGGTAATCTGGAAGAGACTCAGGTGATGACGCTCCCGGCCTTGGACCAGGAGGGGACGGCATATGTCTTCATGAAAGAGTTCGTTCCGCATCAGACCGGCCGGTTGGGATACTCCTTGCGAGTGAGCCCCAATCATTATGACGATCCGCTGACCAGACCGTGCAACTCCCCTCTGAAATGGGGCGTCGACTGAGAAAAGCTTTGTACCATCGCGCGGGCTAGCGCCGCCTCCATGGGAATTGCCGGGCTCGCAGAGGCGCTGCATAGATTTTGCCGCAGGGGCCATTTTCCGGCTTCCCCCTAGTACCTTGGTTACTTTCTTAGGGCCCAAATGGTTCTGTAACCAAACGCTAGCAAAGAAATAATTGGATTTTGTCCGCATTTCGTGGTACATAGTGTTTTAGGCGTAAGCGGGATAGAACATTCCGTTCCCCATGAAGTGTCCCGCGCATCCACCTAGCCGTTCCTAATTGGCCAGCACGTATCGTCGCTCACACCGGCTCTGAAGCCGGACCGCTAACTTCCAGGAGTCAACCTTCTCAATGGACGAAGACCGTAAATACAGGCAACGGGGCTATATGGATACCGGCCGCGATTCCGGCGCACTGCGCAGGGAAGACCACTCCAAGCCCAACGGCCCGCGTCCCCCTCTGGACGTCACCGGGCCTCGCCTGCCGCGGCTGCTGCAAAACGTGGTGGCTGCAAGATGCTTTAACTGTTCCACCGCCTTGCCCCAGGACATCGACTGGAAAACAGGTGTGTGTCCGAAGTGCGGCGCATCGGTCCACTGCTGCAAACAGTGCGCGCACTTTGAACCCTCCACGCGCTTCCAGTGTCTCAAACCGGTGCCGGTCAGGATTCCGGTCAAGGACCAGCGCAACGATTGTGAACTGTTCAAGCAGCGGGTGACTGTCGCCCGCGATGCCGCTCCGGCGAATAACCAGACCTCAGCCGCGCCGTCGCCCCGGACGCCCAACGACGCGCGGGCCGCCTTCGACAATCTTTTTAAAAAGTAAACCAATCACAAACCAGCCGGCTTGCCGCCGCAACCCATCGCCAGGCAGAACGTCTTAAGCTTTCTCCGTCCGGCGCATTTCCCGGTCCACGCCATTGAGAAGCGCGAAGGTTCGGCGCCCACAGCGAAGCGGGCCAGGAACCTGATCCGGCGTATCCACCAGCACCACGTCGCGCTCACCCTGCACGGTCTCCTTGCCGGCCGGACGCGCGAGATCGGCGGGCGCCGTTTGCGCGCCTTCATAAATCGTTCGCGCCGCAGTCGGTTTTGCGCGAGTTCCTCAAAATCACATGATGACCCAGCCAGCCCGCGACAGCGGGCCACCGTTTTCCCCGCCCTGTTTCGCTGGCGGTTTGGTGCGGCGGCTTCGGTCTAGAAACGAGCCAGAAACTCAGGCCAGAAAAAAGTCGAAGGACGCGGCAAGATATTTCCTGAGTTCGGCGCGCGGGACTACCGCATCGAGGAAACCGTGCTGTAACAGAAATTCACTACGCTGAAACCCTTCCGGAAGTTTCTGGCGGATCGTTTGCTCAATCACCCGCGGTCCGGCAAAACCGATCAGCGCGCCCGGCTCGGCGATATTCAAGTCACCCAGCATGGCGAAGCTGGCGGTCACTCCCCCGGTGGTCGGATCGGTCAGCACGCTGATGAAGGGTATCCTGGCTTCATCCAGGCGCATCAGCGCCGCGGAAATTTTCGCCAGTTGCATCAGGCTGATGGCCCCTTCCTGCATGCGCGCGCCCCCGGAAGCCGAAACGATCACTAGCGGAACTCGGTCGTGCGCCGAGCGTTCAATCGCGCGCGTGATCTTTTCACCCACCACGGAGCCCATGCTGCCGCCAATGAACTTCAACTCGAGCGCGCAGATATGCAAACGGCGGCCGTTCAGCGAGCCTGAGGCCGAGATCACGGCGTCGTTCATCGACGTCGACTCCTTCATCAGCGCCAAACGTTCTTTGTAGGTTTTGGAGTCGACAAATTCCAGTGGATCGTTGGAGGCCAAATTGACATCGAACTCTTCGAACTTGCTCTCGTCGAAGAGCAGCTCGAGTCTCGACCGCGCATCCAGCCGGAAGTGAAATCCGCACTTCGGGCAGACCTGCAGATTCTCATCGAGCGCCTTCTTCCAGACGATCTGGCCGCAGCTATCGCACTTCAGCCACAGCCCTTCCGTGCGGACGTGTCGCTCTCCCGAGTCTTCCGGCTCGTCCTTGCCGGGTCGGTCGCGGGTAAACCATGCCATGTTCATGTTCAGTTTGACACACTGATGTTTCCTATTGCTTTCCCATACAAGCTGTGGCATATTCATATGGGTAAGCAATAGGAAAGTGGCACATTTCTAGCCCCGAACGTTAGTGAGGGGAAAAGCGCCCATCCCCTTACTAACGTTCGGGGCTAGAGGGCGAATTGGACATGATGCAGGCGGCACTAAATGCAGCATCCCGTGGCACAGGCCTCAGCTTGTGCCGAGTGAGCAGCCTGCCGACGCCGGAGAGCGAAACAACTATGAATGACCGTCCCACCCCGCCGCAACCCAGCGCCGCGCCAGCCAGTGTCTGGCAGGGAACTTTGGCCCTGATGGCGCTGCGGACGCTGGAATCTCTCGGCCCGCTGCACGCCTACGGGATCGCACGGCGCATTGAGCAAGTCAGCGGCGACAAGCTCTCGGTGAACTATGGCACTCTCTATCCGGCGCTGCTGAAACTGGAGCAAGAGGGCTATATCTCGGCAAAATGGGGCGTCTCGGGAAACAACCGAAAGGCCAAATATTACGCGTTGACGCGAGCGGGCAAAAAGAAATTAGAGCGCGAGGCGCGCCAGTGGGAAGAAACCACGGCCATCATCGCCCGCTTCTTTGTGCCTGGTGAGGAGGTCTCTTGAGAATTTCGTTTTTCCGCTTCCTCGGGCTGTTCGGGGAGGCACGGCTCGCGGGAATGACGCCGGAAGAAGCCCGCCTGTGCGCGCCGTTGAAGTTTAGCGGACGGGACGCCGAGGAGGTCTCTTGAAAACCTTGTTTGCCCGCTTCCTCGGGCTGTTTTTCCAGCAACGGCGCGACCGCGAACTTCAGGCCGAGATCGACAGCAACCTCGAACTGCATATCGAAGACAATCGGCGAGCGGGGATGACGCCCGAAGAAGCCCGGCGAATCGCCCTGCTGAAGTTTGGTGGACGGGAAGCCGCCAAGGAGGCTTATCGCGACCAGCGCAGCTTGCCGCTCATTGATTCCGCGCGGCAGGATTTGCGCTACGCCTGGAGAATGATCCGCAAAAGCCCGGGTTTTGCCGTGGTAGTCGCCCTCACGTTGTCATTCGGAATCGGCGCCAACACCGTAATCTTCAGTGTGGTGAAGGCCGCGCTCACGCCGCTGGCGATTCCCAATCCGCAAAACGTGGTGATGGTTTGGAGCGAAGACCCCAAACGCGGATGGCATCAGCTTCCGGCCTCGATCCCCGACTATCTGGCGTGGCAGGACAGCGGCGTCTTCGTGTCTTTAGGCGCCATCCGCGATTCCGGATTCAATCTCCGGCAAGGAACCCGGACCGAACGGGTGGATGGCAAGCAGGTGACTCCGGGCTTCTTTGAAACGTTGGTGGGACGTCCGCAACTGGGGCGCTGCTTTCTGCCGGAAGACATGCAACCTGGGCATGACAATGTGGTGGTGCTGAGCGACAAACTATGGAAGTCGCACTTTGCGGCCGATTCGCAAATCGCCGGCAAAACCATATTGCTGGACGGGACCGCGCATACCGTCCTCGGGGTCTTACCGCCCCGCTTTCCGCAAATCGATCATGAAGAGATCTATGCGCCATTCGTGTTCAACGCCGAGTTGCGCGACAACCGCAAGACCCGCAATACCGGGGTGCTGGGCCGGCTTCGTCCCGGAATCACGCTGGCCGCGGCCCAACGCCGGATGAGCGAACTCAGCGACCGTCTGGGCAAACAGTTCCCCGACAATACCGGCATAACAGCCGTGCTGCAGCCCATTGAAGAGGCGTATATCGAGGACGCGCGCACACTGCTGGCGATCCTCTTCGGCGCCGTGGGTTTTGTGCTGCTGATCGCCTGCGCCAACATCACCAACCTGCTGCTGGCGCGCGGCACGGCCCGTCGCAAGGAGATGGCCGTCCGCGTGGCGCTGGGCGCGGGCCGCGCGCGGCTGCTGCGGCAACTGATGACCGAGAGCCTGCTGCTCTCGTGGTTAGGAGGAATGCTGGCAATCGTTCCGGCGCTGTTGGCGATCCGGCTGATCGCCTCACTGCACTTGGACGACCTGCCGAACATGGACCTGATCGCACTCGATCTACCCGTCCTGCTCTTTAATTTTCTGGTTGCCTCGCTGGCCGGGCTCCTGGTCGGCATGGCGCCCGCCTGGCAGGTGTCGCGGACAGACGTGAACGACACTCTCAAGGACTCCTGCCGGACCGTCACCGCGGCCGATCCGCAGCGGATGCGTGGTTTGCTGGTAATCGCGCAATTGTCGCTGACCCTGATCCTGCTGGCCAGCGGCGGCCTGCTGCTCCAGAGCTTTTTGCGTATGCGATCCGAGCATCCCGGCTACAACCCCGCCGGCATTCTGACCATGAAGATCGGCCTCTCTGAGCGCCAGTATCCCACCGGAGAAATGCAGAGCGCCTTCTTCGATCGCGTGCTCGAGCGAGTACGGCGATTGCCCGGCGTAGTGGCCGCATCGGCTACCGACGCGCTGCCGGACGCCAGTGAGATCCATGGGACCGGGGTATACTTCCCGGACCGGCCCGAACCGCGTCCGCAAGATGTGCCGATCGTGCTCGAAGCGAAAGTGACGCCGGATTATTTCCGGGCCATGGAGCTTCCTTTGATGCGCGGCCGGTACTTCAAAGAGCGCGATCGCCGCGTGGTCATCGTAGATGAGTGGACAGCGCGGCACTATTGGCCCGGTCGCGATCCCATTGGTCAATTGCTCAAACTGGGTCGCAAAGAGCCTCTGCGAGAGATCGTCGGCGTGGTGCCCTCCGTACCGCAACCGTTGATGGTGAAATTTCTCAAAGGGCAATTGGGGCAAGTCTACGTTCCGTTTTCGCAGGAGCCAAGAGGCGACATGACGCTGGCGATACGGACGGAGCGCGATCCATCCGCCTTGGCCTCGGCCGTGCGCGCGGCGGTGGCCCAAGTGGACGCCGAGGAGCCGGTGTTCGAAGTGCAAACCATGGAGACGCTGCGCTCAGCCAACCACGCCTCGCTCCAACTGGCGGCCTGGCTGCTGGCCGGGTTCGCGCTGGTCGCATTCCTGTTGGCGACTGTCGGTCTCTATGGAGTGATCGCGTTTCAAGTGGGACAGCGCACGCGCGAGTTCTCGATCCGCGCATCGTTGGGCGCCACACGTAAACACCTTTTGCAACTAGTGCTGGGACGCAGCTTGATCCTGATCACTTTCGGAATCGGTTTAGGCTTGGCCGGCGCGTTCGCTGTGAGCCGCCTGTTGTCGAGCTTGCTTTACGGCGCGCGACCCTCCGACATGCTGCTGGTCTTGGGCATGGCCGTGGTGCTGGGAAGCGTAGCGATGCTGGCCAGTTCTTTGCCGGCGCGGAAGGCAGCGAGGATCGATCCGGCGATTGCACTGCGCAGCGAGTAAACACAGACTAAAGTCTGTGCCACCTGGGCCCCGTGGCACAGGCTTTAGCCTGTGCTGGAGTCCAAACAGCCTCTCTGCCGCCGATACTCGCGCGGTGACACACCAATCTCCGCCCGAAACATCCGCTTAAAATTCGAGCCATCGCCAAACCCGACGGGCTTCCACAAGCAAGTTCGACAAATCGTGCGCGGCAAAATTGTACCTTGATTATGTCGTTAAATGGAAACCTGTGAGACATCTTTTGGCTCGTCCAACACAGGGCTAACAGCCTTAGACACGGGTTGCTAAAGCCTGTGCCACGAGGCGCCGAGAATGTACAAGCTCAGGGACATGCTGCCACGCCGACCGCTTATGATGGTTAAAGCGCAAGAAGGGAGGCCGCATGGCCGCAATTCGATTTACGCTGAACGGAAAACCGCAAACCGTGGATGTCAATCCGCGGATGCCCCTGCTCTGGGTGCTGCGCGATACGTTGGGCTTGACTGGAACCAAGTTTGGCTGTGGCGTCGCGCTATGCGGCGCCTGCACCGTGCATGTGAACGGCCGCCCGGTGCGCTCGTGCACCACGCCCATCTCCACCGTGGCTGCCAAGGACATCGTAACTATTGAAGGCTTGGCGAACGGCCATCTGCACGCCGTGCAACAGGCCTGGATTGACGAAGACGTGCCGCAGTGTGGCTATTGCCAATCCGGCCAGATCATGGCAGCCGCCGCTTTGCTGGCTAAGACCAGCAACCCAAGCGACGCCGACATCGACGAAGTGATGAAGGGTAACATCTGCCGCTGCGGAACCTATCAGGACATTCGCCGCGCGATTCACGTTGCCGCCAAAATGCACGCGCACAGCCAGGCGGCGGGAGGTGGAGATTGAAACGCCGAACATTTCTCCAAACGGCTGTAGGGGGCTTGCTGATTCGGTTTACGTTGCCTCTGAGAGGCGAAGCGGCGCAAAGCAAGCTCAATGCGTATATACACGTCGGCGCCGATGACATCGTCACGCTGTTCATCGACAAGGCCGAGATGGGCCAGGGCACCGTCACTTCGTTATCGATGCTGCTGGCTGAAGAACTGGAGTGCGATTGGAAGACGATCCGCCCGGAATTTCCAGGAGTGGATCCGGCGGCGTACGGGCCGCTGCAAGGCGTGTTCGGAAGCCGGAGCATTCGCACCGGCTGGGTGCCGTTGCGCAAGGCCGGAGCGTCTGCACGAGAGATGTTGTTGCAAGCCGCAGCGCAGAAGTGGAATATTTCGCGAGCACAGTGCCGCGCCGAAAACGGCTTCGCGATCAATACGGCGACCAACGCGCGCCTGAGTTACGGAAGCCTGGCGGAAGCCGCCGCGCAGTTGAAACCACCGGCCAACGTCGCGTTGAAGGTTCCGGCGCAGTTCAAATTGATCGGCACTTCGCCCAAGCGCCTCGACACGCCCGGCAAGGTAGATGGCAGCACCAAATTCGGTATCGATGTTCGATTGCCGCAAATGCAGTATGCGGTGGTGATGCGCTGTCCGGTTTTCGGCGGCAAAGTCGCCAGCTTCGAAGCGAGCAAAACGAAAGCCGTGCCCGGCGTCATCAACGTGGTCCCGATCTCCAACGGCGTGGCCGTGCTCGCATCCGATACCTGGTCGGCGATGGAGGGGCGGCGCGCGCTCGAAGTGAAATGGGACGAAGGCGCGCTGGCGAATACCAGCACAGAAAGCATCCGCCAGCTTTTCGCCGATCTCACCGCCAAGCCCGGAGCGGTGGCGCGCAAGGAAGGCGATGCGCACGCTGCGCTCTCCGGCGCGGCGAAGAAGGTCGAAGCCGTATATGAAGCGCCCTACCTGGCGCACGCCCCCATGGAGCCGCTGAACTGCGTGGCGCACGTGCGTCCGGATGCGTGCGAAATCTGGGCCTCCACGCAGATCCAGACCGCAGCCGCGCAGGTTGCCCAGAAGATTACGAGGTTGCCGTTCAGCAAGGTGACCGTACACACCATGTACCTGGGCGGCGGCTTCGGGCGGCGCGGCGGGGCGGACTACATTGCGGAAGCGGTCGAGATCGCCAAGCAAGTGAGCGTGCCGGTGAAGCTCACCTGGTCTCGCGAAGACGACTTGCAACACGATACATACCGCCCGGCTGCCTACACGCGTCTGGCGGCGGGATTGGATGCGAACGGCTGGCCGGTGGCGTTTACGGGCCGCATCGCTTGCCCCTCTTTCGGCTATGTCCGCGATGGAGTGGACACCACAGGCGTTGAAGGCATGGCCGATATTCTCTATGGCATTCCCAATATTTTGGTTGAATATCACGCCGCTGATGCGGGAATTCCGGTGAGTTATTGGCGGTCGGTTGGTTATTCTCAAAATACCTTCTTTACGGAAAGCTTTGTGGATGAGTTGGCGGCGGCCGGCGGTAAAGACCCGTTGGAGTTGCGGCGCCGCATGCTCAAGGACTCTCCGCGCTTGCTCGGCGCCCTTGATTTGGCCGCCGAAAAAGCCGGTTACGGCAAACCTTTACCGGCGGGACATCATCATGGAATGGCGGTGGCGAATAATATCGGCAGCTTTACCGCGCAGGTAGCGGAAGTTTCGATCGCCAACGGAAAACTGAAGGTCCACAAGGTGGTGTGCGCGGTGGATTGCGGGCAAGTGGTGGATCCCGCGATCGTCGCTCAGCAGATTCAGAGCGGTATCGTCTTTGGCCTGACCGCAGCGCTGAAAGGCAACATCACGATCGCCAAAGGCCGGGTGGTGCAGGGCAACTTCAACGATTACGAGATGCTGCGTATTGACGAAATGCCGGTGGTCGAGGCGCATATCGTTCCCAGCCAAAACGCCCCGGGCGGCATTGGCGAGGCCAGCACGCCGCCCATCGCGCCCGCGGTGATGAACGCGGTGTTCGCCGCCACCGGCAAGCGCGTCCGAAAGCTTCCGCTGCGGGCGGCGGATTTAGTTTAATGCGGCCGGACTTGGCCAGGTTGTGGGAAGAACACACCAGCCATGAGTTTGCCACGCGCGACGTGGAAGCGACGCTGGCGACGATGGTCGAAGACGCCCACGTCAATCACATCCCGGTGATGACGGGCGGCGCGGGCAAGAGCGCGCTACGCAAATTTTATTCGCGCGATTTTATTCCGAGCATGCCGCCCGATACCACGCTCACGCCCGTGTCGCGCACCATCGGCCAGGATCAATTGGTGGATGAAATGATTTTTTCATTCACCCATACGCAAGAAATGCCCTGGATGCTGCCCGGCGTCGCGCCCACCCATCGCCGGGTTGAGGTGCCGCTGGTGGCGATCGTGAAATTCCGCGACGGCAAGCTCGCCCATGAGCACATCTATTGGGATCAGGCGTCGGTTCTGAAACAGATCGGGCTGTTGACGGATGAGTCGCTGCCGGTGTTTGGCGCAGAGACGGCGGGTAAGGTGCGAGACGGCCGGTAGTTTACCGGACCAAATCGGAAAATCGTTCTCTGAAACGGTCGGCCTGGAGCGATAGCCGCCCGAAAATGATAGACACAGACATATTGCGGTCCCAGGCCGACTCAGGCAGTAACGGAACCGGGTTGAACGTCGATCCAGCCAGCCGATGGATTTATTGGTCGTTGATGGCGGGCGTTCTCTTGCTGCTGTTGTGGCCGATCTGGGAATTTCAATATTCTTCCCAAGTGGATTACCCGGGCCACTTGGCGAGAGTTGAGATTCTTCGGGACTGGAGTCATGAAACTCTGCTGCGGCAGCGCTATGACGTCAACTGGAGGCCGTATCCCAACCTCGCGTTCGATCTGTTGGCTGGGTATGCATTCGCTTGGCTCGATGTGCCCACGGCGGGCAAGGTAAGCGAGTCTCTTCTTTTAATACTATTCTGGGCCGGCTGCCATTTCTTAGGGTGCGCGGCGGGGCGCGGCAGACCGGTTTGGCTCGCTGTGGTTGCGCCCTTTCTGGTGTACAACTCGCAGTTTCTCTACGGCTTTGTGAACTACAACTTCGGCATCGCATTGTTTCTGCTGGCGCTGCCAACTTGGTTATGGTACCGGCGGAAGCGGTCAGTGCTGAGTTTTGCGGCGGCGGCTTTGCTGGCCACCGCGGCTTACATTGCGCACTTAACGGGCATCGGAGTTCTCGCCGTCTCCATGATCTTTCTGACTTTGTGGGAGTGGCGGAAAACGAGACGATGGCATAATGTTTTTGCGATCGACCTTCTCCCGCTGGCGCCCGCCGTTGCGCTTTACGCAAGTCTTGGCCGGTACCGGGGCGACACCCAAACCATCGTGTGGGGCTCCTGGGCATTGAAGGCCAGGCATATGGTTGTATGGATCACTTCGTATAACGCCTGGCTCACAGTGCTTTACGCCGCGGTCTGGACGATCGCGTTGGCAATTCTGTTTTGGAAAGGCCGCAAGTGGGCAGGGAGTGGATTATTGGCGCTGGCAGGCATGCTTGGTTTTCTAGCCGTGGTTTTTCCGGCTGAGCAACTGTTCTCTGGCGGGGATCCCGACGCACGCATCGTGATCCCCGCGGTAGCGTTGACACTCCTGGCGCTCACCGTAGAGGCGCCGGTTCTTTGGGGTCGAGTTGCATTCCTCTTGGTGCTCGGTACGATGTGCATGCGCATGGTTGAGATACGCCACTATTGGAGAGCCGGCGACGCTCTCACGCGAACGCAAATCGATCTGCTCCGGCCGTTGCCCCGCGGCGCGGCGGTTTTCCCGATTATGTGGTTGCCCGATGGCGCTGAAGAGGCTAAGCGGGAGCGGCACCTTTGGCATGCCCTGGAGTACGCCACCGTCGATAACTTGATATTTTTTCCGCAATTTTTCGACGTTGTGGGGCAGCAACCGGTCACTGTACGGGGCGCTTATGCGCACAGCGTTCCTGGAATTTCAGCCGAGGCCATTTCTTGGCCAACGGTTTTCCGGGAGTTCGATTTCATCTATACCTACGGCGTGGACGGGACGTTTCAGCGGCAGCTTGACGGCCACACGGACCAAGCAGGTCTGGCAGGAAAAGGAAAGCTTTACCGGGTTCGGAGGGAAGCACTCTGAAATCGGAGCCGCTCGGCGGTTTAGCCTGTGCGTGGAGTTCGTACATTACCTCAGTTAGCAGCCCGTGTCTAAAGTGGCCGCAACGTCCGCGGGCCGATTTCCGACTGTTTTTCGGGGTGCCGAAACCCTCAACCGCCCGCCCGCAGCGCGTTGTAGCGACGCTGGGGAGGCTGGAATTCGACCGGCTATTCGCCACGGCGAAAATCGGGGTTTAGACACGGGCTGTTAAGTAAGGCGATCCCCCTGGATCGCGGCCGACGCCCCCGTCGGCCCTGCGCTTCGGTCGCGATGGGCGAGGCCGGACCAGGCGCCCGCAGCACAGCCTCTAGCCTGTGCAGACTGTGTGTTATCTTTGAACACCCATGACGCATCGCTGGGAGCGATATTTTGAATTTGCACGCCTGAACACCAACTGGCGCACAGAGATTCTAGCGGGCTGTACGACGTTTGTCACGATGGCGTACATCATCTTTGTGAACTCGTCGATCTTGAGCGAAACGGGTATGCCTCTGGCGGCCGTGGTGGCGGCGACATGCCTGTGCGCGGCGTTTGGCAGCATTCTGATGGGGGCTTTGGCGCGCTATCCGATCGCGCTGGCGCCGGGGATGGGTCTCAACGCCTACTTCACTTACTCGGTGGTCAAGGCGTTGCACATTCCCTGGCAAACGGCGCTAGGCGCGGTTTTCCTTTCCGGAATCGCGTTTCTGCTGCTCACCGCGCTCGGTGTCCGGCAAATGATTGTCTCGGCCATTCCGGTGGAGCTATATTCGGCGGTCGCGGTCGGTATCGGGCTGTTCATCGCGTTTATCGGATTGCGCAATGCCGGCATTGTAGTCGCGAATCCGGCGACTACGGTGGCATTGGGAAATCTCAAGGCGCCGCAGACCGCGCTGGCGCTGTTCGGACTGCTGTTGATTTCGGCATTGATGGCCTGGGGCGTGCGCGCGGCGATTCTCATCGGCATGCTGACCACCACGGTAGTCGGAACATTGACCGGGCTGGTGCACTGGAGCTTTCAGACTTACTCCTTCGCCCAGATCGGCGCCACGGCATTTCAACTCGACATCCGGGGCGCGCTACGGTACGGGCTGTTCGAGATCGTGTTTGTATTTCTGTTTGTCGATCTTTTTGACAATATCGGAACATTGGTGGCGGTAGGCAAAGAGGCGCGGCTATTTAATGAAGCGAATGAGATTCCGCGCATCAATCGGATCCTGTTCGCGGACGCAACGGCAACTATCGCCGGCTCGCTGGCGGGGACGTCCACCGTGACCAGCTATATTGAAAGCGCCGCGGGAGTGGCGGCCGGCGGGCGCTCCGGAGTGACGGCCATCGTGACCGGGATCCTGTTTTTAATCGCCCTATTTGTGGCGCCGCTGGCGGGCGCGATTCCGACGGCGGCCACCGCGCCTGCGCTGATCGTGGTGGGTTCGCTGATGCTGGCTCACGTGGTGGAAATACCGTGGAAGAATCCGCTGGTGGCGATTCCGGCGTTTCTGACCATGATTCTGATCCCGCTGACGTTCAGTATCGCCAACGGGCTGGCGATCGGCTTCACGGCTTATACGTTTTTGAAAATTGCGCGCGGGCAGTTTCGGGAAGTCAACTGGCTGGTGTATCTGCTGACGGCATTGTTTATCGCGCGGTTTTTGTATCTGGGCGGAGGGTAGCATTTCCGAACTCCCAGCATCCGGCTCCCAGTCGTTCGGGAACGAGCGGATTTGGATCACCGGCGCCGGATGACGGGATTGTCTGCGTCAGCGCTTCGTCGATCCCACTCGACCGCGCTCGCAACGCGATAATTGTCGTGATAACCGCCTCCGCGCAACTGGTGCGCGACCGCACCGAGCTGATGCTGCTGGGCGAGCGCCAACAAAAAACCCGAGGTCCCGCTGATCCGCTTCGCGGGTTTTCAATTCCAGGACGACAACATAGCTCTGTCCTGGAAAATGAATCCAGCGCAGACTAAGAGGATAAATTCCTCCGACCAATCCTGACGACGTCGATCAGGTGCGGTGCGTGCTTGACTCGGACTTCAACCCGGCGCGCTTGCGAGGCGCTGGCGAGAACGAAAGACCCCTGGTAGGTTGCCTGCACCGGCGCCAAAAAAGAAAATCCCCGGAGCGCCCTTGGGGGCGGTCCGGGGAAATGAGCGTGGGCCTAAGCCCGCTTAGAAGGTGATGTGAGCGAACACCTGTACAACTCTGGAGTTGCTGGTGTAGAACTGATCGAAACGCCCGAACAAGGGGTCGTTGGGAGTCAGATCGTTGCGCGCGCCGGTAAAGCCGTTGGTTCCAACGTCATCGACATTGCCGCCGGTCCACTGCGGGTGGTTGAACACGTTGTAAGCCTGCGCGCCGATGTCGAACCCGTACCGTTCGCGGAAGGTGAACCGCTTCTTTACGGCGACGTCGACGTTATTGGTCGGATGGAGCGGAAACGTATTCCGTCCGCCGTTGGCCAAGGCGCCGGAGCCGGCTACGACATAGCGGGCGCTCGCGCTGTTGGCGACATAGGCCACGATTGACCCACTGCCGGCCGCGACTGGCTGGCCAGCGGCATTATAGCCGGTTACGCCAGTACCCGAATTGGCATTGCCGGCCGGATTAATAATTACCCGGTCACCCGCGCTGTCGCCGTTCAGGTTCGAATCGAGATTGCTTTGCACGGTCGCCTGTTCCGGCGTTTCGTAGGTGTAGGTGCCGGAGAAGTTCCAATTCCCGATCACGTTTTTCATGAGCCAGTTGCCGTCCTTGAAGGGGCGGAATTCGTAGATCGGCGTGAAGGTGAAGCGCTGCCGGTGGTCGAGCGCCGAAGTGGACCAATCCGCCCCGAGATTCTGGAAGTCCTGAGCGCGGCGCGGCGTCAGATACGTGGAGAAGTTGGTAGCGGTAGCGTCGTCCTCGGTGTGGCTCCAGGTATAGGCTGCAATGAAAGCCAGCCCGTTGGAATAGCGCCGGTTCAATTGTAACTGGAGTCCGTTATACGAGGAATAGGCCTGCGGAGCGTAGCCCACAATATTCGCATCCGAGCCATAGACCGCCAGATCGTTCGCAGGGTTCGCTGCCGTACCACCCGGCACGATGTACGATTTGACCTGCGCCAGAGTCGTGGTTAGCGAAGCAAACTGGGAGGCGCTCGGCAACGTGAAGAAGGTCGGAATATAGTTGGTGGGTGTCACGCGCGAGAAGATGTTTTGGCGCGTTTGATTCCACAGGTGTACTCCTCTGGTTCCGACGTAGCGCGCTTCAAATGTGTAATTGTTCGCAAACACGTGCTGCACGCCCAAGGTATAGGTAAGACCATAAGGGCGTTTGCCGCCGTACGTATAAGAACTGAGCACCGCGAGGGCGCCGGCCTGAGAGGTCGGCAGGGGTTGTGCACTTCCTGGCAAGCCACCGCTGGCGAGGAAGCCAGTGGGGGCGCACAAAGTACCCGGGCAGTCGTTGGTTTGTTGGTAATAAGGTGGCGCGGCATTCGCGGTCAAATTCGAATACGGCAGATCGTAAGACTGGCTGAATCCGCCCCGGATGGACCAGGCGCCCTGTTTCCCGGGCGAATACGCAAACCCGACTTTCGGGACAAAATTCGTTGTGTCGTAGCTGGGCTTTCCCACGGTAAGGAGACCGGGGACGCTCGCGGGCGCACTGTAAACCTGATAACGGGAAGCCACGGGGACGGTCACGTATTCGTAGCGGACCCCGAGATTAATGGTCAGGTTCTGGGTAACGCGGATATCGTCATTCGCGTAGCCGGCCCATTGCAAGAAACCAACTGGATAGCTGGTGGCGCCCGAACTGCGCTCCCCGAGGATGTCCGGCGCCACGTCCCTCAGATACAAATCAAGCGTCGAATACTCGTAGTTGCCGGTTACCCGCTGGATGAAGTAGTTGGTGGCAATCTGGTCGATAAAGTCGCCGCCAACCTTGATGGTGTGTTTGCCCCACACCTTGCTCAGGTTATTGGTCACCTGGAACAGGCCCTGGGTGGAACCGGAGGGGCCGACGGGGCCAATCGTCAGCCCGTTCAACTCATCGAAGGTAATCACCGGGTAGGCATCCAGGCCAGGAAAGGTCTGCGAGGCGCCCGGAAGCGCGTTCACGTTACGGCTGTAGGAGGTACGAAACTCGTTCTGCAGCGTCGGTGAAAAATTGTGAAACTCGGACACAATCAACATGTAGTTGTTGTTCGGCTGCGATGCGTTAAACGCCGGTACGGTGGCGGCAATAATCGATGACTGGTTGTTGTAGATCCAGCGCCCACGCAATTGGTCCTTGTCGCTCATGCTGTAATCGATGGACACAAGCGCGTCGTAATTATTGGTGAAAACCGGGTTGTTGAACGCGATCGAGCCAACCGGAATCGAGGCGTTCCCCACGGTGATGAAGCCCCCATCGTTAGCGGCGGCCGCGGGAACGTATTTCTCCAATTGTTGCAGGTTGGTAGTGCTCAGCCCCGGGAGGCCGTTCAGAGTCGAGTAGCCCGCCGCCGTGGGAGCTAACAGGGGCTCTCCCGGCACCGCCGAATTCCCGATGGGATTGTACTCGAAATCACCGAAATAGAACAACTTGTTCTTGATGATGGGCCCGCCGATGTTCGCTCCCAAGCGATTATTGTCGAAGCGGGGATTAGACGTATACCCAGCGACCGCATCTAGCGAGTTCACCGCATTCAGCATGCGGTTCTGCGTGAAATCGTAGATCGACCCGTGAATTTGGTTGGTGCCGCTCTTCACGAGCACATTGAAAATGCCGCCTGATCCGCCGCCAAACTCCGGCGCGAACTGGTTCGTCAGAAGGGTAAACTCGCCAATGGCTTCTTGCGAAACAAAGACCAGCGGAGCTGGATCGTAATAGTTGTTGTTGCTAACGCCGTCCAGGAAGAACGAATTGTTATCGGGACGCTGACCGGAGATGGCCGGGCCAACACCTTGGCCAACGCCGCCCTGCGAGGATACTCCTGCGCCCAACAGAGCCAGATTGTAGATGCCAAAGCCCACATTATTACCCGCCTGAGGCAACTCCACTACCGCTTTGGTGTCGAACGTAGTCTGCAATTGGGCGGTGGTCGTATCGATGGTAGCGGCGCTAGCGCTCACTTCCACCGTGGTACCGACCGTTCCAACGGCCAGGTTCATATTGGCGGTTACGATGTTGTTGAGAACCACATCGACGTTCTTGAGTTGGTTGTTCTGGAACCCCGCCGCCGAGGCAACCAATGTGTAGCGCCCGATCGGCAGGTTGCTGAACCGGTATACGCCGTTCCCATTTACCTGGGTGGACGTCTTCACACCCGTCTCATCGTTGGTCGCGACAACCGTCGCGGTCGGAATCGCGGCGCCAGTCGAGTCATAAACCGTGCCAGTCAAGTCGCCGCTATTGGCTTGCGCGTAGGCGCTATGTGAACAAAAAGCGAAGCATAAGGCAAGCAGCAACAACCACCCGCCTCTAAAAAAACGATCCGTCATGTATTCCCCCTTTTGGAACTAACCTTCACTTTGAGTCTGAACTCATCTAATCGAACTGCCCTGCATACGTTGGCCCTGCCGAATTCCCCAAAGCAGCGGACCAAGACACCGGTCTAGCATAGCAGCCAGTGTGCAATCAACGTCGCGGGACGAGCCGATTATCCCCAAGCCCGAGCCTCCCGAAACCAAGCTACAGAAGTTTTCTTCGCTTGGCCGAGGCTCGAATGTATTTGCTCCCGGCCACATTTGCACTTCTGTAACCAATCGCAAGCCCATTGTAAAGCATAGACATGCAAGCGCTAGCCGGGTGTAAATCTACCGATTCAGGTAGGGGGAGGCAGGAAACTTCCAAAAACGGGACCGAAGCGGGTAGCGGACGCTCAAAAGCGTTGCGCCACGACGTACCGGTAGGAATTTCCTTGCGGCCCAGATCGTCCAATAGCAAGAAGGGGTGCTCCTTGCGGAGCACCCCTTTTTTCGCCTGGCGCGTGTTTGCCGCCGCTACATGAGCGTCGTGCTGGATTGCGTGCGGAATTCGTATTGCTGAATCTCAATAGCTGCCCGGCCTTGTTCGCAGCGGACGATGCGGCCACGGGCCACCAGTTTCAGCGGTACTGTGGCGTTCAGTTGGGCCGGCCAACTGATGGCGACTTCCACGCGGCGCCCGGGGATCAGGAATCGGTCCGTGGTGAACAGCACCCCATTGCTGCTCATGTTGATCGTCTTGCCGGAGCCGCCTTCTTCCGCGTTCCGTTTACCGATCACTTTGTAACGAACCTCGCGTTCGATCGGGAATCTGTCGGCGGCTCGCCGCTCTTCTCTTACATTTGTTGTTCTCACGCATCATCCTTCGCGCACGGTGGCTTTTGTCTGTATTCAGGGTGCGGCACCGCCGCTTCTTGGACAATAGAATGTGGGGCCTATTTTTGGCAGTACCTAAGGGTTTTCCGTTTGGTACCCGGCGTTTAGCCCTTTTCGGCCGGATTGGCCTTATGGGCCCGAATGGCCTCCAGGCGTTCGCCGATTTTTTGCTCGAGCCCTCTTTGAGTAGGCTTGTAAAATATTGTGCCTGCTAGGTTTTCGGGCAAACACTCCATGCCGGGCAAGGCGTCTTCGAGGGCATGTGCGTGCTGGTACCCCGCGCCATAGCCCCAAGCCTTCATGGCCCGGGTGGGAGCGTTCCTAAGGTGCATCGGAACGGGGTCAGCCCTCCCATGTTCGATGGTCTCGATCACGTCGTTCAGGGCGCGATAGGCTGCGTCCGACTTAGGGGCGAGGGCCAGATAGATGACCGCCTGCGCGAGCGCCTGGTCGCCCTCCGGGACGCCAAGAAAGTGGACCGCCTGCATTGCGGCGATGCTCTGCTCCAGGGCGCGAGGGTCTGCCAGGCCGATATCTTCGACGGCCATACGAACCAGACGGCGTGCGATATATAACCGGTCTTCGCCCGCCAGCAGCATCCGCCCCAACCAGTAAAGGGCGGCGTCAACATCGCTGGAGCGCACCGATTTGTGCAGCGCCGAGATGAGGTTAAAATGCTCCTCCCCCGCTTTGTCGTAAAGCAGCAGCTTGCGTTGCAGGGAGTCTTCTATGGCCTGAGCCGTCAGTTGCGGGCCGGTAGCCGCGGCGAGTTCCAGGATGTTATAAGCCGCCCGCGCGTCGCCGTTCGAGTATACGGCAATTTGTTGCAAAAGGTCGTCCGGCGCTTTGGCCCCGATGACAGGCAGGGCGCGTTGGAGCAGCGTAACGATCTCCGATTCGGTCAACGGACGGAGCGCGTAGACCTTGGCGCGCGAGAGCAGCGCCGAGATCACCTCAAAGGACGGATTCTCGGTGGTGGCGCCGATCAGGATGACGTCGCCGCGCTCGACATAGGGCAGAAATGCATCCTGCTGCGCTTTGTTGAAGCGGTGAATTTCATCCACAAAGATGACCGTGCGCAAGCCCATGCGCCGGTTGCGCTCTGCGTCCACCATCACGGCTTTGATCTCCTTGATGCCGCTGAGAACGGCGCTGAACGGAACGAACTCGCAGCGGGAGAGATGGGCGATGATTTTGGCGAGGGTGGTTTTGCCGACTCCAGGCGGACCCCACAGGATCAGGGAGGTGAGCGCGTCACGGTCGATCTGCGCGCGCAGCGGCTTGCCGGGACCGAGGATATGCTCCTGCCCGACGAAGTCGTCAAGCGTGGTGGGCCGCATGCGCTCCGCAAGAGGCCGCCCCTCCGCGCTGGCGGCTTCAAACAGATTCATCTCGTTGCCGTCGTGCTTCATATAACGCAATTCCCGCGGCCAAAGCCGCGTTCAGCGATTCTACTCCGTTTATGGGGATATGGAGGGTCTGAGCGATACCCATCAGATCCGGGCTCACTCCGTGGCCTTCACTGCCGACAATCAAAGCGCAATTCCCGCGGAAGTCAGCCTGCCCCACGGGTACGCCTGCGTGCGCTGCCAACGCATATATCTCCAGGCCACGATCCGCTAGGATTTCAAATGTAACGCCGGTAAGAAGCGGTACGCGAAAAACGGACCCAGCGGAGGCGCGCAGGCATTTGGGATTAAACGGATTGACCGAGCCTTTGAGAAAGAGGACTCCCGTCGACCCGAACGCTTCCGCGGCGCGGAGCAGCGTACCTGCGTTGCCGGGATCCTGGACCCCATCCAGCACCAGCACCAGGGCGGGAACTTGAAAAATGTCGGCGGCGTTCCACTGCTTCGGTTTGACCAGCGCCAAGACACCTTGCGTGGTTTCCGTGCTCACCAGGGAAGCGAAGAGCACGTCGGGGACAACAAAGTCTGCTGCCACGCCCGAGGCTACGCTTTCCGCCGCGAAGACGGCCTCAATGCTGCACGGACCCCGGCGCGCCTCGGCCAGAACATGAAAGCCTTCCGCGACGGCGCAGCCGTTTTGCGTTAAGCTGCCCTGGTGCACAGCTTTGCGGATTTCCTTCAGGAGCGGGTTGTGCGCGCTGGTTAAGGTCTGCATGGACTAAACTGAAGCATATTCTTAGAATGAAATGGTTCAGCGCAATTCTGGTCGTAGCTGGCTGCGTGAGCCTGGGCCTCTATCTGAATCGAATCGCCGGAAAGATTCAGGAGCAATCCACGCTGGACGAAGCGCAGCCCGCTGACGCGATTATAGTACTCGGGGCGGCCGAATATCGCGGACGGCCGTCGCCGGTGCTGGAGGCGCGGCTGAACCATGCCTTGTTTCTGTACTTAAAAGGCCTGGCGCCCGAGATCATCACCACCGGCGGGGCGGGCGGCGATCCGGTGTTCACGGAGGGAACGGTGGGCCGGTCTTATTTGACACAGCATGGCGTGCCTCCCGAGGCGATTGTGGTCGAAGAAGAAGGCGCAAGCACCGCCCGCAGTGTCGCGGCGGTGGCGGAGATTATGCGCCGCATGAGCTTGAAGTCGGCCATCGTAGTAAGCGACGGCTACCATATTTTCCGGGTCAAAAAAATGCTCGAATCGAGCGGGATTCGGGTATTCGGGTCACCCCGTCCATCCACGGCGCCGGAAGGTTGGAAAGAGAAGTGGCTCTATTACCGGCAAGCGGTAGGGTTCCTGTTCTGGCGGATCGGGTTGAGCTTTTGAGGCAAGCTGTGGCTACTCCGCTCCGGTTGTCTCAAACTCGGGAACTTGAAACCTATGGACGACGCGCTTCCACTCAACCTTGGGATTCTGGAAATTGACTAAAAGACAAAGGGTTCGACCGGAGGCTCGCAAATAGTTGAGACATTGCGCGGTGTGTTCGTTGCAGAAGCGCTCTACGCATTTCAGCTCTATCACCAGAACGTCTTCCACGAGAAGATCGGCGAAGTAGTGTCCGACATGGTGGCCTTTGTAGGTTACCGGAAATGAAGCTTGGGTGGTAGCCCGGATGCCACGAAGGGCGAGTTCCCTCAGCAAAGCGCGCTCGTACACTTTCTCCAGGAATCCGGCACCCAAGGTGTTGGAGACCTCAAAGACTGCGCCAAGGACGCGCTCAGTCAGAGAATCATAGAATCCGCGTTCATCGGTGTTCATCAGCGGCCAAATTTATGTGGCGCTCTGACCGAATACTTCTCAGAATTATTATTAGCCGCCGATGAACACTGATGAACGCGGATTGTGTCCAGCTAACCGAAGTCAATCCGGGATCAAACCCGCCGATGCCCCGACCCACTCCAAATCTTTGTTATGATCCACGCCCATCATTTTGCCGACGGCCGGTGCGGATGATGGTGCACACCGCGATGGGTTCGTTGTTCCAGATGTACATCACCCGGACTTCGGCCTTGGTGGGACCCTCCGGCGTCTGGATCACCGATTGAAAGTCTACCTTCTGCTGCAGAATGTATTGTTCCGGATCGGCGGCCAACACCTGCTCCCGCGCCGGTCCGATGACCACGCCCAACCCGGCAAACGAGTAGAGCGGCTTGAGCACGTAGTTGTCGAGATCGGCCGGCAAGGCGGAAACATCGCGCAAGAACCATGTTTTGGGGACTGACGGGTGCTTCAGGTACGGCAGGGAGAATTTGCTGATCCGGAAATACCAGTTGGGATGGCCGGCCCATTCGACGTCCAGCTCGTCACGGAAATCGAAGCCGGGCTGAATTTTCTTGCGCTGCAGCTCGTCCACGATCACGCGGTTGTAAATGCGGCGGATGGGAGTCTCGCCGTGATAGAGACGGTTACCCCGCTTCTGCACCTCGGTGACACAGACCGTCTTTACGCCGCAGTACTTTTCGGTCATCAGGAAGTCCGGACGCGTTTTCTGCTGCTCCGGTTCAATCTCCATGAGAACGACCTGCTCGGGATCGTGATCCCCCACAATGGCTTTTTTCAGCGCGCCCCAGTAATCCTCGACCAGCAGATAATGCAGGCCTGCGAGTTCGTAAACATCCAGATAAGTTTGCGCGACCACGGGCTGGAATGCATAGATCGAGGGAAATCCCTGAATCTCCACGAGCATGGGTTCGCCATCCGGCCCAATGCCGAAATCGGCCTGAACGAACAACGGATAGGGCGTTTCATTCGGCACGCGGAACTCAGCCGGAACGGAGGCGTCCGATAGCCGGTGATAATCGGGATTGGCGACCAGTTGATGAATCAGCTCCTGCCCGTAGCGCGCCATTTTTGCGACCAGTTCTGGCGGGAAAAAGCAGGGGGTTTCCGAATTGCGGAATGCCACGTGCATCCCGCAACGCTGGTCCAGTTCGGCCAGAAAACGGGCGTACTTGGCGGGCGTGAAGCGCCGATTAAAATCCTGACGAAGTTCGGGAATCACAAGGCGCTGAAGATCGTCATATCAGAAATTTGCCGTTCTGCATAATCTGGTGGTCGTCGGCCCAGATATCGAAATCGCGGCCGACCACGTCAATATGGGTGCTGGACCACCACTCGGCGCCGGTATGAGCGCCGTAAGGATTGCCGAAAGCCATGTGGATTCCGGGCAGTTTTTCATCTTGCAGGATGTTCCCGATAACGTCGCGCAGGCCGATGTTGGTGCCAATGGCGAACTCGCCGACGCGGTCGCTGTTTTCGTCGGTGTGGGTGTACTCCCAGAATTCGGTTTCAAGTTCCTGGTTTTCCGATTGGCAGGAGACGACGCGATTCTTCTCGACGCGTATGGTTAAAGGGTGCGCCGCAAGATCGCCGTATTTGGCGCAGAGGTAATCGCCGACTACGCCGTCAATTACAAATGTGCCATTTACTTCACCAGGCGTCGTGAACACTTCCCCGCCCGGAAGATTGCCCCACTTATTGACGCTAATAATGCCGCTGGTCTTGACCCACTTATAATTCTTGTTCAACTGCGCGGTAACATCCGTGCCCGCCTCGGTTTTGGCGCGAATGCGCGTAGCCGCGGTGGCGATCTCCCAAACCTTGATGCTGAGTTCATCCACTTGCAGAAAGTCGGCGCGCATACCTTCTAACATGATGCGCTTTTCGATGTTGACCATATGGGCATGCCGCATCTTGCGGCGATTGACGACATCGGTCATCTGCATGCGCGTGCGTAATTCATTTTGCTGCGCTTGTACGGCGTAAATACTGACCGTGCTCGATTCCATGTCGGCGAGAACCACTTCAGGCATATCGTGCATGGGGCGCGGACCGACTTCTTCGAGGACGAACGCATTAAAAGGAGCGCCCACGGCATCCAACTGCTGAACCAGGCTGGCGGCGATCTCTTCGCAAGCGCGATCGGTGATGACCGTGACCCTTTCATGCGGCTGCACGCGCAAGCATACTTCGACGGCATTGCGCGCGCCGGGAATCAACTCCGGATCAAAAGATAGGCTGCGTAAATCTGTATGCATTCTTAAGAACTCGCTTAGGCCTGACTGGATTGCGCCGCTGGCTGGATGGTGACGCCGGCTTCGGTTTCCGAGATGATGTAATCGACCACGGCCTTCAGGTCGTTGGTCTCGCGAAAAACTTTCAGTTGACGGTCGGCGCCGGTACCGTGCTCCAGGATTTTATGAATATAGTTGATCTCATGGCGCGTGCCCAGTTCGTCGACCACATCGTCGATGAAGTGCATATACTCATACATCAGGTCACGGAGGGGCACTTCTTCGCCTTTACCGAAATCGACCAGCTTGCCGTCGATCCCATAACGCAAGGCGCGCCATTTGTTTTCCATAATCAGCGCCCGGCGGTAGAGGCGAAAGCCTTGGTTGGCGGCGTACAACTTATATAACTTCGCTACCGTGGCTTGAATGAGCGCCGCGATCGCGATGGTCTCATCAAGGCGCATCGGGATGTCGCAGATGCGGAACTCGAGCGTGGGAAAACTGGGATGCGGCCGGATATCCCACCAGATCTTCTTGGCGTTATCGATACAACGCGTCCGCACCAGTAACTTGACGAAGTTATCGTACTCACCGTAACTTTGAAAATAATCCGGTATGTTGGTGCGCGGAAACTTGTCGAAGACTTTGCAGCGGTAGGATTTGAGCCCGGTATCCATGCCCAGCCAGAACGGCGAGTTAGTGGAAAGCGCGAGGATATGCGGCAGAAAGTAACGCGCCGCGTTCATCAGATGGATGGAGGCTTCGCGGTCTTCCACGCCAATGTGAACGTGCAGGCCGAAGATCAGATTGGCGCGCGCGACCATCTTCATGTCCTCCACGATCTGTTCATAGCGGGCGTCGGGATAGATTCCCTGATCGCGCCAATCGGCAAAGGGGTGCGTACCGGCCGCGCCCAGCCGCAAGTTGTTCTGCCTGGCCAACCCGATCATGTCATGACGCAGTTGAGTAATCTCCTGGCGCGCCTGCCGGATGTCCTTGCAAATGCCGGTGCCCACTTCGATCACCGACGTATGCATCTCGGGCTTTACCGACTCATGCAGGAGCGTTTTCCCCTGCTCGAGAATCTCCACGTCAATGTGCGAACGCAAATCCCGCGTTTCCGGGTCAATGGTCTGGTACTCTTCTTCGATCCCGATGGTGAAACTTGGGCGCATAGCGAAAAATCAGACTGCGGCTACGGCAGTCCCCCCCTCGTTAACGAGAAATGAGGACCATTTCATCTCCGTGGGAAGCCGCAGGCCCTTTTGGGCTTCCGAGATGGCGAACGTGGCCATGGCATCGAGCATCCATTCAAAATTCTCCGGACCAACGGAGTGATAGTCGGCATCCGGAGCCGGGTTGAGAAAGTCGATCGCGTAAGGAATACCACCCTCGCACGCGAATTCCACCGTGTTCATGTCATAACCGAGGGCGTGGCAGAGCTTCAAGCAATCGCCAACCAGCCGGTCGTACAGAGCGGGTTCGATGGGCGGACCGTTGCGCACATAACGGAACTCATGGGGAAGCCGGGGATCGTAGCGCATGATGTGGACTTTTTCCTGGCCGATGACGTAGCAGCGAAAATAGTCGTCGAAGTCGACGGCCGTCTGCAAGGTCATGCACAGATCGCCGGTCCGGTCGTACGCTTCGAAGAACTCTTCGGTGGAATCCACTTTGTAGACATGCTTCCAGCCGCCGCCGCTGTGGGGCTTGAGGAAAGCCGGAAAACCGATGTAGTCGAAAATCTCCTGCCAGTCCAACGGGTAAATCAGATTGCGCATGGACTGCTCGGAGGTGTCGGGCGGATAGTGCTTGTGCGGGAGCAGAACGGTCTTGGGAATCGCCACGCCCAGCTTCGACGCCAGCGCGTAATTGAAGAACTTATCGTCGGCGCTCCACCAGAACGGGTTATTGACCACACGGGTTCCGCTGAGCGCCGCGTTCTTCAGGTAGGCGCGGTAAAAGGGGATGTCCTGAGAGATGCGGTCGATGATGACCGTGTAGCCGGTGGGCTCGGCCATTTTCACGCCGCCGGTTTTCAGTTGTTCGGCGACTACCCCATCTACCTGCCGCCGGTTGATGCGCTCGACCAGGGCCTCCGGAAAGGTCTTTTCCTTGCCATGCAGAACCGCGATTCTATTCATGCTCACCCTAGGTTAGCAGGGAGTTAGCTGGCGCGGTTGGCCTCAAAAATGCCGATCGGCGACAGTTCGGAGGCAAGCGCGCGGACCGCTTTTATAAAGCCGCCCGATGCGGGAACCTCGAAATGAGTCTGCAAGGCCGCGCGGTCTGCCCATTCCTCGACGAACACGACGCGCAGCGGGTTTTCGACATCGCGATAAACGGCGTGCGAAAGACAGCCTGGTTCCTGCCGGGAACGGTGCACGTGCTCGAGCGAAAGAGCCAGCACTTGATCGAATGTATCGGGCCGCGCCACAATGCTGCCGGTGACGATGATCATTTTCGTACCGCCTCTGCGTTGCTCAAAGCCTCTGCAATGGCCTTTTCCGCAAGCGGATCCATGATGGCGTACCCGGCGAGATTGGGATGAACGCCGTCGCTACTGAGTCCTGTTTTCATGCCGCCTCGCGAGTCGGCCATCGGAGTGTAGAAGTCGAGGTAAGTCGCGCCGGTAGATTCGGCGTATTGCTTGATCCAATTATTGAGCGCGGAAATTTTAGGGGCGGGCTGCAGCCCCGGTTTCCAGGCATAATCGTAGACTGGCAGGACCGACGCGAGAACCACCCGGATGTTGTTGGCCCGCGCCAGCTCCGACATGGACGTGAGATTGCCTTCGATCATTTCCAAGGTGGACGGACCCGTATTGCCCGCGATGTCGTTGGTGCCGGCCAGAATAAGGACGACTTTCGGCTTGAGATCGATCGCGTCGGCCCGAAAGCGGACCAGCATCTGAGGCGTAGTTTGCCCGCTGATGCCGCGCCCAATATAGCGGTTGGTTTCAAAGAATTTTTCGTCCATCCGGGCCCAATTTTCGGTGATCGAATCCCCCATGAAAACGACGCGCGTATCGGTGGGCGCGGGCGGCGGGAGCGCCGCATTCGCATCGTGATATTTAGCCAGATACGCCCAATCGTTGTGGAGCCGATCCGTCGGCGATTGCGCGTAGCAGACGGCCAGATTCAATGCAATGGCCAGCAATATGTGTTTGTTGTTGATCACTCTAAGATTGTAGGACGCCGGTTGTGTGTGCGGCGGGCGCCGCTTCTCGCCCGGCGAGGCTCCCGCCAGGCTCCAACCAAGGAGATCGGCCAGGTTTAGGGGCCCACTTTCAATCCATCGGTGCGCCACATGTCCAAACTCTTGGGCCTGGCTGCGTTGACCATCCCTAACTTCGCGCACTTTTAATACCGCGACTGCTCCCGCGCCAGCTAATGGCCCGTCATTGAAACCCTTGCCATTACCTGGGACCGCTCCCTGACGGTGGCTCGGTCACGTCCTCCGAGCCGGGACCCGGCGCTTCGCCCACTCACCTAACCCGTCCGCACCTGAACCTGCGGCGCTCTAACCCCCGATACTCGTAACCTCGACACCAGCGACCCCGTCACAATTAATTAACTCTCAGGCGCCGCCCGGAGTGAGGTTAAGATAGGAAAAAGGGTCGATGTCTACTAGCTACTTCGAGAACATTCGGCAGAATTCCATACAGCAATCTCTGCTGGCCGCCGCCGAAGGCCGCCGCGTCCTCGCTGAGCAGTGCGTCCGGGCCGCTAATCGCACCACCGAGGCGCTGCTGTCGTCCCAGAAAGCCGAAGGCTACTGGTGCGCCGATCTGCTGGCCGACACCACGCTTGAATCCGATTACATTCTGCTACAACTCTGGTTGCATCCGCCGGTTGCCGGTCTCTGGAGCCCTCCCACTTTCGATCGCATTCGCAAAGCCGCGCGATCCATCCTCGGCCGGCAATTGCCCGACGGCGGCTACAACGTCTACCCGGGTGGTCCCGCGGACGCCAGCGCCTCAGTCAAGGCCTATACAGCCCTCAAACTGGCGGGTATCGACCCCGAGAGCGAGCAGATGATTCGGCTGCGCCAAAGTATTCGCGATAATGGCGGCATTCAATCCGCCAATAGCTATGTCAAAATTAACCTAAGTTTGTTCGGGCTTTATCCGCGCGATTGCGTTCCTACCGTTCCGCCCGAGTTAGTATTGGTGCCGGGCGGCATTCTGTATGAAATGTCTTCCTGGACACGGGCCATTATCGTTCCGCTTTCCATCGTCCAAGCCCGCGGCGGAGTCCGCCCGGTTCCGGAGGGTTTTCATCTCGACGAGCTCGCCCACCCGCGCGCCAGTTTCCGCATTCCGCGCCGCGACAAAACCTCCCTCATCTTTCAGCAAATCGATCGCGCTCTCAAGCTGTGGCAGCGCCGCGGTTCCCGAAACCTGCGCGACGCCGCTGTTCGCGCGGCGGAAAAATGGATGCTCGATCATACCCGCTACAGCGAAGGACTCGGCGCCATTTATCCGTCCATGATGTACCTGATCATGGCGCTGGATTGTCTCGGGTATCCGGCCGACCATCCGGATTTGATTGAAGCCAAGCGCGTCTTCAACAATCTGATGATGGAAGGCGAGCACAGCCTCATTTTCCAGCCCTGTTATTCCGTGGTTTGGGACACCGCCTACGCGGCTTTCGCGCTGGGCGAAACGAACGAGATTCCTCACGAACGCATCGCCAAAGCCGCCCAGTGGCTGGTCGAGCGCGAGGTCCGGCACAAAGGCGACTGGAGCGTCAAACGTCCCGACCTCGAGCCTTCCGGCTGGGCTTTCGAGTTCGCCAATGAGCAGTATCCCGATATCGACGACACCGCGCAGGTGCTGCTGGCGTTGGAGTACGCTAAGTCGCCGGACGCCGGGGCGCAAGCGCGTTGTGAAGCACGGGCGCTGCATTGGCTGGTGAACATGCAGTCGCAGGACGGCGGGTGGGCGGCTTTCGACGTCGACAACAACTGGGCCATTCTCAATAAGGTGCCCTTTGCCGACCACAACGCCATGCTCGATCCGACGTGTCCCGACATCACCGGCCGCGTGATGGAAGCCCTCTGCCGGCGTGGCTATCCACCGGCGCGCGAAGCCATCGACCGGGGCGTCCAGTATCTCATCTCGACTCAGGAACCCGATGGCAGTTGGTATGGGCGCTGGGGCGTGAATTACATCTACGGAACATTCCTGGCCCTGCGTGGTTTGCGGGCCGCGGGCCGCGCCGCCGCTTCTGAAGCGGTTTCGCGCGCCGGCCGGTGGATTCCGTCCGTGCAGAACACCGATGGCGGTTGGGGCGAGAGCTGCGCCAGCTATACCTATAACCATTACGTCCCGGCCAAGAGCACGCCCTCGCAAACGGCGTGGGCGATTCTCGGTCTGCTTGCCGCTGGAGAACGGAATTCACCGGCCTTCGAGCGCGGCGTGCGTTATTTGCTCGACACGCAGACCGCCGAAGGTGAATGGGCCGAGGATCTCGCCACCGGCACCGGCTTCCCCAACGTGTTCTATTTGCGCTATACGCTGTATCGCAATTATTTTCCGCTGTTGGCGCTGAATGAGGCGCGGGCGGCGCTGCAGTAACTCCACCTACTTTTTCAGTAGGCCCTCAAAATATAGCGAATAATCTCTTTTCCCCAGCACCAGCGTTATCATGCTTGTGCTGATCGACGGTCTGGGGACTGCGGGCTCAAGTTCGATAAGGGTTCTTCAGATTTTTCGTCTGTGCGCTGCGGTCTTCGGCGATCCGTCCGCCGCGGAAGCGTGCGTTCGCACCATCGGCTGAACAGTTCCAACAACTTAAAGTGGCAAAGGCGCCATAGGCGGCAGACACCAGATGACCCGCGGGGCTGAGCGTTTCTTTGGCCTCCTTATAATTTGGATGCTGACGCAAGCCGACGGAACGGCGGAGCGCGGCGCCGCGCTGCTGATGGTGCATCGTGAGTGGCGCCGGAACCGGCGCTGGGGACTGCGCAAGCGGATCAGCGCGGGAGCCGACAAGGCCTACGACATGCGGGACTTCGTGCGTACCCTGTGCGCTTATGGAGTGCGCCCGCATGTGGCGCAGAATCTCAAGCGGACGGGCGGCAGCGCCATCGACCGGCGAACCACGCGGAAGGCGGGTTATCAGATCGACCAAAAGAAGCGGCCGCTGAATCGAGAAGGCCTTTGGCTGGATGAAGCAGACCGGCGGGATGTGCAAAGACCAAACTGCGCGGCTTATGGAAGGTTAGATGGCAGTTCCTGATGACCGCCGCAGCGTTCAACCTCGGGAAGCTCCGCCCCAGCGCCGACACTCCAGACGTGCAATAATTCAAACCCACGTTTGCAACTATGGGAGTTCGGAGGCCATGGTTTCCATGAGCGCTTCTTCGGACTGGAATAAAGAGAAAGCGTTTAGGTTGAAGTCGGTTAAGGCTTTCAAAACCTTTGCCCGGTCGTCCCACGGAAGGCGAAATTTCCAAAGCCGATACTGCCTTGACAATTTTCGTCCCCCATATAGTGGAGGATTAGGCGGCTCATCGAGCACTTCTTCGTGGTTGCCAAAGCGAGTCAAGGCGTCGCACAAGCACACAGTATAGTCAGCTTGTTGCAGAAAATGCCGGGGATGGCATGGATGATAAATCCCGAGCCTTCGAACCACCGGCTCTCTGTTCGAAGTTTTCTTACTGTTTTCTGGTGCATCCAAAAAGCAATAGACAGCCACCTGGCCCTTCTCGGGCTTCTGTTCCGACCTGAATGCGAAATAAGCAGCAATATAGGGTGAACGGGTCCAGTCGAGGAGTGGGGACGGAAACCCATGATGCCGAAGATAGACCATGTACTGCTGGGCTGGGAAATTACCGTTGTCCAGCTCCAGACTGAAAGAATCGTAGTCTTCCAGCAGTTGCATGACAGATGAGAAATCGGAAATGTCCCATCGCTCTTTTGTATATGCCTCAATCTGCGGCTTGACTCTGCCTATTGCACCATAGTAGTCCCGAAAGAGCATGCATTGATTTCTTCGTTCCAGCGTGGTCAGAAGCCCCCACGAGGCGTCTCCCGACCTCGAAACAGAAGCGGGCTGAAGATTTGTCTGGACGCGTGAGCGTCACGCAGTTCTCGAATTTTTGACTCGAACTCCTCCCACCCAACCGTGATCTCTCCTTCTGGCGGTAAGTCCTCTACCGAAGGTGTGCTCAAATCCCCACTCCTTTCAATTGACGTGCGGCTATCCGAATCACATGTACTCCCGAAGGACAGACGCCGTTTGTGTCAATCCCTGCGTCTCAAGCGTCAGCAAATACTCCGCAACCGTTTTCGCGGGGTTCTTCAGGCTCTCCCGATGACGCCGCGCGGCCTCCAGCACGACGCCGGGCGCAAGGTCCAGAAGATGCGCGATAAACTCATCCGGGTGCTGCGCCTCGATTTCGAAGGACGCCAGAGTATCCGCAGGAAAGTCACGCACGTTCGCCGTGACAATCACGTCGGCACGCCCCCGGATTGCCGCCGCCAGCACGTGGCGGTCGTCCGGATCGGGAAGCTGCAGCCCTTCGATCAAATCTTCGTAGCCGGTAACGAGGGCATCCGGCGCATGCTTGTCCATCAGCATCCGGGTCCGCTCAAGTTTTTCACGTGAGAGCTTGGGGCGGTTCCGCAGCAGCGCGGTTATCCATTCCTCATGCACGCCAGCCGACCACCCGGCGCGGAACAGTCCCGTCATCGCCAGATGCATCAGCAAATTCCGCAGCTCAGCGGGATACAGAACATTCGCATCGTAAAAAGCCGTGAAGGTGGGCACGGCCCTTAAAGTCCGAGTTCTTGGTCATACGCGGCCAACTCCTCAAGCGTCGCGAGGCGATCGGCATCGGCCTTGCGCTTGTACTTCATCAGCGCCTCGAACCGGACACGGCGATGCGTGCCCACCTTCCGGTAGTCGATTTTCCCCTCCTCCAGCAACTGGATCAGCGACGGCCGCGACACGTTCAGCATGTCGGCCGCTTCCTGCGTCGTCAGCTCCGCGTGCACGGGGATGAGCGTAACGGCATTGCCGCGCGCCATCTCTTCGAGAATACGCACCAGCAGCGCCACCGCCGCGGCCGGCAGCTTCACCGTGCCGCCCGGCGATTCGTCGTCGAGTATCCGAAGCCGCATCGGGCCGCCTTTTTCCAGGCGGGTTGCCAGTAAACGGCTGGTTTCCTTGGCAACTACGACCTCCGCCTCGGAGGGAAGGGTTGCCGCCATCGCGGGATGTGTCATCGTCGCACCTCGTTTGTTCTCAGTGTCTTCCTAACTACACTATCAATCTAGCGCTTATTCGAAGTAATCGCAATTAATAGAAGCAATCGAAAAAACCATTCCTGCCGGCAGAAACGGGCTTGTCCGGGCGAACGCGCCCGCAATCACGGGCGACCGAACTCGGCTGCTAGTAGACCAGGTTCCACCCGCGGATTGGTGCGTTCCTCAACCAGCTCCTCTAGTGCTATCTTCCAAGCATGCCCGCCACCAATTGGGTCCTCCGCCATTTAGCGCACCCTTTGCAGACCTCGCGGGCACGAGAGGAGGCGCGCCAGCGGCTGCTTCCCGATCGGCGGCCAACGCCTCTCGATAACCTCTCTCCCAATAGCCAGAGAGACGCGGTTCTCGCCGCCGAGTGTCTTCTGGAGGCCCACCGAGCGTACTTGCGCGAGTTCGATGTCGTCAACGCCAAGGCGCGGGAGATCTTCGATGACCGGGACTGGGTGCAAGGCGCCCTCAACGCCGATAATCGCGTGCGCCTCTACCGCAACGCCGTCAACGAGACCTGGCGGAGCTTGCTGCAGCAGTTTTCCGGACAATTGCCGCATCGGGAGTTCTGGATGGCGACACGGTGGGCGTTTCTCGAACGAGTGTTCGATGATTATGACGCCGACCTCGCGCTCACGTTTTTCTATTCCACCATGCGGATCGCCTTCGACGACCAGGACGCTCCCGTCGAGTACGACGACGATGGTTTGGCGGAGCGCTCCCATATTTGGAGTCCGGATCCGGTGTGGGAGGTGTATCCGGCGCGGACCGGCCAGCAGTTGAGCCGTTCGGTGGTACTGGCGTTAAGGACGTGTGCGTTCCGCGCGCCATTCCAAGACATCGCACGCGACGCGTCGCTGGTTGCCGATCGTCTGGCACAAACGTGGCGGCAGATCGGCGGCGCGTCCGCCCGGCATCTTCAAATGCTGAAACCGGTTTTCTTCCGCGATCAAGAGGCCTATCTGGTGGGCAAGCTCTGCTCCAGCCGCGAGGAATTGCCCGTGGTGATGGCGCTGCGGCACGAGCAAGACGGAATTACCGTCGACGCCGTCCTCACGGGTAAGGAGGACATGCGGAATATTCTCTTCGTCTCTACGCGGTCGACGTTTCAGGTCCGCACCGGCAACTATCGCGAAATCCTTCGCTTCCTGGACAGCTTGGCGCCGGAGCGAGGACATCCTGCTATGTGCGCGGTGCTCGGTTTCACTCATCCCGCCCGCGTGGCGTTAAACCAGCGCCTGCGCCGGCATCTGCGGGAGACCCCGGAACAGTTCGCCGCCGTTCCGGGCCGGACAGGCATGGCGATGGTGGTCTTCGCGCCGCCGGCCTTTCCGTACGTGTTTAAAGTGATACGCGATACTTCGTCGAAGCCAGGATGGACCGGCCCGGGGCGGGTCATGGAACTCTATCGCTGGGTGCACGAAATGAATCGCGGCCGCCTCATGCTGGATGCCTGGATTTATCGCAATCTACACTTCCCGCGCGAAGCGTTCGCTGAGCCGGTGCTTCAGGATCTGCTGAAAAGCTCGCCCAGCAATGTTCGGCTGGATGGGGAGACAGTGGTTCTGAAGCATGTCTACGCCCAGCGCAGAGTGCGCCCCCTGAACACTTTTTTCGACGAGACGAAAGATGTGACGTTGCGCGAGCGCGCCGCCGACGCACTGGGCTGCTTCGTCAAGGATCTGGCAGCCATGGGGTTCTTCATGGGTGACTGTTACGGATTGACCTTCAACACCGGGCTGACCCATGGATTCAATGTGGCGCTTTTTGACTTCGACGACCTTGGGCCGCTGCTGCGCCACCGCTTCCGGGAGACGCCTCGACTGGCAAACGAGGAAGAGGAAGCCCTGTGGAACAGCGAAGTGGATGGCTCTTGGTTTCAGGTGGATGAGAACGACGTTCTAGTAGACGAATGGGAGAGGTATCTGGGCATTCCGTCCGACTTGCAGGACTATTTTCGCCAAAAGCACGGCGATCTTTTCACCCTGGACTATTGGACGGCGGTGCAGCGCCGCGTAAACTCCGGCGAGTTGCACTACGTTTTGCCCTATCCGCTGGAGCGTCGTTTGGCGAAGTAGCGAGGGAAGCGAGCGAGACCGGCCGTAGAAATCGACAAACGCTCAAGATCGACTCGCCTCAGGTTCTCGCGCGGACTTGTGCTCGAAACGCGGACGTCAATTCCCAGACTGAGCGGAATCCATCATTGGCTGCTTCCCGGGCCCAAGCATGGGACCGACGACTGGCTTTCCATCGCCCTCACTCACCTTGGTTGATGACGAACGACGTTCATCGTGATGCGTCAGCGATGCTACAATGACATCAGTGCGGACCACTCTGAACATCGACGACGAGGCGCTATCGGTACTCAAGAAGTATGCCGGCGACCGCCAGATTTCGCTTGGCCAAGCAGCTTCAGATCTGGTACAGCGAGGAGCTCTGAGTCTTCCCCAGTTCGAGACGAAGAACGGTTGGGTTGTGTTCGATCTGCCTCCGGGGACGCCTCCACTCACCAACGAAATGCTCGACGATTGGGAGAAGACAGACTACGAAGAGGAGCATCGGCGTGCGTTTTCTCCTCGACGTTAACGTCCTGATCGCGCTAGCCTTCCCATCCCATTCCTCGCACCAGCCAGCACATTCCTGGTTCCATAAAGAGCCGGATCGATTGTGGGCAACTTGCGCTCTGACCCAAGGCGGATTCCTGCGTGTTGCCAGTCGTGCTCTGGGCGGCTCTCGCGATGCCCTTCAGAAAGCACTTGGTGGTCTGCAAAGGAATTGCCAGAACCCTGGCCACGAGTTTTGGCCCGTGGATGCCGATCTGCGGGACTTGGGAGATGCCCAGCGGTTACGCTTGATTGGGCCCAACCAGGTCACCGACATGCAACTACTGCTGTTGGCTCATCGTCGCCGGGGACAGTTGGCAACCTTCGATAAAGGCTTGAGAGAACTCGCGTCCGGCACCCGCTACGCGAGTGCTCTCATCGTGCTGTAAGGCCCCGATTACCGCGACACAAACGGATTCCGGATATCCAGCCCGCCAACTTTCCGCTCGCGCTGCAAATCCTCCGAGTAGAGCACGGAACAACCCGCTTCCAACGCGGCGGCGATAATGAGCGAGTCATCCCACGCGGCGCCTAATTTTGGCATCAGTTCCAGAGCCCGTTCAAAAAGTTGTATTGAGGAATGCACGGCCAGCAGCGGTACGAACACGTTATCCAAGTACTTCTCACACTGGCGCGCATCCAACGGCGATTTGAACTTGCGCAGCGCGACGTCGTAGAATTCCTGCACCACTTGATAGCTGACTGCGCCCTGTCCAGTTCGTAGCGCGTCACGGATAAGTTCCGAAGCAATATCCCGTTTGCTCGTGTCGCTCAGGTCGAACGAATAGACAAAAATGTTGGTGTCCAGAAAATACTTAGCGCTCATTCATCTCAGCGCGCGAAAACCGGCGCCCAGCGTCGATATTCTTCAATTCGTCCATCACAACCCCGTAGCGTTGCTCCGCCGAATCCGCTCCCACGTATTGCCGCAGCCACTCCCGGAAGGCCGCGTTGAGCGTCGTATGCCGCGACCGCGCTACCAAGCGCGCGCGTTCGATCAGACGCTCCTCCGCACTCAGCGTCAAATTCCTCATACAGAAACAGTGTACACGATTCTCGTGTGCTACAATCGTCCGAACGGGGGTTTTTCCTGTGGAATCTTTGCAATACCCCATCGGCCGCTTCGTATGGACGGGCAAATCTACGCCCGACGACCGAGCGGGTTACGTCCGCACGATCGCGGCTACCCCCACCGCGCTGAGTGCTGCCGTCGCCGGCTTGAGCCCTGAGCAACTCGATGTCCCGTATCGCGAAGGCGGCTGGACGAGCCGGCAGGTGGTTCACCATTACGCCGACGACCACATGAATTCATACATCCGATTCAAGCTCGCCCTAACCGAAGAAGCGCCGGTCATCAAGGGATATTCTGAAAGTTCCTGGGTGTTCCTGGGCCGAGTTGCCAGACGCCCGTTCCGGCCCGGTTGAGCCGTCCCTCCAGCTTCTGGCCGCGCTGCATCAGCGCTGGGTGCAGGCCTGGGAGTCATTGAAGGAGCCGGATTGGGAACGTACCTTCCTCCACCCGGTGTGGTCCCGTATCGCTCGATCAACTGGCTTCGCTCTACGCCTGGCATGGCCGGCATCATGTGGCCCATATCAACGGCCTGCGCGAACGCAACGGACTGGATCCGTTGCACGAATTAGGCCTATTTGACGTCTAACGTTATGTGACCCGTTTTCTAGTGGGGGTGTGCTTAGTCACCGTTGCGGCCCAAGCCGCCGACCCGGACTTATTCACCTTCCTCACCGGCATCGAGACTCGCTACAATCGCGCCAAAACGCTAAAAGTCGTTTTCCATGAGTCCTATACAGCCGGTGGTCAAGCCCGCCAAACGGAGTCCGGCGATCTGACTCTGCGCAAGCCCGGGCGCATGCGCTGGGACTATTCCACACCTACGGGCAAGCTATTCCTGTCCGATGGCAAGGATGTGTATCTCTACACGCCCGATTCCCACCGGGTAGAGCGCATGAAACTCAAGGAAAGCGACGACATGCGCGCCCCGCTCGCCTTTCTCCTGGGTAAACTGGACTTCCAGAAGGAGTTCCGCGATTTCACTGTCACGCCGCAAGCGCCTTTCTGGAAGATCACCGCCAAAGCCAAAAGCGATAAACTGCCCTATGAGCACATTGAAATGCTCGTCGCCACCGATTATTCTATTCAGCGGTTGATCATCACCGGCCAGGACAAATCGATACTCGATTTCCAGTTCGACCGGGAGCAGGTCAATCCCAGCGTGAACGACGCCCTTTTCAAGTTTCAGATGCCGGCGGGCGCGACCCTGGTAAACGGGGAGGCAGGGCAATAATGGCGGAGTTTGTCTTGAAGTACGCCGACCCGCGGGGGGAAATGCATCAGCAGGTGGCCGAAGCCGGCTCCGAGCGCGAACTGCGGGACAAATACTCGCAGCAGGGTTTCCTGGTTTACTCCATCAAGCCAAAGGGCGAAATCGCCGGCGTGTCCATGACCGGCAAAAAGAAAAAGGTCAACCTCGAGAAGTTCCTGATCTTCAACCAGCAGTTTGTCACGCTGGTGAAGGCCGGCCTGCCCATCCTCAAGGCGCTCGATCTTTTGTCCGATCGCCTGGCCGACGCCAAGCTGGCGCCTTACCTTAAAGCGGTCCGCGACGAGGTGAGAACCGGCGCGCTGCTCTCGGAAGCCTTCGCCGCCCAAAAGGTGTTTCCCGCCATCTATGTCACCTCCGTCATGGCGGGTGAGAAAAGCGGCGCGCTGGCCGAAGTCCTGGAACGCTACATCACGTATCAGAAACTGTCGCTCGCGATCCGCAAAAAGCTGATCGTCTCTTTGATCTATCCGTGCTTGCTGCTCATTCTGGTCATATGTTTGATGGTGTTCCTGATCACCTACGTGGTGCCCAGCTTCGCGGAGCTGTATCACAGCATGTCGGCGCAGCTTCCCACCGCTACCATCATTCTCATCGCCATTGGAACCACTGCGCGTAGCTACATTCTGGCCGGCTTTGGGGTATTGATCGTCCTGGGGATTGCCTTTCGTTATTGGGCCAAGACCGAAAAAGGCCAGGAACGGATGGACCGGGTTCGCCTGCGGACGCCGGTGTTTGGCGAAATCTGGATCAAGTATCAGGTAGCGCAGTTCTCGCGCGTGCTCAGCACGCTGCTGGTCGGAGGCATCCCGTTGTTGCAGGCCTTGGATACGGCCGCCAATTCGCTGGGCGCCAATTTGCTCAAAACCACCCTGGGCAAAGCCGCCAAGAAAGTGAAGGAGGGCCAGTCGCTGTCTTCGGCGCTCGAGGACACCAAGATTTTCCCGGAACTGTCCATCGACATGATTGAGGTGGGTGAGTCCACTGGCGCGCTGCCGGCCATGCTCACCAGCGTGGGTGAGTTTTACGAAGACGACGTGAATACCCGCATGACCGCGGCGCTATCGTTGATTGAGCCCGCCATCATGATTTTTATGGGCTGTTTCGTCACGTTTGTACTGGTGGCGCTGTATCTGCCGATCTTCTCATTAGCTGACACTTTGAAGTAGGATTCTTATGGCTACCGCTGACCGTTTGAAGCTGATCGATCCGACCGAGGAGATCTCGAAGTCCCGGACTCTCGCGGACCGCTACCGCTGCGAGTTCGTCGACTTGCGCGACGTCCGCATCGACCACGATCTGTTCCATTCGGTGCCGGTGGATTTGATGTTCCGCTATAATTTTGTGCCCATTCATGCACAAAACGGGCATCTCGACATCGCGCTCGCCGATCCGCGCAATCTCAATCTGATCGACGAGCTTTCGATCCTGCTTCAGAAAAAGTTGAAGGTCAAGGTCGCCACGCTCTCGCAGATCTCCGACCTGCTGAAGAAAACCGAACAGTCGCAGCGCGTGCTCGAAGAGGTGACGGAAGGCTTCACGCTCGATGTCGTCGGCGATGAAGAGAACCAGGACGAAACGCTATCCATCGACAAGCTGACGGCGATCGACAACGACATCGCGCCGGTCATCAAGCTGGTCGACACCACCATCTTCAATGCCTTGGAGCGGCGAGCCAGCGATATTCACATCGAAACGCGCGACCAGGAAGTGGCTATCAAGTACCGCATCGACGGCGTGCTGACTTACGCCATGCCGCCCATATCCAAGGACTGGCATTCCACCATTATTTCGCGCATCAAGGTAATGTCGGAACTGGACATCTCCGAGCGCCGCGTCCCGCAGGACGGCCGTTTCCGCGTCCGCTACAAGGGCCGCCTGATCGATTTCCGCGTCTCCATCATGCCCACCGTGCATGGCGAAGACGCCGTGCTCCGCGTCCTCGACAAGGAGTCGATGAGCGAGAAGTTCTCCAATCTCTCGCTCGATGTGGTGGGTTTTGGCGAGGCCGACCTGGTCAAATTCCGCCGCTACATCAAGGAACCCTACGGCATGGTGCTGGTGACCGGGCCTACCGGCTCCGGCAAGACGACCACTCTGTACGCCGCGCTCAGCGAGATCAAGAACGACGAAGACAAGATCATTACTATTGAAGACCCGGTCGAATATCAGATCAAGGGCATTACGCAGATTCCGGTAAACGAGAAAAAAGGCCTGACTTTCGCGCGCGGGCTGCGCTCCATTTTGCGTCATGACCCCGACAAAATTCTGGTCGGCGAAATCCGCGATCAGGAGACGGCGCAGATCGCCATCAACTCCGCCCTCACCGGACACCTGGTATTCACCACCGTCCACGCCAACAACGTGTTTGACGTACTGGGACGCTTTTTGAATATCGGCGTCGATCTGTACAACTTCGTATCCGCGCTTAACTGCATTCTGGCGCAACGCCTGGTGCGTATCATCTGTCCGCATTGCAAGACTAGGGTGCATTATTCCGATACCTACCTCGAAGAGAGCGGCCTCGATCTCAAGATCTGGCGCGATTTCGCCTTCTACGAAGGCAAGGGCTGTTTTGAGTGTGGCGGCAGCGGGTTCCGCGGGCGAACCGCCATTCATGAGCTGCTCGATTTGAGCGAAAGGGTTCGGGAAATGATTCTGGCGCGCCGGCCGACGCCTGAGATCAAACGCTTTGCGCGCGAAGAGGGCATGACATTCTTGCGCGAGTCGGCGCTCGACCGGGTGCGCAACGGCATCACGACGCTCAAAGAGATCAACAAGGTCACGTTCATCGAAAGCTAATGAGGATCGCGAAATACAATGTGGGGCAGGTTGGTAACCTGCGGCGGCCCGTTGAGCGGGTAGCTAACCCGCCAGCCAGGGAGACAGCCGCGATAGTTCCGTGCGCCGCCTACTCGGGAGTTGTGCGGCGGGTTGTTAACCCGCCGGCCAGGGCTCGAAAAATGGTCCGTTCGGCGCCGGTTACCAACCGGCGCGCAGGATACCATCCTGCCCCACAAATACGATAATGGCCAGCTTCCTCTTCAAGCTCCTGCAGGATCCGCCGCCGACATTTGTGTTCGAGATGTCGGAAGCTGGCATCGCTATGGCGATGCTGAACGCTTCCGGGCAAGTTGCCTGGCAAGCGCTCGATCCCGGCTTGATCACCGTTTCTCCCGTCAAGGACAACATCCAAAATCCCGACCTGGTGCTGGAGCGCATTCGTTCGCTGACGCCGGAAAACGCCGGGCGCAAGCGGCGCATGGCGCTGGTGCTTCCCGATTACTGCGCGCGCGTGGCCGTGCTCGATTTTGACGCCTTCCCCTCCAAACGCGAAGAGCAGGAACAATTGATCCGCTTCCGCATGAAGAAGAGCGTGCCGTTTGATATGGATTCCGCGATCGTCAGTTACTACGCCCAGCCCAAGAAGGGCGACAAGCTGGAAGTGGTGGTGTCGGTAATCGCGGTGGAAATCCTGGCGCGCTATGAAGCGCCGTTCCGCCAGCTTCAGTTTCAGCCCGGCGCAGTCATTACATCGGGCCTGGCCGCGCTCAACCTGGTCAATCCGGACGGCGTCACGCTCGTCGCCAAGCTCAGCAGCAACACGCTCACCGTGCTGGTGCTCGACGGCGGGACTCTGAAATTGGTCCGCTGCATGGAGATGGAAGAGGGTGGCGAAGACGAGATTGAATCGATTCTCCATCCTACTTTCGCCTATATTGAAGACGAACTCGAATCCAAACCCAGCCGCCTGCTGACTTGCGGATTTGCCGGCGGATATCAGGCCTTGACCCTGCATTGGGAGACCGATTGGGGCGTGGCCGTGGAGCCGCTGCGGTCGCGCTTTGGAGCGCCCGGTCCCAATGACGCGGGCTTGCTCGGCTATTGGGAGGGCCTCGAGAACTAATCTCGAGAACTCGTCGTATGGCCGTCCACATTCCGATCAATCTCGCCAGCACTCCTTTCCGTCGCGACCGGCCGTTGTTTGTGGCCTCTGTCGCGGCCTGCGCTCTGCTGGGGCTGCTGCTGTTTACGCAACTCGGAACCATCGTTTCGCATCGCCATCAGGCGGCCGACACGCGCGGGTCGATTGAACGCGCGACCTTGCAATTGAATCGCATCAATACCGAACAGCGCAAGTTCGACGCAACCCTGGCTCGTCCCGAAAATGCCGAGGTGCTGGAGCGGAGCCTGTTTCTCAACACCCTGATCGAGCGCAAGGCGATCAGTTGGACCAAGTTGTTTCACGATCTCCAGGGAGTGGTGCCGCCCGACGTCCGTTTGGTTTCGGTTCGCCTGCCGGAAGTGGATAGTCTGAACCAAATCTTGCTGGATATGGTGGTCAGCGCCAAGGAACCCGGTCCGGTATTGAGCTTGCTTCGCAAGTTCGAAGCGTCGCCGGAGTTTGGTCCTACCACGCTGGTCAATTCGCTGCCGCCCTCGCAGACCGACCCTTACTATCGCTATCACGTCACGGTGAGTTATGCTCAGAAGCTTTAGTCTCGATTACAGCATCTGGCCTTTGAACAACGCCGGCGCGATTACGCGGCTGATCCTGGCGGTTCTGTTGCTCGGCAATCTGGTGGCCGCTTACTTCGTTCTGCGTCCGCCGGGCGGCTCGCCTCAGGAACTCCGGCAGCAGTTGCAGGATCTGCATGCGCAAGTGATTCAGCGGCAGGCACTCTTGAATCGGACCCGCGTGCTGGCGAGCAAGATCGAGACCGGACGCGGGCAGGGAGAGAAGTTTCTGGTCCAATATTTTCTGCCCCGGCGCTCGGCTTCGTCGACCATTCTGGACGAATTGAGCGACGCGGCGCAGAAGAGCAAAGTGCGGCCCAAGGAAAGTTCATTCGGGTACGAGCCGGTGGACGGCAGCGACAATTTCAGCATGATGCAGATCTCGGCCAATTATGAAGGCAAGTACGACGATCTGCTCCAGTTCGTGAACCTGCTGGACAAATCCAAGCGGCTGCTGATCATTGAAGGCTTGAACGCCACGCCGGAGCAGGGCTCAAACCAGCTCAACGTCAACGTAAAACTGGATACGTTTGTGACGGAGGGAGGCGCGGCGCCATGAACCTCAAGGTAAGCGGTGTCGGCGCCGAGCCAAAGAAGCTCGCGGCCCTCGGAGCGCTGGTTTTAGTCGCGGTGTATTTCATCTTTTTCAACGGTCCCAAGGAGGAGCCGGGGGTTGCTCCGGCGCGTCCCACTGCGGCGTCGCCAGTACCGGGTCTCCTGTCTCCGGCTGCGTCAACCACTCGGGCGCGCCGCGGACAAGGCCACAGTCTCAGAGAATTCCGCCCGTCCCTGCACCCTAAGGATCCGCCGCCGCGCGATAAGATCGATCCGACTTTGCATATTGCTTTGCTGGCCAAGCTGCAAACAGTTTCTCCGGAAGGCGGCCGCTCTATCTTCGATTTCGGGACCGTGGAAATGGCCAAGGCCAACATCAAGGAGCCACCACCGATCCACGTGAACAAGTTCGATCCCTGGACGGTTCCGGCTCCGCCCAAGCCAAAACCGCCTCCCCCTCCGCCCACCGCTCCGCCGATTCCGCTCAAGTTCTACGGCTGGATCAATCCACACCAAACTGCGGCGCCCAAACGCGCGTTCTTTCTGGACGGCGAAGAGATCATGGTGGTCACGGAAGGAGAGACAATTAAGAAGCGGTACAAGGTTGTACGCATTGGACTGAACTCCGCCGTGGTGGAAGACACCCAATTCAAAACCAACAACCAGCAGACGCTGCCGCTGGTAGAGGAGCAAAGCGGATGAAGACCAAGCGCCAAAAAGAATCCGGTTTCGCCCTGCTGATGGTCTTCGTGATGGCAGCGGTGATCGCGATCGGTTTGTACTACGAGATGCCACGCGTGGCGTTTGAATCGCAACGCGCCCGCGAGCAGCTTCTGGTCGACCGCGGCATGCAGTACCGGCGCGCCATTCAGCTCTTCTATCGCAAATTTGGACGCTATCCGGCCTCCATGGACGATCTGGAGAGCACCAACAATATCCGGTTTCTGCGGCACAAGTACAAAGATCCGATGACGGGCAAAGACGACTGGCGCATCATTCATATTGGACCGGGAGGCATTCTGACTGACTCCCTGGTGCAGAAGGCGCAAGATCCTTTGAAAGCGAGTAACTCGCAATCGGGGGATACGTCCGCCACGGGTACGGGAACCAATCCCGGCGACCAGAGCGGGGGGTTGAATCTGGCCACGGTTCGGCGGCCAAGCGATCAGATGGCCAGCGGGCCTCCGGGCGGGACGGGCGTGGTCACCGATCCGAACGATCCCAACCAACCCTTGCAGCCGTTACCGGTTCAGCCGCTCCCGGGTCAACCGCTGCCGGGCCAGCCCGTGAATCCGGCTCAGCCGTACGATCCGAATAACCCGAATCCGCAGCCGCAGCCCGCGCTTCCGCTGCAGCCTTACGATCCGAACAATCCCAATCCGCCGCAGCCTCCGCCGGGCTTCGTCCAGGGCCGGGGCGGCTTTGTTCCAGCGCCGGCTTTACCCGGGACGGCTCCCGCGACACCGGGTCTATCCGGCACTCCCGGCACTCAGGCGACTTCTTTGATCCAGAATTTGTTGAACACTCCGCGAACGCCTCCTTCATCCTTCACCAGTTCCGCCAGTTCGACCAGTGGCACTACCGGCACGACGGGCGGTGGAATCGCAGGCGTCGCCAGCAAGTATCCAGGCACGGGCATCAAGATCATTAAGGAGCGCAAGAAGTATAAAGAGTGGGAGTTCGTCTACGACTTCAAGAACGACTCCGGCAAGCAACAGCAAATTCCCGGGCAGCAAGCCGGACAAACGGGACAGCCCGGACAAACCGGCAGCACATCCGGTGGCGCTGCCGGCACAGCGGGAACGGCGGGAACGGCCCAGCCAGGCACTCCAACTCCTCCTGCGACTAGCCAGTAGCCAATGCGATCGCCTACGTCGTCCGGCGCCGGCGCATGCACAACATCTCTGTACCGCTCGTCACGACACCGTTTCAACGACCCAGCCCCGAACGTTAGTGAGGGGAACGGCGCTGATCCCCTCACTCACGTTCGGGGCTGGTTAGCCAGACATGGGCTAGGCAGGGACTAGGCACGTCAAGTGCTGCTCTTTCGATACCCGCGTCCAATATATGTTGACGCCCTGCTGACACGAAATGCTCCTGCTGAACGGAACAAAACCCGCTGCTCCTCCGTCTGTTTCTTAGCATGAGCCAGCGGTTACATACCCGTGCGTCCTTTTGGGAGGCCGCTCGTATTGCCCTGGATTCTCTTGGCAAAAACAAGCTGCGGAGCGCGCTCACGCTGCTCGGAATCATTCTGGCGACCACCACATTGATCGCCGTTACCGCGCTGATCCATGGCATGAATCTGTACATTGCCGACAAGGTCTCCAACATGGGCGCGGACGGATTCCGCATCGTTCGCATGGCGTGGTTCGGGCCGTGGGATCCCAAGAAATTCTTCGAAATGCAAAAACGCAATCCGCAGATTACGCCTTCCGAATATGAGTTTCTTAAGAACAAAGCAACCTTGCTCAACGACCTGGGGATGATGACCTCCAAAGACGCCCGTGTCTCTCATGCGGGAGTTTCCGAAATGGGTGTAAATGTGCAAGGGATCACCGACAATATTCCGGCTATCAACAATGTCAACGTCGAACTGGGGCGCGCCATCGCCGGGGAAGAAGTGCGCCGTCACGCGCGGGTAGCGTTTATCGGCAACGATCTCCGCAACCGGTTTTTTCTGGGCGTCGATCCGGTGGACAAGACTATCGAGATTGAGGGCGTTCCCTATCGGGTTGTGGGCGTGGCCAAGGCCTTGGGTAGCGTCTTCGGGCAGTCGCAGGACAACTTCGTCATGATTCCGATTGAAAGCTATTTCAAGACCTATGGATCGCGCAACGGAATCCGGCTGGTCGCCAAAGCCATCGACCAGCAGCATCTGGCGCAAGCACAGGATGAAACTCGCATGCTGCTGCGCGCCTATCGCGAGCTGCGTCCGAACCAGGATGACAACTTCACCATTTTCGCTTCCGACACGTTTGTCAGCTTGTGGGAGCGCCTCACCTCCACCATCGCGGGAATGGCCGTCGGCATCGTGTCGGTGTTCATGGTGGTGGGCGGCATCGTCATCATGAACATCATGCTCGCGGCGGTGACTGAGCGTACCCGGGAGATCGGCATTCGCAAATCGCTGGGCGCGCGGCGCCAGGATATTCTGAACCAGTTCCTGGTGGAGTCTTCTTTCCTGGCGGCCTGCGGCGGACTGGTAGGCGTACTGCTGGCCTGGGCTGCCGCGATCGCGGTGCGATCCTTCACGCCCATGCCGATGGCGCTTCCCTGGTCGTCGGTGATCCTGGGCGTGGGCTTGTCGGCGATTGTCGGTTTGTTCTTCGGCATCTATCCGGCCCGTCAGGCGGCGAAACTCGACCCCATAGAAGCGCTGCGGGCGGACAAATAGGAACGTTATGAAACAACCACTCCAACCGCTCCCAAACCCGGCAAGGCCGGAACCAAACAGGCTTTGCGATGGTCCGCCATCGCTCCTTCACGGTCGCGGCTCGGTGGAATTCGTCAAAGCTGGAGATTGTCGGCAACCACATCCTGACGCTCGTCAACACTGCGTGAAACGCATGCGCCGAAAAATATTCTGTCAGAAGCGGCGAGAATCCAACTATGTAGGTACTAACGGCACTTTCCCCGTGGTCGCTAACATGACCGAGCCGCGACCGTCAGGGAGCGGACGCGAACCCATGGCAACGTCGTTCCTGACGGATCCTGCGCTGTGAACCGGCGCGCTCTCTCCAACGCCCTGCTGCTTGCGTTTGCCACCATGCGGGCGCACAAATTGCGCTCGCTTTTGACGGTGCTGGGCGTCATCATGGGCACCGGAACCATCATCGGAGTCGGGTCGATACTCAACGGATTCGACGGCGCGATGACCGCGGTCCTCCGCAGTTTTGGGCCGAACTCCATCATCGTTTTCAAGTTTCCCGTGGGCTTCCGGGTGAGCAATCTCAGCCCCGAGGAGCGCACGCGCAAGAACCTGACGTTTGCGGACGTTCTCAGTATCCGGGATCGCTGCAAGGCGGTGAAGGAAGTGTCCGCCATGCTGTTCCCCAACAGCAACACCATCAATGTCCACTACCAGAGCAACGACATGTACGATGTCAATTTGTTCGGCACGGATGAAGGCTACGCCGACGGCGGACAGGTCGACATTCATCTCGGCCGGTTCTTCACGGAGGAGGAGAACCGTCTGCGCGCGCCCGTGGCCGTAGTTGGCCAGGATATCGAGAAGGGGCTGTTCGCCAACGTCGATCCGATCGGCAAAACGATCAATGTGGATGGCCATCAGTTCCAGGTGATCGGAACGATGCTGCGGCCGGCCGCTTCGTTTTTCGGAGACACGGATAACCGCGTGCTGCTGCCGTATTTCTCGATGCAGCGGCTCTACCCCGGCGCGCGGGAAAACGCGCTCGTGGTGAGCGCCGAGAACGGAAGGCTGGCGGAGGCGCTGGACGAAGTGCGCGCGATACTCCGCATCGATCGCCGCGTCCCCTACAACAAGCCGGACGATTTTGCATTATCCACCGCCGATCAGATGGTGTCGGACTTCCGCCAGATTACGGCGGCCACATTTTTGGTGATGGCTGTGCTCAGCTCCATCGGGCTGCTGGTGGGCGGTATTGGAGTGATGAATATCATGCTGGTTTCGGTGACGGAGCGCACTCAGGAGATCGGCGTCAGGAAAGCGCTGGGCGCGCGGCGCAGCGATATCATTTTGCAGTTCCTGCTGGAGGCCGCGGTGCTGACCAGTCTTGGTGGCCTGATCGGCATTCTCTTCGGCTGGAGCATCGCGCTGATCAGCCGTCTGTTCTTCGAGTCCCTGAACGCCACCGTGCCCATGTGGGCCGCCGTTCTGGGAATCGTCATGTCGGCGGCGGTAGGGATTTTCTTTGGAATCTGGCCGGCCAACAAGGCCGCGCGACTCGATCCTGTGGAAGCGCTGCGGCACGAATAGATGTGGGGCGGGCTGGTATCCTGCGGCGCTTGTCAAGCCGCCATGCGGAGTTTGTACATTACCGCGGCCCTGCGCTTCAGTCATCAGGCGCGGGATGTCTTCAAAATCGATGCGAGTTGGGAAACGCGGCGTAGCGCCTGCCGCTCTTCTTCAGTCCATTGCCTGTTCCCGATCTCTGCGGATTTCACGTTTTTCAGCCCGGCGGGCCGAGCTGATACGGATGATCTCTTCGCGCTTGCGATCCTCTCTATATGACGTGCGCAACCAGCAACAGGGCGGCAACATCGGACTCAATTTGAACGGCGCCGATGGCATGCCAGCGTCGCTCTCCGCTTTCGCCGGCGACATCGCGGACAACGAGACAATTCGGGTCTTCAAACGCTAGCGCCGAAAGTTCGAATGAGATTCCATTCGTGCTTTCGCCGGTTGCTTCGATTCTTTCTTTCGTCCCATCCGTAACGCACATCGTATATACATAATGTGGTAACTTGGGCGCTTCTTCTTTCGTTCGTCTACGGATATAGGTACTTTCGCCGAGACACGCCAAAGCGAGGACCGAGGCCGGCCTCGGTCGGCATTCGGTCGCCAGGCTTGTATTCACCGTCGGCAATATTACGACGCAACTCCAGCAGGATCTGTTTGTGCTTCGGTTCAGCGCCTCGGGATTTTTTCCGTAGCCACGGTGCTTTTGAGGATGGCACACCGGCTCCGGAATTGCTATGCCCAAAAAGCAATAACGAACCCTGATAATATCGTTTGGGACGAAAGGCGGCTTTATATGGTCATGAAATCGCTTGTGAGGACTTGGTGCGTGTTGGTGGCGCTGCTGGCGCCGGCGCAGGTAGCACCGCCCGCGCCGGTGCGCGCATCCCCTGTCCGGGCATCCATAAACACCTACATTGCCAATACCTGGGACGTTCTGACGCGAACCCATCGTGAACTGGCGCTGGCGGCGGTGGATCCGAAATCTCCTCCCTTGCCCGACGGACGCTGGCCAGTCTATATTTCACAGCGCGAAAACCTGGAAAAGGTGACGGAACAATTGCGCCGCGAAATGGCCCCCGGCACGTTCTCGAAGATTGAGTTAAGCGTGCTTCCCGCCGACGGCCTGCCCACGCATCCGGGATTGCTGTATCTGCCCTACCCTTACGCCGTACCCGGCGGGCGCTTCAATGAGATGTATGGCTGGGACAGCTATTTTATCGTGCTGGGATTACTGCACGACGGCAAGACCGAATTGGCGAAAAACATGGTAGACAATTTCCTCTATGAGATCCGCTATTACGGCAAAATTCTGAACGCCAACCGGACTTATTACCTGACGCGCTCCCAGCCGCCATTTTTGTCCGAGATGCTGCTGGAGGTCTACCGCGCGACCAACGACAAAGCGTGGCTCGAAGGCGCGCTTCCCTCGCTCATCGAAACTCATCGGTTTTGGACCACCGAACCGCATCTGACTCCGGAGACCGGGTTATCGCGCTATTACGATTTCGGCTCAGGCCCCGCGCCGGAGGTGCTTACTTCCGAGAAAGACGAGCACGGGCGCAATCACTACGATCTCATCAAGGATTACTATCGCAACCACGATGTGGACGACTACGATCTGACGCAATACCTGGATCGCGCGCACGATCGACTGAAGCCGCTGTTCTATAAGGGTGACCGGTCCATGCGTGAATCCGGCTTCGATCCATCCAATCGCTTTGGTCCGTTCAACATCGACATTATTCACTACGATCCGGTTTGCCTCAACACATTGCTGTATCTAATGGAAACGCAGACGGCGGAAATTCTTAAAATCCTGGGCAAGGATGCGGAAGAAAAGCCGTGGCTCGATCGAGCCGGCAAGCGGGCCGCGCGCATCAATGAACTGTGCTGGGACGAAAAGGACGGTTTGTACTACGACTACAACTTTGAGCGCCGCCGGGTTCGCCACTATCCTTTTCTGACGACGTTTTTTCCGCTGTGGGCAGGCATCGCTTCGCAAGAGCAGGCCGCGCGAGTGGTCTCGAATCTGTCTAAATTTGAGAAGCCCGGCGGTTTGGAGACCAGCACGTTTGTGAGCGGCAACCAGTGGGACGCGCCCTACGCCTGGGCGCCGCTCGAAATGATCGCGGTGGAAGGCATGCGCCGCTATGGGTTCAACAACGACGCGAATCGAGTCTCCAAAGAGTTTCTTTCTCTGGTCGAAGAGGCCTACCAGCACGACGGCGTGATCGTTGAAAAGTACGACGCCGTGCGGCGCGCAACTTCGGTGAGTGGTTCCATCCGGTTTGGATACCGCACCAACGAGCCTGGATTCGGGTGGACCAATGCGGTGTATGAACGCCTTTCCGACGAGTTGAAGGCCGCGAAGAACTGATTAGTGTCGTAGGTGCGTGCGCGCCCGCTCCTGACGGCCGCGGCTCGGAATGGGGTGAATCGTGGGCGACCAGGGGCGGGCGACCAGGGGCCGGCCCCACAAGAAGACCGCGCCCGCTCGCTGAGAAGACGGCCCGAAATTGACTTCCTGACACCTCCTTCGGCCGGGAAAATGGGATTCGGGTGTTCGAGCCGGTTACCCGTGAGCACGAAGCAGCATGGAATTGGCTGAGACGTGAGCCGCGCGTCTTTTGCTTCGTTGACAATAATAAGATGAAGCGCTGGCTGATGCTCGCCGCAGTAGCGATACTCCTGCTCGAAGCAGGCGACGAACTTTACCGCCCGGTCTACCATTTCAGCCCACTAAAGAACTGGACCAACGACCCCAACGGCGCGGTTTACTATCGCGGCGAATATCATCTGTTCTATCAGCACAACCCGTTCGGCGATACGTGGGGCCACATGAGTTGGGGCCACGCCGTCAGCTCCGACCTGTTTCATTGGCAACACCTGCCGGTGGCGCTGGCCGAAGAGAACGGGGTGATGATTTTCTCCGGCAGCGTCGTGGTCGACCCCAATACCAGCGGATTGTGCGCCGGCTCGCCCGACTGTCTCATCGCGATCTACACCGCCCATACGCCCGTGTCTCAAACCCAGCACATCGCCGTGAGCAATGACCGCGGCCGCACCTGGAAGAAGTACAGCGGCAATCCGGTCATCGATCTCGGGATGAAGGATTTTCGCGACCCCAAGGTATTTCGCTACGGCGGAAAATGGCTGATGGTGGTCGCGCTTCCTCTGGAGCACAAGATCCGGTTCTTCGCTTCCGCCAATCTGAAGCAATGGGAGCCGTTGAGCGATTTCGGCCCCGCTGGCGCTACAGGTGGCGCGTGGGAATGCCCCGATCTCTTCCCACTTGGCAGACAATGGGTGCTGTCGGTAAACATCAATCCCGGCGGCCAGGCCGGAGGATCGGGCAACCAATATTTTGTGGGCGATTTCGATGGAAGGCGCTTCGTCAACGCCAACCTGGTCGATAAGACGCTGTGGGCCGATTGGGGCAAGGATTTCTATGCAAGCACTTCGTTCTCCAATACGCCCGGACGCCGCATCTGGATCGCCTGGTTCAGTAACTGGCAGTACGCCCGTGAGGAGCCGACCGCGCCCTTCCGCGGCATGATGACCGTACCGCGAACGCTCGCGCTCCGCCAGACCGCCGACGGCGCGCGTCTGATACAAATGCCGGCCGCCGAGATTGAAAAACTGCGCGGGCGGAAGCTCGAATTGCATTCATTGACCATCGCCCAGGCCAACGAAAAGCTGGCGCACTTCGCCTCGGAATCCTACGACCTGGTGACTGATTTGACGCCGGCGTCCTTGCGCTTGCGCGTCGGTCCACAAGGCGAACAGACTGTGGTCGGATTCCAGGGCGGCGATCTCTTTGTGGATCGAACGCATTCCGGCAATACCGGATTCAGCAAGGATTTTCCCGGCGTTGAACGCGGCCCCAGCGTGTCGCGCCGCGTTCGTATCCTGGTGGATCGCAGTTCCGTGGAGGTGTTCGCGGGCGGCGGCGAAACCGTGATCTCAGACCGCATTTTTCCTGGCCCCACGTCCAATGGATTGCAGTTTGCGGGGAACCCGACAGCGCGCGTGTCGCTGACGCTTTGGACTTTGGACCGGCGATAGAGGCTACTGTGCGACAAGTACTTGCGCATCCGCTCCCTCACGGTCGGTGCGCCAGGACAAGCCTGGCTGATCTTGTGAACTGAAAGGAGTTCACCATGTAAATTGCCTGTTCAGCGTGTAGCCGAACGAGCGTGGGTTCCAGCAATGGAAGTGGCGTGTCGGGAGGCGAACCCGTGAGCCGTAACGCAAGTAAACCCGATTCGGCCTCGATACGGATACGAAGGTGGCCAGCCTGCCGCCGACTAAGGCCTAGTATATCGTTTCAATAAAACATAATCACATCGACTTGTTTCTGCTACGCTGTAAGGCATGGCAGGCAAATCGAGGCGTTCCAGGCTGATTTTGACGGACGAGGAGAAGGCGGAATTGGAGCGGTTGGCTCGGTCGCGCACGGCGCCGCATCGGGAAAAGCAACGGGCTGCGATCCTCCTGGGGTATCACGCCGGTGAGAACATCGCCAGCATCGGTCGCCGCGTGGGGATGACTCGTCTGAGCGTTTCCAAATGGGTGGCGAAGGCCCTGGCGGTCGGTTCGATGGCGGCGCTGAAAGACAACTACCATCGGCCCAAGGCTCCGTCGATTGAAGCCGATGCCAAAGCCTGGGTCGTTCATGTGGCCTGCTCGAAGCCGAAGGATCTGGGCTATGCGGCCGAGGTTTGGAGCCGGCAGGCGTTGGCCCTGCATATTCGTGAGCATGCCGTGGAAGCCGGTTTTCCCTCGCTGTCCCGCGCCGTCAAGGCGACCGTGCATCGAATTCTGGCGGAACAGCCGCTGCACCCGGAAAAGGTCGGTTATTACTTGGAGCGGCGCGATCCGGATTTCGAAGCGGTCATGCGGAAGGTTCTGATCGTGTATCAGGATGTAGAACTGCAGAATGCCAAACGGGCCGCCGGCCAGATTCCCTCCCGCGTCATCACTGTTTCGGTGGATGAAAAGCCCGGCGTGCAGGCCATCGCCAATACCGCACCCGATCTGCCGCCCGTGCCCGGCAAGCACCCCAAAATCGGCCGCGATCACGAGTACGAGAGGCTGGGGACTTGTTCGATCTTAGCAGCGCTGGATCTCCAGGACGGCCACATTACGGCGCGCGTGGAGGACCGTCACCGCAGTATCGAGTTCATCCGCCTGCTGGCCGATCTCGACGCCCAGTATCCCCCGGAATGCACCATCAGAATCATATTGGACAATCATTCCGCACACCTTTCCAAAGAGACGCATGCCTTTCTCTCTCTGCACCCCAACCGGTTTCAGTACGTGCTCACGCCGAAGCATGGCTCCTGGCTGAACATCGTCGAGACTCTATTTGGCAAAATGGCACGTACCTTCCTGCGGCATATCCGAGTGCAATCTCTCGACGAACTCAAAGCGCGCATCCTGAAGGGCATCGCGGAAATCAACGCCGCGCCGGTAGTCCATCGGTGGAAAAACTTCAAGGCTCTAGAGCAGGAATGAACTGCTTATATTTTAGTGAAACGATACACTAGTAAATAAATAAACTGGACTTGTCCCCCAAATTGAGACAAACAGTTAAGACTCATTTTTCATCGAATGGAGAATTGAGTCATGGGAGCAATACGACGGAAGTTCACGAAGGAATTTAAGGAAGAGGCTGTCAGGCGGCTCGGATTGGGGGCGACGTTGGCGGAGGTATCGCGGGCCTGCGAGGTCAACCCGAACGTGCTGCACTGCTGGCGGCGCGAATTACAGGATTACGCAACGAAGGCGTTCGCCGGCAATGGCCAGCGCCGCGCCGACGACAGCCGGGTGGCGGAACTGGAGCGGAAGGTGGGTCGCCAAGCCCTGGAAATCGATTTTTTGCAGCGTTGCTTGCAGCATGTCGAGGAGCAGCGGAAGCTGCTGCCGAGGTCCAATTGGCTTTGAACGCGCAGGCCGGTTCTTGTGGTCGTGGCAGCGATCAGATTGACGATGACTTCATGGCTCACCAGTGGCTTGCCGCGCCAGTTCTTCGTGATGAAGGAGAACAGGCGATGCTCGATCTTGTTCCACTTGCTGGTTCCCGGCGGGAAGTGACTGACCGAATTTCCAGCCCGGTTTCGTCGGCTAGTTTCTGCAACTCCAGTTTCCACAACCGCACGCGCGATCCGTTGCTGCCTCCGCTGTCGGCGGTGATCAAAAGCTGACGGGCAGCGGGGTACGCCTCCCTGCCCATCATGCTCCACCATCGCCGGATGCTCTCGACCGCGAACGCCGACGTGTCAAAATCGGTCCCCACGCTGACCCAGCCTGCATGGCGAATGCCATCTGCGACCGGTTTAGGGTTTGCGCGCCGCGAACTCGATCCAGTTGCCGTCGGGATCGGCGAGCATCATGATCCGGGCAATGTCTCCCAGATCCCTGGGCGGCATCGCCACCGTGGCGCCACTCGCTTTGGCGGCCGCATAAACAGCGTCGACATCCTTCACGAGAAACGTGAAATACCGGAAGCCGATCGCGTCCGTGATGTTGCCCGTATGCCGCGGCAAATCGGCGCCCACGCCTTTCCAGAATTTGATGTTGCTCTTGCCGGCCGTGAAAATGTACTCGAGATCGCCATTCAGCGCCTTCGGCGACATCGGCTTTTCTTCATGAAAGCCCAGAATCTGGCCATAGAATGCGCGCGATTTTTCCGGATCGGAAACCGTCAGGCCCACTTGAATGCGGTCGGCTTCGGCGGCGGTCTTGCCGGGCGGCAGGCTCACCAGCTCAATCTGGTTGCCATCCGGATCGGAGGCGAATGCATACTTCATTGCGTCATGGCCAACGTCCATCGGCTTCGGCGCCGGAACCCCTTGCGCGGCCACCCGCGTCAGGATGCCATCGAAATCGTCCACGAAAAACGTGATCAGCCGAAAGCCCACGGCTTTTCGGACATCTGCCGGATATTTGGCGGCTTGCGGAAAGGCGCGCAGTTTGATGGTGCTGGTCCCGTTGGTATAGCGCGTCAGCGCCGTGCCATCGGGCAAGGGAAGCGGCGCGGCTGGTTTGAAACCGAGCACACCTCCGTAGAAAGCCTTCGCCTGGTCCAGGTCGCTGACGATAATGCCGACGTCCAGCGTCGGTTTGGCCAATTCAATCGGCGTTGTATCCGAACTCATAAGAGGTGAAGAGAGGACAACCACAGAGTACAGCAGTTTTTCGAGGAGAGTCATTTGCGCCCTTGGTTAGTATGAAGCATGCTGCGCAAGCTTGTCATGTTGTCCGCCGCGGCGGCGAGTGGGTGGGCGCAAGCACCCGTGTATCTGGGAGTGCTTTCCGAAGGCCGCGTGCGCGTCGCCTTTGAATATCGCGAGGGACATTGGTCGCCTATGCCGAAAGACAGCCCCGACCCGCCGCACGTCATCTGGACCGTGGCCCGGGATGGAAAGAAGATTGGCGAACTGAAGCCCGGCTCGCATCCTCCACAGATCCGCGAAGGCGCGGAAGCGTTTGAGACCTGGATGGGAAAGCCGGCGTTTCGTCCGCTGGTGGTCGTTTCGCAGCCTGATTTCCAAGATCCCGATCGATGGAAGCCGTTCCGCCCGCCGCCGGATCTGCTGGCCGCGGCACGCTCAGCGTTTATCGCTCTCAAAGCGCCGGCGACCTGTCAGGAAGAACGCGCGGAGATTCGTCCAGACCATCTACGGTTGCTACCGAAAGCATATCGTTCGGCGAAAGGCGATCTCTTGCTCGGGCTAAAGTTCGACGCCCCGAAGGAGATTGGCGACGATGTGGTGTGCGAAACGATTTGGTTGTTCCGAAAAGACGGGCAATTTCGTTACATCGGCGCGGGCTTGACGTTGCTCGACGCCGGCGACTATAACGCGGACGGCAGCTCCGAGGTCGTCTTTTTCAGGAGCGGCTACAATCTGGACGGCTACGTTTTGTTGAACGCCAGAGACGCGTCCACGCAGTCGTTCCTGTGGTCGTACCATTGAGGGATGGATGCTAAACTGAAGGCGTCTTACGAAACTAGGAGAGATGGCCGAGTGGTTGAAGGCGCACGCTTGGAAAGCGTGTTTAGGGGAAACTCTAACGTGGGTTCGAATCCCACTCTCTCCGCCATTGACGTTCCGTCGGAGTCCCCCACCACCGGGCCTCGGGGTCGTTAGCTGCTAAGCTACTTCAGCGCCTCGCTAATCTCGATATCGCGCTTGAGTACTTCGCTCAAAAGTTCCGAGAGTTCAACGCCTTTTTGCTTGGCCTTGCCAGGGAAATACTCCCACACATCCCGCTCGATGCGGGCGGGTACGAAGACCTTGGCGTCGGAGGGGATGTGGGACGTCCTCGTTCTGCATTAGTAGCTCCTTCATCGCCTTGCTTCATATTCACGCATTTCAGTGTGGGTTGCTCTCCTTGCGGAGATAATACGGAATTTCGTGGTTGCGGCGTCGATTTCGGCCCATAGATAAGCGCCGGAAAAGCAGCGCGCCAGTGCTAGCTCGAACGTCTGACCGAGAACCACCGTTCTTCGGATTCGCTATGTCCAAGGTCGTTGAAAACAGCGCGAGCGAGATCGAAGAAGACGTCATGTTTCCGTACGTTCGCAGCCGCTTTGAGATCGTCCCACTCGAACTGAAACTGGCGCTCATGCAATCCCCATTGTCGCGCATCGTTGGGCTAGGGGCAGCTCTGGTGCAGGCGAGGGCACTACAGACTGACCGGGATTTGCGGCGGTCGAAAGCCCGACCCACAAACGGGGTCGAAAAAACGAACTCCCCGGCGGAGGCTGGCTTGGCAACTTGTTGTTTTTGAGTGGGTTGTTGTTCCTTTTCCCGCTGCCTTGCGGTCGGCCTGAGTTTCTTTGATCAGCTTGAAGGAGCGCTCCAACTGGCGCGAGAGGCGCTGTTCATAGAGCGACAGCCTAACCATTTTTTCGCTTGGTTCTCCGAAGGCGAGTGCTTGGGCGCACGCGGCGGCGCTAGGGTTGTCTGCGGCGCCGGCTTGGTCTACCTTTTCGGCGGCAGCCAAGGAGAGCGAGCTATGTTCCATGGCGCTGATGCGATTGAGGCGCCATGAGGTGTCGGCGATGGTTTGGACGATCTGGCGCTCGACGGGGCCGACGGGCTGGTAATGAACCACGAACTCGTCGCAGAAGGATCGATATGCCTGAGCGTCCTCGGTTGGGAGCAGGACGGTTTGGCCGGTGAGGCCGTGGCGAAGGGCGTTGAGGCGGGAGCGCTGTTTGCCTTCGGGCGTTCGGGGGCTGGTGGAGCGGTTCATGGGATTTCCTTTCTTACTTGGAGAGATGGGTCTCCTCAATTGCAATTTAGTTTAGCTTGGGAGTGCAAGCGATTTCCTTGTATTTGGTGGGGAGGGGCTGATTGAGCGGGTTGGGGCGGAGAAGTGGGGTGACAGGGTGTTTGAAGGCGCCAAATGTTGAGTCGCTTGGGACCGGGAGCCGGCCAGGGGCTCCAGGGGCGTTGGTGATGTTCGGACTCGAGGGCCGTGTCGAGCGTCCGCTTAAACCGGGGACGGTGCCGTCCGTCCCTGGTTTTAGTACAGCGCTAATTCTACGGGAGAACCTGCGCCGCAGCCTAGCGCTTTGGCGGCCGATCCCTGATTGGTCGCGACCTCGATGTAGCCGGAGCTGCCGACGATGGCGAATGCCTCCCCGGGGTTGCATTCGGTGAAGGTCAGCGCCAGGCGATTGATTTTTTCGAGGCCTACATTCAAGTCGAAGGGACGCGCGGTGATTTGAGGAAACTCGTCAATGTGCAGGTTCGTGATCAGGTTGCCGAAGCGGTCGACTTTCAATACCGTTCCGGTCCAAGTGCGTTTACCGGTGCGATTGGGCTTTTCCAGGCTTAAACGGAGGTGATCCTCGATCAGCTTGCCGAACTTCGCAGGTGGAACACCCATCGCCAGATGCGCCGCCACCGGAGAAAATATGTCGCGGCCGTGGAAGGTGCGGCTTACCGGGTGCAGCATGAACTTCTGGTTGGTGATGTGGCGGACCTTGGGCTTCTCTCTGCTAAACACCATGGACAGGACGCCGTTGTCGGGCGCCACGAAAAACTGGCCGGCCATTTCGGCCAGAATCGGCCGGCGCGCCGAGCCCACGCCGGGGTCGACTACCACCACATGAATGGTCTTTTTGGGGAAGTAAGAGTACGCTTGCGCCAGCGTATACGCGCCTTCTACTACTTCAAAAGGCGTCACTTCATGAGTGATGTCGACGATGCGCACTTTGGGCGCAATGCCCAGCACAATAGCCTTCATGGCGGCCACAAAATGATCGGAAGAACCGAAGTCAGTGGTGAAGGTGATCAAGGGATTCAGCATATATTGTTAAACTTGAAGAAAGACCGTGCAGCGCTTCTATTTCGATCACAACGCTACTACGCCCGTCAACGCCGAGGTTCTCGAAGCTTGGTTGCCCGCGCTGCGCGATGTCTACGGGAACGCCTCCAGTATCCATCATTTTGGGCAGGTGGCAAAGCAGAAACTGGAAGCCGCGCGGCGGCAGGTGGGCCGGCTGCTGAACGCCGCTCCTCGCGACGTCGTGTTTACCAGTGGCGGGACGGAAGCCAACAATCTGGCGATTTTCGGGGTGGCGGGCGCGGGAGGCCACGTCATTACGACCTCGATTGAACACCCGGCGGTGCTCAATCCGTGCGGCAGCTTGCAGTCTGTTACTACGGTGGCGGTGGGCTCGGATGGCGTGGTCGACCCCGCAGATATTCGCCGGGCTCTGCGTCCGGATACGGTTCTCATTTCCGTGATGCACGCCAACAACGAACTGGGCACGCTGCAGCCGATCGCCGAGATCTCCGCGATCGCCCGGGAAGCGGGCGTTGTGTTTCATGTGGACGGAGTCCAGGCGGTGGGCAAAGTGCCGGTGGATGTGGAAGCGCTGGGCGTGGATCTGTACTCGGTGAGTGGGCACAAGCTATATGCGCCCAAAGGAATCGGCGTTCTTTTTGTCCGCAAAGGCACACGGCTGCGGCCGCTGTTGTTCGGCGGCCGGCATGAGCGGGACCGGCGTCCGGGGACAGAAAACGTTCCGGGCGCGGTGGCGCTGGGGTGCGCGGCGGAGATTGCCCGTGAATCGCTGGCGGCGGAATCGCGGCGGGTCGCGGCTTTGCGGGATCGGCTGGAGCAGGCCGTGATCGGCAACATTCCGGACGCGCACGGGAATGGACGGGCCGCTGCTCGCACGCCCAATACGTCGAACATCCGCTTTGACGGCATTGAAGGCGAGGCCATTGTCATTTCGCTGGACTTGAAAGGCTTCGCGGTTTCGAGCGGTTCGGCTTGTTCCAGTGGCGCCGTCGAGCCGTCGCACGTGCTGCTCGCGATCGGCCTGAGCCCACAGGACGCGCGCTCCAGCGTGCGCTTTTCGCTGGGGCGCTCTAACACGGTGGAGCAGGTGGACGCCTTGGTGAACTCACTTGCCGAATCGGTGGCGCACCTGCGCAGATTGTCGCCGGTATATGTCTGATCTCATCGCCGTCGCCATGTCGGGCGGAGTGGACAGCTCTGCCGTCGCCGGATTGCTGCACGAACAGGGACATGCGCTGGTCGGTTTGACGATGCAACTCTGGAACCAGCGGAGACTGCCGGAATTGGCTGCTGAAGGCGGCGCGGCACATGGACGTTGTTGTTCGCTCGACGACGTTTATGATGCCAGGCATGTCGCCCAGCATCTGGGCATTCCTTATTATGTGGTGAATTTCGAGAAGCGGTTCGAAGAGACCGTGGTGCGCCCGTTCATTGACGAATATCTGGCGGGGCGCACGCCCATCCCCTGCACGCTGTGCAACAATTTCGTCAAGTTCGATCAGTTTCTGGAAATGGCGGAGGGCGTGGGCGCGCGCCAGGTGGCTACGGGCCATTATGCGCGCATCGCTTATGATGAAGCATCCGGCCGCTACCAGTTGCGCCGGGGGCGCGATGCCGGCAAGGACCAGACGTATTTTCTGTTTGGTTTGAAGCAGGAACAATTGGCGCGCACTTTGTTTCCGCTGGGCGAATACACCAAACCGCAAGTGCGCGAACTGGCCGAGCGTTTGGGACTGGCGGTGGCGTCGAAGCCCGATAGCCAGGAGATTTGTTTTGTTCCCAACGGCGACTACGCGGCGTTCATCGATTCCTACTTTCGCGAACAAGGGTTGCCGACGACGCCGATGCATGGCGAGATTGTAGATACTGCGGGCCGCGTGGTTGGCGAGCATGCAGGCGTGCATCACTTCACAGTCGGCCAGCGCAAAGGGCTGCGGATCGCGGCCGCCGAACCACTGTATGTGATCTCGACCAATCCCGCGCAACAGAGGGTGACGGTGGGGCGCAATGAAGATTTGTTGCGCGTGCGCATGTTCGTCAAGGATGTGAACTGGGTCTCGATTGCCGCGATCAAAGCGCCGGTTCGGGCCGCGGTGAAGATTCGCAACCGGCACGATGCGGCCAGGGCTACGCTCTATCCAACGCCGTCGCATGAAGACCGGGAAGGCCGCGTGGAAGTGCATTTTGACGACCCCCAGCGCGCCGTCACGCCCGGCCAGGGAGCGGTGTTTTATGACTCCGATCTGGTGCTGGGCGGAGGTTGGATCGAATAGGCCTGCTCGTCAGCTTCGTCTTCCGGACGCTGGAGCGCAGTCCGCTTGGGCTGGCGCGATTCTATTTAACGTTGCTGGATAAGTTCTCTCCGCGTCTGCGGCGGGTGGCGCGGCGCAATCTGGAGCTGGCGTATCCCAATGCGTCTTCCGCCGAACGCGAAAGGATTATCGATCAGGTTTTTGCTTCTTTGGCGCGCATGCTGTGGACGTTTGCGCGCTTGCCCTCGATCAACGCCGAAAATGTAAGCGAGTGGATCCGCTATGACGGGCTGGAGCATTTTCTGGAAGCTAAAAAACAGGGACGCGGAGTTTTGTTTGCGACCGCGCATCTGGGCAATTGGGAGCTGAGCGCATTTGCGCACGCGCTGCTCACTGAGCCCATGGATATTGTGGTCCGGCCGCTCGATTACGCCGGCATCGACGGAATAGTCGAGGCGCGCCGCCAGCTTTCTGGTAATCAAATCATTGGCAAGTGGGACGCCGCCCGGCCGATTCTGCGCGGCCTCGCCGCCAATCGCGCCGTCGGAATTCTGATGGACCAGAACACGACGCTGAATGAGGGAGTCTTCGTCGATTTCTTCGGTACGGCGGCGTGCGCCAACGTGGCTTTCGCGAAGATCGCCGCACGGACTGGCGCGCCGGTAATTCCTGGGTTTGCCATTTGGTCGGAAGAAGAAAGTCGCTATATTCTCAAGTTTTACCCGCCCGTCCCGATGAGCGGCGAGGCCGTCCAGGATACACAAGCGCTGCACTCCGTGCTGGAACAGGTGATCCGGGAACATCCTGGGCAGTGGTTATGGATTCATCGGCGGTGGAAGACTCGGCCGCCAGGCGAAGCGCCGATTTACAGTTGAAACGCCGCTGTACTTGCGGATGGGCCGGAAACGGGCTAGTTTCTAGCTACTTTCCGGCGCAAAATTCCGGGGCTAACCGGCGTGTTTTCATAGGCCATCGCGGCTTCTCCGTGCATGATCGAACGGAATTCGCCAACGGGAGGCAGGGGCAGCACTCGTGAACAGCCTTCGTTTTTTTGGGTTGGCTTGGATTAGCGGCTCCATATCTAAAATCGTTCGTCCATCTGCTGCGGCCAGACCGAGTGGCCAGAATTGGGAGTCGCATGTTGTCCTGGGGATTCTCGGAGCATTCGGTAGTCCGCCTTCTGCCGTGAAATGTGTCCGTCGCCGGCGGCTGGCTGTTTGTTTGTTTGTTTGTTTGTTTGTTTGCGGCCCCCAAAACATTTTTATGAAAAATGTTTTGAAAAGTATTGACCTTGGCGTTCCTAGTGTTGTATCATTCTTGTGAATGACACGAATGAGCGCCACGAAAAAGCGCGACCGGCTTGCCGCTTCCCTCATTTCCTGCGGCGATGTCCTCCGGGGCTCCCTCCTCGAACGCACTACTTTTCACAGCCGTGGCTGTCCCAAATGCGCGCGCGGCGAGGGGCACCCTCAGTGGGTCCTCACCGTGACCTATCCCGGAGCCAAGACCCGCCAGTTGAGTCTGCGCCCAGAGCAGGTCCCGCTGGTACGCCAAGCTCTACAGCGTTATCGCCAGGCAAAGGAAACTTTGGAGGCGATTAGCGAGCTGAACCAACAGCTATTGCGATTGGACCGGGACCAGGCGCGGGAGGGTAAGTCGTGATTGCCGCCCGCCGTGTTCAGAGCAGCTTCGCCGATGGCCTGATCTCCGAGGAGGTCCAGGATCTTTGGGAACCATGGATGCGCCACGCCGACGAGGCCTTGAATGACGATCAGTTGCTCCAGACCATTCAGCAGGAGTTGAGCAAGCGCATCCAGAAGAGCAAAACTCGTGGACGTCCAGGGACGACGGCCGAAGTCATTCTGCGGATGTTGCTGCTGAAGCACATGCGCGACTGGAGTTTCGAAGTTACCTCCCGAGAAGTTCGCGCCAATCTGGTTTATCGGGAGTTCACAGGTGTCGGCGGCGGGAAGGTCCCCGACGACAAGACCATGGGCCGATTGGCGCGTCAACTGGGCCCGGAAGCAATCGAGAAGTTGCATCGGCGGACCGTGGCGATTGCCGTGGAAAAGGAAGTCGTGACCGGCCGCAAGCTGCGAGTCGACACCACCGTAGTGGAAACCAATATCCACTTCCCGACCGACAGCAAGCTGATGGACGACGGCGTTCGAGTTCTGACTCGGGTAATGAAGAAAGTGGCAGCGGTGGTGGGCGACGTGGGGACGAAGCTTCGGGACCGCTCGCGGAGCGTGAAAAAGCGTGTTCTGGAGATCGCCTACGCCAGCCGCAACAAGACCGAGAAAGGCCAGCAGAAGATGAAGGCCGCATACGGCAAACTGCTGGAGGCGACCAGTCGAGTGGTGGGACAGGCCAAGAAGTTCTCCGACGAGATCGCCAACCGGGTCAAGCAAGGCCCACGGGTGGTTTTGCAGAAAGCCAAACAGCAGCTCGACGAAATGATTCCGCGGGTGCAACAGGTGATGCGGCAGACGCGGGAACGCGTGATGAGAGGCAACTCAAAGGCGGAGAATAAGATCTTCAGCGTGTTTGAGCCGGACACGGAAATCATTCGGAAAGGCAAGGCTGGTAAGCCGAATGAGTTCGGCAAACTGGTCAAAATCCAGGAAGCAGAGAATCAAATCGTAATCCACTATGACGTGTTCGGCCCGCGGCCCAGCGACTCCAGTTTGCTGACGCCATCCATCGAAAAGCACCAGGAGTTGCTGGGTCGAGTTCCGGAGCTCGCGACCGGCGACGCGGGATTCTTCTCCGCCGCCAACGAAGCCGCCGCGAAAGAACTGGGCGTGAAGCGGGTGGCCGTTCCCAGTCGCAACACCAAGAGTGAGAAACGCAAGCAGGAACAGAAGAAACGCTGGTTCAAGAAGGCACAGAAGTGGCGCACGGGTTGCGAGGGCCGCATCAGCGTCCTGAAACGGCGCCATGGTTTGAACCGCTCCCGTTACAAGGGTGTTCCAGGCGTCAAACGTTGGGTGGGTCTTGGGGTCATCGCCGATAACATGATCAATATCGGACTTCACTTGGTCGGCGAGCGCTGAATCGTTCTCTCTCGCCAGCATCCTTTATTAACCGCCTCGGTGGACTCGTTCCGCCGGGGCTTTTTGCGCCTTCAGGGTTCGCCAGCGCCCGGCCCATCCCACAATTCGCCCAAAATTGGAATTTTGCGCCGGAAAGTAGCTAGGTATGACCTTGGAAGCCATCAAGGCAGCGATCGAGCAACTGCCGCAAGAGCAGCAGACGGTGTTGGCCCGCTGGCTGAGCGAACGCGATTGGAAAGCCTGGGACGAACAAATCGAGCGTGATTTTTCGCCTGGCGGGCGCGGCATGCCGTTGCTGGCCGAACTTGAGCGCGAAATTGCCGAGGGCAGGACTCGCCCGATGGAAGAAGGCTTTGCGGGCACCACGCGGGACGCCGCGTGACCCCGTCCCTGTGTTGTACTCATCGATGCTGGCTGGCGAGGGTTCGGATCGCGGCTCTTCCGGCTTCGTTGATTTTGTACCGCCGTTCTCCGGGGCCTTGCAACGCGTCGGGTCCTCCGATTCTTGTTAGTAAGCCGTTGTCCAGAATATAGGCGAGAGTCGCGACTTCGACCCGTTCTCCGAGGCCCTGGACGCTGGGATCATAAAGGCTTACCGTTCCCCGTACGACGTGGTGCGTAAGATGGCCGTTGCAGCGGTCCAGTGCGGAGAGTACCGTGGCTGCTGCTAGGTTGATTTCCATGCCATCCTGACAATATCAGCCCCGCTATCGCGGGCCGTGACAGGGAACGGGCAGGAGAAGCACACGATGGTCGTCGCCGACCTCTTGAACAAGACGGAAACTGAGCTGGTCACAATGCTTGAGACGATCGGCAATGAGCCTATCGATTGGACGCCGGTCATTCTTGCCGAGTTGACGAGGCGAGCGGTTGTACGTCTCGGCGAAACGTCTCAAAACATCGCAACTTCTTCCAGGTGCCTTGAAAAACTGACTGGGTGGCTCATCGTTCTGACGATTGCTCTTGGTATAGTGGCGCTTCCTCCGACAGTTGAACTGCTTCAAGACTATTCAGGTAACGGCCTCAGCGGGCGAGCTAGCGTTGCCAAGCACCGCAAATCCGGCAGCACCGGCTAAAGCCGGTGCCACCTTGGGATCAGGCGTTCACGCCATCTGGTGACACAGAGGCGTATGCGCGAGTGCCACCAAATGTAGAAACTCGAGTGGACAGGCGTTAGCACGCGCATGGCTATTTACCCTTGAACCGCTCGTCGATTTCCACCTGGTATCCGCTGACCAGCCGGTTGGTTTCATTCGCCATCCCCACGACGGCCATCAGTTCGGCGAACATAGCGTCCGTCATGCCGGCTTTGCGGGCGGCGGCAGTGTGAGAGGCGATGCAGTAGGGGCATTGGTTGCTCGCGCTGACGGCCAGATAGACCATCTCCTTGGTGACGGCGTCGAGCGCGCCCGGCTGCATGATTTCCTTGATGCTGGTCCAGGTGCGGCGCAGCGTGGCGGGGTCGTGGGCTAGCGCTTTCCAGAAATTATTGATCCAGTCCGTACCCCGCGTGGCCATGATGTCGTCGTACACCGCGCGCACGTCGGCGCCGGCCGCCTCATACTCAATCAACCCCAGGGTCGCCATGCTTTATTCTAGATACATGCCGGCGGCACTCGAAGCCGAAGAACTCCAGATCGTCGAAGCGCCGGAGTTGAAGTTCGGCGGCCCCCGCGGAGGGGGTCCCCATGAACCGGACGACGGCTCGGGCGGTGGTGGCGGCGGAGACGGGGATGATTCGGACTACATCCCGGACCTGAGCATTCTCGGAATGCGCGTGATGCTGGTGTCCATCACGACGCTTTTCGTCTCGCTTTCGATCGCCTACTTTGCGCGTTCCCGCACACCGAGTTTCTGGCAGCCGGTTCAGGTTCCGCAACTGCTGTGGCTCAGCACGACGCTGATACTGATCAGCAGCGGGACTCTGGAGATGGCGCGGAGGCATTTTAGAAACCGCGATTTGCGCCGCTTCGCTGGCTGGCTGGAGGTCACGGTCCTGTTGGGATTTGCGTTTCTGGCGTCGCAGGTATTGTCGTTGCGCAGCATGCTCAACCAGGGCGTCTATCTGCGCAACAACCCGAACAGCGCCATGTTTTTTATGATCACCGGATTGCACGCGGCGCATCTGCTGGTGGGGATCGTGATGCTGATCGTGCCGCTGGTGCTGGCCAAGCGGCGTCCCGATTCGATGCTGGCGCGTTTTCGCGTGATCAATGCGCGCAACGCCGTGGCGGCGCTGTATTGGCATTGTCTGGGTGGCCTGTGGGTCGCGCTGTTTGTGGTGTTGCAGGTGGTGAGCAGATAATGGAGCCCAGATTTCGCGCTAAACCGCATGCCGACGTTCTACTGCGGGTATTTGATTTGTCACGGCATGGGATGACGCCGGCGCTCGCGGAAAGCCTCCTCGCTCTCGACTTTCCGGAAGAGGACGCGAGCCGCATTCGAGAGCTGAATGGGCGGGCGAATGAGGGTCGGCTCACCGATGATGAAGAAGCTGAATTGGAAGCCTACATCAACATCGGAGATCTGCTCGCCTATTGGCAGTCGAAGGCGAGGCAAGCTGTTCAACGGCACGCATGACCGAGTACGGCGAAACAGTCCGGCGGCGCGCCGGCGGTCGCTGTGAGTACTGTAGTATCCCGCAATCTGCGTTCCGCAGGCCGTTTCACGTCGAACACATCGTCGCCAGACAGCATGGCGGTGCAAACGGTCTTCACAATCTCGCCCTTGCGTGTTGGAGCTGCAACCTGAAGAAAGGCCCAAACCTGTCGGGCGTCGATCCGGGGACCGGAGATGTGACGGCGCTTTACCATCCGCGGAAGGCCGATTGGGAAGCGCATTTCTCGGCACTGGTAGGGGCGCTGATGCCTGCCGGTGTTGCCGTCCTCGGCTTGACAGCAATTGGGCGGACGACGGTTCAAGTGCTGGGATTGAACGATGAGATGCGACAGTTGATCCGGTACGAGCTCTGGACTGAAGGGCTCTACGCAGCTACGATGGCCTAACCCACATTTGCGTCGAACATTTTCAACGACGTCCTCGTCTATTCAGGGCAGATGCGCATCCTTCTTTACTGCGGCAAAGGCGGCGTCGGCAAAACGAGCATTGCGGCCGCCACGGGCGTACGGCTGGCGTCGATGGGTGTGAAAACGCTCGTCATGAGCGTCGATCCGGCGCACAGCCTCGCCGACTCCTTCGATCTCGACCTGGCGCTGTTTCACGATGGCACTTCCGGCGCCCGCCAAATCGGAGACCGGCTCTCCATCCAGGAAGTGAATATCCAACACGAGATCAAGCGGCATTGGAAAGAGATTTCGAGCTATGTCACTTCCGTCTTGCGCAATAGCGGGTTGAGCGGGGTGGAAGCCGAGGAAATGGCCATCTTCCCGGGCATGGAAGAACTCAGCGCGCTGATGTATGTTAACCAATATTGGCGCGAACAGCAGTTTGAGGTAATCATTCTCGATTGCGCTCCGACGGCTGAGTCGCTGCGCTTTGTCAGCCTGCCGACCACGCTCGATTGGTACATGAAGCACATCTTCAAAATGCAGCGCCGCCTGTTGAAGGCGGTCCGGCCGCTGGCCAATCGCGTGACGGCGGTGGAACTGCCGCCGGATCGCTATTTCGGCAACATCCAGGATTTATTCGAGAGAATCCAGGGGGTGGATACGCTGCTGGAAGATCCCACTATCACGAGCATTCGCCTCGTAACCAACGCCGAGAAGATGGTGCTCAGAGAAACCCAACGCGCCTTTGTGTATTTCTCGCTGCATGGGCTGACGGTGGACAACGTGATTGTGAACCGCGTGCTGCCGGATGAAATTCAGGACCCGTTCTTCAATGGATGGCGGGAGACGCAGCGCGCCATACTTTCAGGCATTGAGACGTATTTCGCTCCGGTGCCGGTTCGGCGCGTGCCTTTGTTTAACCATGAAGTGCTCGGCCAGCAGCGTTTGCTCGAATTGTCGCAAGTGCTGTATGCGGACGGGGAAGACCCGGCGGCCGTTAAGAACCTGCAGCGCCCGTACTCGTTTTCGAAGAACGGGGATCATTACGAAGTGCACTTGCACCTGCCCTTCGCGACCAAGGCCGAAGTGAAGCTCTTCAAAAAAGAAGATGAGTTGGTGGTGGAAATCGGCACGCTCCGCCGCCATATCGGTCTGCCCACCAGCATGAGTCATCTGCAGCCCGGCCGCGCACGCCTGGAGCAGGATGTGTTAGTTGTGGAGATGAGGAACCCGTCATGAGTGAAGAACCGAAGCCGGAACAGACACCAGTCCAAAAAGTTTTCGGCTTGCCACCGCAAGCCGGCGATCATTTTCGTCAAGCCCGCATCGAAATTCTGAAGGGCATCCGATCGCTGATCGACCACCGCATTGAAAGCATCGCGCAGAAGGGCCAGAAGGGCACGCGCATCACGGTGGAGTGATGTGGGGCCGGTCGCCCTGGCCCACGGTGTTCGGTATCACTTCAATGATCTCCGCGTAAGCAGCGCCGCTCTCTTGCGGAACAACTACCTTATGAGTGACCGGGCGCTGTTTCTCGATCTCCGAGAGGAACAGATTCGTGGCGTCCGGCATCATGCGATTGGTTGGTCCGTTGATCAAAAATATGCCGCCTTGCTGCAACAGCCGCCCCCAGGAGGCCGCGCTGTATGGTGGCGTTTCGCCCGGGCCCCAGTACATTTCGTGGGACTGGATACGGCCGTCGCTCAGAACGAAGAGGCTGTTTTGCAGACCCCAGTCGAGGATGGCGATGTCGCGATGCCGAAAACGCTGTTCCAGAACATCGGTGAGAGTAAAAATGCCGTCGGACCATTGACCGACGCCACCGGTGCGTTGAATGCCTTGAATCGCGGAGATCTGCCAGAAGATAGCGCAGCCGGCGTAAACCAGCGCCAGCGCGCTGGCTACGGGCACTTCGGGACCGCTCCCTGACGGTCGCGGCTCGGAAAAAATTGCTACCGAGCCGCGACTGTCAGGGAGCGGTTGAATTGCTTGTTTCATGACGCGCTGCGCGGCCAGTGCAACGATCACTGCGGCGATGGGGAGCAGCGTGACCAAATGATGCTCGGACACGGGAAGACGTGACGCGAAGAACTCTCCGCCGAGAAACAGAAAAGTAAGGACAGCGCATTTAGAAAATTTGCTCCCTTTCCACAAGCAGACAAAACACGCGGCCAGGACAATCGAGGGAAAGAGCCAACGCTGCCAATCCGGCATCATCGGACCATCCCAGATAGCGCGATGTTCGCGGTCCGATAACAGGGTTTCCGAGAGCATCACGAGACGAACGTAAAGGGAACCGGCGCCGGAGGAGAACATGTTCACCGCCTCCCACGTTCCGCCGTGCGAGACGATTTGATACCACAAGAACGGTGAGCCGCCAACGAGAGCGCCGGCGGCCAGGGCCGCCCAATGAGTCAGCGGCCGGAGCATCTTTAAACGCCAGACCAGCAGGCAGGCCAGCAGCATCGCCAACACCAGCCACAGAAAATTGGCGCGCGCCCAGATGCCGAGACCGACAAATACACCGCCGATCAATGCCGCAGGCGCGGTTTTGACTTTTAAGTAATGTGCGATGGCCGCGCACAGCGCGCCGAAGACGCCCATCCAAATCGAAACGGTTCCCTGATCGAAAACCGTGAAGTCCACGTAAGACGGATTCAATGCCAGCAGCCAGGCGACCACGGCGGCGGCCCCTGGGTTGACGACGCATGCGATGAGCCGCGCCAAACCCCATATGCCCAGTAAGCCAAGCAGCGCGGACACGGCGCGCACCGCTTCCGCGCTGGGACCGAAGACGGCGAAGACCGGCAAGCACAGATATTCTTTGATCGCGCCTACGTAACGGGCGGTCATCAAAGGCAGGCAGCGTTGGTCAATGCACACCCAGGTGTTCGGATCGTGCGGCAGAGGGATCTCCCGCGGGGAGTGGCGCATTTGCACCGCCCCCAGCACCAGCAGAGCTTCGTCATAATTCAGGCCCGGATCGGCCACAATCAAAAGCACCGACCATAGGCAGTAGACCAGCAACGCTGCCCGCGTGAGCCAGGCGCTAGGGATGCTCATGGCGGTAGATCTGACCGCCTTTCATCACGAACACCACGCGGCGCACGGCGGTGATGTCATCGAGCGGATTGCCGGAGACGGCAACCAGATCGGCCTCCATGCCCGGCGCGATTGAGCCGATGCGGTCCGCCATGCCTAACGATTCGGCAGCGATCGAAGTGGCGCTGAGAATGGTGTCCATGGGTTTCTCTTGAGCGTCCTTTACGCGATAGATGAACTCTTCTGCATTGCGCCCGTGCGCTCCCGCCACCGCGTCGGTCCCAAAGACTACCTTCACTTTGTACTTGCGGGCGCGATGAAACTCTTCCGCGGTGATTGGAATGGCGTCTGCCAGCGCTTTGAAAGAGGATTCCGGAAAACCGAAGCTGCTCCTGTGGTCCAGATAGTTGTAAAGCACCAGAAAATTCGGATCGAGATAGACGCCTTTTTCGGCGATCAGTTTCATGGTCGCGTCGTCCACGAAATCGCCATGTTCAATCGACGTGCATCCGGCCAGAACCGCGGCTCTTGCGCCGCTCGAAGCGATGGCATGCACCAGGGTTCGCAGGCCTTGCGCCCTGGCCTCTCCGCACACCGCCTGGATTTGCTCATCGCTCATGCTCTGCGCTCCGCCCGATCCCAGTCCTTTGGTGGCGAATAGCTTGATGAGGTCGGCGCCGTCGGCCTTGGTCTTGCGAACCAGTTCCCGTAACGCGGCCGGATCTCCGCTCGAGTCGGTGATCTGCCGGTAGGAGGTAAGAATGCGCGGCCCGGGCAGCGAGCCGTGATTGATGTGGTCGCGCACCACCGCATCCATCGGAGCGCCGACGCTCTGCACAGTGGTAAAACCGCCGCGCAGCGTCACCCAGGCGTTTTCAGCCGTGTAGAGCGCCAGCTCGTCCGGTTTGTCTTTGTTGCGGTCAGCCAGCTTGTTGTCTTTGTCGAAATGCCAATCCAGATGGACGTGGGTATCGATCCAGCCGGGCATCACCGTCAACGCGTGCAGATCGTAAGTGGCCTGGCCTTGCGCCGGGCGCACCGCGACAATGCGGGAGCCTTCAATCACAATGTCCTGACTGCGGAGAATGCCGCCTTTTCCGTCGAGGATGGTGCCGGTTCGCAGGATAATCTGCTGGCCAAAAACCGGAATAGCCAGCAATAATAAAATAAGTCGCATTACTTCAGCCCCGCCTTCTTCCAGAGTTGATCCACCCGCTGCTTGACATCGTCGCTCATCCGGATCACTTCCGGCCAGGGCCGTGTAAAGCCCTCCGCTTTCCATTTGCGCGTGGCGTCGACACCCATTTTGGAACCGAAATTGGGCAATCGGCTGGCGTGATCGAGCGAGTCGATTGGTCCCATCACGAAATCGATATCGCGCTGCGGATCGATATTGTTGAGCGCTCTCCAGGCCGTCTCGCTGACGTTCTGCACATCCACGTCTTCATCCACCACCACGATGCACTTGCTGAACATGGCTTGCCCCAGCCCCCAGATCGCATGCATCACTTTGCGGGCGTGCAGCGGATAGGATTTGCGGATGGAAACCAGGATCATATTGTGGAAAATACCTTCGGCCGGCATGCAGATGTCCCGGACTTCCGGCAGTTGCATCCGCATTAACGGCAGAAATATGCGTTCAATCGCCTTGCCCATGTAGAAATCTTCCATGGGCGGTGGTCCCACAATGGTCGTTGCGTAGATCGGATGCTTGCGCCGCGTCAGGCAGGTGACGTGAAAAACCGGATAGTCGTCTTCGAGCGAATAGTAGCCGGTATGATCGCCAAACGGGCCTTCCACGCGCTGCTCGTCCAACTCGACGTAGCCTTCAAGAACGATTTCGGCGTTGGCCGGAACTTCGATGTCATTGGTCTCGCTTTTCACCATCTCTACCGGCTTGCCGCGCAGGAATCCCGCGATCATCATCTCATCGAGGTCGGGCGGAAGGGGCAGAATCGCCGAGTACATAGTTGCCGGATCGGAGCCAATCGCCACCGAGACGTCCATGCGCGCCTGCTTGCCTTCTTTTTTGAGACGCCGGTAATGCTCCGCGCCTTGCTTGTGGGTCTGCCAGTGCATGCCGGTAGTGCGTTCGTCATATATCTGCATGCGATACATGCCGCAGTTGCGCTTGCCAGTGTCCGGATTCCTGGAAAACACCATCGGCAGCGTGATGAACGGACCACCGTCAGCCGGCCAGCAATGCAGGACGGGCAGCTCGCTGAGAGAAAAATTATCGGTTTGAATCACTTCCTTACATTCGCCGTCTTTGACGATCTTGGGGAAAAACGCCCCGACCTCGGCCAGCTTCGGCAGCATCTTGATCTTCCCGATCAGGCCCTCGGGCATGCGCATTTGCAGGTATTCGGAGATGCGCGCGGCGACCTCTTCGACCGAATCCACCTGCAACGCCAGCTCCATGCGGCGCATGCTGGCAAAGGCGTTGATCAATACGGGAATATCGCTTCCCTTAGGCTTTTCAAACAGCAGCGCGGGACCGCCGCCTTTGACGCTGCGATCGGCGAACTCGGTGATCTCGAGATGCGGATCGACCTCAAAGCCAATGCGCTTGAGCTCATCGTTCTTGTCAAGCGCCCGGATGAAATCGCGCAGATCGCTATAGGCCATGGAACTTTGATTGTAGACTGAGTACTGTTTTCATGAACAACAGAACTGCATTGATTACGGGCGCGAGCCGCGGAATTGGGCGCGCGTGCGCTTTGGCGTTGTCGGAAGCGGGGGCGCGCGTGGCTGTCGCGGCACGCAATTTGGAACAGTTGGAATCGCTGGCGGCGGAGATTCGGGCGGCTGGGCGTGAGGCGTTTCCGGTGGCGATGGATCTCTCTAGTGCCGATTCCATCAAAGAAGCCATTGGCCGCGTAGCCAAGGAATTCGGGCCGATCCTCATCCTGGTGAACAACGGCGGCATCACCAAGGACAATCTGGCATTGCGCATGAAGAAAGACGATTGGGACCTGGTGCTGGCGACCAATCTCACCGGGGCTTTTCTGGCCATTCAGCAGGTGCTGCAAGGAATGATGCGTGAGCGGTGGGGCCGGATTATTAATATTTCGTCGGTGGTCGGCGAGACGGGAAATCCAGGCCAAGCCAACTATGTGGCGTCGAAAGCGGGCCTGATCGGGCTGACTAAGGCGATTGCCCAGGAGATGGCGAGCCGCAATATCACGGTGAATGCCGTCGCGCCGGGATTTATCGAAACGGATATGACTGGCAGCCTTGCGCCGGAGTTGAAGGAGCGGCTGCTGGGCAGCATTCCGCTGAAGCGCATGGGGCAAGCGGTGGATGTCGCGGCGGCGGTGCGGTTTTTGGCGAGTGAGGAGGCTGGGTATATTACGGGGCATGTGCTGGATGTGAATGGGGGGCTGCGGATGTAAGCGCATACCGACGACAATTCACATCACCTGAAGGTTTTTTTCTGGGCCAGCCCGCAGAACCCACTTCCCACGTCTTGTGGCCACGATCTCAAACAGATTGATTACGGATTGAAGCTCTAGCCGAAATACCCGTCCGGGCTGCCCTTTCTTCCCTTCAGCCTCTTCTCGGGAGCAGAAGAACAGCCCCTCCAGGCGATTGGAGCGGTCAAACCACGGGGAGAACACATAGGAATGAATAACTTGATTGCAGACCATGCGAGTCTCGAGGCGAATAATCTTCGGGCTGGAAAGGTCAAAATGCTCCTCAACCGTGGGCCAAAACAGTTCCGAAAACCCTTTGCCGGTTGAGGGAAAACTCTGGAGCTCGATCGATGAGCGCGACTCTTTTGGAAGCATTGGCTGGAAAGAGTCCATTAGCTTTCGGATCGCATAGAACCCGAGCATGATAGTTCTCTCGAGCCCCGCGTAGGACGCAGCGGTCCAACGAAGCTGAGATTGGCGGCGGCGAAGATCGCCTGCCATGCGCTTTAGATCCCTTTTCCAGTACCGCCCTTGGTATATCATCGGCTTCAGATGTAAGCGACAGGGACTGCGCCGCAACAGGCGCTAACACGCATAGCTTACAATGCCTCAAGGATCATCCGTAGTGTCAAGACTCCAGGATACGCTCGATAAGGCTCGACCGGCCCTTGGCGTTGTCGTCAGCGGGGAATTCTTGCGTGAGCCAGGGGTGTTTGCGTTCTTCGATGTTTTGAAGTACCGGGACGTCGCTTCCGGCAAGAATACGCCTACAGTGTTAGAAGAAATGAAGTCGTGCACTACGTATACGATCTGGTGGAGTATCGCTGACGACCAACTGCCCTTCGGTCCAACTCTGACAATTCGAGGCGATGGTGAGCCAGGGAAGATCACGATACCGTGGCACTTCATTGTTGCGATTATCCAACTGCACGAGCCGACGAAGGCGACCCTGATTGGATTCAGCGCGCCGGCGAAAGGGCTCAGCAGTTGATGGACTACTAGAGCATCGCGTAATCTACTTTTTCGGCTTCCATTCAGCGGCCATCCGTTGAGCGTCATCGATTTGTTGTGGCGTCATTTTCTGGGCGATTTCGTCTCTAACGTTGGCTCGCTCCGTCTGCTCGTCTCCACTGCTTTTTGAGGCGGACAGGTTGACCCACATATGCGCTAGTGGGTAGTTCTGCGGCACGCCTTCGCCTCGATAGTAGGCAGGGCCGAGGTAGAACTGCGCTCCAGCGTTCCCAGTGTCGGCGGCCCTGCGAAACCAGCGGACTGACTCCGGGTAATCCTTTTCCACTCCAAATCCGAAGCTATAGGAAAGGCCTAACATAACTTGGGAGGACGCATCCCCAGCCTCGGCGGCCTTGCGGAGCCAACGGACGGATTCAGCGTCGCTCTTTGGGACGCCGTTCCCTTCGTGATACGCATCGCCCAACAGGAACTGCGCCCTAACCTCCCCGACACCGGCGGCTTTGCGCAGCCAATGAACCGCTTCAGTATAGTTTTGCGGCACGCCTCTGCCCTCATAGTATGCCTCGCCAATAGCAGACTGCGCCCCAGCTTCTCCAGCTTCAGCGGCCCCACGAAACCAGCGGGCTGATTCCGCGTAATCCTGTCCTACGCCGTGACCAAAATAATAGGAGTAACCGAGCATCACCTGGCCGGCGGGATTTCCGGCGTCAGCGGCTTTGCGGAACCAACGGACGGCCTCACTGTAATCCTGAGTCACGCCGATGCCGTTGTAGTACACGGCGCCAAGTGACGCCTGTGCGTCGGGGCTCCCTCCCTCAGCCGACTTGCGATACCAGCGTATGGCCTCTGCGAGATCCTGCGCGACGCCTGTGCCGCTGAAGTACGCGCGCCCGATTTGGAGTTGTGCCTCGGCGTTGCCGGCCTCAGCAGCTTCGCGAAGGGCCGCGGTCGGTGCTTGCGCTGAAAGGGTCGCACCGCAGGACAGCATCGCAGCTACGGCGACGAGCAAAACGCTTTCCGTGTTTCGTTCTAATAGCGCCACAATGTATATGCCCAGCTCAGGTCCAGGACCGGGCGACGACCAACGGGAAGATCAGCTCGAAATGATGCCCATTATCTGAAGCGTGCCATCCGCTTGGCGCTCTCCCTCAAACGTTCTATTACAGTCAAGGCATCGCCAATTCTCCCACGTCGGCGGCGGGGGCTGATGCTTCAGAAACTCCGGGACGCCCGGTATCCTGGATATGTCGACTGTTATCCACTCGGTTCTTGCACTGCCGCATCTAGGACAATTCTGCTGGCCCATGTCGTGATCGTAGCATTTAAAGGCCGACAGTAGAGCAGCGTCTCTCAGCCCAAAATGCACGCTTCGGGTGCCCTAAGCGTTTGACCGGCCCTTTGCGCTTATGCCAATATAGGCATGTGCTGGCGCATGAAGAAACTAACGTGGCTCGCCGATTCGCGTTCCAAAGTCAAGTCGTTTCCGGCCGGCGTTCAAGACGACATCGGTTACGCGTTGTATCAGGCGCAGCTTGGAGAAATGAGCGTCAAAGCCAAGCCTCTACATGGTCTCGGCAGCGGTGTCATGGAGATCGCGGCTCAAGACGCGAGCGGAACTTACCGCGCTGTCTATACCGTCTCTATCGGCGACTCGATTTACGTTATCCATGCCTTTCAAAAGAAGTCGAAGACCGGAATCTCGACATCGAAATCCGATATCGAACTCGTGTGGCAGCGGCTCCAGCAGTTGCGCAGTGAGGTGAGGAATGCCAAAGACGAAAACGCTTAAGCAAGAACCCAGTACTGGCAATGTATTCGCCGATCTCGGCCTGGCCGACGCCGAGGAACACCTGGTCAAAGCCGGCCTGGTAGTCAAGATCGGCCAGATCCTTCGGCAGCGAAAGTTGACCCAACAGGCGGCCGCGCAGCTCATGGGGATCGATCAGCCCAAAGTCTCAGCCATGCTCGGCGGCCAATTCCGAGGCTATTCGGTTGAGCGCCTCATGCGCTTTCTGGTCGCGCTGGGGCACGATGTAGAGATCGTCGTGAAACCGAGCAAACGCGGCACGGCCGAACTTCGCGTCGCATAAATTCTTCTGCTACTCTCGCTGTAGCGAAAATATGTCACTACAAAACTACGTTTCTCTCGGCCGCTCTGGCGTGCGGGTCAGTCCACTCTGCCTGGGTGCGATGACGTTTGGAGAAGACTGGGGTTTTGGCTCCAACGTCGAAGACTCGAAACGGATTCTGGACCGCTACATCGACCTCGGCGGCAACTTCATCGACACTGCCAATGGCTATACCAAAGGCCATTCGGAAGCCATCATCGGCGAGCATATCGGCAGTCAATCTTCGCGGCGCGACCGGCTCGTCATTGCGACCAAATTTCTTACCAACATGTATCGCGGCGATCCCAATGGCGGAGGCGCTGGGCGCAAATCTTTGATGGCGGCCTGCGAGAACTCGCTGCGCCGTCTCAAAACGGATTACATCGACCTTTATTGGATGCACTTCTGGGATCACTTCACTCCTATCGAAGAAACGATGCGCGCGCTGGACGATCTCGTCGCGGCGGGCAAGGTTCGCTACATCGGCTTCTCCGACACGCCAGCGTGGAAAGTTGCGCAGGCGCAGACCACGGCGGTTCTGAAGGGCTGGACGCCGCTGATCGCCTTGCAACTCGAATATTCGCTGCTGGAGCGGACGATTGAAGGCGAACTGATTCCGGCGGCGCAAGAGTTGGGGCTCGGTGTCACGCCATGGTCGCCGCTCAAGTCCGGCATGCTTACCGGCAAGTACACACGTGATTCGGTGAAGACGGCGAAACCTTTGCGCGGCGCGTTTGTGGCGCGGGGGTTCACGGAGCAGGGGTTCACCATTGTCGATGTGCTGATCAAGGTGGCGCAAGAGGCCGGCACAACGGTCGCGCGAGTGGCGCTGGCTTGGGTCGTGCAGCGGCCGGGCATCGCCTCCACGATTATTGGCGCACGCACGATGGAGCAACTGGAAGACAACCTGGGCGCGCTCGAAGTCAAACTGACGGCAGAGCAGGTGAAGGCGCTGGACGAGGCTTCTCAGCCGAAGCTGAATTTTCCGCACGATTTTCTCAAGGGAGTGAAAGCGTTCGGTTACAACGGCGCGACCATCGATGGCCAGGAAGCGGCGGTGAACGCCATGTCTCCGGCCAGCGACGCGGAACGGTATTAGCTTGTCCACCTGAATAAGGTATCGGCCGGGCCTACTTCGCCGGCCACGTCCTGGATGTCAATGGGGGCTACATGTAGGACAGCGAAGCTTCTTCGCGTCCACTGTACAACTTGCCACGGTCGAGATTCTTCCGTACGCTGAAGGTAATGGAAGTGCGCTTCACTCCCGAACAGCAGGCTCAGCTTACCGAGATCGCTATGAAGGCAGGCGCGGCCCCGGAGCGGTTGGTGACGGACGTAGTGGCCCGTTACATCGAGGAAGAGGGCCGCTTTCTTGTCGCCGTTGAAAAAGGAATCGCGGCTGCCGAGCGCGGCGAGTTTATCGAGGAGAAAGAGATGGACGCCCGCCTGGAAGCTATGTTCAAGGCATGACGCGCATTCGCTCCCTCAAACCCTCACCGGGCCCGGGCAGACGAGGCCACCGCGGCGCGACTCAGCCCAAGGTCTCCGCTATGCTGGCGGGCCTCGTGCGGTTCCTGGCCGCGCTGGGGCACGACATAGAGATTGCCGTGAATCTGAGAAGCGCCGTGCGGCCGAACTTTGCGTAGGGCAATAGAGGTGTTGCTCCCGGTCGAGTAAGATATTCTGGTTTGCCAGTGACGGGATCTCGCAAACAGCGACGACCACAGAGCCTGCGAAAGCGGCTCGGGCTACCAGATTCAGGATCCCGGCCGGGTGGTGTCATCTGGAAACACGTTCGGCGCTTACTTCTGCTCTGGGTGCTGGTGATGGGAGCGTATTCCAATTCCTTTGATGCGGGCCTGGTGTTCGACAGTTCCGAAGTGATTTCGCACGACCCCCGTCTGCGGGCAGTGACGCGGCACAATGTCGCCGGCATTTTCAGCGAAGCGTATTGGCCCGACGGTATCGCCACCGGCCTGTATCGCCCCCTAACGACCTTGTCGTACCTGTTCAACTATGCGGTTCTGGGCGACGGTCCACGGCCGGCGGGCTACCACTGGGTGAATGTCGCACTTCATTGCTTGAACGTCTCATTGGTATACGCGCTGGGACTGCTGATCTTCGCAGAGCCGGTACCGGCATTGGTTCTCGCCGCGGTGTGGGGGGTGCATCCGCTGCTCACCGAATCCGTAACCAACGTGGTCGGACGCGCCGACCTGCTATCGGCCTTTGGTGTTTTAGCCGGATTGTTGTGTTATATACAAGGCGCCTGCGCCGAGGGCCGGCGCAAGCTGATATGGCTCGCTGGTTTAACCTGTGCCCAAACGATTGGGCTGTTCTCCAAGGAGAATGCCGCCGTCCTTCCGGCGATTATGCTGCTGTACGACTTGACCTGGACGGGACGAGCGAAATGGCGCGCGCGGGTACCCGCGTACGCGGCGCTGGGTTTGCCATTCGCCGTTTACCTTTATCTGCGGAGCCAATTGCATGAACATATTGTCATTCAATCCGTCGACAACCCTCTCATAAGCGCCGATTTCTGGACAGCTCGGCTTACCGCTGTCAAAGTTATTGGGAATTATCTCTGGCTATTCGTGTGGCCAGAGCACCTGTCGGCGGACTATTCTTATTCGGCCGTGCCCCTATTCGGCTGGAAGGCGGCCAACTGGGAGGATTGCAAGGCCTTGATCGCCCTGGCTGTGTGCCTCGTCACGGGCGGGCTTTCCATTCGTTGGTATGCCAGGTGGAAGACGCTATTTTTCTTTGTCTATTTCTTTTTTGTCGCGTTGATCCCTACTTCAAACCTGGTAGTCCCGATTGGAAGCATCATGGCTGAGCGGTTCGTCTACCTGCCCTCGGTGGGATTGGCAGGATGTCTCGCCGCGGCGCTGTATGAGCTGCATAAAAGGTTGTCGATCCGTCGGACCTTTCTAAAGCAAGCGGCCTGGTTCACGGCAGGCGCGATGTGTCTGGCGCTAGCGGCACGGACCTATGCGCGCAACTTCGACTGGAAGGACGAAATCAGTCTGTGGACTAGCGCGGTGAAGGTGTGTCCTCAAAGCTTCAAGGCACACCTGAATCTCGGAAACGCTCTTCTGCCGATGCCCGGCCAGTTGCCGGCGGCGGTGGCCGAATATAAAGCCGCTTTGCAGATTAAACCCGATCTTCCGGAGTTGCACAACAACCTGGGGAACGCGCTGGCAAAGCTGCCTGGCCACATGCAGGAAGCGATTGCCCAATATCAAGCCGCGCTACGGATCAAGCCCGATTACGCGGACGCGCACAACAACTTGGGTGGCGCTTTGTCGAGAGTTCCTGGCCGGCTGCCGGAAGCGATCGCCGAGTATCAAACGGCATTACGAATCGATCCCAACAACGCCGACGCGCATAACAATTTGGGAAGCGCCTGGTCGCAAGTAGCGGGCCGGTTACCGGACGCGATTTCCGAGTATCGAGCGGCCCTGCGGATCAAACCCGACGCTGCAGAGGTCCGGTACAATTTGGCGAACGCGCTGGCGCAGACACCCGACGGGCTTGAGCAGGCGATTGCCGAATACGAAACGGTGCTGCAAGCTGATCCCAACAGCGCTCCGACGCACTGCAATCTGGGCATTACTTTGGCGAAAGCGGGGCGGCTGCCGGAGGCGATTTCTGAATTTAAAACCGCCCTGCGGATCGACCCGGATCTGGTGCAAGCGCATTTCAACCTGGGCAGGGCGTTGTCGCAAATGCCTGGCCGCCTGCCGGAAGCGATTTCCGAATACGAAGCAGCGCTACGGATCAGACCCGATCCGCAGTTGCAGCGCCTGGTAGACCGCTTGCGGGCCGGCGCACGGTGAATAACTGCCCTGCGTGTCGGACTCTTGGTCGCGCGGCTGGACGCAGGTCCGCCGGCCCGGTAAAATCAAACAGCCCGATGAAGCGCAAGAGCCAAAGGCCAAGCGCGGCGCGAACGGGTTTCTTCTTATAGACCGGCGCTCGGCCGGACCAGGGGGTCCGGCGCCGACGAGGGCGTCGGCCCCACAAGTTACGGCCTACCCGACGCAGCAGAGGTTCAATAAAATCAAACAGCCCCGGTCAGCTTTCGCTGCCGGGGCCAATTTGCGAATTCAACTCTTCGCGCACATGATGCGTCAAGCGACGCTTTGCGTCCGGTGACGTCCGAGAATCTCGTTCATCTGGTCTTTCAAATGAAGTTTTAACTTCTTAATGCGATGTTCCTCGATCTCGTCCTCAGGCGTAACGTGTGGCTTGGACTCGATCTCATCCAAACGGCGGTCATACTGGGAGTGTTGTTCGACCAGACGACGGAATTCCTGGTCCGTCTGCATCAGGTGCGCTTTCAGCTCGTCTTGCGTGTTATCCATCAGGTTTTTTTTCTCCTTTGTGGGCTCACGCCGAGTCAGATCCGGTTGAAGAGGCTCGGTGGGCGACTTGGCAACTCTATTACATCGTGCAGGAGTGCGCCTCCGTTTGGGGACGCCTCCTGTACGTGACAGTATCATGAAAAAATCCTCATGACAATCCCCGTTTCACTTGGATTCTCATAATACTCGGGCCGAGTACCAACCTGCTCAAACCCGAGTTTCTCGTACAACCGGCGGGCCGGCGAATTGGATTCCCGAACCTCAAGAAAATGCGTGCCCGGCCAGCGGGCGAGTTCGGCGCGGATCAGCTTTTGGGCTACGCCACGGCGGAGATTGCCGGGGTGAACCGCCACGTTCAAAATCTCGCGCTCGCCCGGTACCAGTTGCCGGGAAACGAGGAAACCGGCGACGGCATCGCCGATCACCGCGACCGTGGTATCAAAGTTAGTAAAGTCGTCAGCGTACCAGCGGGGCGTCGAGAAGCTGGCTTTCTCGATCTCCAGAACCCGGTGTAGATCGGCTTTTTTTAGGGGACGTAAAGTGACCTGCTCGACCGGCAAGAGGCTTCGCAGCATTCGGTTTTGCCGCACACCGATCTCCTTCCAGTCGAAGCTTTGGACATACTCGCGGCCGGCGCCGGCGATCTGGATGCGAAGCGGCCGGTCTTCCAGAAGGCGCACGATTGCGGCAGCGAACTCGGCGGCTGTGTCGGCGATCCAGACATTTTTGCCGTGCGTCAAGCCGAGTCCCTGACAGCCTGTGGCTGTAGATACGACTGCTCGCTGCATGGCCAGCGCCTCCAGTACTTTAAGATTGGTCCCGGCCGATTCGAGCGTAGGAACGACAACAATATTGGTCTCGTTGTATAACGGACGCACGTCGGCTGTGAAGCCCAGGAGTTGCAGCTTATCGGCCCTGGGTAAATCGCTTTCGCCGGTGAACTGGCGCCAATAGAGGAGCGGTTCCGCTCCGGCTACCACGGTGAGGATCGCTGCGTTGCTCACCTTGGGCCAAACCTCCGCGAAGAAAAAGCGAAAGGCGACAATGTTGGGGAAATGGCGGAAGGACCCGATGAACAGCAAGCGGTTTCCTTGGAGTTCCGGTTCCGGCGAGAAGCGATCGAGGTCCACGCCGTTGGGGATGACGTGGACATTGGGAGCATTCAGCAATTTCCGGTCCGGCTCAGACATGACCGCTATTGCTGGGTACTGCTTCACCCAACGGGTCTCGAAGCGGCGCCAGCGCCAATAATCCCACCAGGCGGAGAGAGTACGGGTTCGCTCCCAGACCTGCCGGTAGAGCGCAAAGGTGATGTCGTGCTCTACCAGCACATGGCCTTGATAGGGGGCTAGAATGGTGAACTCTACTTGCACCGCACGGATGTCGTACTGCAGGCGCAATTCTTTCAGTGATCGAAACAAAACTTCGGAGCGAAATTCGCAGACCTCCGGTGGCAGAAGCGTGGACCAGCGGGGTTCACGGTAGCGTGGCTTTTGCGCCAGGATCACTTGCGTACAGAGTTCCAACACCGGCGCCAGCTCGGCTTCGGATTGGCCAGCGCGAAACGCAAACAGGAAGATATCGAACTCGGCGGACATTTGACGCAACAAATTGAAGATCCGAACTGCGCCGCCATGCGAAAGCGGATAGGGGAAATAGGGCGATACCACGGCTACGGTGGGCTTGCCGGTCAAGCGACTTCCGGCAAAATATTCCAGCTTGGCTGGGTATTCTGAAGCGTCTTTCTTCCAGGGAACCAGCCAGCGGGGCCGGAGAAAAATGCGGTCAAGCGGTACACCGCGCAAGAACAGCCAACTGGCGATGATGGTTCGCAGCCGCAAGTGATGACGTTCTAAGCGCCGGTTGTAGGCCAGAATCCGAGTCGGGGCTTGCAGCCAGGCGGCGGCGCGGAAAGCCCGGTAGCGTGGGTCGCCATCGAACAGAACGGGCGCCAAAGCGATGCGTTTTCTGCCAAGCCGCCGACGCACCTGCAGGTACAGGCCAAAGATTGAGGTAGGCTTGAGGTCCTCTGGGCGAATCGTCATGTGCTGGCGGTCTGGTAGCAGTTGGCGGATTTCGGTTGACATCTTTTCGGCCACTTCAGGGTCGCCGCTGGCGAAGCACACCACGACTGATTCCGGATCTTTGCCGAGGAGACGGAAGATTAGGTTCTTTAGTTGTTTTCTCAATGGGGCGACCGGGGGGTCGCCCGCCGACCTGGGGGTCGGCCCTACAGGCTGTTCTCTCAATGAAATTCGATTGCGGTCACGTCGCCAGCCGTGTGAAACTTGGCGTCGGCGCGAGCGGTGTATTGGACCAGCACCGGCCGTCCAGTTTTCTGGACACCGCAACTCAGCGTTTTCATCAACTGCGCCGGATCGGTTACGAGAAGTTCCACTAACTTACCGTCGGACGTCTGCACGGCCAGCCGCGCGCCAGTTCCCAGGCAGTCGAAGCGTTTCAGGCTCCCCTCGACTTTAGAACCAACCGCATCGCCGTTCCACCACTCAACGGGCTTGGGTATCGGCTTGCCGTCGGGATTGAGCTTTTTATTGGCGGCGGCTTCCGCCGCGTGGATCGCCGCGTCGCTTTCCGCCTTAACGCGCGTCAGGTCATCGGCTTCTTCTTTCGCGATTCGCTTCTTTTCCGATTCGGCAAAGTCGGCTCGCTGGGTTTCGGCTTTCAGCCGCAGCGCCTGCATGCGCAAACGCTCTTCCGGGCTTGCTCCGGCGCGTTCGGCGCCGGCCCAGGCCTTTTCCGCCTCAACGTAGTTGTTCGCGGCGATGTCCACTTTGGCCAAAGACTGCCAATAGCCGATGTTGCGCGGCTCAACGGCGGTGGCCTTTTTCAAGAGCCTGATTTGGGCGTTGAGATCGTCTTCCAGCAGGGAAAGCTGCCTGTAGGGTTCACCCCAAAATGGATTGAGCCTGGCGGCTGTCTCAAAACAGATCTTCGCTTTAGCGGGTCCGGCTTGCAGCAGGCCGAACTCCAGCCAAGCCCGGGGGCTTTTACTGTCGCCTTCCACCACGCCATCGAGCAATTCCTTGGCTTGCGGCTCATTGTCATTCTTCAATAAAACCAGCGCCTTGCCTTCGTCCGCGCCCAGTCCTTTGAGCTTCTCGTAAGCGCTACCGGCGTCCGGAGAGCCGGCAGCCAATAATAGATCGGCGAGCGCGACTTTGCCGCCGTCCCCATCGACCTCCGCCGGCCGGATGTCGCGGCTGGCATTGAGAGGCCGCGCCGAAACCAGTGTCGTTCCGAAATTGCCGGATTGCATATAGGCGTCGATCTGCTTTTCCATCTCGGCTTTGCTCTTTTGATAGGCGTTGCGGTAAGCCAGCTCAAAATCCCCACCCTGTTCGAGGTTGTTGATGAATACGCGCGTGCGGCCGGCATAGTCGGGGTTCACGGTCAGCAGGTGCATGCGGGCCCAATCGCGATTCCGCTCGGGCGGCGGAACGGCCAGACCCAGGGTGATGTGCGTCCCTTCCACCTCGAGAGTGGAGAACAGCTCGACCAATCCGTTTTCCACGGATTGCGGCATGCGATTGGTATTGGCTTCGAGCAGCATGCGGGCCAGTTGCTTGCGGAATGACGTGGAAAAGCCCGCGTTTTCGGGCGCGGAAATGATATAGGAGTCTCTGCCCAGTGCTATCGGGCTTTCCTGCGCTCCCTTCGTCACCACCACCCGCAGAGGCCACAGAAGATGCAGGTCCTGCTTGCCGATGATGACGCCGAAGGCTTGCTGGAACTGCTCCAAATACGCGAGCTTGTCGCGTATGGCGCGGTCGCCCGCATTGCTCAGGACTTCAAACGGGGCCGATTTTGCCGAGAGCCAATGCTCCTCGGCGCGCAGAAAGAACCCAGTGGATGCCAGGAAGAGAACACACCAGCGCACGTTTTCATCTTACGCCTGAAGAGCAGGGGTGGTGATTACGATCGCCCGGGCGGGGGGCTGAGACAAACCGCGATATGAATGCGGCTCAGAGGAATCGAAGTACACGCTGTCCCCCTGGTTGAGAACGTGCTCTTCCTCTTCATACGAGACTGCCAGGCTGCCTTCCATTACGTGGATCAGTTCGGCGCCCTCATGAAAGTGCTCGGAAACCTCGGCGGCGTCACGTACCGGGAACTCCGCTAGATATGCCTGGACACTTTTTTCCTGAGCCGAGAACGCCAGGCACTCAAAGAAAAAGGCAGGCTTGGGCGTACCTGGGCGTTCCGGAAACTTGATTCTTTCTTCGGAGCGGACGACCGAGAACAATCCGCGGCGCTTCTTGTTTCCAAAAAAGTGCTCCATGCCAACGTCGAAGACCATGGCGATGCGGGCCAGGGTCGGCAGCGTCGGAATGAGTTTGCCGTTCTCCAACTGGCTGAGCATAGACGGAGACAATCCGGTGTGCCGGCCCAAGTTAGTGAGCGAAATTTTCTTGCGCATGCGGAGCTGGCGCATTTTTCTGCCCAAGTCATATAGAGAGAGGACCCGGCGGATGGTGGTGTCGCTACTTTCAGCCATACCCAATTCAAGTTTATCTTGAGTGAAGTCTGGGCGTGAATGTTTGATGGTGCTGAAATGAGCTTCAATGAATGATTTCATTTGCGGAGCTGCTGGTTTAGTCTCGTGCATAGGGAACTGGTGTTTATCGGAACCTAGTCGTTTCTCTGGACCAGGGAAAGAACGTGGGAATGTTGCGGTAACTGGTGGCGGTGGCTCATACGCTGGCTGATTCTTGTCTGATATGACGTTTGCGACGAAGTTCCCGATGCAAAATCTTGATGCAAAATCTTACGGATGATAATCTCGTGACACTGTCGCAACAAGGCGATAACGCAGCCTTTGGGGAACTGTTTCGCCGCCATCGGTCCGTTTGCGGCAAGCTGGCATTTTCTATTCTCCGGCAGAAGCAGGACGCCGAGGACGAGGTGCAGAACGCTATGTGTAAGGCGTTCCGGCATATCCGGCAGTTTCAGAGCGACTCAAAATTCTCCACCTGGCTGATGCGGATCGTGGTGAACCAGTGCCTGATGCGGCTGCGGCGGGCGCGGCGCGGCAAGTTTTTGTACATGGACGATTTTCAGATCGGTGAAGAAAATGGAACGCTGGAGTTGCGCGACTGCCGCAAGGGACCGGAGCAGGAGCTGGGCCAACGAGAAGTGGCGGCGGCGCTGCACTTAGAGATCGGGAGGATTCCGCCGCTGCTGCGGAATGTATTTCTGCTGCGGGAAGTCCAGCGGCTGCCGATGGCCGACGTCGCGGATCGGCTGGGAATCACGGTCGCGGCGGCGAAATCACGGCTGCTGCGAGCGCGCGCCGAATTGAGAAACCGGATGGGCAGGCATGGCGGGCGGTCGGGGGCGGCGGTGTTGCTGGCGTGAAGAAGGACACTCCATCTCCTCACCAGCCGGTTGCGAAAAGAAGCGTTGCTCCCTTGGCTCCGCAGTGCTGGTATTTGTCGTACGCCTGTGCGGTGCGCCGACGAATCTGATCGTCTGTTTCGTTTACCGCCCAACCCGACAGCGCCGCTTCAACCACGTATGCTTCAGGAGCCATGAGCCCGGTGGTCCATATCAGAGGCTTGGCGCCGGTCCACCGGAGCGCATCGGCAAAGTAGCTCTTGCTCGAACACGCTAGCATCACCGCATCCCTATGCTTGTTGTCTGCCGAGTATTCGTAATGGTCGAGCGCGAAATCCATCAGGCCGTCGTGACCCACGTACGCTACGAGATCGGAAGCACCGCCCACTCTCAAAAACTCCGCGCCGCCGATCGGCACTTCTTGGGGCGAACGCCCCGCCGCGAATGCGAAAAAGTCCGATACTGCCCGTCTGATTTCACGCCCACGATAGGCATCGGCGACCACGAACACGTTCTCGTGCCGATGGCGGAAAACACAGCGTTCCAACACAGGGCCCTGGCCGGGCCGACAGGGGCCAATGCGCTCCCAGTCAGCCGATCTCTGCAGGAAGGTCCTGAGGCCGTAGCCGGCACCCCAGTAGAGGTTGTGCTCGGGATCGTCACCGTTGCCGAGCACAGCCGGGACTGGAGCGATTCCCTGGTAACGGTTGTCGGCCAGTATTACTAGCACGTGCGCCACCCGCCCACCGGCAGCAGAGCGCGCGACCGGGTTGCCGGCATGGACCCGAGGTAGCGCGAAGCCGACCATGGCGAGCAACCCGACGCAACCCAACAGCGTTCTTGCGCCGATCCAACCACCCGTGGCCATCATTCATAGTCTACGAAAGCGGAGTCACGGGTGCAGATGCGCAGCGGCGAAAGAAAGTGTTGGCTGGGTGTCGCTATTCCGAAACCTCTTTGGGTCGCCACTGGAAAAATCACTGAGGACACAAATATCTTTTCTGGAGAAGCGGAACTGGCGCTTGAGTGGTCAGGTGTCGAGCTTGAACTGGCGATGGCAGAAATGCTGGAAACGCAAGCCGTACATGCCCGACGTAAGTTCCCAGGTTCTCCGGATCGCGGGAGATTTTGCCCAGGTTTCGAACAGCGTTCGCCACCCATGGTTGTCGGGGTGAAGCCAAGTCTCTTCGAGTCCAAGGTCCAGATAGACGTTTTCCATGAGCTGGATCATCTCACTGCAGAGGTAGAAAACTTCGCGGAAATCTTCGCCGAGATGGTCGGGCCAGGAGCCGGCAAATTCCTTGTCGAGCTTGTGAAAGTCGGGATTGCCGCTTAAGTCTGACCAAATCTCCATCAGACGGGTGGTGTGTTGAGTGAATTGGGTGACGTTGTGCAGCGATGGCGCGCAAACCGTTTTCAGCTTGTCGGCTTTGGCGACGACACCATTTTCGTCCGATACCAGTTCAAAGGTTTTGTCCGCGATATCGCGGCCCAGGGTGCGATAACTTTCAAACTGGCCCTCGCCATAGAACTGATTGCCGGTGCTTTCGTGCGGAAAGGTGGGATGAGTGGCTTTGTATTGCAAAACGGCCGTGTCTTCGTGACCCGTCATGGAAGCTTTAAAGTAGAGCAGCGTCCCGCTCGGGACGCCGCCGCCGTACTTGATCGTTCCGACGGCAACGCGGCTAGTGCTCCAGAGGTCTCCAGTGGGACGAATCGACCCCACGTCGATGTCTATCTTGGCGTTGAAGTCGACATCGCACATCCGGATCAAGGTAGCCAGCCCCTCAAATTGCAGTTTGGGATCGCACTCAGCGTCACTGATGATAATGACCCGGCATCGGCGCCGGACTAGCTCATAGGCGGCAAGGTTTTCAAAGTGGCCGCCGTCGGAGATCGCGAGGAAATTGGTTTTGTCATCGGCCCCGCCAAAAAGCTCTTTTAGCAGATATCGCAGACTGAACCAAGGCGAAGGGCTGTTGGCGTGGCCCAAGTGAGGGTTGGGGAACCACCAACCGAGTCGCGCGTTGAACAGCGTCATCAGAAACGCCACTACCGGCGAGGTGTGATATCCCATGTTGGGGCTGGCGGCGGCGCCGGAGACGGAAATCGCCTGTCCCAGCGTTGGCTGGCCATTCTTTTTCGGCGCAGACTCTTGCGCAGGCGTCTCTTGCACGGGCTTCCCGCCATACTGGCACGTGGGAATGTAACCGAGTTCTTCCCGATTGCCCTCAGAGTCAAGGCTCTTATAGCGGCTGCCACAGTGTAATGGCGTCAGCGTGAAAATGGCGCTATGCCGCGTGTGCAGCGCCAGATCGCTGGACCCGCCCAGGTTCAACGCACAGTTGACGATATGCATCGGGCCAACGAGAACCTCGTGTGGGTCCGTCAGCGAGGTTAGCTTGAGGTCGTCGTCGTCGTCGAACCCGGTAAACTTCTGCGGTTTGCGCTCGCCTTTGCGGAAGCGCGCGGCGCCCAGATAGCAGCGAATTAGCCGGCTGCGATAAAAAGCGTTCAGACTGAATTCGTTGATGTCGACACGCCCGGCGAGAATCAGGACGCACGCCAAACAGGCCAGCGAGACGATTAGGGTAACCCGGAAATCTTCTGCATACAGCAGATACCAGTGGAGGCTATTGAGGTCGCCCACTCCGTTCCAGTTCAATTGTGAGTTGTAGGCAATGATCACCTGCAGGAGGGTGGAGACCGCGACCAGCAACCCCGCAATGAAGACGAACGGGGCGATTAACGCGATCAAATCCAGAGCTTTGGCGCGCGTTGTTTTTTCTGTTATGCCATTGGTGGATGCGGACTTACCGGCAAAGAGTCCGGCCAGCGTCGTACCCACCCAGCCGCCACTGATCGTAGCTCCATTCAAAGGATGGTTTAGCAGATATGTGCCGAACAAGGGCCCCAGGAAGGTAACTACGTTGAGAGATAACCATGCGAATCCATAGATTCCGAGCCACGCGCCGAATCGGCTCCACCACTCGCGGTCGCCCTCTTGCGATTGCCGGCCGAGCATGCCGATCAATATCACAATGGTGAGGGCGAAAGCATAGAGCACCATGGCTGGAGCACACAGGTAAGCAAGCCACTTGCCCTGCGGATCCTGGCTATCGGAAGCCCAATAGTGCAGCAAAAGCATGATAGCCGAGAGCAACACGTGCAATATGAGCATCGCAGGCAGCGGCGCCAACAGGCCGGCCAGTAAACACTTCCAATCGAGCCAGGATCGGATGGAGCAAAGCGAAAACAGCCAGAGCGAGAGGAACACAACGGAGAGCGGAAACGGCCACAGCAGCCACGCGGCTTTGAAGAATCCGCCAAAAGTATCGATCGAAGCCAAGGCTCCGAAGTTGCTTTGACCCCACAAGACAGCGGCGACCAGGACGCCAACCAACATCATGGGGACTACCACCAGCGCTTCCACCCACGGTTGCGAGTAGTTGATCTCCTGCGGCGGACGTTTGCCTGGCCAGAATCTTTTCCAAACTTTATTGAGGAGTTGAACGCCAGCGGGCTGCAGCCAGAAGCCTGCCAGGATCAGCAGTGCCGCGATCGGGGCAGCGGCGACATAATCGATATTGCCATCTGAGAACGGTTCAAACTTGCGCCAAACGCCGAGTATGACAGCGGCCACGAGGCAGACCAGGGCGCCAGCGAGCCCGTAGGGCCAACTCTTGCCCTTCAGGAGCGGCACATCGCCATTCCGGCTGACCCGCAACTGGTTGCCGGCGATCCCGACAGCTCCCAGGATGAACAGGAATATGGTTGTCCAACGCAATTCGCCGGCATGCGGCCAATATTCAAAAGCCGGAAACACGACCCGGGGTAAGAGCAACACCACCGCGATTGCCAGGATTACGGTGAGTTGCACCAACGTGGTATTGCGCAGCCAGATGGTTGCCATGGACCAGGTGTCGGCGCTGAAAAAACCGACGATCGGCGAAAGGTAGTTGGAGTAACGGCGCAGATGGCCTACGGACTCGCTCCAGTCGGCATTGCGGCGAAGCCAACTCAGCTCTTCCGCCTTGGCCGCTCGCTGGCAATTCGCGGTCAACCATGCGCCGATATATCCGCCGCCCGATACGGTGGACAAGTAGTCGACCCGGCGGAGCAAGGCATGCTTCTTCAGACCCTCCAGCACGCCCAGGCCGAAGGTGGCGCTGCGAATGCCGCCACCGGAAAACGCAAGTCCGACGAGATTTGCATCTTCCTGTAGCGGCGCGTGGCCGGCTTGGCGCCGGCGTGCATCGACAACCTCGAGTTCCTTCTGAAATGCTTCGCACCAACACACCCGAGCCGTTTCATCCATGAAGTGCCCCTTAAGGTTAAGTGCGGAAGACACCCGAATCGTTTCAGGCACTCGGCGGTTCCAGGCGGGACCGCGAGCCATACCATCGTCGCCCGAATCCTCGATCGAGACACGGAACTGCGAAGGTTGGGTTAAGTTCGGGGATAGACGGCGAAACAGGCCAGCCCAAGGCGAGTACAATCGAATGGGCTAATGAACATATCCGTTAAAGGCGAATACGCTCTGCTGGCGCTGTTCGACTTGGCCCTGCAACGGCAGGATCAACCCACCAAGATTGGCGATATCGCGAAACGCCAGAATATTCCGCAGAAGTTTCTCGAATTGATCCTGGCCGGCCTCAAGCAAGGCGGCTTTGTCGAATCGCGCCGGGGCGCGGAAGGCGGCTACTTACTGGCGCGCTCGCCGGAAGCGATTACGGTGGGCCAGGTGCTCGAATTCATGGAAGCGAAAAACAAGAGCAACGGCAAGCGCCGTTCCGAAGATCCGTTCGCCGACATGTGGCAGAGAGTGGACCGCGCCGTCTCCGAAGTGGTGGACCGGACCTCATTCGCCGAACTCGCCCGCCGCTGGCGGGAACGCAAAGCGCATTATGTACCCAACTGGGATATCTGAAAGGTCTTATGTACTATCTTGACAACTCATTGAGCATCGGCCGAACGCCTCTCATCAAGCTGAACCGCGTAACGGACAACGCTCCAGCTACTGTGCTTGCAAAGATCGAGGGCCGGAATCCGGCTTACTCGGTCAAATGCCGCATCGGAGCGGCGATGATTTGGGATGCCGAGCAACGCGGCGTTTTGAAAGCCGGAAAAGAACTGATTGAACCCACCAGCGGCAATACCGGCATTGCACTGGCCTTTGTCGCCGCCGCGCGCGGCTATGCCATCACTTTGACCATGCCCGAGACCATGTCCATCGAGCGCCGGAAAGTGCTGCGCGTGTTTGGCGCCAACTTAATTCTGACTGAGGGACCGGCTGGGATGAAGGGCGCAATTAGTAAGGCTGAGGAATTGGTGGCATCCGATCCCGAGCGGTACGTGTTGCTGCAACAATTTCAAAATCCGGCCAACCCGGAAATCCACTTCAAAACCACCGGCCCGGAGATCTGGGAAGACACCAACGGCGGCATCGACGTGCTGGTCTCGGGAGTAGGAACGGGCGGCACCATTACCGGCGTCTCGCGCTACATCAAAAACGAGAAGAAGAAACCGATTATCTCGGTCGGTGTCGAGCCGGTCTCGAGTCCGGTGATGACGCAGACTTTGCATCACGAGCCGGTCAAACCTGGCCCGCACAAGATTCAGGGAATCGGCGCAGGCTTCATTCCGGGCACGCTGGATTTGTCCATGGTTGATCGCGTCGAGTTGGTCAGCAACGAGGAGTCGATTGAAATGGCCCGCCGCCTGGCGCGGGAAGAAGGGATTTTGTCGGGTATTTCCTGCGGCGCGGCCGCGGCGGTGGCGGTCCGCTTGGCGAAAGAGCCAGCCATGGCGGGCAAGACGATCGTCACCGTGCTGCCCGATTCGGGCGAACGCTATCTGACCAGCTCACTATTCGAGGGAATGTTTGAGTAATTTTTAGTGGCGGGCGCTCCGGTTTGGGTGAAGGGATGGAGCGCCCGCCGTCGTAACGGGGATTTGACTAAGAAACGACGGCGGCGACGACGATGTTACGGGCGTTTTGATAGGATTAGCCTGAACGGAAGAAACGGCTTGCTTTTCGCCTTATCTTCGCTTATGCTTAAAGCGAACACAAGGCGAACAGGAGCACGTATGCCTCTCCCGAACAATCTTCACTGCGGACCCTCCGGCTGGTCCTATACTCACTGGAACAACCTGGTCTACCCAGCGTCCAGATCGCGCAGTTTTCACTCGCTCGAATTCCTGGCTCAGTACTTTGACGCGATCGAGATCAACACCACTTTTTACCAGCCCATCCGCCCGGAGATCGGCCGCTTATGGGTGCAGAAGGTTGCGGATAACCCCAAGTTTCTTTTCACGGCCAAGCTGAACCGCCAGTTCACGCATGATCGCGTTCTGGCTCCGAACGAGATCGCGATCTTCAAGGAAGGTTTGCAGCCGATCAAGAAAGCCGGCAAGCTCGGGTGTCTATTGATGCAGTTTCCCTGGAGTTTTCGCTTCACGCAAGAGAACCGGCTTTTCTTGATCGAATTGCGGCGGGCTTTCCATGAATACCCGCTGGTGGCCGAAATGCGGCACGCCAGTTGGATGCTGGAAGAAGCGCTAGGCACATTCATCGATCATCGCATCGGCTTCTGCAATATCGATCAGGCGAGCTACACCAAAGCGATGCCGCCGACTTCGTACCTGACGTCCGCGGTGGGCTATGTCCGCCTGCACGGTCGCAATCCGCGCGATTGGGACCAGGAGTTCGGGCGCACGGAGAAAGCGGCCGCGCAACACGACTATCTGTATTCGGAGGCTGAACTTGCCGAATGGCTTCCGCGCATCCAGCGCCTGGCGAAGAATGCGAACCGGACGTTTGTATTCACCAACAACGATGCGGGGGGCAGATCGGTAGTCAATGCGCTGCAATTGGCGCGTCTGTGCGGCGACGATCATGGTTGCGCCCCGGCCGGGTTGATTCAAAAGTATCGGTTGGAAATGGCCGATTTCCATCCGGAGCGCCCGCTGCAGAATGCGCTTTTCAATGCATTCACGCCCAGCCGGCGGGTAGCTTAATTTTAATAGAAAGGCAGGCTGGGAGCTTTCTGGCCGCGAACTTGAGCACCCGCGGGGATGCCTCACTTGTCTAGTAGCTCTTGGGCAGTCCGAGTACGTTGTGGCCGACGATGTTGCGCTGAATCTCCGACGTGCCGGCGGCGATGGTGGAGGCGCGGGAGCGCAGATAGCTGTGCGACCACTCGCCCGAGTCGATCGCATGAGGGCCGCCTTCCAATTGCGCGAAGGGGCCGAGCAGCTCCATGGCGATCTGCTCCATACGCTGATTGAACTCGCTCCAGAGCAGTTTCAAGACGGAGCCTTCCGGGCCAGGAACTCCATGCGCGTTCACACGGGACAGGGCGCGCATTTGTGTAAGACGGAAAACTTCCAGCTCGATGTGGCATTGGGCGAGCTTCTGCCGGATCACCGGGTCCTGGTCCTTATCCGTCGCTTTGGCGATTTGGAATAGCCGGTTCAGTTGACGGCGAAAGACTACGGGCATGGTGCTGCCGTAGGTATTGCGCTCGTGCATGAGGGTGTTCAGGGCGACGTTCCAGCCGTCGTTGAGTTTGCCGAGCAGGCAGTCTTTGGGCACCTTGACGTTTTCGAAATACAGTTCGGTGAACTCGGATTCGCCGGTGATCTGGCGCAGAGGGCGCACCGAGACTCCGGGAAGATGCATGTCGACGAGCAGGTAGCTGAGCCCCTTGTGCTTGGGGACCTGGTCGTCGGTGCGTACGACCAAGGCGCACCAGTCGGCCGCATAGCCCCAACTGGTCCAGACCTTGTGGCCGTTGACGAGGAAGTGATCGCCGTCGATTTTGGCCTCACTGCGCAGGGCGGCTACGTCGGAACCGGCATTGGCTTCCGAGAAACCCTGAACCCATATCTCCTCGCCACTGAGAATTTTCGAGAGAAATCGGCGCTTTTGCTCGGGCGTTCCTTGCGCGATGATAGTGGGCCCGATCATGGTAAGGCCGAGGACTCCCGCCATGGAGGGGGCTTCACAACGGGACATTTCTTCCTGGAAAATGACCTCTTCCATGACGCTGGCGCCGCGGCCGCCGTATTCCTTGGGCCAGGAAACGCCGGCCCAGCCGCCATCGTAAACGGTGCGCTGCCAGCGGCGCAGAATATCGAAGCGGCGGTGGAGATCGGGCGCGGCGGCGTATTCTTTTTTCCAGCCCCGAGGCAGGTTGGTGGAGAGCCAGGCGCGCAGTTCGTCGCGGAACGCCTTTTCCCGATCGGTGAGGTCCAGGTTCATGACGTTGCCACTTTATCACGTGGCGCCAATCCCCTCACTCACGTTCGGGGCTAGACGGGCGGTGGGCAGGTCTTGGCGTGTGCAGTATAATCGCTGCGACAACTTATGCGAAGACTACTGGAAGGTAAATCGATCATCATCACCGGTTCGGGACGCGGCATCGGACGGGCCGCCGCGGAGTTGTGCGCGCAGCACGGCGGGCGAGTGGTGGTCAGCGACATCGATCCGAAGCCGGCTGAAGAGACGGCGGAAGCGATTCGCGCGGCGGGCGGAGAGGCAATCAGCGTGCCGGGAGACGTGACCGATACGGCGTTTCCGGACAAGATCGTGAAAGCCGCGATCGACGGTTTTGGCGGGCTGGACGTGCTGGTGAATAACGCGGGATACACCTGGGATGGCATGTCGCACAGAATGACCGACCAGCAATGGGCGCAGGTGCTGGCGGTGCATCTGACCGCTCCCTTCCGCATGGCGCGCGCAGCGTCGGCGTACATCCGCGAAACCGCCAAGAAGGAAAAAGACGCTCACGGAGAAGCCAAAGCGCGGAAGATTATCAATATCAGTTCGACCTCCGGCACGCGCGGCAATTTTGGACAGGCGAATTATTCCGCGGGCAAAGCCGGCGTGGTCGGGCTGACCAAAACGCTGGCCAAGGAGTACGGCATGTTCAATGTCCAGGTCAACGCCATCGCATACGGGCGGATCGAAACGCGCTTGACGCAGGCTAAGGAGAAAGGCGAGACCATCGAGCGCGAGGGAAAAACGATTGCCCTGGGCATTCCCGAAGAGCGTTTGGGAAATCTTTCGTTTATTCCGATGGGACGCGGCGGCACTCCGGAAGAAGCGGGCGGCGTGATTGTGTTCTTTGCGTCGTCGCTATCGAACTATGTTTCCGGACAGGTTTTAGAGGTGACGGGCGGATTTTAGGGCGTTATGGCGAACTCCGCGGTCACGGTGGCGGAGACAGAAACGGTGCCCACTTGCACCGGAGTAGCCGTCGCGGTGGTTCCAGGTACTGTCGCCGGGGACGCCGTATCGGTCGCCTGCTGAAGCGTCTGTACGGCGCCGGTGTGCATGCTTAACCCGGACGTGATCGCATCGGCGTTCGACTTAGCCTGAGCGGTTGCCAGATTCAGCGCCTGCGCGACGGCGGGCTGAGGGTTCTGCAGTCCGAACGTCAGCCCGGCGACTTGCGTGGCGCCGGCCTGGATTCCGGCATCGATCACTCTGCCTACACTGCTAAGGTCGGTCACCGTGGCTTCTACCGTGTTGGTGGCAGAATACCCGGTGAGGACGGCGGGCTGGTTCTGAGGATAGGAATACAGAGCCGTGAGCGAATATCCAATGGTGCGAATGCCGGCATTCATGCCCAACACCGATTGGAGCGCCGCGATCACGGCGGAAGTGAGCGTGGCGTTGCTCGAGGCTGCGCTCTGCGCGGTAGTGGATTGGGTGGTGACGCTAAAGTCGACTTTGGCTTGATCCGGTGTTACGGCGATGGTCGCTTGACCTACGGCGCGCACAAACGGAATGCGAGTGGTGGTGGTTTGGGCCATGGCAACGACCGCCGGGATGAGCAGAAAACAGGCGCTTTTCATAGCGCTCCCAGCATAATACACTTAGCGCATGGATGACACTCGGTTGCGGGCGTGGTGGTGGCGGCGTCAGGGGCTGGACGGTCGTTTTCAGGGGCGAAAACCGGAGGAGGTCCTGGCGTCCGCGGGCTGGGCGAGAAGCGTGGGCGGATCGGGGCCGTATTTTACGCTCTTCAGCCGCGCGGGCATCACGCGCGAACAGGCGGATGCCGCCGTGGCCAAACTCGACATTCACGAACTGCCAACCGCACGCGGCTGTACTTACGTCTTGCCCAAAGAGGATTTTGCGCTGGGTTTGAAGGTGGGCCAGGAGTTCGCGGATGGCGATATGAGCGGGGCCAGGAAACTCGGCGTGACCGATAAGGAGATCGAAAAATTGAGCGAGGCCGTGCTCGGGGCGTTGAAGAAAGGCGAGTTGGAGCCGGAACAGATCCGGGAAGCGGTGGGTGGCGCCGCGCGCAATTTGGGAGAAGAAGGAAAGAAAAAGGGAGTGTCGACGACGCTGCCGCTGGCTCTTGGAAAATTGCAGAGCGTGGGAGAAATCCGGCGCGTGCCGGTGAATGGCCGGCTGGATCAGCAGCGTTACCGATATACGCTGTGGAAGCCCAATCCACTGGCGAAATTTTCGCTGAGCGCGGAGGAAGCGCGCACGGAGCTGGCGCGGCGATTCTTCCGCTGGATTGGTCCCGCAACGATCGGCGAGTGGCAGTGGTTTTCCGCCTTGGGAGCCAAAGTGGCTAAGGCAGCCATTGAGCCGTTGAAGCTGGCAGCGCTGGAAGACCGGTTGGCTTTTCCGGAAGATGCGGAGGCGTTTGCCGCGATGCCGCCTTTGAAGAAACCGCAATATGCGCTGGTCAGCCTTGCGGATAGTCTTTTTCTGCTGCGCCGGGAGCTGGCGCAATTGATCGCGCCCGAGGATCGAGACCGGATCGAGAAGCTCGGCACGGTGAAGGATTTGGCGAGCAACGCAATTCTCGACCGCGGCCGCGTGGTTGGGCTTTGGGAGTTTGAGCCCGACAGCGGCACGATTGCGTGGACCAGCTTCGTGAAGGCGGATGGCGCGTTGAAAGAAGCGGTGGCGCGGACCGAAAGTTATATTCGGGAACAATTGGGCGACGCGCGTTCCTTCAGTCTCGATAGTCCCAAGAGCCGCGCGCCGCGGATCGCCGCCCTCCGCAAGGCGGCGGCTTCCTAACCTAAGGGCCTGTCATGAAACAACCAATTCAACCGCTCTCTGACGGTCGCGGCTCGGAAGGTGTGACTGAGCCGCGACCCTCAGAAGGTGTCAGGAAATGCTCCAAACCATTTTTGGCAGCTGATGTTTTCAATGGCTTGCCCTGTGCAAAACGGCCTGAAAATCGATTTCCTGACACCTCCTCAGGGAGCGGGCCTGAAGTAGTGGCAAGGTTGTTTCATGACAGATCCTAACCTAACGATTTAAACGATTTCCGCCGAAAATAAGGCAGGATCATTCTTATGCGAATCTTTGTGCCGTTGGCCGCGCTTGCCGCCGCGGTTTTGCTGAGTGGATGCGCCCGCATCCGGGTAACCACGGAAATCAAGAGCGACGGGACCTGCAACCGGACTGTCGCTTTTATGGGTTCGGAGCAAAAAGAAGGCAGCATGCCGATGGGCAAGCTGGAGGACGCATTTGTCCTGCCTGCGGGAAAGGAATGGACGTCGCAGGAGACGAAAAAAGATGGTAACCGCACGCTGACTTACGAGCGGAAGCTGGTTTTGGGGCGCGCGCTCGAAGGAGATGTTGCGCTCAAGGATGGCGCCGAGGCCGGCAATTTGCAAGTGGCGAATTCGGTGACGGTGACGCGCACCGGCAACCGTTTCGAGTACTCCGAGAGATTGCAGTGGAAGGGCGCGCCGTCGAAAGGCTTCGATATGACGCCGGAGAATGTGGCCGAGATCAAGGCGTTGCTTCCGAAAGCGCTGGCGACGGATGAGAACGCTCGAGCGCTGGGCCAGAAGAGTGTTGCGTTGGCGGTGCCGCTGTTATTCGGACCGGGAGATCCGCTGCTGGCTGTCGGGATAATCCATCCTGACTTAGCAGAACGGCGCATGACGCAACGTATTGGGGCGGTTTTGTTGAAGGCGATGGAGGAACAGTTTGGGAATCAATTGACACTGGCGCAACGGCGCGCGATCGCGGTGAAGCTGATAAAGACGAGCGTTTCGACCAGTCGTCCGTCACAACCTGACCCGGCGGCGGGCGCCGCGAACAAAGACAGCGGTGGTTTGACACCGATGATGTTCGTTTTGAAGTTTCCCGGGCGCGTGATTTCGACTAACGGAGAAGTGGACGAGCTTACCGGCGAAGTGTACTGGGCGCTGTTCTCGGAGGCGGCGGCGCTCAAGGATGTGGTGTTGGCTGCCGTTGTGGAGTTGGAGCCGGGCAAATAGCGAAAGTTGTTATCCCGATCCAGAGGACAAAGCACTGCGGTTACTCCTGCCGCAGCGCCTCCATCGGATCGATGCGCGCCGCGCGCCGGGCCGGCAGATAATTAGCCATAAGCGCCACGGTGAGAATCAGAGCGGCCACTCCGCTCATTACCACTGGATCCAGCGGTGCCACGCCATACAGCAGCGCGCGCAAGGCCGACGCCAGCGCTGCGGCGCCAGCCATCCCGGCGAGCAGACCAAGCAGCAACGTTTTGATTCCCTTGTGGACCACTAACGCCTCGAGCTGCCGAGGTGTCGAGCCTAGCGCCATGCGCAGTCCGAACTCACGCGTCCGTTGCGCGACGCCATAGGCCACAACTCCATGAATGCCGATCGCGGCCAACAACATCGAGACACACGCGAACACAGCCATCAGCGCCATGGAAATGCGAGGCGTGGTGTTTGCCAGCGACAAGTATTCATTCATGCTGCGGATCTGGAACACGGGCTGACCAGGGTCGACGGACCAAACGGCTTGCTTGAAAGCTTTCACCACGGACTGCGTGTCCATCGTGGTGCGCACCGCCAGCGCCATGGCTTTATCCGGCATCTGCTCGTAGGGAGCATAAATGGTGGGCTCGGGCTGTTTTTCCAAGCCATAATGGTGCACTTGGCTGACAACTCCGATTACTTCGCGGAATTTACCCCATAGCCGCATGCGCCGGCCCAGCGGATTGTCATTGGGGAAATACTGTTGGGCTAGCTTTTCGTCAATCAGGATCACGGGCGGGGCATCGCGAACATCGCGATCGGAAATCGATCTGCCCCGCAGCAGCGCGATTCCCATCGTGTTCAAGTACCGAGGGCTAATCCGACGAAAGTCGGCGACCAGCGTCTGACCTAGCGGCAGCGGCCGGTTTTCGATGGTGAAGTACTCCCGGTCGTTTTGCTGCCCGAGCGGAAGCACATCGGTCAGACCCACGGACTGAATCCCCGGTATCTGTTCCGCTCTGTCAAGAACCCGCCGGTAAAAATCCGCCTGTTCGCGATCGGTCTTATATAAATTGTCCGTGGGCAGACGCATGCGAAAGGTAAGGACATGGTCCGGGCGAATGCCTGGATTCACCTGCTGCAAGTTCACGAAGCTCTTCATCGAGAGTCCGGCTCCGACCAGCAGGATGCTGGCGAGAGCAACCTCGCCGGCGACGAGCCAATCCCACACCCGCGTTCGGTCCAACGACGAGGACGTCCGGCCGCCTGCCTTCAGGGCGTCGTTCACGCTGGCGCCGCCGGCATATAAAGCGGGAATCAGTCCGAAAATTAGAGCCGCGAGCGTGGAAATCAGAAGCGCGAAGCCGAGCGCCCGGCCATCCACGCTAATAGCCGGCCGCATGATCTCGGCGCCGGCTTCCGCCATCGGAATCGTGTTGGGCAGGATCGCGCTCAACAGGTCGACTCCCCAAACCGCTACCACCACTCCCAGCGCGCCGCCAATCAGGCTGAGCACCAAGCTTTCGCTCAGAATCTGGCTGATCAGCCGGCTGCGTCCGGCGCCCAATGCCGCGCGAATGCCCAACTCTTTGCGCCGGCTGGTGACACGCGCCAGCCATAAGCTCGCCACGTTCACGCACGCCAGCAACAGAAGAAGTCCCACGGCGCCAAAGAGGAACAGCAAAGCGGGCCGTATGTTTTCAAAAAGCGCCTGTTTCATCCCCACCACGGTGACATCCCAGCCGGCCAGTCTCGGCGTCTGCGCATCAATCCGCCGCGCGATTGCGCTCAACTCGGTTTGTGCCTGAGCGAGATTGACATTCGGCTTCAAGCGGGCAAACACACCAAAGTCATGCTCGGCGCGGCTCTTGGCGCGCAGTTCCGCCACAGGCCAGGGGACGTAAAGATCGGTGGGAAGGGGCTGCCAAAAATCTGGAGCGAGCACGCCAATGACGGTATACGGCTCGCTATTCAGGGTAAAGGCTCGTCCGATCACGCCCGGATCCGATCCGAATCGCCGCTTCCAAAACCCGTTGGTGAGAACAGCCACCGGATACCGTGCTTTACCTTCGCCCTCCGCCTGAGTGAATCCGCGTCCTAGAACGGTCTGAGCACCCAGCATCGACAGGAAATTCGTAGTGACGCGGAGACCGGTCACTTGCTCCGGCTCGCCCTCACCAGTCAGGGTGCCCGTGCCGACTTCGAGCAGCGACATTTCCTCGAAGGACCGGCTCTGCTCTTTCCAGTCGAGGAAATTCGGACCGGATGGCCCTTCACGGGTAATCCCATCCTTCAAATCGGTCTCCCAGATCAACGCCAGCCGGTCTGCGCCCGGATACGGCAAAGGACGCAGAACCATCGAATTGAGCACGCTAAAGATAGCTGTGTTAGCTCCGATGCCGAGCGCCAAGACCAACACCGCGACGATGCTGAAGGCAGGCACTTTGCGTAAAGTGCGCAGAGCGTAAAGAAAGTCCCTCAGGAGGTTGGGCATTCTTTACCGGTTGTGCATGCGGAGGTCCCTTTTGCGATCCCAGGCAAGTCTTTGAGACTATTGACCGTGGGAGGCCCCAACCCCGCGCTGGGTGTCCGCTTTCGAGAATCTGGCGAGTACAGCCGAGTGAGTTGAAGCGCGAGATAGCCCCGGCACGCTGTTCGATGGCGGCGCATCAGATACTCCATCGCGGTTCGAAGTCTGCCCGCTATAATAATGCTATGCTGAAGCCCACCGAAAAGATCTGGCACAATGGGCGCTTCATCGCTTGGGATGACGCCAAAATCCATGTGCTGGCCCACGTAACGAGTTATGGCAGTTCGGTTTTTGAGGGCCTTCGCTGCTATGACACCATTCATGGCCCGGCGATTTTCCGTCCCCGGGAGCACATGCAGCGCCTGCTGGACTCAGCCAAAATCTATCGCATCGAACTCAAGTATGGAGTCGACGAGCTTTGCTCCGCCATGGCGGAGTTGGTTCGGCTCAATGGCCTGCGGTCCTGTTATATCCGCCCGCTGGTCCTGCGCGGCTATGGCGACGTCGGCGTGCTTCCGCTAAACGTTCCGACAGAAACCTACTTGGCCTGCTGGGAATGGGGCAAATATCTGGGCGATGAAGGGATCACCAAGGGTGTGGATGTGTGCGTCTCCAGTTGGACGCGCATCGCTCCCAACACGCTGCCCGCGCTGGCCAAGGCCGGCGCCAATTACATGAATTCCCAGTTGATCCGGATGGAAGCCCATACTAACGGCTACGCTGAAGGCATTGCGCTCGATGAGGCCGGCTATGTGAGCGAAGGCTCGGGAGAAAATATCTTCCTGGTCCGCAACGGTAAGATTGTCACGCCTCCGCTGGGCGCTTCCGTGCTGCCGGGGATCACCCGTGACACGGTGCTACACCTGGCGCAGGGATTGAACATTCCGGTCGTCGAGACGATTGTTCCGCGGGAGATGCTCTACATCGCCGACGAAGTGTTCTTCTGCGGCACAGCGGTGGAGGTGACGCCGATCCGGTCGGTAGACCGCATTCCCGTAGGCAACGGCGCCCGCGGACCGATTACGGAAGCGATCCAAAGCGCCTTCTTCGACTTGGTGCGCGGCAACACGCCCGATCCCTTCGGTTGGCTGCAGCCGATCGCTCAGGCGCCGGTTACGGTTTAGTATTTCAGACCGTTCGCCTATCGGCTAGCCTTTTCAGAGTTTCGATATTTCGCACGGCGTCCCGATCCTCATCGTGCGGAGTCTCGAGAATAAAGGCCTTCTTCTTCAATTTGGGATGCCGCAGAATGCGCCGGAATCCCTGCTCGCCGATATTCCCGCCGCCAATGTGCTCGTGCCGGTCAATATGCGACCCGCGCACGCCCTTGGAATCGTTGGCGTGCATCACTGGCACGTTTTCCATGCCCAGCACGCGATCGATCTCGCTCACGGTCTTCTTGAGACCCTCCGCGGTCGAGACGTCATAGTTCGACACAAAACAGTGGCAGGTGTCCAGGCAATAGCCGATGCGCAAGCCACTCATCTTTTCCGCATATTGGCGGATCACCATCAGCTCTTCAAAACAACCTCCCAACATGGCACCGCCGCCGGCCGTGTTCTCGATCAAAATCATCAGCTTGTCCATCTTTAACCCGTGAGAGGCTTCGGTAAGAGAATGAACCACGGCGTAGATGCCCTCTTCCACCGTGTGGCCTTTGGAGTTTCCCGGGTGCGCCACCAGATATTCCGCCCCGATCGCCAGCGCCCGTTCCATCTCCCCGCGAAAAGCGAGCGCGGATTTCTGGCGCAACACCTCGTCGCCGGAGGCCAGATTGATCAGATAGTTGTCGTGAATCACCAGCGGACGAAGGTCGTACTTCTCCCGCGCCAGCTTCATGAGGCGAATCTGGTCCGGCGCCGGAGTCCCGGCACGCCAGGTCCGCGGGCTGGCAGAGAAGATCTGGAAGCAGTTGGCGCCCAGCGCCGCCGCCTTCAAGGCAGCTTTCTCTAAAGAGCCGGAAATTGACGTGTGGATGCCGATGCGCAAGAACCGCTATGCTACCAGACTCGCCGGGGCGTCAATCATACGAATGAGTACTGGCGGCATAGGACGCGGAAGGTCGCTGCTCCAGCCCGCGAAGCCGGCAGATTGGGCGTGAGGCGTCAGACTGACTTGATGCCGACTTCACGGGGAGTAGTCTGGTGCGACGCGCTTCCGGCCCTTCTCCGACATGGCGACAAACCGTCAACTGCCAACATTCCAGACTTCGGTTGGTGGCTGGCCAATAAGGTGCTGTGACAATGGAACAGGTCTAGCATCTCGTGCAATCATCGGCCACTACGAAAAATCGAGTACTCGGCTGCTTGCTTGGCGGTGCTTTGGGCGATGCCTGGGGCGGCCCGTACGAAGGGATGGTCGGCCCGTTGGTATTCGAAGTTCCGTCGTGCCCAGCGCTGTCCGACGATACGCAGCTCACCCTCGCAACTTGTGAGTCGATAATCGACCTTGGCCGCGTAGATCCGGAAAAGATCGCGTCTCATCTCTTGCGTTGGTTTCTAGCTGGGCGAGTTCGTGGCGTGGGGTCGAGTACTTTAAGAGCAATGCGAGATCTCGCTGTTGGGACGCATTGGGCACTAGCGGGAGCTCGCGGCGAGTTCGCAGCAGGAAATGGAGCGGCGATGCGTATTGCTCCGCTAGCGTTTCTTTTGAATCCCACTTGCCCGGACGATCGAGCTACAATCCGCGACGTCTGTCGGATTACCCACCATGGTGATGAGGCTTATGCCGGCGCCCTCGCCGTTATGTTAGCCCTTCGCTCCGTCCTTTCGGGAACGTGGTCGAAGGAGCGGAATTTTTTGGCCGCAGCCGTCGATAGCTTGCCAGACTCAGCCGTTCGGGATCGGATTGAAGAGCTAATGCCGCTTCAGCTTCCCGCGTCAGATGTGGCTCGGACCTTTGGCGCCACAGGTCATGTGGTAGATACTGTTCCGCTGGCGCTGTATTGCGCACAGTCAATCGCTGCGGAGCGGCTTCCGATTGTACTAGCGCGGACCATAAGCGTCGGTGGTGATACTGACACGATTGCCTCAATTGCAGGGCAGCTTGCTGGCACAGTAGTTGGTTCCGCTGGCGTACCTCACGATCTTCTTGCTGAGGTCAGCCGTGGCGACGAGTTAAGGGTGGTCGCCGAGAATTTTGCAGGGTTCGTCTCGAAGCGGAATCCGCAGTCAATTCAGGTGGACGAGTAACGCCCGATTCGTGGATGTGCCCCCATTTGATCGGAGCCTGAAGTCCGGCCGTGAGAACGTGCTCGGTCCGCCGATCGCTCCTGTGAAACGCCGCCCGCAGCGGCCGCCGGCCACTTGACTGCGCTTTTGAAGTCGTCGGCCTCCGTCGAGGCATTGCTGCCCTCCCAGGACAATTTCAGACCGCCGCGTGGCGTGTGAAAATTGCAACAGTCAAATGCATACCATCCACACTGGGAGGCGGTCTCCGAAGCTCGCCGCCCTGGCATCCGCGGCAGCCACTTCGTATTTCTAAGCGCCAGCGGGATCGCTCTGGCCCAAACCTCGCCACCTCAAGAAAGCAGCGTTGAGTTGGTCGAGTCGTTCTTTGTCCTAACCCGGCCGCGCCTGGCTTGAAAGGCGTTCATGTGTTGTGGATTCCAGAGCAAATACAAAAATACTGCCTCGGAAAAACACACAAAAGTGCAGCGAAATTGACTTCTGTATTCGCACCACAACCAAGAATATTTTAATGTGTAGAAACCTGAGTATGGACGTCTCGCGGCTGCTGGCCTATCCTAATGGTATTCGCCCGCGGCGCCTCTTGAGCGTCACTTATTTCCCGATAGCGCCGATCAATGGATTGGGTCTGCTTCTCAAGCAGCTCGAGAGCGCGCCGAAAGGTAGGTTCGACCGGATATCCGCGGGTGCGCGAATCAAGCAAGAATTAAGTTAACCAGATCGGCCGAGGATGATGATTTTGGACTGCTGGAAGTTCTAGCTCTGCCGTCGTTTTAAGTTCGGCAATCCCGGCAACTATGTGGGCTCCCTTATGTCACCCGGGCTGCGCCCGAACGATATAATAAGACGACGTGGAGAAGACGGTAAGGAAATTCACCAGCTTCGAAGACGCCGATGATGCCGACGCGAGAGAGGATGCCGCGCTGTCCCCGGAAGAGCGGCTCAAGATCCTTATTGAACTCCGTGACCGCCGTCACCCCGATGCCGCTCAACAAAGACTTGCGCGAGTTTGTCGAGTTGTTGAACTCGAACGGAGTTGAGTATCTGGTAGTTGGCGCGTTCGCCGTCGCCTTTCACGGCTTCCCTCGATACACTGCCGATCTCGACCTTCTGGTTCGGCCTACCGCCGACAACGCCGACCGCCGGGTGCGCACATTGGCCGAATTCGGGTTTGGCGGACTTGGAATTCGCGCAGCCGATTTCTTGTCTCCCGGCGTGGTGGTGCAGTTGGGAGTAACGCCGAACCGGATAGATTTGTTGACTGCTATTTCCGGCGTCGGATTTGATGAGGCGTGGGCAACACGCGTCGGAGCTGACATGGAGGGGATCCCCACGCAGTTTATCGGTCACCAGGAACTGATCAGGAACAAGGAGCAGACCGGCCGCTCCAAAGATCTCGGTGACGCCGAAGAGTTGCGGAAACGAAAGGTTTAGCAGCTAAGCGCGATGCGAATTTGTTGCCCTTGTACCGCCGCTCCGGTCTTGAACCCGACCCATCCCCTATGCCCCCGCCATCGCCGGCACCTGTTTCACCAACTCCGTCAAAAACACCTTGGCGTCCCCGAACAGCATCACCGTCTGCGGCATGTAATAGAGTTCGTTGTCGATCCCCGCGAAACCGGGGTTCATGCTGCGCTTGATCACCAGCACCGTGTGCGCTTTGTCCACGTCCAGTATCGGCATCCCATAAATCGGACTGGCGGTGTCGTGCCGCGCCGCCGGGTTGACCACATCATTGGCGCCAATCACCAATGCGACATCGGTTTCGGCAAATTCGGAGTTGATGTCGTCCATCTCGTGCAGCCGGTCATACGGAATATCCGCCTCGGCCAGCAAAACGTTCATGTGGCCCGGCATGCGCCCCGCCACCGCATGAATGGCGAACTGCACATCGATCCCGCGCTTGGTCAGTTGGTCGGTCAGCTCCCGCAGCTTGTGCTGCGCCTGCGCCACCGCCATGCCGTATCCCGGCACCACGATTACCTTGCGGGCATTAGTCAGAATGGATGCCGCGTCCTCCGCCGTCGCGCTGCGCACCGGTCTCTGTTCGATGACCTGTGCCGCGCCGGCCTGCACCTGTCCAAATGCGCCGAACAGCACGTTGATAAACGACCGGTTCATGGCCTTGCACATGATCACCGACAGAATAAAGCCCGATGCCGCGTTCAACGCGCCCGCGACAATCAGCAGCTTATTACCGAGCGCGAAGCCCATCGCCGCCGCCGACAAGCCCGCGTACGAGTTCAGCAAGGCGATCACCGTGGGCATATCGCCGCCGCCGATTGGCAGAATCAACAACACGCCAAAGAGCAGCGATAGCAACACAAATAGCGGAAACACCCAGAGGGCCACCGGTCCGCGCACGATGAACACGCCCAAGCCCGCCGCCACCGCCAGCAGCGTCAGGTTGACAAAGTTCTGGCCGCGATACGTCATGGGCCGCGTTGGCACCAGTTCCTGCAATTTCCCAAACGCCAGCACGCTCGCCGTCGCCGTCAAATAACCGAGCAGCGTCTCCGCCGCCAGCGCGAACATGGTGAAGGAATACGGCCCCAGCGTGCCGGCGTCCAGCCGATAAAATTCCGCCGTTCCCACCAGCGCCGCCGCCAGCGCGCCAAAGGCATGCGACAAGGCGGTCAACTGCGGCACGGCCGTCATCGGCATCAGATATGCGAGCGGAACTCCGATCGCCGCGCCGATAAACATCGTGAACAAAATCCACTCGTAATTCACCACCTCGTGGCGCAACAGCGTGCCCACTACCGCCAACAGCATGCCGAGTTCGCCCGCGTGCACGCCTCGCCGCGCCGTTACCGGTGTATTGAGCCACTTCACGGAGGCGACGAATAGCAAGGCCGCCAACATGTAGGCATAGTGCCAGACTTCGCCCATGGTTAACGCGGCTCCCTCTTCCGGAACATCTTCAGCATGCGATCGGTGATGAGAAACCCGGCCACCACGTTGATCATGGACGCGGTGACGGCGATGCAGCCCAACACGCGGCTGAGCACGGGCGCCGTTCCGGAGCCCGCCACCAAAATGGCGCCAATCACGGAAATCGCTGAAATAGCGTTGCTCAACGACATCAAGGGCGTGTGCAACAACGGCGACACGCGATGCGCCAGCTCGAGCCCCAGCGGGATCGCCAGCAAGAATACCCAAATACTCAGTTCAATATCCAATGTCATGTTTTATCCGCCTCTTTCGCGCGCACCTGCGGCTTGTGACGTCTGCCGACGGTGCGCCGATTGCCCAGAATATCAGCTTGCGCGCGAACCGCGAACGGCAAGGGGCGTAAAGGGCCTCCGGTGGGATTCATCGTTCCAGGCGGCCACGCACTATGCGAGCATTAACCCATTCAATGCCAATGCCTTATTAACAACGCATTCGTGGCGCGGCGCCGTCTGCCGGTATTTCGTGGAGAGAATCACCTGCGGCGCCGCCTTCAGGCAGCATACTCTAAAGAGCCGGAAATTGACGTGGGGGATGCCGATGCGCAAGAAGCCGCTGTGCTACCAGAAGTTTTGGCAGTGGCGAACGGAGAGGCTGCGCGCTCCTGTCGGGCTGCCGCGGCGCCTCAACGGGTGGGCGATTGCTCATGCTGGGTGACTATTCTCCGCGCAAGGCGACTGAAGGGTCGACCATAGCCGCGCGTCGCGCCGGAATGCAGCAGCTCAGAATCGCCGGCACGAACACGGCGACCGCGACCATCGACAAGACGGCCGGGTCGCGCGGGCTCACCCTGTATAACAGACTGCTCATCACCTTCGTGAGAGCAATGGCGCCAAGCAGTCCGCCCGCGACACCCGCCAACACCAGTGTGAGGCCCTGCTGCACGACCAGTGCGACGACCTGGGCTGGACGTGCGCCCAGCGCTACCCGAAGACCGAATTCACGCGTCCGCTGCGCTACGTTATAGGCGAGCACACCGTACAAACCGATCAGGGCCAGCGCCACCGACAACCCCGCGAAGCCCGCCATCACTTGCATGACAAATCTTTTGGTAGCCAGGCTGCGCGACACCAGTTCCTCGGCGCTTCTTACGCGATAGGCGGGCACGTCGGGGTCGACGTCGAGCACGCGCCGTTGCACCGCTTTCACCAGCAGCGCGGGATCCTGCCGCGCGCGGATAAACACCGTCAGCATCGGAACGGGACGCTGAGCCTCTGGCACAAAGACCTGCGCCGGCGCCGGTTCACTCGGCATACCCGTCTTAATATTGCCGACGACACCAACGATCTCATGAGGTTTGGAATCGTCCTCCAGGATGAGACTTCGGCCAACTGGATTGCTTGGGCCGAAATGCGCGAGTTGAAACGCCTCGTCGATCAGCACTACGCCGGGAGCGCCCGCGTTATCGGCGGAGGTAAAGAGGCGCCCTCGCAGCAAAGGAATGCCGAGCGTCGCGAAATATTCGGGCGTAACCACCTGATTGATGGCATTCACAACACCTCCCGCGCGGCCGTTTTCGCCGGAGACTTGAAATTGTTGCCAGGTCTGTAAACCGCCGCCGCCCACTGGGGCATACATCCCTACACCCACGTGAGAAACGCCGGGCAGCGATCGCAGAGCGGTCACCAGCCGGCCGATATACTGCTCTACTTTCTCGCTCTGGTATTTGCCGCTCACCAAAAACTTCGTCTCCGGTAGCGACACGAACATGGTCAACAAATGGTCCGCGCGAAAGCCCATGTCTTCGTGCGCCAGCGCCCAGAAGCTTTTCACCAGCAATGCCGACCCGCTCAACAGCATCACGGAAAGCGCCACTTCGGCGGAAACCAGCACGGCACGCGCGCGGGTGCTCCGGCGGCCATCGGTGGTACCCCGGCCGGCCACGCGCATGCCCGCTCGAAGAATCCGGCGGACGCAGTGAGCGGCCGGCGCGAGACCGGAGAGCAGGCCGACCAATATGGCCAGCCCCGTGGCAAACAGGAGCGCGCGATTATCTACGTGAATCTCTTGGAGGCGTGGAAGGTCGCGAGGCCCGTGTTCCCGGATGAGCGATACAGCGCCGGCGGCGAGTGCGGTTCCCAGCCCCGCTGCCAGTACGGCCATCACCGCGCTTTCCGTAACCAACTGCCGCAGAATACGGGCTCGGCTTGCACCCAGCGACGCACGGATCGACAATTCCCGCTCCCGCACCGTACCCCGCACTACATACAATGCGGCGACGTTTGCGCATACGATCAGTAGTAGACAGAAAACCGACCCCGACAGAACCAGCAGTTGCGTCTGGGAGTCGCCCACGAGAGATTCCTTCAGGTCAGCGACGTCGACGCTCCAGTCTTTGTTCGATGCGGGATAGGCTTCCGCCAGCGCACGACAGAGTTGGCGCAGCCGTGCTTGCGCCTGTTGCCGCCCCATGCCCGGGCGGGTGCGGCCGGCGGCGAGCCAAAACCGGTTGTCCCGTTGTTTGGCGTCGTGGAGGTCGATGGGTGAAAGCCACAGATCGAATTGCCCCTCGAAGTCCAGGAATGACGGTACGATGCCAACCACCGTTAAGCTCTTGCCATCGATCCGCACCTGAGATCCGACCATGCTTTCGTCGCCACCGAATCGCCTGCGCCAGAAGTCCGCCGTCAGAATGACCGCCGGCGAGCCGGTGACTTGGTCATCAGCCGCGGTAAAGAGCCGCCCACGCACAGGCGTCACATCGAAGGTCGAGAACACGCCGCTGGAGGCGACGCCCGCCAGCACCCGCTCCGATTGCCCATTCAATGCGATGACCACATTCTCGTAGGAGTAAATCCCTACCGCCTCGAGAATCCCGCTGGCTGACCAATCGACGAAATCCGGATAAGAGACAGGACCGTTGGTGATGTGGAGAGGAATGTTATTGGTCGAAATGCGAACGATACGATCCGAGTTCGGGTAGGGCAACGGCCGCAGCAGAATGGCGTTGACCACACTGAACATGGCCGTACACGCTGCGAAGCCAATACTCAGCACTCCGATAGCGACGAGAGCGAATATCGGCGATTTCCGGAGGATCCGGAGGGTATGGCGCGTGTCGGCGATCAACTCGTCGATGGGCCGGAATCCGAATGCTTCGCGGCACTCTTCTTTTGCGGAGTCCAACGCGCCAAACTCAATGCGCGCCTGCCTCTGGGCCGAGCGCAGCGGGACTCCGGCGCGAACCAGATCTTCCACGCGATGCTGGAGGTGCGCGCGTAACTCCTCGTCCATATCCTTCTCGAATTGGCGGCGACGGAACAGGCTTGGCAAGCGAAAGCGCACGTCAGGCCTCCTTGGGTTTCGCGCCCATAACGGAAGCGATGGCCTGGGACAGGCGCGTCCAGCTCTCGAGTTCGTTGGTCAAGTGCTTTTGGCCGGCCTTGGTGATGCGGTAGAACTTGGCCCGGCGGTTGTTCTCGCTCTCGCCCCAGGTGCCGTCGATCAGACCTTGCCGCTCCAGCCGGTACAGCGCGGGATAGAGCGAGCCCTGCTGGACCTGCAACGCGTCGTTCGAGATCTGCTGAATGCGCAACAGCACACCATACCCATGCAGCGATCCAAGCGAAACCGCTTTGAGAATCAGCATGTCCAGCGTGCCCTGGAGGAGTTCGGCGGATTTTGCCATGTTTTCTCTCCTAGAATGTCAAAGAGAAGCCTAGCGCACGCTCTCCTAGAATGTCAAGGGAAGGACGGACGGATTTGGTTGGATATTGAGACTTGTTCCCGGGCAGGCGCGCGTAACCAATTCAACCGCTTCCTGAGGAGCTGTCGAGAAGCCGGTTTTCGATCCGTTTTGCGCGGGAAGTGCCTTGGCGGAATTCAGGTTTCGCGTGCGATTCCTGCCGGCCCCTTCCACCTCTGCCGCGCAGTCCTGGGACCCCTTGGTGAGCCACCCCCCAAAATAGGGGCTTGACAAGAAATTTCGCGCGCTTAGAATAAGGGTAATCTTTCTTACCATGCAGATCTGTGAGCACACCCGTACCGAGATCATGGCGCGGCGTGACGGCATCGACTATGTCCGTTGCCTGGACTGTGACCAGGTTTTTGAAGCTGAGGACCTGGAATCCATCGCCAACGTCTTCGAAGACGAGGATCAATCAGCCGCCTAGGCAATCCTTCCGACGTCTGCGATGCTAAAGCAAGCATGCTGCGCATCGTCGCTATCGGCGGAGGCACCGGCCTCTCCACGCTGCTCCGTGGGCTCAAGACTTTTGCCCGCCAGAGCGATCTTCTGGATTTGACCGCGATTGTGACCGTCACCGACGACGGCGGAAGTTCCGGACGCCTGCGGCGCGAATTCGACGTGCTCCCTCCGGGTGATATCCGCAATTGCATGGTGGCGCTTTCAGAAGACGAGACCATGCTCAGCCGCCTGTTCCAATACCGCTTCACTTCCGGACACGGGTTGAAAGGGCACAGCTTCGGCAACCTTTTCCTGATGGCGCTCACCCAGGTCACCGGCGATTTCGCCGTCGCGGTTAAGGAAAGTTCCGATATTCTCGCCAGCGCCGGCTGCATTTATCCTGCCACCGGCGCCAATGTCGTTTTGGAAGCGGAACTCCAGAACGGCCGGATCGTGCGCGGAGAGACCCGGATCAGCCGCAGCCGGTCGCCCATCAAAACACTGCGCTTGCACCCCCGCGTCTGCCGCCCGCTGCCGGAGACGCTTCGGGCCATCGAAAAGGCAGACCTGATTACACTGGGACCCGGCTCGTTGTTCACCAGCATCATCCCGAACTTGCTGGTGAAAGGTATCGCGCCAGCCATACGCAAATCCCGGGCGTTGAAAGCCTGCTTCGTCAATTTAATGTGGCAGCCGGGGGAGACCATCGGTTTCCGCGCGTCCGACCATTTGGAAGCGATCGCCAGACATGGCGGTCCCGAAATTGTCGATGTAGTGGTGGTGAACACACGCCCGATCACGCCCAAGCAACGCAGAAAGTATGCGCTCGAGCAGACGCAATCCGTAGAGAACGACTGCCAAAGGTTAAACGAACTCGGGGTTGAGGTGGTCTGCGCCGAACTGCTCGGGAAGGGCGAAATCGTGCGGCACGACCCCGATCGCATCGCCGCCGTCGCCATGGAACTGGCGAGCAAGGGAGCACTCCGACGTCAAGCATGAGCACCAATATCAACGTAGTGATTTTAGCCGCGGGCCTGGGAACGCGCATGAAATCGAAGCGCGCCAAAGTGCTGCACCAGGCCGGCGGGTTGACGCTAGTCGAGCATGTCGTCAATACGGCGCTTGAGCTGACTCCCGCGGACCGCATTACGGTCGTGGTCGGGCACCAGGCCGATCAGGTTCAACAAATTCTGGGGCCGCAAGGCGTTCGTTTTGCCGTCCAACGCGAGCAAAAAGGCACCGGGCATGCGGTTTTGATGGCGCGCGACGTCCTGCCAACGGAAGCCGACCTGGTTCTCATCCTGTACGGCGATACTCCGTTGCTTTCGGCAAAAACCCTGAAGGCTTTGATCGAATCGCAAAGGGAGGGCGATAACGCCGCCACGCTGATTACGACGAAACTCGACGACCCAACCGGCTATGGCCGCGTGCTGTTAGATGGCAACGATCATGTTCAGGCGATTGTCGAGCAGAAAGCAGCCACTCCGGAACAACTCGCGATCCAATTGGTCAACTCCGGCATCTATTGCTTCCGCGCAAAGTTGCTCTGGAAGTACATCGACCAGATTGGCACTAACAATCCGGCGCACGAATACTACCTGACCGACCTGGCCGAAATTCTCAATCGCTCCGGCCACACCGTCGCCGCGACGGAAGTCCCCGATTCGAGTGAACTCCTCGGCATCAACACGCGCGTGGAGCTGGCTGAGGTCGATCGCGTTTTCCGTGCGCGCAAAGTGCGGGACCTGATGCTGGCAGGCGTCACCATCGAGAAGCCCGAAACCGTGACTATCGACGCGCAAGTCGAAATCGGCAAGGACTCTATTATCGGGCCGTTTGCGCAGATTCTCGGCCGTAGCGTGCTGGGAGAAGATTGCCGCGTGGGCGCCTGCTCCATTGTGCGCGATTCGCGCCTGGCGGAGCGGGTTGAAGTCGGCCCGTTCAGCATCATCGGTACCTCGCAAATTGAAGCGGGCGCGCACATCGGCCCCTTTGCCCGCCTGCGCGCGGACAACACGGTGGGCGCGGGCGCGCACATCGGCAACTTTGTCGAGTTGAAGAAAACCAAATTCGCGAAAGGCGCCAAGGCCAACCATCTGGCCTATCTGGGTGACTCGGAAATCGGCGAAAAGACCAATATCGGCGCCGGAACCATCACCTGCAATTACGACGGCGTCGCCAAACACAAGACGGTGATCGGGAACAATTCCTTCATTGGAAGCAATTCAACGTTGGTGGCGCCCATCGAGATCGCCGGCGACACATATATCGGCGCGGGATCGGTAATCACCGAGCCGGTGCCGGAAGGCGCGCTGGCCATCGGCCGTGGGCGGCAGATAACTAAGGAAGGTTGGGTCGCCAAGCGAAAGAAGCGTCAGGCGCCATGAACGCGGTGATCGCAGCCTTGTCGCCCTACCGATTGACCTGGGCCGATTGCGACGGCGCGCGGATCAGTATGCCACCAATCTGGGGGCGAAGCGAACAACGTTCCACCCTCTGTCAGAAGGCGCAACGGCACTCGGAAGGCGTTTCGCTTTTGAACCTCCGACCGAGGCCGAACTGGACGCGCTCAAAAGAACCGAAGGCCGCGGCCTGCCAGCGGATCAACACTACCGCTCATTTTTTTCCTCGGCGCCGCTCGGCTCTCACTTTATACCCACACTTCTGTTCACCATGAACTGCGTCAGCATCATCGCCGCGCAAGCCGAACTCAGCAGCACTCCGATCGACCCCATGATCAACAAGCCTTGCACCGTCGCATGGTGACCTTTCGATCTTTGGCTCTGGATCAGAGGAATCAATGCGATCCACTGCGTCACTCCCCAACTCAAAGAAACGAATTTGCTCAACTGATTGTTCATCGTGAACGCACCCGCCATCGCCAGCAGAAAGAACCCGATCTGGCACAGGCAGCCCAGCAAACAGCCGATGCCTACGCTGCCGCCTGTGGATGATTGCGCGCCGGTCATTTTAGCCTGCCATCCTCGGCCGCCAACCCGGCCCGAAGAAAATCGCAGCGCAAGCTGAACTCAACAGCACACCGAGGCATCCCATGATGATCAGGCCTTTCGCCGTCGCAACGCGACCATTGGCTCTCTCTCTTAGAATGAGCGGAATCAGTGCGATCCATTGAGTCGCTCCCCAACCCACCAGCAGGACCACGCTATTGCCAACGGCTAGCCCAAATACGCCGATAAAGATAAATGCAAGCTGGCACAAGAAGGCCAACGTACATCCGGTTGCGACGTTTCCTCTGTCTAAACCCGTTGTGTCGGCCATCCTAAGTCCTAATCCGAATCCCCTATTTGCTGCCTAACCCCATCGCCGCGCACGCCGAACACAACAGCACGCCGAGGCTCCCGGCGATCAGCAATCCTTGCACGGTGGCGTGATGCTCCTTCGCCCGTTGGATCCGAATCACCGGAATCAGCGCAATCCACTGCGTCAATCCCCAACTGGCCCAGGCGAAAAAACCCCATCGGTTGTTGCCCAGGCTGACCGTAGCCGTCAGTGATAACAATACGAACCCGATCTGGCACAAGCAGCCCAGCAGGCAACCAGTCCCGACGCTTCCCTCTGAGGGCGGTTGCCGGTTGTCTAGGCTCGGGGCCCCCAGAAAGCTCACTGTTCAGTTCCTCTGCCCAATCTGCGTCAGCACACCATGCACTTCGCGTTCCCGCCGCAGCGGCTGCAAAATCGTTTTCTCCAATTCATCGCGATAGAAAAGATTGTAAGTGTCAAACGGAATAATCCGCTGCCCATCCGGATGCGCGATATGCACGCAGCTCTTCTTTACGCTCCGCACGTCGAAGCCCCACGCGTCGATAAACTGCATGATGATCACGCGGAAGACGCTCCGGTAATCCAGGTTGAGCGGCGCCATCACTTGCGGCAGGCAGCACAACAGTTCCCGTAGAGTACTGGCGCTCGACACGGGCGAATGATTCGTCGAGAACAGCTTGAAAATGTGTTTCTGCAGCGTCTCGTCGTTCTCATCGACGATGGTATTGCGTCCGCCCTCAATCAGGACGCGCGGATCAATCATGCCGGTTAGCGGAATCACTTTGCCGTTGGACTTCAACGCGTAAGCCATCGCCAGCGAATCGGGATGGCAGGGCACCGGAATGATGTCCTCCGGCTGAAAAACGTCGGTCTGCTCCAAAACCTTTCGCCGGACCTCCGTCAGCGTCAGCCGATTCCGCGCCGGGTCGAATCCATCCAGCCGCCCAGCCGCCTGAATGGGTTGCAAAACCACCCCCCGAACGCAAGGCTGCTCAATCGCCCATTCAACAATCCGTCCGATTTCGCCATCGTTCAGCCCGCGCTTGAGCGTGACAACCAACGACGTGGAGACACCCAGCCGATTGAGATTCTCGATTGCCTGCATGCGGATGCCGGTCAGATCGGCGCCTCGCAATTCCTTGAGCGCCGCCGCTTCAAAGGAATCGAACTGCAGATAAACCTCGAACCCGGGCATATACTCCGCCAATCGCTCCGCAAAACCCGCTTCGCGCGCGATGCGAATGCCGTTGGTGTTCACCATCAAATGCTGAATCGGCCGTTGCTTGGCGAGATCGAGAATGCGGAAAAAATCCGGGTGCAGCGTCGGTTCGCCGCCGGAAATCTGTACCACGTCAGGCTTCCCCTCATTGCCTACGACGGCATCCAGCATGCGCTCGACATGCTCGATGCTTCGGTACACCGGGCGCGCCGGACCGCTAGCCGCGTAGCAGATCGGGCACTCCAGATTGCAATGGTCTGTAATCTCGACTAGCGTCAGGCAGGAGTGCTGCTCGTGATCCGTACAGAGCCCGCAATCGTAAGGGCAATCCCAGCGCACGGGCATGTTGTAATGCGTGGGCATCTCGGGCGGTTTGAGAAACACTTCGCGGCATCGCCGGTAGTAATCGACGTCGTCCGCCATGAGAATCCGCTCGGCGCCATGCACCGGGCAGCGCTTTAAGAGATAAACGCAGCCGTCCTCGAAGACAATCTTGCCTTCCGCTCTGCGATAGCAGGTGGAACAGATCGAGATCGCCGTGTCGTAGAACAAGTAGGGACGGATCCGGTCAGCCATGCGCCAGCGCCTCCTTGGGTTTCCACGCGTTTGAAAGAATGCGCCAGAGGTCGCGGCTATACCAAAGCAAAGCCGCGGCGCAAGTCCACTGCAGTACGGTCAAGTTTGCGAAGCGGACGCCCGGCTTCAAAAAATCTACCAACAACCGCCAGGAAAAATAGGCCAGAACGAAAATCCGGAACCGGTCGCCCTCGGCAAAACGCGGCGGCTGAATGCGCGCAACGCAAATTGCCAAGACCAGCATTGCCACTATCTCATACAACTGCACCGGATGACGCCGCACGCCGTCGCCGAGATCGATGCCCCACGGCAACCCCGTCGGATTGCCGTAAGTATCGTCCTGGTTGCCGGCCAGCAGGCAGCCAACCCGTCCGATCGCGATCCCCACAGCCAGGGGCAGGGCAAAAAGATCTCCCGTCCGGCGGCGGATGCCCGTTCGCCACTTTACGAACTCCACCGCCAGGGTCCCGCCCAACAAGGCCCCAATGATCGTTTTGCCCCCAGCAGGTAGGCGAGATTGGACCATTGATGCACGGTCTGCGCTGGATTTTCGCACAGATAGAGAAGCTTGGAGCCGGCGGCCGCGCCGGCAACCGCCGCTACGATGACATTCCAGCGAACCGGCGTCTCCAGAAAATCTCCGGCCCTCTGCCGCTCGGAAATATACAACCGGAAGGCGAGGATATATGCCAGCGACTCAAAGAGGAAATGCCAGAGCATGTTTGCCTAATTATCCACCACTCCACGGAGCCTCCGGCTCCGACGGCCGATGGATTTCATAGTACTAAACCCTCAAAAGAGAAGAGAGTACCCAGCCCGAAATGCTTGACTGACAACAAATTTGTCGGATACACTGAACCACGTTCTTTTGTTGGAAGAGGGGGACTTCCGGCCGATCGGACGGTCAGGAGTTCTTCGGTCAGGCCTTTTTGCAGCCGGGAGAACCTGAATAAAAGCTGGGATTCCATTCAACAGGAGAAGTGTCTTTTATGGCCAGAACAAGAATTCTACTACTCGTTGCAGCGTCCACAGCGGTGTGTTTCCTCCCGCTGGCTCAAGCTCAGCCGTCGGGCCGGCCGGCGCCTATGATTCGCGAACCAATTGACGAAACCAAACTGGTGACGCTTTACCATAACACCCGGCCGGAAGCGAACGCGGAGAACGACCGCGGGCGCGTGCCGGACAATTACGCCATGGATCATTTGCTGCTCCAACTGAAGCGTTCTCCCGAGCGCGAAGCGGCGCTCAGGCAATACATAGATCAATTGCATGACCGCAATTCGCCTAACTTCCATAAGTGGTTGACACCGGAGCAATTCGCGCAAACCTATGGGGTTGCGCAAGCAGACGTCGATACGGTCAAAGGCTGGCTGACGGCACGTGGATTCAAAGTCAACGGAGCGCAGAGCAGCGGATTGATGGTTGACTTCAGTGGCACGGCAGGTCAAGTCCGGCAGGCTTATCATACCGAAATCCACAAGCTGGAAGTCAATGGAGTGAGCCACATCGCCAATATGAGCGATCCCAAAATTCCAGCGGCCTTGGCCCAGGCGGTGGAAGGCGTGGTTTCGTTCCACAATTTCCATCCGAAGAAACAACTGGTGCCTCGGGGCCAGTACACCTACACGAATACGAACGGCACGTTTCATGGTTTGGTGGCCGGCGACATCGCGACCATCTACAATCTCACGCCGCTGTTCGCCGCCGGATACTCGGGCAAAGGGCAATCGATCATGGTGGTGGAAGACACTTATCTGTATTCGGTGACCGATTGGACGGTGTTTCGCAAAACGTTCGGATTGGCGCGGCCTTATCCCTATGGCACTTTGTCGCAAGTTAGCCCGACGGGGGCCATCACCTGCACCAACCCGGGCTTTCAGGGGGTGTCCTCCGATCCAGGCTACGGGGATGACGGAGAAGCCATCATCGACGTGGAATGGGCCAGTGCGGCCGCACCGAATGCCGCCATTATTTTGGCCGCCTGCACCGATAACAGCACCTTTGGAGGCTTGATCGCGCTCGAGAATACCCTCAATGGTCCAGCCGCGAGTCTGCCTTCGGTCGTTAGCATCAGCTACGGGGAAGCGGAAGCGGCCAATGGCGCAACCGCAAACGCGGCTTACAATACCGCCTACCAACAGGCTGTGAGCGAAGGAGTTTCTATTTTCGTGTCATCCGGCGACGAAGACGCGGCCAGTGATGACGGTGGCAGTGACTCCACTCACGGCATCGGCATCAGCGGCTTTACGTCCACTCCGTACAACGTCTCGGTAGGCGGCCTGGATTTCGGTTACACGGCCGACAGTGTCGATCCGGCCACGTACTGGAGCGCAACCAACAGCAATACTTACAGTTCGGCGCTCTCCTACATTCAGGAGATCCCCTGGAACGACTCGTGCGCTGGCAGTTTAGTCGCGGCTTTTCTAGCGCCGATTCTCGGCACTCCGGCCGATCCGCAGGCTTTTTGCAACACCTCGACGGCCAACAGCGATGGTCTCAGAAACGCCATCGGCGGCAGCGGCGGTCCTAGTGGATGCGCCACCGGCGCCCCGGCTTCGGGATCCACGAACCGTGGTATCGTCAGTGGCACTTGCGCCGGGTACGCCAAGCCCAGTTTCCAGAGCGGCATTTTCGGGAATCCGGCGGACGGCGTGCGCGACATCCCCGACGTTTCTCTGTTCGCGTCCAATGGGTTTTGGGACGCCTACTATGTCGTATGCTGGTCGAATCCCGATACCAATCCCGCGGTTGGCGGTGGCTTCACTTGCACGGGTGCACCCTCCACTTGGGCTGGTTTCGGAGGAACGTCGGTCTCTTCGCCCATCATGGCCGGCATTCAGGCCCTGGTCAACCAAAAAACCGGCAGCCGTTGGGGTAATCCGAACACCACCTACTATTCGTTGGCGAACGCGGAGTTCGGCGTATCCGGCTCAGGCGCCGCCGCCTGCAACTCCAACACCGTGAACAAAACCTCGAACAACTGTCTCTTCTACGATATTACCCAGGGCGACATTGATGCGGCCTGCACCACTAGCAGCCGCACGGGAAATACTTTACACAATTGCTTCCGGACCTCGCCCAACACGATCGGTATCCTCTCGACGTCGAACACGGTATCGCAGCCTGCCTATACGACGAATGCGGGTTGGGATTTTGCGACCGGAATCGGGTCGGTAAACGCGTACAATCTGGTGATGAACTGGCCCGTCCCTTAAGATTTAGGGCCACTTTCCATTCACATCCTTCCACGCCGGGCGAGCCTTAGGGCTCGGCCGGCGTTTTCTTTTGCCGCGGCGGTCGAAGCCCCGCTGCCGCGGCTCCCCCTGGCTTAAATAAAGCAAAAATCGTTCCCCCCAGCGCCGGGTGAATGCGATGCCCAACAATTCTTAGTTGTGACGTTTCAAACATTCTTGTGGTACTATGTTTCTGCAAGGGCTATGACAGCTTCCCACTGCGATCGGTTCCTTCCCTCTCCGGCTTCCCTATCTCTTCCCTCTAAAGAAAAAAACAAGATCGACCGAAAGGACACTCATGCGAATTTGCTTTTCGATTGTCTGCGCCTTGGTTCTCGCCGCCGGATTGCAATCGGCCGCGAAAGCCGCCGATTGCGGTTTGGTTACGAACAACGTCGTCGCTAATTGCGGTTTTGAAACCGGCGACTTCACCTCCTGGACGCTCACCGGGAACGACGTGCCCGGCCAACTGGGCACGCTGTATGGTGTCGAGGGCACCGACCCTTTCCCGCTGCCCGACGGGACCGCACCCGACAGCGGATCGTTCCAAGCTTTCTTTTCCGATCTGAACGCGGATCCGACCACTCTCTCCGAGACCCTGGCGACAAGCGCCGGCACCCAGTACATGATCTCTTTCTATTTGGCCCAACAATTAGTAGGGCCGGGCACGGTGAACAACTCGCTCAAAGTGAATTTCGGTTCGACGTCGATCGAAAATCTCACGAATGTTTCGGTTGAGGGCTACACTCTTTACTCGGGTGTGGCGACGGCCACTTCCTCATCCACGGTATTGAGCTTCCAGCTCGGCAATGATATCGGTGAATTTCTACTGGATGACGTGGCCGTCGCGACTCCGGAGCCGGCTTCCTGGTTTCTGGTTCTCATGGGAGTGATCGCCGCGGGATGGTTTGGCCGCAAGCGCTTGAGTGGCGCGGCGCGATCCTAGCCGAAGTTCTTCACGAACGAAAACGCGTTAGCCTACGGGGGCGGCGCCAACGACTATCAAAGCGATCGTCGTGCCGCCCAGTTTTACCTGCAACACCCAATCGTCCCCTTGTTGCGTCAGGCCGGCCGTATTATCGTCGGCTTTCCAAAAGCTCAGAACCGCCGGATGAGGTGTCCCGGACACCTTCTTGCTCTCCGTTGTTAAGACTTCGAACTTCGGGGTGGCGGTTGGGTCTTTGTCCTCTGCCGCTAAAGATAGCACCATGAAATCCCGCTGCGGTGCGGCGCCCTGATGATCGCCGTTGATGGGCATCAATCCGTATCTGAGGATGTAGACGCCTGGTTTCAAGTTCTGGCCTCTCCGGTCGGCGCCCTTTCCATCAAAACGAATCGCTCCTAAAAACGTGCCCATGGGGATGCCCGGCATTGTCGCGCCTTCTTCGGTCGTCCCCCCGGAAGGGGTCGTCGTGCGAAACCACAATTCGCAGTAAGGGGCGCCTTTGTTGGTGATCTTCACTCCGTCCTTTTGCAACAAGGCCAGCATGGCCGGCGCAATTTCGGCGGGAGGAGGGCCAGCCGGTTCCGCCTTATACTGTTGCGCGAACGCTGCTGCCGAGAGAGCGAGTACCAGAGCCAGTCTGCCCGTCATCGCTTAGCCATGCCCCAGATACATCAACCAGCCGAGACCCACTAGGGCGACGATAAAGTACAGGAAGGTCCGCACCCCGTAGCGGAGCCGTTCCCGGTCCGTCCGCTTGGTCACGACTCCCAGCACGATTGACGAGAACAGCGCAAACAGGAACGCCGCCTCGAAATGAGACAAACTCATGTTTGGCATTAGTCTTTTTTCCCGGTGGCGATCTCGTATGCATCCACCATGGCCAAAACGTTCAAAATCCCGGCTGCTACCAGGAACTTGGTGCCATAGTCGTGTACGTGTCCGGCCATGTCGGGCTGGTTATAGCCAAGCCAGACCGTCAGCAGATATAGCATCCCCGACGCCAGATCGCCAACAAACCCGCCCACATAAATCACCGTGGTAAGGATGTCCCCGGTTTGCGGCTGGAACATCGCTCCGCGCATCATCAACCCGAAAAGGAACATCACCACCACGCTGGCTGAGATCAACGCCCCGCGGCCCGGGCGCTTCAGTAGGAAATGACCCGCGCCGGGCACAAGCCACCCTAGCGCGACGGCGGGGGCCCAGACGTTCAACGGCGGCGCTGGCGTTTTTTCTAATTTCGGCTGTTCTGCCATTCACTCTTTAGTTTAGCCCCATCGCTCGATTGGCCTCGATCTTCCGCCGTGATCGCTCGTGATCGCTGCGCAGCCGGATGGATCGCGCCGGTGGGGCAAGGATGCGATTATTGAAAGCGGACGTTTCGGACGGGCCAATCCGCCGCTTTCCGGTCCGACTTTGCGCGATCGACTACGCAGCCGATCTGCACGCTCAGAGCAGCAATTCAGGGCCTCACGCGCTCCTTCGTGCTGACGCTGGGGAGGATCGCCTTGCGGCGTTCCTCCCGCGATGGTTGAAAGGCGGACGTTTGGACGGTCCAAAGCAGACGTTTCGGACAGATAGCCCGCAGTGTTCAGGTCCGCTCAAGATGCGGCGGCGAAGGTGTTCTCGTCGGCCGAAGGGCCGTACATCGCGGGGACGGGAATGTTGTTCAAGCGCAGATAGACCGACAATTGGCCGCGATGATGGATTACGTGATTCATGATCATGCCGCGGATGCAGGCGATGCGCGGCATCGAGAATATCACACTGCCGCCGGCCAACAAAGTCCAATTCTGCATCATGTCCTGATCGGTTGCCTTGGCTAAAGCGGCTTGGCCCTCGGCTACATTCTTGTCGAAGAAGGCGAGCAGGTCCGCTGTCGTCTTCGGCTCGTAAGGAACCATGGGCTCGCCGCCGGGAGGAGCAAAGTCCAGCTTTTCCGTGGTGAGCGTGGTGTTCATCCAGCCGACCATTTCGGCCACGTGCGTGGCCAACCGGCCCATGGTCATGGATTTTTCGTGGGGCTTCCAGCCGAACTTGTCGGCCGGGACGCGCTCCAAAAGCTTGCGGGTGGTCGCTGCTTCCTGATCCAACTCAGGGATTAAGGACTGACTGATTGACATGAGAAACTGCCTCCCAGTCGAGTATATCCTGCCCGGTTTTGCCCACGCGGCACGTTAATGATGGGAACGGCTGTTAACCTAAAAGCATGCGCACACTGTTGGCTCTTTTGGTTCTGACCGGCTCCGTGTTGCTGGCCCGCGACTATGGTCCGGCCGAGGGATCGAAACTGCCCGCCTTCCACCTGCCCGATCAAGACGGGAAAATCCGCTCGCTAGAGAGCGTGCTGGGACCGAAAGGGGCGCTGATTGTCTTTTACCGCTCGGCGGATTGGTGACCATTCTGTAAAGCCCAGCTAGTTGAGCTGGAACAGAACCAGGCGGAGTTCAAGAAGCTCGGTTTAGGGATCGCGGCGATCAGTTACGACAGCGTGGCGATTCTGCACGATTTCGCCGCGCGAAAAGGCATCCATTTTCCGCTGTTATCCGACAGCGACTCCGCCGTGATCCGGAAAACGGGCCTGTTGAATGAGACGGTAGGCCGCGATACGCCGTTCTTCGGAATTCCCTATCCCGGCGCGTTTGTGCTGGATGCCAAAGGCGTCATCACCGGCAAATACTTTGAAGACGACTATAAGCAGCGCGACACGTCGGCGGATATTTTGGTCCAGCGATTTGGGATGCAGGCAGCCGCATCCGGCGGTCAAACGGAAACCAAGCAGCTCCAGTTGTCGATCGCGGCCAGCAATGCAACGGTTCGCGCCGGGGAACGGGTGGCCCTGGAACTCGACATCGAACTGAAGCCGAAGATGCACGTTTACGCGCCTGGCGTGCAGAGCAGCTATATCCCTATTGAATGGACCATCACGGATTCGCCGGTGGCGACGGTTCACGAGGTCATTCTGCCCAAACCGGAAATGCTCCGGCTCGAAGCGATCGGGGAAACGGTTCCCGTTTTCACCGGCAAACTGCGTCTGGTGCGGGACATCACACTGGGCGATGACGGCAAACTAAAAGCGGCGCTAGACGCGGATGGAAATTTTTCAGTCGAAGGCGTGCTGCGCTATCAGGCCTGTGACGATCGCATTTGCTATATCCCGAAGGAGCTGCCGCTGAAGTGGAAGTTTCACTATGAAGCGTTAGACCGGGAACGGTCGCCTAAGGAAATTCAGCACAAAGCGCGGTAGATTGTTAGTTCGCAACAGTCAATCGTAGTTGGCGAAGATTGTGGGCGGTGTTTTCAGCGTCCGTCGAGCGTCAGCGTCACATTCGCAGTCTAGTCGCGACAGTATAGGGACGAATTCTCTCCCTCCGCAGCCGGCCAGGGGGCCGGCTGCGGTCCAGGGGGACCGCCCTGGGGACCGCCCCACACTGTGAATTCTGGCCCCGAATGAGATGCGCACACCGCTGCACGCCGTTGTCGCCTTCGCCGAGCGAGCTTACTGTGCGGTGATCTTGTCCATGACGAATTTGAGTGGCTCGTCCCGCTGCGCCGACGGGCAGTTCGGGGGCCGAGTGCGCCACAACTGCTCGGCGCGGCTCACATCCATTTCGGCCGTTTCATTCGTGCTGATTTCGCCTTTGGCGTTCTTGCTAACGCCGCCTTTGGCGCCGGGGGCGTCGTCCGTGGCGGGCGGCGGCGGTTCGCAAGCCGCCAGGTCGTCCATGACTCGCGCCAGTAAGCGCGTACTCCGCTCACATTTCTCGGGGAGCGAGAGCCGGCGTGGGGTGGGATCGAGCGAGACAATTACACCGAGGGTCTGCAGACGCTTGGCGCTCTCTTCGTCGGTTCCGTCGTGGCGCACGGCGTTCATGAAAGCTCTCTGCGCGGCGCTGTAGTTGCCGCGGCGTAACTCCGCTTCCCCCAGTCCGCGATACGCCGCAACGTCGCCGGGATTCTTCACCAGGAGCGCCCGGTACTGCTCGGCGGCGCGGACAGGCGATCCAGCGGCCAGCAGCAATTCCGCTACCTTGCGGCCCATGGCCGGATTGTCCCGGGCCGCGGCCTGCAAGGGAAGCAGCTCTGCCAGCAATTCATCCTTAGCGCCTCGTTGGGCCAGCCAGTCAGCCAACTCCAGCCGGACATGCTCCCGGTCCGCCACCGCGCCATTGGGCCAGACGCCGTAGATAGCGCGGTGGTAAAAAGAGTCCGCCTCGGCGGCTTGTCCTTTGGCCCGAGTGACGCGGGCCATTAAAAGATTGGCGCGGCCATCGTTGGAATTGCTCTCCAGTTGCTCGCTGACAATCGACTCCGCTCGCTCGACGTCTCCGGCCGAGAGCAGAGCCTGAACGTAGCCGAGCGCGTAGTCTTCATTGGTGCGAGCCAGGAAATGCGCGCGCTGATAGCGAACCACGGCCTGGCGCGCCTTTCCGCTGGCGAGAAGGCGTTGCGCGTCCTGCGCCAGCCCAGCCGCCTCCTTTTGCAATTCAGTCTTTTCCAGGTTCGCCAGGTAGCGGTCGATCGCGAACAAACCGAGCATGATCGCGGCCAGCGAAATGATTGCCCCGGCGGCGATCCGGTTCATGATTCCATACCCTGGTTCACGGTCTCAACCCCTGGTTCATGCAACCCATAGGCATCTAACGTTTCCGGCAGCGTCACGACGCCGAGCAGTTTGCGGGCGTCGGCGCGGCTCACCACCGGAAGCACATCGATATCCGCTTCTCCCATTTTCTCCAAAGCCAAGCTGAGAGGCTGATCGGGGTGAACGTAGGGGAAAAGCGAGCCAGGCTTGACGATATCGGAAATCAGTTGAGCCCCGTTTACGGAGCGGGTTTGGGCGCGTGTCATCAATCCCCAAAGGGTATCGTCCGTGGCTACCAGCCAGGCTCTGCGATTGGGTTCCGCCAGGCGCTCTTTGATAGAGTCCAAGGTGGCATAAGGAGGAAGGGGCGGGTCGTCGTGCATAATATCGCTGACCAGCAAACGCGATAGGTGTTCGCGCATCTCGTTGCCGGGCAGAGAGACGCCTTCCTGGTGTGCCAAAGCATCATAGATTGGCTGCCGCTGCAAGCGATTGGAGACAAAAAAACTGATCAGATTCGCGATCATCAGAGGCACGATGATCGAGTAGTCTCGCGTCATCTCGAAAATCATGATCACGGACGTGAGGGGCGTACGAACAATGCCCGCAAATGCGGCGCCCATCCCGACCAGCGCGTAGGCCCCGGGGTCCGCCGTCCAGGCGGGGAAAAGGTAGTGCACCACGCTGCCCACCGCTCCACCCATGGTCGCGCCCATGAATAGCGCGGGTCCGAAGATGCCGCCTGCGTTGCCGGAGGCGTAACAGGAGGCTGTGGCCACGATTTTGAGCACTGCCAGGATGACCACCGTCCGCAGAAGCATGTCGCCACCCAGCACCTTCTCCACATAGTCGTAGCCGACGCCGAGCACTTCGGGCATGAACAAACCCATGATGCCGACCAAAAGGCCGCCGGCGGCCGGCTGCAACCATACGGTGGACTCCGGCAGGCTCTTGAACCACTCGCGCAGACCCAAAAGGAGTTTGACAAACGCGACCGATCCCAGACCGACCACCAGGCCGAGAACGGCATATAGAAGGAACTCCCTGGGATCGACTAGATGATAGGGAGGGACATGGAACAGAGGCTCATCTCCCAGGATCAGGTGCAGCACCATCCAGGAGGTTGCGGAGCTGAGAACCACGGAGCCGAGCACGGGCGCATGCAGATCGCCCAGAACCTCTTCGAGCGAGAACAGCACCGCGGCGATAGGAGTATTGAAGGCGGCCGCCAACGCCGCGGAGGACCCGACCGGGATTAGGGCTTTGAGGTTTTGCCCGGAGAGACCGAAGCGACGTCCCAGCACCGATGCGATTCCGGCGCCAATCTGGACCGAGGGACCTTCGCGGCCCAAGGCGATGCCGCTAGCCAACGAAGCGGAACAGCAGAAGAACTTGCCGAGGACGGTCTTGAGAGAGATATAACCATCGGTAAGGTAGATGGCGAACTTCGTTTGCGGAATACCGCTACCGCGAGCTTCGGGGAAAAATCTCCACAGCAAATATCCGGTGAAGAGAGACCCCAGCGCGGGCACCAGCGCCCGCCGCCAAGCGGCTTCTCCCGCCGGATACATCCGGGCAGCTAGACGCCCGGTAAGCAGAATAAAGGCGACGACGACCAGGCCGACGAGCGCGCCGATGACGACGCTAAGCACGAGCGCGACCTGATTGTCCGCGCCGTTCTGTTTAACAGGGAACTTAGGCGCCTTGAGCTTCACGCCTCATCCATTATCCCCTGCCGGCATTATCCCCTGGCATTATCCCCTGGGTGACTGACTTGGGCGCGGCGTGAGCCCCGCGTGGATCCTGTGCGGCCCGCCGCGCGCGCCCTCGTTTTCGCTTATTGTGATCGCGCAAACTCAATCTTCTCTGTTTTACCAGGAGGGGAAATCGGGAGCAGTTCCACCTCCAAGGTCTTGCCATCTTGGGTTAGATCGTACCGCCGCTTCACCACGTTGCCGCCGTGAACTCTCAACTCCACCAGCTTCGGACCGTTGAACCAAAAGGAGGTCTTTTCGCTATGCCCGGAGTCTTTGATTTCGCACTCCTTGCCTAGCTCGTTGCAGACGTAATCCGCCTTCAGGCTGGGTCCGGTGTATTCCTGCACATGGATCTTATCTTCTGTCTGCGCCAGTATCCAGCGCATCGTCGCATCCGATTTCGATTGCCAAGTGCCGGACAAATCCTGCTGTTGAGCACTTTGCGAAAAACCGTTACACGCCAGCGTAAAACATGCCACAGCTAGTAGAATTCGCATCGCCTGCCCCTTTTGCTCTTAAGTAGCCCTAACTGGACTGGGTGATGTGGGCGCGCCGGTTCTTCTGCCAGCAGCCTTCGGTCTCATCCGTGCAAACCGGCCGTTCTTTTCCGTAGCTAACGGTTTTCAACTGATTGGCGGGCAGCCCGAGGGTGACCAGGTATTCTTCGGCTTGTTTGGCTCGCGCTTCGCCTAAGGCCAGATTGTACTCACTCGATCCGCGTTCGTCGCAATAGCCCTCGACGACCAGGCGGAAATCGGGATATTGCCGGACGATGTCGGACAAGGTCTTAGAATCCTCTTTCAAGGCGGCAAGCGCGTCCGGCCGCAGCGATTTCTTGTCGTAATCGAAGTAAACGTCTTGAATGCGGTCCAGCAGTTCCTGGATTTTTTGACGCGTGGCCGCATCGGGCATTCTGCTGGCAGCGGCCGTCTGGGTATTCGATCTGGATGACGATGCCGCGGAAGGCTGGTTGTACGTCGAGTTCGACGCCGGCCTATTCGCAGCTACCGGCTGGGGAGCGGACGGGGCCTTGGCCGCAACTTTTTTGGCACAGCCGCCAAAGCTAAGACAGAGCGCAACGAGCGCCGCGCCGCCAACTAATTGAAGTTTGATCATAGGTCCTCTCTTCTCACTTCTTGTTCTCCACTTCTTTCTGTTCTTCGGTTAAAGCTTGTTTTTACAATAGAGTGCAGACTGTATTTACAATAGAACCCAATCGGCCGGTAAGGAATCACGTCGATACGGTATTTTGTCGGGACGGTGCAAAATACCGGGCCGGCGGGATGGCGGACCGTGTAAGCAAGGCGATATTGTAGGACGGGAGCGGTATGGACGGAAGAAATGCGTGAACGCCCGAGTGTCGTTTTGCTGTGCGGATTTGGCGGATTGCTGCTGCTGATGGCGGCCGCCGAAACCGGAGCACTGTTCTTTTTGAGCAGCCTGCGGGGCGATAACGTTAGGCTGCAGCAACGCTTCCTGTCTCGCAATCGTCAACTGGAGCAGATCCGGTCTTCCATTTACCTCTCGGGGACCTATGCGCGCGATTCCCTGCTGGCGCCTGAGCCAACGGGCGCGCACGCCCAGAAGGTGGCGCTGGAGGGTCTGCGGGCTTCGGCGGAAAAGAGCTTGGATGAGTACGCCCAATCGCTCGACTCGGAAGAGCGTACGCCGTTTCAGTCGCTGCGGTCGGAGATCGATGCCTACTGGAAGGTGCTGGACCGGACTTCGGCGTGGACCGTGCAGGAGCGCAACAAATACCGCTATGAGTTTTTCTATACCGAGCTAATTCCCCGCCGGACCTCGATGCTGCAAGTGGCGGATCAGATCGCCCAACTGAACGACCAAGCCTTGCAGCGGGGGAATCAGCAATTGGGTTTGCTCTATGAACGGCTGCGGCAGGGTTTGCTGGCGATGATTGTGCTCACTTTTCTGGGCGGGGCGGCGCTGGCGGCCATGACGATTTTCTTCATGCTGCGGCTGCAGGGCGAAGCCAAACACAGGCTCGCCGAAAGCCTGGCGGCGCGCGCGGGGTTGCGGGATCTCTCGGCCAAGATGGTGCGTGCTCAAGAAGATGAGCGGCGGGCGATTTCGCGGGAGTTGCACGATGAAGCGGGTCAATCCTTCTCGGCCATCCTGATGGAAGCGGAGAGCTTGCTGGAGTTGTTCCCGGCCAACGGCTCGGCTTCGCATCTGGAGTCAATTCGATTGCTGGCCAAACGCGGGATCACTGAAACGCGAAACATGGCGCTGCTGTTGCGTCCCTCCATGCTGGACGATTTTGGTTTGGTTCCGGCGTTGAATTGGCAGGCCAAGGAAGCCTCCAAGCGAGCCGGTTTCCGCGTACACCTGTCGGCGGGCGAACAAGCCAATGAACTGCCGGAAGAACACAAAATGTGTATCTACCGGGTGGTGCAGGAGGCGTTGACGAACGTGACCCGGCACGCGCAGGCGGCGGCGGTTCAAGTGGAGGTGCATAACCTGCCGGGCAAGATCCGGCTCACGGTGCAGGATGACGGCACCGGTTTCGACGCGCACCGCACGCGGGGACTCGGCATTCTGGGGATGGAAGAGAGAGTCGCGCATCTCGGAGGCACGCTCGAGATCGATTCGGCGCCGGGCCGCGGTTCGCTGCTCAAGGTGGAATTGCCAGTGGCAAATTGGAAGGTGGAATCCACCGCCGGACCTCTCTACCCCGAAAATGGGCAGCCGGAACCCGGCCAGCCGGAAAGTCATAATGGGAACTATTCGCATTCTGCTGGCTGACGATCACAACATCATGCGGGACGGATTACGGCTGCTGCTGGAGCGACAGGCGGATTTCGAGATCGTCGGCGAAGCCTCCGATGGGCGGCAAGCGATCGCTCTAGCGCAGGAACTGCAGCCGGATATCGCGATCATGGACATTGCCATGCCGGACCTGAACGGCATCGAAGCGACGCGGCGAATCATGGAAAGCCGCCCGCGCACCGGCGTCATTATTTTGAGCATGCATTATGACGAAAGCTACGTCATCCGGTCGTTGAAGGCCGGCGCACGGGGCTATCTTTTGAAAGACTCCGTGCGGGCGGATTTGATTGCGGCCATTCGCGCGGTGATGCAGGCCAAGACCTATTTCAGCCCCAAGATCAGCCAGATTCTGCAGGAAGATTACATGCAGGAGTTGGAGCAGAAGGAGCAGGACGATAGCTACGATCTGCTCACGGACCGCGAGCGGGAAGTGCTGCAACTGATCGCCGAGGGACTAGCCAACAAGGAAATCGCCAACAAGTTGAACTTGAGTGTTTATACGGTGGATACGCACCGGTCGCATATCCTGCGCAAGCTGAATCTGCACAGCGTCCCGGAGGTGATTCTGTACGCGGTGCGGAAGAATATTATCGCGTAGGGATGCGACTTCAAGGACCTTGGAGCCGCAGTAGCAGGTAGCAGAGCGTCAAAGCACTCCCAACTCTCGTCCAGCCAACGGCCAACTCTATGGCTGGCTAGAAACCTTGAGGGTCCCGTGCTTGACTGTTTTCACAATGGACGGCAATGCGTGCAAGATATTTTGCGATCCGCAACGCTTTCTCCGTGTCCGCCGAACGGGTTGGAACACCTCTGATCTCGGCATGGTATTTGGAATCGGGAATAACAGTCAAAGGGTCTGGACAGTCGTATATGTCAGCTACCAGGAGGCTGCATAATCCAGCAGCATTGGGATATGCAAGACTAATCGACTCGATTGACAGACCTACTGAAAGTCCAACTTCATCTGCTTTCAAATAGAATAGTTTCGGCTTTGGCTTTCGTTTCTGAGTGTCGAGACAATCCGAAAATGGATAGGCTCGATAGACTTGCGACGTTGGCTCGAGGATCGGAAGCACTACCTCGATTGCAGCATCCATGCTAGAGCATCTGTCAAGGACCGTGGTGTTGCTGGCGACATCTCAGAGTGCTTCGCCTTGACCCCTTCCAGCACCTCCCGGTACACCTGCGCCGGCTTGTCATCGTCAGCCGGGCAGATCAGAACCACGCTTTTCGAGGCGCCATCCCAATGTAGGAGAATATCGTGCTCGGTTGCCTCGATCACAGATGGCATGAAAAAAATTGGATGCAGGAAGTCTGCTTCACACAAGAGCTTCTTCGCGCTTTGTAGTGCCGACTCGGATGGACGATCTTCGTCAGGACAGCCTTCCATATTCTCGATATCGCGAAAGATCTTCAGGACGATGTTTGGCCCGATGACACCCGTCACGCCAGTGTAGCAAGTAGAGTATTGTTTGGATTGATTGGGTTGGAGTTGAGAATAGTAGCCAACATCAGGAGTGACCGACGGAGTACAAATCATTTCTCTTCTTTATCCCTTCTTCGCGGCGGCCACTCTGCGCTGCTCGTCGCGCGCAGCTTTCGCTTGTTCAAGTAGGTCAATTAGAGGCTCGATCATTTCCGGAATAAGGACGACCCGGATGTCGAAATCTTCGAACTCTGCTTGCGTTCGATTTCCCTGCCCAGGAAAAAAATTACCGAACTCTAGCACCAGCTCGTTCGGCGTTACCCGGTACGCGAGAAGATTGGAGTAATACGATTCCATATGTGGGCCTCAGCGAGCAATTACGTCCGGGCGCCATCAAGAACGTAGTCATCAACAAGCATATCGCATATCGCCGATGCAAATGATAGAGGCAAGAGCATGTGGCCAGAGGGACTACAAGTCACCTAGCTGCGTAAGACCACCGGCGTGGGGAGACTGCCCCGGCCACCGGAAACTGCTTCGCTTGTCGAGAAGAGAAACGAATCGACTGGCTCCGCTCAAAGACTACATCTCTTGCAGCAAATCCAGAAACGCCTGCGCGGCCCGATGCAGGGGCTCGCGGCGGCGGTGGAGGATTCCCACCGGGCGGAACAACTCCGGCGCGGCCAGCGGAACCGCCGCCAGACGGCCCTGCGAGACCTCCGCCAGCATCGCCCGGGCCGGCATGATGCTGATCCCGGCGCCGTGGGCCACCGCTTCCTTGATCATTTGAATGTTGTCGAAGTGCAGCGTCACTTTAATATGCACGTGACGCTCGCGCAAGAAGCGGTCGATGTCGCGGCGGATCGGCAGGTCTTCGTCAAAGGCCACGAATTCGAGGCCGTCCAAGTCGGAGGGCGGCAAGTCGGTCCGGTTGGCGAAGGGATGATAGGCCGAGACGGCGACTACCATCTGCTCCTCGCGCCAGGGGAGCGCGGCAACTTCTCTGGTCGGCTCGGGATAGCTGACCAAACCCAGGTCGGCCCGCTGGGCGGTGACCGCTTCGTACACTTTTTCGGGCCGCAAGTACTCCACCCGCAACTCCGCATCGGGATACCTGCGCCCAAACTCGCTTTCGAGTTGTGCCAGTTCCGACAACCCGACCGAATAGATAGAAGCCACGCGGACGGTGCCTTCCACCTTGTCGCGCAAATGCCCGAGGGCGGCGGTGAACTCCTCGCGGCGATGCAAAACATCCCGGCACATATCGAGATAGAGCTTCCCGGCTTCGGTCAACGCCAGCGGCCGGGTGCGCCGGTCGAGCAATGGGAGGCCGATTTCCTTCTCGGCCTCGAGCAGGAACTGGCTGGCGGCCGACTGGCTGACCCCGTTCGCCACGGCCCCCCGGCTGATGCTGCGTTGCTGGGCTATGTCTTTGAAAAGTTGGAGCTGACGGAGTGTCATACCCTCATTGCTCTGCCAAACGTCTAGTATTAGACATTTCGATACAAGAGTCAATACAAAATCGGATTGAATAATACTGCCCAACCCTGCTATACTGTCGAAACCATGCCACTCCCGGTCGAGCAAGGTCTGTATGACCCACGCAACGAACACGACGGCTGCGGAATTGGGTTCGTCGTCAATATCAACGGTGACCGGTCTCACGAGATCATCCAGAAGGGGCTGCAGATTCTTATTAATCTCAGCCACCGCGGAGCTTGCGGCTGCGACCCGGAGACCGGTGACGGCGCCGGGATTCTGATCCAGATCCCGCATGAGTTCTTTGCGCGGGAATGCGCCAAACTGGGCTTTACGCTGCCGCCGCCCGGGACCTATGGCATCGGCATGGTGTTCTTGCCGGTGGAGCGGCAGCAGCGCCTTTTGGCGGAAGGCATTATCGAGAAGGTGGCCCGCGAAGAAGGCCTCACCGTGCTCGGATGGCGCGACACGCCGGTAGCCGCGGGCTCGATCGGCCGCATCGCGAGAGCTTCCCAGCCCTACATTGAACAGATTTTCATGCGGGGCCCGGCGGGACTTTCGCAAGACCAATTGGAACGCAAGTTGTACGTGGTGCGCAAGCGCATCGAGGCCGAGATCGCCGCCTCGACCATGGTGGAAAAGCATTTTTTCTACATACCATCGCTTTCCACGCGCACCATCATTTATAAGGGCTTGCTGCTGGCCGACCAGATCGGCGAGTTCTATAAAGAACTAAACGACCCTGCGGTCTTAAGCGCCATGTGCCTGGTGCATCAGCGCTTCTCCACCAATACTTTTCCCACTTGGCCGTTGGCGCATCCGTACCGTTATCTGTGCCACAACGGGGAGATCAATACGGTGCGGGGCAACGTCAACTGGATGCACGCCAGGGAACGGATTCTCAACTCTCCTCTCTTTGGGGACGATCTGAAGAAGCTGTCTCCGATCATTAGTTTGGGCGGGAGCGATTCGGCCTGCCTGGACAACGCGGTCGAACTGCTATTGCAGTCGGGCCGCAGTCTGCCGCATGTGATGGCCATGTTGATTCCCGAAGCTTGGGACGGCGACATGACCATGCATCCGGACAAAAAGGCGTTTTACGAATACCACGCTTCGCTGATGGAGCCTTGGGACGGCCCGGCCGCGGTAGCTTTTACGGACGGAGTTCGGATTGGCGCCACGCTCGACCGCAACGGCCTGCGTCCGGCCCGCTATCTGGTGACGCACGACGGTCTGCTGATCCTGGCGTCGGAGATCGGCGTTCTGCCCGTGAAGCCCGAAGATGTCAAATACAAAGGGCGCCTGCAGCCGGGCCGCATGCTGCTGGTGGACACATCGGAAAAACGCATTGTTCCCGATGAGGAATTGAAGGAACGTCTTTGGACGCGCCAGCCGTACCGCCAGTGGATCGAGCAAAACCAGATCACGCTCGACAGTCTGCCTGAGCCGCACCGGCTGTATGAGACCGACCATGACAGCACGCGCGTGATGCAGCGCATGTTCGGATACACCGAAGAAGACATCCGCATGCTGATCACGCCGATGGCCGAAAAAGGCGAAGAGCCCATCGGTTCGATGGGGACCGACACGCCGCTGGCTTGTCTCTCCGATCAACCACAGCCCTTGTTCCACTATTTCAAACAGCTTTTTGCGCAGGTAACCAATCCGGCCATCGACCCGATCCGCGAGGAGCTGGTGATGTCGTTGACCAGCTACATCGGCACGGAGCGCAACATTTTGGACGAGACGCCGATGCATTGCCACACGCTGAAGCTGCCGCATCCGATTCTCACCAACCGCGATCTGGAAAAACTGCGGCGCGTTTCCACCAGCGATTTGCTGGCCACGACGCTCCCCATGCTTTTCCCCGTGCACGAGGGCGAAAAGGCGCTGGAGCGGACCTTGGAAGGGCTTTGCCGCCGTGCCTCGCTGGCCATCCGATCGGGCTATTCGCTGTTGATTCTTTCCGACCGCGGCGTGGATGAGGATTACGCACCGATTCCCAGCCTGTTGGCGCTCACCGCCGTGCATCATCACCTGGTCCGGGAAGGAACGCGGACGCAAGTCGCGTTGATCATCGAATCGGGCGAGCCACGCGAAGTGATGCACTATGCGCTGCTGATCGGCTATGGCGCCAGCGCCGTCAACCCATATCTGGCGATTCAGACGCTGGAAGACCAGGTCCGGCGCGGGTGCTATGCGGGCTCCTTTGAGACCGCGCTCAAGAATTACAAGAAGGCCATCAACAAGGGATTGCTCAAAGTTTTTTCTAAGATGGGAATCTCGACGCTGCAGAGTTATCGCGGCGCTCAGGTGTTTGAGGCGATCGGCCTGAACAAATCGCTGGTGGAGCGTTATTTCACCGGAACGGCCTCGCGCATAGAAGGCGTGGGCATTGATGTGCTCGCCCGCGAGGCCCTGGCCAAACATCGCAGCGCCGGGTTCTCGGTCGATCTGGATAAAGGCGGCAACTATCAGTACCGGGTGGGCGGCGAGTATCATCTGTTCAATCCGCAAACCATCAGCAAACTGCAGCACGCAGTGAGAGCACAAAGCTTTGCGACGTTCCAGGAATTCAGCAAGCTGATCAACGATCAGAGCAAGCAGTTGTGTACGCTGCGCGGGCTGATGGAACTGAAGAAGGCCGCGAAACCGGTTCCGCTCGAAGAAGTGGAACCCGCAACGGAAATCGTCAAGCGCTTTGCCACTGGCGCCATGTCGTTCGGCTCCATCAGCAAAGAGGCGCATGAAACGCTGGCCATCGCGATGAACCGCATTGGCGGAAAATCGAACACCGGTGAGGGCGGCGAGGATGAGTCGCGCTTTATTCGCGACGCCAACGGAGATTTCCGCCGCAGCGCCATCAAACAGGTGGCCTCCGCCCGCTTCGGCGTCACGGCCCATTATCTGGTCAACGCCGACGAGTTGCAAATCAAGATCGCCCAGGGCGCAAAACCTGGCGAGGGCGGCCAATTGCCGGGACACAAAGTGGACGAAGTGATCGCCCGGGTGCGTCATTCCACTCCCGGCGTGCAATTGATCTCGCCGCCGCCGCATCACGACATTTACTCGATTGAGGATTTGTCGCAGTTGATCTACGACCTGAAGAACGTCAATCCGGAAGCGCGGATTTCGGTGAAACTGGTGTCCGAAGTAGGCGTCGGAACAGTGGCCGCGGGCGTCGCCAAAGCGCACGCCGATCTGGTGCTGATCAGCGGGCATGACGGCGGTACCGGCGCGTCTCCGCTTACGTCCATCAAGCACGCGGGAACACCCTGGGAACTCGGCTTGGCCGAAACACAACAGGTGCTGGTGCTGAACGATCTGCGCAGCCGCATCCGCGTGCAGACGGACGGCAAACTACAGACTGGGCGCGATGTGGTGATCGCGGCCCTGCTGGGCGCGGAAGAGTTCGGCTTCTCGAGCGCGCCGTTGGTTTCCCTGGGCTGCATCATGATGCGCAAGTGTCATCTGAATACCTGCCCAGTGGGCATTGCGACGCAGGATCCGGTGCTGCGGGCAAAATTCAACGGCCAGCCGGAACACGTCATTAACTACTTCTTCTTTGTAGCGGAGGAAGTGCGCGCATTCATGGCCGAACTCGGATTCCGGAATATGGATGAAATGGTTGGCCGGGTGGACCGCATCGAGATGCGCCCCGCCATCGACCATTGGAAGGCGCGGAGCCTGGACTTTTCCTCCATCCTTTACAACCCCGAGGTTCCAGGGCGCGTGGGCCGGCGCCGCTTGATCCCGCAGGATCACGGCCTGAAGCAGGCGCTCGACTATAAATTGATCGACCATGCGCAGGAAGCGCTGGAGCACGGAACTCCGGTTGAGTTCAAGCTGCCCATCCGCAACGTGCATCGGACCGTAGGGGCGATGCTGAGCGGCGAAATCGCCCGCCGCCACGGTTCGCAAGGGCTGCCGGACGATACCATCAAATTCCACTTCACTGGTTCGGCCGGTCAGAGCTTCGGGGCGTTTCTCGCCAAGGGCGTGACGCTGGTGCTCGAAGGCGACGCCAACGATTATGCGGGCAAAGGCCTCTCCGGCGGCCGCATCATAGTCTATCCGCCGCGCTCTTCCAATTTTGTGCCGGAAGAAAACATGCTCGTGGGCAACGTAGTTCTTTATGGCGCGACCACGGGCGAAGCGTTTTTCAACGGCATGGCCGGCGAACGCTTTGCGGTGCGCAATTCCGGCGCCACGGCGGTGGTCGAAAGCGTTGGCGACCACGGATGCGAGTACATGACGCGTGGGCTGGTGGTGGTGCTGGGACGAACGGGCCGTAATTTCGCGGCGGGCATGACCGGCGGGATCGCCTTCGTGCTGGATGAGACGGGCGAATTTGGTTCCGTGCGTTGCAACCGGTCGGGCGTGGATTTGGAGCCGGTTACAGACCAAATGGACATCCAGGCGCTGTTCAATCTGATTACGCGCCACTCGGAACTGACCCATAGCCCGCGGGCGAAATGGATTCTGGAGAACTGGGGCAGCATGCTGCCGCAGTTCGTCAAGGTGTTCCCGCACGAATACAAGCGCGTGCTCAACCTGCCGCGGGCCGCCAGCGTCTACATTCCGAAGCGGGAAGCGGAAGCGCGCGCGGAGGCTGCGCTTGGGTAAAACGACCGGCTTTCTGGAGTACGCTCGCGAGGTCCCAAAGCGCCGGCCCGTGGCCGAGCGCGTGAACGACTGGTTTGAAGTCTATCAGGATTTTCCGGAAGAGAACGTGCGCACGCAAGGGGCGCGCTGCATGGATTGCGGCGTGCCTTTCTGCCATACCGGGTGCCCGCTGAACAATGTCATCCCCGAGTGGAACGATCTGGTGTATCAGGACCGCTGGACCGACGCATTGCGCGTATTACATAGCACCAACAATTTTCCCGAGTTCACCGGCCGCATTTGTCCCGCGCCCTGCGAAGCCGCTTGCGTGCTGGGAATCAACGAACCACCGGTGACGATCAAGCTGATCGAAAACAGCATCATCGAGCATGCCTTCCGCAACGGCGGCATCCCTCCGCAACCGCCGAAGCAGCGGACCGGCAAGCACGTGGCGATCGTCGGCTCCGGCCCCGCCGGCCTCGCCGCGGCGCAGCAACTCAACCGCGCCGGTCACTTGGTCACGGTCTATGAAAAATCCGACCGCGTAGGCGGTTTGCTGCGCTATGGCATCCCGGATTTCAAGCTGGAAAAGCGCATTGTCGACCGGCGGCTGCGGCAGCTCGAAGCGGAAGGCATCGAATTTCAAACCAACGTATATGTGGGTGTTTCCTTGGCGGGAGACGAACTGCTGCGCGACTACGATGCGGTTTTGATTTCGACCGGGGCCGAGCAACCGCGCGATTTGCCGGTGCCCGGGCGCAATCTCAAGGGCATTCATTTCGCCATGGATTTTCTGCCGCAACAGAACCGCCGCGGAGCGGGAGATTACGTCCCCAATCAAATTCTGGCCACTGGCAAGCGCGTGGTGATCATCGGTGGCGGCGACACCGGCGCGGACTGCCTCGGCACCTCGCACCGGCAAAAGGCGGCGTCCGTGCATCAATTCGAGATTATGCCCATGCCGCCGGCCGAGCGCGCTCCGGCGACGCCGTGGCCGCTATGGCCCTTGCAGTTGCGCATTGAAAGCTCACATGAAGAAGGCGGCCAGCGCCAGTGGAGTATCTCGACCAGCGAGTTCAGCGGCGATGCGGCAGGCAACGTGAAGAAGCTGCACGCCAAGCGAATCGACAACGGCGAACCGATGACTCTGGATACTGATCTCGTGTTGCTGGCGATGGGATTTACGGGGCCCGTGAAAGCCGGCGTGCTCGAGCAGCTCGGCGTGGCGCTGGACCAGCGGGGGAACATCGCGACCGATGAGGACTATATGTCGTCAGTGCCGGGGGTGTTTGCCGCGGGCGACGCACGGCGCGGCCAGTCGCTGGTGGTGTGGGCGATTGCGGAAGGGCGCAATGCGGCGGCGGGGATGGAGCGTTATCTGGGCAAGATAGCTGGTCTTGAGCCGGGCCCTAGAACCTAGCCTAAACTGTTTTCGAAGGAGTGGCCCATCAAACCCGCAGCTTGCACGATTGACGGCAAGTCTTTATAATTGAAGAGCAAAGCCACCCTAGCTCAGTTGGTAGAGCGGCTGATTCGTAATCAGCAGGTCGCCGGTTCGATCCCGGCGGGTGGCTCCAGATCTTTCAATACCTTAGCTTTCGTTTAACATCCATGGGCCAGGACCTTTAACTCATAGATGGCGTCGCAGAGGACGTGCTCGCTGTTCTTGAGAACAAGCAATCAGGTCTCGGATCCAACGGCGAAGAATGCATTCGCCCGTTAGAACTTTGCATTGGGGCAGACGGTTTCCTACGGCTACGCAGCCGACAACGAGCTTTGATTTTGAGAATCCCCAGCATCTTCGCCTGACCTGCAGCACGCAGGTCTTTGCCGAGGCCCAGGAATGGGCGAAGCGGCGCCAAGCTAACCGGCGCCGGAGATCAAGAACGGGAAAGCTTCCCAGCCCCCCGCACGGCGCTTTCTCGGCGAAATTGACCGGATGCTGAAAGATATCGACGGGCGTGTCGCCACGTGCCAAAATTCCGCGATGTTCTGGAGCGTAAAGTAAACGGGAGTGCTTTCGGCAAGAAGCTGGGAAACCGCGCCAACGGCAACGGAGTGTTGGGGGTGCAACGGCTCGACGCTGCGCAACAGAATGTTGGTATCGACGAGAACACTCATCTACCCGCGAACCGAATAAATCGTCTCACGGCTGATGGCTTGGTCGGACAAAACGGGCGTATTGCGGGGATGGCTCGCTGCCCACGACCGATAGGCGGCGGCGCGCTCAGCAGGGGACAGGGTGGGTCGTCTAGCGCTGCCGGAGGGTTCGATAGAGTGGAACGCTTCATCCAAAGCTTGCTCCACAGATTGAAAACGCCCTTGGCGAAGCGCCTCCTCCAAGATGCGTGCTTGCTCCGGCTTCAGTTCGATTGTCATGGCCACACCATACGCCGGCTCGGTCGAGCCGTAATTCCATGATCTCACGCCGGCCCAAAGGCCCAGGAGTCCAGGTAGACATTGCCGGGCAGGCCATTGACCGGTCCGATGATGGCAGCCATTCCGTTGCTGTAAATGCCGCCATCCACAAACACGGCAGGCGTTAGCTTAGCGCAGTCACCGCGTAGCCGTTGGATAGCCTGTACGGCGAGGGTTGTTGACAACATTTGTATCAGATCACGGATCCAACGGCGAAGAATGCATTCGCCCACTAGAACTTCGGCACAATATTAATTAGGAGTATCGGGAGGCGGCGGTGCTTGCGGGACCGGCGACAGTCTATCGAACTTACCCACCGCTCCAAAGGAGATCTGAATTGGCTCCCAACGGCCCGTCTGGCGGCGATGCGCTGTGGTACAAGGACGCGATCATCTACGAAGTTCACGTCCGCGCTTTCTGCGACAGCGATGGCGACGGTAAAGGCGATTTTCCCGGCCTGACGCGAAAACTGGATTACATTCAGGACCTGGGCGCCACAGCCGTGTGGCTGCTTCCGTTCTATCCGTCGCCGTGGCGTGACGACGGCTACGATGTCTCCGACTACACGGGCATTCATCCCACGTATGGCACGTTGCGGGACTTCCAGACTTTCCTACGGGAAGCTCATCAACGCGGACTGCGCGTGATTACCGAGTTGGTCCTCAATCACACCTCCGATCGCCACCCGTGGTTTCAGCGGGCGCGGCGCGCCCGAGCCGGCAGCCGGCAACGTAACTTTTATGTCTGGAGCGATACGCCCGACAAATACCAAGACGCCCGGGTCATCTTCCGGGATTTCCAGACTTCCAACTGGACCTGGGATCCGGTCGCGAACGCTTACTACTGGCATCGCTTTTATGCTCATCAACCCGACCTGAATTTCGATCATCCGCTGGTACGCCGCGCCATGCTCCGGGTGGTGGACTTCTGGCTCGACCAGGGAGTCGACGGTTTCCGTCTCGATGCAGTGCCTTATCTTTTCGAGAGAGAAGGCACCAGTTGCGACCACCTTCCCGAGACGCACGCGTACCTGCGGGAACTGCGGCGCCATATCGACTCAAAATATTCAGGCCGCATGCTGCTGGCGGAGGCCAATCTCTGGCCGGAAGACGCCATCGCGTATCTTCGCGAGGATGAGTGCCAGATGTCGTTTCATTTCCCCCTGATGCCACGCCTGTTCGCCGCCAACCAGATGGAGGACCGCTTTCCGATCATGGAGATTCTGCGGCAGACCCCGCCGATCCCGGAGACCTGCCAATGGGCCTTATTCCTGCGCAATCACGATGAACTGACGCTGGAGATGGTGACCGACGAAGAGCGCGATTACATGTACCGCATGTATGCGCAGGATCCCCAAACCCGGATCAATCTCGGAATCCGGCGCCGCCTGGCCCCGCTGCTGGGCAACGACCGGCGAAGAATCGAACTGATGCAGGCGCTGTTGTTCTCGCTGCCCGGCACGCCGGTTATTTACTACGGCGACGAAATCGGCATGGGAGATAACGTCTATCTGGGCGACCGCAATGGAGTGCGGACCCCGATGCAGTGGAGCCTGGACCGCAACGCCGGGTTCTCGCGCGCCAATCCTCACCAATTGTATTCGCCGGTCAATATCGATCCCGAGTACCACTACGAGACCGTCAATGTCGAGTTACAGCAGAACACTTCCCATTCGCTGCTGTGGTGGATGAAGCGCCTGCTCTCGATTCGAAAACAGTTTCGTGCCTTTGGTAGAGGCACGCTCCAGTTCCTGGAGCCGGACAATCGCAAGGTGCTGGTGTTCTGCCGGAAATACGGCCAAGAGCGGATCCTGGTGGTAGCCAACCTGTCTCGTTTCGTTCAGGCCGTCGGGCTGGACCCGGCGGAATTTAAAGGGCTGACGCCGGTTGAAATGCTCGGCCAGAGCGAACTGCCGCCTTTTGGCGACGGCCTCTATCCCCTCACCCTGAGCCCGTACGCGTTTTACTGGTTTTCCCTGGAAGACCGGCGGTCGTCGATCGAAGCGCTGCCCGGGGCGCCGGAATCGCCGGCCGTGGTTATCCAGGTCGCCTCGTGGTCTGCTTTATTCGATCCACCGATGCGGACAGCTCTGGCGCAGATGCTCCCGCGCTTCCTCCCGACCCGGCGCTGGTTCCGAGGTCAGGGCCGCCGCGTCGAATCCGTGACTTTTCCGGATATCGTTCACTTGCGGCCCACCTCCGCATATATTCTCATCACGCGGATCGAATACGCCGATGGCGACGCCGATACGTATGCTCTATTCGCTTCGGTCGCGACCGGCGACGAGATGGCCAGGGTTCGTGCCAACGCTCCCGAAGCGATAGCCGCCGGCCTCAAAACCGCCGATGGAAGCCAGGGTATTCTTTACAGCGCGCTCTGGGACGAGAGTTTCGCCGGAGTGCTGATCGATGCCCTGGCGCGGCGCCGCCGGTTTAAAGGCGAGGCGGGGGAGATTGGCGCGCTGACGTTCCGTCCATTTCGGGAGCTTTGGGGCGCGGGCCGGGAGCCGCTGGGGCCCGCCGTCAGCAAAACCGGAACCAGTAACAGTTCCTTTGTTTTCGACGATCGCCTCATCCTCAAGTTATTTCGTCAGGTCGAGCCCGGCATCCATCCCGAACTGGAGATCGGCCGTTTTCTGACCGAGCAGACTTCGTTTGCGAATATTGCGCCACTCGCGGGGCGGCTGGAGTATCAGCCCGTCCGCGGGGAAGCCACCGTCCTCGGCGTGTTGCATGGCTTGGTAAAGCACGAGACCGATGCCTGGCACTACACCATGGATTCGCTCAGCCGTTTCTTTGAACGGACCCAGACCTCTCGCGACCTGCCGGACGACGCGCTGTTCGGGACGGGCGAGCGGCAGCCGATCGTGTTGAGCCGAATCGAGGTCCCGGAGAAAGTCAAGGAGATCGCCGGAGAATATTTAGAAAGATCGCGGCTGCTGGGCCAGCGGACCGCTGAGTTGCATCTGGCGCTGGCCGGGAACGTCGCGGATGAAGATTTCAGCCCGGAGCCGTTTTCCGACTTCCATAAACAGGGTCTTTATCACGGCATTCTTGCCCTTGCCACGCGGATCTTCCTGGCGCTGCCGCCCGAAACTCGTCGCGTGCCTGGCCTCGAAGAAGGGATTCAGGCGCGACTCCGATTGTTCCGGGATGTGAAGATGACAGGTTCCCGAATCCGCGTGCACGGAAACCTGATTCTGAGTGAGGTTCTGTACACCGGAAAGGACTTCATCTTCGTGGATTTCGAAGGCGAGCCAGCGCGCCATTTAACCGAGCGCCGCATGAAGAGACCTCCCTTCGTCGATGTAGCGGCGATGCTGGTTTCGTTTTATGACGCCGTTCATGCCGGCCGGCTGGGGCAGATACCAGGAATTGTCCGCTCAATGGACGACTCGGATTCCTCCCTTCGCTGGGCGGAATTCTGGTACCGGTGGGTAGGGGCGGCTTTCCTGAGAGGCTACCTGGCGGCCATGGGAGACACGCCTTTGCTGCCAGGCACGGATGAAGAGCGCGAAATCCTGCTGAGCACCCTTTGCATCGAGCGGTTTATTTCGCAGGCGGAGCGCTGCTGCAGCGGAAATCCGGAGGCGCTGAGCGTGCCACTGTCGGGTATCCGGCGGGTGATTGAGGATTGGACGCTGCCGGCGTGAGGCGCCAGTCCGGACTGCAAAAAGGCCGGGATCCGGGATCAATTAATCCTGAATCCCGAAGTTGAAGTCACGCTTTACGACCGAACAATTGCGCCTTATCAATACCTTGCGATGTGGAAATCGAACTTAACCGAAGTTAGTCCTACGACTCGCAAGCCCCTGAAAATCCGGGCACAACAGGACCAACTTCGGGATTCAGGTTAATTAGCTAGATTATTCGGGTGTGGCCTCCTTCCAAACCCATCGAATAGCTCATCGCACAGGTGACCCATACGCGCCCCCTCACCACGCCGCCAGAATCCTATCCATCGAATCAGCCTGCTTGCCTAGTCTAGCTTCGCAGCACACACCGAACAAAGTTTGTACTTGATCACCAGCGCGGCTGCGCGCTCCTTGGGATCGCTCGCACTGTAACTGTCCGGATAGTCGTTCGGACAATCCGGCGGCCCATTCTTGTGCTCCTCGAGCCCGCACAGCGCCGAGACCAGCATATTCGCCAGGAAGCGATTCAAACTGCTCCTCGGATCGATGATCGTCCGACGAGATCAGGAACAATTGCAGGATGTTGTCCGCTTCGTTCAACGCAGTGGGCCGGAAGCCTTGCGAGTCGCGCGCCGCCGTCTCGGGGGGCCCGTGCAGTTTGTGGAACAGCGGGCGGAACGACCGTTGCGCCGCCGACCTCCGGTGACCCGGCGGCACACCGCCTACATCCGAAAAGCCCATGTGGGGCCGTCCCCCTGGACGGCGGCCGACGCCCTCGTCGGCCCTCGCCACGCAACCCTCACCGTATTTCTCCAGGCCGTCTTCTTTGTTGGTGAGTATGCGCTCGTAGAGAAGGCCTTTGGCTTGCAAGTCCCACATGCGGGCTTCGATGGCTTCGAGGTCTTCGGGCGCCTCCGAACGTGAGCGAGGCGACCTGCAAATAATTCGGGTAATATGAAACCGTGCACTCCGGTCAGCGGCTATGCTGCGCGCCAATAGATCGAATAGCGTTTGTCGAAAATACCGTTTAGCGGCACGAGCGCGATTTCTCCATTTTGGCCGGTGGCATGGAAAGTAAGCGCATTCGTCCCTGGCTTGATCTCTGAACGCAGAACTGGCATGTCAACGGACGGACGCAGATGCGGTCCCAGCGGGCCGACGATCGTCTTTTCGGTCAGTCCCTGGGATCCGAGATCGCAGGCCAGCACCAGCGGACCGTACAACGCAGCGCGAATGGAAGACTCATCGGGCATGGCCTCGGTGCGCAGGCTCATCGGCAAATCCATCTCCACGCGATCGCCGGTCGTCCAGGTTCTGGTGAGCGCGAGATAGCTGCCAGGGCTGGCGGACGCGTCAACGGCTTTGCCATTCAGTTTGACGGAGCCGCCGGATGGGAGCCACTCCGGAATCCGCAGCCGCAGCGCCAGGCGAACCGGCTGGTCCGCGGTCACCACAAATTCGGTCTTCGGTTCGTTGGGAAAGCGGGTTTGCTGGCGCAGGCGAAAGCCTTTTTCCGCCCAGTTCATTTCTGAAGCGATAAACAGATTGACATAGATTCCGTCGGCATCGCGCCAATAGATGCTGTCGTTGAGCTTGGAGTATTCTTCCGTGCCTGAGCCCGTGCAACACCAAAACGAATTGTCTTCCGTGCCAAACGTCTTCCATGCGCCCGGCGAATGCGACAGATAATATTGCGTGGCGCCGGTCTGCGGCCGCACGGTGCCCAGGCGGTGATTGAACAGCACGCGCTCGTAGTAATCGAAGTAGCGCGGATCGCCCGTCCAACTATACAAGTGCCGGGTGAGTTTCAGCATGTTGTACGCGCAACAGCACTCGGCTGTGGAGGAGCTGCGCTTCAGCTCGGCGAAGAGTTGACGAGGCGGGGCGAGCCAGCCCTCGTTGTTGCTGGTGCCTCCAGTGACGTATGTACGGGCGCTGACTACCTCATACCAGAAGAAGTCCGCCACGTCATGGAAGCGCGTGTCGCCCGAAAGTTCGTACCTTGCCGCGGCGCCAGTCACCTGAGGAATGTGCGTATTCACGTGCAAGCCGCGAAGTTCGTCGCGCCGGGAGGCCAGCGGATTGAAGAAGCGGTACTTGGTGAAACGATCTCCCGCCTTGGCCCAACGCTCATCGCTGGTCACAGTGGCGAGCTTATAGAGCACGTCGTTCATGCCGCCATATTCGGTTTCCAAGATGTCCTGCATGTGCGGAAGGGGCTTGGACGCGGTCCAGTGGTCCGCCCAGTTCGCCATGCCTTGCACCACCTGCAGCGCTTGCCGGTTGCCGGCGAATTGGTACATGTCCAGCATGCCGGCCATGATTTTATGAACGGTGTAAAACGGCGCCCAAACCTTTTGGCGCGCGTCGAGGCGATCGAACCATTCGGTCGGAAATGCACTCAGGTATCCCGCGGCGCCCAGCCGCTGCTGGCATTTGGCTAATTCGGCGACGATGGAATCGCCTTTCGCCTTGATCGCGGAGTCGCCGGTGGAAGCGTAGTTAAGAGCGCAGGCGGATAGATAGTGACCGGTGAAGTGGCCGCGCAACTCGGCTTCCCGGCCGGGCCCATACTGCTCCCAGCCGCCCAGTGGCGCGGCGGAGGAAGGCAGTCCCGCATTGAGGCGGAAATTGCGAACCAGGCGGCCGACTGGGAGGCGATCGAGATAGCCGCGATTCCATTCCGCCGCGTCTTGAAACCGCCCGGCGAGCAGGCGGACCTGCGTCATCGGAAACGGCTCGACTCGCTGAGGAACTCTGTTGAGAGTGAACGCTAGCGCACCCTGGAACGGCTGGGTCTCGGGAACGGCTCCGTCGCGATCGCGGTTGGTGGAGGGCGCTTCCTCTTGTGCCAGCAGCGCAGGCGCGGCAGCCAACGCAACGGCGAAACCGCGGCGGCTCAGACCGGTTTTGCTCTCATTCATGGTTTGCTCCACCCCTCTGGAGATGGGGTGTAAGGTGATGGTAGCGTAAACCGCGCCGCGAGTTCTGCCTCTCCCTTGAAACGGAAAAGGGGCCGCCCTTGCGGCCCCTGCATCCGGAGCGTTTTGGCTTAGCTTCAGTTCTTGTGGTTGTTGTTGTTGATTTGCACTTTGATCGCTTTCGGTTTCGCGATCTCTTTCTTCGGCAGGGTCACCGTCAGCACGCCATTGCTGTAAGAAGCATGAACATTTTCGCTGTCCACTGTTTCGGGAACCGCAAACAGCCGCACAAACGAGCCGTAGCTCCGCTCAATCCTGTGAAAGCCTTTGCTGTTCTGATCCTTCTCGAACTTGCGCTCGCCCTTGAGCGTCAGAGTTCCGTTCTCCAGTTGGATGTCGATGTCGTTCAGGGTCACATCCGGTAAATCGGCCTTCAGAACTAAGTCGTTATCTGTCTCATAGATGTCGACAGCGGGAGACCACGGACGGGTAGGTTTCCGCTTTGCGCGGCAGCCGGCGCCGCAGGGGCGTAGACGAGCGCTGAGAGCGATTAAAACCCAAGGCTCGCGCGGTTCTGTTGCCACCAAGTCTGCCAAAAGGACACATACCACGTCTCGTTCTGTTCAATCGCTACGCTGCCCATGGCGAAATGCGCCATCGTGTCTGGCGTTTGATATGGAGCGTTTGTAGCCCGCTGCAAGTACGACATACTGGCAACGTTGGCGGGCGTCTGGATGCCATATCCGTTTGCGAATGCGCCGAGCCCCCCAACCGCCTCGACGCGAAGAGTAGCGTCGGGATCGCCCAAGAGGGTCGCTAAGTACGGCAGCGTAGAGGTGCTGTGAATGGCTGCCAACGCGTGAGCGGCGGCCTCGCGGAAGCTGGAGCCTTGACTCGCCGAGCCCAAAGCCGCTTGGCCAAGCGCAGCTATCGATAGGGAGTCGGCGGCTCGGAATTCGTTGCGCACGCTCGTCAGCAAGATGCCGTACTCAATGGGGTAGTGGGAGAACTGTTGAGACGTTCCGCTGGCCAGAGCGAGTGCTGAACCATTTCCGCCGCGGATCAGCCCGCTAAGCCCCAACGCCTGCTGTTGCGGCGAAGTTGCGGCGGAGAGCCGCTGATAGAGCAACGGGACTGCGGGCGAGTTTAGCGTGTCCAAGTCTCCCCTTAGCAACCAATACACCTGTTGCGAGTAGCTGCCGCTCTCGCTCTCAATGGCGGAACACACCTCCAAGGCGAGCTTGGTTTGCAACGCAGCAGTCTCCGCGTACGCGTACGCAGCCAGAATCGCCCCCTGCGATGGAGTGGGGATGAAGATTCTATCCAGCGGGGCGCGTCCTTGCGTGAGGGGCAACAGCGACCATCCGCCTTGCGAGCTCTGCAAAAACCAGATTCCCGCTCCGCTGACGGCGATGTCTGCGCCAGGCGGCAAAACGGCGCTTTCCAGCGGCACTCCGCTGGTCCACTGAACCCACAAAGCCGTCCCGGGAGTAGCCTGGCCTTTGACCACGCGCGTCACACTGATCGAGAACCCCGGAGTAGAGCCCGCCTTGAATCCGCCGCTGGCGGAGCCAATGACAATCATATCCGCGGACTGTCCGAGATCTGCAATCGAGCGCTGGCTCACTGATCCCCCGTACGCGAGACCGCCCGCGAGGAGCCATACTATCGTGCCCACCTGTCTCATGTTCTTCATTGGTTTCATCCTCACACCGTCGATATCTGTCCCGGCCGCCCCTCACTGATGGCGTGCCGTGGTCGATCCACCACTGCTGGGTGTCGGCTCTGACCGAGACACCAGAGCCGTATGTCTGTGTCCCGACGTAAAGGTTCCACGGTGAGTCATGGAACACTTTTGTAGTGCTAAGCGGTCCGTTCGGCAGCGGCGGCTCAGGGGTGGGGTAAATGTCGCCACTCGCCGCGTTGCCGATAAGGTCATTGGCAATGTAGCTGCCCCAGAAACTGTGCGTAGCCGTCGGCGGTGCCCACTCCTCTCTCGCCAAGTCCGCCACCAAGCCCCCAAACGCCTCGTTCTCGTCGAGTCCGGCGGTCGCGTTCCCACACAAGTCGTTCATTTGCCATTGATATTCGCTCACGAAACCCGAGAACCCAGGCAGCGGATACCACGGGCTATTTGTTGGATACCCGGAAAGCAGAATCGTGGTGTTTGGTTTGTTAATCATGACGGCGAAGTTCGCTGACCTCGTCCCGTTTGGATAAGTCAAATATACCGTTACGTCATGCGCACATCCGTTGCTGGGGGCGGTGCTCGTCGCCGTGGTCGAGGTGCAGGTGGTGCAACTAAGACTGACTCCACCGCCGCCGGCCTGTGTCGAGACGGTCCATGTCGGCGTGCCCGACTGCCCGTTGGCGTTTGCTGTCCACAGGGCCTGAGCGAAATAGCACTCGCCGCCAGTACTACACCCGCTCCCGTCGGTTAATATGCCACTGCCGAGCCACCAAAACGCGCTGACCCCCGATATTGTCGGCTGGCCTTGCGCTTAGGTCGACAGACAACAGAATGCGAAGATTAACAGAAATCGAGCAGTCAACATGGGAGTTATTCTGACACAGTAAATAAATCCAATACAATCCAGGAAATTACTGATGCAACACTGCTGTCCAACACCCCCTGATTCTCAATAACCCCTGTTGCAGCGAATCGGCATAGCTCACCGCAAGCGCCCAGCAGCGGAGTAAGTTGTTGGGTGAGCACTGTTTGTCAAGTATTCGTCCACTCTCCCAGCGAAGAAAGTTTTCCTGATATAAGATTCTCTTTAACCGCCTATTACCTGCGCCAAAAAGTCGCCAATTTTCCAGGCGTCACGGTCGAACGTCATGTCGGTAAAGCCACAACCAGCGGCCCGCACAAGCCAAGCCCCACAAACGACGGGGGCCGGAATCGCTCCGGCCCCGGCTCGGCTAAGGGTTTCTTAGTTGTTGTTGATTTGCACTTTGATCGCTTTCGGTTTCGCGATCTCTTTCTTCGGCAGGGTCACCGTCAGCACGCCATTGCTGTAAGAAGCATGAACATTTTCGCTGTCCACTGTTTCGGGAACCGCAAACAGACGCACAAACGAGCCGTAGCTCCGCTCAATCCTGTGAAAGCCTTTGCTGTTTTGATCCTTCTCGAACTTCCGTTCGCCCTTCAGCGTCAGAGTTCCGTTCTCCAGTTGGATGTCGATGTCGTTCAAGGTCACATCCGGTAAATCGGCCTTCAGAACTAAGTCGTTATCTGTCTCATAGATGTCGACAGCGGGAGACCACGGACGCGCGGTGTTCGGTTCGCTCAGAAAACGGTTCAGCGTGTCCTGGAACAGGCGAACACCCGGCAGATCGTCCAGTTCGGGAAACGGGCTGTATTTTACAAGTGGCATAGTGTTTGAACCTCCATTAAATCTACTTACAAACCAATCATACAATCTTAGCGTAGTACTGTCAAGTATCCTAACACCGTCGATCAAAAAAGAAAGTTTTTGATATAAGACTGTTTTCGTCCTCTTTACTCTTGACTTCCCGCCTGACTCCCCCTCATACTGTTCGTATAGTGCAACTGAGTGTCAAGAAGCGGCGAACCCGGCCCGGCCTTGAGCACATAACTCTGGATCAACTGCCGCTTGGCAACCAGGCAAAGCTCGATCGCCTCGACTTGCCAGATGACATTGCGTTGCGCTTAATGGAACTCGGCTTCCTTCCCGGACATTCCATTGTTCCGGCGGGAAGCGCTCCCGGCGGAGAGCCTCGTGTGTATCGTGTAGATGGCTCGGAAGTAGCCTTGCGTCGTGAAACGGCTTCGCGGATGTGGGTCTCGGTAGTAAAATCCGCCGAAAGGACCTGATCCAGGTGGGTGCGATATAAATAAATGGGTGCTTGCCACGATTGCGAAGGTTGCGCCAGCGGCGTCCTCCCGAAATCATCGGTTCGGCCGCATGTCGTGGCGATCATCGGCCCGCCCAACGCAGGCAAATCCACTCTTTTCAACCGCCTTACCGGACTCCGCCAAAAGGTCGCCAATTTTCCCGGTGTCACGGTTGAACATCACGTCGGCAAAGCCAAGACCAGAGGCCCGCGTGAAATCGTCTTAGTCGATCTGCCAGGTATTTACAGCCTCAATCCGCGCTCGGAAGACGAGCAGGTCTCGGCCGACGTATTGAGTGGCGTCATGACGGGCGTTCCCAAGCCGGATGCGGTGCTGCTGATCCTCGATTGCACCAATCTCGGCCGCCATCTTGCTTTGGCCGCGCCCATCCTCAGCCTCAAGCTGCCCACGCTGATCATTTTGAATATGGCGGACGATCTGGAACGCCGCGGCGGCAAAATCGACGTCGCCGAGTTGGCGCACCAGTTAGGGGCGCCGGTCGCTCTGATCAGCGCTTCGCGTGGTGAGGGCGTGGAAAAGGTCTTTCAGTTCCTCGAAGGCACCGCTTCCGGCCGCGGTTCTGTTTCCGAACCCTTGATTCAACTTCCCGTGATTCAAGACGTCCCCTGCCGCCGCCAATGGGCTCAGCAGGTAGGTTGCGAATCTCACTATCGGGCCCCCGAACCGCCTCTCTGGACGCGCCGCCTGGACGCGCTCTTCCTGCATTCCTTCGCTGGACCATTGATCTTTGCAGCCGTTGTGGTAGGCGTATTTCAGACCATTTTCACCGGCGCCCGCCCCATCATGGATCTGGTTTCGGCGTTTATCCAGTGGTCCGGCCAGTCGATCGGCGCCCTGATTCCATCGCCGCTTCTTAAATCGTTTGTGGTCGATGGTGTTTGGACCGGCGTCGGTTCGGTCGTGACGTTTCTCCCGCAGATTCTGCTGCTGTTCCTGTTCATCGGGATTCTTGAAGATTCCGGCTACCTGGCCCGCGCGGCCCTGATCGCCGACCGCACCATGGCGAGAATCGGCCTGCAGGGAAAATCGTTTATTCCGCTCCTGTCCGCTTACGCTTGCGCGGTACCGGCCATCATGGCCACGCGCACCATCGAGAACAAGCGCGACCGCATCGCCACCATCATGATCGCTCCGTTGATGACTTGCTCGGCGCGTCTTCCCATCTATACGCTGATCATCGCCGCATTCTTGAAAGAACGCCCGCTGATCGGTCCTTTTCTGGGTACGCAAGCGGCCGCGCTTCTGGGCCTGTATGTCCTTGGTTTTGTCGCCGCGGTGATCACCGCCCGGGTCCTCAAATCGTCCATCCTCAAGAGCGATCGCGCTCCCTTCATGCTCGAGATGCCGCCCTATCGCTGGCCCACCCTCCGCTCCCTGGGATTGCGGCTGGTGGACCGCTCCCGCGTTTTCTTGCAGCGTGCCGGGACCGTGATTCTGGCCGTGGCTGTGGTGCTTTGGGTTGCCGCCCATCTGCCTTTGCACAGCGGCCAGGTGCCATCCATTGAAACCAGCTTTGCCGGCATGCTCGGCCACAGTGTCGAGCCCGTGATCAAGCCGCTGGGCTTTAATTGGAAGATTGGCATTGGGCTCATCACTTCGCTGGCTGCGCGGGAAGTGATCGTCGGCACGCTCGGCTCCATCTATGGCATGGAGGGCGAAACCCAGACCGACGGCTTGCAGAAAGCCTTGCGTAACGAACTCACTCCCGCCGCCGCGCTCGCCCTACTCGTGTTTTATGCCTTTGCCATGCAATGCATGTCAACGGTAGCAGTAGTGCGCCGCGAGACCGGTGGTTGGAAGTGGCCGGCGGCCCAATTCTGCTACATGACTGTGCTGGCGTTTAGCAGCGCGTTTCTGGTCAACCATCTCTTCCGGCATCCGCTTTTCTAAGCGCACGCCATTACAGCTACTGAACGTAGACTTTCATGGGCGGGCTGCAGGTCGAACCACCACAAACCGACAAATCGCCCGAGCCTTCGATCACCACGTTGACCTGTTGCACTCCGGCAAGTCCCGGCGCAGGTCCCGCGTAATTTGGTGCGCCGACCGTTTGACCGCCGAGTTGGACCGAGATCGTTCCATCTCCGGAAAGCCCGGTAGCGAAAATCTGCAAGACGCTGCCTGGCGCGGCCGGATGCGCCGCGGAATTTACGCTGTAGTCCTGATTGAGCACACCGCCAGCAAAAATTGCCGGCGAGAAGGGCGCAAGCGGGACGGTCTCAGGCGCGCTCGCCTGCCCGTCCACCGTGACTACCAATAGTGAGGTGCTCTCGCCGGACAGACTTGCCGGAACCAGTAGATTGATCTGCGTGCTGTTGCTGAAAAGCACCTGTGCCGGCGTGGAATCGAAAGTCACAGAGATCGTCTGGCCGGCGAACCCGCTGCCCAGGACGGACGCCAGAGAACCCGGAGAAACGGGCCCGGCCGCGAAGCTAGCGGCATTTACCACCGACGTAATGGCGGGCGCCGGCACAGGAATGACGGTTAGCGTGATGGGTACCGACTGCTGTCCCGCGATGGGACCCGCGTTGATCGCTAGGGTGGCCTGATAGATTCCCGGCGCCAGATTGGCGGGAAACGCATCCACGCGGACCGTGCCGTTGTTGATGCCGGAATCGGGATAGAGCTTCAACCAGCCGATGCCGTTGGCGTAAGTAATGGTGACCGTCCACTCCAGCACTCCGCCTCCGCGGTTGTTCACGATAAAGTATTGCGCCTGATTTCCAGCGCCGGCTTGCGCGGTGTATTGAATCGGAGTTGTATCGACGTAGAGCGAGGGATTGTACTTGGCGTTGCAATCCCCCACGATAGTGCAGTCGGCTTGCGGCGCGATCGATAAGAAGCGAGGTATCGGATCTGTGGCGGTGGCTGTGCCCACCGTGGAAACGGTGGCGAAAGACACGGTTTCCCCAGTCTCGATGGGCGCATCCATGCTGCCACGCGGCAGCACCAGAAACGTGGGGAATTGCACGCTTTCCTGGATGGAATTGTTCGCGTCAACCACTTCGTACACCGCATATCCCGAGCCGGCGTTGTCGAGCGAGACCTCGCTAACGGAGTCAAACGCCGCGCCGGCCGCGGGCGCCGGCGTCACCGACCCTCCTGCTCCGGTGGCCGTCGCGTTCTTCACGCGAGAAAGCAGCAACGATCCCGGCGCGTACGTTCCCCCCGAAGCGGGCGGCCCGAAATCGCCTCCCGCGGTGGGCTGCTGAGCATCCGATCCCGCTACCATGTCCGGTATATAGAGTTGAGCACCCGGAGGGAAACCCGAGTAACTGATCAGAAAACGGTGGCCATTGTCGGCGCCCAGGTTGGCATAGGAACTGGCGGGCTGGAAGGCGTCTCCGAAGCCTTCTGTCAATCGTGTCGTCGAGAACGCCGTTCCCGCAGCCAGAAACGAGCTGAAACTGGCCGCGTTATCGGGAGCGGGCGATCCGCTCACCGAACAGATGAGCTTGCCGGAGCTGCCGGTGTAGAGCACGGGGCGTGGGTATGCCACCACAAACTGAGCGCCCGGCATCAACAGCACATTGCCCGGGTTGAAGCCCATAAAAACGCTTAGCGGCGTGCTCTGGCCGGTGACGTTTACGCGCAAATCGGACAAACGTAGTGTTACGCTGCCGGTGGCCGACAGCGTGAAGGAGACATTGTTGAACGCGATGGAGCTGGAAGAAGCCAGTATGGCGGGAACGGTGGGTTGTGGACCCGCACCATTGTCGTAGACCAAAGTCACGCCGCTCAAGCTTGTGCCGGTCAGCCGGTTGGTCACCGGAGCGTTTGCAAAAAGCGTAAGATTGCCGGATACGATGGCGGAAGGTTGACCACCGGAACAGGACATTTGGATATCGCCGACCCGTTCAGTCAACCCTTCGGCTCGAACCAACGGTGGGTTAGCCGACGGAACACAGGTAAGAACGCTGATCTGAGCGGCCAGGTTGCAGCATCCTATGAAAAGGGAAGTAGTAAAAAGGGGTAGAACTGCGGTCACGCCCTAATTGTATGACCGGATACAATGTGTGTGCAGGATGTTACCGTTAGACGAAGTGGGCAGCCCATTAACAGACACGTTTGATCGCGTCCACGATAATCTGCGGATTAGCATTACGGACCGCTGCAACATTCGCTGCTTCTATTGCATGCCCGAAGAGGGCGTGAAGTTCATGCCGCGCCAGGAGATTCTCTCGTTCGAGGAAATCGAACGATTTGTGCGTGTTGCGGTCTCGCTGGGCGTTACCAAACTGCGCCTCACGGGCGGCGAGCCTCTGGTTCGCAAAGATTTGCCCGAACTGGTCGCCCGGCTCAACAGAATCTCCGGCATTCGCGATCTTTCGCTCACGACGAATGCAGTCCTCCTCGCCGCCCAAGCCGAAGCTCTGTATAAGGCAGGACTGCGGAGAATCAACGTCCACCTCGATACGCTGGACCGGGAGCGTTTTTTGCGGATCACGCGCCGGGACAGTTTGCCCGAGGTGCTGAATGGTATCGAGGTGGCTCGGGGTCTCGGTTTTGGTCCGATCAAGATTAATGCGGTCGCGGTGAAGAACCTGGTTGAGCCGGATCTGGTTCCGCTGGCGCTGTATGGCCGCGAGCACGGCATGGAAGTGCGGTTTATCGAGTTCATGCCGCTCGATGCCCAGCAATTGTGGGATCGGAGCAAGGTGCTCCTGGCCGATGACATCATCCAGGTATTGTCGCGCGAGATTTCTCCGTTGCTTGAAATACCGGATCAGGATCCGCGCGCCCCGGCCACGGAATACCGTTTTGCGGACGGCGTTGGCCGCGTCGGGTTTATCGCGTCCGTTAGCCGGCCTTTCTGCTTGAATTGCAATCGAATCCGGCTGACCAGCGATGGCCAGCTCCGGTATTGCCTTTTCGCCATCGAGGAAACGGATATAAAGGTTCTCTTGCGCGACGGGTCGTCAGACGCGCAGATCGCGGCGGCGGTTAGGGAAACGGTTAGCCGGAAATGGATTGGCCATGAGATCAACTCCACTCGTTTCGTGGCGCCGCCGCGCCCAATGTACGCCATCGGCGGCTGAGGGCTGGTATACTGAAAGATTAGGAATCGCGTAGTTTCCCAAGACCATGACAATTGTTTTGACTATCATCCATGTACTGGTGTGCTTCTTCTTAATTGTGGTTGTGCTGCTGCAAAGCGGCAAGGCCGCGGATTTGGCCGGTGCATTTGGCGGCATGGGTTCGCAAACGGCGTTCGGCCCACGCGGATCGGCAACCCTGCTCTCCAAGGCAACCACGATTGCGGCGGCCATGTTCATGGCCACCTCGCTTTCGCTAGCGATTCTGGCGACGCGTCACGCCGGGGCGTCCGGGAGCGTACTCGACCAGAGCAAACCGCCGGGGACGAAAGCCGCGCCGGCCGCGAATCCGGCCCAGACCAAGCCAGGGGGAAATTCGATTCCGATCCAGATCCCACCGGCGCCGGTTGCGCCAGCCCCGGGCGCGCCAACCCCGGCCAAGAAGTAGGTTTAGGAAGTCCACCAAACTGCGGAGGTGGCGGAATTGGCAGACGCACTAGCTTGAGGTGCTAGCGGGAGCAATCTCGTGGGGGTTCAAGTCCCCCTCTCCGCACCATAGATCATCGAGTGTCCTGCTTACCGGCTCCGATTCTAATCTCGATGTTACACTCGCCAGGATGCAAATGCATGGTTTTGTTCTCATGTGTCGTCCCGGCATAGGCGCCGTCGATAAACACCTGAGAATCCTTCACGTTGGTATCGAGCTTGATTTCACCGGCGCGCGGGTAAGCATAGTAGGCGCCCTACGGCGGACCCCAAAAATGGCCCAACGCCCACAAAGCCGCGGACTGCGGCCGAGGCGCGATCATCATCAACGCAGCCCCCCGCTGAATCAGCTTTGTCACCTTTTTGCCCGATCAAACGTGAGGCTCGGAGTACGCCGGCAGTGCAATAGAAGCCAGAGGCACGCTATGGCTACTTCTACGCCCGAACAGCCCCGCGACCGCCGGTTCCAATTATGCGCCACAGCGTTGGAAGAAGAGCTGATTAAAGTGCCCGCAGACCGCCAAGGCGTCAACGTCACCGAGTTCAAGCAACCGTACCCGCATTGGTCGTGCACAGGCAGCAAAGGGAATCAGCTTTCCTCTGGCGGATCGAGTAATCGGAGCGTGTTCGTTGGAACTCGGCTACGCCATAGCTACCGGCAACGGTCGCGACTCCAGCCGTATTCCTGGCCTTAATTAAACTGATCCCGCCTTGACCGCCATTTCGCCCTGCTGTTATGCGATTACACCCGAAAGGCGTCCCTGATACGCCCGCGTCCATGACTCGGTTCGGCGGTCTGGACCCTCTCCTCCTGCTAAAATCGGACCAAATGCAGCGTTTCGCCGTGAAGAATTTCGGATGCCGCGCTTCGCAGGCCGACGGCGCTGCTCTGGAAGGCGCGCTGGCGAACCAAGGCTGGCTGCCGGGCGACGCGCAACACGCCGATCTCGTTGTCTTGAACACCTGCACCGTGACGGCAGCGGCAGACGACGATGTGCGCCAGACCATCCGGCGCGTCCACCGCGAAAATCCGAACGCGCGTATTTTGGTCACCGGCTGCTACGCGCAACGCGCGCCCGAAGACTTGGCGGCGCTGCCGGGAGTCACTTGGGTGGTGGGCAATTCACACAAGGTGCAGATTCCCGAAATTGTCACGAATCGCCACGAGCCGTTTCACGGACAGATCGCAGTCGGCGACATTTTCGCCAGCCATGATTTTCTTTCGGCGCCCGTCGAAGACGCATCCGGCGACCGCACGCGCCCCAATTTGAAAATCCAGGATGGCTGCAACAATAGATGCTCTTTTTGTATTATTCCGTTTGTGCGCGGGCGCAGCCGCAGCGCGCCGGCCGATCAAGTGGTCGCTCAGGTTCGCCAGCTCGCGACGAAATATCGCGAAGTTGTTCTCAGCGGTATCAATCTCGGGCGTTGGGGCCGCGAGCCCGGTAGCGTTCTGCGCTTGGCCGGACTGCTCCGCCGCCTGCTGAACGAAACAGACATCGCGCGGCTGCGAATCAGTTCCGTCGAACCGATGGACTTCAGTGACGAATTGCTCGGCCTGATTGCGGAATCGCCCCGGATTGCCAAGCACGTTCACGCGCCGCTGCAATCGGGCTCGGATCGTGTATTGCGCCGGATGCATCGCAAGTACCGGCCCAAGCACTATGCCGACCGCGTAACAAAGGCCCGGGCCTGGATGCCGGATGCAGCTATCGGCGCCGACGTCATGACCGGTTTCCCCGGCGAAACGGACGAAGAGTTCGAAGAAAGCCGGCAATTTATCGAGCAGCTTCCCTTCACCTATCTCCACGTTTTTACTTATTCCGAGCGGCCCGGTACGCCCGCCGCGGAGCTGCCGCAGGTTTCCCAGCCGGTTCGCAAAGAGCGCAACCGAATCTTGCGCGAACTGGCCGCGCGTAAGAACCTAGCGTTTCGGCAAAGTATGTTGGGCCGCACGCTTTCGGCGGTGACATTAGAACGTGGCGCACTCAGCGACAACTATCTGAAGGTGGAACTCGCAGTTCCGCGCCCCGCCAATCAACTGATTGATGTGCGAATCGACTCCGTCACCGCGGCGGGTGTCGGTGAACGAGAGTCGGCCACCGCCAGTCTTGTCCAACTGGTCTCTTAAGCAACCGCCGCGTTTACCGGCGGAATCCGCCCGCTCCAGGGACGCGCTACTTCCAACTGCGACGCCAGCCGGATGAGAACGTCTTCGCGGCCATGTGCGGCGCCCAATTGGACGCCCACCGGCAGCCCGGCTTCGGTCCAGTGCAGCGGCAGGCTGACCGCCGGCTGCCCGCTCATATTGAAGTACGCGGTATAGGGCGACCAGAGTATCGACAACGGCAAGCGTTCCGCGTCCAGACCCAATTCGCCAACCTTGGGCGTGACGGTTCCGGTGGTTGGCGAGAGAAGAACATCGAACCCCGATGCCCACCAGCCGGCGAACGCGCGCGTGAAGGCATCCATGTCTTCGAGCGCCTCAACATACTCATTGGCCGGCATGGTGCGCGCCCGTTCGATCCAGAAGAGGGTTGCCGGATCGAGTTCGTCGTCCGGGGCTTGCTTGCCGAGCTTGCGCTCAAAGGACTGCAGCCCGGCCAAAAGCCGCACCGGCCAGATGCGGGAGAACAGTGAATTGGTTTTTGGCTCGTTGAGAGTGGCAGGGTGCGCCAGTTCGACGTAGTGTCCCAGCGATTCCAGCAAGCGTCCCGTCTCTTCCACGGCTCGTTTGCATTCGAAATGCAACTCGCCGGGGGTGGTTGCCGGCAGACTGGCCCAGAGGCCGACGCGCAGGCGGCCCAGCGGCGCGCCCACTTCCAACCGGTACGGACGGAACGGGCGGGGCGGCGGCATGGGATCACCCGTTACCGGCCCGGATGCGAAATCCAGGCAAGCCGCCGTGTCCCGGACGGAGCGCGTTTGAAAGCCCTGGACGCTGACGGGAGACAGCCATTCGGTCCCCGGATACATGCTGATGCGCCCGCGAGTCGGCTTCAATCCAACCAGTCCGCAGGCGGCAGCGGGCAGGCGAATGGAACCACCGCCGTCGCTGCCATGCGCTACCGCGACCATCCCGGAAGCCACAGCCGCGCAGCTCCCGCCACTCGAACCAGCGGGAGTTCGTTCGGTGTCCCACGGGTTTCTGGTCGCGCCCCAAGCCAGCGGCTCGGTGGTCGCCACCGCTCCGAACTCAGGGGTGTTGGTGCGTCCGAGATTGATGAATCCCGCCGCCCGGATGCGCCGCGCCAGCTCAGTAGTGACGCTAGCGAGATAACCGCAGTTTTTCAAAAAGCGTGAGCCTTGCGAGTCTGGCTCCCCGGCTGTGGTGCAACCCAAATCCTTGGTCAGAAACGGCACGCCGCGAAACGGGCCATCCGGCAAGCTGGACTTGGCTTCGTCCCGCGCTTTTTCAAAGCGTTCCCAAACCACGGCATTTAATTGGGGATTCACCTTCTCGATGCGGGCGATGGCGGCTTCCACCAATTCGAGCGGCGAGATCTTTTTCGACCGCACCAGCTCCGCCTGGGCAGTGGCGTCCAGGAAAGCCAGATCGGAACTCACGCTGAACGCGAGTCCGGTGCTCATAATTCCACCCAACCCATCACGCCGAATCCTCCCACGAAGTACATCTTTGTGGAGTCCATCCGATAAAACGCAAAGTCGCCGAACTCCGCCCACTGGGCGGCTTCCGGGTGGCGCGCGACGTAGAGGGCGCGCATCTCCTCGCGCTCGCTGTCCGCCACCGGGCGAACTTCACCGATTAGGTTCAAGCGCGCGGCCACCGAGGCTGCCTGCTCGGCCGATTCCGAGAACACGAATAGTGAAGCGCGAGCATCCGCGTTGAGATTCGAAGTATGGATCGCCAGAGAACTCAGCAGAAACACCGGGCGGTCCTGGGCGTCCAGCGCATAGGGAGTCAGCGAGCCGAACGGGTGCCCCGGCAGACTCTCGGCATTGGTGATGAGTACACCGAACTGTCGCTGTTCGAGTAGTTGGTGAGCGCCGCGCTCGACGGCGCTATCCGTTTGAGAAGCCATGCAGTTATCATGACAAATCGCGAGAGGCAAATCCGGGAAGGGACAGAAGACTCAGGCGGCGATCGGTTGAGTCTTGTGCTCGAGGTCGGAAGGAAACAAAATGTACAACTGACCGTTCCAACGCGCTTCGATCATGCCGGACAGGGTCCGGGAAGAACCTTCCACTTCGATTTGCGCGCCGGCGGGAATCGCTATCAGCCGAAAACGGCCATACTCCGCCGCAGGCCGCGCCTTCAAGGCCGAAAGCACCGAGACCACCAGGTAGAGCCCGCTAGGCATATAGGAAGATTCGGCGGAATCTTTCTACAACAATACCACAAAATGTTGTTTCTTTAGAGCTTGGTGGGTTTATTTACCGGTTCTTCACTTGCCTGTCACGGTTACCGGAAGCGGAGGGCGAGCTTGCCTGCGGGCGTCTTGTACCTCAACTGGAGGTCTTTTGACTTCACCTTGCCGTCAATCAGGAAATAGAGCAGGCCAGAAAGAGGTTCCGTGATCTCTTTTTCGGGGAGTACTTTTGCCTTGAGCGCCGCCAGCAGGGGACTGGGCTTGTCTTCGCTCGACTCCACTTTCCTGTCCGCGGCGGGAGGCGCGATCGTTCCGGTCCCGACGGTCAAGCCTCCCAGGCCGAAGGAGGGGCGGCCGTTTTGGCCCTTCTGTCCTCCGCCGCCGGCCCCATTGGAGGACACGATCAGGCTGCTGCCGCCGGCGATCTGAGTGGGCTCAAAAGGCTGCGAGCGTTCTCCCTGATTGTCGTCCACCAGCAGAAAATCGTCATGCGAAATGACCACCGGCTTGTCGCTGACCGGCCGCAAGGTGACGCGTACGACGATCAATCCGCTGATGGCATCGCCGCCAAGTTCCTGCCGAACTTGTTCCGGACTCACCAAGGCGGTCGCCGATAGGTCCACCAGTTCGTTCGATGTCTCTTCTAAAGGAAGCTTCTTTTCCGCCGCGGGCGCAAGGGTCGAAAAAACTCCGGCAAGTACGAAAACCGGCAGATAACGCATGAGAACAAGGAGATAACGCATGAGAAGTGTCCCGCTGCGATTATACGACTCCGGAGAACCTAAAGCCGTTTCGTACTAATGCCGATGAGACACTTGGTGTCTTATATGAATCGGCTTGCCGCATTTGCGTTCATCCTTGTCTCTTCATCCGCTCTTTTGGCTCAACAAACCGGAGCCGGAGGGCAGGTCAGTATCTCGACCGTGCCCCCGGTGGCCAATTTTGCGGTAGACGGACAGGTATATACCGGCGCGGCGAGCTTTCTGTGGCCTGCCGGAAGCAAGCACACGCTCCAATTCCTGACCGACGACGGCGTTTCCTTTCAGTCCAGCCCGGACCATACAGCGGAGTATGGTTTCAACGGTTGGGTGGACAATGCGGGTCTATTGAGTTTAGGCTCCAACCCGGTCCAAACCATCACGGCGGATCCACGCATTACGTCGTTCATTGCAAATTTGAACGTTTCTTACCGGGTCAGTTTGAATTTCTTCACGGCGCCAGACAATTTATCGCCGTCATGCTCGGGAACTTCGATACCCTCCAATGTATTCCGTCCTGGAGTCGTGCTGGTAAACGGCCTCTGTTATTGGAGTTCCACCACGGTGTACCTGGCGGCGGGATCGGTGATGCTCAACGCTATTCCCTTTCCGGGCTTTGTGTTCCTCGGTTGGCAAGGCGGACAGACTGCGACGGCTTACCTGACCTCGCTAAACATAGTCGGGCCTACCACGATTACGCCCACATTCTCACCAGCGAAACGAGTTACGTTCCTGACCAATCCCCTCGGACTAGAAGTGCTGATCGACCATACGCCAACTCCCACTCGACCTGCACCGGGAGCATGTCAGAGCGAAATGCTCCCGGTACAGGCCCCGGCGACCATAACTCCGCTGTGCTTTGGCGATTTCGATTTCGCCCCGAACTCGACGCATACCATTGCCGGTGTATCGCCGCAGAACGACCAATACGGAAATTCCTGGGTATTCAGTAATTGGAGCAACGGAGATCCTCAAAACTCTCTCCTAACCCTCGATTCCACCACGACGCCGATTACGCTTACGGGCAATTTCGTCCCCGGTGTTCCGGTCAGCTTTGTTACCTCTCCGACCGGCCTAAAACTGAACATCGATGGGCGCGTGAATTGGCCATCGTACAACTTCGTCTGGGGACAAGGGACGACTCATCAGGTCTCAGCGCCGTCGCAGGATACCGACACCAAGGGCCGCAAGTACAACTTCCAAGCGTGGTCCAACAGCGGTCCGGCTGCCCAATCGATCACCCTGGATCCCAGTACGGTGGGCATCGGTGTTCGGATGATTGCGTCCTATTCGATCCTATCGCGGGTGGTTGTTCAGACACTGCCCCCCGGGCTGACAGTAAAGGTGAACGGTTCTGCTTGCCAGACACCTTGTACCTTGGACGTGCCCAACGGTACCCAGGTCGCACTTTCGGCGACGGCGTCGATTCCCACGGGACCTGGGGCCCGGCTCGACCTGACCGACTGGTCCGACGGAGCCAAGTCAGATCATACCTTTACGGTCAATGCGGACTATACGACCCTCACCGCCAATTATTCTCCTTCGTTTCAAGTCAGCACCAGCAGCAATCCGCCGGCCGGGGCTCAATTTGCGTTGAATCCGCCCTCGCCGGATGGTTACTATGTCGCCAACTCCGCCCTGACAGTCACCGCCAATGCCATGCCGGGCTTTCAGTTTGTCCACTGGAGCGGAGATTTATCGGGAACCTACGCCACCGGCTATTTGACCGTTACCCGGCCCGTGAGCGTGACGGCGCTGCTCAGCCGCACTCCCTATATCGCACCGGCGGGGATTACGAACGCCGCGGGAACCACGCCGGTCTCGGGTGTCGCGCCAGGGTCGCTGATCAACATATCGGGCGAAAGCCTCGCCACCGATTCTGTCACTGGACCGGCCAATCCCTTGTCGCAGTCCCTGGGAGGTGTCAGTGTCCTCCTGGGAGACCGTCTGCTACCTTTGGTCTCCGTATCGCCGCAACTCATTGTGGCCCAGATCTTCTCCGATTTGGCCGATGGCAACTATACGCTCACCGTGGTCTCGGTCGGACAGTCCAACGTCACGGGCACGTTCAACATCGTACGCAACGCACCGGGCTTGTTCACTCAACCTGGGACCAATCCTCCCATTGCTCTGGCTCTGCACGAAGATGGAACGCCGATCACCAGCGCCAGTCCCGCCACGGCCGGGGAATTGGTTTCCTTACTAGGCACTGGGTTTGGCGTTTATACTAAGACGCTGTTGGACGGATTCCAGCCGCCCAGCAATCCTCCCGCCCTTGCGGATCCGGTGCAGGTTACAGTGGGCACTGCGACCGTCACCCCGGACGCCTCCACTGCGGCGCCGGGTTACGTTGGCTATGCCATGACAAAATTCCGTATTACCGGCGATATGCCCTCGGGAACCAACGCTGCCGTCACGGTCCAGGTCAATGGCCAGCCAAGTAACTCGGTGCTTCTGCCATTGCAGTAGGGTCGAAAAATAGCCGCACCATGGACACATTCTCGGGTCAACTTCTGTCGAGGCCGTCAGTAAGTCCTAATGTGCATTGAGTTCCCAGCCGAAGAGCGGACATGGATGATTCCGACGTTTTTCAGGGTGTGCTTGCTCCAGGAGAACGACTGCTGTGGTCCGGCCCAAAGGAGACAACGTCCAGCGATTTCGCCGTACTAGGCGCCGTCATGTTTTTGGGAGCGATGACAATGCCCCTCGTGGCCGCGCTGCTAACTGGACACGTCAAATTTCTTCCGGCTGAGGCCAAGAGAGTCTATCCACTTCTCGCTTTTATAGCCTTCGGCGTGTTGAACATCGCTCTGGCTTTATCACGGAGCCGCAGCGACGCGAAGACGGCCTACGCTGTCACGAATCGCCGGCTCCTCTGTGCAGTGGGGGATCAACGGGACGGGGTTCGAGGCGCCGCGCTAAAGCATCTGGACGTTCCCGAGATTCAGAGCTCTGGCCGATACGGCCTATCGCGCTTGGTGATGTTCCGGTTGCGAAAGGTACCCAGTGGAACGCCGCACGCCATGTGGTCGTTTGTAGAAAGCGGCAACCCCGACCCGAAACTGTCACATTACTGGAGCGTGACAAGCCCGAGTAAAGTAGCGGGGATCGCGGCACGAGCCATTTGCGCGATTGAGACAACCGGCGAAATGGCGCTTGCAGACCACCGCCGCGAGCAATTTCAATAGCCCGCAGTTGCGAACAGGCTCGAAAAATAGCCGATCTCCGCGGCTTGCGGGTCGCAGCAAGTCTAACTGTGGAACTGTGCGGCGCCGAGAATCAGCGCCACTAAATTCCACGCCACTAACGCCGCAAACACAATGTTGATGCGCGAAAGCAGGCGCTCCCGTCCGGTACTGAAGCAAAAAACGCCAAGCGCGACGGCGATCAGTTTCATCGTCAACAGCGCGCTGACTGGATTCGCGGAAGCGCTCATGGCCAACAGTACGACCGGATTACCCTCTTTCACCCCATGCAGTAGGAATGCGATCGTAGTCAAGAAATCGAGCACCTGCAGATATGCATAGTGCCAAAGAAGTTGGTTCACTGAGCCGGTTCCCAAAAGATTTTACGTCCTTATACAATCTACTAGATAATGCTTAGCACGTAAAGGTTACAAGGGCTACAGTACTAAGTAGATTTTCAGAAGAAAGTAATAAGACAATGTCGGCGAGAGTGATATGCTCACCATCACCACACCTTGCATGGCTCTTGCCTGACCATCGGCTGTCCGACTTTGCAAGAGAACGCCTTGGCGAACTCGGGCATGTTCGAAACCACCCCATTGATGCGGTATTCGTCCGGTGAGTGCGGGTTGGTGATGGCATTGGCGCGCTTATTTTCCGGACGCTCGTCGCCGCAGGCCCATTGCGCCATGCCGACGAAAAAGCGCTGATCGGGAGTAAATCCATCGATCGGGTTAAGATCCTGTCCTTGGGTCGCATGCTTCCAGGCGATGTAGGCCAGCAGCGTCCCGCCTAAGTCGGCCGTATCTTCGCCCAGCGTCAAGTGTCCATTGATCTTGATGTCGTCCACCACGGTGTACTGCGAATATTGATGCGCGATGCATTCGGCGCGCTCAGTAAATTCCTCGGCGTCTTTTTTGGTCCACCAATCTTTAAGATTACCTTTCGCGTCAAACTGCCGGCCTTCATCGTCAAAGCCATGCGTCAGTTCGTGACCGATGGTTGCGCCGGTGTTCCCATAGTTAGGCGCATCGTCCAGTTTGGGATCGAACAGCGGCGGCTGGAGCACGCCCGCTGGAAAATTGATATCGTCCATCTGGGCGTTGTAGTAGGCGTTTACAGTGGGAGGCGTCATGCCCCACTCGCCGCGATCCACCGGCTTGCCGATTTTGGCGAGTTGGCGCTTGGTTTCGAAAATCGCCGCCCGCACCACATTACCTTCAAAATCGTCCCGCTGAACGACTACTGAGCTATAGTCGCGCCACTTATCCGGATAGCCGATCTTGTTCACGATGGAGTGCAGTTTTTCAAGCGCTTTCGCCTTGGTCGCCGCGCCCATCCAAGGCAGTTGCTCGATTTCGCTCTGCATCGCCTCTTCAATCTCCTTGGTCATCACCTTCACCCGTTGTTTGGTCTCCGGAGAGAATGTTTTGGCTACAAACAACTGGCCCAGCGCCTCGCCCAGGTCGTCGTCTACATACTGCACGCAGCGCTTCCAGCGAGGCTTCATTTGAGGAGTGCCATGCAGATACTTTGCATAGAACTGAAAGTTCTCATTGACGAATGGGGTCGAAAGAAACGCGGCCGCGTCGTGAACCATGTGCCAGCGCACATAGGTTTTCCACTCGGCGAGGGGGCGCTTAACCAACTCCTTCTGGAGTTCCTGAAAAAATGCCGGCTCCGTGACGTTTATCGCCGCGCTGGGCTGATCTCCGAGGGCCTGGAAGTAATCTTTCCACGAGAAAGCCGGCGTTAGCGCCTGCAGTTGCGCCAAGGTTAATTTGTGAAACAGCTTATAGGGATCCCGCTTTTCGACCTGCGTTAAAGACGCCTTCGCCAGGCCGGTTTCGATCGCCAGAATATTCCTGGCCTCCGTCGCAGCGGCCGCCGGCGAGTCGCCCAGCAGTTCCAGCATCTTCCGGACATGCTCGACATATTTGTCGCGAATTTCCACGGATTTCGCGTCAGTCTTGGTGTAATAATCGCGGTCCGGCAGACCCAGGCCGCCGGCTGTCGCGAACGAGATAACGTCCGACGAGTTCTCAAAATCCTGGTTAGACCCGTAGCCAAAAAACATGTCTCCGCCGCCCAGCGCCAAGTGCTGCTCGCCTACAAACGCAGACAGTTCCTTGAGCGATTTTATGGCAGCCAGACGATGGAGCGCGGGCAGGAGCGGCGCCCGGCCGGCCTTCTCGATCGCGGTTTCGTCCATACAGGCGGCGAAGAAATCTCCTAGCTGCTTTTGGACGGGTGTCCGGGAGGGCGAGGGCTCTGCGGCCGTCTGAAGAATGCCCCACAGATAACGCCGATTTTCATTGGTTAGCTTGGAATAGACGTTCCAGACCGCTTGATCCGGCGGCATTGGATTGATCTTATTCCACGTCCCGCATGAGTACTTATAGAAATTCGCGCACGGATCGGCGGATTTGTCCATTGCCGCTACATCCAGGCTGGGCGTATAGGGAAGCGAGAACAACGGGGTGTCCTGGGCCGTGTCCTGGCCAAACGCAGACAGCGCCAACGCAAGAAAAATCGCAGTCTTCAGAGTCACGGTACCGGTCTTCAAAGTCACGGTAATAGTTTAGCGCTCTGAGTTAAGGCCTTCCGCGCCGTTGTACTCAATGGATACTCATGCAAGCGGCGTAGCGGAAGCCACAAAAATCCTTCGCCGGTTTCCGTGGCGGTTGCGGCGAAGACAGTCACCTCATGCAGCGTGTTCACAATCGTATGGCGGAACGCGCCCAGACGCTTGCCCACCTTCGCCGAATGGAGATGTTCGCGCTCCGGCAACTCCCAGAAGCCGGCCAAACGCGGACTCGCCGCCGGCCGCTGCCACAACAAAATGTTCCCTCCGCGTTGCAAGATCAGCAACTCCTTCAAAACGCGCTTCGGAGGGCCTTTGGGCGTGCGGACCGGGAATTCGTTTTGACGGCCGCTCTTGGCCGCGGCACAATAGCCGGCCACCGGGCACAAAAGGCAAAGTGGTTCCCTGGGCAAGCATATTGTGGCGCCCAGCTCCATCATGGCTTGGTTGAACTCGCCGGGATGTTTTGGATCGAGCAGCATGTCCGCCAACTCCTGCACTCCGCCCTCGCCCGCCGTAATCCGGCTGAGGACCCGTTTTACGTTTCCATCCACCGCCGCGTGAGGCTGCCCGAAAGCGATGCTTGCTACCGCTGCCGCGGTATATTCTCCGATGCCGGGGAGCGCGCGAATCGAGTCGTAGTGCGCCGGAAAGGCGCCCGCCTCGACAATGCGTTCGGCCGCTTTTTTCAAATGCCGCGCTCGTGCGTAATAGCCGAGACCAGCCCATGCCGCCAGCAACTCCTGTTCGTCCGCCGCGGCCAACGCTTCGACCGTAGGAAACCTTTCGAGAAAGCGCTCGAAGTAGGGGATTACGGCCGCCACGCGTGTCTGTTGCAGCATGATCTCGGAGATCCAGATTCGATAAGGGTCGCCGGTGCGCCTCCAGGGCAGATCCCGCTTTTGTGAGGAATACCAGCGCAGCAGAGCGCGGCGGAACGCGCGAGGATCGGGTGTTAACATGCAGGCGGGTGCTTCTCTCTACTGTAACGGTTGTCGGCGCGGGACCGGCCGGAGCATCGGCGGCGATCGCCGCATTGCAAGAGGGCGCCGCCGTCGACCTGATCGAGAAGTCTCGCTTTCCCCGGCACAAAGTGTGCGGGGAATTTCTCTCTCCCGAGATCGCCCCGCTGCTGGAACAACTGGGCGTCTGGCATGGCTTCGAAACCTGTCAACCCGCAACCGTTCGCCGGCTTTCGATCTATTTTGCGAGATCCGAGAAGCATTGTTCGCTGCCTGAGCCCGGTTTCGGACTGAGCCGGTACCGTTTCGACCGACTCCTGTTCGAGCGCGCGATCGAAGCCGGCGCGCGGCTGGGTGGCGACGCCGCGAGCAGGCCGCTGGTTCTAGCGCACGGCCGCAAAAGCGCCTTGCCGCGCGGGCGCAGACTCTTCGGGTTCAAAGCGCACTATACCGGACCGAGCGATGACGCCATTGAATTGTATTTCTTCGACCGCTGCTATGTGGGCATCAATTGTGTGGAACAAGGCGTCACGAACGTCTGCGGTCTCGGACCCGAAGACTTGCTCAAGAGCTTCGATTTCGATATCGATGCCGTAGTTCACTCGTTTGCTCCGCTCGGCCGCCGGCTTGGCCCTCTCTCGCGTACCTTCGACTGGCTGAGGGTGGGTCCCCTGCAGTTCCGAAACCTGGTTGCGGTGCAGCTCGAGGCTGGCTGCTATCCAGCCGGCGATGCGCTTTCGTTTGTCGACCCGTTCACTGGCTCCGGCCTGCTGTCGGCGGTGACCACGGGCCAACTCGCCGGCGGCTGCGCGGCGCGCGGGGTCTCGACCGCCAGCTATCTATCCGCCTGCGCGAAAGTGATTGGCTCGCCGTTTCGCGTATCGTCCGTGCTGCGCGCAGCGGTGCGCAGCGGGTGGGCCGAGCGCCTGATGCCATTTATTTCTGGCGCGCTCTTGGTTAAGCTGACGCGCCCCCATGTGACCGGCACTCGTGGGGCAGGTTAACAACCGATTGTCAATATATTGTCAATTTGCCGAACCCGGCCCGAAGCCTGTGCAACTCGTCCTTCCAGCCCCGAACGTCAGTGAGGGGAACTTCGCCCTTCCCCTCGCTAACGTTCGGGGCTGACAAAATGTATAAAACCGCCACAGGCTTTAGCCTGTGGATTTCCCCCCAAAACATTAATTGGGAAAATGTACAAATTCCAGCGGCCCGATGAATAACCGGCCTTGAGCATAGCTACCGATTGGCACGAACCCCGTCTGGTTTACGGCCCCGGCCCGATCATAGATGACACATCCCAATGCCGCCAACATACTCATCTCGTTTCATGCGATACAAAACATGCCGTCGCAGCGGATCGCCTTCCCGTAACCGCGGATGATCGAAGTCCTCCGCCGGATTGTGAGTCATCCCGAGCTTCTCCATAACGCGCCGCGATCGAACGTTCTGCGCGGCCGTAAAAGAGACCAGTTCCGGTAACCCGATCTCACGGAATGCGTGATTCATCAATGCGCTCGCGCCTTCGGTCGCGTACCCGCGCCCCCAAGCGTCCGTAGCCAGACGCCAGCCAATTTCGACGCAAGGCGTAAAGTGCGCCCCAAACGAGGGAATCATGAGCCCGATGAATCCGAGACACTCGCCGTTGCCTTTCAATTCCACCGCATACGGCCCAAAACCGTGCTTGCGGAAGTGCTCTTCGGCGCGATCGATTATGGCATCGCTTTGTTCCCGGTTTAATGGCGCGCCTAGAAACTCCATGACCCGCCGGTCGGCGTTGATTTTGGCAAACGGCGCCCGGTCGCTGGCATTCCACCGCCGCAGCAGCAGCCTTTCGGTTTCGAGCATTTAGTGCGTCATGGCGTACACAACGTAGTTGACGCCGATGCGAATGGCGAGCCCCGAGAATTTTTCGGGATACTGCGGTTCATCGGCCCACTCCCACGCGTCTCCGATATCGGAGTTGAAGGAGATGGCCACCATAACGCGCCCTTTGTCATCGAGTATGCCGCGCCAGTGCGCGCCGATTCCGTTATTTTTATAGCCCAGCGCCAGATGCGCGGCGCCCGGCATCTGAAACTTGTCCTCCAGATCGAAGACGGTGTGAAACAGAGGATCGTCATCCGCCAAATCCACGATTGGCCGGTCGGGGAATACGCGTTTCATGCTCTCTTCAAATACCGACCACTCCAGCGTGCCGTGAAAATCGTCGGCCATGAAAAAGCCGCCTCGCAGCAGGTAGTCGCGCAAAATCTTGGCCTGATGGTCGGTGAGGCCCCATTCCCCTACCTGCACGGCGTAGAGCCACGGCCAATTGAAGGGCTCATCGCCATCTTCGAGATCCACCACCTGCTCTACCGAGCGAACGTGAACGCGCGAGAGCCGGCGCAGGGCCTCGGAAAAATGCCGGTCGGCGCGCGGATAGTCCTGCGTCCAAAGCGACAAGCCGCGGTGATAGTCGCCATCAAAACGGCCGCGATAGCCGTCATTGGCCCCGGGCGGAAACATCATCCTGGCAAACGCGAATTCGGTTTTCTCATTCCAGTCCGGAGGCGGCGTCATGCCTTCGTATTCGACACCCGGATAATCTCGAAATGGCCGCTGGAAGGCGTACAGGGAACCGACGAGGGCAAGAGTGCACGCAATGGACAAGCGCGCTTTGCCGGTGCGCATGAGAAACCTGCTCCGAGCATAACATTGAAATGGAGAGGGAATATAGTGAAGGAAGAGTGAGGAGAATCTGGCGTAGCAAGTGGTACCCGCGAACGGTATTCGTATTGTGTTTGTTGCCGCTCGCGTATCTCAGTTGGCGCTGGTATCACCACGACCTGACGGCCAACCGCGTGGAGTACGTGGCGCGCTTCTTGGGCATCTGGGCGTTGCGATTTCTGCTCGGAACGCTGGCCATCACGCCCTTGCGGCGCATACCCGGGTTAATCGGACTCGTGAAAATCCGCCGCATGCTGGGGCTGTTCAGCTTCTTCTACGGTTGTTTGCACGGCCTGCACTACTTCGTGTTCGATGTCGAGTGGTCCTGGCTAACAATCCAAGACGATCTCACGCATCGCCGGTTCTTCATCGCGGGAATGATCGCGCTGATTCTCATGACTCCACTGGCAGCCACGTCTTTTGACGGAGCGATTCGCTGGCTGGGCGGCAGAAAATGGCAGCGGTTGCACCGCTTGGTGTACCTGGCCGCGGCCGCCGCCGTGATCCACTATGCGTGGCAAGGGAAAGGGATCACAAACCGCAACCTCTACTACGCCGCTGTACTGCTGGTGCTCTTGTTGGCGCGAGTGGGGCACTGGCTCCTGAATAAATTGCCGGCGCCGGCTCTCGCAGTCCGTGCCCGTTCGCAGGCGGAATGAATTCTTTCGAGTCAAGTGGTCCCGAGCGTCATACCGCGGGCGCGCAGCCGAGCCACCAACGCATCTCCGATGCCGGTGGACGGAGTCAAAACGCCACCGCGCGGGGGCAATACCGGATCGAGCGCCAGCGCGAGCGCGGACTCACACAGGCATTTCACCGTAACGCGGTTGCCGGGATCTCCTTTATCCGCCACCAGCACCTGAGCCGTGTGCCCGCTTGACGACCGCCCAATGAACTGGCACCGGAACCAACCGTTGTCCATGGTCTCTTCTGAAGGTCCCGAGCCGGGCGAAGGCGCCAGCATGCGCAACAGACTGCGAACCGGCGCCAAGTGCATGGACGTCTCAAAGATGGCGCCGCCGCCGGCCACGCCGAGGGCCATCATTCCCGCCATAGCGCCGTCAAACTTCATATATTCCTGATAGACGAAGTCGATGCCAAGCAATTCGCAACTGCGCCGCACCACGCGCGTGTTGATCACGCCCATGACAAACGGCGCGACCCACGCGTTGACGTCGGGATCGAACGAGGCCGCCACCGGATCCCTTTCCATAGCACGCGGCACACGGGCAGTACTCAGCAGGAACGGGCTGCGCACCAGATCGGCCGCGCCCGATTTATACATGTTGATCGCGCTCGCGAGCGTGCCGCCGTTCAAGCCGCCGGCCATCTGGAAAAATCCTTTGATCTGGTTCGTTTCCGAACCGAGTATGCCCGCAAGCAGCATGGCGCCGAGATCCGATGGCACGGAATCGAACCCGCAGAACGGTATGATGCGCGTTCCCTCGGCGGCGGCCTTCTCATGATACCGGTCGATCAGTGTCCTGACCCAATGCGTTTCTCCGGTAATGTCGACGTAATGGGTTTTGAAGCGCACGCACGCATCGACGATCCCGCCGCCATAAAGCGCAAAGGGGCCGGCGGTGGTCAGAACTACCCGCGTGCGACCGATCATGGCGTCAATCGCAGCCTGATCGGAGCCGTCGGCCACGAGCACCGGCGCCTTACTTTGTAGAGCCTCGAGCTTGGCGCGGTTACGCCCGGCAATCGCCCATCGAACATCCGGCGGAGCGTACTTAGAGAAATACTGAACGGTCTGACGCCCGGTGAAGCCGGTAGCGCCATAAAGAACAACGTCGAAGTCGCGGTCTGGCATACACGTTGATAAACGATGATACCTGTTTTGACTGTTTCCAGCACGAACGGGCCTTGTGGTCCCCGCTCAAAAAAGCGACTCCGCGGCAAGACCTGGATCGCGGCCCGGCGCGACCTGACTCCCCCGTCAACTGGCGGCTTTCGCCGGAACTTTGAGTTCTCGCTTGAGAATCTTGCCATTTGGACTCTTCGGCAGCGCATCCATGTAGACAAATGTCGCCGGAAGCTTAAACTTCGTTACGAACTGGGCGCAATGGGCACGGAGTTCCTCATCGGTCGCCGACATTCCAGTCCGCAGAATCACGGCAGCGGCGACGTTCTCGCCAAACGTTAGGTCGGGATAGCCAAATACGGCGGCTTCGGCCACTGCGAAGTGGCTGTGCAAGGCTTCTTCGATCTCCTTGGGAGAAATGTTCTCGCCGCCTTTGATGATCAGATCTTTCTTTCGGTCCGTGATGTAAATATAGCCGTCGGCGTCCTTGTGACCGATATCGCCGGTGAGCAGCCAATCACCCGCCAGAGCGCGAGCGGTTGCATCGTGCTTGTTCCAATAGCCCAACATAACGTTGGCGCCGCGCACGGCGATTTCGCCCGCCTCGCCCGGCGGAAGCATGCTCCCTCGTGCATCGAGAATCGCGATCTCAATTCCCGGCAGCGCCTGGCCGACAGAGCCGGGGCGATACGTATCCGACTGGTCGTAGCCGGTGGCAACCGCGGCGGATTCCGAGAGCCCATACCCCTGCATAACCTTGCAATGAAAGATCTCTTCAAACTCCGTGCGGACCGACTCCAGCAGCGCGGCGCCCCCGGAACTGACGATCGTCAAACTGGACGTGTCGTACTTGGTCCGCTCCGGAAAGTTGATCATGTAAACCAGCATGGTGGGCGTCACAGTAATGCGATTCGCTTTGTATTTCTCGATCAGCTCAAACGCCTTCTTGGTTTCAAAGTGCGGCATCAGCACCGACGTCCAACCCCAGCGATTGCACAAGTTCATAATCAATACGCCATAGACGTGGCTCAAGGGCAACGGGTGCAGCAGCACCTGCCGCGCGATGCCCGGATTTTTGCGGACGATCGCCTCCGTGCCGGAGATAAGGTTGCCGTGCGACAGCATCACGCCCTTGGGATGGCCGGTGGTCCCGGAAGTATAGAGCAACAGGCCGAGGTCGCTGTCTTCTTTCGTGACAACTTCCTGATGTTGCGGCGCCAGGCTGACGAGGCGAAGAACATCGGTAGCGCCAGGGACATCGCTGTCGCCAAAAACGAAAATATGGCGCACGGACGGCGCGTGGGCCGCCGCTTCCGCAACTCGCTCCGCCAGCTTGGGAGAAGTGAGAACGGCAGTGATGCCGGCATCGGCAAGCATGTAGCTCACTTCCGGGACGCCTAGCTGTGGAGTGATCGGCGTGATCACCGCGCCCAGCATCCACGCGGCCTGAAAAGCGCCCTCCACTTCAGGCGTGTTGGGCATCATGACCGCGACGTGTTCGCCGGACTGGACGCCATGGTCGTGCAGCACTGTGGCTAAAGAGCGCGCGAAGCCGACCAGATGCGCGTTAGAATAGCTCGCGCCATCAAAATAAACTTTTGTGTACTCACCGTAACGGTCGAGGTTATCGAGAGCGAGGCGAACGGCGTTCATGGCAAGTCCACGATATCACTTGTTGCGAGTGCTATGACCCGACACCTGGAGGAGCGTTGGGCGTAGTCGGCAGATATCCTTGCAGTCCACCTTCGACCTTGGTTAGAAGTGCAATCCACCCCTCGAGGAGCGTCCGAAAAGTCGTGTCGAAGTCGTAGAAAAACTGTGGATCGCAATATGCTGTCAAATATGTGGTTCCATCCGAATCCTGTTCGAGCTCGCTCGCGCTGTCGGGTCCGTCCGCTGTTTGCAAAGCGTTGAACAGACGATTTCGGGCCGCTCGATTCCTCCCAGGGTAGAGCCACACACTTACCCACAGGCTGCCTGCCCTTCGCCTCACTAAAATCCCACCCGACAAAACAGCCCGAGTAGAGTTCACCACCGCAGTTTTTTCGTAAGCCAATCGATGCGCTTTGTTCCCCTAAATCCTGGTCTTCCAGCTTGGAACCCACTATCTTGAAACCGGCCGTGGGTAAGCCCAATTGATCTAACTGCAACGAAAACTCGTCGAGTACGTTCTGACGTCTGGCGGCGACGCGCCGACGAAATTCAGAAAGGGCCAGCAGCGCGGCTGCGTATTTACTGGATCCTTCCTGCAGAAACGACTTCTCGTCCTCGGTCAATACTACACCCTGATTTCTCATATCCTCTCCATTGACTTACTGATGTGATCGACCATTTCGGTACTTTATTCAAACAAAGGGTTTCCGGGGGTGCAAACCCGAGCAGGTTCTCGACGGCTCCGACGAAGGCCAGCACGAGCGACGTGCCCAGGACACGACCCGGGACGAGCAGCACTACGCAGAGGCGACGAAGATTGATGCATAGCTCCGACCACGAAAGAAACCGAAAAGTATGCGGGGTCTGAATCGGGCGGGTTCACGGCCAAAAAAATCAGCTCGGTGTCTGCTGAGGCCGAGCGACGGTAACCCTCATGCTTGGTAAGATCGGCTGCACCATACCGCTGAGTTTTTACTTCAATAATGGTCAGCAGTTTGCCTTCTTGTCGAACTACGATATCCAGCCGGCCGGCTTGGTCCGCGTGTCCGTGTTCAACGCAGACTTCTCGCCTGACTTCCACCCTGTCCCCAGAGACGGCGAGTTGCTGTAGAGACTGCGAGCCAAGGATCTGGCCCATCATGGATACGTTCGCGATACTTTCCAGCACCCAAGCGAGCCAATCCGAATAGACCTCCTCACGCTCCGCAGAGAGCTGGCGGTGGAAGCGGAAAGCGCCGTCGAGCGGGTCGGAAAGGGGCGCAAAGCGCGACCTCGATTTCTCATAGAGCTGGACCAAGCGCGTCTTTTCTGATTGGGCCATGGTCATAAGAGCTTCAACCATACTTGACGCCTCGGCCCAAGATGGTGGCGTAGTCGTCATTGTCCCCATTCCTGTTTTTCCTGTTGCGAAACCGCGGTTGGAGGTCCGAAGCTTGGGAGCCCGGTCTGCCCAGAAACGAATAACATCTGCGTAAGACGAAAGCGGTCCGCGTGTCTCCATATCATTCCCCGTGCACCAGATCTTCGTACGTCTCCCGCTTGCGGACGACTCGATAACCCGTTCCTTCCACGAGAATTTCCGGCGCGCGCGGCCGGGAGTTGTAATTGGACGATGCGACAAACCCATAGGCGCCCGCCGTGCGGACGGCCAGGAGATCGCCTGGCAGCACATTCGCCAGTTCGCGATCGCGGGCTAGAAAGTCGCCCGATTCACAAACCGGACCGACGACGTCGGCCAGAATCCTGCCGCGCTGGGTCTCATTGCGCAGCGGCACGATCTCGTGATGGCTCTGGTAGAGCGCCGGACGGATCAGGTCGTTCATGGCGGCATCCACGATGACGAATTCCTTGGCGCCGGTGCGCTTGCGATACAGCACGCGAGTGAGTAGCACGCCCGCTTCTGCCACGATCGACCGTCCGGGTTCGATCACAAGCTTGAGACCACTGCCAGCGGCGATACGGCAGGCACCGGCGATGAACTGCGGAATGCACGGCGCCTTATCGCCGGGTTTATAAACGACGCCGATGCCGCCGCCCAAATCAAGAGTCGCGATCGGCAGGCCCGCGGCTCGCAGGCGCTCCACCAGCGCGGCGGCTTTTTCCACGGCCTCTAGCAGCGGGTCGAGATCGAGAATCTGCGAACCGATATGGCAACTGACGCCATCGAGAACAAGATTGGACAGGGCGTTTGCCCGCCGATAGACCGCCTCCGCCTCACCGATGGCGATACCAAACTTGTGCTCCCGCAAGCCAGTGGAGATGTAGGGATGCGTCACGGCATCGACATCGGGATTGACGCGTAGCGCAACGCGGGCGCGCGCTCCCAGCCGGTTGGCCAGTGCATCGAGCAGCGCCAGTTCGGGCTCGGACTCGCAATTGAAGTGCTCTACTTTCTCACGCAACGCGTAAGTCAGTTCCTGCTCGGTCTTGCCGACGCCGGAAAACACGATGTTGCGCGGATCGCCACCCGCAGAGAGAACGCGAAACAGTTCGCCTCCGGAAACAATATCGAATCCCGCGCCCTCGCCCGCCAGCAATCGGAGCACGGCGAGATTGGAATTAGCTTTCACCGCATAGCAGACCTGGTGAGGCGTTTCACCGAAGGCCCGGTCGTAGGCGCGATAGCGTTCCACGATTGCGGCCTGTGAATACACGTAGCAGGGGGTGCCTTCCCGCCTGGCGATATCGGCCAGCGGCACTTCTTCGCAATACAGGTCTTTTCCGCGATATTCGATCATTGCACTTTGATTGCGATCAGGGTTTGGCCGTCAAAGTCTGGAGGGCCCGCTGTAAACGTGTCCAGATCGGCCAGAATTGCGTCCACAACTCCCCTGGCCAGTGATTTACAGGTGTCTTTCAGCACGGCGTTCAAGCGATATTCGATCATTGCACTTTGATTGCGATCAGGGTTTTGGCCGTCAAAAGCGGGAGCGCCCGTGGTAAACGTGTCGAGATCGGCCAGAATTGCGTCCACAACTCCCCGGGCCAGTGATTTCCGGGTGTCTTTCAGCACGGCGTTCAAGCGGTATTCGATCATTGCACTTTGATTGCGATCAGGGTTTGGTCGTCAAAAGCGGGAGCGCCCGTGGTAAACGTGTCGAGATCGGCCAGAATTGCATCCACAATTTCGGTGGCCGTTTGTTGCCACGTTTGTTTCAGCACGCTGTACAAACGGTCGCGTCCATATTCTTCCTGCTGCGTATCCAGTTGGTCGGTGATGCCGTCGGAATAGAGGAGCAAAAGATCGCCTGGATGGGTGTGGAGCGTCAATTCGTCATACTTGCGGTCGTCGAGCAAGCCCGCCGGCACGCCTTCCACCTTGAGTTTATGGATCTCGCCTTTGCGGCACAAAATCGGCAGCGCAGAACCTGCGTTGGCCATTACAAATCTCTGTTCGATGTTGTCCCAGGACAAGATAAGCAGAGTGACGTATTGCGCTTCCACCTTGCGTTCGCGCAAAACACGATTCAACTGGGCCAGCAATTCGGCGGAACCCTTCCTGCGTTGAGCCAAAGTTCGCAAGAGCCCGCTCACCATGGCGCCATACAGCGCCGCCGCCGCGCCTTTTCCGCTGACGTCGCCAAAAGCGATGATGGCCTGGCCTGGACCGTGCTCGAAGAAGTCGTATATATCTCCGCTGATCTCGCGCGCGGGACGCAGGCGAACAGCGACCTCGAGGCCGTCAATCGGTGGCGCTTCGTGCGGGATCAGAACCGCCTGCACATTGCGCGCCGCTTTGAGATCCTGTTCCATGCGCTGCTCGCGCATGGCGATTTCTTCATAAAGCCGGGCATTTTCCACCGAACTGGCGATCTGCGGCGCGAGCAAGCCGAGCAACCGTCCGTGATCTTCGGTAAAGAACCCGATTTTTTCGGATTCGAGATCCATGACTCCGACTACGCGGTCCTGCACGACCAGCGGCACCGCAATTTCCGATCGGATGTCGGGATGAGAGGCGATGTAGCGGGGATCGGCGAGCGTGTCCGCAACGCGAACAGTCTCGCGGGACTCCGCCGCAAAACCGGTGAGACCTTTGCCCAGCGGAATATTGTCGAGGTCCACCCGCTCGTCGTAGCGTTCGCTGAAGCGGTGACGCAGCACCTTGGCGGCCGGGTCCAGCAGCAAAATACTGAAGGCATCGAAGGAAACCAGCGCGTGAATCGTCTTGGCGATCTTACGCAGCAACTCATCCAGGGCCAGGATCGAGCTGAATTCCTGCGACAGGTACGCTAGCGTGCGGAGTGTGCGGTTCTGGCGATCGACCCGGCGATAGAGGCGCGCATTGTCAATCGACACGGCCACGCGCGAGGCAATCAGTTGGAGCAGCGCGCGGTCCTGCTCACGATACGACCCGGGGCGCGTCGATTGAACGTCGATTACGCCCACCAGTTTCCCGCGGGCGACCATGGGCACCGCCAACTCCGTCTGCACCGCGTCGAGAGCGTTGAGATAGCGCGGATCGTGCCGCACGTCGGGGACGAGCACCGGCATGCGGGTGGAAGCCGCAGCGCCGGTAATGCCTTCGCCCAGGCCGATCGCCAGGCTGCGGATCACCTCTTCGCGGTGGCCGATGGAGTAACGAATGCGCAGCGTCCGCTGGCGCTCGTTGTATAGCAGAATCGCGAAGAGGTCATACGGAATCACCTGCTTGACAATGGTGGCGACGCTTGCCAGGATACGGTCCAGATCGAGCGTTTCGGAGGTGGCTGCCGCCACCTCGAGCATAAAGTCGAGCAGTTCCGCGCGTTCCTGAAAACGAACGGCAGATTTGCGGATAGCCATCAATATCCCGAGGCCGCTTCTCCGGAAACGGCTTGCACGATCTTTACGCTAGCGCTGGCGCCGATGCGAGTGGCGCCGGCGCGAATCATTTTCTCGGCATCTTCGCGCGTGCGAATTCCACCGGACGCTTTCACGCCCATGGCGGGGCCAACCGTTTGCCGCATCAAAGCGACGTCGCGCTCGGTTGCGCCCGCCGGACCGAAACCGGTGGACGTTTTGACGAAATCGGCCCCCGCGGCTTTGGCCAGCAAACAGGCGCGCTTTTTCTCGTCGTCTGACAGGAGTGCCGTCTCCAGAATCACTTTGACCAAGGCGTTTGCCCGATGGCAAGTCTCGACTACGGCGCGGATATCGGCCTCCACCACGGAGTCTTCCGCGCCTTTCAATGCCCCGATATTCAGCACCATGTCAATCTCTTGCGCGCCGGCGTGGAGCGCAGCGACCGATTCGGCAACTTTGGCCTCAGTCAAGCCGGCTCCCAAGGGGAATCCAACCACGGCGCATACTTTTACCGGCGACCCTGCGAGTTCCTGGCTTACCAGCGGCGACCAGAACGAATTGGTACACACGGAGGCAAACGCAAACTGCCGGGCCTCCCGGCACGCGGCGACGATGTCCGAGCGGGTGGCGTCTGGGCGCAGCAGCGTGTGATCGATCATGGCGGCGATGTTCATTTTGGACAAGTTATCTCTCTAGTATAGTTAGGAAAACTCTGCTATCATGACATTCATGAAGACATTTCCGCTGTGCATTGTTTTAAACAAAGCGGTGCAGATTGTAGCGGCAGCTCTCTTCGCGTTGGGCTGCGCTTCCTCGTCAACCATCACGTCTTCCGCGGCGGGAAATGCCGCTGTCGCGGAAACCGCCGGGCAGTCGCCAATCATGGGCATCGGACCGGTTCTCGCCACTCCGGAGCCGGCTACTATGTTGCTCTGCGCGGCGGCGCTGACCGGGTTTGCGTTCCTCCGGCGCAAGTAGCCCGTTATTTCTTTAGCAGGCAGTTATCTTGCCAATAAACCCTGGTGACGGAGCCATTCTCTGAGCAACTGCGGCCACTGCCCCAGCGACGGATCCTGCAACGCCAGCCCCACCCCGTGCGGACCAACCTCAAAAACATGTAATTCAGCCGGTACTCCGGCCTTCTGGAGCGCCTCATAGAAACGCAGGCTGTTGGCAACCGGCACGGTCGAGTCAGTGCTGGTGTGAAACAAAAATGCAGGCGGCGTCTGCGCGGTAACGTGAAGTTCATCGGACAATTCGTCAATGTGTTGGGCACTCGGTTGGTCACCGAGCAAATTCTTTACGGAACCGGCATGCGTGATGCCGGGCTGAAACGAGATGACCGGATAGGCCAGGATCACAAAGTCCGGCCGGCTGCCGGCGCGGTCGACCGGATCGGCCGCGGCCGGATTGCCGTCGTCAAAATGGGTAGCCGCAGTCGCGGTGAGATGACCACCGGCCGAGAAGCCCATCATGCCGAGCCGATGGGGATCGATCTGAAACTCGGCCGCTCGCGCGCGGACCAGCCGCACGGCCCGTTGCGCGTCGCCCAGCTCAATAGGGTGATGATAGCGCGGGCCTAACCTGTATTTCAAAACGAAACTATTGATGCCCATCGCGTTGAACCAATTGGCTACCTGCCTCCCTTCGTGGTTCATGGCCAGATGTCCGTAGCCCCCGCCCGGCGCAATGATAATTGCGGTCCGATTGGGCTGATTCCCATTGGCCGCGTAAAAAGTAAGGGTTGGCCGATCGGCATCCTGATCGCCAAGCGCGCCCGGCGCGTGGCCTTCCCACAGAGGGATGACGCGCGGCTCTTGAGCGGGCGCGAAAACGGTAAGCGAGAAGGCGAGGAGAAGCCGGCGATGCATAATTCCCATAGTCTATCCAGGCAGCGTGACCAAACGAGCTACTTCTTTTTCAAGCTTCCGAAACGACCGCGTCAGCCGCGCTGCGGATAGATCCAGCAAAGCCGAAAATGCGGCCTGATGTCTCGTTTCTGAGTAGCTTTGGCCCGCAGTCATTCGTGCTCTCAGCCACTCTTTTGCGCCTCGGATGGACTCCGCGTCCTTCGGCGGATCAAGTGGTCTTTCGAGTCCTGGCTGGCCTGCCAGCGACCGGACTGCCGCCAGGAACCAAGCCTCGTATTCTCTATTTGCAATCGCGACCGAGATCGCGAGATCGGGATGGGCGGTCATACATCGCCCGTTCAGAACAAAGGCAAGGTCTTTGGGACAATCATCGTCAGCGTCAATCAATATCAAGAATCTCCGTTGTCTTCCGATCTGTCGTGCGAGTGCCTCTGCCGCTTGCTCCAGTTCATTTGGGCGCAGCAATTGAGATCTCGGAATGCGTCTCACCTCAAATTTAAAAGTCAGAGCGGGGTCCAGGGCGTTGATTATACGCCGAATGAGAACCGGCGCCGCTTGCACTTCTCCTTGACCTTCCACAATCAAACCGATTTTCAGAATGTCTGAGGCGGGCATCTAGGGCGTCGTGATCAAGCCGCCCTGCCTCAGGAGTTGCCCTGGCGTATACAAATGGTCTCGAATTACGGATTTAGTGCCGTCGTCCAGAGCTTGAATGTGAGTTCCCGTTTCATCTCGATACACCGTGCGAATCCATTCGGCGGGGATTGAGTCGTCGTCCAAGAGATCCGGACTATGAGTGGTTACCAGGATTTGGCGGATCTTGCTTGCTTCGAGGAAAGCGTCGCGCAACACGTGAATTGCCCCCGGATGTAAGAGCGCTTCTGGCTCCTCAATGATAACTGGGGAGGCGGGTCTTCCGTTGGAGGGCAGTTCGAATAGTTCCAAAAGAATATCTGCCGCGTTCACAAGACCAGCTGACGTTTCCGATGTAGAGAAATGCAAAGGGACGCCCGATGAAGACATTTCGGCGAAACTCACCCATGACGTACCGTGTGACTCGTGGACTTCGATTCGATGGAATGATGGCGCGATCATTCGGAGGTATTGCTGAATAATCTCTAGCTGTTCAGGATGATTTTTACTGAGTTGACGAAGCCTGGGCGCTAAGCCAATTTCATCTCTGGCCGGGTTCACCTTGCGAATCTGGCTGTTCATTTTTTCAGCCCAAGTGTAGAATGACGGCATGACTGTCTCGCAAGCCGCGAGTCCGGCAAGGAAATCAAACAGCGCGCGAAACTCTGGCAGCCCGGACGCGTTCGGCAGGAAAATGCGATCAGGACTCGCCGGTGGAAAGATCGCGGCAGATCCCTGCACGGTTCCGTTTTGCGACCAAATAATAGTGGTGTTGACCTTCGGAATTCCGGATTCGGCATTCTTCGCGAGTGACAACGGCTGAAGTGGGGTCTTGAAAGCGCAGGCACAACTCGTACTCACAATTCTCATTGGCGGAGGACGATATATCGAAATGGAAGCGTGTCACGGTCGGATAAGTTGCCGGTTGGTGCACAATCGAATGGGCGCCGCCTCTGTATAGGAGTGCGTATTCCAACGAGCGCTGAAGACCCGTCTGTAAAAACACGAGAGCGTCCACATAACTGGTCTTTCCCGACGCGTTCGCGCCAATGAAAAACGTTACGGGTGACAGCTCCGCGTCGCACTGCTGGATGGCGCGAAAGTTCTCTACCGCGAAGCGGTTAATTTGCATTCGACCTGTCATGATCTCTCTCCTCAAGTCTCTCATCTTTAGTGGAAATCATGGGAAGGTACGCTTGCCTCGGCCAATGACAGCGGTTGGACTGTCGCTGTTTTCACCGACACCACGCCGTCTATGTTCTGCAGTTCGCCTTCGATCAGGATGTAGCTGTGGCCGATCAGGTTGACGCGCTCGCGCTCGAAGACGTCGGGCATCACCACGGCGTTCGATATGCCGGTTTCGTCTTCCAGGCTGAGAAATGTCAGGCCCTTGGCCGTGCCCGGACGCTGGCGGCAAATGACGCAGCCGGCGATGCGCACGGCGGTCGAGTTGCGGAGGTTCTTGAGCCGGTAGGCGGGCACCACTTTGAGCGCATTCAAGGCCGGCCGGTGGAAAGCCATGGGATGCCTGCCGATGGTGACGTGCGTTCCGCGGAAATCGGCGTTCAGGCGCTCGGTGGGCGTCATGGCCGATAGCGGGAAGTCATCGGAGGGCTCATCCAACGCATCAAAAAGCGGGCCACGCGGTTGAATGGCCGCTTCCGATTCCCAAAGCGCGGCGCGGCGATGGAGCGGCTGCTGGTTGATAAAGTTCAGCGCGCCGATTTCGCTCAGCTTGCGAAGTTCGTCTTTGCGCAGCCCAGGCACTCGCCGGACCAAATCCTGAATGCTCCCAAACGGAGCGGCGGCGCGCTCCCGCAAAATGGCGCGCGCGGTCTCTTCGCGCAGGCCTTTGACATAGTTCAGCCCCAGTCGCACATGACGCTCACCGGTATGCTCTTCTATGGTGCAAAACCACTGGGAGCGCGTGACGTCGATCGGCTGAAAATGCAAACCGTGCCGCTGGGCGTCCTTTACCAACGTGGCGGGCGCGTAGAAACCCATGGGTTGATTGTTGAGAATGGCCGCCGTGAAGGCCGCCAGGTAGTGGCATTTCAAATAAGCGCTGGCATAGGCGATGAGTGCGAAGCTGGCGGCGTGCGACTCCGGGAATCCATATAGCGCAAAGGCAGTGATGGATTGAATAATAGTGTCCTGCACTTTTCCGGTGATACCGTTCTTTTCCATGCCGGCGCGTAGATTGCCTTCCACTTCCTGCATGCGCGCTTGGGACCGCTTGAAGCCCATGGCGCGCCGCAGTTCTTCCGCCTGGCCGCCGGTGAAGTTGGACGCGATCATGGCCATGCGCAAGAGCTGCTCCTGAAACAACGGGACACCCAAAGTGCGCGCCAGCACCGGTTCCAGGGATGGATGCAAACACTGCGGGGCTTCCCTGCCCTGCCTGCGCCGTAAGTAAGGATGCAGCATTTGGCCTACGATCGGCCCGGGACGGATGATGGCCACCTGCACCACAATGTCGTAAAAATGTTGCGGCTGCATGCGCGGCAGACAGGACATCTGCGCGCGGCTCTCCACTTGAAACAGACCGACCGTGTCGGCTTTTTGCAGCGCCGAATAGACTTTTGCGTCATCCGCCGGCAGATGCGCCAAGTCCACATCTTCACCATACGAATCGCGAATCAGATCGATGGAGTCCTTGAGAACAGCCATCATTCCCAAGCCCAGCAGATCCACTTTGATGATGCCCATGTCGGCGCAGTCCTCTTTGTCCCACTGGACGACGACGCGGTTGGGCATGGTGGCCGGCTCCAAGGGAACAATGGAATCGAGCGCACCCTGGCAGATGACCATGCCACCCGAGTGCTGGCCCAGGTGCCGCGGCAGATCCTGAATGGCGAGATACAGCTCATGAAACTTGCGCGCCAGCGTGTGGTCCAGCGAGAAGCCCGCTTCGCGGAATTGCTTTTCCGCGGTGTTCGCGGGATCTTTCCAACCCCACACCGGCACCAGCGCAGCCAGTCGATCGATATCGTCCTGCTCAAAGCCCAGCACTTTGCCGATTTCGCGCACGGCGGAACGGCCGCGATAGGTAATCACATTGGCGGTCATAGCTGCGCCAAGTTTGCCGTAGCGCTGGTAGACATATTGGATGACGCTCTCGCGCTGATCGCCGCTTGGCAGGTCGATATCGATGTCGGGCCACTCGCCGCGCTCCTCAGATAGAAAGCGCTCAAATAGCAGTTCCATCGCCACCGGGTCGACCGCGGTGATTCCCAGCGAGTAACACACCGCGCTATTGGCGGCCGATCCGCGGCCTTGCGCGAGAATGCCTTGCGCGCGGCAGAACTCGACGATGTCCCAAACGATGAGGAAATAGCCCGCCAGATTGAGCTTTTCAATCATGGCCAGTTCGCGCTCAATCTGGCGGCGGGCTTTGTCGTGATAAGGCCGGTAGCGGAGGCGAGCGCCTTCATCAGTGCGCTGGCGGAGAAAAAAATTGATCGTCTCGCCGGGCGGAACCGGATAGCGGGGGAACTCATAGCCTAAATCGGCCAGCGTGAACTGGAGGCGCTGCGCGAGTTCTTGGGTGTTGGCGACGGCCTCCGGAAGGTCCGCAAACAGGCGCTGCATTTCGTTCGGGTTTTTTATATGGCGCTCATTATTTTTACACAAAAGGCGACCGGCTTCGGCGATTTTCACTTTATGGCGGATGCAGGTGAGCACGTCCAGCGGTTCGCGCGCTTGCGGAAGGGCGTGATTCACGCCATTCGACGCCAGCAGCGGCAGCTTGCGGTGACGGGCGAAATCAATGAGTTTTTGGTTGTGCGCTTCCTCATCGCGATCGAAGTGGCGCTGGATTTCGACATAAATATTTTTTGCGCCAAAGCGATCGATAGCGTTTTCATCGGGCCGGTTGAGCAGGCAGATGAGACCTTTGCTGTGCTCGGCGAACTCCTGCGGCGTGGCCGCGCCTTCCCCTTTGGCGGCGCGCAGCTTCATGCGGGTAATCAGGCGGCATAGGTTCTGGTAACCCTTGCGGCTTTCGGCCAGCAGCGGGTAGCGATGACCGTCTGTGCAGGTGACCTCCGCGCCCAGATGAGCGCGGATGCCGAGCTTTTTGGCCGCCTGATGAAAGCGCGGCAATCCGCTGACGCCGTCGCGATCAAGCAGGGCCATGGAAGGCATTTGTAATTCCGCGCAGCGAGCGGCGAGTTCTTCCGGAGTGGAAGAGCCTTCGAGGAAACTGAAAGCGGAGCGGGCGTGAAGTTCAGTGTACATTTCGCTGTTTGTTCGCCTATTAGGATAGCATGGATCTTGTGTCCGGAAATGGGACTAGGTTCGTTTGACCTTTTTGATTTTCTTGAAGCAAAGTTGTTGATCTGGTGAGGTTTCGTGGCCAACAACAGTGTCCGATTTCGGGATTAGGTTCGTTTGAGCTATTTTGTTTTCGGGGCGCGCACTTCGGCCACGAATGGGCAGAGTCGTAATGTTCGAATCGGCTTCAGTTCGCATGAGCAGGACTTCTCCCTGCGACTACGGTACACGATGGAGCGGTTGGTCTACCGGATGGATCCTGGTAAACGATTGATAAAAAGAGAGATGATTTTCATCGATCATCGTGACCATATTTCGTTGACATTTCGCTGACTTCGTTTATCATGGGTTCATGAAGCAGCCTGCTCCATACTTTCTCTCCTACGCCCACCGCAATACCGCAGATGTGGAGCGCTTCCGGGACCTGCTGGAGCCGCTGCTGAAGGCGTCTGCCGATTTCGCCTTTGGCGAATGGACCGACCACGTGATTCTGCCAGGCGAGCATTGGCGGAAAGAGATTGATCAGGCTCTGGAGCGCTCGCGGTTCGGGTTGCTGCTGGTCTCACCCGAATTTCTTGCCAGCAAGTTCATTGCTGAGAATGAGTTGCCGGTGTTGCTGGCAAAGCCCATGGTCGTTCCTGTGGAACTGCACCGGATCGCGTTTGACGGAAGCATGGATTTGAAGGGGCTGGAGGATCGGCAGGTGTTTCGCGACCGAAAGGGGCGATCTTTCGATGCTTGCCGCGCCATGGCGGACCGGCGGGACTTTGCCCGTGAGCTGTTCTCGAAAATTGTTGCGCTCCTGAGGAAATATTGATGTTGAGCAGGTCGGCCGTTCTTCGGGCTGCGGCGCAGGTCCGCGCCCAAATGGGAAAAAATCGGGAGCAGTTAGACAAATTGATCGAGCTTCTGGATGAGGACGGATCGGCGAACCTGGCGCGCGTGCTGCGGACGCTTTATTTGGGTCAGGGGCGCGAAGCGGCGCTGGCTAATCTGCGGCAGTTCCGGCTGGAGATCAAGAACGCGGCGGAAAAGGCCGGAATTCGGTTTGGCCTTTCCGGCGATAATAAGACTCGAACGCCGGTAGAGCAACGGCTCGTTTGGTTTGAAGGGGAAGACCAGCTTATGGAATCTACTGAGCGATGGGTCAGGGAGAATTTGGATCATGACGAGCGTTTTGCGCAGGACGCCGTCAAATTGGGCCCAGTTCGCTTATATGTCGTCTATGCCGAAGACGACGCGGCCGATGCAAAGAAATTGCTCGGTGAATTGAAGCCATTTTTCGACGGCAGCGACATCGAAATGTGGGGCCATGAGGACATTCTTCCCGGTGAAGACCCCGGTGAGCAGCATAACCGCGCGCGAGAGCGGTGCGACCTCACGCTGCAACTCCTCACTCCGCGTTTTCTGGCGGAACGACTGGGTGCTCGAGCGACGGCCCGGGTTGTGCCGGTCGCTCTCTATGAGTTGGATAGCGATCCCAAGGACGTTCTAGTTTTCCGTGACCGGGGCAAGAGTTTCGATAATGCAAAAGACAAGAGAGGGTTCGCTCTAGAGCTGTTCCGGATCATTCGGGCGGTGTTGGCGCGGAAGGATGAGAGGCCCGAAGAGTATCTCCGCGGCCTCGCCTATCACGACGCCCCGTGGGTGGACAGCGCCGCTAGCCCAATTTCGCTGCGGCGCGAAATCGATCTTCAGGCGCCGGTGGAAAACCGGTGCGACGCGATCACGTTCCTGGATGAATGGCTCTTCGATCCGCGCGCGCCGCGGTACTGCGCGCTGCTCGGAGAACTCGGAATGGGAAAGACGACTACTGCGAAGGAGTTCGCCAAGCGGCTCTGGGAGCGGCGTGGCAAGGGCGAGCCAGTGCCCATGGCCATTTTCCTCGATCTGCGGTACGTTGGCGATGCAGCGGCGAAAGACCCGACCCTGGATGAGACTTTGGAGCGAATACTCAAGCGCGATTGGAAGGGCGGACCATGGTCGATGCCTCCCGAGCCCAGGGAAATTTACAAGTTGATGGAGCAAGGCGCGCTGGTGATTTTTGACGGGCTGGACGAGGTGCTGGTACACCTGACTCCCAACCAAGGACAGTTGTTTACGCGGCAGTTGTTCCGGATTCTTCCGCCGAAGTCTCGGAGCGGGCGGTTGCTAATTACGTGCCGTTCGCACTATTTCCGCACCATGCAGGAGCAATCAGCGCATTTCCGCATGGAAGACCGGGATGCTGTGCACGGTGAGGACTATCGGGCGCTGGTGTTGCTTCCGTTTGGCGAGGAGCAGATCCGCACGTATTTGAAGAACTCACTGCCCGACCGGGATGTGGATCAAACCTACGCGTTCATTGCGTCCGTCCACAATCTTCCGGAGCTGGCGCAGCGGCCCTACACGTTAAGCCTAATCACCCGGCAATTCGCCCGGCTCGAGAGGTTGAAGGCTGAAGGAAAAACGGTCACTGGGCTCACGCTGTATCGTTTTGTGGTGGAAGAGTGGCTGCTGCGCGACCAAGGGAAGCATCAGTTCAGCCCGGAGCACAAGCAGTTACTTATGGAGCATTTGGCGGCGGAGCTGACGCGTTCCGGGCTCCGGTCCTGGTCTGCCAATGAGCTGGACGATTGGGTTGCCAAGTTTGTCGAATCGCATCTGTCGGCACGCTACGGAAAGAAAGAGCCGGAATTGCTGCTGGAGGACGTGCGCACCGCAGCTTTTCTGGTGCGGGATGAAAACGGGGACCAATTCCGGTTCGCGCATAGTTCGCTGCTGGAGTATTTCCTGGCTTGCTATCTGCGGCGAGCGCTGATTCGTTCGGATTTCTCTGGCTGGGCGTTGCGGGGAGTTAGCCAGGAGACTCTGGACTTTTTGGGTCAATCTCTGCTGGAGCAGCCTTCCGATCCCGCGTATCAGGGGCTGGTTGCGCTGCGGAACGCGTACCGTCCGCAAGCCAGCGAATTGGCTTTTCGTTATGTGTTGTTGGCGCAAACGAAAAACTATCCAGCGCCTCCCACTTTCGGCTTTCAGTTGCCCGGCGCCGATCTCTTTGGACTGGAAGTGGATCACGCCGGCGCCGATCTGCTGGAGCTGGGCGGCATCAACTTAAGAGGAGCGGATATTCAGAATACGTTCTGGCGGCGGTGCCGGTTGGCCGATGCGGATTTCTCGAGCGCGCTGGCGGCGCGTGCGGAATGGCAGGATTGCGATCTCGCCGGCTCGCGGTGGAATGGGGCGGAGTTGGAGGCTGGGTTGTTCCGCCAATGCGATTTGGCCGGGGCGGAATTTGCCGGCGCTCCCGCTTCGAAAACGGATTGGTTGCGCTGCTCGGGGGGTAACGCAGGGGTGAGGCTGTCGGCTTCCGGGCCTTTCGGCAGACAGGAGGTGCAGGTCGGCCATTCGGCTTCTGTGCGAGGCTGCGCCTGGTCCCCCGACGGCCGCCGGGTGCTCTCGGCCTCTTGGGACCATACGCTGAAGATCTGGGAGGCGGACTCTGGCCGTTGCCTGCTCGCTCTCTCCGGCCATTCCAATTTTGTGCACGGCTGCGCCTGGTCCCCCGACGGCCGCCGGGTGCTCTCCGCCTCTGAGGACAATACGCTAAAGGTGTGGGAGGCGGACTCCGGCCGCTGCCTGCTCACTCTCTCGGGCCACTCCAGGTCTGTGTTCGGCTGCGCCTGGTCCCCCGACGGCCGCCGGGTGCTCTCCGCCTCTGAGGACAATACGCTAAAGGTGTGGGAGGCGGACTCCGGCCGCTGCCTGCTCACTCTCTCGGGCCACTCCAGGTCTGTGCTCGGCTGCGCCTGGTCCCCCAACGGCCGCCGGGTGCTCTCGGCCTCTTGGGACGATACGCTGAAGATCTGGGAGGCGGACTCCGGCCGCTGCCTGCTCACTCTCTCCGGCCATTCTGGTTCTGTGTCCGGCTGCGCCTGGTCCCCCGACGGCCGCCGAGTGCTCTCGGCCTCTGGGGACCAGACGCTGAAGATCTGGGAGGCGGACTCCGGCCGCTGCCTGCTCACTCTCTCCGGCCATTCTGACTCTGCGTACGGCTGCGCCTGGTCCCCCGACGGCCGCCGGGTGTTCTCGGCCTCTGGGGACAATACGCTGAAGATCTGGGAGGCGGACTCCGGCCGCTGCCTCCTCACTCTCTCCGGCCATTCCAATTCTGTGAACGGCTGCGCCTGGTCTCCCGACGGCCGCCGCGTGCTCTCCGCCTCTTGGGACAACACGCTGAAGATCTGGGAGGCGGACTCCTGCCGCTGCCTCCTCACTCTCTCCGGCCATTCCCGTTCTGTATCCGGCTGTGCCTGGTCCCCCGACAGCCGCCGGGCTTTCTTGGCTTCTGCGGGCCAGACTCTAATGATCTGGGAGGCGGACTCCGGCCGCTGCCTCCTCACTCTCTCCGGCCATTCCAGTTCTGTGTCCGGCTGCGCCTGGTCCCCCGACGGCCGCCGGGTGCTCTCGGCCTCTGGGGACCAGACACTGAAGATCTGGGATGCGGCCTCCGGCCGCTGCCTCCTCACTCTCTCCGGCCATTCCAGTTGTGTTCACGGCTGCGCCTGGTCCCCCGACGGTCGCCGGGTGCTCTCGGCCTCTTTGGACAGTACGCTGAAGATCTGGGACGCGGACTCCGGCCGTTGCCTGCTCACTCTCTCTGGCCATGCCAGTTCTGTTGACGGCTGCGCCTGGTCCCCCGACGGCCGCCGGGTGCTCTCGGCCTCTTCGGACCAAACGCTGAAGGTCTGGGATGCCGACTCCGGCCGCTGCCTGCTCACTCTCTCCGGCCATTCCAATTCTGTGTGGCGCTGCGCGTGGTCCCCCGACCGCTGCCGGGCGCTCTCGGCCTCGTTTGACAATACGCTGAAGATCTGGGAGGCGCACTCCGGCCGCTGCCTGCTCACCCTCTCCGGCCATTCCAGTCTTGTGTTTGGCTGCGCCTGGTCCCCCGACGGCCGCCAGGTGCTCTCGGCCTCTTTTGACAATACGCTGAAGATCTGGGAGGCGGACTCCGGCCGCTGTCTGCGCACTCTCTCTGGCCATTCCGGTCACGTGTTCGGCTGCGCCTGGTCCCCCGACGGAGAGCGAGTTTTGGCTTGCTTTGCGGACGGGTCGGTGAGTATATTTGACGCTGCCACGCTGGCCGAGATCGGTCCCCGCTGTTATCACCTTGTGCCGCCGCACAGCGGGCCCACCTGGGCATCGATCGATCCGGTGAACCGGCGGATATTGGGTTATGGCGAGGGCGCGTGGCGATCGGTGGGCTATGTGGTTCCGGACGAGAACGGCATGCCGGAGTGGGTGCCGATTGAGGCGGCGGCTGGCCCATCGACTATAAGGTAGAGGTTAGCCGCGCGAGCTTGATCTCGTTGAGGGGTTCTCCGGTGCTGGCCTCGATCTCATTCCCCGAGGGGTCCGTGATCGAGCTTTCGTGACCCCGCCAGGAGCCGTTGGCGACGACGTACCAGCAGCCTTGAAAATCTTCCGGCGGTTTCGTGCGCTCGCTACTCTTGAATCTGGCCGGCACGCAGATAATACGTGTGCTGGTGCGTGACCGCACCTTGTGTAAGAGCACCTCGCGTCGGACGGCCAGGGCCGGCGCGACCGCGTCCATGCAGATTAGCGCGCCAATGCGGGCGCTTGTGCAGTCGATTGGGTTCTGTTCGTCGTAGTTCTCAGTACAGGTGTCGTAGCTTTTGTAGCCGTCGTCTCCCATCTTGTGGCACACGAGTTGAGAGCCGCCAGCGTCGATCCAGTATGCTGTATTGCATCTGCCGTCGAGGATGCCTGCGACGAACGCCAGGCTATAAAGCGCGGCAAGCTTACGAAGTTCGTCACGAGTTTTGCACGCGTCGATCACCGGCTCTCCCCGATCATAGTGCGCCTGGTTGAAGGCTTCCGGGAGCACGATGAGTGAGTTGTGGATGTCCTGGTGGGCTTTTGCTTTTTTGATTTCATCGGTTAGCGTCTTTATTGGGTCTTCCCGGCTAACGAAGTGAAAATAGCCAACCCGTTCCAACACTGTTGAACGCATAGGGAGCTTCTCTCCTATCTTAGGTTGGGTTCGGCTGACCGGGGTTGCGTTCGGCTGCCTGGGCTAGGAACTTGCCGCGATGCCGAGAAACTCCTGCTTTTTCGCACCGGCGGACGCATCATGAGCGGCGGGCGTCTTCTTCGAGCAGCCGCGCTACGATTGCTTCGGGGTAACGGAAGGAAGTTCGTTTCAAGCGGTCAATAGCGTCGGGAAGCGATATGAGCTTCTGCCGTGCGGCTTCGTCGAGGACTCCCAGGGTTCCTGTCACCGGCAATCCGAGACTACGTGCAATCGCGGAGCCCGCCCGCTCGTCGATCAACAGAACGGAGGGCTGATGTTCGATTGCCAATGCCAGCGCTGCCCTCTCTCCGAGGTCGAGAGATTGCCAACGCGGATCATCGCGCAAGGTGGGATCCGGCGAATGGACTTCTATCCATTTGGGAGGGTCGCTGGCCCAGGCCCGAACGATGGCAGGAGCATCAGCCGAAAGGAGTTCCTGTCTCACTTCCGGAGGGATGATTACTTTGCCGTATAGATTGGGAAGGATTTCCGCCGATTCGATCCAGACCAGATAGTTTATCGGGCTGGTATCGGCAACGACCAGCATTAGGATCCGGCGAGTTCACGGTGAACTTGGCGTTCCCGCTCTAGATCGTCCCAGTTGTAAGGGAGTTCGACGTCGTGGTCCTTTAGGAACCGATCTAAAGCCAGGCGGCTCAGCCCCAAGAAACGGCTGAGTTCGGCTTCGGTCCACAATCCTTGCCGGTGAGCTTCCAGCCCCAGGGCCTCGCGCGACATGCGCGCCGCCTCCGGACCCAGGTGCTGGGCTAGTTCTTCAGGGATTTCGAGTGTGACCGTCATCTGATGCTGGCTGGTGGCCACAGCCTCCACACCCATTATGAACGGAGTGGAAAAGAACTGGCCTCGATAGAGGCAGGGGCAACAACCCAGCTCAAGGCCGAGCCTGATCACGCAGTTCGCGAATCGTTATGCCGTCTAGCGAGAGCCCATGGGTCTTCCCGAATGTTTTGAGGCGCTCAATCGCCTCTCGGCGTTGATCTTCCGTTGGCGGTTGGTGGGCTTCAGAAGCTTGAAGAGCGTGCAAGATGACATCCTCAGCGTCCTTGAACCCACCGGTCTGAAGACGCTGGTTGATGAGCGCCTCGACTTCCGGCCTGGTGATCTGAATGGTCATTGGCGCTGGGCTCCTTCTTCATTATACAGAGACACGCTGTTTCCCGCCAATGTGCGCCGGTCTTCCTTAACTCGGCGATTTCGACGATCCGGCGCTATCAGAGCGGTTCGGTTCCTTCGTTGAGGATATCCAGGTAGCCGCGATAGGCAAAGAGCCGGTGGCGCTGGCGGCCGGTGATCTCGTGCAGGATGTCGAGCTGCTGCATGTGATCGATCGCCGCGGAGACCGTGGGAAAGGTCGAGCCGGTGTTTTCCGCAGTGGCGATCGAGAGAATGGGATGGGTTTGTGCGTAATGAAAAACCCGCAGGACGGAGACCGCCGGACGGCCGAGAGCTTCAATCTTCTTCCGGTCAGCCTCCAGCAAAGCGATCAGGCGGCGGGTGCTGGAGATCGCCTGCTCGGAGGTGTCCTTCACGCCGGTCAAAAAGAACTCGATCCACGCTTCCCAGTCTCCGCTCACGCGCACGCTGGTGAGGAGATCGTAATAGACCTGGCGATTGGACTTGAAGTAAAGACTCAGGTAGAGGATCGGTTCAGACAGCGCGCCGCCAGTACCAAGCAGGAAGGTGATCAGGAGACGTCCCAGGCGCCCATTTCCATCGAGGAATGGGTGGATGGTTTCAAATTGGACGTGCGCGAGGACGGCCCGCACAAGCAGCGGAAGATCGCTGGTTTCCCGATGGAGAAACCTTTCGAGCTGGCCCATGCATTCCAAAACGAGTTCCGGCGGCGGTGGGACAAATACGGCGTTGCCAGGCCGTGTGCCTCCGATCCAGTTTTGACTTCGACGAAACTCGGCGGGCTCCTTGTTGCTGCCCCGCCCGCGTGAGAGCAGGATTTCGTGTATCTCTCGCAGCAGCCGTAGCGAGAGAGGAAAGCCATCCTCTCGAATGCGTTTCAGGCCGTGATAGAGTGCGGCGACATAGTTGGAGACTTCCTGCACCTCTTCAATGGGAACGCCGGGGACTTCCTGATTTTCGAAAAGCAGGAGATCGGAAAGCGAGGATTGGGCGCCCTCAATCTGAGATGAGAGCACGGCTTCTTTCCGGACATAGGCGTAGAGGAAAAGACTGAGGTCGGGGAGGAATGACGCTAGTCCGTCGAGTCTTCCCAGGGCTTGGTTCGCCTGCTCGAGGAGAAGTTGAAATTCGCTGAGACGCACGGCTGGCACAGGCGGGAGTGGCGGTGGGATATACGCCCGGACCGTTTCTCCGCCAATGGTGGAGACGATCAAGCGCCCGACTCGGTGATTGCCGAGGGTTGGCATGGAATTACAGGGAGCTTTAATTACGCCACCTGTTATTAAAGGTTAGCGCACTTCGCTTTATTTACGAGGGGATTGGGGGCTATCGCAGGGCGGCTAAGCCCATGGAGGCGGCACGTGACCTCCGCGCGAAGATGAGCGCGAATGCCAAGTTTTTTGGCGGCTAGATGAAAGCGCGGCAATCCGCTGACGCTGCCGCCTTCGAGCAGGGTCATGGAAGACATGCCTAATTCGGCGCAACGAGCCACCAGTTCTTCCGGAGTGGAAGAGCACTCGTGGTCGCGTGGTTCCCACTGGGGCGCAATTGACTTCCGGGCCGGATGACGGTACAGGATGTATTTGGGCGCGCGGCCGGCGCGCAGGTCCAATTCCGCCTCGCAAGGCTAACCGCCAGCAAAAGCCGTAGTCTAAAGGTCAGCCAGGATGGATTGGACGGATGCAGAAGCCGCCGATGAGGCGCGGAAGGGCAACCAACTCGCCTTTCGTGTTCTTGTCGAGCGCCATAGCCGCTCCGTGTTCCGCCTCGCCTTTCGCATGACTGGGAATGAACAGGACGCAGAAGACATGGTGCAGGAGACATTTTTACGCGCTTACAAGCAACTGCACCGGTTTGACGGACGCGCGGCGTTCGGAACCTGGCTTTACCGCATCGGGGCGAACTGTTCGCTCGATCTGCTGCGGGCGCGGCGCTTGCGCAAAGAGCAATCCGGAACCGCGGTCAATGACGAAGCGACCAACCTGCTGGACACCGTTGCCTCTCCGGCGCCCGACCCTGAGCGCTTGACGCGCAGCGGGCAGTTGGCCGGATTGCTGGGGCCGGCGCTCGAGCAACTCACGGAGGCCGAACGGACGGCGTTTGTCCTCCGGCATTATGAAGGCCAGAATATTGAGGAGATTGCCAAAGTATTGGGCGTGAACAAAGGGGCTGCCAAGCACAGCGTTTTTCGCGCGGTTCAAAAGCTGCGCGGCATTTTGGAGCCGGCTTGGGGGGGCGCTTAATGGAGCATCTGAGTCAGGAGCAACTCACCTTGGCGTATTACGGCGACGTGGATCAGGAGACCCGGCAGCACTTGGGTGAATGCCGGCAATGCCAGGATGCTTTTGCACGCGAGCAGCGTCTGCTGGCCGATCTGCCCGATTACGCGATTCCCGAGCGCGGCGCGGCCTATGGCGCGGAAGTCTGGGCCAGACTGCTTCCTAAATTGCCGGCAAACCAGCCCAAACCGCGATGGTTCACCTGGTGGACGCTCACTCCGGCGCTGGCGGCGTTGTTGATTGTGGCATTCTTCGCGGGTATGCTGGCCGAGCGGCAAAAGAGAACGCAAGGATTTTCGCTGGGCGCGCGCGACCGCGTGCTGCTGATCACCATGGGAGGGCATCTGGACCGCTCCGAAGTGCTGTTGGCGGAACTGGTCAACGCGACTCCGGGCACTATCGATTTGGCGGAAGAGCGGACGCGGGCGCAAGACCTGCTGGGCGAGAACCGGCTATTGCGTTTGACCGCGGCGCGCAATGGAGAAGCCAATGCTGCTTCCGTGCTCGATGAACTGGAGCGCGTTCTGCTCGATGTGGCGCACAGCCCGTCGAATCTTTCCGCGCCGGAGCTGGAGGCATTGCAGCGGCGCCTCGAGAACGAAGGCATTTTGTTTAAAGTTCGCATTATCCGTTCCAATATTGAAGAAAAGAGAGAGAAACTATGATTCGCTTCAGCATTCTTCTGGCCTTGCTCATGGCGCTGCTGGGTGCGGTTGTTTTGAGCGCGCAGGAAACTCGTGAAGACCCGGATTACCGCGAGGGCCGTCGCGCTCTGGACAACTCGCAGTGGGATCAAGCCATCGCCCATTTTGACGCGGCGGCGGCCAAAAAAGGAGCAGGCGCCGATGCCGCGATGTATTGGAAGGCATATGCGGAGAATCGCGCAGGCCGGCGGGACCGTGCCCTGGTTACCATTGACGCCTTGCGGCAAGCCTATTCCTCCAGCCGCTGGATGAACGATGCCAAGGCGCTAGAAGTGGAGATTCGCGGCAAGAGCGGCAGCCCAGTCAACCCATCCTCGGAATCAGACGATGAACTCAAGTTGATGGCGCTCAACGCTCTGATGCAGGCCGATCCTAAGCAGGCCATGCCGATTCTGGAGAAGGTTCTTACCAGCAATAATTCGCCGAGGCTGAAGGATCGGGCGCTGTTCGTACTCAGCCAAAGCGGATCGCCGGAAGCGCGCAAAGCGCTTTCCGATATCGCCAAAGGCGCCGCGAATCCGGAACTGCAACTGAAAGCCGTCCGCTATCTCGGAATGACGGGTACCGACGATAGCCGGACGCTGCTCGCGTCTATTTATAGCTCCTCCGGGGACAAGAATGTCAAGCGCGCCGTGCTGCAAGCTTTTATGCTGTCAGGTTCGCGCAGTTTTCTGCTGAACGCAGCGCGGTCGGAGAAAGACCCCGAACTGCGCCACGATGCCATCCGGCAGCTTGCTCTCACTGGCGGACAGGACGAACTGTGGCAGCTCTATCAATCGGAGTCCTCGACAGAAAGCAAGGAAGAGATCCTGAAATCGATGTTTTTGGCCGGAAATTCTCCCAGATTGATCGATATTGCCCGCGGCGACAAAGACCCCCGCCTTCGCCTGGCCGCCATCAAGTCGTTGGGGCTGATGGGAGACAACGGGCGCTCCGAGGTGTTGGTCTCCATCTACAAGTCCGACCAGGATCCGGGCGTGCGGCACGCTGTCTTGCAGGCTCTGTTTCTGCAGAACAACGGTAAGGCGCTGGTCGAACTGGCGCGCGCCGAGAGAAATCCGGAGATGAAGAAACAAATCGTGAGCAAACTCTCGCTCATTCACTCGAAAGAAGCCACGGATTACATGATGGAGATTCTCAAATGAAGACGTTTGTCGTTTTGCTGGCGGTTTCCACCGCACTGGCTCAGAACTGGAAACCGGACGTCATGAACGCCCGGTTTGAGAGCCGTGCATTTTCTGGCAATCTTGCCTCCGAGATTCGCGCTACGGGTCCCGCGTGGTTCGGCTATGGCGTGGAGACCGCCCGTAAGGACCACGACTTCAACTGCGACGGCCACACCGGCAATCCGGTACACCTCGAAGGATCGACGGCGGTCGCGGTGCTGTTCCGTGTCGCCAACAATGCCATCGAGAAAATTAAAATCCATTCGCTCGAATGCCAGCTCGACGCGGGCGGCTTGCCGTTTGTCTGGATTACGGATGTGCCCGCTGCCGCCAGTCTGTCGTATCTCGAGAAGCAGGCTCCCGTATTCGATGGCGCTATTGTGGCCATCGCTCAGCACGACGATCCGCAAGCCGACGCGGTCCTCGACCGGTTGGCCCGCTCCCCGCAAACGGATAAGGTGCGGGAGAAAGCGATCTTTTGGCTGGGCGCCAGCCGCGGCGCGCACGGCCTGACCACCTTGCGCGATCTCCTCGCGCATGACCCCAATGAAAAGATCCGCGACAAAGCGGTTTTTGCGCTTTCCGTCAGCAAACAACCCGAGGCGCTGGATTTTCTCATTCAAACCGCCCATAACGACGCGTCCGCGCACGTGCGCGGGCAGGCCATATTTTGGCTGGCTCAGAAGGCGGGCAAACAAGCGGTCTCTGCGATTTCGAGCGCCATTGAAAACGATCCCGAAACCAGTGTCAAGAAGCGGGCCGTATTCGCACTCTCACAATTACCCAAGGATGAAGGCATTCCCAGGTTGATCGAAGTCGCCAGAAATCAGAAGAATCCCGAGGTGCGGAAGCAGGCGATCTTCTGGCTCGGCCAATCTGGCGATCCGCGCGCCCTCGCGTTCATTGAGCAAGTGTTGGCCAAAAACTAACAAACCGCAGCCGTGCGTAAAGCACGACTGCGGCTGTTTGGTTGGGGGACGGGACAAATCTCGAATTTGGCGGAATTAGTCGCCCCAGGCGACGGTACCGGCCTTAACGTTGGTTTTGAATTTCACGTCTTCTCCTTAAAGTATTCTATTGAGTGCTACGACGAACACACTTAGAACTAGAGCATGAGAAGTACCAATCTCGGCTAGTGAGCTAAGTGTCTGAAAATATTGGCTACCGGGACTAAATAGGGGCGAGAGCTAAGCAGTTTACCCTATCTGAAAAGATAGGTGTTCTATCTGAACGGATAGTCGCTTTGAAATTGCGTCAATTGACGCAGCTAGGCCAAACTGAGTGCTCGCCGCTGCGCGAGTCGTCCGCTGCGCTGCCTGCTTTTCTCGGCCTCGCCGGCCAAGAGCATTGCGCTGCAATCCGTTCATCCTAAAGAGCGAAGTACGGACGGGTCACCTTGTCGATGAGGGGTTGGTTCAACATGATTGGGTAAGATGACCTCTTGCGATCGACGTCATCGCGGCTCGGTGGAACAACTCCGCCAGCGTGGTCGCGGGTGTCGAGATGCTTGGAGCGGCGGGACGCGACTGGCAGCCAGAACACCATGCTCGCGCCGCCGCACGTTGACAGGCTAGCGGACATAGGTGATCGAAAGTGGAGGTTCCTTCTCACGTCACGCGAACCAATCGAACGCCTCAAAACAAGGTCCCAGGCGCCTCGAGTCGAATTGACGGCCCTGATGTTTGTTCTCGTTTTAATCGCGTTTCGCCTTAACGGTCGTTGAGAGGTTGTCGATGGCTATGATCGACCCTAAGCCTAACCGCGCCAGCGCCACGCGAAGCGCGGTTTAAGCCTGGGTTTGACCTGCCTGGGTTTGATTGATCCGGACATTCCGTTGCTCCCGGTTTGATCTAGCTGCCCCACATCGCATTGCCGGCCCGAACGTTGGTCTTGGTTTTCATTGCTTTATCTCCTTAACTTACGATTGTTGGCTAAGCCCGATCAAGCGAAAGTGCGTTTTGGCCGGGCGATCGTCGTTTGAACTGAAACAACCTTCCGCTTGGTCCGGTTTGATCTAGCTGCCCCACATCGCATTGCCAGCCCGAAGGTTCGTTTTGGTTTTCATTGCTTTATCTCCTTGAGAAATTTACTACCGCGCCACTGACTCTAACTGAAGCAAAAGAAATACCAGTCGCTTCTCGATCTGCAAGTGATTGAAAATATTATGGAAGCGGTACTGAGCGAGTCGTCGGACTAGGTAGTTTCCATATCTATTCGGATAGGGTGACTATCTTAGAAGATAGTACCTTGGCACACATTGGGCTACTCACACAACTTGGACTATACTGGCCCACAGTGAAAGCTATTTTACACTCCGTCGCCGGACCGGTGAAAGGAACACAGTTCCCCTTGCATGACGGCGAACTGGCGATCGGCAGGGAACCCTCGAACGAAATCGCCATTCTGGATGGATCGATATCGCGCCGGCATTGTCTGATTCGAGGCGCCGGTGGACGTTTTACGGTCGAAGATCTGGGTAGCCGCAACCAGACCTTGGTCAATGGCCAGCCCGTGACCACGCGGCCAGCTCGAGCCCGGAGACGAGATCAGTGTCGGAAATACCGTATTGCGCTTTGAGATTCAAAAGGATAACGATAACGATTCGCAAACTTTGGTGCTGCGCAAACAGGACGCCTTGTATCTCTCACAGGCTGAGGTCCCGGCAACGGAGCGGTCGGTTCGTGATCTCAATGCGCTGCTTCGCATCGCTCAAACCGTAGCTTCGGTCCGGGGGCTGGAGCCACTGCAGCGCCAGATTCTCGAGTCCGTTTTGTCCGTGATTCCAGCCGACCGCGCCGCCATTTTGCTGTGCTGGCCGCACTCCAAGGAATTCGCATCCACATTTGGCTGGGATCGAAAGAGGGGCCCTCGGGAGCATATGGAGATTAGCCGCACAGTTCTTGGCCAGGTATTGGACGAAGGCGTGGCCGTGCTGAGCAACAATGTAATGGACGAGGGCGATGAACTCTCCAGCGCCCAGAGCCTGGTCCTGAGACACATTGAATCGGTACTGGCGGTACCCTTGGAGATACTAGACCGCCTACTGGGTGTGATTTATCTCGAAACCGGAAACGCCGGCCAGCGATTTGACGAAGGCCACTTGCAATTAGTGACCGCGGTAGGCGGCATAGCGGCCCGGGCCCTCGAGAATGCGCGCCAACTGGAATCGCTCGAAGCCGAGAACGAGCGCCTGCTCGAAGAGATAGGCCTGGAGCACAACATGGTGGGCGAGAGCCCGCGCATTCGCGAGGTGTTCCTGTTTATTCAGCGCGCGGCGTCAGCCGACGCCACAGTACTCATTACGGGCGAGAGCGGAACCGGAAAAGAATTGATCGCGCGGGCCATCCATCGGGCCAGCCTGCGCAAGCACAAACCATTTGTGGCGTTGAATTGCGCCGCGCTGCCGGAAAACCTGCTGGAAAGCGAACTGTTCGGGCATGAGCGCGGCGCCTTTACCGGCGCCATCGCGCAGAAAAAGGGCAAGCTGGAAGTAGCGGAAGGCGGCACGGTGTTTCTCGATGAGATCGGCGAGATGGCGCCCTTGCTGCAGGCCAAGCTATTGCGGGTACTGCAGGAGCGGGAATTCGAGCGAGTGGGAGGGACCAAAACCATCAAGATGGACGTGCGCATTCTGGCCGCGACCAATCGCAACCTGGAGGAAGCTTCCCGTACCGGCGGCTTTCGGCAGGATTTGTACTTCCGCTTGAACGTGGTTTCGGTCCGTGCTCCTTCTTTACGCGACCGGCGCGAGGATATTCCGCTGTTGGCCGGATATTTTGTGAAAAAATATGCGGAGCGAGCCAAACGAGCGGTGCACGGCATTTCGGCGGACGCCCGGATGTGCCTGCAACACTATGACTGGCCGGGCAACGTGCGTGAACTAGAGAATGCTATCGAGAGGGCGGTGGTGCTAGGGTCGAGCGATATCATTCTGCCCGAGGACCTGCCCGAAAACATTCTCGAGCGCGCGCCGCAGAGTTCCTCGGCGCTGCCGGCGTTTCACGACGGTGTGCGGGAAGCAAAGAAGCAGCTTATTGTCACGGCGCTCGAACAAGCCGACGGCAACATCACCGAGGCCGCCCGGCGTCTGGGGCTGCATCCGAATTACTTGCACCGCCTCATGAAAAATCTCAACCTGCGCGGCGGGATGAAAGCAAAATAACCATGGCAACCCCCTTTACCCGCACCATGCGTTCGCTCGAAGCAGACCGCGGCTGGGGCGTCCGCCTGGTCTGGGTCGTGGCCGTACTTTTAGGCGCTGCCTGGATCCTGTGGTTCACGACGGCCGAGATCGAGTTCGAAGGAGCGCGATCGACGCCGGCGCGAATGCTGTTAAGGCAGGTGAAGCAGCGGTGAAGGCGCGGAGCCGGCTGCTGGTTCCCGAAATCGTCCAGACATCGAACATGGACTGCGGCCCGGCCGCGTTGAAATGTCTCCTCGAAGGTTTCGGAATTTCCGCCAGCTATGGCCGTCTGCGCGAGGCCTGTCAAACCGATGTGGACGGCACTTCCATTGACACGCTGGAGGAGACGGCTAACCAACTCGGGCTGGAGGTGGAGCAGATTGTGGTTCCGTTGGAACACGTGCTGTTGAAGGAAGCCGCCTGTCTGCCTGCCCTTGCCGTGGTGTTGCTGCCCAACGGCGTCACGCATTTTGTAGTGGTGTGGCGAAGTCACTTTGGAAAATTTGTGCAGGTGATGGATCCGGCGGTTGGCCGCCGCTTTGTTCCGTCGAAGCGGTTTCTCGACAGCCTGTACCTGCACCGCATGCAGGTTCCTCAAGCAGACTGGGACGAGTATGCGCGATCGGAACGATTTCAGGTCCCGCTCCAGACTCGCTTACGGCTTTTGCAAATCGAACCCAAATCGTACCTGGAGCACCTACCGGCGCTCTTGGATGCAGCCATCCGGGCGGCAACTGCATTGGTGAATTCGGGCGCAGTGACGAGAGGCGCGGAGGCCGAAGCGGTGCTCCAATCGCTGCTCGCCGAGCCGGATACTATTCCCGAACAATACTGGTCAGTGCGCGCCAGCGGCGAGGGTGAAGTGAGTATGACGGGCGCGGTCCTGGTTCGCGCCTTAGGGCGGCGAACTGCCGATCTACCTGTATTCTCGCCGGAACTCGCCAAGGCACTGGGTGATCAATCCGATTCTCCCGGGCGCCATTTGCTGAACCTGCTCGCGACCGACGGCTGGTTCAGTCCAGCATCGTTGATGCTGGCGTTACTGGTCGCTTCTTTCGGTGTGCTTCTCGAAGCCGTGCTGTTTCAAGGACTGCTGGCGGGCGCCGTCAGCGTAGCGCGCGTGGTCGCATTTTCGGCGATCCTGTTGCTTCTCGAATTACCGGTAACCGCGGAACTTCTCCGGGCGGGACGGCGCCTGGAGATGCGGCTCCGGATTGCGTTTCTCACCAAGCTGCCGCGCTTGCCGGACCGCTATCTGCAAAGCCGTTTGCGATCCGATATGGCCGAGCGCAGTCACAGCCTGCACCTGATCCGGCGTCTGCCGGAGTTGGGAGCGCAACTGCTGGGGGCGTCTTTTGAACTGCTGCTCACCGCCGTCGCGATCGCCTGGATCGACCCGCCGAGCGCTCCTTATGCCGCGGCCTCAGCTATGCTAGCGCTGCTCGTTCCATTGTTGGCGCAACCGCTGCTAACCGAACGCAATTTGCGCTTGCGCACGCATTCCGGCGCGCTCAGCCATTTCTATCTGGATGCTCTGCTGGGCCTGTTTGCCATCCACAGCCATCGGGCTCAACCGGCGGTGCGCCGGCAGCACGAAGCTTTATTGACCACCTGGGCGCGCGCCGGGTTTGCGCTGCAACGGTTTGCAGTTTTTCTCGAAGCCGTCCAACTCACTGCTGGATTTGGCTTGGCCGCGATCTTGCTCGCCGCACATCTGGCGCGGCATGCGGAAACAGGGGCAGTGCTGTTGCTGGTGTATTGGGCATTGAACTTGCCGGTGCTGGGTCAGGAAATCGCGTCGATCGCTTGGCAATACCCGTCGTATCGCAACATCACGTTGCGCATGCTGGAGCCGCTGGGCGCTATGGAGCGGCCCTCCGTTTCTTCGGTTGTACCGAAAACCACTGCGGCATCCTTGCGCTTCGAACATGTTTCGGTTAAGGCTTCGGGTCAGACCATCCTTCACTCGATCGATCTGGAGATTCCGGCAGGCGAGCATGTGGCGATCGTCGGTCCTTCCGGAGCGGGAAAGTCGAGCCTGGTGGGATTGCTACTGGGCTGGTACCGCGCAGCAGAAGGGCGAATCCTGGTGGATGGCGAGCTGCTTGAGGAAGAGTCCTTTCGCCGGTCGATCGCCTGGCTCGATCCGGGCGTCCATATTTGGAACCGGACCTTGGAAGAAAACATTCGTTATGGCGCGGCCGTGGCCGACATGCAGGACGCGATTGCTGCCGCCAGATTGCAATCGATCGCCGCCCGGATCCGGGTGCCGCTGGGCGAAGGCGGCGGTCTGGTTTCGGGCGGCGAAGGCCAGCGAGTACGGTTCGCGCGAGCTGCCGTGCGCTCCGGAGTTCGCCTGGCAATTCTCGATGAGCCGTTTCGCGGGTTGGATTTGGACACCCGTCAGGCGTTGCTGGCGGAAGCCAAACGGCGCTGGTCCCGCATCACTCTGCTGTGCATCACGCACGATGTCAGCGAAACATTTGCCTTCGACCGTGTTGTGGTGGTCGAGCAGGGGACGATTCGCGAACAGGGCCGGCCACGGGAACTGGCGGAAGATCCCAATTCCCGGTTTAGCGCACTACTGTCCGCCGAGCGCCAGGTGCAGCAGCGCTTATGGTCGGATGCGTTGTGGCGGCGACTGATGGTCGATTCCGGACGCCTGCGGGAACTGGCAAAATGAAGCACGCCTGGCCAGCGGCGCTGCTTGGGCAAGCTGTGGCGGAACTGGCGCGAGCCGCTGGCTTGAGCGACACCGCGCCACAAGCGGACAACACGATAGAAAGTGCGGCGGGTTCTTTGGGTCTGGAGACTGAGGAGGTCTTTTCCACCTACGCCGGATTCGAAGCGACCCTGCGTTCCATGGGTCCAGCCATGCTGCACGTAGGCGAGACCGAATGGCTGGCCATATTGGGAAGGCGCGGGAACAGGCTGCGCCTGGTGACGCCAACGGGAATCCATTCGGCGCCCGTTCAAATCGTCCGGGACGCCATCTGTAGGTCCTTGGAGCAGGCCCAAGAGCCCGCCGTTACCGCGCTGCTCGAGCGCGTGAAAACTCCGGCCAAACGGCGCAAAAAGGCGCGCGCACTTCTGCTTCGGGAACGGCTGGGCATGGCCAGAATTCGCGGCATGTGGCTGCTGCGCCTGGCGCCGGACGCTCCGTTTCGCAAACAGCTTCAGGTAGCGCGCGTGCCACAGCGGGTTGTTTTGCTCGCCGCGCTACATGCCATCCAGTATTCCCTCTGGATCGTGAGTTGGTGGATTTTGGGCGCGGCGGCGCTCTCGCGGCACTTTGACCGCGGTTGGTTTTTGGCTTGGTGCCTGTTGCTGGCGACGTTGGTTCCTTGTCGACTGTGGATCACCTGGCTGCAGGCAACGTCAGCCATCATCGCCGGAGGCGTTCTCAAGCAGCGGCTCTTTTTCGGCGCACTGCACCTGCATCCCGATGCCATCCGGCGCCAGGGCGTGGGACAACTGCTGGGCCGCGTCATCGAATCGGAAGCCGTGGAATCGTTGGCTCTCGGCGGAGGGTTTCAGGCGCTGCTGGCTTTGGTGGAACTCGCGCTTTCGTCCGTGGTTCTCAGTTTGGGCGGCGCCGGCGCGCTCCTCGTGCCCGCATTGATCCTGATCCTGGGATCGGTGGCGGCGCTGGGATGGTTGTGGTTACGCCGCTATGAAGCGTGGACCGAACGCCGTCTGTCGATGACGCACGATCTGGTAGAGAACATGATCGGTCATCGCACGCGCCTGGCGCAGCAGCCGCCAGAACAATGGCACATCGAAGAAGACGAAGCGCTAGCGGGATACGCGGCGCAATCGAAGAAGCTCGATCGCGCGATGACCTGGCTGGCCGCGATGCCGCGGGTATGGCTGGTGCTGGCTCTCTCGTGCATGTCCGGTTCCACTGCCGCGCGTGCCGCCGTGACGCTGGGCGGGGCGCTGCTCGCGTTCCGGGCGCTACGCCGTTTGGCGATTTCGCTGTCGCAAATATTGGCGGCCTATGTTGCCGCTGGCCGTGTAGCGCCGCTGTTCCGCGCGCGGCCGGAAACAAAGCTGCAACCATCAGCCGGCGGTTTGGTGGTGGACGCGCGCGAGGTTGCGTTCCGTTATCCGGGCCGCACCGAAGCCGTGCTAGAAAAACTGCAGCCTGCAAATCGCGCTGGGCGAACGGATCGTGCTGGAAGGCGCTTCGGGCGGTGGTAAATCGACGCTGGCGTCGCTGCTGACCGGACTGCGCGCGATCGAGAGCGGTTCGCTTCAGGTGGGCGCCATCGCCGCCGCGCCGCAGTTTCATGACAATCACGTACTGGGGGAGACGTTCGCGTTCAATGCGCTGATGGCTCGCAATCGAATTCCCGAGCCATCCGAAATCGCCGAAGCGGAAGCGCTGTGCCGGGAGTTGGGGCTGGGCGGGTTATTAGAACGGATGCCCGCCGGAATGTTGCAACTGGTCGGCGAATCCGGCTGGCAACTCTCGCATGGCGAGCGCAGCCGGCTCTACATCGCCCGCGCCCTGCTGCAGCGGGCGGACATGCTGCTGCTGGACGAAAGCTTCGCTGCGCTCGATCCGGAAAATCTCAAGCTGGTGATGGATTGCGTGCTGCGCCATGCGCCGGGCGTGCTGGTGATCGCGCACCGGTGACTCCGGCCGGCGCGAGGTCACGATGACTCCGAACAGCTTTTGGCCGATTTTTACACTATCTCAAAAAAAATAAGTATGGGTAAGCGCCAAGTGGCTGTCAAGGCTGGGTCGCACTCCTCCGCTTGCATGGAAAATCAAAGAATCCGCGTTCAACGATGTCTACCAGCGGCCCGGCATTCGTCCGCCAGGCGGCGCGCCCTGCGGATTCCGTCCAAATTTGCCGATAGATCGTACAACGGCGAACCCTGCATGACTGATCACTTCGTCCGGTTGAAATGCCTGAGCTGCAACCAGGAACTCGATATCTACGATGACATGGAGCGGCTTTTTTGCGCCCACTGCGGCGCCGCGATCGCGATTGAACGGCGCGGGGGAACCATCGCACTTCGATCCGCGAACAAAATCGGCCCCGAACCGCATCTCCAAGACCTATCGAGACAACGCGATGAAATACGCGTTCAACAGATGACGCGGAAAAAGCAAGGCTTCACGGCCGGCGCCGCTCTCCTGCTGACCGGCTATCTCGTGGTCAGGCTCGGAATCGGCTACCTGCTCGGACTCGGTTTGCTGCTGGCCGGCATCGTCATCATTGGCTACGTGCGCCGCAAAGACAAGTCCGCGCAGGTAGACGTGCGCGTACTTGAGGCGAAAATCGATGCGTTAAGCGGCCGGACCGGGTAGCGTCGCCATCCGCCAGGGCGATGGGCCAGGCGATCGGCTAAGCGATACTATTTGTATATGAAGTGTTGTGCCCTCGTCCTGGTCTGTGTCGCAGTGTGTCCGGCCGCTGATATTCCTCCTTCGGTGATCGAGGAGATCGTCGCTAAAGTCAATGGCGACATCATCACGCGCGGAGACCTGGTGCGCGCAAGGAAAGACATGGAGGACCAGCTCAGAGCGGAGGGCACGCCGCCGATTACGATCGAAAACACCATGAAAGAACGCGGGCCCGACATCTTCCGGGACCGGATCGATCGCATTCTGCTGATCACCAAGGCCAAGGACCTGAATATCAACGTCGACACCGAACTCACCAAATATCTGGCCGATCTGCAGCGCGAGTCGAAATTGGCCGATCCCGAAAAGTTCCAGGATTACGTCCGGCAGCAGACCGGAATGCCGTTTGAAGACTTTAAGTCCGAGACCAAAAACACCATGCTCACGCGGCGCGTGATCCAACAGGAGGTCTCGGGCAAAATGAAGGTCGACAAAGCCGCCGAACAGAAATACTACGACGAGCACAAGAGCGAGTTCATGCGCGACGATAAGGTCTACCTGCGCGAAATACTGGTTTCCACCGCGGGTAAAGACGCCGCGGGAATTGCCGCCTCCGAAAAGAAAGCCAAAGATCTGGCGAGCCGTGCGCGCAAGGGAGAACGCTTCCCCGAAATGGCCCGCGATAACTCCGACGCCATCACCGCGCGGAATTATGGCGACCTGGGCGGCTTCAAAAAAGGCGACCTTTCCAAAAACATTGAAGACCAGATCTGGGATAAACCCCGCGGCTATGTCACCGACCCGATCAAAGTGGAAGCGGGGTTTCTGATCCTCAAAGTCGACGAACACCAGAAGCCTGGCCAGGCCGATTTTGTCGAAGTTGAGAACCAAATTGCCGACCGGCTGCTGGAGCCGAAACTCACGCCGGAAGTTCGAATCTTCCTGACCAAGCTGCGCCAGGATGCCTTTATCCAAATCAAGCCGGGCTACGTGGACACGGGCGCCGCTCCGGGCAAAGACACCACCTGGACCGATCCGGCGACGCTGAAGCCGGAAACCGTCACCAAGGCGGAGGTGGTGACGAAGGCCCGCCACAAGAAGTTGCTCTGGGTGGTTCCCGTTCCCGGCACGAAAGCCGCGGATACGAGTTCTTCCAAGTAGCGCCGCGGCCCATAATGAAGTCACCCTACATTAGTGAACTGCTGCCGAACCAGGTAATCACGGCGACGTTTCTAGTGCAACTGAAAGACGTGCGCCAGAAGAAAACCGGCGAGCCCTATCTCTCACTCACGCTGGTTGACCGCACCGGCGAAATGGACGCCAAGATGTGGGACAACGTCGGTGAAGTGATGGATACCTTCGACCGCGACGACTTCATCAAGGTCAAAGGGCTGCTGCAGATCTACCAGAACCGGCCGCAATTCACGGTTCATAAAATGATGCGAATCGACGAGCGCGAGATCGATTTCGCCGATTACTTTCCGGCGTCGGCGCGCGATCCGCTGGAGATGTTCGCCGAGCTGCGGCAAATTGTTTCCAGCGTGCAAAACGTCTATTTGCGGCGCCTGCTGGACGCATTCTTGAACGATGAGCCGCTGGCTAAACTGTATCGAAGCGCGCCCGCGGCCAAGAGCGTGCACCATGCCTACCTGGGCGGCCTGATCGAGCATGTTCTGTCGTTGTGCCACCTCTGCGAGGCGATGGCGAAGCATTATCCGTTCGTCGATTTGGATCTTTTGCTCGCCGCCGCCATGCTCCACGACGTTGGCAAAACGCAGGAACTGGTATACGACCGCAGCTTCGGTTACTCCTCTGAAGGCCAATTGCTGGGGCACATTGTCATCGGCCTGCGTATGGTGAACGAGAAGATTGCCGATCAACCCAATTTTCCGCCCAAGCTCCGAACGCTGCTGGAGCACCTGATCGTCAGCCACCATGGGGAACTCGAGTTTGGCTCGCCGAAGGTTCCGTTGTTCCCCGAAGCGATGCTTTTCCATCATCTGGACAACCTGGATTCCAAGATGGAGTGCATGCGCGCCATGATCGCCAAAGACCGGCATGTCGATGGCTGCTGGACCGGTTGGAATGGCGCGTTGGAGCGAATCGTTCTCAAGAAAGCCAAGTATCTGGGGGAAGAAGCGCCGCCCGCGCCTGCGGCGCAAATCGGCGCTGGACCGCTGCAGGAAGCAGTTTGTGGGCCGGAGACCGCGCCCGCGCAAGCGATGCCGCCGCCGGCCGCGCCACCGCAACCCGCTCCGGGGCCCGAGCCGGCCAAGCCCGCCGAGACCACGCATCAAGTCTCACTCTTCGCCGAGAAACTCCAGCAAGTCTGGAAGCACAACGATTAGACCGGCCAGTGTGCTAATCTAATTAAGGAAGTTAGACATTCGCAACACCCGCCTTGTTTTTGCCGGCTCGCTGATCTCCCCTTCCCTTATAAACTGAATGAACGATTTTTCTGAACTACCCCTTTCGATTGCCGTGAAAAGCAATCTTACCCGCCACGGATTCGTACAACCGACCGCCGTCCAGGCACAAGCGATACCGCCCGCTCTTGCGGGCCGGGACGTTTTGGCGACCGCGCAGACCGGCACTGGCAAGACGCTTGCCTTTGTACTCCCGTTGCTCGAATCCTTGTTGGCAACGCGCCGCGCGGGCATTTACGGGCTGATTCTCAGCCCCACGCGCGAACTCGCGATGCAAATCGACGAAACTTTTGAGAAATTGGCCGCCGGCACGGGCTTGCGCGCCGCTGTCGTCGTGGGCGGCATGAATGAGCAGGCGCAGCTCCGCGCGGTTCGCGGCGGCGCAAGCGTAGTGATCGCCACGCCCGGACGGCTATGTGATTTTCTCGACCGCCAGTTGGTGAGGCTGGGTGGCACGGGAATACTCATCCTGGATGAGGCCGACCGCATGCTCGATATGGGCTTTCTTCCGAGTATCCGTCGAATTCTGTCGGAAGTACCCGCGGCGCGCCAGACCCTCTGCTTCTCCGCCACGATTGAACCATCTGTGGCTCACCTGATTGATGGCCATATGAACAATCCAGTGCGCATTGGAATCGATGTGCGCTCGGCCCCGGTCGCGAAGGTCAGCCTGAATGTGTATGAAGTGGAACAGGCCGGCAAACTCGGGCTGCTAAGCACGATACTGACCGGTGAACCGGGATCGGTTCTGGTTTTCGTCCGGACAAAACATGGCGCTGACCGGCTGGCGAAGAACCTGTCCGCGCTCGGCCTGCATGCGGCCCGGATTCACGGAGACCGGACGCAGAATCAGCGCAACCAGGCGCTGGCGGGTTTCCAAAAAGGCGATTACCGCGTGCTGGTGGCCACCGACGTGGCCGCGCGCGGGATTCACGTGGACGCCATCGCCCATGTGATCAACTACGATCTGCCCCAAGTTCCCGAGGATTTCATCCATCGCGTGGGCCGCACGGGCCGTGCGGGCGCGGCGGGCATCGCTTCGACTTTTGCGACCCATTCCGAACGGGGCGAGATCGGACGGATCGAGAAAGCTCTCAGAGTGCGCATGGAGCGGCGCGCTGTGCCGGCCGGGGCCGCGGACAAGGTGGTGATCTTGCCCGTCAAGACAGCCACCTACCAGCCGAACGACCGTCGCCGCGCTAGCGGCAGGCGCTAGGCGGGCCGCTTCGGTTACGCCGGCTGCCCGCACTCGCAGGAGTCTTATTTCTTTCCGAGCACGCCTTCAAGGTTGTTAGCGGCAAGCAGTTTTTTTGCCCACCGTGGGCGTCGGACAATTTGGCATCCATGTGGACCATGATCTTGGCGCCGGAATCGCGAATTGTCCTCCCGCCGCCAACACATTGGGCCAACTATGTAGTTTCGTCTTCGATCTGCGTTCCGAACCCTGGATGGTGTGTTGCGCGTCTATGACCGTGAACGAGTTACCAGTCACTTTCAGGTTCATGGTGTAGTTGCGCACAGTGTGGTCCGGCTTAATCTCAATGGCGCGCTCGATGATCAGGCCGCGATCCGGATCGTGCGTCTTCTCGATAAGGATGACCTCCGCGCCTCGCGGTTCTACCGAACTGGAACTGAGCTTGACATCGCCGATGTAATACCACTTCTGAAGCCCGGCAGCGGGAGCCGCCGCCCGAGCCAGCATGGACGCGACGAGCATTCGCAGGAACTGAGCGCGACATTCGCCTCCGGAATACGCCAAAATGAAGGGGCACCTGCCGGCCAGGGTGGATTGATTTTCGCGCGGCCCGGCCGGAGGGGCCTGAGGCCGTTCTTTCGGGGGAATAATTCAAGCTGTGGCAACCATCCCGGCCGGAACGAAAGGTGAATCGAAAGTGAAGGTGACGCCGGAGTTGTGCATCAACTTTCTGGGCGTCGAGAGCGGGCGCGTATTTGGCACGCCGTGGCTGATCTGGCACATGGAGCTGACCGCGCGGGATTCCGTGAAAGCCCTGCTGGGCGATGGTTTCGACACGGTGGGCACGCATGTGGACGTGCGTCACCTGGCTGCGACGCCAGTGGGGATGGAAGTGACGTTCCACTCGGAGGTGGTCGGCGTGGAAGACCGCCGCATCCGTTTCAAGGTCGAGGCGTTCGATGCCAAGGAAAAGATCGGAGAAGGGTTGCACGAGCGCGGAGTAATTCAAATCGAGCGTTTCGCCTCGCGAGTCGAAGCCAAGGCCGCTGAATTCGCCAAATTCAGCGGCGGGCGTTAGCTGCTAAGGCATCACGCACTTTCAAGGCCAGCGATTCGTGGGTGAACGGCTTCTGTAAACATGGCCCGGGGATCTCACGCTCCGTCGAGTCCGCGTAGCCCGAAACATAGAGGACCGGAATGTTTGGGAGGCGCAAAGATGCCTGGCGCACCAATTCCGGTCCGCTCATACCGGGCATCACCATATCGGTGATCAAGAGGTCGAGTTCCGGCGCGCCTTGATTGACAAAATCGAGAGCGTCGCGCGGCGAGGCGTACGATCGCACGGAATAGCCGCTGCGGTGAAGCATATTTTCGAGCACCTGACGAACGGCGTGATCGTCTTCCACTAATAAAATGGCGCCTGTCCCGCGTTCGGCCCGGGCCGGTGTTTGCGCCGGCAAAACCTCGGCGGGCAGTCGGGCCGCGGGCAAGAAGATGTGGAACGCGGCGCCGCCGCCGGGCGCCGGTGTGTAGACAATCTCGCCGCCGCTCTGCTTGACGATGCCATAGCTGGTAGAGAGTCCCAGGCCGGTTCCCTTGCCGCGCTCCTTGGTGGTGTAGAAGGGTTCAAACAGGTGCGGCGCTAATTCGGGATCGATCCCGGTTCCCGTATCGCTCACGGTCAGCCGAGCGTATTGGCCCGGCGCGGGCGTCAGATGCTTGCGAAAATAAGCCTCGTCGATTTGGATGCTCGCCGTGCGAATGGTCAGTGTGCCGCCCTGGCTCATGGCGTCGCGCGCGTTCACCGCCAGATTCACCAGCACCTGCTCGAGTTGCGCCGCGTCGATATGGACATTGGGGACGGTCGAGTCCAGTTCGGTGACCAGTTGAATGTGTTCGCCGATCACGCGCTGCAGCATGCGTTGGGTGTCGCGCACAATTGCATTGAGATCCAAAACGCGCGGGTTGACCACCTGGCGGCGGCTGAAGGCCAGCAGTTGGCGGGTGAGGTCGGCGCCGCGCTCGGCTGCTTTGACAATCTGTTCCAGATCTCCGTGCAGCGCTTCGTCTCCGTCCAGAGACTCCGTCAGCATTTGCGAATAGCCGGAGATCACCATCAACATGTTGTTTATGTCGTGCGCGATCCCACCGGCCAGCCGGCCCACCGCGTCCAAACGCTGCGAGTGGTGAAGCTGCTCTTCCAGCCGCCGGCGATCGGTAATGTCCGCGACGACATCCACGATGCCGGTGGCCTTGCCGGAACGATCGCGCAGAAACGCGCTCCAGACGCGCACATCGAGCAGTGTCCCGTCTTTGCGGCGGCAAGAGAGTTCCACCGGAGAGTCGTTGCGGTCTTCTGCCGCATTCCTGAGCCGCAGGCGCGCGACTTCTTCCGCATTGATTGCAAACTGCGGAAGAGGCCGATCGCACAGTTCTCTTTCCCCCCAACCAAACATCGTCTGGGCAGCCCGATTCCAGCTCTTGACGCGGCCATCGAGATCGGTTGAATAAATGGCCAGCGGAGAGGTATGAAACACCGCGCGCAAGGTCTGGTTGGCTTGCCGGAGCGCCTCTTCTGAATTGCGGCGCTCGGTGACATCGCGGGAATTAATCACCACGCCCTGTACGCCTGGAACATGAGACAGGTTGCGGCCGAAAGCCTCCAGCGTGCGGTAGGTGCCGTCGGCGTGGCGGAGCCGGAACTCGATCGACGACGGGCTGTGCTCGGCGCGAAACAGCGCGCGCAACGCCGCAACGTCGCCGGGATGCACCATGGTCAACGCGTTCACGCCGATCAGTTGTTCGGCTTGGTAACCGAGAATGCGCTGGTGCGAAGGACTGACGTAGCGAATGGTGCCATCCGGATGCAGGATCGTAATGAGATCGAGGGCGTTCTCGATCAACAGACGAAAGTGTTCTTCGCGCCGCTGCAAAGCTTCAATGGCGTGCTTGCGCTCCGTGGCATAACGCATGGAGCGCACTAGCAAGCGTCCGTCAATCTCGCTCTTCACGAGATAGTCCTGGGCTCCTTCACGAACCGCGCGGGTGGCCAGCGCGTCGTTGTCGGTGCCGGTCAGCACGATGATCGGCACGGAAGAATCGGCCGCTTGCAAACGCAGCAGCGCGGGCAGACCCTGTTCATCGGGCAGGTGCAGATCGAGCAGGATCAGGTCGAACTTCTGTTCGGCGATCAGACTCAAGGCGGATCGGAGCAGCCCGGTATGAACCAGTTCTACAAACGAGTCGGCGCCGGCTTCTTTCACCGCCTCCCGGAGGAAAGCGGCATCGGCGGGATTGTCCTCTACCAGGAGCGCCCGAATGAATTCCATTTTCATGTGGAAGGGACGCGCTAAGAACCCCGATTTTACCACCGCGCGGAGATTGGCGGAACGTGGCTGGAGACTATTGGTATTTATGATACTCACGCTTATACTCGCGCGCCGATCTGGGGACCCGCTCTTGCAGATTTTGTTTACCGATGTAGAACCACTTTCCCGTAAGTGCCGGACGCTCGCGTGCGGCCATCGCGTCCAGCGCGCGGGCACGATCTTCAGAAGGCGGATGAGATTGAAAAAACGATCCGATCGCTTCACCGGCAGATTGGGTAACTTCGCCGGCCGGCGTGGCCGCCGGCACGCGTGACGGCTCTCCCGATTGCTGCTTCAGGCGCGTGAAGAGCGCCGTGGCGGCGTCCGGATCGTAGCCCGACTCAATGCTCATGCGGTCGCCCTGTGCGTCCGCCTCCGTTTCCTGATAGCGGGCGAAACTGAAAGCCGCCACCCGATGCGCCGCCTCGACGATTTCGCCAGCCCCGGCCATGCCAAGATGCTCGAGCTTGATCTCATATTGATAGCGTTCTATGCAATGGCGCAGATCGACATGCGCGATCTCATGGCCGAGAACAGCCGCCAGTTCGGCTTCCGATTCCACGAAGTCCAGCATCCCGGAGGTTACGAAGATTTGGCCGCCGGGCAGGGCGAAGGCGTTAATCATGGCCGAATCGATTAAGTGAAACTGGTAGTGAATTCCGCCGCGCCGCGCTCGCCGGGCCACGGATTGTCCAACTGCACTGATATAGGCCTCGCCGGCGCGATCGTCCGCGCCTCGGTTGGAAAACGCTTGCGCTAACTGGGCGCCGATCCGCGTCTCCTCGGCGTCGCTCACGCGAGTGACTTTCATCCCGATCTGGTCGGTATCGCGTAGCGTGTCGGACCACAATTCGGTAAGCGATTCGAGGCTGACAACCGGATCCTTGGCGCCGCGCGTCGCTAGCGTGGCGCCCGCGATCAATAACGCTAAAATCAAAACGAAGCCAATTTGCAGCATAAGTCGGTTTCTCCTTAGAGGTAGCGGCGGATACGGTCGTGGAAGCGGGTATAGACCCACGACACGCTGACCAGCATCAGGCCGAGAACGATGAACGACAGAATGCGGTACAGCGTTTCCAGATGCCGCAGGTCGTACAAGAACAGCTTCAAGACGCAGACTGTAAACAATGCCAGTCCCGATATGCGAAAGACGCGGTCGTTGAGCGGGAACCCTGCCAGTAGCAGCGCCACGCCTTCCAGGCCCCAAGCCACCGTCAGCATGCTGCCGGAGACTTCATAGAACAGGAGCACCGCGAGCAAAACGCTTGCCAGCATCGAATAGAACAGGCGCGCATGGCGCTCCAGGCTGGTGTCCTCCGCGGGACGGCGCGGCGTCAGCACGTGCGCCGCATAGAAGCAAGCAACTACAAACGCGCCGGTAAGAATACGTCCCGAGACGCCGGCAAAACTTTCCGGCGCGTAAAAGTTGGTGGTCCAACTGCGCCAGAAGACCAACGCGGAGAGGGCGTAGCTTTGCCAGCGCAGGTCCAAATTGTTCCAGCGGTTGCCAAGAATCAGCAGGCCGAGCGCGAACGCCGCCCAACCGGTCACGGTAAGCACACGGCCTAATTCAAAGCGCATCAAGACCACGCCCAGCACCGCGGCGGCGTAAAGATAGACCCGGCTCAAGGGAGGTTCCCAGTCCTGTAAGCGCGCTCGTGCCGCGTTTTGACGCGACCATTGGTAATACTGGGAGACGATTACCGGGACCACGGTTACCAGGCGATGCGAGAGAAAGCCCACGCTCCCTAACCCGGTGAAGTTGGCAAAAAACAGCCGGCCGACGCTGCAAGCGGCGGCGATGTGCCCCTGAAACCGAAGACTGGCAGCGTCCAAAGCGAAGCCGATCTCAATCAGAAGCAGACTGACGATCGCCCATGCGGGCCCAATCACGAGGGAAGGAAGCAGGGCCCAGATCGCGCCCATGGTAAAGCAGGTCCCGGCCGCACTGCTCCCATCGAAGATCAGGGAACGCTCGCTCGACGGCAGCATTTCGCGATGGGCAGAATGGATTCTGAGGGCGATTGCGTAGAAGAGCAGCGCGGCGCCGGCGATGGTCAAGCGCGGCGCGAGCGCTCCGGTATTGGTCACCGGAATCAGGTTGAAGATCAACACGTGCAACCCGCCGAGAATCGCGACGACATAGGACTGCAACCGGAACTCCCGCGGAGCACGGCGTAAACCCAGTTCGAGAAGCAACAGCGCCACCACCAGCCAGCCGAGACCTAAGTAATCTTGCGGAAGGATGCGCCAAGCCAGCGCGACCAGCGCGAAGGTGGATGCCCATGAGCCGAAGCGGCGCAATCCGTCGCGTTCCCATTTATTCAGGCGATCGGGGGCCGACCGGAGCGCGCACTGTACGCCCAAATAGCTGCACAACGCGGAAGAGACGAGCACGATCCAGGGATGCGGGAGAGCGGGCGCCGCGCCGCTAGCGACGCTGGTCTGATAGAATGCCGTGCCGCCCAGACCGAGACCCGCGCCGAGGTAGCCTTGAATGCGGAAATCCTCTAAATGCCGCAGCCAGCCGAGCCCGAAGAGAACCGCGGCCAGCGCCAGCCACGCAGTCCCCAAATAATGTGGTGGGACTTCGAAACCAAGGATCAAGGCGACGGCGGCCGAGCCCGCGTAGCCGTAGAATTTATCGGCGGAGCGAAGGGCGCGATTGACGTAGAACAGCAATGCCATCAACGCGGCGACGGGCGTCCAGAGCATTTTGAACCAATCTTGGTTGGTGTGTGGGTTGGCCGGAATATCGTCCACCAGCAGCTTGCCGGCGCCGCCGGCAAAAAGCAGCGCAGCGAGCTGGCGCGGATAGGCTTCGCCGAAGTATAGGCCGGCGAGGAAGAACAACTCCGCTTCCGCCAACAGGCCGACTTCCGCGGCCACTCCGTGGAATTTCAAAAAGATCGCCGCCACAGAGAGCGCCGCCGTCAAGGTGATCGGCGCTTCATATCCTCCCGAACACGCCCGGTCGAGCGGAGAAGCCCCGGCCGCGAAGCTCGACGGTGGCCGCAAAACGGCGCGCAGGACGGCGCTGGTCAAGTAGGCGCTGGCGATTCCCGCGGCCAACGCAAACAACTGCCGCGGCGCGCCGGCCGACCATTTCGCGTAGGAAAGCAAGATGAAGGCCGCGGCGTTCAAAGGAAAGATTGCTTGTTCCCAAAATGTATATTCCGTCCGCCGGCGCGCGCGCAGCAGATCGAACGATTCGAAGAGCAACCAATATGCGGTGAATATAATTTGGGCTTTCCACACGGGAGCGCCGGAATCGCCCAGAGAGGCGCATGTACCGTAGGTGGCGATCAATCCCAACAAGGCCAGCTCCGGCCAGGCAAAGCGATTGGCTATATACAGCAGCGAAGCGGCTAGCGGAATGAGAGCAATTGCGGAAAGCGACGCCACTGGCGTAATCACAGGCGATAATGTCGCAAAAGCCAAAAAATAAGCGAGGCCGGTGACAGTTTGCGAGCGGTATCGCAGGGAGTGCACAATCATCCCCGTTGCGACCGCTAGCAGCAGGAGCGACGCGAAGATCGCGTTGTCGATCACCCGCGCGGCTTCCACGGCGTGCATGGCGTAGGTGGTGAAGTAGAGCGCGCCCCAGCCTCCGCCCAGTAGTCCGCGCCCAAAGGTCGTGTAGCGCGCCCGTTTTTCGAGCAGGATTCCGCCCACGAGCATGCCGCAGCTCAACGCAAGACCGATAGCGACTCGTCCGGGAGGTCCCATTTTGGTGAACGAATAGCCGAGAAACAGCGCGATTCCGATCACCAGAACGAAGACGCCGAGCTTGTTCAGCCAACTTCCGCCCACCAGGACTTCCCATTCCTCGCCGGACATTTTTTCGCGCAAGCGGTCGGAAATGGTGGGCGTGTGGACCACGGGAACCTCGGGCAGTGGTACTCTGGCAGGCGCGAGCCTGGGAAGAGCAGGCGGCGCCGGCGCGGGAGCTGGTATGGCTTCTTCGGGCGCCTCTTCGCATTGGCATTCGCAAATTGCCGGCGGTGGCGGCAATGGCTGGGAGCAGTAGAAGCAAAGCTTCACCGGCTCAAAAGCCGGGGCGGGCTTGACCGGTTCTTGGACGACTTCTTCGACGACCAGGGCCGGCACGACTGGCGCCGGTACGACCGGTGAGGCGACCGCGCTGCCGGTCCAGCGTTCGCGCAACAACTTTCCTACCGCTTTCTCCAGCGCGTCGATTCGTGGGGTTAGCCCGGCCTCCGTTGAACCGAGTTCGAGCACTTCGATTCTTCGTTGTAGTTCGGCCATCCGTCCGTACGAAAACATCCAACGGATGAGCAAGACGGCGAGCAAGACGATGAGTAGAAAGGTTTCCATGGCCGGGCTTCTAGATTAGTATTAGTTCGACAACTACGCGAGTAAGGAGCACGGCTAATTCCTATGGAAGATAGGACAATAAGTAGTTTAGATTCAGCGCTTTAAGAATTGCGGATTGACGGAAATGCGACGCGGATGAGTACATTTTGTGTCCGTATGGGCACACTCCGTGTACAGCCGAGCGGCGATGCATTTGCCCCGGGTTCGGGGGGAAGCCGACTTAAAAGCTAGAAGTTGTAATCCGGCGGCTTAATGCCTTTGACGCGGAGATACACTTCGGCTTGGCCGCGGTGGTGCGCCATATGCGTCTGCACACCGAGAAGGAGTTCGCGCACCGTGTAGCTGGTCTTGCCACGCGGGCGGGTTTCGTTCAACTGGTCGTCTGTCAGATGGGAAACGTAGGCCTCGCAATAATCGAACGACTCGCCTAAAACTTTGATAGCGCTTTCCTTGTCAATCTTCTCGGGCTTGGCGAATGGTGACTTTGCTTTGGCCGCCGAGGCGCAATATCCGTAGTTGGCTTGCGCAATATGAACGATCTGCTGGCCGAAAGACATTTCTTCCGGGTTCGGCTTGAAGCCGTAGTCGTCGGCCGGCATAGCTTGCGCCACGGCAATCGCCAGATCCTTTGCGACGAGCCAATGCTTGCTGAAATCGGCGGCGAAGCGCGAGCCGCCGGCTTCATCCGCGGCAGGCGCGGCCAATGGCAATAATAGGAACAAACAACAAAGTTTATACATTCGCGAGACTCCCAGGGACTATCGTACTATAGGGGATTTGCTACGTTGGTGAAGGAACTCAATCACCTTATGAATGTGTGCATTATTGGGACCGGTTATGTGGGACTCACAACCGGCGCGTGCCTGGCTTTTTTAGGCCACAAAGTCACTTGTATCGATTCGGACGAGAGCAAAGTGGACCTGATGCGCAAGGGCGGTACGCCGATTTATGAACCGCTTCTCCCCGAGTTGCTGGCGGACGCCAAGGGAAACATGCGTTTCGACACCGACTACGGCGTGGGCGTTCCGGACGCGGATGTTGTGTTCATTGCGGTGGGAACGCCACCTACTCCGAGCGGAAGCCCGGACCTGAAGTATCTGTGCGCCGCAGCCACCAGCATCGGTAAGTATTTCGAGGGCGAGTTCACGGTGGTGGTGAATAAATCGACCGTTCCGATCGGCAGCGGAAACTGGGTCGGTTCCCTGGTGCGCGACGCGTTTGAAGAGGCGAAGGGAACGAAGCCGGACGGCCGGTTTTCGGTTGCCTCCAACCCGGAGTTTCTGCGCGAAGGGACGGCCATTGGCGACACGCTCTACGCGGACCGAGTGGTGATTGGCTCCGACGACAAGCGAGCGCTCGAGATTTTGTACAGCCTGTACCGGCCGATTCTCGATCAAACCTTCACGCCGCCATCGTTCCTGCCGCGTCCCGAGGATGTGGGCGCGGTGCCCTTGATCTCCACCGATCTGGCTTCGGCTGAGTTGATCAAGTACGCGGCCAATGCGTTTCTAGCCACAAAAATCAGCTATATCAATGAAATCAGCCATCTGGCTGAGCGCGTGGGCGCGGACATTTTACAAGTGGCGAAGGGCATCGGTCTCGATGCCCGCATCGGCACGCGTTTTTTGCAGGCCGGGCTGGGTTGGGGAGGTTCGTGCTTCGGCAAGGACACGGCGGCTCTGGTGGCCACGGCCCGAGAATACGGACTGAAGATGCCGATCGTGGAAGCGGCGCGCGAGATCAACAAGTTTCAGAGGGAATTGGTGATCGATAAGCTGCTGGCGGAACTAAAAATTCTCAAAGGGCGCACGATCGGATTACTGGGGATCGCATTCAAGCCGAACACGGACGATTTGCGGGAAGCGCCGGCGCTCGACATCGCGAAAATGTTGCTGGAGCGCGGTTGCAAGGTGAAAGCGCACGATCCGGTGGCGATGGAGCGCTTTCAGAAAGAACATCCCGATATGGGAGTGGCGTGTTGTGAAACGGCCGAGTCCGTTTTGTGCGATACGGACGCAGTGGTGCTGGTGACGGAATGGCACCAATATAGCGAACTGCCCTGGGAACGGCTGGCGGCGACGATGCGGTCGCCGATCATTCTGGATGGGCGCAATGTGCTGGACCGCGGGCGGCTGACCCGGTACGGGTTCCGCTATATCGGGATTGCGGGTTAAGCTAGACGTCGGAGCGCTTTCAGGCCAACCGAAATTGTTCCAGTTCCCGCTTGAGCGGCGCCCAATATTCCTCTCGTTCTTCGGCCTCCAGACAGAAGCGCACTAAGTCCTGGGTTGCGGCGCCCCGGCGTCCGAAGTAGCTCTGCTCCAACAAACGGCGGATCATCGGCCAGTCCCTATCCCGCTGGGTCTTCCTGGCGCGAACCAGATCTTCTACTGCCAGCATATCGACTGGCTCCCCAGCCAATCTCGACCGTACTGTGGCAAGCCCAAAGTTCCTCAAAGCCGGCGACACCACGCAAAGAAGACATCAAATCGATTCGCAGGCACGGGATCTTCACTGCGGCAGCGGAAATGTACCGCGTGCCCGCGCAACAAATGTCGCGCTCCAAGAGGAGGAACCGCAATTACTTCGGCGTCCAGCGCGGCTAGTGCTCGCACCAGGTTCGACAGGTTTGCCGCATCCGCCAGAATTAGAAGGTCCAGGTCACGGCTAAATTCCGCCGCGCCGTAAAACACGCACGCTTGGCCTCCCATGAGAAGTGTTCTCGCGCCACTCCTCTGGATCGAAGAAAGGGCTCTGAATATCGGGCTCTGGCTCAAGTGATCCTCCCAGCGCGAGATAGGCCTCCCATAGCCTTGCGGACTCAAGAAAACGCTCGGCTGGGCTCAGCGCATACCACGCCGCCCACTCATCTCCTACCGACTCTTCCGCGCGAAGACGCTTCACAATTTCTACTGTAGCCGTGTGTAAACTTTCGCTTCCACAGGGAAGATCGGCTCCCGGCCAATCCATTCGTCGGGAACCGCTCGCTGCTGGGTGACCTCGCGCCAGTGCCGGCCGGCCGGCGTGGGAGGGAAGTTCGACACGACGTATTCCGCCGTTGGGCTGCTGGTGTCGGTGCGAATCCGGGTCGGTCGGGTCGGTCTTAGGGTCGGCGATGTAGAAATCGTCGGGATTGATGTACTGGTATGCTGCAGCTCGACCGCGAAGCAGGCATCACGGTTTTCCCCGCGGCTATCGCCCGGTGTGGCCACCGAGAATCCGGATTTTTGCCCCAGGCTCTCGCCGGCGTTTTCGAGGATCTCGGTTTTGCTTTCAGCTTGCGGCGGCCACAGCCACGGGTGGTGCTGGCATCGGCGCACATCCGGAGGCCTCCAGAAGCTCCGCGAAGGCTTCGTCCAGGAAGTCGCGCAGACGATCGAGATCCGGCGCGGATTTACAATCCCCTGTCAGGCTGAAGTAGAACGTACCGTTGTAGCTCACCATTGCACAGCAAACCCCCATAAAATCGCCGATCGGCACATACGGATAGTAGGTCAACATCTTGCGTCCAAGCAGATACAGGGGCTTGTGCGGTCCCGGTACGTTGGTGCATACCATATCGAAAGGAAGAACCGGGATCGCGTTGGAGAGCATTCCAACCAAGTACGCTTGCGCGGGGATTGGCAAGGTCGCCAGCATCGTACCGCCCAGAACCGTCAAGTCGGCGGCATGGGCACTTTTTACCGTTTCGGTCCGTTTGTGGATCTCCCTCAGAAGCTCGACCGGGCCGGCAATATCGAGTGGCACATTCACGGGAATCAAAGAGATCTTGTTCCCCAGGCCCGTCTTTGGATCGCCGTTGCGCAGATTGACGGGCACCATGAGACGCAACAAGCGGTCCTTCACGGACTGGTGATGGAGTTTGGCATAGCGGCGCATGGCGCCAGCCAAAATCAGCAAGCCAACGTCATTCACCTTCACACCGGAGACGTGCCTTACCGCGTCGATATCGTACATCGAGAACTCGGTCCAGGCAACTCTACGGGGGCCGGAACAGGGCGCGTAAAATGGAAATCGCTGCACGGGTGGGAGTAGTTCCGCCGCGGCTGGCGTGGAAAGCCGACCTTTCGCCAGCCCGCAAGCCAGGTTCTCCGCGACTTTTAGCGCGGCCGATTGCAAGGAAAGCATGCGCTCGGCGGCGTGGAAATAGGGACTGATCGCGGCGTCGGCGAGTGTGGCCCAAGTCTGGGGTGGCGCCGGCGGACGAAAAACCGGCCTAGGCGGCAACGGAGACACCTGTGGACTGGTGTCAAAAATCAGGTTCATCAGCGCCACGCCGGCCACGCCGTCTACCAGGCAGTGATGCACTCGAGAAATGAGCGCGCTGCGTCCGCCTTCGAGTCCATCCATGACAGTCAAGTCCCAGAGCGGGCGATTGCGATCCATAACTTCACTGAACAAATGGCCGGCTTGCCCTCGAAGCGCTTCTTCGGTGGCGATTTGAAGGCGAGCGCCGTGGATGTGGCGGTTGATGTCAAAGCGGGGATCGAATTCCCAAGTTGGATATCCGGCCTGGAACGGCGGAAACAACACTCGCTGCCGGTAACGCGGAATTTGAGGCAGTTTCGCCTCGATCAGCGATTTCAGATCGTCAACCGAAAGCGGACCATCCAGAACGAAGACTGCTCCGATATGTAGCGGCATTTCTTTCTTCTCCAGGTACAGGAAGAGGGAATCAAGAGGGCCGAGCCGATCGTTGGGATGCGCCATAACTTAAGATTTGATGCAAGTCAGATGCCGATCTTAGGCCGATTCCGAGGCCCATAGAAGCGTCAATTTGCGCAGACAAGCCGCAATTTAGCGCATATTGGCTTGAGTGCGCTCCAGCAACCAGCGCAATATCACCCGGTTGCGTCGGCCCCCTGGTTGCGAAGTACTTACAGGGTGAACAGCCGTGATAACCACAATGCCGCCTGAACTGACTGGGCCATCCCTGTCGAGCGGAGTGCCGGCGGAAATCGGGCCCATCCTCGACGCGTGTCTTGGCGACGACCCGGCAAAGGCGCGCATCCAGCGTGTTGAGACGATCCTGGCCGGCCCGGGTGGCGAGTCCGCGCGCGCCGCGCTTGGAAGCTGGATCGCACAGATGGTTTCCATCGATAAGCTAGTCCCTGAAGCGTACGGCAAATGGCGTCCGCTGGTTCTTGATTCGCTTCAGTTTCTGTTTGCGAACCTGTCGCCGGCGCGTCTGGCGTCAAAAATCGTGGAGCAGATCGATCTGCCTTTGGATGAACCACCCGCGCGCCGCTTGCTCGAATTGATCGCCAGAATGCCCGCCATACAAAAACTCGGACAGATTCTGGCGCGTCATCAGCGCTTGGACCCCTCCGTCAGGAAAGCCTTATCGGAACTGGAGAACGGCATGCGTGACGCGAGTCCGAAGAGTATCCGCGCCATCATTGCAAAGGAGTTGGGGCCACGCTTACGAAAGTACGCCGTGAAAGTCGACCGATCCATATTTTCGGAAGCCAGCGTCAGCGCCGTAATCCGCTTCACGTATCAGGAATCTGCCGGCCGCAAGCCACGCGAGCACGGGGTCTTCAAGGTGATTAAACCTCATGTTCGGAGCTACTTCACCGAGGACTTGGCGCTTCTTGAGCGGCTCAGCGACTTCCTGGGAAAAAGCCAGCGATATGGCTTCGCCACACGGCACGTTGGGGAAATGGTGAGCGAGGTCCGGCACTTACTCGAGCACGAGTTGGACTATAAACGCGAACAGAGAACCATGTTGGACGCGGTTCGAACCTACCGAAGCTATAGCGGCGTTCGGATACCGCGCCTGGTGGCGCCGTTGTCTAGCTCCGAGATCATCGCGATGAGCGAAGTGCCGGGGGTGAAAGTGACCGAGGCGTTTCCAGAACGGCCCTACTGGCGGAGGCTGGTAGCCGAGCGGTTGGTGGAAGCTCTGGTCACCGTGCCGCTCCTGTCGCGTGACAGTGAAGTGCTTTTCCACGCCGATCCCCACGCCGGAAACCTGGTTTACGACGAGCGAGATGGGAAGATTGGAATCCTCGACTGGGCCCTGGCGGATCGGCTGAGCCGCGTTATGCGGCGGCGCCTGGCCCTGCTGGTGATCATGACCGTGCTGCGAAATGGCGGCGGAGTTAAAGATGCGCTTCTAAATCTGGCCTCGCCGGGCGAAAGACGCGACCCGGCGAAGGTTCGTCTGATCCAGGAGCATGTAGACAGGTTCTTCAAGGAGCTGCCCTTCAATCGCTTTGCAGGCAGCCTGGACGCCATGCTGTTGCTGGACGAGATTGCACTAGCGGGCGTCCGTTTTCCCGCCAACCTGGCCATGTTTCAAAAGGCGCTTTTCACGTTGGAAGGCGTGCTCCACGATATCGCCGGCTCCGAGGTCAGTGTCAGCTATCTGATCGTGCGCGACTTTGTGCTCCGGCTGCTGGTGAGTTTCGGCTTGGATCATTCGCCATTGTCGGTGTCCGATTTGATCGCGGTGGAACGGAGCGGCCTGCTGTATCCTCCGCGCCTGGGAGTGTCCGCTCTATCCGGCGTACGCGCCAAGCCGAAAGCGCCACCCCTTCCCGAGCCGCTGGCGCCTGTCAATAGCAAACAAGAGGTAGTCGCATGCTGATTCCAACTGGCATACTCAAGAAGCTTTACGCGCCGCGTAGTCTCAAGAATACCGGCGCCGGCCCGCAGTTCTCGATCAAGAATAGGTTGAGCGACGCGGAGCTGGTGGGCGTTGGCAGGATCGCTATCGACGGCCGGCAGTTGGCCCTCGAGCAGGTGCGGCTCGGTCTCGCGGACGGAAGCTCGCTGACCCCAGCCGGCGTGAGCGCCGCACATCCCATCCCGTTTCCGCTCAGCTCAGTCGTCACGGTGCAGACTGGCGAGCCGGAATTGCCAATTGGAAAGCACGAAATCGATCTGGATTTCGAGACGCGTCCTTTCGGGAAGCTTCGGTTCAAAGTGGAAGACACGATTTGCTCCGATGTCACGCCCCGCGGGCGGGTTCCACGCGACGACCAGGACGACTACAATCCTGCGATTATCCGGCAACGGCAGGCGCTGATGGAAGAGACGAGCCAGGTAAAGCTGAAGCATCTCATCGGGTATACCTTTGACCCTCATCTCGCCAAGGGCAATTGTGAAAACTTCGCCGGTGTCGCCCAGGTGCCGCTGGGACTGGCCGGCCCACTCCGCGTGTGCGGGGAGCACGCCGACGGTGAGTTTCTGATTCCGCTGGCGACTTCGGAAGGGACGCTAGTAGCATCGTACAACCGCGGCATGAAAGTGTTGAATATGTGCGGCGGCGTCAAAGTGACGGTGATGGCCGACGCCATGCAACGAGCGCCGGTGTTTGTGTTTCGTGACGCCCGGGCCTGCCGCGATTTTGTTAACTGGGTGGACGCCAATTTGCCAAGCATCCGCGAAGAAGCGGAGGCCACCTCATCGGTAGCCAAACTCCAGTACATCGATCCGTACGTTGCCAACAAGTTCGTCTACTTGCGATTCAATTTCTCGACCGGAGACGCGGCCGGCCAGAACATGGTGGGGCGCGCCACCTACGCGGCGTGTTGTTGGATCGCGGATCATTACGAGGGAATCACCAACTACTATCTGGAATCCAACTTTGCGACCGACAAGAAGGCGTCGCATGTGAACCTCATGCGGACGCGCGGCAAGCGAGTGACGGCGGAAGCGACGATCCGGCGGGACGTACTGATTCAGCACCTTCGGGCCGAGCCGGAACAACTGGTATACCACTACGGAGTGGCGAACGTGGGCGCATTTCTATCGGGCGCAAACAGCAACGGCGCGCAGTCGGCCAATGGCATTGCCGCCATGTTTATTTCCACCGGCCAGGACGTGGCCAACGTGGCCGAATCATCCGCTTGTGTTGTTTATTGCGAGTTGACGGCGGAGCGCGATCTGTACGTTTCGGTGACGATTCCATCGCTCATCGTAGCCACGCACGGTGGCGGAACGGGCCTGGCCACGCAGCGGGAATGTCTGGAAATTCTGGGCTGCTACGGGAAAGGTAAGGTCAACCGATTGGCCGAGATCATCGCCGGAGTCACGCTGGCAGGTGAGATATCGCTCGCGGCCGCGATCTCGTCGTCCGACTGGGTGTCCAGCCACGAGAAGTACGGGCGTCACCGCTAATTTCGATGGAAACGCGGACGGCGCCCCAGCCTGCCAGGAGAGTTTCTGACCGATGGGCATGCATGAGATCGCGACCGACGACGAGATCCTTGCGAGGGCATTTAAGCTAGCCCTGCTTACAGATCTTGCCGCGCTCGAGCAGATGCTCTCCCAACCATGGGTGTGGGATGTTACACCGCGCATCGGCGCCGAGCAGGAGATGTTTTTGGTGGACTCGCAGCTTCGCCCAGCGCCCGTCGCGCTTGAGGTGTTGAGCCGCCTCAAGCATCCTCAGTTCACCACTGAAATCGGTAAGTTCAACCTGGAAGCAAATATAACCCCGGCTCTTTTTGGCGGTTGCTGCTTGAGCCGCCTGGAAGAGGAGCTCAATACTCTGACCGGTCTGGCTCGGGCAACGGCTCGTGAAAGCGGCGCGGATATCCTGCTGGCGGGAATTCTGCCCACGGCTCATCAACATGATCTCTCGCTGGATAATCTGACCCCAAACGCGCGTTATCAAGAGCTAAACCGCTTTATGATGAAACTGCGGGGCGGCCCCTATAACATCTTGATCAAGGGCATTGATGAGTTGCAGATCCGGCATGACAATGTCATGCCGGAGGCGTGCTGCACCAGCTTCCAGGTTCATTTCCAGGTAGATCCGTCGAACTTCGCGTCCGTGTATAACATGGCGCAGATGGTGACTGCGCCGGCGCTCGCGGCCGCCGCCAACTCTCCTCTTCTCTTGGGCCAACGGCTGTGGCATGAGACTCGTATCGCGCTCTTTCAGCACTCGGTTGACGAGCGGTCGCAATCGCATATGGTGCGTAATCACCCGGCGCGGGTTAGTTTCGGGGACCGTTGGGTCGACAATTCAGCGATAGAGATCTTCCGGGAGGAAATAGCCAGATTCCGGGTGATCATGGCCGCGGATGTTTCGGAGAATTCGCTGGACGTTTTGATGCGCGGGGGCGTTCCGTCCTTGGCGGCCCTGCGGCTGCATAACGGGACCGTGTGGCGCTGGAATCGCCCTTGCTACGGCGTTATCGATGGGCGGGCGCACCTACGCATTGAAGCGCGAGCGTTTCCAGCCGGTCCAAGTATCGCCGACGAAGTTGCCAACGCCGCGTTCTTCTTCGGCCTCTTGAGCGGGATGACGGGCGAATACAGCGATATCAGGAAGTTATCTACCTTCGAAGACGCCAAGGACAATTTCTTCATGGCTGCGCGGCATGGATTGAAAGCGCAGTTCACGTGGATAGGCAATCGGCGCGTTCCGGCAACGGCGCTCATTCTCGATCAACTGCTGCCGCTGGCTCGCGCCGGTCTGAAGCAATCGGGAATCGACACTGGCGATATCGATCGCTATCTCGGGATTATTGAAGAGCGTGTCCGGCGGGACCGTAGTGGAAGTCAATGGGCTTTCGAGTCGCTAGCCGCCATGGGTAATTCAGGTTCGCGCGAAGGGCATCATCGCTGCCTGACGGCCGCCATGCTCGAAAATCAGCAACGCGGTGGACCGATTCATACCTGGGCACTGGCCCGCATGCCCGATTCCGGTATGTCGCGGGCGCTTCATCAAAGCGTCGAAGACTGCATGTCCACCGACCTTTTCACGGTTCGACCCGACGACCTGGTTCAGCTTGCAGCGAGTGTGATGGACTGGCGGCAAATTAGCCATGTGCCCGTGGAGGACGACTGCGGCGAATTGATCGGCATGGTCTCTCACCGCGGGCTGCTTCATATGCTCGCGGAAACCGGGCAGGGCTCGAAATATGCCTCGATGCTGGTCCGTGACGTCATGGCGCCGAATCCGGCCACGGTTTCACCGAACAGGCCCATCCTCGAGGCCATCGAACTGATGCGTAACAGTAAGACCGACTGTTTGCCCGTCGTTACCGGTGCGCGCCTGGTCGGAATTCTGACATCCAACGATATACTGGCGATGCTTACTCAAATTTATATAAGCCGAAACGACGCGCCTGCCGCGGGCGTGGCTTGATCCGCAATGCTCATGTCGGCGGCCTGACCCGGACAGAATAACGGCCCACACACGGAGGACGTTCGGCGAAAGTGGAAACTTGCTCGCGCCGGTCATGGTGATTCTTAATTAAGCGTGTTCAGGTGGGCTAAGGGCCAGCATCTGCAAGAGGTGATTCCGGGGTTCCGCAAACCGCGCTCTCATGACAGCGCTTTCAGGTCGTCTCGGCTTTGGCGGACGGAGTCAACGCGACGGCTGCTTCTGAGGTGAGCAACAGGAACGTGAAGGTCTCCTGCAGATAGAGCCGGACAGACTCATCGGTGTGACTCAGGTAGCCGATGGAGACGTCCTGGCCGATATGCAGGTCGAAATCGCCGCCACGCGTGGTCAGGACAAAGGCTCCATCTATCGCGGGCGCCCAAATGATTTTATCTTCGACGAGGCGCTTGACGTGCTCCAGCACCGGATAACCTTGATCGCTGGTTTCCGAGAGTGCGGTATAGGCCGCGGCTCCAAGCAGCACGGTATAAGGGCCATTCACGCCGACCAGCCTCAATTGGCTCAAGGCTTGAGCAATAGCGTCCGGGTACTGGCGAACGTCCGCCGGAAGTTGCATCTTCGGGTTGCTGGTCCCCTGGCGAATTCCCACGATGCCGGCTGCCGTATAGCCCTCAAAAACCGCGCTGTCCTCGGCAAACGCGATCTGGCGTGCCGCGTCCTTCGCCGGTTGCCAATCCGAGTCGTTGGCGCCGCGTTCGACATCGTCGATAGCCTGGCGATCGAGTTCAAAAGGACAGCGCAACTCCACCAGCGCCTTTACCTCGCGTTGTCTGGCGAGAATGCCTTCCCGCTGACCGGCGATCGGACGCAGATGGCCAGTGCCGACCGCGGAGAGAACGGCGCCTGCCGGCCCTTGCACGTCGACCACACGCCGTCCGGCGAGGTAACGTTTGAATGTGCGAGCTGTTTCCTCTTCGATCTGAGCCCACGCCGCGTCCGAAATGGGGGCTAGCTCGCGATGCAGATTATTCATGCGGAATTTCTCCTTTGAGGGAACCAATGCCCAGCGAACCGTCGCTCGGCCGCGGGGTGGATGGAGCGCCCTCGATGGCCGCTGGGTTTACAAGAAGCGGCGCTGCAACCACGGCGGCCGGGTCCTCACCCACGGCTTCCAGAAATGCTAAGGACGGAGCAAAAAATAGGTTTCCGGTGATGGCGCTACTGAAATCGAGCAGCCGGTCGTAGTTACCGGGCGGCCGGCCAACGAACATGTTCTCGAGCATCTGCTCAATGGTACGGGGTGAACGGCTGTAGCCGATGAAGTAGGTGCCAAATTCGCCCTGCGCGGCCTGGCCGAAGGGCATGTTGTCGCGCAGGATCTTGATCTCTTTTCCGTCCTCGACGATCGTTGTCAGTGCGCTGTGCGCCGAGGTTGGCTTGATGGAATCGTCCAATTCTATGTCAGAAAGTTTCTTGCGGCCGATGATTCGTTCCTGCGCCTCGGTAGACAGCGCATTCCATCGGGCAAGATCGTGGAGATATTTCTGCACGATGACGTAGCTGCCGCCGGCGAAAGCGGCGTCTTCCTCGCCGACGATCACGGCATCGAGCGCCGCCTCGCCCCTGGGATTCTCCGTCCCGTCGACGAAACCCAGGAGATCGCGGTCGTCAAAGTATCGGAAGCCATGCACTTCGTCTACCGGCGAAACAGCGTCTCCGATTCGCGCCATGATCTGCATCGCCAGCTCGAAGCACAGATCCATGCGCTTTGCGCGGATGTGGAACAGCAAGTCGCCCGGCGTCGAAACCGCATGCCGCGCTCCTGCGCGAATCTCGCGGAAGACATGCAGTTCCGCCTGCCGCGGCGGCCCAAAGAGCTGGTCCCACACGTCAGCCCCAAAGCCCACGACGCAGGAGAGGCCCCCTTCCAGGTCGCGAAACTCCACGGCGCGCAACAGCGCGGCGAGGTCTGGGCAGAACGACCGCAGGGTCGCGCGATGCTCGAAGCCCGGGTTCACCGTCACGACCAGGAAGATCGCGGCGCGGGTGAGTGGAGCGGCTACTGGTTGCGCAACGGGCTTCATCTGAGTGTCATCCTGGCGGGTGGGCGGAATTGCGCTCTTGACTCCAGTCAGGGCTGATATCCGTCAGTTCTCCATTGCTCGTACAGACCGAGCTGCTCCGCGGTCCAGAATGGGCCGCCAGGAGGCATGGTTTGATCCACCAGACAGCCTGTGCATTCGCGTAGGTGCTGGTCGCGTCAGACATGTATTGGTAATCGTCCAGATGCACGCCGTGAACCTTCATGTGATTGATATCGACTTCCCGAAACATTGGCTTGATATCTTTTGAGAATGATACGGGCATGCCATTTCTCCTCTTCGATAGAGTACCTCGTAATCACCAGGACTCTTCGTCTGACCAGATGACATCCTCAAAATCACTAGCGTCCCACTGCCGGTCGCGGGCATCCCAAGGCGTAGGGATCTGTTGGAACGCGTTGGCAGGCTTTTTGCAAAATGACAGAAACCGTGATATTGCGTCCCTCGGGCGCCGTCGCTCAAGCCGATCTCCAAGCAAAACTGGACTATAGCGGTGCCATTGATCGCCTGCTGCGGGAACGCAACGCCCTGATTCTTGCCCATTACTATCAGGATGGCGAGATCCAGGATTTAGCGGATTTCGTGGGGGATTCGCTCGATTTATCGCGCAAGGCCGTGGCTACCGACGCGGACGTCCATCGTCTTTTGCGGCGTTCACTTCATGGCGGAAGTGGCGAAAATTCTGAACCCTTCCCGGACGGTGCTGATTCCGGACGCGCACACTGGGTGTTCTCTGGAGGACTCCTGTCCTACAGCATAGTGCGTCGTTGATCTCGTGAATGCAGGCAGCGGCCCGGCGCCTCAGCGGGGGGCTCGCATTTAGCTACTGACCTTAGCGGCTAAGCTAGACTGGGTTCGACAGGTTAATTTTGGAGAATTAAGAAAAGCGGGTTAGCAATTTCCTGGCGTGCTGAGTTTTTGCGCAGCGAATGCGGTGATTGCGGAGAGTGTCGGCCTTCGATCGGAAGAGTGGCGATCGGTTGTGCCGCTGAAATAAGAGCACCCCATGTTCAGACACTTTTTGCTTCTATCGTTGTTATCCGCGAATGCTCTAGCCCAACCCGCGAATCCTCCGCTATTGAGTTATGCAACATATCTTGGGATACCCCTCGGCGCATTCGCCGTGGACTCGGCAGGATACATCTATACTGGAGCGATCTATCCAGACGGGATTGGCCCGGACGGCCCCCGCCCAGTCGGTTGCTCGGCCCTCACCAAGTTGAATCAGACTGGTACGGCGGTGGTCTGGTCCGTTTGTGTGCCAATTTCTTATATTTACGTCGTTGCCGTAGACGCTTCCGGGTACATTTATGTGTCTGGTGGCGCAAGCCAAAATATGTACCCGTCCACGATCATCAAGCTCAGTTCGGATGCGCGGCAGACTATCTACTCGACATCGTTGGCGGGTACTCTCGTGTCCAACTTTGTCCTTGATGGCGGGGGCAATCTTTACATGACGGGAGGGGCCAACGCGGCATTCCAGCCCTCGCCAGGAGCTTTCTTAGCCAAGGGAGGCGCAACGTTTGCCGCGAAACTCAACCCGACCGGCCAAGTGCAATACGCCACGTATTTGGATTTGGTAGGTTCGTACGATATTGCAGTGGACGGTAAGGGCCAGGCGTGGGTCGTCGGGGCGACCTGCCCCGTGGGCGTGGCGGGTTGCGGCGGTCCTGGGCAGGCCGGCAGCGGGAGCGGCATCCGAAAGCTCGACGCAAATGGTGCGTCCCTCCTGGTCACGAAGACTTTCGGAGGCATGGGTGGCGCCGACCAAGGCTACGCCTACAACGACGCTGCCGTTGGAGTGGCTGTCGACCCGGTGGATTCAGCGTGGGTCGTTGGTTTTGACGAATCGGGCGGTGTTCCCACAACTCCTGGATCGCCGGCGCCGACGCGGCCGTTCCCTGCTTTCCCACCCGGAGGCGATCTCGGATTTGCCGTCAAGTGGTCGCCTTCCGGGGATCTCCTGTACGGAACCTATTTGGGAAATAATGATTCAGGAGAGTACGTTGAGTCAGTCACCATAGACGGCCAAGGGAACCCGTATTTCGCGTTGAACCGCGACACATACTCGGCGACGCCCAATGCGACGGTGATGGCGTTAAGCGCCGACGGTGCAACGCTTCTGTTCTCGGCGGCCTTGCACAGCCCGGTGCAATGGATTTCCCTCGATGGCAAAGGCGGTCTCTATACCGCGGGCAACACAACGACACTAGATTTTTTGGCGACGCCCGGAGCTTATCAGCCGTTCTACCCCAGCGAATTGTTTCCTGGCTACGCCGCCAAGTTCGATCTGACCACTCGGGCGTCGTCACAGTTCTTGGCTGTGGTAAATGCAGCGAACTTCATGCCCGGCGGCAATCGAGATTACCCGAATGGGGCGGTTGCGCCGGGTGAGATCGTTACGCTTTTCGGTACGGGCTTTCCAGTCAACCCAAAGTTGACCTTTGACGGGCGACCGGCGGCGATCTTGTACGCAAGCGCAACTCAAATCAACACGGTGGTTCCGTTTGAGGTAAGCGCTCCGGGAACGGCGGTTTCGGTGGAGGGCGCACAGGCTTATGAACTGCCAGTGTGGCCCGCAGTCCCCGGGCTTTTCACGGCAGATGGCAGCGGGCAAGGGCAACTGGCAGCTTTGAACCAGGATGAAACGCCGAATTCGAGCTCTAATCCGGCAAAGGTTGGGTCAGTCGTGGCCGTTTACCTGACCGGTGCGGGGGCGATGACTCCACCGATCGCCGATGGGCAGTTTGGACCGCTGACGCCACCGTTCCCCGGTTTGGTTCTGGGTGTGAGCGCATCTGTGAACGGCATGGGTGCGCCGGTTTTGTTTGCGGGTCAAGCTCCCGGATTGATTGCCGGAGCGATTCAAGTAAATGTTCAGATTCCGATTGGCACGGTGAGCGGGAACGCATATCTTGTTGTTTATGTTGGCAACTATCAAACGGTGGCATTTGCGGGCACGACAATTGCTGTCCAATAGAGCGGGTTGCCGGTAACAGAAAATCGGCATCCCGATCCCAGAAATCCTGGGCTGTTCCTGACTCCAGGTTCCTCGGAAACGCTGCGTCCCACGGCCAATCGCGGTCATCTCCTAAGTGCACGGAATTTATCGGAACGCATTGTAGCCCCTCTTCCCAATGACAGAGATCGTAATATTGCCTCCCCCGCGCGCCGTTGCTCAAGCCGATCTCCAAGCAAAACTGGACTATAGCGCCGCCATTGACCGTCTGCGGCGGGAACGCAACGCCGTGATTCTCGCCCATTACTATCAAGACGGCGAGATTCAGGATCTGGCGGACTTCGTGGGGGATTCGCTCGATTTATCGCGCAAGGCCGCCGCCACCGACGCGGATGTAATCGTCTTTTGTGGGGTGCGCTTCATGGCGGAGGTAGCGAAAATCCTGAACCCTTCCCGCACCGTGCTGATTCCCGACGCCGAGGCCGGATGTTCCCTCGAGGACTCCTGCCGTCCCGACGTCTTCCGGCATTTTCGCGAGCGTCACCCCGATCACATCGCCGTCACGTACATAAACTGCTCGGCCGAGGTGAAGGCGCTTTCGGACGTGATCGTCACTTCGTCGAACGCGGAAGCGATTATCCGGCAGCTTCCCGAAGATAAACCAATCCTGTTTGCGCCGGATCGCCACCTGGGCGCTTATCTACAAAAGAAGACCGGGCGCGTTATGACTCTATGGCCGGGCAGTTGCATTGTTCATGAACAGTTCTCCGAAAGGGCGCTGATCAAGCTGAAGACGCAACATCCGGAGGCAGTGATGGCGGCCCATCCGGAATGTCCAGCCAGCATTCTCTCGCATGCCGACCACATCGGATCGACCCGCTCAATTCTCGAGTTTGTGGTCAAATCGAAGGCCACGGAGTTTATTATCGGCACCGAACAACACATAATCCATCAGATGGAAAGGGCCGCGCCGGGCAAGGCCTTCTTTCCGATACCTGGCGCAGACGGCGGGTGCAGTTGCTCCCGATGTCCGTTCATGGCGCTGAACACGCTGGAGAAAATCTACCTGACCCTGCTCAACAATGCGCCGCGCATCGAGTTGCCGGAGCCGTTGCGCCTGGCGGCTCTCAAGCCTCTGGCGAAGATGCTTGAGATGTCAGTCTCCGTGCCAATGGCGCGATGCGACCCGAATTCGATATAGCGGATGCCCGCCGCGTCATCGAAGCGGCACTGGCTGAAGACGTCGGCTCCGGAGATATCACTTCGTCCGCAGTGATTCCGGAGGATGTTCGCTTTCATGGTGTGATGCGTGCACGGCAGGCCATCGTGATCGCCGGGCTGCCAGTGGCGCGTGAGGTGTTCCGCCTGGTAGTTCCCGGCGCCCGCTTTCAAGCGCTGATCGAAGACGGCAATGAGGCGCCGGCCGGGGCGATCCTCGCGGAGATCGAAGGACCGGCGCGTGGGCTGCTGACCGCGGAACGCACTGCGCTGAACCTGTTGCAAACTCTCTCGGGAATCGCTACGGCCACCCGGCAATACGCGGCCCGGATTCTGGGGACTGGTTGCACTTTGCTCGACACCCGCAAGACGATTCCCGCTATGCGCAAGCTCTCGAAATACGCGACCCGCTGCGGCGGCGCGCAGAACCACCGCATGGGACTCTTCGACGGCATTTTGATCAAGGATAATCACATCGCGGTTTGCGGCGGCATCCCGGAAGCGGTTCGCAGGGCTCAGTTGGCTGCGCGCGAACTTCCCATCGAGGTGGAATGCGATACACTCGCGCAGGTGAGGGAAGCGGTGGACGCCGGCGCGGACATCCTGCTGCTCGATAATATGAGCCTCGACGATTTGCGCCGAGCCGTGGCGATGGTTGGCTCGAGAGCAAAGACGGAAGCGTCGGGCGGAGTTACGCTCGAAACCATTGCCGCAATCGCGGAAACGGGCGTAGATTTTATCTCCGTGGGACGCATCACGCAATCGGCACCGGCGGTTGATATCGGGCTCGACTGGAGCACATGAACGACGCCTACGATCTGCTGGTCCTCGGCTCCGGAGCAGCGGGGCTTTCGGTGGTGCTTCGGGCGCTGGAGCTGAATCCGGCCCTTAAGATCGCCGTCATCGCCAAGAACGCAGCGGCAAGCGGCAGTACCGCTCAGGCGCAAGGCGGCATCGCCGCCGTATTCGACGCTTCCGATACCATCGAATCGCATATCGCGGACACCCTGGATGCCGGGGCGGGCCTGTGCGATCCGGTCACGGTCAGCTTTGTAGCCGAGCGCGCGCGGGAAGCGATCGACTGGCTGGCTGCCGAGGGAGTGAGTTTCGATCGCGATCCGGTAACCGGCGAGTATGTGCTGGGCCGCGAGGGAGGACATTCGCATCGCCGGATCGTCCACTCGGCGGATGCTACCGGACGTGCGGTCGAGACAGCCCTCATCGCGCGACTGGGCGAGAGCGGCGGCGCGCTATTTGAAAACTACGTGGCCATCGATTTGATTCGTCATCCTAAATCGGGGGATTCAAAGGCTCGCTGCGTGGGCGCTTACGTGCTCGATTCCGGTACCGGTCGGGTCATCACGCTGGCTGCGCGCACCGTGGTTCTCGCAACAGGCGGCGCCAGCCGAGCTTACCTTTACTCGACCAACCCCGAGGGCTCCACCGGCGATGGAATCGCGATGGGATGGCGCGCTGGATGCCGCGTGGCGAATATGGAGTTCAGCCAGTTTCATCCCACCTGCCTGTACCACCCCCGGGCGCGATCCTTCTTGATTACCGAAGCGGTTCGCGGCGAAGGAGGGCGGCTGGTCCGGCCCAATGGCACTCGCTTTATGGACGATTACGATCCCCGCGGTGAACTTGCCCCGCGCGATATCGTGGCCCGCGCCATCGACGACGTCATGAAACGCGAGGGTCACGATTGCGTTTACCTCGACATCTCCCATCAGACGCCGGCATTCGTGCAGCACCATTTCCCGACCATTTATGCCAAGTGTCTGGAACTCGGCATCGATATTACGCGCCAACCGATTCCGGTGGTCCCGGCGGCCCACTATACTTGCGGCGGCGTGATGACCGATCTCGACGGACGGACCGGTCTCGAAAATCTCTACGCCGCGGGTGAGGTGGCGTTCACTGGTCTTCACGGCGCCAATCGGCTGGCGTCGAACTCGCTCCTCGAGTGCCTGGTGTTTGGCGCCGCGGCGGCTCGCGACATCGTGAGCCGGTTGCCGGAAATTTCTCCGCCGCCACCGATTCCCGCGTGGGATGAGAGTTGGGTCACCGATTCCGACGAAGAAGTGGTAGTTGCGCACAACTGGGACGAATTGCGGCGGTTCATGTGGGACTACGTAGGCATCGTCCGATCCACTAAACGGCTGAAGCGGGCCCAGCATCGTGTCCGCCTGCTGCTGCGCGAGATCGAGGAATACTACGGGAGTTTTCGCGTGACGAAGGATTTGATCGAGCTGCGCAATCTCGCCGTGGTCGCGGATTTGATCGTTCGCTCGGCCTTGGCCCGCAAGGAGAGCCGGGGGCTGCACTTCACCATTGACTATCCGAGTATGGCCGGCAAAGCGCGGAACACGGCGCTCGCGCCAATTGTTCGCTGAGCTGGTTCTAATCTAATCCTGGTCGATGTTGCCGATGATTTGAGCGGCCGCTGTGCGAAGCTGAGAAAAGTGCGACTCCTGCTTTGCCTGTTCGCCGTCGCCGCGGTGCTTTCCGCTCAGAACGCCGAAGCGCTGCTCGAAGAAGGCGTCGCCCAGTTTCAAAACGGCAAGTACCCAGCCGCGCTCGACACGTTTACCGAAGTGCTGAAGCTTTCGCCCGCCGACGCTCGGGCTATCGCCTACCAGCAGCTCACGCGCGCCGTGCTGGGCGATTGCTCCCGAACGATTAACGAGCTTGTGCTGCAAGCCAAGCGGAATCCCGATCGCGATTTGAAGCGTCAATCCGGTATCTACGCCGTCCGCTGCCTGGCGGCCCGCAACGATTTTCCGGAGGCGCTGCCGCTGCTGGCCGATCTGCTGAACCAGTATCCAGGCGATGCGGATGTGATTTATGAGGCTGCCGAGACGTTTAATCGAGCCTACAATTACTCGGTTTACGATATGTTCCGGCGCGACCCGTCTGCCTACCAGGCGAACCAACTTTCGGCCCGGATTCTGGAAGCGCAAGGGCGCTTTGCGGATGCCGTGACGCAATTGAAGACTGCGATCGACAAGAGTCCCAACGCGCTGCTGTTGCACGAGCAACTCGGCCGGCTGCTGCTACGGGAACCGTCGTCGCCGGAGTCCCTTGAAAACGCGCGCCTGGCGTTCGAAGCGGAGCTAACGTTGAATCCCCAGAATGCGCTGGCTCAATATGAGCTTGGACAGGTGCTGGTTAGCGAAAAGAAGCCTGACGATGCCGCCGCGTGCTTTGAAAAGGCGTTGCAACTGCGGCCCATGTTTACCGACGACATGGTTGCGCTAGCGCGTGTCCGGCACGAACGGAAACAACCGGAAGCGGCCCTGAAACTATTGCAGAAAGCGCTGCAGATTTCGCCCGCCTCAGAAAGCGCCCGGATCGAATTGATCCGCACCTACCAGGAGATGGGCAAAACCAAGGACGCGCAGCGCGAGCAGGCGGAATTGGACAAGCAAAAGAAAGCCGCGGCGAATGACGGACTGGACCGCCTGCGGTCGAAGTGACAAGAAATTCGCGTCCATCGGCGTCTATCGCGGCCAAAAACAATTCTGGGACATATTGGTTCAAGCCTGTGCATTCAAAATTGGCCGCGGATGAACGCCGATGAACACGGGTGAAAACACCTTCAAGGGTCAAATAAACCGAACGGCATGTTGAGTCTCGCACGCTGTCGGGGGATCAAGGGATCGGCATCCTGCGGCGCTTATCAGCGGCCAATAACAATAGATCGAAATTGGCCCCCGGCCAGCGCCCGCTTACACCATCTTCAAACTATCCATCGCCAGAAACTCGACAATGTGCGGGTGATCGGATTTCTCCAAATCCGCGAGCGGACCAAAGAAAATCGCATGGCCTTCAAACAAAAACATCACTGAATCGGCCACTTTACGCATCAGGTCCAAGTCGTGAGTCACCACGATCGACGTCAGTTTCAGTTCGTTTTTTAGCCGCAACATCAGGGAGCCGAGATGATCGGACATAATCGGATCCACCATGGTGGTAGGTTCGTCGTAAAGAATACACTCCGGCTGCGCCGCCAGCGCCCGGGCAATCGCCACCGCGCGTTTATAGCCGGTGGACAAGTCCGCCGGATACGACTCTTTGTACTCCAGCAAGCCCACCAGGCTCAACAGGCCGTCCACAACTTCTTCTTTATTGTCCTCGTTGTAGTCTTCGCGAAGCTCCAGCGAAAACAGGATGTTCTCACCTACGGTCATGGAATCGAACAACGCACCGGACTGGAAGACCATGGTTACTTTCTTCCGGATTATCCGCATTTCGGGTTCGGTCATATTGGTGGTGTCCTGATAGCTGACACAGACCCGGCCCTTATCGGGTTTGATGAAACCCATGATGTGTCCCAGGCTCACGGACTTACCCACGCCGCTGCGGCCGATGATGGCCAGCGTTTGGCCGGCATCCAAGTAAAAGTTGATATCGACTAAAACGGGGCGGTCGAACGTCTTGTATACGTGGTCGAATTCGACGTAATGGTTGATGGGTTGGTCAGGATTGATGGGTTCGTCGCTCACCGGGCGAATTCCTCCACCTGGCGCCAGTCGGCTGGGGTATTGACATTCAAAAAACAGCCGGGGTCGGCGCCAGACACCAGCACAGGCCGCAGCTCCGCTACTAAGTCTCTCATTCTAAGCCTATTTTCACAGATCGCCCGTTCCAGCACCGGCCGGCAGCGCAAATGGTAGACGGCGCAAAGCGGCTCTGGCTGGCCGTCGAAACCCAGCGGGACAATACAGTCTCCACAGTCTCCCTCCGCGTCAACCGCATGCCTGACAAGGGTCCGCAAAAGCGCGGCCGTAACGCGCGGCATGTCGCAGGCGACGACCACGTTCCAGTCGGTTTCGTTTCGCAAAAGCGCCGTGTAGATGCCACCTGCCGGACCACAGCGGGGAACGGCATCGGCCACTACCGGGAAGCCCAGGTGAGAGTAGTTGGCGGGGTCGCCAATGATACTGACGCGATCTGTAATCTGAGATACAGTTCTCGCCAGAGAAACCGTCAGGGGCTCGCCATGAAAAGGCAAGAGCGCCTTGTCCTGGCCCATCCGGCGGCTCTCGCCACCGGCCAGCACGAATCCGGCAAGCCGCATGAGAGAATAGTATCACTTCGGCTAAACTTTCCCGTAGGATCCAGAACCATGCTTGTAGAGGAGTCGATTCCGGTTATAATCGGATAAAACAAGAGGATGCGCTTTTGTTTGTTACCATTGTTTTTGACGGCGTCGACGATGGCCCAGGCTGCCGATGTTTCCGTAGTACGCGTGGATCCCCGGACGGGGCGCCTGATCCGCAGTGTGGTCTTTACTCGGGCTGTGGCTCCCGTGCCTTCCACCCCGCCACACGTGAAGGAATTAGCGGAGGCCGCGGCGCGGACTTATGACGTCAATCTCGATCTGGTGAACTCGGTGATTCAGGTAGAGAGTAACTACAATCCGTTGGCGGTGTCACCGAAGGGTGCGCAGGGCATTATGCAACTGATGCCGGAAACGGCCGCGCGCTTCGGTGTAAAGAACAGCTTTGACGTTAAGGAAAACATCGACGGGGGAGTAAGGTACCTGAAGTTCCTGCAAGACATGTTTAAGGACGATCTTCTCGCGGCGGCCGCCTATAATGCCGGCGAAGGGGCGGTGAGCAAGTACGGTGGCGTGCCGCCTTATAAGGAAACCGTAGACTATGTGGCGCGCGTGGGCAAGAAGCTCGGCGACGCGAAAAAGGCGAAGGCCGCCGTCCCGAAGCCGCAACCGGCCATGGCGGAAGCCGGGGGTAATGTGGCGGAGGCTACCGATAAAGTGGTAGAAGAAAAACATCGGCCCATCGTTCAATTTGTCGATGAGGAAGGACGAGTGCACCTGGTCACTCAATAAGCCGAATGCTTACCCGGTCTCTCCGAAGCGCAAAGGGTGCGGCACGCGCCACCGACGCGGTGGTCAGGAACACCCTCGCGCCGCGCTCCGTTTTGCCCGGTCTGCGCATAGGTCTCGCGTTTCTTGCCGCAGGCGCCAGCGGACTGCTGGGGCAGAGCGCACAGACCGGACATGTCCTGGCGGTTCGTCATTGGTCCTTAGGCGACGTCACGCGTATTGCCATTGAGACCGACGGCAAGCTGGATTTCCACTCCGACCGGCTGCAGAACCCCGACCGGCTGTTTTTCGATATTGCGGGAACCCGCCTCCCGAGCGGCTACAAAGGCCTGCAGAGAATTCCGGTTGACGACCATTTCGTTAAGCAAATCCGCATAGCGGAGCCGCAGAAATCTACTACCCGCGTGGTGCTGGATCTCGAGTCTCCCGTGGAATTCACCACTACCCGCCTGGAGAACCCGTGGCGGCTGATTATTGAAGTGCACAAAGTTGGCTACGCCAGGAATCCGGTGGGGCCAAAAGCCCCCGTTGGCGCGGCTTCCGCAACCGAGACGGCTTCGAAGATCGCGGCGCCGAAGCCCGAGCCGCAGAAGACCGTTGCGCTTCCGGCCGCGGCGAATCCCATGCCTGCCGCACTTCCAATGGCTGCTGCACCGGCGCCAGCGACGGTTATGGCGAATGTTCAGCCGCTGAATCCGCCATCACCGCCGGCTCCCGAAATGCCTCCGCCGCCCTCCGTCAATCAGGCCGGTTTGGCCCTGCTAGCCCGGCCTACCGTAACACCGCTACGGATGCCCCGCGATATGCCGCCGGATGCTCCGGCGGTGGAGGCGAAACGCGATAGCGAAGGCGATCGTTCCCTGACGCGGGTACTCGGCCTAAAGGTGGGCCGCATTGTGATTGATCCCGGCCACGGCGGGTCAGACGCCGGCACCATCGGCCCGAACGGCCTGAAGGAAAAAGACCTGGTCTTGGACATTTCCCGCCGCTTAGGCGCGCTTCTCGAAGAGCATCTCAGGAGTGAAGTGGTCTACGCCCGTTCGGACGATTCCTTTGTGTCGCTGGAACGGCGCACGCAAATCGCCAACGAGGCCAAAGCCGACTTGTTTATCTCGATCCACGCCAATTCTTCTCCCGAACATGTTGCCTCTGGCGTCGAGACGTATTATCTGAGCTTCACCACGTCGAAGGCGGCCATGGAAGTGGCTGCCCGGGAGAACGCCACTTCGCAGAGGTCGGTGTTTGAATTGCAAGATCTGCTGCAAAAGATCGCTCTAAAAGATAAAGTCGATGAGTCGCGCGAGTTCGCTACCCGCGTGGAAGATGCGTTGTACGCCAGCTCCGCCAAAATCACCAACTCGAAGGTAAGAGATCGAGGCGTGAAGAAGGCGCCGTTCGTGGTGCTCATCGGCGCTTCTATGCCCAGCATCCTGGCCGAGATTGGATTCATCAGCAATCCCCACGATGAAGCGCTCATGATGCGCCCGGAGACGCGCCAGAAGATCGCCGAGGCGCTGTATAAGGGCGTCGCTTCCTACGCCGGCACCTTGAGCCACTTCCAGGTGGCCCAGCGGCAGTAAATCCCAGCGGCAGCATGGGCAGCGGCAGTATGGGCCAGTGGAGTATGGGCCAGTGGAGTAGGAAATGACGCGTTAGACATGGTAACCATCCCGGACGGGTTCGAGCCGCACTTCCGCAAGAGCCCTTTGACCGATCCCTGGGAGCCGCTCTACTCGAAACGAGAAACGGAAGCCGTACTGCTTGGATTTGTGGCTCGCGAACAACACACCAATTCACGCGGCTTTGTCCACGGCGGCCTGTTAACGGCTTTGGCGGACAACGCCATGGGATTGAGTTGCGCCGTTCAATTGCCGGACGCGGTACTGGTGACTCTGAGCCTGGGCATCGACTTTCTGTCGACGGCGCGACTGGATCAATGGATCGAGATCCGGACGACGTTCACCAAGACCGGCAAGAGCGTCTGTTTCGCTCAGTGCTTCATTCATGCCGATGGGAAAGTGGTGGCGCGAGCGAACGCCACGTTTGCAGTCCAGGGCGCAGTCCGCTCCTGATGTGCTATTTCTAAGAATTATGCGACTCATTGCGGCCTTGTCCATCTGCGCGATTCCTCTGGGCCTGATTTCAGGCGCCCTGTCGGCTCAGAGCACGGTGGCGGCGCTCTCGCCAGGAACGGCCGTAGTCGCCCCGGCGCCGATCGTCCCGCAGGATTACGTTTGCCCCATGGATCCCGACCAACGATCCGACAAACCGGGCTTTTGCAAGCGCTGCGGAATGAAGATGGTGCTGGGTGTTCCGGATCAAGTGGAGTATCCCCTCGAACTCACGTCTACGCCCGCCATCATCCGGCCTGGCGAAAAAGTGCAATTGAAGTTCACCTTTCACGATCCGAAAACGGGAGCGGTGGTCAAACACTTCGAGATCGTACACACCAAGCTGTTCCACATGTTCATCCTAAAAAGCGATTTCGGTTACTTTCTGCATGACCATCCGGTGCCGCAACCCGACGGAACATTCCTCTTTGACGCCGTTTTCCCGAAGTCCGGAATGTACCGCGTGGTAGCCGACATTTATCCCACTGGCGGCACGCCGCAACTGATCGCGAAGACTGTATTCGCCGAAGGAAAACCCGGCGAGACCGTGTCGTTGGCTGACGTCTCGCTCCAGCCCGACCTCGGTGTGCAGCACGGGACCAATACGGATGTGGAACTCGAACTGGTGCCGCCGCACCCAATCTCGGGAACCAAGACGCTCATGTTCTTTCGCATGAAGCCATCCGATGGCATGGAAAAATGGCTGGGCGCGTGGGCCCATATGCTCGCGGCGAGCGACGATACCATCGACCTCATCCACGAACACCCGTTTATCGCCGATGGCGGCCCGCAAATGCAGTTCAACATCATCTTTCCGCGCGCGAAGACCTACCGCTTGTTCCTTCAGTTTCAACGCCAGGGCGTAGTGAACACCGTGTCCTTCAATATTCCCGTGGTCGATTTGGAGCACGCACCACAGTAGAGGTTGGACTTGTTGCCTTGGCCTGCCACCGAAGATCGGTGAACCAATAACGCCTTGGAAAAGATTCTGCTTTCATGGTCCACGGGAAAGGACAGCGCTTGGTCCCTGCACTCGCTGGCTGGCCGGAATGTCGTTGGGTTGATCACGTCGTTTAATACCGAAGCCGGCCGGGTGGCGATGCACGGCGTCAGGCGCTGCCTGGCGGAAGCGCAGGCGGAACTTGCCGGAATCCCGCTCTGGAATGTCGAATTGCCTTGGCCCTGTTCCAACGCCGATTATGAAAAGCGCATGCAGGCAGTATGGAACCGGGCCGCCGAGACTGGTGTGACTCACATCGCCTTTGGCGATCTCTTTCTCGAAGACATACGGGCTTATCGCGAGAAGCAACTGGAAGGCACGGGCCTAGAACCTCTCTTCCCGCTCTGGAAGCTTCCCACGCCGGCGCTCGCACGCCAGATGATCGCTTCCGGACTGAGGGCGAAAATCACCTGCGTGGATTCCCGCCAGCTCTCTCCCGAGTTTGCGGGACGGGACTTCGACGAGACGCTGCTCAATGCCCTGCCTGCTCAGGTCGATCCCTGCGGCGAAAACGGGGAGTTTCACACCTTCGTTTTTAGTTCGCCCGGTTGGGCGAGTCCGCTCGAACTGGTGAAAGGCGAGACCATCGAGCGCGAAGGCTTCTTCTACACGGATTTTGCATGAGCCCGATTGATCTTTCGAGCAATGCCGGGCTGATCGGCATGGCGCTGCTGACCCTCAACCTGTTGTTAGGCCTGTTGATTTCTATCCGCTACAACCCACGGAAGCACTGGCCACACCGGCGCATTAACATCTTTCAAGTTCACAACTGGACGGCGTATGTGGCCATCTCATTTATCCTGGCGCATCCACTGCTCTTGTTGTTTTCGAGCCAACCCCGTTTTCAAGTACTCGACATTCTGTGGCCGCTGCACTCGCCGGGCGAAACCACCTACAACTGCCTGGGCGCGATCGCGCTCTACACGGCGCTCTTTGTGGTCATCACGTCCTATTTCCGGCTCAGTTTGGCGCATCGGCTATGGAAAAAGTTCCACTACGTCGCCTACGCCACCGCGGGGGTTGTATTCCTACACGGGATCCTCGAAGATCCGAATCTGAAGAACCTGCCTCCCGATCTGCTCGACGGAGAGAAGCTGCTGGTCGAGGGCTGCTGTCTGCTAGTGATCACGGCAACCGCTTGGCGGGTGCGGTATGCGTTCCGGTCAAAACCGAAAAAACCGAATTGATAAGGGAAAACCCTGATCTACTTTTGCCGGCCTAAAGCGTCTATGTATTAGCATGCCAAATCAGTCTTGCGGACTGTTGTTTTATGCGCTCTTAGCACTGACCGTGGCCAAAGCAGAAGTCGTTTCGTATCATACAGAAACGAAGACGATTGAGGACGGCGCGGAACTCGTCACCGTATTTGCCGATTCGTCCGCTGCTTACTCCCTGCCGGTTCTCACCATTCTGCGCGATACCGCAGGCGATCCGGATCGCGATAACAGCAAGCTGCGTCAAGTCTGGCTGCTGACGTACGCCCGGCCGACGCTCTCGCAGAGGATGGCCGCGCTCGTTCCGTTTCTCTACCGGCGCTCGCACCGGACCTCCGCTGATCCAACCAAACCGCCTCACGCGGTTATGGACCTTTCAGCGCCCCGGAAAGCCGCCGTCAACAACGTGGCATCCTACATGGCGCAGGTTGAATTGCTGGACGTAGCCGGCATAGCCGTGCGAGCCACCTCCCGAACGTATCGAGGAAACAGTAACGAATATGAGCACATGCATCTGCAAGAGGCTTTCAAGACGTTGTCCAGTCTGGACGGGGCATCGGACTTACAAAAATCGGGCGGTCCGGAAAAATCGGGGACGCCCGACCTTTCTGAAGCCGAATTGGAGGCAGTGGCCGCGCGCCTGGCTCTGGACAAGAAGCTACTCGGTGGATTCGTCAGCGACCAGCGGCTGAGTTCGTTTTACGAGAAAACGCGCACGCGAGAAGCGCTGGATCGCGAGCACAACTGGGAGGTCCTTCGGCAGCGGGCCGAAACCAATGGCCTGTATTTCCAGCCTTTGACGCTGGGGCAAGACGAGCCGGCGCAGGCTTTGCTCTGGATCGCTAAGCCGGATTTGGAAGCCAGCCGCGACCATCCCTTCGATGGAGCCTTGCTCAAAATTCACGATCCCTGGAATGATCAACGGCTGCACGCATGGCAGGGCTATGGGGAACGGTGGTACTTCGACGCGGACAATCGCCGCGTCCCGGAAGATACGCCCGGTTCCATCCCGCGAGAAATGATTCCGCTGGCGCTCTACGGGCTCAACTATCCCAGGGCTCCTCTGTTGCTGGTGGATTTCCGCAACGATTGGAATCCGAAGCGGCGTGAAATGGTCAAGCGGGTCGCGGAGATTACCGCTTCCGGTCTGCTTGGCTGGAACGGATTGGCCAACCTCGAGTATTTCGCCGGCAAGAAGGTTTGGCAATTTGTCCAGGGCCGGCACGGAGATGCCGTAAATCGAGAGTGGCGGATCGATTCCTATGCCCAACTCCGGCAAGAGCTAGAACTCGATACGACGCTCAATGCCGACTTGAAGGAGACCATCACCACCCAACTCGACCGCCTGGCGCTGAATCCTTTTGACATCAATCTGAAAACGGAAGCAAACGTGGCGCGCACGCAGTACGCCGCTTTGATGCGCTGGGCCGACAATCCAGATGGCCTGCAACGGGCTCTGGAGAAGGCCAGGGGCAGCGAACTGGTGCCGTTGCATCACGACCTGGCCGCGCGCACGCTGTTCACCACGGCCAGCGTGGCGACACTGGGAATTTATCGTCACCGCGAGCGCGTAACGCCGGAGACGCTGGCCGAACTCGATCGGAATCGACGGATAGAGGCGCGAGTGGCCTATCTGGAACGTGTCCTCGGGAGTGGCCCGAGCATCGAGGTGTCTTATCAAATGGAACCCGTCCGCAAGGCCGTGAATGAACTTTCAGATTTGAATAGCGAAGCCGGGGATCCCCGGATCCGGCCGCTGGTCCGGCGCGTGTCTGCACAGACGGGCAACACCACCTTGGGCCCAGCCGTTGCCTCCGGTGGCGCCACCTTGCAGTGACGCGAGCGCTGGCGTTTTTAACTCTGACCGTCGTTCTACCAGTGTCGGTTCTACCGCTGTCGGCCGCGGTCGCCAAACGCGTGGTTGTGCTGAAAGTGGACGGCCTGCCGGCAGGCTTAGTAGAGCGCCTTGCCGCCGAAGTGGATCCCGCCACCGGAAGAAGCAGATTGCCTTGGATCGACCAGGTCTTCGTCCGCGGCGGGACCCGGCTGGCCAATTTCTACGTCCGCGGAATCAGCCTGTCCGCGCCGTCCTGGCAGGAACTCGAGACCGGCCGGCATCAATTGATTCACGGCAACGTCGAGTATGACCGGTTCACGCTGCGTGGCTATGATTACCTGAATCTTCTGCCCTTTTACACGGTTTCGATAACCAGGCGGGTCGACATGCCGGGACCTTCGGTGCTAGATGAAGCGGGAGTTCCGATGGTGCTGGACCGCTTTCCGGAAGATCAACGCTTCCAAAGTTTCGAGCTGTACCAGCGCAGTCACCATTGGGAGAGCCTGGAACACGCGTTGCCCAATCGGCTACGGTCGCGCTCTCCGCGCCAGCTTTTCGACGAGTGGACGACCGGTCTGGAATTAGAGTCCAGCGTAGGCGAAGAAGTAGAGCGGGAATTAATCGCCGGCTTGACGGACCAGCGCATTCTTTATCTTTCGCTGTTCACCGGAGACTTCGATCACATCGCCCACTTAACCCGGGATGAGCGGACCCAGCGCCTGGAAGTGCAACGCGTGGATTCGCTGGTCGGACGAGTGTGGACGGCGATTCAGCATAGCCCCTATGCCGCTGAGACATTGCTGGTGTTGATTTCCGATCACGGGATGAACTCCGATCCCAATATTTTGAGCCAAGGCTATAGTCTCGTCGATTGGTTTGGAAGCCAGGCCGGCGGTGGGCAACATGCCATCACCAATCGGTTTCCTCTTTCCGAGTACCGTATCAAAGGCATCGCACCGCTATACAGCGCGGTGGTAACTCCGGCCCCGGCGGCAACGTACTTGAAAGGGCAGGAGCAGGAGTATCCGACGGTCGCGCTTGACCTGGATGGCAATGAGCGGGCGGCGATTCAGTTGCGCCAGAATGCGCTCAACGAACTGCAATTGGCTTTTGCCGAGAAGAACGGGCCGGAATTCTCGCGCGTCATCGAGATGCATCGAGACCAATGGAAACGCACAGCCGGGGAGTTGCGCGAAGAGTTAGCCGCATTGCGGCGCCTCATCGAGCGCACCGATTCTCTCAAAAAAGGCCACGACTCCGAATCCAAGCGGTGCGAGGCCGCGCTCATAGACTGGCGCCAGGAGGAAGAGCACTATGGCGATTATCTGCGCGTGATGGAGAACCTGCTGAAGCGCGAACCGAACCAACTCTTCTCCAAACATGTAACGGATGTGATTCCCAAGCGCTCTCTCGGCGAGCGCAATCAGTTATACGATCTGCAGAACTATGCCGTGGCCCCCGGACGCCGGATCGACTACCTCAGCGCATTGATGAGCATCAGCGTGCGCAATAACGTACAAGCCGGGGTGGGTTCGCATCCCATCGATTTCATTGCCGTGCCGTTGGCGGTGGACCAATTCGAGCCTGTCGTGAAACAACCGCTCCCTGACGGTCGCGGCTCGGAAACTCCGGCAATCGCGCGGGCGATTCTCCTTTATGCCGGAGAAGAGAATCAGGTTTTGATACTCCAACGCGCTGGCGCGGACGGGAACGAGCTGCGATACTTGCCTGTCGAACACATCCAGGGTTCGCCGGACGGGCATTTTTCCTATGAGCCGGCGGCGATCCGCGCCGGTTTGCCTTTAGCTTACTGGGAGGATCCAAAGCTACACGCCGATCGCGACCAGTGGTTTGCCGGATGGCATACCGAGCGGGAGTGGTTCGAAGCCGTGCATGAGACTGAGTATTCGAACGGCATTATCGGCATCACGGAGCAGTTTGTGCAAAATCCCGGGCTCGGCCGCTTCTATGAAGACGCGTCACCGCAGGATCGTCCGCTGCTGGAACGGCTGGAGCAGCGGCGCAGGCGAAATGTCGTGCCCGATCTGCTGGTGTTTGCGAGCGACCATTGGAACTTTAACGCCCGCAATTTCAACCCTGGAGGAAATCACGGGTCATTTCGCCGCATCTCGACGCATTCGGTGTTTATGGCGGCTGGACCGGTGCCGCAAGGCTTACTGATCGAGGAGCCTTACGACAGCCTGAGCTTCGCTCCCACGGTGCTCTCGCTGCTGGGCCGGAGCACGGATGGCCTTCCCGGCTGTGTGGTGAAAGAGATGTTTACGTCGCGTTGATGCTGCGGATTCCGGCCACGGAACCCAGCGTGTTATAGCCGGAATCGACCCCGAGAGTTTCGCCCGTTATCGCCGTGCCCTCCGCCGCTAGAAACAGAGTCGCCGCAGCGACCTCTTCGACCGACGCAATTCGTTGCAGAGGCGCGAGCCGCGACGCGATCTCGCAAGCGGCGTCTTCCCAACCCGCAAAGCCTGTGCGAACCAACCCCGGTGCAATGGCGTTTACGCGAATTCCAGGCGCCAGCGCGCGCGCCAGCGATTTGGTCATGACGATCATCCCGGCTTTAGAAGCAGCGTAAGCCATGGAGCTTCCCACTCCGGCCAAGCCCGCGATCGACGCGATGTTGACGACATTGGCCCCTGGTTGCTGCTTGAGCAAAGGAAGCGCGGCACGCACACAATAGAAGGCGCCGCGTAAATTGGTGTTCATCGTGCGATCCCAGATCTCATCCGTCAGCAGATCCAGCCGCTCGTGAGGCACACGCGTGCTCCACCCCGCGTTGTTCACGAGAATATCCAAGCGCCCAAACTCCATGCCAACGCGGTCCAGCATGGCAATGACGTCAGCTTCCTTGGACACGTCCGCCGCGATGGCGATGGAGCGGCCTCCAATGCCGCGCGCAACTTGCTCCGCGGCGTCGCGTGAGCGGCTGTAGTTCACGACGACGGTGGCGCCTTCGCGGCCAAACATTTCGGCGATGGCCCGGCCGATACCCGTGCCTCCGCCCGTAACGACGGCGATTCGATTTTGAAGTCTCATGGTCCGAGAGACCATGATAGCGAAAGCGATCTCAGAAGCTACTTCTTCTTGAACACCAACTCCGCGTTCCCGCCTTGGCCATGAGTGGAACTTTCCGTAACTTTGAGCGTCATGCGCTTGCCATCCGGGGAAAGTGTGCGAGTCCAGTGACCCTCCGCCGGTTCGCCTTTCACCTCCGACTTCCAGTCGGTTTCGAGCGCGCTTCCATTGAGCGTGGTTTTGGAGGTCTGCATGAATGGCCCGATCTGGTTCACAACTTCCGAGCCGTCGGCGTTGAGCTTCAGGGAGTTGGTGAGGATGCCTAAATACATCAACGGCACGATGCCGTTCCTCGGCTCCGGAAATTTCGATTCGATGTTGATCTCGGAGCCGTTTTGCTTGATGCGCTGCTCGAGACCGAGCAGACCCTCTGGCGCGTTGCTTGCCTTAGCGTCTAGAACCCATTTTCCGGCCCATGAGATAGCCCCCTGAGCCACACCATCCTGGGCGCACAAACCGCCGGTTACAAGAAATATGATTGATACCGCTCTAAGCACACGTCACCTGCCTGATTATGAGATGCGGCGGTGAAAGGGTTGTTACAGGGCCCCGGTTGAAGAAACTATACCAAGACCGTAAATGCCGATTCGGTCCGGCTCACCGGGCGGTAGAGTGTATCGCGCTCCATCGGTTCGCGGCCTGCCTCGCGGATCAAGCGTGTCAGGTCTTGCCGCCGGAGCGACTGGCTGGTAGTGGCGCCGGCATCGTGATAGATCTTCTCTTCCACAACGGTGCCATCCAGATCGTCGGCGCCGAAACGCAGGGCGATCTGCGCTATCTGCGGCGTCATCATGATCCAGTACGCTTTGATGTGATCTATGTTATCGAGCATCAGGCGCGAAGCGGCGATCATTTTCAGATCCAGAAAACCGGTCGTCGTCGAGATGTGATGCAGCGCCGTATTTGCCGGGTGAAACGCCAAGGGAATAAAGGTCTGGAAACCGGCGGTCTCATCCTGCAACTCGCGCAGCCGGATCAGGTGGTCCACTCGATCTTCTTCCGTCTCGATGTGGCCGTACAGCATGGTGCAATTGCTCTTCAGGCCAAGCTGATGCGCTGTTCGCGCCGCGTCAATCCACTGTTTTCCGTCGATCTTGTGATCGCAGATGATGCGGCGCACCCGTTCATTGAAGATTTCAGCGCCGCCGCCGGGAAGAGAGTCGAGGCCCGCGTCCTTTAACTTAACCAGCGTTTCCCGAATCGAAAGCTTGGCGCGCTGGGAGAGGTAGCCGATCTCGACCATGGTCAGCGCCTTGAGATGCACTTCCGGAAATCGCGTTTTCAGGCCGCGCAGCATCTCGCAATACCAATCGAGTGTCAGCTCGGGATGCAACCCGCCGACAATATGGAATTCGGTAATCGATTCGGTCCAGCCTTCAGCCGCGCGATGCCAGATTTCTTCCAACGACCACGTGTACGCCTTGGGATCCTTCACCCGCTTGCCAAACGCGCAAAGCTTGCAACTGGCTACGCAAACATCTGTGGGGTTGATATGGCGGTTCACGTTGAACCAGGTAACGTTACCGTTTTTGCGTTCGCGAACGATATTGGCGAGGTAGCCTAAGCCGAGCAAGTCATTGGTCCGGTACAGCACGACTCCGTCCTCGAAAGAAAGGCGCTCATTCGCATGGACCTTTTCCAAGATGGGTTCAAGACGGGAGTCTTCGAAAGATATCTGCATAATCAAGCGCCGGATCAATCCCGAAACAAAAGAATAACATGCGGACCAAAACCGGGGACGGGCGCGTCCCGTCCCTAGGTTAAGAGTTCATCGTGGTGCGAGGAAGTTGCAATGAACAAGCAACCTCCTTTGGTTACGATCTCTTCGTGTACGCTGCCTTCCTCCGCGCGGCAATAATCCCCGGGCCGCATCTCTATTTTGCCAACCGTGACATCGCCCTCGATCAAGAAAAGTTCTTCCACGCCTGCATGACGATGAGAATGATAATGCGTGCCGGCAACCATGCGCACTAGGGTTGTGGAATAGGCACGTTTCATATCATTGAAAAGCACTTTGGCGAAAACGCCTGGAAGCTGACCTTGCCGCCAGCGCATTTCCTCGGGGCGGGCGATAAACACGCCGCCCTGATCGTAAAGCACGCCAGGACGGCTTTGGGGTTGGTCGGCTTCGGCAACCCGCTGCATTAAGCGGTTGCGCGACTCAGGGTTAGGCTGGGCTGGCTCGACGCTTGCGGCCATCGCTCCGGCAACCGAGCGGAATGACGCTACTTCGGTCTGGCATGCCGGACAAGCGCTCAGGTGACCCTCAAAGATTACCCGTTCATCAGCCGACAGCGCCTCTAGAACATAGAGCGATGCCCAGTCCTCAAATTCGCAGTTGCTGGTTAAAGCCGGCATTTAATAGGTTCCTACCTGAGATTGGAGAGATTCGCGCATGTGAACCATCCCGAGACGGATGCGGGTCTTGATCGTGCCGAGCGGCATTCCTGTTTGTTCGGCGATTTCTCCGTGGGTAAGCCCGTCGAAAAATGCCAGCTTTAAAACTTCTCGCTGCTCCGGAGACAGATTTCCCAGTGCCGAGAGAATCATCGTCCTGCGGCCTTTCGACAGTACGGACATTTCCGGATCCGGATCGGGATGTGAATGAGCAAAAGCCGCTTCTAAAGGCCGCTCCCGTTCCCGGGAACGCCTGGCTCGCGATCGAAGATGATCGATCGCGCGGCTGCGGCCCAATAAAAACAGCCAAGTCAGCGGGGCCCCTTTCTCGGGAGCGTACGACGATGCCATTCGCCACACCTGCGAGTACACATCGAGCATGATTTCTTCCGCTGCCGCTTCATCTTGTACGATGCCGCGGATCAGTCCGAGCAGGCTCGGACTGGTAGCGTCGTACAATTCCCCTAGCGCTCCCTGGTCGCCTCTCGCAACTCGAGCCAGGAGTTCGGCCCACCCCGAATTCCCGCCCGAGCCCGGCGGCACGATTCCGGCTGTGGCCATGGACGCCAATATTTTACCCCAATGTTTTACGCAATGTTTTACGATGTTACGTAGTTCCTGTGGTACCGGATCTGTTTGAAAGAGAGAAATGTGGCATTTTTAACGGTTAGCTCGCTTGCGGCCCTGCCGGCCGGCGCCGTAACTGAAGTACTCGTCGATGGCAACGCGTACGCCCTCTGTAACTTAGATGGCGAAATCCATGCCTTGTGGGGAACCTGCCCGCATGCTCACGGACCCTTGGGACAGGGTCATCTTCAGGGTGCAGTTCTGTTTTGTCCCTGGCATGAATGGGCCTTCGACTGCCGAACTGGACAACACGAGTACCTGCCTCAGGCCTCGGTGGAGCGGTTCGCGGTACGCGTGGAAGGCGACGATATTCAGCTCGATCCGGAGACGCATGCCTGAACTGCCGGAAGTAGAGACCGTCGTTCGAACCCTGGGCCCTAAGCTAACCGGGCGGCGGATCGTCAGAGCCCATTTCTCATCGGCGATCGTGGTGAGGCAGGATTTCTCCGTGTTATCGCGGGCGTTGGCCGGCCAGACGGTACGCGCATTGCGCCGGCACGGCAAGTTTATCCTGGCGGAACTGGATCGTGGTGTGCTCTCCATCCATCTCGGCATGACGGGCAAGTTGCTCTACGCTGGCACGCCGGGCCCTTACACTCGTGCCTGGTTTGAACTGGATAAGGATCTGCTGATCTACGACGATATCCGGCATTTCGGGCGGATTGAGTGGGGCAAGGAACTGCCTCAACGTTTGATCAAACTCGGTCCGGACGCTCTGGCCCTCCCGTTGGAAACATTTCTACAGCTTCTGAAAAGTCACAAGACACGCATCAAGCCGTTGCTGCTCAATCAAGGAATTATCAGAGGGATGGGCAATATCTACACAGACGAAGCGCTGTTTGCGGCGGGCGTCCATCCCCGAGCGATGGCTGCGCGCTTGAGCCGGCCCCGCGCCTCACGCCTGTACGCCGCGATGGTGGATATACTGAATCGCGCGATCCGGGCAAAAGGCTCGTCGATTTCCGACTATGTGGACGGGGAAGGCCGCCGCGGTAGTTTTCAGCTACAGCATCAGGTGTACGGGCGCGAAGGCGAACCGTGTTTTGTGTGCGGAACACCGATCCGGCGAATCGTGGTCGGGCAGCGCGGCACGCACTATTGCCCGCAGTGCCAGCGGATGTAGCCGGGGTTTCTTACTGTGTGCCGCTCGCCGCTTCCGCCGGTTCCACCACCACTGCCGGAACATTCTCGTCGCGAATCAGCTCGTTGAAACTCGCCAGATCGCCGGACATCAGCTTCTTCAGCGCCGCCAATTGCACGTTAGTAGTTAGTCTGCGTCGCCAGATTAAACCTGACTGACCTGCGCGGTCGGCGGACGTTGAGGACCTCGTGTTCACCAACCTGTCACGTCTTGCATCGCAGTGGGAGCAATCGTGAACCTGCTGGCGCTCGAAAAGGAATCCGTCCGCAGGCTCGACGGGCTGATCGGAACATTCGAGAAGCTCATCGCATCTTCCGCGCAACAGGCGCCGCGGATTCGTGAAGACATTCTGCGAGCGGAAGAGATCCACCACAGTTTGGTGCGGCAAGAAGCAGCTCCGCCAGAAGGCTGACGAAAAAATCTCGTGTCCAATTCATTTGGCTCATCCTCTTACAGCACCGGCTGCGTGGGTTCGGGCGATTCGATCGGTTGAGCGCGGCTCGCAGGAAGCCACTGGAACAGGATCTTGCGCAATTCCTCGCCCAGCACCGGTTTCCCCAGAACGGTATCCATGCCCGAAGAAAGGCAGTGGTCGACCTCGTTGGTAATGACCGAGGCCGTGAACGCGATGATCGGGGTACGCCGGCGACGCCCTGTCTCTTCCATGTTCCGGATTTGGATCGCTGTCTCGTAGCCGTCCATCTGCGGCATATGGCAGTCCAGGAGAATAAGGTCGTATTGGCTCGAGCGAAATCGATCGAGGGCGATGCGGCCGTTTTCGGCCAGGTCCACGCGGGCGCCTAGATTCTCAAGCATACGCACGATGATCCGCTGATTGACAACGTTGTCCTCAGCCACCAAGATCACGCGGCCTTCGCACGTCGTTGCCTTGGCCATTTGGGCGTTGGCCGCTGGGGCCTCACTGTGGGCATTCTCCGGCGCCTGACTCTCCACCCTTGCAAGCCGCAGTTCCACCCAAAACCGGGAACCTTCGCCGGGCTTGCTTCTGCAACCCGTAGTGCCTCCCATCGCCTCCGCCAGTTGACGGCAAATCGCCAGGCCCAAGCCGGTCCCGCCGAAACGCCGGGTGGTGCTGCTATCGGCTTGCTCGAATCGTTGGAACACTCGGGCGGCCTGTTCCTCGGTTAGTCCGATTCCGGTGTCTCTTACGGAGATCCGGAGCCGGCTGTGGGCGGCGGACCAATTTACTTCAATGGCGACCTCGCCGGCCGCTGTGAACTTGATCGCATTTGAAACGTAATTGCCCACGATCTGGCGGATTCGTAGCGGGTCGCCCAACAGGCCAGCCGGCGCGTCAGGATCGATCTTGACCCGCAGCGCCAGCCCTTTATCGGCGGCTGGCTGCCGCTGCATCAGGGTCACTTCGTCAATCAATTGCTTGGGCGAGAACGGTAAGCGCTCGATCTTCAACTGCCCGGACTCGACCTTGCTCAAGTCCAGAACATCGTTGAGCAATCCGAGCAGCTTTCGGCCGGAATAGTCGAGCGCTTGCGTCCACTCCGTCTGCTCGGCGTCGAGCTTCGATTCAAGCAGAAGCTGGTTCATTCCCAGAATTCCGTTGAGCGGAGTCCGGATTTCGTGGCTCATATTGGCCAGGAACATGCTCTTCGCCATCGTCGCCCGCTCGGCCTCCGACTTCGCTCGTTCCAGAGCGACGGTCCGGCGGCGCACGGTGCGACGCAGAATGCGTATCCAAAGCAGCGCCGCCATCACCATTGCCAGCCCGAGAGCCGTCGCCAAGCCGAACGGGAAGGTCTCCGTCCAAGGGCGCGTCTGAATCAAACGAATGTCGTCCGCCGACCGGTTCAGGATCCGGATTTCTTCCACGCCACCCCACTCCTCTCCGCTGAACTCGGCAACCCCCTTTACCTCGGTGGTCGACCCGATTTCAAAAGGATTCCTCGCGGCGTCCTCGACTTGCAAAACCGAGAGAACTCGCCGCTGTCCGACCGCCAGCGTACCCACGTAAGTTCCGCCCACTTGCGCCGACGCGACGATCTTGCCGATCAGTTTCACCAGCGAATCGCCATAATGGTGGTAATCGAACCACTCATCGTCGGCCACCCGGACTTCGGCCTCGACATTGATGGCGCTCGGCCTGAGCATCGCTCCCCGGATCATCAGCCGGCTGGATTCAGCGCGCACCACCGTTCCCCGTGCCTCGTACGTCCGCCCAGCCGTTGTCACAAACGGCTTTGCCAACTCGAGCTTGATCGCATGAAGCCCATCCTGCAGGATTGCCTGGCCATCTAAACCCCACGTCAGCACTCCTCGCAGACGAACGCTGTCTCCCAGACGCATCTGCGAACGATACGTCATCAAGTGATCCAAACGGGTGACAGGCATCGACCAATCGAGCGGCAATGGCTGGCGCAGGACCCGAATCTGGGCCATGTTCTGCACGAAAAACAGACTGCCGGCGCGCTCACCGTTCAAGCCACTCAAGCTGCCATAAACTCCATCGATTTCCACCTGCGCGCCGATTGGGTCGTCAAAGTCCCGGTTACGCCCCGCTAAAGCGTGGACGGCCGTCTCCACCCCCTCGCTCATTACCCATAGCATCGTGTCGCCACTGGCCCCATGGCGAGTCCGCGTAATTTTACCCTTGAGCCGCGCCCAGAAATTTTCGAGATCCGGGTCGTCGAAGTCGGCCTTCGTCAATAGCCGGGGCGGAGGCATGTTCCCGCTACGCACCCTGCGGCTCGACTCTATACGGATGATCGGCCCGAAGTCACCCGTGGCAGTTGTGCCGGAAATCTCGAGCCAGTCGCCTACCCGCGCGTCCGCGGGAAGGGAATGGGCAAAAATCCCATACAAGCCGCTTCCCGCTTCTTGCAGGAAAGAGCCGCCGCCCTCGTCGATGCCGATTAACTGAACGACAGCGCGCACTGGATAATGGCTCCCAGCGTCAACGTTGTCGAGAACTTTGACCTCCCTCAAATGACGCAAAACGCCGCCAGTTGCCGGCGCAGGAGCGCCTGCCGTCAACGTGCCAAAGAGCAGCCCCAAGGCGGTCAAGCGCCGGAGTTCGAATGGCATGAGTCCCAATTCGATCTATCTTATCGGTAAAACGGGTGCTATCTTGACTAAACTAAGCGATCGCTATATAGTCCCTCGTCCGCGATTAGGCTGGCAATTTAGCTGCGGATGTGTTGCGCTATCAAGCGGCTTGGTCGAAGCTATTGCGTGCCAATGGCTGCTTCCGCCGGCTCAACTACCACTGCCGGAATATTTTCATCCCGGATCAGCTTGTTGAAACTCGGCAGATCGCCGGACATCAGCTTCTTCAGCGCCGCCAGTTGCACGTTAGTCTGTGTCGCCAAATCTTCATAGACCTGACTGACCTGGGCGGTCGGAGGATCGTCGGAGCTTTCCACCACGCCCAGCAGCGCGGCGATTTTGTTGTTCAATTTGATCGGAAAATTCAACGGATCTTCGCTGGCGCGATTCTTGGTTTGGTACAGATCTTCTTCCACCGCGGTGAGCTTCTTCGCCAGCGCTTTGGCTGCGTCCACCACCTTGGGATTCTTCACGCGCTCGGCGTACTCATCCAACTGCGCCCGCACCTGCCGGATCTCAACTACGGCTGCGTTGGTTTCGCTCAGCTTGTTGTAAATCTGCATGGCAACTTCCAGTTGGCGGGCGTAGTCCCGCGGCGTGGTCGTGAGACGCGGATCTTTTTTCACTTCGAACGTTTCCGTCTGTGTCACGCCCTCGGCGCTCAATCGAACCTGGTACTTGCCCGGCGACACTGCCGGTCCCCGCGTGTTTCCGGCCCACATGATGAGGCCCGGAAACGTGGTCGCGTCGGCGTAGTGCAGGTCCCAGACGAAACGGTTCAATCCGGCTTCGTTGGGCAAACGATTGGCGCCCGGACGCCGCCGCGGATTATCGTCTTCCTCTTCTTCTTCAAATGAAGGGGCGCCAGCAGGATGCCGCGGTTTAGGCTCCAGCCGGCTGGAATATTTGCGGACCAGCTTGCCGTTGCTATCGAGAATTTCGAGCGCAATATCGCCTTTGGGCTTCTCGGCCAGCGAGTAATAAATCACGGCTCCTGCCGGCGGATTTTGTCCAGCCGATCCGCCAATCGGAAGACGAAAACCACCTCGCAATGTCCGGTACGTGTCTTTGGGTTGGAATAAATGCACTTTCTCTTTCAACACGGCCGCGTTCAACTGATACAGCATCGGCAGGTCGTCAAAAATCCAAAATGCCCGGCCTTGCGTGGCCACCACCATCTCTTTTTCGCGCTTCTGGAATGCGATGTCGGAGATGGGCACTACCGGCAAATTCATCTGGAAAGACTGCCAGTTCTGCCCGCCATTGAAAGAAATGTACATCCCGGTCTCTGTGCCGGCGACCAGCAAGTCCCGATGATTCGGATCTTCCCGAATCGTGCGGGTGAAGGCCCTGCCGCCGATGCCGTTGACGATCTTGGTCCAGGTCTTCCCGTAATCGGTCGTCTTGTACAGGTACGGTGCAAAATCGTCCAGCTTGTATTTGGTTGCGGCCACATAGGCCGTGCCCGCGTCAAACGGCGACGCCTCGATGGTGTTGATCTGGCTCCATTCCGGAACATCTTTGGGCGTTACGTTTTCCCAGTGCTTGCCGCCATCTTGCGTCAACTGCACCAGGCCGTCATCGGTGCCCACCCAGGTAAGGCCCTTCTTCAAGGGCGATTCGATCACGGTGAAGACGGTGTCGTAGTATTCAATGCTGGTGTTGTCTTTGGTGATGGGCCCGCCCGTCGGACCTTGTTTCGATTTGTCGTTGCGCGTAAGATCGCCGCTGATCGCTTCCCAACTTTGTCCGCCGTTGGTAGTTTTGAACAGCACGCTGCCGCCTGCGTAGAGCGCGGTTGGATCGTTGGGAGAAAATACCAGCGGAAAGGTCCACTGAAAGCGGTATTTCATCGCTTCGGCGCCCGCGCCCATGGTGTTGTCCGGCCAAATGGTCACGTTGCGCAACTGGCCAGTCGTCTTGTCCTGCCGCGTAATCAAGCCATCGTAGGAGCCGGCGTACACGATCTCTGAGTTCTTGGGGTCTGGCGCGATCCAGCCGCTTTCGCCGCCGCCCACGTCATACCAATCGCGCTCGGTGATCGATCCATCGTCCGATCGGGTGGATGTGCGCACGGTGCTGTTATCCTGTTGCGCGCCGTAGGCGTGATAGGGAAAGTCATTGTCCAGCGCGACGCGGTAAAACTGTGCGGTCGGTTGATTCCCTTCGGTCGACCAGGTCTTACCGCCATTGGTGCTGATATTCGCGCCACCGTCGTTACATTCAATTATGCGGTTGGAATCGGCGGGCGAGATCCACAAGTAGTGATTGTCGCCGTGCGGCGTAGGAATCGCGGTGTACGTTTTGCCGCCGTTATCGGAACGGTAGAAACTGGTATTCACCACATACACGGTGTCCAGCTTCCGCGGATCGGCGACGATCCGCGAGTAATACCAGGCGCGCTGCCGCAGCTTGCGTTCTTCGTTCTCTTTGGTCCAGGTGTCGCCGCCGTTATCGGACTTGAACACGCCGCCATCTTCTGCTTCGACGATCGCCCACACGCGATCGGAATTAACCGGCGACACGGCGATCCCGATGCGGCCAACCACTCCTTTAGGCAAACCCGGCTTGCGCGTGAGATCGCTCCAGGTTTCGCCGCCGTCGGTGGATTTGAAGATGCCACTCCCAGGGCCGCCGCTCTCCAACTGCCAGGGACTGCGAAACACCTCCCAGAAGCCCGCGTAGATCACGTTGGGATTGCTCGGATCGAGAATCAAATCCACCGCTCCCGCTTTGGGTCCTCGCGTGAGGATCTGTTTCCAAGTCTTGCCGCCATCCATCGTCTTGTAAACTCCGCGCTCCGGGTTTGGTCCCCACAAATGACCCAACGCGGCTACGTAAACGATGTCCGGATTCTTGGGATTTACGCGCACTGCGCCAATCACCTCGGTATCCTGCAAGCCGGCGTTCTTCCAGGTGCGGCCGCCGTCCAGAGTTTTGTAGACGCCGTCGCCGTGCGAGGCATTGCCGCGCACATCGGCCTCGCCCATACCGACATAGACGATGTTCGGATCGGACTCCGATACACCGATGGCCCCGACGGAACCCGTCTTAAACTGGCCGTCGCTCATGGGAACCCAGGTCGCCCCGCCGTCGGTGGTTTTGAAGACGCCGCCGCCCGTGCCGCCGAAATAATACGTGCCGGGCTGCGAAGTCACGCCGGCGACGGCTACCGCTCGTCCGCCCCGAAACGGGCCAATCTGCCGGTACTTCAACTCCTTCAAGGTATTGAGATCCGTTTGGGCACAGAGCAAGACACAAGATGCAAGCAAAGCGGCACAGGTACGCATGGTAGGTCAGATTTTAGCATGCAAACGCTTACGGTAGGCTTCGATGAACCGCCTGCCGCGGATGGCGATCCGGCTTCTCCGCGCGCTCCGCCGAATCAGGCAAAGTCACGGCGGCGAATTGTAATGATCCGCTCTCCACTATTGGCAATTTTGGCTTCTATCTCGGTGACGGTTTGAACCGAGCACCTATTGAAGTTCGTGGACCGAGCTCTTTGCTTCAGACGCTAGCAGCGCTCCCTTGAGCCCGCCACAGCCAGCCGCTAAGCGCGAACAAGGGCGGTTTCGACCCGATGTGCCCTTCATAATCTTCGAGTAGAGTTGATGAGGTGAACGAGAACGCCCATCACGGGCAACAGCAACTTTATTGGAATCAAATGATCGAACTGAAGGTGGCGTGCGTGTATTTACGTCGTTACAGGGATGGCCTTGGTACTTGGGTGACTCGTCTTGGGACGCTGAAGGCAATTGCATCGAGCGGCAGCATTGCAGCGTGGGTGATCTGGAAGGAATATGCTTTCGTGTGGGGCGTGATCATTGCTGCATCACAGGTTACCGACGCTCTCAAAGATGTGTTCCCATTTAGCAAGACACATAGGGCGGCAAGCGAACATACGATCAGTCTCGAAACCCTATTCATCGATGCTCAATTGGAATGGGAGGGTGTTTTTTCGGGGCGGTACACAAACGAGCAGATCTCAAACCGACGGCATAAATTGATGAAGTTGCAACACGAAGCCGAGCGCCACAATTTCCCAAACGGCCTACCGGCGAAGGGGGCACTTTTCGCAGAAGCGCAACGCGAGGCGACGGAGTACTTTGCAGTAACCTACGGTGTAAGCTAAAAGACAGGGGAGGATCATGGAAAAAGTTATCATTCCAGACACGGGCAAAAGCCAAATCACGCCTGCCGTGACGGTGAGAATCCCGATGCCTCCGGGTGCGGCTATCGCGGCAGAGGCTGCTCCGGCACTATCCGATCAACTGGGCGCTCCAAGCATAATCATGCCTTCGGTGACGGCAAGAATCCCGATGCCGCAGGGCGCGGCTATTCCGGTACAGGCTGCTCCACAAAATGTGCCATTGGCTGCTGGCCGACTGGGTGTTTCAGGAAAAACCGAGTAGGCTTCGGTTGGCTGGTAGCCCGTCAACCGGCAACGCCCTTTCCGCTTTAAAATTCTGTTGGCCTTGCAGTTTTCGGGCGTGGCCGCTACTTTGATTTCCCACGCGCCGCCTGGGAGACCGGTCAACTAGGTTCGTCCGAACTCTCGTGCTAGATTAGGTCCGTTCCTTATCAGGCAAACCGCACGGCGGCGATGACCAATTGCGGCATCTCATTGTTCCAACTGTCCGGGATGTCGTCGAAAGGGAGCCGGAACGAGCGTATTTCACCCGGTTTGAGATCTGTCTTGATCAGGGGGACACGCTCGCGCTTGATCTCCTGGCCGGCCCGATCATAAAAGACGCAGGTCACGGCGGCGTATTGAATGATCCGCTCTCCGTTGTTGGCGATCTTGCCTTCTATCTCGGTGACGGTTTGGCCGGTGTAGCTGTCCGTGGCTTTCAGGGCGACTTCACTCAACCGCAGTTTGTGAACGTAGCTCTTGGCTTCAGGCGTTAGCGGGGCTTCGGTCGAGGCGGGCGGCGGCGAGCACGCGCCGAGAACGAGCGCCAAAGCCAGCCAGCTACGAGCCACTGACGGTCATCTCCCGGATCAGCACGGTGGGCGCGGCAGTGGACGAACGGAATTCCAGATCCGAGCCAATGTACTCCATTTCATTGAGCATCTGCTGCAAGGTGGACGCCACGGTGATCTCGGATACAGGATACGCGAATTCACCGTTCTCGATCCAGAGACCGGCGGCGCCGCGCGAATAGTCGCCCGTGACGATATTGACCCCGGAGCCGATCAGCTCAGTTACGTAGAGACCGGTGCGCACACCGCGAATGATTTCTTCAGGCGTGCGCTCGCCTTTTTCGAGATAGAAATTGCCGTGCCCGACGCTGGCGTTGCCGGTCAGGCCCCGGGCTGCATTGCCGGTGGTTTTCAGGCCGAGCTTACGGGCCGTGTAGGAGTTCAACAGATAGCTGCGCAGGACGCCGCGTTCAATCACCACGGTACGGCGGGAGGGAACTCCCTCGTCGTCGAAAGGAGAAGTGCCGAAGAGTCCGGGGATAGTGCCGTCGTCGACGATGGTGACGTGATCGGCCGCTACTTTCTCCCCGAGTTTGCCCGCCAGGAATGAAGCATTTCGATAGATGGAGTCGCCGTCGATTGCGTCGAACACGCTGCCCAGCAAACTGCGGGCGGTCTGCGAATCGAAAATCACCGGTACCTTTTGCGTGGCGACTTTGCGGGAACCGAGACGGCGGAGCGCGCGTTGGGCGGCTTTGCGGCCGATATCTCCGGCTTTCTCCAACCGCGAGAAGGCGCGCGCGGAGGAATACCAATAATCGCGCTCCATGGATTCGCCTTGGCGAGCCACAGGCATGGTGCTGAGCGAGCAACTACTGGTGCGGTATTCTCCAATGAAGCCTAAGGAATTGGCGAAAATACGCTGGCCGGTGTAGGCGCCAAAAGAAGCCCCTTCCGAATTGACGATGCGCGGATCGGCGGCCAACGACGCTTCTTCGGCGTCGAGCGCTTGCTGAATGCGGAAGTCCGTATCGAGCGCACTGACGTCGGATTGGAACAATTCCAATTGACCATTCAGGCTGCCAAGTTGATCTGGATCGGGAAGACCTGCGAACTCGTCCTCGTTCGTGATGGCGGCGAGTTCCACGGCCTGCGACACCATCTTACGAATACCTTCGCTTGATAAATCGGAAGTATACGCGGAGCCGGTGTGCCGGCCGATTAACACGCGGAGCCCCGCGCCGCGCGAACCGGCGTCTTTCAAAGTTTCCAGCGACCGCATGCGAACCGTTGCGGTGAACTCTTCGCCTTCCGCCAGCGTGCATTCGGCGCCCGAAGCTCCCGCCGCCGTCGCTTGGCGGATCACGCCGGCCGCGAGTTCGGGATCGATCACGCCGCCGTGCCTCCTACAGTCATGCGATCCACTTTGATGGTCGGGATTCCCACGCCCACCGGTACGCTTTGGCCCTCTTTGCCGCAGATGCCGACGCCTTCGTCCAGCTTCAAATCGTGGCCGACCATGCTGACAAACTTGAGCGCCTCCGGGCCGTTGCCGATCAGCGTGGCGCCGCGAACCGGACGCGTGATTTTGCCGTCTTCAATCAAGTAACTCTCCGAAGCCGAGAAAACGAAGTTTCCGCTGGTGATGTCCACTTGGCCGCCGGCAAAACTGGCGCAATACAGCCCGCGGGGCACTGAGCGAACGATGTCGGCCGGATCGCTCTCGCCCGCAAGCATGTATGTATTGGTCATGCGCGGCATGGGAATGTGCTGGTAACTTTCCCGCCGGCCGTTGCCGGTAACGCCGGTCTTGAGCAGCCGGCTGGAGAGCCGGTCGGAGAGATAGCCTTTCAGGATTCCGTTTTCAATGAGCACATTTTTCTGTGTCGCCACTCCCTCATCGTCTACGTTCAACGACCCGCGGCGATTCTGCATGGCGCCATCGTCGATGACGGTACAGAGCGGGCTGGCCACCTGCTGCCCGATGCGGTTGCTGAACGCGGAAACGCCCTTGCGATTGAAATCCGCTTCTAGGCCGTGGCCCACGGCCTCATGCAACAGAATTCCCGGCCAGCCCGGGCCCAGCACGACAGTCATTTCGCCGGCTGGCGCCGGAGTCGCTTGCAACTGAACAATGGCCTGCCGCGCGGCCTCTTTCGCGAAGCTTTCCGGCGAATGTTCGTTTTGAAAAAACTCCATCCCAACGCGTCCCCCGCCGCCATGAAACGCACGCTGCGGAACGCCGTTGCCTTCGCGGGCAAGCGCGGTGACATTGAGACGGGCCATGGGCTGGCGGTCAAAGCTCAGCGCCCCGTCACTGGTGGCGACCATGACATGGCGCAGATTGTCGACGAAGCTGGCCTGAACCTGGAAGACTCTCGGGTCGTAGGCGCGGGCGGCGGCGTCAGCACGCCGGACCAAAGAGACGCGCTCGGAAAGGCTGGTCTCGGTGGGAGCGGTAAGCACGGGATACAGGTTGCGCTTGTGAGTTTCCTGAAAGCCGGCTTTCTCCACCTTAGCGGGGCCTTTGGCGATGCAGGCAGCTACTTTAGCGGCGTGGCGAATCTTTTCCGGACTGAGATCGTCGCTGTAGGCATAGCCGGTGCGTTCGCCGGAGAGAACGCGAACGCCGACACCCAGGGAGACGCCTTGCGTGGCGCTTTTGACAATGGATTCGTCGATCGCGATGCTGCTGGTGGCGAGGTACTCGAAGTAGAGATCCGCATATTCGCCGCCGGCCGACATGGCTTCAGAGAGGTAAGATTGCAGGTCGCCCTCGGTAAGACCGAATTTTTGGCCGAAAAAGGAGTCCGCGAGAGGCATGTATTCAGACTAACATCGGGAGTGGGAGCGGAGGATCGGCTGGCCTCAATCGTGCTCCAGGGGCGGGTTTCTATCGCCCGGCCACGAATGTGAGGAGACCAAGAAGACAGTAAATACGCCTTAGCCAATCCCTGCTCAATCAGCCATCCCAGTGCGGCCACAACGTCCCGCCGGTCAATCGTCAAACTGTACTCGGCGCCTTCTTTGGCAGCGCCTTGGAGTATTATTTGATCTACATTCTCGTAGTCGTCGCAGATCTCGTTCAGGACGATCAGCCTGATTAGCTCAATGCGGTTCACGCTTCTATTCCAGCACTCATACGGCGGCACTGAATCTGCGTTTTCTTGACAGTCGAACAGAAGTGTTCGAAACTGAATGTGTGAGAGGGAGCGAATTTCTGCGCCGCGCCAAAGCCATTGCGCAGCGGAGGAATATCGCTTATTTGTGGGTCCCAGAGCGCGGTGTGGGTAGCCACGGAACTCTTTACATTGGCGACCAGTTCACCGTCGTTAAGGATCTGAAGAAAGAGCTTGGGCCGGGCCTTTTGGCTGCCATGTGCAAGCAACTCGGCATTCGTAAGGAGGATCTCTAATGTTCATTGCTACCTACCCGGCCAACATTCTTCGCGAGGAGAACGGCAAAGGGTTTTTCGTCCGGTTCACGGATCTCCCCGAAGCTCTCACGGGAGGCGACGATATGGACGACTCCCTCGCACAGGCGGCGGACTGCCTGGCGGAAGCGCTGGCCGGGCGCATTCGTAGGGGCGATTCAATCCCTGCTCCGTCTAAGCTCAAGCGGGGCCAGCACCCGATCGGCGTTCCGTTGTATCTGGCGCCGAAACTCGCTCTCTATCTCGCGGTTCGCGAACAAGGGTTACGCAATACTGAACTCGCTAAGCGCCTTGGGGTGAGCGAGACAGTCGTACGGCGAATGCTTGATCCCAAGCACGACACCAAGCCAGCAAGAATCCAGGCCGCGCTGAACGCGCTTGGAAAGAGAATCGTCGTGAGCTTTGAGGATGCTGCGTGACTCGTGGTCGGGTCACTCCGGCGCCTTCCCGGTCTCGGCGAGCTTCTTACGGAAGATCTTCAGCACGATCGGCTCTATGGAACTGTCCGGGTTGTGAACCCATTCATCTCGTAAAGCACGCTATTCTTGACGTATGACCGAAGCACCCGTGAAACCCATGAAACTGCCCTCCCCGCCGCAGTTTTCTTCTAGCGAAGAAGAGCGGCTGCACAGGAAACAGCGCCTCGCTGCCTCGTTCCGTTTGTTTGCCCGCTTTGGGTACGACGAAGGCGTGGCCGGACATATCACGGCGCGCGATCCCGGGCAGCCGGATCATTTTTGGGTAAATCCGTTTGGCTTGCACTTTGGACTGATTCGCGTTTCGGACTTGCTGCTCGTCAATCATGAGGGCGAAGTGGTGCATGGGGAGCGTCCGGTGAATCGTGCGGCGTTTGCGATTCACTCGCGCGTACATGCGGCCCGGCCGGACGTGATTGCCGCGGCGCATTCACACTCGATTCACGGCAAAGCGTTCTCGGCGCTGGGGCGGCTGCTCGATCCGATTACGCAGGATGCGTGCGCGTTTTATGAAGATCACGTGGTGTTTCAGGATTTCACCGGCGTCGTGAACGATACGTCGGAGGGCGATCGCATCGCCTCTAGCCTGGGCTCCAAGAAGGCTGCGATCCTCCGCAATCATGGCTTGCTCACGGCGGGGCAGACGGTGGACGAAGCCGTTTGGTGGTTCATCACCATGGACCGAAGCTGCCATGCGCAGTTGCTCGCGGAAGCGGCGGGCGAGACGATCAAGATCAGCCATGAAGTAGCGTCTCTTACGCACGAGCAGGTGGGCACGCACGAGGCCGGCTGGTTCCAATTTCAGCCGCTATGGAACTGGATCACGCGGCACGAACCGGACCTGTTGGACTGATTGATATTTCTTGGCGCGCTTTCGCTCATCATCTGGATTTACTTGCTGTTCGGGCGCGGCGGATTTTGGCGATTCAGAGTAGATCCTGTGCCCATCATCCCCGCTTCACCGCTTAGCGTTCATGTGGTGATTCCCGCGCGGGATGAAGCGGAGTCAATCGGCCAGGCGATCCGGTCGCTGCTCGCTCAGGATTATGACGGGCGCCTGCGCATCTTCGTGGTCGACGATCACAGCTCAGACGGAACAGCAGAAGTGGCGCAAGCGGCAGGCGATGTCACCATTATTTCGTCGGCGCCGTTGCCGGCTGGATGGACGGGCAAGCTCTGGGCCGTGTCGCAGGGCGTCGAAGCGGCTTGTGGCGCTGATTATCTTCTCTTGACAGATGCGGATATCGTGCACTCCACCGATAGCGTTCGTAGTTTGGTGGCACGCGCGGAAGCCGGTTCGTACGATCTGGTTTCGTACATGGTGAAACTCGAGTGCGAGACGCTGGCTGAGCGCGCGCTGATACCGGCGTTCGTATTTTTCTTCTTCATGCTGTATCCGCCGGCGTGGATTGCGCGGCGCGGCCACAAGATGGCCGGCGCGGCTGGTGGCTGCATGCTGATCCGCCCGGCCGCGCTGGGGCGCATTGGCGGAATCGCGTCTATCCGAGGCGACTTAATCGACGACTGCGCGCTGGCGGCGCGAGTGAAACGGAGCGGCGGGGCGATCTGGCTGGGACTGACCGAAGGCACTCGAAGCTTGCGCAGCTACGCGCGATTCCGCGATGTATCGAACATGATTGCGCGTACGGCCTTCACACAGTTGAGCCATTCCGTATGGTTGTTAATAGGAACGGTGCTCGGACTCCTAGTGACCTATGTCGCTCCGTTAATCTGTTGGAGCTGGTTGGGGCTGGCCGCATTCGGTCTGATGACGGTCAGTTACCTGCCCGCTGTGCGATTCTATCGGCTCTCGCCGCTTTGGGCGTTTTCGCTGCCCTTGGCCGCGGCGTTTTATCTAGCGGCAACGATACAATCGGCGATCCGATACTGGAAGGGGCGCGGCGGGCAATGGAAAGGAAGAGTGCAGGACGCGCTTAAATGAAGTAGTGTCCATTGAAGAACAGCTAATTTACCTGAAGAAAGGCTTGGCGGAACTGATTCGCGAAGAAGAACTCCGCGAGCGCCTGATTCAGGCCGAGAAGACCGGCCGCCCGTTGCGTGTCAAAGCGGGTTTTGACCCGACCGCACCTGACCTGCATCTGGGCCACACCGTGCTGCTCCGCAAAATGAAGCATTTTCAGGATCTAGGTCACACGGTGATTTTCCTGATTGGCGACATGACCGGCATCATTGGAGATCCGACCGGCCGCAACATTACCCGCCCGCCAATGACGCGTGAAGAGATCGACCGCAACGCCGAAACGTACAAAACTCAGGTCTTCAAGATTCTCGACCCCGCAAAAACAGAAGTGCGCTTCAACAGCGATTGGCTGGGTGCCCTGAAGTTTGAGGACGTCGTCCGGCTGTGCTCCAAGTACACGCTGGCACGTATTCTGGAGCGCGACGAATTCAGCAAGCGCCTAAAAGAAAATATTCCGATCACCATGCACGAACTCCTTTATCCCCTGGCGCAAGGGTACGATTCCGTAGCGTTGCATTGCGATGTGGAGATGGGTGGCACCGATCAGACGTTCAATCTGTTGGTCGGGCGGGAACTGCAGCGCGATTATGGCCAGCCGCCGCAGATCGTCGCCACCGTGCCGTTGCTCGAAGGGCTGGATGGTGTGGAAAAAATGTCGAAGAGTAAGGGCAACTACGTCGGCATCACCGAATCACCGGAGGTGATGTTCCGCAAGCTGATGCTCATTGGAGACGAATTGGTTTTCCGCTACTACGAACTGCTCACCGACATGCCGCTTTCAGAGATCGCCGGCATCCGCTCGGACATTCAAAGTGGACGGCTGCACCCCAAACAGGCGAAAATAGAATTAGCCAAGCGCATCGTTACGGATTTCCATTCCAGGCAAGCGGCCGAGGAAGCCGCTGCAAGTGTGGAGCGGGTTTTAGCCGAAGGCAAGGGAGCGGAAACGGTCGAGCGCATTCCGGTTGAGGACTGGCGTTTAAACCGAATCCTGGTAAAAACCGGTTTGGCGGCGTCGGTGAAAGAAGCGGATCGGCTGGTGAAGGCGAGCGCCGTCAGCGTGGCCGGCGCAGGCGCCGATTTTGCGACGATGGAGAATCCAGCGGAACGGATTGAGCCCGGCAACTACACGATTCGCGCCGGCAAGAATTTTAAGCACATCGGAAACTGAAATGCTCGCCTTCGGCGACAACATCGCGCAGAGCATCGACGCGCTCCGCCAGCATAAGCTGCGCGCGGTGTTGACCATTATTGGCCTGACCATGGGCGTGGCGACTTTGATCACTGTCATGACGCTGGTGCAGGGCGCAAATCGCTATGTGGAGCAAAAAATTGCGCGCCTGGGCACCGACGTATTTCAGATCAGCAAGACGCCTTTCGTACTGACGGACTTCAACGCCGTGATCAAAGCGCTGAAGTACAAGAACGTGGATTTGGGCGACATGCGCGCGGTTGCGGAGGGTTGCGCGGCCTGCGATGAGGTAGGGGCAGAGGTTAGCGGAACCGCGCGCGTGCAGTTCCGCGACAAGGATTTGACCGACATTTCTTTTATCGGCCACACGCCCGAAATGGCCGATTTGGACAGCAGGACGGTGGAGAAGGGCCGCTATTTCACCCCAGCCGAGGACAGCCGTTCGTCCTACGTGTGCCTGGTTGGGGATGACATCGTGCAACAGTTGCTGGTAGGCGTAGACCCCATTGGGCAAGTGATCCGGATTGACAATCAGGAGTTCACGGTTATCGGCACGATGGAGAAAATCGGCTCAGTGCTGGGGCAGAATCAGGACAACTTCGTCATTGTCCCGATGAATACGTATCTGCGGATGCGCGGCACGCGAAATAGCATCACCATTAACGCCAAATCGGCAGCGGGGAACAATTTCGAGGAGGCGCAGGATGAGGCGCGCGTGATTATACGGTCGCGCCGTCATCTCCAGCCTTCGCAGGAAGACGACTTTTTCATCGGCACCAAAGACAGTTACATTTCTCTGTGGAAGAGTATCAGCTCGGCGTTTTTTGCGGTCTTCATCATGGTGAGTTCCATCTCGGCCATCGTGGGCGGCATCGTCATCATGAACGTGATGTTGGTGAGCGTGACGGAGCGCAAAAAGGAGATTGGGATCAGGCGCGCATTGGGCGCCTCGCAACAGGATATCTTGCGGCAATTCTTAGCGGAAAGCGTGATGCAGTGTCTGATCGGCGGGAGCGTGGGCATTAGCATTGGCTTTCTCTGTGCGCTGGCGCTGCGCTCGTTCACCTCGTTTCCTGCGTCCGTGCAGACGTGGGTAGCGTTGCTCGGCTTGGTGCTGAGTTCGCTGATTGGGCTATTTTTCGGGATTTATCCAGCAACCCGGGCGGCGAAACTCGACCCGGTGGTAGCTTTGCGGTCAGACTAATGAGACAGGCAAAATACCGTGTGGGGCAGGTTGGTAACCTGCGGCGGGTTGCTAACCCGCCTTCCGGGGGAAAGATAGGCCGTTTGCACGTCCCAATAATATGACCCGGCATGAATTGATCGAAAATCTGATGGTGGCGATGGAAACGCTTCGATCGCACAAGGGGCGATCGGCGCTCACCATATTGGGCATTGTGATTGGCGTGACCTCCGTCATTTCGGTAGCCTCGATCATTGACGGGTTAAACAAATTTGTGGCGGACAAAGTGGAGTCGTTCGGCTCGCGAACTTATTTTGTCACGCGGTTTCCGCCCGGATCGGACCCAGCGCACCTGCCTCTAAAAACCCGGATTCGCAAGTACCTTGATTACTCCGACGCCGCATATCTGCGAGAGACTTGTCCGGATATTGAAACCGCAACCACCTTCGGCACCAGGGCTTTCTTTCTGGGTGACACCAACGTCATGAGCTATGAGGGGCAGCGGGTCGAGCGGCTGTTCCTGCGCGGCGCCGAGCCTGAATACTCAGTGGCGATCCCTGCGTTCTCCGTCGCTACCGGACGATTTATCTCGAAATACGACGAAGATCATTCCCGTGCGGTCGTGGTCATCGGGACCGATATCGCCGACACGCTCTTTCCGACAGTTGACCCGCTCGGCAAGATCGTCCGGTTGAATGGCTCGTTGTTTGAAGTGATCGGCGTGTTCGAAAAGGATTCCGGGTTGTTCGCCGGGGCAGGAGTAGATCAGTTCGCGATTATTCCTTTAAGCACGTTTCACAAGGACTATCCCGAATCGAGGGAACTGATCGTGGCATTCACCGTTCCCAGAGGCGGGGACGTGAGCCGCGCCCAGGATGAGGTCACGGAAGCCATGCGCCGGCGCCGCCATGTTCCCTTCAAAGCGGAAAACGACTTCGATGTCGTCTCGCCGGACTTCGTGACCAATCTGTGGAATCAGCTCACGGGCGCACTGGTGATTCTGACCGGGATTATCAGTTCCGTGGGGTTGTTGGTGGGAGGCATCGGCGTGATGAACATCATGCTGATCTCGGTAACTGAGCGCACCAGCGAGATTGGGGTCCGCAAAGCGATTGGCGCCCGCAAGGCGGATATTCGCGTGCAATTTCTGCTGGAAGCCGTGGTGCTGACATGTACCGGCGGCATCATCGGGATCGCTCTGGGCGCGATAGTTGCTTTTACGGTGAGCGCCTTGTTACCCTCGGTGCCTGCGACACTGTCGTTGTTCTGGGTGGTGCTGGGTGTGGGTATTTCCGTGGGAGTTGGCGTGTTTTTTGGTTACTATCCCGCCAACCGCGCCGCCAATCTCGACCCGATTGTGTGTCTCCGGTATGAATAATCGATGACCAGGCGACGTTTTGAATGGAGGCTGAAACAGCGCACTTTGCTGCTGGGTGAACGCACCCTGATTATGGGCGTGCTCAACGCGACGCCGGACTCATTCTCGGACGGAGGCCGGTATATGGATCCGGATCGCGCTTTTGCCCGAGCGCTGGAACTGGAGGACCAGGGCGCCGGCATCATCGATATCGGCGCGGAATCCACCAGGCCAGGGTCGGAACGGGTCTCGGAAGCAGAAGAGTTGCGCCGGCTGATCCCGATTTTGAAGCGCCTGGAAGGAAAGGTCTCGATACCAATCTCCGTGGATACCTATAAATCGGCCGTTGCCACGAAAGCGATTGAGTATGGCGCCGAAATCGTCAACGATCCTTCGAACCTGACGTTCGATCCGGAACTGGCGCGAGTTGCGGCGCACGGCGACACGGGGCTGATTCTCAACCACATGCGCGGAACGCCGGAGACCTGGGCCAAACTGCCTCCGATGAAGGACGTGGTCGGCGGAATCCTGCACGATCTCGAAGCCGGCATTCATCGCGCGGTCAGTTCGGGTGTAGATCGGCTGCGCATCGTCATCGATCCGGGACTTGGTTTTGGAAAGCGGCGAGAGCAAAATGCCGAAATTCTTGCGCGGTTACCGCAGTTGTGTTCGCTCGAGTTGCCGATTATGGCCGGCCCGTCGCGCAAATCTTTTCTGGGAACCAGGCCGGACGGCATCGACATTGAGTTCGCTACCGCGGCGGCCGTGACTGCCGCGATATTGGGAGGCGCACATATTGTTCGCGTTCACGATGTCGTGAAGATGAAGTCGGTGGTGCAGATCGCGGATGCGGTGCTGGGGGCTTCGGTTGCACCGGAGCCTGTGCCCGCTAAACCGGTCGGGCCGCCGCGACGGCGACCGTTCTGATCGAGGGCGGCGGGCGCGGTCCGCTTCGCCTGGATCAGAGCGTTATAAAGAATCTCCGGGGAAGCGCGGGTCAACCCTTCGCGCCGCAGTTCGCAGGAATTTCTTCGAGCTGACACAAACGGTGCCACCACACAAACCCGCAGCAGCGGAGCGGAGTAAACTTGGGTAATGGCCGCTCTGCCGAATTCGCCGTTGGTATCGGTCGAAGAGTACCTGAACACGCAATACCACCCCGACATGGAATTCGTGGACGGCTTTCTCGTGGAGCGCAATGGGGCGACTGGGTACACTCGCTGATTCAGAGCACTGTTCTTTTCGCGCTACGGCGGAAGTATCCGCATCTGAAAGTCGTTGCCGAATTGCGATCCAGCGTCACCGACACACGTTATCGTTTGCCGGATGTCAGTGTTCTGAAAACCGCGCCGAAAACCAAATACCTGCTCGACGCGCCCTACCTGGTCGTGGAAGTGCTCTCCGAGAGCGATGTTATGAGCGTGATGATCGAAAAGCTGAAAGAGTACGCCGGCAAGGGCGTAGACAATATCTGGCTGGTGGATCCGCGCCTTCGGTTGCTCTACGCATACCGGCCGCCGGCGCTCGTCGAGATCGAGGGCGAGATCATTTCGACCACGGATGGTTCCGTCGAGGTGTCGCGCGGAGAAGTCTTCGCGGAATAGGGTTCACCGGACCGGCGTCCCAACGCCTCACTGGCAGCATAATAAAAGCAGGCATTGGAGTTCGCCATGAACCGCCCGAATTGGTAGGAATACCGCTAACGCCAGAACCCCTTCAAAAGCGTAACTGAGATGGCCGAAAGGAGGGTTGACGCCGTGGCAGAAACAGGCGATCTCAACGAATCGCATCGGCGGCGCCTTCTCGCGAACGCGCAGTACGCCGACAAGTTGCTTTCCAACGTCGAAGAGATCCTCAATGCATCGGAATCAAAGTCGCCCTTTCCGAAGTATCGTCCCGACCTGTCTCTCCATCAGGCGCGGCTGATACGCGGCCACATCGCCCGTTTCCGCGATCACCTGCGTCGAGTACTTTCCGCTGTTGGCATTGAGGAAGACGAAGCGCGCTTCGGTTCTCTCCACTCGATTCGGGTGACGCTCACATTCGTTCGGATCGCCATTGAGGAGATGGCGCCGGAGCACCTGCGAGGCTATGGCGACTTGTCCGATGGCGCCGCCGCGGAATTGCGGGGTCTGTGTTCCGAACTGGAAGGCTTGATCGACAGCCTGGAGCGCAATCTTTCCCTCGGCGCGGCCGTGGATCTACAGGCGCGGCTCGACCGCTTGCAACACACCACCAGGGAAGCTGATCTCCTCCGCGTCCTGGATCGAATCATCGATGATGACCAACTCGCGGAGTTCCGCACCGCACTTTTGAATCTTGTCGAGAAGATGGAATCGCCGCGGTTCGAAATCGCCGTCTTTGGACGAGTCAGCAGCGGCAAGTCCTCGCTGCTGAATCATATTCTCGTGACGGATGTCTTGCCGGTCGGAGTGAACCCAATCACGGCCGTGCCCACCCGGCTTATCTTCGGCCGCGAAGCTGGTCTGGCGGTGACGTTCGCGGATCGGCAAACACGGCATTTTCCGATTCACGATCTGGCCGAGTATGCAAGCGAAGAGCGAAATCCGGGCAATCGTATCGGCGTGAGCAGGCTGGTGGTCGAGCTTCCGAGTACCCGGCTCGAAGACGGCCTGGTGCTGGTAGACACGCCCGGGTTGGGCGCGCTCGCGGCCGCCGGCGCGGCCGAGACATTGTCCTATCTACCGCAAAGCGATCTCGGCATTTTGCTGATCAGCTCCGTGAATCCGATCGACCAGGAAGACCTGAACACGATCTATGCGCTCTCTCAAGCGGGCATCCCGGTAATGGGGCTTCTCAGCAAGGCCGACCTGTTGTCCGTTGCCGACCGGGAGAAAGCGCTGGCCTACACCAAGAAAGAAGTCCTGGCCAACCTGGGACTGCGGATAGAAGTGTATCCGGTGAGCACCGTGGCTCGGGACGAAGAACTGCTCGAAGGCTGGTTCCACCGCCATATGGCTCCCCTTTTCAAGCGGCACCGGGAACTCGTCCAGCAGTCCATCCGGAGAAAGGCAGGTGCGCTGCGGGAGGCCGTGCTGGCAGCGCTTCGCTCGAAGTTGGGCGTGGCCGGGACAAGCGCGCCGGCTGTCACGGTTTCCCTGGAAGAGATCGAGCGGCGTTTGCGCACGGCGGCTGGTGAAATCGAACAGACACGCCAATTCTGCCTGGCCGCCACGGACGATGTCCGTTCGCTTCACGGAATCGCGCGGGAAAGGTCGGTGCAGGCCATCTTGGAAAGTTGGGTGGATCAAACTGCTGACCCGCCGGCTGGCGCAGAGATGATTCGCCACGCAACCGAGAGACTTGCGGCAGAGGCGGCTTCGCAGATCTCAGGACGCCTGACCACCCTGGCGCAGCACCTCCAATCGGCGCTAACCCTGGCCGCGCAAGCCCTGGACGATCCATCGTCGGTCGAAGACGATCAATTGGAAGACTGTGTTCGCGAGATGCCGCGATTCGAAGCCGCGCTGCCTGAGATGGACATCCATCGACCCTGGTTCCATGCGGTCCATGCGTTCCAAATCCTGGCCCGGCCTTGGGTCAGTCGAGCGCTGAATGGCGCCGTCGCTTCGGCATTCGAGACCGGCTTCAACAATTACGGGCGCGCGCTCGAAACGTGGGTGCGGCGCGTCCTGCCCGAACTCCAGCGCCGCTTCGACACAAAGGCCGACGCCCACCGCGCTCAACTGGCCAGGCTCATGAACCGCAAAGCAATATCCTCCGAAGAAAGAGCCGCGCTGGAAGGTCATCTGGCGGAACTCGAAAGCCTGGTGGCTTCGGAAGTCGCGAATTAGGCGCCTCCGCTTTTCACGCGGCGGCGAAGCTCTTCCAACTCCTGAATGTCTTCACGAATCCGCGGCGCCTGTTGCCCGGCCGATGCAATCAGTTTCTCGATGGTTCCGATCAGCCCCTCGAGCCTGCGGATAGATTCCTTTTCGAGCGCCAGCAGCGAGGCGTTCACCATGTCCTCCCACTGCGATGCCAGGCGTGACAGGTTCGTGAAAACAAGATTCTCAACCTTGCGGTCATAATGCTTCAACACGATGCCCTGTACCAGCGCCATCGGTATCAACCCAGACAGCAGCTCCCAATTGCGGTCAAAGATCTTGCCCACGCGCACATCGGGCGATTTGGGGTCTTCCGCTTGCAGTTCCATTTCCATGGTCCGGAGCGGAACACCGAGCGTCGCCAGCATCCGCTCGGAAAGCCGGTTTCGGAAGTCCTGCAGGCCTTGCGAAAGCTGGCGGCTGACTTGCCGGACCGGTTCGACAAACTCGTCGCGGTGTTTCCCGGAGAGTTCCGCCATATGGCTGGTCAAAACCACGCACAGCCAGTCATCGAACTTCTCGGTCGCGACGCGCAGGCTCAGCGTCCAGGCTGGGAACTCGTTATGGAGGTTTTCCTGAAGGCTCCTCCGGATGGGCAGTTCATCGGGCCGCAACAGCGCTTCGAAGGTAGACCGGGTCTTGGCAGTCGCGTGCTTAGCGATGAGCTTCAGTGCCAGCCGCGTGAAGTCTAGCGATTCCTTCTGACCCAGGATTCTGAGCCGCAACTTCTCCCGCTCCGAATCCGCGACTTCCGCCGCCTTGAGAGCGACGTTTAAATAATCCACACATTCGGTTAACAGCGAATCGATCTTGTGCAGCAGTATTGCGGCGTGCTGCTCGCCGGCGCCGGCTCGCATTCGTGACAGCAAACTGTCGTCGAGTTCCGTACGCAAGTGCTCGAAGCCTGGCCGGATGGAGTACGGAAACACTGCGACGCTGCTATTCCAAAATCGCGCCAACTGGCTCTGAACAAACTCCCGCACCTGAACGCGTTCATTTTCCTCTATGACGTCAACCTTGGTAAGCAGAAGCGTGATATTGGGCGTGTACCGGCTCAGGTTTCGGATCAACTCGACGTCGTGCTGAGAGAGAGGCGGATCGACGCCGACCGCAACCAACGCCAGCCCGACATTGGGCAGCCATTCTAAGGAGGCATCTGTGTTGTGCTCCAAGACGCTCTCGAGGCCCGGCGTGTCAACGAACCGAATTCCTCGATAGCGCTCCATTGACGGTAGCTCGACGCGCACCCGCGTTACTTGCTTGCAATTCTCCGGGTTCTGACTTTCCGAAATGAAATCGCCGATCCGGTCCACGGGCGCCTCGTCCCTGCGGCCATCGGCAAACAGAATTTCGGCGCGCTCTCGATGCCCCCACTGGATCTCGGTGACGGCCGAAGTGACCGGGATCACTCCGATCGGCAATAATGGCCGGCCGAGAAGGTGATTGAGAAAACTGCTTTTGCCGGCCTTGAAGCGCCCCAGGACTGCGACGTTTAGCCTATCCTCATGCGCGAAAGCGCGGCAGCTTTCGAGGAAGTCTTGGAGCGCCGTCAGGTCATAGCGCCGGCACACGGCCTCGACCGTACCAAGCGCGTCATCTAAAACTGCCGGCAAAATTGCAGGCACAATCTCCCGGGTCGCGGGTGTTGTGTCAGGCCCAGTCATGGAACGAAAGCCGTTAGCGCGTCAATGCGTAGCGGCAGGAATTTGATGTGCCTTCCGTCCTGGTATTCCGGCTGGCTGGCCATCTGGCACATTGTCAGGATCTGTCCGGGATTCCCTCGCGCGGCGGCTAACACTTTGCCTCGGAACGCCTCGATATCAAATGACTCTAGCCGGTACATGCGGGACGCCACGTCGAACAAGTTGAGTGCCTCCGTTCTTGCCAATGGCTTCAGCGCGATTTCCTCACGCGGATCCCACAGCAGCTTGTGAAGGTATCCCAGGCGATCGCGCGAAGCCGCGGTGACGATCAGAGAGACAGCCGGAATGTAATAGACCTGCTGCAGGAAACGATACATTCTCGGATCGGCGCCCGCAACATCTTCCAGAACAAGGCAGCGGGGCAGCCGGCGAAGCGCGTCCAACACCCCAGGTTTGAGAGCGATGCTAGTTGCGTTGCGAACGCTCCCAAAGCGGCCGGCCGGGATTGAGAGCCGCTCGGCGAGTTCGACTAGAAGCCAGTGCAGCACTTCCGGCCCTTCGACATAGATGTAAGGTTGCCGCGCGAGCGAGAGCGACTCCTGGAGGAGTCGCGTCTTGCCTATGCCCTTGGGTCCGAGGACCAAACGGGACTGTCGGGAGCAAATAGCATTCGTGAGAGTACGCACCTCAGTTCGCCGTCCGAACAACGGCACGCACTGGACGTGACGCTGTGCGCTCTCACCCACCCGTTCTTTCCTGCACGGCAGCTTTCTTCTGCACCCGTACCACCTGAACATCCGACACGGCGATCAGTCCGGTATCCATCATTTCTTCGACCACTGGAACCAGGCGGTCTAAATTGTCCGCCGAATCGACAATAGAGATGAGAATGGGTTGGTCATGACGTGTCAGGTGCGACCGGTGCATTTCGGCGCTTTCACCGTATCCTTCCAGGCCGCGGAAAACCGTCGCTCCGGCGATCTTCAACTCACGGCACTTGGCGATAATCGCTTCATAGAGGGGTTTGCCATGAAACCGGTCTGCTTCCGAGAAGTGAATGCGCAGGAGTTTAGCTGGGTACTCTGGTTGCATGGGCTGTCTCCGCTGCCTTCGAACTGCGTACTAACCGTCCCACGAGGTCAAGCCTTTCTCGTACCGTGCACCTTCCAAACCAGGTGTCGTCGCTGGACCGATTGGCCAGGGACAGCGGCCCCCTCAACTGATAATAACCAAAGTCGTCTCTGCCGAGGTATTGCGCGCGTGGCGTGAGCGTCTTTCACCGGTTGTTCACGCTGCCCCAAGCGCCGCATTTGATACAATAGTACCCAGATGTCTTCCATTCCGCGACCCGCGGACCACCGGTTCCCTGTCAAACCTTAATTTGTCTCTTTCTTCCATGGAGGTACTCGCCTCATTTCAAGATGAAACTTAGCGTACAGATCAGTCGTGGCGTGGAGTCGTTGTTTGGGACGCGGGATGAAAACATCCGAGTCCTTGAGAGTGGGTTGAGCGTGAGCACCCGTCTTCTGAACGATGCGCTGGAAATTGAAGGGGAGGAGCCCAACGTCATCCGGGCGGCCAGTATTCTCGAAGACTACTTTGCGTTGGTCAAAGAAGGGCAATCTTTTCAGAACGGCGACTTGAACAGCTATTTGCGCGTGGTGACCGCCGATCCGGAAGTTACCCTGCGCAGCTTGGTTCACAGCGGCCGCCAACGCAGCTTCGGTAAGAAAGCAGTCGCGCCCAAGACCGTAACCCAGCGCCGCTACGTTGAGGCGATTGAGCGTAACGATCTGGTGTTCGGCCTGGGGCCGGCCGGTACGGGAAAGACCTATTTGGCCGTCGCGATGGCGGTTTCCGCGCTGATGAACAAGCGGGTCAGCCGCATCGTGCTGACGCGGCCGGCTGTCGAAGCGGGTGAGCGGCTCGGTTTTTTGCCCGGTAATGTGCAGGAAAAAGTAGACCCGTACCTGCGCCCCCTGTATGATGCGCTCTACGACATGCTGGAAGGCGATAAAGTAGAAAAGCTGCTGGAGCGCGCGGTGATTGAAGTGGCCCCGATCGCGTTTATGCGCGGACGAACCTTGAACGACAGTTTCATCATCCTGGACGAAGCGCAGAACAGCACGCCCGAGCAGATGAAAATGGTGCTGACGCGCCAGGGATTCAATTCAAAAATGGTGGTCACCGGCGACCTGACGCAGATCGATCTGCCTTCCGGCAAACGCAGCGGACTGGGCGACGCCGTGGAAGTGCTGCGGGGCGTGGAAGGCATCACTTTCGTTACGTTTGACGACCGGGATGTAGTCCGCCACAGCCTGGTGCAGAAAATCGTCAAGGCTTATGAGCGGCACGCTGAGCTAACCGGCGCCAACCGGCAATTGGCGCTCAGGCTTACGGTGCCCGAAGCGGCTCCGGAGCTTGGGCTCCGACCCGTGGGTGACGCGCTCGTTCCAGTGCTGCCGGGACCCGCGGGTCCGGAGATTCCGCTCGCCTAAGAGTCCCCATGTCCGCCCAGCAAAGCACGGTAATTTTCTCCCCAGCCACAGGCAAAATGGGGCGGCGGCAGTTGCGCGAATTCGCGCGGGCGTTGCAGACTGAGGTCGCGGGCGGGCGCGCATTTGATGTGTTGATCGCCGGCGATGCGGAACTCGAGCGCCTGAACCGCCAGTTTCGCAAAAAACCGTATCCCACCGACGTGTTGTCGTTCGGATCCGGCAAGGCCGAAGGTTTTCTGGGCGAGATCGCGATCTCTGAAGGCCGCGCGGCCGCTCAGGCCCTGGAGCACGGGCATTCCAAAGACTGTGAAATCCGGATTCTGATGCTGCATGGCGTGCTGCATTTGACCGGCATGGACCATGATTCAGACGCCGGCGGCGATAACACAATGGCGCGCGCAGAGCGGCGCTGGCGGAAGCATTTTGGCTTGCCTGCCGGATTGATTGAGCGGGCCTACGCATGAACGCTATCTTGTACGCGGCGATTGTGATCATGGCCGGCGTGCTGGCGCTGGTCACACTTTTGCAACTCCTGTATATGGAGTCGCAGCGATTGTTGGCGCGGGATTTGCCGGCCTTACAGTTCTTCAAGGAAACGCTGGAAGACTTGCTCGGCTTGCCCGTAGACCGTGGCGTTTTGACGTTTTCCTTAATCAAGCACACGCTGCTGCTGTTGCTGGCGCTATGTTTCCTGGCCGTGCATCTGGGCGATACCGCACCGTCCTGGGAAGTCTTTCTCGAAGCCGCGCTGCCGGCCTGGCTCACCATGCTGGCCGCGACTTACGTCCTGCCACAGTTGATTTACCGGAAAACCAGCGGTCATTGGCTGGCGCCGCTGACGCCCGTGCTCAAGGTATGCGCCTTGATGGTCCGCCCGCTGGTAGGGGCATTGGGCTTTTTCCAATCCTTAATAGAACTATCGCAACCGGATGCGCCTGCCGCGGAAAACGGTAAATCGGCCGAGAATATTGAAGCGCTGATTTCCGCCGGCGAAGAAGAGGGGCTCATCGAAAAAGAAGATCGCAAGTTGATCCAGTCGGTGGTTGCCTTCGGCGGCAAAACTGTGCGCGAGGTCATGACGCCCCGGCCCAACGTGATTGCGATTGAAGCCGGTCATTCGTTGGCGGAGCTGCGTGAGCTGGTGATCGAACAGCAATACTCCCGGATTCCGGTGTATGAAGGAACCATCGATCACATTGTGGGGTTCGTCCATGTGCGGGACATGTTTGAGCTATCCGAAGAGGATCGCAAGAACCGCGTGGTCCGGGAGTTAACGCGGCCCATCCGGTATGTTCCCGAGACCAAACCGGTAAACGATCTGTTGCGCGAGATGCAGCAGGACGGCGCTCACATGGTGATCGTGATCGACGAGTACGGCAACACGGCCGGACTTGCGACGATGGAAGACCTGGTGGAAGAAATCCTAGGCGAGATTCATGACGAGCATGAGCCCGAGCGCGATATCTATCCCGAGGGCGATGCGTACGTGATGTCCGGCAGCCTGGATTTGGACCGCTTGGAGGATCTGCTCGGCTTTCGTCCGCAGGAAGAAACCGAGTCGACCACCGTGGGTGGGCTGGTGAGCGAGTGGATGGGACATGTGCCTCACGCGGGCGAGGCGGTGGAGCGGGAAGGGATACGGATCGAAGTGTTGGCCGGCAACGATTTGCGCGTGAACCAGGTGCGTGTATCAAAAACGGCGGACGCTCGAGTGTCCTCTTCCGAAGTGTCTTCTTCATGACACACCGCTCCGGATTTGTAACTTTGATCGGCCGTCCCAACGCGGGGAAATCCACGCTGCTAAACGCGCTCGTAGGCGACAAACTGGCGATCGTTTCCGAAAAGCCTCAAACCACCCGAACCTCCGTGCAAGGCGTGCTCACGCTGGCTGGCGCGCAGATCGTATTCATCGACACGCCGGGGATACATGAGTCGAAGACGCTGCTGAATCGGCGCATGATGACGGTGGTTCGCTCTGCCTTGGAGCAGCGCGACCTGATTCTGTATCTGACGGATTGCACGGTCCCTTTTGGCGGTCCAGATGAGGAAGCGCTGAGTATTCTAAGCAAGGTGTCGACTCCCGCGCTGTTGCTCCTGACCAAAGTGGACCTGTTGCAGGACAAGCGCTGGCTATTGACCCGGATCGATCAATTCAAGTCCGCCCGCGAGTTTGAGGATTACCTGCCGGTGTCGGCGGTAAGTGGCGAAGGGATGGAAGCCCTGCGGCAGGCGATTGTCTCGCGGCTGCCGGAAGGACCTTCGTTCTTTCCGGCCGATTACCTGACCGACCAGCCGGAGCGGTTTCTCGCATCAGAAATGATACGGGAGAAGATCCTTTCGGAAACCCGCCAGGAAGTACCGCACTCAGTGGCGGTCCTGGTGGACAAATGGCAAGAGACGCCGAAACTGACCCGCATTGCGGCTACAATTTTTGTGGAACGGTCGGGCCAGAAAGCGATTCTGATCGGCGCCAAAGGCGCGACGATGAAAAAAATCGGCAGCGCCGCGCGCCTGGAGATCGAGACAATGCTTGGCAAAAAAGTCTTCCTGGAGTTATTCGTCAAGGTCACTCCGGAGTGGCGCGAGAGTGAAGAATTTCTCAAAGCCATTGACTGGCGTTCCACCGGGGGTAGAGAATTGGACTCGGAACCCAAACTGTGATGATCATGCGATTTTTTGCCATCCTCTTGCTCTGCTCGCTCGTCCTGACATCCGTTTTTGCGGCTGATAAGAAAGCCGACAAGAATACCAGCGACGACACAATATCCGACCAGGTTCACCTGCGGCTGGCGAGCGACCCCGATGTGGGTGCGCGCGCCATCGACGTTTCAGTCAAGAACGGCGCGGTCACCCTCACCGGAAAGGTGAGAACGGACAAGCAGCGCGATAAAGCGGGCAAGCTGGCCAAGAAAGTCAAAGGCGTGCAAAGTGTGGACAATAAGCTGGTTGTGACCTTAGAGTAGCCACGTTAGAGTAGCCACGCTACGCGGACGCCCCAACGCCTGTTTACGATTATTGACACTCCCGTCTGTAACCGCTGCATCTCTATGTTCGCCAATAGGTTAATGAGATTTCTGGGGATTTCTTGCGTCCTCCTTTGGGGCGCAACATTAGCACATCTTGCGCAGGCCCAGCCGCCCGCGCTGAAGAACGTGCTGGGCGAAGTCACCGCCGTTGACGCCCAGTCTAAACAAATCAAATTGAAGGCCGATAAAACCTCTGTTGCCTATACGGTGGTAGTGGACGACAAAACGTCCTTGGTCCGTTTGGCGCCAGGGGAGACCGATCTGAAGAAAGCCGCTCCCATCGGCCTTTCCGACGTTTCTGCCGGAGATCGGATGTTGGCGCGCGGACCTATTCCCGAAGATGCGTCCCCGTTTCCGGCGACCAAGATCGTGATCATGTCCAAGGCCGATATTGCCAAGAAACAGGCGCGCGACCGGGCCGAATGGCAGAAGCGCGGAATCGTTGGTACCGTGTCCGCGATCGACGCCGATAAGAAGCAGATCACGGTAGCGGCGCGCGGACGGGATGCCAAGACGGTGGTGGTGGACGCCGCGGCGGTGCAGGGCGTGAAAAGATACTCCGACCAGTCAACCAAGTTCGCGGACGCCAAGCCGGCCACCATAGCCGAGATTCAGCCCGGCGACACGATTCGAGTATTGGGAGACAGAAACGAAGACGGCGCTCTCATGAAAGCCGAGGAGATTGTTTTCGGAACCTTCCAAACGATCGCCGCAACCATTTCGTCAGTAGATGCAGAGAAGGGTTTGGTTCGCGTCCAGGACTTGAACACCAAGAAGCCAGTGGAAGTGTCCGTCAGCAAGGATACGGTAGTGAGGCGCTTGCCTCCCATGCTGGCGCAGGGCATGGCTGCCCGTTTGCGAGGCGGTGGGGCCACGCCAGTGGCCGCCGCTGCTTCATCTGGCGCTTCTTCCGCCGGCGCTTCTTCTGGTGGAGCGCCCCCGCGGCCGGGCGGCGGCGATCTCGGTCAAATGCTGGAGCGCTTGCCCCCGGTTCCGCTGAGCGAACTCAAGACGGGCGACGCCTTGATCATCAGCAGCGCGCGTCCCTCTCAAGCGGACGTTTCGAAAATCACCGCGCTCACCATGGTGGCCGGAGTGGAGCCGTTTCTGCAAGCCGCGCCCCGCAACGCCGGCGCAATTAATTTGGGCAGTTGGAATTTGGACGGGGGCATCCCCGAGCAATAAGCTGGGCAACTCATATACATGATCAAGAATTTTCTTCTCTTACTGACTTTGTATTCTGCCGTAGCTTTTGCGCAGAATGCCGGCGCCGTCAAAGGCACGATCACCGACGAATCGGGCGCATTAGTGCCAGGCGCGAAAGTAACCGCCTCAGGTCCAGCCGGCGTAGTCAAGGCGACTACTTCCGGAAGTGACGGCTCCTACACATTGAACGGTTTGGCGCCCGGAAAATATACCGTGCAAGCATCTTCCCCGGGACTCAGTCAAATACAACCCGCGTCCGTGGACGTGTCCGGCGCGCCGGTTACTTTGAATATTCCGCTCCGCGTCGTGCTGGAGAAGCAGGAAGTGACGGTGCAGGAGAATACCGGCCCGACCATTAGCACGGATCCGACTCAAAATGCCGGTGCGCTGGTGCTGCGCGGCGACGATTTGCAAGCCCTCTCCGACGATCCCGACGACCTGCAAGCGGATCTGCAAGCTTTAGCCGGTCCTGCCGCCGGTCCCAACGGCGGGCAGATCTACATTGACGGGTTTACCGGCGGACAACTGCCGAACAAAGATGCGATCCGGGAAATCCGCATCAATCAAAACCCGTTTTCGCCCGAATACGACAAAATTGGTTTTGGAAGAATTGAAATCCTGACCAAGCCGGGAACCGACAAATTCCGGGGAACCACTTACTTCAACTACGGTAACGATATTTTCAATTCGCGCAACCCGTTCTCCGGCGTGAAGCCGCCGTTTGACTTGAAGGAATTTGGGGGCAACTTGAGTGGACCCATCGGCAAGAAGGCGTCGTTCTTCCTCGATGTCGACCGCCGCTTGATCGATAACAGCGGCGTGGTGAACGGTACTGATCTGAATGCCCAGGGCAATCAGACTCCCTTCTCCGAAATCTTGACCGAACCATTTCGGCGCCTGCGCATCAGCCCGCGCCTCGATTACCAGCTAAGCTCGAACAACACTCTGACCATGCGCTACGCCTACACCAAGAACTTGCAGGACAACCAGGGTGTGGGCGGATTCAACGAGAAGTCGCGCGCTTATAACTATTCGTTCGAAGAACAAACGGTCCAAATCACCGAGACTGCGGTTCTGACCTCCAAGGTCATCAATGAAACCCGCTTCCAATACCTGCATGATCTGACAGGCCAGAACTCCGTATCCGACGCTCCTTCCATTAACGTTCAGGGAGCTTTTAATACCGGCGGCTCCGGTGTCGGACGAAATGAGGATGTAGAAAATCACTACGAGATTCAGAACTACACGTCTATCTCCGCCGGAGTGCATAGCTGGAAGTTCGGTGTCCGTTTACGCGCGGTTTCCCTCGACAATTTCTCCACAAGTAACTTTGTTGGGACTTACACGTTCACCTCCATTGAGCAGTACCAATTGCAGATGCCCAGCCTGTTTACGCTTAACGTGAACAACCCCGGTAGCAGTCCGCTGGTGCATGTCGGACAGGTGGATGCCGGCATTTTCGCAAACGATGATTGGCGGGTCCGGCCCAATCTCACACTCAGTCTGGGATTGCGTTACGAGATGCAAACCAATATCCATGACAAGGCGGATTTCGCGCCCCGCATCGGGTTCGCCTGGGCCCCCGGGACCGCAGCGATGAAAACCTTCCAGCGTCCCAAGATCGTGATTCGTGGCGGCTTTGGCATCTTTTACGACCGCTTTTCCGAGCAGAATGTGTTGACGGCCGAGCGCTACAACGGTCTCAGTCAGACTTCCTATCTCATTCCCAACCCAACCTATCCGGCGCCTCCTACCCTGGCGGAACTGGCCGCAGTGCCCTCGACCGTGTATCAGATTGACCGCGGTCTGCGGGCGCCTTACGTCATCCAATCGGCGATTGGTGTCGAGCGGCAGCTCCCACGCAACACGACCATCGCCCTGACTTATACCAATACGCACGGATTGCACCAGCTATTGACGCGCGATATCAATGCTCCCCTCCCTGGGACGGGCGGATTCTACCCCAATCCGGCGGTACTGCCTTATCCCGGCCGGGGACCGATTTATGACTTTGAATCGGCGGGATTGTACAACCAGAACCAGGTCATGACGAACGTCAATAGCCGGATGACGAAAAATATCAGTCTGTTTGGTTTTTACCAGTTGAATTTTGCTTATAGCAATACCGATGGATTAGGAACTTTTCCCGCCAATCAATACAATCTGGCCGCCGATTACGGTCCAGCCAGCACCGATATCCGCAACCGGGGAGTGATTGGCGGATCGATTACCACCTGGTGGGATGTGAGGTTGAGTCCGTTCATTATTGCGCAAAGCGGCGCGCCATTCAATATCATCACGGGCACCGATCTCTACGGAGATTCTTTATTTAACGTTGCTCGGCCGGGAATTCTCCCGGCCGGTTCGACCAAGCCGGGTCTGATCGGCCTCCTCGACCCCAACCCAACCCCTGGTGAGACCCTCATTGGCCGCAACGCGGGACGAGGGCCGGGCCAGTTCACGGTGAACCTGCGCTTGTCCAAGACCTTCGGGTTTGGGCCAACCAAGGAAGGCGCCGGCGGTAATGGCGGGTTCGGCGGTCCGGGTGGACCGGGAGGCGGGCATGGTCCTGGCGGCGGTGGACGAGGCGGAATGATGATGGGCGGTATGGGTCCGGGTGGAATGGGCGGTGGCGCCACTAACCGGCGCTACAACCTGACAGTGTCCATTTCAGCGCGCAACTTGTTCAACCACGTGAATGACGGGCCGATCATTGGCAACCTCACGTCTCCCCTATTCGGACAAGCAAACTCGGTAGCGGGCGGTTTCGGAGCTTACGCCGAAAACGCCAACAACCGCCGGATCGAGCTGCAAGCGCGGTTTAGCTTCTAACGGGGCACGGGCTCTAGCTCGTGCGGCGCCGGCGAAACCCGCCTTCCTGACCCACAACTTGCTGATACACTGGGTGTTGCCCATGGCTATCAGTAAAGAACTGCTTGAGATCCTGGTTTGCCCGCTGTGCAAGGCTACCGTAGAACTCAAACCCGACGGCAGTGGACTGAAATGCGTTCAATGCAAGCGGGTTTACCCCGTTCGCGACGACATTCCGGTGATGCTGATCGACGAAGCCAAGGTAGAGGAGTAACCGCCGCCGCCCGGTTTGGATCGCTCCATAAAATCGATGAATCACGTGCTCGATCGTCTTCCCGCTGGTTCGCGCGTAGCGGTTTTGCGCCTGCGTTCCTTGGGAGATTGCGTTCTCACGACGCCCGCTCTGGCGTTGTTGAAGCAGGCCCGGCCCGACCTGGAGTTGGCAGTCGTGGTGGAAGATGCGTTTTCGGCCGTGTTTCAAGGCAATCCAGCGGTTGATCGGATTCTCCGCCCCAGCGCGGTTGAGTTGGTTCGCTGGCGGCCGCGGCTCACCCTCAACCTGCACGGCGGAACGCGCAGTCTTCAACTCACGGTTGCCGCCCGAGCAAGCTTTCGAGCGGGATTCGGACATTTCCGGTTTCAGCCGGTGTATAACGTTCGTATTCCGCGCGCGCAGGAGATTCTCGGTGTCGAGCGGCCGGTGCATACGGCCGAACATCTTGCGTCCGCGATGTTTTACCTGGGCGTGCCGCCGTCGGATGTGCCGCGCGCCAATTTATACTCGACTCATCCCGAAACCGGCGAGTATGCGGTGCTGCATCCATTCGCCTCCGAGCCGGCCAAAACCTGGAGCGCGCGGAATTTTGTTGTACTCGCGCAACATTTGCGCGCCGGCGGTATCGAACCGGTATTTGTGGGCGCGCGTTCCGACGATTTCTCGCCGTTCGGCGCGTATCGCTGTCTGGCCGGCGCGCCGTTGGAAAACATAAAAAACGTCATCGCCGGCGCGGCCCTGTTTATCGGCAACGACAGCGGTCCGGCGCACATGGCGGCGGCTTTCGGCAAACCGGTGACGGTCTTCTTTGGCCGCTCTGACGCGGCCGTTTGGAGCCCCTGGAAAACGGAGTCCACCATTTTCCCAATCAACGCCTCCGCTACCGATGTTTTTGCAACGCTGCCCGCGTCTGTTTTTGCAACGCTGCCTGCGTCGCTGGCTCTACCGCGATGAAAGACTTTACCCGGCTGCTGCGCTTAGTCCGGCCTTACACGCCGCAGTTGCTGGTTTCCGTGATTTTGATGGCGTGCGTAGGCGCAGCGCAGGCGCTGATGGCGCTGTTAATCGGGCCGGTCTTCGATCGCGTGTTGAAGCCCGAATCCGCCGACTCGCCCATCCTGCTGGTGCAGATTCCTCATTTCGGCGCGATTGACTTGCAAAATTTCATGCCCTCTTCGGTCCACAACGTGTGGACCATGGTTGAGATCGCGATCCTCTTCGCATTTCTGGTCAAGGGTTTGTGCGACTACCTGGGCAATTACATGATCAACTACGTTGGTCTTTCAGCCGTCATGGACTTGCGCCAGAAAGTGTTCGACCGCGTGCTGCGCCAGGACGTGCAATTCTTCGAGACCAACTCCACCGGACGTCTGATGTCGTCGATCATGAACGATCTTGAAAAAATTCAGGTGGCGACTTCGAACATGCTCGCCGATTGGCTGCGGCAATCGTTCTCGGCCGTGTTTCTGCTGTTTGTGGTAATTCAAAAAGACTGGCGGCTGGCGCTGGCCAGCTTGACCGTTTTGCCCTTTGTGCTGGTGCCGACAGCGCGCATTGGCCGCCGCATCCGGCGGATCACGCGCGGCGCGCAAGATAACGCGGCCGAGTTGAACCAGATTCTGCAGGAGACCATCAGCGGCCAACAGGTGGTGAAGAGCTTCGGTACCGAAGATCTGGAATCGAATCGCTTCCGTCTGGCGGCGCGCCGCCTGAAAGAAAGCAATCTGCACTACGTGGCCCAACAGGCCCTGGCGTCGCCCATCATCGAGTTTTTTGCCGCCGTGACGATTGTTCTGCTGCTCACCTACGCGCGCACGCAGATCAAGCACGGCGCACTGACGGCCGGCGAGTTCACCAGTTTCGTGTTTGCCCTGTTGATGCTCTATGAGCCCGTGAAACGCCTCACCGGCATTCACAATATCTTTCAGCAGGCGCTGGGCGCTTCGCAAAACGTGTTCGGCTATCTGGACCGCGTTCAGACGGTGCGGGAGAAGCCTCACGCCCTGAAGCTAGTCAAATTTCAGCATGCCATCCAACTCGATGGCGTCGCGTTTCGTTATCCCACCGCCAATAGCTTCGCTCTGACAGACGTTCAGTTGGAAGTGAAAAAAGGCGAGATCGTGGCGCTGGTCGGACCCAGCGGTGCCGGCAAAACTACGCTGGCCAATCTGGTTCCGCGCTTTCATGACGCGACCTCGGGCGCAATCCGGTTCGACGGCAAGGATATACGCGATCTCCAACTGGCGTCGCTGCGCGACAAGATCGGGATTGTAGCCCAGGACACGTTTTTGTTCAATGACACGGTGGCCAATAACATTCGCTATGGCCGGCCGGACGCCCGGGATGAAGAAGTCCGTGAAGCGGCGCGCAACGCAATGGCGGAGGAGTTCATCTCGCGCATGCCGGAGAAATATGCAACTCTGATCGGCGAGCGCGGGCAGAAACTGAGCGGCGGGCAGCGCCAGCGCGTAGCGATCGCGCGGGCGTTGCTGAAGAACGCCCCCATCCTGATTTTGGACGAGGCTACTTCGCATCTCGACACTGAGTCGGAAATGCTGGTGCAGCGGGCGTTGCAGAACCTAATGAGCGACCGCACGGTGATTGTGATCGCGCACCGGCTGTCGACGGTGCGCAGAGCCAACAAAATCGTGGTGCTCGAGCACGGCAGAATTGCCGAGACCGGCACCCATGACGAACTGATGACTCACGGCGGGATTTACCAGCGCTTACATGAAATGCAGTTCCTGGAGCCGGCGAATCCATGACGCCGCCGATCCGGAGCATGACCGGCTTCGCGCGTCTGCTGCGTGTAACCGATCACGGAGAACTGACCATCACGGTTAAGAGCGTAAATCATCGCGGCCTGGATATACATTTTCATCTCGGCGCGGAGCTGGATCCATTCGAAGGGGCCATGCGGGCGGCCATCAAGCGTATGGTATTGCGCGGGCACGTGGATGTGCGCGCCAGTTTCGCGGGTAAAGACGGAGAGGGCGGCTTTTCTCTGAATCGGGCCCTGTTCGACACTCATGTGAAGACGTTTCGAACGCTGGCGAAGGAGGTGCAGTCGGCCGCTCATCTGGATTTGAACACCGTGTTGGCGATTCCAGGGATGTTTATCGCAGCCGAGGCGCCTTGGCTCGACTCTTCCGCTGAAGGTGCGATTCTGACCGCGTTGACCGAAGTGCTCACGGAGTTCAACCAGTTCCGCACGCGCGAAGGTGCGGAGTTAGTGGCGCTGTTGCGCGAGCACAACCGGCAAATCTGCCACGCCGCGGCCGAGATGCATGAGATTCGCGCGCGTGCGATTCCGGTCTTTCAGGCGCGCTTGAACGAGCGGTTGAAGGAACTGCTGCGCAACAGCAACGTCGAGCCGCAGCGGTTAGCTCAGGAGGCGGCCCTGCTAGCCGACCGCAGCGATATCGGCGAAGAAATCTCCCGCCTGCAGATTCACGCCAAGCAACTGGACGAGATCATGGACGCCGGCGGTGAAGTGGGTAAGAAGCTGGACTTCCTGCTGCAGGAGATGAATCGCGAAACCAACACCATCCTCTCCAAGACCAATGGCATTGGCGATCTGGGCTTGCGGATCACCGACCTGGCGTTAGCCACCAAAGCCAATATCGAAAAAGTCCGTGAGCAGGCGCTCAACCTTGAATGACAGAACTCCGGGGAATGAACGGGCTACGCCAGTAATGGTCTATATCATCTCGGCGCCCTCGGGCTCGGGGAAGTCCACGCTGGTTCATCGCCTGCTAGCCAACCATGACGACATGATTTTCTCGATCTCCTACACCACGCGCGCGCCTCGCGGCCAGGAGATAAACGGAGTCGACTATCACTTTGTGAGCCGTGAAGCGTTCGAAGAGATGTTGCGGGCCGGCCAATTCCTGGAACATGCGGACGTTTTCGGAAACTACTATGGCACGCATCGGGGCGCGTCTATCGATCGGGCTTTACTCGAGGGCAAGGATCTGGTGCTCGACATCGACGTCCAAGGTGCGCGACAATTAAAGGTAGCGCTTCCCAATGCGGTAAGTATCTTTGTTCTGCCTCCCTCCCGTCAGATCTTGGAAGCCCGGCTGCGTGCCCGTTCTCAGGATAGCGACGAGGTGATTCAGCAGCGTTTGCGCGGAGCAAAGGAGGAAGTAAAGAGTTATAGCCAGTACGACTATGTGTTGATCAACCGGGAGATCGAGCGGTCGGTGGCGAAGCTGGAGTCGATTGTGACGGCCGAGCGATTGCGGCGGGTAAAAATGGACCAGGAAGTCCGGTCGATCTTAGAGAGTTTTGAAGAGTAGAGGTTACGAAACACGATGGCTGAAAGAACCAGAAACAATGCTCAGTATGCGATTCCGGACGATCCGGAGTTGAGCACCTACCGGTTTATTATTGTCGCCGCCAAGCGGGCGCGGCAGTTGCAGAATGGCTCGCGTTCCTTTCTGCCCACCAGTTCCAAGAAGCCGACCGTGACGTCGATGGAAGAGGTCCGGCGGGGACTGGTGAAGTACGAAGATCCTACCCGGGACGCCGCACAACTGCTGCAAAACGGCGGCGAATAATTGCATGAACGCGGTGCTGGGCGTGGGAGGCGGCATCGCCGCCTATAAAGCCGCCGAACTGGCCCGCGCGCTGATGGAGCGCGGCTTTCGTGTCCAGGTGGTGATGACTTCGGCTGCCCAAAAATTCATCACGCCGCTGACCTTTGCCGCGCTGACGGGCCAAAAGGTGATCACCGGTCTGTTTGATTCCGATAGCCCGGAAGCGACGCTTTCGAGCGCCGTAGAGCACATCGGCGTGGCCCAAGACAATCAACTGCTGGTGGTGGCGCCCGCAACCGCCGATATTCTCGCCAAGCTGGCGCACGGCTTGGCTGACGATTTTCTCACCACGCTTTATTTGGCCTTTACCGGTCCGGTATTTCTTGCGCCCGCCATGAATACCAACATGTGGCGGCATGCGGCGACGCGCCAGAATCTCGACATTCTGCGCCAGCGCCGTCATACCGTGATCGAGCCTGACGAAGGCTTGCTGGCTTGCGGCACTACCGGTCCGGGACGGCTAGCCGATCCGCTGAAGATCGCAGACGTCGTCGCGGCCTCGCTTTTCAGCCGGCGCGATCTGGAAGGCGAGACCATCTTAATTACCGCGGGACCGACGCAGGAACCGCTCGATCCGGTGCGGTATGTCTCTAACCGCTCGAGCGGCAAAATGGGGTACGCTCTGGCCGAAGCGGCCGCCAAACGCGGGGCGCACGTGATTCTGGTCGCCGGGCCGACCCGATTGGCCGATCCCGCCGGGGTTACAGTGTTGCATGTTCAGACGGCGGTAGAGATGCGGCGGGCCGTCTTCGATCGTCTTGCGGAGTCCACCATCATTGTGAAAGCCGCGGCCGTGGCCGATTATCACGTCCCTCAAGTCCCCCAGCACAAGATCAAAAAAACAGCTACTCGAATGTCGCTGGAACTCGATCCCACTCCCGACATCCTGGCGGAATTAGGGCAGAAGAAGGGCGACCGCCTGCTGATTGGCTTTGCGGCGGAAACGGAAAACCTGGTGGAAGAAGCACGGCGGAAGCTCCAAACGAAACATTGCGACATGGTGGTGGGCAACCTCGTCGGCCGGGATGGCACAGGTTTCGAGTCCGATGAGAACGAAGTCGTTCTGGTACTGCGCACTGGCGAGGCCGTGCCAGTCGTGCGCGCCCCCAAACGGGAAGTTGCCGATCGGATTTTCGACCAAATTCTGAAGCTTCGCTTGGCTTTGCACGCCACCCGATGAATCGAGCGTGATGAATCAAGATCAAGCTCGGCAATTACTGGAGTTCTACCAGGATCTGGGATTTAAGACAATATATCGCCGTGTTTCACAGAAACCACCGATATTGCCTCCAGTGCTTTCTCTCGCGCCAGACCATGACACGCTGAAAAAAATCAGTGACGATATAGGCGACTGCAAACGCTGCCGCCTTCACGAACATCGGAATCGAATCGTATTCGGCTCCGGTAACGCGCACGCTAAAGTTGTGTTTGTCGGGGAAGGCCCTGGGGCAGACGAGGACGCGCAAGGGTTGCCGTTCGTCGGCCGAGCCGGACAACTTTTGACGCAGATGATTGAAGGGACAGCCGCTAAAGAAGGCATCCCGCTGAAACGCGCCGATGTTTACATCTGCAACGTGGTGAAGTGCCGCCCTCCTGAAAACCGCACGCCGGAACCCGACGAGATGGAGATCTGCGGCCAGTTTCTTTTCCGCCAATTGAAGTCGATCCAGCCGAAAGCCATCTGCGCGCTGGGAGGCACCGCGGCCAAGGCGCTGCTCGGCGCCAAAGAAGGCGTGACCCGTCTGCGCGGAAAATGGCATAAATGGTCCGGCATTCCGGTGATGGTGACATATCATCCTTCATATTTGCTGCGCCCATATAACCAAAATGCAAAGCGCGAAGCCTGGGAAGACTTAAAAACGGCACTGCATTACGTATACGACTAATGTGTAATGTGGGGCAGGTTGTTAACCTGCCGGCCGATTGTCAATCGGCCGAGCGCTTGACCAAGGGAACTCCTCAGGCGATGCCACCAACCCCGCTTTCACCGGATTCATTGCGATGTAGTGGGCGACACGTTCGAATTCGACCTCATTGCGCACCAGCCGATCGTAGCTTTCGTCTTGCCAAAAAGGATTGCCGGTGAGGCACAGGGTCTTGTTGGCTTCTGTAGCAGTAAATCGCTTCAGCGATTGCATTAACTTCGAAACAGGCATTCTCGGCGTGATCAGGAGATGCACATGATTGGCCATGACGACAAAGTCATGCAGATCGTATTGTAGTTGATCGCGATAATGAATTGCGTCCACTACCATCTTTGCCACGTCGGGCATTTTCAGATAAAGTGGACCTGTGCGAGCGTTATCAAGCAGGCGGTCCATTGCGAGAAAGGCTTCGCCATGGGTGCTTGCTTCAGAAAAGCATCGATTGTGCGGCAGGCTGCCATGCAATCGCCATGTCAAAAAGATGGGTTAGCCAATGGGATGATAATGGGGCAGGCGGCGACGATGAAAGGTAGGCATCGAAAAGAATGTTCGGGGTTGAGGGAAGAATTCTCAGAGAAAGCGGGAGGGCCGATTGACAATCGGCCGCAGGTTGACAACCTGCCCCACAGGCGTTTTCATTACCCTTGAGGGCCCCGACGGCAGCGGCAAATCTACCCAGTTCCGCATGCTGGCGTCCCGCCTCCGCGACCTCGGAATACCGCTATTAGAAAGCGCCGAACCCGGCGGCACGCCCATCGGCCAAAAGGTCCGGCGCATTCTGCTCGATCCGGAGAACGCGGAACTCAGCCCCACCACCGAACTCCTGTTGATGTTCGCTGCGCGCGCGCAAAATGTCGATCAATGGATCATGCCGGCGCTGGCGGAGGGCAAAGTCGTTCTTTCCGATCGCTTCACGGATTCGACTATCGTTTTTCAAGGCTCGGCGCGCGGCCTCGGTTGGGACACCGTTCGCGCGATCGACAAGATCGCCTGCAAGGGACTGGTTCCCGACCTCACGCTATGCATCGACGTCGACACGGCCACCGGCTTGGCGCGCGCGCATGCCCGCAATCGAATTCAAACCGGCGTCCGGGAATCCCGGCTGGACGAGCAAGCCATCGACTTTCATCGGAAGGCCCGCGACGCCTATCACGAACTGGCGCGCCAGGAACCCGCGCGGTTTCGTCTCATCGACGGCCACGCCGCGCCGGAAGTAGTGGCGGATCGTGTCTGGCGGCAGGTGGAACCCCTGCTACAGCGTTTTCAAATCACTGAGCCGGTCTAGCTCGAGCACCAAATCGCCGTGGTTGTCCACAAAAAAGGCCGACTCGAATTTCGCGTTCCACACCAGCTCATCGTGCCGATACGAGAAGCGCGCGTGTACCGTCTGGCTGAAGGTGTTGTCAAAAGCGCGGATGAGAATCAGAAACTCGGCTTCCTGTTTGGCCAAGTCCTCGGCCGTCAATCCGAATAGCGGGCTCTTGTCATCGATCGGATGCACGATGGTCCAACTGAGGGGTAGGAAATAGACATGACGGCGTTCCAACTCCAGGTCGGCATAGTCGCGCGTCGGCGGCCCGTCTCCGCGCCGGACGGTCATAAAGAGGATCCGTGCCTCCAGTTCCATGAGGACGTTCTCGCGTTTGTTGGCGATGCGAAATTGCAGACTGGTGATCCCCTGATAGGGCGCAACCACCATGTGGTCGGTGAATTTGATCCGCGCGGTAGGTTTGGAGAAGCGGCCGAAAAGCAGCCCCGTGGCCAGCGCAAACGAAAGCAGGCCGATCATCGCTTCCAAGGCCGATAGAAAATTTGGCCACAGACCTTTGGGGTAAATATCGCCGTATCCAACAGTCGTGAGCGTGTGGACGCTGAAGAAAAAAGCCGTTCCAAAGCGGCTGAGGCCAGTATCGGTGCTGACCAGTTCCGCCCCCAACAGCAGATAGAGCCCCGCAAACGCGGCGTTGATGGCCAGAAAACCCGTGATGACAATGAGAAAGAACTTCGACCAGGACGTTTCAATCAGGTACAGATACGGATTGATATCGCGCCAGCGTAAGCCGGTCTTGCGAACATTGAAGGTGCCGTCGGGGTTGATGGCGCGGCGCAGCTCTCCCGCTACCTGCTGCGTTAACCCTGGGTCGAAATCCTGGCGTGGCTGCATTTGACTCTTTAGAATAACGCCAAGTGGGCGCTATGCTTATAAAACATATGCGACGTGTTCTTGTGGCCCTGCTTTCTGCCCTCACCCTGGCTGGACCAGCGGCTCCAGTAACCCCGACGCTCCCTCCGTTGCGCAAACAGGCGGAGATTCAGCAGCAATGGCTGCGGCTTCGGCTGGAGCGCAACCTTCCGGCTCTTATGCGCAAGCATGGCGTCGACATGTGGATCGTGGCCTGCCGTGAATACGCCGAGGACCCTGCCTTTTTCTCACTCGTCTCCCCTACCGTCTTCGCCGCGCGGCGCACCACCATCTACGTCTTCTTCGATCGCGGCCCAAATCAGGGCGTGGAACGGCTGGCCCTGGGCGGCGATTCCAACGGCGGACTCTATACCGTCTACCGCGACCCCGGCCCGAAGAGCCGCGAGATCTATGGCGAGACGCAATGGCAGCTTCTCCGGAAGCTGGTGGACGAGCGGCATCCCTCTGCTATTGCGATCGACATCTCGCCCACTCATGCCTTCTCCGACGGCTTAACGGTCGGAATGCGCGACAAGCTGATGGCCGCTCTCGGCGCCGGATATAAAGACAAATTCGTCCCAGCCGAGAATCTGGCCTTGGAATATCAGGAACTCCGCGTTCCGGAGATGCTGCCAATCTATCGCGAAATGATGGAGATTGTTCACTCCTTGATCTCGCGGGCTTTTTCGAATGAAGTAATTACTCCAGGTAAGACTACCGACGAGGACGTTGTCTGGTGGCTTCGTCAAAAAGTCAACGACGCCGGCTTGGGCACTTGGTTTCAGCCGTCGGTCACCGTGCAGCGCAAAGGACTCAAGGCAACCGATCGCCTCAATCGCAAGGAGGGTATCGTCATCGAGCGAGGAGACGTTCTGCACACGGACTTCGGCATCACGGCGTTACGCCTCAATACCGACACGCAGCACATGGGGTACGTACTTCGTCCCGGAGAAACGGATGTTCCCGCCGGTATTCAGGCGGCGCTCAAGATTACCAACCGTTTGCAGGATCTGACCCTCGATCGGATGCACCCCGGCCGCACCGGCAACGAAGTGCTGGCCGATGTGCTGCACGCCATGCGGGAAGAGAAGATCAATGGCTCGGAATACAGCCATCCGATCGGCGATCATGGCCACGCGGCCGGCCCGCTGATCGGACTTTGGGATCTGCAACAAGGCGTTCCTGGCCGCGGAGACGTCAAAATGCTGCCCGACACCTGGTTCTCGATCGAGTTGCAAGCCACCACACCGGTTCCGGAGTGGGATGGTCAGGAACTGGAAGTGGCGCTGGAAGAAGATGCGGTGCTCGATGAACAAGGCAAAATGTCCTGGGTGTTGAGCCGGCAAAACGCCTTTCACCTGGTAAAATAGGCCGCCTTATGCAGGCTAATCTTTTGCAGGACTTACGCCGATTAACGCCTTGTGAACCAAAGGATCAAGCAATTCAATCAGGCCTTTCCCGCGCCCATCCGGTTTCTCATCGCTGGCCTTACCGGTCTACTGCTTTGGATGTACATACTTCCGGAAGCTTTGATCGCTGGCGAGCTGTTGCAGGACAAATACATCGGGCGCCCCATTCAGTGTCCGGCTTCGCGCCTTCTATCCATGCGCAACGCCGAGCTACAGTTCGAGTGGAATGTCCTGATGAATGAGCTCACGTACAAGAAGGTTCGATCCGATCCGAACGAGCCGCTCGACCTGATTGAAGGCGCATCCCGCCCCTTCTGGCTGGAGCGAACGGGCGAAATCCGTGGTTCCAAAGAACTGTTGGTCTACCTGGAGGCGGAGCTGGCGACCATCTCCTCGGCCGACCCTTGGTTTGACGTGCGGCCCGGGGACATCGTCTTCGATTGCGGCGCGCACGTTGGCACGTTCACATCACACGCTATCGACCGGGGCGCCGCGAAGGTGGTGGCGGTCGAGCCGAATCCCCGTAACGTAGAATGTCTGCGGCGAAACTTCAAAAAGGAAATTGCCGAAGGCCGAGTGATTGTTATGCCGGAAGGCGTTTGGGACAAGGAATCGACTGTCGATCTATTCATCGGCGCTCAGAACTCAGGCTCGCACAGCATGATTTACAACCAAGGGTTGGGCTCGGTGAAGGTGAAGGTGGATACGCTCGATCACATGCGGGAGCGCCTCCAGCTTCCCCGGGTCGACTTCATCAAGACGGACATTGAAGGCGCTGAACAGAACGCCCTCCGCGGGGCTCGCGAGACGCTGCGGTTATACCGGCCGCGGCTCCGGATGGACTCCAATCACCGCGAGGATGACATTCAGATGCTTCCCGCGGTGGCGCGCCAGGGGAACCCGCTGTATCAGGTCCACTGCGGCTATTGCGAATCGTCCTACAGCCAGTTTCGGCCCCATGTGTTGCTCCTGCAATAAGGAGAAGAGGGACCTCTGGCGCCAGAATCACCGGAACGAGCATATCGCCTCGCACACCCGTTTCACCTGGTCTTTCGTCAGATGGGGAAACATCGGGAGGCTCAACACCGTTTCGCTAGCCCGCTCGGCCACCGGGAAATCGCCTGCCTTATAACGTGAATCGGCATAGGCGGGCAGCAAGTGAATCGGTACGGGATAGTGAACGGCACTGCCGATTCCCTCCGCTTGCAAAAACTGTTGCATCCGGTCTCGCGCGGACGTTTGAATCGTGTACACACAATACACATGCCGCCCATCCCGGCTGTCAAAAGGCGCCCTGACCTCAGCGTCCGCGAGTAGTCGATCGTACAAAGCCGCCCGTTCCCGGCGCATCTCGGTCCACGCTTCCAATTGGCGGAGCTTCACCCGCAAAATCGCCCCCTGCATCCCAGGCAGCCGGTAGTTGAAGCCCTTAATCGTGGGCCGGTATTTTTGTTCCTGTCCCCAATCTCGTAACACCCGCATCTTGTGCGCGTACTCGGGATTGTTGGTCACCGTCATACCAGCTTCGCCGGCGGCGGCCAAGTTCTTGGTCGGATAAAAGCTGAAGCAGCCGATATCCCCGATAGATCCGGCGCGCCGTCCCTTATATTCAGCGCCGTGCGCCTGGGCCGCATCTTCGATCACCACCAGCGAGTGCTTCTTGGCAATCGCCAGAATAGAATCCATGTCAGCGGACTGGCCATAGAGATGAACCGGCAGGATCGCTCGCGTGCTTGGGCTGATTTTGGCTTCGATCTGCGTCACGTCGATATTGAACGACCGCGGATCGACATCGACATAGACGGGCGTGGCGCCGCAATAATGAATCGCCGCCACCGTCGCATAAAACGTGAACGGCACGGTGATCACTTCGTCGCCTGGCCCGATGCCGGCCGCTAGCAGCGCCAGGTGCAGCGCGCTGGTTCCGGAATTCAGACCGACTGCGAAGCGCGTCTGGCAAAAGGCGGCAAACTCTTCTTCAAACGCGGCAACTTCATCGCCGAGAATAAACTGGCTGGTCTCCCAAGTCCGCGCCACGGCGGCGTCCAATTCTTCCTTCAGCTCCCGGTATTGAGCCCCGATATCGATGAGAGGAATCAAACCTCAGTGTCGCATCACGGCTCGCCTTGCGAACAGTTGTGTTCCCGGTGGATCGGCCGTCTCGCGGGGGATGGCGGACGCTTGAGCGCGCCCAGAGGAGGGTGAGGCTCGGCTTGTGGGGCAGGTTATTAACCTGCAGCGGGTTATCAACCCGCGCGTAGAGCGTTAACAGCCCGCCTGCCAAGCGCGCCCAGCGCATCACCACCAGATCGGCCGTGGCAGTCTGAAGACGCGAGACAACTGAGCTGGATCGGCGGGCTTTCCAGGCTCATTTCTTCGCTTCCAGACTGATCGAGCTGGCAATCACGGCCAATTCCCGCATGTCGGCGCTGCCGGGCGGCAGAACCGGATTTACAGTGAAGTCCACCTGTACACCGGTTCCGGTCAGCAGGTCCGGCGGCACCGAGCGAGTATATATTTGGCTACCCGAAGTGCGGTAGGTCTCCGGCCCCAATGGTTTGCCATTGATGGAAGCGGAAACGGTCTGCTCATGAAGTTTAGCGAGCACGACTTCAGGGATGGCAAAGCGCAGCTTCAAGACACCTCCGTTCGCGGCGGCGCCTTTGGGAATCCCCAGCAGAACCGAGAACTGGCCAGCGGTCCACCGCCAGGAGTCCTCCACTTTGTAGAAGCCCTTCAGAAGTTGGCTGGCAATGGCCGGATCTCGCGTCTCCAAGTGGTTGGGTATCGCTCCCATGACGCGACGCGAGCCGGTCGATTCTTCCGTCGGTTTGGGGCGCCGTCTTCGCTTGCAACTTACGCCCGGCAAGGCCAGGCAAACCAGGAGCGGCGCTAGGATCATCCAACGCCACGAAGAATATTTGGTGAAAAGATCCATGAGTTGCCTTACATTATACGAGTGGACCTAGTCAAACGCTGTATCGTCGATCCGGGCTCCAAGCTCAAGTTGCAACAAGTACGATCCGGATGAAACTTTCGGGATAAAGAAAGATCGGCGTGCGCTGGAGAAAACACTCTTGCGCTTGCGGGAGCACTCAGTGGAGGTGGGTACTTTGAAGGAGACCACCCGGCAACCTTGCGGATTTACACCCGACATCATGTGTCGGATGGCGCCGTCCTTGCTACACCGAAGCCTATGAAGACGCTTTGCGCAGGTGCAGCCGGCCTTGCGCGCCGTGGTTGTAATACCTGCAAATAAGAAATGGTTTCGTAACTACCTGGTAGCGGAACTCACTGTCAGTGCGCCAGATAACATGAAACTAAAGTATCCCGCTCCCAGCGTCGATCTAACGAAAGTAGTTCTGACCGATTGACGAACCCGTGGCGGCAACAGCAGCGACCGAACAGTGGCGATCAAAAGAGCAGATCCTGCGCGATCTTGCCAAGGCATTTCACTTCTCTGCCCGATCCCTGGAAGCCAACCGTCGGGGCAAGCTTTCCATGGATCAGATGCGCTCCACCTTCCTCGAGTTGATTCGTCCGCTCGTATTCGCCGCCGGTTTCGTGCTCGCCCCGCTATTCATCTGGACCATGTTGGCGATGTTCAACGGTCGTGGCGGGTCGGCGGCAGCATTCCAGTATGTGATCAGTAGCATGGCTTCGCCGGCCGACCTATGGACCGACTTGGGCGCATTTAGGACCACCATCGCTGCCCTCATCACCCTGGCCGGTATAGTGACTGGGGCTATTTTTGCGAGCCGGTTTTCCGTGGGTCTGTATTTCGACCTGATCGACCGGGTGGTTCTGATTCGAGAGGGCCGCATCGAGTCCAGCGAACATGAAGTACTCCGCAAAAACGGAAAGGACCCGTTAGAAAACTACTTTTTCCATTTCAAGTCGGAAAAATTCCCTGTATCTCGCAAAGCCTTTCTTGCCCTCGACTGTGGAGCCGCATACTATCTCTACTTCCTCCCCCGGAGCCGCCGCCTGGTCGCCGTAGAACCAAAGATCAAGCCATCGGATTCTGACGCAACCGAGGCCTGACACACCCGTCCTCTAAACTGAGTAGAGACTGTGCCAAAAATTCTAGTTACCGGCGGCGCCGGCTACATCGGCTCCAATACTGCGCACCGCCTGCGAAAGCGCGGTTTTGAGGTCGTAATCGTCGATGATCTATCCCGAGGACATGAAAGGAATACGGCGGGTTTCCCTTTTTACAAGCTGAACACCGCAGACACAAATGAGTTGATTCCGCTATTGCGCGACGTGGACGCTGTGGTTCACTTTGCCGCATACATCTCCGTGGGCGAGTCCACCCAGCAGCCAGAGTTGTACTTTGTCAACAACGTCAGCGGCGCCCTCGGTTTGCTCAACGCGATGATCGAGGCAAAGGTGCGCCGCCTGGTGTTCTCGTCAACCGCCGCAGTCTATGGGTTGCCGGAAAAGTCGCCCATTTCCGAAGATGTCCCCTTCGCGCCAGTCAACCCCTATGGCGAAAGTAAAGTGATGGTGGAAAAGATATTGGGGTGGCTCGATCGATACCGCGGCTTACGCAGCATCGTTCTCCGCTACTTTAACGCTTGTGGCGCCGATCCGGAAACTAGCTTGGGTGAGGAGCATGAGCCCGAAACTCATCTCATCCCGCTTCTATTTCGCGCCATTGACACCGGCCAACCGGTGACCATCTTCGGGGACGATTACCCTACTTCGGATGGGACATGTATTCGCGACTATGTCCACGTGGTGGACTTGGCCGAGGCCCATGTCGTAGCGCTGGAGAGCCTACTAGCCGGCGGCGGATCGGATGCGTTCAACGTGGGAACCGGGAGCGGACACAGCGTTCTGGAAGTAGTGCGGGCGGTTGAGGAAGTAAGTGGCAAGTTGGTACCGCGAAAAATCGGACCGCGCCGCGAGGGCGACTCGCCAGCCTTGGTGGCGAACTCCAACAAACTAAAGCAAACCCTGGGATGGAGACCCCACTACGCCGACCTGCGGGAGATCGTCGAAACAGCCTGGCGTTTTGAGCAGAAACACAGACGCCAAAACGCGTGACGCGGCTGGGGAGAGACCTAGCCGCGCCATTTTTCAGGTTGTTTGTATTGGTTGATTTCGGGGGTGGCTCGCCCGTTTGCACTGCCCAGGTCAGCGCCGCGATCCGGCCCCGCCGCTCCGCTCACAGGCGCGGGCGCGGTTGCAGCCGCGGCATCGACATGCGAGTCGATCAACGCCTGAAGGTCCGGCTTGCCGACCGCCCCAACCTTCTGGGCGACGATCTGGCCACCTTTAAACAGCAACAACGTGGGGATACCGCGCACGTTGTAACGCATCGCGGTCCCGCCATTGTCGTCCACGTTCAGCTTGCCAACCTTCAGCCGACCCAGGTAGTCCTTGGCAATCGCGTCCACGGTAGGCGACATCATGCGGCAAGGACCGCACCATTCCGCCCAAAAATCCACTAAAACCGGTACGTCCGACTTCAGCACATCGGCGTCGAACGTAGCATCGGTAAACGTCAGAGTATTTGCATCCGCCATATTCTTTTCTCCTATGTAGATGACCTTTTCCCCGGTAAAGATTCAACCCAAGAGACGCCGGTAAAGCATGGAATACTGTCCGGCGGAGACGCTCCACGAAAAGTCTTTTTGCATCGCCCGGCGCATCATGGACGTCCAGTTATCCCGATCGCTCCAGGAGTCCAGCGCATATTGCAGCGCCCCCCGTAGCGACCAACCGTTGTACTGCCAGAACTTGAACCCGGTCCCAGGTTCGATGGTATCATCCAGGCCCCCCGTCGCGCGCACAATGGGCAGCGTCCCGTACTTCAAGCTGTACATCTGGTTCAAGCCGCAGGGTTCGTAGAGGCTGGGCATCAGAAACAGGTCCGCTCCCGCTTCAATGCGGTGAGCGAGCGCATTGTTGAGTCCGATCCAGGCGCGCGCTTTGTCGGAATGCGCGGCGGCAAAATAATTAAACATATCTTCGTACTGGCGCTCCCCGGAACCCAGCACAATCAAAGTAACGTCATGTCCGCCCAAAAGCCAGTGGCCGCTTTCCCCGAACAGCTCGAAGCCTTTCTGGCTGGCGAAGCGCGAGACAATTCCGATCAAAGGACGGTCGATCACGGAATCGGGAAATCCGAACTCGGCCAAAAGCGCCCGCTTGCACTCCCGCTTTCCGGATAAGTCCGCCACCGAATAGTTCCGGGCAATGTGCGGATCCGTTTCCGGATTCCACTCCCCGTAGTCCACTCCGTTGAGAATGCCGGAGAGCTTGTTCTGCTCTCGCAAAAAACCATCCAGGCCAAATCCAAACTCAGGCGTTTGAATCTCCTGGGCATAGCGTGGACTCACGGTCGTCACCGCGTCGCTGAAGTGGATGCCCGACTTCATGAAGTTCACCCGCCCATAGTTTTCGATCTGGCCGGGATTGTAGAGCCGCCAGTCGACGCCTACATAGGGCAAAATGTCCGGGTCGAAATCGCCCTGGTAGCCAAGATTGTGGATGGTATACACCGAACGCATGCCCCAGAACGTCGGATCGTTGCGGAAATTCTCGCGCAGATATAAAGGAAGCAGGCCCGTTTGCCAATCGTGACCGTGAAAAATCTCGGGTCGAAAAAGATGGCGCGCGACGCCGAGAGCCGCCAGCGAGAGCACCGCGTAACGATAGTGGTTGTCGCCGAAGTCCCCATTTTGGTCCGCATAGATGCCGTTGCGGTCATACAGCGCCGGGCAATCGACCAGATAGAAGAGAACTCCGCCCTCGATCGCTTCATAGATGTCGCAGGTCACGCCCAGCCCTAATATCGGCACCCACAGGTTCCGCCAAACCTCCCGTGGGGCGCTGGAATAGCGGTTAATGCGGTACTTGGGCAGCACCACGCGCACATCGTCGCCGTATTGGTGCAGCGCCGCGGGAAGGGCGCCCAGTACATCTCCCAGGCCGCCGGTCTTACACAAGGGCGCGGCTTCGGCGGCCACCATCAATACTCTGCTCATTCTTTAGTTATGGACTTCCTTATGGACGGCGTCCAGCACGCCATTGATGAATTTCACGGACTCTTCGTTCGAGAACTGGCGCGCCAGCTCCAGTGCTTCGTCAATGACGATCGCCGGCGGCGTGGATTGGAGCCGCAACTCATAAATCGCCAGCCGTAAAATGTTGCGATCCACCAGCGGCATACGCTCCAGCTTCCAGTGCTCCGATTTCTCGGCGATGCGCTGGTCGATATCCGGCGCCATCTCGCTCGCGCCGGTCGCCAGTTCCTCCATGAACTTGTCCCGCTTGGGACGCACGGCCAAAGTCTCTTCCGAATACAGCCCTTCGTAATAGGTAGAGATCGCCTTCTCAACGGGCTGCTTGGTCAAGTCCCACTGATAGAGGACTTGCAAGGCGCGCTGCCGGGATCTGTGTCGGGCTGCCATAACGATGGTCCTTCTATTCTCGCAAATGGGGAAGATGGTTTTGCTGGCGCGCGCCCGCGCGGCAATTCTACGGAATGTCGGCGATGCGTCCAGGTGGACCGCCGGGATGCTCTAACTGACGTAAGTGCGTTCACTGCGGGAATCCTCCGCAGCGACTGAATACAGCGCATTGTCCGGCGCACGATCAGGTCGCGATCTGATCTCCGGCAAGGAAAGACGTCCACAATCCGGTAACGCCGCTTCCGGGCGCGCCGACAATACAGGGACTGTGCGACCAATCTCGCCGTCTCAAACAGCGCTCATTGCTGACGCTCTATCCGGAGGGCCTGATTGAACAATTCGATGCGCTCACAGTTCTATTTCGCGAGAATGGAACGCAGGGAATCCAACACCTCGCTCGGCGGAGACACTGGCGATGGCGTTTGTTCGATTCCAAGTCTCTCGGCGGTCTTCCAAAACGCCTTCTTGAATCTAAAGTCCACAGTAAACGGGGGCGGCGAGTACGTTTTGAGTCGCCGTATTTGGACCAGTTCATAGGGGTACTTCGCCGAATAGGCCTTGTCCTGACGTGAAACCTTTTGGACATGATCGACGAACAGCCAAGCGAAATTGTCTTTGTCTTCTCTCCTGAGCGCGGCGCAGAGAACCCAGTCGTTTTCTTTTGCAGCAGCTCGCTCAGAGCTCCAGGCCCAGTCTTCTGGGTCAAAGCCCATTTCCCTTCGCGAATGATCCTTGGAAGCCTGCGAGATTCCATCGTCGCAGTATTCTTCGCAAACTAAAAGTTTCCAAGACTCGCGCTGGGGGGGAAGCATACCAATGTGCAAAGCTCGCCGGACGACTTCTACCTGTACGAGGGTTTCTTTTGATGTACTCGCGATACGCTAAGGGCTTGCCGCAAAATAAACTTTACCATTGAACGGGTTCGTGCGATGCTGTGGGTATGCAAGTATCAAACGCCAAGCGGGACTCGAAGCTCTTGCAGAGGGTGATGGGGACGCTGAATGAAGCGCAGCGGCGCTGGCTTGTGGGGCGTGAAGCGTTACGCTGCGGCAGGGGCGGCATCCAGCGAATGGTGGAGACCAGTGGACTGTCCAAGCCGACCATCTTGAAGGGGATTCGGGAACTGTCTGGCAAGAGCAAACTGGTAGCCGAGGAAGGCAGAGTGCGAAAGCCCGGAGCGGGGCGCAAGCCGGTGGAGGAACATGATCCGGAGATCACCCAGTTGCTGGAACAGGTGATGGAAGAGAGTACGGTGGGCGATCCGATGTCACCCTTGAAGTGGAACAGCAAGTCGAGCTACCAGATACGGGAGTACTTGGTCAGCCTAGGGCACGATGTGAGCGCGGACACGATACAGAGGCGTCTGCGGACGATGGGCTACTCACTACAGGCGAACCTGAAAGACAAGGAAGGCGAATCCCACGCCGACCGGGACCGCCAGTTCCGGTATATCAGCGAGACGGCGAAACGGTTTCTGAAGGCGAAGGAGCCGGTGATCTCGGTGGACACCAAGAAGAAAGAAAAAGTCGGGAACTTCAAGAATGACGGGCGAAAATGGCGCAAGAAGGGGGAAGCGCCGAAGGTCAACGTGCACGATTTCTCCAGCCTCGCGGAAGGCACTGCGATCCCCTATGGGGCCTTTGATGTGCACCGGAACGAAGGGATGGTGAACGTCGGCATGACGCATGACACGGCGGAGTTTGCGGTGGAGAGTATCCGGCGTTGGTGGCTCCAGTTTGGAGTCCGCCACTACCCCAAGGCCCGGCGCCTGTTCATCTGTGCCGACAGCGGAGGAAGCAACGCCGCCCGGAATCGGGCCTGGAAATACTACCTGCAGCAATTCAGCGACGAGACCGGGCTGGAAATCGTAGTCGGCCACTACCCGCCGGGGACCAGCAAGTGGAACAAGATCGAGCACCGGATGTTTTCCTTCATCAGCATGAACTGGAGAGGCGAACCGCTGGTCAGTTTCGAAACCGTGGTGAATATGATCAGCGCCACCCGAACGAGCCAAGGGTTGCGAATCCAGGCCATGCTGGACCCGAGCATCTATGAGACCGGAGTGAAAATCACGGACATGCAAATGAAGCAACTGAACCTGCAACCCCACCGTCGAAATCCTGAATGGAACTATTCGCTACTGCCTCGCACAGCGTCGCCAAAACATTCCTAATGGTAAATGTTATTTTGCGGCAAGCCCTCAGTCGAGGTCGTGAAGGTGGGGTTCCGCAGGGCGACGCTCCAGCGGTTTAAGCAGTTTTGCAATGTCTATAAATTCAGGCCCGAGCAAAACGCCAGCCTCTTTGAGGCCCCCAACTCCCATGGCGTTAGTCGAAAGGTTAGCCGATGTCACTACAGCACCGACACCCTCCGACCAGTACACCTTCATGTGAACCTGCCCCCTGGGCTGAGACAAACAGTTAAGAGACTGGTTACCGTTCGATGGTAAATGATTCCCTTCGAGGCGGCAATAGATTTAAGCTGAGGGTGCCGGTGAAGCGGAGACGGGCCATGCTGGCGAGCACCCCGTTGAGGAATAGCCGGACGGAACTCATCGTGGACGATGGGCAGGGCGTGGTTACTTCCGGCGCGTCCTATAGCCTGGCCCGGACCCGACCGGGAAGCGGTACTCTGGCCCAGGTTTATCAGCAGGAACGACACATCGGACCGATAGATTCCGGCATGCCTGCAAAAACGCTTGTTGAGGGCGCCCTCAGTTTTTGGTCTCGTAAACAACCGGCCTTTCATGCACAAACCTGCTGCGAGGCTGGCAGCGAGCGTTCGAACTCGATCGGCGGACGGTAGTCCAGCGCCGAGTGCAGCCGCTTGCCGTTATAGATGTTTTCGATGAACCGCTCGATGGAAGCATGCGCGTCAGCCAGATCGCGATATTCCTGGCGATAGACCTCCTCGTATTTCAGGGTTTTCATGAAGGATTCGCAGAAGGCGTTGTCGTAGGGATTGCCTTTGCGGCTCATGCTGATCTGAACCCCGTGATCGTTGAGCAGGCGGGTGTAGGCATGAGAAGCATACTGAACCCCTCGGTCGGAATGATGGGTCAGACCTTCCGCTGGTGACCGCTGCCGGAATGCCATCTCCAATGCCGCGATCGCCAGGTCGGCCTCCAGTGACCGATCGAGTGCCCAACCGATCACTCTACGCGAATAGGCGTCCAGCACAACCGCCAGGTAGACGAACTCCGTCTCTAGCCGTACATAGGTAATGTCAGCGACCCAGAGCTGATCGATGCCAGTCGGCTCCAGGTCGGCTGCCAGATTCGGATAGACCGCCAGACCATGCTTGGAATCCGTGGTTGTCACCACGAATTTCTTGCGGCGCAGGCACAGCAAATTATCTTCGCGCAGGATCCGCGCCACCCGTTTGTGATTGACCTGCCAGCCGCGCCGTCTCAACTCGGCCGTGATCCGCGGCCGGCCATAGCAGGGGAACTCCAGCGCGATCCGATGAATTTCGTTCCGTAGATCCAGATCGTCATCGGCCGCCCGTTCGGCGCCGGGATCGAATCGATAGAGACCAGCCCGGCTGACTTTTCCCAGTTGGCACATGCGCGTCGCCGTCATCGGGATACCTTCTTCGATTTGGCTCCGGATGTACTGGTAGGTCGCGGCTTTCCAGTCAGCGCCTGCAGCATCCGCTGTTCCTCGATTCGCTGCAAGCACCCTTTCAAAAAATCAATCTCCACGGCCTGCTGGCCAACCTTGCGCTCCAGGTGCCCCACCTTGGGGTCCTCCCAACGCCGCTTTCCCACACCGGGGAACGCATTGCCGGGACCATGGCGGAACTCCTTCCGCCACCGGTGCAGCAGGTTGGCATTGATTTCAAAGGCCCGCGCCACCGCGGCGGCTGACGTTCCTGCTTCCAGCTGCTGAACCGCAGCCAGTTTCATTTCACGCGTGAACTTCCGTCGGGACAATCCCATGAGTCGATTTCTCCATTCACTGATTTTCGACTCTTAACTGGTTGTCTCAAAATAGGGGGCAAGTCCAATGTGCAACTTGTCTACAAATTGCACGGTGGCGCCTAGAGAAATCAGCTTTCTTATAGCGCTAGGGCTTGTCGCGCCCGCTGTTGGCGAGCAGACAACCTCTAGCTTGTCGGGGAAAGGTAGATAAGATTCAGCGGAGTCTCCAACATAGGCCGAAAGGGCGATCCGCGTCCTATGTCTTCCAGCTCTAAATATTTCAGCAATGGCCTTACGAACCTCTTCCGATGTGTAGAGAAGTCTGGGCGGCATGTTCCTAGGCGACGGACAAAATCCACTATACAGCATGCACCCTCATAGTCGAGCGGACTTGAAGACGTTCAAACACCTGTGCGTGGAAGTGGCACCGCGTGTCTCCGTCCCAAATGGTCGGCGACTCGGAGAGAGGTCAATCTGGATTACTCCCCTGAGGTCGCCATCACGTCACAGCGACGGATGAGGCTTCGCACGAGCCGATCTCTTCGCCATTTTCGCCGCCGGGTACTCGACGCTTTCCAGGAATAAGCCCGAGGCTGGCGCGGTCCACGCCGCGATGTCCATCTTCGCGCCCGCCTTCCCCTCGATCGCCCGCAAGAGGTCTTCCGGACGCAATTCGCCCAGTCCGACCTTTACCAGCACGCCGACAATCCTTCGAACCATGCGCCACAGAAAATGCGACGCGCTGATCCGGAACAGAATGAGGTTCCCTTCCACTTCAATCCCTGCGGCTTGCACGACCACCACGGTTGAAGCCTCCGGCAGGGCGGGATCGAGCGCGCGGAAGGCGGCGAAGTCGTGACGGCCAACCAACATGGCAGCGGCGCGCGACATCGCCGCCACGTCCAGCTCTTCTTTCACCCACCACACATACTTCTTCATGAATGCAGTGCGGCGCGTCGAGATCTGATAGAGGTACGTCCGGCTGATGGCATCGTGCCGGGCGTGGAACTCAGGTGGCGCCAGTTCCACATCAATCACGCAAACATCGGACGGCAGCCGGTCGTTGAGTCCGCGCCGAATCAGCTCCGGCCGCACCGGCCGCGCGGTTTTGACGCGGAGATGCGCTACCTGCGCCAGCGCATGCACTCCGGCGTCGGTGCGGCCCGAGCCCTGGATATCGACCTTCGCTTCGAACAGCTCCTCGGCCGCAATCCGAAGCTGCCCCATTACCGTGCGGGCGTTGATCTGCTCCTGCCAGCCGCTGTACTTGGTGCCATCGTATTCGAGCGTGACTCGCAGAACCGTGACTTGGCTCATCTCTTGTGGGGCAGATTAGTAATCTGCGGCCGATTATCAATCGGCCTCGGTAAGTTTGTACATTTCCGAGCCATGTTGACCCATGTCTAGCCCCGAACGTTAGTGAGGGGACCGGCGCCCATCCCCTCACTAACGTTCGGGGCTAGACGGAGGTGCTGCTGGATAAAAGCAGTCCGCGGCATCTCGTGGCACAGGCTTTAGCCTGTGCTTCTAATCCGTCGCGATCGCTTTCCGTCGCCGGCCCACCGGCTTCCTGATCTCGACCGCAAACGCGGTCTCCACCAGTTCCGCCTGCTCCTGCTGATGGCGCTTGAGCGATCCGGCGGCCGGACTGGCGCTGTCGGCGCGGCCGACATAGCGCAGCACTTTTTTGCTGCCCTCGAGCACCGTCTGGAAATTCTCCTGCACCGACCGCCAGGCGCCCATGTTCCGCGGCTCCTCCTGCACCCACACCACCTCCGTAGCAGCAGGATACTGGCTAACGATCTCCCGGACCTGATCGAAGGCGAATGGGTAAAGCTGCTCCAGGCGGCAAATCGCCACATGGGTGCGCTCTTTGCGCGCCGCCGCCAGATCGTAATAAAGCTGGCCGCTACAGAACAGCACCCGCGTGACGCGCGAAGCATCCAGACTCGCCGTATCGGGTAACACTTCGCGGAAACGTCCGGAGGTCACGTCTTCAAGCGACGAAACCGCGCGCGAATCGCGCAGCATGCGCTTGGGAGTGAACACGATCAGCGGCTTCCGCACGCCCCGGCGGTCGGACCCGCCGTACATCTGTCGCCGCAGAAGATGAAAATACTGGCCCGGAGTAGACGCGTTAACAATCTGCATGTTGTTATCGGCGCACAACTGCAAAAAGCGCTCCATCCGTGCGCTCGAATGCTCCGGCCCTTGCCCTTCGAAACCATGCGGCAGCAAAAGCACCAATCCGGAGGGTTGGCTCCATTTTGTTTCGGCGCTCGCGACAAACTGATCGATCATGATCTGCGCGCCGTTGGCAAAATCGCCAAATTGCGCTTCCCACATGACCAGCGTCCAGGGATCGGCCACGCTGAAGCCGAACTCGAAACCCATCACCGCGTACTCGCTCAAGCTGCTGTCGATCACGTCGAAGCGCGCCTGGCGCGCGGCCAGGTGCTGCATCGGGATATAGCTCTTGCCGTTGTCGTAATCGGAAAATTCCAGATGGCGCTGTGAAAACGTCCCGCGCCCGCTGTCCTGTCCGCTCAGACGAACCGGAGTTCCTTCCAACACCAGGCTGCCGAACGCCAGCGCTTCACCAGTCGCCCAATCGATCGGCGCACTGTTGAAAACTTCCTTGCGCTTTTCGACAAAGCTCTTCAGTTTGGGATGCAGATGGAAATCGGCGGGGAACGTCGCCAGTCCATCGATAATGGTCCGGGCCTTCTCGATCGAAATCGCGGTCTCCGGACTGGGCAGATCCGCCGGTTCAGGATTTATGGCGCTGAGTTCCTGGACCTCGTACTTCTGAGACGATGCCTTGGCTTCGTCGTAGATTGCATTCAAGCGCGCCGAAACCGCTTTTCGCAGTTCTTCCGGCCGCTTGGCTTCGACGATCCCCTCCGCCGTCAGCTTCTGCGCATACAGCTTGGCGACCGGCGGATGGTCTTTGATCTTTCGATAGAGCGCGGGCTGCGTGTAACTCGGATCGTCGGCCTCGTTATGTCCCCAACGCCGGTAGCAGACCATGTCAACCACGACGTCTTTCTTGTACTGCTGACGGAAATCGTAGGCTAACTGCGCGGCGCGCACGCACGCCTCCACGTCATCGCCATTCACATGAAAGATGGGCGCCTGGACCATGCGGGCCATGTCGGTCGCGTAGCCCGAGGATCGTGCTTCGCTGGGATTGGTGGTAAATCCGATTTGATTGTTGATCACCAGGTGGAGCGTCCCGCCCGTGGTGTAGCCGTCTAACTGCGACAAATTGAGCGTTTCGGCGACCACTCCTTGCCCGGCGAACGCCGCATCGCCATGGATCAGAATGGGAATCACCCGGTCGCGTTCGGTGTCGCCCAAGCGATCCTGCTTCGGTCGAACAATGCCTTCCACCACTGGATCGACCGCTTCCAAATGGCTCGGATTGAACGCCACCGACACCAGGACGTCTTTTCCCCGCGTGGTTTTGAAAGTTCCACTGGCGCCCAAATGATATTTCACGTCGCCCGAACCTTGCGTGCTTTCCGGATCGACGCCCTCGAATTCGGAAAAGACCTGCACCATCGACTTGCCGATGATGTTTGCCAGCACATTCAAACGCCCGCGGTGCGCCATGCCGATCACCGCTTCCCGTAGCGTTTGGTTGCCCCCGCGATCAAGAAACTGGTCCAGGATCGCCACCGCTGACTCGGCGCCTTCGAGCGAAAACCGCTTGTGCCCGATGAAGCGCGTATGCAAGAAGTGTTCGAACTCCTCCGCTTCAATCACGCGCTCAAGCGACCGGATTCTTAACTCTTTTTCCAGCGGCCAGGCGTTCCGGGTTGGCTCCATGCGCTGCTGCAGCCAGAGTTTCTCTTCCGGGCGCTGCATATAGGTGTATTCGCAGGTGAAATTTCTGCAATACGTCTGCCGCATCCGTTCCAGAATTTCGCGCAGCGTAGCGACTGGCAAGTTACCGGTGCCTTGCGCGTACACGTTGTTGATCAGGAACTCGCGATCCATGTCGGATTCGGTCAGGCCATAGGTCGCCGGATCGAGCCCCGCGTAGGGCTCCCGCTGTTCTCCCAGCGGATCGAGCGTGGCGACCAAATGTCCGCGCGAGCGGAACGCATGGATCAACTGCATGACCGCTGCGAGCTTGGCGGCGTAGGCGCTCGTCGCGAAGTTGAGATCCTCGGATTTAGACTCCGCAAGCGCCCCAACGACGGCGGGGCTCCCAGCCGGACTAGATGGCGGTCTCTCCGCCGGCACACCCAGTTCCCGGAAAATCTGTTCGTAGAATCCATGCTGGCCGCGCAGCAGTTCATCCAGGCGCGCCAGAAACATGCCGGATTCCGCCCCCTGGATCACGCGATGATCGTAGGTGCAGGTCACCATCATGACCTTGCTTACGTTCAACTCCGCCAGTTTTGCCGCGGCGGTTTCACGGAAGCCTGCGGGATAGTCGATCGCCCCGGTGGCAATGATCGCGCCTGTCCCAGACATCAGCCGCGGAATCGACCCGAACGTTCCCACTGTTCCCGGATTGGTGAGCGAGATGGTCGTGCCCTCGAAATCGGATAGCTGCAGTTTGTTGGTCCGGGCCCGGGCGACGATATCGTCGAAATCCGCCACGAACTCTTCAAAAGTCAGTTCACCGGCGTTCTTAATGTTCGGCACTTTCAATGCACGGGCGCCGTCTTTGCCGGCCACATCCACCGCGATGCCAAGATTGATCTCCGAACGCGCGGCCCGATGCGCCTCGCCGGCCACTTCCGTGAAAGCGTGATTCAAGTTCGGATTCGCCGCCAGCGACTTTACGATCGCCCACCCGATCAGATGTGTGAAAGAAAGCTTGCCTTTGCCGTTGGCAGCTCTGGCGTTGTTCAACACGCGACGTGCGTCTTCGAGAATCTTCGTCTCGAGCACGCGCTGAGAAGTGGCGGTCGGCAATCGGAGACTCGCCGTCATGTTCTCCGCAATGCGCAGCGCCGGTCCGCGCAGCGGCAGCAATTGCTCACCGGGTACCGGCGGCGGCTCGGCTGGTCTTAGCGTGGGTCCCGAGACCGAGCCGTTACTCGCAATATCCGCGTGTTGGCCATTGCCTTCAAAAATCTTCTTCCAGTTATCGTCAACCGCTCTCTGGTCGTGGAGGTACTGGGTGTACAGCTCGTCTTCGAGCCAGCTATTGATGCCCAGTGAAGGGCGTCCGGATTCTGACATGGGGATTGTGTATGTATTTCCTTGCGAAACTTGCCTTTACGAGCTTGAGTGCCTTCATTATATCGTGCTCTGCCCTTGTGGGGCAGGCTGGTAGCCTGCGACCGATTGTCAATCGGCCCGCGCTGGCTTTGGCCGCTGCCTGGAGTTTCTAGAATTTCTGAACCATGCTTAATCATGCCCGGGTCGTGCCTAGCCCCGAACGTCAGTGAGGGGATGAGCGTCAATCCCCTCACTAACGTTCGGGGCTAGAACACCAGCGGCCGATTCTCAATCGCCCCGCCTCCGACCCGGCGTATCGGGCCCCTCGTCCTCCATCTCTTCCAACTCCTCCGCCTGCTGCGAGTAGCGCTTGAGCACCAGGAGACTCTTGCCGGAAGAGAATCCCGCATATCGGAGCCTCCGAAACGCCCCCGCCAAATTCTTCGGCTCAGCCAGGAACGAAGGCAAATGTTTGCCGCGGAATTTACGCGCCAGAAAGTTTTCAATCAGCTCCACCTCGTCCGTTTCGGCGAAGGCTTTCTCCACCGCCTGCTCGGCCACTTTGGGTGCGATTCGCCGCTGTGAAAGTTCGCGCAGCACTCGCATCTTTCCGTGCCCCTCGTTTTCCAACCGGCGCGCCGCATAATTTTCCGCAAAGCTTTTATCGTCCAGATATCCGTATTCCTTCAGCCGGCGGATTACGGTATCGACATCGGCCGCCGCCGCGCACCGCCGGCGAAGCTTGTCCCTCAGTTCGCCCAGCGAGTGGGCCCGCCGCCCGAGCGCCGAGGCCGCATAGTCGAACAACTCATCCGCTCCCAACGGCTTTGGCTTGCGATCTCTCATGCAACGACATTATCGTAGAAACCACTACTTTGTTCCAGCAGTCTATTTGACGGGTAGGGATATCCGGCGAAGGCGCCGGTACAGGTATGCTAGTACATGGAAAAGGAGCAACATGGGAGACGACAACAGAATTGCGTACTTCTTTTTGGGAGTCGGCGTGGGCCTAGCCGTGGGGATGTTGTTTGCGCCCAAGAGCGGCGATGAAACCCGGGATTTGCTGCTGAGCAAGGCCGACGAAGGTAAAAAGTACCTTCGGAAGCGGGGAGAAGATCTGCGCGACAGCGCCAGCGATCTGGTGGACCGTGGCCGTACGGTCGTGACGAAAAAACGCGAGCATCTGGCTTCCGCCATGGATGCCGGCAAACAAGCCTACCGGGAAGCGGTCAGTCAAAGTCCGGTGCGGCCCCTGGCGTCCGAAGGAGTCTAGAATCTCGTATGGATCTCAACACCTGGATTATCGTGACGGCGGTTTTCGTCGTGATTGCGGCCATCGCCCTGTGCGTCCAGGCTGGGTTGCTGTTCGCTATGTACCGGGCGACGCACTCTATGCAGGAGCGGGTCATGCCGCTCCTGCCGAAAGTGGAGTCCCTGGTCGAGTCCGCCAGAACCACCATAGATTACAGCCGGCTTCAGTTGGTTGAAATGACCGGCAAAGCCAATGCGATTCTCGATTCCACCAAGACCCAGATGCGCAAGGTGGAAGAAGTGGTGGAGGACGCTACCAGCCGCGCCAAAGTTCAACTGGAGCGCGTGGAGATGGTGATGGACGACACTTTGAGCCGCACGCACGAGACGGTGGTCGCCGTGAATTCAGGTATTCTCAAACCCTTGCGCGAGATCAACGGAATCGCCGTCGGCATCAAGACGGCGTTTGCCTACCTTGCTCGCGGGAATCGTCCCAACGTCGCCGAAGCCACTAGCGACGAAGAGATGTTCATCTAACTTCGTGGGGCCGACGCCCTCGATCGGGTGGAGTGGCGGGGATTGCGCCCCGCCACCCTCCCACACCACCGGACGTGCGGTTTTCCGCATCCGGCGGTTGAACTAGCCGCTTTCACCGCGCGGCAAGATCTGATGGTAGAAGAAAGCCGTACTGCCGTAGGACGGAATTCCGCAATCCCCACTGTAGTTCCGGCTGGCCAGCCACGCCCCAGGCGCCGCGACGACTCGTCGCCACCCCCAGTAAGCGGCCCGTAACGCCCAGCCGTCGCAGGTTCCGTTCCCGTCCCCGGCGATCATGCCATCTCAACCAGAAGCACTTGCGGATATGCCGTCGAATCCATCCCTCCAGTGCTTGCAGCGGCCGCCGCGCCTCCGCCAGTCGGTAATATCCCCACCAGCCTCGCACGTAGCGATTCCAGTCGTCGCGCAGTTGCGTACTCGTGCCACTGCGCCGACCGTCCCATTTCTCCCGCACCTTCGCTTTGAATCTTTCCAGGCTCTCCGGTGCTATGCCGATCCGCTTCTGGCGATCCAGTCGAAACCCCAGAAACTTGCGTTCCCAGACCCTCCCTGTCCCGCTTTTGGCGGCGTTCACCTTCAGTCGCAGATGTTTCTCGATCCAGGTCTGTACCGAGGCCAGCGTGCGTTCCGCCGCGGCTTGACTGCTCACGTAGATATTACAGTCATCCGCGTACCGGCTATAGCAATGCCCCCTCCGATCCAGTTCCTGATCCAAGTCATCCAGATAGATGTTCGCCAGCAGCGGCGATAGCGGCCCGCCCTGCGGCGTGCCTTCCTCGCTGGCTTCCACCAACCCCTCCACCATTGCTCCCCGCCGCAGGTATTTCCCAATCAAATGCAACACCCGCTTGTCCCGAATCACCCCTGCGATCCGGCCCATCAGGATGTCGTGATTGACATGGTCGAAGAACTTGGTGATGTCTATATCTACCACCCATTCCTTCCCTTCCTGCGCGTACCGCTGCGCGGCTCGCACGGCGTCTTGTGCACTGCGCCCCGGTCGAAACCCATAACTGTGCTCGCTGAATCGCGGATCGAAAATCGGCGTCAGCACCTGCAACAGCAGTTGCTGGATGAACCGATCCTGTACCGTGGGAATGCCTAGCATCCGTGTTCCCCCGCTGGGCTTGGGTATTTCTACCCGCCTCACCGGCGTCGGGACGTAGCTTCCCTTCAGCAGTTTGTCTTTGAGTATCCACCAGTGCGCTTGAAGATGCGGTTCCAGTTCCGCCGTAGTCATCCGGTCGATGCCCGCTGCTCCCTGGTTGCGCACCACTGCTTCCAAGGCCAGCTTGCAGTTCTCCTCGGCCACCACAGCTTCCATCAGTGTCTCGTACATGGCTCTCCGTCGAAAGGTTCGCAAGAGTCCCGGCATCGTCCCGCCGCTGTGGGTTGACGCGGCTGCACCGCTTGGCCCCCAGCGCTCCCAGATTAACGACCGTAGTTGACGCATCTGGAATTCGAGTGCGCTTCTTGCGCCGGTCCCCAGTTCCTTCTCTAGCTCCGTTCTTTGGTTCTTCGGCCCTTCGCTCCACCGCCGTTACGCGGCTTCCTCGCTACTACGGCCTCTGCTGACTTTCTCCCCCACTCTCATGGAAGGAATCTCCCCAGGTAAGGTACAGAATCTTTTCCCTCGTGCCGTCTGGCTCTACCTGATGCGTCTTGATGACCTTTGGGCTTCGCTGTTCAGGGCCAGCTTGCCGCCCGCACCCGGCCTCACTGCCAGTTCGTGTTCCTACGGTCGAAGGTTTGCCTCCCGCTTCTTTCGGCTTTCCCCTTGCGGTTGCGCCTTGCGGTTCAGCTACGGTTGCCGTCATCGGCCCCGATTGGCTCCTTTCATCCAACTAGATTCTGCCCATGCTGGGCACACTCGGCCGCCGGACCCCCTGGTCCGGCCGTTTTCACCGACCCACTCGCGCCGCGTCCCGATCAAGTGCGATGTTTACAGGTTGAGGCGTCCCGAGTCGAACCTTTCGGCGCCGGCGCTCAGCAGGGAGTCGTCTTTTTTCGTGCCGTCCTCGTCCGCGCCGGACCCCTGGTCCGGCCACCGGGGGTTTGTAAACGTTGTAACGTCGGGCGATTGATTGTGGGGCCGATTGATAATCGGCCGCAGATTAAATAATCTGCCCTACCAAGGGAACTATGGCCCGTAGCGGCAGATCATGAAGCAGGTGATCACGCCCAGCAGCCCCAGCGCGCTTCCCGCAAACACGCTCATCGGCCGGTACGTCATCACCACTTCATGCTTGCCTGGGTCCACCACCACGCCGCGAACTAAATTATAGGCCTTATAGATTTTCGCCGAACGCCCGTCAACAGTCGCTTGCCAGCCGGGAAACCAGACATCTCCCAGAATCAGCACTCCGCGGCACGGGGCATCGGCGCTCATGACAACTCGAGCCGGCTCGTACCGCAAAATCTGCGCGGCGCCTCCGCTGCACCCTCCCAAATCCGGAGCGGCGCCCTCCACCACGGCTACACGCTCCGGCGCTGTCTTATCCGACAGCGTCAGATCCCGGGCCGCGTTTTCATTAGGAGCGCCGACTGCGCTATAAACCAGGCGGGCCCGATCGAACGCTGAAGGGTTGGAGTAAATCTTCAGCCCGTCCTGCTCCGATACTTCCACCTGATCGGCCCGCATTGGCTTGAGACCGATATAATAATTGACTCCCAGAATCATGCGCGCGCGATACTCGCCTTGCATCTCGGCCACGTTGGTAAGCAGACTCGATTGCACGCCGCCGATTTCGTCGATCCCGTACCAATCGCCGAAGTTGTAGAAAATCTGCTGGTCGTCAATCTCCACCCGGACCGGTTTTGATTGGCTTCGTAAATACTTGGCAACATCGTCGTGTTTGTACAGTTTACTCAGGAACGCATCGGCGGAGTACGGGCGGTAGTAAGCGTTGGTGACGGTATTCAATTCAAACAGCAGCAATGCAATCAAAATTACGCCTGCCACGCGTCCGGAAATTCGCGAACTCCAGCACGCCGCGAGAACCGAGGCTAGCAATACGGCCATCGTTGCCGTAAGCGCGAAGTGGTAGAAGTCCAGATCCTGACGCAACGTCAGCACCAGCGTTAGCGCGCCCAACAGAAACGCGCCGGCGCCGAGCAGCGCACGCGTCGCCCAGCGATGATGTTCCGGGTCGATCAAGCGCTTCCGATAGCCGTCTAACGCGTAAGCCGCCAAAAGCACCAAGGCCAAGTCAGTGAGCGCGACGGCATCCGACGCCGAACGCGCTTTATCCACGCTGGGAATCAATGCATACACTAATCCATGCAAAAGGCTGACCGGTCCCAGTGCATAGAGCACCGCCAGCACCGCCAACGAGACCAGCATGCGAATCTCGCGCTGATTCCAGAACGCCAAAGCGCCCAATATCGCCAGCACCACGACTACCAACCCCGTGTAGCTCGGCAATACGGCGCGCTGATAGCCCGGGATAATGAAGCCCAGCAGACCCACCGGCTGCAACGAATAATCGCCGTATACCGTATAAGGGACTTTGTCTTTCCAACCAATCGGGTCCTTTGCCCCCACCCAGCGCACTGAGCGCACACCCAACTCGTAAGACGGAATAATCTGTGTCGCGGCAATCAAACCGAAACACAGAAAGAACGCTCCGGCGGGCCAGAGGCCGCGGATAGAGTGCGGCGGCTTGACAGCAACAAAGTAGTAAATCCAAAAGCCAAGCACGGCCACGGTGGCGAACATGGGCACATTGTGATGCCCCATCAGAAAAGAAGCACCGAGAAATGCTCCCGAAAGCGCCGCGCTGGCAAGCGGGCGCTGGCCGCGCATCAGACGCAACAGATACAGCAGCACCACCGGTAGTAGAATCGCGCTCATCTCGTGCTGCAGCCATCCCACGTTGGCGACGAAGCCTCCCAAGGCATAGGCGCAGCCGCAAAACAAAGCGGCCAGCCGCGACAAGCCCACGTCGCGAGCCAACCAATAGGCCAGCATGAGCGCCAGCCAATGGATCAGCGCGTAATACCAGTTCAACGTCGAGCGCGAGATTTCGTGTTTGCCGTTGAGCGGGATCGAGAACAGGGGCCAGAACAACGGATTCAGCGCGCCCGGCTGAACCTGCCCGGGAATCGGCTCGCCGCCCCACAAATGCGGATCCCACAGCGGAAAATGACCATGGCGCCACTGAACCGTTTCTTCCTGCAGCATGGTCATCACTTGCCCGGCGTTGTCGGGCTGGTCCATCCAACTGTATTGCCCGGAAAGAGTGAGCTTCCAGAAGAAGCCGATGGTGATGAGCAGCATCAACAGCGGCATGGCGAATCGGCGCATTCCGTCTTATCTTAACCGCGAGCCGTCCCGGCGGTTCCTACGGCAGAATCAAAAAACCGCCCGGACAGCCTGCCGCGCAAGCCAACCGGTCACCTAACAAAAACGAGCAGACTCGATGAAAGGAGCCCGGGCACGAGACCTCACCCAGCAGTCAACCTCAGGATCACGCTGGATTGGAACCGGAATCCGGTTTCAGGATCATCCTTCGATTGGAAAATGCCACCGGGCAGTTTTATCGCACCCGCCGAAATGTATAATTGCGGACAGCAGTGTATCGAATCCTAACCATTGGGCGCGAGTATGGCAGCGGCGGCGGCCCCGTCGCCGAGTTGGTCGCGAAACAGATGGGCTGGCAATTGCTGGATGAGGCGCTCGTTCAAAAGGTGGCCGAAAGGGCCAAGGTCAATCCCGGAGTGGCTTCGCGTCTGGACGAATGCCTCGACTCCTGGCTGCACCGGCTGACGAAACGCACGTTCGGCCGCGGCGCGTTTGAAGGCGTGGGACCGGTCGCCTTGGCCGACATGTTTGACGCCGACGCCATGGCCGGTTTGTCCCGCAGGTTGATTGAAGAAGCGGCCGAGATCGGCAACTGCGTCATCGTGGGGCGCGGAGGGCAATGCATTTTGCAGCACCGCGACGACGCTTTCCATGTCTTCGTCTATGCTCCTTTAAGCGAACGCATCCGGCGGATCCGCAAAATGTATGGCGCTAACCACGCAACCGCCGAAAACGTGGAAGCCATGGACCGCAGGCGCAACGACTACATTGAACATCATTTTGGCGCCGACTGGCGCGATCCGCACCTGTATCATTCCATGCTGTGCGGCGCGTGCGGGGATGAAGCTCTGGCTCTGGCCATCCGCGCCATGATGGGTGTCACAAAAGAGCCGGGAGTTACGAAAGAGTCTGGGGTTGTCAGCAAGTCGGGCGTTGTGAAGAATGCCTGATGCCCAGTTTCGCCAGGTAAATCCCTGGATCGTGGCGATCTCGGTGATGTTCGGCACTTTTATGGAAGTGCTGGACACCACGGTCGTCAACGTGTCGCTGCCGCACATCGCCGGCAGCATGTCGGCCACCACGGATGAGGCGACCTGGGTCCTGACTTCCTATCTGGTCGCCAACGCCATCATTTTGCCGATGACCGGCTGGCTGGCCAGCCAGTTTGGCCGCAAGCGCCTGCTCATGCTTGCGGTCACCGGATTTACGGTGTCATCTTTTCTCTGCGGACTGGCGCCGAATCTGGCCGCTCTGATCGTGTTTCGCTGCTTTCAGGGCGCCTTCGGAGGCGCGCTGCAACCGCTTTCCCAAGCCGTTCTGCTGGAGGCTTTCCCCATCCAGGACCGCGGCAAGGCCATGGGTTTCTGGGGATTAGGTATCGTGGTCGCGCCCATTCTCGGTCCGGTGCTAGGCGGTTATCTCACAGACAGTTATAACTGGCGCTGGGTTTTCTATATAAATATTCCCGTGGGCATCGCTTCCATCGTTATGGTGCGGCTGTTTCTCTTCGATCCGCCGTATTTGCGGAAAAAGGCAGCCACCATCGACTACTGGGGGATGGGGCTCCTCACCTTAGCGATCGCGTCGATGCAGATTCTGCTCGATAAGGGCCAGCAGGACGATTGGCTGTCTTCCGTCTTCATCCGGACGCTGCTGGTAATCGGCGTCTGTGGAACCATCGCCTTTATCTTTCGTGAACTGATCGCGGATCACCCCGTGGTGAACCTGCGCGTGTTGAAAGAGCGCACGTTCTCAGCCGGCATTGTGTTGATTACCGTGGTTGGTTTCGTTTTGTACGGCAGCATGGTGCTGCTGCCTTTGTGGTTACAGACGCTGCTGGGCTACCCGGCGGTGCAGGCCGGATTGACGCTGGCGCCGCGCGGCATCGGCTCCTTTATTGCTATGCCGATCGTCGGCCTGTTGGTATCCAAATTGGATCCTCGCAAAATTATCATCGCCGGACTGATCACCACTTCCTTTACGCTATTTCAGTTTTCCCGGCTCAACATGGCGGCGGGCTATTGGGACTTTTTCTGGCCGCAGTTTTTCCAGGGTGTCGCGATGGGCATGGTATTCGTTCCGTTGACCACCGTGACCATGAGCCGCATTCCCAAGGAACAGATCGGCAACGCCACCAGCATCAACAGTCTGATGCGCAATATCGGCGCCAGCCTCGGCATCGCCTCGCTCACTACCTACATGTCGCGCCAGCAACAAGTGCACCTCAGCTATCTGGGCGCCCATGTCTCCCCGTACAATAGCGTGGCGCAGCGCATGATGGCAAACATGCCCGGAACAGCCCAACAAGGCATGGCCAGAATGTGGGGCATGGTGCTGCGGCAAGCGGCGATTTTGTCCTACGTCGACGCGTTCGTCTTGCTGGCCGTCATTTTCACAGCGCTGGTTCCGCTCATCCTGATCATGAAGAAACCGCCCCGCGGCGGGGGCGCGCCTGCCGGGGCGGCGCATTGATGGCGTGGGAATCTACTGCGCGCGGCTGGCTTCAGTAGGACTTTTCGATTTCGGGGCGCTGTTCTTGGCGGGAAAAACGCGCGCCCGATAGCTGGGACCTTTTTCCAACTGGAATAGCGCTACCGATATTTTGTTTACGACGCGTTCTTCCACTGTCCTGGTGCTGGTATCGCGCGGCAGAACCGAGAGCTGCAGATGAATCAGCTCATGCACGATGGTGTATTCGATATCCTGCGGAACATCGGAGGGCGGCAGTTCATAGTCGCGCGGATCGAGCACGCGAATCGTCGCCGTATGATTCTCCGTATCCCAATGCAGGTTTCCCAGCGTTTCAGGTTTGAGTTCGGAGTGGCGGACAATTAAAGTGATAATTCGCCAGTCGCCCATATCGAGACGCTTTTGCCATTGCTTTGTCCAGTGGTCCACTTGCTCGCTGGTGACCAGGGCAGGAGTATCGGCGGAAGGGAGTGGCGCGGATAACGACACACCAATCCCGAGGATCAGGAGTGCAGCCAACTTCATTGGTGTGATGATAGTTTATCTAAAATGGCAGAAAAAAACTAGGAAAAAATTCACTTGGGATGCCAGGATCGGAATCGCCTAAACGTTAACTAACGTTTGAAGTCTGAATCACCGTGGAAAGCCTCCCGGTGGGCCGGCCCGGAATTAGCCTCGAAGGCAACGTGGAAGGAGACACGAGAGGCGCGCAGAGTACAGGGCTCCAGCAAAACTAACTTATTGAAAGCACGATCTAAAGCGTCATTCGTTGCATCTATAGTGAAAGAGAGCATGGCGAGAAGCATAGCGATCTTGGCCGTCTGCAGTTTTTTGCAGGCCGCCGGCCAGACAACTTTGTCCGAGCCCATTCCACAGGTTCCGGCGCCCCGCGCGCCGGGCTTGTATCAGGGTCCGCCGCAGTTTCAAGGGAGTGTGCCTTCTGAAACTGCCCAGCCAGGCGTTCTCGCTCTCACGTTGCAGGACGCCATTCAGCGCGGGTTGAAGCAGAACGTGGGCCTCATTGTGGGCGACCTGAATACGCGGCTGGCGCAGGCGGACCGCTTGCGCTCGCTCAGCGCTTTGCTCCCCAACCTCAACGCGCGGGTTTCGGATTCCGTCGAGCAGATCAACCTCAAAGCACTCGGCTTCAACTTCTCATTTCCTGGCATTCCGAGTGTTGTCGGGCCCTTCAACGTGTTCGATGCGCGTGCGTACTTTTCGCAGTCTCTCCTGAATTTCACTAACCTGAACCGGCTCCGGGCAGCGCGGGAGAATGTGCAGGCCTCGCAACTCACCTACAAAGACGGCCGCGACGAAGTAGTGTTGTTGGTAGCCAGCGCGTACCTGCAGATCCTGTCCGACTCCGCCCGTATTGACGAAGCAGCTAGCGAAGTGGCGACGGCGCAGGCGCTATACGACCGCGCCGACGACCTGCTGAAGAACGGTCTCACGCCGGCCATTGACGCGCTCCGCGCTCGCGTGGAGCTGCAGAATGAGCAAACTCGCTTGCGTTCTTACCGGAACGATTTTGCCAAGGACAAGCTCGTGCTGGCCCGTCTGATCGGTCTGGCCGCCGGTCAGGAGTTTACGCTGGCCACCGATCTGCCGTTTCAGCCGTTGGAAAATCTTTCTCTCGACCAGGCTCTGGCGGAAGCCTACCGAACCCGCGCCGATTATCAGGCGCTCGAAGCGCAACTGCGCGCGTCGGAACTCAGCAAACGCGCGGCCCGCGCCCAGCGCTATCCGGCCATCGCCGCCAACGCCGATTACGGAGATATCGGACCGAATCCCGCCAACTCGCACGGCACCGTGACGCTGAGCGCCGGTGTGTCGATGACGGTCTTCGATGGCGGCCGGATTCGCGCCGATGAGGATCAGGCGGATACAGAAGTGCAACAGCGCAGAGCCCAACTGGCCGACCTGCGCGGCCAAATTGACGCGCAGATACGCTCGGCTTTTCTGGATCTCGAGACGGCCTCCGATCAGGTCGCGCTGGCGCGCAGCTCGCTCGACCTGGCGCGGCAGACGCTCGAACAAGGGCGCGACCGCTTTGCCGCCGGCGTCACGGACAATATCGAGGTGGTGCAGGCACAGAATTCCGTAGCCAGCGCCAGCCAAAGTTATATCAACAGCGTGTTTGCGCACAACCTTGCCAAGGTCACGTTAAGCCGCGCGATCGGCGCGGCGGACACACGCGTTCAACAATATCTTGGAGGAAAGTAAAGTATGGCCCAGGACGTAGAGACACCGGCTGAAAAACCAACCGATGAGCAGCAGCAGCGCAAGGTCGATCTGCCACCCGTCCGCAGACGGACGAAATTCTGGGTTTTCCAGCATCCGGTGGCGTCGCTGGTGTTGCTGGTGTTGCTGGTAGTGGCTGTCATCGGCGGCATTCGCCTGTTGGACTATTTTTCCTCTTATGAGTCGACCGACGATGCGGAGGTGGATGGCTACATCTATCCGGTGAGCGCGCGCATCCCGGGCCGCGTGATCGCGGTGGACTCCGATATCAACCTGCCCGTCAAGGCTGGCCAGATATTGATTCAGCTCGATCCAACGGACTATCAGGTGATGCTGGAGCGATCGCAAGCGGATTTGGCGCAAGCGCAAGCAACCGAGCAGGCTGCGCGAACGCAAGTCCCGATTACGACCACCAATACTTCCAGCCAACTCTCTGGGGCGCAAGCCGGCGTGCAGGACGCCATGGCCGGGGTATCCGTGGCCGAGAAGCAATACATCGCGGCGCAGGCGCGCATTGCCGAGGCCCAAGCCAACTACGTCAAGGCGCAACGCGACGTCGAACGCTATCGGCCGCTGGTAGAGAAGCAGGAAATCTCCAAGCAGCAATTCGATCAGGCCGTGGCCACCGCGGACGCATTGAAGGCCACCGTGGCAACCGCCGACGCGTCCGCGGAGGCCTCGGCGCGGCAGGTAAACCAGGCCAAAGCGCGCGTGGCGCAGGCCGAAGCCCAGTTGGCGGCCACGCGCTCCGCTCCTCAGGAGATCGCCGGCCAGCAGGCGCGCGCCGGCTCGGCGCAAGCCTCGTCCGACGTGGCTCGGGCTAGCGTAGAGATGTCCAAGCTCAACGTGCAATACACGACCATTGCGGCGCCGGTATCCGGGGTGATTGGACAACGCAACGTGCAAATTGGGCAGCAGGTCCAAGCCGGCCAACAATTGATGTCGGTCGTGCCATTGAACGATTTATGGGTAACCGCCAACTTCAAGGAGACGCAATTGCGCCACATGCGAGTCGGGCAGAAAGCGGATCTGCACGTGGACGCGACCGACCTCACGATCAGAGGGCATGTGGATAGTTTTCCAGGCGCCACCGGCGCCCGCTACAGCCTATTGCCGCCGGAAAATGCCACGGGCAACTATGTCAAGGTGGTGCAGCGGCTGCCCGTGAAACTGGTATTCGACCCCGATCAGGACATCGGCAGGCTGCGGCCAGGGATGTCGGTGGACGCCAAGGTGTGGGTAAAATAAGCGCGCTCATCGCGATTGTCGGCCTGTGCGCGGCGGCGCAAGAGCAACCGGTTTATACTTTTGGGACCACCGTGGTGATTCCTTCGGGGCTCCACGGTCTGATTTATCACATCCGGCATAACGGCCGGAAGCTTCCGAATTTTAAAAAGCTGAAGCCGGTGGGCAGTATTTATACCTCGTCTTTGAATATTCCTCCGCAGGATTTCCAGCAGGGTTTTCCTGGCGTGACCAAACGGTTCGAGTGGTTCGCGATCGACTACACGGGCCGGTTTTGGATCGAGCGTCCCGGCGCTTACCGGTTCGCTCTCATGTCCGATGACGGCTCCCGGCTGTATATTGACGACCGGCTGGTGATTGACAATGACGGAGTGCACCCTCCGCAAGAAGAGACCGGCAGTATAGAGCTGAGCAAGGGTGTCCACACTATTGGCGTGTCCTATTTTCAGGGACCGCGCTTTCAAGTCGCGTTGGTGCTGAAGATAGCGCCACCGGGCGAACCCCTTCGCATCTTCAGCACGGATGAGTTGAAGCCGCCGCCAGAGCCATGACCGGGGCGGACAGCCATTCACTGATAGTTCGGGATTTCAAGACTTAAACCCACGATCATGTCGAAGTGCTTGCGGTTCTTGGTCGCCAAAGTCAATCCCGCCTCCATCGCGGTTGCCGCGACGAGCGAGTCGAAGACGTGAAGACCGTGCGATTTTGTATACATTTTGAGGAGTTCGTACGCTTTCGTGCCGGTGTGGTCGAGGAAGGGCACAATCACGCACGCCATTAGAAATGTATCGATGTCGGCGAGATCGCGTTTGTCACGCGCCCCTACAAGGAGCTCAAGAGCGGAGACTTGTGAGATCGCCCATCCTCCCGGCAACCCATCGACGTATCCCCGTGCCGTCTGCTTACCTCGCGAAATGTCGATCAAAACATCGCTGTCGATCAAGTGGGGCATGCTGGAGAAGATTCAGCCCACGAGGAGTTGCCCGCTCAGCCTCGTAGATTTCGCCTAAGATTGTTGACGAACTCGACGCTATCGCCAATATCGGTACGGTCCTTCCACATCCCGAAAAACGCAAAATCCCCAATCGGGGGAGATTTTTCCTTGAGTTGGTCTGCCAAGGAAGAAATGCGCAACTCGACGAGCGCTCCTTCGTCGAGCGTCACAGTGTCGAGCGGCTTGAAAACACCATCTTCGTATTTTGCAGTGACGGTCATCAATGCACCTCGGCATCCACAACGACTAATGTCCCTGGCATCATGGTATCAATTAGCCGCACGCTAGGCAGCCTGCCCGTAAGCACCAGTGACGAGGAGCGAGGTCTCTTACGGTATCAATGTCGCGCTCAGCCGCAGTTGCCTTTTGGCTGACATCAGTTCAAATAACAACCGACCGTCGTCTTGCGTGACCGCCTGGCCGGTCAACGTGTCAACGCCTTGTTGCGCCTCGATTCCGGAAAGCTGCAGTTTCCCGCCGGCCACTTTATAATTACCGGTGATTTCCCGGAAATCGCCGTCCGGACCCAGGCTAATCGTATGGCCGGCAAACGTCCCGTTCGCCTGCGCGTTCGTCAAAAGCGACAGGCCCAGCCCGCTCGTATCCACCTCGCCGTCCAGATCGAGCAGGCCGCCACGATAGTCCAGATCTCTCAGATTGCCCGCGAAATGATAAGCCGGCAGCGGCCGCGCCAGATTCACCCGCAACGTGCCGTCCAGGCGCTGGTCGATGGTAGAAAGGCGAACCAGCACGCCATTCCAGCTCAGCCTGGCATTCAATGGACCCAGATCGATATCGCTGTCGAGCAGTTTGGTAACGTGGATCACTCCAGTCAAGCTACGTTCGCGCAGCCACGCCGGCGCGGGTGTATTTCTCCAGCGCGACAGCAGACTGTCATTGTGCCGCAGCGTCGGCAGAAACAAACGCTCGCAATCGGACAATCGTAGTTCGTCTAAGGAAAGATGCAGGACATGCGGTGAAAATGCATAATCGCCTGTGAAACGGATGGCTCCGGCGCGCCCACGGATCCGGTCGATTCTCGTCAGCGCCGGTTCGATGCTCACCGCGGCGGAATCGATGCGCAGCGGCACGGACATTCCCGGTACATCGAGCGATGCATTCTGGACGTCGTACTCGCCGGTCCATTGCCCGGGTTGCGCCGGGTCCTGGCGCGCGAACTCGATCCAGCCACGGAACGTACCCTGGTGCAGGCGCTCAAGAATTGGGATTGGCACCGATCCAGCGACGGGCGCGGTGCTCGATTCGATTTCGGCGATGCTCAACTGGTGCGAACTCATGTGCAGGCTGAAGGTTTGACCATCCAAGGAATAATGTCCCTGCACCGACGCGGTCTGCTCCGAAGGAAGCGTCAAATCGGCCGGACCGAATGCGACATCGTTTCCCGCGATGAGCATCGGGAGAGTATCGAATTTCGCCTGCCCGGCGCGCTCCAGCAGGAATGATCCTTGATCGATCGAAAGCGAACCCTGCACGCCGCTGGCCGGCTCAAAACCGATCACGCCCGACACCTTGCCGTCCAACCGCAGCCCGGCGGGCAGCGGCGCGCCCAGATGCCGCGCGCCATCGGCGAAGGCAGGCGCGGGCAATCCCTTCAGCGCGAGAGTTGCGCCCCAGCGCGGCGCAGTCAGATAGGCGGCGGCCCGAAACTTCAGTGCAATCGCCGGCGCTATGGTTTCGATTTCCACTTGCTGACCGGGCACGTTCCACAACCCACGCAGCTTCAAATTCCAGACCTCAGCCTGCGCCGGAATTAAATCCCCCTGCGCCGGAATTAAGTCCCCACGATGGATGTCGTCGAGCGTAAGATCGCCGGTCAGATCGAGTCTCGAGAGTGGGCCGGCCAGCCGGGCGTTTGCGATTGCGAAACCATGCACGCCCAAATCTTGCCCATAAATCAACGTTGCCAGATCCGACACCGACGTGCGCTCCAGATGCAAGCCGAGACTCAGTTGATCTTCGCTGCGATTGGAAGACTTCAACAAGCCGCGAGCCGTGAATCGTCCAAAACCGGAGGCCCCGCGGTCGGTTCTGGCCGGGTCTCCCGAAACCCGGATCACCCAGTCGCCATCGCCGTTCGGAGACAAGTCAACGTCGGCGTTGGAAATATAAAAAATGGACATCGTGTCGCCGAATTTGAAGTTGATCCGGGCATCGCGGATCGCGATGTCAGGCAGCATCTGCTTCGGATCTTCGCCCGCTGACGGTTCGCTCCAAACCGGGCTGACATTCCACGGCGCATCCGGCGGTTTCACCAGATTGACGGTCGGCTCAGAAAGCTGAAGATGGGAGAACGCCAGGCGCCCGCCGAACAGGCTGGACAGCTTGAGGCGGGCCTGCAGGTCTTTGACATGTGCAAAGGGCTCGATCCCGGCTGACTGCGTGTCGTCGATCAGAACGTCGTCCAGCGTGAAGCCGGGGCCGGTGAAGAGATTCAAATGTACTTTGCCGATCTCCACATGCCGATGCAAGGCGGCTTCCAGAGCCGCTTTGATTCTGACGCGATATCCGTCGGCGCTGAGAAACGGAGCGATGAGACCGGCCAGGACCACGGCCAGTGCCGCAAAAAGCAACGCTGTGCGAAGTCTCTTCATTGCGGTGGTAACAGCAGGGCGGCGTAGCTCTCGGGATCGTCAATGTCGGCGAGCACGCCCGGGTCGCCCGCATTCAGAAAGTCGGTTTCGTGCTTGTGGCGATGCATCACGTCTTTGGGCGACGCCTCCGGACCCAGCGCCAGTATCTCTTCCATGATCCGACGCGCAATCGAAACCGGATGTCCCCGCTCTTCATCGTACACAGGGATGACCACCGGCGCAGTGGCGGCCGCGACCGCGGCGATCGTGGATGCGCTTACTCGCGGATGATCGACCAACGTAAAGAGCACTCTCTCCGCCGCCGCGGGGACTGCGCGCAAGCCCGTTTGCAAAGAACTGAGCATGCCACGCGCCGGATCGGGATTGAGGACGAAGGTGGCTTCCGCCGGCCGCCGAATCTGCGAGAGAATGCGATCCGCATCGAAACCAAGAACCACGATCACGGGGTCGCAAACACTCGCAAACAGGCGGATCCAGCGGTCTAGAAACGTTTCCCCTTCATATTCGAGCAGCGCCTTGGGAGATCCCATGCGGCGGGAGGCGCCGGCGGCCAAAATCAGGCCGGCCGGGCTCACTTGAGCAGCGCCCGCTGCTCCGGATGGGCAAAGAGAGACTTGGCTAACGACCGCCATTCCGTCGCCGGAGAACGGCGCACGGCGATCATCTCCGCCACCACGGAAACGGCGATCTCTTCCGGGGTGATCGCGCCAATATCGAATCCCATGGGCGCGAAAATGCGTTCAAAGGACTCGCGCGTCAGCCCTTCGCGCTCCAGTTCCTTCACCACGCCAATGACCTTGCGCTTGCTGCCGATCATCGCGATGTATTTGGCCTGTGTGGTCACCGCCCAGCGCAGCACACGCATGTCGTCGCGGTGGCCGCGCGTGACGATAATGATGTAGCTGGTATCGCGGATATTCAAATTGGGAAACAATTCTTCGTATTCGGCGGCGTGGATCTCTTCCGCCTCCGGAAACCGCTCCCGGTTGGCGAAGGCTTCCCGGTTATCGACAATCACGGTGGCGAATCCAGCCAGGTTGGCGACCTTCGATAGGCTTTTAGAAATGTGCCCTGCGCCGAAAATAAATGCGCGCGGCTCCGGCACCACCGGCTCGACGAAGACGCTCAGTTGGCCGCCGCAGATCAGCCCGTTGTCGTAAGCGGCGTCCTGACCCAAGGTGAAGTTCATGTGCCGGGGCCGTTCCGATTCCATGACTTCGCGCGCGACGTTCCAGACTTCCGCCTCCACGCAGCCGCCGCCGATGGTGCCCACCATGGAGCCGTCTTCGCGCACCAGGAGCTTCGCGCTTTCGTAGCTGGGAATGGAGCCATTGACCTGGACGATGGTTGCCAAAGCGCATTTCTGGCCGAGCTGGCGGAGGCGCGCGACTTCCTGGTAGATATCCACTTGGGTTAATTTTAGCGCGGCACCCGCTCCAGGCTAAAGTTGCAGCGCTATGCTTGGATAGTCATGGCCCAGCTTCCTCAAGTCCTGTCGATAGTGGTTTTATTGGCAGCAACGTCGTCGGGGCAGCAAATTACCGTGGTCACGTCGTCGGGGCAACAAACAACGGAGACTACGATCTCCGAGCCGGCGATTGTCGACATCGCCACGCTTTTCAAACAAGCCGACGTTGTTGCGGTCGTCCGAGTCGTCTCTGGCGACAGCGAAAATTATGACGTTACCGTTTACAGGTCAATCGTATCTTCCGCGTTTAAGGGCGCAGCAGTTAATCAGCGCGTATTTTTTGGTCCGTTCACCGGCCTCGATATTGGCGGAGAGTATATAGCGTTCTTGCGGCGGGCCAAGACAAGCCCGAATGCTAAGACGGTTGAGGGACCAACCATCAGTTATGGACCGCTGGACGCTTTTCATCTAATCATGTACCAGGGTTATAGCATCATGCCTGTCCGGTATGTCTGCGCATTCGATGGCAGAGTCCCAGACCAGTCCTGCGACTATGGCGTAAGAATCAATCTGAACCAAGTGAAACTTCCGTCGTCTATCCACGTCTTTCCCAGAACGTCGCGAGACGACTTCGATGACGGCATCAAATGGGTTCGGAGAGATGTCTTTATGCGAATCTTGGACCATCTGAAACCGTAATGAGAAGAAGCTTGCCCCTCGGAAATCGAGGTCGACTGCCGGTCTAACGATAAGCAAGTGCTGCCCGTCCCGCAGCGGCATTTCTCCGAGATGATCCTCTGCGCCTGCCTCGTTGTTACCCGATTCATGAGCGATCGCCTGCGCCAGGCCCCGCCCTGACCGCCTGAACATTGCACCGTGCTTCCGGACGCTCTGCTATCCTTCTGGGCATGCGCCGCAACCTGCTCGTTACCTCGACTGTCATGCTGGCCGCGATGTCTCAATTCGTCTCTGCCCAGGCTCCTAGTTCCGTGGCCGCGCGCGTAGCCGCCCAGAATGCCCTCTTTGACGAAGCGTGGCAGGCCAACCTCAGGATGAATCCCACCCAGGCCACTGCCGTTGGCGATTACCGCTATAACGACCAACTCGCCGACTATTCACTCGCCGCCCCCGCGACGCGCCACCAGCGTGACCTTACCGACCTGGCGCGCATCAAGGCCATCGATCCTTCCCGCTTCTCCGAGCAGGACCTGATCTCGCACGACCTTTTCCTCCGCCAGCTTCAAGAGCGCATCGCGGACTATGACCTCAGAGAGTTCGAGATGCCTCTCAGTGCATCCGGCGGCGGTGGCGGCGTCCATGTCAACCTCGCTGACCTCCCTCTTTCCATGCCATTCGACTCCGTCAAGCACTACGAGGACTACATCTCTCGCCTCCACCAGATCCCGCGGGCCTTCCTCCAAACCGAGGAGGTCCTCCGCGCCGGAGTGAACGATCACCTTGTCCCCGTCCGAATCATCGCCGAAAAGGTTCCCCACCAGGCTCAAGGCGTGATCGCAGCCAACCCCTTCATCCTCCCCCTCAAAAAGTTCCCCGCCAGCTTCTCCGACGCCGACAAGAATCGCCTCACTGAACAGATCACCTCCACCGTCAACAACGAGGTCTTTCCTGCCTACAAGCAGTTCGCCGCCTTCATCACCACGGAGTACATCCCCCATACCAGAACCACGCTCTCCATCAACTCCCTTGGCGGCGGCAAACGGCGCTATCAGGCAACTCTTCGCCGCTTTACGACGACTAGCCTCACAGCCGCCGAGATCCACGAGATCGGCCTGAAAGAGGTCGATCGCATCACCACAGAAATGGCCGCCCTGGCCAGGGCCAGCGCCTACAAGGACCTCGCCGCCTTCCGCGACCACATCGAAAATGACCCCAAGTATCGCGCCGTCTCCGCTGAAGCCATCGTCGAAGACTTCCGCAAGTACATCGCTGGGATGCAGCCCCATCTGCCTGAACTCTTCAATCTCCTGCCCAAGACCGCCGTCACCGTCGAGCCCATCCCGCCTTTCCAGGCCGCCGCCGCCACCCACTATCAGAGCGGAACCCCGGACGGAAAGCGTCCCGGCCGCGTCTCCGTTGCCGTCTCCGACCCCACTCACCGCAGCTACATCAATGACGAGGCGGTCGCCTATCATGAGGGCGTTCCTGGCCACCACCTCCAGATCAGTATCGAACAATCCCTCCCCGGCCTCCCCGAGTTCCGCAAGCACGGGGGAAACTCTGCCTACACGGAGGGCTGGGGCCTCTACGCCGAGCAACTCGGCAAGGAGATCGGCCTCTACCGCGACCCGGGTTCCGACTACGGCCGCCTCCGCTCAGAACTGTTCCGGGCAGTGCGTCTGGTTGTGGACACCGGCATTCACGACATGGACTGGAGCCGCGATAAGGTCGTCGAGTACATGCGCAAGTCCCATGCCATCGACGAACCTACGATCCAGTCTGAGACGGACCGCTACATCGCCGGTCCCGGCCAAGCCTGCAGCTACAAGCTCGGCCAGCTCAAGATCCGCGAGCTACGCGAACGCGCCAAACAGCAGTTGGGCGCCAGGTTCGACCTCAGGACTTTCCATGACGAGATCCTTTCCGGCGGGGCCCTCCCGCTCGATATGCTCGACGCTCGCGTCAACCGCTGGATCAGAGCCCAGGTCCCTGCGTCGGCCAACAACTGACTTGCAGCCCCTCGGCCGGTGTCTCGCCCAGAATGGTGGCGCGGGCGCGGGCGCGAAGCCGCCTACTCTTGGGTTACACGGCGGGCGCGGTTCAACGAGATGCGTTCCCGCCAACTTGGCGGTCGGGGCCTGCCCGGTGCCCCGTGGGCGGTTCCTAGCCTAGCCACTTTGCACGATTGAATCGAATTGGCCGCATTCCTGGCAGTAAAAGAGGTAAGCGTTCCCTCCGTCGCCTATCATCCAGTCGTGGGGCAACTCGTACCGCTCGCGTATGGCGAATGGAGCGGTTTTCAGAATTTCGCGGTCTTCGTAGGGAATCCATCGCACCGAATTGAGACCGCCGTGACCCAACTCGGCCGACGAAATTGTGATGAACAGCTTCATTTGCCGATTACAGACACGGCAGGCGGGATACTCAGGATTCTGAATCCAGTGTGGAACGCCGAACACTTTTGTGCCTGGCGCAGCGCCGAGCTCCTGCGAAGCCTCCCACCAGTTTTCCTCCAAACCGCCGGACTCCCACGGTGGTTGAATCTCGGCGCGATCCGGATAATCGTTAAAGACCTCGGGATCCAGAATGCAGGGAGCGATCGATGACTCGTCAGCGTAAAGAGGCGGGGCCTCACGCCTCAGCTTGACGATCGTCTCCACAACCCTCCAGATCAGTAGAAAGCCGCCGTGCCCTTCGAAATGCACCGTGGGGCACCAAAGTACTTGCAGCATGTGTATGTCGGCGGGAAACGCAAGTTGGGGGCACGAGGTGCGATTCAATTGCAGAATCGGAACGTACGGGGCACCGCATCGTTCGACAGACGGCATCGCGATCTCAAGAGACGACCGACACCCGCCCTTAGTCTGCTCAAATCTAACGAAATCGTCGCGAGGAACTCGCTCAAGCACGGCCTTGAATTGGTCCAGCGTCTCTAAGCACGGACTCTGGCAGACGGGCCAGGGTTCATCTTCCGGCCAGTAGAACGGCCAACCCATTTTGCTGGAGAGCGGCTCCATCGGCTGCGACGCCCGCCGGGGATGCAGAAGCACTGCCTGTAACGGTTGCACGCTTCGAAGCCAGGGAGCCTTCTCACGATCTGTCGTTTCCGTCGTCTTCACGTAGGTGTTCAACGGACCCGCGCCGCCATTTCCGTAGAGCGCTACATACCAGTTGTCCCCATATTGAGCGCGCTCGGTCCGCTCCGACTTATTATCGGCTATATGATCGAAGTTACTCCGAAACGGGCTTCGAGGAACCTTCGGGCAATTACCCTCGTGATGTCGGCGTCAAATCAACCCGGCGAGAAACGCAGCTTTCTATGGTGAAAATAGGCAGTGGCCAGAGGGGACCGTCGTCATCCTACAAGACCGGCAACGCCGCGTTGATCTCAAAGCGCAGCTTGGCGTGCGCCTGGCGCAGCGCGGCCTCCACTTCCACCCGGTCGCCGCCGCGCGAGAACAAGAATCCAAGATAGCTGTTGCCCTCCGGCACCGGGAGCAAATGTTGGCCGAGTTTGGCGGTCACGATCACATCTTCTATCAGCGGAACGGCGCGCGCTTCCGCCTCACCGGAAACACCGGCGAAAATACCAGCTTGCGGAATAGGGATCATCATCACTCCTGCCGGCTCGCTCGGAAACGTGAACGTCGACACATCCTCGCCCGCAGCCTGGCGCAAAATCAGCTCCTCCAAGCCCCGAAGGATTTTCGCGCAGAGGCCGCCGATGGGCCGCGCGGCGACTTCCAGCATCCAGACTCCGCGGTCGTTCAAGCGCATCTCCGCGTGAGTCGGTCCGTGCGTGAGGCCGAGAGCCTTTATCGCCTTTTCGGTTGCGTAGCGTATTTCCTGCTGCACGTGATTTGGCATGCGGGTTGGCGTGACATAGATGGTTTCCTCGAAAAGCGGCCCGTCCAGTGGATCGGGCTTATCGAAGATCGCCAATACGTTTAGCCTCCCGTGATCGAGAATGCCTTCTAGCGCAAATTCGCGGCCTGGAATGAAATCCTCCACCAGCAGAAACTCATCGCGCTCGGGCTTGAGGAGCGCGGCGATGCGTTGAAACGCCGCCGCAAATTGATCCGGATTGTCGGCGCGAATCACGCCCCGGCTGGCCGATTGGGTCAGCGGCTTGAGAACGCAGGGATACTGGATGTCCGCGCCAGATGCGGCCTCGCTTAGCGGAAAGCGGCGGAAGTTCGGAGTCAGCATGCCCGCATCATAGAAGCACTTGCGCGCCAGAAATTTATTGCTGCAATTCAACGCCGATTGGGGCGAGTTATAAGGAATGTTTAGGTGCTGCGCGGCTACCGCAGCCAAATAGGCCGGTCCGTCACCGAGCGCGACAATACCATCAAAGCCGCCGTCAAACCGGCCTTCCTCAGCCAGCTTGCGCGCCGCGTTCTCCGGATCTTTGAATTCGAGCGCCACAGCATCGTCGCCCCACGGATTTTCGAGAACGTGGCAGCGATCGGTTGCTAGCGTCAAATTGAGGCCGAGCCGAACAGCCGCCTCCGCAAATGCGCGCGTTTGGTAACCGGTCTTTGCTCCTATTAAAAGCAGGCGTTTCAAAGGTCACCGATCCCGCGCACGGATCCCCTCACTGACGTTCGGGGCTGGAATGAGCCGCCGGGAGGGCATCACCCTCGGGCGCGACCGAGAATTCGATTCCTTGCGCCAGTGGCAGATCGGCCGACCAATTGATGGTGACCGTCTGCCGGCGCATATAAGCTTTCCAGGAATCGCTTCCCGATTCGCGCCCGCCACCGGTATCCTTTTCGCCGCCGAATGCTCCGCCGATTTCCGCGCCGCTGGTTCCGATATTGATATTGGCGATTCCGCAGTCGCTGCCACGCGCGCTCAAGAATGTTTCCGCAGAAATGAGATTGGTTGTGAACATCGCGGACGACAAGCCTTGTGGCACGTCGTTGTGCCAGGCGATGACTTGCTCCAAAGTGTCGAACTCGATCAAGTAAAGAATGGGCGCGAAGACCTCTTCTTTAAGCATGGCCATCCCAGGATGAGCCTTTACCAGCGTCGGTTCCACGAAGCATCCCTCTCGCGCCTTGCCTCCGTAGATGATTTCGCCGCTCTCCGCTTGAATGCGCTTGAGCGCCGCCTGCATATGCTCCACTGCATCTCGGTCGATCAGCGGGCCCATCAACGTCGCGGGATCCAGCGGATCGCCAATCCGGATCTGCGCGTAGGCGGCTTTCAGTTTCGCGGTCATCTGTTCCGCGATACCGCGCTGCAAAAAGAGCCGCCGCAAGCTGGTGCAGCGCTGGCCGGCGGTCCCGGCCGCGCCAAAAACCGCGCCGCGCAGGGCCAGATCGAGATTGGCGTCATTCATGACAATCACGCCGTTATTGCCACCCAGTTCCAGCAGAGTCCGGCCCAGGCGGCGGCCCACCGTCTCGGCCACAATTCGGCCCATACGAGTGGATCCCGTCGCGCTGACTAAAGGAATCCTCCGGTCTTCGAGCAACCGCTGGCCTACTACTGCATCCTCGCCAATAATCAGCGTGAACACGCCTTGCCAGCCATGCCGTGCGAGCACCCGGTTGCAAATATTTTGCACCGCGATGGCCGTAAGCGGCGTCTTGGGCGACGGCTTCCAGAGCACGCAATCGCCGCAAACGGCGGCCAGCAGCGCGTTCCAGGACCACACCGCGACCGGAAAATTGAAGGCAGAAATCACGCCGATCACGCCCAGCGGATGCCACTGCTCATACATCCGATGCCCGGGCCGCTCGCTATGCATCGCCAAGCCGTAGAGCTGGCGCGACAAGCCCACGGCGAAATCGGCGATGTCGATCATCTCCTGCACTTCGCCTTTGCCTTCGGCGAGAATCTTGCCCATTTCGAGCGTCACCAGCGTCCCCAGATCCTCTTTGGCCCGCCGCAGCTCATCGCCAATCTCGCGCACGATTTCGCCTCGTTTGGGAGCCGGCAGCATGCGCCAACGCTCAAATACTTCGAGAGCGTCCACCATCACGGCTTCATAATCGTCCCTCGATGCCAGGCGCACGCGCGCCAGATCCGACCCGTTGGCCGGATTGAGAGAGGCCAATTCCCTGCCCTGCGTCTGGATCCACGCCTTGCCGCACGCCCCGGAATGAACTGCATCGATCCCGAGCCGTTCTAGAACTTTGCCAACCATGAAAATCCTTCCACTCCGGTAGCGAAGCGCCGCCCGGCGCGGAGAGCAACCGCGGCAATCCGAGCGCTGGCTTCGTTTTGAAATTCCGGCTCAAACCAGCGGTTGAAACCGTGATGCTCCGCAATCTTGTAGGCTGCTTCCCGGGTCGTCGCGCCATGCCGCTTCACTTGCCGGACATGCAACGGATCGCCAATCAGGTCGCGTCCACTTGCTTCCAACGCGCGTTCCGCGCACTTCTCCAGATTCGAGGGCAGCAGCGGCGCCAGCGTGGCGTAGGTCTCAATGCCGCTCGAATTCAAATGACGGATCACATTGAGCCGCTCTTCAAACGTTGCACAGTGCGGTTCAAAGAGACGGCGGACGTCTTCGCGATCCGTGGTCAGCGAAAAGCTGACGCGCACCAAGCAATGCCGGGACAGCGCTTTCAGCTTGTCGAGATCGCGCAAGATCAACGGCCCGCGAGTTTGCATGACGAAGATTTTCGGCGGCCGCGCGATCAGGCTATCGAACACGCGCGGCATCAAGCGCAATTCTGCTTCCGCGGGCTGGTACGGATCCACCAAAGGCGAGCAATAGACGATCTGCGAGCCGCGTAATTCGTCCAACAACAATTCCGGAGCGTTTGTTTTCGCGGTTGTGAACTGGCCCCAGCGTTCCCAATCTTCTCGCTTTAAGCCACCATACACACGCATGGTCGGCACATAACAATAAGTGCAGGCAAACGTACAATTGCGGGCTGGAGTGAGCGAATGCGTAAACCCAGCTTCCGCAATAAAGCCGGATGTCGGGCTCAAAATCGACTTGGCTTCCGCTCGAAAAACCTGGAACCGGTTCACGGCTCAATTGTCGCATTCCCTTGCCGCAGCCCAATGCTAACCTCAATAACCATGGACCTCGTCGTCGAAGCAAATTCCCAGCTCATCGCAGCCTGGAGAGTGTTCTGCAAATCGTTTCCGAAAAGGGACCTGGGCGACCTTCCGGGACTGAAACTGGCGTGGGGCGAGGTGCCGTATTTCGGCTACAACGCGATCGTCCTTAGCGAGCCGGCCGCATCGCAAGAGGAGTTAGACCAGCGCAGCGCACGCGCGATCGAGTACATGCGCGCCCAGCGATTTAGCGGCATTTTTATAGTGTGTAACGATTGGCTTCCGGCGGGCGCGCGTTTTCCCGATGGATTAAGGGTGGCCTGGAAAATGACGGGCATGGTAACGGACCAGTTGCTGCCTCCGGTTCGCTCGTTTCCAAAACTCGACATCCGCCGCGCGAGCGATCAGCAGACGCTCATCGATCTTCATGACGTTAATTCGGCGGGTTACGGCATCGATCCTGAACTCGCCCGCGCTTCCATCGGGCCCGTGGAAGATTGGGAACAAAACGCTTTTGGCTATGTCGGTTATCAGGATGGCAAACCGGTGTCCTGCGCGGCGACCTTGGTTGTGGATAGCCGGCTATATGTGGCCTTCGTCGCAACCATGCCGAACGCCCAACGGCGCGGTTACGCCGAAGCGGTGATGCGTCATTCGCTTAACGAAGCCGCCAAGGCGAGCGGACTCCAGCGAACCATTTTGCACGCGAGCGACGAGGGATTTCCCATTTACTATCGCATGGGCTACCGGCCTACGTCGAAGTTCACGGTCTACATGCGAGCTTAGTCGGCCCGGGTCAGCAGGTACTGGCGCACGGCCCAAATCCCGCCCGCGACCACCAGCAAGGCCAGCGTGCTCCACGGCGCAAAGGGACAAGTGGATGCGTACCCCAGATCGTTCACCCTGGACGCCGGTGGCAGCGGCAACAGCGTCCATAAGGCCAATGCAGCGAACAAATACATGAGCCCGGTCAGAACGGCGTTGGGGGATTTCTTGGTCATGAACTACATCGAATTCTAGCAGGCCACCGGTCAATCGGCACCGGCTAAAGCCTGTGCCACCAGCATTTTGTGAAACACACATCAGCGAATACGACCCGCGCCGAGGCGGCTTGACAAGCCGCCGCAGGATACCATCCTGCCCCACGGGCGAAAATAACAAGTACTGAGGGCCTATTCGGTGGAGCGTAGGCACTCGGAAAGAACGTCTTCCAGGGAGAAAGGCGGAGTGAGCAGGCGCACGTTGGCGCCGCGTGGCGCCCAGATCGCCGGGTCAGTTTTACGAAACAAAATCAGGACCCGGGCTCCGGCGGCGGCGGCCAAGTGCGCGATTCCGGAGTCGTTGCCGATGAAGAGGCGGGCTCCGGCGAGCCAGGCGGCGAGGTCCCGGAGATTTGCGAAACGAAATGCCTCGGGGAGTTCTTCGTCCGGGCCTGCGCACCATTCGACGGGGAGGGGCAGCCGGCGAGCCAGTTCCTGGAAATTCGCTAAAGGCCAGTTTTTAGAAGGACTTCCGGAGAATGGGTGAATCACGATCGTGTCTCTGCTTGGACCAGTTGGAACCGCGATCCGGGGAATCGCCGGCGTGGGCGCCCCGACCTGGGCGGCGAAGAAATCGGCTGCATGCAGCCGGCTATCGGGTGGGGGAAGGGCTCGAAAAAACGAACTGGGCAGGCCGGCCGCTGCCTTGCGGAATTCGGGGCGGTTTGCGCCATACCAGGAATCGATCGAATCGAAAGATCGCAGCGCGGCGAGCAAAGTAGGCGGAGGTTCCACTCCCTCCAGCCCGAACAAATCCAATCCGGTCGATGTCAGTGAGCGCGCATGATCGAAAGCGCCAAGCAAGGGAACGACCGGCGATGGCGCCCAGACTTCGGTGTAATCGGCGCGCCGGTGTTCCAGGGCTGGCAGAGCCAGAATGCAATCGCCAATGGCGCCCGGACGAATCAGCAAGCGGCGCATGCAGACTCTATGTTATTCGTGTAACGTGAACCCGCTGCATATCTCGCTTCTTGCTCTGCTGGCCGGATCGGCCGCCTTCGCGCAACCGGAGGTCACGTCCTGGAACATTCTCAGGGATGGTTATCACGAGAAATTCATTGACACGCGGCGCCAGGCTTTGACCGCCGTGGGGTCGATCGGCGAGACGCCCGATGTCATCAAACTGTTGAGCGAAGCGCTGCGGGACGACGATCTGGAGTTGCGCGAAACCGCCGCCGCGGTGATGGGGCAGATGAAGTGCCGGGGCTGTATTCCGGCGCTGAAGGTAGCGCTGGACGACGAATCCGGCGAAGTTTCCTTCGCCGCCGCCAAAGCCCTGTGGGATATGGGCGATCGCAGCGGCCGGACGATGATCGAGCAAGTGCTAACGGGCGAGACCAAGAGCGGACCTGGCGTCATTGAAAGCGCCAAGCGGCAGGCGCGCACCACTTTGCACGATAAGAAAGCGATCGCGTTTATTGGGGCCAAGGAAGCGACCAGCATATTGCTGGGCCCGGCGAGCCTGGGTGTCACGGCCGCCGAAATGGCTCTGAAAGACGGCCAGGGCGGCGGGCGGACTCTGTCGGCGACCATGCTGGGCGAGGACTGCGATGCGAGCGTGCTCCAACTGCTGGAGCAAGAAATAGGCACTGAAAAGAATTGGGCGGTGAAGGCAGCCGTGGCGCGGTCGATCGGGCGGTGCAAAAATAAAGACGCGATTCCTGTGCTGGAGCAGCAGCTCTCGGAGTCTCATGCATTGGTGAGATTCATGGCCGCGGCCGGCATCGTGCGTCTGACTGGTCAGCACTGAGAGCGGCGCGCGGCCGGGCCCAGCGGTTAAGTCAAACCATTTATATGATTATTCGTATCGGCCTGGTTGGCTTTATTGGAATATTTTCTTGTTTTGCACAAACTCCGTTGAAGAGTTTTTCTTTCGGCGGATCGGGGAACGACTCCGCTAATGGCGTCGTGGTCGATTCCGGCGGAAATATCTATATTGCCGGGACTACTACCTCCTTTGATTTGCCGGTGATGAATGCCTGGCAAGCGGCCAATCATGGGACGCAAGTGATCTTCAGTCAGGATTCGGGCGCTAGCTGGAAACCATTGTCTAACCCGTTTCCGTCGGTCACTCCGCTGCAGGCGTTGGCGATCGCGGTTGACCCAACCAATGCGCTGATCGTGTACGTTGGCTCAGGAAACTCGGTTTGCAAAAGCACCGACGGAGGCGCTCATTTTCAATGTGTGGATCTTCCTCTCGCTTCAGGGCCAACGACCGGCGTCACTTCATTGGTTGTCGACCCAAGGCAGTCTTCGACTGTGTATGCCAGCGCCACCATTCCCGGAAGCGTCTACAAGAGTGTGGATGGCGGTCAAACCTGGATGAATGCGGGCCAGGGATTGCCCGCTAACGAGTCGATTGATTCGGTGACGTTGGATCCTTTTCACCCGAACGTGCTCTATGCCTGGGCTGGAGTTGGCGGTTACGTATCGCAAGACGGCGCACTCTCCTGGACGCGCTCGAGTTTGCCGTGGCCGGCGGGCACCACCATATCTGGCGGTTTGTCTTTTTCCTTCGATCCTGTGACGCCTGGGATACTATATGGCCCGGCTTTCGTGGTAAATCAACTGGGATTTCAAAAGAGCGCTGACGGAGGACAGACCTGGACGGTGGTAAACGCTCCATTTATTACGTGCTGCGTGGTTCCGGATCCAAAGGTGTCTGGCACATTGTATGCGTTGGTAGGGAAATCCCTGTGGAAGAGCACGGATGGCGGCGGGACCTGGAGTTCGTTCGCGGTTCCCGCCGGCGCCACTGGTCCGTTGACTGTCGATCCGGCGAATCCCCAGATCATGATTGCCGGCGCGTACCGCAGCGTCGATGGTGGACAAACCTGGACGGGGATAAATACTTCCCGCCAGATTCAGGCCGTCTTTGCGCCGTCGGCGACGGAGACGGTCTACGCGACTGCGCCTATCACCTCCGATGTATTTCTAGCGAAGTTTCTTCCGGATGGGAAAACGCTGATTTTCCTGACCTATTTCGGCGGCATGGGGAACGATGCGCCGGCGTCGATCACACTGGACGGCGGAGAAAATATCTGGATTACGGGAAGCACCTCTTCGATCGATTTGCCTGTGACGGCGGGGGCCTTTCAAACCGCGTTGAAAGGGCAGACCAACGGGTTCATAGCTAAGTTCACCAATGACGGGAAGCTGGCAGCCGCCAGTTATCTCGGCGGGTCCAGCCTGGACTCGATTTTCGGAATCGCGGTCAGCCCGCAGGGTAATCCATGGGTGATTGGCTCCTGGACTTCGTCCGATTTTCCATTTACGCCAGTTGTGAAACTCGGTCCGATATCGACTGGCGCATTTGTGGGCGATTTGGATTCCGCTGCTGCGCACGTCCCGTACCTCGTGCCGGTGGACGGCTCGTTCGATTCGGGCGGCAAAGGAATCGCCATCGACTCCTCGGGAAATATCACCCTAACGGGCTCGACCGGCGATCCGAATTTTCCGGTCACCGTGGGAGCGTTTCGCGCGGGTGCTCCGGGCACTGCAACGGCCGCGTTTGTACGGAAGCTCGATCCCAGCGGCCAGGTGATCTACTCGACCTACCTGGGCGGATCCCAGCTACCCGCAGCTCCGCATTTGTTCGAATTCGAAAACCCGCATCAGTATGGGATTGCGGCCGCGACGGATGCGGTCGGAAACGCGATCATAGCGGGCTACACCTCTTCGGCCGATTTTCCCACCACTTCGGGCGCGTATCAAACAACATTAGCCGCCGGCTGCCCGTATCCTGCATTCGAGATCGGAACCGGGCTGATCGGCATAATTTCCGAGTACATGTTCGATGACGTATTTGTACTGAAGCTGAGCCCCGATGGAAAAACCGTCCTTTACTCTACTTTTCTGGGCGGCTCGTGTTATGACCGCGCGACTGGGATTGCGCTGGACGCTGCCGGGAATGTTTACGTCACGGGCGAGACGGATTCCGGGGATTTCCCGCTGAGTGACGCGGTGGAACCAGCGCCGGCCCTCGGTAGTTATTCGTCGTTTGTGTCCATGTTGAATGCGACTGGTTCGGCACTCGGGTTTTCAACCTATCTGCTAGCTATAGCTAAGCTAGCGGGCGCGACGCCATCGGTCGTTGTTGGACAAGGCGGGTCAGTCATTATTGCGGGCGCCACGGGCATGGGAGCGCAAACGCAGCAGTACAGTGGTTTCCCGCAACCGTTTCCATTGATCGCCACCGACGCTTATCTGGCGATACTGACTCCGCCGGCAGTTGCGCCCACGGTGAGCCTGACGCAGGTAAGAAACGCCTTCAGCTTGCAGCCAGGACCGGTAGCGCCGGGAGAAATTGTGTCGCTCGGCGTGATGGGTTTTGTACCGGCGCAATTTGCAGATATTGGATTGAATGTTTTGGCTCCCTTGACAACGAACCTGGACGGAGTGCAGGTCTTGTTCGACGGACGGCCAGCCTTTTTGATCACCGTGGATACCGGAAAAGTGGTGTGCATTGCGCCGGTAGAGATTGCCGGCCAGTCGAACACAGCGATTCAGGTAAGCGTGAATGGCGCGTCGTCCAACGTTCTGAACGCGAGCGTGGCCCAGACGGCGCTGGGGTTGTTGTCGGCAGACGGATCGGGTTCGGGGCAGGCGAACGCGAGGAACTCGGACGGTACGCTGAACGGCCCCAATAACCCGGCAGCTCCGGGGACGACGGTGACGATGTTTTTTACGGGCGCCGGAGTGACGAACCAGCCGGAGATGGACGGGGTTGTCGCGGCGAGTTCCAATGTTGTTCCAGTTGCGATGATTTCCGGCATTGGCATGACGACGTCGATACACGCGCTGCCTGGTTTTGTGCCGGGGATATTCGCGCTCGATTTTGTGGCGCCTGCTAATTCAGGGCCGATGGTGGGGCTGGCGTTGTTCTCGGGAGATTCCCAGAGCCAGTTTTTGAATGTGTATTTGAAGTAGTTAGCCGACTCGCGAGGCCGGCTGGTCCTGAAGGATTGCCTTGACGGAGTCGGATTGGGACAGCGCCACAATGCCAGCCGGGGTGCTCTCGATAGAGATTGTGCCGAGAACCGTGGGAGTCTTCGAGAGCCGGCGGCCGTTGAACTGGATGAGGATGGCGTCAATTTTTGGAAGCGCCTGGGAGGCGCTACTGCGGGTCTTGTCAATCAACGCCTGGCGCTCGTCTCGGTTGGGACGCCGTCCATTAGTGCCGAGTGATGCTGGTGTCGTGTTCAGGACAATGACGGCCCGCAGCGTCTGCTTCGGGCCCAATTGAGCCAAACTAGCCAACAGGGCTGGGCTGACCTTTCCGTGACTCGATATGGTGTTCAGTTCATCCATGACAAACCAGTTCAGGAGAGCAACGAAGCAAAGCCTCTTTGGGGCGAATCATGCCTCAGCCCCAGCGGTTGTCCGTACTAAGATCAACGACTTGATCCGTTATCTTGGCCTGTTAGCCAATTATAGTCGTTGGCGCGGATAAAAACTGCGCCCTCTTCAGTTATCCGTGTTTCCGCCGCGCACATTAAATTCCGGGGCGTGGGTGGCCCGGCAACGCCGGCCGCCAGTCGGAAATGCGGTTTTGCCATCCTGCGGCGGGCCGGCGAAATGGACTTGCGCGGCCAAGCGAGCGCAAAGCGAACGGCGTGAGGTCGGCCAAGACCGAACGAGTACGCTCCGAATGCGCTTCGTTGCGCGGGAGAGATGATGATCGGCTCGCCGGCTTCGGTTCGCAGGGTGCGAGGGGAATACGGGAATACCGGGGAACGTCTCGTCCGTCCCCAGTTTGGGAGCGAGTTCCGGGAGCCACTAATTTGCCCGAACCCGAATGCCGATACTCCGAATGGATTAGTCTATTGCAAGGAGGTGATGCGGATGTGGTCCTGCTCGAAGTGTGGAAACAAGAACCAGGAGCCGGCACGGTTCTGTACCAATTGCGGCTCGGCGATGCCGGCTCCGCCTCCAACGCCCCCGCCTGCCGTGGAGGCCAGGACGGTGGCCGCTTTGTGCGTCAAATGCAAAGCTGGGTTGGAAGATAATGCGGCGTTCTGTAAGGAATGTGGCACGCCGGTGAGCGGCGCGCGGCCGGCGCAACCGCCGCCACCGCCGCCGCGTCCGGCGCCGGCTCCCAAATGGGAACCGCTGGGGCCACCACCCGCCGCCAAGCCGGCCGCAGCCGCAACACCGCCTTCTCCAGCGCCAGCCAAGCCGAAACCGGCTGCCTCCGCGCCCAAGAGCGGGAGTGGCAGTTCCCTGGTTTGGTTGGGAGCGCTTTTGCTGGTGATCGGCATCGGCGGCGCCGGGTTTTTCGGGTACCGCTATTACAAGAACCGGTCGGCGGGCTTAGCGCCGGCCGCAGTGGCGCAGGCACCGGCGCAGGAGGACACGGCTGCGAAGCCTCCCGCCGCTGGGGCGCCCGTTGACACTGCGCCAGCGCCGGAAGCTGCTCCGGCCGAGACTGCGCCTGCTCCGAAGCCAGTTCCTCCGAAGCCGCGCCCAGCCGTTAAGCCTCCTGCGGCCACGACCGGTGCGGCGTCTCTGCCCATGGCAGCCGCCCCGCCCGCGCCTGCACCGGCCCCCGCGCCTCCGCCGCCGGCTCCAGCTCCCACGCCGGCGAAGGTGATTCCGGCGCCAGCACCGGCGTACAAGGGCCCTTCCAACGGCTTGATGCTTTGGTCGGGACCGCTGCCCAAGGGCGACGCTGTCGTCATCAGTGGAACCACGCCTTCGGTGGGTTTGATCTTGAGCGGTGCTTTGCCGGGTGTTCCGGTGAACCTCACGATCGAACCGAAGGACGTCGAGCTTGCCGAGGCGCCGTCTGCCGCGAACGGATGGAAGCGGTTCTCATTTCATGCGAAAAAGGGAAGGAAGACGGTCGTGACGATTTTTTGGAAGGTGCAGTAGGCGCGATCGGTTTAGTGCCGGCCGTTCGGGCTCTTCTTAACGCTTGGCGGCGGTGGTATGGCGTACAGCGCTGGTGGCGTGATCTTTGAGCAATGTCTCAATCATTTCGCGCCAGTAGGGTTCCTGGAGCGTTTTCTCGTCGCCTAGCGGTGGCGTCTCGGAACGGATGTTGCCGGAGCGGTCGATCCAGACGATTTGCGGTACGACGAAGCGTTCCATTTCGGAGAAGCCTAAAAATCTCAGCACGTCTTCGCGCGAGGCGTAACCGATCGGGTAGGTGGCGCCGGTGACCTTTACGAAGTCGCTGACTTTGGTGTCCGTCGCTTCGTTGAAGGCCACGCCGACCGGCTCAAAACCCCGGGAACCGTACTCGGCATACAGCTTACTGAACACGCGCGCGGCGTTCTGGCAGTGCGGGCAGGTGGTGTAGAGCATCTCGAGCGCAACCACTTTGCCGCGATACTTGTTGAGCGCTTGTTTTTGACCACCGGGATACGTAATTACGAAATCCGGCGCGGGACGAAGCACCGGAAGAGCCGTGGGGTCGGTTGCCAGGAGAAGTGAACTTGAGAGGAAAAGTGCCAACCACGCAAGACGCATATTATTATCTTACCGAACCTTTCTGAGCGGAGAGAAGGTCCCGAGCGGAGCGGAGCGGGTCTAGCAACCCAAACGGGAAGGTTGGGTTAAGTACGCTGCTGGCAGCTACATCGGGACCGGCTCCCTGACGGTCGCGGCTCGGTCACACTTTCCGATCCATCGCTGAGTTTGCCAACGCCCGGACTGAGGATAAACGGGGAGCGGTTGAATTGGACGTGGGTTGCCACTACTTCGGGACCGGCTCCCTGACGGTCGCGGCTCGGTCACACTTTCCGATCCATCGCTGAGTTTGCCAACGCCCGGACCGAGGATAAACGGGGAGCGGTTGATTGGCCGCGGCTTGCCACTACATCGCGACCGGCTCCCTGACGATCGTGGCTCGGTCATACCTTCCAATCCATCGCTGAGTTTGCCAACGCCTGGACCGAGGATAAACGGGGAGCGGTTGATTGGCCGCGGCTTGCCACTACTTCGGGACCGGCTCCCTGACGGTCGCGGCTCGGTCACACCTTCCGATCCATCGCTGAGTTTGCCAACGCCCGGACCGAGAACAAACGAAGAGCGGTTGAATTGGACGTGGGTTGCCACTACTTCGGGACCGGCTCCCTGACGGTCGCGCCTCGGTCACGCCTTACGAGCCATTGGTTATTGCATGACAGGGCTGAAGCCGAGCGAGCCTTCCAAGCTGGACACCTCGTTTCCGTTGCAGGTCACTTGAAACTGGCTGGAATCGCCGGCGCCTTCTAACTGGGTGTCACTGTGCTCGGTGAACTCGATTTTGCTCCACTTTTTGGCCAAAACTTTGCGATACAGATTGAAAAAATTACGGGCCGCTTCGGGAGAATCCCACGTGGTCGCGAACGCCAGAACGGGATTCTGTTTTCGCTTGTTCTCGTAATAGGCGTAGGATGCGGCGCTCAAATGGGCTGCCACGGCTTCACCTTCGGCTTTTCCTAAGGCTTCTACCAGCAGCACCCGCAGGTCGATTTCGCCCAGCGTACCTTCGGCCTGTTTCCGGAGGTGGTCGTGCTGGCGTGGGGGAACGGGCGGCGTCGGCAACTTGGGCGGCGGCTGATCTTCGTACGCTTCCGGATGGAGAATCTGATGCGTGGTGACCGGGGCATCGCGGAAGACGCGGCTGAACGCTTCGCGGCCAAAGCGGCGGTAGAGCGCATCCTGAAACAGAAGCCCTTCCTCATAGGGAAAGACCAGGGAGACGCGGATGTAGAGCGGCGCCTTGGCGAAAACCGGATACTCGGAGACGCTCTGCGTCAGTAAGTCGGGCCGATCCCGCAGAACTGCATCCGGGAGGCCCTCGTTGCTGTTCGACATGTAGGCGGTCATCAGCCAAGTGGCCTGACCCTCGACGACGGCGAGCCGGGCGGCATCTGAGTCGTCGCCGCGGCCAGTGTCCCTGGTGAACCGCTCCAGATGGAAATTCTGGTCGGCCAAAGCGTGGGCAAGTTCATGCACTAGAGCCACCCGCGCCTCCGGGCCGGGGTCGTTATCGAGCACAAAAAGCTTCTTCTTGTGATAGTCGTAGAATGCCGCGGCTTGCTCGGTCACCAAGTCCACCATGGTGGTTTTGAGATCGAAATCTTTGGGCACCAGACCGAGCATACTGAGAACCGCTTGCTGAATGCGCAGATCGTCGGGCTTCAAGTTCTCCCGGACATTGTCGTCGAGGTTCTTGCGCAACTGGACGCGGTTGATCACGGCATATGCCACCGGGTGCTTGAAAGGAAGACCGGTGAGAGCGGTAAGTCTGGATTCCATCTCAGGAATCTCTCGAAACCAGTCCTGAGGCTGCGTCGCGGCGCGGAGGTTGCCGCTAAGCAAAAGAATACACAGTGGGATGAGGCGCAGGAGTGCTTTCACTGTCGTGCTTTAATTATGGCAGCCGATTGGCATAGAGAACCGTTCCAGAACGGATAGTACCGAATTGGGCATAGTGAGGATCGGGCATTACCCTTACTATTAGAGTGTGAAGAACCACCAGTCACGTGTACGTACCTATGCGCAATGGCTAGTGATCGCAGCCGCGTTCGCCGTAATCGTGGTATCGGTCTACGTCTTCTGGAATGCGCATCAGTGGGATTATCTGCCGGTGCGTTCTCCGGACCGGATCGATACCGATGTACGGGCCCAGATGTTGCAGGACCGGATGGAGATTTTCAATCGCCGGGTGGGCGACATGGAGACGCTGGTGACGACGCTGCTGGCATTGTCGGCCCTTTACACAATTATCTTTGTGGTCACCTCCTATCTCACGTCGGCAAATTTTGGAAGACAAGCGGACCGGTCGGCGCGCATGATCAAAGACGAGCTTGGCCTGGCGATGGGAGACCTGCGCGCGCTGCAAGACGAGACGCGGCAGGTGCTGCGGGAGGAAAGCAAAACGGCGTCAGACCGATTGGATAAAATCCACAGCGAAACGCGCAAGCTGCTGAACGATAGCGAAACGGAATTGAAGCAAAGCTTTTTGACGTATTCGGAAATCGCGTTGAATTTGCAGGCGATTCATCAGCGTTTGTCGCATTTGGTGGGACATCGGTTGAGCGACGACGAACAATTGGAAGTGATTCAGTACGAACAGGCGCTGGCGCCGCTCGACGCCATTGGGGCGCGGCAATTAAGCGCGTCGATGGCGCCGTTGTACCGGCTGCTGGGGCAGCACTATGCGGATTCCGATTTGGTGCGGTCGCGCTATTACCTGCAGCGAGGATTGGCAATGGCGCCAGCCGGCAGCGAAAATCAAGCCGAAAATCACTACGAATTGGCTCGGACCTATGCGCGCATGGTGACGAAAGCGCCGGCGGAGCGGATGCATTATTACACTCTGGCGATTGAGCAACTGCGGGCGGCGTTCCGGCATCCGTCGAAGACGCTGGAGGATTCGCTGGCGCAGGATATTGAAGAAGGCGGCGTGCTGTATCAACTGGCGGGTACGCCTCCGTTCGATAAAGCGGTGAACGATCTGCTGCTGAACGTTAGCGTGGGGATGGGGTAGAGAAAAACCCAGAGGAAAAACCTGGGGAACGTCTCGTCCGTCCCTGGTTTTGGGGTAACGGTGCGGGTGGCGGCTGCCGATAGACACGAGAGGGCATGGAGAATTCCGGCGAGACTCTCGGTATCGTCATCCCCTGCTTTAACGAGTGGGAAGCGTTGCGCCTGCTCATACCTCGCATTTTTCGGGTGCTGGCGGGATCGCATTGGCGGCCGGTGATCCTGGTGGTCGACGATGCTTCGACCGAGCCGCTTCCGGCGGACTGGCCTCCCAGCGTTGAAATTCTCCATCTGCGTTGCAATCTGGGGCACCAACGCGCCATCGCGCTGGGACTGTATCAGATGTATTCGTTCTCGGGCGCGAGCGCGGTGATCGTAATGGACGGCGATGGAGAGGATCGGGCGGAGGACCTGCCGGCGTTGCTCGAAGAATTCGAGCTTGGCCAACGGAAAGAGATTGTCTTCGCGGCCCGGGGAAAGCGCATGGAGAGCGCGGTCTTTCAGTTCTTTTATAGCGTCTATCGGTGGTTGCACGTGGCACTCACGGGGATTGAAGTGCGCGTGGGCAATTTCTCCATTTTGCCGCGGACGGCGCTGACGCGGTTGATGGCGGTGTCGGACCTTTGGAACCACTACGCAGCAGCGGTGTACCGGGCCCGCTTGCCGCATCGCCGGCGCGTGCTTGACCGCGGAAGGCGCCTGGCCGGAAAATCGAAGATGAACTTCGTCAGCCTGATGGTGCATGGCTTCACGGCGATGTCGGTCTTCAGCGATCAAGTGGGAGCGAGGGTGCTAGCCGCGTCGGCGGCGTTGTCGGTGTCGACCGCGCTGGCGGCAGGCGTTTGCTGGCTATTGGGGCTGCAAGGATGGGCGACCTCCGCGGTCGGCTGGATGGGGATATTCGCGGTACAGGCGCTGACGTTCGCCGTGTTATTCGTGTTTACGATTGTCAGCCGCCGGAGCGCGACCAACTTCATTCTGCTGCGCGACGCGCAGTTCTTCATTCTCAGCCGGACGGGCGGCGATTTGGACCGGCTAGGGCGACGGCTGGCGGACGAGCGGGAAACCGCGCTACATACTTTAGAACCACCGAAGCGTTTAGAACCACTGAAGCCATGAGCGCCACTGAAGCCAATGCCGCGTTCGAATACGTGGGCGCTGAATTGCCGCTGTTCGCCTTGGCGAGCAACTGGAAAGCCTATTGGCGCAGGCAAATCGCACCTTATATTCGCGGCGATGTGCTCGAAGTGGGAGCGGGACTCGGCGTCAATACCAGGCTTCTTAGCGATCTCGAGTATCAATCGTGGACTTGTCTGGAGCCGGATGCGTCGCTCCTCGGTAAGATCCAACTGCCCAGCGCGCGGCATTGCGCCGTGGCTGGCGTGATCGACGCCTTGGAAGCGGATCGAAAGTTTGACTCGATTCTTTACATTGATGTGCTCGAACACATTGAAGACGACGCTGAAGAATTGCTGCGGGCGCGAGACCGCCTGAGGCCGGGCGGGTGGTTGATGGTGCTTTCACCGGCGCATCCGTTTCTGTATACGCCGTTCGATCGAGCGATTGGCCACTATCGCCGGTATACGCGAAAGTCGCTGCGCCAGGCCGCGCCAGCGGGACTGGTGGAACGCCGGATGGTTTATCTGGATTCGGCCGGACTGCTGGCTTCCGCGGGCAACCGGCTGCTGCTGGGGAGCGCGATGCCCACAAAAAGCCAGATTTTGTTTTGGGATCGCGTGCTGGTGCCGGTCTCGCGCCTCCTGGACCCAACGCTGGGCTGGAATGCCGGCAAGACCGTGATCGGCGTTTGGGAGCGCGCGGCGTAGCGTCTAATGTCCTCCTCCTCCTCCGCGACGACGGCGAAGCTGGCGGCGATCGTTTTTCTGCTGATGGCCACCTTGCTGCTGCTGTTCCAAGGCGACCGGATGGTCTTTACCAACGACGAGGGCATCCTGCTGGAGCCGGCTCAGCGCATGGCGCAAGGCGCGGTGCCCTACGTGGACTTTTTCGGATATATGAGCCCCGGGAGTTATTGGCTGCAGTCATCGATCTTCCGGTACCTCGGCATTTCGTTGTGGGCGGGAAGACTGCCGGTGATTTTCGACCTGGCGTTACAATGCGCGCTGGTGTTCTGGTTGACGGAAAGGCTATCGTCCAGGGCTCCGGCGCTGGCGGCGGTGCTGGCATTTGCGGGATTTCAGATCGCGGATCCAAACTTTCTGACCGCTCAGCATCGCTGGGACAGCGCCACGCTGGCATTGCTGGGCGCGTGTTTCATCGTAGAAGCGCAACGCCGCAGCGCGCAGGGCTGGTGGTGGACAGGCGGCGCACTGATGGGCGCGGCCGCCTGGTGTACGCCGTCGGTAGGACTGCTGATTGCGGCGACCGTGGCATGGATGGCGGTCCGCCGCGAGCAGCGGAACAAATTGATCCACTTTGCCGGCGGGATCGCACTGGTGAGCGCGGCGGCGCTGGCGATGCTGGCTCTGCAAGGTGGATTCAATGCTTTTTTCGAGCAAATGGCGTGGCTCAGCACCCACTACACCAACGTCAATGTGATGCCGTACGGCTCGGTCATCGGCGGCTGGGGACCGGCGCTCAAAAGTGCGCACGGGTTCGAACAGGCGGTGGTGCTGGTGTTGCTGGCATGCGTGGAGCTTCCGGCGATTTTGCCGCTGGCCGCACTGGCGTTGTGGGCGGTGGCGGCGTGGCGGGGAAAGATTCAGAGTGAAGAGCGCGGGATGGTTGCCCTGTTGCTGCTATCGATGACGGCGCTGGTGCTCACGGCCTTTCCGAGGGCGGATGTCATGCACCTGGCGTTTGTGGCCGCTCTGCCATATGCGCTGACCGTGGCGGCATTGGCGCGTTTGGTTCCCGCCCGCGCGGGAAGGTTGGTAGCCCCGGTCGCGCTGCTGTTTCCAGTGCTCTTTGCGGGCAATTATTGGAACAGTTGGCGCGGGATGCCGACGATCGAGAGCCCGGTAGGCCGGCTGAGGGTACCGGCAAACGAGTTTGCCGGTATGGAGGAGATGCTGGCCCGCGTCGGTCCCGGCCAGTCGCTGTTTGTTTACCCCTACATGCCGGTCTTCTATTTCGTAACCCAGGCCAGCAACGTTTCGCGATTCTCTTTTCTGGCGCCGGGGATGATGACCGGGCGGGAAGAGTCGGAAGTGCTCGGCGAGTTGGAAAAGCGGCCGCCGGAGTGGGTGATGTACCTGCAGCTTTCGCGCGAAGAATTTCTGCGGGTGTTTCCGGCCGCGACGAAGCTGGATAATCGGTTCGAAACTTTGGAAGCGTGGTTGGAAAGGAACTACGAGCCGGTAAGCAATCCGGAAGTCAATGTTGTCGGGTACCGGCTTTGGCGGCGGCGGGCTGGAAGCAAGACCTGACGGGTCCTTGGGATTCTGTTGTGATAGCAGAGAGCCGGACCAGGGGGTCCGGCGCGGGCGAGGGCACCCGCCCTACTGACTCCTAGAAGATGAAGCTGAGGCCGCCTCGCACTGCTCTGGGCGCTTGCATCAGCAGGATGCGGCGGTTGTCCGATGCATTGATCTGCAAATAGCCTTGGGCGGTGAGATTCTGCATTTCGGCGGTGGCTTCCAAACGACCGGGCATCCCGGGGAATCCAGGAATCGGTTGGCTCAGGTGAATGTTCAAGCCGGGGTCCATGTATGTGTTGCCGGTGAGATTGGCGTGCGCTGGCAACAGCGAAGCGGTCTCATTCCACTGGTAGCTGGCTTGGATACGTGTGCCTGTGCCAGGTAGGGTCGCCGTCGCGCGGGCTGAAGCCCAGAAGCGTTGGCTGGTACGCAACATTCCCCGCAACTCATCGGCGCTGTTGCTATCGAACTCAGCGCCGGTAGTGGTCAGCGCGCCCGCCCTTCCGGCCGCAACCCCAACTTCCAGACGATCGCAGATGCGGCGCTGCAGCGAAGCGGCATAGCCATAACGCTGATAGCTGCCGACATTCAGGATGCTCGTGCCGTCGGACAGATCGGGCAAAACTTCACCCGCGCCAAAGACGCCGTCGGCGGAAGCGGCTGTTAGCGCGCCGTTGCTGACATTTTCGTGGAAGGCCGAGAGTTGCAGCTTGGTCGAACCCAGCTTCTTCTCGTATCCCAACTCGACATTCTGCGTCCTCTGGATCTGGGCGCGTCCGTCGCGCAGCGAAACCCTGGGCAGATACGAGAGGGCCGCCAAATCATGCGACAGTTCCGGATCGTAATTGGGGACGGCATCGATTTGAGTCTTGGTCCCGTTCTCTTGCTCCAATTCGATTGGCTGCGAGCCGGAGCTGTAAGCGACGCGTACGGTGCCCCATGGTCCGGCCTCATAGGTGATCCGGGCAAACGGACTGAAGTAATTAAAGTGATCCAGGAAGGAAACGGAGTCAATCGACGCTCCATATTCCAATCGAACTGAGTCGCCTAATTCGAGATGGTCGCGAGTGGTGAGCGACATGGTTCGCAGGGCCGGCAGCCCGGAAGTCTGGGCGAAAGAGGTCGGCACAGACAACTGGCGAATGTTGAGGGTGATTTCGGGTCCTGAGCCGTCACGGCTCCAGGTGGTTCGAAACGCGGCGGCCGGCATCCCAGTCCGCATGCCGTAACCGACATCGCCACTCAACTCCAATTGGTTGCGGCCCAGGAAAGAAGTTGCGACGGCAAACGCGGTTCCATAATCCGCATCGGCGGCGCCACCGAGCGAACCTGGATCGCCGGCGGATAACTGCACCACGCCGCGCGTGTCGGCAAACTTGCTCGTTCCTCCGACCGGCTTTTCCGCTGCGTCCTCGCCGGGGGAATTGGGGAACCAATCGGGAAGCGCGCGCAGCACCGGCCGCGTCGAACTCGATACCTTCAACGTACCCTTCCAGTCGTCGCTCATCAAGGCCCCTTGGCCTGGAGCTGTATACACCAACTCGATCGAGCTGAGCAGGCTGGCCATGTTGATGTAGAGCAGGCTCTGCATTCCCGGCTGCACGACGATTCTCTGTTTGAGAGCCGGAACAAAGCTGGACAACGATACGCGGATAGAATACGTTTCGGGCGCTAGCCCATCAAAGCCGAACACTCCCCGCTCGTTGGTGATGGCCTGAAAAATTTGCCGTTCCTGGCGATTAAAAAGCGAAACGACCGCGCCCATCTGGGGCACGCCCGCAACGTCGCGGACATAGCCGGCGATACTCCCGGAAAGCTGTAGCGAACCGGCGGAAAGACGTAACGTGGGTTGGGCAAGACACAAGGAGAGGGAAGCCATGAGGCCCGTCCCCAACATTGCGGCTTTCGTTAACTGCCGAAGGATCACAAGCTTCGTATCCAAAACGGGCACAGCGAGCAGGCCGCGCCCGACTCCTCTACTACTTTATCGTAAAGTTAGCCGTCGGTGTCAGCACCTGGTTGGTTGCCTTGTCCGTGACTTTCATCTTCAACTGGTACACGCCCGGTTCCAGCGACTGGAGCGGTAAAACCTTTTCCACCGTCACCTGTTGAGCGGAAGAGCCCTTAATGGCATTCACATCCTCGGTATAATCCAGCACCGGCTTGTCCGCTCCGCTCTTGACAATCTGATACTCGATGGAACCATTTGGTTTCTTAGTCTTCTCGTCGGCCGCGAAATTATAGAACTGAGCGTAGATTCCCAGCTTTTCATTCCGCTCAAACGTGTCCGACATACGCGGGCGAACTTTGGTGTCCCCAATGACGAACTGGCCGGTACCGATGCTGCGGGAGGGCACTTTCTCGATCAAGTCAGCCAGGATCAGGCTGCTGCTGGAAAGCTTCTCATCCTCATAATGCGGGACGTTTAGCGCCATCTCATAGGTAGCCGTGTTGCCGCCCACGATATCTTTGCAAACCACATTGAGCCGGTACATACCCGGCGCCAGCGGAATGGATTTCTGGTAGACCGACGACCCGGCAATGGCGCTCTGCAACATGCTGTTGGGGACTTCTATCTGCACGACGTCTTCAAACACATTGACCGAGCGGCGCGATAAAGTGGTGATGCGGCCATAAATATTGACCGTGGCCTTGGAAACATTTTCCGTCTGCTTGAATTGCAGATCCTTGCGCTCAAACAGGAGCGTCACATTGCTGAGCACGGTGGAATCGGTAATCTTGACGAAATCGGCGCGCACCTTCATGGGCAAGGTGTTATAACGGATGCTCGAATTGACCACTGCTTCCAAATCGGGGAATTTGATCTTGGGTGGTTTCTGGAGGGCGGCAAAGCGCTCTAGCCGTTCGAACTCATTCATGCTGGCGGGCAACGGCGAATTCCCGGTTCCCAGGTGCGTGCCGTCCGTGCGATTGAAGCGCTGGCTCTTGTCGGACAAGCCCATCTGCTCATTCATGGTCAAGCCGGCGCCCGGAACGTAGAGCAACGCGTCTTTTTCAGAGGGATCCATGGTCATGTGGTATTCGCCCGACATGGTGGTATCCACAAATTCGATTTCCACGTTGTTACCGATGCCGTCGATGTAGCGATAGCGCCATTTTTCGAACGGATAAGTCGAGGTCTCGCCGCCGCCTTCTTCCTGTGGGCGCTCATAGCTGCCGCCGGAAGGATGGGATTCGATTTCGTCGGGTGGACCAAAGGTGATGTAGATGCGGCCGCGATCCGTTTTCCAGCCCGGGATGCCGGAAGCATAATGCTCATTGGCGTAGGCGATGCGGCGGTAGTGCTCTTCTTTAAATTCGTTCTCTTCGGTATCCGGGGTCGGGTCGCGCCGGAGCCAGAACTGCTCTACAAACTGCTGGCGCTCTTCGTCGGTCTGCAGATTCTTGAACGCGCGGCGCTCTTCGTCGGTGATGATATACACCACGTCGGTGTTGAGCCAGGTTTTGTACGGAGTTTCCAACTCTTTGCGCAGCTTCTTCTCTTGCGCCTTCTTCTGCTTCTCCGTCATGGGCTTGGCGACGGTATCGCTGGTGGAGCTAGAGCTGGATTTGTCGTTTTTGTCATCGGCCAAGCCGATGGCAAGAAAGAGGCCCCCAACCACGGCCGGAACAGCAATCAGGAAAAGCTTTGCTTTCATACAATTCACCCACGCAGGCGCGACGAGAGACGTTCCTATCTTAGCGCACTGACGCGCGCTTGGGGAGATAGGTTTCGACGGAGGGGGGGCGAGGCTACCTCAGAGTAAAGTCCGCAGCCAGCGCAAGCACCTGCTTGGACAGGTGGTCCGTGGCCTTCAGCCGTAAAGAATACAAACCCGGCGCCAGCGACTGGAGCGGCAAGAGCTTTATGACGCTCACCTGTTGAGCGGACGCGCCCTGGATCGCATTCACGTCTTCGTTATATTCCAACGCCGGCTTGTCCGATCCCTTCTTCACGATCTGATATTGAATTGAGCCATTCGGCTTGTGGGTCTTCTTTTCGGCGGCGAAGTGATAGAGTTGCACGTAGACCCCCAGTTTCTCCCCCAGCTCAAAAGTATCCGTCATGCGCGGCCGGATGCTGGTGTCCCCCACGACGAATTGGCCGGCGGGAATTCCGTTACCGGAAATCTTCTCGACCTGGCCGGCCAGGATCAAGCTGCTGTTGGAAAGCCGGTCTTTGGAATATTGCGGAACATTGAACTCCATTTCGTAGTTGTTAAAGGCATCCCTCGCGACATCTCCAGCAGCCATGCTCAGATGATAGGAGCCCGGAGCCAACGGCATCGATTTCTGGTAGACGCGCGAGCCGGCTCCATCCTGGAGATCAGCTTCAAATACTTCGACCGCGCGACGCGCCGGCGTGATGACACGGGCATAGATGCTTATGGTGGATTTGGAAGGGTCTTCGGCCGGCTTCGGCTCAAACCGAAGCGTCACGTTGGTCAGCACGGTGAAGCCGGTGATCTTCACGAAATCCAAGCGAACTTTCATGGGCAGCGTGTCAAAGTGCAGGCGAGCGTTGACCATCGCTTCCAGATTCCGGAACTTAATCTTCGGAGGGTGTTGCAGGCCGTTCTCAGACAGCGAATTAAAGCCGGCTTCGGACGATGGTAAGGAGCGCTTCTCGGTCGGATCCGCCGTCAAGTGAAATTCGCCTGACATCGCGGTATCCAAAAACTCAAAGTCCACGTTGTTGCCGATGCCTTCAATGAAGCGATAGCGCCACCTCTCGAACGGATGGGCGGAATTGTTGCCGGACTCGATTTCGTCGGGCGGACCAAACGTGATGTAGATCCGGCCGCGATCCGTCTTCCAGCCCGGAATCACGGTGCCGTAGTGCTCATTCGCAAACGCCATGCGGCGATAGTGCTCATCTTTGAATTCGTTCTCGACCGTCTTGGGGGTCGGGTCGCGGCGCAGCCAGAACTGCTCTATAAGACGCTGGCGTTCAAGATCGGTCTGAAGACTCTGGAACTCCCCGCGCTCTGGGGCAGTAATGATGTACGCCACGTCGTCATCGAGCCAGCTTCTATAAAGACCCGCAGGACTGTTTTGACCTGCCACAGCGCCAATCGTAAGCAACACTCCGGCAATCAGAAACAGCCTCACGATTCCGTACCTAGCGCACTGACGCGCAGTTGAGCGGGTGCGTTGCGGCGCGCGGCCGTTACTCGATTAGCGGTGCAGCTTCTTTTTCAAATCCGGCCAGAACTCGCGGCCGATGTTGGACGAGACCGCGCAACCGATGCCTACCGTTCCGCTGCCCAATTCGCGGCCCGCGTGGATCGGATGCGGATACCATTGTTGCGCGACAAACGGCATGGCATAATTTGCAGCCAGGCTATAAGCAGGCATGTAGTCGCCGTTGCGTGAATGCACCTCGAAAGTATGTTTCACGGCATAGCGGACGCGCGTCCACAATTTGCCTTGCCCTAACCGGACGTAACGTGGATCCTCGCCGTCCACTGCGCGCACTCCGAACGCCAGGTTCTCTTTGACAAACGCGCGCCCAAACGAGGAAGCGCTGCGGATTTCAAAGGCGCTTGCGCCGGAACCCCAACCATCCGAACGATTACGGAGTTCGTCGAAGGCGGCATGCGCGGCCACCTGGAACGCTCTCGGCAGCGTGAACACCTGGTTCACGGAATACAAATAATTCTCAGTGAACGTGAGGGGCATGTAACTTGGTGACTGCTGATCCGTAGCTTCTTGCGCACACACATATCCTGTCGCAGCTAGAAACACGGCCAACAGAAGCATACAGCTCTTGGCCATAAAAATGTACTAAAGGTTGCATCAACTATAGCGGAGACCCTGGGCAACTTCAAGCTATTTCTTTTACAAATATTTGCAGAAAGAGCGCTGTGAGGGGCCAGTACTTTGTTCTCTTACTGCACGGGCCGCGCGGGATGCAGATACTCCGCCAGAAACCGGTAGATCTCGCGCCGCGACTCCTGGGCGAGCTTGGTGTCGGTTCGATTAAAGTAGTGGCCGCCGGGCGCATCCTCGTAAATTTTGTACTCGAATTTCTTGCCGTTGGCGCGGAGGGAGTCGATCAGGTGCTCGATTTCCAGAATGTTGACGTCCTCGTCGTTGGTGTTGCCGTGGATCAATAGTGGAGTCTCGAGTTCCTTGACATGGTTGACCGGCGATCGCTTGCGGTATTCGGCGAGGTCGTCGCGTACGCTCTTTCCGATGTGATAGGGCGCCGAGTACTGGGCACGGTAGGATTCGGGTTCATAACCCATGCGGGCCACCAGGTCGGAAACCGGAACTCCCGCGTAAGCCGCGGCGTAAGTCTTCGGATGGGTCATCACATTCATCAGCGTGATGAAGCCGCCGTGGCTCCAGCCGATCATTCCCACGCGCCGCGGATCGAGGAAGCTGTAGTTTTCGAGCATCCACTCGGTGGCGTTGAAGACGTCGTCCACTTCCCTGCCCCCGTAGTCGATCTGTTCATAAAATTGCCGGCCGTAGCCGGTGCTGCCGCGATAATCCGGGGCAATGATCGTGTAACCTTGCTCGATCAGTTCGCGGATCACATGCAAGTCGCGAGTATCGAAGTTGGCGTGAATCCCCTGGTGCGCGAACACGATGAGCGGCTGTTTCTTCCCGCGGTCGAGGTTTTTCGGGATGAAAGTATAGGCGCGGATGATCAGCGGGTTCGAGGCGCCGGGCGCGTTCGGATTGGTTGGTTTGGCTGGCGGAGAACTGGTGTACTTAATCTTGTCGACCTCGGCGATGTCGCCGGCCTTGAGATTCCACATGAGATCGTCCACTTCTTTGAGGACCTGATCCAAACGTGTGTCGCTCGAGGGCGCGGCCAGGTTAGGGGATGGCGCCTGGGCGAGCGCGGAGACGAGAGTGGTAAGGACAATCAGCTTCTGCATGGCGGAGGGTGGAAATTCGATGCTACAACAAGTGGCCAGGGAAGTTTGCCGGTTATTCCCCCGTCGCGGTGCGTTGCGGCGCCAAACTCGATTCCAGGTTGTGCTTTTTCAACTTGTAGCGGAGCGCGTCGCGTCCAATACGCAAAATGCGCGCCGCTTGCGATTGGTTGCCGCCGGCGGTCTCCAAGGCGCGAATGATCAGCAGACGCTCCTGCTCGGCGAGCGCGCCCACTTCGGGCTCGGCGGGGAGGGCCAGCGCGGCTCCTCGTGCGCGGACGGAGAACGCATATAACCCGGGAGATCCTGGACATCAATGGTGTCGCCCAATGCCATCATGCAAGCATGGCCTAACACGTTCTCCAGTTCCCTCACGTTACCCGGCCAGTTGTGTAAAGAAAGCCGCACTTGCGCCCGGTGCGTGAGGCCGCGGATTTGCTTCTTGTACTGGCCCGCAAACCGGTCGACGAAGTGACGCTCGAGCAGGGCCAAGTCTTCCTTGCGGTCAGCCAAGCGGGGAACGTGGACTTCCACCATGGAGAGCCGATAGTACAGGTCTTCGCGGAAGCGCTTCTCTGCCACCGCGGCCCGCAGGTTCTGATTAGTGGCGGCGATCACGCGGACATCGACCTTGCGCATGGAAAGCGACCCGACGCGCTGCACCTCCTGGTTTTGCAATGCCCGCAGAAGCTTGGCCTGGGTGGAAAGCGGCATATCGCCGATCTCATCCAGAAACAGCGTTCCGCCGTGGGCATGCTCGAACAATCCCGCCTTATCGCTGGTGGCGCCGGTGAAGGCGCCTTTCACGTGGCCAAAAAGCTCGCTTTCAAACAGCGTCTCCACCACGGCCGAACAGTTCAGTACGACGTAGCGTCCAGCCGATACCGGACTGAGACGATGAAGGGCGCGCGCCACCAGATCCTTGCCGGTCCCCGTGTCGCCGGTAATTAGGACCGTACGGAAGTGGGGCGCGATGCGCCGGATGCGCGGCAGCATCTCACACATCACCGGGCTGCGGCCCACGATTCCCTCGAACTCGGAGCTGGCGAGAAGCTCGCCTTCCAGTTGCAGCGAGCGGTTTTGCTTGCGGGCTTCCGCGACGAGTCTGCCCACCCGGGCGCGCAAGGCGCCCAGCGATATCGGTTTGTTCAAATAATCGCTGGCGCCTTTCTTAATCGCCTCGACCGCCGTTTCGGTGGTGTAATGCGCCGTCATCAGGATCACTTCGGTGGACGGGTCGAACTCCATGATGCGCTCCAAAACCTCGATGCCGGTCATGTGCGGCATAACCAGGTCGGTCAGCACGATCTGTGGATGCTTGCTGTATACCAGGTCCAGCCCCTGTTCGGGATCGGACGCGGTCAGGATCAGAAGATCCGGTTGGGCCAGAGCGCTCGATAGCAGTTCCAGGCTCTTGGTGTTGTCGTCGATGATCAAAAGCGAAATCGCTGGACTGGTGGCTGGCATGAGAGTTCCTAACGTCAATAATCGTTCCACTTCGCTGCGCAGAATACTCAGGCTGATCGGCTTAGAAATGTACGAGGTAAATCCGGCCGCGAGAGCGCGTTCGCGGTCTCCATGCATGGCGCTGGCGGTGAGCGCCATGACCGGCGTCATGGCAAACTCCGGATCGCTGCGGAATTCCTCGACCACGCCGAAACCGTCCAACCCCGGCATATGGAGATCGAGAATCAGCAGATCGGGCTTTTGGTCCCGCGCATTCCGGAGCGCCTCAACCCCGTCGGCGGCCTCCACAATTTCGTAGCCGCTCTTTTCGAGAACGGTGCGCAGCAGCTCGCGGCTCTTAGCCTCATCGTCCGCGACCAGGACCTTCTTCATATCCTTTCGTATTCGTTCTCCAGCGCGATGGTAAACGCGAAGCGGCTGCCCTTGCCCGGCTCGCTCTCCAGCCGGATCCGGCCGCCGTGTTCCTCCACCAGCGCCTTGCTGATCGCCAACCCGAGTCCGGTGCCTTCACGCACGCCTTTGGTGGTCGCGCCCACTTGATAGAACTTGTCGAACACCGCTTCGTGCTGCTCTTTCGGGATGCCGATCCCGGTGTCTGTGACTGAGATTTCGACGAATCCGTCGTTTTGCGCGCCATCCACCTGGACTTTTCCGCCTTCGGCTGTGAACTTCAGCGCGTTGCTTAACAAGTTGAACAGAATCTGCTTGACGCGGAGGCGGTCCGCGAAAATAGCCCCCGCGATGGACATGTGGGTTTGAATCTCGATCGACTTCGCCAGAGCCTGAGGCCGGATGGCGGACAGAATCTCTTCCACAGCGCTCGCCATGTCGAACACCTCGCGCCGCAGATCGATCCGCCCGGATTCGATCTTGCTGATATCCAGCAGGTCATTGATCAACTCCAGCAGATGGAGCGAGTCTTTATGGATATGATCGACAAAGCGCTGCTGCTTCTCATTCAGCGGTCCTTCCAGTTCTTCGGCCAGCAACTCGGCAAAACCGATAACGGTGTGCAGCGGCGTGCGCAATTCATGGCTCATGCTGGCCAGGAATTCGGTCTTGAGCTGGTTGGCCCGCTCCACCTCGCGATTGCGGGACTCCAGTTCGCGCGTGTAGGCTTGCTGCATCTCCCGGAACCGGTCTTCGGCCTGCTGCCGCTCGCTAATGTCGCGAATCACGGCGGTCACGCGGAAGCCATCCTCTGATTTCACCGTGCTCAAACTGATTTCGACCGGGAAGAAGGACCCGTCTTTGCGCCGCCCCCGTAGCGCGAGGCCACTCCCCATGGGGCGCGTGGTGGGGTGCTCCCGATAGTCAGCCCGATGTTGCCGATGGCCTATTCTCAATGCGTCCGGAACCAGAATTTCGACCGGCTGGCCCAGCAACTCCTGGCGGCTGTAACCGAACGACTTCTCGGTAACCAGGTTGAGGAGGACAATCCGGCCTTCCCCATCCACTTCAATGATGGCGTCGGGAGCGGCTTCGAGCAACTCCCGAAAACGACGCTCAATTCGCATCTGGGCGCGGGTTTCCTTTTCCTGGGCCATCACGTCGTGTAGCTCCTGCTCCACATTGGCGAGCTTCCGCTCCACCGCGCGATTTTGGCCAATTTCTGTAATGATCGCGATTGCGCCCAGCTCACTAGCAGCGGCGTCCCTCCACTCTTCCGTCCACACTTCGACATCGACCACGCTGCCATCCTTCCGGGCAACGCTGATCTCGATTTGACTTGGAGTGGGTTGCTGCAATTGCAGGGCCACTGGCGCGGGGCCGCCAAGCACCTCCTGCTCTTTCCATCCGAGGATGCGCTCGGCGCCGCGGTTCCAGAGCTGTACCCGGCCGTTCGAGTCCAGGGCGAAGACTCCGAACCGCGATGTTTCGAGCAAACCGCTAAGAAACTTCCCGGAATGGCTAGGAATCATACAAAAGATAGACTCTGTTCATCTTATCGTGACTCTAGACCGGCGCGCCCGTAACCGCTCTGAAATTCGGCGGCGGGTTGAGTCACTTGGCGCGCAGGCAGGCATGGACTGGGTGAAATGGCGCATTAGGACGCGGAAAACCGCGAGTTCGTACAGACGCTTGGTGCTGGCGCAAGGATTGCTCGTCTAAAGAAGGAGGAGCTTGTCATGTCGGGTATACGGCATATCTTATTTCCAATCGATTTCTCGGAGCGCTGCTGCAGCGCGGTCCCATTTGTCGAGTCCGTCGCAAACCGCTATGGAGCAAGGGTCACTCTGCTCAGCGTCGCGCAACCTTACTTCTACGCCGCCATGGGCGAACCCGGAGCGATGGTGACAGTTGACTTGGCGGAGCTACTACAAGAACTCAAGCAACGTCTCAAGAGCTCGCTCACCGAGCGCTTTCCGGGGTTGCGCGTGGAACGAGTGGCGGAACTCGGCGATCCCGCCGATACCATTACCGATTTTGCTCACGAGAACGGCGTCGACTTGATCATGCTGCCAACCCACGGTTACGGACGGTTCCGGAGCCTTTTGTTAGGCTCGGTGGCGGCGAAGGTTCTGCACGATGCGAAGTGTCCGGTCTGGACCGCGGCCCATGTGGCGGAAGCGCCTTGCCGCGAGCACGTCGCCTGGCGTAACATACTCTGCGCGGTCGATGGCACACCGAAGTGCGCCGCCCTAATGAGCCAAGCCGGCGCCCTGGCGAAGGAAGCGGGCGCGACCCTCCGCCTGGTGCATACGATTCCCGCCATGCAAGGCGTTCCCAGTCATCAAATGGACCGGGAATACGAAGAATCGTTGCGCAAGGGAGCGCATCTGGTGATCGAGGGCCTGGAAAAAACGGCGGGTATCGAGGCGCCCTTGTGCGTGACGGCGGGTCATGTGGCGGAAACGGTTGCCGAAGAGGCGCGCCGGCATTCGGCGGACCTGCTCGTGATCGGGCGCGGGGCCATGCATGAAACGCTCGGCCGCCTGCGAACTCATGCCTACGGAATCATCCGGCAAGCGCCCTGTCCGGTGCTGAGTTTTTAACGCCCGCCGTGTTATTTTAGAAACAACTGAAGGCGGGAGTAACTCAATGGTAGAGTCACAGCCTTCCAAGCTGTTGGTTGCGAGTTCGATTCTCGTCTCCCGCTCCAGGCCTCTGGCTCGCCTTTCCTAGCCGTTAGAGTTGTCGCAACAGCGACGATCATTCCGTCTCAACTCTCGCTGGATGAGCGCGCGGAGGCGCTACGCGAACTTGATCATTATTTCGCAAAGGTCGATAGCGGGCGCAAGCCTGTGACCGAAGAAGAAGCGATTTTCAATGGAAGCTATGCGCTCGGTGCGTCCGAACTACAGGCCCGTCGAGTGAATGATTCCGGTTTGCGTAAACGGCTCTTTTGAGGTAAAGTTACGGCGTTAACATAAAGGACGGAAGAGCCATGACCCTGCACCTGAGACCGGAAGTCGAGGCGAAACTCAACGCTGTGGCCGCTACTCACGGTGTGTCCGCTGGCGACTATCTGGAGGCGCTGGTCGAGAGGGAGCTGCTGGCCTCTCCGGTTGACGAGATATCTTCCCACCGCAATCAGTTTCAGAAAGAGCAGGGTATTTGGGTCTATCGCAGGGGCGATCCCATGCCCCTATCACTGGCAGGGGACACTCTCGACGCCATCCGGCGGGAACGTGAGACCGGTATTTTTGGAAACGTCCCGAAGTGAGGACGTTTCTCGACACGTCCATCCTCATCCCTTCGTTTTATGGTGATCACGTTCACCACACCGCCTGTATTCGTGTCCTTGGCCAGATTGAGACGAACACAGGGTTCTGCGCTTCGCACAGTCTGGTGGAAACCTATTCATCTTTAACGCGCATGCCCGGAAAGTATCGCGTCTCTGCGGAAAGGGCACGTCTATTTATTGCCAGCTTGCGGGAAAAGCTTCGGGCGGAGCCATTTACGACGATGTGATTGCCCGTTGCGCGATCAAGGCCGGAGCAGAAGTACTCCTAACGTGGAACCTGCGGGACTTTAGCCGCTTTGGCGAGATAGCGCACCTTGTGAAAACACCGCAAGAGTTCTTGGAGCAGGGGTAAGGGCCGCTCACCAGTTGGAGACTATGGCAGTCAGCAAATTTTGGTCCCTCAAAAGCGTGTGCTCCGTTTGTCCTCCGTTAAGAGCCGCGCGGAGGCGCAGGGCGAAAACAGGTGCAATCTGTATCGCCACGGAGAGGAATGGTACGCCCGGTAAGATTCGAACTTACGACCTTTTGCTCCGGAGGCAAGAAGCAGCCAATAATCAATAACTTAGCCCTGGGCACAATGATTGGTGACACTTCGTATCATGGTTGCTCACGCTTCTTAATCATCGCTAGTTTGCAATCGCTTACGCCACCGTTCAACCCGGTACTCTTCCCGTTTGACCCACGCGCCAGAACTGCACTAACAACCGAGAGCAACGCCTCTATGTGGGGGGTGGGCACAAAATTGGGCACAGCGCCAGGCTATCGCGCGGTCGCAATCGCAACCATGGCGTTTTGCTTGAATGATCCCCTCGTGGCGGGCTAACCGCTGGCGGGTGTATCATCGTTGAACAATCAACGAAAGCTGAACGATGAAGAATCTGTTGGACCTTTCTATGCTCGCGGTGTTCCTTTCGTCCGTTTCGTTTTCCCAAACACCGCCACCGCAGAATATCTTGCCCCAAGGCACGCCTGTGCGTATGCGCATCAACCGGACGGTTTCGTCGGCTGATGCGTCATTGGGGGACAATGTCGATTTTGAGACGCTTGACGACTTGAAACTCGGCGACCAAATGGTCGTACCCAAAGGCTCTACGGCAATCGGGACCATTACGGAAGCGGTTCCAAAGCGGCGCATGGCGCGAGGTGGCAAGCTCGGCATGAACATCGATTATGTGCGCCTGCCGAGTAACGAACGACTGCCACTAAGAGGTGTTCAGAATGGCAGCGGCGGCGGGCACACCGGCGCGATGACCGGCGGCATCGTAGCCACTGCTATCGTGTTCTGGCCAGCGGCCCCGTTTTTTCTTTTCATGCACGGCAAGGACATCACTATTCCCAAAGGCCACGAGGTGACGGTCTACACGAACAGCGATTATGATCTGTCCAAACTCAATGCTCCCCCGGCTTCAGCGCCTGCCAAGGTAACCGCACTAACGGGGACTTCGCCGATCTCAATCACATCCAACCCAGACGGCGCGGACATTAGCGTGGATGGCAAGTACGTTGGGAGCACTCCGTCAACCCCCCAACTCGCGGTGGGCGACCATGACATTGAAATAGTTAAACCCGGATTCAAGGCGTGGAAGCGGAAGATGACCGTGGGCACCGGCGGGACGGTGACAATAGTCGCCAACATGGAGAAAGAGACACCACCTCAATGAGCATGACGGTTGGCGCGCCCAGTCCATGCCATATGGGTCTTGGCCGAGAGAGTTAGCGAAGGGACCTGGATTGTAGGATCGTGTAGGTGGGCTCGGACTCCTTCCCCTTCGCATTGAACGCTTGAACAGCCATTCCTTTGCTGGTATGCCGGGCATTGAAGACTTCACCAGCTCGAAGCGGCACGCATTTGGACCAGCGCCATGCCCGATCACAGGCAATGATGTACGCAATGCCATCAGAGCCTTCGACGAACATTGCATTTAGGACATGCGACCAACGCATGGTCGTGTCGTAAGAATTGCAGTTCATTCTGAGCCCCAAGTTAGTGGTCGCACTACCAAAAGTCGAGTTGCCTATTGTGTTCGCCGTCAGTGACGTATTTGCCGAACCAGCTATGTTGCACGCTGTGCGAACTCCGCGCCCCGTTTCTACAACCTAGGGAACTGATTGCTCTTGTATGACTTTCACGCGGAGTCCAGACCCTGAATCCAGCGCCGATCCAGGAACCTGAAAACTCTCCTTCGAAGCTGGAACTGTCTCGGTTTTTTTGACGGGCGGCTCGGTTGGAGCCTCTGCGAGGTGTTGGCCAGAGTACTTGCGTGCCGTTAGCATCGCGTTGAGAATCGCGTCAGAGACTCCTGTTTTCTTTAACTCGATCAGGGCTTGCGGAGACGTATCAAAGCTTGCTGGCTCGCGTCCGATAGCCAAAACGACAGTCTGCTCCGCGATGCCCGATTTCGTCATTGCGATCACATCGGCGTTGGTCATTGGTGCGTGAGATTCTTGGGCGATCAATGCGGAGCAAATGAAAGCGAACAGCTCAAAAGCAGCAAGGGTTTTCATAAGATATTTCTCCTAAAGACCGAGTACCAGGGCGTCGAGTGCTCTCTATTCTCTCACCAATCGAAACTCCAGTCGGTGCCTTTTGAGTCGGTGCCGTGGCCCGGAATCGGTACACCAAAGTCTAGGTAGCCACCATTCTCAAAATAAACTCGCTCCACCGTGACGCTCTCTCTCCCCTGGTCACTGAAGTGATGGTCAATATCGGCTGTCAACGGGTAACAATTCCCGGATCTTTCCGAACAAGCACTGATGCTCGTTGATTCGGAGTAGTCCTGGCGTTTCTTGCGTTGCTCCTCGTACAGTTCGTCGTTCGGACTGCCTGAGGGCGGTGGCAAGGAGCGGTGACAGCTTGATGCGGCAATGGCAATCGCCAGGGTAACAAGCAGCCAACCTCTGCGGTTCATGAGAAGTGTTGGGATAAACTTGTCTAGCGCCCTTCCACGCGCACAATGTCGAGTCTGCATTCCTGTATTTATACCTAAGTCTGCCTAGACTTATTCGCGATGTGGCTCTCTTCAAAAGCTGGAGCAACCCTTAAACTGAAATCAGCCGCCTAGCTCGACGGGGCGAAGGCTGGGAACCCTACCCAGGGGCGGCTACTCTACGTAGGGAATCGCAGAGGGAGCGATGACGAAGCGAAAGACCCCGCCGTTGTCTCGCGGAGAATATGTTCAACCGCATCCGGCGCGTAGCGAGACAGTCAGGATGGCGCAACACGAGCTGATTAGAGCTTCCGCCCGGGTTTTCCCGGCGTTCTTGGAAGGACTCCGCGACACTGTGTTTCCGACGTACGCTGAGATTGCACGTCGTGATTCAAAGCTTGTCCGCAGAAATCGGAACCCATGGCCCCATGAGGCAACACCCGAACATGAGAAGGTCATCAATCTCCTTAATTCGTGGGCAAAACAGTTCAATGTCACTGAGGATTGGCTTCTCGATGACGCCTTTCGGGCATTGCCAGTCTGGTTTGGTCATCCACCTGTGAGAGACGCGCTAAGGTGGCTTCCGATGTTAGCCACAAGGCAACTCGATATCGGCAAGCCCTTCGCGTTCACTTTCATGGCGTGGCAACCCCAGAACAAATCCTGGGCTTCTTTCAGGCAAGAGCTTCGCGCGCGATTTGAAGAAGAGTTGCGTAACTACGAGAAGGACACGAGGCGAGAAGCCGAGGCTTTGGGCTTGGTTCGGACACGACACACATACAGTCCGGACAACCTCGAATGGTTTGTCCTGCATCAATTCGGCGGCATGTCTTACACAAAAATTGTGAAGTGGTTGGAGGACAACAACCGAAAGTGTGATGAGTCAACAGTACGCAGTGGCATAAGGACGGCCGAAGAATTGATCCAATGGAAGCGGTCCGCAGAATAGAACCGTGAAATTAGGCAGCACACCATTTTCCCTCTTCAATTCAAATCCAACTTCGTTTGAGATGGGATCATGCACTCCGCACAAATCGACTCACAGAAGAGCGCGACAGCGCAATCGGTCCCATCTCGTCGGCTTGACTCCGACCTCCTGACCGAACAACAGGCGCGCGCCGAGGAACTGCCGATGAGCTTGGCGTGGTACCGGCGCGCCCGGTTGATGGGTGGTGGTCCTCCGTTCATACGGATCGGCGGCAACCGAGTCTTTTACCGGCGGGGCGATCTCCGCGCTTGGATAGCGCAACGGGAGGCGAATTGAGCCATGAGTCGCCTTTCCGAAATTCGCGTGCTTGACGTGTGGCGCGCGCTTGGCGGGCCGGAGCCTCGGCGCGGACGTGCACCCGCATTTTGGCGCGGATCGCGCGACCTGAACGTGAATATCAATGCGGAGCGCGGCGTCTTCTTCGATCACGCGCGAAGCCGTGGTGGCGGAGCTCTAACTCTTGTCGAAACAGTCTTGAATTGCAGTCGAACCATCGCGCTGGCTTGGCTTGAAGCCGAGGGTTTCATCGAACCTCGAACCCTTACGGACGAACAGCGCTGCGAGCACAAGAGACGAAAGGATAAGGCAAGCTCCGTAGCCATGGAGATCGAGCGCTGGCGGGACGCCTTCACTATTGAGTTGAATGCGCGCAAGCTCGCTGCGGTCAAGGATGGCAATGACGAGACGCTTGAGTGCGCTGCCTCGCTCTGCAACGTTCTCGAAAATGGGCCACCCGAGGATATTATTCGGGCGTTTATCCGCCTTCGAGCAGAGTATCCCGCCGAGGCCGAGCGGTTCGCAGCACTGGGTGAGGAGCGCGAGCGCGAGGCGCGATGGATTTCGGCGAAAGTGGTGCTCATGCTCGCGCAGTCCGCAGAAGTCGCGGGGGGCCCACATCGTGCGGCATGATGCGATAGAACGCGCTCTGCTCGACAAGGAGGGTGCGCTGCTCGCCGAGGCCACACGCGAGGGCTGGGGCGCACCGATTCCTCTTGCATCAGAAGCTAAGCGCTTACCGGCTGGCCTACTCCCCGGCGCGTTGGGGGAGTTTGTTGAATCGCTCTCGGCTCATACTGAAACGCCGCGTGAGTTGGCTGCGTTGATGTGCTTGGCTGTGACTTCCGCGAGTGTCGCCGGGCGTTGCGAAGTTGAGATACACGACGATTACACTGAATCGCTCAATTTGTTCCTGGCCGTGGCTCTGGAATCCGGCAACCGCAAAACGGCCGTGGTGAACGCGGCGTGCAAACCGCTGGTCGATTTTGAGCGCGAGGAACAGGAACGCATCGCACCGCAACGGCGGAAGGCGCTCAGCGAACGAAAAACAATGGAGGCCCGGATCGAGAAACTTCGCAAAGAAATAGCCAACGGTTCCAACGATGACGCGAGAGAGGAACTTAGTGCTTTGGAGGAGTCGCTTATCGACGTCCCCGAGTTCCCGCGTTTCTGGGCGCAAGACATTACGCCCGAAGCGTTGCCTGAGCTCACGTCCAAGAATCATGAGCGAATGGCTGTGCTGAGCGATGAGGGCGGGTATTTCGACATTCTTGCGGGCCGCTACTCTCGCGGCGTGCCAAATATCGATTTCGTTTTGCAGTCTCATGTTGGAACATCCGTTCGAGTCGATCGCAGGTCAGGAGATGCGATCGTTTTAACTAAACCGCTTTTGACGATTGGGCTTTCCCCTCAGCCAGCGGTACTCAGTGGGTTGGCGGAAACTCCGGGTTTTCGGGGCCGGGGTCTCCTCGCACGTTTTCTGTACGGCATGCCGCCATCCAATCTAGGATATCGCCGCCATGAGCCGCGGCCAATACCAGCGGGAACTCGCCAAGACTACGCCGACTTGATTCGTCGCCTTCTCAAATTGCCGGATCGAACTGGCGACAGCGGTCGGCCAAGGGCTACTAAATTGACCTTTGCACCTTCTGCATATGATTCGTGGCGTGACTTTCAGCGGCGGGTGGAGGTGGAGATTCGCGACGGAAACCGGCTCGCCGGATGCAAGGACTGGGCGGGAAAACTACCTGGCGCTGCGGCTCGGATCGCAGGAATTTTTCACTGTGTGACGACCGCTCCGAACTCTCATTCCGAGATTCACCGCGACACAACCGAGGCGGCATTATTACTGGCGACCATTTTGATCTCACACGCAACGTGCGCATTCGGGTTGATGGGGGCTAATGTCAACGTTGACATGGCAAGGCGCTTGGTCAAGTGGGCCATCGATCAAGGCGAGAGGGAGACCACAACACGCGACATTTTCTGTGCGTTTCAGAGCACACTTAAGGAGATGAAGAATCTTGAACCGATTCTAAAGCTGCTGACTGAGCACAATTATGTGCTTGTCGAGGACCGGCCCACCGGGGGCAGGCCGTCGCAGATTTGCCGGTGGAACACCAGCACTCTTTGGAGAAGAAATATGAACGCGTTGATCGACTGGCGATCTTACTTTCATAACGTTTCTGGCCAAAGTTTGTATGCAAAAGATGCAAAAGGGTGCCCTGAAGCCACAGAACGGGTGGCTTTTGCAGATTTGCATACAAACTTTGGTTGTGAGGAACTGCCGAGCCTCGAAGATGTGCTGCGGGGCCGGGCGGTCGAGCTTTGGTCTGATGTGTTGGGTGAGCGGTTCTGGCTTGTGGCCGACGAAGCGGACGTGGTCAAACTCGGCGAACGGCGTGGCACTGTCTATACTGCGGCAGAAGCCCGGCGCGTCATCCAGATCGGAGACTCGGGAACGGTGGTCGAGATACAAGCATGGAAACGGCGATTTGACGGTGAAGTCAACGCGGTCGAGAAGGATCTGCCGACGATGGCCGCAAGCAGAGATAAACATGCCAAGACGAAACGGCGACAAGTTAGCTGCGGCAAGTAGGCGCGAAAAACCTACTTCCAATCCCTGCGTGAGTTTTGCAAAATGTGGGTATGGCGTACAGAAACACCATTAATGTCAAAGTCCCGCAGTCGATATCGCACGGTCGACCAAGGAAGAGCAAAGCACCGCTGAAGCATTTGCCAGGTGTGATGCGCGTGACGGTACAGAGCGCATGTACGGATGGGAGCTGGGTAAACGCGACGGGGGGACTCTTTATCGAGTACTGGACGGAACGGCAGAGGCAACTGGCTGTGCTGGCGATTCGGAAGGCAGTATGCGCGTTGGACGGTCGCGAGAGTCCATTTCCGAACATGGCACTTTGAAACGGCGACACTCGCAGGTTGGGGCTTCTGCTTTAGCGGGCTGCTCTATCAGAACCGGACCCACCGTTCCAACGAAGCGCGGCTATTCATTCGTCATTTGCAGATCGCGTCGTTTGTGCAGGTTCCATCGCCGATATCCGTCAAGTCATGTACGTCATGCTCAATCGTCGCGAGATGATCGTCGATGCTTGATAATGTGTGCGCCGTTCGGTCCTGAGCGGCGACTCCATGGGGTCGAAAGAGGGGAATCACGGCGTTTGCCCAAAGTCCAAGAGCAATCGCTGCCAACAGAAGCTTGCTTGTTCGGTCCATTTCGCAGTGCTCCTTTGCCGATTCATTATGGCAGGTGCGGAAGCGAGATCTCGAATCCCGGTTATACTTGCCACCAGAGACACGAAAGCCCCGATGGCAGTCGGGGCTAACGTTCCACATTCGGGCTTCTGGTTACACCGTAATACAGGAGTTTGCCCGAATGCAAGACTTTTGCGAGATTATCTACCCTTGGGGCTGCGTTGACATGTCTACCGCAATTGCCAGATTTAAAACTGCTGAAGGATTTGTTGTCGCTGCGGACCGCCGTTGTTACGACCGGAAGGCGAAAACGGTGGTGAGCGAAAACGTACAGAAAATCTTTCCCATTGAGGGGGAGGCTATGGCGTTGACTATTGCGAAAGAAGCCGCACTCATTTACCCGTCGTTTCAGTTCGACTTTTCCAAGGAGATTCCCACGTATGCAAAATCCATAACTGGGTTGGTCGGCATGTACGCGTACGCTGCTGAGCTGGCCACTCGGTTCGACGAGGCGCTCACGGCTAGCGGCAGGCCGATCATGGACAAATGGCCCACCCGATTCCCCGAGTCGGAAACGGTCATTATGCTTGACGGGTACCACAGTAGCACCGGGCAGCCAGACCAGATGGAAATCACCCTGTATCATGAGCGGCCATCAATATCGCGTGTCGATGTACGTCAGAAGGGCTTGTGCATCGGTTCCGATGCGATAGTGCGGTCACTTAATTCCCTCACGGATAAGCGTCTTGCTAAATACTGCTACGAGCAGCCGGAGACACTATCCGACGCTATCGACGCAGCCAAGAAATTCATCCGCGCGCATTCTGATCCGGCGGCTGAGCTCATCGACCCTCATACATACGCTTCGGTGGGAATGGAGCTTAACATTGCCTCAATTACGAGAGCCGAGGGGTTTCGCTGGGTCCCTGGTTTCGAGCCTGACCATTCTTCGACCTTGTCTTAGCGCCGTAGCCGCAGAGCGGTCGACGCAGCCAAAAAAATTGGCGCGCCAAAAAATCCGACGAGAGCAGCCAAAACTATATGGCAAACCGTGAATCCACCCTCCCCGCGAAGTTTCGAATCCTGACAACTTAACGGGTCGCCCGCGCGGGTCCCCGATGATACGCGCGGCAATACTCGAAAGCGCGGGCATCCTTGTTAGTGGACGCATCGCCGGGGGGGTTCGCAACCGGGGATTTCCCCCCTCAGTGCGCTTCGGCTGAAAGTGCTTTAGATTGAGCGAGCATACTTTATCTACAGAATTGGTATTGACTTCGCGAGTCGTCAGTTGCATGATTGGATCATGCCGAAAGCGTTTTCCTACCTGAGAGTGAGCGGAAAGGGCCAATTGAAGGGCGACGGATTCACCCGTCAGCGGGCCGCAATCAAAGCGTACGCCGCCGCTCATGGTTTCAAGGTTGTCCGCGAGTTTCGCGAGGAAGGCGTCAGCGGAACCGTTGAGACGATGGATCGGGCCGGATGGGCTGAGATGTTGACTGCGCTCCACTCCAACGGAGTTCGGACCATCATCGTCGAGAAACTGGACCGCGTCGCCCGCGACCTGATGGTTCAGGAAGCCGCAATCGCCGACCTTCAGAAGCACGGGTTTACTCTCGTTTCGGTTGCCGAACCCGACTTGATGGCCACCGATCCCACGCGTGTCCTGATGCGGCAACTGTTAGGCGCTGTGGCGCAGTATGACAAGTCGCAAATCGTCGCCAAGTTGAGGGGTGCTCGGATGCGCAAGAGCGCAAGGGATGGCCGCTGTGAGGGCAGGAAACCCTTCGGGTATTACGACGGTGAAGGAGACGTCCTGGAGCGCATACGGGCGCTGCGAGCCGAAGGTTTGGGCTATGACCGCATCGCGGCCCGGCTGAACGCTGAGAACGTGCCGACTCGAACCGGCAGCAAATGGCACGGCGTGGTCATCAATCGAATTTTGACGGGCCATCGCGGCCCAGACATTCAAGGGAACGAACGAAAGGGGGATGCGTAGCATGGCGGTTTACAAGCGCGGTGACGTTTGGTGGTTCAAGTTCACCTGGAACGGCGAACTGATCCGGGAGACGACGAAGCAAGGGAACAAGCGAACAGCAGAGCAGATCGAGTCTGCACGGAAGACGGGACTTGCAAAGGGGGAAGTCGGAATCAGGGACCGTAAACCCGTCCCGACGCTCAAGCAATTTGCGGAGCTAGACTATCTCCCATACGTTGAAACTAGATTCGCGGAAAAGCGAAGCACGTTGGCATACTGCCGGATTCAAACGCGGCACTTGATCGGCCACTCATCGCTTGCAAGCGCGAAGCTCGATGCAATCACACCTGGAATCATTTCCGGCTTCATTGAGGACCGGCGCAACGAGAAATATGAGGTTTCGAGTATTAATCGTTCCCTACAAGTGTTGCGGCGAATGCTTCACCTGGCGGTGGAGTGGGGACGGATTGACAAATCGCCGGCGAAGGTTTCGCTGGTACCCGGTGAGCAGCGACGGGAGCGGGTTCTGTCGCTTGAAGACGAGACGGCGTTCCTGCAGGCCGCGACCATTGTTGGAGAATCGATCATCGCAGCCCATTTGCGTGCTCTCGAAGGAATACGCGCAGTGAAGCGCGGCGAGCGACCTATTCAGCCGCAAGACCCGTATCTTTTGCGTGATGTTTCAACGGTCCTGCTCGATTGCGGGTTACGTCCTGAAGAGTGCTACCGAATGCGGTGGGAGCATATTCGGAGAGACACGCTGCACGTGCCGTACGGAAAGACCGTGAATGCCCGGCGCGAGATCCCCTTGTCTGAGCGCGTGGCTGCAATCCTCGAAGCGCGGCGGGGTTCGTTTGAGAGCGAATGGGTTTTTCCTGCTGGAACCCGGAGCGGTCATATCGAGCAGTCTACTTTGAAGAAAGCGCACGCGCAGGCGTGCAAGGGGGCGAAGTTGGTGCCGTTCGTGCCCTACATCTTTCGGCACACGTGTCTCACGCGCTGGTCGGCGATTCTCGACCCGTACACACTGGCATATCTCGCCGGACACAGCGATTTTGGAACCACGAAGCGCTACGTTCATCCGAGCCTCAACACCGCGCGCGAAGCCATCGCGAGGGCACGCAAGGCACAAAGCGGGCACAAAATTGGGCACAGTGCCGAGAATGCCGATACGGACGGTTTGGCAAGAACAGCTTGAACCGATTGAGGAGGATGGAGTTAACTGGTACGCCCGGTAAGATTCGAACTTACGACCTTTTGCTCCGGAGGCAAACGCTCTATCCAGACTGAGCTACGGGCGCAGGAGAAAACTAACAACACAATCATAGCGCAGATTGTACGCGGCGGGACCGGCCGGTGCTTCCGGGCTGGCGCGGGGCCCGGCGTGAATTGGCGCGCGACTTTGGTACGTAGCGGTAAGTGGTTGATACAACAGCAAGTCTATTTCGCGGCTCTCGGCGATCGCTCCGCCGAGGCAGTACAAATCTCCCGCCAGGAAGTGAAGAATTCATGAAAGCGCTTGAACTTTGTAGAAAAATGATTTAAGATTTAATTGCGTGACACCAGTATTCCAACTCGGGACCGAAGTCAAAGGTACGCAGCGGCGCATGAATCATGATGCGCGCGCGGTGACCTGACCCGTCTTGGAATAACATTCCGATTTCAAGAAGAGGGCGGCCACCAAAAATGGCCGCCCTCTTTTTTTGTTTTGTCGGTATTTTGAGGCATTTTGTCCAACTTGCTTCCCCCGGGAAGCGAGCCGGTTGAGGTGTGTCTCAGAGCAGATCTTTGACAACTGAATATGTAGTGTAAGAAGTGTGAAGTGAGCGGGCGTGGTATATAGGGTGTGCCCTGGGCCTCCAACCCAGAGAAGAGTTTTCAATTAACTCCGTCCGCTCCAGAATTTGTGCGGGTGTGGCCTATTGGTTGGGCGCCGGATCGCCAGTCCGGTCAACGGAGTTCGATTCTCCGCACTCGCTCCACGCCGGAGTAGCTCAGAAGGAGAAGAGCGTCGCACTCGTAACGCGGAGGCCGGGGTTTCGAATACCCCCTCCGGCTCCATTTTTTTTAATCGAGCCAAGGTAGCTCAAGGGGAGAGCAGTTGCATGGTAGGCAACCGATGAGCGTTCGATTCGCTCCCTTGGCTCCAAGATTATCCGCCCTGTAAGCATAGACGGCGATGCACCGGATTTGTAATCCGGAAAAGCCAGTTCGAATCTGGCACGGGGCTCCACTCTTCGCGTGCGTAGCACAACCGGGAAAAGCTCAGCGTGGTTTGAGCACTCGACCGATAATCGAGAGGCCGCTGGTTCGACCCCAGCTTCCCGGACCAAGTTTCCTGCGGGCAAGTGAACCGGTGTCATGCTGGCCTCATAAGCCACGCGAGTGGCGTTCAACTCGCCAGCCCGCAACCAAATTGAAGCCTCTGGCACGACGGAGCACGCCCTGTGCCAGGAGTTGTTCGGGGGAGTCGTTCAACGGGAGGACCGCTGGCCTGCAACCAGCCAATGAGGGTTCAATTCCCTCCTCTTCCACCAATTTCGCCAGGATGGCCGTTACGGTTAAGGCGCCGGTCTGAAAAGCCGGATAAGCACGTTCGACTCGTGCTCCTGGCACCAAGTGTGACCGTGGCCGAGTGGCTTAGGCGGCAGACTGTGGATCTGTCCACGAGGGTTCAATTCCCTCCGGTCACCCCAGTTGTGCGGGCGTCGTTCAACGGATAAGGACTCTTCGGTCCTAACGAAGAAATGCCGGTTCGATTCCGGCCGCCTGCTCCAGTGTTTTGTGAGCGTAGCTCAGCGGAATAAGAGCGTGGGTTTCCGAAGCCCAAGGCCGCTGGTTCGAGTCCAGCCGCTCACTCCAGATTTTCACATTCGGGGACTAGGGAAACGGCTCAACCCGCTTGGTTTGGAACCAAGAGACTCTCGGTTCAAATCCGAGGTCCCCGACCAGTTTCGATTTTTGTGGGGTAGCCAAGTGGCAAGGCGACTGGCTGTTAACCAGTTTACGCGCAGGTTCGAATCCTGCCCCCACAGCCAAAATGCCGGGGTCGCCTTCTGGTTGAGGGCCCCTCTCCTACAAAGAGGTGCAGTAGAGTTCGATCCTCTACCCCGGTACCAAATTCCGAAGTGACTGCGCGCCTGTGGCCGAGGGGATTTAGGCACCGCTCTTCTAAAGCGGTACACGCTGGTTCGAGTCCAGCCAGGCGTTCCAAGCCGAGGTCGTTCAGAGGGAGGACGAAGGTCTTTGAAGCCTTCTACGTTGGTTCGATTCCAGCCCTCGGCGCCAAGGTCGTGCTGGCGTAGTGTACGGTGCACCGGCGAACTTATAAACCGCTTCGCTCCAGATTAGAGCACGGGCTGGGTTCGACTCCCAGCGCCAGCACCATGCGTTCGAAGCTCATGAGGATGAGCAGGCGATTCTTAATCGCCCGGCAGTTGGTTCGATTCCAACCGGACGCACCAAGTTTTGGAACTGTGGCCGAATGGTGAGGCGCTCGACTTTTAATCGAGACAGCGAGAGTTCAATTCTCTCCAGTTCCACCACAATTTGCCGGCGTCGTCTAGTGGCCAGGATCGCTGACTTTCAATCAGCAGAGGGGAGTTCAATTCTCCTCGCCGGCGCCAGTTGAGCACACAGGCGTTAGTCCGCTGTGCGCGAGTGAGCTTCAGTCCCGTTCGTCCAATGGATCAGGACAGAACGCTACGAACGTTCAGATTCGGGTTCGAGTCCCGAGCGGGATACCAATTTTCGGAGTGGTGGCCGAGCGGCAAAGGCGCCTCACTGTCCATGAGGACCAGATGGGTTCGACTCCCATCCACTTCGCCAACAGTTTGACGATGTAGGCAAGTTGGCTCAAGCCGCCTGATTCTCAGTCAGGAGATCGCGGGCGAGCGCACAGCTTGCACGTGGCGTTGTGCGCGATCGAAGGATAGGGTCCCGCCATCGTCGCCATGCAGGGGAGTAGCTAAGCCCGGCCTACAGCGCTCGGCTCTGAACCGAGAGATCGAAAGTTCAAATCTTTCCTCCCCTGCCATCGAATTTTGTGTTATATTCAGTATATGAATCGCGCAATGTTGTTATCATTCCTGTCGCGCGCATGTTACTGGTCGTCCCGACTCAGTAGCTATTGTTCCCTCTAAAACAATTTCTTTTTAGCACTGAATGCCGAAGCGGTCGAGGCGGCGGCTTGCAAACCCGTTCTTAGCCAGTTCGAGTCTGGCTCAGTGCTCCAGTGGGCCGGTGGTGGAATGGCAGACACGCTAGTCTTAGGAACTAGTGCCTTCGGGCGTGAGAGTTCAAGTCTCTCCTGGCCTACCAACAATTAGCCTGCGGAGGGTATGGGCAATTGGTAGCCCAGCAGTCCCGAAAACTGCCGCACCGCAAGGGCACAGGAGTTCGAATCTCCTACCCTCCGCCAAATTTTGAGCCGGGATGTTCCTGGGAGAGCAGCTTGCTTCCAAACCAAGCGCATGGGGTTCGAATCCTCATCCCGGCGCCAACGGAGAGCGAGGCAGATGGTAAGCCAGCACACTGCTAACGTGCCAAGCGCTCGCGCGCGACTGGGTTCGATTCCCAGGCTCTCCGCCAAAGTTTTGTGTGTCAGGGAAGTTTGGGTGTCAGGCGGATACGGTTGGCCGCGCCTGCCTGTAAAGCAGAGTGCTCCCTCGGAGCGTCCCGGTTCGAATCCGGGGACACCCACCAAGAAGGCCCCGTAGTCCAACTGGTAGAGGCAACCGGCTCAAAATCGGTGAAGTCTGGGTTCGAATCCCAGCGGGGCCACCAACTGGCCGAGCCTGGTCCAATCTCGGCGCACCTACTAGCGCCAGCTACTGCGGACGCGCGAAAATCTGCGCCCAATCGATTCCAAACCGGTTCAGATATTTTCGTAAACGGTCGGCGTCGTTGGTGGTCGATTTGCGGTCACGGGACGCGCTGAAGAGCAGCCGGCCCGCTTCAGAGAGCGACCGGCATTGGCGGCAGACCTCAATGACATGACTAACCTGAACGCGGTCAAATGCATCCATTTCCGCCAAGCGGCCGCTGCCGATGAGATCGCCAAGCACGGTGTCAGAAGCGCTGGTCCGCGGATCGGCCCAGGAGTGATTGAGGCGTTCGATTTCTTCATCCACGATATCGATGGAGATTCGGCCGCCGAGCGCGAGGGTCGCCATGCGGGCCACGGCCGCATTGAGATCGCGGAAGTTTCCCTTCCACGCGGCGCTCCCAGATAGCGCGAAATCGAGAAACCGGTGTCGCGCTTCTTTGCTGAAGGTGATGCGGTTGCCGGTCTTCTGAGCGTACTGATCGAGTTCGAATTGCAGGTTAGGCTCGATATCCTCGGGCCTGGCCCGGAGCCCGGGTAGCGAGAACGTCCAGAGGTTGATGCGGGCCAGCAGGTCTTCGCGGAAGCGGCCTTCACGCACGGCGGCGAACAAGTCGCGGTTGGTTCCGGCGATCAATTGAAAATCGCTCCTGCTCTCGCGGTCGGAGCCCAGCGGAAGAAAAGTCTTTTCTTCCAGCGCGCGCAGCAGCATCGCCTGCTCGTCCGATCCGAGTTCGCCGATTTCGTCGAGAAACAGCACGCCACCGTCGGCGGTCCGGAGCAAGCCGGGACGGTCTTTCAATGCGCCGGTGAACGCCCCTTTGGTGTGGCCAAAGAGAGTGGACATGGCGCCGTCGCCGCGCAGCGTTGCGCAGTTCACGTCCACGAACTCGCCTTTAACGGCGTGGCGCACCTTTTTCAGTTCATAAATACGGCGGGCCAGCCGCGATTTACCGGCGCCAGTCGGCCCCATCAACAAGAGCGGATCGCGGGTGGCGATCGCGACTTGCTCGATGCGGTCAATCAGGCGGTTGAACGCCGTGTTTCGGGTTTCGATACCGCCCTTGAGGTAGGAGACGCCCTCCCGCTGCTCCTGCTGAAAACGGGAAGCGATCCGGTCGTAGCGCGAGAGGTCGAGGTCGATGATCTTGATCTTTCCGGGCGCACTTCGGTCTCGATCGGGCGAGCACTGGAGCAGACGCCCGGGCAACCAGCGGGATTCGGTGAGCAGGAAAAGGCAAATCTGCGCCACGTGCGTACCAGTGGTGATGTGGATCAAGTAGTCTTCAGAATCGTTGTCGAACGGGTAGGCGCGAGCGAAGGTGAAGAGCGTCTCATAAACCTGCTCGAAGTCCCACGGGTCGCTGAAATCGATCTGGTGAAGACGCATCTCGGTCTCGGGCGAAACCGCCGCGATGTCGCGGCTCACCAGGCCGGCGAGTGGTTGATCGCGGGCTCCATGCAGCAGTTCGAAGCGCTTCACGATGAGATCGGGTTGCCGGCAGAGCGCCACAGACGGACGCCAGTTCTGCCAGCGATCGGGATGTTTACCCATGTCGAGCGTTGAGCCGAGCAGGCCGATCACGACCGTGGATGCGTGGACCATAGACTATATTCTAAGCAATTATCCCAGCGTATCGAGTATGAGAAAGCTCGCGATAGCTAAGTTTTTATATTCAGCAGTTTGCAGTCTGGCATTGAGACTGCATTTACATCATCGAGAGCGAGGACACGAACGATGGCCAACAAGACACTATTCGCAAGCCTGCGGGGCGCATTGATCCCGCAAACGAACGCGGTGAACTCCGAGAACGCTCCGGCGTACGCACTCGCGCCGAAGCAAGCGCTGGCGCAATATGCGGCCACCGGTTGTTTCGGACGGACCTTCTACGCGACGGCGGATGAGCAACTGACGCGCGTGTTCGAACTGTGCGACGGAATCGATCCCCGGTTCATCGCGCAAGTGGCGATCTACAGCCGGACGCAATCGTTCATGAAGGACATGCCGGCATTGCTCTGCGCGTGGCTTGCTGCACGAGACGCCCGGTTGCACGAAGCCGTTTTCGCGCGCGTGATCGACAACACGCGTATGTTGCGGACGTACGTTCAAATTCTACGGTCAGGAGTAGTCGGCCGGAAGTCCTTGGGAACTGCTCCCAAGCGGCTGGTGCGCGAGTGGCTCACCAGCCGCGATGAAGATGCGCTTTTCGCATCGAGCGCCGGTCAGAGCCCGTCGCTTTCGGACATCGTGAAGATGGTGCATCCGAAGCCGGCGGGACCGGTGCGGGAGGCTTTCTACGGCTACATGCTCGGCCGGTCGTACGATCCGAATGCATTGCCCAAGCTGGTGATGCAGTTCGAGCAATTCAAGGCGGGTGAGGGACTGATTTTGCCCGATCTGCCGTTCCTGCTGTTGTCGGCGCTGCCCCTCTCCCAAAAGGATTGGGTGGAGATCGCGAAGAACGCTTCGTGGCAGACCACGCGTATGAACCTGAACACGTTCGCCCGGCATGGCGTGTTCGAAGCCCCGGGTTTGGCGGGCCTCATCGCGGCGCGTTTGCGCGATGCGGGCGAGATCCAGCGGGCGCGAGTGTTTCCGTATCAATTGATGACGACGTATCGGAACTGCGATGATGCCGTTCCGGACGAAGTGCGGAATGCTCTGCAGGACGCGATGGAACTGACGATCGTGAATGTGCCGTCGATCGCAGGACAGGTGGTAGTGTGTCCCGATGTTTCGGGCTCGATGTCGAGCGCGGTTACCGGTCATCGGGCTGGTTCCACGAGCACCGTACGGTGCATCGATGTGGCCGCGCTGGTCGCGGCGGCAGTGTTGCGGAAGAATCCATCCGCGACGGTGCTGCCGTTCGAACAGTCGGTGGTTTCGGTGAATCTGAACTCGCGTGATAGCGTGATGACGAACGCCGGAAAGCTGGCTTCGATTGGCGGAGGCGGAACCAATTGCAGCGCTCCGGTTCATCTTCTGAACAAGCGGAAGGCGCAAGCGGATTTGGTTATCTTCGTGTCGGATAACCAGTCCTGGGTGGATGCGGGACGCGGGTTGGGAACCGCGTTGATGGCCGAGTGGTCGGAATTCCGGCAGCGGAATCCGATGGCTCGCCTGGTTTGTCTGGACATCCAGCCGAACCAAACCACGCAGGCGGCCGAGCGGGCGGACATCTTGAACATCGGGGGATTCTCCGATCAGGTGTTCGAGGTGATCGCGGCGTTCGCTTCCGGGCAACTGGAGGCTGACCACTGGATTGCGCGGATCGAAGCAGTTGAGTTGTAAGGAAGCGCACAGCCCGTTCGTGTGCGTTGTGCGCGCTAGTAAGGGAAAGGGGCCGAATGCTGGTGGGACTACATCGTGACATGTTTGCGTCTCATCCAAACCTTGTCGGCCCTTTTGCGTGTGGCCTGCGGCGAATGCAGGAGGAACTACATGCCTCTGGAGATCCCGGTTCAACTCCGGGCTGCGCGAAATGCGCAGTGGTCTAACGGCAGGACGCCAGTGAAGTTTCTCCACAGTTTGTCGCCGTGGGCCGGTTGGCTTTTTTAGAGTTTGCTGGCGAATGCCGGCGGGAGTACATGGCACGCGCTCATCAAGCGCTAGCAGGTTCGAGTCCTGTGACTGATCCGAGCACGGGTTCAGTAATCTCTCGTCATCTTTTGTCGCCACCGAGGAGGCCTGCGGCGAATCCAGGAGAAACGTCGCCGCAGGCCGGCAGGGGGATCGAAGCAGATTCGCGGCGAATGCCGAAGGAACTACAAGTCCCCGGTTCGAATCCGGGCTGCTCCAGCATGATTGGGGCTGTAGCTCAGTGGGTAAGCAGTGTTTCTTCACCGTTTGTCGCCGCGCGCTCGGCAGCGGCCAGCACAGGCTGAAGCCTGTGCCACCAGAGTGGCATAGACCTCCTGTTGTGCAGAGATCCGGGTGGCACAGACTTTAGTCTGTGCTGGCGTCCGCAGGAAGCTTGAGAATGAGAAGGAGACTAAAATGTCGGACACCACATACAACGTAATCGCGCCGGAGACCGGCGTTCCGGTGAAGGCCTGGACGAAAGGCGTTCCTTTGGAAGACGCGGCGCGCAAGCAGCTTTTAAATGCCGCGCAGCTCCCGTTCATCTTCAAATGGATCGCTGCGATGCCGGACGTCCATTGGGGCATTGGCGCGACTGTGGGAAGCGTGATCCCGACCAAGGGGGCGATTATTCCGGCCGCGGTGGGCGTGGACATCGGTTGCGGAATGATGGCGGTCCAGACCAGTCTCAATGCGCGCGATCTTCCTGACAATCTGAAGGGCATTCGCACAGCGATTGAAAACGCGGTGCCGCATGGCCGCACGAATCACGGCGGAGCCGGCGACCGCGGCGCATGGCATGACATTCCGGAACGCAATGGCAACGTTTGGGTGAGCGAACTGAAAGCTCGCTATGACGCGATCCTGGCGAAGCACCCGAAGCTGGATCGAGGGAACCATGCAAACCATCTCGGCACGCTCGGAACCGGCAACCATTTCATCGAGGTGTGCCTGGACGAGACGGAGACTGTCTGGTTCATGCTCCACAGCGGATCCCGCGGAGTGGGCAATCGCATGGGGAATTACTTTATCGATGTCGCGCGCAAGGACATGAAGAAGTTCTTCGTGAATCTGCCGGATGTCGACCTGGCCTATTTTCCGGAGCACACCGAACATTTTGACGATTACGTGGAAGCCGTGGAATGGGCACAAGATTACGCGCGGCGGAACCGTGACCTGATGATGGAGCAGATCGTCAGCGCGGTACGCAAATCGGGTGAAGTTCCGCCGTTCAACGCGGAACTGAAGGCGATCAACTGTCATCACAACTATGTGGCGCGCGAATCGCATTTCGGCGAGAACGTCCTGATTACGCGCAAAGGGGCGGTGCGGGCGCGCGAAGGCGATATGGGAATCATTCCCGGCAGTATGGGAGCGCGTTCGTTTATAGTGCGTGGCAAGGGCAATCCGGAGAGCTTTTCGAGTTGCAGTCACGGCGCCGGTCGGGCGATGTCGCGCAACGAGGCCAAGCGGCGGTTTACGGTAGAGGATCACGTGCGGATGACGGAAGGCGTGGAGTGCCGGAAGGATGAAGACGTGATCGACGAAACCCCGGCGGCTTATAAGCCGATCGACGCGGTGATGGCGGCGCAGGCCGATCTGGTGGAGATCGTCCACACGCTTCGCCAGGTCGTCTGTGTGAAAGGGTAAGTAATTCGGCTCAATGATCCTGCTTCCTGGGATCAGGCCAGGAAGGAGGAGAAGGTCATGATTCGGATTGATGGATCGTTCGGCGAGGGTGGCGGGCAAATTCTGCGCACCTCGCTGAGCCTTTCGCTGGCAACCGGGAAAGCATTCCGCATTCAGAAGATTCGCGCCGGGCGCGAACGGCCAGGCTTGCTGCGGCAGCACCTGACAGCAGCGTTGGCGGCCGCCGAAGTGGGCGGCGCCGAGGTGCAGGGAGCGACGCTCGGCTCGACCGATCTGACCTTTTCTCCGGGCCCGATTCGCGCCGGCAAGTATCGGTTCAGCGTGGGCACGGCCGGAAGCGGAACGCTGGTGTTTCAGACTGTTCTGCCGGCTCTGATGCTCGCGGCTGAACCCAGCCGCATCGTTATTGAAGGAGGCACGCACAATACGGCGGCGCCTCCTTTCGATTTTCTGGCGCGAACGTTTCTGCCTTTGCTTGAGCGTATGGGACCGCGGGTCGTGTTGGAGTTCGAGCGGTATGGGTTTTACCCGGCGGGCGGCGGACGATTCTGCGCCGACGTCCATCCGGTGAACGTGTTGAACTGCATTCAGATCGCCGAGCGTGGTGACATTGTCTCGCGCCGAGCGATAGGAGTGGTAGCGAATCTGCCGCGCCACATCGCACAACGCGAAGTGGAAACAGTAGGAAAAATGCTGAACTGGGGACCAGAGACCTTCTCCGTGGAGGAAAGTCAGAATTCCGCCGGACCGGGAAACATTGTCATGATCGAAATCCGTTCGAATGAGGTCACCGAGATCTTCTCGGCATTCGGACAGGTCGGACTCAGTGCCGAAAAGGTCGCTTCGATCGCGGCGCGCGATGCGCGCGGGTACCTTGTCTCTCGAGCAGCGGCTGGCGAGCACCTGACCGATCAATTGCTGCTTCCGCTCGCTTTGGCTGGAGCGGGATCGTTCACCGCCGAGAAGATCAACATGCACGCACGTACAAATATGAAGATTATTTCGGAGTTTTTACCAGTGCGGTTTGAGCTTCGCGATGCGGAGGGTTTTACGTGCGTGAGCGTGGCTAGAGGGTAACAATTGTGTTCGACTGGATCAATCGGAAATCAGAACCTTGGTCGCTTGCGACCTTAAAGCTTCCTTGGGGTACGCTGCAATCCCTTTGCGAAATCATCATCAATAACCCTCGTACGCCCTTGCCCGAAGAAGACTCAGGCGCCCGCATTAGGTGGGCTGCAGGCGCGCTCGATGGCGTTATGGGTCACCACGCAGGACGCGGTGACGGGGCGGAAGACGTAAGCAGGGTTCTTGTTTCCGTTCGAGCATTGCTGTCTAAATCCTCGGACGCCAATTTGCAGAAGGTTTACGATGCGGTCTGCAAAGCGCCACTCCTGGGGTATGTGGACCAACTCCTGCCGGCGATCGAAAGCGAGTTTCCATCCGATAAGGCTCGGCTTGCGGCGCTGGCTCGTCTCTTCATGGTCAACGCACCACGTCGAGAGGCCGTGAAGTTCGGCATCGCGATCCTCGGGATCGCTGGCAACGAGGACGATCTTGACGTACTCCAGAAAATCGCAGTCTGTGACGAGTTCACACTGTTCGCTGCCGTCGCAATACAAAATGTATCACCGGCCTACGAACAGGACCTTTGGGAATTGGCAAAAGCTGTAGAGGGCTGGGGACGCATTCACTTAATCGAGCGTCTGGCCCACACCGAAGACCATGAAATCTGCGCGTGGCTGTTGCGAGAGGGGTACCGCAACGCCGTTATGGACGAGTACGTCGCCTGCATTTGCGCGCGAGCCGGGAAGCTTGATGAAGCGTTGCGATCCAGTCCGAAAGACGAAGACTTACTCGATTCGGCAACGGACCTAATTCTCGCAATGATTACCGGTGGCCTCGCCGAGGACATCGATGACTACGAACATGCAGCCGAAGCAGTTGAGGCGTACCTCGACGCAGTGTGGGTACAGAGTACCTTTAGCCCGAAGAAGTTCGTCGTGGTAGATCGAGTTCGCGAGTGGCTGAGTTCCAGCGAGGGGTGGGAGAAGCGTTCCAAGTGCGGATGGAGCGTGACGAACCGGGAGCGCTGCTTTCTTCTCTCACAGGAACTTATAAACAGAGAAGAATGGCGACCAGAGGCGTTGCGGAATCTCGCTTCCCCGGACGCAAGCGTTTTCCATTGGGCCAATCGGGCGGCGCGAAAGCTCGGAGTCGATACATGGGATGTGCTCTATGCCAAAGTTGAAAGCGACCCGGTTTCATCTATTTTCTGGTATGACCTTACGGAGGCAACGGACGGATTGAGAATCGATCGATTAGTCAGCTTCGCGGAGCATGTGATTCCTCTAGATGAAATCGCTTCCGGTCCTGCCGACGAGATCGGACTCGGGCCGGGCTTTGAGCCACACAGCACTCTTGACTGGATGCTTCAATTGCTTGACCGATTTCCAGGAAAAGGCTGGGGACTGATTCGGGCTGGTTTGCAAAGCCCAGTCGTGCGGAATCGCAACTGGTCTCTGCGAGTATTTAAGAATTGGCGCCGCGAGGACTGGCCGGCGGATGCCAGGCAGATTCTCCGAGCGACGGCCATCGAGGAGCCGGATGACGAACTAAAGAAAAATTAGAGGCTTGTTTAGAGGACGCGAAGGAGTCGGCTCAGTGAGTAGATCAGAGGTCTTTTTCGAAGGCTACACAGAAGATGAGATCTTGAGGGCTGCCGAAGGAAGGTGATTGCGGGGTTTCTGCGAGTGCGGTTGAGGCTCGCGAGGAAGATGGATTGACTAGGATGAGCGTGGCGGAGTAGAAATGCTCGCTTCATCACGACGCGTGAGACGTACCTGGTCGACCAAAAGAAACGACGACCCCGACCAGTTCCGCGCAACTGGCTGGTGCTGGGGGCGTCTGTGTTCTGTCGTCTTTGAGATCCAAACCTATACCGAAAACGCCTAAGACTTCAGTGTCCGCAGACCAGATCGCCGAAAAGGCGACGCCCGGCGAAGATATATCCCTTACTTCAGCAATAAGTTCACTGTGATCAAACCCGTTCGCGAATCTCGGCTCAGCCGGAAGGCGGTCATCAAGACGTTGCCCAGTAAGCGGCGCGGAACCACCGACTAACTTACGTGCGCCCCGCGCGTTCCCACATACAGTGAATAGAGCGATTGGCTGGCCGCCATGAAGAGCCGGTTTCGCTTGACGCCGCCGAAGCACAGGTTGGCGCAGATTTCGGGAAGCACAATCAGGCCGATATGTTGCCCTTGCGGCGAGATGATGTGCACGCCGTCATAACCGGCGCCGCCGTTGGCGCCGGCCCAGATGTTGCCGTCTACGTCGGCGCGGATTCCATCGGCGATTCCACTCCCTCGCCCGGCGACCACCATATTGGTAAACTGCCGTTTGTTCTTGAGCTTGTTGCCGGCCAGGTCGAACACCTGGACGTCTTTGGGCGCTCCCGTATCGCAGACGTACAGCTTGGTATAGTCGGGCGAAAAGCAGATGCCGTTAGGCTTGTCGAGTTCGTCCGTCACCAACTCGATCTTTGCAGTCTTGGGATCGACGCGGTAAACCGCTTCCTTGATCTCCTGCTTCGCTTGTGAGCCTTCGTAGTTGCCGAGAATGCCGTAGGGCGGATCGGTGAACCAGACTCCGCCGTCCGGATGAACCACAATGTCGTTGGGCGAGTTCAATGTTTTGCCGTTGTACTTGTCCGCAATCACGGTGACGCCACCGTCGTGTTCGTAGCGGACCACGCGCCGTCCGCCGTGTTCACAGGAAAGTTGCCGGCCTTCGAAATCGAAGGTGTTGCCGTTGCTGTAACCGGACGGAGTGCGGAAGGTGCTGACGTGATTGTCCTCCTCATTGTCCTCCTCGAGGAACCGCAATTGCCGGTTGTTGGGGAGATCGCTCCAGACGAGATAACGTCCTTCGCCGCACCAGGCCGGACCTTCGGCCCACTTGGTACCCGTGTAGTGCCGGTAGATAGCGGCGTTGAAGAGCTTGTAGCGGGCGAAGCTCCGGTCGAGTGCAATGACGTCCGGGTCGGGGTATCGGATGGGTTGAGCGTTGCTCCAGTCGCGCGAGGTTTGCGCGGCGGACGGGAGTATCGTGGCAGCCAGAGCCAAGAAGGCGCGCCGCCCTATGCTTTCGGTTTGCATTGGCATTATTCTACATGCGAACGTGGCCGTGTTTCCTTGGGCCAGTCATGAAACAGCCAGTTCAACGCTGCCTGACCGCGCAAAGCCGGCGCCAAACAGGCTCTGCGATCGTGCGCCACCGCTCCCTCACGGTCGCGGCTCGATAGAATTCGTCAAAGTTAGAGATTGTCGCAGCCACGTCCTGATGCTCGTAAACGCTGGGTGAAACACATGCGCCGAAAAATATTTTGCGGCTCGGCAGGCTTGACCGTCGGGGAGCAGTCCCGATTCAGACGGGCGGTCCGCCCGGGCCGCTCCGGACACCATCCTCAACTCTCTCCTTGACAGCTTAGGAGAAGCGGTTTATCATCTCCCTAAGGAACTTAGGAGAGTCCCTCATGGACAAAGCTGCAATTCTGCCGGGCACACTCGATCTGCTGATTCTCAAAGCCGCTTCGCTCGGACCGCTCCACGGATACGGCATTCTGCTGCGTATCGAGCAGATTTCGGGCGGGGCTCTTGGTATTGAACAAGGGGCGCTGTATCCAGCTCTGTTTCGCTTGGAACGCCAGAATCTGTTGGCCACGGAGTGGGGCACGTCCGAGAACAACCGCCGGGCGAAGTATTATTCGCTTACAACGGCCGGCAAGAAGCGCTTGCGCGAGCAGACCTCCGGCTGGAATCGCCTGGCGCTCGCCATGTCAACTGCATTGGCGGCTGAGCCGGAGGAGGCTTGAAAATGTTTCGGACGGTTTGGAAAGCGCTGCTGAGGCGCAAGCAGTGGGAACAGGATTTACAGGATGAAATGCGCGAGCACATCCGGCAGCGAACCGGACATCTGATCGCCTCGGGAGTACCGGCGGAGGAAGCGGAGCGGCGCGCCCGGCTCGAGTTTGGCTCGCCGAATTCCATCCGGGAAAACTGCCGCGAGGCGCACGGCCTGCGCTGGCCGGTGGAACTGCTGCAGGACTTGCGTTACGGACTGCGCGTCCTCTCGCACAGCCGCGGGTTTGCGGCCATCGCCATTATTTCTCTGGCGCTGGGAGTGGGCGCCAATTCGGTCGTCTTCAGCGCCATCAACGCGCTTCTGCTGCGGCCTTTTCCCATTCCCGAGCCGGACCGCATTTACTCGGTCAACCGGAACGGTAATCCGACCAATTCCTTCCCGAATTATCGCGAGATCCGCGATCGCAATCGGATCTTCGACGGAGTGTTCGCTTATCGCATCGCGCCTATGTCGCTGGAGAATGGCGGCAACGCCCAGCGCGTTTGGGGCTATCTGGTGACCGGAAATTACTTCGAAACGCTACAAGTGCATCCTGTTCTGGGGCGTTTCTTCGGTCCGGCGGAAGATGTGCACGAGAACGCCAGTCCCTACGCCGTGCTCAGCTACGATTGCTGGCGTAACCGGTTTGGCGCCGATCCGGCGATTGCCGGGAAAAAAGTTCACATCAACTCGGGCATGTATACCGTCCTGGGCATCGCGCCACAGGGGTTCCACGGATCGGAAGCGTTCTATTGGCCCGAGATGTGGTTGCCGATGACGATGCAGCCGCAAATTGAAGGGCGATCCTGGCTCAACGAGCGCAACGAATATGACGCCTGGATCGCGGGACGCCTCAAGCACGGCGTCACCGCTCGCCAAGCCGACGCCGGCCTCAGCCTGATCGGCGCGAGCCTGGTGCGTCAATATGCCGGTAATGAAGGCATTCATTTGACGGTCTCGCGGGCGGGGTTTGCCGGTTCCCTAGGGCGCGATCCGATGCAGGCGTTCGCCGGCGGCGTGATGTTGCTGGCCGCGCTGGTGCTACTCGCTGCGTGCGCCAATCTCGCCAGCATGGTGTCTGCCCGCGTCGCGGACCGGCAACGGGAGTTTGCGGTCCGGCTGTCGATCGGCGCTAGCCGAGGCCGCATTTTGCGTCAACTCTTAGCCGAGGCGGCGCTTCTTTCCGTTCTCGGCGGCACGACAGGATTCGGATTGGCGGCGGCCGCGCTGCACTTTATCAGTCTCTGGAAAGCGCCGTTGGATTTTCCAGCCGCGTTTCAGATTCCCGCGGATTGGAGCGTTTTTGGATTTGCCTTCGCCGTCGCGCTGGTGACCGGTCTGGTGTTCGGAATCCTTCCGGCGCGCATTGTCTGGAAGACCGATCCCCATCAAAGCCTGCGAGGCGCAAGCGCGAATACAATTTCGCGCCGCTGGGCCATGCGCGATCTCTTGCTCGCCACACAGGTGGCCCTGTGCTGCCTGTTGGTGACCGCGAGCTTTGTGTCGCTACGCGGAATGCTGCGGTCGCTGCGGATGCCGTTGGGTTTCCACCCGCAATCGCTGTCCATGCTGGGATACGATTTAGGACTCGCCGGATACGACAAGACGAAAGGCGAGCATTTTCACGAGCAACTGAAAGCCGCCGTGAGCGCTCTGCCGGGGATTGAATCGGCAGCCTATGCGAGTTCGGTGCCGCTCAGCATCGACCAATCGTCCACTACTCTTTTTGCAGAGAATACCACTGATTTTCGGAACAAAAATGCGGTCTCAGCGGGTTATTATTTTGTTTCTCCCGCTTATTTCCGCACCATGCAGACCCGGCTGCTGGCGGGACGCGAATTTACTTACCAGGACAACCAAAACGCGCCGGACGTCATCATCCTCAATCAGTCCGCGGCGCGGCGATTGCTCGGAAGCGGCAATTGGATAGGCCGCCACGTTCGCTTCGGCCGCAAAGAACCGCTGACGGAAGTGGTTGGGGTGGTGGAGGACGGAAAATACGAAACCCTGACCGAGGACCCGAAGCTCGTCATCTTTCAATCGGCCTGCAGCACTACAACGGGACGGCGGTATTGCTGGCGCGATCCTCGCGGCCCGAATCGGACGTTGCCGGGGAGCTGCGCCGCACGTTGGCGGGATTGGATCCGCATTTGCCGGCCTATGGCGTTGGCAGCGTCACGCAAATGCTCAGTCTGGCCTATCTGCCAGTGCACGCGGCGGTGATTGCGCTGGGGGCTTTCGGAATGCTCGCGGTCATGCTGGCGATCACGGGGATCTACGGACTCTCCGCCTATGCGGTTTCCCGGCGCGTTCGGGAGATCGGGATTCGCATGGCGATTGGCGCGCGGCCGTCGGCGGTACTGAAAATGGTTTTGGGGCGCACCGGCGTGCTGGTCGGATTCGGCTGCGCGCTTGGATTGATTTTGGGAGCGGCCGGAACGCAAGTGTTGGCGGCCGTGGTGTACCACGCCACCTCTCGCGACCCGCTCGTGATTGGAGGCACGGTGCTGACGATGGGCCTGATCGGCATCGGCGCGGTGCTCGGGCCGGCGCGAAGAGCCTTGCGGGTGGACCCCATGCAGGCGCTGCGGCAGGAATAAACCATGCGCACGTTATGCTGATTGCATGCGTGCTTTAGCGGGCATTTTGCTGTGCGCCTCGCTGCTTGCGCAGACGGGTGGGCACCCGCCGCGATTCTACGAGAAGGAAGTTTTCATTCCTTGGATAAAGGCGGCGCCGCAGGGCCTCAATGCGCTGTTGGTATATGCGGAAATTCCCGGAAAACGCCCGATTGCGATCCTGACTCACGGCACATCGCGAACGCACGCAGTGAAGGATGAAACGTCAGCTTGGTCGTTACTTCCGCAAGCCCTCTGGTTCGCGCGCCGCGGATGGTTGGTTTTGGCCGTAGTTCGGAGAGGATATGGCCGCTCTGGTTAATAACCTGCCCCACAAGCCGAGATGGATCCGTTCACGCTATTTTGCGAGCTTTAATAGTCATCCGCGGCATGCATTGGACCCAAAAGTGGTTGGATTTGGCTGGACGGCAGGTACTGGCGGCTGTGGTGTACCGTGCGAGAAAGCTGGGGAACGTGTCCGTCCCTGGTTTACTTTAGTAATCCCCCAATAGTTTCCCCGCTGATCTCCCTCCTTGCGGGGGGTTCTAGTTCTGCGGGACCGGATGTACTTGGGCACCTTAATAGTGTGTATAGGGTACGCCCCAATTCCCCCGGGGGCACCCTTCCCGCATACTCAGAACATAAGGAATAAGTTCTGGGGCAAGCTTGTCAGCTCACGGGCGGGTTTCGGCTATTTTCACCAAACTAACTGACTTTATCTATGTTAATCAATCGCTTCCGCAAAGGCTTCTTGATCCTGCTAACCATAACCGTGCCCCTGCCAGCTACGTCGGTGCTGAATGGCTCGTTTTCGAATGTTGGGACTGCTACGTCCAGTTTCTCGATCAACCTCGATACGACTTTGCCGGATTGGACGGCCACGCCGTCAGGCAGCGCGGAGCTGGATTGTCTGGTCTTCGCTAACGCGACTACCAACATCTGCGGAACCCAGGCGGATGGCGGAGGCCAGAGCTTTTGGCAGTTTCCGGGACCCAGCCCGGATGGCGGAAACTACGTGGCGGTGGACGGCGTTTCGACCTACGCCACTCCTCTTACGCAAACCTTCACCGGGGCTAACAAACTGATCGCTGGACAGCGATACGAGATAACTTTCTGGCAGGCGGCCGCGCAGCAAACCGGTTTTACCGGCGCCACCACCGAACAGTGGCAGGTGAGCCTGGGCGGTAGCGCCTCCCAGCTCTCCACTCTGATGAATACCCCGAGTGAAGGCGATGTGGGCTGGAATCTTGTAACGATGACTTTCACGGCGGGGGCATCGCAGGTGCTTCAATTCGTGGCGAAGGGCACGCCCAACGGCCAGCCCCCGTTTGTGCTGCTGGATGGAGTGACCATCACGGAGGTTCCCGAGCCGGGGACCCTGGCGATGATCGGCCTGGCTCTGGTCACGTTGCCGATGGGCCGGAGGCTGTGGAAAAAGCGGCGTTGAGCGCTCTGTTCCGCCGCCGTTTTTCTGACGATCTGTTATCAGCCAGCGATGCGACTTGCTCAACACCTGCTTCCGTTTGCGATTAATTTCGTCCGGTTGTGTATCTGGCTGGGGCTGCTGATGGCAATTTTCATTCCCGTTGAGCGGTTTTTTGCCCTGCGCCCGCAAAAGGTCTTTCGGAAGGCCTTTGGGGCCGACTTGGTTTATTACTTTCTCAGCGGCCTTCTACCCAATTTGCTCCTGCTGTTACCCATGAGCGTGGCGGCTTGGGGGCTACATTCTTTTGCGCCCAGCGCGCTGTACGCAAGGATGGGGGAAATGCCGGTTGGGCTTCGCCTGGCGGCCGCGATGGTGGTGGGAGAGGTGGGCACGTATTGGGGCCACCGGTGGATGCACCAGATTCCCGTGCTGTGGCGCTTTCATGCCATTCATCACAGTGCGGAGGAAATCGACTGGCTGGTAAATACGCGGGCGCATCCGGTGGACCTGGCATTTACTCGCATGTGCGCGTTTCTTCCTATGTACCTTCTGGGTCTGGCTCAGCCCATGGCCGGCACGGTGGATATGGTGCCGGTTCTGATTACTGTGACAGGCACGGTCTGGGGCTTCTTCATTCATGCGAACGTGAAGTGGCGCTTTGGCAAGCTGGAGTGGTTGGTCTCTTCGCCGGCCTTTCACCATTGGCACCATACCAACGACGGACCCGAGACGATCAACAAGAATTTTGCGCCTATGTTGCCGTGGGTGGATCGATGTTTCGGGACCTTCTATCTGCCGAAGAAGGAGTGGCCCGCGAAATACGGAACAGACGCGCCGCTGGCAGCGGGTTTAGGCGGGCAACTGCTGAATCCGCTGGCGCCGGGCGATTGACGTCTTATCCAACGCCAAAGTCAATAGCGACACCTTGCGCGAGTGCGGCTTGGCGCTGCCGCCAGCTACCGATATCCAGCGCCTGCAGCTTCGTTGGAGCGGCCACGTTCGAGGTGTTCAACACCCGCGGCAAGCCCTTGCAACCGGGGATCCGTTCGCCGGGTTCGCGCCGGATATATCGCCGGCCATTTTTCCGAACGCTGCTTTTCTCGTGCAGCAGGATCGCGGGACCGGGACGGCCCTGCTCGATCGGCCGGCAAGCTGGTTCGTCGCGAGCAACGGGCGCAAGATCTGCGTTGTGGATCGGTCCGAACAACCCTTATAACCAGCACTGGCTGGTATCGCCGCCGTCCTAAACTAAGGCACTCCCCTGGATCGCGGCCGACACCCTCATCAGCCAGACACTTAACGGCTTTCGCGCCGGAGAGTATCATGGAGCTTTCTAGCGAACCTGATTGAAGCCGTGAGCTCAAAACGTGAAAGCGCGGAAACGCAGCCCATCCGTCCTGGCGAAGAAGTAGATATCCAAAAGCTAACCCACCACCTGCGCGACAAAATCGAAGACGGCGAACACCTTGTTCTAGAGCAGTTCCCCGGTGGCCACTCGAATCTGACTTATCTACTGAAGACCCCTCGGAGGGAGTATGTATTGCGCCGCGGGCCGTTGGGGCCAGTGGCGCCGAAAGCGCACGACATGGCGCGCGAATACGCGGTTCTGAAGGCCGTTCATCCGTATTTCGCGGCGGCGCCGGAGGTGTTTCATCTGTGCCCGGACGCTTCCATTCTCGGCGCGATCTTTTTTGTAATGGAACGCCGCCACGGCATCGTGGTCCGGGATCACATTCCGGCTGCCATCGCCGCCGTCCCCGATCATCCCCAACGGATCAGCCGCGGGATGATGAACTGTTTGGTAGACCTGCACGCGGTGGACATTGAGAAGCATGGACTGGTGGCGCTGGGCAAGCCGGCCGGTTTTCTGGAACGCCAGGTCCACGGCTGGTTCGGGCGCTGGCTGCGCGCCAAGACCGAGGAAATTCCGGAAATGGACCGGCTGATCGAGTGGCTCACAAAGAACATGCCGGCCTCGCCCGCGCCCACGCTGGTGCACAACGATTTCAAGCTCGACAACGTGATGCTGGACTCGGCCGATTGCGGGCGCGTGGAAGCCGTCCTCGATTGGGAAATGGCCACGGTCGGCGATCCGCTGGTCGATCTCGGCCTGTTCCTGTGCTACTGGGGGCAGCCGGCCGATCCCGGTGGCAGCAAGCCCACCATCACTGGCAACCCGGGCTGGCTCTCAAGGACGGAAATCATCGACTATTACGCTACGCGGAGCGGCCGCGACATTGCCAACATCGACTATTACGAAGTGTTCGCGATCTTCAAGCTGGCCGTGGTGCTGCAGCAAATATTTTTCCGTTTTCATTGCGGGCAAACGCAGGATGAGCGTTTCCAGCACTTCGACGGACGGGTTCGCAATCTCATCCGTCATGCGACAGCGTTGATATAATTCATCTGCCATGGTCAATCGGGAAACTCTCTATTCAGTCAAAGATCGCGTTGCCACGATCACCCTCAACCGGCCCGACAAGCTAAACGCTTGGACGGCGGTGATGGATGAGGAAGTCCGCGCTTCGATGCAGCAAGCCGAGCAGGACGACGAAGTTCGCGTAATCGTTCTTACCGGCGCAGGCCGCGGGTTCTGCGCGGGCGCCGACATGGCGCTGCTCGGAAATATCGTCGCGCATGGCGTCGGCGGTCAGGCGCAGCAGGTCTTGCGGAGCCAGGGAAACGGAGCGGCGAAAACCGGCGTGCGGCCGGATTTTCAGAAAAAATATTCTTATTTTCCGTCCATCCAGAAGCCGGTGATTGCGGCGATCAACGGGCCGGCTGTCGGGCTTGGATTTATTCTGGCCATGTACTGCGATTTGCGCTTCGCCTCCGACGCCGCTAAATTCGGAACCGCGTTCGCGCGCCGCGGACTGATCGCCGAGTACGGCCTGGCGTGGCTGCTGCCGCGCATCGTCGGCCATGCTCACGCGCTCGATCTGCTGCTCAGCGCCCGCATTATCGACGCTCAGGAAGCTTCGAGAATGGGCGTGGTGAATCGGGTTTTCCCAGCGGAGCAATTCCTGGACAATGTGTACGGGTACGCGCGGGAGCTGGCCGGCGGCGTCAGCCCGCGTTCGCTACGCATCATCAAGAACCAGGTGTACAACGGACTATTCCAGACTCTCGATGAGGCGCTGGCCAGCGCCACGGAAGAGATGGTGCAGAGTTTGCAATGCGAGGATTTTAAGGAAGGCGTAGCCCATTTTGTGGAAAAGCGCGCTCCCGCATTCACCGGACGATAAAAGAGAACAAGAGGAACGCTATGTATTTTGAATATTCGGACAAAGTCAAAGGGCTCCAGAAGCGCTTGCAGGAGTTCATGGATGAATACATCTATCCTAACGAGCACCGCTTTAACGCGGAGCACGACAGCAAGACCGACCGCTGGCAGCCCTCGCGCGTGATTGAGGAGCTGAAACCGAAGGCGCGCGCGGCCGGTTTGTGGAATCTTTTTCTGCCCGAGAGTTCGCATGGGGCCGGGCTCACCAACCTGGAATACGCGCCGCTGTGCGAAATCATGGGCCGGTCGCAGATGGCGCCGGAAGTCTTCAATTGCTCGGCCCCCGACACCGGTAATATGGAAGTGCTGGCGCGTTATAGCAGCCAGGCCAACCAGGACAAGTGGCTGGTTCCGCTACTGGCTGGCGAAATCCGCTCGTGCTTTTCAATGACTGAGCCGGCCGTCGCGTCCTCCGATGCCACCAATATTGAATCGAGCATCGTGCGCCAGGGCGACGAGTATGTGATCAACGGGCGCAAGTGGTGGTCCTCCGGCGCGGGCGACCCGCGCTGCAAAATTGCAATCTTCATGGGTAAAACCGACCCAACGGCGCCAAAACATAAGCAGCAGTCTATGATCCTGGTACCGCTGGACACGCCCGGCGTAAAGATTGAGCGCATGACCACGGTGTTTGGCTACGATCACGCTCCGCATGGGCACGGAGAGATCTCCTACACTAACGTCCGAGTGCCGGTATCGAACCTGCTGTTGGGCGAAGGCCGCGGATTTGAAATCGCGCAAGGCCGTCTGGGTCCGGGCCGCATCCACCATTGCATGCGCACCATCGGCGTGGCGGAGCGGGCGCTCGAGACCATGTGCAAGCGCGTGCAAGATCGCGTCGCGTTCGGCAAGAAGCTTTCCGAGCAGGGTACCATCCGCGCCGACATTGCCGAATCGCGCATGGAATTGGAACAAGCCCGCTTGCTGGTGCTGAAGGCAGCCTACATGATGGATACGGTGGGCAACAAAGAGGCCAAAACCGAGATTGCCATGATCAAGGTGATTGTGCCCAACGTCGGCTTGAAGATTGTCGATCGGGCCATTCAAGCACACGGCGCGGCCGGCGTCTGCCAGGACACCTTTCTCGCCGCTGCCTGGGCGGGCCTGCGTACCTTGCGGCTGGCCGACGGTCCGGATGAAGTTCACCGCGAATCGATCGCCAAGCTGGAGCTGTCGAAGTACAAGACTGCGTCCACGCCAACCAAGCTCGAGGAACCGGTCTTAACCGCCGCCAAGTGAGCACGCTCGTCCTGGTGCGGCACGGCCAAGCCCGGCCGTTTGAGAAGCACAGCGACCAGCTATCGGAAACCGGTAAGCAGCAATCGGTTCGGTTGGGCGAGTATTGGCGCCAACGCGGGATAAAGTTTGACGAAGTGTACTGCGGCAGCATGCAGCGCCACATCCAAACAGCCGAACTGGCCCAAATCGGCCCCTACGAGAGCCTGCCGGCGTTCAACGAATACGACGCCGACGGAATTCTGCGCGCCAGCCCGGACTATAGACCAACGCAAGACCGGCGCGAGTTTCAATTGATGTTTGAAGCGGTCATGCGGCAGTGGATTGCGGGAACCCTGCGTGGCGTTGAGTCCTGGCAGGAGTTTCGCCAGCGAGTGACGGCAGGCTTGCGCGGCATCCTCCGCGACGACAAGCCGAGCCGGAGAGTGGTGGTGTTTACTTCCGGCGGGCCCATCGGCATCGCGGTGCAAAGCGCCTTGCAGGCTCCTGAAGAAATGGCCATCGAGATCAATTGGCGCGTGCGGAACTGCTCCTTGACTGAATTCCTGTTTACGCAGGATCGCGTTTCGCTCGATGTATTTAATGCGACGCCGCATTTGGATGAGGTTACGTTCCGGTAGGCGTGGTTCCGACAAGTTGCGGACCTCCTGACCAATGGACGCGGCGGGACGGTAATCTCCAGTGGCGCCTCTCTGCCTCGAATGTGTTGAGACCGCATACCGGGCCGTGATGCGGTCGCCTAGCTTGGCTGCATTCCTCGCGTTGCGTGTTTTGACCCACTTTTATCGAACTCTCCGCCGCTCGGAAACGACAGCAAAGGCTTGCAAACATTCACACGATACTGCACGTAGCCGGGTTGGACCCCGGCGTGCCAACCGGTACGTAAAGCATTCACCGCTAAAGGAGACGCTTATGCGAATTTCGATGTTGTTCATTCTACTCTTGGGTTCGCTAACACTGTCGGCCCAAGAAAAGCAGCCAGTAGTCGAGAAGGTTCCGATTACCCCCACGTCGCCCGCTTCGGGCAAGCAGATGTTCAACCATTACTGTGCAGCATGTCACGGTATCAGCGGAAGGGGCGACGGGCCTGCCGCCGCGTCGTTTAAGAAGGCGCCGCGCGATCTCACCAAGCTGGCTCACGATAACGGCGGAAAGTACCCGGCCAACCATGTGGCTGCTACGCTTAACTTAGAAGATTGTTGCGTGCACGGCTCAAAAGTAATGCCGGTGTGGGGCCCGATTCTTTCCTCAGTGAGCCACACTCCTGCAGAAGAGCAACAACGGGTCTCCAATCTGGTAAGGTACATTGAAACCTTGCAGGTGCCCTAACTGAAGGCAACGCCAGGCGGGCGTTTGTGATGCAATGACTCGCCGACAGCTCGTGTCGCTTACGGGGGGCTGGATGTCCTCAGCTCTGCTACGGGCATCCGGCCAGTCGTCTTCGCGGGCCGCGGGCACCGCTGACGCAGATGTTACTCTTCGCATTGGCGAGACTACAGTTGAACTTGCGCCTGGGCGGCTGTTGAAAACCCTGGCCTACAACGGCCAAGTACCTGGGCCGCTGCTGCGGGCAAACGAGGGGAAGTCAATGGCCGTTGACGTCTGGAACGATACTCGGGAACCCCGGATGGTGCATTGGCACGGACTGCATATTCCGTCCGATGTCGACGGCGCACATGAAGAGGGTACGCCACACATCCCGGCCAACGATCGCCGCCGTTTGGTCTTCACTCCCCGGCCTGCCGGCACACGCTGGTACCACGCTCACGGCCCCGCCGGAAAAAACCTCCACAAAACTACCTATTCCGGTCAGTTCGGCATGTTGGTCGTGGATCCCAGAGAGGATGCCGGGCGCTACGACCAGGAGATTCCAATCCTTCTCCACGAATGGGAGGGCTACTTCACCGACGACGGAGACGTCGACTACAAATTGTTTTCCATGAACGGCAAGATGCTCGGCGCTGGGGAGCCAATCCGCGTCCGCCGGTCGCAACGCGTTCTGTTCCGGTTCTTAAACGCGAGCGCAACCTTGAGTCACCGGCTGGCCCTTCCAGGTCACAAATTTAACGTGGTCGCGTTAGATGGAAACACCCTCGCAACACCCCGCTCCGTTCCGCTACTGGATATTGCTCCAGCCGAGCGCGTCGATGCTTTCGTCGAAATGGATCAGCCTGGCGTTTGGATCCTGGGCGAGTTGCTCCAAACACAACGTAGCGCAGGCATGGGCATCGTGGTCGAATATGCCGGAGAACGCGGCGCTCCGCGCTGGATCCGCCCGGCGCCGTTCACTTGGGATTACACTTTTTTTGGAGCCGCAGTCGATCCTGCCGCGGCAGTTCCTGAGCCCGACGGCCGGTTTCCGCTCGTCATCAAGGCGGGATCCGGACACCAATGGACCCTCAACGGTAAATCGTTCCCGCACACGGAAACGATGTTTGTCAAAGAGAACCGGCGCTACCGTTTGATCTTCGATAACCAAAGCGCGGAAGCGCACCCGGTGCATCTTCACCGCCATACTTTCGAGATCACCAAGTATGCGGGCAAGCCGACCGCCGGCGTTTTCAAGGATGTGGTCGTGGTTCCGGCATGGCGTCAGGTAGAGGTCGACGTAATCGCATCCAATCCGGGTCCTACCCTGCTGCACTGCCACCAGCAATTTCACATGGATCTCGGATTCATGATGATGATGCAGTATTCCGGGTGAAGCGCGCGGAGTTTAGGTGCGCGATATGGCGCAGGTCGCGGGAGCATTGTCGCGCTCATCGCAATCAAGCACGAGCGCATTGCGTTTGGATTGGCTGGATCACGTGCTTCCTGGATTGCCCGTGACTTATACTACTTTGGTTGGCCTGAAGAGGATATAGCGATTGCCCGCTCCGCACGCGCCAATTGATCTGGATGGCCATTGCTTTCAGGAGCCTGCAACGCCGTTCACCGAGTCCGCCCGGCACCAGCCCACCCCGACCGCAGCCGCGAGAAAGCCGCGCCAGCGCGGTTCCGTTTCTTTGCCGGTCAAGGTCAGCTATCCAGCTAATTGCCGCTGCTCTTACCCTATTCTGGAAGCTCCGAAAACGGCGGGCGGGTCACGACACAATTCGCCCTAGAATTGCCGCACGAACCTTGTAGTGCTCCTTCGCCTCCGAGGCTGAGGCGCGGTCTAATTGATCAATTCTCCGGGTACCTGGCCGATACGGAAGGAATGAAGTGTCTTCCGCTGATCTGTTTGGTCTTGGGCAGCCTGGGAGCGGCCGCCCAGACCGGTTCCGGCCAACCCGCGCCAAGCCCCGCCCCCGGTCCCGGCGCGGGTAGCGTCCAGATACTGACGCTCGATCAGTGCGTTGAAATCGCCCTTCAAAAGAATCACAAGCGGCCGGCGTCGCAGTTTGCGGTCGCGGTCGCGGAAGCCCAGCATCGTCAGGCGTTGGCGGGATATTGGCCGCAAATCACCCGCGGCCAAGACGCAGAGAACTCAAGTCGTGGAAACGACGCCCGCCGGAAAGGAAGCGCTTCAACATGCAGCGGATCTTGTTGGTCGAAGATAACGAACTCAGCCGGGACATGCTGGCCAGGCGTTTGGCACGCTCGGGGTTCGCCATTCTGGTGGCGCTAGACGGGCAGGAGGCAGTGGAAGCGGTACGCCGGGAGAAGCCAGATCTGGTGTTGATGGATATGAGCTTGCCCAGCCTGGACGGCTGGTCCGCGACGCGGTTGCTGAAAGCGGATCCGCTGACGGCGAACATCCCCGTCGTCGCACTCACCGCGCACGCCATGATCGGGGATCGTGAAAAAGCGATCGAGGCAGGCTGCGACGAGTTTGCCACCAAACCGGTGGACTTCCCAAAACTCTTATCGACGATCGCGAAATGCTTGCAGGTCAAGTTGGAGACTTGCTCGTGACCGGGGAAACGTCCGTGGAGGGAAAGATGAACGACACCAACCGCATCCTTTTGGTCGACGACGAAGAAGCGAACCGGGACATGTTGTCCCGCCGCTTGCAGCGCAGCGGCTTTGCCGTGGATGTCGCCCCCGACGGAGAGTCTGCCCTGGCGCGCGTCCGCGATGGCGGCATCGACCTGGTCCTGCTCGATAGCATGATGCCCGGATTGACCGGGGTGGACGTGCTGAAGCGGTTGCGCGCCGTGCATACCGCCGATCAGTTGCCCGTAATCATGGTCACCGCTCTGAGCGACAGTTCGAACGTGGTGGAGGCGCTGAATCTGGGGGCCAACGACTATGTAACAAAACCAGTGGACTTTCCCATTGCGCTGGCACGAATTCACTCGCAACTGGCCCGGAAAGCGGCGGAAAAAGCTCTTCGCCAAAGCGAGGAACGCTACGCTCTGGCGGCCCGCGGGTCGAACGATGGTTTGTGGGACTGGGATCTTGTCGCCCATCGGGTCTACTACTCGGATCGCTGGAGAGCGATTCTGGGCTATGGACCGGACGAGTTTTCGAGCGCCGAAGAAGAGTGGTTTTCGCGCGTTCACCCGGACGAGCTGCCGCTGTGGCGGCGCGATCTTGAAAGCCATTGGGCCGCTGCCTCCCCCGGCACGCTCGAATCCGAATTTCGCATGCTGCACCGGCTTGGCTCCTATCGCTGGGTTCGCTGCTGTGGCGCGGTAGTCCGCGACGCGGAAGGTAAGCCCGTCCGGATGGCCGGCTCCCTGGCCGATATCACGGAGGCCAAAGTCTTCGACGGGCTGACTGGGCTGGCGAACCGGCTGTTGTTCCAGGAGCACCTCGAGCAGGCGCTATGCGATTATCGCCGCGGCCCGCAAGGCTTGTTCGCCGTGCTGTTCCTCGATCTCGATCACTTCAAGCTGATTAACGACAGCCTGGGGCACGCCTTCGGGGACCAGTTGCTGATCGCCGTCGCCGAGCGTCTGGGTGGTTGCGTGCGGATGGGACGCTCGCCGTGCCGCTCCCATCCCCGCGATCTGGTGGCGCGTTTTGGAGGCGACGAGTTCGCCGTGCTTCTCACGGGATTGGAGGACGTTCCAGAGGCCCAAGGAATCGCCGCGCGCATCAGCGATCAATTCCTCTCTCCTTTCGAGCTTTCCAGCCGTTCTGTTTCCTGCACCGTCAGCATTGGCATCGCCCTCGCTTCCCCCGCTTACCAAGCGGCCTCCGAGATTATCCGCGACGCCGATACCGCCATGTACAGCGCCAAGGCGGCCGGCCGGGCGCGCTGCACTCTCTTCCATGAGGACATGCGCGCTCATTTACTGAAGCGCATCGAGATGGAGAGCGATCTGCGGCAGGCGATCCAACGCAACGAAATCGCGGTCTATTACCAGGCGAAGGTCCGGCTCGCCGACGAAAAAATCTGCGGCTTCGAAGCGCTGGCCCGCTGGAAGCACCCCAAGCATGGCTCCATCCCGCCCGCCGAATTCATTCCCATCGCCGAAGATATGGGCGTGATTCACGAGCTAGGCATGTCGGTGCTGCGGCAGGCGTGCGCGCAGATGCGCCGCTGGCAACTCGAATATCCTTCTATCCCGCCGTTGGAGGTGAGCGTGAACCTGTCGCCGCTCCAGTTCCGCCAGCCCGGCTTGGTGGAACAGATTACCCAGGTCGTCAAGGAGAGCGGCATTGCGGAGTCTACCCTGCAACTGGAGATCACCGAGAGCGTGCTCCTGGACGACCGGCTGGGCGCGGTTGACATGCTGGTTCGTTTGAAGCAGGCCGGGATCGGCCTGAAGATCGACGACTTCGGCACCGGCTATTCGAGCTTGAGCCGCCTCACCGGCCTCCCCTTCGATAGCTTGAAGATCGACCGTTCCTTCGTGGCCCAGTTGAATGGGCAGGGCTCAAACCTCGAATTTGTCGACAGCATTGTCGGTATGGCTCGGGCCTTGGGAATGGAAGTGGTGGCCGAGGGCGTGGAAGAGGGCAGCCAGGCGTTGGCGCTCAAGAATCTCGGATGCCGGTTCGCCCAAGGCTTTTATTTCAGCAAGCCGGTGAGCTCGTATGAGGCGGACAAGCTGATTGCCCGGCAGGCCGAGACCGATCAAGGCGAAAGCGAACCGGTAGCCGGGCCGGACCAATCGCATCTCTAGAGCAACAGCGACAAAGAGGCCGACGGCGGCGATCAAATCTTGGCATCATGATGTGCTTCCAGTATGGCGCTATTCCTGTCAGTCGTCTCCTCCGCGCGGAATCCACGTTCCCGCTCGCGGCATGTCAGCTTGGGGACGCCACCGATAACCGTACAATTGAGTGACATTCATGATAGCTATGGCGATTCTCGCGGCCTTGGTCCTTGGCGCGGCCGGAACATTTGCACTCGGGACGGGGGCGGCGATTTGGATGGGCTCCCTCTATGGTTCAAACTCCGGTGGAACCGAGATGAGCAGCTTCTTCACGTTCGGACCGGCCGGCGCTTTCGCCGGAGTTCTTTTGGGCGTAGGGCTGGTGTTCCGCTTTGGCGGCGGACCGGCAAACTGGGCCAAAGGACTGATGATCGGTTCAGGATCGATCTTCGGATTGGCGATGTTAGGGCTTGTGGGCCTGGCCTTGGCCCACCCAGCGCCAGTTGCGCGGACGCCTTCGTTTACCCTCGTTTTCGAAGTGGAGGTTCCGCTCGCGCAAGTTGCCGGCCAGCCGAATTCCGCAGCCGATTGGAACTACACCGCCGACCGGACGTACACCATCACGTCCATTGAGAAGGATTGTTCAGCGGACCGGTGTCTCTTCAAGGGGCTGGTGGCGTTGAACGAAACGCTGACGAAGGGAACGCTCACCGCAGTTTTAGGCCAGGATCACTTTACCTTTCCCGTGGAACCACCCGGCCCCCAGCCAACCGATTGGTCCGAATGGCAGTCCCGCGGCGCGGCACGCTTTCGCTGGAAAGCCTCGCGCTCTTAGAAGGTTTTTGGAAATTCGGTTTCCTATTTCGCAGTGTTCCCCCCTCTCACGGTTGGGGCTGGTGACGCACGCGCATAGCCACAGCCTCACACTGAATCGCGTCCGGATGAACCGATCCTCTCGACTACGCTTTTTGGGTAATTGAATCGGATGCGGCTTGGTGATAGTCTTCTTGGAATATGACTTGTCGCTGGGCGGCTTTCATGCCACCAGTGTTTTTGGTTGCCTCGGCCAGCAGTAATGTAAATATAATCACAAATACCGGCTCGGCTCGAAGCGGAGCGACCTATACATATGTCTGCGGACAGTGTGTAGTCACGCCGGTCGTAACCTGAGGGGAAAATCACATGGATAAATCCGCGGAGAAGATGGATAGAATGACACCGGACCGACGGCGCTTCGTGCAGGGCATTCTGGCTATGGCAGGCTTCGCAGTTCCCAAGCTGACAGAGGCGCTGCCAGCCACGACGACTGCGGGGCCGTCCACGACTCACGCGCCGACCACGACTACGACTGCGGGTCCGACTACGACTCCGACGCCGACCACAACTGCGGGTCCGACAACGACTCACGCGCCGACTACGACCACGACTCACGCCCCGACGACTACTACGACCACTCACGCGCCGACCACGACGACAACCACAACCACTACTACCACCACAACAACCACGACAACGACAACGCCAAGACCCTGGAGGCCAGCTCCGAATAACACCACCGCACAGCCGACGGCCATCCCGCAAATTAAAAAGCCGTGAGCCGGTCGGCGCCGCCCGGTTCTTATCTAGCCGGGGCGTACGCAAAAGTTGCATTCGGGTTTCTGCGCGATTGTGTTGCGGCGGGACACCTCACGCTGTCCCAACCCGTCTACGTGATCGAAGCCGCCGCGGCTGCAGGCAAGTTCGGCTACAGTTTGCATCGGAATTTGATTGAGATCCTGGATCAGTCCTCCCTTTCGTTGGTTCCGGTCAAGCTCATCTTGACGGATCCGAACGAAGCAACGCGAACGCTCTGGAAGGAACACCCTCGCCTGAGAGCGCTTTCGCAAGCCGGTAGTTTCGATCTGGCGGACCTGGACATCGATCGCGATGACGCGCCACTGCGCCTGGAACTTAGCGGCCGGACTTTGCCGTCAGAATCGTTCGTGAATCCGGTCATCGTCGTGTGCGGCTCAGTTCCGCGCTTGGCCAATCTGCGGCGGCTCTTCGGTGAGCGTTTTCTCTTGCTGATACGCGAACAGGCCGGACCGGACGTGTTCGCGAGCTACCGCAGCGAGACGGGCGGGACGCCGCTTTTGACCGCCGAGTCATTAGGTGCGTTCTGCCTGCTTCCCGGGTCTGAGCTAACAGAAACCGGCATGGCTTTCCGTGAAGCTTTCGAAAGGCCCAATCTGGTTGATTTGGAGGCCTTGCTGGGCGGAGAACAGATCGGAGTAAGGGAATATCTCGCCCGCGTTCGGCTGAGCAATTACGATGCGGCAATCGCTTGCAGCCAAGCAGACCGCGTAGCCACGCTGATTGTGGAAGCGGCCGGCGGTTTGCCTGGCGATCTGAGTTTACAGTTGCGAGATGCAATTTGGAAAGTATGGGACAGTTATTACCCGAGCGGCGAAGCGGAAGACGTGGCTCTGGCGCTCGCTTGGGTGGTGGCCGGGTTAGGCGACCATGGACTCGCCTTCGAACTTCTGGCTGCGTCGCTTTCCGGCTATGGCGAGTCTCCGCAGCGCGCGTTTCTCGTGGCGCTCTGCCACTTTCAGCAGGACGATCTGGACCGGGCCTCCGAGTTCCTCGACATCGCGTTCACGTCCAATCCTGAGCAAGAGGAGTACAAGTGGCTGCAGGCAGCGATCGAAGACAAGCGGCGCCAGCGAGTTGCTCTCGAATACAATCAGCGCCTCGACCATCTTTTGAACCTGGACCGATCCGGTACCGAGTTCCAGCAAGGGGCAAAGGCCTTGGACGAATATATTGCCCCCAACGGCTATCCCGCCCGCGAGGTGGACCCGGGGCCCAGCAAGCGGCTGACCATCGGGATGGCAACGTATGACGATTGGGATGGCGTCTACTTTTCGGTGATGGCCATCCGGCTGTTTCATCCGGAAATCACCGATCGGACTGAGATCCTGGTCATCGACAATCATCCGGGGGGCAAAGTCTCAGGCCAACTCGCGGATTTGTCCAATTGGGTGAAGAATTACCGCTACGCGGCTGCGCAGCGTCCCGGTGGAACCGCATCCAGAGATCTGGTCTTCCGCCATTCCAACGCCGAGTTTGTGCTTTGCATGGACAGTCACATTTTCTTTGCGCCCGGATCGCTGGCGGCTTTGCTCGATTACCTGGAAGCCAATCCCGGCACACCGAACTTATTGCAAGGCCCCATGCTCTACGACGACCTGAATAATATTTCGACGCATTGGGACCCGAAGTGGAACGACGGAATGTTCGGTACTTGGGGCACCGATCCGCGCGGGGTCGATCCAGGATCACCTCCGTTCGAGATCCCCTTGCAGGGGCTGGGCATGTTTGCCTGCCGGCGGGATGCATGGCCGGGCTTCAATCCCAGATTTCGGGGCTTTGGCGGAGAAGAAGGCTACATCCACGAAAAGTTCCGGCAGGCCGGCGCGATGACACTCTGCTTGCCATTTCTGCGTTGGATCCACCGCTTCTCGCGTCCAGGCGGCGTTCCATACGATCTGCGACGCCGGGATCGCATTCGCAACTACTTGCTCGGTTTTGAGGAATTGGGACTCGATGCGGCGCCAGTGATTCAACACTTCGAGGAAATGGACGGCGTCGAGACCACGCGCGCCACCGTTTGCGCCATCCAGTTGGAAATCTGCAATCCGTTTCACTTCTTTGAAGCCATTTACTGCATCAACCTGGACGGCCAACAGGAGCGTTGGGAACATGCCATGCGGCAATGCCGCAAAGTGGGAATCGAAGAAACAGCGGTGGAGCGATTCCCGGCGGTCTACACGCCCCACAACCACCATATTGGTTGCGCGCTCTCGCATCGGGCCGTGATCGCCGAAGCAAAACGGCGCGGTTTGCGCAACGTGCTGGTCCTTGAAGATGACGTCGTTTTCGCTCCCGATGCCGTGGACGTCCTGCGCCAGGGCCTGGAGGAGTTGAATGGCTTGAACGATAAAAATGCGCCGGAAGGTGCGTGGGAGATGCTGTATTTGGGAGGCGTCCACCAGCGGGAGAGCCGGGAGAAGGTTCCCGGTTGCAAATATATCGAGTTTGCCCATGTCTCCACCACTCACGCGCTCGCTTATTCGAACACCGTCTACGATAAGATCCTCCAGGACGTACCGGACAATCCCACCGAAGCCGCGCTGTGGTTGCGCAGCGGAGTGGAAGCCATCGACTGGTATTATTTCGAGAAATTCGGAGGGTCGGCGCTAATTGTAACTCCAGTCATCGCCTCGCAGATGAATTTGCTGCAGTATGAGAGCCGGTCTTTTGAATAAACTTCCTCTGATTAGCTGCGTGATGCCGACTTATGGCCGGCCGAATTACGTGGATGAAGCCGTCATAATGTTTGTTAACCAGGACTATCCGGCCAAGGAATTGGTGATTTTGAACGATTGTCCGGGACAGGTTTTCCGCTCGGACCGGGCTGACGTGAGGGTGTTCAACTACGGCACGCGGTTCGCGACTTTGGGAGAGAAGCGGAACGTGAGCATCGAGATCGCGCAGGGCGAATTCATTGCCGTTTGGGACGACGATGACGCGTACTTACCTTGGCGTCTGTCGTTTTCCTATTCGGAGTTACAACGGTTGCGGACGCCGTTCTACCGCCCGGAACATTTCCTGCTATATTCGGGCCAAGCCGACCTGTTGGACGCAGTCTGCGCACCGGAGGGGATCAGCCACTCGACCGTACTCTTTCGCAAGGATCTCTGGAAAGATGCGGGAGGATATCCAGCTCGCAACGACTGCTCAGACAGGTTCTTCTTCGAGAGAATTCATGCCTGTTTAGGCGAGACTGACCTCTACTACGCGATCCACCCCAGCGACCGGTATTACATCCTGCGCGGCCGATCGCACTATCGCCATTGGTCCATCCCGGGCGGCCGCTTTCCGCTGGATACGGCTCCGGGAGACTTCGAGATCGTCCCGAAGCCGATTGCAGATCCGGTCTTGCGGCGTGCGTTCCAGAGGCACTCTGATGGGAGGGTGATGATCGCGCGGCCGGGTCGCCGTTCCCCTACGTCTTGACGCCACGTGTTGAATTCCGCGAGACTTTCCGATAGAAGGATGGAATCCCTTCTATGCTCACAGAAATCCAAGCAAAATGGCTCAAGTATCTGCTCTCAACGGAGCCGTCCGACCGTCCAAGGGCGGAAGCGGCCTTGAGCGCCTGGTATCCCGAGATTCTCAAGCGTCCGGCTCCCAAGTATTTCTTCTGGTTCGATTCTCCACAGCGGGCCGGATGGGCGGTGAAGTTGCTGGAGTCAGCCACTGAGGAACTTTGGCAGCGCTTTGTAGAACACAAGTCCAGCCGCCGAGAGGGGCGTCTGTTCTTGGAGAGTCTGTGCGCCGAACTCTGCGATAAGGCTGGACTGGAATGGGCCCAGCTCACCGAAATCGCGGGCCGTCACCGGACGCAGCAGGCCCCTTTCCGGCCACAGCGCATGTTGCTTCACGTGCTCCAGGATGTACCTTGGCAGCAATACGAGACGAGAGTGCATCCCTTCTTTTCCGACCTCGACAAAGACACCGAGGTACGTCGGGTCGAGGATCGGTTCTACGCGGTGATCCATCAGCTATGCGGTCAGGGTCTCTCACTGAGATACAACCAGCAGTCTCCCTATACCTGCGCGAAGATGGCGGCGGACGAGGAGGCAGCGGTCTCGGGCGGCCTCGAAGTTCCTCCGGCGATTGCCGCGGCATGGGATCTGGCTCAAAGCGCGGGTCTATGTTGGGTGTTTCAAGGCGCCGTGGTTCTTCTGGAGAGACCCGCCGAGCTGCGCGTCAATTCCGAGATGTTCCTGCACTGCGATGACGGCCCTGCGGGAGCATTCCGCGATGGCACAAAGATCTGGGCCTGGAGCGGATGGGTGAGCAACGAAGAATGGATTCTCCATCCAGAAAACATCCCTCCTGCCCAATGGAAGGATCTGGCACCGGAGTTCGTGGCTCGCGCAAAGGAACGCAGAGCAGCCTTGGGCATAGCGGAGCCTTCAGACGTGGCGAGCAAAGCCACCGGAAAGAGCCCCATGGGCAAGGCCTATGCGGCAATCCTAAAAGCGTTTGGCAAACGCACTGCTGTCTTCGAGAAGGATCTGCCCGCCGCGATTCAGGATCGCCTGCGCGTGCTGCGCGCCCACAACCGCGGGAGCTTACCACTGCTCGACCACTATCTTGCCGGAGAGCACGAAGCGGTCTGGCGGGATCTGCTCGCCTTGGGCGCCGCGGTGCGCGAGGATCCTCATGCCGCCGATGCCTTGGCGGTGGCGTATGAGACGATGGGTCGCGTCGAGATGAACGTCCGGACGGTGAGCGAGCGCCTGATCCGACTCGGCTTTACCAAGAGCGACGGGCCCTTGCACACGCCGCCCAACGCTCGAGTGGATACCCAGATTCGTGAGCTTGAGAAGATTGCGGGGACACTACCCATCTCGCTGCGGGCGTTTTATGAAATTGTCGGCTCTGTCGACTGGATGGGGAAACAGACGCGTCTCCTGCCTGCCAGCCGCGCGCTGTGCCCTGACCCGCTCGTTCTGGTACCCATTGAAGAGGCGTTGGAGACAGCCCGTTATTTTAGCGATCATGAGGAGAAATGGATCCTTATCGCCCCGGATGCGCTCATGAAGGCAGAGACCAGCGGCGGTGACCCATATCAAATTGAGGTGCCCAGCGCGGCGGCAGATGCAGTCCTGCGGTTTGAGCGCCACCGCCTGCACCTGGTGGAGTATCTGCGGCTGGCGTTCCGATTTGGTGGATTCCCGGGATATGAGGGCATCGAATACCCGCCGGCGGAGCTGGCAGAGTTACGCGCGGATCTGCGCTCGTTCTAGCAAACGTGCCGACGACGGCGATGCGCCTCTCCGGCGACCCGCCCGAACCCGATTTGCCCTCCTGAGGTCTTTCTTGATGCCTTACAGCCTCGGCTCACGTCACACTCACAGGGAGTGGAATAACATGCTTCGTCGAATGGCATATCTCTTAGTCGCCGGCGTCGCCCTGGCGCAGGAACCGGTCCAGATCGTCGTTACGGCCGAGGGCCGCCACGGACGCACGGCGCCGGAAGTCGGGCGTGGCGATGTGGAGGTTTATGCAGGCAAAGACCGTCTCATGGTCGCGGATTGGGTACCGTTGCGCGGCCCGCGGGCGGATCTGGAGTTATGTATCTTGATTGACGACTCGGCTGGCGGCAGTTTGGGCTCGCAACTGGAGGACATCCGCTCGTTCATTCGCGGACAAGGCTCGGCTACTTCAGTCGCAGTGGGGTATATGCAAAATGGCACAACGGTTTTTACCCATGCGTTTACCAGGGATCACGAAGCGGCGGCCAAATCGGTCCGGCTGCCCTTGAGTTCGCTCGGCGCCAACGCCAGTCCATACTTCGCGCTGGATGATTTGATCAAAAAATGGCCCGCGTCCGATGCCAGGCGCGAAGTGATTCTGATCTCCGATGGGATCGACTTTTACGGCGGTAGCGATCTCGAGAATCCCTATGTACAAGCCACGATTGAACGTGCGCAGAAAACCGGGCTGGTGGTGTACTGCATCTATGCAACGGGCGTGGGCCATGTGAGTCACAGCCTTTGGAGCGTAACCATCGGCCAAGACTTTCTCGGGGAGCTATCGGAAGGAACCGGCGGCGAGTTCTATTCGCAAGGCTTCCAAACCCCCATCTCGCTGACACCGTTCTTGGACGGGATCGACCACCGGCTAAATTCGCAATACCGGCTGAGCTTTGTTCCCAAGCCGCAAAGCAAGCCAGGCATGCAGCGTATTCGCTTGCACACGGAGTTAATGAACGTGGACTTGGCGGCGCAGGAACGGGTGTACGTTCAGTAGCTGCTAGAGGCGCCGGAAACTCAATTCGATGGGTGATGCCGGGCCGCAGCGTCCACGTGGGAACGGCTTCGGATGGCTTTGTTTTACGGGATCAACCGAAGCCCGGCATGCAACGTGCACTTAGCGGCGCCGGAGCAGGTGTACGTCCAGTGGCTACGGAAGCCGGAAACTGTTACTTTACCTGCACACGGAGTTGACAAGCGTGTACTTCGCGGTGCAGCAACAGAAAAAGTTCAGGAGGCGCTACAGAAGCCGGAAATTCACTTCGATAGTGGCCTGCACAGCGACGGCACGACCGTCTTTCATGCCAGGCCGGAACTTCCACTTCTGAACGGCTTCAATGGCTTTCTGGTCGAGACCCAAGCCGAGGGGACGCATCACTTTCAGGTCCCTGGGGTTGCCGTTTTCATCGACGATCACAAAAAGCACTACCGTGCCCTGATATTTCGCTTTGCGGGCTTCTTCGGAATACTCGGGTTCTACTTTATGCAGCAGGCTGGGCGCGGAAACACCGCCGCCTATCTTGTACGCTCCGCCACCCCAACCACCACCATGCCCAGGACCGTAGCCGGCGCCGCCGCCCGAGCCTACACCACCACCGCTACCGCTGCCCATGCCACTGCCATAACCGGTGCCGTTGGAGGGAATTCCGGATTTCGCCAGCGGATCGCCAAATTGATCCGACTTGATGTTCGGAACGTCCGGCGGAACAACCAATCCGGCATCCAGGACCAGTTTGGGATCCGGGTTGTTCCGGATCATCGGGGGCACAAACATCTTCTTGGTCTTGGGAGGCAGGGCACCTTTACTCACTGGCACCGGCGACCGGTCTCCGCCACCGCCGCCACCGCCGCGAACCTGGTCTTTCTTGGGGGTGGGCTTGTACGCCGAGATATCCGGCGCGATCAAAGTGAGCTGCTCTTTGACGGCGTTTTGCACGGTCTTGTTGGTTCCGATGGCAAACGCCAAGGCGACTACAGAAAAGTGAATGATCAGAGAAGTCGCGCCCGCGCGCCTTCGCTCGCCGCCCAAAGGCGTCCAAATGTCTTGCACTGGAACCGGCTTAGAGGTTACTTCTAAAGGTGGAAGCTTCGGCGGATGAATCAGTTCCCGAATGTTCTGGACAAAGGACCTATACCACGGAGTCTGAATCTGTTCATTGAACAGCCGTTGGAGGTGAATGTCCGGATCTTCAATATTTCCGGCGTGTTCCGGAGAAGTCATAGCACTTGCTCAGTTCGAATTGACGTCTGGGGCCGCCATTTACTAGACGCAACGGATGCCTTCGGGTTGCATCCGAATGCTTGATTTCGATTCTAGCACTTCCCAGCGAGCCACGATAGTGGTCTATGGAAAATGGAAGGGCAGCTTTGGGCTATGCGCTGGGTTGTTCTGGCAAGACGAGAAAACCGGTCTCAACCCCATCGCTGGAGATCCGGTTCCACATCACTCGGGCCTTGCCGGATCCGAAGAGATGGCGAAATTCCACAAACTGACCCGTTTGGAGCGAGTGGAACTGATGGTTCGCCCGGAATCCGCTCTGGCTGTAGTCCATCAGGCTGCCTTCCACCGTCCGTGCGAGGGGATCGTCAAAGCGGAGCTGAATCGACCCTCCGGCCGAGAAGCGTTCTTCGGACCGCCGGTCAGCCACAGATGACCGCCGGTCAGCCACTGAAGCTGGCGGTTTCGATTTACTGCTGCCGCTCTTCTTAAGAGGCGCAGGATTGGCGGGACTCCATTCCATAGAGTTTCAACTTTCTACTGAGGGTACGCCTGGATATACCGAGCAGATCGGCGGCCCTCTGTTGATGACCATTGGTTTCGGCCAGCACCCGCATGATGGTGCTGCGCTCGATTCCTTCGAGATTTGGCCCGTCCAGCGGGCCGTTACCGTTTCTGTTGGCGCTGGTCATCCCTCCGGCTAAAATTGCTCCGGTTAGAGACGATTGGGGGCAAGGTTGCACCAGGCCGAGAGTGGATTGCGAATCGAGATCGAGGTCCAAGGCGGTGATTCGCTCTTCGCGGGCGAGTATGGCCGCCTTGGTAATCACATTGCGAAGCTCGCGTATGTTGCCCGGCCAGGAAAAGGACCGGAGGGCGCGCAAAGCCTCGTTGGTAAAACTCAGCGCCGGATTATATTGGCCCAGGAAATGTTCGGCGATCGGCACGATATCTTCGATCCGCTCCCGCAGGGGCGGAATCCGTAGCTGAATCTGGCACAACCGGTGGTAGAGATCGCTCCGGAACTTGCCGGTGCGCACCATCTCCTCGAGATTCTGATTGGTCGCCGCGACAATGCGGACATCGACTGAGACCTTACGCACACCTCCCAGGCGGTAGTAGGGTGTTCCGTCCAACACGCGCAAAAGCTTGACTTGCATGCGCGACTCCAGCTCTCCGATTTCGTCCAGAAAAAGAGTGCCGTTGTTGGCTAGCTCAAACAGGCCGGGCTTGGAACCATCGGCGCCGCTGAAGGCGCCTTTCTCGTAGCCGAACAATTCGCTTTCGACCAGATGTTCCGGCAGGGCGGCGCAACTGACGTCCACCCAGGGCTTATGACAGCGCAGCGAATGATGGTGGACAGCGCGGGCGATCAGTTCTTTGCCGGCGCCGCTTTCTCCCGTGATGAGCACTGTCGCGTTTGTCTGGCCAACGCGCTGCACCATTTCGAGCACTTGCAGCATGACCGGACTGACAACTATCGCCGGCATCCCTAAATAAGCCGGAGGCGTAGTGCACGTCATCTTGTTACTACTATTCGGCCAACGCGGGGCGTTTGGCTATAGTACAACGGCAACAAAACCATAGGGGAAAAGACCGAGAGGGACAAAATGGCGCGGCGGGCGACAGTTTGTCCGCCCAACCGTAATAGAGAAAGTCATTTGCGTCGATATAGCAACAGGATGGGTGTGGCCCCGCAGGTGCACTTAGGCGACTGCGACTGATCCGAATTGAGATAAGTAGTATGCCATCACGATTGCCCCTTGTGACCAAATGTCGATAACCGCCAGAATCTACGTTTACTCCGTGGCCGTGATCGGCGGCGTGCTGCTGGTCCAGAACTTATTGCAGTGGGAATCGCAGGACATCGTGCGCTTTAGCTGCTACCTGATCCTGGCGGTGGCCTCGTCCCGGCTCAAGGTGGCCCTGCCGGGAATCACCGGCACCATGTCGGTGCTGTTCTTTTTCATGTTGTTCGGCATCGTTCAGTTGAGCCTGCCGGAGTCTCTTCTCATGGGCTGCCTGGCGGCCTTATGCCAGTGCTTATGGTCGCGCCAACCGGTGCAGGCCTATCAACTGGCGTTCAATACCGGCAGCATGGCCATCGCCATCGACGCCACCAGCTATGTCTATCATTCTCCGATTCTGCACGGTACGCACGTAGACACCGCCATTCTGCTGGTAGCCGCGTCGGTGGTGTTTTTCCTGATGAATACGTTTCCGGTCGCGGCGGCGATCGCTTTGACGGAAAACAAATCGCTCAAGAAGATTTGGCACGAATGCTATTTCTGGTCTTTCCCCTACTACCTGCTCGGCGCCGCCGTGGCCGGGGGAACCAGCGCCGCGACCAAATACGTTGGCTGGCAGACCGCCATGCTGGTGCTGCCGGTGGTCTACCTGATTTACCGCTCCTACTACCTGTATATGGGCCGGATGGAGGATGAAAAGAAACACGCGGAAGAAATGGCGTCGTTGCATTTGCGCACCATCGAAGCCCTGGCGATGGCCATTGACGCCAAGGATCAGACCACGCATGAACATCTGCAGCGGGTGCAAGTGTATGCCATCGAGATCGGCAAGGAGCTGGGCCTCGCGCCTCCCGAGCTGGACGCCCTCCGCGCGGCCGCGCTGCTGCACGACATTGGCAAACTAGCCGTGCCCGAGCACATCATTTCCAAACCGGGCAAGTTGACTCGCGAAGAATTCGAAAAAATGAAGATCCACCCGGTGGTGGGCGCTGAGATTCTGGAGCGCGTACGCTTTCCTTATCCGGTCACCCCCATCGTGCGGTCACACCATGAAAAATGGGACGGCAGCGGATACCCGGACGGGCTAAAAGGCGAGGCCATCCCGATTGGCGCCCGCATTCTGGCCGTAGTCGACTGCCTGGACGCGCTGGCCTCGCACCGCCAATACCGGCGCGCGCTTCCGCTAGACGACGCCATGCGCCGCGTGCTGGCCGAGTCGGGATCGAGTTTCGATCCGGAGATCGTGAACATCATGCACCGGCGCTACGTCGAATTGGAGAAAATGGCCAATACCTCTACCGCCGATCCGCGCACCAAGCTTTCGACCGATCTGGTGATCGCGCGGGGTCTCGAACCGGCGGCCGGCTTTGAGACCGCGCAGGCCTCGGCGATTGGCGGGGACCGCAAGACCGACTTCCTGACCTCCATCGCGGCGGCGCGTCAGGAGGTGCAGAACCTGTTCGAGTTGGCGCAGGACCTGGGAAATTCGCTTAGCTTGAATGAAACTCTCTCGTTATTGGCGATCCGCTTGAAGCGCATGATCCCCTATGATGCACTGGCCATCTACGTCCCGCACGGAGACATTTTGAAGGCTGAATACGCCAGTGGCGAGAACTTCCGCCTGTTTTCCTCGCTCGAGATTCCCATGGGTCAAGGGCTATCCGGTTGGGTGGCCGAGAATCACAAACCGATCCTCAACGGTAACCCTTCCGTCGAGCCCGGCTATTTGAACGACGAGACCAAGTTCACTACCATGCGCAGCGCCGTAGCCATTCCACTGGTCGGGCTGAGTGGCGTGGTCAGCGTGCTGACTCTCTATCGCGCCGAACGGGACGCCTTCACTAAGGACCATCTGCGCATTTTGCTGGCAATTGGCGCCAAAGTGGCGTTATCCATCGAAAACGCTCTCAAATATGAGCAGGCTGAAAGCTCGGCGGCCACCGATTATCTCACCGGCTTGCCGAATGCCCGGTCTCTGTTTCTGCATCTGGACAGCGAACTGGCGCGCTGCCGGAGGTTGACTTCTCCGCTGGCAGTGCTGGTTTGCGACCTCAACGGATTCAAACAAATCAACGATCGCTTTGGGCACCTGGAGGGTAACCGGCTGTTGCACACGGTGGCTCGAAAGTTGAAAGATTCTTGCCGGGAATACGACTACGTCGCCCGCATGGGCGGAGACGAGTTCGTGCTGATTCTTCCCGGAATCGGACTGGATCAGGTCCAAACCACTTCGCTGCGGCTGCGAGCGATTACGGCGGATGCCGGGCAGGAGATCAACGAAAACGCAACTTTGGGAGTCAGCATCGGCCACGCCATGTACCCGGAAGACGGGAGCGACGCCGAGCAACTGTTGAGCGAGGCCGACCGGCGCATGTACATTGCCAAGCACCGCGACAAACAGGATGTATCGCCGCGGGGGTTCGCGTTCGATTCGCTATCGGCGTCGGCGTCGGCGCTCTATTAAGACCGGTCATGAAACAACGTTGCCATTACTTCGGGACCGCTCCCTGACGGTCGCGGCTCAGTCACGTCTTCCGGTGGAATTGCTGGTTTCATGACGGGAAACTGCCGCGACAGAAGGGGCGAACGTACCGGCCGCGCCAATAAAGAAAGCGGTTTGGTTGTCGATATAAGGCTTACATGCAAGTGCTGCTGAAACAACTGCGCCGTGCGTTGCTCACCATCTTGCTGGGCGGATTTCTGGGCGCGACGCTGCTCCGCTTTAGTCCCGGTTGGGGGCTCGACGAGCGCGAGTTGGACCCTCATCTTTCGAGTGAAAGCCGCCAGGCGGCGCGCGCCGAATATGAGTCCGAACGCAACGTATTAGTCTACTACGCTCACTATCTGAAAGCAGCGCTCTCTTTAGACTTGGGAGTTTCACGCAGTTTCAACCGGCCCGTGACCGGCCTTCTGCGGGAACGGTTGCCCGAGACCACCCGGTCCCTGGCTTTCGGTGTTGCGGTGGGACTGTTCGCCGGCCTGGCCCTGGCCATCGCCAATGCCTATGCCGGGTGGAGGCTGCTGGACTTCGCTGCATCGGCGCTGGGCGGCTTAAGCCTATCGATTCCGGCGGGATTGATCGCGTTGGGCTGCTTCTGGCTGCGGGCGCCCGTATCCTGGGCCATCGCTCTGGCTGTCTTTCCTCATATTCACCGTTATGCCGGCAACATTCTCGGCCAAGCTTACGGCGCCGGACACGTGTTCGCGGCGCGGGCTGGCGGACAATCGGAACGTCGCATTCTGGCCGCGCATGTGCTTTGGCCGGCCGCGCCGGAGTTGTTCGCCCTGGCCGCCGTGGCGGTGAGCGTCGCCTTTGGCGCCGCTGTCCCGATTGAAGTGATCTGCGATGCTCCGGGCATTGGCCAGATGGCCTGGAAGGCTGCGCTCGCGCGCGATCTGCCGCTGCTGACGGGAGTGACGCTGCTGATCACGGTGATGACGGTCACCGCCACCAGCGTGGCCGATCTGGCGCTGGCGTTAGGACGTCGAGGGCGGCCATGACCAAGCTGCAAAAAGCCGGCGCCTGTGTTTTCCTGCTGCTGGCCCTGTTGTCGCTCATTGGCGCGCGAGGAGACTCCGCCTCTTTGCAGAACCGGGAGGCCATCGCCGTAGAACCTTGCGCGAAATTTCCGCTGGGCACCGACGACTTAGGCCGTGACCGGCTGGCGCGCTTGATCGAAGGTACGCGCGTGTCGATGCTGTTGGCGCCGGCGGCGGCTCTGCTTTCGACCTTGCTCGCCGCGGCGATCGGCGGAATCGCGGGCTATCGCGGAGGCTGGGTAGACCGCATCGTCGTCACCATCGCCGACCTGTTTCTATCGTTGCCGTGGCTGCTGTTGCTGCTGGCCGTTCGCGCTTTGCTGCCGCTCAACACATCGCCCATGGCTTCGGTATTGTTGACGTTCCTGCTGCTCGGATGTTTGGGCTGGGCTAATCCGGGACGCCTGGTCCGCGCGGCCGCGCGCACGGCCGCTACTTCCGAATATGTATTGCATGCGCGGGCCTGCGGCGTTAGCGGCTGGAGGTTGTTTTGGCGCATGCTGGTTCCCAATCTGTTCCCGATTCTGCTCGCCCAGTTCTGGATTGCCGTTCCGGTTTACGTACTTAGCGAAGCCAATCTGGGGTTGTTGGGGCTAGGCGTCTCCGAACCCTTAGCTTCTCTCGGAAGCCTGTTGCGGGAACTGGCCAACTATTCAACGCTTTCGCAGAACCCGGTGGTTTTCGCACCCGTAGCCGTGCTCGTCATCCTGGCAGGCTGCCTGCACCTGCTGGTAAGCAAGGAGAAAGCGCAATCATGCTGACACGCCTGTGGGCAATCCTGGCCCTGACGCTAATTTTCCGGGCCGAGGTCCTGCTGGCCGCCGATGGAGGCACCCTCCGCTTTTGCCTGCGCGCCGATCCGAAAACCTTCGACCCGCTGTTGGTCGAAGACGAGCCATCCGGCGTGATCCGCTATCTCACCGGCGGCTATCTGATCCGGCGCAACCGGCTCACCCAGGAGTTGGAAGGCGAGTTGGCCACACGGTGGCAGATCTCCGAGCAAGGCCGGCGGATCGATTTTCAATTGCGGCCCAACCTGAAGTTTTCAGACGGCACGCCCTTTTCCTGCGGCGATGTCGCTTTTACGATCAAGCGAATGCTGGACCCGGCGCTGCACTCTACCGTCGCGGATTCCTTTCGCACGGTTCCCGGACCGGTCGATGTCGCCTGTGCTGGCGCCAGTTCGGTGACCATCCGCTTCCCCGCCCCCGTGTCCGCGCTGGCCGATCAATTCGATCAAGTCGCCATCCAGTCGGCCCATTCGCCTCAGAAGCTGGCGGCGGTGATGGGGCCGTTTCTGGTGCAGGAATATAAACCCGGTTCCTACGTCTTGTTGGAAGCCAATCCATATTACTGGAAGACCGATTCCAAAGGCCGCAGAATGCCCTATCTGCATTCCATCCGGCTTGAAATCCAACAGAACCGGGATCTCGAAGTGCTGCGGTTTCGCAGGGGCGAACTTGATCTGGTTGAACATCTCGACGGTGAGGCGTACGAGCGGCTGGCCACCGAAATGCCCAAAGCCGTGGTGGACGCGGGCCCTTCGCTCGAGTGGGAGCTGATCGTCTTCAACCAGGTAGCGAAATCTCCGCTGCCTGCTTACAAGCTTCGCTGGTTCCGCTCCACGGCGTTCCGCCGCGCCATCTCGGAGGCCATCAACCGCGAGGACCTGTGCCGCATCGTATTTCGCGGGCATGCCCAACCAGCGGCCGGACCGGTCTCCGTCGCCAACCACTTCTGGCACAACGCCGCGCTTAAGCCGGATCCGCATTCCCCTACGCTGGCGCTCCAGCGGCTGGAAAAAGACGGGTTTCACCGGGCAGGAGGCAATTTGGTGGACCGCGACGGCAACCGCGTCGAATTCTCCCTGATCACGAATGCCGGCAGCAAAACCCACGAGCGCATGCTGGCCCTGATTCAACAGGATCTGGCGCAGATCGGAATTCACATCAACGTCGTGCCGCTCGATTACTCGTCCATCCTCGAGCGCTTCAGCCGCAGCTTCAACTATGAGGGCGCGCTGATGTCAATCACCAACGTCGATGTCGACCCCAATGGAGAGAAAGACGTTTGGCTTAGTTCGGCCGACGTTCACCAATGGAACCCGAATCAGAAGAGTCCCGAAACCGAGTGGGAGGCGCGCGTCGACAAGCTGATCGTCGCTCAAACCGAGACCCTCGATCGCGACAAGCGCAAAATCTATTTCGACGAAGTCCAGCAGATCATTCTCGATCAGGCGCCCATGATTTTCCTGGTCAATCCGAATTCCCTGGGCGCTTTCTCCCTCAATCTGAAGAACGTCGCGCCGGCGGCGCTCCGGCCGCAGTTGTATTGGAATGCAGACCGGCTTTACTTCTCGGGCACGTTGGCCGCAGCCGGCCCGGTCTCGCGGGAGCTGGGCTCACGGGAGTTGATTTCACGGGAGTCGATCTCAGGACGCTAGATGGAACCTTTATTGCGCGTCCGGATCTCGGCCGACTATCCCGCCAAGCCGGGCGTGCTCCGCGAGGTCGCTTTTGAAGTCGCTCCTGGCGAGATTGTGGGCTTAGCCGGCGAAAGCGGATCGGGAAAAAGCACGGTGGCTCTGGCCATTCTGGGCCTGCTCGGCTACAAGAACGGCTCGGCGAGCGGCGAGATCTCCTTCAACGGGCGCAACCTGCTCGCGCTGCCAAAGAAAGACTGGCGCAAAGTGCGCGGGCGCGAGATCGGACTGGTTCTGCAAAGTCCGCTGCTGTCGCTGAATCCGGCCCTGAAGCTGGGCGCCGCCATGGCGGAAGCCTGGCGCGCTCATAGCGCTGAGCCCAAGCAGTGGCGCGCGCAGGCGCTGAACACTTTCCGCTTAGTCAGTCTGTCCAATGGCGAAGAATTACTGGCCCGCTACCCGCGCGAGTTGAGCGTCGGTCAAGCGCAACGGGCCCTGATCGCGATGGCGATTTTGCATCGCCCCAAATTGCTCATCGCGGATGAAGCCACCAGCGCGCTCGATGCGATCACGCAATGCGAAATCCTCCAGTTATTTCGCTCCTTGAGCCAGACTCTCGGCATGTCGCTGCTATTCATCTCGCACGATCTGCTGTCGCTGGCGAGCCTCTGCCATCGGGTCGCGATTCTGCAAAATGGCGTTCTGGTCGAATGCGGAAAAACAGAACAGGTATTCGCCCGGCCGGCTCATCCTTACACGCAAGCACTGCTCCGTGCGCTGCCGCATCTTCCGGAAGAAGCCGGGTCAGGCACGCTGGCCGCGCTCGCCAAGCATTTGGAAGCCACTCCCGTCGAGACCTTTTCCAGCTAAGGATGATCCGTGATGAAATGAGTCTGCCACCGTCTCGGGTCCGCTCCCTGACGGTCGCGGCTCGGTCACGCGCTCTGAGCCGCGACCGTCAGTAGCTACATAGTTGGATTCTTGCCGACTTGGAAGAATATTTTAGGCGCATGCGTTTCACCTAGTGTTTACCGGCATCAGGATGTGGTTGCCGACAATGTCCAACTTTGACGAATTATACCGAGCCGCGACCGTGAGGGAGCGGTGGCGCACCATCGGAGCCTGTTTGGTTCCGGCTTTGCCGGGTTAGGGAGCGGGCGCATGGTTTGTTTCATGACGGGTCCTAAATCGAGGAAATCGCCCAGCGGAAGGAACAGGCGGCCCGGGCATTAGCCAGTGCTTCCGGCCCCGGCCAGGCTAGACCGGCCGTCACTCCACATCCGTTTCCGACACCAACTTCTCTACGTTGATCGAGTAAATCGCCAGCTTCCCATGGCGGTCGCTTTGAAAGTAAAGCCGGCGGCTGTCGGGCGCAAATACCGGACACACCCTTGTCGCGTCGCTCGCGTGGTGCTCGCACAGAGTCAGCTCCCGCCGCACCGAGCGCAGTAACAGCAGCACGTAAGGCGAGGCCTTGCTGCCGCTGGCGCCCGCGATCACGCTGCCATCCCCGTTGAGGCCAAACGCGACAAATTGACTGGTCGCCGCGATCATCCGCTCCTCGTTGGTATCCGGCGTGATCTCGCGAACGCTGTTCAGTTGGGTGTGCTCCTGGGGATAATTCAGGTACACAATCTGCCTGGCGTCCGGCGACCAAAGTGCCGGGCCCGTGCCGCCGGAAGCCGACCGCAGGCGCCGGTTCTGGGCTCCGTCATAGTTGACCAGCCAAATCTCCTGCCCGCGGCGATACAGCACGCCCGTTCTGTGTGGCCGCGGCGCCGGATCGGAAATCGGCTCAGCGGATTCGGCCGCCGCAACGGCAGGCCCGCCGCGCAGAGAAATGACCATCAGCCGGTGCCGGCCAGACGCATTTCGCTCAATCAGAAAGCCGTTCAACTCGTCTTCGCTAACCGAAAAGCCATCGCCCGCAACCGATCCCTCCGGCATGGCATACACACGGCGCGATTTTCCGTTATTCAGATTGGCCGAAAAAACTCCGCCCTTCGCAACGTAGAAGCAGCTCTTTTCGTCCGTGGAAAGAGCCGGCGAACCCGCCACGATCCCTTCGTCCCGCGCGATCTCATGCGATTGCCCGCTCTTCAGATCCATGCGCAGCAGCGCTAAACCGTTTCCGCGATCGGTGGTGTAGAGGAGAAACCCTCCCCGGCGGCCGATGGTGCGATTGTAGGGCCGCGACAGATAGCTTTCCCGCGAGGGGTCGGTTAAACGCAAGACCTCAAACTCGGTCGCGGGATCGGCGTAACGAAGCCACTCGGAAGCGTAAACCGGATGGAGATCGGCTCCGAAGCCAGTTGCAGCCACCGCCGTCAAAAATAAGCGGCGCGTCATCAAGCGAAGCTCAGCTTTAGTTTAGCGCGCGCCAAATAGGAAACCGGCTCGACGTTTGGGATTTGATCCAGTACCCGCGGGATTCATCCGCTGTGGATTCCCGCAGACCGGCCGGATAACGCCGATCTATTGCAGGTCCCCTCACTCACGTTCGGGGCTAAATTTACCGAGAAGACGTGAAGAAATTCGTCGCATGAGATTCTGCTCAGCGCAGTCTAGCCCCGACCGTGAGGGAGGGGACCAAGCGGCGATAAGAGACTGATCCAGCGACCAGGATCCGACTTACCTCAGGGACCCGTTCGGGGACTAGCGGACATCTCCTGAAACACTTCCGTGAAGAACTCCCGGGCCGATGGCGCACAGCCGATATGGAGTGACGTTCCGGAAAGCTCAACATAGCCGAGGTACCCGTTCCATGCCAGTTCATTCAACACGAAAGTCAACGCTTCGCGCTCGGGGCGTGGCAACCCGGCTACATCAATGTCGAACACCTGACCGGTTTCGTGCTCCGGAATCTCCGGCGCTCCCGCGGCGCCGTTGCCCCCGGCCTCGCGCGGGCCGTCTTGGGTGGTCACCAATTCCACCACTTCGATCGGCGCCCACTTCGCTCCCTGCGTCTTCATCGCGTCAAACAGCCGGCGGGTCTCGAACGCGACGTAACTCAGCGTTCCCACCGCGGGCGGCGATGCTTGCAGATACAAATCGCGATTCGGTCCATTGATCCTCAGACGCGACAACGAAAAGCCGAAGAATCGCGGATCGTCGGGCACAGGCGCCAAAGCCTTGCCTTGCGCGCTCCGCAAATCTTCGCCGCTCCGATAAACCACATCCTCCGCCTTCAACCAGAGACTGAGCCGGTCGTTCACCCGTTTGTCGGGATCGTACGGATTGCGATATTCGGCGCGCAAAGCGCGGAACTCATCCGGCTCTTCCTGATAGAGCGTGAGCAATTGTTCGGCTCGCTTGATCCGGAACCAGTAGGTGGGAGAAAAATCCCGCAGCATATGGCGCTGAATCGCGTCGTAAAGTTCGCGGTGGCGGGCTGGCGAGGCGGTGAAAAACATTTGCGGCACCGTCGGCATATCGCGCGCCGATTCGCCCAAGGCCTCCCGCGTGCGCGCCAACATTTCGGTAACGCATCCCTCGCCGCAGTGGTACGCGAATACGGCCCAATCCAGGCTGCCGAAGCCATCGCGCAGGCGGCGCAAATAGTTGGCGGTCGCGGGCACCGCGAGTTGCGGAACAAATCGATCGTCCCGCACTTTCACCGTGTACGCGGTTCGCAACTTGACGTCGCGGTAGACTGTTTTTCCCTGTTTGTTTTTTAGGGTCTGCCGCGCGGTGGTCACTTTGTAGCGGGTAGCGTAAGCAATCTGCAGGCCGGCCTCCCGCGCCGTGGACTGGGCAAACTGCATGATGCCCTTGCAGCCCGCCGGGCTTTCCGCATTGGGATCGCCCCAGCTTTCCAGGTAGGCGATGGCGGAAAGCAGCGAAGTGGGAATGCCCGCGGCCGTGGCCGCCTTCTCAAATAACGGATGCATCTCCGTGATACGCTTGGCGCCGGCCAATGCCTGCGGATCGCGCATAATGGCGAACGTCTGCGCCTGAATCATGTTCTCCGTGCGAATGGCCAGCACCGCGGCGGACATTTCATGGCGGGCCAAACCGATTCCCGAGATCTGGTGCTGTGGTGTGAAATACTCCGGGTTCCCCCGCGAAAACAGGGGCGAAAGCGCAAGCAAAACGATCAGGCAGCCGGACCGGAATAGCACTACGTATCTATTGTACGCCTAAAACAGAACGCAAACATTTTGGTTTGATTTCGTTCAATCGCCGGAGACGCGGCGAGCGTTGTTCAGTCCGGCATAAGGGGCGATCCAGTCCGACAGCCGCACCCCACGCAGCTTGGTGCGCGCCAGCGAAAGCAGCAGCATGGCGGGAATCAGCAGCGCCACAAACAGCGCGCACTGCCAATTGTTCAGGCTCTCTTTCCAGGAGCCGAACCAGCGGCCGTAGACCAGCTCGATGTGTACCCAATACACGATCAGCGAAGTGGTGCCCAGTTGACGAACCCAACTGAACGAGGCGCCCACCGCATACTCGCACCACAGATAGGCGAAGCTCACCATGAGCAGAAACACGCCCGCTTTGATGAAAGTGAGACCCGGGCTATTCAGCCAGAAGTCGACGGCACTAGGATAAATGGAGTAAGGCAGGTTGGAAAAGAACTGCGCGGCTAAGACAATCGCCAGACCGCCCAGTGCGCACCATTGCATCAGCCGGTTCATCTGGTCCGGCGGTGTCAACCGCAGTATGCTCCCGAAACTGATTCCGAACGCGATGAAAGCCGCCCAGGGAAAGAAACCGAAGTAGTTAAGGTTGGGAACAAAGTAATTGTAGACTTCGGGAGGCAACCAGGTCCAATTCATCCAAGAAACCACGGGCGCCGCGCAAGCGATCAGCACTCCCAGAACGGCGCAGAGGCGAACCCGCTCCGCCGTGCTGAATACCGCCATGATAGACATGACGGCAATGCCGAAGCCCATGCAATTCAGCACGTCCACTTTGAAGAGATCTTTCCATGAGCTTTGCCCAAAACCGAAGGCCCAAAGCTGCAGCCGAAACGCAAAAGCCAGCAGCCAAAGATAACCGGCCCGCCGCAGCGCGGCCTTCCAGCGATCCCAGGCACCCAGTCCCTTGCGCTCCCGTCCATCCAACAAGAAGGCTAACGTGATTCCCGTCAGCAGCAGAAAAACCGCCGGACCTTGGCCGCCGATGAACTGCGAAAGCGTGTACGGTCCGTCGTTGCGAAACGCCGGGTGCGTGAAGGAATGGAACACGTGGCCGTTCAGCATGGTCACCACGACCAAGCCCCGCGTCCAATCGAGAAACGTCAAACGGCCCATAGCTGCATTCGCGGCCATTACTTCTTCTCCACCTTAACCCCATGAGGCAGCTTGAGTTTCAGCGCATCGCCTTTCAAAGGAGGGTTGATTTTAGTGTCGCTGTAGGTGGCCAAGTGATAATCGTTCGATGGGGAGTAGTATTTTTCCTGCACCGGGTAAGCGTCCCCGCTCTCGGGAACCCACAATTCCAATTTGCTGACAAATTTTCTTATTTCGTCAGACTTCGGTACCAGCCCCAGCCGGACTACCGCTTTTCCCGCGAGCGTCTCTTGCCCCAATACGGTCACCGTGTATCCTTCAGCAAGTTCCGTACCAGATGTGCCAAAGCCAAGCGTTACAAATTGTTCCGCCACATCCCGGTATTTGCCGAGGTCGTAGATTTGCACGGTATTGATCTTGGGGAAGTAAATTTGGGCGGTCCGTCCGGCGAGACTGAGCTGGCGGCGCGCCGTAGGGGGCTCTTGAAAGTCGATCAGAGCTTGCACCCGGGACTTCCCTTCTTTCTTGATCCAGATGGTGCCCGATTCCGTTTCGTTCTCGTTGATAACGGCCGTATGCGTAACCAATGTAACCTTGGCGGTCATGGCCTGAAATTTTTCGGCAGCCTTGTCCATCCGAGCCAAAATAGACTCCGCATCGGGCGCGCCCGCACTCATCAAGCCGCCGAGCACAACCGGCCCGGCAAGGAGAACTAATACTTTCATTCGTTGTCGAAAATACTTAAGGCGTGGTGTAGGCCATGTACCCACGAATATCGCGCTCAGAATCGAAAATGGGTTCCAAGCGGAGTACGTTCGCATTCTTTCCGGTTTTCGCCTTCAATAAACCCGCGGCTCTCCGGGTCCGGTCGGCCTCCGGCAGGCTGGAGAGTTGATCTGGTTCCATCCAATATACGTTGGCGCCTTTGTCCGAGGGCAGCATCACGATGCTACTGGCTTTCGGTTGGTCCCGGAACCATTCTCGGGGCGTGAGAAAGATGAAAGCCAGTATCAGGCCGACCATGACATCGTACTGCCACCCAGCCCGCGGGTAGTCCCAAAAAATGAAGCGCTTCAGTCCGGCGGCGGAGACACCCATCAGCATGAGTTTAACATTGCGACAAACTATAGGACTCAGCTATTCGGTGCAATCGTTCGCAGCCAATCCTGCTTCCAATCGGCTGTGGATTTACCCGTGCCCCAGAAAATGGCTTCCTCAAAGTCGGCCGACGGAAACACGGCCGCCAGTGAGGCGATGCCGGCCTCTTCGACGATGTGCTTGATCAGGGACTGCGAAAAAATGTAGTACGGCGCAGCGACATTCGAACGGTCGTAGGCAATGTGCGGGGGCTCTTCATACACGCCAATGAACGGCAGCACCGCCTGGCCCCGGCTCTCGGCCAGCCAGTGCGCGGCGTCGCGATCGATGTTGCGGTTGCCGTGGCGGGCGAAAATCACGCCGTCGTAACCGCCCAGGTGCTCGCTGACATAACTTTGCACATAGGAAGCCAACCCCTCGCTGAACCACATCGGGCAATCGCGGCAAGGCGCTAGAACGTGCGTGGTTTCATGCAGGTAGGGCGCCGAACGGTTCGCTACCCTCGGCAGCGGAAGAAATACCGAACCGCCGATGCTATGGGAAATCTCGACTTGATTGCTGACGTAATAGCGGACTTGCGCGGTGCGCGGCGGAAGTTTCAAATAACTCTCAATGTGGAGAATGCCGGCATCCACCTGTTTGGTAAACTCCGCCATCTCGTCGTCCGTGAGCGCCCCGGATTCATACCAGATCACGGCCCGCTCCGTCTCATGCTTAGCGCCCGATTCGCGCAAGTTCGAGGCGAGCTGGCGGTCGGTAACCCAGGAGCTTTGCGCCTCAGTCAGTTCCGGTTGTTCGGCCATAACTATAAGCATGGCAGCAATCAGGAGTCCCCGCATGTCGATTCATCATATCCAACCCTGTCAACAGGCGCTTAGTTGCTGTTGCGGCTGGGTGCCTTAACCGAATGGAGAACGCGGGGGAATGCCTTGGTGAAAACTTGCCCTGACAGCTACTCGGATCGCTTGACCCCATTGATGCGGTGTGACAAGGCGGGCGGGTTTGCTATTGAGACTCGCTAAATAAAGTGACATGCGCGCTCAGCAGGCGGGCTGATAAATAAGGCACCACGCGCGGGTTAACAACCGGTTAATAACCCGCGGCAGGTTGATAACCGGTTAATAACCCGCGGCAGGTTGATAACCTGCCCCACACCGGCCTTAGGCTGTGCAGGGTTTTTCGGTAACCTGTTACGGGAGTTTTCCTCGAACTATTTTCGACACTCCTGCTTTACTGTTGTGTTGACAGAGAGGTGAGGCAACACTCGTGAAGAAGCAGATTTGCTGTTTGATGGTATCCGTGGGGCTGCTGGCTGGCGCCAACCCGCCATTGTCCGATCGAGCCGCGGCCCGCTTTCTGGATCAGGCGACTTTCGGACCGACTCCCGCGTCCATTGCGCAGTTGGAGCAGCAAGGCTTCACCGCGTGGCTCGAAGCGCAATTTGCGTTGAACACGTCTGACCTGCCCGATCAGGCGATCCTGAACGCCGCCGGCAAGAACAACGACGACCTGCGGCCGGTGCAGAGCGCATTTTTCCAGAACGCCGTCACGGGGCAGGATCAACTGCGGCAGCGAGTGGCGTTCGCACTGAGCGAAATCTGGGTGGTCTCGGCCCAATCCGGCGTGCCGAACGCCTACGCCTATCCTCCCTATTGGCGCATCTTCCGCGACAACGCCTTCGCCAATTACCGGGACATCATCAAAGCCGTAACGCTGAGCCCTGCCATGGGCACGTACCTCGACATGGCGAATAACAACAAAGGTAATCCGGCCAAAGGCACGGCCGCGAATGAGAACTATGCCCGCGAACTGATGCAACTGTTCACCCTCGGTCTGACGCAGTTGCATCCCGACGGCTCGCCGGTGCTCGATCAGAACAACCAGCCCGTGGTGACATACGATCAATCGGATGTCACCAACATGGCCAAGGTATTTACGGGCTGGACCTATCCGGCCGCGCCCGGAGCCACGGCAAAGGCCAACAACCCCTACTACTACATCGGCCAAATGTATGCAGCCGAAACGAACCACGATATGACCGAAAAGACCATCTTTGGCGGAAACATCATTCCCGCCGGCCAAACCGCCGAACAGGATTTGGCCATGGTAATCACCGACCTGATGAATCAGCCCTCCATGGCCCCGTTTGTGAGCCAGCAGTTGATTCAACATCTGGTGACCAGCAATCCGAGTCCGGCTTACATCGAGCGCGTTTCCAATGTCTTTACGAACGATGGTGACGGCGTGCGCGGGAACATGCAGGCCGTAATCACGGCGATCCTGATGGATCCGGAGGCGCGGGCCGGAGACGATCCCAACGCCGCTCCCGCCGCCAACTTCGGCCACCTGCGGGAACCGGTGCTGTTCATGGCCAACATCCTGCGCGGCCTGAATGCCACATTGAGCACGACGGGGACTTCGGCCAGCACCATCTATACCGACGCGACAAACATGGGCCAGGAATTGTTCTATTCACCCAGCGTATTCAGTTATTTTTCGCCGCAATTCCGCACCCAAAAGGGTTTGCTTGGCCCGGAATTCCAGATTTATTCCACCGGCACGGCGGCGGCGCGCGGCGATATCGTTAATTCTATTCTGTACGGTTCTCTCGACAAAGGCACGACCGTGAATCTGCAGCCATTCGTGCAGCAGGCCAGCGCCACTCCTTCGATGCTCGACTACATCAGCTACGTGTTTCTGCACCACTCGATGTCGTCCGATTTATATAACGCCGCGGTGGAAGCGGCAAAGGTTGGCGCGTCTCCGATGGCGCAAGTGCAAGCGGCGCTCTATATCGTACTGACTTCAGGCGAATACCAGGTCATTCAGTAAAAGGCAGTAAAAGGAAATGAACATGTTTTCACGTCGCGGATTTATTCGTATAGGCGCCGTCAGTGTCGGTACGTTAGCATTGCGTCCCTTTGGTCTGCTGCCCGCGCTGGCGCAGAATGGTCCGGATTACCGCGCGCTGGTGTGCGTGTTTCTGTTCGGCGGAAACGATTCCAACAACACCGTGATCCCGATGGATGACGCTACTTACAATGCGTACACCTCGATTCGCGGGACCCTGGCGCTGACGGGCAGCGATCTCACGCCTGTGGTGAACAGCGTGTCCGGCGCTCCTTATGCTTTCCACGCCAAACTGGCGGAGGTCGCGAGTCTGTTCGGGAGTAAGGAACTGGCCGTGGTCGCGAACGTTGGAAGTCTGGTGCAGCCGCTGACGCGCGCCCAATATCTGGCCCAACAGACGCCGGTTCCACAGAATCTGTTTTCGCACGCCGATCAGCAACTCCAGTGGCAAAGCTCCATTGCGCAAGGAAACTCGTCCACCGGCTGGGCCGGGCGGGCGGCCGACTACATTCTGGCGCAAAAGATCAATTCCGGCTCCTTGCCGGCCTTTCTTTCGGTGGCTGGCAACATCCTGCAGGGCGCGGGAGTGGAAACGCAACCCGTGGAGCTGGCGCCCGGCCAATCGCTGCAGTTGACCGGGTTCAACGGCACCCAGGCCTCTCAGGACCGCCTTAGCGCACTCACGAGCTTGCTTACGCTGAACAGCGGAGTGTCTCTCGTGCAGGCCGCCAATGACACGCTGTCCAACAGCATCCAAGATGCTACCGCTCTGGGCAGCGCGCTCAGTAAAGCAACCGCGCTGAAGACGCAATTTCCGAAAACCACCATCGGCGCTCAATTGCAACAGGTGGCGCAAATCATTCAGGTACAGGCGGCGCTGGGAATGCGGCGGCAGATTTTCTTTTGCTCGCTGGGCGGGTTCGATACGCACACCAACGAGATCGCCGTTCACAACACTCTGTATCCGCAGTTGAGTCCGGCGCTGGCGGCATTCTATGACGCCACCCAGGAGCTGAATATGGCCGAGAACGTCACCACCTTCACGGAGTCCGATTTCAGCCGCACCCTGCAGCCCACCTCGGGCCTCGGGAGCGACCATGCCTGGGGCAGCCATCACCTGGTGCTGGGCGGCGCGGTGCAGGGCGGCCAGATTTACGGCAAGTTCCCCACCTTCGAACTGGGCGGACCGGACGACACCGACACGCGCGGGCGCTGGATTCCCACTACGTCGGTCGATCAATACGGCGCCACGCTCTGTTCCTGGTTCGGCATTCCGGACAGCGCGCTGGCAACGGTTTTCCCGAACTTCGCCAATTTCGGCTCGAAGCAGCTCAGCTTTTTCGAAAAGGCGGCCGTCGGGCCTCGACCAGGCAGACGGCGCTACTAACCCAACCGCCCGGCCATCGGTTCATTTCTTCGACGGCGGTTCGTCGAACTGAATCTGCTTCAGGTTCTCTGCGTTGCTGGGGAGTTGAGCTTGGCCCGCGGGGAATTTATTGACCTTTAGCAGGTACGCGAGGATATCGGCGTTCTGGGAGCGCGAGAGCCGGCCCGGATGGTCCGCCGGCATAGTGGTCTGAATCTTTTCAAATAATTCATCCACCGGTTGTCCGCTCCAGTGCATGGTGAAATCCGGACCCAGGAGCGGCGGCGTTTGTCCCACCCCACCCAGATCGTCGCCATGACAAGAAGCGCATGCTTTGCCATAGGACGTCCGGCCGCGATCGGCTTGCTCTTTGGTGTAAACTCCGTCGCGCGTGGAAGGGTGACTTTGCGCGTTCAAGAACACGACGGCAATAGCCGCCACCAAATAGGAGCAACCGGTAACCTTCACTCGCATGCGAAACTTCTTTCATTGTGAACTATACTGACACTGCGGTCTTGTTAAACGACCTCTCGGAGTGGCAATGCGAACGATAACCTTTGGATCAACCATCGCCCTGGCAGCCGCTCTGTTTTTCGCGGCGCCCAGTGCCTCTCCCGCCGCTGCTCCCATCGCCTGCGACGCGAACAATGGCGGACTGACCTTGCCCGCCGGCTTTTGCGCCTTGCTGGCCGCCGACAATCTCGGTTCGGCCCGGCATGCCGTTGTTTCCGCCGACGGAGATCTCTATGTCGCGCTCATGGGACGGAACGGCGGGGTGGTGGCGCTGCGGGACTCGAATGGTGACGGGCGTTTCGAAATCAAGGAAAAATTTGGCGAAGGCAGCAGCACGGGCATTGCGATCCGCAACGGCTATCTTTATGTGGCGAAAGTCAATTCCGTCGAGCGCTACAAGATGACACCCGGACAATTGAAACCGTCGGGCCCACCCGAAGTGGTTGTGTCGGGTCTGCAGGGCGTGTTTCAGCATGGCGACAAAGGCATTGTCTTTGACGGAAAGGGTTCACTGTACGTCAATGTGGGCGCGCCTTCGAACGACTGCCAGAAGCGCGACCGACAGAAGGAATCTCCCGGGCAAGATCCCTGTCCGATTTTGGAAGAGCACGGCGGTATCTGGAAGTTCGACGAAAACAAACTCGGCCAGAAGCAATCCGACGGCACGCGATATGCCACCGGTCTCCGTCAAATGCCCGCCATCGCCTGGCACGACGGCCATCTGTACATCGTGATGAACAACCGCGATCAACTCGACGTCCTGTGGCCGGGCAAGTTCACGGCCGAGGAAAACGCCCAGCGCCCCGCGGAGCCGCTCTATCGGGTGGACACCCCCGGCGAGAATTTCGGCTGGCCCTACTGCTTCTTCGACTATCTCCAACAGAAGCCGTTTCTCAATCCGGAGTATGGCGGCGACGGCAAGACGCAGGGCAAGTGCGCTCAATTTGGCCAGCCCATCGGAAGTTTTCCCGCTCACTGGGCGCCCGTCGACGCGATGTTTTACACCGGCAGCCAGTTTCCGGAGCATTACAAGAACGGAATGTTCATCGCGTTTCATGGCTCCTGGAACCGCGCTCCGCTGGCCCAGGAAGTCTCCAACGTGACCTTCCAGCCGTTTTCCGGCGATAGTCCCAGCGGCAAGTTCGAGATCTTCGCCAGCGGTTTTGCGGGCAAAAGCGGTCCCATCATGAACCCAAACGACGCGGTCGCGCGAGCGGACGGCGTGGCGGAAGCTCCGGACGGTTCTCTGTACATCACCGAGAGTCAAAAAGGCAAAGTCTGGCGCGTGTTCTATCGCGGCGGAAAATAGCATCGTCCAGCCTTACGCTATCAAACGAATCGGGAGGCTAGGCGATTGGACCGGCCTGTCCTTGCTTGGGCGTTTTGGGCATGGGCGTTTTGGACCTCGCCTGCGTCTGATGGTTGATATGAGGCCGCAAGCATCGTCCGGGCCTTTGTCGGGAAGTGCGCATGGTCAGGCCCAGAAATCCTATCTGCGACTGGTTGCCCCGATGGGCATCGCCATCGCTCTGCCTGTAGTTTTGATGGGCTTTTTCACGGAAGCGGCGCAAGATCCGGAACGCGTTCGCTATATGGCCGCACTGCGTAGGATCGAAAGCCTGACCAACGCCCTGGAGAGATTCGATTCTGATTGTGGCCGCTATCCCAGCACGACAGAAGGTCTCGCGGCATTAGTAACCAACCCAGGAGTGAGGGGCTGGAGAGGGCCATACCTAAACAAAGTTCCCGCCGATTCGTGGCACAGGCCATTTTTGTACAGCACGCCGCACGTCCAATCGTTGGGAGCGGACGGACGGCCAGGTGGGGAGTTCTTTAACGCCGATCTGTCGGACCAAACCGTGATCCGACACGTCCCAGAGAGCCCATACGAAAAGCGCGCGAATCGGATCATGCTCCTGGCGTGGCTCGCGGCCTGGCTGACGCTTATCGGAAGCGTTTACGCGCTTGTTTCGCCGCCGAGGCTGGCAATCTAACTCAGCGCTTGGTTGGTTTGACGCCGGATAGCGGGCTAGAAGTCCCTTAATGAACGCAAACGATGCAATCGCGCGCGCCGACAAAGTGGGGCGAGCGCCGGACGCCATCTCTCCATCACTGAAAGTCAAAAACGGCGAGGTCTGCCGCGCGTTCTCTGGCGGCGAGAATAGTATCCATATCCAGCTCTGATGGCGATACGATCTTCCAAGGGTTTTCTGTTGCGCGGCGCGGTCAGCTTTTGCAGCGCCACTCGATCGTTCGCAGGCGGGCTTACACTGAGAGAGCAGAGGTCATGGCTACCGACGAACATGTGCCTAAAGTGCCGTCCACGGACCACGAGGACACGGTAGTCTTCGAAAATTCGTCTGCCTTGCAGGCGGGGACACTTTTAAAAGACCGGTACCTGTTGGGTCGCCTGCTCAGCCAAGGTGGGTTCGGCGCCGTCTACCTGGCGCATGACCAGCAGATGCATGGGCGGCCGGTCGTGGTGAAAATCCAGATCGATAAAAAAATGGACGATCCATGGTTTGAACGCAAGTTCAACGAAGAGGTGCGGGCGTTGTCCATGATCGACCATCCCGGCGTCGTGGTCGCGATCGATAGCGGACGGACGAACGACGGCAAGCTGTTTCTGGTGATGCAGTACGTGGACGGAATCACGCTGCGGGCGGTGATGAGCCCGGAAGGAATTCCGCTGGATCGGGCCGCCAAGATCCTCCAGCAGGTGGGACATGCTCTAGGGGCGGCGCACGAGAAGGGCGTCTGGCATCGCGATCTGAAACCCGAGAATCTGATGCTGGAGCCGACAGCCAGCAGCGGCGAGCGGGTGCGGCTGATCGATTTCGGAATCGCGACCGTCGCGGATCTGGCGGACAAGTTCCAGACGAACACCCGTGTGGCAGGCAGTGACCCCTACATGGCCCCGGAGCAGCGGTTTGGACAACCCACGGCGTTGACGGACATCTACGCGATGGGATTGATCGCCTACGAGATGGTGACCGGGCGAAAGCCGTTCATGGCCGAGAATGCGGTTCAACTGGTGGCGTTACAGCGGGCGGGAGTTCGAGTAAAGCCCTCCGACCTGCGGCCCGCGCTGTCGATAGCCGCCGACCGGTGGATTCTGCAGAGCCTGGAGTACGAGCCGGCGAAACGTCCGCAGGATGCGCGGGAATTCGGCGATCGGTTGCACGATGCGCTGATGGGTTCGGACGTCACCAGAATCACGTCCTCGCCGGACGCGCGGCCGGGCGGAAGCCGCAAGAAATGGGTGATTGGGTCAGTGGCCGCGGCGCTCGCCGTGGTGCTGGCTGGCGTCTACTATGAGTCGCGCAGTGAGCCCCGGCCGGTAGCGAAGCAGGCGCCTGCCGCCAAATCCGAGGGGCCTGTGAAAGACGCGGCCGCCGAGCAGGCCGTCGAAATGGAGTTTTGGAATTCGGTGAAGGACTCGACTGAGCCCCAACTTTATCGCGAGTACCTGGCCGCGTATCCGCAAGGACGGTTCACGTCTTTGGCCAGGGCCAAACTGGACATTCTGGCCAGGAAGGAACCGCCGAAGCCGCAAGCAACGCCAACGGCGGCGCCTGCCAATGCGAACGACGAAGCGCAGGAGCAAGCGGTTGAACTGGCATTTTGGAACTCCGTGAGGTACTCGACAGAACCGCAGCTTTACCGCGACTACCTGGAGAAGTACCCGCATGGGCAGTTCGAATCCGTGGCGCGGGCCAAATTGGATATTTTGACCAAGCGGGCGGAACGGAAGACGGCGCGGGCCCAACACCAAGTTTCCATTCCAGACATGCCGGATTTAGGAGATTTGGGGATTCCCGGCGTGAAGATGCCGCCCGACTTCACAGACTTTGTGAAGTTGAAAGACACCGAAGATCCGCAAGCGTACCGCGATTACCTGGCGAAATATCCGAATGGGAAATTTGCGGTAGTGGCGCGGCTCAAGCTGGCAGCTATCGAGAGAAAACTCGCGCACGACGCCGAGTCGCGGAATGATTGAGACTTGCCGCGCGGGTTAAAAACCCGCTGCAGGTTAATAACCGGTTAATAACCTGCCCCACAAGCTGTTGCCTCGCCCAATCGCAGAAACAACTTCAACTGATCCGGCTGCGTGAACACCTGATTCTCCGGATGCCATTGCACTCCGAGCACAAAGCCCTTGTCCGAGCGCTCAATCGCTTCCACTATTCCGTCCATCGGATCGATGGCGGACACCCGCAGACCGGCCCCGAGCTTTTTCACCGCTTGATGATGACGCGAATTCACCTGCCAGCACTGGGTCCCCGCTATCGACGCTAATAAGGTTCCCGGCTCGATTTTGATCTCATGAACCGGGGCGCTTTTCGGGGGCCGTTGGACCCGGTGCCGGTCCGGCGGGTCCAGATGCTGTATCAGCGTACCGCCATGCGCCACGTTCATGAGTTGTAAGCCACGGCAAATGGCGAGAACAGGCAAATCCAGCGCCAGCGCCTCATTCAGCAGACGAATCTCCTCCCGGTCGCGCTCACCGTCGCTCGCTTCCGTTTTCGGATGCCGGTCTTCGCCATAAAGTGCCGGATCGACATCGCTGCCGCCGGTGAGAATCAACCCACTGAAGGTTTCCATCTTGAGCCCCGCATCCGGCTCCTCACACGCGATCTGTAGCCCCGCGACGTCCGCCGCTTCGCGATAAGCCGGCAAATCCTCCGCATGCCGGTAGATCATCAAAATTGGGTTCCTCATGCTAGCCGTTCTTCATCCTAGACGTCCTTCATCCTAACGTCTGACCAGTTTCCGGACGCCGTCCACGCAGAGCGCCGCCGCATGCTGCGATTCCGGAGGCAGGCCTTGGACTGCGGCTTCGATATCTCCCGCCTTTAGCATCCGCAGCTCTCCGCGAGTTTTCCCACGCATCCATTCCGTGAGCGCCGACCCGGCGGCGATCGACGCCGTACACCCGCGCACCTTATAGAGCACCTGACGGACTCGATCGTCCTCAAAGCTTGCCGACAGGCGCAGAATATCCCCACACGCCGGGTTCGTCACTTCGACGGTCAGGGCCGGTGGCGGCAGTTCCCCGACGTTTCTGGGATTGCGAAAGTGATCGAGCAGCGTCTCACTGTACATTATTCAGTGTCTGTTCGGGGCAGATTGTGGCGGCGTCCACTTCCAAACAATTTTGCGGATATTGTATCATTGGCACGATGCACCTATCTGCATCGTTTACGGGGCAAATGGAAGCTTTTCTCGGCTTCTGCCGGGTCGAGAAGGGGCTTTCGAACAACACTGTGGAGTCCTATCGTCTAGATTTAAAACGGTTTAGTGATTTTTCTCAGGATGCCGGCTTGAGCGCTACCCTGCTGCGCGAGTACCTCGATTCGCTCTTTCGCGCGGAACTCTCCAGCCGGTCGATTGCCCGCCATCTAGCCACCTTGCGTGGATTTTCGTCCTTTCTTCTCCAGCAAGGCCTCATTCAGACCGACCCTACCACGCTGCTACCGGCCCCCCGGCAGTGGCAGAGCCTTCCTAAATATCTTAATTCTAAAGAGGTCGACAACCTGCTCGCGGCCCCAGACCGAACCAAGCCAACCGGTCTGCGGGACCGGGCCATGCTCCAGTTTCTCTACGCCACCGGAGTCCGTGTAACCGAACTGTGTAAAATGCAGGTTTCCGACCTGGAGAGCAGCCTGGGCTTTGCCCGGGTAATGGGGAAAGGCAAGAAGCAGCGCCTGATTCCGGTGGGCCGGACGGCGCTGGCAGCGGTGGAAGAGTATCTGGCTCAGGCACGTCCGGCCCTGCTCAAGGGCCGGCGGAGTCCTTATCTGTTTGTCACCGCCCGCGGAGGAGCGATGACACGGCAGGGATTCTGGAAGTTGCTCGGCCTGCATGGCAAGCAGGCGGGAATTTTCCATAACCTGACGCCGCACGTGCTCAGGCATAGTTTCGCCACGCACCTTTTGGAAGGCGGCGCCGACCTCAGAAGCGTGCAGACCATGCTGGGACATGCCGATATCTCGACCACGCAGATCTACACGCACGTGATGCGTTCCCGTCTCCGCGCCACCGTGGACAAACATCATCCGCGGGCATAGTTGATGTAGGAAAGAGCGAATCGAATGAGCGACTACATGTTTATGCTCGAGAGCCATTTGCGGCCCGACCAGAACCGCGTGCTGAAAGAGGTGCAGGCAGCCGCGGCCGAGGCCAATATGAATCTCTTTATTACCGGCGGCGCCATGCGCGACATGCTGGGTGGCTTTCCCATTCAGGACATCGACTTCACGGTGGAAGGCAATGCGCCGAAGCTCGCCAAAGCGGTGGCGGCAAAATCGAAGGCCGAAGTCCTGCGCGTCGATGAGAACCGCAAAGTCGCCTCGCTTCTTTTCCCTGGCGGCGTCCTTGCCACCATTGGAATGGCCCGGCAGGAAAAATACGCCAAGGCGGGCGCCAAGCCTCAGGTCTCGCCGGCGACGCTGCACGAATACCTGCGCGGCCGCGACTTCACCATTAACTCCATTGCGCTGTCCTTGAATCCCGCTTCGCGCGGGCTTCTTCTCGATCCCAACAATGGCGTGGGCGACCTGGAGCGTAAGGAACTGCGAGCGGTCAGCAACTTTACTCTCTATGACGACCCGGTTCGCATGCTCCGGTTGCAGCGCTTTCGCGTACGGCTCGGCTTCGCCATTGACGAACGCACCAAGATGCAGTACGACAACGCGAGGGAAGCGAGCCTGGAATCGAAAATTTCCGCGCCCTCGCTGCTGGAAGAACTGCGCCATATCGCAGCCGAGCCCAATGTCGCCGACGTGGTGAAAACGCTGGAAGACGAAAAGCTGCTCACTCTGTTCGCCGCCAACTTGACCGGCGCCAAAGTGAACCATGCGGGGCTGCAGAAGCTGCAGAAGATGCGCCAGATGATCCCCGTCGGCTCGGACATCGAACTCCCCATGATGGGGTTGTTTCTCGACGTCTTGACCGAGAAATTCACGCCCAAGGAAGAGCAGGCGCTGGCCAAATCGCTGGGCTTCGAGAAGGCCGACCTCGACCAATGGCACAAACTCGACGCCCGCGCCAAGAAGCTCGAGAAGGATCTCAAATCCGCCAAGCTGCAGAAGCCTTCGCAGCTCTATCTGGCGGTGTCCAAAGCCTGTGGCGATCTGATCCTGTATTTGCTGCTGAACTCCAAAGAGCGCATCGTGCAGGACCGGATAAAGAACTTCTTCGGCAAATACCTGCCCATGGCGCAGGAAGTGACCGATCGCGACGTCACCGCCGCCAAGGGAGTCGAACCCGGCTCGCCGAAGTTCCAGAAGGCGCGCGAAGAGGTTATCTTGCAACGTCTGGACGCCCGCCCCAAAAAGACTCCGCCGCCCGAAGAACCGCCGGCGGTCCCGCCTCCGCCGGCGCCGATGTTCGCTAGAAAATATTCGAGCAGAACGTGAAAGCGGTTGTTGGCCCCTGGCCGTGAACGGCTGGTGAACCAAATCGCTCGATCCACTTACGCCGAGGGCGCCGCTAGAGTCGAGCAGACTCGTAAATCAGTTTTCTGTTGAAGTGGCAGAGCCGGACCAGGGGGTCCGGCGCCGACGAGGCGTCGGCCCCACATCAAACTATGAGCCGATTCTGCCAGGCGTCTCCAACACCCGAGATGACTGCTGCTTTCAGCAAGCATCCTCCCCCAGCATGCCCGCGCCGCAGCGCTCCACCGTATCGCACCGGCAGTGGCTTTCCAGGCGCTGCAGCAACTCTTTCATGCTTCTGATTTGCTCTATCCGGGCATCCAGTTCCGCGATTTTCTTCCCGGCGAGCTTCCGCCAGCGCGCCGAGATCGGGGTCGATTTAGCAAAACCAAAAAATAACTGCCGGATCTCCTCTAACGTGAACCCACTCTCTTGCGCCCGTACCAGAACGGCCAATCGGTGCACCACGGCTGGCTCGTAGCGCCGCTGGCCACTCACGCGCCCGGGCGGAAGTAAAATCCCCATTCGTTCGTAATAACGAATGGCGGAAGGGCGCAATCCCACCTGCCGCGCCACTTCCGAGATGGTAAGAGAAGCCATACTCCGATTGTACGGGCAATCATAACCCTTGACTTAAACCCGGCTTTAACATGTATTCTCGGCTCATGCCTATCAAAGTCTTGCTCTTGACGCTCGCGGCCGGAGTATTGGCAACCGCCCAAAGCCCCTTCGCGTGCAATCGTCTCGCACTGTCTCCCGAAGCCCGGGCGCGGCACTTTAATGAACTCGGTCCGGCCCTGCGCGCGCTCCACCAGAGCGTAAGGGAGTTGCCCGATGGCTATGAATTCGAATTCGCACCCAGTGCCGCTACCTATAAATTGCTGGCCGAGTGGGCCGGCGGCGAATATCTGTGCTGCCCGTTCTTCGACGTCGATCTCCGGGTCACGCGCGAAGGCGGCCCGTTCTGGCTGCGCCTCACGGGCCGGGAAGGCGTTAAACAATTCATCCGGGCCGACTTTGCCCGTTGGTTTCCCGAGTGAGTGAACGCTCTGTCTCCTAAGCTCGCCTTAATGCTAAATTAGGGGCGGTGCGCTCTGTTTTGCTAGCTGCGTGCGCGTGCGTGGCGCTGTTTGCATCGTCAGACGATCAGCAGTTCAACGGACGCTGGAATATCACGGCGGCCGACACTCCCCGGCCGCGCATCTGGTGGCTGGAGGTCTCGGGCGCCGGCGTCCCCAATGGCCAGGCGAAGGGGCGCTTTCTGGGTACGCCGATTACGCAGGTCGAGGACATACCGCGCATCTCGATCCTCGATGGCGAAATGCGATTCGCGGTCGAGCGTAAGGCGGGCCGCGATGGAAAGGGCGCCCAAAAACTTCTTTTTTACGCGCGCCTGGAAGACGGCCGCCTCAAAGGCACTTTTGAAGTGGAAGGCGATCCCTCGTCCTACGCCGAATGGAGTGGCATACGCGCGCCCAACATCGCCGATCACGACGACGTGACCTGGAAGCGCGGCGATCCCGTAGTATTGTTTGACGGTAAAGATCTCAGCGGCTGGCAATCGGCCAACGGCAAGCCGGTAGCTGGTTGGATCGCGAAAGACGGGCTGCTAGAAAACACGGCGAACGCGCAGAATCTGGTCTCTGACAAGAAATTCTGGAATTTTGCTCTGCATATGGAGTATCTGCTCACCCCTCGCGCCAACAGCGGCGTCGTCCTGCGTGGCCGCTACGAGGTGCAGTTGACGGACGATTTCGACCGCGCGCCCAGCCCGCTGACCAGCGGTTCTATCATGGGCCGGATTGCGCCGAATATGAATGCGGCCGATTTCCCGCAAGTGTGGCAGTCACTCGACGTGCGGTTGGTCGGACGCCAGGTGACGGTGGCAATGAATGAGATCACCGTAATCAACCGGCAGACGATTGAAGGCCCAACGGCCATCGCGCTGGACGCCAACGAAGCCGATCCGGGGCCGCTGATGATTCAAGGCGATCGCGGAGTGATTGAGATTCGCAAGCTAGTGGTTTATCCTTTAACGAAAACGCGTTGAAGAACACTCAGCTAGCCAGGCGATACATGGTGCGCGGGCGCGTGCAGGGAGTTGGTTATCGCAACTTCGCGCAAACCGCGGCCCGGCAACTCGGGATTCGCGGGTACGCGCGCAACCTGGCCAACGGCGACGTGGAAGTGTACGCGGTGGGCACGCCGGCGCAGCTTTCCGACCTGAACGGGTTGCTGCGCCAGGGCCCCCGCTGGGCGGAGGTACACGGTGTCACCGAACAGGAAGCGCCGGTCGAATCTCATCCGGGCTTCGCGATACTGTGAGCCGGGTCCTTTGGGCGAAGGAAACGAATCGCATAGGCTGAAAACCTGCCCGCCAAGTCTGGGAACCGGGGACAGTCCGGACCAGCACCGGTAATTTTTTCATTCCCTCACAAGACGGTTCCCTTCAAGCGAAGACCGTCGAGGCCACCAACATCCCCCGCATGCTTCTCCAAAGAAAGTTTTGAAGGGTACGTTTTCCTGCACACCAACGCAATTGCAGCGCAACTAGGGACGAGTAAGGGAGAGTAAGGGCAAAAAATTTCTCGCTTTTATCTTTTTACTGCTTGACAAGTATCGGGTTCATTCCACATAATGCTTAACGTCCGGTCGATTTGTTGGCTCGGACGTTTGATCCGAGGCGTTGCCTCGCTCGCCGGGGAAAAGCTGCTGGTTCATTTAAGGTAATTACTGGCGGAGCTTTTGGCTTTATCGTTTAACTCGCGCTGCCCCGCGGGCGGCGCGCGTTATTGCCGATGTAGCTTTGCGCAAAGCGCCATCGGAGTTTGAAGCGCAGACATGAAGGGAAAGGAAGATCCATTATGAAACTGAATTTGTGTTTTTTTGCGCTGATTACAGCGGCCTCCTGCGGCATTGCCGCCGCTCAGGATGGAAATGCCACGCCACGCTATGTGGTTCTGCTGCCGTCGAGTAGCGGCGGTCCGAGTTCGCAGGCGATCGGAGCAATCGGCAAGGCGTCGGCTCCGCTACCCACCTGGAACGGGTCGTTTACCTACAAGAATAAGAACTACACCTATAACATGGTCGGCACGGCGCCTTCCACAAACACCTCGACCACGATCCAGGCGGTAGTGATTCCGGTGAAAATTGTCGCCAGCTCGAAGACTTTCGATCCCGAGCATGTGTTGCCGAATGGAAAGACGGTGGTGCAGAACACGGTCGCTTCTCCACTTTTCAATTCGGCGACGACGTACACTTTGGGATCGATCGACGTCGGCACTACGCAATATATCGACGCCTATCAACGGGCTAACTTCTGGGGCACCGTGTCCTCCGAGGCGAGTTACCATTTGCTTCTCAGCACCCCAACGGTTCTGGCCGAACAGACGCTCAGCCCAAGTTCCAGGTACGGGAAAACCGGCAATCCTTTCGGTAATCTCACCGTGGCGGAAGTTGACATCAACTATTTTGATTCTCAAATTCAGAGCCTGATCACCAAACTTGGCATCCTTCCGAATCAGATTCCGATTTTCCTCACTTACGACACCTATTTGACGGAAAGCGGGAGCTGCTGCATTGGCGGCTATCACAGCTCCTTTAGCTCAAGCAGCGGAGAACAATCCTATATCCACGCCTCCTACATCGACGTGGCTGGCGATTTCGCCCAGGACGTGTCGGCGTTGTCGCATGAGCTGGGCGAGTGGGCGACCGACCCCCTCGTCGTGAACACCAATGGCAACCAGACGCCCTGTGGAATCCTGGAAGTCGGCGATCCGCTGGAAGGTGAGGCCAATTATGGCGGCTATCCATACTCGTTGAACGGCTTCACGTACAACTTGCAGGATTTGGTGATGCTGCCTTATTTCGGGGCGCCAACCAGCACTTCCGCGAACGGTTGGCTGAGCTTCCATGACCAGTCGCTCAAGGTGTGCTCCAACGGGTCCTAGCGACCCGCTGCACCTGATTCATATATTGAAGGCTCGCAAAATACAGTGACAACGGCGCTCAGCAGGCGGGCTGATAGCGCTGCTCGCGCGGGTTAAAACCCCGCGGCTGGTTGACAACCAGGTTGACAACCTGCCCCACAAGCCGAGATAGATCCGTCACACTATTTTGCGAGTCTCAATAGTACGCGAGGCTCGGTAATCAGATCGCCAAGGGAGCGGTGGTGCTCAACCGCTCCTTTCGGGCACCGGCGCTGAACCGCGCTTCAGGGTGTCTGCGCGCGATAGTTTCGAGGGCTGGCGCCGAATTCTGACCGGAAAGCCCGGTTGAAAGCCGTAACATCCCCGAAGCCAGAATCCAAGGCAACATCGAGTATTCTCGCCGGCTCCCGAACCAGCCGTACCGCGGCTGTTCGCAGCCTGGTCCTCTGCACGTATTTATGCGGCGTCACGCCCGTCAGACGCTCGAACGTCCTCAGAAAATGATACGGACTGAGTCTTGCTTCTCGGGCCAGCACTGCGAGCGTCAGCTCCGCGCTCGGATCGCGGTCGATCAATCGGACGCTACGGGTTACGCGCGCCACGCAGCTCGGCGCCGCGTCAAATCGGTGGGATCTCAGATCACTGGCCACCTGAAGCGTCCGGATGGCAAGCTGAAGGCTGAGTTCCTCTTCCAGTTGCCCATCGGCTGGGCCCGGCGCCGGCCGTTGGAAGTTCGCGATCGCTCTTGCGACCAAGGCTGACAAGGCTCGCAGCGGAGGCAGGCAGAGCTGCCTGAATCGCGGCTCGCCCGCGCCCAGTCTTTCGAAGAACTCGGGTGTATACCCGAACGAGAGGCAACGGTCGCCCGGCGCATGCTCGTGACTGCACTCGAAGCACTGTCCGGGATTGCCCAGAAGCAGCGATCCGGGCGTCAGCAGCACCTGGCCGAGTCCCGACCGGTATTGGAAACTGCCAGAAACCACCATCGCGATCCGATACCAGGAGTGCTGCTCCTGGAACGCCCGATCCCTGGGGCCAGCCGTGCAAACCACATCGTCTAGACTCCAGCCGTCGCCCTGCGCCAGAACACGCGCAGTTAGGCTGGCAGCCACGCCGCTGCTCGCCCGCCGCGCGAGCGCTTGCTCCAGAGTTAGCGCAATTTTTGCCAAGAATTCGCCCGCCTAAACCGCCTATCTTCATCTTATGACCAAGGATCGTATGACGTCATCCGATAACCAAGCTACCGGGCACAACCGGAGCGTTCCCTTGAGACATGCACTCGCTACTCTGGCCTATCGCGCAGCCAAAGTTCTGCGTCAGACCCCACCGGACTTCAGCCATTTCCGCGCCGGCGCTGGTTCGCGAACGGCGGGCGAGATCCTTGCGCACCTGGGCGACTTGATGGATTGGATGCTTTCGCAGGCGCGCGGTGAACAGTGCTGGCGGCCTCTGAAACCGCGGACCTGGGACGAAGACACCGCGCGTTTCTTGGACGCGCTCACCGCGCTGGACCAATACCTGGCGTCCAAAGAAGAGCCGCACGCTTCCGCTGAAAAAATGTTTCAGGGCGCGGTGGCGGACGCATTGACGCACGTGGGGCAACTCGCCCTGCTCCGGCGGCTGGCAGGATCGCCGGTGCGCGGAGAAAACTACTATCGGGCCAAGATCGAAATCGGCCGCACGTCTCTCGATCAACCCAAGGCTGTGAGCGAATTTGACTGATTAAAGGACCAAATGACCAACTCCGAGATGGTAAGACGCATTTACGACAGCTTGCAACAGCGGGACGCTGCCAGCGTCCTGGCGGCCTTCGATCCGTCCCTGGAATTCCGGCTGGCCGAGGGGCATCCCTATCAACCCAGTGGCGAACCGTGGTTCGGTAAAGACGCGGTTGCGCAGAACTTCTTTATGCGTTCCGCCCCCGATTGGGACGATTGGAAAGCGGCCATTGAGGAGCTTCACGAGATGGGTGAGGTAGCCGTCGTCGAAGGACGCTACTCGGGAATTTTCAAGCACACCGGCAACGCCATGGACCTGCAGTTTTGTCACATCTGGAAATTCAAAGACCATCAAGTCACCAGCTTCCATCAATACGTGGACACGGCACGGCTCCAAAAGATTATGGAGTACGGGGAAAAAACCAAGTGAAATGTACTGGGACGGCATGCATCGATAGTTTGGACCCGCGCGCCAAGATCGGGTGCTATATTCCTTTTGCTACGTGTTCCCATGAACGCCGTTCGGGTCGCCATCGCCGCTTTCGCCGTTCTTTCGTTCACCAGTTTGTCTACCCGCGCCGCGGAGCGCGCACCCGATTTGCACGTGGATCTGCGTATCGATGTGCCGCTGGTTCTGGTCAATGCCAACGTCACTAACGGCCTCGGCGTGCCGGTGCAAGGGCTGTCGCAAGACCAGTTTCACGTTTTCGAGAACGGCGTCGAGCAGAAGATCACTCATTTCTCGACCGAGGACGCGCCCATCGCCATCGCGATCGTTTTTGACTCGAGCGACAGCATGCGCAAGAAGCTCAATACCGCGCGCAAGGCGTTAGCCGAGTTACTGCGCGAATCGAACCCCGACGACGACTTCTCGCTGATTGTGTTCAACCGCCGGGCCAAGCTGGTGGTGCCCTTCACCCATGAAGCCGGCGAGATTGAGGGTCATCTGAACGAGGTGCGCGCCGAAGGCCGAACGGCTCTGTTCGACGGTATTCACCTGGCGCTGGTCGAGATGAAACAGTCCGGATACCAGCGCAAGGCGGTGGTCATTCTGTCCGATGGCGGCGACAATCAAAGCCGGTATACGGAGCGCGAGATTCGCGCGGCGATTTGGGAATCCGATGTGCAGATCTACGCGATCGGGATTTTCGATCCGTTTGCCGGCCACCTTCCGCCCGAAGAAGCGCGCGGTCCCGAAGTGCTGACGCGCGTTACCGAAGAGACGGGCGGCATGCATTTTCCCGTGGACAATCTCGGAGAGCTGCCGCGGATTTGCAAGCTCATCGGCCGCCAACTGCGCAATCAGTATGTTCTCGGGTTCACGCCGTCCAACCCTGAACGCGACGGCAAATTCCGCCGCGTACAGGTGAAGGTGGATGCGAAAGGCGCGCGCGTTCACGCCCGCCCAGGCTATTACTCGCCGCTGAATTAGACACAACGCCCGAAAATTTTGTGGGGCGAACGCCCCCGTTCGCGCCGGACCCCCTGGTCCGGCTCGGTCGGAAAACCGGGGAACGTCTCGTCCGTCCCCGGTTTTGGTTACATCGTTAGGTTTTCTCGGTCAGGGCCGCGACGCCGGGCAACTCGATGCCGGCTAGAAACTCCAGAGAAGCGCCGCCTCCGGTGGATACATGCGAAATGCGGTTGGTTACACCGGCGGATTTCACCGCTTTCTCTGAATCGCCGCCGCCCACCAGCGACACCGCGCCGGAATCGGCTACCGCTTTGGCCACCGCCACAGTTCCTTGGTCGAACGGCGGCTTCTCGAACACGCCCATGGGGCCATTCCAGATGATCGTCTTCGCTTGTGAAATGATGCTGGAAAATTCCTTGACCGTCTCCGGGCCAATGTCGACGGCCATCTTGCCATCTGGGATGGTCTCCACCACTTCGCTCGCCGCGCCTTCTTTCAGCTCCGACACCACGACATGATCGGACGGCAGGTGCAGTTTCGTGCCGGCGCGTTCCATGAGGGCTTTGGCTAAATCGACTTTGTCGTCTTCCACCAGCGACTTCCCAGTAGGTTTGCCCTGCGCCTTCAGAAACGTGTACGCCATAGCGCCCCCGATGAGCAGACTGTCGACCACCTTCATCAGGTTTTCGATGACTTCAATTTTGTCCGACACCTTGGCGCCACCGAGAATCGCCACGCTCGGGTGCTCGGGATACTTGGTCACTTTAGTGAGATACTCCAGTTCCTTGTCCATCAACAAGCCAGCGGCGGCTTGCGGCATAAAGGCGACCATGCCGACTGTCGACGCATGCGCGCGGTGGGCAGAGCCGAAAGCGTCGTTGATATAAACGTCCGCCAGTCCCGCGAGTTGCCTCGAAAAGACGGCATCGTTCTTTTCCTCCTCCGGGTGAAAGCGGAGGTTTTCGAGGAGCAGCACCTCTCCCGGCTTGGGCTTCATCGCCGTGATTTCCGGACCAACACAGTCCGGCGCCATCTGTACGGGCCGTTTTAGCAACTCGCTGAGGCGCACCGCGACTGGCTTCAGGCTCATCTCCGGATTCGGCTTGCCCTTGGGCCGGCCCAGATGGCTGGCCAGAATCACTCCCGCGCCCTGATCGAGCACGTACTGAATGGTCGGCAGGGAGGCCTGAATTCGCTTGTCACTGGTAATCTCTTGCCCACCTGGAGCCAGGGGCACATTGAAGTCGACTCGGATAAACGCAGTCTTGTCCTTCAGAGTGAGGTCACGCACAGAAAGCTTTGCCATGGGTTCTCTTCTCATCCTAAACTTGCCGTGTTGCCGATTTAATTTGCTTTGACAAACCAAACTAATATCGTCTAGACTGTGGCTTGCTGCAGAATCAGGTCGCTCAGCTCATGACGCTCTATCCCCGCATCTACTTCGCCTGTCATCTCCGCCACGTGCGGGATGACCGGACCAGGCAAGTGCTGAGCGCGCATCAGGCCAGCATCCTCGATCACCTGGACGAGATCGAGCCCTTAACCCTGCGCCGCCTCGCTGCTCACATGGGCGTGACCGATTCCACGATGTCGTTGAGTATCGACCGTTTGATTCGGCAAGGCTATGTCAATCGCGCGCGCGATCCCCAGGACGCGCGGCGAGTGGAGTTGCGGCTCACCAAGGCTGGAGTGCGCATCAAATCGGAGAAGTCTGTGCTCGACCCCAAACGCGTCCGGCAGTTGCTCGGGTGTCTGAGCGAAGAGGAGCGAGTGCGTGCGCTCGAAGGATTGTCGTTGCTGGCGAACGCAGGAAATCGGGCCATGGAGGCGTCCCGCGCATGATGAAATGGCTGGCGCTGGTTGGCATTGTGTTGGTGGCCGCAGTTCTATTGGTGGCGGCCATCGGTTACTTTTTGCCCGTCAAGCATGTCGCTACGCGCTCCGCCCGCCTGCGCCGAACTCCGGAGCAAGTTTGGGCCGTCATCATCGACCCGCCTAAGGATGGGGTGCGCTATGAGCAAGTGGAAGTGCAACCGCCGCGCAAGCTGGTCACGCGTATCGCCGATAAGAACCTGCCCTACGGGGGGACCTGGACTTATCAGATCGTTCCTGAGGACGACGGGTGCTCGTTGATCATTACGGAAAATGGCGAGGTCTACAATCCGTTCTTTCGCTTCGTATCGCGCTTTGTTATCGGCCACACGGCGACCTTAGACGCGTATCTGAAAAACGTGCGGGCGAAACTCGGAGAGGGAGAGGGTTCCCCTCACTGACGTTCCGGGCTAACCGGAACCAGCCCCGAATGAGTGAGGAAACGATGACAATTTATGGGACGCGAGAAAATGTGCCGCGTAGAATTCGGCGAGCAGGTGTCCGATGGCAAAGCGCTCCTCGAGACCGACGAAATCCTTTTCCGTGGGGATTTTCGTCTGAAGATTGCGCGTGGCGACGTGCGGAAAATTGACACGCTGGATGGCCGGATGCACGTGCATTCCAGCGCGGGAGTCGCGGTCTTCCACCTTGGCAAAGACGCCGTAACGTGGGCGGACAAATTCCTGCATCCGCCCTCCCGGCTGGACAAGCTCGGTATCAAGCCGGGCCTCAAAGTGGCGCTGATCGGCAAACACGAGTCCGGATTTCGTGAGGAACTGGAGAAAGCCGGCGCGTGCATCGTCAAGTCCGGCGCCAAGTCGGGTGCCGAGCTAAGTTTCCTCGCGGCCGAGAGCAGGGGAGACCTCAAGAACCTGGCCGCCCCGGTTTGGGTGATCTACCCCAAGGGCGTGAAGCAAATCACCGAAATAGATGTTATCGGCGCCGGCCGGTCCGCGGGGCTGGTGGATACTAAGATCTGTTCCTTTTCGAAGACACATACCGCTCTGAGATTCAACGCACGCAAGGTATCCTGAAGGTATGAGACCAGTAGTGGTAGCCGGGATCGGCAAGACCGCGTTTGGCGCATTTCCGGATCGCGATCTTCGTTCGCTCGCGGTGGAAGCGGGACAGAAAGCGCTGGAAAACGCGCACGCGCAACCTTCCCAGATCGAGGCGTTTTTTCTCGGCAACTTCGCCGGGCCGTCCTTTGTCGGACAGAATCATCTCGCGCCGTATATCGCTTCCCGGCTCGGGATCACGGGCGTTCCGGCCACCCGGTTTGAAGCGGCCTGCGCTTCGAGCGGCGCGGCGTTCTATCAAGGCGTCCAAGCGGTAGCGTCCGGCCTGCACGATGTCGTAATGGTTTTGGGCGTCGAGAAAATGACTTCGCAGCCGACGCCGAAGGTGACCGAGATTCTCGCCGCCGCGGGCGATGTAGGGACCGAAGGGCGCGCGGGCGCGACCTTTCCCGCGCTATTCGCGATGATCGCTCGCCGACATATGTATCAGTACGGAACGACGCGCGAGATGCTGGCGGCGGTCGCGGTCAAGAACCACGGTAATGGCGCGAAAAACCCGCAAGCGCACATGCGCAAGGTCATCACCATGGAACAGGCGCTGAATGGCAAACCGATCGCCGATCCGCTCACGGTATACGATTGCTCGTTGATCAGCGACGGCGCCGCGGCGGTAGTGATCGCCGCCGGCGAGCACGCCGCCGAATTCACGGACAAGCCAGTCCGCATTCTGGGCATGGCGCAGACTTCCGATTATCTGGCATTGGATGAGAAGCCGGACATTACGACTTTTACGGCGCTGAAGACCTCTTCGGATAAGGCGTACAAGATGGCTGGGCTCACCGCTAAAGACATTCAGTTCGCTGAATTGCACGACTGCTTTACTATCGCTGAAATTCTTGCGCTGGAAGATTTAGGTTTTGTGAAGAAAGGCGAGGGCGGGCCGTATACGCTGGAAGGCCGGACTTGTCTCAGCGGGGAGCGGCCCATCAACACTAGCGGCGGTTTGAAAGCCAAAGGGCATCCGGTGGGCGCGACCGGCGCAGGCCAGATCTGCGACGTGGTGATGCAGATTCGGGGCGAAGCTGGCGAGCGGCAGGTCAAGAAGAATCAGATCGGATTGGCGCAGAATTTGGGCGGATCCGGGGCGACGTCGGTCGTTACGATTTTGGGAGCGAATTGAGCGGCACACGCTAAAGCCTGTGCCACGAAGTGTTACTGAATGCTTTATCAGGGTGGCACAGGCTTTAGCCTGTGCTTTTGGCCGGTGCGGCAACCCGCAAGGAGCGAACTAAGTGGGCAACGGGATTATTTATACCGAGACGGTGGTTTACTCACCGCCTGAAATGTATGTGAACGACGCGCCGTATCAGTTGGCGATCGTCCAGCTCGAAGACGGCAAACGGGTCACTGGGCGGATCCTGGGCGAGCGGGTAGCCATTGGGGAGGGCGTTCGGTTTGTTGAACTGCGCAACGAGGTGCCTTATTTTGCGAAGTGAAGTTTGGAACCGGCGAGGGCCGATTGACAATCGGCCGCAGGATGACATCCTGCCCCACAAGAGATGGATGATTATTCTGATCGGGGTTCTCGTCTTGAGCGGTTGCTCGTATCATAGCGATCGCGATAAGGCTGAACGACAAGTGGGCAAAGCGGCGCATGAGATCTCGAAAGATGTCGGCAAGGCTGCGGCGAAAGGCGCTCGCGCACTGGGCCACGCGGCCAAAGAAGCGCGCGAAGGCTGGAAAGAAGCCGGCCAGCAAGATAAAGAACGCCAGAAGTAGCGGCCAGCGGTACAATACAAGCAACCTTCCCCGGCTTTTTCTTGGTTTGCCTGAAGCATGAGTTCATCACCGCCATTCGTCCATCTGCATTGCCACACCGATTACTCCCTGCTAGACGGCGCCTGCGAAATCGACCAGTTGATGGACCTGGCAGTCGAGCAGAACATGCCCGCCATCGCGATGACGGACCACGGCAACCTGTTCGGCGCGGTCGAGTTCTATAACAGCGCCAAGGCCAAGGGCATCCACCCGGTGATCGGCTGCGAAGTCTACGTCTCCCAACAGGGCCATAAAGTTCGCAACGATAGCGACCGCTATAACCACCTCATCCTGCTTTGCGAAAATCAGGAAGGCTACAAGAACCTGATCCGGCTGGTGTCGACCGGCTTTCTGGATGGCTTCTACTACAAGCCGCGGATTGACAAGGATCTGCTCGCGCAGCACTCTCGAGGGCTGATCGCGATGTCGGCATGCCTGCGCGGCGACATCAACGAAACTCTGGTTGCCAATCGCTACGACGACGCCCGCAAGCTCGCCTACGAGTATTCAGACCTTTTTGGCAAGGACAATTTTTTCCTCGAGATTCAGGATCATGGGCTGGATCAGGACAAGATTCTGCTGCCAGCCGTCAATCGGCTGTCGCAGGAGACGCGCATTCCGCTGGTCGCCACCAACGACGCGCACTACATGCGCAAGAGCGACGCCCGCGCGCACGAAATCCTGCTGTGCATCCAGACCGGGAAGACCATGTCGGACCCCAACCGGATGCGCTTCGAACGGCCGGAGTTCTACCTGAAGACGCGCGAAGAAATGCAGCTTCTTTTCGGTGAGGTGGAGGACGCACTCAACCGGCCTTGGGAGATCGCGCAGCGTTGCAAGATCAAGCTCGATCCGGTGCAGGATCCTTTTCCGAAATTCGACGTTCCGCCGGAGCATACGACGGACACGTACTTCGAGTACGTGGCCAGGCAGGGGTTCGAGAAACGGCGGACGCGGCTGGAAGCGCAGCGCGCCAGCGGGCTTTTGAAAAACGATCTGGCCGAGTATGCAGAGCGGCTGGACCGCGAAATCCGCATGATCCAGCAGATGAAGTTTTCCGGTTACTTCCTGATCGTCTGGGACTTCATCCGTTTTGCCAGGAACCAAAATATCCCCGTCGGTCCGGGCCGCGGATCGGCCGCCGGGAGCCTGGTGAGCTACGCGATGGAGATCACCGATATCGATCCGCTGCAATACGGGCTGCTGTTTGAGCGCTTTCTCAATCCGGAGCGCATCAGCATGCCCGACATCGATATCGACTTCCACACGCGCCGGCGCGGTGAGGTGATTCAATACGTCACCGAAAAATACGGGCGGGAGCAGGTAGCGCAGATCATCACATTTGGCACGCTGGGCGCGCGCGCCGCCATCAAGGATGTGGGCCGCGCGCTGGATATCACTTTCGCGGACGTCGACAAGCTGACCAAGCTGGTGCCGGGTGTCCTGAATATCAAGCTCAAGGAAGCCATCGCGTCGGAGCCTGGCTTTCAGGAGGCCGCCAAGCAAGACCAGCGGGTGGCCGAGGTGCTGGATGTCGCGCAACGGGTGGAAGGGATGGCGCGCAACGCCGGAATGCACGCCGCCGGTGTGGTGATCTCGCCGGTTCCGCTGCGCGAGCTGGTTCCGCTCTACAAAACAAACAAAGACGAAATTGTCACGCAGTACGACATGAAAGGTCTCGAGAAGCTGTCGCTTCTCAAGATGGACTTTCTCGGCCTCACCACCCTCGACATCATCGAAGACTGTCTGGCTTTGATCGAGAAACATCGCAACGTCAAACTGGTGGTGGAAGACCTGCCGGTCGACGACGAGAAGACTTACGAAGTCTTTCAAAAAGCCTATACCAGCGGCGTGTTCCAGTTTGAATCGCGCGGCATGAAGGACATACTGCGCAAATCGAAGCCCACGCGTTTGGAAGACCTCTGCGCCCTGAACGCGCTCTACCGGCCCGGTCCGATTCAGGGCGGGATGGTGGACGACTTTATCGAACGCAAACACGGGCGCAGGAAAGTGACCTACGATTTTCCCGAGCTGAAGGAGTTGCTCGAAGAAACCTACGGCGTGATCGTCTACCAGGAACAGGTGATGCAGATCTCCAATCGCCTGGCAGGCTACTCGCTGGGCGACGCCGACATCCTGCGCCGCGCCATGGGCAAAAAGAAACAGGAAGAGATGGACAAACAGCGCGCCCGGTTTGTCGAGGGCGCACTGGAACGCGGCCATCCCCAGAAAAAGGTTGAAAAGATCTTCGACCTGATGGCGCAGTTCGCGGGCTACGGTTTCAACAAGTCGCATTCGGCCGCGTACGCGTATCTCGCTTTTGTCACCGGCTATCTCAAGGCGCACTATCCGCAGGAATTTCTGTGCGCGCTGCTGACTTCGCAAATGGGCAACTCAGGCAACGTGGTGAAGTACATCAACGAGTGCAGGGAGCTGGGTATTCGCGTCTTACCGCCCGACGTGAATTCAAGCGGGACGGAGTTTACGCCTGACGGCGATACGGACATTCGCTTTGGATTGTGCGCCATTCGCAACATGGGAACAGCGGCCGCCGAAGGCGTGATCGCGGCACGCGCGGCTGGCGGCGTTTTCCAATCCCTGTTCGATTTCTGCGAGCGCGTGGACCCAGGCGCCATCAACCGGCGCGGTCTTGAAAGCCTGATCAAAGCCGGAGCTTTCGACAGCGTCGAAGGCAACCGCGCGCAGCAATTTGCGGTGATCGACAGCGCCATCGAAACCGGCCAGCGAGCCTGGAAAGACAAACAATTTGGGCAGGCCGGTCTGTTCGCGATGGCGCTGGACGACCAGCCGGCGCATGCCGGACAGCCTTTGCCGGCGCTGGACGATTGGACGCCTCAGCAAAAACTTTCCGGCGAAAAAGAGATGCTGGGAATTTACGTCACCGGCCATCCGCTGGATGAATTCGCGGAAAAGGTCTGTGACCTGGCCACGCACGATACGGAACGGCTGGAAGGTTTGGAGCGCGGGGCCGAGGTCGCGCTCTGCGGCATCCTGACCCAAGTACAGCGAAAGCGCAATAAGAAGGGGGAGCCCTACGCACAGATGGTGCTGGAGGATCGCCTCGGCAGCGTCGAAGCGATGGTCTTCGCCAAGCAATATAACGATGTCCTGCCCAGTCTGGCCGAAGACAAAGCGGTGCTGGTGCGCGGCGTGGTGGTGCCGCAGGTCGACGCTCCCACCAAGCTGTCGATCTTGAGCGTGATTCCCCTGGAATCGGCCCGAGTGCACTTGCCGTCGCTGATTTCGATCCGGGTTTCTGTGGGAACAAACGGCACGCGCGACAAGGCGGAAGCGCTGAACCAGCTATTTGACAAGAAAAAAGGCGATACAGAAGTTCGCTTGCGCATCGAAAAGGCGCGCGATTTTTCCGTTATTCTCGATGTGGCGACCAAAGTACGGCCGGATAAGGAATTTAAAGCGGAAATCGAGCGCATTTGCGGACCGGAAGCGGTAGAGGTGCTGGCGAGTTAAAAGCCGCCGTCGCCTTTCCCCTCACTTACGTTCGGGGCGAGGAGCCCTTGGGCTCCGGCAGGGTCGACTTCTTAAGTTCACTCGCGATATTGTGCGCCAAATTATGAGTTGCGCGCAGGTTGCCTCCGAAAAAGCGGACGTTGCCGTTAACCACTTTTTCGAGAACCACTTGACCGTCCCGGGTGCAGAGCTGGGTTCGCACGTTCAACTTGGTCGCACCGGCCACAGTCGTAACCGCACGCTTGGTCTCGCTGCCCGGCGAGTACTTTTCGACCGTTGTCTTGAGAATCAGGAGCGGGCCGGTTGCGGTACGATCTCCAGCGCGGAGAACCTGTTTGAACTGGTTGGTCTTGGCTAACTCGACGAGGAGATTTTCGTAGATAGCGACGAGGAATGCCGGCTCGATGGTCACCTCGCCTGGGTCGATTTGGGCGACTTCCACGCTCCATTGGGCGGGCGCCGGAGTCTCTCCGCGCATCTGCGATTGAGTTCCTGCGAGCGTCAGCAGGATCGCGATCGCGAGCCAGACTTTCTTATTTGCTTTCATTCTTGGTCTCCGGATTGGTTGGTTTCAGGTGCGCGCCGCCAGCCACCAGTTGGTTCTTCAGAGCCGCGCCTTGACCTTTGTCCAATTGGAAAATGGCGCCGTGAAATCCTCCGTTGGAATCGAGATACTCCAGCGTTACGGTGTCGTACTTCTTGTGCGAGAACAAGGCGATGACGCGTCCTCCACCGTAGGGTGTCGCGGCTCTACCTACCGCCGCCGCCGTCCCGCCCACCTGCTTGTCTTCCTGGCCGAGAACGACGTCCTGGATGGAAGCAACGTCAATCCGGGCACTTTGAGCGGCATCCTTTTTCTGAAACTGCAAGGCGCCATCGTGAATCGAGAGGTCTCCGCTGGCGTTGTTGGCGGCATCGGCGAAACCCAAGATATGCGTCACGTGCGTTATTGCGTCGCTTGGATTCTGGGCGGGGAGGGGGGCGCCGGACAAAACCAGCATCATCATGCTCACCGGCAGCGAGCGAATTGGGAGGCGAAAAGCGCGCCGAGGCTCGCGCGAGCGGGAATTCCGAACCATGGTCTTCTCCTAAGCCGGATCTCGTCCGGTGTTCTCCAGTGTCAAACAAAGTCGTCCTTGAGATTCTAACAGCAACACATTTCCGCTGGAAGGGTCCGGGTGAGATTGATATCGAGTTTACGCGCCCGGGGGCCGTTAGTGCTCAGCCGGCGCGGAATTCTCTTCGGCCTTTAGCGGAAAGTGCGCCCCCTCGGGAATGGGCGCCAGCATCTGCTCCTTGCGATAAACCAGAGTGGACGTGTTGTAGCTGGCTAACTCGAAGCCATGGCCATGGGTGATCGCGTCCGTGGGGCATGCCTCCACACAGTAGCCGCAAAAAATGCAGCGGTTGTAGTCGATGTTGTAAACCTTGGCGTAGCGCTCGCCGCCACTGATGCGCAGCGCGTCGGTATTTTCCGCGGCTTCAATATATATGCAATCGGCCGGGCATGCCGCCGCGCACAGAAAACAGGCCACGCACTTCTCCAGCCCGTTTTCGTCGCGCTGCAGGACGTGGGCGCCGCGAAAACGCTCCTGAAAAACCGGCGGAGCGTCGGGGTAGTGGTCGGTGATGGTCGGATTGAGCATTTCACCAAAGGTGATGCTCATACCCTTGGCAATCGCGGCCGCTGAGTTGAAGACGTCGCTAAGGTTCGCCATGCGCGCCTTAATTTTAGCAGTTCCCGACCGGAGCAGCAGGTTCCGACCGGAACCTAGTTTTTCGACCCTCAACCAGGCTTTAGTTCGGGAACTTTATCCTCGGCCCGGAACGGCTTCACACCCACGCGTTCGCCGAGTTGTTCCAGATCCCGTTTGCAGAATCCCTCTGAGCACTTGGAAATGGACCCATCCTCTTCCACCAGAAAGAAAGTCGGGACCGACGAAATGCCGTAGGCGTTGCTGGCCGGATAGCCTTCCGCCGAGGCATCCAGCAAAGTCTCAAATGTTACGCCAAAGCGTTGATTGAACTGCTGGGTATGGCCCGCTTCATCCTGGGAGATTGCGTTGATTCGGACGGCCTCATTGTGGGACAGGCGCTCCAGAAAAGGAAAGGTCATCTGGCAGACTGGGCAGCCAACCTTAAAAAACACTAATAACGCGGGCCCCTTGGCAAGCGTCTCAGCAAGCGAGACCTGGCCGCCAGCCAGGGACTTGAGAACGAAGTCAGGCGCTGGTTCTCCCGGTTCGAGAAGTTTTTGCCGCCGCCGTCTCCACATAGTCTGAGATAATAGATTCATTCAGTTGGAGGAAGGCTTCGGTTTTTTAGAAGGGTGAAGAGCAACTGAAGCACCACACGGGGGGTTGCATCCATATCCGGGTGGGTAATCCAACACAGGGCAGCAGGTTAGTTTTTTTCTTATGATTTTTCGAGCCGTCACTTTATTTGGGATCGCCGTGTGCCTCACGGCGGCTTCTTACGGACAGGAGCCGGCGGCTGTTCCCCCCGCTCCCGCACCAGCGCAGGTTGCCAACCCGATCGTTCCAGGAACTCCCCAGCCGGATACGCCGCCCGGATCGGAGCCCATCGACAAACGAATCCTGGGTGTCTTGACCAATTACCGGACCGCCAACATGGATGCCGCCGCCACTCCCATGACAGTGGGCGGCAAGATGACCATCGCCGCCAAGGATTCCTTCGACTATCCGTCCTATATTCTGGCCTTCGCCACTTCCGGGATTGGCCAGCTTACCAACGCCAATCCATCCTTTGGCCAAGGCCTAAAAGGGTACGGCCACCGTTACGTCACGGGCGTAGCCGACCAGGTGATCGGTAATATGCTCACCGAAGGGATCATGCCTTCTCTGTTGCACGAAGATCCCCGCTATTTCCGGATGGCGACAGGCCCCAAGTGGACCCGCCTCCGCTATTCGCTTACGCGGACTTTAGTGACCAGGACGGATGCCGGAAATACGCGGTTAAATTACTCTGAACTGATCGGCAACGGAATCGGCGCCGGCATCGGCAACGCTTACTATCCGGATGGCCGGCACTTAGGCGATAATTTCCAGCGCTGGGGCACCCAGATCGGGACCGATACCCTGTCCAACGTGATCAAGGAATTTTGGCCGGATTTGAAGCGCAAGTTCAAGCACCACTGAGCGCAGGGTGTTTCACAACCAGCTCGATTTGGGGTGAATCAGACAGCGATGTGCGACCGCCAAGACTCCCCCATGATCTTCTGAGAGAGCGACCGGCGCTTCCACTTCGATCCGGAACCGATCCAGTCTCGCTGGATTCTTCACTTTGTCCGCTTTGGCAAACACCTTCGTCCCCTCGCTGGCAAGCCGGCGCCGCTTCAGGTACTCCACCGCATAGTAAGCAACGCAAGACGCGAGAGAAGCTAACAGTAGTTCGGGTGGCGTATGCCTTGTCGAAGCCGCCGTTCGACTCCGGCTGGCCGCTGACGATGGTATGCGTCCGCGCTTTGATCTCAAACTGCGCAGCGCCTAATTGATTTACGGTGACTTTCCATGCCTACTCGACTATGCCCTCCTTCAGCATGCCCTTCTTCGCAATGCCCTCCTTCGCAATGCCCTCCCTCAACGATACGTCAGCAGCGCCGGGTCCTCCAAGTGGGGATGACTATTGAAACAGCTTAGCGAGAAGCGCTCGCCGGAGGTCAGGAGTTCGGTATAGCTGGCGTTGCGGGGTGTCCAACTCAGTTCGAGCGTGCGCTGCGGCGACAGATCGAGCGCCAGACGCACAGTGGCGGCAATCACGCCGCCAGAAGTGAAGACCGCGATACGCCGGTTGGCGCCCACGCTCGCTCGAATGCGAGCGATGCCGGCGTCAATGCGAGCGCAGAACTGTACCCAGCTCTCGACATCCGGGGCGTCCAGTTCGCCAGCCGCCCACATGCGCGTGATGCGCTGGAAGAGACGATCGTAAAGCCGTGCAGCGGAATCGCTGTTTCCACCCGCCTCGCGGAAAGATTGTTCGAGGGCGCGGATGTCTGCGTGCTTTTCGATAAGAGCAGGTAGGAAAGTGCGGAACACTTCAATGCCCGGGTACTCGTCCAGCTCCGGCGCCGGCAGTGGGTCCGGAAAACGCTCACCTGCCTTTCTAAAGACTTCCGCCACCAGTTCGCCGGTATGGATGTGACGCCTGGCGGGACCGTGGTAGACCCGATCGATGCCGGCGCGGGTGCGCAGCCAAAATTGGCCGAGGAGAGTAGATTGCCGCTGGCCGAGCGCCGAGAGCTTGTCATAGTCGTCCTGCAGGAACGACGCCTGGCCGTGCCGTACGAGCGTGAGAAGAGCCATGTTTATTGAATCTTGTGCTTCTTCAGCCAGGCAAACGCGGATTCCGGAACAGTTGCGGTGTCGAGATTCAGAATCGGGATCGCGCCATTCCGCATTCCCGCCGTTGACTCCCTGGCATGGCCGAGTTCGATGATTGCCGCGAGGCCACTATCTCGGGTAGCCAACGACTGCACCAGGAGGCTTCCGCAAGCGACGATTTTCTTAGGATCCACCCGGTAGCTGGCGGCATGGCGGATAAACCATTGCAGGGCTTTGATGATGTCTCCCTCTGCCTCATCTTCGCGGTACTCCACCGCCGCGACCACCCAGCCATGGTGGATGAAAGCCTGGCCAGTGACTTGGCCTGCCACTTCCTGGGAGCCGGACTTATCTCGAAACACGATTACGCCTGCGCGCTCTTTCAGCGCCGGCGCACGCGGTTGCAGGATGTCCAGTACCGTTTGCGGGCTTGGCGAATAGCGAATATTGGCTTCGATTTGAAATTCGTCCGCTCTCGCGCAGAGAAGCACCAGGGCCACGAGCGGCAGACGGGTCATCGAAGTCCATTGTAAATCCGGACGTTCGCCCGCGCGCTGTGGCCGTGCTCTAATCAAGAAAGCAAATCGTCGAGGTGTAACGCCATGAGAAGATCCAGCCTGGTCACCCTGCTGGCCGTCGCGCTGCTGGGCAGCACGTTAGCCGCACAAGAAGGCAACTCGAGCACTTCAACCGCGAAGTCAACTTTTCTGGTTATTTACAAGCCCGGACCCGCTTGGCTCCCGGGCAAGCCGTTAGCCGAGCAGCCGTTAAAGGAACACGGTAAGTATATTTTTAGCCTCTTTTCCAAGGGCGAGCTGAAAATTGGCGGACCCTTCGCCGACGACGCGGGAGGCGCCGCAGTGTTGTATGCGGCCGACGAGAACGAAGCGAAAAGCATGCTCATGAAAGATCCTGCCGTTGCAGGGGGAGTGTTTGTCTACGAGCTTCACCCCTGGCGACTGGTTGACTGGGAAAGTCTCGTCAAGAAGTGAGTTTCGTTCATTGGGAGTTTGTGATCGATTATCCTCGCATCCACCCGCCCTCGCCCAGCACAAACCGCTGCGTCTCTCGCCGGCTGAAGCCACCCACTCCCCACCGATAGTGCTCCACTTCGATCACCGGCAAACCAATCCGGATCGCATTGAACGAATTCGCCTCGCCCCGCAGCCTCCCCGACAATGTTCCCGCGAGCACGAAGATCGACGCCCGTCCGCCGCTGCGGTAGCGTAACGCGGTATGCCCGGCGTGCGCGACATGAAAATGCCCCGCCAGCAACAGATCGATTCCGCACTCGGCTACCGTGCGCATCGCCATGGAAGCTCGCACCACCAAATCCCGCGCGCCATGGTGCGCCGGCAGATCGAAAGGATGATGCGTCACCAGAATTCTCGCCACGCCTTCCGGTACGTCACCGAAATGCTCTCGAATCCGCGCCAGTTGCTGCCGGTTCACGCGCCCGTTTTTCCAGATCCAGGCGCGCGCCGTGTTGATGCCCAACGCGGCGATTTCCGGGTCGCGAAAGCAAGGCTGCAGGTCGCCTGTGATGTAGCGCCGATAATTGCTCAGGCGCCGGTATATTGGCACGTCATGGTTGCCAGGGACCACAATCCGCGGCTGCGGAAGCTGATCCAGAAACCGCCGCGCCTCCTGAAACTGAGACGGGCGGGCACGCTGCGTTAAGTCTCCCGACACCACCACCAAGTCCGGCCGCATCTGCCCCACCGTCTCGAGCAAAGGCGCGCGCAACGTTTCCTCGAAGCGGCCAAAGTGGATGTCGGACAAATGGACAAGAGTCCTCACGGGTCGTTCCTCACGGGTCGTTCCTCACGGGTCATTCCTCACGGGTCATTCCTCACGGGTCATTCCTCACGGGTCATTCCTCACGGAACAAGAACCCTCAACCCCAGCGGACGCAGCCGGTAATGCAGCGGACTCTGCATCCAGGAAACTTCGCCGTCAGTCGAGACGCGAACCCGCTTGCGCCGCGTCTCGATCCAGACTTCCGTCACATTGAACATTTCGAGGCTGCTGCGCTTTTTATCCAGCCGTCCCAGCAGAGCGCCGATCGCCATGCGAATCAGCCGGAAGCGCGTGGTGTGGGCGGCCACGTACAGATAAAGACGCCCGCCGTTGATGGCCCCGCGCCGGCCAAGTTCCAGGCCCTCCAACTCGTATTCGTTGTTGCCCACGAAAACGAACGGCGTCCGCAGTTCCACTACGTGATCTTCCACGTGCACCCGCACGGTCCAGAAGGGAAATCGGCGGAGGACCGTCAGAATCGCCAGCCCCAGCGCCACCCATTTGTTGTGGCCGATGCGCTGCTCGCGTTCGCGCAGAACCACGATGCGCGGGTACATGCCGATGCTTGAATTGTTGACGAAGCTCCGCCCATTTATGTCCGCGATGTCCACGCAGTCGCTACGTCCCTTGGCCAGCACCTCGATCGCCGCTTCCAGATCGAGCGGAATGCGCAAGTCGCGGGCAAAGTGATTCAGCGTCCCAATGGGCAGCACTCCGAGTGCGCTCGCGGTGCCCGCAACCGCGGAGGCAACCGCGCTCACGGTGCCATCTCCACCTGCGGCCACCACGACCGGACAACCACTCCGGACCGCTTCCTCCGCAACACGGCGAATCTCTCCATGCCGGCGCAAGCGAATCACCTTGGCCGTCACGCCATGCGCCGTCAACCGGCGCTCTAAATCGTTCAACCCGACGCGGCGATAAGCCGGCCCTGACTTGGGATTGAGCAGAACCACGATTTCGCTCATGCCTTGAACACCAGCACGGAGCGCATCCAGAACCAGCCAATCGACCAACCGGCGAGAACATCGCTGGGGTAGTGGACTCCCAGATAGATACGCGAGAAACCAATCAGCCCGATCATCAACCCGGCCGCTGTCCAAACCGCGATGCGCCGGATGAGCCGCTGGGCAGGCGCTATACTCGCAAGCGCTCCATAGAAACACATCGCATACAAAGCATGGCCACTAGGAAAACTATAGGACTTTGGCGATTGCAGTCCAAAGAATGCCTCGGGCCGCGCGCGATGAAACGCCAGCTTGATTCCAATCTCGAGTACCGCCGCTCCCACCATTACCACTCCCAGCCGAACCATGTTTCCGCGCCGATGACGCCATCCGAGCGCAACGATGATCACAACCACGGGCCAAAACACTCCCGGCTCGCCAATCAACGTGAACGCTGTTAAAATCGCGGTCCACATCGGCGCAGCATGCCGATGCACGGCGTCCCGAACCGGCTCATCGAAAAAGACCGCCTGCCCCCGGCCCACCAGGATTGCCAGCCAAGCGAAGACTGCCAGCGCTAGCCAGCGCATCAGGCAACCCGCAGCGCGGAAATTCGAAGCCGGCGATAGTCCAGAAACCAGGTTCCATCGCGGAACAGCCTAGGGCGCAGTTGCGCCTCCGCTCTCGAAACCACTTCGTCCGGCAGCGGCGGTTGATAAAACATTTTGAGCCAGTCGCGTAATCCGTTTTCTCCCTCGACCGGCGTGGGCCGCTCAAAAAGCAGCGCGCGCACCAGCTCAAATCCGTTCGCCTCCAGGAGCGAACCGTATTCCACGATGCCCGGAAAAAACCAGGGATTGCGGCCGGTCACCGCGAGTATGGAAGCGGTATTGCCTTTGCCGCCGAACTCGGCAATAAAACGGCCGCCCGGTTTCAACGCCGCATGTATGGTGCGAATCACGCGATCCGGCGGCTGAATCCAGTGCAGCACGGCGTTGGAGAATACAGCGTCAAATTGCCGGTCCGGCTGATATCGAAGCGCGTCGGCCACCGCGAACTCCAATTGCGGATAGCTGGCGCGCGCCTGCGCGATCATCTCTTGGGAGCGGTCTATTCCGGCGGCCCGCGCCCCGCGCCGCGCAATTTCGGCGGTCAAATGTCCCGTGCCGCAGCCCAGATCGAGCACCGTTTCTCCCGGCTTCGGATCCAAGTCGTCCACCAGGCCCGCGCCAAACTCGAATACGTAACGGTGACGCGTATCGTAGCTTTGCGCGTCCCAATTTTGACCCATGCCTCAGCTTAAATGAAACCAGTTGCGCCGATCCATGCATCCCACCTTATATATCGTATTGCGGGCGCCTTCCTTCATCTGCCAAACTTGGACTTCATGCTTTTTCGGTTTCTTGCTCTGTTGGCAATCCCTGCGTTGTGTGCGCCACATTTGTGTGCGCAACATTTGTCTGGAGAACAGCCGGCTTTCCCGAGTTCCGAGGCGCTCACCTATAGCATCGAGTGGCGTCTGATCTACGCGGGAAGCGCCCATCTCATTTTGCGCCCGGCGGCCAACGGTTGGAGCAGTCAAATCCATGTGGAGTCAGGCGGCATGGTGTCGAAGCTTTACAAGCTGGAAGACAACTATTCGGCGCGGCTTCAGACCGCGTTCTGTACCTCCGATACGGATCTTGAAGCCTTCGAGGGCAAAAAACACTTTTCCACTAAAGTGAATTACGATCACGCCTCCAACAAGGCCAGTTATCTGGAGCGCGATTTGATCAAGAACGCGGTGATCCGCTCGTCCGAAGTCGAGATTCCCTCGTGCGCCGCCGATATCAGCGGCAGCCTGTATAAACTGAGAACGCTCAAACTGGAGCCGGGCCAATCCGCGCAACTGCCCATGAGCGACGGAAAAAAGAGCGCGATGGTGCGGGTGGAAGCGCAGGATCGCGAAGAAATCACCACCAAGGCCGGGACGTTCAAAACGATCCGCTGCGAATCGTTCGTCTTCAACAATGTCATCTACAAACGGAGCGCCCGCCTGTTTGTGTGGCTAAGCGACGACGCCAGGCGTGTGCCAGTGCAAATTCGGGTGCGTATGAACTTTCCCATCGGGTCGATCACGCTGCAGTTGGACAAAGACGAACCCGGGGCGTAGATGGGGCAAGAAGTGGCGGCTTCACAAGCGGTCAGGCCCCATCGCGCGGAGGGTGTGGCGGCTCGGCGCGAGGTTCTCTTAGTCGAGGCGGGCGAAGGTTGCGCACGCGGAGGGCAAGGCTCCAACGGCGCCATGTGGCTGATTCGCTTCGATGGAGGCAAGCCCACTCTTCTGGCTTCTCCGGAAGACGATTTCGGTGGATGGCTGTATTCCGTGCAACCAACACAAAGCCACGGCTACCGCGACGTAGTTCTCGGTTGGCACATGAGCGCGCGCGAGGCGCCACTATGCTACTTTCGCTACGATGGTAAGTCCTACCATCTGATTGGAACTGCCATCTTACGCGGAGACGAAAATGGCAACGAAACTATCGTTCCGGACCCGCGTCCGATGAAGAATCATTGACTAGCTCTCACTACATCTGCCATCTCCACAGATTCGCGCCCACCGTATAGCCCGCGCCCACTGCGGCAAACAAAACCAGGTCGCCCTTTTTCAGCTTGCCGGCGGTGACGGCGTCCTGCGTGGCCAGCGGAATGGTCCCGGCGGTCGTGTTGCCGTAGCAATCGATGTTGATCATGACGCGGTCCAGCGCCATCCCCAGCCGCTCCGTGGCAGCCAGAATGATGCGCTTGTTCGCCTGGTGCGGGATAAACATGGCCACGTCACTGGCCTGATAATTATTCCGCGCCAGTAAGTCGCGCGACGTCTCGAACATTTTGCGGACCGCGTATTTAAACACCTGCTGCCCGTCTTGTTTCACGTAATGCAACCGCTGCGTCACCGTTTCGGCCGTGGCGGGCATGCGGCTGCCGCCCGCTGGTTGCTTCAAATAGTCCCCACCGGAGCCGTCGACCTCGTTCATGAAATCGATGAAGCCTTCGTCCCCATTGAGCGCCGGCTCGATGAGAAACGCCCCCGCGCCATCGCCAAACAAAATGCAGGTCGACCGGTCCGTGTAATCGATCACACGCGACATGGTGTCTGCGCCGATGATCAACACTTTCTTGTGCGTACCCGCGGCTACCAGATGCGCGCCCACGGTCAGGCCATAAACAAAACCGGAACACGCCGCGATCAGATCGAAACCCCAGGCGGCCTTGGCGCCCAGCCGGTCCTGGACCAGGCACGCGGTGGAAGGAAAGAGCATGTCCGGCGTCACCGTGCAAACAATGATCGCGTCCAGTTCCCTGGCGCTAATTCCGCGGCGCTCCAGCGCGATCTTCGCAGCTTCTACCGCCATGTCGGACGTGGCAATTTCCGGAGGGGCGATGTGGCGCTCGCGAATACCCGTCCGATCGACGATCCACTTGTCATCCGTCTCCACCATTTTTTCCAGGTCCCGATTGGTCAGAACTCCTGGAGGGGCGTAGGTGCCGAGCGAAGTGATTTTCGCTTTCAACAAAAAGCAATCTCCTTATTTCGACGCAAACCCTCAGCATACAGCAGTACTAGCGGTAGAATCTGACCAATGCGTACATTTGTGTTTCCGCTGCTGGCGGCTCTCGCGTCCGTACTTGCCTGGGGCGAACCCTATCTTACCGAGCCCGCCATCTGTCCCACGCGTCCCGAGATCGCCTTCGTCTCGGGCGGCGACATTTGGACGGTGAGCGCCAAGGGCGGCGAAGCTCACTTGCTGGTCTCGCATCCAGCGGATGAGTCCCGCCCACTCTACTCGCCCGATGGATCGCAACTCGCGTTTGTTTCCACGCGCACCGGCAACGGCGACATCTATGTACTCAACCTGGCCACGGGAGCGCTGAAGCGCTTGACGTTCGATGACGGACTCGACCAATTGGACGCCTGGTCGCGCGATGGCCGCTGGTTGTATTTTTCGACCGGCTCGCACGACGTTAACCGCAAGAATGACATCTATCGGGTGAGCGTGCAGGGCGGAACGCCCATGCCCGTCAGCGCCGACCGGTTCACGAATGAGTTTGAAGCCGCTCCCGCTCCCGACGGCGCAACGCTAGCCCTGGCGGCGCGTGGAATCAGCGATCAGCAATGGTGGCGGCATGGCCACAGCCATCTGGATGAATCCGAGATCTGGCTGCGGAAAGATGGCGCGCCAGCGACTTATGAGCGCGTGGTGGATTTAAACGGCCGCAATGTGTGGCCGATGTGGACACCCGACGGCCGCCAGCTTTACTTCATGTCCGATCGCACTGGCCAGCAGAATATCTGGACAGTGCCGCTCGGTGGAAAACCCAAGCAAGTTACTAAGTTCACTGAGGGCCGCGTGCTTTGGCCCACGATTGCTTATGACGGCAAGGCCATCGTATTCGAGCACGATTTCAAGATCTGGCAACTCGACACAAAAAGCGGCGAAGCTTACAAACTTCCCATCACCTTGGTTGGTTCGGCCGCCGGTCCAGGCGTCACGCACATGACGTTGAACCAGTTTACGGATCTGAGCCTCTCGCCGGACGGCAAGAAAATCGCTGTGATCGCGCATGGGCATGTGTTTGCGGCCCCGGCCCGCGAGGGTGGGCAAGCCATGCGCGTCACGAGTTCGCCGGGCGCCGAATCGCAGGCCGTCTGGGCGCCGGATTCCAACCGGCTCGCCTATCTGAGCCAGCGCGACGCCATTACGCATGTCTTCGTTTATGATTTCACCCATCACAGCGAAACCCAGGTGACGCATGGCCCGCTCTCGCACCAGAATCCCCGCTTTTCGCCGGACGGGAAGAGCATCGCGTTTGTTCGCGATTTTCGCGAACTCCGTATCGCGGAGTTAGACGGCAAGCAGGAACGGTTGCTGGCATCCGGCTTTATTGGCGGCGGATTCGGGCCCGCGAACGCCTTCTCCTGGTCATTGGACGGCAAGTGGATCGCGTACGCCTCCGACGGCGACCAGGGCCTGCGCAACGTGCATGTCGTGCCGGTGAGCGGCGGCGTCAGCCGCCAGATCAGCTTTTTGGCCAACGCGTTCGCCAGCTCTGTCGAGTGGAGTCCCGATGGCAAATATCTGCTCTACGTCACCGGCCAGCGAACGGAAATGCCGGCGGTGGCGCGCATCGAGCTGACGCCGCACCAGCCGAAATTCGGCGAGGAGAAATTTGAAGATCTGTTCAAGCCTGAAGAGCCTAAGTCTGCTCATGAAGCCAAACCCGCCGCTAAACCTGTGAATATCGATTTCGACGAGATTCGTGAGCGCATTTCGATGCTGCCGATCGGGCTGGCTGCATCTAACCCGCAGATCAGCCCGGATGGTAAATCGCTCCTGCTGACGGCTGCGGTTGCGGGACAAACCAATCTGTACTTATATCCGCTCGAAGAGACCAATAGCACCGAGCCGCGCGTCGCCAAGCAACTTACTTCCACACCGGGCGCCAAGCGTAGCGCGCAATTTTCGCCGGACTCCAAAGAGGTCTTTTATCTGGAAGCGGGCAAGGTTCAAAGGATCGACATCGAGAACCGGCAAGCGAAGCCGGTGGCCGTCAACGCCGAGTTGGAAGTCGATTTCGATCGGGAGAAAATGGCGGTGTTTGAACAAGCCTGGGCTGGCCAGCGCGATGGCTTCTACGATCCTAAGATGCACGGTGTCGATTGGGACGCTGTGCGCCGGACGTATACTCCACTGATGCAGGACGCCCGCACGCCGGACGAAATGCGCCGTCTGCTGCGACTCATGATTGGCGAATTGAATTCCTCGCACTCCGGTGTGTCCGCGCCTTCTAACGGCCCTCCGCATCCGGTCGTCGGGCAACTCGGGTTAAGCTTCGATCGCCTCGAATATGAAAGTTCCGGCAAGCTGCGCGTGACGGAGGTTCTACCGCACTCCCCGGCCGACATCGCCAAGATCCATCCCGGTGACGAACTGCGGTCGGTCGATGGCGTCGCCCTCGGCGCGCATGTTAATCTCAACGACCTTTTGCAATACAAAGTGGATAAGCGCGTGACGCTCGATATCGGCGGCCGCCAGGTTACTCTGCGCCCGGTTGGTTCACTGGCCGATCTGATCTATCGCAAATGGGTGGAAGATAATCGCGCCTATGTAAATCGAATCAGCAACGCAAAGCTCGGCTATGTTCACATCCGCGACATGTCGGAACAGGCGCTGGCGCAGCTCTATCTGGATTTGGATTCCGAGAATCGCGAAAAGAAAGGCGTAGTGATCGACATCCGCAACAACAACGGCGGCTTTGTCAATGCTTACGCTCTGGACGTGCTGGCGCGGCGTCCCTATCTCACCATGACCACGCGGCGCGGGCCCGCATCCGCGGCCCGCACTCAACTCGGACAGCGTTCGCTGGAGTTGCCGACGATTCTGGTGGTCAATCAACATTCGCTCTCGGATGCGGAGGACTTCACGGAAGGCTATCGGACGCTCAAGCTGGGCAAAGTGGTGGGCGAGCCAACGGCGGGCTGGATTATTTACACCGGCGGCATGGAATTGATCGACGGATCCACCATGCGCATGCCCGGCACCAAAATCACCGGCGCCGACGGCAAGGAGATGGAAAATAATCCCAGGCCGGTGGATATTGCGGTGACGCGTCCGATTGGCGAATCCTACACCGGCCGCGACTCTCAGCTCGACGCCGCGGTGAAAGAGCTATTGGCTGAATCGGATAAGAAGAACTAACCGTGCCGTCGTTCGCGCAAATCCGTGCCAAGCTGTCGGAGCCCTCACCATACAAGAAGCAGATGGCGCTTTATGACTTGGTGCAGTTGGCTAAGCAAGACACCTCGATTCATCCCGAGGCGCTACCCATTTTCGAGCGGTATCTCGACGATGAATATGCGCCGGCGGTCTCGGAAGCCATCCGCGGAATCGCCGTCACTCGCGGCCTGTCCGAAGCAAAGGAGCGCTGGTTGGCTCTGCTGACGCATCCCGATGCCGCCTTCGTGCGTATCGGATTGAGCGAGTTAGGGCGCGCCGGCGATCCTGCCCTGCTTGCGCCCGCGGCGGAGTTGTTGCGGCATTCGAACATGCTGGTGCGCCGCGACGCACTTACGGCATTGGCTGGGATTCGCACTGCGGAAGCTTTGCAAATTCTAGCCGGGTGTCTCGAAGACTCCAAGCTTCGCCCCTACGCGATCGATGCGTTATCAAAGACCGGTGATCGCCGCGCGATTGCGCTGTTAGAGCCATGCCTGAAGGACACTTCGCCTGCTTGGCCCCTGGATAATCACGGCCCAATGATGTCTGTAGGGGATGTTTCAACGGAAGGCCTCGATCGGCTAAGAAAAAACTCGCAGGGGCTAAGAAAAGAATAGTGCTGGTCTGCCCGGTCCGCGATTGCCATCTGCCGCTGGCGCGTGAGGAGCGGCGCCTGGTTTGCCCGCGCGAGCACTCCTTTGACGTCGCTCGTAGCGGCTACGTAAACTTGCTGCAGCCGCAGGACCGGCGGTCCAAAGAGCCGGGCGATTCAGCCGCGACAGTCGCCGCCCGGCGCCGCTTGCACGATCGTGGCGTCACGGAACCGCTGCTGCGCGCCATCGCGGAGATCGTCCACGCTGGCGCTAGCGACGTCGTCCTCGATGCCGGTTGTGGCGATGGTTTCTATCTGGGGAGTCTCGCTCGCCAGACCGGGTTTGACGCCCATGGCATAGACATCTCGATTCCCGCCGTGGATGCGGCCGCCAAGCGCTATCCCGATTGCGAGTGGATCGTAGCCAATGCGGATCGCTTCGTACCGTACGTGGACGGTGCTTTCTCGCTTGTGCTCTCGATCACGGCGCGGATGAATTCGGCCGAATTCCGCCGCGTCTTGCGCCAGAACGGGCGCCTGCTGGTCGCAATTCCCGCCCCGGAGGATTTCATCGAGCTTCGCGGCATCGGCCGCAACCGCGTAATCCAAACCCAGGAAACATTCGGCCAACATTTCACGATGATCGACCGGCAGCGCGTAACGACCACGGCTGAGTTCGATGCCGCCGCGGTGGAAGATGTCTTGCTTTCGATCTACCGGCCCATGCAAGCCGAACCTGCGCGAGCCAGGCGAGTGACGTTCAGTCTCGATCTGCTGCTATTCACAGCCTCGTGAATTTCTACGGGTGGTGGGCGCGCAGGGACTCGAACCCCGGACCCCCTCGGTGTAAACGAGGTGCTCTAACCAACTGAGCTACGCGCCCGTGGCTTTATTCTAACGTGACTTCGGCCGCTGTTTCGATCAACATGAATCGTGGTTCTCCAAAAGCGTCGGCATAGGGCTTGTTAGCTTTGCAGTCGATTTGTTGGGCAGGCAAGTCGCGTACAATCTACGAGACGGTGGCTTTTTGCCTCCGACGGCGCTGAGCGGGCCTAGCGCCTTGATCGGCTTCGTCCGATCACAATTTTCATGGTGTCAAACTTTGAGCCTCGTCTTGACATATTGCCGGCGTCCCAGTTGCGCTTGTGGCCAGAGTTGGACGCTGTGCCATCTGACTTCGTTCTCTATGGCGGAACCGGTTTGGCACTGCAACTTGGACATCGGTTCTCAGAAGATTTCGACTTTTTTTCGTCCGAAGGTTTCGACCCTGGCCGGCTCCGGGCGAAGCTGCCTTTCTTTCGAGACTTAAGTCCCGATACCCCAGACCTTTGGGTACATTATAAGAAGGACAATTTAGAAGCATTCGTCGACCGCGCAGGCCCAGTTAAAGTTGCCTTCTTTGGCGGACTCGACACCTTACACAGGGTCGAGGATCCTCGGCGGGCGGCAGGATCGCGCCTCCGCGCAGCATCGTTGGTGGATTTGTCTGGCATGAAGATGCGCGTGATTCAAGTCCGAGCTAGTTGGAAAGACTACGTGGACATACACGCTCTGGTGTCTTACGGAATCGATCTGCCAACCGGACTGGCGGCGGCCAAGGCAATTGACGAAGGTTTCGATCCAGCGACGAGCATCCGAGCCCTTCAGTTTTACGGTGACGGGACGCTGAGGCGAGTCCCGGAAACGATGCAGCGAGACCTGACAAGGTGGGCTCAACAGGTTGACTTAGCGAACCTGCCGGCGATGAGCGGCCGGCGCGGCCTGAGTCCCGGGGGAATGGAGGCATGAAGCTCACTCATCCCTATGCGGCTGAACTGCTGCGCGTGGCGCGAAAAGTAGTTTGGTATGACGAGCCTGAGCAGACGCTGGCCGATCTAACAACATTTCTATCGCACCTGATGGTGTACGGCTCGCCAGCCGATGTGGCTGTCGCCAGACACTATGTGCCCGACGAGGAGTTCCGTAGAGCTCTGGAAAATGCTCCTGCTGGTATGTTCACGCAAGAGGCTTGGCAAAAATGGCATGAACAACTCGGAGTGCCGCTCCAGCCGCTGCCGAGGCGCCGGTTTCCCGATGGCTCTGTTGGCCCCGAGCCGGGCGATTTCTTTGGGAGGTAACTAGAGTCTTGATGTCGCTAACCGAGGCATCGCCCCAGGGCGTTAAACTATTCTCATGCCGTTCGTGATCGATGACGCCAACCTGCCTGCGATCTTGACGGCTCAGCCGATGACCGACGAGGAGTTCACGGCTTTTTGCGCCGAACATTCGGACCTCAATTTCGAAATGTCCGCTCAAGGGGAACTGATCGTCATGGCTCGCAGTCATTCCGATGTCGGCGCCGGCCTCGCCGATATTGCTGCGCAGCTTGGAACTTGGAACAAGAAGCGCCGCCGCGGCATCGGGTGCGATTCGTCAACAGGCTTTGTGCTTCCCAACGGCGCCCGCCGCTCTCCCGATGCATCCTGGACACTCAAGAGCCGCGTGCAACAACTCGGCGCGCGAAAACGGAAAGCGTTCTGGCATCTTTGCCCGGATTTCGTGATTGAGGTCAAATCCGATAGCGACCGATTGAAACCGCTTCGGAAAAAGATGGTGGAATACCTGGAGCAGGGGGCGCAACTCGGTTGGCTGATCGACCCGGAAAACAAAATCGTTGAAATTTACCGCCCCGACGGCAAGGTCGAGAAACTCACGGACATGCACAAGCTCGAGGGCGAAGGTCCGGTGGCCGGCTTCATGCTCGATCTGACCTACGTCTGGGATCCCTTCGCGGACTAACCCGCGCAAATTTCTGCTTACTCAAACACCACCCGCCGGCCACGTATGTGCCACTGGCCGGTGAGCACTCGGCCCACCGCTTCGCTATAAATGCGGTGTTCCTCCAGGAGAATCCGCGCCGATAGCGTTTCCACCGTATCGTCGTTCAATACGGGCACTGTAGCCTGCGCCACGATGGGGCCGGAATCGAGATCGTCATCGACAAAGTGGACCGTGCATCCCGTTATCTTGACGCCATGGGACAAAGCTTGCGCCTGAGCGTTGAGACCGGGAAAAGCGGGTAACAGAGAAGGGTGGATGTTCAGAATATGCAATGGGTAGGCCTGGATGAAGGACACCGTCAGCAACCGCATAAATCCGGCCAGACAGACTAAGTCCACCTGGCGCCTGCGCAGTTCGGCGACTAGCTGCGCGTCATAATCTTCCCGCTCCACTCCTTTGGAAGGCAGAGTTATCGACGGAATGCCCCGTTCGCGCGCGAGCGCAAGGCCGGGTGCTTCCGGCCGGTTGGAAATGACCACCGCGATCGACGCGTTCAAACGGCCGGCCGCAATGCTATCGGCGATCGCCCCAAAATTCGAGCCCCGGCCGGAAATGAGAATACCCAGCCGCTTATCCGGCATACTGCACGCGCCGTTGCTTGCCCTTGACAACCAAGCCGATGTCGTACGTGCGCTCGCCGATGCCATCGAGCAGGGCCCACGCCTTGGAGAGATTGCGTTTGGATACCACCAACACCATGCCGATTCCCAGGTTAAACGTCCGGCGGTAATCATCGGCGGCTAAGTTGCCGAGAGCCCGCAGGCGCTCGAAAATGGGCAACACCGGCCATGTACCTAGACGAATCTCCGCCGCCAGTCCCGCGGGCAGAATCCGCGGAACATTATCGGTGAGCCCGCCGCCGGTGATGTGGGCCGCGCCCTTGAGCAGGCCGGCGCCGATCAACGCGCGAAGCGGTTTCAAGTAACTGCGATGCACCTTCAACAGTTCACCGGCAAGTTGCTCGTCCAACCGCAAACCTGCTACTTCAAACAGCAGCTTGCGAGCCAGCGAGTAACCGTTAGTGTGCAGACCGTTGGACGGCAGCCCTAGCAAAACGTCGCCCGCGCGAATAGTCGCGCCATCGAGCAGGTTCTTACGCTCCACGGCCCCGACGATAAATCCGGCCAGGTCGTACTCTTCGCCCTGATACATGCCAGGCATCTCCGCAGTCTCGCCGCCGATCAGCGCGCAGCCGTTGTTGCGGCAGCCCCGCGCGATGCCGCTGACCACTTGCCCGGCAACTTCGGCGTTGAGCCGCCCGGTCGCGTAGTAATCCAGAAAAAACAGAGGAACCGCGCCCTGCACAGCGATATCGTTGACGCAGTGATTCACCAAATCTTCACCGATGGTGCCGTGCCGGCCGGCGTCAAACGCCACTTTCAACTTGGTGCCGACGCCGTCGGCGGAACTCACCAAGACCGGGTGCTTCCATCCGGCTAACAAATATCCGCCGCCAAACGAGCCGATATCGGTAAGTACGTTGCGCGAGAACGTGGTTCGGGCGTGCTTGCGAATGCGCGCCACCGCGCGGCCGGCTTCGTCGATATTTACTCCCGCGTCGGTGTAACCTAATTGTTTCTTGAGCGCCATTCTCTTATTGCGAAACTTCCATAATAAGCGATAGCCAATGAAACGCAGACTGTTCTTAGTGTTGTTCAGCTTGGCCGCCGGTGCTTTGTGGGCGCAACAGCCTTCAGCTCTGGCGATTCACAACGCCCGCATCGTGCCCGTGAACGGCCCAGCCATCGCCAAAGGCACGGTGGTCGTGCGAAACGGATTGATTGAGGCGGTCGGCGCGGATGTGAACATTCCCGCGGATGCCTGGGTGGTGGAAGGCGACGGATTGACGGTGTATCCAGGCTTGATAGACAGCTTGAGCACCATCGGCTTGCCCGACGAAGCCCCGGCGCCTCCCAACCGCGGCCCGCGTGGAGGGGGCGACATGCAGCCGTCAGCCCAACCCGCGGCGCCCGCGCCGCAGCCGGCGCGCGGCCCCGAAGACCGGCCGAACACCTTTAGCTGGCGGCGAACGGCGGACCTGATCAAGACTAGCGATCGCAGGCTGGAAGTGGCGCGCGGCGCGGGGTTCACCTCAGCCGTGACGTTTTCCCATAGAGGCATCTTCGCCGGGCAAGGCGCGGTGATCGATCTGGCGGGCGAGACCAGCGGCAAGATGGTCGTGGCCGACAACGCCGGCCAGTATCTGACTCTCGTCAACGGCGGCTTTGGTTCAGGTTATCCGGCTTCGCTGTTGGGCGTGTTCGCTTATATCCGGCAGATCTATCTGGACGCCGACTACTATAAAAGGGCCCAGCAGATGTACGCCGCGCACCCGCTTGGCATGGCGCGGCCGGATTACGATCGCGCGCTCGAGGGCGTGCTCGATTCTCCCCGGGTGCTGTTGCCGGCCACGCGCAGGGTCGACGTCGACCGCATGATCCGGTTCGCCAATGAACTCCGGTCCGAGACTGAGATAAAGCTTCGGCCGGTGTTGTATGGCATCCCCGAGGCCTATCGATCGGTCGACCTGTTGAAGCGTTCCGGTGTGCCGGTTTTGCTGAGCTTGAAGTGGCCCGCCAAACCGGCTGAGACCAATCCCGACGATGTGGATGAACTGCGCCAATTGGAGATTCGGGATCAGGCGCCATCCGCGCCCGCGCTGCTGGCTAAGAATCAAGTTAAGTTCGCCTTCTTTGCCGACGGCATGGAGCGGCGGGCGGACTTATTTCCGGCGGTGAAGAAAGCGCTGGACGCTGGGCTATCGGAAGATGACGCCGTCCGTGCTCTGACCCTGAGTCCGGCGGAGATCTACGGGGTGGCCGATCGCTTGGGAAGTATCGAGAAGGGCAAAATCGCCAATCTGGTGATCACCAAAGGCGACTTATTTCAGGACAAGACCGAAGTGAAGTTTGTGGTGATCGACGGCGTGAAATATGAACCGGTGGAAGAACCTCCGCCAGCCCGTCCCGAAGGGTCCCGCGCCGAAAGCGAACGGAGTGAATCCCAGTGAAATATACCTTGTGCTTGCTCGCCTTGACTGTCTTATCCGCCGCTCCCGTCGTGATCAAGAATGCGACAGTACTTACCGTCACCAAAGGCACGTTTGTCGGGTCGGTTGTCATCAATGACGGCAAGATCGTGGAACTGGGCGAAAAGGTGACCGAACCGGCCGGCGCGGAGATCGTGGACGCAACCGGAAAATTCCTCATGCCGGGAATTATCGATTGCCACTCCCATATCGCGACCGACTCCATCAATGAAGGCGCGGTGTCCGTCTCCTCGATGGTCGGAATTGAAGACACCATCAATCCGGATGACATTGCGATTTACCGCGCACTGGCGGGCGGCGTAACTACGGCTAACATTCTGCATGGCAGTGCAAACTCTATCGGCGGCAAAACGGTAGTCATGAAGATGCGCTGGGGCAAGGATGCGCGCGGCATGATTTTCGAAGGCGCCAAGCCAGGTATTAAGTTCGCGCTGGGCGAAAACCCCAAGCGGGCGGGCAACCCGCAAGGTCAGCGTATTAACGCGGGTGCAGTGTTGCGCTATCCCGCCACTCGCATGGGCGTGGAGGATGTGATTCGCGAGGCGTTCAACCAGGCCAAGATTTATCAGGCGCAATGGAAGGAATACAACGAGAAGGTTGCTCGCGGTGAACAGGTGTTGCCGCCGCGGCGCGATCTGAAATTGGACCCGCTGGTCGAGGTTTTAGAGGGCAAGCGCTTCGTTCACGCCCATTGTTACCGGCAGGACGAGATCTTGATGCTGCTGCGTATTGCGGACGATTATGGTTTCAAGATTCGCACGCTGCAGCATGCGTTGGAAGGTTATAAGGTCGCCAAGGAGATCGCCGAGCACGGCGCCGGCGCTTCTACCTTCAGCGACTGGTGGGACTTCAAGATAGAGGCCACTGACGCTATCCCTTACAACGCCGCGATCATGGTGCGCAAAGGCGTGCTCGTCTCGCTGAATAGCGATTCCGCCGAACTGATGCGCCATCTCAACGATGAAGCGGCCAAGACCATCAAGTACGGCGGGCTTTCGGAGACCGAAGCGCTTTCGTTGATCACCATCAACCCAGCCAAGCAACTGGATATCGACAAACGCGTGGGCTCCATCGAAGTTGGCAAAGATGCGGATCTGGTGATATTCGATCAGCATCCTCTGTCGAACTACGCCAAGGTCGAGAGAGTGTATGTCGACGGGCAGGTGTACTTTGACCGCAACCAGGATCTAGCCGATCGCGTGCAGCGCGCGGCGGAAAAGGCGAAATTGCTCGAAAAAGAAAAGGAACAACAAAAGCGGCCGGGCGGGCCCGGCGGAGGCCGGTTGCGATGAATGGCCGGAGGCCGGTTGCATCGAATGACCGAAACCCGGTTGCAATGAACGACCGGAGGGCGACGGAATGAGATCCTTCCTGCTCTGCTGTGTTCTAAGCTTGCCTCTGCTGGCGGGCGCCGATGACGACATTTTGATCCGCGGAGCAACCGTGCATCGCGTCTCCGGGCCGGAGATCAAAGACGGCTCAGTGCTGGTGCGAGATGGAAAAATCGTGGGTATCGGCCACAATTTGGCCGCACCGCGGGGCACTCGAGTGATCGAAGCCAAGGGCTTGCACGTATATCCGGGGATGATCAACTCCGCCACGCAGTTAGGGCTGGCGGAGATCAACTCCATTCGCGAGAGCGTGGACACGGGTGAACTGGGCGACTTTAATCCGCAACTGCACGCGGAAATCGCGATCAATCCATCCAGCGAGCACATTCCCGTCACGCGCGCCAATGGCATCACCACCGCCATTGTTCTGCCCATGGGCGCGGGCGGTGGCGAAGGCGGTCCGCGCGGAGGCAATACGCGTCAGAGTATCATTACCGGACAGGCCGCTTTGGTTCACCTGGACGGCTGGACCTGGGAAGAGATGGAAGTGAAGAAATCGGCCGGAATGGCGATGCGTTTTCCCATCATTCCTTCTCCGCAGCAGCGCTATGGCGACGCGCCCCCGATGGCATCGCACTACTCTTATGCGGAGTCAAAGAAGGCTTATGAGACGCAGTTGCACGATCTGCGTGAGTTCTTTGAGGAGTCCCGGCGCTATCAGAAAGCCAAAGCCGCCAAACTCGCGGGTTTCAAGATCGATTTGAAGTACGAGGCCATGTTACCGGTGCTCGAAGGCAAGACTCCGTTGGTGGTGATGGCCAACCGGGAACGTGCGATCGACGACGCGGTGAAATTTGCCGATGACCAGAAAGTCCGGCTGGTGATCGCTAACCCGAAGGAACTAGGTAAGGCCGGCGCCGAGATGAAGGCCCGGGGCGTCACGGCTATTCTCGGCCCCACCTTGGAGCTTCCGGAGCACGAGGACGATCCCTACGACGCCGCTTACACGTTGCCCAACGAGTTTTACAAAGCGGGAGTGAAATTCGCGTTTGGAAGCTTCAACAATGAGTTTGCGCGCAACGTGCCGTATCAGGCCGCGACAGCAGCAGCGTTCGGGTTGCCTCGCGAGGAAGCCTTGAAGTCCGTCACAATCAATGCGGCGCAGATTTGGGGTGTGGGCGACAAGATCGGCTCCATTGAAGAAGGTAAGTGGGCCGACCTGGTAATTACCGATGGAGATCCGCTCGAAGCCAGGACGCAGATCAAGCAGTTATTCATCAAGGGGAAGAACGTAGATTTGGATAACAAGCAGCGGCGGCTGTACGAGAAGTATCTGAATCGTCCGTGAAGAGGGAGCACGGTATGACCGCTCCCTGACGGTCGCGGCTCCGTCACGGTATTACGGCTCCGGGAGATGCCAGTATACTGAGCCGCGACCGTGAGGGAGCGGAATTGGTTGCTTCGATGACAGATTCTTAGTCGGAGAGCACTTAGCCAGAAGACACTTATCCGGAGGTCACTAATCCAGAAAACCGCGCCAGTTCTTGCCTCGCGAGTCTCTCAGCAGGATGCCAGAATGCTCGGAGTCGGCAAGTCCGGTGATAGTATTCCCGTTGGCGTCGCGAAAAGTGTATCTGACGCTTTCGTCGGCGAGAGTCTCGGCGGCGCCTTTCCAGACATTGCCGAATTCGTCGCGCAACCGTATGTAGTCGCCGTGACCAGACCCGTAAATGTGCGTGTGGGACTTCGATTCTTCAAAATGAAAGAAACCGCCGGCCACTTTGCTGTGAGTGCGTTTACGTTTGTAGATCACACTCAAAGTATGGACCTATTTTGCGGGTGATCGAATGGGGTCGCTACCTTAGTACGAAAAGATCTGTCACCTAGTGGAACCATTGATCCGGGAAAGGGAATACGCGTGCGGATCGTACTACAGAGGGTTGCCGAAGCGAGTGTAACGGTAGCTGGCAGGCTGACCGGCCAGATCGGCCGCGGTGCGCTCCTCCTGGTTGGTGTTGGCCAAGACGACAGTGAGCCGGACGCAGATTATCTCGCCGAAAAGATCGCCAACCTCAGAATTTTCCCCGACCCCGCCGGCAAAATGAACTTGAGTCTGCTCGATGTCGGCGGGCAGGCGCTGGTAGTCTCACAATTCACGCTGTATGGGGATTGCGGCAAAGGCAGAAGGCCCAGCTTTGACGCGGCTGCCGCGCCGGAGTTGGCTAATAAGTTGTATGAGTATCTGGTAGCCAAGATACGGCTGTTGGGGATCCAGGTGGAGACGGGCGTGTTTCAAGCTAGCATGATGGTGAAGCTGGTGAACGACGGGCCGGTAACTTTTGTTCTGGAATCGCGCTCTAAATAGTAGCAAAGTTACTTTAAATAATCTATGATCTTTAAGGAGGTCTGATGGCGCGAGCATCATCGGCAATCAGCGAGCGTGGGTTACTGGAAGCGGCACTGACAGGTCTGGAACTCCAGCGGCAAAAGATCGACGAGCAGATTCAGACGGTGAGGTCCCGGCTGGGATCTGCCGCCAAACGGCGCGGGCGTTCCGTTGGCGCAAAGGCCAAGACCGTGGTCAAGGCCGTAAAGAGCCCCAACTCCAAACGCGTGCTCAGCGAAGCCGCCCGCAAGCGCATCGCCGCCGCTCAGAAGAGGCGTTGGGCGGCCTACAGAAAAGCGTCCGGTCCTAAGGCGAGCGAGTAACCTCATCCTGAGTTAGTCGCGAATTCTGGCAGTGCCGGTCATGAGTGAATTCAGCCATCCCCAACCTCGAAAGTCAACGGGCGCCGGGTTGTGATTGTGGGTGTGGGAGTGGACCTGGCTGAGGTTCCCCGGATTCGTCAGGCAATCGAGCGCCATGGCCAGCGTTTTCTGGAGCGGGTGTACACCACGCGCGAAATCGCGTACGTCAATCGAAGAGGCGCGGCCGGCCGCTTTGAACGATTTGCCGCGCGCTTTGCGGCCAAAGAAGCGGGCATGAAAGCCATTGGCACCGGATGGCGCCGCGGCGTGGGTTGGCGGGATTTTGAAGTGTCCAATTTAGCCGGCGGCAGGCCGGCGTTATTGCTGCATGGAGTGGCGGAACGAGTCGCCGCCGAACTGGGCGTGCGCAACCTGGTGCTCTCTTTGACGCACACGGCTGAACTAAGCATGGCGGTGGTGATTCTCGAGAGCTGACTACTTCGTCATGCGTGGCTTCGCGGGCCGCCGGGGACGCTGCTTCGGCGAGACCGATTTGATCACCAGGCGCCCGGCGGAGTGAGGATCGATGGGCGTCTTGGCATTGAGGAGAGCCTGATCCATCAGGTCGACGATCGCCGGGTCGTCCAGCATCGCGGCGTGATTCAAAACTATGTGGCGGACCTGGTTTCCACTACCCTTGAGCAGCTTTTTAGGATCGTTGAGGCCGATGCCGTGGAAAAAGAACAGGCTTACCCAGCGCGGAAACACGGCGATCGAAAAGACCACATCGGCCAAATGATCGGTCGGGCCGAAGCCGATTGCCAGCGCGTTGTAGTTATCGTAGACCGGCTGTACCGCGCCCGGCAAGCGCGCGCGCATCTTGGCCAGTATTGTTTCCGCGAGCGCCGCGATCTGCGGCGTGAACTTAGCCAGGAACCCAGCCAGTTGTTCTTCCGCGCTAGCGCTGCTCATGCCGGTTCGAAACAATTCTCACGATTGTGGTTTATGGTAACCGTTCTCTTCGAGCAACCGCTGGCCCGCCGGTCCCATGACATACTCCACAAAGCGGCGGGCGGCGCCGGCGTGCGCTGACGACCTCAACACGGCAATGCCCTGGTCGATGGGCGAGTAGAGCTTCGGATCGATAAGAACAACCGGCTGGTCGCGCAGCACCAGAGAATAGGCGGTGAACGCCGCGTCCGCGTTTCCCGTAGTGGCATATTGTCGGCTGATGTTGATGTTCTCTGCGTAAACCACTTTCGGCTCAACCTGCTTCCATAGACCGGAAGCTTGCAGCGCTTCCACGGCGGCGCGCCCATAAGGCGCAGTATCAGGTTTCGCGATTGCCACAAAGCGAATCTTATCCGCCGTCAAATCCCGCAGCGACTGCGCGCGGCCAAACAGCGCCAACCGTCCTCGCGCATAGACATGCACGCTGCCAGCCAGCAACAGATTTTGCTTTTCCAATTGGCGGATGTGATCCATATCGGCCGCGGCAAAAACGTCAAAGGGCGCGGCATTCTCGATCTGCCGCGTAAGATCGCCGGTTGCGGCGAAGCTGAACACGACGTGAATGCCGCTGGCGCGCTCGAAATCGCTGCCCATGCGGCCGAAGATATCTGTCAGGTTCGCGGCTGCCGCTACGGTCAGCGGCGGCGCGGGCGGCTGCCGGCAGGCCCCCAAAAAGGCGAGCAAAGCCAGCGGTAATATGCGTCGCGAAAACAAGACAGTGTTATTTTAACAGTGCAAGTTCAACACGGCGCCGGAAAACCATCGTTATGCTGGCGCGGCCTGTTGCCAATCGCCGGTTCGCCCGTCTTGGCATCCTCGTGACACACACACACTTGGCCATCGAGTGTGGGGCAGGTTGTCAACCTGGTTGTCAACCTGCCGCGGGTTGTTAACCCGCGCGAGGCCACAAGCGCTCATTAAATTAAGCATACTCCGGAGTTTTTGCCATTTTTCCAATAAATGTCTTGGAAAAAGTGTACAGGCTAAAGCGCCATCATCTGTGACCAGCCGAGGGTGGGACAGACTTTAGTCTGTGCCTGCCCGGCCCCCCAGTTACTCTTGCCGCAGCATCGCCACCGGGTCTATGCGCAACGAGCGAAGCGCGGGCAAATAGCACGCCAGCATGGTCAACGCGCCTAACAGCGCGGGTGCGCCGATAACCAGCAGCGGGTCGGAAACACTGGTTTTTGTCGCCTGCGCCAGCACGTCCAAAAAGGTATTCATCACGCGCAGCAACGCGTAGGCGCAAGCCATGCCAACCACCGTTCCGGCGATCACCAGCCAGGCTCCTTCCCGCATCACGAGGCCGACCACGTCGGCTCTTTGAGCGCCCAGCGCAATGCGGATGCCGATTTCGCGCGCACGCTGCGCGACCGCATACGACGTGACTCCCGCCAACCCCACCGCCGCCAGCAGGAGGCTGAACACGCCGATGCCGCCATAAGTGAACAGCGTCATGCGCACCAGCGACATAGTCTCCGCCACCCGGTCTTCCATGCTCACCACGTCAAAGAGAGTCAGGTTCGGATCCAGTCGTTTTACAACCTGACGGGCCATGGTTTCGGTGGGAATTCCCGCTTCTGAGCGCACTAGAATCGCCACGCCGTTGAGGCCGGGCGAAGCAAAACCGGCCGCCTGCAGCGGCACGTAAGCATGCGGCCGCGCTACGTCGAAAATCAACCCGCTGCGAACATTTTTCACTACGCCTACAATCTCGTACTTCTGACCGTTGAGATCAACGGATTCACCCGGAGACTGCTTGGCAGCTTCATTGACCACCGCGATTTTGCTGTTCTCCTTTTCATCGCGATCTTCGATGCCGCGCCCGCGCAGCACGGCGATCCCTGCCGCTGCAAAGAACCCGCCGCCGACCTGCTCAAAGTCGATTTTGCGGGTCTCCTTGGCGCGATTCAAAGAACTGCTGGACGTTTTGGTTGAGCTGAATGGCTCCAGCGGTACCGCGAAAGATAGCGCCGCCGCGCGCACACCCGTCTGGCGGCGCATTTCCTCGATCGCTTTTATGAGCAGCTTGTGCGCCGCTTCCGGTGAATACCCTTGCCGCACCGGATCCAGCGACATGCGCAGCACGTGTTGCGGTGAGAAGCCCAATTCACTGCCCGCCGTTTTGCTCAATCCGAGCAGGATAAAGCCGGTCAACAGCAACAGCATCAGGGAGCCGGCCACCTGCTGCAACACAAGCATGTTGCGAGTGCTGAACCAGCGGAAGGCGGGCAAATGAAACCCGGCGTTTTGCTTAAGCGCGAGCGCGATGTCGTCCCGCGTGGCGTGCAGGGCCGGAGCCAAACCGAAAAATATCCCAGTAAGAAGGCCAATTGAGAGCGAAAGCCAAAGCCCGGTCAGGTTGCTGCTGAACTGAAGATTGGTGTAATCCGGCATCGCCGGCTTCAACATTTTGTACGAGGAATTGGTCCACAGAGCAAACACAAACCCGGCGATGCCACCCAGGAGAGAAAGCAAAACGCTCTCGGTCAGCAGTTGCCGGATCAGCCGCCAGCGGCTGGCGCCCATCGCGAGACGCACTCCGATCTCGCGCTGGCGGCCCGCCGCGCGCGCAATCAGAAGATTGGCGACGTTCGCGCATGCCACCCATAAGAGCAGCCCCATGAGAACCACTGGAAAGGCGGTGGCCGCAGTCCGGTCCTGATCCCGCAGAGGAACTAAACGCCCGGCCGGAAGCAGGGTCACCCGCCGTCCCTTTCGATTTCGCTCGGGATCGTGTCTCTGTTGCTCCCAGCCTCGAGCCATCGTGTCCAGCGCCGCTTCCGCCGCTGGTAATGCGATACCGGGTTGCAGCCGGCCGATCAGATGAAAGACGGGCTGGCCGCCCAACTCCGGAACGATTCCGGATTGCACGGTGTTGGGAATCCACAGGTCCGCCACCGCTAACATGGGCGAGACGCCTAGAAAATCCGGCGCCGTGACACCGGCCAGGGTCAACGCTTGCCCATTGATCTGAATAGGGCTGCCAATGCTGGCGCGGTTGGCGCCCGTGCGGCTCTCCCAAAAGCGCCGGCTGACGATCACCTCGGGAGCGCGGCCCGAGAATCCCGAACCGGCGGCCAGTCTGGTTTGCAGCACGTCGAAATAATTCGGCGTGACCACATGTCCCCAGACGCGTTGCGTATTTCCGTCCGTGGTAACGAGAAACGGCACCGGCGCGATGTAGCCCGCAAGGCTTGCAAACTGGCCGCTGTGATCGCGGAACGCTTCGTAGTCGGGAAACGCGAACGTCTGATCGAAGCCAACCAGGGATTTGGCATGTCCCACTCCGGGCGTGCCGCGGAAAAAGTAGTTGTAGATTTGCTCGTAAGAAGTGGCGCAGCATCCAATGCCGATGCCTAAAGAAATAGTGGCGGCGATGGTGAGCCCGGGCGATTTCCAAAGCATGCGGACGCTGTGGACAAGGTCGAGGCGCAGCGCCATGGCATGCTCAGCCACGCACTGCCAGGCCAGATCGGCGAAGAGCCGAAAGAGAAATGCAAGGAAGGCGGGCCAAGGCTGCCGGGCGGCCTGCCCTACCAGATCTTCCGACAGATGCACCAGGTCTCCGCCATGCGAGGTCTGGAATTCCTCCGGAAAACCGCCCGCGATTAAGCGATACCAACCGAGAGCGCGCCGCGCCAGCGTCTCTTTCATCGCGCACCTTCCGTCACCCGCCGTTTGGCGTCGATCACGCGCACCAGATCGCGGAACCGCTGGCTCTCGGCGGCCAACACCCGCCGCCCGAGTGTCGTCAGGCGATAATAACGGCGGCGCGCGTCGTCCAATTCCGCCGCCGGGCGTTCGTCGGATTCCTCAATCAACTCCAGTTCAATGAGTTTCTTCAAACTCCCGTAAAGCGTCGCCGGCCACAGCCGGACCTTGCCGTCGGTGCGTTCCAGCACCTCCTGCATGATGCCGTAACCGTGTTGCTCTTGGTCCATCAGAGAAAGCATGATGTGAAACCAGTTGGTCTTGAGCGGAAGAAAAGAATCGAGGGTTGGGGCTGCTGCTGGCATGTCATAGTCAGTATATATCATCATTAGTATATATACAAGACCCTACCAACGACTGGCATATGGTTGCTAAAATGCCAACTCGGCGGTGTCGGCTAGCATCGCCTATTTCCCTGACGGGAAGACGCTTGCTTCCGCCTCGTTCGGAGTGATCGAGAGTTCGCGTGCACGACTAGCGACCGTGCGCCTGTGGAGGGCAAGCGACGGCCATCTCCTGCACATGATCAATTCGGATCACCTGATCGCCGTGGCCCTAGCGGGCACACTCTGGCCATCGGGGGCGCTAATACCACGGATTTGTCAAGCGAGGTAGCAGTGGATCTGAGAGGCTTCCAGTCGCCCCGGCTCAAATGCCTCTGTGTTTCCATTCCTGATCAGAAATTTGCAATGCGGACTTCGAGGTTAATGCTCACTGAAAGTGAAGGCTATGTCGGCTGAGACAGCCACCGGCACCCCCTGCCGGGTTCCAGGCCGAAATCTCCAGGTCTTTACTGCCAGGATGGCACTTTCGTCGCGATCCGGATCGAGCGACTTGATCACCTTAGGATCTTTGACAAATCCATTAGCGTCGATGACGATGCGGACGACGACATCGCCGAGTTTGCCGCGCTTTGGTGGTGGATCGTGACGGACGATCGGGGCTGGAGGTACAACGTCACCACCGACCTTATAAGGTTGCTCAAGCCGGGGCAAATTGGGCGGCCGCGTATCCGGGGCGACAAGCGCGAAGCGCTTCGCGGTATAGGCTTCGAGGTCCGGATCGGTGAATCCGTCCGGGGTGGGCAGTTTGGTATAGATATTCTCGCGCGATCGGAAGAAGGCACGCACAATCAGACCGGTCGCGGAATCCACGAGAAAGTCTGGGAGGTGCGAGGAGCGCTCTCTGATGTCAACCCGGACCAGCAGGAGTATCCCTCGGTCAGCAACGGTCTCGATGCTAGAGACGTGGGCGCTGGTCATCTTAGCGAAATACTCCTGCCACTCGGGCGCCTTCATCTGGTCGATCGGTAGGTGCGGTGAGGCGTAGCGCGCGGCAACGTCCCACCGTCCGCCTTGGACAGCAAAAATGAACTGGCGCACCGCCTCTCGGGCTGCTTCTTTCTCGGGACGTAAGCGGTCCCCCTCTACTTGAGCTAGAAAGAACGTGCCGTGATTTGGCCTGAAAGTGAATATCTGCGCCTTCTCTTCAAAAGGCCTGAAGAGTACACGAACGCGAGTTTCAAAATTCTGTCCGGGACGTTCGATGATCGACTGGATGTAGTGGGCACGGTAGTTGAAAGGCCGGCAGATCTCATCCAGCCTATCCGCGCTATCGCCGATTTGGGTTGAGACAAGTGGGCGCACAGCTTGCGGATCGCCCTGATCCAGCGATTGATAAATCCTTTTCAGGACGGACGGTATAGCTTGCTTTGCTTCGTCCAGCAATGGCCGTAGTTCGTCGATTGCCTGGAGGGTCCCTGGGCCCGCGCCCGCCTGCCGGAGAGATTCAGCGGTGTCTTTAGTGGGTGCGAAACTGAGTCCCCGCTGGCGGATTTCACCGGCGATTGTGGCGTCAGGAGCCTGAATTTGTATGAGCTTCTCGATCTGATTCAGAGCGAGCGGCTGCACCGGCGGTGGCTGCGCGATCAGCTGCACACCTGTCAACATCACAGTGCTGGCGATGCAAATCCATTGACGAGTTCGGTTAGCGGTTGGGCGTTTCTTTCCGTCAGTCACTTGCTCTGCCTCCCAATGAAGGTGCAGTTACTGGTATCCGAGCACCTTTCTAACTTCGGCGATCTTCTCTTTTAGGCTAGCCGCATCGGCATTCTTAGGATCGTACTTTAGTGCTTTATCGCACTCTGACATTGCCGGACCGTACTGCTGTTTTTCAAAGGAGGTCCTGGCCGCAACTACGTAACGCGTCGCAGCCTCCTGGCCGATACTCGACCGCATGCTTTTCGCTGTCTCGTTTTCTGGTTCCTGACGCAAGGCCGCATCGCACTCCTCAACGGCCTGGTCAAAGCGGCCAGCGTTCATGAACTGATGGGCACGGGCAATGTGAGCGGCCGCGGTCGTAGACGCTTCATCGTAGTGTCGTTTGATCACGGCGCTCCCAGGGGCCTTGCTGACAGCCTGGGACAGATATCGAATAGCTTCCGCCCGCATTCCTTTGCGGTAATAAGCCCAGCCTAACGTGTAGAGCATGCTGGCGTCGTCAGGGGCAAGCTGTACTGCTTTTTCGGCAACCTCAACAGCCCTGTCGAGCTTGATCCCCTTGTCCGCATATAACCACGCCAGTTCCCTGTAGCCACGTGCGTTATCCGGCCGGTTCCGGATGGCCTTATTGAGCTGGTCCTCAGCCTCTGATACGTCCCCCCGCGATGCGTAGATGCCAGCGAGGTTGATATAAGGATCCCAAACCCCGTTCGGGTGCAACTGTATGGCTTTCTTATACTGGGCCGCAGCCTCGTCAGCTTTTCCAGATATAAAATAGCAGAGGCCCATCGCATTTACGATCAGTGAATCCTGGGGATTCTCGGCAATGGCTGCTTGGAACTCTGCCGTGGCGGCGCTGATAGTTCGCGAGCTGCACTGCTTTGAGGCGGTGACAACGTGATCCCAGCCGAGCACCTTGAACTCGCCGAGATTTCTGATCTTCCAGGATTTACCCCCCTCCTTAACTAACCCCACATTGCTCGACCACTTCCCTCCCCAGCTTGTGGTCAGACTCACAGATACCGTAGCCTCTTCGCCTTTGACCAACTCTCCGCTGAGTGCCACGGAATCAATTCTTCCAGCCACAGTTCGGAAAGTCTCCTGAATGGTCGGATGCTGCCTCCCAACCAGCGGCAAGGCACGCATCTCATCAATGAGAGCGCTTGAGAGGTACTTAGACTTGGCAGTTTCGAAGTTAGACTTGTTGACCTCACCGAAAAAGCCTTTAACCACATCGTCAATACGGGACTTGGTGGTGCAGGACGTGAGTAGGACGGATATGGTGCCGAGGGCAAGCAAGCGAGTATGCATAGATGCTTTCATGTCGCCTCCTCCTGAGGTGAAACACCTGCGCTGAACACCCGATTTCGTTATGGCTTCTGGTCGATCTGATTGTACACCTAGCCAGCGGGCCAAGTAAGGCACCTTTGCACAGCATTCGCGGCGGATGTGCATGATTGAGCACGAGTCTCACATGATCGCGGTGGTACACTGGCTGCGAACGCGAAACTTATGAGAATACTGGTCGTCGAGGACGAAAAACGTATTCAGGATTTCCTGTCGAGAGGCTTGGAAAACGCCGGGTATGCGGTGGACGTTTCGGGCGATGGCAATACCGCCGTCAACCTGGTGCACGCCACCGAGTACGACCTGATTATCCTCGATCTGATGCTTCCCGACACGGACGGCCTATCCGTTCTGCAGAAGATCCGCAACCGCAAAGCGAGCCCGCCGGTGTTGATTTTGAGCGCCCGGGACGCCGTGGACGACAGGGTCCGGGGCCTGGAATTGGGCGCCGACGATTATCTCACCAAGCCGTTTGCATTTGTGGAACTGCTGGCGCGCGTGCGGGCGCTGATGCGCCGCGGCCAACCCACGCCGGAACGTTTGCAGGTGGGCGAGCTGGTGTTGGATTGCATCCGGCGCAAAGTCACGCGCAGCAATGAGAACGTGGAGTTGGCCCCCAAGGAATTCAGCATCCTCGAATACATGATGCGCAACCGCGGGCGTCCGCTGAGCCGTACCATGATTGTGGAGCATGTCTGGGATATGGATTACGACGGGCTGACCAATATCGTGGATGTTTACATTCGGCACTTGCGCAGCAAGATCGACGATAAATGGCCCTTGAAAATGATTCAAACAGTGCGCGGCATCGGCTACATGCTGGATGCCCCGGAACGGGTGGCTGAGAAAGCGCCCGAGCAGCTTGCATGAACCTGCTGGGCCGGGCGCTGCGAATCACTCGCAACCTGCGCTTCCGCCTGGCGGCCAGCTACGTCGTCTTTTTCACGATTTTGATCGTGATTCTAGGCCTGTTTTTCCGGCAAACGCTGAGCAGCATTTTCGATTCGCAAGTTGCCGAGACGCTACACGAAGAGTTTGGCTTGGCCAAGAGCTACATTATTACCACCGATCACGGGCCAGACTGGTTTCACGATCCCAATAATCCCGATGAGAGCTACACAGTGGAGCAATTGCGGCATGTCTACATGCTGGCGGACCAGCAAGGCCATCCCATGCAATGGTCGGAGATTTACCGTTCGCTGGGCTTCGACAAACCGGATGAAATCCGCAGCATCTTAAAATCCGGCCAGCAAGCCACCTGGATCCGCAAAGACTCCGCTGGTATCCCTTACATGATTCGCGCGGGCCTGCTGGTGGACGGACGCCACAACAGTTACTACCTGGCCATCGGGCGATCGATCGCGAATAACATCAAAGCTCTACGCGATTTCACGGTCAATTATTTCAGCCTGGTGCCCGTGTTTATTATCTTGAGCGCGTTTCTGGGCTGGTTCGTGGCTGGGCGCGCCTTGCGCCCGGTAAATTCGGTCGCCGAAACGGCTCAACGCATCACGCACGAGAATCTCGATATGCAGATCCCGCTGCGCGGCGCGGGAGACGAACTGGACCGCCTGGTAGAAGCGTTCAACCGCATGATGCAGCGGCTGGATTTTTCCTTCGACCAGATCCGCCAGTTTTCCACCGACGTCTCGCACGAGTTACGGACGCCGCTGACGGTGATTCGCGGGCAATTGGAAGTGGCGCTCTTCACGGCCAAAACTCCGGAACAGTATCGCACCGCGATGGAGAACGCGCTGGAGGACGTGGACCGGCTTTCGAATATTGTCCGCGCCCTGTTGATGCTTTCGCAAGCCGAAACCGGACAATTGGTTCTGCAGAAGACGCAGCTCAACCTGGCTGAGCTGGTTCGCGACCTGGTGGACGAGTATCAGATTCCCGCCGACGCGCAAGGCGTCACGCTGAGAGCCGATGCGCCGGAAGCGTGCCTGCTGCAGGCGGATCGCACGCAGATCGAGCGTCTGATCGCCAACCTGCTCTCGAACGCCATCAAGTACACCCCGGCCGGCGGAGCCGTGCGCGTGCGCCTGAGCGCCGAGAACGGGCAAGCGGTTTTTGTGGTGGAAGACACCGGAGTCGGGATCGCGCCGGACCATTTGCCGCACATTTTCGATCGCTTCTATCGCGTTCCGTCCGCCGATCCCGAAAAGGGCTTGGGCTTGGGGCTGAGCTTCGTGACCTGGATCGTCAAGGCGCACGGAGGGACAATCGAGGTCGAGAGCGAACTGAATAAAGGCACGCGGTTTATCGTCCGCCTGCCGGCGGAGGCGCTCTGGCCGACGGGCGAGACTGCCGTGTTGAGTCCTTCCGAGCAGGCGAGCTAGTTAAGTTAGTCGCCGTTGGCGGCGGAAGGCGGTCATCGGGTCCGCCGTTTCTCAATCGCGCCCGCAACTCGGTCCATCCGCGCGATGGAATGCGTAAGTCCGCAGATGAATGGCAACCAGCATAAACCCGTAACGATCGCCAGTGCGGAGGGCAGACCGAGCCAGGCATCCAATAGTAAGTGGGCGACCGGGTGATGACGAAAAGGTCGATTCGCGCGTGCGGGCTCGAGGTCGCGGCGGCGGTCCCTGATCGGGAGGGACATCAGCCGATAGTTAGCCGCGGTAATCGGCGCTCTGTAACTGCACCTGCACATTGTCGGGGTCGCGGAAGTAGAGTTCCTTGACGCCGTCGCGGTCGCGGATGGTTGGCTTCACGCCGTGCCTCTCCAACACTACCGTCGCGGTCTCGACGGTTCCGTCGATGCCGAGACAGAAGTGATGGATCTGCGGCGGGAGTTGGCCCATTTTGTAGAGGCCGAAGAAGCTGGCGGGCCCGGCCGCCAAATTGACTCCCGGCCCTTGCCGGCTGACCACCTCGTTGCCAAAAATATCCTGGTAGAACTTCTGCGACTTCTCGATGTCCGTGACCGCTAGCGAGACGTGGTTCAGCGTCTTGATGCTGATAGTGTCGGGCGCGGCTTGGGCGGCCGGCGCGGCGGCTAAGAGAGGAAGAAGCGCACCCAGCAAGCCACGGCGAGAGAGGGCGCCACGATCATAGGAGTCCAATAACGAACCAACAGGGTCTGTCATAGCGCCTAGACTATGACAGACCCGGGCGGGTGTCAATCCGCCGACGGCAAACTATAGGCGATAAATTCGCCCGAGTAAGCGCCACCGCTGACGGCGACGATGATGTACTGCTTGCCGTCGATCCCGCCCATCTACCTCCACCACGGGCGTGATCAGCGTGATCATGTGAGAGCGGATGTACTTGATATAAGGCGCGTCGTCGACCGCGAGGCCTGTTTGCCAATGTCTCAGCGGCCAGTGCCGCTGTGCCTTGCGCTCTTCCGCGGGAATTATGCGGCCATAGCAGATTCTGGCTCCTTCTGGATGGCGATCGGGTCTTCGGGATGTGGGGGAAGACTGGCGTTTGAAGCACTCGAAAAAACGAACTCCCCGGCTGCGGCTTTTTTGGCAACGTTTGGCTTTTGAACGGGTTCGGGTTTGACGGTGGCTGCGGCCTGGGTCATTTGTTGGCTTGCCTGGTGCTTGCGGTCGGCCTGCATTTCTTTGATCAACTTGAGGGAGCGCTCCAACTGGCGCGAGAGGCGCTGCTCATAGAGCGAGAGCTTGGCCAGGCGTTCGCTTTGCTCTTGAAAGGCGAGGGCTTGAGCGGCGGCTTCGGCGAGAGGATTGTCCGTGGCCGCTGCCCCGTCTAGCTTCTGGGCGGCGGCGATGGAGAGCGAGCTGTGTTCTATGGCGCTGATGCGGTTGAGACGCCACGACGTGTCGGCGATGGTTTGGACGAGCTGGCGCTCGACGGGGCCGACGGGCGCGTAGTGGAGCGCGAATTCCTGGCAGAACGATTGATAGGCCTGAGCGTCGTCGGTCGGGAGGAGGACGGTTTGGCCGGTGAGGCCGTGGCGCAGAGCGTTGAGGCGGGTGCGCTGTTTGCCTTCAGGCGTACGGGGGCCGGTGGAAGGGTTCATGGGGGTTCCTTTTCGGTTGGTATGGAGGGATTGTTATCCCTTAATTGCAATTTAGCTTAGGGGTGCAAGGATTTCTTGTGTCTTTGGGGGGTGGTGGCTGGTAAATGGTTGAGGGGGTTGGGGTGGATTTATTTTTGAGTTGCGTGAACGCCCGGGCCGGCCAAGTTCGGGATGGGGCCGTTCACGGGAGCAGCTTCCACGACTGGACTCGCACGAAGCCGCTGAAAGCTAGCGCGTGGTTGATTGAACTCCCGAAAGTACGCTCCTGTTCACAAGCCTAGACAGCCCGATGGCGAAATCGGATTTTTCGTATTGTCAATCGCACAGAGTGGAATGAAAGCTTATTGGCATAAGCGGAACCAATGATTCAAGGCTCATGCCGGCGAAAGTATGACGGCGAAAAGCGCGCGGGGCGATAAGAAAGTACGTGCTGCGCATGCGTCGAACGTGGGCCGACGACGACGCCGGCACCTACCTTGAAAAAATCCTCTATGGCTGGGAGGGTGAACCCAGCGTTGGGCGCGGCTTTGGCTTTTTGGGCTTTTTCCCTGGCTTTGGCGGCTGCGGCTGCTTGCGTTCCCGCGTCGGCAACATCGAAAGTAGATAGTCCTTCGCAGGCTGTTCTTGCCGCACGATCTCCCAACTTTTGAACGCAGCCTCAACCCCTTCAACGATTAGCGAAACTTGGCCAGGTTGCCATTCGCGGACCAAATTGTAGTCGGCATCCAAGCGGTTATTCTGAGCTTGCCCAAATGTTTCGGCGACATTGTGCAGATGAAACATGATCGTTCGCGTTGGTTCTGCTGGCGGCTTTGGATCGAAAAGTCCATTGATCTCGGAGACTTTTGAGTCTGAGGCAGACTTCATTGCGCCGTGCTCGAACACGCGCGAGAGTGCGGATGCGAATTGGGGATCTCCGCAGTGTGCAACGGCGTCGGAGATTAGTAGATGGAACAACGCGTAGTAGGCTGTGGAAACGGCGCGTCGGAGGCTTGGTTGATGTGCAAGTGTGGGATGCAGTTCGGCAATTTGCCGGGAAAATTCGAGAAGGTCCTGAGGATAGGCCATCGACTCATGCCGACGCGGGCTGATGCATTCGAGCGGCATCGCTTTGCGTCAGAAAGTTGAAGTAGGGTAGTACGCCCCATTCTTCTAGCGGTTTTACTTGGAGCACGATCGCTTGCGATATCTCCTTCGTAAAGGCCAACAGCTGGTCGCGGGGAACAGCGTTGTCGGCGAAGACAATCTGTAGAAAAACCGCGGATTCGCCATTCCAGTCCTTACCCAATATTGGCGTTACGGACAGCACCTGCCTGGGCAACGCAACCCGTGCAATGGCCTTGAAGAATTGAGCTTGCTGGGCAAACGCCTTGGCGATGTACACACCTCATTATGGCGCGGATTGGTTCGGGCCGTTAAGGCTTCGCTTGCCCGCGAAGAATCTTCATGTAGGTCTTGGTAGGGACTTTGTTCTCCCCTGCTCCCTTGATGAAATCGCGGAGGTTCGGCATGTCCTTTTCAGCGGTCGTAGGCCACAGGTTTGGATTGTACTCGAAGACGCGAAGTAGGTTGTCAACGTCGAACAAGGCTGGGGTTCCGATGGCGCGTATCAAGACGACCGGCTTCTCCTGCGCCAAGCACGTTCGGGTTGTGCTCCGTGAGATCGGCAATCACGAGGTCGGCTTCGACCAAGCCTGTTATCGACCCACACCTCGCCTTGGTTGGGTCGAACAAAGTTGATTAAACGGTCGGAGTTCGATCGCTCGTGAAGTCGCCGTCCAATCATTGTGGAGCACTGGCACGCTCCGGATGGGCTTGAGACGTGACCCGCGTTTACCAGGATGAATCCGCTACCACGCCGCGCATCCGGCCAGTTCACTTCAGCGATTTGGGCGTTTCAGTCAAGCTGGCGTGACGCCGACTGGCGATCCACTACTGGAATCGCTGTTTGCCGAACGCGGCGGCATCGGCACTCAGCCGCGCGGACTTGTGTACCTTCGAGGTACAAATTCACCTGGTCTAGCTGCTAGCCGTTCCCCTCCTACGAGCAGTAGTCGCCGAGGGATTCCCGGACCCATCGTTCTATTCCGGCGTTGGAAATCTTGTTAATCGACCTTCCAAATAAGCGTCGATACCGAAGACACGCTCCGTCGTCGTCATTCAACACAACGTCGATACGCGGGCTGACGTCTACTGAGCGCGAAAGCTCGGCTGTTTTTAACAGATGCCGAATGCCAACGTCGGCCTCCGGCATCGAATATCCGATAAATATCCATCGATTGGCCGAGCGGAGGCTCTCGCGGGCCTCGTCCCAAATCGCATGAAAGAACGGTACGTCCAAGTGCTTACGATAGCTAAAGGTCGCTACGCGAACCGCTGTCGCGCCTTTGCATGCTAGGCATTGCTTGAAAGCCGTCCCTAAATTATGCGCTACTTTTCGTCCGCCCCTGAAAAGCCCGAAATCATCTGCTTCGAGCAGCCAGCCAAAGCGCACTGCCGTCTTGCCCAGCGCTATCTCAGACGTGATCAAGTTACGGCAAAGGTCACAGTAACCCCAATTCCCGGAGCCATGAAGCTTCCAGACCGGTATTCCATCGGGAAGCCGCGGCGGGCGCATCAGGTCAGTTGCTCGGCTGTAGAAGAAGGGGATTTTTTGTCGTTCGAGGCAGCGCTCAACCATGATGTCCCAATTCGTAGTGACCACAGATGTGTCAAATTTGCGATTTAGATCGCGGACTAGATCGTCGATATGACAAGAAGGCCGTGGCACGACGTCGAGCATTTGAAAAACACGATGAATGGTCATGCGGCGAAGAGCCCTGAGTTTCTTCGGCCCATAAGACCGGCCGAGGTAATGACCGGTATTCGCAGCAAGGTCAATCTGTGTGAAGTGGTCTTCGAGGGTAGGTCGTGGTCGCGACGGCGCCCATCCGAAGACTTCACTCCAGAAGCTGGAGATTCTCCTGGTAATAAACCGCTCCCGCTGTAAATCCTCTGGCTGTCCCGCAAACTCGAGGAGTTGATCTTGTACCTTGCTGGTGGTAGGTAAGCCGAAATCAGCAGAGAATCCAGATCCCAAAAAGAGAACAACTCTTTCAGTAGTTGGTGCTCGACCGTCCATTATGTGCCTTATTATGCCATCCCGGCCCTCTTCGAGCGAAACCCGTCTGCGCCTACCAATTTTCCGCAAACGCAATTTATAGCTTGGACCGCCGATAATCGCCCCGAGTCAGGACATGTGGCAGCGGTGACTCTACGGCAATCGATCCACCCCGTGACACGCCCTTGCGTCCGCCAATGCCTTGTCGTAGTCGCCCTCGGCGGGAGCACTCCTGTGATGTCGCCACCACGTCAACTGGACGGCTCTACTTGGACTCGGAGGAGGTGAATTCCGGAACGGTGCTTCGACTCCCCATCTGCTGCATCGATTGATGCTGGCCGACTTGTGCGGAGTAATCCAGCCGAATGGAGGCGCATTTCTGCTCGTACAACGGCGACGCGCTACTGGCAATCTATTCGGCAGTCCGTGGGAACGGCGGTCGGCGTCGAAATTGGCCAGCGCGGTTTTACCAGACGGCGGAGGCGCAATCTGTGAAACAAAAAGGAGAAGCCCCCGGCGGCGCCCTTAGCGGGCCCATTCACGGGGGCTTTGTAACTGACGCGGATTGAACCTAATCCGCCGACGGCAGACTATAGGCGATAAATTCGCCCGAGTAAGCGCCACCGCTGACGGCGACGATGATGTACTGCTTGCCATCGATCATATAGGTCATGGGCGATCCGCTCTGCGCCGCGGGCATCCAGACTGCGCCGACTTCTTTGCCGTTCGCTTTGTCGTAAGCGCGCAGCATCGCGCCGCGCGGATGGCCGTGGCTGGTCAGAATGCTGTCTCCCAGGATCACCAGCGTTTTGGTCACCACCAATCCGACGCTGCCGGATTGGCCGGTATTGCCAATGTCGATGCCCTTGAGCGCGGGATTATTGCGAACGGCATCCGGCGTATCGCCGTAGGGGACTTGCCACTGGATATCGCCGCGATCGAGGTTGATTGCGCTGATGACTCCGTAGGGCGGCTTCACGATGGGCAGGCCTTGAACGGTGAGCGGGCTCATAGGCGCACCCCCACCGGCCTGGCCGCGCTGCTGGGGTGGTGGGACGGCGGGGTTTGGCGTCCGCGGCGCTACCGAATCCCGGGCCTTCCAGAACGCGCCACGGCTGGTCCTCGCGGCCCGCGACGTAGCGGATGTCGGAGAACCCCTCAGGCGGCTTGCGCAGCGAGATGGGAGTGACGGCGGACTGATTGGCTTGCGCGTAGACGATGTGGGTTTCCGGATCGTAGCCCGCGCCCGGCCAGTTGGTGCCGCCGCTGGCGTTGCCGAGATTCATGCCGCCCAGGATGCCTTTGGGGTCGCCCACTACCGGCGGAGTGAACATGCCTTCCACGCGGTAGCGCGCAATCTTGTCTTTGGCTTCAGCGCGCATCTCCGGCGTGAAGTCGATCAGATCGTCCGGGAGCTTGATGAAGTTGCGCGCATACGCCGGCGGCTTGGTCGGGAACGGCTGCGTGGGCGAAGTCTTTTCGCCCGGCACATCGGACTGCGGCACAGGCGTTCTCTACGATCGGCCACACCGGCTGGCCCGTTACGCGGTCGAACACGTAGAGGAACGCTTCTTTGCTCGGCAGCGCCACGGCCTTGATCGCCTTGCCGTTGACGTTGATGTCGGCGAGGATCGGCGCCGAGGACAGATCGTAATCCCAGATGGGATGGTGCACGACCTGGAAGTGCCACTTGCGCTTGCCGGTTTTGAGATCGACGCACACCAGGCTTTCGCCGAACAGGTTGTTGCCCGGACGCTCGCCGCCGTAGTAGTCGGACGTGGGAGACTCGACCGGCAGGTAGACCAGGCCGAGTTCTTCGTCCACGGTGATCTGGGTCCAGACGCCGGTGTTGCCGTTGGTGGCCCACGAACCGTTCTCCCAGGTGTCGTTGCCGAACTCGCCGGGTCTTGGAATGGTGTTGAACGTCCAGAGCTGCTTGCCGGTCCGGACGTCGAAGGCGCGCACCAGGCCCTTGGTGTTGTTGTGCGTCACGACGGTCATGCCTTCTTTGAAGGACGAGCCGACGATCACCATGTCCTTGACCACCACGGGCGTGGAGTGCAGGCCGGCCTCGCCGGTTTCGAGATCGATCTGCTGGCCGGTGCCGGTGACCATGCCGTCCTTCAGGTCCACCAGGCCGTCTTTGCCGAAAGACGGGATGATCGGCGCCGGTGTGGGCGTTGAGCTCAACCAGGCGATAGCCGGTGGTCACGTAGAGGACGCGGTCGTCGCCCTTGCCGTCGGTCCAGTAGGCCACGCCGCGGCCGGAAAGCTGGCGGGGCGCGATGGCGGCGCGATTTCCTTCCCGCATGCTGTGGGCCCAGATCAATTCGCCGGTCTTGGCGTCGAGCGCGACCACGGAGCGCCGCGTGCCGGCCGTGGTGTAGATGACGCCTTTGACCATGAGCGGCGTGCCTTCGAGCTTGTACTCCGGGCGCGTGCCAAGATTGTCGGTCTTGAAACGCCAGGCCACTTCGAGCTTGTTGAAGTTCGACGCGTCGATCTGATCGAGCGGCGAATATTTGGTGCCTTTGAGATCGGCGGTGTAGTGCGGCCATTCGCCGTTCTTGGTGGATGGCTGACCCGGGGAGTCGACTGAGGCTCCCGTTGACGCGACCCACGCAAGCCCGACAACCAACGACATGCCAGACAGCCACAGGGTCTTTCGGTTTGACTTGGTTGTGTGCATTTGATTCTCCTTGCTACTTATACAGCGACTACTTCTTTTCCGGTTTGGTCGCTTCGATCATGATGTCTTTCAAAACTTCCGTAGCCTTAGGCAGCTCGGTCTCCCCGGCTGGAAACTGATTCTGGCTGAGGATGTACGCCAGAACGTCGGCAATGACTTCGCGGCTCAATTTGCCAGGTTTGTCCTGCGGCATGGAGATACGAGTCCTATCGAAAAGGTCGCCGACGGAGAGACCTGTCCAATTGGAAAGGAAGTTCGCACCGGCCAAGGGAGGCGCCATTTCCCCGCCCGCGAGCGTGTCGCCATGACAGCGCGCGCAGTTCTGGTTATACAGCGCCTGCCCCCGCTTGGCCTGGTCTGCCGTATAAACGCCATCCCAGACGGAGCGTGGAGCGGATTGCGCGCGCAGCATGGAATAGCCCGCGGTGAACGCCGCCAAAGCGACGACGGCCGCGGTTGTGATCTTGCCTTTCATGAAACCTCACCTTCAAGACAGTAAGGGCTGATTATATCGCGGCCACAATTCACAAACCAGGGACGGACGAGACGTTCCCCGGTTTTTGACGGCCCTGGATACGCTTCACCGCGGCGACGCATTCCTCCACGCGCATCGCATATGTCACGGCCAGGTAAACAGCCCCATAAATCGCGAGAATGGCGATGGAACCGAACAGCGGCGATCGCCCAGGTGTTTCGAGCTTCACGGCCCACGCCAGCGCAGCCCCGGCGCCGGCAGCCATCCATAGCTTCGCTGTGAAAGCAACGGGCAGGCCAGTGACGCCGATCCTGCGGTTCAAGGTCCGGCGCAACAGAGCGAATTCAATCCAGCCCGCGACGCCTGCCGAAGCGGTCAATCCTGCTGCGCCCCAGCGGCGTTCGACTCCGAGCCATCCGGGCGCCAGAATGGCGCAAACATAACCGAGCGCAATGGTGAGACTGACGCGAATTACGGCGTAGCGCAATGGAGTTCGCGTGTCTCGTAGCGCGTAGTAGGTGGAAGAATAGAGCCTACCCAAAGTGGACGCCAGCAGGCCGATGGCCGACCCGGCCAGGATGCCCCAAACATAAATGGAATCGGCGTGGTGGAAGCGCCCCGATTGGAACAAAGCCGCCGTGATCAAATCGCCGAGCGCCAGAAACGCCATGGCTGAGGGGGCAACGAAAAAAGCGATGCGCCGCAATCCCTGATTCAGACGGCGCCGCAAGTATTCCGAGACCTCCGGACCGGCGCCCAGCGCCCTGGACATGGCCGGAAGCTCCGCCGCGGAGACGGACATTCCAAACAGGCTCACCGGCAACGTGTACAGCGTCTGCGCGTTGGTAAGTGCCGCAACGGCGCCGGTGCCCAGCAGGCTGGCGAACACCTGGTCGACGTAGGCGCTGATTTGCACCACGCCCCGGCTGACGAAGACGGGCGCGAAGTTGCGGATGGTCTCGCGCACCTGCAACGAGGCGGTGTCCAGATTCGGCCGTAGCCTCCGAGCCAACTTGAGGACGGTCGGAACTTGAACGCCAAATTGCAGCGCGCTGCCCGCCACCGAACCCCACGCCAGATCGATCGCCAGAGAAGAAAGATCGGCGCGGCCGAATACGATCAGAACCACAATCATCACGGCGTTCCAGAGAACGGGCGCGGTATAGGACAGGAAGAATTTACGATGGCTGTTGAGGATTCCCAGGCACCACGCTGAAAGCACAAGCAGCCCCGCGCCGGGAAACAGAATCTGCACCAACCGTATCGTCAGCGAGCGTTTTGCGCCATGGAAACCGGGCGCGATGGCGTCGATGAGGAACGGCGTGGCGAACATTCCGATAGAAACAATCAGCGCGCTGCTCAACGCGAGAATGGAGAAGATTGCTCCCGAAAGCCGCCCTGCTTCTTCCTCGTCTTCCTGGGCGAGCAGGCGCGCATATACCGGAATAAAGGACGCCGAAAGCACTCCTTCGCCAAAGAGATTCTGCAGGAAGTTCGGGATCTTGAAGGCCGCATTGAAGGCGTCCGCGGCATCGGTCTGGCCGAAATAGTGATTGAAGAAGCGCTGGCGGACCAAGCCCATCAAGCGGCTGAGCAAGATTCCGGTTGCCACCAGAATGGAATGCCAGCCGGTGCGGTCGGGCGCCGATTGCTTATCCAAGCGAGGATTCACCAAAATAAAGTCGCACAGCCGGACGCGTCAGAAAGAAGAGGAACGCCGCGGCAATCGCGACTCCAGCTAGGTACTTCCATACATCGGCGCCAATGGTCAAACTGATAGCGTCGCCGGCGCCGTTGACGGAAAACAGGATGACCGAGAACCACCACGCCCATTTCTTTCGTCGTACGAGACCGGCCGCCGCAGTGCAGCATCCGGCTCCGAGGCAGATCAACAGAGCGCCGGAGATCCTAGTCAACCCTCGCGCGCTGAAAGCGTCGAAGGCGGGCTGGTTGAGTTTCCACAAGCGATCGAGGATCGTTCCGGGAATTAGCAGAGACGCTCCCGTGGCGACGGCGATGAGCGCGGCGAGAAACAAAAAGCCGGCTACAATCCTGATCGTTTTGGGCGCCGATTCCCGCAAGACTTGAATGATGGTAGCACTCGGGCGGTTTTGCCACTATTCGCATTAAAACTCACCGGGTTTCAGTATATGGAAGTGGCCGGACCAGGGGGCCGGCGCGAACGAGGGCGTTCGCCCACGGGGCCGCTTAGCAATGTGTATAATAGGTCATAATAATACACATCATGCGCACGAATATTGTGATCGACGACAAACTCATGCGGGATACGCTCCGGGTAACCGGCCTGAGGACCAAGCGCGAGGCCGTCGAACTGGGTTTGCGGACTCTGCTGATGCTGAGGAAACAGGCGGGTATCCGCCGGCTCCGAGGAAAACTCGACTGGCAGGGCGATCTCGAAGCGATGAGGACCGATAGTTGATTCTGGTCGATACCAGCGTGTGGATCGATTATTTCCGGGGAGCGATCACGGCGCAGACCGGAAGGCTCGATGAACTGCTGGGTCAGGAGCCGCTGGCGATTGGCGACTTGATCCTGATAGAGGTTCTCCAAGGCTTCACCAATGAACGCGATTTTGAAGCGGCCAGGAGGATGCTGACCTCTCTGACGATCGTCGAACTGGGCGGACGAGAAATCGCGATTCAGGCGGCCCGGAACTTTCGGGCGCTCCGCTCACGTGGCGTGACGGTCCGCAAAAGCATTGAGACCTTGATCGCGACCAGATGTATCGAGAGCGGGCTTAGCCTGCTGCACAGCGACCAGGATTTTGAACCGTTCGCCAGGTATTTGGGACTGCGGGTCGGGTGAATAAATTCTTCCGCTCGCTGGACGCGCGCAAAAATAGGACAGACACTGCTTTCGACGCGGTCCGTATCTTGGGAAATTGGGTCGCGGTCTGCGTTGTGTCGCAGAGCCGGACCAGGGGTCCGGCGCGGGCGAGGGCGCCCGCCCTACTGGGCGCGGTGGAGGATTACCGCCGATTGGGCCGGCACCCGCACCGTCACGCGTCCATCTCGCGCCGCTACCGGAGGCACGCCTTCCAGCAGATCTTTCCACTGGCCATCTTGCGCCTCGGCGCTCAAATCCGCGGCGCTCGCGTCTTTATTCAGGAAGACCAGCAGATCGCCGCGCCGATAGACATATGAACTGCCGGTAACCGCCAGTTGCTCCATCGGGCCGCGCCGTAGCGCGGGATACTGGGCTCGCAATTGAGCAAGTTTGCGGACGTGCGCCCAAACATTTTGCTGCTCTGGAGTTCGTGTGGAGAAAGCGGCTACCGGAAAATCGCGCCGGTTGTCCGGGTCGTCCCCGCCGCGCATGGCGATCTCGTCGCCGTAATAGATCATCGGAATGCCGCGCGATGTCAGCAGGTAGGTGAACGCGAGTTTCAAGCTTTCGACCGTCGCCTGGGGCACGTTCATGAAGCGCTTAACGTCATGCAACCCGAGCAGCGTGACCAGGGCATTCGGGTCCGGGTACAAATAATCGTGCGCCAGCATGGCCGCGAAATCGTTCATCGGCTGGCCCTCCCCGAACGCTTTGCGCAGGGCGAAGTACTGCGGAAAATCGAAAACCGAATCCACTCCCGTGTCGATGCCACCGTGCGCCTGGCCGCCTTGAAAAAACGAAGTCAGCGCCGGATCGCCGTCCAACACTTCGCCCACCACGTGCAGATGCGGGTACTGCTTCTTGATGGCGGCCATCCAATCCCGCCAAAAGGTGCGGGGCACGTAGGACAGTGTGTCCTGCCGGATGCCGTCCATCCCCGAGATGCCCGCCCACCAGAGCGTGTTCTGAATGATGTAACGCGCTACTTCCGGATCGTCCTGATTGAGGTCCGGCAGAATGTCGGCGAACCAGCCGTCCAGCACCGGAAGCGTAACTGACGCCGCCGCGTGCGGGTCCATCATCGCCCAGGTCTGCCAGGTCTCGTTCAGATGCTTTTCCCGCGTGCCGTGATACCAGGTGGGAGTCGGCGAATCCGTCACCCAGGGATGATAGGGCCCGGTGTGGTTGGCGACCATATCCAGAATGATCTTGATCCCGCTGCGATGCGCGGCATCGGTCAACTCGCGAAACTTGGCGATGTCGCCAAAGTGCTCGTCCACGGCGTAGAAATCCACCGCGCCGTAGCCGTGATAATCGGTCACCGGGTTGCCTTGCGCTTTCTCGATCTGGTTGAGATGGTTTACGTTGTCGTAGAGCGGATTGATCCAGATCGCCGTGATGCCGAGATCCTTTAAATAAGGCAGATGATCGAGGATGCCCTGTAAGTCGCCGCCATGGTAGAAATGCGGATCGCTCGGGTTGAACAGGCCCTTGGAAATCGCGGGATCGTCGTTCGACTTGTCGCCGTTCGCAAACCGGTCCGGCATGATCAGATAGATCAGATCGTCTGGTGAGAAGCCCTGAAATCGGCCTTCGGGCGGCAAGGGCGCCAGCACTTCAAACGGGATGGTGGCCGATCCGCGATCGGTGGTCACGCGTAGCGGATGCCGGCCGGTTGACTTGATACGCACATCGACAAACAGGTACGTTCCGCGGGCGTTGGCGTGGGCATCAACGACTTCAACGCCTGGGTCTGTCGCGGTCACTGTCGCTCCCGCCAACTCGGAACCGCGCACCAGCAGACGGACTGGATTGATGGTGTGATCCACCCACCAATTGGGCGGATCGACCTTGGTGACCGTTGGCGCAGCGGCCAAGGTCGAACACAGGCCGAGAACTAGCCACCGGCGCTTCATGTAGAAACCGAAACCGATTTGAGAACGGGACGCGCCGGCTCCGTGCGGTCCTGCACTCGTTGCATAAAGAGCGCTGCAATCACCAGAAACGCTCCGCCCGCGACGACAGCGTAAAGGCGGTTGTTGTCGAACCAGTGATTCATGACCCAGCCGAAGCATAGCGACGCGGTGATCTCGGGCAGCACAATCGAGAAATTGAAGACGCCCATGTAAATCCCTATCTTTTCCTGTGGCAGGCACCCGGCCAGGATGGTGTACGGCATGGCGAGAATGCTGGCCCACGCGATGCCCACGCCGGTCATCGAGAACAGCAGCAGCCATTTGTCATGGATCATCGCGACCGAGAACAAACCGGCTGCGCCGCACATCAGGCACAAGGCGTGAGTGACTTTCCGGCCGAGAGCGCGCGCCAGTACCGGCAGCATGAACGACCAGAGAAAGCAGACCGCCGAGTAGACGGCGAAGCAGTTGCCGCCCCATTCCACGCCTTCGGTGTAGAGCGCCGACTTGGTGTCGGTCGCGCCAAACACGTTGCGCGCGACGGCTGGCGGAAAGTACAGCCACATGCAAAACAAACCCAGCCAGGTGCAGATTTGTACGACACAGAGTTGCCGCATGGTGTCCGGCATGTGCCGGATGGCGCTGAAGATCTCACCCACGCCGGTGCCTTCGCCCTTCCGCCTGAGGAATTCGACCATGTTTTCGGGCGGATATTCCTTGGTCGTGAACACAGTCCAGAGCACGCACCCGAGGAAAACCGGAGCGCCAATGTAGAAGGCCATCCGGACCGGTAACGGAATGGCGTGCAGCCCGGCAGCTTCGCCACCAATATGGAACCAGTTGGTCAACATATAAGGCAGCGCGGAAGCGATGGTCGCTCCCAACCCGATCATGAGGCTCTGCATGGCGAAGCCGCGCGCGCGCTGCTCCTCGGGAAGAATGTCGGCGACAAAGGCGCGAAACGGCTCCATGCTGACATTTATTGAAGCGTCCATCAACCACAAGAGCCCGGCCGCCATCCAGAGCGCGGAGGAATTGGGCATCAGCAAGAGAGCCAGTGAGCTGAGAATTGCGCCGGTCAGAAAATATGGCCGCCGCCGGCCGAGCCGTCCCCAAGTCCGGTCGCTCATGTTGCCGATGATGGGCTGCACGAGCAAGCCGGTCAGCGGCGCGGCCAGCCAGAGCAACGGCAGTTGATCCGCGTTGGCGCCCAGGTATTCATAGATCGCGCTCATGTTGGAGAGCTGCAGATTCCAACCGAACTGGATTCCGAAGAAGCCCAGACTCATGTTGACGATCTGCCGGGTGCTTAGGCGGGGTTTTTCCATAGGTTAACCATGAGTCGGTGGCCCGGTGGAATGTCGAACGGGGATCCTTTTCATCCTTCCTCTCTCCTCATAGATCATAGACCAAGATCATCGTTCGTGGTTCATCGTTCATAGAGTAGGGCCAACTGGCGCAGCCGCTCGCCATGCTCCTTTGTGAGGCTGGCGGCCGCGTAGCGCCAGCGCCAGTTGCCTTGCGCGCTGGCGGGAAGATTCATGCGGGCTTCGTTTCCCAGGCCGAGAACATCCTGCAGCGGCACGATCGCTATGTCGGCTACCGATGCCATCAGCACGCGGATAAAGGCCCATTGAATCTCCTCCCGCGGGCCCATGTTCAGGTACGCTTTGGCGAACGCCCGCTCCCGCTCAACCTCGGCGGCGGAGCGGGTGGTGCTTCCGGCGCCCTGGCTGGTCCACCATCCCACGGTTGTGTCGTTGTCGTGAGTGCCGGTATACGCGGCCACCTCACGCGGGTAGTTGTGCGGGCGGAACGTGGGCGCCTGAGCATCGCTGCCGAAAGCGAACTGGAGAATGCTCATGCCGGGAAATCCGAACTCATGCCGGATCGCTTCTACCTCCGGCGTGATCACCCCTAAATTCTCCGCGACGATCGGCAAGTCGCCCAGCGCCTGCCGCACGGCCCGAAACAGCTTGGGTCCCGGACCTTTTATCCATTTGCCGCGGATGGCCGTCTTCTCCGACCCAGGAACCGACCAGTATGCCTCGAAGCCGCGGAAGTGATCGACGCGCACCATGTCGACCACTTCCAAGGTTTGGCGAAAGCGTTCAATCCACCAGGCGTAGCCACTTTGTTCCATGCGATCCCACCGGTAAATGGGGTTGCCCCACAACTGGCCGGTGGCGCTGAAATAGTCCGGCGGCACGCCCGCCATATTCGTCGGCCGGCCGGCGGCATCCAGTTCGAACAATTCCGGGTTGGCCCAAACGTCGGCGCTATCGTGGGCCACGTAGATGGGGATATCGCCGAAGATCCGGATATCGCGCGCGGCGCAATAGGCTTTCAGCTCCGACCACTGCCTCGAAAATTCGAACTGCCAGAACTTCTGCTTCTCCACCTCCTTGGGGCCGGGTTCGGCTATCTTCCAATCCGTCCATGCTTTACCGCCATTGGCTTGCTTCAGAGCGAGAAAGCGGGCACAGCTTTCGAGCCAACTCCGATTTTGCGAAACGAAAGTTTCGTACTGCGGCGTGGGCCGGAAATAGGTGAACGCCCGGTCCAGCAAACTGTGCCGGTATGGGATGACGCGTTCAAAATCGCAACGCTCGGCGGAAAACGGCGGCGGGCTAGCGATATCGCCGGCCGACAGATAGCCATGCTCGACCAGTTTCTCCGGGCTGATCAAGAGCGGGTTCCCCGCGAACGAAGACAGACTCGCGTAGGGAGACTCGCCATAGCCGGTCGGCACCAGCGGCAACACCTGCCATAGCCTTTGGCCGGCGGCGGCGAGAAAATCTACGAAACGAAATGCCTCCGGGCCGAAATCTCCGATTCCGAAGCGGCCAGGAAGGGAGGTAGGATGCAGCAGGATGCCGCTGGAGCGAGGAAACTTCATTCCTCAACTATCCTAACCAACTGCCAAGCCGGGCCTAACCAACTGCCAAGCCGGGCTAAGACGTATAGCCGAAGACGTACACTGAAATTTGGCTCTCCTGCGCGCTGCAACGCTCGATGATCTCGCTTTCATCGAACATGGATTCGGTACTCGCCACGACGGAGCCTGGCCGGATTCCACCACCTGCACCACCATCCGCCAGATTCATTCGGACCGGGTGCTGGAGGCGACGGAACCTGGAATCGCCGGCGAAGGCGACGCACTGATCACCAATCAGGCAGGCTTGTTCGTTTCCATTCGGACGGCCGATTGCGTACCGATCCTGCTGGCCGACCCGGTGAATCGCGTGGCCGGGGCGGTTCATGCGGGCTGGCGGGGCTCAGTGGCAGGCATTTTGTCCCGTACCCTGGAAAAAATGGCACAGCTCTACGCCACGCGCCCGGCGGATGTGCATATGGCGCTGGGTCCGGCAATTCTGAGGTGTTGTTACGAAGTGGGTCCGGAGGTAGCGGCGCAGTTTGGTAAGACGGGGCGCCGACATATCGACTTGATTGACGAAAATCGGCGACACGCCATCAACGCCGGGGTTCGGCCGGAGCGGATTCAGTCTCTGGATTTGTGCACGAGTTGCGATTTGGGTTCGTTTTGGTCGTTCCGGAGGGAAGGGGAAGCGGCGGGGCGGATGACTAGCGGGATCCGGATTAGATATTAGACAGAGCGGCGGTAACTAACCGCCGCGCAGGTTAATAACCTGCCCCACAAGTCACCCAAATGCATGAAAGGGGTGCCGTTAGACGCACCCCTTCGCTTTTAGAGATGGCATGGAGCTTAGGCTGCGTTGACTAGCAGATCGTCAAAGCTCTCCTGGCCTTCCTGCTGGTTGCGGTCGGCGATTTCCTGGCATTGAATGCAGTACGGCGCCCAGGGCACCGCGTTCAGCCGCTTGAGGCTGATATCTTCTTCACAATGCAGGCAGACGCCGAAGGCGCCTTCATTGATCCGGTGCAAGGCAGCCCGCACATTTCGCAAGAGGTTGGATTCCCGGTCGAGATTTCGGATTGCCAATTCGCGCTCAGCGGCGTTCTGAACTTCGTCCAAAGCGTCCGGACTCTTTTCGATAGCGATGCCATCGCGGTTCCGTAACACCTGCGCTAACTCGGCCTGCTTGGTCTCGAGGATTTCTTTAAACTTGTTGAGTTCGGTCTTCGTCATTTCATTCTCTCCTATATTTTTCTTCTACTTACTCGGTCTTCACCACGTTTAGACGCACGATTTCGCAAAAAGGTTCAACGGCTTCCTTAAAATCCCTAAACCTGTATGAGTGCGGAGATACAGCGTGCCGTGACGCTTGTCACGGTTCAGCGTGGGTTGCGAGCTAGCTCCACAAATCATACCACAGTCCGCTAGCAATTCAAGGGCCAGGATCAAAAGCTTTCCCGCCGCGCCAGCCTCGGCGGCTTCGCCCCAAACTTCCCTTTTAGGAGGCTTCCCTTTTAGGAGGCTTCGCCCGACATTCCTCCGAGCCTTTACTAAGGCGTGCTGCGTATCCAATCAGTCCGATGACTTAGCATGTATCGGCTGTCTGGGCGAGAAGTTTAGCTGCCTACCTCAGGAACTGAGCGCTGCCGCCGCATCTGTCATCTGACGTATACTGATTACCTCGCGTGCAGCGTTTCGTTCTGTCTCATGAAACTTGCCCCTCCTCCGGTCCGGCCTAGAGGCCCGGTTCTACTACCAATCAGCCAAAGGCGGATGCTGTATTGGTGGCCGGGATCGCTCGGGTTTCTCTGCTTTTTTGGCCTGGGGCTAGTTTTTTTTCGCTACCCGGGATTTCAGAACGACGAACTGCTGTTTGCGGCCACCGTTTTCCGGCGTTCGGCTAGCGTCTACATTTTACCTTTGGGCCGCGGGCTTCCCTTGATGGCGCTCAGTTATCTGGGGACGTTGAAGAGCTGGGTGTGGGGGCCATTGCTGCGGCACACAATTAGTGAAGCCAGCGTCCGCCTCCCCGCTGTGTTTCTCGGAGCATTGACGATTTTCCTTACATATCAATTGGTTACGAAGATGCACAGCAGGCGTGCAGCCATCGTCGCGACCGCTATCCTGGCTACCGACGCTACTTTTTTCCTGACCACCTGCTTCGATTGGGGACCGGTTGCATTTCAACACCTTTTTGTTGTGACCGGACTTTTGCTGGCGCTCGGTTTTGCGGAAAGCGGCGGACGGTGGAGCTTGTTTTTCGCCTTTCTTGCGTTCGGGCTCGGTCTGTGGGACAAAGCGCTGTTTTTGTGGATTTTCTTAGGGCTGGTAGCCGGGGCTGCTCTGATCTACCCGCGCGAAGTCTTCCGGCGAATGTCGACGCGCAATCTCGCGGTGGCGTTGCTCGGGCTGATGTTGGGCGCCAGTCCGCTGATCGTTTACAACATTGCCAGGCCGATGGAAACCTTTCGGTCCAGCTCACACTTTGTGTTCAACGAATTTGGAGGCAAATGGCGGGTGCTTCAGGCCACGTTTGGCGGGGCGGCGCTCGAAGGCTACCTGACCAACCTCGAGCCGCCGCCGGTCCCGGGCGGACCGGGCTCTTCCAGCGCAGCGAAAACGGGGGCCGAGGAGGGCGTCGGCCGCGATCCAAGAGGATCGCCCGACATCACTCGCTCGGTGTTGCGCAATTTGATCGAGAAGTGCTCATTCCGGCTGCACTCGCTCACAGGAGACCATCCCTCCGGTTATGAAGAAGAAGCTGTGGTGGTCGCATTACTGCTGCTCCCGTTTCTGCTCTTCATTCCTCGATTGCACAAGCCTCGATTGCACAAGCCTCGATTGCACAAGCCTCGATTGCACAAGCCTCGATTGCACAAGGCCCGCCGCAGTCTCCTGTTTCTGCTGATCGCGTTTTTTGTGGCCTGGTTTCAAATGGCGATCACGCAAAACGCGGGCGCGGCGCTGCATCACACCATCCTCTTGTGGCCCTTGCCGGCGATGTTTCTGGGCATCGCCTTTGCAGAGGCGTCATTGGCGGCGGGCCGGGCCGGGCTCTGGCTGCTGATTCTGAGTACGGTGGTGATAGCGGGTTCGAATTTAGCGGTGCTCAATGAGTATCTGTACACGTTCATCCGGAACGGCGCCGGCGGCACCTGGACCGACGCAATCGGACCGCTGGTCAGGGATATTGTCGCTGCGCAACCATCCCGCGTCGTAGTGTATGACTGGGGCATTTTTCAACCAGTCGAAGTGATCACAAGAGAGCGCATCCTGCCGCAATGGGGTGACGATCCGCTGTTTCCGCCGTCAATCAACGAGGAGGAACGCAAATTTCGCATGGAGAAGTTGGAGGACCCGGGAGCAATTTGGGTTGGGCATACCGATGGATACGAGCAGTTTTCGGGCATCAACGCGCGGGTTGTTGCCGGCGCGCGGGCGGTGGGGTTTGAGAAGATGCCGCTATTCGTCGTTAACGATAGCCATGGACGGCCTATGTTCCAGGTGTTCCGGTGGCGCAGGGTGGGAGAGCGGCCGTTGGCGGCGCAGGAGTGAAGCCACCTCATTCAGCAGCGCAAGAAACGATAGCTGCCTATCCAGAGAACAAACGTCCTTGACCTCAGGAAAGCCGGCTGCTGGTGCGGCATCCATGCCTGTCGTCAGGCGAGAGTCTTACGGACTTCTGCGCGGAGAAGGTGGGGGAGGCGGTGGCGGCTGAGGAAGAGGAACGGGCGGTCGGGGCGGCGGAGGGACTGGCCTTGGCATTGGGGGCCAAGTTTTCTCAATTCGGCTCACGCGGCCTTTTCAAGATGGTACATGCTAAACACGCGTTCCTGCCATTTCCCGAGGAGCTTTTGGTTGTTGGGAGCTTCCGTAGTGGCCAGTTCCGAAGGAGCCCTTTCGCTGACAACGATCTTGTCCAATTGAATTTCGGCATCTTGGTCACCCATGTGATTCCACAAGTGGGCATAATCTGTTGCGATTTGACTCCATGCCGAATGAAGTTTGGCCATGGTTGCTATTTTTCTATCCAAATTCACCGCGATGGAATATGCCGTCGCCAGCGCAGACAGAATGGAAAGGACCACGGGAACCGATGTGTCAGCCTTGCCGATTATCGTAGCCGCAGCTCCCGACGAGAAAAAGAACGACGCTCCAGTGATCCACTGTTTTTGCCGGGTATAACGAGACGCAAGATCGCCAAAATAAAGGGAGCGAGTTTCGGCATTCAACATCCCTTCCCAAACATTCTTCTGCTGAAATTGATTGAGCATGGTTGGACCTCGCCTAACCAAGTGTATCGCGAGCCAGGGTGGTGGTTCCGGCGGCCCGCACGTTTATCCGCCCCTAAATTAGCGCCGGAACACACTGAGGAAATCCAGTGCCATCCTCGCGGCCAATTTCGGAAAACTCCCGCCGTCCAAGGGGAACGGGATATCCCCTCTGGCCGTTTGTTATGACCGCGCCAATGCGACGATCGGAAGGAACTGGCGCCCGGTACACGAAGGCATTGATCCAGTTATACTAAAGCGGTTTCCGACGCTTACCAAGCCAATTTGGACGGCGGCGGATTTCCGGCTCCAGCGCGTCGTACAATGGCGACTGTTATGTTGACAGAACAAGAACGCCAAGTAGCGATCGACCACTTGATGAAGACCCGGCAAACCGTGATTGACGCGGTGTCCGGAATAACGGAGAATCAGGCGCGCTGGGCGCCGTCTCCCGAACGCTGGAGCATTTTAGGGTATCTGGAGCACCTGGCGGTCTCCGACGACGCGCTGGTGGGTTTGGTGAAGCGCACTCTGGAGACGCCGGCTGAGCCGGAAACAGCGGAGGAACGGGCGGAGCGGGAGGCCGCGCTCCGGGGTTCGCATCCGCCGCGCGGCGCCAATAAGGCTCCGGAGACTCTGCAGCCGGCGGGACGCTTCCAAACGGTGCAGGAGGCGCTGGCCGCGTTTCTCGCGGCCCGGGAACGGACGCTCGAATACGCCCGCAACACCCAGGACGATCTGCGCAGCCATTTTACGAGGCATCCGGTGTATGGAAAGATGGACGCCTATCAATGGCTCGCCGGGAATGCCCGGCATGCGAATTCGCATTGCGAGCACATCCGGGAGATTCGGGAGATGCCGGACTTTCCGGCGGCGTAAGGCGCGAGCGCTATTGGGTAGCGAGCGCCTTTTCACTGGTAGGTTCCTGGGCCGGCTTTCCATAGCGGTTCAGCAGCATGGCGATGGATTCGAGAATCGTGGCGCAGCCCAGCCAGACCTGCCAATGCGAGAACAGGCCCGCGGAGATGGCGAATTGGCCAGCCAGGTTGAGATCGGCCGCGAGACGCCAAAAGCCTAACAGGCCGGCTACCAGCGCGGCCGGAGTGATCAGCGCCGCCAGCGCCAGTGCTACGTGGCGATTCTTCCGCCGCGTGCGTTTAACTTTGGGTCCTGCTTGAAGTTGGATGCGTACAATCATTTCGACCAGAATTTGATTTTAACAGGAATGGAGCAACATGCGTAAGATCGCCACCGCCATCGTCGGTACCGGATTCATGGGGAGGGTCCACGCGGAGAACGTCCGCCGGCTCGGGAACGTGGAAATCGCCGCGGTGGCCGCATCGAGCGAAGAGAAGGCGCGCGCCTTCGGGGACAGTATCGGAGTTGCCCGCACTACCGGCGACTACCATTCGTTGTTGTCCGACAAAGCCATCGAGGCGGTGCATATCCTCACTCCCAACGCCTTGCACTATCCCATGTGCAAAGCCGCGCTCCAGGCCGGTAAGCATGTCTTGTGCGAAAAACCCTTCACTCTGAATGTGGCCGAAGCCACCGAATTGCTCTCCCTGGCGCGAGAAAAAGGCGTCGCGCACTGTATCGAGCATAATCTGCGTTACTATCCCGTGGTCCAGCAGATCCGGTGCATGATCGCCAATGGCGATTTGGGTGAGATTCTGATCGCGCAGGGCACCTATTCGCAGGATTGGCTGCTCTACGACACCGATTGGAATTGGCGGATCGTCTCCCAGGAAAACGGGACGCTGCGCGCGATGGGCGATATCGGCTCTCACTGGATGGACATGATCCAGCACCTGACCGGTCTCGAAATCACGGAACTTTGTGCGGAGTTGGAGACTTTCCACCATACGCGTAGGCGGCCGAAGGGGTCGATTGAGACCTTTGCCGGAAAGACGCTCGCGCCCGAATATTACGAGACTGTCCCCATCGACACCGAAGATTTTGGGGCTGTTCTGCTGCGCCTGGGAACGCGGGCGCGCGGCGCTTTTACCGTCAGCCAGATGTCGGCCGGCCGGAAGAATAAATTCACGGTCGAGATTTTCGGCACGAAGGCCGGTGTTTGCTGGAATCAGGAGCGCCCCGACGAACTCTGGATCGGCCACCGCAATCAACCTAACGAAGTGATCGTCAAAGACCCCTCGTTACTTGATGCCCGCGCGGCGGCTTTTGCGAATCTTCCCGGGGGGCATAGCGAGGGATATGACGATAGCCACAAGCAAGTATTCCAGCGGTTTTATGCGCGCGTGGCGGACCCAGGCGCGCCGGAAGAGTATCCGACGTTTGCCGACGGGTTGCGGGGGATGCGGCTGCTTGAAAGGGTGCAGGAGAGCGCGCGGGCACGGGCTTGGGTGAAGTGCGATTGCGGATAGAGCCAGAGGCCGTTACAGGATGCGCAGCGAGGAGCACAAATCGGAGGTCGGAGGGCCGAAGCGTTTCAAAAATTGTCTTTTGCGCAAGGCATACCAATGAAAACATTTGAGGTTCTCCTGAATGGCAAGAAATTGTGCACTGCTGGAGTGGGCGACCATGGCGTTTTGACGGCCATCGTTAGTTCTCGGGACTGCGAGCGCGGAAAGGGGGAGACGCGGCTCGAAGTTGGCGGCTACGTCGAATCGACCGGAGAACACATCCGGTGGCAGAGCCGTCGGGTCCGAGCCGGTGACGACGTCCGAATCAGGATTGCAGAGTCAGAGTTGGCCTCAAAGCCGAGCCGACGAGAACGCGCCGATCCGACCTTAATAGCCAAAGCCGAAGAGAAGTATTTGGAAAAAGCGGCTGCCAGGCTTGGATGGAAAATCATCAAGCCGAAGAAGTCTCCTTCGCGGGAATAGCGAGAGAAGCACGTGCGGTCCTGAGCTGAAGTGTGGATGAATTATGCGCCTAGTTGAATGCGCTCGCGCCGGATATTGCAGTAATTCAGGAATGCGCGCGCCCGGCCACCGCGACGGACCAATGTTTGTGGTTTGGAGATAACCCGCGCCAAGGTGTCGCAGTCGCGGCCAGCGGACGGTATCGAATCCGGGCTCTTCCCACCGTGCCGGAGGTTCCACGCTACGCGATTCCCTTGGAAGTGACCGGCCCCAACAACTTCCTGCTCATCGCGGTTTGGTCCAAGGGTGGTCAAGATAGCCCCTACGTCGAGGGTGTCGTGCGGGCGGTCGAGTTGTATCGCAAGCTGTTCACTCAATACCGAACGGTTCTGGCCGGCGATCTCAACTCCAACGCCATCTGGGACGGCAACCATCGCGCCGGTCTCAACCATAGCGCCTTGGTGAAAATGCTCTCGGAGCTGGGCTTGGTGAGCAGCTACCATTTCTTTCATCGCGAAGATCACGGCGAAGAAAAGCAACCCACTTACTACTTTCAGTGGAAGGAGCAACGCCCATTTCACATCGACTACTGCTTCATCCCAGAGGCATGGGCGCCGAAGTTGCGACGGGTGGAGATCGGGTCCTACGCGGAATGGAAGGACCGCAGCGACCATCGCCCGCTGCTGGTGGAACTTGCCGATTTGCGGTCTCCAGTGGTAATGAGGAGACGACGATAGATGAAGACGACCATCGAGTTTCCCGACGCGCTATTCAGGCGCGCGAAATCGGCCCCGGTCGAGCGCGGTATTCCTTTTCGGGAGTTGGTGTCCGAGGCGCTTGCTGAGAAGTTGGTTCCCGGCGCAACTGAGGACAAGCCGTGGATGAGAGCGTTTGGCAAACTGCGCGGGCTGCGAGAGGAATCGGCAAGGATCGAGCGGATTATCGAGGAAGAGTTCGACAGGGTTGAGGCTCGTCCCGGCCCACAAGCGGTGTGAGGCCGGGACGAGCATTCGACTCAGGCTCACGGGCCGGTAGCGGAGCATCCAGTTTTGCTTATAATGAATGCTGATGGAAAAAGAAAATAACTGGCGTCCGGCCGCACTGGCGCTGACGGTGTTCGGTGTGATCTCGCGCCTGGTTCCGCATCCGTGGAACTTCACGCCGGTTGGTTCTGCGAGCCTGTTTTCGGGAGCACGGCTGGCAGGCTGGCAGGCGTACCTGATTCCGTTGGCGATCATGGCGATTACCGATCCCATCCTGAACGCCGTGAATCACGTGGCGCTGTTTTCCTACATGCAGTTGTTCATCTACTTCAGTTTTGGGCTGAGCGTGGTGATTGGGCGGTTTCTGTGGTCCACGGAAAGCGTGCCCCGCATTGCCGCCGCTTCCCTGTTGAACAGCACGCAGTTTTTCCTGATTACCAACTTTGGAGTGTGGGTTGGGTCCACGCAGTTTGCGCGTACCGCGGGGGGACTGGGAGCTTGTTATACAGTGGCGATTCCGTTCTTTGCGTACACCGTATTCGGCGACCTGTTTTTTGCCGGAGTGATTTTTGGGCTACACGCCTGGTTGAGCCGGACCCACTTTGCGCGCCAGCTCAGCAACGCTTAGTCAACAAGACGCAGCCAGCAAGGCCACCGGAAAACCATAATAGATTTTGCCGTCCTGTTTGCGCGTCGCCATATCGAGCGCGTCCGTGCCGATTGAATCGGCGAACAGGGCGCGAATGCGATCTGCATCGCCAGCGTTGGGAAAAGACCGGCGCAGCAAATCTTCCAATTCGCCTTCCAGCCGGTAAAATTCGACTGCCGGCTCAGCAAGTTCGGCGAGTCCGGCTTCGGTAAAGAGGCGCCGCAGTTCTTCCACCGGAAACGCCTGGACATGAGAAGGATCGCGCAGTCTCTCCACGCGATTGAAGGCGTCTGCCTTGTCCAGAGCCGGCGCGCTGTCTGCCACCACGATGCGGCCACCCTGCGCGCAAACGCGCCGCATTTCCTTGAGCACTGCCAGCGGGTGTTGTAAATGATGCAGCGCGAAACGGGAAGCAACGATGGAGAACGCGCCGTCCGGATAGGGCAGAGACTCCACGTCGCCTTGCTGCCAGGTGACATTGGACAAGCCCGATTCGGATTGCAACTTGCGCGCTTGCTCCAGCATGGCCGGCGTGAGGTCGATCCCGGTGGCGTGGCGGACGATTTTCGCGAAAGCGCAGACCAGCAGGCCGGGACCGCAGGCCACGTCGAGCACGGTGTCATCCGGGCCAGCCTGGGCCAACTGGACGATGCGATTGAGGGCGTCTGTGTTGCGGATGGCGGGCGCAGTGGCGAACGGGATTGCCTGGCGGGTGAACTGATCGAGGATAGTCTGGTTATGCGAGCGCTGCATGCTTTAAGGTACTGCGTGCTTCCCTAGACCATACGTGGCAGGGTAGACTTGTGGGTATGCCGCTGTCTGAGCGCATCGCCGTTGACCCCGAAGTTCTAGCGGGCAAACCAGTGATCCGAGGCACGCGTCTGGCCGTTGAGTTGATTCTCGAACTTCTGGCGGCTGGGCAGTCCGAGAACGATCTCTTGTTGAACTATCCGGGGTTGACTCGAGAAGACATCCTCGCCTGCCTGTCATACGCCAGTTACTTGGCGCACGAATACCGGGCCTACCCGATTCCGGCGTAAATGCGCCTTTTGGCTGATCAGAATTTCCCGAAGCCAATCGTCGCAACGCTTCGCTCCCGCGGCTACGAAGTCCTTTGGGCCCTGACCGATTGCGCCGGATGGAAAGACAACGATCTTCTGGACTTGGCCGAATCGGAAGCGCGTATTTTGCTGACCCTCGACAAGGACTTCTGGCAGATCGCTGTGCAGCGGCCTATTCCGCTGAAACAATCCGGCGTCGTTCTGTTCCGGGCTCACCCTGCGACGCCGGAGAACCTCGGTCCGCTCGTGTCGGCGTTTGTTGACGCGGATAGGCTGTGGGCCGGACATATCAGCATCATTTCAGCCGATGGAATTCAGATGCTCGACGCTCGAAGGAAATGATCGACGCTTTCCGGTTCCGCTGTACCCGGGCCAGTCTGGCGCTGGGCGTCTTCAACCATACGCCAGCGAGGCGAGACCGAAGATGGCATCCCGCCGGCCGGGAAGTGAGGACGCATTGAGCAGCATCAGCGGCCGCGCGCCCGTAGAGCGCAAGCCCGCTTCGGTCAGCAGCCCAATAAACTCGGCTTGACCCGCGGGTACATCCACCGTGATCGGTCGTCCGGCGGCTAGAAATGCGATCAGTTCCGCGGCCCGCCTGGCGGTCGGCGCGATGAGGGGGCCGATGTTCCGGGGTGTGCTCCAAGCGAAACCAGAGCCATCGGCGAGCATAGCGGCGTGGCAAACCTGTTTCCAGCGTTGCTGTAAGAGATGGCCGCGGTCCGCCGCATAGGCGGCCGCGTCTAACTTCAATGCCAGCGGCAAATCGGCCGCTGTCATGGGACGACAACCGCGAGGCTCCGGGAGTCCGACCGGACCGTCGCCGACAAGACGATGAGTCGGCTCAATCACTCGGAATCCCAGGCGCTCATACAACGGCTGCCCGTCCGGAGTCGCCACGAGCATAGCCGGTTGACCCGGCGCCTGGTTCAAACAATGAAGCACTAGAGCGCGCGCCAAGCCTTGACGCCGGGCCTCGCTTCGCACAATCACCTGCCCGATGGAAGCCAGTTGCTTGCCATAGATGTAGACGGCGGAACTGGCCTGAATCCGGGCGCCCTCGCGGTCACCGAAGACGATTCCGGAGGCCAGCGCGGTTTGCCAGTCCGCCAGCGAGTGCGTCCAGCCGACGCTGAGCGACAGATCGAGCAAAGCCGGGGCATCGTCAATATCGAAGCGGAAAATCATTCAGGAAACTTGGCGGGAACCAGTCGGAGTCGAACCGACCAACACCGTTGACGGGCGTTCAGCGGTTTTGAAGACCGTGCCTACCACCGGGCAAGATTGGCTCCCAGATGGATTCTAACAGCCGGAAACACGACCGCTCCCTAACCCGGCAAAGCCGGAACCAAACAGGCTCTAGGATGGTGCGCCACCGCTCCCTCACGGTCGCGGCTCGGTCGAATTCGTCAAAGTTGGAGCTTGTCGGCAACCAGATCCCGATGCCCGTAAACACTGGGCGAATCCAACTAAGTAGGTATTCACGGTCGCGGCTCGGAAGGCGTGACCGGGCGCTAGTAGTGAGGGAGTCGCCATGGCCTTGCGGCCCACCCGAAGCGACGCAGACGCCGCCGGCCGGTTTTCAGCGAGCGGTTTTTTCCGCACCGCTCGCGACAAATGTGTTCTAATTGGCGACTCGTTCTTTTTCGAGGATCGGGGCCTTGCGTTCGTCACCGTTCTCCTGCTTCAAAATCAGCGAGTCCTTGTCGATCGCGAACCTCACGGGATCGTGCACGATCGCTTTCAAGGGATGCCGGAACTCCACTGTATAGCTGAGTGTGCCGCCGCGGATGCGATAGACGAAGAACTTCTGCACGGATTTTTTGACCGGAATCTCGCGCAACTCCAGCGAATCGAGAACTCCCTCTTGCCACTCTTTGTTTTTGGCCCAGGCGGTGAGAGTGAAGACACAGCAGGTGATCGCGCTTCTCCGCGTCATGCTTTTATTTTGTCATGTACGGAACAGTGCAGGTACACTCGGGATGAAAACAGGCGTAGACCAAGGCGCCATCGATCCGGGTGAGCAGCATGTACAACTCATCATGCTTCTCCTTGCATTTCGGCGTTTGCCCCGATGCAACGGAGTTGCCGTTCTGCGGGCTAAAGTAGCCGAAATCGTAGTGGAAGTGCCGGCCGCACTTGGGTTTTGGACAACGCAAAGTCTTCTGCTCGGGGGGACTATACTTCCAGCCGAGTCCGGCCGTGCCCAGGGCCAGTTTGCTGTCCGGATGAACGTCGCAGAACACCGATGAAACTTTCATAGCGGAGCCTGAATGCGATGAGGCTGCATTCCTTAAGCATGACACGACGCCCGGGAGAGGAATCGGCTTTGGCAGGCGATACGAAATTCCCGCTGGAATCACTCTTTCTTTTGGATTACTTTAGATGACAGGCGCAAGGAGAACAAACCATGGCAAAAGCACGGATAGCAGTGCCCGGCAGCGCAAAGGTTGCGGTGGCAGGGGCAAAATCGACCGGCGCGACGGACCTCAACGATCAGATCGAGGTGACCGTTCGCGTTCGCGGGCAAAATCAGAAAGGGACCTCGGTTGAACAATTGATGAAGCTCGGCGCGACGCTTCCCGGCGATAGGCCGAAGATCGACCGGAATGAGTTCGCGGCGAAGTATGGAGCGGATCAGGCGGATTTGGATCGGGTAGCCGCGTTTGCCCACGAGCATGGACTGGCCGTAACGCATGCGAGCGCGGGGCAGAAGATGCTGCGGCTGCGTGGCACGGTCGGAAGCTTCAATGAAGCTTTCGGCGTGAAGTTGAAGAATTACAAGAAAGGGAGTGTGCTGGCTTATCGCGGCCGTACCGGGTCCATCCTGATTCCCAAAGAGTTGAAGGGCATCATCGTCGGAGTTCACGGCCTGGACAACCGGCCGGTGGCGAAATCTCATGCGCGTCTCCGCAATGAACCGCGGCAAAAGCCGAAAGGCAAGGCAACCGCCCGCAACGCGGCGGACGGAAGCTTGACGGCGCCGCAAGTTGCACGCTTGTATAATTTCCCGACCGGAGTGACCGGCAAGGGACAATGCATTGCGCTGATTGAACTCAACACGCCGGACCAAAAGACCGGCAAACCGATTGGCGCCGGCTACGCGGCCTCAGATCTCAATGCTTATTTCAAGAACCTTGGCATTGCCGCGCCCACGGTGATACCGGTTAGCGTGGACGGCGGGGCCAACTTGCCGGGTCCGGACCCCAATGCCGATGGCGAGGTGACGCTGGACGTTGAAGTTGCCGGTTCGATTGCTCCGGGCGCCAAGATCGCGGTGTATTTTGCGCCCAACACGTCGGACGGTTTCATCGACGCCGTGAACGCGGCCGTGCACGATACGCAACAAAATCCGAGCGTGGTCTCGATCAGTTGGGGTGGGCCGGAGGATCCAAACGGTCAGGTGGATCAGCAGTTCACCAATGGATTGAATCAAGCCATCATGGACGCGGCGCAGATGGGTGTGACCGTGTGCTGCGCGGCGGGCGATGACGGGTCGGCCGACATGAGCACTGGCTGGGACGGGAAACCGCATTGCGATTTTCCATCTTCGAGTCCATTCTCGCTGGCCTGTGGCGGCACCAAGCTGATGGGCACGGGCGCAACCATCAGCAGCGAAGTGGTCTGGAACGAAGGAACGCGCGAGGGCGCGGGCGGCGGCGGCGTGAGTAACGTTTTTCCGTTGCCGTCTTATCAATCGAGCGCCAAAGTGCCGAAATCCCCGAAGGGCAAGTCAGGCCGCGGAGTGCCCGATTTGGCGGGCGATGCCGATCCAGCCACCGGTTATCAGATCGTACTGGCCGGGAAAAACCAGGTGATCGGGGGAACCAGCGCCGTGGCGCCGCTGATGGCAGGTCTGATGGCGCTGATCAATCAAAGTCTGGCGCAAAAAACGGGCAAGGCGGCAGGCTTCATCAATCCGCTGATTTATGGCGCGGCTGCCTCTGCGTTCCGCGATATCACGAAAGGCAACAACGATATCAAGGGAAACTTGAAGGGCAAATATACGGCCGGCAAAGGCTGGGACGCCTGCACCGGCCAGGGCGTGCCGGACGGGACCAAACTGAAGACTAGCTTGGGTGCGTAGTCTGTTCCCACACCTGGCGTAAACGCTCCGCTTCGTCCCGGCCTTGCCGCAAGCCGTTTTTGGCGGCGGCGGGACGGCGGCGGGTGTCCATCAAATTGAAGCCGAACGCGCGCTTGCTCCCGGAGTCTGGCGTGATGAGGGCCACCTGGCTTCCACTTTCTCGCAGCGTGTCGAGTTCCTGCTCGAAACGCCGCTGAAATCCCCTGGCGATGAAACTGGGAACTCCGCCCACGGCCAGCGCCAAGACAACGACAACGCCGTGTCCTTTAGCGAAATCGGCGTTGGTGGCGGTTCGCATGCCGCCATCCATATAACGGCGGCCTTGGAACGTGACGGGCGGGTAGATGCCCGGCACACTGCAACTGGAGGCTACGGCGCGTGCCAGGCCGATGCCGGATTCCCGGTTCCACACGACGAATTTTCCGTTGGCGGTGTCGACAGCGGTGCAGACGTAGTTACGCTGCGGCCAAGGCGCATCATAATTGCGATGCGGGCAAGGCGCATCTAGGGACGCGAAGCGCTGGAGAAACTGCTCTTCGCTAATCGTTTTGGCCTTCAGCGCCCAGTTGCCGAGTTCCGCGCGCACGATCTCGGGAGGCCGATTGCCCAGCGCGCCGGTCATCATTTTCAGGATCAGCCTGGTGAGATTGGGCTGCGGATCGGTTGAGGGTTGTTCGGTCAAGTACGGCGCTACCAGCGCCGCCGGAGTTTGACCCAGCGCGAGCCGTGCGCCAACGAATGAGCCAGCAGAGGTGCCGCAGATGAAATCGGCTTGCGAGAGGTCGACGCCGCGTTCGGCTAGTCCGGCTAAGAGCCCGGCTTCCCAGGCGATTCCAACCGGGCCTCCGCCACCGAGGACCAGCGCGCGCGTCTGCATCAATCCAATGATGTCAGACTCGCCCGCCGTGGTCTTTGAGCAGAGCCTCGACCTTGTCCTGCTTCGCTTTTATGGCGATCGCGAGTGGCGTCATCAGGCCGTTCCTGGTCTTTCCGGGCAGGTTCACGTCGGCGCCGTGGTCGATCAGGATGCTGGCCAACTCGGCATGCCCCTTGGATGCGGAGATGTGCAGCGCGGTGAGACCAAAGGCGCGGGCGTTCACGTTGGCCCCAGCTTGCAACAGCGTGAGCGCGACGCCGGCCTGCTGGTTTCCATACGCCGAATACAACAGAATCGGAATATCGTGCGCTCCGCGCTCCTGGATGGACAGCGGATCGGCGGTAAGCGCATCTTTCACCATCGACTCCTGTCCCAGCAATGCCGCGGTACAAGTGGATACCGGCGCGCCCCGGTCCGCCAGCCATTGCGCCATCTCAACTTGGCCGGTGTGCGCGGCCGCTTCTATCGCGAGTTCGTCCCAACTGGCGCGTGTATTGAGCAACTTCGGATTGGCCTGGTACAGCGCTTTCACCTTTTGGAAATCGAAGTGGCTCAAGGTGACGAATTGATTGATCCCGGTCCATGGCAGCCCGTTGCTATCATCGCGCTGCACCGGTTTGCCATGAATATCCTGCACGTACCGGCGCGCATAATGCGCGCGCTCGATTTCGGCGGCGTGTTCCAACACGCGTGCGGCGTCTCCGGAGGCATTGACCTTTTCGACCACGGCGCCCCGGTGGATTAACATTTCACAAATCTCCGCGTACCCGCGCGCGGCCGCCAAGCGGAGCGCGCTGGCGCCATTCTTGCGGTGGGCGTTCGGGTCGGAAGCGTTCGACAGCAGCGGGATGGCCATAGCCGTCGCGGCGTCGGGGTCGGGGAAGTCCACGGCGTCGAGCAGCGGGCTTTCCGGTCCCGCGCTCAGTTCGGCGCCCTTGGTGATCAGGAACACTACCATTTCCGCTTTCCCGGCAGCGGTCGCGAAATGCAGGGGAGTTCGGCCGTCCGAAGATCGCGAACGCACGATCAGCGGATCGGCAGTAACGAGTTCTGTTACGCGAGGGATGTCACCCACGGCCGCCGCCGCAAAAATGTCGGGTTTTGGCGAGGAAGGAATTTGGGAACTGGCTAGACCGGAAGCCGCAGCCGCCAGGAGAAAAGAACGTCGTGTATTTTCCATAAACCACCCCGGCTCTGGCTGGACGGTTCGCTACTTTGAGAAGAAGCTGCGCGTCGGCGCCGGCGGATCGGTCCCCTTGATCGCGCGCCAGAGAACGTCGTTCAACTCATCGTCGTCATTCAAGTCGGCTTGTTTGAAATCGAGCTTATCGTCGTCGAGCGCGGCGCGGGTATTGCGCTCCTCCATATTGATTCTGGGTTTTTCGGCGGTATACGGCGTCATCACCGGCTCTTTCCCAAACGTGTTGTACATGGGAGGAGCGGCGGCGTCGAACTGCGTCATCGGACGCATGCCGAGAATCAGCTCCATGGTCCGCAGAACCGACGCGGTGTTGTACATGGTGCTGTCGATCGCGCCGCGATGCGTATACGGCGAAAGAACGAACACCGGCGACCGGTGCGAATCGATGTGATCCGGCCCGTTTTGCGCGTCGTCTTCTAAAACGAACATCGCCGTGTGGCGCCAGAACTTGCTCTTCGACAACGCCTCGACGATCAGGCCGAGCGCGTAATCGTTGTCGGCGAACGAGACCAGAGGCGTCGGCTTACCCACGCGTGCGCCAAAGGTATGGTCGTTGCCCAGTCTGAGAATGATGAACTGAGGCATGCTTCCGGCGGCCTCGAATTGCGCCAGGTCCTTTAAGAATACGTGCGCGCGTTTGACGTCCGGATAGTCGAGATCGAAACCGCGATAATCCATATTGGTGACGGCCGCGAGAATCGGATCTTTCACTTTCTCGATCTGCGCACCTTCAGATGGCGCCGGCTCTTTGTTGGTTTCCCAGTAGCCGTAGCTGCGCATAGTGATTCCGCGGGCGGCGGCGTTGGTCCAGATGTAACCGGCGGGAGGGAGCGCGGCGGGCTCGCCGCCTTCGTAGTCGTACGTCTTGCGGCGGCTGCCATAGCTATTCGGCCAGAGTTTCACCACGTAATCGTTAGCGATGGCCGAGGTCGACCAGTTATGTCCGTCGGCGCTGACGTCGGCGCTCACGTAGAAATTGTCCAGCAGCATGAACTCACGCGCCAGCTTGTGATGGTTCGGTCCTACTTTTTCGTTGAATAATGTGAGCGAGGGATCGCCTTCACCCTTGCCCAAGTCGCCCAAAACCTGGTCGTAGGTGCGATTTTCTTTAATCACGTAGATGACGTGCTGGATGTCGGCGGGCAGCGCACTACTGGTCACGTCGAGCTGGCTATCGTGATAAGCGGAATCGGACAGCACCTGGCGGGTATAGGCGGCCAGTTGTTCATCCGTAACCGGCGGGATGACGGAAGCCGTGCCCGTTTGCAGGTTGGCTACGTAGTCCGCGCGATCCCCTCGATGGGGCACTTCCGGAGTAGTCATCGGCTGCGGCCCGTGCGGATTCGCAAAGCTGCGCAGCCCTTTGCCATTGAGCACGATCAGACGTCCATCGGACAAGGCGGTGGCGGCGGTGGGATACCAGCCGGCTGGAATGAAACCGGTCACATGTGTGCGCTCTTCCGTGATGTCGGCAACCGCGACGGCATTGGCATCCGAACAGACGACATAGAGCGTCTTCTTGTCCGGGCTCATGGCCAGCGCGCTGGGGGTCATGCCCAAGGGATGACGCGGCGTGGTAGCGATGTTGATGGTTTCCAATGGCTTCAGATCTTGGCTTGCGCTCACACCGATGGAATATACGTCGTTGGTGTTGGACGCGGTGACGAACAAGCGGGCAGTGACGCCTTCTTCATCGCCAACGGCGCCTTCGCGCCACAGGATATCGGTAGCATGCGCGCCCACGCGAATGGTCTGCAAGCTGGAGCCGTCACTGGTCTGGTGATGGTGCAAGGTGCCGTCGGCCCAACTGGTCACGAAAAACGACTTGCCATCCGGGTGGAACAGAATGCGGTACGGACGCCGGCCGGTCTTGATGTGGCCGATCACCGCGCCCGACTGCGAGTTGACCACGGTGATCGAATCGTGGAAAACATCGGCCGCGTACAACAGCCGTCCGTCGGGACTGACCGCGACGTCGCCTATAAAATCCTGCGGCGTCGCCTCGTCTGGCTTCACCAGCGGGAGGGTTCGTTCCAGGCTCAATCTGCCGGTACCGTCGAACTTAAGCTCGTGAATGCTGGCCGAAGATCCGCCGCCCACCCACAGCGTCTTGCCGTCGGGCGAGAGGGCCAGGCCGAGCCAGCCGTCTTTCGGCACAGGCACGCTGGACACTACTTTGTTCTCGCTCAACTCGATCACGCTTACCGAAGGCGGTTTGTAGCCGCCATTCAGGACAAACAAAAATCGCCCGTCACGCGACAGAGTGCTCGACATCGGCAGCGTATCCAGGCGAATCTGCGCGCCCGCGGGCTTCAGCCGCCAGAAGCTGTTGAGCCGAAACGAGCCATCCGGCAGCGGGCCCACGCGCAGCGGCGGCGCCGATTGCGACATCAGGATAGAAGCCAGCACCAGCAAAAATATGTACATCGCGGGCTTGGTTGCCTCTGCGCGGATGCGGCTTAGGTATATCATTCGTAGAACCTCTGTGCGATGGGAAAGCGCCGCCCGATGCCAAAGGCCTTGGTCGTGACCTTCAACCCCGGCGCAGCCTGTTGGCGTTTGTATTCGTTGCGATCGATCTTGTTAATAATATCGCGAACCAATGTCACGGGAAGATGAAGCGCGTCCGCGATGGCTTGCGGAGATTCACCGTTCTCAATATAGTCCTTGAGAATGCGATCCAGCACTTCGTACGCGGGCAAGGAATCGGTGTCCTTCTGATCCGGCCGAAGCTCGGCCGATGGCGGTTTGGTGAAGACGCTCTCGGGAATCGCATTGGGATGACGCTGGTTCGCCACCCGCGAAAGGTCGTAGACCAGCGTCTTGGGGACGTCGCTGATCACCGCCAAACCGCCGCACATATCGCCGTAAAGCGTGCAATAGCCCACCGCAAGCTCGCTCTTGTTGCCGGTGGTCAGCACCAGCGCGCCCCATTTGTTGGAAAGCGCCATCAGAGTCACCCCGCGCAGCCGGGACTGCAGATTTTCCTCCGTCACGTCCGGCTTGCCGTCTCCGAAAAGCGGCTGCAGCACTTCGAGGAAACTCTGATATTGTTTCTGGATCGGAATAATCTCAAACCGGATCCCTAAGCGCGCCGCCATCTCCCGCGCATCCGTAACGCTGCCTTCCGACGAGTACGGTCCGGGCATACCCACGCCCAGCACGTTCTCACGCCCGACCGCGTCCACCGCGATCGCCGCGGTTAACGACGAATCGATACCCCCGCTCAACCCGACGATCACGCGCTCAAACCCGCATTTGCGGATGTAATCGCGCGTGCCGAGCACCAGCGCCTGATAAACCGCGCCGTATTCGATCGGGTGGTTGGCATGCAGGTCGCCAACGCCGGTTTCGGTATCCACAAACACCAGGTCTTCTTCGAAAGAGGCGGCCGAGGCAATCGTTTCTCCCGCTGCGTTCAACGCGAAGCTGCTGCCATCGAAAACCAACTGATCGTTGCCGCCCACCTGATTGACATAAATCAAGGGAATGCCGAAGTGACGGGCGCTGGCGCGGAATACCTCGTAGCGCAACTCGCGTTTGTCCATGTGATACGGAGAAGCGTTGATACTGATCAACACATGCGCGCCCTTGTGCGCCAGTTCTTCCACCGGATCGCGGCTATACAGGCGACGCTCCCAGAACTGTTTGTCGTTCCAGGCATCCTCGCAGATGGTCAAAGCCGCCTTCTGGTTGTCAAACAGCAATGGCTCCTGCTTGGGCGCGGGTTGAAAATAGCGCGTCTCGTCAAAGACGTCGTAGCTGGGCAACAGCATCTTGTTCTGCCGGAACACGATCGCGCCCCAGCGCAGCACCGCCGCGCTGTTGTAGATGGGATTGCCGCCCAACATGCCAGTGCGGGTTACGGTTCCACAGATCAGCGTCAGATCAAGCGAGCTGGTATCCGCCGCCAGTTGGTGCAGGTGCTCTTCGGTGCGATCGAGAAACGACTGCTTTTCGAGTAGATCGCGGGGCGGATACCCGGTCAACGAAAGCTCGGGAAACACCACCAGCCGCGCGCCCCCGTCCGCCGCCCGCCGGGCGAAAGACAACATGCGCGCCGTATTTCCCGGCAGGTCGCCGATGGTTGAGTTGGTCTGGGCCAGTGCAACCTTCATGAGAGTTCTAACTATTCTAGCGGGCGCGCCACTGGATTTGCTTGGAGTCTTGGGTGGGCTTTAGGGTATTCGTTGCATCTTGATTGTTGTTGTGGCGCACTCTTGCTCAAAAAGAACCGGGGTAATCTGAAGAAGTAGGCGGCAGGTAGCGAGTGAATCCAAGCAACGAGGAAGCATTAAAACAACGGGTCATCCGCGCCGCGGAAGCCGCATTGGCCCGGCAACAATATGTCAGTTCCGTTGACGTCCTGGTGGGAATGGGTCTGCTGACATCCGCGCATGTCCAGGACTGGAGAAAGGGGCGCATCGATTTTCTGGAACGTGTGATTCAGGGAAATCTCAAGAAGATTTCGTTTTCCATGAAAGCGTTCCGTCAATGGGCCTGGGCCAAAGGTCTCAAGCCCAGCGAAACGGCGTACACCGGACGGAACCGCGGCGGACGGGTGGACCTCCGCTTCAGCAAAAGCGGCGATCCATCCATCGAGAAGAGTTACCGCATCCACTATGTGTCCCCCGCGCTATCGGAGCGCAAGCGGGAAAGTCTCGAAGAGCGCCTGGCTAAGGCTCCCGAACCCGTGGTGTTCCAAATTATTCGAGACTCGGTATGCAGCGAATGTGGCGGCGAACTCCCACGCGACAGCTTGCTGTCCATGGAAAGTGGCCAGCCCTTGTGTTTGCCGTGCGCGCGCCTGGAGGATCTCGAGTTTCTGGCCTCCGGCGACGCCGCGCTGACCAGGCGCAGCGCGAAATACAGCGGACGCAAAGCGGTGGTGGTGCGCTTCAGCAAATCGCGCGGGCGCTATGAGCGGCAGGGCATCCTGGTGGAGAAAGCAGCGCTCGAGAAAGCGGAAGCCGAGTGTCTCGAGGACGCCGATGAGCGGGCCAGCCAGCGCGCCCGTGCCGCCGTGCAGCGCCAAAAAGAAGATCGCGTTTTGGTGGACCGGATGATTGAGCGGTTGTCGGTCCTGTTCCCCGGTTGCCCGCCGAAAGAGGCCCGCGCCATCGCTCAACATACGGCGGTGCGGGGCAGCGTCCGCGTGGGCCGCACGGCCGCGGGCCGCGACTTGGAAGAGCAGGCTTTAAGCGCCGCCGTGGCCGCTGCCGTCCGTCACAATCACACCGAATATGACCGCCTGTTAGCGAGCGGTCTCGATCGCGCGCTCGCCCGCCGAAAGGTGGCGGACCGGGTGCAGGAGATCCTGAATTCCTGGCGCTACTCGCGCGGGGCGGACGCTATGGGAAGCAGCCTGCAAGACCCGCCGGAATGACAACCTAACTGACATCGGCTTAGTCTTGCCAGGGCGGATGTATCCGCCAAAGTTTGTGCTTGGGATCCTGGCCGGGCCGTGCCCATCGCAATAACCGAAGCGCAGGGCCGACGAGGGGGCGGCGGCTGCGATCCAGGGGGATCGCACTAACTGAGAGAAACTTAAAAGGTTAACTTGCAAGTTTACCTGTCGTTATCATATCCTGGAATTGCTATGCGGCGCAAGACCTCTGAAATGGCGGTAATCGACTTTACTCAAGCCATTGGGCTATTGGTGCGGCGCGTGCGCGCCGCGGCCGCTTCGCATGAGCTTTCGTTGACCGAGGCGGCCGTGATGGCGCGCCTGGCTAAAGACGGGCCGGCTACGATCGCCGAACTGGCGCGCGCGGAAAGCATGAAACCGCAGTCGATGGGCGCGACCATCGCGGCGCTCGAGGAAATGGGCATGGTGGCGCGCAAACCACACCCGACCGACGGACGTCAAATGAATATCGAACTAACCGCCAAAGGCGTGGCGGTGCGAAAAAGCGCCTCCGATGCAAAACGTACGTGGCTGGCGCGAGCCATCGCTCAACTCGACGAACAGGAACGGGAAACCTTATTTAAGGCGGGTGAGATCATCAAGCGCCTGGTGCAGTCGTGACTCAGATGAAAGGAAAGATCGTGCCACTCACAAAACTCGACGACGTCTGTGCCTTAATCGCGATCGACCTGCAAAAAGGCATTACCGGCTTGCCGGCCGTGCATCCCATCAACGAGATCATCCATCGATCCGCCCAGCTTGCGCGCGCTTTTCGCAAGCGAGCGATGCCGGTCGTGCTGGTCAATGTCTCGGGCCTGGCTCCGGGCCGCACCGATGCCGGCCATCCCAAGTTTTCGTTTCCCGCCGATTGGACGGAACTGCTTCCTGAATTGGAGCAGAACCCCGGCGATCACTTAGTTACGAAGCAACGATGGGGCGCCTTTCTGGGTACAGCTTTGGACGATACTTTGCGCCGGCGTGGCGTAACGCAGGTCGTCTTGACAGGGGTCGCGACGAGTGCGGGAGTGGAATCGACGGCGCGCAGCGCATACGATCTGGGCTACAACGTAACGCTGGTGGTGGATGCGATGACGGACCGTGACGCCGGCGCGCACCGGAATAGCGTGGAACAGATGACGTGCTGAAGCTACTGCATGAAGGCTGAAGCTACCGATGAAGATTGACGCTCTGCGGGCTCTGCGGCACCGCAATTTCCGGCTCTTTTTTTGCGGCCAAAGCGTTTCCCTGGCCGGCACCTGGATGACGCGGCTGGCCACCAGTTGGCTGGTTTATCGTTTGACCGGCTCGTCCTTACTTTTGGGCGTAGTTACTTTTGCGGGTCAAATCCCGACTTTTCTGCTGGCCCCGGTGGCGGGCGTTTGGGTGGACCGATGGGAGCGGCGGCGCGTCCTGTTGGTTACGCAGTTGCTCGCGGCCTTGCAATCCCTGCTGCTCGCCGGCCTCACTCTTTCCGGACGCATCACCATTCAAGAAATTGTCTGGCTGAGTATTTTTCAAGGGTTGATCAATGCCTTCGACATGCCGGCGCGGCAATCGTTTCTGGTTCAAATGGTGGAGGGCCGGACGGATTTGAGCAACGCCATCGCGCTCAATTCGACTATGGTGAACGGCGCGCGTCTTTTGGGACCGGCCATGGCGGGAATCGTCATCGCAGCGGTGGGAGAAGGATATTGCTTCCTGATCGACGGCCTGAGCTATTTTGCCGTCATCGCGTCGCTGCTGGCCATGAAGATAGAAGGCCAAGCCGTTAACCAATCAGCCGCGAGTATGCTGGTTCGATTAAAGGAAGGTTGGACTTATGTTTCTACATTTGCGCCCATCCGCACCGTATTGTTGTCATTCGCGATCGTCAGTTTCATGGGCGTGCCGTACACGGTTTTAATGCCCGTGTTCGCCACGAAAATTCTGCATGGCGGACCTCACACTTTGGGTTTTTTAATGGGAGCGGCCGGTGTGGGATCCATTATCGCCGCGGTCATCCTGGCCGCGCGCAAGTCGGTTCGCGGGCTTTACAGGGTGATTCCGGCGGTGTCGGCAATGTTCGGCGGCGGGTTGATCGCTTTTTCATTTTCGCGAAATTACTGGCTGTCGCTGGCGCTTATGGCAGTGACGGGATTTGGGATGATTCAATTTGCCGCGGCCAGTAACACCGTAATCCAAACCATTGCCGAAGAGGACAAACGCGGGCGGGTGATGAGTTATTACACGATGGCGTACATGGGCGCGAGCCCCTTTGGCAGTCTGCTGGCGGGAAGTCTTGCGCCGGTGATTGGGGCGCCGGGAACGGTGCTGCTGTGTGGTATCGGCTGCGTCGCGGGCGCCGTGTGGTTTTGGTTTCAAATTCCGAAATTACGGCCGGTGATCCGCCCGATTTATCAGCGCCTCGGCATCCTGCCTGTCGCGGTGGACGGGGAGAATTAGGCTTGCACTCTGTGGCTTGGAATGATGGGCGCGCAGCCGGACTCCGCTCGCTCACGGTCGCGGCTCGGAAGGCGTGGCCGAGTGACTACCGTGAGGAAGCGGTGTCCGTTATTTGCGCGGCTCTCATGGCTGCCACGCCCGCCATGTCTGGCTAGCGGCTACTTGCCGGTAGCCTTCTTGTGTGCCAAACGGCTGCATACTTCGTCGGCGCCGGAGGGGTCGATCGCCTCGCGGCCCTCTTGAATACTAGCGATCTTTCCATCCTTGTCAATGACAAATGTTGCGCGGTTCGACAGCCCAAGCTGCGTAATCAGGACTCCATACTGCTCCGAGACTTTGCGCATATGGTCGCTCAACATCGGATAGGTGGCCCCCAGTTCCTTTTTCCAGTGCGCTAGAGTTGGCGTGAAATCGGTGCTCACCGCTAAGACCTGCGCGTCGTTTTCGTCAAATTTTGCGTTACCAGACTGGTACGCTGTGAGTTCCTTGGTTCAACCACCGGTGAAAGCGGCCACGAAGAATGCCAGGACAACTACCTTTTTCCCGCGAAAATCGGAGAGCTTCACGGGCTTGTTGTCGGTGTCGGGAAGCGTGAAGCCGGGAGCTTCATCGCCGACTTTGAGTTGAGTTTTTGGAGGCGTGATCCCCGATTGCGCCGAAAGAAGGGCCGCAAACACAGAGCACACCGCTAACGTACGGAGTGATTTCATCGTTATCCTCACTGGAGAAAGTTGGGCTATCGTTCGCAGGTTACCACCGGGAACGTTGCGACAGACAATCTGGCCATCGGCGGCCGGGACAAGTCCGGAGTCTTGTAGCCGAAGTCCTTGATCGCATCGAGTATGACGTCGAAGAGCACATCGGGTGGGGGTTTCGGGTACTATGAGACACAAGTTTTGGAATGAAATGGAATGAAACTGCCAACCGGATGGTATGTAAGCGTTTAAAAACGTGGTGGCCAGGGACGGAATCGAACCGCCGACGCCAGCCTTTTCAGGGCTGGATTCGCTCAGGCGTATCTGTGTGATCCGCCAAGGGTTCCCGTCCGTTCTGGTCACAAAATTGGCCATTATTTTGGAATGGTTTTGGAATGAGAATTGGAATGAGCTAATGCACCAATCCATCCACCACCCTCCGTTGCGATTCAGGAATGTGCTGCTGATAAATGTCGAGAGTCGTGGACGCTCTCGAATGCCTCATGAGTTTTTGTGCGTCTTTCACATCGGCTTTTGCCTCCTTCAGCCATGTTGCGTAAGATGTCCGCAAGCAACGCCAGTTCACGAAGTCCAACCCGAGCTTCCGGGCTGCTGGTTTGATGTGCCGCTTCAGAATGTTGTTGTCACGCATGGTGGCACCAGTTGATACCGACTGAAAAACAAGATCGCCAGGGCCGTCGCTCTTCACGACCTTGTAGTGCCGTGTCGCACGACCTGCCCGTACATCGACTGTCATTGTCTTCAATCGGTGGATTCGTTCGATCACGGCCTTGTTGACCGGGATCGTATCGTTGCTTGCATCGCTCTTCGGTGCTCCCCAATCTCCACGGCAGCACCGTTCGTCAATCACGATGGAATCTTCGAGCACATCGTTCCATCGCAGCCCAATGAGTTCGCTCACCCGAAGCCCTGTGAAGATAGCCACGAAAACCATCGTGGCGTATGGTTCGGGAATAAGCTGAATCAGCGATTCAAATTGTGTCCTTGTGATCCAAGGTTTGATCTTCTTGCCTCGTTTCTTCCGAGGAAGCCGGATACCTTCAGCCGGATTCTTCACAAGCAATGTGTATCGCACTGCCGAGCCAAGCACGCTGGACAGGACATCACGAATCTTGTCCACCGATTCGTATTCAAGATCCGTCGCCTGACCCAAACCGACGAAGTAGCGGTCAATCGTCAACACCGTGATGTCTCGTAAGCAGAGGTCACCGAACTGCGGCGTCAGGTAATTTTTGAGGACGCCCACATACCGATCTCTCGTGCTCTTCGCCATCTGCGGCATAACAACTGGAATGTAAGTCCCATCCACAAAATCACGAAACGTTGTGGCGGAACCAATGTTGACGAACCCTTGGTTGATGGGACGAAGAAATTCGGAGGCGACTTTCAGTACCTCTCGTTCCTTCATCGTCACCGGAGCAAGTTTTTGTCGTTTCTTCCGTCTCCCCCTTTCTCCATTTTTGAACTCGTCGTTCCAATAGTAGAGAACCCACCAGTTGCCCTCTTTCCTGGGCTTTGGGTTCTGAAATCTTCTTCGAGCCATCGCATCCAAATCTCCTGTCGATGGCCCGACACTGCTTGCCTTGGAAGAAACGATACCACGCTCCAGTGACGTAGTGCCGTTTTCGCTTGCCCTGAAATACAATTCCCGTTACCCCGGCAGACTGCGTTTGCGGCTGGACTGTACGGCGGATTGGACGTGAAAACACACGACGCCCGCCGACACCGGATTGCTGATCTGCTATTAATTTCAGGGTTGCGGCTGCGACAGATACCCGGCCTGTCGGCTGCTCACTGAATCACAGAAAACGCTCTGAGGGACTAAGGGCGAAGTCTTGCGACCGTCCGTCAGAACCACACTATTCATGGTCCATCTTGGAGACGACAGCCCGAAAGTGCGCATCGGCCTGTCGTTTATATCCACTACCATGATCTTCCGGTTTTGAAATACGTCAAGTGCCGCAGGTTCGGATTTAAGCAGGGCGATTGAAGAGACCTTTCGTGAATTGTTTGAACGTCAGCGGAGTCCACGGCTTCGGCAGCAGTGGATTTCTTTTTGGTTTCGATTTTTTGATGGGCCAACTTGGAATCTTCGGAGCCGCCGCTGGTAAGTTCGGTTTTACAGTCTTCATTTGCGATCACCTGGATTGTTTCTTCTTCCGTGCTGCCCGTCGCTTTTTCTTCTGAGCGAGAGCGATGAGCGCCTTACCTTCGGGAGTGGAAAGTCCTTCCTTCCAGCCTTCGATGGCATAACGACACGCCTCGTATGCGAAGCCTGCTCGGTCTCTCAGCGCCGGGTAGACAACATCAACCACATCATCCATCTCTGCGATCAATTCATTCGGGAGTGCCACTTCCACTGTGGTCGTGCCAGCAGGGAACAGCCATTTATCCCGATCATTCTCATAGCGCTTTTCTTTTCGACGCCTCACTGTTGGCTTTGCGGATGGCAACTTCGGATCAACAGGTGGAAGCCGGGATCTCATTTCGCACCGCCATTGCGCTCTGTTCCCCCGTTGCGAATCAGGCGCTTGGTGTCGGCCACGGCCTGAGCAATGTAAGTTCGCAGGGCACCCGGCGACCGAAGCTCGTTCGTGCTCAATGCGGCCAGGTCAATCTTGGTATGGTCGAGCACTATTTCTTCGATGACCTCAAGTCGCTCGTCGGGCCATTTCAAGGGAGCATGATGCAAAAGCACTTCCTGTGCTGCGTTGCGAACTTGATGCAAGATGTCGGATTCCATCTCGCTTCGACTTGCAAATGTGGCTTTCTGGTTTTGATTGGTAGTGGTGCGTCTATCTCTCATGTGCTCCTCGGTTACGGCTGCAACGCACGACGTATAGCCGGGTCCAGCACGAGTGGGAGTTCGTGGTCTTGAGTAAATTCCAACTGACGACGGATCGCCTTGCGAAGCCATCCTGTTCGGCTCATGGACAAGCTCTCTCGCACATCGTCCACACGCCCAAGAAGATCGGGACTCATCCGAAGGACGATAGCGCACATCGGTTGCTTTCTCATTCTCGTTTTCATTCACTCTCCCGGCCCCGGTGAATATCCGCATGGCCTTCAGTTGATGTATCAACGTGATGTATTTAGACATCGCAGAAGCGGCTGATGGTCGGTTCGTCGTCGCAGAGGGAGTGGGCTTGACGGATTGCGATTCCGTGGGAAAATTTAGTAGATGGCATCGCATTCGAGACCGTGTTTCATCGGGGAACCCCTGCAAACAGTGGTCAAAGAGCGTGATGTCTAAATAGATCAGAGCTAGGAAACGGGCAGGTTCGTTGTGCGGAGGAAACGCACGGCGTCTGCGACTGTTCCAGCACAATTGGCCGGAAACGGCCACGTCGATCAAGGGCGGTCCTGTTGACAAGTGATCCTTTCCTGACCATTCACTTTGGGTCAGGTTGCTGAAAAGTTTGCGTATCGTCCAATGGGGCGTTCACGATGGTGAACGAGGCGGTTGGATGAAGCGATGCTCTCGGGCATCGACTGAAAAGGGCAGGGAGTGAAAATCTCTGGCTTGAGATAGCTCAGGTCTCGTGGTGAAGAACGAAACTTCGTTTTGAAGCGAAGGAAGGCGAAAGCTGAATCATTCACTATCAACCGTGTCGGGTAGACGTAAAAGCCGGGTCGGTTCCTTCACTCATTCGTGGGCATGGAACCAAACCGGGTCCGTCAATTTTGCAGGGTCGATAGGCGCTGATGGCTCCGTCATCAGAACTCGACACAAATCCCCTTCGACAAGGGATTCGTGTCTCCAAACGCTGATTCACCTTTCATCAGTTGCCGATCCTAAGACATCTGGCCCAAAAACATCCTGAGCGAAGCGAAGGCCGAAGGCTGATACGAGTTCACTTCGGATGCGACGGAACCGATCACGATTGGTCGTCACGATTGCCTTCGGCCCTTCGGGTTCCTGTTGGATCGATCTGCGTCTGGACCGTTCTTGAAGACCGCACGAAGTCCAGCCCTACATACGTTGGTGACGACCCACGAACCTAACCACACGATCACCGCCGCATTGGAGACGTTGCCGCCATTCGAGCGAACATTGATGACCGCTCACTTTCTTGAGGGCGCATCGATTCACACGCTGGCAAGCCGTTACAAATTGAAACGCCGGGGCCTGGAAGGGATGATCCAAGCCGCTCTGGTCTCCATGCGAATGACGCTCCAGGGTCGTGGCGTCCGGGCCGTGGGTGATGTGATTTGAATTCCACTTCGTCAGATGACGACATTTCAGCGGCGGTTTCCTGGCTTTGACGGCTGGCCCTGTTGTGTAGCCCGACTCAACTCATAATCGAGGCATGGTTTGAATTTCGGACGATCTCGTACCTTCACCCCCAGGTATTCGAGCCATCGTTTATCGCTTAGACGGCAACCTTGCATCATCTCCTGCGTCAGGTACGTGATCTCGACCCGATTTGAGTAGTTCACGCCGGGAGCCAAAGCGTAAAGGCTGTGCTCCTGCGGGAAGAACACGGCAATCGGAACGTCGTTCGTCGCTGCGAACTCGGCAACGGGCATGAAATCTCGATCACCGGACACGACCACGATCCCGGCAGGTCTCAATTGCAGAATATCCCTAGACGCATGGATCGCAATGTTCACGTCCGTCATTTTCTCCTTGCGGTCTCCGAAATCCTTTGAGCGGGAAACGTGGATACCATCAATGATGTCCAGCCTGGGACACTCCTGCTTCAGCACGTCTCGCCAAATCTCCTGGCGTTCGATCTCACCGGGAGTCGCAGTGTCTTTGGTCACTCTTGCCGTGAACAACTTAACGGCCACGGTCCTGTCGCTGGCCGTGTGCTGGAAGGCGAGTTCGACCAACGACTCTCCGAGCTTTTGGTAATTGCACCACCCAAGTCGCAGAAGATCGGGCGGGTCTTCGTGGTTGATGCCTTTGTACAGGTTGTATCCGTCGATGTAGACCAGGAACCGTGGTGGGCTTACCGTGAGCTTTTTCGGAGAGGGGTACGTGTCCTTCATCTTGAATTTCATGATTTCGAGCATAGTCCCATGAAGCCGCCCTCGTCCACGATCTGCCTCATTGTAGAGGCGTCCGTGCCGTGGCGGATGTGATTTGACGGACTGGACGGTAGCCCCGACTACGGCTCCGGTGATGACGGGCGTATGGTAATATTTCGTCCGTGTTCGATGTGCTTCAGCAGACCAGGGCCGTTTCAACTTGTAAGTTGTGCTTGTCGGCTGCGACGACGATTCTCAACGAGTACATCCCTACATTTCGATTCGGGGTGCTCTCCACATGCCGAGCAGTCACGATCTCGATCAACCCTGCGGAGAATCAACAAGGTTACCGCCCCCTGCCCCAGTTGCGACAGTACAGGATCGCTGACCGTTCCGCACTGACTGACGACGATCTGACCGATGTTGTACGCCGCAGTGACGAATATTTCGCAGTCGGGAACAAGCACAAATTTTTCAACACGCTTGCGAGACTGGTGTCGAACATCGACTCAACATGGACTTACGAGGCAGGCACTCTGTCACACATCGACGTCGTAGCTTGTGTCACCCGCCCGACGTGGGCCGACGTTCCGGCGCAGGAGCGACAGGTGATGCTGGAGCGTTGCCGTGAGCACTTCCTGAATACTCTGAAGTTTTTGCCCTCTGACTGTTGGCTTCTTTGTGATGGAAAAACCGTGCTTGAAGCAATCAAACAAGTGGGTGGGCAAGCGGAGAAGACCGAGCGGGTGGGGCACCGTCAGACCGTGTGCGTAGGGAACTTGCTATTGGAAGGGAGGACGCACAGGTTCATTGGTTGGAACATTCCTGCGCATCAACCCTATGGAAGCCAACCCACCCTCGGTGCAGCGGTAAAGGAGTTGATGGACGGCGGTGGCCATGATCCCAAAGCAGCAGTAGCGTTGAGACCGTCCTTGGATTCGCCATTGATGTCTTCGTGCATAGCGGACGGTCTTTCGTTCACGAGCCAGCGTGATTTGATGAGGTTCCTTGTTGGGAGGCTCGGTTACAACGAGAACGCTGTTTGCCGTGAGTACGCTGCCGCTGAACGGCGAGGCTTAGTTCCCCGAAGAAGCGACAAGTACCAATTGCCCCCCGAGAAGTATGCCCACCGCTTGTACTCAGATGGAATCCGCAAACCCTGGCTCTAAAGAGACGATCTCGCAGCCGCCCTCGTCCAAGATTTGCCGCCCGATGTTCGCAAACTTGTGGAGGCGCATTTCTTCGACGGCGAATCTATTTTCAAAATCCAGCGCCGCTACAAAATGAGACGCAGGGACCTCGAAGCCATGATCGAAGCGGCGCTTGGCAACATGCGAACGGCGCTGCGTTCTCGTGGAGTCCAGGCCGTTGGCGACGTGATCTGACCCGGCACACTTCCGATAACGAAGCACGGGCCGGGGCCGGAAAGTTGAAGTTCGCAGGACCCGTAAATGTTGCCGCTGTTTCTGTCGATCAACGGCTGATGCCTCCATCCCTCGCCCGACGCAACCATGCACCACGAATCGATCCAGAATTCCAATCCCTCATCGCACCACTGACGCCAGAGGAACGCCACCAGCTTGAAGTGAACATTGTCGCCGAAGGGTGCCGGGATGCACTCGTGATATGGAATGGGGTGCTGCTCGACGGCCACAACCGATTCGAGATTTGCTCTCGGCTCGGCATTCGTTTCAAGACCTGTGAGATCGATCTTTCAAGCCGTGAGGCTGCAAGACTCTGGATCGAGGAGAACCAAATTGGGCGGCGCAATCTCTCACCAGACCAAAGGGCCGCAATCGCATATCGCATTCTTCAGCGGCGAGTCGAACTGTCGAAAAAGGAACGGGCACGAAAAGGTGGATTGCGCTTGGTGGACACGTCGTCCTCCAAGAAAGGGCAGCGCCAGAGGGAATACACCGCCGCTCAGTTCGGAGTGGCGACGAGGAAGTTACGACTTGTCGGTGAAATCGCCAAACACGATGCGTTGATGGTCGAGCAGATCGCCGCCGGAAAGATATCGATCAAAGAGGCGAAAGTCGAGGTCCAGGAGCAGATTCGCCAGCATCAGCGAGACGCAGCCCTCAAGAGCCACGCCAAGGGCGAACGCATTTATGCTGGAGATTTGAAAAAGCTCTGGAACGTCGTGGAGGATGATTCGGTTGACTTATTTCTAACCGATCCGCCATATGAGAAGGATGCCGTTGCGCTTTATGGCAGGCTTGCCGAGCTTGCCCAACGAAAACTGAAGCCCGGTGGCCTGTGCGTTGCGCTGTGTGGACAACATTTCTTTGACCAAGTGTTTCAGGAGATGGCTTCGCATCTCGACTATTATTGGCTTTGCGGGATCAATGGAAACGCAGGCGCAAGATCCACACGAATTCTAAATCGACGGATGCTGAATCTTCTTCGAGTGGTTTTGGTTTTCTCGAAACGGCCTCTCAAGCAGATGGCGAGGTCTTCTCTCCCTATGATGTTGGACCTGATCACAGGCGAGCGGGACAAGGAACATCATTCGTGGGGCCAGGGTCTCAGCCAGTTCCGATATCTTGTCGAACATCTGTCGGAGCCGGGGCAACTCGTGGTCGATCCATTTGTGGGCGGCGGCACGGTTCCCGTCGCTTGTGTCGCCACTGGACGCCGCTACATCGCCACTGAGATAGATCCAGGCGTTGCCGCCGCCGCTCGTGCTCGTGTGGCAGAGTTTCGGAAATCACAATCGAAGGATGATAGCAACAAAATCGGGCCTAAAGGCCAACGTTCAACTGTATAGATAAGGGCATGAATGATACATTTGAGGCCGTTGTCGATTACGGTTCGTGCGATATGGAGCCGACCGTCTTGGGTGAGGTCAAGTTCCTTTGGAGGGGAAACGCTTTGGGTCGAGTTAACGAGGCAATCATTAAGTCGGTCGGATTCCTATACAAGAATCGAAAAGCTGCTGAAGACGGTACCGACGTTGGCGCTACAGGATTTCTTGTAAGCGTCCCGGCAGAAGAGGCTTTGACCGAAGGGATTGGTGATCAACTGCCACTAGGCTTCTGCCACGTTTATGTCGTTACGGCAGCGCACGTTGCTCGGGATGAGTACACAACGCTGCGTCTAAACCAAGTGTACGGAAAGCCGGAAATTTTCGAGTTGCCCAAATCGGTAAAACCGTGCAAAGAGGCCGACGCTTGGACCATGCATCAAGAAGGGAATGACATAGCGGTGTATCGGCTCCCTATTCCTTTCCCAAACCGTCAATACAATGCGATTCCGATAGGATCGTTCGCCACGACAGCGACTTTGCCTGACCAGCCGCCGTTTGATGAAACTCCCACCGAGGCGTTCAAGGTGGAGGTCGGAGATGAACTCTTCATGCCCGGACGACTCTTGGACTTGGGAAAGAGTGCAAACGCCAATCCTCCAACGGTCGTGCGCTTCGGGCATCTTGCAGCATTGCCAACAGTCGAAGTTGGAAACCTTACCGTCTATGGAAACCAAGAGAGTTACCTAGCCGAACTCCGTTCAGACAATGGCTATAGTGGCGCACCAGTTCTCGTCTGCGAGGCACCCATCCTCCCTTCGCTGGAGAATCAGCGAGTAAAAGTGACAGGAACAACCTGGCTATTGGGCGTAAATTGGGGCCACCTACCGCATCCCGAACCAGTCCTTGCAGGTACCGAGAAGTGCGGTCCTCTGATGGTGAAGGCAACATCGGGCATCGCCCTAGTCGTTCCAGCTTGGCGTTTGTATCAACTGCTTCACGACTCGGAACTGGTTAGTCAGCGAAGCACGGTCTGGACGGAATTTAAGAAAGCGATGCAATCTGGCAGTCAGGGTGTCCGTGATCTGCTTTGAATGCTTCTGAGAGCCGCTGGTGCACGAGACGTTCGTGACGGCGACATGCTGATCCAAATTTGGTCGGCTGGCGAGATGCGTATCAAAAACCCATCCCAACCGCCGCCCTCGAAACGCTGCATCTAGGGCATTTTCTAGGGCAAGAAAGATGTATCTAAAACACCTGTTTATGGTACACTGGTTTCAGTGGAAATTTCAAAATTGAAGGAAGCTAATTCTGAGAGCCGCCAGATGAGAGTTGCCATCTACGCTCGAACTTCCACTGACGATGGAAGACAGGAACTCACCAACCAGACCGGAGAACTTCACGCCTACGCTGAACGAAGGGGTTGGAATGTCATCGGTGAATACCTCGACCAAGTTTCAGGGCGGAAGGCCGAGCGGCCACAGTTGAAGAAGGCCCTTTCGGATGGACGCAAAAGAAAATTCGATGTGCTGCTTTTTTGGTCCCTCGACCGCTTGTCCAGAGAGGGGGTCCTGAAGACGCTTCTGATCTTGAATCAGCTTTCCAAATGCGGTGTGAAGTACATAAGTCTCCAGGAACAGTGGATCGACAGTCTCGGGGCCTTCAGCGATGCCATCGTCGGAATCCTCGCCACTGTCGCCGAATTTGAAGCTGATCGGATGTCCCATCGTGTCCGTAGCGGCCTCGCACGAGCCAAGGCCGAAGGCAAGGTGCTTGGGCGTCCTCGGGTCGTGCTGGACCGAGGCAAGCTGGCGGCGATGCGGAAAAAAGGGATGAGCCTGCGGGAGATTGCGGCGACGACCGGGAAGAGCGCAATGACCATTCAGCGAATCTTGCACGCTCCAAGGGAGGCCGCTTGAGTTTCGATACCTTTGAGGCCCTGTATGAGTTCAACAAGGCCATACATCACGGCGTCCTCTGCCTGGAATCTCTGACCCGGCACGAATGCTTCGACGCAGAGAAGGTGAGCGCCCTGGCGGATGCCGTAGTAAAAGCAAAGTGTTCCGCCAATGCCTATCTCATCGCCACGATTGGAGCCGTTGAAAACTCCAACGCCTCCTTGGATCACCGTTGAAAATTGGGACAGTGAAAATCTTAAGTGGGTTCCCATCAGGGGAAGTCTTATAGAACCCACCCGCCCGTTGCGAGGGAGGGGCTGAGTTCAGTACCAAACAACCTTGTGGCGATCACGGTCTTCTTCGATCTTGGATTTCGCATCTTCAGGCGAACTTGCGAAATCCAGAAACATACAACCTGGATATTTTTCCGCAAGCGTGTCCGGGCGGACTCCCTGCGGCACCGATTCCGTGAAGTACTCTTTGCCGTTGAAGAAAATCATGAACTTCATAGATTCCTCTCATGCCGCCATTCGTCCTGGATCGCCGTAGAGCATTCCGGCAAGCCGCTGAAGTTGTACAAATCCCAACTCCGGGAGTCGCTTCACAATTTCCTTCTTTGCGAGAATAGCGACGCACGGATGATTCCAAAATTGTGAGCATCCTGATTCTTCGGAGATGAATCCGCCGAACACGATCACGTCTTCAGGCCGTGCAACTTCCAACCAGCGGGAAATATTCTCAATCTCACACTGCCAAAGCCAGCGACGTTCCAAATCTTCGCTCCACAGGAAAAGAGCCACTTTTTGTTTCCCAATAGTCCTGGATTGAAGGTCAAAAGTTCTCTGGTTGTCGAATCGAAGTTTTCCGGTCGTGAAGGGACGGTTCTGAAAAACTCGTGCGATGAAAAGAATGTGGCGGTTTTCATCAACCACAACAACTTTCAATCGCTTTTTACCAGTTCGGAGCTTGCGAAAATCTGTTACTTCGTTCGTGAAGCAAGAATCGGAAAACATTCGGTTTTCTCCAAAGTTGCGACTTTACGGAATGTTGAGAAAATGCGGTTTTTGCTGCCCAGAAAGCACTTTCGCCGTAGGGGTCAGGCGACCCACTGCGGCGTGATTCAATCTTAAGGCGAGTGATCTTTCCTGTCAACGGAAAAGTGTAGATGGCCACTAAAATTAAGAACGGGGATGGGCTGTGAGCAGCGGTCCGGAGAGTTTATCTGGTGCCGTAAATGAGCAGCCCCAGACCAATGATCGGAAGACAGAGCACGACGGAACAACCGACCGCCGCACCCATTTTTCGTTGGCGTCCAGAACGAGTCAAAGGAACTCCGATCATGCGAGACAAACGCCCCTTCGCAGCGGAGAGTCCAATAGCCCTCTTCCACGAGAACGAAAGACCTGGAATACCACGCCGCATTCTCGCCATCCGCTCAAGCCATCGCTTTCTGACAGGCGGGGCAGTGGCCGTCTGCCGTAGGCAGCACCTTCGTTCCGCAAGAAGAGCACTCTCGTATTCCGATTTCAACTGAATCCCGACGTGCTCCTAACTTCCGGTCCTGCTGATCGGGATTCAATAGGAGTTGCTGAACTGCGCTCAACTGCATCTCAAGCTCTTCGAGTTTGTCAATTACGGTACTTGAAGGTGTCTCTGGCGATACGTTCAGGGCATCTGGCCCAACCTCCGCCAAGGTCGTGTTTAGCGCTGCAAGACGCACGCTCAGGGGTGGGTGCGAGTCCGTGGGATGTGGAATCGTCTTTGAATCTAATCCCTCCAACGCCTTCGGCTCGGCGCTGTTCGTAACCATATAGACAAACACATTGCTGACGTTCGAGAAAAACTGCTGGGCTTCGTATTCCTTACCGTCGAACGAGATCGTACCTTTCTTCAGTGAGTTGTGCATCACGACCGTTAGGTGATCCCACATCTCGGTGAAGGCGACGAGTTTTGCCAGCGCCGTCGCAATCTCCATCGCACCGACAGTTTTGGCTGCGACGGCATCGGCAGCAAGCTCACGCTCTCGGCTGATTTTGTTCTCGGCACCGGAAAAGGACTCAAGGAAGAATGCCAGCATATAGATCGCTGGGATCAGAGCGATTGCACCTCTCTCACTGTGCGCCGCCGCTTGTGCCACGCCATGCAATGAATCAATCGCACCTCGATAGATCGGATAGAACTTCAGACTGAACTTCGTGTCCGCTCCCATGAAGTGCCCGAGTTCATGGGCGATCACGCCGGAAAGTTCTTCGACGGTGAGAATCCGGCACAGCAGAGCGGAAATGTACATCGTCCTTCCAGCCAACTCACCGTCTAAACAACGCACGTCCGCTTCGGTGACGAAGAAGTTGGGAGTCAACCCGACAACCAGATTATGAGGCGGCTCGGCTCCCGCCTTCTGCGCCAAATCATTCACGAACTTCCATAGACGAGGGTACTCGTCGGTCTTCATCGAATGACCTACCACTATGGCTTGTGCCCTCTTCACTAATCCGAACGTGCCTTTGATGATGTAGAAGGCTCCAGCCAGCGCTGCGAATCCAAACAAAAGAATGTAGCCGTAGTGAACTCTTCCGATGAGCGCTGGTTCTCCGTAATAAATCGTGCCCATGAGCACGACGCCTTGAACTACAACAAGCACAGCGACGACGACGTTGGAGATGTAAAGCCCCGGAGCGAAGATCCCGAGCAAGAGATTCCGATTCGCCTTGCTGACCGCACCAGCCAACATCACCAGGAGGGGAAAAACGATGCTTCCAACCCCGCTCCACAGGGCAAGTGCCCGGACGGTGCGTGCGTTGGAGAACGGCGAACAGATGTCCGACAGCTTTGTAGCGAGTTCGGCTTCGCTACACGCCTCTTGCAGGCTATAGATGTTCAGCCGATCAGCCGGGGCGTTCTTGATGGTTTGCTGGAGTGCCTGATGCCATTCGTCCTCTTGTTTCGAGTTCACCCAACCAAGGACGAGATAGCCGATCAAGGGTATGGCTACAAGTATTGCCAACAGCTTCAGCTTGTCGAGCAACATTCCCCTCCTTCTGTAAGATCGTCATTTGCCGTGATCGCTTTAGGGTGCCGAAGGTTCACGACATGTAAGGGTTCAGAATTGCGTCTATAAGCCCATTAGGTCAAAAATTGACTCCGCTTCCAAGTACGTCGGACCCGGCAGGATCGAGTGGATGATGCGTGCCTGAAATACTTCTTCGAGCTTGCCACAGTTAGCTTGTATCTGAGCCATCTGGTGAGCGAACGCCTCAATTCCAGCCGGGTGCTCTCCCCGGTTCCGGCGTTCCAAGAACATCGCTTTGGCCGCCTCATGGTTGCCATCGAACCACCATTGCTCGACGCCCTGCGAGACCAGCGACTTTACTGTGTCGAGGCAGGAGAGTGGGAAACCCCAGTCGATGACGCCGCTTTTTTGCGATTGACGCACTGATTCCAGCCACATATCAAGTCGTATCCCGGCGTTCGCAGCGAAATCTACGTCGAGATGGCTGTACCTTTTCGATGACGCCAACCATCGGGCATAGGTCGATTTCCCCGATGCCGGAATGCCGCTTACGAGAATGATCTTTTGATTTTTCAGAACAGTTCTTCTCACGATATTGCCGTGAAAACGATCTCCGGTGCTCGGGATGCCGTGGGTCCATCCGGCGGTGGCAGATTGAACTGAGCGTTCTGTGCGTGCTGGTGAGGGCGTGTGGCGATCAGGCGAGGCACCACTGCGAAAGTCTCAAGGTCGGTTCTCGACGCTCCACGTTTCGGCGGCTTTGAAAAGAAAAGGCGGGACCAAAACCGATCCCGCCTGGAACTCCTGGACAACCCTCCAAACGCACCTTCACTCCACGAAGGCAAACCTGTCGAGCCATGAGTTTTGGAATGAAATGGAATAAAACTGCGCTTTGGTGGGCTTGTAAGTTATTGAGAATGTGGTGGCCAGGGACGGAATTGAACCGCCGACGCCAGCCTTTTCAGGGCTGCGCTCTACCGACTGAGCTACCTGGCCAATTTCGATGGGAGTTGTTGCTCGGGCGGGCTCATTGAAATTGTAGCAAACGCCTTGACAGTCCTGTGACACACTGGTCGGTTCATGGCGATCTGGCTTTCTGAACCCGATGTGCGCGCGCTGCTTCCGTTGCCGGAACTCATCGATGCAGTCGAACAAGCGCTGGCGGCGTTTTCCCTTGGCAATGCAACGCAGCCGGTGCGGACGGTTCTCGGCATTCCCGGTGGCGGAGTGCTAGCCTGCATGCCCGGGCTGCTCCAGCCGCAGGGCGCCCTCGGCGCTAAGCTGGTGACCGTTTGCCCGGGCAACGTCGAGCGCGGGATCGCCAGTCATCTGGCTACCATCCTCCTCCTCGACCCGGACACCGGCCAACTGCTGGCGGTGATGGACGGCCGCTATATTACCGAGATGCGGACCGCCGCGGCGTCAGCGGTCGCGGTCCGCTATCTGGCGCGGGAGGATTCGCAGCGCCTGGCGATCGTCGGATCGGGAGTGCAGGCCGCCAGCCATTTGCAGGCGCTATCGCTGGTCCGCGAGTTCCACCACATTGCGTGCTGGAGCCGCACGCGCGCCCACCTCGAGAAGTTTGTCGATAGCTGGACCGGCGGTCCATACCCGGTTCAGGCGGCCAAGAGCGCGCAAGAGGCGATGGAAGACGCCGACGTCATCGCGCTGGTTGCCGCCGGATCGGACCCGGTGATTCAGGACTCCTGGGTGAAACCGGGCGCTTGCATCGTGGCGGTCGGCGCGTGCCGTCCCACGGAAAAGGAGCTGCAACCGGCGCTGCTCGCACGCGCGCGCTTGTTTGTGGACTCGCGCGAAGGAGCATTGCAGGAATCCGGCGACATTCTGGACGCTTTGAGCAGTGGGCACATTACCCGAGACCACATCCTTGCGGAATTGGGTGAATTGGTAGCCGGGCGTCAGTTGGGGCGGCAAGGGCTGGGCCGGCTGGATAAGAACGACATCATGATTTTCAAATCGCTCGGGATGGCGGTTGAGGATCTCGCCGCCGCGCAACTGGTATATCAACGGGCGCGCGACACGGGATGCGGCGTCGAACTGGATTGACGCGTCGTCTATTAAGGTTTGTAGGAAGAGTCTTTCGCCAAGTCATCGTGCCGGCAGATCCCCGGGAGCGGCTCTTTGGTCGGCAGCACGGTCAGTTCTTGCGCGGCCTCGTCGGTCCGAAATGGTCGCGGAAAGAAGAGCTGGGGCATCTGATCGATTCCGCGTCCAACAATCATTTGCGTTTTGTGCGCGCCGCGCTGGAGCCGCAATATAGCGGTCCCGGTTATGATCAAGACGCTGGCGTGCGGCTTCACGGATATCAGGACCTGCCTTGGACGGATTTACTCGAACTTTGGCGGCGCTACAACCTGCTTCTTTCAGAGCTGATCGCGCGTATACCGGCAGCGAAACTGATCACTCCCTGCACTGTGGGCGGCAATGCGCCCATGACGCTGGCGTTTCTGATTGAAGACTATGTGCTCCACCTCAGGCATCATGTGGATCATATCCTGCGGCGCGAAATCGTCACGCAATATCCGGCGGCATAAGGCGTTATCTGGCGAAATCGATGTACCCCCGCCACGGGTCGGTGCTCACCAGCTTTACTCTGACTTGATCGCCCACGTCCACGCCTTGCTGCCCGCGCAGGAGAATCCCTTCCGCCGGGGGATTGGCGATGCGCACGAAAACGCCTTTTGGCGTTACGCCAGTGATCACCCCCGCGAAACTTTGCCCGATCCGTGGCCGCAGTGCTACGGCGGCAATCCGCTTGCCCATCACGCGTTCCACTTTGCGCGCCGCGTTCTCCTTGGCAGTGCAGTTTATTGCAATCGAATCCAATTGCTGGTCCGAGTACGGGGCTCCCTGTTTGGCGATCACCGCCTTGATCAGCCGTTGCGTCACGGTATCCGCAAAGCGGCGATTGGGCGCGGTGGAGTGCGTATAGTCGCTGGCAGCCAGCGCGAAGTGTCCCGGTTGCGGTTCGCCCGGGCGGGCTAGCACGTACTCGCCCGGCCCCAGGAGCTTGAGCACGGCGAGCGAGACGTCGGCATAGTGTACGGCATCGGCGGCTTTTCTCCTTTCGAGGAAAGCGTTGAGCGCTCCGGAGTCGGGTTCAACCGGCAGCTTTTCGCCATGGCGCGCGGCGAGTTCAACGATGCGCGGCCAGCGCTCGGGAGTCTTCACCACCCGGCGGATGGAAGAAACACCGGCAGCGCTTAAAGTGCGCGCCATCGCGCCGTTAGCCGCCACCATGAAGTTCTCAATCAGCTCCGTAGCGCGATTCTTCTTCCGGATATTGATGCCGCGCACTTGCCCATCCGAGACTACCGCCTCGGCCTCGGTGCGATCGAGGTTCAAGGCGCCCATCCGGCGCCGCTCCTCCAGCAATGTCTGCGCAGCTTCGTTTTGGAGCTTGAGTTGCGCCTGGAGTTCGGGGGACGCCGCAACTTTCGGCGGGGCTGGCGCAGTCCCGTCGAGCCACGCGCCGATGGCGTTGTAGGTGAGCTGCGCCTGGTTCCGAATCAACGCACGGTAGATCGCGGTGTCGGCAATCGAACCATCCGGCTTCACCACGATGTCGATGACCATCGACAATCGATCTTCCGATTCATTCAGCGACGTGAGGTTCGTCGACAGGTCCACCGGCAACATGGAAAACGTGCGCACACCGGTATAGACAGAAGTGGTTTGTTCAGCGGCGTGCTGGTCAATGGGCGTCCCGATGGCAACCGCGACGGCTACGTCGGCGATAGCGATCATCAGCCGGATTCCGCCGTTCACCGGTTCGGCAACCTCGGCCTGATCTAAATCGCGGGAAGTGTCGTTGTCGATGGACGACCACGGCAGCGAGCGCAGATCGCGCTCGCCGTTGAGACTTTGCGCAGCGCCTAACCGGGATTGGATTTCGGTTAACTGATCGTCGACACCCGGCGGAAAATCCGGATCGAACCCCTCGTCGATCATCTCCTGGCGCGCTGCCGCAATAAGATCAAATCCGCGATCCGGCATGAATAGAAGCGCACAGGGTGCGGCGCGCACCACCCATCGATTTCAGAAAATTCCTCGCGCCGCACTCGGTTTTGCGCGTGTTCCTTAAAAGCTCGCAACAGGGCCGGGCGGCGGCCCACAAATTTGGAAGGAACTCGCCATCTCGAAGCCGCCCGCTGCTCCGTTGTGCGAGCGAGTTCCTTAGAAGAGCCTAGCACGCCGGCGCGGCAGACCCCAGAACACCGATCTCTTCGGCGCGCGGCTTCATGGCCTCGATGCAGAAGCCGATATGTTCATCGAGATCGACGCCCATTTCCTGCGCGCCATTGAGAATGTCGTCGCGGCTGACGGAGCGCGCAAACGCTTTGTCCTTCAATTTCTTCCGGACGGATTTGACATCGACTTCAAAGATGCTGCGGCTGGGCTTCACATAGGAGCACGCGGTGAGAAAACCAGCCAGTTCATCGCACGCAAAGAGAGTCTTTTCGAGTTTCGACTCCCTCGGAACGCCGCTGAAACTGGCGTGCGAGAGGATGGCCCGGCGAATTTCCTCTTCCACGCCGTGGCTGGCGAGAATCGGCTCGCCTTTTAGAGGATGGTCGGGAAGTTCCGGATGGATCTCATAGTCGAAATCGTGCAGCAGCGCCGTCACCGACCACTTGGTTTCGTCTTCGCCAAACTTGCGCGCATAGGCCGCCACGCACGCCTCCACTGCCAGGGCATGACGCCGCAGGCTATCCGATTTCGTGTATTGGCAGAGCAAATCCCAGGCTTGTGTGCGATCCATCCTTTTCATGAAACCACACCTCGCTCCAGCCGCTATGTTATTCTGAGAGCGTCCTTGCCTTGAGAATGGGCCTGTGGCGCAGTTGGGAGCGCGCTTCCATGGCATGGAAGAGGTCGTGAGTTCGAATCTCACCAGGTCCACCAAAACATTTCAAACACTTAGCGTTCTTTCAGTCTGGAAGGAACATAGCCTTGGGAGTCCAAACTCCATTTTGAACATGGGCAGCCATGGGCATCGTGTGGTTTCGTAATTAAGCCAACCAATTCAATGCGGTAGAAAGTTTGGGAGCCTTGGCGCCGTTTTGGCGTGCGTCGTCTTCTTGAGAGGACAACATTCTGTTTCCGGAAGTGCCGCCGGAGCCAATCGCTGATACCGGCTTGCCCACCCAAGTACTAATTGGAGTAAAACTCTTTGGAACTCTTGGCCCAGATGACGGGAAATGATAGTGTACGGACTTACAAGGGAGGACCGCCAATTGGCAACTCATATGTACGCGCCTAGAACACTTCTGCCGATCTTGTTCTTTAGCGCCTGCACGCTTGCGCAGAACGCGGCTCGCCCGCAATTTGAGGTGGCGTCGATCAAACCCTCTGCCGCGGACTTCCACGGAATGGGCATTCGCGCACTTCCCGGTGGACGGGTCAACATTTCGAACCTGACTCTGAAGCGCCTGATCACGTTTGCCTGGCGCGTCCAGTCATTCCAGGTTTCCGGTGGCCCTCCGTGGATCGATTCCCTGCATTACGACGTTTCAGCGAAAGCGGAGAAGAGCTTCGGACAGGACGAAATGCCGCTCATGCTTCAATCTCTGCTGGAGGACCGGTTCCAGCTCAAGCTTCGACACGAAACGAAAGAGCTTCCAGTTTTCGCGCTGGTGATGGCGAAAAAAGACGGAAAGCCCGGACCGGGGCTCGTGCCATCGAAGGAAGGCAACTGCACAGCCTTCGATCCGACTAAGCCTCCGCCCGCGCCTCAGCCGGGTAAGCTTCCACCAATGGGCTGCGGCGGCATCATGCGCAGCCCAAAAGGATTAACGGCCACAAGTATCCCACTCGCTCGATTCGTTCAAGTGCTCTCCGACATTGTGGAACGCACGGTCGTCGATCACACGGGTCTAACGGGAAATTTCGATATCAGTTTGGAATGGACTCCGGACGACGCACAAGCAATGCGACTCCCACCTGGCGCAACGCCGCCCCCGCCATCCGACGCCTCAGGGCCGTCTATCTTCACTGCACTGCAGGAGCAGCTCGGCCTCAAAGTGGAATCGCAGAAAGGTCCCGTTGACATTCTGATTGTCGATCACGCTGAAAAGCCATCCGAGAATTAATGCGACACTCTCGCAGTACTTTGGAACAATAACTACGTCGTAAGAAGCGGACTTCATGATTCGAAGCTTGCTGCGAAATCTGGTTGTGCTCTGGGTAACCGCGGTTCCTCTCGCGGCATCTGAGCAAAGCGGCCAGGTAACATTTGGCGGCCTGCCGGTCCCCGGAGTAACCGTAACGGCGGCGCAGGGCAAAAATAAGTTCGTGGCACTCACTGATCCAAAAGGTGAGTATGTATTCCCCGGCCTCGCCAATGGAGTTTGGAGCATTCAAGTAGAAATGCTGGGTTTTTCTACCGTCAAAGGTGAGATCACGGTGGGCCCCGGCAAAGGCAACGCAAACTGGGAGCTGAAAATTCTGCCGCTCGATCAGATTCACGCCCAAGCCCAGACGATAACACCGCCTCCGTCTCCGCCCACCTTGACTCAGAGCCCGGCGCCCGGCGAGCCGAAAGCTCCCGAATCCAATCCCGCGGTGAGTGAGACCGAGCCGAGCAGAGACGACGGACTCCTCATCAATGGCAGCGTGAACAATGGCGCCAGTTCACCGTTCGCTTTAGGCCCGGCCTTCGGAAACAATCGCAATGGAGGGCGAGGGCTCTACAACGGCGCGCTCGGATTCAACTTCGATAATGCAGCGCTGGACGCTCGCCCGTTTTCGATAACGGGGCAGGAAACGCCGAAGCCAGCGTACAACCGATTCACGGGTATTGCCTATTTTGGCGGTCCGTTGAAGATTCCTCGTTTCGTCAAGAACGGACCGAATTTCGTTGTCGGCTATCAGTGGACGCGCAATCGCACAGACAGCATAACGCCGGCGCTGATGCCCACTGCGGCGGAGCGCGAAGGCAACCTCTCTTCGTTGCTGACGCCGGTTGTCGACCCGCTTACTGGCCTCCCGTTTCCCGGCAATGTAATTCCACAAACCCGCATCAGCCCACAAGCCCAGGCGCTATTAGGCCTTTATCCGCCGCCCAACTTTGCCACGGGCGGTGGATATAACTATCAGGTCCCGATTGTCAGCGTCGTGCATCAGGACAGCTTGCAGTCGCGCTGGAGCCAATCCATCGATCGCAGGAATCAGGTCTACGGGAACTTCGCATTTCAAGATACGCGGCAGGATACGCCCAATGTCTTTGGATTTCTCGACACTACCGGCACGCTAGGGCTCACAGCCAGCGCGAACTGGGCGCATCGATTCGGCCAGCGATTCTTTTCCACCTTGGGCTATCAGTACAGCCGCTATTCAGCCAACGTGACTCCCTATTTTGAGAACCGGGAGAACGTCTCCGGCGCGGTTGGAATAGCCGGAAACGCGCAGGATCCCTTGAATTGGGGACCGCCCACTCTGGTTTTCTCCGGCGGCGTGGCATCACTCTCCGATGCTGCGCAGTCCATCATTCACAACCAGACCAACGCCGTTTCCTATAGTGCTTTCTGGAATCGCGGCCGCCACAATTTTAAGTTCGGCGGTGACTACAAGAGACAGCAGTTCAACTCGCTCGGGCAACAGAACGGCCGCGGGACTTTCACCTTCACGGGCGCGGCGTCGGGTTCGGATTTTGCGGATTTTCTGCTCGGAATTCCCGATGCGGCTACGGTCGCGTTCGGCAATGCAGACAAGTACTTTCGCGATAATTTGTACGATGCGTTCTTCACCGACGACTGGCGCATCTCTTCTTCTCTGACGTTGAATGCCGGGGTACGTTGGGAGTACGGCTCGCCGATTACGGAGCTGTATGGCCGCCTGGTGAATCTCGATGTTGTGCCCGGCTTTGTAGCCGAGGTTCCAGTAGTTTCCGCAGCGAGCAATCCGGCCGGCCCTTTGACTGGCCAGCGCTTTCCGGATTCCCTGATCCATCCCGACAAGCGGGCATTTCAGCCGCGCGTGGGCGTGGCCTGGCGGCCGCTGCCCGCATCGTCGCTAGTGATTCGCGCCGGTTACGGCGTTTATTACGACACGTCGGTTTACCAGACTATCGCCACGCAAATGGCGCAGCAGTTCCCGCTATCCAAAAGCGTGAGCGTTCAGAACACGCCGTCCAATCCTCTCACGCTGGCCAATGGATTCGATGCTACTCCTGCCACCACGCCCAATACGTTTGGCGTCGATCCAAACTATCGCCCTGGGTACGCGCAGAACTGGAATGTTTCGGTGCAGCGAAATCTCCCCGGGTCGCTGGTGATCACAGTGGGATATCTTGGCATCAAGGGAACGCACGGCACGCAGGAGTTTCTGCCAAATACCTATCCCACTGGCGCCGCAATCAATCCCTGTCCCGGCTGCCCCTCGGGCTATGCTTATCTCACGTCAAACGGCAACTCGACGCGCGAGGCAGGACAATTCCAGTTACGGCGCCGCCTCCACAGCGGCTTCACCGCAAGCCTCCAATACACTTTTGCCAAAGCGATTGACGACGATGCGGTGCTGGGAGGACAAGGCGCAGCGGCAACCATGTCCGGCAGTGTTGTGCCTGGAGCGGCCGCGGCGCCCGGAATGCGAAATCTCCTAATCGCACAGAATTGGCTCGATCTGAGCGCCGAACGAAGTCTCTCTACTTTCGATCAGCGGCACCTGGTCAACGCGCAGATTCAATACACCACCGGCATGGGAATCGCTGGAGGATCCTTGTTGAGCGGCTGGCGCGGCGCGCTGTTCAAACAGTGGACCTTCGCCTCAACCATCTCAGCCGGAACCGGGCTGCCACTCACCCCCGTCTATCTGGCGCCGGTCGAGGGCACAGGATTTACCGGCAGTCTTCGTCCTGACTATACGGGCCTGTCGGTCTACGATGCCCCGGCGGGCCTGCACCTCAATCCCGCGTCGTATACAGCTCCGCTTCCTGGTCAATTCGGCAATGCGGGACGCGATTCCATTACCGGCCCCTCGCAGTTCACTCTTAATTCGTCGGTCCAACGCACGTTTCGGTTGAACGACCGCTTCAGCGCCGACTTCCGGATCGATTCGACCAACCCGATCAATAATGTTACGTTCCCAAATTGGGGCGCCATAGTGGGAAGCGCTCAGTTCGGCCTGCCGGCATCGGCAAACGGCATGCGCACGCTGGCAACCACCTTTGTGGTGAAGTTTTAAAATAATGATTCGCGCAGCGCTCGCCTTTCTGTTAATTGTCTCCGGCTCAGCCCAGAAGGTCGGCCAAAACACGCAGCCTGCCGACAACGCCCCCACTACGTTTTCAACCAACAGCCAGTTGGTGGTGGAAACGGTAAATGTGAAAGACAAGAGCGGCAAGCCGATCACCGGGCTGACCGCGAAAGACTTCAAAGTTACCGAAGACGGCGTGGAGCAAACCATCAAGCTCTTCGAATTTCAGCAGGTGCCGGAGACAATCGAGCCCGAACCACCGGCCACCGCCGCGCCCAGGGCTCTCCGGAGGCTTCCCCAAACCCAAATCAGCGCGGAGCTACCTGGCGACACCCGCTACCAGAACAAGCGCCTGCTCGTCCTGTACTTCGACATGACGGCGATGCCGCCGCCGGATCAGTTGCGCGCCGTCGCGGCTGCTGAAAAGTTCATTCGTACGCAAATGACGACAGCCGACCTCATGGCGCTGATGCGCTTTGAAGGCGGCGCAGTTCGCGTCATGTCGGATTTTACGGCCGATCGCGAGCGCTTGAACAACATTCTGCGAACCATGATCGTGGGTGAAGCGGAGGGTTACGACGAGAGCGTCGCCGATGACAGCAGCTCCGATACCGGCGCGGCGTTCGGCCAGGACGACAGCGAGTTCAACATATTCAATACCAACCGGCAGCTTTCGGCCCTGCAGACCGCAGCCAAAATGTTGGGGCAACTGAGCGAGAAGAAGTCGCTGCTCTATTTCGCCAGTGGTCTGCGGCTGAACGGTCTGAACAATCAGGCGCAACTGCACGCGACCATCAACGCCGCCGTGCGCGCGGGAGTTTCTTTTTGGCCGATTGATGCGCGAGGCTTGGTTGCGCAAGCGCCACTGGGCGACGCGACCCAGGGCTCGCCCGGCGGCAGAGGAATGTATACCGGCGCTTCCGCGCTCGCTGTTGCCAATAACTTTCAGCAATCGCAGGATACGCTATTCGCGCTGGCAGCCGACACCGGCGGAAAGGCTTTACTCGACAACAACGATCTGGGCATGGGCATCGTTCAGGCGCAGAAAAGCATTTCCAGTTACTACATCGTCGGCTACTACGCGAGTAACGCCACATTGGACGGCAGGTTCCGGCGCATCAAAATTACACTCACCAACGGCGTGAGTGCGGGCCTCGATTTTCGCCAAGGTTACTTCGCCGGAAAAACCTTCGGCAAGTTTACGACTGCCGAAAAGGAGCGGCAGTTGGAGGACGCCCTGATGCTGGGCGATCCGGTGACTGAGTTGACGATCGCCATGGAAATCGACTTCTTCCAATTGAACCGCGCGGAATATTTTGTTCCCGTGGTGGTGAAGATTCCGGGACGCGAACTAGCGTTGGCGCGCAAGGGAGGCGCCGAACGAACGCTGATCGACTTTATCGGTGAAGTGAAAGACGACTTCGGGACAACGATCGAAAACGTCCGTGACCGGGTAGACATCAAGCTGAGCGGCGAGACGGCGGCCAAGCTCGCGAAACAACCCATCGAGTACGACACCGGGTTCACGCTGCTGCCGGGCAAATATGTGATCAAATTTCTGGCGCGCGATGCCGAAACCGGCAGAATGGGAACGTACGAAACTCCCTTCGTCATTCCCAATCTGAATAAGGAACTGAAACGGATTCCCACGAGTTCCGTGGTGCTGAGCAGCCAGCGCGTGGATCTGAAAGAAGCAATTTACAATGCGCTGAAGAAGAAAGATCAGGCAGAAGTAACCAATCCGCTGGTGGAAGGCGGGCAAAAGCTGATTCCCAGCGTTACTCGAGTGTTCAGCAAAAGCCGCCGGATGTATGTTTATCTGCAAGCCTACGAGCAAACCGCCGCCACCCAGCCCTTGGCCGCGTTCGTGACGTTCTACCAAGGCCAAACGAAGGCTTTCGAGACGCAGCCAAACTCGGTGAGCGAAGGATTAAATAACCGTTTAAAGACCATGCCGCTGCGCTTCGACATCTCGCTGGAAGCGTTGACGCCAGGCGCTTATACGTGTCAGGTGACGGTCCTCGATCCTGGCGAGCAGAAGGCGGCGTTCTGGCAAGCGCCGATTGTGGTGGTTGAGTGAGGTGCGGAGTGAGGTGCGAAGTGAGGCACGGTATCGGCTTGGAATTTGAGGTGACTTCGGTAAAGTCAAGGGATCGGGCACACCACAGGAGTATAAGGATCCATATCATTCAGACTCAAGGTGGACCGAACTGGATGGACTTGGGCACAAACTTCGTCCAGCGAAGGACGAATCAGTACCCGGGCAAACCTCAACTTTCGTGGCCTTCGTACCTTCGAGAAAGTGCGTGTGGCAGCCTTCGATGATGCTGTTGGCTTATCTGTGCTGCTGGTGATCGTGACTATGGCTGTGAGGCACGCTGGCCGGGCGTCCGGAAGCCGTCAGTCCTCGCTCCCGCTGTTCCTTCAACCAATCGATCACCCGGTCCAGGCCTTCACCCGTCTTCAAATTTGTAAACACAAATGGCCGGTCGCCGCGTTGGCGTCTGGCATCGCGGTCCATCACTTCGAGCGAAGCGCCCACGTGCGGCGCGAGGTCGATTTTGTTGATCACCAGCAGCCCGCTGCGCCGGATTCCCGGGCCGCCTTTGCGCGGAATCTTGTCACCCCCGGCAACGTCGATCACGTAGATGAATGCGTCCACCAGTTCCGGGCTAAATGCCGCGGCAAGATTGTCGCCGCCGCTTTCGACAAAAATCAACTCGATCCCCGCGTGGGCCGCCTCCAATTCGGCGATGGCATCCAGGTTCATAGAAGCGTCTTCACGGATCGCGGCGTGCGGGCATCCGCCGGTTTCAACGCCCAGCACGCGATCGGCCGGTAGAGTGCCCTGCCGCGTGAGGAACTCCGCGTCTTCCTTGGTGTAGATGTCGTTGGTGATCACACCCAGATTCACCTCCGGCCACAAGCGCTTGCTCAACTGATCGAGCAGCGCGGTCTTCCCGCTTCCTACGGGCCCGGCAATTCCGACGCGATAGGCTCTCATCTCGCACCCGTCCTCAAAATAAAAAATATCGTTGCGCGAGAGGCAGGACTTTTGCCGGTTCGCAGGTCAACAATTCGCCATCCGCCCGCACTTCGTAGGTCTCCGGGTCAACCTCAATCTTGGGCGTGGCTGAGTTGTGAACCATATCGCGCTTGCCGATGGTCCGGCAAGCCTTCACAGCCACCGGGCGTTTTTTGAAGATATTGCCGATTCCGGCTGCGATGGCGGCTTGCGAAACGAAAGTCACCGAGGTGGATGCGGTGGCCCCACCGAACGATCCGAACATCGGCCGGTAGAGCACCGGTTGTGGCGTCGGAATAGAGGCGTTGGCGTCGCCCATCACGCTCCAGGCAATGAAGCCGCCCTTGATGACCATTTCCGGCTTTACGCCGAACATGGCCGGTTTCCAGAGCACCAGATCCGCCAGCTTGCCGGGCTCGATCGATCCTACTTCCTGCGCCATGCCGTGAGTGATCGCCGGGTTGATGGTGTACTTGGCGACATAGCGCCGAACGCGCAAATTATCGTTGCGGTCTGAGTCGCCCGCCAGCGCGCCGCGCTGCGTTTTCATCTTGTGCGCCGTCTGCCAGGTGCGTGTGACCACCTCGCCCACGCGTCCCATGGCCTGCGAATCGCTCGATATCATGCTGAACACACCCAGGTCGTGCAGGATGTCCTCCGCCGCGATGGTCTCGGGACGAATGCGGCTCTCGGCGAACGCGACGTCCTCCGGCACCAGCGGATTCAGATGGTGGCACACCATCAGCATGTCCAGATGCTCGGCAATGGTATTCACAGTGTAAGGCCGCGTGGGATTGGTAGACGACGGCAGGACATGTGGCAGCGAGGCAATGCGAATGATATCGGGAGCGTGGCCGCCACCGGCGCCCTCCGTGTGATAAGTGTGAATCACACGGCCGGCGATCGCGGCGATCGTGTCCTCCACAAAGCCTGCCTCGTTGATCGTGTCCGTGTGGATGGCGGTCTGCACATCCATATCGTCGGCGACACGGAGACAGGTATCGATGGCCGCCGGTGTAGTGCCCCAATCCTCATGCAGCTTCAAGCCGCAAGCTCCCGCGCGCACCTGTTCGGCCAGGGTCTCGGGCGTGCTGGCGTTGCCCTTTCCGAGAAAACCAAAGTTGATTGGCCACGCGTCGGCGGCTTCCAGCATCCGCGCCAGGTTCCAAGCCCCCGGTGTACAGGTGGTGGCATTGGTTCCGGTGGCCGGTCCCGTGCCGCCTCCAATCATGGTGGTGATCCCGTTCGAAAGCGCCTCATAAATCTGCTGCGGCGAAATAAAATGAATGTGGCTGTCGATGCCGCCAGCCGTCACGATCGCGTTTTCGCCCGCGATGACTTCGGTCGAAGCCGCCACCACCAGCTCCGGGTCCACGCCCTGCATGGTGTCCGGATTTCCCGCCTTGCCCACTTTAACGATGCGCCCGTCGCGGATGCCGATATCACCCTTCACGATGCCCCAGTGATCGACGATGAGAGCGTTGGTAATGACCAAATCCAGTGCGCCTTCGGCCCGTGTGGCTCGCGCGCTCTGCCCCATGCCGTCACGAATGACCTTGCCGCCTCCAAAGGTAATCTCGTCTCCGTAGACTGTGAAATCCTTCTCGACCTCAACGATCAGCTCGGTGTCGGCCAGCCGCACCCGATCGCCCTTGGTCGGCCCGTACAAGTCCGCATAGGTTCTCCGCGGAATCGACAGGCTCATCTGTTTCCCTTGCCTTGGTGGCCCAGCACCAACTTTTCCCCTGCGAATTCCACCAAACCGACTTCCTTCTCCTCGCCCGGCTCGAACCGCACCGAAGTGCCGGCCGGAATGTTCAGGCGCAAGCCGCGAGCGGCATCACGGTCGAAAACGAGCGCGTTGTTGACTTCGTAAAAGTGATAGTGGCTGCCAACCTGAACGGGCCGGTCACCGGTGTGCCGCACCACCAGCCTGGCTGTCTTCCGCCCCGCGTTGGCCAAGATGGGCTCGGTTTCGAGAAAATATTCTCCAGGTGTGATTGGCATTGTGTTTATTGGATCGGGTCGTGTACTGTCACTAACTTGGTTCCGTCGGGAAACGTGGCTTCCACCTGGACCTCGTGAATCATGCTCGCGATGCCTTCCATCACATCGCCGACGCCGAGCACGCCGGCCCCTAGCGTCATGATTTCGGAGACCGACTTGCCGTCCCGGGCCCACTCCAGTATTTCCGCTGTGAGAATCGCCAGGGCTTCCGGATAGTTCAGTTTCAAGCCTCGCGCGCGCCGCCGCCGGGCCACATCGGCCGCGACAAAAATCATCAGGCGCTCTTGCTCCCGAAGTGTCAGGTGCATTGCCTTCTCCTCAAAAAACCTCAGTAGATCTTTCGCGGCGGCGCTACATCTTCTCCTGTCACCGCTAGCCGCGCAGTTCTCCAGAATTCGATCAGGATCTCGTGGATGAAGCGTCCGCTCATGCACAATCCTCGCACGACAACTCCCTCGGAAGCTAGCATGCTGGCGCCCCAAACGGCTTGCCCAGGCCGTGTTCGCTCGCGGGCGATTTCGTTCAACTGGTCCTCCAACGCGCGCCAAAACGCCGGCTCTCGTCCTTGCTGAACCGCGCAGAAGCTGGCGGTGTGCGAGTACTCGAACATGCGTGCTGTCGCGGACAGGTCTTTGCGCTGGGGCTCAAGCAGGTAGTTTTCCCGCAAGACCGGCCGCGACCCGGCATAGACTTCGGTTTGGACACGCAGCCGTTCAAAGGCGAAACGTTCTCCGGCGGCCAGCCTGCCAGGGGTCATCACTTCCCACCAAAACAGTGTTGCCCCGCGCCCCAGCCGGAATTCCGTCCGCTGGCTATGGCGGGAACCCGCATACGGAATCACGGCGTCCGGAAGATACTCGAGCAGCGCTCGATCGCCGACTGAGAACCGCGCGTGGTGTTCGGAATCCGCGCTACCGGCGCGATGGCGATAGAGGCGCGTGGCCCCAGTGGTCGTGATTTGCGCGTGCGCGCCGGCTTCCACTTCGACGTCCAAGGCCAGCCGATCTCCCGCGAGCACGCCTCCGGAAACATTGTGCAGATGCACTAATCTGCCGGATCCCGGCAGCGCGAACGCGCGCACTACCTTCCAGGGAGGATCCTGCCGGCTGACCCGCAACCGTTCCTTTTCGAAGCGCAAGCTTAACTGATAAACAGGCGCGTCTCGATCGACCCATGCCGCATCGATGCCAACTCCAGATACGGACTGAAGCACCAAGCCTCCTCGCAGAGAGATGCGCGCGCGATGGCGGGTTTAAGATTCCACAAGATCTGGCTGGCCGCCGCCTGGCCTAAGGGCATCAGCCGTTGACAGGCGGAAACCAACCCGGCGATGGACTGATGCAAGTAAGCCAGCGCCACGGCATCGGCGGGAATAGCCAGCAACGCTCCCGCCGCGCCAAAAGCGACACAGTAATGCAGATTTGTTCCCAGCAGCGGGCGTCCCAGCATCCCGTTCACCAGCTCAGCGAATCTACGCCCTAGCTTCAAGCTTGCCTCCCGCGCTTCCCGGGCCGGCTTGCGCGCGCTCAATTCTTCACTGAGCGCCCGCAAATCGATGCCTTTTGACGACCGGCGAACAAAGGCGGCCTCCAAGCCGCCGGCTTCTACCAGATACCCGCTCAGGAAAGTCTCGACCCGTTCCGGCGTCAGGTCTTCTTCATCGGCTAGAGTTTCGAGTCCAAACGAGTGCGCTACGGCGCCAATCGGGACGGCTGAGTCAGCCAGATGCAGCAAATGCAGGAGGGTTGCTTCCTCCAACGGCATCACGTCAGTATCCCCAATTGAAAGGTCTCTTTCCAAAGTCTAGACGCACGTACCGCTCATAAGCAAGTTCTCGGCGGCGAATGACTGGACGAGGTATGCTACTCTAGCATGTTTCGTGAAATGTCAGCGCAGCCTCGTTGTAGTGAAGGAAACATGATCAAGTTCATCGTCTGCTCAGTTCTTCTGTTTTCTGCCCTGCCGCCGGGGTCGGGCCAGCCGTCCGCCGGCGAGGATTTGTATCGCGGAATGCGCTGGCGTAATATCGGTCCGTTCCGGGGCGGGCGTGTGCTGGCGGTGGCCGGAAGCCCGGGAAACTCTCGCGTGTATTATTTCGGCGCGGCCGCCGGTGGTGTTTGGAAAACCGAGGACGCCGGGCTCAATTGGTCGCCCTTGTGGAACCATACCAGCGTGTCCGCTATCGGCTCATTGGCGGTGGCGCCGAGCGACCCGAATATTTTATATGCCGGGACCGGAGAAGCGATCCGCGGCGATATCTCCGGTGGGGACGGCATCTATAAATCCATCGATGCCGGACGCACCTGGAAGAACATGGGACTTCGCGACACGCGCGCCATCAGTCGTGTCATTGTCGACCCGCATGACCCCAAAGTAGTGTTTTTGGCGGCGTTGGGACATCCCTTCGGGACGAACTCCGAGCGGGGCATTTTTCGCAGCCTGGACGGCGGCGCCACCTGGCAAAAGGTGCTCTACCGCGACGACCATACCGGCGGCGTTGACGTAGCGTTTGATCCCAACGACCCAAGCGTCCTATTCGCCGCGTTGTGGGAAGCGAACCGCACGCCTTACAGCATGACCAGCGGAGGTCCGGGCAGCGGGTTGTACCGTTCGGCCGATCGAGGAACCACCTGGCAACGGCTGGAAGGCCATGGCCTGCCCAAGGGCATTTTGGGACGCATCGGCGTTTCAGTTTCCGCGGCGGATTCCCATCGCGTCTACGCGGTCATCGAAGCGGACGAGAATGCGCTCTATCGCTCCGACGATGGCGGAGCGAACTGGCAGATGGTCAATCGCGACGGGCATTGGGTCCGGCCCTGGTATTTCAATACCGTCTATGCCGACCCCAAAGACGCCAATACGGTGTATATGCTGAATCTCGGCATATATAGGTCCTCCGATGGCGGACGCAAATTTACCGCGCTGCTCGGGACTCACGGCGATCATCACTCGTTATGGATCGATCCCGCGGATCCACGCCGGATGATCAATGGGAACGACGGTGGCGCCAACGTCACCTATGACACCGGCCGGACTTGGACAGGGTCGGACAATCAACCCACGGCGCAGTTCTATCACGTATCGACAGACAACCAGTTTCCGTACATTGTTTTCGGAGCGCAGCAGGACAACTCGTCAGTTGGGATTGCCAGCCGCAGCAACACCGGAATTATCGACGAGCGCAATTGGGCGCCGGTGGGAGGCGGCGAGTGCGGCTTTATCGTGGCCGATCCGCGCGACCCGAACTTTGTCATCGCGGGTGCGCAAAACGGCCTCTTTACGCGCTTTGACCGGCGTACTGGGCAGGCGCAGATTATATCCCCCATGGCGGACAATGCGCGAAGTCATGCGGCGATCGACAATCCGCACCGCTTCCAATGGACTTCTCCTATCGCGATTACCGCCGCCGAGCCCGACGCCCTGTACATAGCCGGAGAGGTTGTGTTCAAGAGCCTCGACAGCGGCATGAGTTGGAAAATCATCAGCCCCGATCTTACCCGCAACGACAAAGCCAAGCAGGTATCGTCGGGCGGCGTGCTGACGCCGGACGATAGCAGCTCTGAGTATTACGACACCATTTTCGCGCTCGCGCCTTCCCCGCTCGACAAGGATCTGATCTGGGCCGGGTCGGACGACGGGCTGGTGCACATCACGCGCGACGGAGGCAAGAACTGGGCCGATATCACGCCCAAGCAAATGCCTGAATGGAGCCTGGTGAGTATGATCGATGCGTCGCCCTTCGACGCCGGCACAGCCTACATGGCTGTCGATCGGCACCGGCTGGACGACGATCGTCCGTATATCTACAAAACCACCGACTTCGGCAAAACCTGGAGTGAGGCGGTGCACGGTCTGCCCGCAAACAACTACGTACACGCGGTCCGGCAGGATCCCAAGCGCAAAGGGCTGCTCTATGCCGGAACCGACAATGGAGTGTTCGTGTCGTTCGACGATGGAAGCCGTTGGCAGTCCTTGCAATTGAATTTGCCGTCCGTGCCGGTGTACGATCTCACCGTTCATGGCGCGGACTTGATTGCCGCCACGCACGGCCGGTCCTTCTGGATTCTTGACGACGTCGCGCCCCTGCGCGAGTTGAATGAGAGCATCTCTGGATCGGCTGTTTATTTGTACAAACCCGAGACCGCTTTGCGAGTGCGGGTGATGGGTGGTGGCGGAGGAATCGGGTCCAGAGGAAATGTCGGGCACAATCCTCCCAATGGCGCAACGATCGATTATTATCTGAAAGCGGCGCCGCCAGGACCGGTGACGCTGGAGATCGTGGACGCCCAAGGAAAGCTGGCCCGGCGCTTCAGCAGCGCGGATCGCAGAGAAGGCCCGCCCGATCCGTACAACATGACGCGGCAGGCCGGCAGCCGGCTTCCGGCCGAGCCCGGCATGAACCGTTTTGTGTGGGATCTACGTTACGACAATGCGCGTGAGGCGACCGGATTTTCCATCCTGGAATTGCGGCAGGGCGGCCCGCTGGCGATGCCCGGTAACTATGAGGTGAAGTTGACAGCGGGCGGGAAGACCGTCACCACCGCCCTGCAGGTCGAACCCGATCCCAGGGTTCGCGCGACCATGGCCGATTTCGAACAACAATTCCATCTGGCAATTCAGATCCGGGACCGCGTCAATCAAGCGCACGATACCGTCAATCAGATGCGCGCATTGCTCGCGCAACTCAAAGACCGCCGCGACCGCCTCTCCGCCGCTGGCCGCGCAAACGACGCCGAAGCCGCGCAACATCTCGAACACTCGATTACACAGGTCGAGGGCGACATCATCCAGTTGAAGTCCACCACCACGGAAGCGTCGTTGGTGTTTCCGATCATGTTGGACGCCAAGCTAGCGGCGATCGGCGACGCTGTCGAAAGCGCCGACACTGCTCCCACCCAGCAGGCCAGAGATGCGTTTGTCGAAGTCGGCCATCGGCTGGACGCATCGCTTGCAAAGTGGAAAAGCATCGAGGACACCGAACTAGTGGAGTTCAACAATCTGCTGAAGAAAGCGAACCTCGCGCCGATTCGGTGAGCGAGCACCGGCTAAAGTTGCTGCTGACTGCTTGAATCAAGTAGCACCTCCGTCTAGCCCCGAACGTCAGTGAGGGGATCAGGCGCCAATCCCCTCACTGACGTTCGCGGCTAGACGGGGCTAGCTTAGCTACTTTCCGGCGCAAAATTCCAATTTTGGGCGAATTGTGGGATGGGCCGGGCGCTGGCGAACCCTGAAGGCGCAAAAAGCCCCGGCGGAACGAGTCCACCGAGGCGGTTAATAAAGGATGCTGGCGAGAGAGAACGATTCAGCGCTCGCCGACCAAGTGAAGTCCGATATTGATCATGTTATCGGCGATGACCCCAAGACCCACCCAACGTTTGACGCCTGGAACACCCTTGTAACGGGAGCGGTTCAAACCATGGCGCCGTTTCAGGACGCTGATGCGGCCCTCGCAACCCGTGCGCCACTTCTGTGCCTTCTTGAACCAGCGTTTCTTCTGTTCCTGCTTGCGTTTCTCACTCTTGGTGTTGCGACTGGGAACGGCCACCCGCTTCACGCCCAGTTCTTTCGCGGCGGCTTCGTTGGCGGCGGAGAAGAATCCCGCGTCGCCGGTCGCGAGCTCCGGAACTCGACCCAGCAACTCCTGGTGCTTTTCGATGGATGGCGTCAGCAAACTGGAGTCGCTGGGCCGCGGGCCGAACACGTCATAGTGGATTACGATTTGATTCTCTGCTTCCTGGATTTTGACCAGTTTGCCGAACTCATTCGGCTTACCAGCCTTGCCTTTCCGAATGATTTCCGTGTCCGGCTCAAACACGCTGAAGATCTTATTCTCCGCCTTTGAGTTGCCTCTCATCACGCGTTCCCGCGTCTGCCGCATCACCTGTTGCACCCGCGGAATCATTTCGTCGAGCTGCTGTTTGGCTTTCTGCAAAACCACCCGTGGGCCTTGCTTGACCCGGTTGGCGATCTCGTCGGAGAACTTCTTGGCCTGTCCCACCACTCGACTGGTCGCCTCCAGCAGTTTGCCGTATGCGGCCTTCATCTTCTGCTGGCCTTTCTCGGTCTTGTTGCGGCTGGCGTAGGCGATCTCCAGAACACGCTTTTTCACGCTCCGCGAGCGGTCCCGAAGCTTCGTCCCCACGTCGCCCACCACCGCTGCCACTTTCTTCATTACCCGAGTCAGAACTCGAACGCCGTCGTCCATCAGCTTGCTGTCGGTCGGGAAGTGGATATTGGTTTCCACTACGGTGGTGTCGACTCGCAGCTTGCGGCCGGTCACGACTTCCTTTTCCACGGCAATCGCCACGGTCCGCCGATGCAACTTCTCGATTGCTTCCGGGCCCAGTTGACGCGCCAATCGGCCCATGGTCTTGTCGTCGGGGACCTTCCCGCCGCCGACACCTGTGAACTCCCGATAAACCAGATTGGCGCGAACTTCTCGGGAGGTAACTTCGAAACTCCAGTCGCGCATGTGCTTCAGCAGCAACATCCGCAGAATGACTTCGGCCGTCGTCCCTGGACGTCCACGAGTTTTGCTCTTCTGGATGCGCTTGCTCAACTCCTGCTGAATGGTCTGGAGCAACTGATCGTCATTCAAGGCCTCGTCGGCGTGGCGCATCCATGGTTCCCAAAGATCCTGGACCTCCTCGGAGATCAGGCCATCGGCGAAGCTGCTCTGAACACGGCGGGCGGCAATCACGACTTACCCTCCCGCGCCTGGTCCCGGTCCAATCGCAATAGCTGTTGGTTCAGCTCGCTAATCGCCTCCAAAGTTTCCTTTGCCTGGCGATAACGCTGTAGAGCTTGGCGTACCAGCGGGACCTGCTCTGGGCGCAGACTCAACTGGCGGGTCTTGGCTCCGGGATAGGTCACGGTGAGGACCCACTGAGGGTGCCCCTCGCCGCGCGCGCATTTGGGACAGCCACGGCTGTGAAAAGTAGTGCGTTCGAGGAGGGAGCCCCGGAGGACATCGCCGCAGGAAATGAGGGAAGCGGCAAGCCGGTCGCGCTTTTTCGTGGCGCTCATTCGTGTCATTCACAAGAATGATACAACACTAGGAACGCCAAGGTCAATACTTTTCAAAACATTTTTCATAAAAATGTTTTGGGGGCCGCAAACAAACAAACAAACAGCCAGCCGCCGGCGACGGACACATTTCACGGCAGAAGGCGGACTACCGAATGCTCCGAGAATCCCCAGGACAACATGCGACTCCCAATTCTGGCCACTCGGTCTGGCCGCAGCAGATGGACGAACGATTTTAGATATGGAGCCGCTAATCCAAGCCAACCCAAAAAAACGAAGGCTGTTCACGAGTGCTGCCCCTGCCTCCCGTTGGCGAATTCCGTTCGATCATGCACGGAGAAGCCGCGATGGCCTATGAAAACACGCCGGTTAGCCCCGGAATTTTGCGCCGGAAAGTAGCTAAGCTAGACGACAGGCTAAAGCCTGTGCCACCGAGATGCTGCTGACGACCCGGCGCCGTTCGGGGCTAGACGAAGTGCGGAACGAATCACGGCGCCATCGCGGCTGCCTGCGCGCTCGTCTTCCGGATTCGCGAGAGCAACCCTTCCAACTCCGCCGAGAGCGCGTAGAAAACTTCCAGGTCCTGTTTGGTAGGCGCGAACGGCCCCTCCACGTACCCTTGCAAAGCGGCGATCCGATTATTCAGCTTAAGCGGAAAGACTAGCATCTGATCGTCGAAGCCGATGAACGCCGGCTCAGCCAGTTCGTGACCGAGTTCGTCCAACTGTGACGCGAGTTCGGCCGCACGCGGATCGTTGCGCGATTTTAGTTTCTGCTCAATCGGCTGCAACCGATTGAACGCCTCATCGGCCGCCGAAAGCTGGTCGCGCACCGAAATCAACAGGTCGAACTGTTTCTTATACTCATCGGGCGTGGTTTTCACCCGCGGATCGGCCTGAATTTCAAAGTTTTGCTCCTGCGCTTCACCGCCGCAGATCATCCGGAACCGATATTCACCCGGTACGGCTACCGGACCTCGCAAGCTCCCTCCGGCAAGATGAGTTCCGCCCTGAATGCCGATGGCGCCGGGATAACGCAGATCCCATTCGAAGCGATTCAAACCAGCGGCAGCGGGCGCCTTTTCGAATTGAATGATCTTCTTGCCGCTCGCTTCCTCAAATTCCAGCGTTACCGGTAGCTTGGGTTGGGCGGGGAAATAGTAGGTGACATTCAGTCCGGAAGGCGGATTCTGTCCCGCAGCGCCTCCGCCGATCCGCTGCATGCGCCTGCCCGGACGGTACACATCTCGGGGCTTGAAAAGCTTGGCGGCGGAAGGGAGTTCGCCCCCTGCGAGCTGGCGCAACACCGTGATGTCATCCAGCACCCAAAAGGCGCGCCCTTGCGTGGCGGCAATCAGATCGCCATCTTTGATGGTCAGATCGGTGATCGGGACGATTGGCAGATTCAACTGCAACAGCCGCCACTCGGCGCCATCGTTCCACGAAACATAGACGCCAGTTTCTGTTCCCGCAAACAACAAGCCTTTCTGCACCGGATCTTCGCGAACCGTCCGCACAAACGTGTCTTGCGGTATGCCCTTGGTGATCAGCTTCCAGCTCTTGCCAAAATCCGAAGTCTTATAAATATAGGGCCGGCGGTCGTCCAGTTGGTAACGGTTAACGGCGGCATAGGCAGCCGACGCGGAATGTGGGGAACCTTCCAGGTTGTTGATCCGCGACCATTCCGGAAGCGCGGCCGGCGTGACATTGAGCCAGTTTTTACCGCCATTCTCCGTGACATGAATCAACCCATCGTCGGACCCGGTCCAAAGCACGTTCTTGTCCAGGCGCGAAGCGGCGATCGCGAAGATGGTGGAATAATATTCTTCCAACCGCCCGCCATGCTCGCGCGTTTTGTCGTCTCGCGTGAGGTCGGGGCTGATGGGTTCCCAACTCTCGCCCTGGTTTACGCTGCGAAAGAGTCGATTGCCGCCGGCCAGAATCGCCGTGGGATCGAGCGGCGGAATGATTATCGGATACGTCCACTGAAAGCGGTATTTAACATCCGCGGCCACGCGTCCGCCGGGGTAATCGGGCCAGATAGAAACGTTCCGAAGCTGGTTGGTCGAATGGTCGTAACGCGTCATGGCGCCGAAGTAGCTCCCGCCGTAAGTGATCTCCGGATTCTCGGGATCGGGCGCGATATAGCCGCTTTCGCCGCCTCCCACGGGATACCAATCGGTAATGTCGATTCCACCGGCATCGGTTCGGCTGGCGATGGAAACGGTAGTGTTGTCCTGCTGCGAGCCGTAGATGCGGTACGGAAAGTGATTGTCGGTGATTACCTCATAGAATTGAGCGGTGGGCTGGTTATCGAGACTGCTCCAGGTGTTGCCGCCATCGAAGGAAACCGTCCCGCCACCGTCATTGCCATTCACCATCCTTAGGTGATTCTCCGGATCGATCCAGAGGTCGTGATAATCGCCATGCGGCGCGCGAAGCGTCGTGTACGTCTTGCCGCCGTCGGTCGATTTGAAGAAGCCTTTCGAAGAAAAAGTATAGACCGTGTCCAGCTCTTGCGGGTCGGCGAAAATGTGACCGTAGTAATATTGTCGGCCGCGCACTTCAAAATGATCGTTGAGCAATTGCCAGCTTTGTCCGGCGTCGTCGGAACGATAGATGCCGCCTCCGTCTTCCGATTCGACAGTTGCCCACACGCGTTGCGGATTCACTCTCGAAACCGCGATTCCAATCTTGCCTTTGTCCCCGCGCGGCAGACCATTAGTAAGTTGCGTCCAGTGATCGCCGCCGTCGGTCGATTTGTAGATGCCGGAACCAGGCCCGGTGCTGGTAATGCCCCAGGGAGCGCGCAGCACTTGCCAGGTAGCGGCGTAGAGCGTTCGTGAATTGCGAGGGTCGATCTCCAGATCGACCGCGCCGGTCTTCTCATTTACGTACAGCACCTTCTCCCAGGTCTTGCCGCCGTCCTTGCTCCGGAACACGCCCCGCTCCTGGTTGGGACCGTAGGGATGTCCGATCGCGGCGACGTAAACCAGGTTGGGGTCCTTGGCATCGATTCGCACGCGGCCGATCTGTTCGGTGTCCCGCAGGCCCACATTCACCCAGGTCTTGCCGGCGTCTGTCGATTTGTACACGCCGTCTCCCTGCGAGATGTTCGAGCGCAGACAGGCTTCTCCCATGCCTGCGTAGAGCACGTTCGGATTAGAATCGGCGACCGCGATCGCGCCTACGGAACCGGTCTTGAAATAGGCGTCGGAGACCGGACGCCAGCTCACGCCGGCATTCTCCGTCTTCCAAACGCCGCCGCCGGTCGCACCCATATAGTAGACCAGCGGTTGGCGCAGGACGCCAGCAACAGCCGTGACCCGACCGCCCCGAAATGGACCGATCGAGCGCCATTTCAGGACCTGGGACAGGGGGAGATCGTTTTCGCGCGCCCCGACCGAGCCGAGAGCGAGCATCAGAAGAAGGACTTGGGCGGGCTTACATGATGGCTTCATAGGCGTTTACAGCGGGCCGCTGAAACTTCACGAAGCATCTCACAGCACGCACTGGTTGTCAATATTATCGCGCCGATCGGAGGGTGCGCCTGATAATTTGCCGCCCGGAATCGGGCCCTGACATTTCAAGATCGGGATTTTTCGGAGACCGTCCGCGGCAAACTTTCTAACGCGTCCGGGCAACTTCCATGTCGTCTGCAAAATAACACTCGCCCAGGCCGGCGGCGGAACTCCGTACGTCGAACCCGTACACATGCACCGTAATGGTGGTCTGGCCGGTCGGATTGTCCAGGCGCTGCAAATTGCCTTCGTTCCCGTTCTGAAAGAGAATGCCGCCGCGCCCGTGATGTGTCACGCCGGCCGGCAACAGACGGTCGGCGCCGTCTGAGCCGCCCAGCAGGCGATAAGACGCTTCCCGCAGTTCGCCCTCATACACGCCCAGCACCGACCATCCGGAAGAACGGAAGACCGGAGTACTCTGCCCCTCTTCCCAAACAATAGCGACGATCGAAAACCGGCCCTCCGGATCCACATGCAGCACATGCCGCCGGTAGGAGTGGGGACTGGACCGGCGATTTTCTGTTGACAGGAGCAACGGATTTCTCAGCAGGCCCTTCAGCCTCTCCGCCACGCGCGTAGGCGTCTCGGCGCCCGGCTGGCCGGAAACAATGTGATTGAGATGACGGACAAAATCCTCTACGCTCAGCATATCGACGCCGCCGTCGGGCCCTTGCACATCGTCATGCGTTCGGCCGGCGAACAGAGCATCGAGAATTCGGTTGCGGCCGAGTTCGATTTGATCCACCATCAGCGCGGCGGCCGTTTCCCCGTCATTCTCCGCCAAAGCCTGGACCAGCGGCTTGTAGCCGCTCATTTCCTCGGCATGCACGCGCGTTACGCCCAATTGCATCAGGCGCTCCACGTCGTCGTAAAGAGTCGAGATCGCATCAGTCAGGCGCTGGTTGCCGCAAGCGCGGGAAATCAACATGTGCAATTCCCGGTGAGCGGCAATGGCGCGCGCGCCGAACTTCTCTACCGGCGCGCACTTCACCGTGCACAGGGCTTCCATCCGCTTGATCTCTGCGTCGCTCAGCCGGCCGCTGGCCAGCCGGGCCGCGGTCGGCTCCAGCAACAACCGCAATTGGGTTACATCCTGCACGTCCTGAGTGGTGATCGGGGCGATCAGATACCCGCGTCGGGGAATGGCGCGAACCAGGCCCACTTGCGCCAGGCCGAGCAGAGCGGCTCGTATCGGCGCGCGGCCCATCTGGCATCGTTCCGCCAGTTGGGCCTCCGTGACCTGTTCTCCAGGACCGAGGGCGCAGGTTAAAATATCGCGCTTAATCCGATCGAAGGCAACTTCATTCAGCAGCGGCCGGGCCGACTTGGGCTCACGGTCAACAGGTTTCATCAACTGAAATGGCACTACTCGATTCTGGCATAAAAAATGGGTGAGCAACAAATGCGAAATGTCCTGGAACCATGTAACATATTATCTGACATGTCAAAGACCCAAACGTCAATGCCCCAAACTGCTTTCCCCGTGGAACGGCTGCGCGCGCTTTTTCCCGCCCTGTCGGGTGACGACAACTTTGTCTTCTTCGACAATGCCGCCGGAGCGCAAATTCCTGGTACCGTGCTGGAAGCGGTAAATGAGCATCTGATTCGGCGAAACGTTCAGCGCGGAGGCCGCTATCCCCGCAGCATCCAGGTGGATGAGAGCATCGCCCGGGCGCGCGCCACGGTCGCGATGTTTGTCAACGCCCGCTCCGCGGAAGAGATTGCCTTTGGCATGAACGCCACGTCGTTTCTGCGTCTGGTGAGTCTGGCCGTCGGCGAGACGCTGCCCGGCCGGAACGAGATCGTCGTTACCGATTTGGATCACGAAGCCAACATTGCGGTTTGGCTCACGCTGCAACGACAGGGCGCGCAAATCCGTTGGTGGCGGATGCGGGACGATGGACGCCTGCATGCCGAGGATCTGGAGCCTGTGCTCTCCTCGAAGACCCGCCTGGTGGCGTGTACCGTGGCATCCAATGCTCTCGGCTCGCTGTTGGATGTTCCCGCGGTTGCCGAGCGCGTGCATGCGGCTGGCGCCGAATTATTGCTCGATGCCGTGCATTTCGGACCGCACGGCCTGTTTGACGTGCAGCGCTGGGACTGCGACTACCTGGTCTGCTCCGGCTACAAAATCTTCGCGCCGCATATGGGATTTCTGTGGGGCAAGAGTGAAGCCTTGGATCGCCTGCACACATTTCGGGAAGACTTCATTCCCGATAAGGCGCCCGGAAAAATCGAGGCAGGCACCTTTATTTATGAGAACGTTTCCGGCATGGACGCCGCGGTGCGCTATTTAGAGTCCTTAGGGGCTGTTACCGAGCCGCGACCGTCAGGGAGCGAAGAGAGTAACGGCCATGCTTCGCGCCGGCGGCACCTGGAAACCGGGATGCAAATGATCCGGGAATACGAAGCCGGTCTATCGGAAGCGATGCTGTCGGGACTGGCGGCAATTCGCGGTGTCCAGGTCTATGGCATCCGGGATATATCGCTGATCCCGTATCGCGTGCCGACGCTCTGCTTCAACGTTGGCGCAGTCGCGCCCGCCGAAGTCTGCGAGCGTCTGGCGGCGGCGGGAATCGGCGTGCGGGATGGCCACATGTACGCGCCGCGTCTGATGCAGCGGCTGGGATTGACTGAAGACGGAGTAGTCCGCGCTTCGCTGCTGCACTATAACACTCACCAGGAGATTGAGCGCTTTCTCAGTGTTGTCGAGGAGATTGCGGCCTAAATCGCCCTTCCCTTCACTAGGTCCTGCTAAGGCAGGTGATCCGCGCAGATTCTTTCCGAGGCCAGATTCAAGGCGCAGGCCAGCGGCTCGCCGAGTGAGAGCAGGAGAGTCAATTGCTCAACGCTGAACGCGTCTTGCCCCGTGCTATAGACTGACAGTACGCCAACCATTTGTCCCTGCGATTCGAGCGGTATCGCAAGCGCCGAGCGCAGCACGCTGAATCTGGCCGGATCGTTCAAGTAGCCGGGCTCCACTGAAGGGTTGCCGTTGATAATCGGCATTCGATTCTCGGCCACCCATCCCGACAGCCCCATCCCCATCGGTATCTCCCGGGACGCGAAGAGCTGGTAGTCCTCGCCATCCAGGCTCTCCGGAACCAGGCGGTCGCCGCGACATAGGTATACCGCCATCACGTCATAAGGCACCAGGTCGGGCAGGGAGTGGCGAAGAGCGGCGAATACTGCCGCGCTAACCGCGCAATCGGCGATCCTCTCAATCAGCTCGGCAAGCGCTCGCTCCGGCAGGACTGTTCCGGCCACCGAAATCCGCAGGTTCGCCAGATCGCAGTCCTGCGAGACCGATGGCGCAGTCGCCTCAAAGCCGGCGGCTGGCGACGCCCCGCGTTCGATCTTGACGTCCGTTGACAAAGTTGTCCTTTCGATCGTGCCCCGGCTCGTGGCCATACCTTCAAGCTCCCGATAACGCCGAGCGAGGATCTCGACTACTACCGGATCGAAGCTCTTTCCCGCCTCCGCTCCGACAAATTCCATGGCCTCGTCGAGCGGCAGGGCGCGCCTGTATTGCCGTTCGCTGGCGAGTGCATCGAGGCAATCCACCGCGCCCAGAATACGCGCGCCGATCGGGATACTCTCGCCCGAAAGCCCATCCGGATAACCCGTTCCGTTCCACTTTTCGTGATGCGAGCGCACGATGGGCGCTACGGCGTAGGGGAACCCGATCTGCTCCACGATTTCCGCCCCGACTATGGTATGCGTCTTCATCTTCTCGAACTCCTCAGGCGTCAAACGGCCGGGCTTTGAAATGATGTAATCGGGCACGGCGATCTTGCCGACGTCATGCAGTAGCGCCGCTGCCCGCAATGCCTCTAACTGGAGTTCGTCCAGTCCCATCTCCCTGGCGACCTCGACGGCATAGACCTCAACTCGCCGTAAATGATCGGCCGTAGTCTGGTCCTTGGCTTCGATCGCCAGCGCCAGCGTCTCGATCGCCCGCCGATTCAACCGCGCCACATTCTCGGCGTGAGCGCGTTGCGTCTCCGCCAGGTTCTTCTCGTTCTCAATATGCGACAGCCGGAGCAGATTTTCGTTGGCCTCTTTCAGGTCCGCAGTGCGGTCGTCCACCAGACGAACCAAGTGGTGCTCCCGGCGGCGCATGGCGATTCCCCGCAAGCGGGCCAACAGGCCGACCATGGCCAGAGGAAGCATAAACAACACCGGCAAAATCCAGGGCGATTGCCACCACGGAGCCAGGATCTGAAACGAGAACGCCGCTGGTTTTGCGCTCCATCGCCCCCAGCCATCCCGGGCGAGAACCTCCAGCCGGTATTTTCCGGTTGGCAGACCATCGAACTGGAGCTCGCGTTGCTGCGTTTCCCGCCATTCCTCGAAGAGCGGCGTCATACGATAGCGGAATAAGACTGAACTCTCGCGCGCGAAGGTAAGGGCCGAGAACCTGGTGTGCAGCATATTTGCCGCATGATTCACGGAAGGATAGGTCGCGGCGTCAACTTCTTTGTTCCCGAGGATCACCCTGGTAAAGATCACGTCAGGGGTGTAGATTCGGGCTGACGCCCGCGGCGTGAATCGCGCCAGTCCGCCGCTGGTGCCGATCCAGACCGTGCCGTCGCGCTGCGAGGAGAATCCGTTCAGATCGCAATCGTCCCAGATCAGGCCATCGCGGCGGTCGTAATGGTTCCAGACACTGCCGTCGAAAACGTCGACGCCCGCATCCGTACCCGCCCAAAGCCGTTCCCGGCTGTCGAAACCAAGAAAGTAAATGGTCGCGGGTTTCGCACCCGGACTATTAGCAGCACTGATCTTGGGGACGCCGTTCTTCATGCGGATGCGATCGAGGCCTCCGCCAAAGCGGTATCCGACCCACACATCCCCGTTCTTCGCCGCAGCCAGACTCAGGACCACTTCGTGGCTGAGACCCTCGGACCGGGTGATATGGCTCCAGCGTCCTCCCGACAGACGGAACAGCCCTCCGGCCGAGCCGGCCCAGATATCGCCGTTCGCCCCTTCGATCGTGGCCCAGAACTGGATTCTTGGCAGTGGCTCGGCCGGACGAAATCGCGGCGCGCTGAGATCAGCCACAAAGAGCCCGTGTTCCGTCGCCGCCCAGATTCTGTTCTTGCTGTCGAGGGTGAGGGTAAACGGATTCCTCGCGCTGAGTCCCTGCTGTTCCGTGAACCACTCAATCTGCCCCGTGACTGGGTTGAAACGAGCCGCGCCTTGCGATTCCGTGCCCAGCCATAATCTTCCGGCGCTGTCACTTTGGATGGAATGGATGGCGATCCGGCCAAGTTGCGGCTGCCTTCGCCAAGTCCACACTTCATGCACCTTCGCGCCCCGGAAAAGGCCGGCCTCAGTGCCCGCCCAAACCGTACCGCCGGGAAGCGGCAGCGTCTGGTAGACGATATCGTTGGCAAGACCGCTGTCGGAGGCGAAACCCTCCCACTCCTGGTACCCGGCCCAGCGCACGAGACCGCGCCCGAGTAGTCCGATCCACAGAGACCCTTCCCGATCCTGCAGGGCGCAATATACGGAACCCCGCAAACCAGCATCGCGGCCGACGCTCTTCCAGGAATTGCCATCCCGGATCACCAGTCCATCGTTGGTCCCAACAACGACTCTGCCCGCGGAATCAACGCTCAGGACACCCGTCGCCAGGGTTGTGCGAAACTGCGAGTCCGGCATTTCAAACCGTTTGGCGCCGCGACGCAACACCGCCACCTCCGACCTGCCCTGCACCCACAGATCGCCGTTTCCCGCTCTCTGAATGCCTTTCCACTGGGAGAGGGGAAGACCAGCGTTCCTCCCAAAAACAGCGATCCTCCCGCCGTCCAACTCGCACAACTGCAGGCCGCAACCGTACCAAACGGTATCTCCTTCAACCAAAAGACCATAGGCGTTGGGGCTTTCCACGCCGCTGGGCTTGGCTATGAGACGAAACGCGAAGGAGGTCGCATCCTTGCGCGTGATGACCATCAACCCGGCATCGGTGGCGAGCCAAGTAGAATCCTTTGCCGTCGGACTGAATTCCCGAAAACCAACTCACACTCTTGGCCCCGGGCATCGGGATTGGCTCGAATCGTTCGCCGGCTTTTCGAAACAGGCCAATCCGTCCTCCCGCCAGGAGACTGCCGTCCGGCGCTTCCCCAAACGCGACTCCGCTGGACGGCGGGATCCCGTTCTTCGAGGCGAAGGACTGAAATCGCTCGCCATCATAACGGAAGACTCCGTTTTCGGTGCTGACCCAGAGAAACCCCTGCTGGTCCTGATGAAGGCCTTTTACTCCCAGGTTGGTCAGCCCCTCGTCGATACCGTAGGCCCGGAAGCTGTACTGTTGGGCCTCGGCGCTCCCGAGGAGTGCCAAGGCGGCCGTCAGAATGCAAAAACAGCGGAGGCGTTCCGTCATATCGGGAAGCGTTCAGTCCGGTTTTCCGTCAGGCGAAACTGCCCGGCAAGCGGAAGCTGTCCATCCGCTTAACACCTGCGCCAATTCGCATGAAGACACATATCGGCCGATTCCCGGGCTGCATCAGGAATGTGTAAGTAATTGAAGATTATCGATAAACTATGGAGAAAGCGCCAGGTCTTTGAGTGGACCCGGCAACCGGCCGCCGATAGCAACGTTTCGTTAACTAATCCCGCATCGCGTGCCCGCCGTTTGTTTCAATGTTGGGTCAGTTGCGCCGGCCGAGGTCTGCGAGCGTCTGGCGGCGGGAGTCGAGTGCGGGATGGCCGCATGTACGCGCCGCTTCTAATGCAAAGGTTGGGATTGACGGAAGCCGGAGTCGTCCGTGCTTCGCTGCTCCATTTGGAAGTGGAGATTGCGGATTTGAAACCCCTCACTTAACGTTCGGGGCTAGACTTCTTCCGCGCCACCACAAAGTACGCGGCACTCACCAATAACAGCCACGGAATCCCCGCGATCATCGTGATTCTCATTCCCTCCACCCACCAGGTTGTGATCAGGATGGCAACCAGTAGCCCCGCGCCCAGCAACGACGTGTAGGGATAACCAATCATCTTTACCGGAAGTGGCGGATGGTTCCCCGCCTCCCACCGCGGGCGGAAGAACAGGTGCGTGACGAAAATCATCAGCCACACAAACAGCCCGCCAAAAAGCGAAACACCGAAGAGATATACGTACGCGCTCTCCGGCCACACCAGCGCGACCAGAGTGGCGCCGGCCAATCCGGCGGCCGAGACTAACAGCGCGTATAGCGGGACGCCGCGTTTCGAGACCGTCCCAAAAATTCTGGGCGCGTAACCGCCGCGCGACAGCGAAAACATCATCCGGCTGACCAGATAAAGATTGCAGTTCATGCTGGATGCCGCTGCCGTGACCACCACAAAATTGACTAAGTGCGCGGCGGCTGGAATTCCCATGGTGTGAAACACGCGAACAAACGGGCTGGCGGTAACATCGGCGCCGGGCTGAATCTGGTTCCAAGGCGAGATGGCGAGCAGCACGAAAATAGAGCCGATATAGAACAGGCTCAGACGGGTGATCATGGAGCGCATGGCGCGGGGGATAGCCCGCCGGGGATCCGCGGCTTCGCCGGCTGCCACGGCGATCACCTCGGTTCCGATGTAGCTGAAAATGACAAACACCATTACCATCCACACGGCGGAAAGTCCGTTGGGAAGAAAGCCTCCATGGGCCGTAAGATTGGACAAACCAACCGCGGGACCTGGTCCCCAACCAAAGATCAAGGCCAGGCCGAAAATGACAAACATTACGATGGCTACGACTTTGATCATCGAAAACCAGTATTCAAACGCGCCAAAACTGCCTACGCTACGCGCATTGACCCACAGCAGTGCTGCGGAAAAACCAACAATCCACACCCATTTCGGACTTCCCGGGAACCACCATTGACAGAAAATCGAAATCGCCACGGCTTCACCGCCAATGGCCACGCACTGGCAAGCCCAGTAGGTGTAACGAATGACGAATCCAGCCCAGCGATTGATATAGAGTTCGGCGTACACTCCGAACGATCCGGCGGTCGGATGGGCGACAGCCATCTCCGAAAGCGCGCCCATCAGCAGCAACGCAATAAACGCGCCGATCACATAACTGATAATGGTCCCGGGGCCGGCTAGGCGGAGCGCGAGGGAGCTGCCCAGAAACAGCCCCGTCCCGATGGCGCCGCCGATGGCGATCATGCTGAGCTGGCCGGAACTCAGGCCGCGATGAAGCTGCTCTCCGCTCTCGATGGAGGGCGGATCGCCAGGTGCGGGCACAGAGACCGCTTCAGCCTGCGGCGGCCCGTTAGTACCCGTCATGAAACAACTTCCGGCCCGCTCCCTGACGGTCGCGGCTCAGTAACGCCTTCCGGCCCGCTCCCGGACAGTTGCGGCTCAGCCAGTACTTCCGGCCCGCTCCCTGACGGTCGCCAATCAGCCATGCCTTCCGAGCCGCGACCGTGAGGGAGCGGTTGAATTGGTTCTTTCAATGACAGGTCCTTAGTTGGAATGAGAGATGGAATGAGTACCTCGCCGGTTGACGGGAAGATCCAGTTTTCCGCGGTCGATGATCTCGCCGTTCTTTACCACCATGGCGATGCGTTTTGTATTGTTGATGTCATCCAAAGGGTTCGCCTCTAATAATACGAGGTCGGCGATCTTGCCGTCTTCAATGGAACCCATGTCCCGCGCCCGCCCAAGAAAAATCGCGGAATTGAGTGTCGCAATGCGAATCGCGTCCAGCGGCGGCACGCCCCCGCCGGTGATCAGTTCCAATTCGCGGTGAACCGCGGGTCCTTCCGACGTGTCTGTGCCTAGCGCCATGATTCCCCCGCCGGCATTCACCTTCTTGACGTTGTCCTGCGCCACGGGAGTCATGACCTTCATCCACCAAGCCCAACGATTCTCTTTCTGCTTGGCGCTCTCGACGGTCTTCAGGTGCTCGATTTCGTCGGGCTCGATTGTGTCCCGATAAAGGGGCTGGTCGAGAAATTCCGGATGCTCGGCCAAACGGCTGTAATTCTCACCGACCGTTAGCGTGGAAGCTTCAGGAATCTGCTTCGCCTTCATCAGGCGCACAAAATTATCGCTCACCGGGCCTTGAATGACGGGATGCGCCAGCGTATCGATGCCGGCGAAAATTGCTTCGAGCGCTCGCGTTTCGCTCGATATATGCGCCGTGGTGCGGATGCCATGTTCGTTGTAGTGCTGAATGATGTGCGCCATCAGCGGGATTGGCAGTAAAGTGATGCGCGGCCGCGTGCCCCAACCATGCTCGTCATAGGTCAACTTAAGCATGTCGGGTTTACGCGCGATAGCGGCGTCGAGCAGCGGGATTCCCTGCGGCCAGCTATCGATGAGGGTCGCATATTGGCTCGAGCCGTGACTGCCGGGATAGGTGACAATTCCTCCGCACGCCAATAAGCGGGTAGAAACGATTTTGCCGGAGCGCTCCATGTCCCGTAGCTTGAATATGAAATCCGGATTGTTGCCGACATCGAGAACGGTCGTCACGCCCGAATACAAGTAGCCTTGCAATCGGCGGATACCAACGGTCTCGTCCTGCGGCTGATCGCCGAAAGGTCCTCGGCCGCCTTTCAGATGAATGTGCACATCCATCAATCCAGGAATGAGAAACTTTCCTCGCCCGTCAATACGCCGTGCTCCGGCGGGAGCGGCGATCGGGCACGGGCCGGCCCTGAGAATTCTCTCACCCGACACGATCACGCACGCGTTCGCGACGGCTGGACGTCCGGTGCCGTCAATCAAAGTGACATTCTCAATAGCGAACGGCGGCTGCGCTTCGAGCGCGGCGTCGAAAAGAAACACGGCTAGGAGCGCCAGCGCTCCGCGGGTTGCAGACTGATTCATCGGAGTGGTCTCCATTCTAAGGTGGCACGGACTTTAGTCGGTGCAGACTCGACTCAGGGCCAGTTTGTTAACGTGGAGCACGGACGCTCTTGAAACTTCAAGTAGCATGTCACAACTCGGGCTGGGTGTCAAGAAACAGAAGCAGAACGCAACCCATAGCAAAAAATCAGCCAACTGCACACAAAAGACATTGCGGCTCGCGTGAAAGCGTGCCATAATTCACCCCAAGGTGGAACTGTGAAATGTCACAAAGACTGTCGCTGAACTGCAAAACTCTGGTGTTAGCCGCGCTGGCCGTCATTGGCTGCCATGCCCAAACCATTACGGGTTCTATCGCGGGCGTCATTCACGACGAGAGCGGGGCGGTCGTTCCGGGCGCTGAGGTGAGCGTGCAAAACGCCGCCACCGGCTTGGAGCGGCGCACAACCAGCACGGCCGACGGCAATTTTCTCATCCCGGCGCTGCCTTTCGGAACATACCGTTTGCGCGCGCAGAAGCAGGGTTTTGACACCGCCGCGGCGGACGTCAACATATCGGTGGATCAGGTCCGCACTGTCGACCTGGTTTTGAAAGTCGGTACGCAAACCCAGGAAGTGGTGGTCCAGGGCGCAGTGGAACTGGTGAATGCGCAGACCAACGCGATCGGCACGGTGGTCGACAATCGCAACGTGGAGGAGCTTCCCTTAAATGGCCGCGATTTCACGCAGCTCGCGCGCCTGCAGCCAGGGGTCGCATCCTTTGGCGGTGGCGGAGGACAGCAGGGCGGGGAAGGCGGCGTAGCGAACTTTTCTTCCAACGGCCAGCGCTCCACATCGAACAACTTTCTGGTGGATGGAATCGATAACAACAACTACGTATCGGGCTCGGTCTCGCAACAGCCTTCCATCGATTCCATTCAGGAGTTTGAGGTTCAAACTAATACTTTCGCGGCCGAATACGGGCGCAACAGCGGGGCCATAGTAAATCTTGTGACCCGTTCCGGAACCAATCAACTGCACGGTTCCCTGTTTGAGTTTTTCCGCAACAACGCCCTGGACGCCCGCAATTATTTTGACCCCGCCGGCTTTGCCACGCCGGAACTGCGCCTCAACCAATTCGGCGGCACGCTGGGCGGCCCGATCAAGAAAGACAAGACCTTCTACTTCATCAACTATGAGGGCTTCCGCCGCATCGCGGGCATCACGGAGATTACCAACGTTCCCACCGTGCTGCAGCGTCAAGGCATTTTCACGAACGCCGCGGGCCAGACGGTGCAAGTGCCGGTCAATCCCATCAGCGCGCAGCTCTTTCAGCTTTGGCCCGCGCCGAACTTGGTCAGCCCCTTGGGAAACTTTGTCTCCAGCCCAAATCTGGTTCAGGACACCGACCAGGGCTTGGTAAAGATCGACCATCATTTCACGAACAACGACGTAGCCTTTGTGCGCTTCAGCGACTCGCGAGTGGATACCGTGTACCCGTTCACTCCGGGGCAGAGTTCGACTTCGGTTCCGGGGTTCGGCACAATTTTGACGGGATCGAGCGACCTGCTGTCTCTCAACTACACCAAGATTTTTGGACCACGCTGGTTAAATGAAGCGCGCTTCGGCTACAACCGAACCAAATCGCTGGATGAAAATGAGGCTGGTCCGCAGGCTGCCACCTACGGGATTAATACCGGCTATAGCGCGGGTTCGCCCATGAACTTAGGCAACATTCCTTTCATCACTCTCTCTGGCGGATTGGTCTCCGCGGGCAGCGCGGTTTCCAATTTGGGCGGCAGCGACAACAATCCCTCGGGCGCGACCATCAACACATTCCAGTATGTGGATCAAGTTTCGTTCACCACCGGCAAACACGCCTGGAAGTTCGGCATGGACATCCGGCGCTTGCAAATGAACCGCGTTTACGATCTGGCATTCAGCGGCGAACTGGTCTTCGACGGTTCTCAGAATCCGCAAGGGATCTCGAACGCGCTGGTCGACTTCGCCGAAGGCTTGCCTGGCAGTTCCCTTCAGTTTGTGGGCAACTCCGAGCGCGGCCTGCGAACCTCCAGCTTCGATTTCTTCGCCCAGGATAGTTTCAAGATCCGGCCGAACCTGGTGATCAACTATGGACTGCGTTATGAACTGAACACCGTGTTGCATGAAGTGAACAACCTGCTCAGCACGTTCTTCCCGCAAAATTACCAAACCTATTTGCCGCCGTCGGCGTCGCAGACCAATCTCGCTGCTCTCGAACAGGCAGGCATCGTGACGCAAAGCCAGGTCGGCGGAATCTACGACGGCGACCATAAGAACTTCGCGCCGAGGGTTGGTTTGGCCTACAGTCTCGGCCAAAAATATCATACGGTGATCCGCACCGGCTACGGCATCTTCTACGACACCATCATCGGCAATATCCCCGGCAATATCGCCCTGAATCCTCCATTTCTGCCGGATTACTACAATTCTGTGCCGTCCATCTCGTTTCCCAATTCGTTTGGACCGACCGCCTTTCCGGTGTTGACAACCGTGAGCAAAGATCTGAAAACGCCCTATGCGCAGGACTACAACTTCACCATCCAGCAGGAACTGCCGTGGCGAATGGTGATGGAAGTTGGCTACGTGGGCACGCACGGTACGCATCTGCCCAGATTCGTGGATGTCGATCAGGCGTACATTACCCAGGATCAATTGAATTCGCTAACACCCTCCCTGACTGACCGGCTGCAGTTGATCGGCGTTCCGGCCGGAGCGATCCCGTTCCTCGAAAGCCATATCAGCGCTCTTCCGCCTATTGTCCGTAACCAATATTTCGGCTTTCCGAAGATTCTGACGGCGGAGACGGTAGTGAATTCGCACTATGACAGTTTGCAGACGCGGCTCAGCAAGCAGCTCACCCATGGGTTGTCATTCCAGTTGAACTATACGTTCTCGAAATCCATCGATGAAGCGTCGGACTTTTATGGCTCCGGCGCCAACGGTTCCACCGTGCTGCCGCAAAACAATTTCAATCTGCTGGCAGGCGAGCGCGGACTTTCGGACTTCGACATCCGGCATCGCTTCAGCGGGTCGTTCATCTGGCAGCTTCCGTTCGACCGTTGGTACAGCACCGGCTCCAAGCGTCTTACCAGTGGCTGGCAACTGGCCGGCATTCTCACTCTGCAATCCGGACAGCCATTCTCGGTGCTCACGGGGCTGAACAACAGCAGCACGGGCGAAGGAAACGACCGGCCCGACGCGATCGGAGATCCGAACAGCGGTCCGCACGCCGTCTCGGATTGGTTCAACCTGAGCGCGTTCACGCCCAACGCTCCGCTGACGTTCGGCAACTCAGGCCGCAACGTGGTGACTGGCCCGGGATTTGACGATTTCGATTTCTCCGTGATTAAGAACACGCGCATCACCGAGCGCAGCGATCTCCAGTTCCGCGCCGAGTTCTTCAACATCTTCAATCATCCGGCCTTCGCGTTGCCTAGCAATGTGGAATCCGCCGCGAACTTCGGCGCGCTTTACCGCACGCCGGATGTGGCGCAAAACAATGTGGGGCTCGGGTCGGGCGGACCACGGCTGATACAATTCGGGCTTAAGCTGATCTTCTGATGATCAAGCCGGCGTTGGTTGCAATAGCGCTGATTTCGTGCGCCCAATGTAGTCCGGCCGCGCAGCCTCTAGGCAACGGCCTGTACGCCTACATTTCAGATAACGATTCCAGTTGCAATTCCGTTTTCCTGGTGGGAAAAGAAGCCATTCTCGTGGTGGACACCGGCTTCGACGTGACCGCAGGCGAGAAACTCTTATCCGCCATCCGCTCCGTGTCTTCTCTGCCGGTGCGCTACATCGTCAATACGCATTACCATCGCGATCACCAGGCGGCAAACGGGATTGTCGGACCGGCCAGCGAAGTGGTGAGCACAATCTTCACTCGGGAGCGCACGATTGCCATGATCGGCGCAATGGCGAACCAGCACCTGCCGGATGTTCGCTTTCGCCCCGCGACGATTGCCATTACCGATACGGCTGACATTTATCTCGACGGCCAGCCAGTGCATCTGGAATTTCCCGGCCCAGCCCACACCATGGGCGACTTGGTAGTCTACTTTCCGGCGCAAAAAGTAGTGGCCACGGGCGATCTGTTTCTAAACCACAGCTTGCCGGCGATGGACCGCGGCAGTGTACTGAATTGGATTCATGCGCTGGAGAAGATATTGAACACGCCTGCCGTTACGTTTGTGCCCGGCCACTTCGAACTCGCCACCCGGCCGGATTTGCAACGCTTCCACGATTATCTCGCGGATCTGCGCGATCAGATTGCGGCTCAAATCAAGCTGGGAACGCCCTGGGATCAAATCCGGCAACATCTGGATATGAAGAAGTATTCCGATTTCCGGCAATTCCCGAATTTCCACGCGACTTTTGCGGACAATGCCAAAGTGATCTACCGCGAACTGACACAAACGACCAAGGAGAAACAGTGAAGAATCTCGCACCGGTTCTGGCTTTGATTTGCGCAACGGCCGGTTATGCTCAAGAGAAGACCACCGCAATCCGCGCGGGCACGCTGATCGATGGCACCGGCGCTGCCCCGATGAAGAACGCCGTGGTTCTGGTCGAAGGAGAGCGCATCGTCAAAGTCGGTACGGGTCTGGCGATTCCTGCCCGTGCGGAAGTCATCGATCTCAGCGCCAAAACCCTGCTGCCGGGGTTCATTGACGCTCACACGCACATCACGTCGCAGAACGGCAGCGAACGCACCATCGACCGCGCGTCCGGCACGGGTGCGGACTTCTCTCTGGTAGGCGCCATTAACGCCAAGCGTATGCTCATGGCCGGCTTTACCACCATTCGCGATCTCGGATCCACCGGCTTCGCCGACCTCGCCATCAAAAACGCGGTAGAGCGGGGCGACTTTCCCGGCCCCCGCATGTTCGTCTCGTTGTTTATCATTTCCGCTACCGGCGGCCACGGCGATCCGACCAATGGGGACAATGCTTTTATTGAGAATCTATCGCCCAACGGCGTTGCCAACGGAGCGGATGAATTGCGAGCCAAGGTCCGCTGGTTGAAAAAATATGGCGCCGACCAGATCAAATTTGCGGCCACCGGAGGCGGGCTTTCCAAAGGCGACAATCCGCAAGCGCAAACCTATTCCGACGAAGAGATGAAGGCTCTTATCGATGAAGCCCACCGGCTCAAAATGAAAGTCGCCACGCACGCGCACGGCACTGACGGCATCAAGGCGGCGGTGCGGGCGGGAGTCGACTCAGTGGAACATGGCATTTACCTGGATGAGGAAGCCTGCCGCCTTATGGTTGAGCACGGTACATACTTTGTCCCGACCCTTTGGATCGTCGACGAGTATTTCGACCGCTACCAGATCTGGAAGATTCCGCCCTATGCACACGCCAAGATTTCCGCCTTCATTCCCTATGCCAAGAAGAGCGTGGACATGGCGATCCGCATGCACGTGAAGATTGCACTCGGTACCGACGCCGGCGTCGGGGAGCATGCTCTGTCGGCCAAGGAATTCGCGGCTTACGTGCATCACGGAATGACGCCCATGCAGTCGATCGAGGCCGGCACCGCCAACGCCGCGAAGCTCATCGGACACTACGAAGATTTCGGGTCAGTCGAGCCCGGCAAGTTCGCGGACCTGGTCGCCGTGGATGGAGATCCGCTCCAAGACATCAAAATTCTGCAGAACGTGAAGTTCGTAATGAAGCAAGGGAGGGTATACAAGAAAGATGGGGCCGGTTATTAACCGGCGCGAATCAAGTAGCACCTCCGTCTAGCCCCGAACGTTAGTGAGGGGATCGGTGCCGATCCCCTCACTAACGTTCGGGGCTAGACATGGGTCAGCATGGTTCAGAAATGTACAAACTCGTGGCTTAGGCTTTAGCCTGTGCTGCGCCCAAGGCCGATAAATAATCGGCTGCAGGTTAATAACCTGTTTCGCAATGAGCGCCGGGGCGTACAGGAGGAAGAATGAAAACCAGCGAGCCGGCGAAGCAAGCAGACGGGGACATTGCGGGCTCGAGTCCGAACTCTTCGCTTTAGAACTACCGCAGTCTGTGTCCCCTGGCGCATGTCCCGAAGAAAGGTTTTCGAGAGTGCCCTGCCCCACAGCTATCACTTCTGATACGCCGCCGCCGGACTGCCTGATGGAAAGAAGACTCCTAATACCCGCACCGGCGATGTTCCCGGATTCTCCAGGCAATGCGAGACCCCGGCCGGCAAATAAATGCTGGTCCCGGGTCCGAATTCGCAACTGTCTTCACCGGCGTGGACAATCCCATGTCCATCCAGAATAAAAACTCCTTCCTCATAGGTGTGGTGATGAAACGGCGCCGTGCTGGGCGGAATCCAACCCACAAACTGCGTGACCTGCTCGCAGCCGAGGTCCTTATCCACCAGCAAGCGGAACTCGCGGCCCGCGGTGGCCGGCAGGGTCTTACGGTCTGCCTCGTTCACCGTCAGTTGACGCGATGAGGCGGACGCCGTGCGCGCCGCTTCGTCGCGAACCACGCGGCCCGGGTCTTCCGGGCAACACGCGCTGACGATTTTCATCGGCTGTGAACTCGTGTTCTCCACCACGTACTCGGAGCCCGGAGGAATATAGACGCCGGTGCCTGGCCGCAGATCGTGCGCGATCCCATCGATCTTGCAAGAACCTATGCCGCTCACGACGTACAGTACTTCCTCGGCCACCGGATTCAACACGGCCGGGGATTTTCCCGGCGCATACTCGTTCACCGTTTGGGTCACTTTTTCCGCGCCGGTGGCGTGACAGATGCGCGCCCGGGCGGTCCAGGTTCCCTGCCGCGCGACCTCGCCCTCGTCCGCTTCGAATACCCGGCAGCCGTCGCCAATGATTTTCATGCGATTTCCTTCAGGGCCTGATAGACCTCCGCCGCGTGTCCTTCCGGCTTCACCTTCCGGAAAATCTTCCGAATGATGCCGTCCTTGTCAATGAGGAATGTCGTGCGTGCGGCGGCCATGAACGTGTTGCCTTGCCACGTCATGGGTTCCCAGACGCCGTAATCCTCCGCCGTCTGGTGCTCCGTGTCGGCGAGCAAGGTGAAGGGAAGGTCAAACTTGTTCTTGAAGTCCGACTGGAGTCCGGAGGCGTCCGGCGAGATTCCTAAGATCACCGCGTTGCTCGCGTGAAATTTCTCGGTCGCATCGCGAAACTCGCAGGCTTCCTTGGTGCAGCCCGGCGTGTCCGCTTTGGGATAGAAGTACAGCACCACGCTTTTGCCTTTCAACGCAGATAGCTGAAAAGGCTGGGCCTTATCGTCATTCAGCGCGATCTCGGGCGCGCGGTCCCCCTCGCTGAGAGCATGCTCACTCATGGGCTTCATTCTAGCAGGCCAGGCTAGCCCAGCGAAACGAAATTGACAAACAAACCAGGTTGTGACATTATAGCTGAAATTTCACTGCGGCGGTCACAGAGGGAAATCATGCCGAACACCCGAAGCATCACCACCTGTTTTGTTTTTCTGCTAGCTGGTTTGCTGCTAACCCAGGTTCACGCCCCGGCGCAAGCAGTCAGCGGAGACTTGGTCGGAACCGTCACCGACGCAACCGGTGCGTCGATTCCAAACTCCGCCATCGTGGCCGTGAACCAAGGGACAAATATACGTTACACGACTACCGCGAACAACGTCGGCGAGTATCGGATCGCCAATTTGCCTCCTGGATCGTATGACGTCACGGCGTCCGCCAGCGGATTCACCCCCTCCACGCTCAAGGATGTGAGCATCCGCCTGAGCTTTGCCGCAACCGCGAATATCCGGCTGAAGGTGGGGGAAGTTACAAGCGCTGTAGACGTAACAGCGGCGGCGGTTGAGATCGACACCACCACCGCCCAGGTTCAGTCTTCCTATAGCACCAAGCAAGCCTCGGATTTGCCCAACGTGGTTTCGGGCGCGGGAGTGTTGAATCTCTCCTTGCTGCAGGCGGGTGTTGGAACCAGCGGCGGACTCGGTCTGGGATTCGGCCCCACCGTGGGAGGGCAGCGCCCGACCAACAACAACTTCATGGTTGAGGGCGGCGACAACAACGGGAAGTACACTCCCGGTCCGCAGCTCTACATACCGAACGATTCGGTTCAGGAATTCACGCTGTTGCAAAACCAGTTCCAAGCGGAGTTCGGGCATTCTTCCGGCGGCCAATTCAACACTATCGTAAAAGGCGGCACCAACCAGTTTCACGGAGAGCTGTACGACTACCTGCTCAACCGGAAGCTCGACGCGCTCGATCCAATTTTTGCCCGCCAAGGGTACAAGAGCCCGCCGCGTTACGATAACAACCGCCTTGGCGCCAATTTTGGCGGACCCATCAAGAAAAATAAACTCTTCTTCTTTACGAGTTTTGAGTACAATCCGATCGGCCAGGCCGCAACCACCGCGGCGTCGGTCTATGCGCCGACCGCCTCGTCCTTTGCCACGCTCGCTACTGTTCCCGGAATCAGTTTGACCAATCTGGGCGTCCTCCAAAAGTACGCGACCGCGCCTGCCGCCACGCCGGGCGCACCCACCATCACCGTGGCTGGCGTTAGTGTTCCAACCGGCCTGCTTCCGGTGGTCGGCCCGAATTACTCGAATAGCTATTACGGAGTGGGTTCGCTCGATTACAACATTTCGGATAAGGACCAAGTGCGGGGCCGATTCCTGTACAACCGGAACGACAAAATTCTAGCCAGCGCTCAATTGCCAGAGTTCTATACTTTGTCGCCCACTCGTTATTACCTCGCGACGATTACCGAGTATCACACGTTTGCGCCGACCGTAGTCAATGAACTTCGCTTGAACTATCATCGGTCCAACACCGCCAGCCCGGCAACCAACCAGCAATTTCCCGGCCTGGATGTTTTCCCGTCGATAACCTTCAATGACTTGAATCTGCAGCTCGGGAACAGCGGTCCTAGTTTCATCACACTGAATGTCTATCAAGCGGTGGACAACGTAACTTGGAACCGGGGCAAACACACTTTCAAGTTCGGTACCGAGTTCCGCAAGTATATTGAACCGGATTACGCTCTTTCGCGGCCGAATGGCGGGTATCAGTACACCACGGTCGCTAACTATCTGCTCGACCTGGTCCCCGACTACCTGGCGCAACGCGGGCTAGGCGGTTTTCGTTACTATGGCGATCAGATCGCCAGTTATAGCTATGTGCAAGACACTTGGCGCGCCCGTCCCAACCTGACGTTCGATCTTGGTCTGCGCTATGAATACACCACCGTGCCTTACTCGCAACGGCTACAGTCTGTGAACGCGCTAGCGGACGTGCCGGGCCTGCTGACGTTTTCGGCTCCTGAGCCCCAAACGAAAAACTTCGCTCCCCGGATTGGTGTCGCGTACTCGCCGGGCAAGAGCGGCACCACTTCTATTCGGGTCGGTTTTGGCATTGTCAATGACGTCCTGTTCGATTCCTTGGGAGCACTTTCGCTGCCTCCGGAATTGAGCACCACCATCACGCTGACCGGCCAGCCGGGCAATAATTTTTTCAAGAACGGCGCCATTACTCCGGATTACGGAGGCGCTTTGAATGCCACCTTTACTGTCCCCCAAGCCAGGGCACTCACCGCGTCCATCATCACGAATCAGATTCTTCCCTACGCGATAAACTACAACTTCAGCGTCCAGCACGTCTTCGCGCATAACTACACCTTCGAGGCGCGCTACTTGGGCACCAAGGGTGTGCACCTGCCGGTCCAGAACGAATACAACAAAATATCGGACGTTACCGGAACGCAAAATATCCCAACGTATTTGTCGGCTCCCAGCGCCGCTACGCTAGCCTCGCTTCCATTGACCGTCGGCACCCTGCGTAGCGTTTCGAATATCGCACCGGCTTATGCGGCGGTTGGTTTTACTAATTCGATCATCGGTGTTGTTCCTACCGGCGACTCGCGCTACAACAGCCTGAACCTACAATTGACGCGCCGCCTCACTAACGGGCTGCTGTTTGTCGGCGCGTACACCTGGAGCCATAACCTGGATAACTCCTCGGTGGAATTATTTGGCACCTATCTTTCTCCCCGCCGGCCCGAAAACTTCCAGAACCTGCGTCAGGAGTGGGGGAATTCGGCGCTCGATCACCGTCACCGGCTTACTTACACCGCGATTTACGATGTACCGTTCTATAAGAGCAGCTCGAACTGGTTCCTGCATAATTTGGCTGGAAACTGGGAAGTGGCGCCGGTCTATACGTTTGAGAGCGGCGGCGCTTACACACCTCAAAGCGCGATTGACTCCAACCTGAACGGCGATACCGCCGGCGACCGGACGGTAGTTAACGTCAGCGGAGTAAGTGGAACCGGCTCCGCCGTGTATGGGCTAACGGCCACTGGAACTGTGGTGCCTTACAACGCTCCCACGGCCACGGTCAATAAAGTGGTCGCCTGGGTGGCTGTCAACCCGAACGCAAGATACATTCAGACGGGTTATGGAGCGTTCGCCACCGCCGGCCGCGACACCGAGAATACCCGGCCGATTAACGATGTGGATCTGACGCTGCTCAAGCGGTTTTCGATCCGGGAGCGCTATCGTCTGGAGTTCAGCGCCCAGGCCAAAAATCTGCTCAACCATCCACAATATGTTTCGGGGCAAATCAACGATGTAAGCAGCACCAGTACGACGGCGACCAGCGACCTGGCCTTCGTTAACGTGGCCAGCCCCCTGTATGCGCAATCGCCCTTGGTCTTCAGTAGCAACCCGCGCACCATCGTGGTCGCGGCAAAATTCCTGTTCTAGGAAAGTGGCGCCGGCCGTCGAATGTGGGGCGGTTGTCAACCTGCCGCGGGGTGTTAACCCGCGCGAGGGGGCTTTAGTTTAGCTGAAGGGTTTCGGCAGAGCCCGTTCCTCACACCGGAACCACCGCCGTCACTTCGATCTCCACCCGGGCGCCTGTCTCCATCAGTCCCGCGACTTCCACCACGCTCATGGCCGGATAGTGGCGGCCGATGATCTCCCGGTAAGTGGCCCCGAGTTCTTTCGAGCAAGCCAAATACTCCTGCCGGTTCACCACGTACCACGTCATGCGCGCGATATGTTCCGGACCGGCCTGCGCTTCAGCCAGTAACTGAACGATGTTGAGAAGCGCCTGGCGTACTTGCGCGACAAAACTATCCGATACCAGACGTCCCGATGAATCCCAACCGATCATCCCACTCAAAAACACCTGACGCCCGGAAGTAACCAACCCGTTGGAATACCCCTTAGGACGAGGCCAATGCGCTGGTTGTAAAATCTCGGCCAAATTAGTTCCCCTCAAATTGCGGCTTCTGTTTGGCCGCGAACGCGTGAAAGGCGCGGTGAAAATCGTTAGTGGCCATGCAAATGGCTTGCGCTTGCGCCTCTGATTCGATTGCCTCGTCAATACCCATGTTCCATTCCTGATGCAGCATCTTCTTAGTCATCCCGTGCGCGAAAATGGGACCGGCGGCAAGTTCGGCTGCCAATGCTTGCGTTTGCGCGAGCAACTCTTCCGGAGCGCAGAGCCGATTGAAGAAGCCCCATCGCTCCGCCTCGGCGCCGCCCAAGTTGCGTCCCGTATAGAGCAAATCCGCCGCGCGGCCCTGACCGATCAGACGCGGCAACATCGCGCAGGCCCCCATGTCGCAACCGGCCAGACCAACACGCGTAAACAAGAATGCAGTTTTGCTGCGCTCCGTGCCCAGCCGCAGATCGGAAGCCAGAGCGAGCAAGGCCCCGGCGCCGGCACAAATCCCATCGATCGCGGCCAGAATCGGTTGCGGGCAGGCCCTCATCGCCTTCACCACCGCGCCCGTCATACGAGTGAACGCGAGCAATCCAGGCATATCGAGCTTGGTGAGAGGCCCGATAATTTCATGCACGTCGCCGCCCGAGCAAAAATTTCCATCCGCGCCAGTCAGCACGATCACGTGTACGTCGTCAGCCAGAGCCATTCCGCTAAAAAGCCCGTGCAGTTCCGCGTACGAATCGAAAGTAAGTGGGTTCTTTCGTTCTGGCCGGTTGAGCGTGATGGTCGCCACACGACCGGTGCATTCATATCGAAAATGCCGGCTCTCATACGCGGCTAGCTTCTTGTGCCCCGGCAACTGATGAGTCTCACCTGGTAAGTAACGCATAATCACATGATCTCGCCGCCGGCCACCGCGATCGCCTGGCCGGTCAGCGCCTGGCTTTCTGGAAGGCACAGCCAAGCCACCGCGCTCGCAACCTCGTCAGGCTCAATCAAACGCTTTTGAGGATTGCGTTCCACCAAAGAGGCAATCGCTTGCTCGGCGGTGCGGCCGGTCTTCGCGACGATGTTCGCAATCGTTGCCTGCGTCATGTCAGTGGCAGTATAACCGGGACAGACGGCATTCGCGGTTATCCCCTTGCCTGCTAGCTCCAACGCTAAGGCGCGAGTCAGTCCGATGACAGCGTGCTTGGCCGCGCAATAAGCGCTCACGTAGGCGTACCCTACCAGTCCCGCCGTGCTCGCCACGTTCACGATCCGTCCCCAGCCCGCTTCAAGCATACCTGGAAGCGCCGCCTGAGTGCAGTGGAACACGCCATCCAGGTTTACCGCCAGCATTTGACGCCAGAGCTGAGCGCCCGTTTTCAAAAAGGGAGCGGAAGCGGCTTGTCCCGCATTGTTCACCAGAATGTGGATGGGGCCGGAGCGCTGAATGACGCCGCGGAATGCCTGTGCCACGGCTTGCGGATCCGCAACGTCCGCGGAAATTGCTTCGCACTCGAATTCCACCGATTGAGGCGTGCGGCTGAGAACTGTGACGCGGGCGCCCTGTGCCGCCAGCGCCCGTGAAATGGCTGCGCCAATGCCGCGCGCTCCTCCAGTGACCAGAGCATGTTTTCCGCTGAGCTTCAAGCTTGCATCCGCAGGAGCGCAGCGCGCGCCAGATTGCGCTCCAGTTGTACTTTGCCGCCTAGATACGGATCCGGCCACCAAATCTCGGAGAAGCCTTGTTTCGCGGCTTCGTGCAAGGTCCACGCCGGATCGGCCAGGTGCGGGCGCGCCACGGCGCAGAGGTCCGCGCGGCCGGCCGCCACGATCGTGTTGATGTGATCGCCTTCAAAAATGTTGCCGACCGCGATGGTCGGGATACAAGCCTCATTCCGGATCCGATCCGCGAAGGGGACTTGAAACATGCGTCCATACACCGGCTGTTCCTGTTTACTCACCTGGCCGGAAGAACAATCGATGACGTCCGCGCCGGCCTGCTTGAATAACCGGGCAACACACACGGCGTCTTCGGCGGTGAGACCGCCGGGCACCCAGTCGCACGCCGAGATGCGAACGCTCATAGGCTTCTCCGCCGGCCAAACCTTGCGTAGCGCGCGAAAAACCTCCAGCGGATAGCGACAGCGCTTCTCCAGCGTTCCACCATATTCATCCGATCGAATATTGGTCAACGGAGAAATGAAGCTCGATAGCAGATAGCCGTGACCACAGTGCAGTTCCAGCCAGTCAAAACCAACCGCCAACCCGCGTTTTGCCGCGGATACAAAATCCGCCAGAATGCGATCAAGATCGGCGCGCGTTGCCTCCGCCGGAATCTGCGAAACGCCGTCTATATAGGGCAGTGGGGACGCCGACAGCACTGGCCAATTGCCCGAGGCCAGCGGCTGATCGATTCCTTCCCACCCGATTTGGGTCGATCCTTTCCGGCCGGAATGTCCCAGTTGCAGCGCGATCTTCGCGTCGGTTTGCGCATGCACGTAGTTAACGATGCGTCTCCACGCCTCGGCCTGTTCGTTGTTCCACATGCCCGGGCATGCGGGGGTGATGCGCGCGTCCGGCGACACGCAGGTCATCTCGGTGACCACCATCGCCGCGCCACCCATGGCGCGCGCACCTAAGTGCACCAGATGAAAGTCGTTAGGGACGCCGCTCAGCGCTTTGTACGTTGCCATGGGCGAAACGATCACACGGTTCTTCAAAGTGAGACCACGCACCTTGAACGGCGTGAACATGGGCGGGATGGCGGAATGCAAACCGCTGCGCGCCGCTAACCAGCTCTCGATTCTTTCCACGTAGCCGGCATCGCGCAGCTTCAGGCTCTCATGACCGATCCTCTGACTGCCCGTGAGCAGGCTGTAAGTGAACTGAACCGGATCGAGATTTACGTAGCGCTCCACCTGCTCAAACCACTCCATGCGATTGCGCGCCGCGCTTTGCAACTTCAGCGCTTCCACTTCGCGTTCATCCTGGTATCGCTGCAAGGCAGCCGCGATATCCGGGCCACCTTCTGCCAGCATCCGTGACAAAGCCATCGCATCTTCCATGGCCAGCTTGGTTCCCGAGCCAATACCGAAATGCGCGGTGTGGGCCGCGTCTCCAATCAGGACGATGTTCTTGTGAAACCATTTCTCGCAGAGAATGCGATTGAATTTCAGCCACATTGCCGAGCCGCGTAAATGCGTTGCATTGGAGACCAATGCATTGCCTTCCAGCCGGTCTCTGAACAACTTTTCGCATAAGGCGATGGATTGCGCGCCATCCATGCGATCGATACCCGCCTTGAGCCAATTCTTCTCAGGCGTTTCTACAATGAACGTCGACCAGTCTTCATCAAACCGGTACGCATGCAGGTTGAACCAGCCCCACTCTGTTTCGCAAAAATCGAAGGTAAATGCATCCAGCTTGCGGCGGCTGCCCAGCCAGATGAATCGATTGCGGCGCACCTGGAGGTTGGGCCGGAAAACGTCTTCATACTTCTTGCGCGTGATGGAAAACACTCCGTCGGAGGCGACCACCAGATCGTGATTCGCCGCATATACGTCAGGGTCCGTCACTTCGGTTTCAAACTGGAGTCTGACACCCAGTTCACACGCCCGCTGCTGAAGAATGTTTAGCAACTTGATCCGTGCAATACCGCAGAACCCGTGTCCACCGGAAGTAATGCATCCTCCTTTAAAGAACACGTCGATGTCATCCCAGTGGCGAAACGCATTGGTAATTCCGGCATGCGTTTCCGGGTCACAGTCCTTGAATCCGTCCATGGTGCGGTCGGAAAATACCACGCCCCACCCGAAGGTCGAGTCTGGCCGATTGCGCTCAACCACAGTAATGTCCCAGGCAGGATCGGCTTTTTTGGCGAGAATCGAAAAATATAAGCCCGCCGGCCCTCCCCCTAAACACGCGATCTTCATCGAGTAAATTCCTTCTCCAGCGCGAGCCCGGCCAGAGCCGTCGAAAGTAGCTGCCCGGTGTCATCCGCCAGAGCCGCGGCGTATAGCTTCTTCAAATGACTTGCCGAGCCGGGCAACGACCGAATTTGCGGCAAAGCAGCCACGATCGCGTCGAAATTGCGCGTTCCCAATTGATGCGTCGATCCATAGCCTTTGATTAACCGCGGACTCACCGCGAATTCCGCCGCCAACACATAATCCGACCGCGCAAGTTCACCCAACAGCTTGAGCCATTGATCGATTTTCTTCCGCTCGCGCAAAAAGCGCAGCGATTTTCGACGTATCGGCCGGAGACTGGCGAGTGCGTAAAGTTTTAAATAGCCTCGCAGGGAAGTCGTTTCGACGATCTGCCCCTGGCGCGTCCACGGCTCTGACAACTTCCGGATCCACGGAGTTCTCAATAGCCAAGCGCCGAGCGGCGCGGGCAAAATGTCGGCGATCTCCTCCAAGCCCGGATGCAGAAACTCGCTGATCTGGACCAGTTGTTCCGGCCGCGCACGAACTTCGCTCTTGACGCGCTGAAACCGTGCGCCGCGGGTCTTGAGATCCGCAACGCGCACGGCATCCTCATACGACATCCAGAGCGCGAGATAGCGCGACGTCTCCAAAAGCAAAGCGGAACCACCGTGTCCATAGCGCGCATCCAAATCGCGGACTGGTTCCAGCAGATCGAGATATTCCGACGCATAGGAGACATCTTGAAAATCGGCCAGCCGAAGAATAGCGGCAACCAGAACTTCATGCGTAGCAGGCGGGAAAGTGTCCCGAACGCGCGACGCCAGTTTCTCTAACTTCGGACCAACAGCCGGCCGCGAGGCGAGTGGCGCGGCGATATCTTTCGCGCCTTCGGAAGCAAAACGGAAACCCGCCGCAAAGCCCGCCAGACTAGACTCCACACCAACCCCGCCGCGCTGAACGGCATCTTCAAATTGCCGGCGCTCAAAAGGCAGGACGCCCGCGCCGGCCAGAGCGCCGAATAGAACGGAACTGATCATGCTCTGCGCCGTATCGGCCAACTGTGCAAAATCGCCGGCGATATAGGTCTTCGACGCCGCGCGGCCCGCCTCTAGCAAAGCATCGGCATCCACCGCGCCGTCGGCCATGGCAGTCCGCTCGGTCATGGAAAAGACGCGGTGGGTGGAAGCGATCAACGCGGTTCTTTCGGGCGTAACCAGCCCGCGCTGAATGGCGCGCCCCGCTTCCATTAGCTCGGAAGCGATCACGATATCTAATTCCCCCGGAACCGGCATCAGCGCAAGCACCGGCAAGCGCCCCGAGGCGCCAATCGCTGCGTCCGGAAAAAGTTCTATGTAGTAAATGGTTGCGCCCGTTCGTTGCGCCACCCCCGGCACCGAGGTGGTTTGCGCATGATAACCCGCGTGTTCCGCCAGATCGACGACCCAATCGGCCAGCACCCCGCCGCCTTCTCCGCCCATGGCCAGAACGGCGATCGTGATCGCCCGAGGTTTTGCATCCCGGGTCATCTACGCCGCCAGTCCGGCGAGCCTGCGTTGGGTGCGGCTCTGCAGCCACGCAATCACCGGCTTGCGAATACGAGCGCGAAAGCGATCCCAAGCATTCGGATTCGAGATAATATCCGCGCGATAAAAAGAAGGACACAGCACCGCGGCATGCGCTACTTCTCCGCACAGGCCGCACCCCACGCAGGAGTCGATCACCGCCGCTACCGGATCTTTGCGTAGCGGATCCGGATTCGGCTGAATCGTCAGAGAGGGACAGCCGGAGAGACGGATGCAGGAGTGATCGCCGGTGCACGTGTCCGCATCCACGCCGAAACGCTGCCGGACCACCCGCTCGCCGTTCTTGATCCGCTGCTGCATGAGCGGCTTCTCGCGGCGTTGTTTGTTCAGGCTGCACTCGCTTTGCGCCACAATCACCTTGGGGCCGCGATCTTTGGTTGTCAGCGCCTCCCGCAACACATCCCGCATGCCGGCCACGTCGTAAGTTCGAGTGATGGTGCGAATCCAGCGCACTCCTACACCGCGCACCGCGTCGGCGATCGATAACTTGGTGGTGCGATGCGAATGCTCGGCCTGCGACGAGAGAATGTCCTGGCCTCCGGTAGCCGCCGTGTAACTGTTGTCGATCACGACTAATACGTTGTCGCTTTGATTGAAAACCGCATTACCGACACCGCTGGTCAGTCCGTTGTGCCAGAAACCACCGTCGCCCATGATGCTGATGGTTCGCTTGCCATGTTCATTAGTAAGTTCCTTGGTATTAAAGGCCGCCGCTCCCGCCCAACCCAGGCCATATCCCATGGTGGTCGCACCAATGTTGAAAGGCGGCAGGATGGAAAACAAGTGGCAGCCGATGTCGCAACTCACATGATGCTGGCCGAGTTCGCGCTCAACCAGCTTCATCGCCGTGAAAATCGGGCGTTCCGGACAGCCGGTGCAAAAAGAGGGAGGCCGTGCGTGAACTTGCGTGTCGGCGGCCGCAAGCGCCGCGGGCTTAGGCGCCTGCGGGCGCGCAACCGCCGGGATGTTACTAACTAACCCAGGCGAATAAGTGTCCAGAAACTTCAGCAACCCCTTGGTGACCACGGCCGCGGTATATTCACCCGCCATCGTCAGCATGTCTTTGCCATGCAAAATGGCGCCAAGGTTTGCTCGACGCAAAATAGCATGCAAGTTCTGCTCGATAAAATCCGGTTGCCCTTCTTCGATCACCAGCACTGCCCGTTTGCCGGAGCAGAATCGCTCCACTTCGGCATCCACCAGCGGATAAGTTACGTTCAAAACATACAGCGGGACGTCCGTTTCACCGAACGCGTCAGACACACCCAATAACTCCAGGGCGCGGATCACTGTGTTGTACATCCCACCTTGCAGAATGATGCCGAAATCCTGCCTCCCTTCGGAGAAAAATTCATTCAACGCGTATTCCTGAATGAACTGCTGCGCCGCCGGCCAGCGCTTCTGCACCTTCTCCTGTTCATGAGCGAAGCTTGCCGGAGGCAGCACGATGCGGCTTACATCGCGCACCGGCGTTTCCATGGCTTGCCGGAGAGTGAACGCCGGGCGCACGTTGTCCTTAGCCAGAAAGCGTCCATGCACATGGCATGCGCGGATGCGCATTTCGAGCATAACGGGCGTGTTGGTGGCTTCCGAAAGTAAAAAGCCCTGCTCCACCGCTTGCACGATGGAAGGAAGATTGGGACGCGGATCGAGCAGCCACATCTGCGATTTCATCGCGAAGGCATGCGAGCGCTCCTGCATGATACTCGATCCTTCGCCATAATCTTCGCCAACGATAATCAGGGCGCCGCCAGTTACTCCGCCCGAGGACAGATTTGCCAGCGCGTCCGAAGCCACGTTGGTGCCCACGGTTGACTTGAAAGTAACTGCTCCGCGGAGAGGATAGTTGACGGAGGCGGCGAGTGTCGCAGCCGCGGTGGCTTCCGAGGCGCTGTGTTCAAAATGAACGCCCAATTCCTCCAGGATGTCGCGGGCGTCGTTCAGCACGTCCATCAGATGGGAAATTGGCGCTCCCTGATAACCGGCCACGTAGGACACGCCGGATTGCAACAATGCCTTAGTGACACCCAAAATGCCTTCGCCATAAAATTCCTCGCCGCTCCCCATACGGAGCTTCTGGACTTCTTTTGCAAAGGATCTTTCCGCCATATATTACCGATACTACCTGTCCAAGCGCCAATGCCCTATCCCATCACCAGCGCAATCACGCGGCAGGGACTGCCCGATCCGTTGACGATCTTCAAAGGCGGCGTGATCAGCAGAGCGCCGGTGGGCGGTAGCTGATCCAAATTCGCCAGGCTCGCCAGACCGAATTTGTTGCTTCCATGCATTCCGCTATGACACGGAAAGGGCGGTTGAAAGCGAAACGCCTGACCCGCGTCTGTTCCCACTCCTTCAGAACCCCATCCAAGAATATCCCGTTCCTTCGCCAAAAACGGAATCAGATCCGGATGCGGACCCGGCACGTGCGCGCCATCCTCCTGTATGTTCAGAAATGCCGCGCCGTCCTGCCGCTTGGACCAGTCGGTCCGCATCAGAACCCACGATCCAGCGGGTATGCGGCCGTGCTGCTTTTCCCAGGCTTCGACTTGTTCGATTGTCAGCAGGAAATCCGGGTTCCCGGCGCTTTCCTGGGAACAGTCGAGAACGCACGCCGGCGCCAGAAATTTCTCGGCCGGAATCGTATCGGTCGCATTGTGTGGATAGTCCTTACCTGTGATCCAATGAATTGGGGCGTCGAAATGCGTCCCGGTGTGTTCGCCACAGGCGAAGTTATTCCAATACCACGCCGGGCCACGGCTGTCATAATGAGAAATTTCTTCCGATCGGAAGGACCACGAAGCGCCGAACTCAGGCGGAAGCTGGATCACCGGGGTCTTGGAGTCGAGTGGCTGGCTCAGATCGACCACCCGGATGGATTTATCGAGAAGCGCTTGAACCAGGTCGGAGAGAACGTGGGAGTTTGGCATCTGACATTTCAGGCTCGATTGGATTGTCGCATAGATCAGAAGTACTTGCAACTTCATCCTGAGCTTCCTTGACAAACCCTTCTGGTTGTGAAATTCTAGCTGAAGTTTCACCGTCATGCTCACTGATGATCAGGTCGCTGGGTTGCGGACCCAGTTTCCCATTCTCTCCGCGAAAACATATTTATATAGCTGCTCGCAGGGCGCGTTGTCGTCGGCGGTGGAAGCAGGCATGGCCGAGTACGCCAGCAGTTGGCGGACGTCCGCGGCTCCGTGGGATGAATGGATGGGCAAATACGAGGAGATCCGGGCCGCGTTTGCGCGCCTGATTGGCGCCAAGCCCGCGGAAATTGCCATCGTGACCAGCGCTTCGGCGGGCATCAATCCCATTGCCAATAGTCTGGATTTTTCGCCGCGCGATAAGGTCATTTTGAGCGAGTATGAGTTTCCCACCATGGGTCACATTTGGCTGGCCCAGCGGCAGCGCGGCGCGCAGGTGAAATTTTTGGCCGGTGAAGACGGCGTGATTCCGCTAGACAGTTACCGGCATGCGATCGACGGCCGCACGGCCATGGTTGCGCTGACGCACGTTTCTTTCGTCAACGGCTTTCGCTCCGACGTAGCCGCCGTCACGCGCCTGGCGCACGACAACGGCGCGCTGGTTTTCCTGGATGGTTATCAGGATTGCGGCACGCGGCCCATTGACGTTAAGGCGCTCGGGGTCGACTTCTATGTCGCTGGAACCCTGAAGTATCTTCTGGGGCCGCCCGGTCTGGCGTTTTTATACGTGCGCGAGGGACTGGCCGAACAACTGAATCCGCCCATCACCAGTTGGATGGCCCAACGGGAAGTGTTCGCATTCAATGCTCAGTTGCTTGACCCGGCTCCGGATGCGCGCCGCTTTGAGGGCGGCTCACCGCCGATTCCGAACATCTATGCAGCCTTGCCGGCTTTGAATCTGCTGCGGGAGATCGGGCTCGATAACGTCGAGGCTCAGATCGCAAGCCTCACCCGGCGCTTTCTGGCAGGCGCGCAGGCATTGAACTTGCAGAGCAAGACGCCGTCCGATAGCGTCGGCCCTTTGGTTGTGCTCCGTTCGCATGACTCCGCCACTGTAGTCAACCTGCTCGCCGCTCAAAAGGTGCTTACCTCAAACCGCCATGATGGAGTGCGTTTCTCTTTCCACGTTTACAACAACCAAGAGGATGTAGACACCGCGCTCGCGTTCCTCAAGGATCACGCGCACCTGATGGTCCGGGCCGATCAAAAATCGAATCGGCTGCAGCCGGTGATCTAAGCCTCCATGCGACCACTCCCTTACGGTCGCGGCTCGGTTACGCTGACGTATACGGTCCGGTCACGCTGACGCACACGCGGTTCGGTCACGCGACGCACGGAGTTCAGTTACGCTGACGCACGCGGCTCGGTGCTGACGCGCGCGGTTCATGTCATGCTGACGCGGGGTCGGTCACGCTGGCGCGCGATGGCTCGGTCACGCGACGCACGGAGTTCAGTTACGCTGACGCACGCGGCTCGGTGCTGACGCGCGCGGTTTATGTCATGCTGACGCGGGGTTCGGTCACGCTGGCACACGCAGCTCGGTCACGCGACGCGCGGAGTTCAGTTACGCTGACGCACGCGGCTCGGTCACGCGACGCGCGGAGTTCAGTTACGCTGACGCACGCGGCTCGGTGCTGACGCGCGCGGTTCATGTCATGCTGACGCGGGGTTCGGTCATGCTGGCACACGCAGCTCGGTCACGCGACGCGCGGAGTTCAGTTACGCTGACGCACGCGGCTCGGTGCTGACGCGCGCGGTTCATGTCATGCTGACGCGGGGTTCGGTCACGCTGACGGTCGCGGCACGCGGAGGCTGGCGCGCGATGGCTCGGTCACGCGGACGCGCACGGTTCGGTCATGCTGACGCGCGCGGTTCGGTCACGCGACGCCCGCGGTTCGGTCAGGCTGATGCACGCAGTCCGGTCACGCTGACGGCTGCGGCTCGGTCACGCTGACGCCCGCAGTCCAGTCACGCCTTCCGAGCCGCGACCGTCAGAAGATGTCAGGAAATGCTCCAAACCATTTTTTGCAGCTAATGTTTTCAATGATTTGCCCTGTGCAAAACGACCTGAAAATCGATTTCCTGACACCTCCTCAGGGAGCGGATACATAATTTGCTTGTTGTTTCAGGACAGGCTCTAACTTCTAACTAACCATCGGCGATCGAATCGCGCACCACGCCGTATTGGCTTCCCCATTCATCCGTCATCTTATTGCGGACCTCCCATAACGCGGGGAAAAATTGAATTCTCAAGCCGTTCTCGAGCAACTCCACCGCGCGGCCCTTCAACGACTTCGCTCCCAGCCCGATGCTGCGGTGGATCAGTTGCAAGTGATGGTAGCGGAATTTCTGAAACAGCTCGTCATACTCCGCTAACGATTCGGCAACCACATAAGCGTCCGAGTGGTTATAGCCGGAGTTATAAATACTCTCCACCGTCAATCCCTGTTGGTCCAAATAGTGCGTCTTGAAGGACTCCCAGATGGGCGAATACATTTTCAGAAGCACCCGGAATCCGGGCGACTCCTGGCCGCTTCCGTGACCAAGCTGCAAGCGGATTTCCTGATATTCCCGCGGCGACATGGTCTCCAGCAACCCGAGTTGTTCGGTCATTAGCCGCACGATCATATGGACGCGCCGGAACAACGTGATCACCCGATTGGTGTTCCGCTGTTGCAGATAATCGTCTATATCGAGCAAGCTATAGGCAATCACCTTCATCCATAGCTCTTCCACCTGGTGGACGATCTGGAACTGCAACTCATCCCGGTTACAGAGCGCCGCAAAGTCCTTCTGGCAGGAGAGCAACGCCTTGGTGTTCAGGTAGATTTCATAGTCCAACTCCCCGGCGCCTTTCATCAGCTCCAGAAAGTGGTCTCGGTCCATCAATGTGCCGCCCTTCGATCGCCATACGGAACAGCGCCCAACACGATTAAGTCCATCCTTGAAGCCTGTAAGATAGCACGGCCGGAACTTATAGCCATGACTCGCAGTCAGGGGTTGAGGCGTGCTCCCGAGGGAAAGCCCACCCCAGGAACCCGCCCACCGCCTACAATTTAGTTTGCATTCACAATGATTTGGTTTACAATGTATTTGGCTTTTCAACCAATGAGGTCTTCCGGATGAAGCGAGCGATCGTGGTGTTGCTGATTGTGGCCATCGGCGTGGCTCTCTGGTGGGTAGAGCGTCCGCGTCCGCACACGCTGGTGCTGACCGGCACGGTCGATGGCAACGAAGTGGTGGTTGGCAGCAAGATCACCGGCCGTATCGTGAAGCTGACGGTGGACGACGGGCAATGGGTGAAGGCCGGCGACTTGATTGCCGTGCTCGATCAAGACGAACTGCGCGCCGACCAGGGCGCCGCCGGCCATGCCATCGCGCAAGCCCGCGCCAACGCGCAGCAATCGGTGGCGCAGACTGAGCTGCTGGAACATACCTTGCCCACCAAAGTCCGCCAGGCGGAGGCGCAGTTGGCGCAAACCGAAGCCCAACTGCAGCAGGCGGAAGCGCAAGTGATGCAATCCCGGGCCCAACTGCAGCAGGCGGAAGCGCAGGTGATGCAAACTCAGGCGGCCGTCGCCAAATCTCAGGACAACTTTAACCGTATCCGGCCGCTGGTCGAAAGGGACATCAACCCGCCGCAAGACCTGGTCACCGCACGGACCGATCTCGACTCCGCCAAGGCCAACGAACAGGCGGCGCGAGCCGGGGCCGAGGCGATACGGCGCACCGTTACGGCAGCGCAAGCGGGGGCTGAGGCCATCCAGCGCTCGGTGGCGGCGGCTCAGGCCGCGCTGTCGGACGCCCATCAGGAGGAACGGCAAGTCCCGGTACAACAGCATCAGACCGCCGCCATGCGGGCGGCCGAGTTGCAGGCCGTGTCCAACGCCGCCGCCGCCGAGGCGCGCTTCGGCCAGACGTTGATTTTCGCGCCGGCCAGCGGCATCGTGACGCTACGCGCGGCGCGGCAGGGCGAGGTCGTGAACGCCGGCAATCCGATCGTCACGCTGTTCGATTTGAGTTCGACCTGGGTGGACGCCGACGTCGAAGAAACCTACGCCGATCTCATCGCCATGGGACAGACCTTGCGCGTGCGCCTGCCCTCGGGCACGGAGACCAGCGGCCCGGTGATCTACAAAGCGGTGGAAGCCGATTTTGCCACTCAACGCGACGTCAGCCGCACCAAGCGCGACATCAAGACGGTGGCCATACGGGTGCGTGTTTCCAATCCCGACGGCAAGCTCCCGCTGGGCATGACCGCCTGGGTAATGCTGCCGGTGCCGGCCTTGCCGCCGCCTCCGGTCGCCAGCGCGAAAGACTAAGCCGAAATGGAAGGGCCAAACCAATTTCCAAACGGCGTCGCGATCGGAGTCCAAGGGATCAGCAAACGCTTTGGCGCCCTGCTCGCGGTCGATAACGTCAGCTTCACGGTCCCGAGCGGCGAGATCTTCGGCCTGCTGGGGCCGAACGGCGCCGGCAAAAGTACTCTCATCCGCATGTTGACGACGCTGGTGCCGCCTACTAGCGGCACGGCGGTGGTGGCCGGCCACGATATCGTTCGCGACCCCAACGCGGTGCGCGCCAGCATTGGGGTGATCCCGCAGAACATGACCAGCGACCCCGAACTCACCTGCGCCGAGAATCTGGGCATTCACGCGCGGCTGTACGGCATCACCGGCGCGCGGCGGCGCCAGCGCACGGCGGAGTTGCTGGAGGCCGTGGGACTCGCCGACCGCGCCGGCGCCCTGGCTGCCACGTTGTCGGGCGGCATGCGGCGGCGGCTCGAGATTGCGCGTGGCCTGGTGCACGATCCGCAGATCCTGTTTCTGGACGAACCCACCACGGGCCTCGACCCGGTGTCGCGCATTTCGGTGTGGGAGATGATCACGCATCTCCGCGCCCAGCAGGGCCGCACGCTGTTTCTCACCACGCATTACATGGATGAGGCCGACCGTCTTTGCGACCGGGTCGCGATTGTCGATAGCGGACGCATCGTCGCGCTGGATACGCCGGTGGCGCTGAAATCCTCGGTGCCCGGCGCCAGCCGCATCGAGTTGCAGTTCGAACCCGATCTGCCCCATGGCGTCGCCGATTTGGAACCCTTACCGGCGGTCCAGTCGGTGCGCGCGCTGGGCTCGGCCACTTATCGAGTATCGAGCGACCGCGGCCCGGCTTCGGCGCAGGAGTTGATCGAAGTGGCGCGCCAACACAAGCTCGAGCTGAAAAGCTTGTCGGTGCAATCCACCACGCTCGACGACGTATTCCTGCATTACACCGGCCACGGGCTGGCGGAAATGGCCGATGCCGCCGTTCCCGGCGGCCGAAAAGAGAAAGGCGGTCCCCAATGAAGCGAGCTTTAGCACTGGTCGAGCGCGACATGCGCAAATTCCGCCGCAGCCCGGCGTTGATCGTCGCCTCACTGGTGCTGCCGCTGGTGCAGTTGATTATCCTGGGCAACGCCTTCGGCGGCAATATCAAGAACGTCATCCTGGGAGTGGTCAACCTGGATCGCGGGCCGGAATCGGTCGACGTGCTGGAGCGCGTCCGCGCGGTTGGCGCCAACGCGCGCACCTTTCTGCCCACCGATTACGACGATCAGGGCGCCGCCATCACCGATCTGCGCAATGGAGTACTCAGCGGCGTTTTGATCATTCCTCAGCATTATTCCCGCGACCTGCTGGAACAGCACCAACCGCACCTGGCGCTGATTACCGACAACACCGACCGCTCGGTGGCAGGCGCCGTGGGCGCTCAGATGTCCGATCTGGTGGCCTCGATCAATGCGCCACAGGTTCCGCGCCGCGAACCACAACAGGCCGCGCTCGACACGGTGGAGGTCTATCCGTACATCGACTACATCAAGTATTTGCTGCCCGGTTCGGTGGCTCTGGCCATCTTCATGACCGCCATGATCGGCGGCGGCCTGCTGTTCATCGACGACAAAGCCCGCGGCCTGCACGAAGGCTATATGGTGACGCCGATCACCAAGTGGGAGCTGATTCTCGGCTTCAATTTGTCCGGCGTGATCAAGGCGATCCTGGCTGGGGAGACCGTTCTGGTGCTGGGGGCCGTCGTGGCAGGTGTCCCCAACTTTTTTGAGCCGGCGCGCTTGCTGGAGCTGACTCTCATGGTCGCGCTTACTTCCGTCGCGCTGATCGGCATGATGTTTTTCATCATGGCGCGCATCAGCGACCCGCTGGTGCCGCGCGCGATTTTCGGCGTGTTGAACACGCTGCTGTTCTTTCCGAGTGGCGCCATCTATCCCATTGCCGGCTTCCCCCGTTGGCTGCGACTGATGTCGGAGTGCGACCCGTTCACTTACGCCGTCCATGCCTTCCGCACGCTGTTGCTCAAGGATGTGGGCATCTTCGCGGTGGCCAACGATATCTTCGCGCTAGCATTGACCTCCGCGGTGATGCTGACGGGCGCGACGCTCTTGTTCCGGCGCACTTTGTAATATGCCGCGCACTTTTTCCAAAACGGCCGCGGCATCTGAGATGACTGCGACATCCAAGCTGGCCGCGGCACTTTCGATGACGGCCGAAGCGCCCAAGGCGGCCGCGCCGCTTACTAAGATTGCCGTGGTGCAAGAGGCGGCCCCAATGTACGCGATGGCGACAGCTATCAAGTCCGCCGGGGCATCCAAACCGACCGCGGCACTTGCTAAGATCGCCGCAGCGCAGAAGGCGGCCTCAACATACGCGATGGCCGCGACACCTACCAAGTCGGCCGAAGCATCCGAGACCGTGGCGGCGCTTACTAAGACCGCCGCGACAAAAAAGGCAGCCCCAACCTACGCGATGGCCGCGACGCCTACTAAGACGGCTGAAGCATCCAAACCGGCCGCGTCACTTACTAAGATCGCCGCAGCGCAAAAGACGGCCTCAACGTACCGGATGGCCGCGACGCCTACCAAGTCGGCCGAAGCATCCAACGCCGCCGGACCAATTACTAAGACCGTCGCTGCATCCAAGGTGGCTGCAACATCCGAAACGGCCGCGACACTTTCCAAGGTGGCGGCCATGGACCTGATTGACCCGCCCGAGCCAGGGCTTTGGTTTTGTAACTGGAAGATCTGGCTGGAGGCGCGGCGGCGGCTGGATCGCGCCCTGGCGCCGTTGGAACTGCGCTCGAGAGAATTCTGGCTGCTGGCGATCGCCGGCCCCGGCAACGTCCCGCAACATGAGATAGCCGATGTGTTCGGCATGGACCCCAGTTCCCTGGTGGCGGTGCTCGACCGTTTGGAGGGCCGGGGTTTGGTCCGCCGGCAGCGCAATCCGCGCGACCGCCGCATCCAATGGGTACAGCGGACCGAGGCCGGCGATCGCTTGTTCAACCAGGCGCTGCCACGCGCCGAACGCGCCGAGGCGCAACAGTTGGCGGTCCTTCCCGCGGCCCAACAGCGCCAACTGGTGACTTCCATGCGCAAGTTGATTCCGAAATAACCAGAGATGCCATGAAACCACTCCACAGCCTTCTGCTCTTCACCCTCCTGGCGGGCGCCGGCAGCGCCTTGGCGCAGACTGGGCCGGCAGCATCCAGCAGCGCGTCGGCCGTCGTTCTGCCGGCTTCGGGCCGCATCAACACCGGCGCGGTTAGCGCAGCCGAACAGCCCGTACCGGGAACCATCACCAGCGTCAACACCCTGAACCCCAGCGTGCAGATTTCAGGACCATATAGCGGCAGCACATCGAGCACTACGTCCATGCCTTTTTCCGGGAAGCTATCTCTGCAAGACGCGCTGCGGCGCGGCCTGGCCCACAACCTGGGAGCGGTCGGACTGGCGCACAGCGTGCGTCAAACCGGAGCGCAGGTGACGATAGCCCGCAGCGCCTTGCTGCCCAACATCAACAGCAATCTCACCGAAACCGTGGAACAGAACGATCTCGCGGCGCTGGGGTTTCGCGTAAGCGTGCCGGGCTTTCACTTTGCCTCCATCGTGGGCCCGTTCAACTACTTCGCCCTCCAGGCCACGCTCAATCAGAGCGTAGCGAACCTGACCCTGCTCCAGAACTACCGCTCCGCCCAAGCCACCGCCCGCGCCAGCGAGTACAGCCTGCGGGACGCGCGCGACCTGATCGCGCTGGCGGTGGGCGGCGCTTATTTGCAGGTGGTGGCAGCCCAAGCCCGCGTGGATGCCGCGCAAGTTCAACTCGACACCGCCAATGCCGTGCTCTATCAATCCAGCGAACAACACGAGCACGGCGTACTGGCGAAGCTCAATGTCGACCAAAATCAGGTCCGGATGCTCACTCAACAGCAGCAGATGATCACGCTGCGCAACGACCTTGCCAAACAGAAGATCAACCTGGCGCGGCTCACCGGCCTGCCGCCCAACGCCAGCTATCAGCTCACCGATAACTTTCCCTTCAGCCCGGCGTCAGTCCAGAATGTGGATGCCGCCGTGGCCGAGGCTGAACAACAGCGCGCCGACCTCAAAGCCGCCCAATACCAGGTGAAGGCAGCCGCCAAGGCCCTGTCGGCTGCGCGTGCCGAGCGCCTGCCATCGGTCGCGGTGAACGGCGACTACGAAGTGATCGGCGCCAACCCGTCCCAATCGCACGGAGCCTTCACCTTCACTGGCACCCTCAGCGTTCCGCTGTGGCAAGGCGGACGGGTCGCAGGCGAAATCGCCCAGGCGCAAGCGGTGCTGGCGCAGCGCCAGGCTGAGTTGGACGACACCCGAGGGCAGATCGAAGCCGAAGTCCGCCAGGCGCACCTCGATCTCGAAGCGGCCGCCGGACAGGTCGAAGTAGCGCGCAAAAATCTGCTGGTTGCCACCGAAACTCTGGAGATGACACGCGCACGCATGCAAGCTGGCGTAGTCAACACGTTGGAGGTCGTGCAAGCGCAACAAACGGTCGCCAGCGCGCAATTGGACCTGATCGACAGCGTCTTCGCCCACAATTTGGCTAAGCTGAGTCTGTCCCGCGCGCTGGGCCATGCCGCCGATCAGATCCCCACGCTACTCAAACCGCAAGCGGCGCCATGAAACCGTTTGAGCATGTTCCTCTAGATTTCCAGCGCCTGCCGGAACCCGATCAACTGCGCATCTCACGCGAGTTTCTGGACCGGATGGCCGCCCGGCGCTCGGTCCGCTTCATTTCTTCCGAGCCCGTCGCATTTGAGCTGATCGAAAACGCCATTCGTTGCGCGTCCCTTGCTCCCAGCGGCGCCAATCAACAGCCGTGGAAATTCGTGGTCGTGAAGGACCGGCATATCAAGCGCCAGATCCGCGAAGCGGCGGAAGCCGAAGAGCGTGAAGGCTACGAACACCGCATGCCGGCTGATTGGATCGAAGCGCTGGCGCCGTTGGGTACCGACTGGCATAAGGAATTCCTCGAAACGGCGCCCTACCTGATTGTCGTTTTTCGAATCGACTTCGGGCTGAATCGGACCGCCGCGGGAGAAACAAAAATCAAACACTACTACGTGCAGGAGTCCGTGGGCATCGCGACGGGATTTCTTCTGGCTGCCCTGCACCTCAGCGGGCTGGCCACTCTGACGCACACGCCGAGCCCCATGGGATTTCTTTCGAGCATTCTCGACCGGCCGAAGAATGAACGCCCGTTTGTCCTGATCCCGGTTGGTTTGCCAAGCCCAGACGCCACGGTTCCCGCGATCGGGAAGAAAGCTCTCGCCGAAGTAATGGAAATCAAATAGGGGAACAGCCGCGACGAACCGGATGAGCCTTTGAAATTTAAGTTTAGCTGGCGGGTGGAAGCAATTGGGGACTTTCGCGTGACGAAGACTCCGCAACGCTCTGAGAAAGCGAGAGAAAAATTTATTTGCCGGCGGCGTGACTGAAACCGCAACCTAGGAGGGCACAACCGCGATTGGTGCGATCACGGGCGCGTGCGCGGCGGCGAGCGCTAATTTCAGAGCGCGCGTTATCACCCGGCGGCCAAGCTTGCGCTTGCGCCGTGCGCCGAAGCGCGATTTGTCTCCGTTGTTGGCTGACATGTGACCTAAGCGTAGCACCTATTTGGTCCGGGTGCGCTGGTCAGCCGGTCGAAAGCTCGAAACACACCCGTTTCCATGCGCGACCGCAGGCGTCCGCGATAACATCTACCCATGACCCCATGTACGGCCACCCGGGCCATGCTTGTCTGCGCGCTCCTCGCTTCTCTTGCCTTCGCCCAAGACATCCCGCACATCACGCCCGCCAAGGATCTGATTGGCTTCAGCATCGGCGACGACTACCACGTGGCCACCTACACGCAACTGGAGCTGCTCTGGAAGAAATGGGCCACGGAATCCGACCGCATGAAGCTGGTTGACATTGGCCAGACCGCGGAAGGGCGTCCGCAATACATGTGCATCATCAGCACTCCCGAAAATCTGAAGCGGCTGGATGAATACCGGGACATCTCACGCAGACTGGCCCTGGCCGAGGACCTTACCGACGCTCAGGCGCATGAGCTGGCGCAAAAAGGCAAAGCCGTTATCTGGATCGACGGCGGACTCCACGCATCGGAAACCGTTGGCTCTCAGCAGCTCATTGAGACGGTCTATCAATTGATCACACGCACCGACCGCGAAACCATGCGCTTGCTGAACGATTCCATCGTGCTGGCCGTGCAAGTGAACCCCGACGGCGAAGAGCTGGTCGCCGACTGGTACATGCGCGAATCGGACCCCACCAAGCGCTCGCTCGCCATGCTCCCGTTCCTCTATCAAAAATACGTGGGCCACGACAATAATCGCGACTCCTACATGTCCAATATGCCCGAGACCATCAACATGAACCGCCAACTGTTCATCGAATGGATGCCGCAAATCGTATACAACCACCACCAGACCGGGCCTGCCGGCGCCGTCGTCTTCGTGCCGCCTTTCCGCGATCCGTTCAATTACAACTTCGATCCGCTGGTGCCCATCGGCATTGAGCAGGTCGGCACGGCGATGCACTCGCGGCTGATTGCGGAAGGCAAAGGCGGCTCCGCCATGCGCTCGGGCGCGAATTATTCCACTTGGTGGAACGGCGGCGTGCGCACTACTCCGTATTTCCACAATCAGATCGGCCTGTTGACGGAGATCATCGGCAATCCCACGCCTATGGATATCGTGCTGGTGCCCGGCAAACAGCTCCCCAGCGGCGACTGGCCGCTCCCCATCGCCCCGCAGAAGTGGCACTACAGGCAATCTATCGACTACGAGATTGAGCTGAACTGGGCGGTGCTCGATTACGCTTCGCGGTACCGCGAGACGCTGCTCTACAACATCTATCGCATGGGCAAGAACTCCATTGAGCGCGGCGATGAAGACTATTGGACCATCACTCCCAAACGGATCGCCGCGCTGGACGCAGCGGCCAAAGCCAAGGACCCCAAGTTTCAATCCGACCCGAGCGCGGCGGGCAATTCGCCCGGCGGCCTGAACGCGGCCACCGCTCCGGCGGATCTATATGAGAAAGTCCTGCACGATCCCGCCTTTCGCGATCCGCGCGGCTACATCATTTCCGCCCAGCAGGACGATCTTCCCACCGCGGTGAAGTTTGTGGATTCGCTGCTCAAGAACGGCATCACGGTGCTCAAAGCCACGGCTCCGTTTGAGGCCGCCGGCAAAAGTTATCCAGCCGGATCGTACGCCGTCAAGGCCGCGCAGGCCTTTCGCCCATTTGTGCGCGACATGTTTGAGCCGCAGGATCACCCCAACGATTTCCGCTATCCCGGCGGCCCGCCCAATCGCCCCTACGATATCACCGGCTGGACGCTCGCCATGCAGATGGGCGTCGCCTACGATCGCATCCTCAATGGTTTTGACGGTCCATTCCGGAAGGTGACTTCCCTAGAAGCAGCGCCGCAAGAGGCCATCAGCGGCCCGGCCGATCCGGCGGGTTACCTTTTCAGTCATAAACTGAACAACTCCTTTATCGCCGTCAACCGGCTGCTCAAGAATCGCTGCGAGGTTTATTGGCTCGGCAAAAATCAACTCGGGCCCGGCGCCATTTGGGTTCCCGCATCGCCGGAATCGAAGACCATTCTCACCCAAGCCGCGAGCGAACTTGGCATCCCGGTCATGGCCGTGGCCGCAAAACCCACCGGAGACGCGCTGAAGTTGAAGCCTGTCCGCATTGGTTTGGTCGACGTCTATGGCGGCAATACCAGCGTCGGCTGGACGCGCTGGCTGCTGGAGCAGTTCGAGTTCCCGTTCGAGATCGTCTATCCGGGAACGCTCGACGGCGGCAATCTGGCGAATCGCTTTGACGTCATCGTGCTGCAAAACAACGTCTATGGGGACGACTGGCGCTACTTCCGCTTCAATGAACCGCCCGATCCCAAGAAAATCCCGGAAAAATATCATTTTATGATCGGCAAAATCACGCCCGAGAAAACCATCCCGCAGTTGAAGCAATTTATTGAAGCTGGCGGGAGTGTGATCGCCGTCGGCACGTCCACTGCGCTGGCCGGGATTCTCGGCCTCCCGCTAAAAGATCAACTCACTGAAATGGATCGCGAGGGAAAGGAGCATCACCTCTCCAACGAGAAATTCTATATCCCCGGCGCGCTGCTGAAAGCCAGAATCAACAACCAGGACCCGCTGGCCTACGGCATGCCCAATCAAGTGGATCTGTTCTACGACAACAGCCCGCTCTTCCGCCTCTCTCCGGACGCCAGCGCGGAAAAAACCAATCCGGTTGCGTGGTTCTCCGGCAAAGAACTATTGGTCAGCGGCTGGGCCTGGGGCCAGCAATACCTGGACGAGGGCACCACGGTCGCCGAAGCCAGCCTGGGAGAAGGTAAAGTGCTGCTGCTCGGCCCGGACGTGGTGTTCCGCGGCCAGCCTTATGCGACTTTCAAGCTGCTTTTTAATGGCTTGAACTATGGCTCAGCGAAAAGCGTTGTTTTGCAATAAGGACCTGTTATAGAACAACCCATTCAACCGCTCCCTCACGGTCGCGGCTCGGAAGAGGTGACTGAGCCGCGACCGTCAGGGAGCGGTCATATAGTTAGTGGCATGGTTGTTTCATGACGGATCCTAACCAGCTTTCAGCCGCGTCAATCTGGACTTGCAACTCGCGGGGATAGAGATTCTTGAGTTGAGGGTACGCTTCCGCGAGCCCGATAAGGTCCAGTTCGTCCTTCTTTCGCTTGCTGAGGCGGCGCTGCGGATCGCCGAAAGCCCATAGCTTGCCCTGAGTGACGTCCTCCAGACAGGCGATTCTTGCATTGACACCCAGGACCTCGGCCTCCACGAAGCGCGTCAAAAATGCTTGATACCGTTCGTCCGTCGTGAACTGGATCCGCAGTTTGCTTTCGGGCGCGAGCACATTCCCTGAGTGAACCACCGCCGCTATTGCAACGATGTCGGCATCCAGCGTGTAGACTGGCTCGACGTAGCAATTGACCGCCAAACCACCGATCAGGCAGTAGGGTCCGAACGATTCGCAAGCGCGGATAAGGCGTGCGAAGTCGCTCGCGCCGCCTTGGGTCGTCAATTCGTACGCCTCCACCGCGGTCATCAATACCTCGGCACCGCGCCATCCACGCTAGTGCTCCACAACTCGATGCCGCCCGCCATGCTCTGGCAATTCTCCACTCCCTGCTGGCGCAGCCAGTTCACCACTTGCAAACTGCGCACGCCATGATGGCAAAAGACAATCAGATCCGCATCATCCGCCGCCGCTTCCAAGGTTTGCAACTTGGCCGGCACGGAACCCATCGGAATCAACTCCGCGCCTTCGATCCTGGCGACGGCGAACTCCGCAGGCTCGCGAACGTCGATGAGCCGCAGCGCCTCACCGGCCGACAGCCGTTGCCGCACTTCCCGCGGAGTCGTTTCCAGAGCTTTCACTCTAAGAGCATAATCCATCCCCTGCAGCAGAGTGGCGCTATAACAGCAGAGTGGCGCTATAAATAGATATGCGTCTCGCTTTTCTCGCCCTGCTTGTCTCCTCCCTTGCCGCAGCCGAATCGCTCGACCAATTGCTCGACCAACTGAGTTCGGTGCGCGCTCTGAAAACGCCGGTCATCTCGCACGATGGCCGCTATGTGGCCTGGACGGAGTCGCAGCCCGGAAAGCAGTCCGACGAGGCTAAGCTCTATGTGAGCGAAACCAGCGGAGCAAAGCCGCAGCGAGTCACCAACACCGATGGCGCCGAGGCCGATCCTGCTTTTTCGCAAGACGGAAGCCTGGCCTTTCTCTCCGATACCGGCGCCAAGAATCTTCGCCAGTTGTACGTCGCCGATAAGTACGGTCTCGGACGCAGCCGCAAACTCACTGACGTGAGGGGCTTTCTGTCTGCGCCGGTCTGGTCGCCCGATTCCAAGCGCATAGCCGTATTGCTGATTGCGGATGCACCGCGAGTGCCCGGCCCCACCGAGGCGCTGGTACCCGACACTGGCGTGGTCGACAGCAAAATTTATTTACAACGTATTGCCATTATCGATGCCGCGTCCGGCAAGCTCGACATTGTTTCGCCGGAGGGCATGTACGTTTATGAGTTCGATTGGTCGCCCGACGGAAAGCAATTGGTCTATACCGCCGCTCCTGGTCCGGGCGACGATAACTGGTACATCGCTCAGCTCTATACACTCGATCTCGGATCCGGCAAGGCGCAATCGATCCTGAAGCCTGCCATGCAAATGGCCAATCCTCGCTGGTCGCCGGACGGCGCGACCATCGCCTTCATCGGAGGTCTGATGAGCGATGAGGGCGTGACTGGCGGAGACATCTTCACGATCGCCGCCAGAGGCGGATCGGCCAAAGACGCCACTCCCGGGCGCAAATCGAGCCCCAGCGCTTTGTCCTGGTTGCCTTCCTCGCGGCGGCTTCTGTTCACTGAAGCTGTATCCGGCAAGAGCGCGATTTCCACGCTCGATTTGTCTACCGGCACGTCGGAAACGCTGTGGATGGCCGCGGAGAGCATCAGTTTTGAAGGCAGCCCCGGGGCGAGCGTCATCGTGCGCTCGTCTTACTCGCAGCCGCAGGAGGTGTGGACCGGACCGGTTGGCCAATGGAAGCAACTGACGCACGTGAACGCCGGGCAAACCGCGCGATGGGGTGCCGCGAAAAGCGTGTCTTGGAAGAACGACGGTTTCGATGTTCAAGGATGGCTCCTCCTGCCCGCGCACTACGATCCGGCGAAGAAGTATCCCATGCTGGCCGCGATCCATGGCGGGCCGGCCTCGGCCGTGCGGCCCAGTTGGCTGCGGCCCAGCTTCGATCTCGGTCTCTTCTCAGCGCTCGATTATTTTGTATTCTTTCCCAATCCGCGCGGCAGCTACGGCGAAGGCGAGACATTTACCACCGCTAACGTGAAGGATTTTGGTTACGGAGACCTGCGCGACATTCTCACCGGAGTAGACGCGGTAGCGGCGCGGTATCCGGTGGATCAAAAGCGCATCGGCGTGGCCGGCTGGAGCTATGGCGGTTACATGACCATGTTTACCGTCACCCAGACCAACCACTTCCGCGCGGCGGTAGCGGGCGCCGGGATCGCGAACTGGCAAAGCTACTACGGCCAAAACTCCATCGATCAATGGATGCTCCCCTATTTCGGCGCGTCGGTTTACGACGATCCGGCGGTGTATGCAAAAAGCTCGCCCATCACGTTTATCAAGAACGTGAAGACGCCAACTCTGGTGGTCGTGGGCGAGCACGATGGCGAATGTCCCGCGCCGCAAAGTTATGAGTTCTGGCATGCGCTCAAAACGTTCGGAGTAAAGACGGAGTTCGTCATCTATCCGGACGAAGGCCACGGATTCCATGACCCGGAGCACATCCGCGATCTGATGCGCCGGACAGTGGCATGGTTTGCGGACAACATGCCGCAATAAGCGATATATGCCAACGCTACCGTTTCGAGATCGAGCCGAGGCGGGCAGGCTTTTAGGGACTGAACTCGCTTCGCGCAAACTCGGGGCGAATGCGATTGTACTGGCGTTGCCGCGCGGCGGGGTCGAAGTTGGCGCCGCGGTAGCGGAATTGTTGAAAGCCCCGTTGGATGTGATTGTGGTTCGGAAACTCGGCGTGCCCTGGCAGCCGGAACTCGCCATGGGTGCGCTGGCCGGCAATACGCGGGTTCTGGACACCCAGTTGATCCACGATCTGGGGATTTCCGATCTGGAAGTCGAGGCCGTTGTCGGGAAAGAAGCCCAGGAGATGGAACGCCGCGAGAAGTTGTACCGGCGTGGCCTCGCGCCGCCCAACCTTTGCGGCCGCGCTGTGGTGCTGGTCGACGATGGTCTGGCTACCGGATCGACCATGGTAGCGGCCGCGCGGCATGTCTTGAGTCTGCAGCCCAGGAAGCTGATTGTTGCGGTTCCCGTTGGTTCGTGGCAAGCCTGCAAGCGGCTCAGCCGCGAGGCGGAGGAGTGCGTTTGTCTGGCCACGCCGGAGCCGTTTGTCGCGGTCGGCGCCTGGTACGACGATTTCCGGCAGGTAACGGATATTGAGGTTCAAAGACTATTGAAGCGGCGCCATGAGTCAGCCGGCGGGGCCAGGACATGACGTCGTAAGTACGCGCGCCCGCTCCCTGACGGTCGCGGCTCGGAATCGGCGCGGCTCGGAATCGGGTGAAATCGAGCCGCGAGTCTATCCGATACGATCCAGGGCGATACTACTGGCCCGCGGTCGCGCCGGGCAGCGGCTCATCCACCGGGATCGTGTAGTTGAAGAAGCCGATCATCATTTCTTCAAACGTCTGGTCACCCCAATGAACGGTCTGCGTGGGATCGGGATTGTACTTGTTGTTGGGCGAATTGTCGTACCAGGCGGTGCATTCCAGTTTGGAGCCGGCCGGAATCTTGCGCGGTTCGGCGAGGATGTAACTCAACTGCCAGTTGAAATCGTAGTGCGGGACGTTGAGAAGTTCTTCGGTGTGGCCGTCCGGATACGTCAGGACATACTTAAACGCCTTGCCACGCAGGTGCATGTGGGGCGTCATATCGACCATGGTTATATCGCGCTTGAATTCGTACGTTCCTTTGGTCTCGTAACTCGGGTCCTGGGGGGGAATGTCCAGGCGCAGTTGAACCGCGGAGCCCGTGAGGGCGCGGTATTCCGGCTTGTCCTTGCGGAACTTCAACCCCAGCACCGATTCGTCCACGGCTTCTTTCCCATTTACCGTGTAGTGAACCTGGAACATCAACTGCGAGCCCGCTTTCACCAGAAACGCCGTGTTGGGATCCCACGTGATGCTCGGGACACCGGGCGCATAGCCGATCAGCATATCCTGGAATTGCTCGCCCTGGCCCTTCATCTTCCGCTTGCCGCCTTCGAGCACGAACACCAGAATGTGGTGAACCTGCGAGCGCTGCGACGGCTTCACTTCAGCGGCCTGGATCCAGGTGTCTTCCGTGAAGCCCGGATCCACTTTGAAATATTGATAGGGGATCACGCCTTCGGCGGGAATTGTGAACTTCTTGCCGGTGCTGATAATCATGTCGGGCTTGCCGATTACCCAACCGTCGACGTACGTCGGAAGCTTCGGCATGTCCGCCGAGTCGCCCTCCGGCGCGCCGGCATCCACCCACTTTGAAACCGTCGCGAGTTCGTCATCGCTCAACCGGCGATCGTTGAGGAAATGATCCACCTTCGGATCGGCAAACCAAGGCGGCATCGCCCGGCTGAGCACCGCGGCCTTGATCGCCTTGGCCCAGGGACGGACTTCTTTATAGGTGCGAAGCGACATCGGGGCCGCTTCTCCTGGACGGTGACACTCCAGACAGCGCTTGTACAAAATCGGCGCGACGTCTTTCGAAAAAGTGGGCGGGGTGGTTCCCGAAGTGTTCGCGGCAAAAGCGCCGCCCGAAATAATTGCCGCCAGCGCGGAGGCAAGGACGATTCTCATACTGATCTCCTGAACTTTTCCTGAACAACTCCCCTGAACAACTCTCCTGGAACAAGGAAGCTGGGCTGGGATGCTGTTAGGTTAGCATTGTTGGATGCGATTTGTCTTGGCCGCCCTGCTATGTGTCATTCTGCTATGCGCACTCGCCCCGGCGCAGGAGATCCAACCGCGGGAGTCCGATTTCGTATTGCCGGAATTCCGCTTCCAGAATGGCGTCACGCTCAGAGACGTGCGCCTGCATTACACCACGCTGGGCGAACCGGTCAAGGATGCCGCCGGCGTAGTGCGGAATGCGGTGCTGATTCTGCATGGAACGGGAGGCTCCGGCGCGGGATTTCTATCTAAACATTTCGCGGGCGAGTTGTTTGGTCCGGGCCAGTTACTCGACGCGCGCACGCACTTTCTGATCTTGCCGGACAACCTAGGCCATGGCAAATCCACGAAACCGAGCGATGGTTTGCGCGCCGATTTCCCCAAATACGGCTACAAAGATATGCTGGCGGCGCAGCACCGCCTGTTGACAGAAGGGCTGGGGGTCAATCATCTGCGGTTGATTATCGGCACGTCCATGGGATGCATGCATGCCTGGATGTGGGGCGGCGCTTATCCCGATTTCATGGACGCGCTGATGCCGCTGGCGTGCGCGCCGTATCCCATCACGGGCCGGAATTATTTGTGGCGCCGCATGGTGGTGGATATGGTCCGTAACGACCCGGAGCAGGGCGTCGCGAACGCGCAGTTGGTTCAGCGTCTGATGACTTCGAATACTCTCGAATTGCAGAAGCTGGGCGACACGCGCGAAGCAGCCGGGCATTACTACGAAGAAGTGGTCCTCGATCCCAAGCGTCGCATGCCCGATGCCGACGACTATGTCTTCGCGGTCGAATCGTCCTGGGATTACGATCCGCGCCCGAATCTCCCCAAAATCAAGGCGGCGGTGTATGCCGTCAACTTTGCCGACGATCCCGTGAATCCGCCGGAGTTGGGCATCTTCCAGAGTGAGGCTGCGAAGCTTCCGACCGTCAAATATGTGGTGATGCCCGCCAGTGGGGAAACGCATGGCCACAGCACACACAGTTGGCCGGTATTTTGGAAGCAATACCTGGCCGAACTGCTGGAGCGGTCGAAGTAGCGCGAGCCGGCGAATTCGGAATAACCCTATAGGTGTAACGTTAGCCACCGCGCCGATTCCGCCGGGCTACGTGGATCGGTGGCTGCTCAAGTTCTTGATCTCAAAACATTTATCATGCTTCTTGTCGTTTCGAAGCCGGACTGGGAGATACCTGCATGTAAGCAAAGAGGGACTGATCGGGCTAGTACCTTCAACAGACCTTGCTAGTACGAAACGAGGCAAGAAGCGCAACCAAATTGCATTTTTGGCAATCTAAATGTTAGAGTTAATTGAACCACGCCGCACTCTAATACCATGGATACCACGATAAAACGAGGCGATGCCATTGCGAAACTGGAAAAGATTCTGGTTGCGGGCCTGAACCAGAAGCTGGGTACCAAATTTAGTACCGCGCACGAAGTGGCCGTCTATTTGGACGCTCAAGCCAAAGAGACGCCCAAACGCAAGACTGCCTAGGCCAGCGCAGTTTCGGTTGGTACCGGAACTCCGCCACCAGTCCGCATTTTTGCCTGGTTCGACAGCCGCGAGTACACGCTACGACTCACGCGACAAGGACCGTGGGCGTTATCTTATCAATCCTGTTATTGATCGGGCATTATAGCGGGACTGCCGGGAAATGGGCGCCGCTTCGGCTGCGTGCCCTGTGAGAATCTAGCCGAACAGTGTGTCTAAGGCGAGCTTCGCACCAGGCGCAAAATACAACGGAACGGATTGGCTGGAGTGGTATGCGATGGTGTGTCCGTCGGGCGTTGAGACTTTCACCTGGCGCCGGTCCAGATCGACGACCCAAAACTCGCGGCAGCCATTCTCCAGGCACAGGGATTCTTTATCGAGAAGCTCCGCGGCAGTGTTGGAAGGTGAAAGAACCTCAATGACCAATTCGGGAGAACCGCGAAAATAGCCGTCCGGGTTGACTGCTTTCCAGCGTTCCTCGGAGACCAGCGTCACGTCCGCGACGCGGAAATCATTCTCCTTGGCCCTGAACCCAAATCCTGTCTCCACGACAATTCCAGTTCCTCCGGCGGCACTCGCCAATAGGGCGCGGAGGCGGCTTTGCATGGCGAAATGTTTCCACTTTGGGGGCGGCACGGAAACTAGAGTTCCATGAGCCAGCTCATAGCGGCCTTCTTGGGGGTCGGGGAGTTGCTCGAACTCCGCAAACGTGAACTGGCGAGTGGGCGTGGCCGCCATTGAGGACTCCTAAGAAGATTTTATAATGCCAGAGCCGGACCAAGGGATCCGGCGCCGGCGAGGGCGTCGGCCCCACAGCCACTGTGAGTGGCTTGCCCCTGCGATGCTATTTCTTTTCCGATTCCGATTCCAGCTTGCGCGCACCGCCGAGAATGTCGCTAATGGCGTAGTTTCCTTCGTGGCAGGCGTACTCATAAACCGGACCCGCGGTGGCTACAAATGGGTACTCCAACGTCCACTCCCTGGTAAACGTGGAAGGATCGTCGATGGTTGCCCGATAGAGGATGGTGTGGCCGTCCACGCGCCGCAAGCGCTCGATGACATGCAGGTTCTCAGAGGACCCACGGAATCTGGTCTTGGCAGTGAAGTTGGTGGTGTCGACGACCAGGGTATCGCCCTCCCAGTGGCCAATCGAATCTCCCAGCAACAGGCGGACGTTCGGCGGAGCATGAGTTCCGTTCATCCGGATGACGCGCGCATCGTGGACCATCTCGACCAGGATCATTACCGCTTCCGGTGTCTGCACGATCTGGTAATTGTTGTTGTACAGAACCGGAAGCATCGGCGGGCCGGAGGTCGAGCCAAATCCGAGGATGCAGCGTTCGCTCAACGGCCGGTCTTTGACGCTATCAAAGCGGTTGTAACCGCGGGTCATGCCGGCGTTGCGCTGCTTGGCGGCTTCCGTGAGCGGCGGTATCTTACCGTTGGGTGGATCGACGATGAGCGAGGTCCGTTTGACACCATCCACTCTGGCGAGTTCCGAACCACGATCGACAAACAGATTGTTGTACGCGCCGACGCCGGGCCCCCCGGTCGCTTTGTTGAAACTATTGTTGACGCTGCCATCGAGCGTGTTGACCTCAGCGTCTTTCTTCTCGTACTCACGCGCCTCGGCATCGGTCAGGGTCGCCTTGCCGGCCAGGTCATCGGGGCGTTCGAGCCGGGTCAACGTCGCGTTGGTCCAGATGCCCTGGAGATCGGGATGACCGTCCGGCGTGCGAGGAATTTGGCGAGCGGTCTGAGCGTGAGCGGCGACGGCGAGCAACCCGAGGGCGATAGTCAGTCGAGAGAACATGTGGAGATTCTATATCAATGGGACGTCATTCGCAGCGTAGAGCGATCAACGGGTCGACAGCCGTGGCGCGCCGTGCCGGGATGTAGCACGCGAGCAGAGCAATGGCGCCGAGCAGCATGGTCACCGCGATGAGCGTCAGCGGATCGGCAGGGCGAACACCGTAGAGCAGGTTGGCCATGAAGCGCGTGAGTGCAAGCGCGGCAACGAGGCCGGCGGCCATTCCGATGGCAGCGGGCAGCATTCCTTGGCGGAGCACGAGCCCGATGATGGCGGGGCGCGATGCGCCCAAGGCGGTGCGGATCCCGAGTTCGTGGAAGCGGCGGGTGACGGCGTAAGACATCACGCCGTATACTCCGATTGCGGCCAGCAGCAGAGCAGTTGCGGCAAAGATGATGAGCACCAGCATGGCGAAGCGGCGGTCGGCTAGCGATTGCGACACGATTTGTTCCATGGTCTGGATTGAATAGACAGGCTGATCCTGCGTGGGACCCGCGACCTGAGCGCGCGCCGCGGAAACCAGGCTCAGAGGATCGGGGATGGTTCTCAGCATGAGGGTGAGTCCGGTCACTCCAGAAGACAAGAACTTGTCGGGTACCTGGAACAGGGGGAAGTAAATTTGATCGCGTATCTGCTTGGGTCCGTCGTCGGAATCGAGTCCCCACTGTTTGACGTGCCCAACAACGCCGACGATCTGGACTGGACCCAGTAACATGAGGCTAACCCGGCGGCCAACCGGATCCTGACCGGGGAAAAAGTGGTGGGCGAACACCTCATCAACAACAACCAGTGGGGGAGAGCCCAAGGTATCGTGGTCGCTGAAAAAGCGGCCACTGCGCAAAGGAATCTGCATGACGCGCAAGTAGTCGGGAGTGACGATGTAGTTGAGGGCCAACTTGAGCTGATCTTGCGGTGGCTGAGGTCCAACGCCCAGCCAGAAGGGGATTTCATCGTCCGAGTCTCCGAGAGGAACGAGGTCGACGAAGGTGGCTGACTGAACTCCCGCGATGGATGAAACGCGCTGGAGCGCTTGCCGGTAAGCTTGCCGGACTTCCCCAGGATTGGCCATGACCTTGGGGGACAGCGCCACCTGCATGGTGAGGACATGGCCGGCGTTGAAACCGGGATCGACTTCGAGCAGGCGCCAGACACTTTGGATCATGAGTCCCGCGCCCGCCAGCAGGATGACCGCCAAGCCAGTCTCCACGGCGACGAAGACGCTCTCTCCACGATGGCGGCCGCCGCCCGCGCCGCGCGTGCCTTCTTTCAAAGACTCCTGCGGGTTGGCGTTGGCGCCATGAAAAGCGGGGGCAACGCCGAACAATATGCCAGTGACGACGGCGATGAGAATAGTGAAGAGCAGGACGAAGGAGTCTATTCCAATCTCGCCGGAGCGCGGCAAGCTGCCGGGAGCCGCCGCCAGCATGAGTTTGGTTCCCCAACGGGCGAGCAACAAGCCGATGGCCGCGGCGCCGAGAGAAAGCAGCACGCTTTCAGTCAAAAGCTGCCGGACGACACGCCAGCGCTCCGCGCCGAGAGCGGCACGGATCGCAAACTCCCGGCGGCGCGCGGTGGAACGAGCTAACAGCAAGTTGGCAACGTTGGCGCAGGCAATGATCAGCACGAATCCGACCGCGGCGGCGAGCAATAGCAGGGTGGGACGGACGGACTCCACGGTGTCGTCCTTCATGGGGACCACGGTGGCCGAGTGTGACGCATTGGAGGCCGGGTATTGGCGAGCGAGACCAGCGGCGATGGACACCATTTCGGCTTGCGCCGCTTGGACGGCTACGCCCGGCTTGAGGCGGCCAAACACCCTGATCCCCGGATGCTGCTCCCGAGCGTTCAACTCCAATGAGCTCATTTTTTCGATCGGAAGAAAGACCTGAGCGTCATCGCGGTAGTGGAAATTGCCGGGCAGCACTCCGGATACGGAGCAGGTGGCGCCGTTGAGGGTCAGCGGGCGGCCGAGGATGTTCGGATCGCCACCGAAGCGCTGCTGCCACAGGCCATCGCTGAGCATGACAACGCAAGGGGCGCCAGGATGATCGTCCTGCGGTTGAAAATTCCGCCCAAGCAAAGGCGTGACGCCCAACAGGGGGAACAGGCTGGCCGAGGTATAAATGCCTGAGAGCTGTTCCGGTTGGCCGGAGCCAGTGAAGTTGAAGTCGTTATTCCGCGAGGCGCCCATATCGGTGAAAGAATGATTGTCGCGGCGCCAATCGAGGTAATTGGGGTAAGCGACCGAGTATTGACTGAAGTCCGGTGAGGTCTCGTAGATCCTCAACAGGCGGCCAGGATCGCGATAGGCCAGCGGCTGGAGCAGGACGCTGTTTACTACCGTAAAAATCGCCGTGTTCGCTCCGATACCCAGCGCCAGGGCCAGCATGGCGACGGCGGTGAAGCCCGGGTTGTTGCGGAGGGTCCGGAATCCGTAGCGAAGGTCTTGCGCGAGACCGGCGAAAAGATGGCTCTTGTTTTGCGCGCCGAGGATAGCGGGTTCCGGCGCGTTGGTGCGTTCGACGGCGCGGAGTTCGCCGGCCAGGGTGGTGAGTTCGCTGAGCGCGAGATTGACTGCTTCGGCTTCGGTTGCACCGCCGGCTTGGAGTTCACGATAACGATCCTCGGCGTGTTGTGACAATTCTTCGACGATCTCGGCCTCGCGGGCGGGAGCAAGATGCAAGTCCGCCAATTGGGCTTGAATGTGTTTATTCCAGTCAGGCATTTTCGAGTCCCGTGATCCGGTTGATCGCCTCAACAAAGGTCTGCCAGCCTCGCCGTTGGGCGGCGAGGATTTTTCGTCCCTGCGCGGTGAGGCGATAATAGCGCCGCCGCCGCTGGCCGCTCTTCTCTACCCAGCGGCCTTGAATCCAGCCGCGCTTCTCGAGCCGGTACAGCAAGGGGTAGAGCGAGGCCGCGTGAAAGGTGAGCGCGCCTTGCGAACGCTGCTCGATCAGCTTGCCGATCTCGTAGCCGTGGCGGGGCAGGGATTCGAGCAGCGAGAGAAGGAGCAGTTCGGCGCTGCCTTTCTTCCATTCGCGATCGATAGATCGTTCTTCCATATGTAGTACTGCCATATATTAGCTCGAATAGGGGTGGGCGTCAACGGGCTCCGTTGTTTTTGGCCTGCCTCGCGGTCTGACAAGCCCACAGGTTAATGCCTGTGCCTCGAGTTTATACATTTCCTGCGGTGTGGAACTTCGCCCTTCCCCTCACACGTCGGGGCTGGAGAGGAGGGCGCCTGGCAGACCGCGCCCGTCGCAGTAGCCGAAGCGCAGGGCCAACGAGGGCATTGCGGATCCAGGGGGATCGCCGGGGATCGCCCCACCGACTGAGGTAGTGTACATCCCGCGGCAGGTTGACAACCTGCCCCACACGTGTTGTATTGCCACATATGGCTACGGTGAACGAGCTGCGGGAGCACGCCATTGCCGCTACGCTGTTCCGGCCGGGAACACTGCGGCAGGCGGTTGAGCGGCTGGGCTTCGTCCAGGTGGATCCGATCCGGTCGCCGGCGCGGGCACAGGATTTGATTTTGCGCCAGCGGGTGAAGGACTACCGGGTGGGCGACATCGAGCAACAATATCCCCGCCTTCAGCTCGAAGAGGATCGGCTCTACGCCCATGGATACATGCCGCAATCCACCTGGCGGTTGTTGCATCCGAGGACGGAGAGAAAACTCAGCGCGACGGAAAAGAGAGTGCTCGATTTTGCTCTGGCGCAAAAACGAATCCACCCGCGCGACCTGGAAGTCCACTTCGGGCGGAAATTGGAGCGCAACGCCTGGGGCGGATCTTCCAAGGCGACTACTCAGGCCCTGCTTGTTCTGCATCACTGCGGCTTCTTGAGAATTTCCGGCCGGGAAAATGGGATTCGGGTATACGAGCCGGTTATCCGGGAGCGCGAGGCGCTGGATCCAGGCGAGCGCTTGCGCAAGTTGGTCCTGCTGATTGCTTCCATTCTGGGACCGCTCTCGGATCGCAGTCTGCGCGTTGCCGCAGGCTATGCCGGTTACGGATGGGCGGCCGGATCGATTGTCCGGAAGCTCATTGAGTCCGGAGAGTTGGCCAGCGTCGTGGCCGACGAAGTTCGTTATGTGTGGCCACGAGGACGCCGCGTGGCGCGTAACGGAGCGAACGAAACGGTCCGTTTTCTGGCGCCATTCGATCCACTGGTTTGGGACCGGCAAAGATTCGAGCACTTCTGGGGTTGGCGGTACCTCTTCGAAGCGTATGTTCCGGCGGCCAAGCGTCAACTTGGTTACTATGCGATGCCCATGCTTTGGAGGGACGACGCGATCGGATGGGTGAACATCGCGAAGCGGGACGGAACATTGGTGGTTGAACCTGGTTTTCAGAAGGCGAAGCCGAAGGACGCGGGTTTTCAGGCCGCATTCGACGAGGAAGTAGCGCGCTTTGAAATTTTTATGCGGAAGCGCGATCGGGAAGCTCTGTTACACTCGTCCGGAGACGCATGACCTGGCGCAATTTATTTCTGTTGTTTTTATTGTCGTGGCCGCTGGCTGGGCAGAAGGCGGCGAATCCGCTCCCGACTGCCGATTTGAAGACTCCGGACGGACAAAAAGTCCGGTTCCGGTTCCAGACGCAGCCGCATAGCGTTCAGATCTATACGTGCCGGCAAACCAGCCAAGGTTTTGCGTGGGCCGGGCCCGATCCGGATGCGATCCTCATTTCCGCCGACAGGAAGCTGATCGTACACCACTATAAAGGGCCGGCTTGGGAAGCGACGGACGGCAGCATGGTGCGAAGCGACGGCTCGCTGGCCAGGCATTTTCTGCCACAGAACAAAGACGCGGTGCATTGGCTGGAATTGCCCGCTAAGGTCCAGAGCAAACAATTCGGACGAGTTACGTTTATACAGAGAATCGACACTTCGGGCGGCCTTCCTCCTTCCGATCAGCCGTGCGACGCGCAGCATGCGGGCGATCAGGAGCGCGTACCGTACTCGGCTACGTATTTATTCTTTGTTCCCAAGTAGGGTTAGGCTGCCGCCGCGTCATTTTGTATTTGGGGATCGATCGGCGCGGGCTTGGGCGGGGCGGTCAGTTCCTCGAGCAGCGCGAGAAGCGCGGCGTCTTTTTGGTTTTGCGAAACGAAAGTTGGCTGGGGTTGTGCGAGCCGCTCCCGTTGGAGTTTCTTCAGCGTCTCCAACGCTTTGAAGAAAGAACGCTCATAGCCGGTGGCATAGCGATGGAGCAGGGCAAGGAGCTTGGCATCGAGGGTTTCGGACTCGAAGGCCTGGTCCTGGCGATAGCGGACGCGATTGAGGCGCCAATGGGCTTGGGCCATCTCTTCGACCAACAGAGCTTCGGTTGGCGTGCCAGGGTCATGTTCCTCCATGAGGGTGTCGAGGAGACGATCGTAAGCGGCGCGGCTTTCGCCGGGGAGGACGATTTTGTTGGAGCTGAGGCCGTGTTTCGTCGCGTTCATGGAGGAAGCGGCTTTGCCTTCAGCGGTGCGGGGACCGGTTTGCATAATGTTTCACCTTTCGGCTTCACGATAGCAGGCGAGGTCAAGAAAACGGGTTGGGGGTGACGGGGTGGTGAATGAGAAATGGTAGCGGGTTGTTGGGGTTAGCGATATTTTTTCGAGACGTGACTGACTCCGCGGCGGGACGGGGCGTCCCGCGCCGACGAGGACGTCGGCCCCACATTACGGGCAAGGTTTACATTCGCCAAATGATGACGAACGAGCGACTCATCGCGGAGTTGGAGCAGTACGACACACGCCGTGACGAACTCACACGCGATCACGAACGGCAGTTACTTGAGTTAACGCGATGGGTGGTGCGAGTAGAATCGGCTCCGCACAAAGTCAGTCGCCACTTCGCTGCCAAAATATCTCGGTGCGAGGCACCGCCAGCGTTCCAGGAGAGCATTTTCCGCCTGAAGTTTAAATAGGCGGGCTCGCTGTCAAGAGCCATCCATCGTGAAGATGCCGCTTGGAGTGCACAGGTCAAATCGGCGGCGGTTGCGTCAAAAGGTGTTGGCCTGCCGCCCAAATCCACTGCAAGAGGGATTGCGCTAAGTGCATGAGCCCTTGCGCCGTTTGGGGTGGTATAGCAAGATTGATGACCAACCCGATCAGAACCGAATATGTGATCAGCCTCCAATCTTTGCGGCCTACACGCAGAGAAGATTCCTTCAGATAAGCGAACTGGCTTTCGATGTAGCTACGCTGGTCCTCCTGAAAGTTGTCTTGCTCCATCAGATGCGCCTTCAGATCATCCAATCTCGCAGCGATGAGAAGTTGTTCTTCCTTGGTGAACGGAGAATTGTCATCGGGCGGGGAGGACTGTTCGATGAAGCCCATTCCATCACCAATCGTGGCCCACAAGTCGGGTGCATCCGATTCCGCCTTTACCCGTTGCGCCCACTCACGAAGAATAGTTAGAGTGGAGTTCCAATTTGCGCCGTTGTCTTCGTCTTCCGCTCTGCGTCGCTTCCCTGGAGCGTACATGCAAATGAAATTGCCGAATCTGAAATAGTAGCCGGTGCCCTTGTGCAGCAATCGGGAGGACAAATAGTCCCAGGAACCTGCAAAGCAATCGACTCACGCTCAACCGAATCTTCCCAGGCGAATTCTGTCCCGTCGAAGCCAATCATGGTGAGGGCTCTCAGAACATCGTTCTTTCGAAGCTTTGTTAGCCTGGCGTCGTTGGACATGGTGCGTTTGTGGAACCCTGGGCCCGTGGGTCAAGTGTTCATTCGGTTTCGACTTCCGGGGAGTTGAGCGGCACCTTGTCATTCAGCAATTTCCAGGCTTCCTCCGCGTAAAGGCCGGTTATGCTAAAGGTCACTGGAAACCCAGGCGTAGGCGCAGTAAGCGGATTCGGATAAGGGAATTCGATTCTTAAAGTAGCCTCAGAGGAATCGCTGTACCCTGGTGCTTTCGGGGTGAAGACAGCCTGAAGCATGTTGGCAACATTCAAAATTCGATTGTCGTGGATTTTCACAAGTTCCATTCCTAAACTCTTCCTTTCGTTATTATCGTACTCCAGAACAAATCGGCGAACTTTTGATTTGGTTTCCTCTTTGTGGTCAGCGGGTTACGTTGTTGATAATTCGGTGGAAAAAACGTTGAACGACAAAAACGGCTAACTGTCACTGTTTCATTGAGTTGCATGGAGATTTGCACAAAACGCAATTTCCAGCGCATGTTTTATGTTTCAATCAGAAATGGCACTACTCGTCTGGTATCGACCTGTTGCACAGGAAGCAGCATGGAGCAAAGCTAGACGGAGGGGCGTCTGCCCCACATTTTCCGATTGGGCGTGACGAACGGGTTTACATTCGCCATATGATGACGAATGAGGAATACAGCAGTAAGGTTGGACGACGCGATGAAACATTCCGCGCTCGACTTGTTGGCTGAGGAAGAGAATGAGCGCCTGATCGCGGAGTTGGAGCAGTACGACAGACGCTTTGAGGAACTCACACCGGAGGAGCGGGAGTACTGCGAACTCCTGACGGTATTAATTGAAGCATTCGAGGACGCCAACTATGCGTTGGAAGGATCGATGCCTGACAGCCGGTTGCGCAGCCTGATGGAAGAGCGCGGTCTGCGGCAAGCCGACTTGCTCGGCGTGTTTGGTTCCCGCGGCATAGCCTCTGAAGTAGTGAACGGAAAGCGAGCGATCAGTAAGTCGCAGGCGAAGAAGCTCGCGGAAGTGTTCCACGTGCCGGCGGATCTGTTTTTGTGATTGGGTGAGGGGATTGGGTGCGACCAGTTCCCGGCGTCCGCCGCTGGCCTGGGATAAGACTGCGTGGTGGCGCGATGGCTGGACGGGTGCCCGTGAATGCAAGGATCGATGAGCGCCGCGGCGGGACGGGGGCGTCCCGCGCCGACGAGGGCGTCGGCCCCACAATCGGGGATTCTCTCCAACTAGCGGCTATAGGGTGTCGAGCGCCAGGTGCGTGGCAGGGTTGTTGGCGGACGCCAGTTCGAAGGCGAAGCTCAGCACGCGGCGCGTCTCTAGCGGATCGATGAGCGCGTCGACATGGCCGCGGGCGGCGGCGTGGCGGGCGTCCAGCCAGCGCTCGTAATCGAGGCGCGTATTCTCGATGCGCTGCTGCAACTCGGCGGGCACCGGCTCGCCGGATTGTTTGAGTTTGTCGAGTTCGGTTCCGTGCACGGCTTGCACGGCTGAGTCGCCTTCCATCACGCCGATGCGCGCAGTGGGCCAACTGAAAGAGAAATGCGGATCGAAGCCTTGCCCGGCCATGGCGTAGTAGCCCGCGCCGCTGGCGTGGTTGAGCGTCAGGATGATCTTGGGCACCGTGGCGCAGGCCATGCTCTCCACCATTTCCGCGCCCGCGCGGATGATGCCTTCGCGCTCGGCTTCGACTCCGATCATGAAGCCGGACACGTCTTGCAGATAGAGCAAAGGAGTGGCGTGGCGTTCGGCATTTTCGACAAAATAGGCCACTTTGCGCGCGGATTCAGTGTAAATGATGCCGCCAATGCGCGGGCCGCTTTCGGTTTTCAGGAAACCGCGGCGATTGGCGATGAGCGCGATGGCGCGGCCATTAAGGCGGGCGTGCGCGCAGAGCATCTCGGGAGCATGGTGAGGTTGAAACTCGGTGTAGCCGTCCGCGTCCACCAGGCGCGCGATCACTTCTTCCACGTTGTAGGGTAAACGGTGATCGGCGGGCATGAGGTCGTACAATCCATCCGCCGGCTTGGCGGGCGGCGCGCCTTTGGGAGCGGGAGCGGGCGCGGGCAACTCATGAAAGCGCTGGCGGATCATTTGCAGGCAGGTGGCATCGTCCTTGGGCATGTAATGGGCGACTCCGCTGGCGGTGGTGTGCATGCGCGCGCCGCCGAGGGACTCGGCATCCACGGTTTGGCCCACTGCGCCTTTGACCAGATTGGGGCCACCCAGGCCCATGAAGCTGGTGCCCTCCACCATATAAATACAATCGCTGAGCGCGGGCAGGTACGCGCCTCCGGCAATGCACATGCCCATCACGGCGGCGATCTGCGGAACTTTCAGCTTGCGCCGCATCAGAGAGTTGTAATAAAAGATGCGCGCAGCGCCGTATTGGCCGGGGAAAATGCCATCCTGATAGGGCAGATTGACGCCCGCGGAATCCACCAGATACACGATTGGCACGCGATTGCGCATGGCGATCTCCTGAGCGCGGAGAATTTTGGGGATGGTCTCGGGCCACCAGGCGCCTGCCTTCACTGTGGCATCGTTGGCGACCACCACGGCGGGACGGCCTTCAATGCGGCAGATGCCGGTGACCACGCCCGCGCCAGGGGCTTGCCCGTCGTATTGGTCGTAGGCGATCAGCAGGCCGATCTCGACGAATAAAGACCCGGGATCGATCAATTTTGCAATGCGCTCGCGCGCGGTGAACTTGCCGTCGCGGTGCTGCTTCTCGATTTTTTTGGGACCTCCGCCCTGGCGCAGGCGGTCTTCCAATTCCTGGAGGCTTTCGACAAGCTGCTTCATTCGGCTGGGCACGTCATCAGGATAGCGAAGCAACGTATGGCGGTTTACCGCCCGCTGCCGGGATCGACAACCGCCTCAACCCGGCGCGGCCATGCTTCCAGTTTCACGGCGAAACCGCGCGTACGGCTTAGTCTGCATATCCCGGGGGCGGACGGAAGCCGCCGATCTCGCGCGCCAGCAAGGAGGCGAAGGTAATGGGCGTAGCGTCTTCCCAATAGGGACCCATGATTTGAATGCCGGCCGGCAAGCTGCCGGCGGTGAGACCGATGGGCGCGGCGGTGGCCGGGCAGCCGGTCAGCGTGGCATGGGCGATCCAATTGAAGATATTCCAATAGGACGCGGGGCCCTGCGGCGTGGCGATGGTGCGCTGGTCCATGGGTTGACTATGATCGTGCGGAAACGCGGGCGTGAACATTACCGGCGACAGGAACACGTCGACATCCTGGAAGTACGCCTGCCAACGGGCGCGGAATGCCACGCGCATCAGGTTCTGCCGCTGCCATTCCGCGAAAGTAGCGAGGCCCGGCCCGGCGTTGGCCCTTTGCGCTTCCTGCTGCGCGGGCGGAGCGACGCTGTACAGAAAAGCTCGCAGCAGAAATAAGTAGTTGTCGAGCAATTCGCCGTGATTGTATCCAGGCGGCCAGCCGGGTTTGAGCTTGGCGCCGGCGCGGCGCAGGACATCGATAGTTTGTTCCAGCAACGGTTTGATTTCCGGCGAGACCGGAGCGATGGGATCGTCCAACAGGTAGCCGACGCGAAAATCCCGGAGCGCGCGGGCGCGTGGCGGCGGCATCTTCCAACGCCAGGCTTGGGCGTCCCAGCCGGTTGGTCCTCCGAGGACTTTGAGAGCGGCAAGTAGATCCTCCGCGCTGCGAGCCATGGGGCCGGCTACTGCCAGCAAGGTGGAGAAGCCCGGATTGACGATCGTTCCGCCGGGAAGATGGCCGCGTGTGCTCACCAGGTCGAGCGTTGGCTTGTGGACGTAAATGCCGCAGCAGTGGGCCGGCCCGCGGAGGGAGCCTCCGATGTCGCTGCCTACGCTCAGAAACCCAAGTCCCGCCGCCAAGGCCGCCGCGCTGCCTCCCGAGGATCCGCCGGGAGTGCGCGTCAGGTCCCATGGATTGTTGGTCGTTCCGTAGATTTTGTTATAGCTCTGTGCGTCACCGAGATTCAGCGGGACGTTGGTTGCTCCGATCAGAACGGCGCCGGCCGCGAGCAGGCGGTCGACGGCTTCGGAGTTTTGCGCGGCCCGCGCGTCCTTGAACGCCGGAATGCCCCAGGTGCAAGGTTGGCCCGCGACGGCAAGACTTTCCTTGACATGAAAGGGCACGCCGTGAAATGGGCCCAAGCGCTCTTCTTTCGCGAGCGATTTATCTAACTTGCGGGCGCGGGCGAGCGCGTCGTCGCGCAACTGATACACGAAGGAGTTTAGTTGGGGATCATAGCGGTCGATGCGCTGAAACGCGCGGCGCGTCAGTTCGACGGAGGAGACCCGCTTGCGCCGGATGGCTTGTGCGGCCGCTAACGCGGAGGCGAAATCGAAAGTCATTTTTGGATCGTAGCAGGTAGGATGGAGTTATGACCGTGACGAATCCTCTTCAATATTTAAGTGAGCAGTTGGATGGCTGGCGCAAGGCCGGGACGTATCAGAAGCTGCACGTGCTGGAATCGGCCTGCGAGCCGGTGTCGAAGTACGACGGGCGAGAGGTGATCAATCTCGCTAGCAACAATTATCTGGGGCTGGCGAATCATCCCAAGTTGAAGGAGGCGGCGATTGAGGCTGTCGGGAAGTATGGCGCCGGGTCGGGAGCGGTGCGCACGATTTCCGGAACCATGTCGCTGCATATGGAATTGGAGCGGCGCATCGCGGAGTTCAAGAAAGTGGAAGCCTGCGTGGTGTTTCAATCCGGCTTTGCGGCGAATGCAGGCACGGTTTCCGCGATTCTCGGACCGGAGGATCACATTATTTCCGACGCTCTGAACCACGCCAGCATTATCGACGGGTGCCGGTTGTCGCGCGGGAAGATTCACGTCTTTCCGCACAAGGACACGGCCAGGGCGGAAGAGATCCTTAAGGAACTGGCCGGTAAACCGGGGCACAAGTTGCTGATCACGGATGGCGTGTTCTCGATGGATGGCGATATCGGGCCGTTGCCCGCGCTGGTAGAAATCGCGGAGCGCTATGGCGCCATCATGATGGTGGATGACGCGCATAGCTCCGGAGTGCTGGGGCGGAACGGGCGCGGGACGGTGGATCACTTTGGGTTGCATGGGCGCGTGGATATTCAGGTGGGCACGCTTTCGAAAGCGATCGGCGTTTTGGGCGGGTATGTGTGCGGCAGCCGCGATCTGATCGAATTTCTGTACCATCGCGCGCGGTCGTTTCTGTTTTCGACTTCGCATCCGCCCTCGGTGGCGGCTTCTTGTTTGGCGGCGTTCACAATTTTGGAGCAGGAGCCGGAACGCATCGATCGGCTTTGGGAAAATACTCGCTATTTCAAGGCTGGTTTGGCTCATGCTGGCTTCGATACGGGACTGAGTGAGACGCCGATTACGCCGGTGATGGTGGGAGAAGCGAAAACGGCGCATGAGTTCTCGCGGAAGTTATTTGAGAATGGGCTGTTTGCCACGGGGATTGGTTTTCCGACGGTGCCGGAGGGGAAGGCGCGGATTCGGACGATTGTTACGGCGACGCACACGCGGGAGATGTTGGACCGGGCGGTGGGGATTTTGGAGCGGGTGGCTAGGGAGATGGGGATTCTGAGGAACCGAGACGAGGCATAATGATGGTATGAATCTCAAGCCGCCATTCGACCGTATTACGATCGAGCCCGGCAAAATGGGGGGCCATCCTTGCATCCGCGGCATGCGAATCACCGTAAGGCGGGTGCTGGAGATTCTCGCAACATATCCGGATCGAATGGAATTGTTTCAGGACTATCCTGACCTTGAAGAAGAGGATCTGAGACAGGCGCTTGCCTTCGCGGCGGCAGCGGTCGACGGTACGATCGATCTGCATCTCGATGCTGCATGAAGCGCATTGCCCTTGATCAAGGGCTCCCGTGCAACTGCTGCCGTGCTAATGCGGGAAGCTGGCTGGGATGCCGTGCATGTCCGGGAGGTCGGGATGCAGCAAGCCTCCGATATCGAGATTCTCGATTACGCTGAAAGCGAGTCCCGGGTGGTAATCACGCTGGATCGAGACTTCCCCCAGATTCTAGCCCTCACGGCAGCGTCGCGTCCCTCCGTTGTTCTTGTTCGCCAGCAAGGATTGCGAGCCGCTGAGGTGGCGGCGCTAATTACGTCCGTTTGGCAGCACGAGGCGCAACTCGATCGAGGATGCGTTGTCACTGTAAGCGCCCGAGGGACAAGAGTTCGACTTCTGCCCATGGAATGACCTTGAATGCGCGCGACTGAGGTCTGTTCGCCCAGGCGCGTGGAGTTAATACAGTGGTTCCGGAAACCGGAAGCCGCGGCATGGTTTTTCCGCGAGGCAATCGGCGCTCTGATATAAGGTAGGTGTTGGTTCGTAGTAGAAAGGAAATGCGCAAAGACGTCCAGGCCGGCGGGGTTTTGCAAGCCGTGATGAGAGTTTTCGCAGTGGGGTTACTTCTCTTTTGCGCTTGCGCTTCCGGCGAAACCGTCACCTGGTCCGGGCAAATCGCGGGCATCGTCTTTTCGCATTGCGCACCCTGCCATCGGCCGGGCGAAGTTGCGCCTTTTTCCCTGCTGACCTACGCGGACGTGTCGAAGCGAGCCGCGCAGATCGCCGCCATCACCCACAGCCGGTTCATGCCGCCGTGGCCGCCGGAGCCGGGCTTCGGAGACTTTGCGGGTTCACGGCGGTTATCGGACGAACAACTGAATTTGATCCAGCAATGGGTAAAAGAAGGCGCTCCGCTGGGCGATGCCTCGAAGGCGCCGGCGCCGCCGCACTTCACGCCCGGCTGGCAACTGGGTCCGCCCGACGCTATTCTGCACATGACCGCGCCCTTCCATCTTCCGGCGGAAGCGGGAGACATTTTCCGCAACTTTGTGGTGCCGGTGGATTTCAAGCAGACTCGCTATATCCGCGCGATCGAGTTGCGTCTGGACAATCCGCGCGTGGTGCATCATGCCAACGTATTGGTCGACCGGGCACGCTCCCTGCGGCATCGCGATGGCAAAGACGGGCAGCCTGGATTTCCCGGAATGGACGTGGAGACGGAATCGGGCGAGACCTTCGATCCGGATTCCCACTTTCTGTTTTGGAAGCCTGGGACGGTTCCGCAAGTCGAACCCGCCGACATGGCCTGGCGCCTGGGTCCCAACGACGATCTGATCGTCAATCTTCACTTGCAACCGACCGGGAAACCGGAGAGCGTTCAGGCGAGCATCGGATTATACTTCGCTTCCCAGGCGCCCACCCGCTTCCCTATACTGGTGCAACTGGAGCATGATGGCGCGATCGATATACCGCCGGGCTCGCGCGATTTTGCCGTTACGGACCATTTTGTGCTTCCCGTGGCCTGCGATGTGCTCGCGGTTTACCCGCATGCCCATTACCTCGGAAAGCAGATCGATGCCTGGGCCGAACTGCCGGACGGTTCGCGAAAGGCGTTGATCCGGATCAACGATTGGGACATCAACTGGCAGGCCTCCTATACCTACGAAAAGCCGATCCCGCTACCTGCCGGGACGAAGCTCGCCATGCGGATCACTTACGACAACAGCGCCGACAACCCGCGCAATCCGCATTCCCCGCCGGTGCGCGTTAAAACCGGCAATCGCAGCGACGACGAGATGGGACACGTTTGGTTCCAACTGCTGCCATATGGAGACGGCGCGCGCATGGAGTTACATCAGGCAGTGATGCGCCGCCGGCTGGAGAAATATCCGGCGGACTATGTCGCGCATTACAACCTGGGCGCCGCGCTGCTGGCGGAAGGACGGCAAAAAGAGGCGCTGCCGTATCTGGATGAAGCCGCGCATCTGCGCCCCGACGCGGAGGCGGCGCGCAATGCATACGGCGTGGCATTGCTCGATAGCGGCCGTTTGGAAGAAGCGCGGACGGAGTTTTTGGCGGCGCTGAAGCAGGATCCCGATTACGGAAATGCCCGCGTCAACCTGGCTCAGGTGCTCGCGAGTCAAGGCGACACGGCCGGCGCGATTCGGGAACTGGACTCGCATCTGGCGCGCCGGCCCAACGATGGTAAAGCTCACTATTTGCTGGCCGGAATCTACACGGGGGAGAACAAAATTCCGGAGGCGCTGCCGCATCTTGAACGCGCGGCGGAACTGGAGCCGGACGATAGCGAAGTGCGGACCAATCTCGGTACCGCGTTGGCCATCACGGGTGACTTGCGTGGCGCCATGGCCGCATTTGAGCAGGCCCTTCGGATCGACCCAGGCAACGAAACGGCCAAACAAAATCTGGAGCGCGCGCGGAATCAGTTGGGAAAATAGCGGGAGGGAATGAACATTCTTGTTCTGATCCATTTAGTCCTGTTCTGGATGCAAGCGGTCGCGCCGGCGCCCGCGCCATTCGACACGGGACGTTCGCTCTTCCAACAGCACAACTATCCGAAGGCGGCGGAAGCGTTCGAAACTGCGATCAAAGGTGAAGAGCCGGGGACCAAACGGTACACGGAGATCGCATTCTGGCTGGGCCAATCCTATTTTTTGGCGTCGCGGAATGCAGAGGCGATCCCGTGGCTCGAGAAGGCCATCGGCGGCGGAATCCGGACTCCCGAAGTGGAATACATGCTGGGCAGCGCCTCGGTTCAGAACCGCGATCCGGAAAAGGCCCGGCGCGCTTTTGCCGCGATGTTTAATGTCGATCCCGAGTCAGCCTCGGCGCATCTGATCACGGCACAGATGATGATCCATCTGGAGTTTGAAGAGCTCGCGTATACGGAATTGGAGCGCTCGATCGCTCTCAACCCGCGGCTGCCCGAGGCGCACTATCTGCTGGGCATCATTTGCACGTACCGCAACGATATCGACCGCGCCATTCGCGAACTGGAAACGGAGATCGCCATCAATCCAAACTTCGCCATGGCGTACTACAAGCTCGGCGACGCCTATTCGCGGCGTGAGCAATGGGATCTGGCGATTCCGGTATTACAGAAATCGGCCTGGCTGAACCCCGCTTATAGCGGCCCGTACATTCTGTTGGGGAAAGGCTATTTGGAGCGGGAAGAGTACAAGAACGCCGAAGGTGTGTTGCGGCGGGCGATCCAAATGGATCCCAAGAACTATTCGGCCCACTACCTGCTGGGCCGAGTGCTCATCAAACTTGGGCGGACCGAGGAGGGAAAAAAGATGCTAGAGGAGTCGCAACACCTTCATCCCGCGCCGGAAGACAAGCGACCCACCCCAGAAGGCAACCGTCCCGCCCCAGAAGGCAAGCAACCGCCAGAAGGCAAGTGATTTCTTCGGACCTTTTTGCGCCGTAGTGCGTATTAACAACATGCACTGGCTGTGGCAGGACGCAAGATTCGGCATAAGAACGCTGCTCAAGGACCGCGGATTTCTGGCTACCGCCGTGCTGGCGCTGGCGCTCGGCATCGGATCGGTCACGGTCATCTTTAGCGTGATAGACAACGTGCTGCTGGAGCCGTTCCCGTATACCGACGGCCAGCGGCTGGTGGCGATCCAAATCCGGGACAGTGCGACCAACGATTACTATGGCCGCGAATTCTTCTCGCCGCCGGAGTTTCTGGACTATCAGGAACAGAATCGGGCTTTCGACCGCTCCATCGGAGTCCGGCAAGCGAATGTGATCTGGACCCTGCCGAATTCCGTGGAATCTTTCAAAGCGGCATTTACGACCGGCAATACATTTCAATTTCTGGGTGTCGCTCCGATGCTGGGGCGTTACGCGATTCCGGACGATGCGCGGCCCGGCGCGCCGCCGGTTGTGGTTCTCAGCTACAAAGTCTGGCAAGGCAGGTTCTCGCGCGATCCAGCCATCGTCGGAAAGACTTTCATTTTGGACGGAACTCCCCGGACCGTTATCGGTGTCATGCCGAAACGCTTTGCCTGGTGGGGAGCGGACATCTGGATTCCGGCGGCCGTGGACCGCGCCGACAGCGGTCCCACCGCACAATATTTCTTCCTGCTGGGCCACTTGAAACCGGGGTTGACACCGGCCAGCGCGCAGCCGGACGTTGACCTATTGGCGCGTCATCTGGCGGAAGTTTATCCCAAAAACTACCCCAAGAAGTTCACCGTGCATTTGCAGACCCTAAGCGACAATGTAGTGGGCAAATTCAGGGAGACACTTTATACCTTGCTGGCCGCGGTTGGGCTGCTGCTGTTGATCGCATGCGCTAATGTCGCCAATCTCCTGCTGGCCAAGGCGACCGCGCGGGAAAAAGAGTTTGCCATTCGCAGCAGCCTGGGCGCGGGCCGCTGGCAGGTTATCCGGCAGCTTCTGGTAGAGAGCATTTTGCTGGGTCTCTGTGGCGCGGCCGTGGGATGCCTGTTTGCCTGGGGCGGACTCAAAGCGCTGCTGGCCGTGCTGCCTCAATTCACGTTCCCGGACGAAGCCGACATCGCTCTCAACCTGCGCGTGCTGGCGGCGACGGCGCTCATCGCACTGCTTACGTCGCTGATTTTCGGCATGGCGCCGGCGTTCGGCTCTTTTTCGAAGAATCTTTCCGATCCTCTGAAAGCGGGAGGCCGGGGCAATAGCGGATTCCGGCGCGGCCGTCTGCGCAACGTTTTGATTGTGGCTGAAGTGGCTCTTTCTCTGCTCCTGTTGAGCGGGGCCGGATTGCTGATGCGGAGCTTCATGGCCGAGCGCCAAACCGACCTGGGCTTGGATCCGAAGAAACTGCTCGCCGGCTTCATCGATTTGGGCAAAAGATACCCCAAAGCGGAAGACCAATATCGTTTCGTTCGGGAACTTACTTCCCGGGTCGATACGCTTCCGGGCGTCACCAGCGCCTCGGGCGCGCTGGATTTCCTGCCCTTCGGAGGTCCGGACACGGCCTTCGAAATCCCCGGCAAAACGCACACTGAAAAATGGACCGGCCAGATGGGCTTTGTCGACGCCAACTTTTTTGACACTCTCGGCTTCAGATTATTGCAGGGCCGCTTGCTGACCAACGCCGATGTCACCGATATGCGTAAGGTGGTGGTGATCAACGCCGCACTGGCAGGCAGATATTTCGCGGGCGAGAACCCGATCGGCAAGCAAATCGAATTGACCGGGCTCCGCACCGCTCCCGTGCCGGTCAGCGATCCGCGCTTTGAAATCGTCGGAGTGGTCAGCGATATCCGCAACCATGGCCTCCGCGATCCCGTGCTTGCCGAAGCCTACGGGCCTATCAGCGTGGAGGCGATGGGCAGGTTCATGCTGTACGTCCGCACGGCCGGCAATCCGGCCGCGTTAACCAAGCCGGTGGAGAGCGAAGTGATGAAAATGGACTCCAACGTTCATCCCCAGCAGACGTCAACTCTGGAGGCAGCGCTGGACGAAAACGAGTTTGCGCAGCCGCGCTTCGGTTTGCAAATTTTTTCGGTATTTGCTGGCGTGGGACTGGTCCTGGTGGCTCTCGGCATCTACAGCGTGGTTTCCTACACGGTCTCTCAGCAGGTTCGGGAGATTGGAATCCGGCTGGCGCTGGGCGCGAGTACCGGCACGATTCTGCGGATGGTGATGTTGGCGGGGATGCGTTTCATTCTGACCGGCGCCGTCCTCGGTTTGCTGGCGGCGTTTCTGGTGCTCCGGCTGATGCGGAGCCAAATCGCCAATGTCTCTACGTACGACCCGCTGACGCTGGCTTCGGCAATCGCCGTACTGACTTTGGTAGGGATGGCCGCATGCTATCTGCCGTCGTTGCGAGCCATGCGCGTGGATCCGTTGGTCTCGTTGCGGCATGAATAGACTCGAGGCAGTTGCGTTAGCAGCTAGTCCGATACGAGGCCGATGTTGACTGACACTCTTGAGGCGCCTCTCGGCCAGGGGCCACTCCGTTCGCTTATTGCGATGGATTCGTTTGATTCGTTTATGAGATACTGGCTTTATAGGGAGCTGGTATGCGCATGATCAGAGACGCGACAATCGGGATCACGACCAACGAGAGCACCCGCCTCCGGGCGCTCCGGCAATTGGTCCAAGCGGGTTCAGTCAACGTGGTGGGTGCGAAGGGACGCAAGGTTCCATTGCCCGGCGCGATCGTGGGTCTTCTCGACGAGATCTTAAAAAACATGCAGGCGGGCAAGGCCGTGTCCATCGTGCCGGAGCACCAGCAACTCACCACCCAGCGCGCCGCAAACGTTCTCGGCGTTTCGCGGCCCTTTATAGTCCGATTGCTGGAGGAAGGCAGGTTGCCATTTCACATGGTCGGCTCACACCGCCGAATCTATCTCGACGACCTGCTTGCATTCAAGAAGCGTCGCGACGAAGAACGCCACGCCTCTATCAATCGGATGGCCTGCATGGAGATGGAAGCGGGGACGTACGACAGGGTCGTTCTGCCGGAAGGAGCAGAGGAGAGTTAGGCAGTAGTGCCCGGAGATCGAGTCGCCATACTCGACGCTTGTGTTCTCGTCCAGGCCCCTCTGCGGGACACACTACTGAGACTGGCGGAATCACCGGGTCTCTATCAACCACGCTGGTCACAAGAGATAATCACCGAAATGAAGCGGGCACTTGAGAGAAAGATCGGTCTGGCGCCGGCAAAGACCGCGTACCTGGAGCGTGAATTGCTTCGCCACTTCCCGGATTCCTGGGTGACAGGCTTCGATCCGCTGATTCGCAGGATGTCAAACGACAAGAAGGACCGGCACGTTCTGGCCGCCGCTGTTCGCGCGGGCGCGCAGACGATTGTTACGTTCAACAAGCGGCATTTTCCGCCGGCTTCCACCTTGCGATGGAATCTTGTTGCCGCCGGTCCGGCCACATTTCTCGAAGACCTTTACCTGAACACCCCGTCCACTGTCAGGGAACGGATTCAGGAGCAAGCTACCAACCTCGGGCGCTCGATCGGAGCTCAGCTCGACGTCTTAGCGCAAGCTGTACCGTCCTTCGCCGATATCGTACGCCGGGACGTCGAACAGAAGTAAGGTCCAAGAGAGTGTAGAGCGACAGCGGTTGCCGAAGCGCGAAGTGCCTATCCGAACTCGGCCCGAGGCTCCGACAAGTTAATGAAGACCCCTAGGTCGCGCAGAACGATGTGTTTCCTGGCGGCCGACCACTCGCTCATTTGACCGCTGGCGACGCTGAGCGGGCACCTCTTGACAGCCAGGCCGCCCAACCAGTGCAGATTGCAAGTGCAACCGTAAGAATCCGTACAAGACCAGAAAGCTCATTGAAGCTCACGTAGACCCCAAGGAGTTGATACGCGAAAAGCGCCCATCCCAAAGCACCAATGGCTTGAGGAGTTGTCCTTGCCGGCCCACCCAGATGCCAAGCAAGATATGCACCGAACAGAACACACAATGAACAGAAAACCCCGAGTGCGAGAACTACTGGGCCGTAAGAGAGACGGTGATCTTCTGGGAGGGCACCGAGTTCATTGCCCCGGCAGCCTGCCAGAAACTCACGACGGCGTATGTGTTCCCCGCGGCTGCCACAAAGAGCAAAATGCTGGCAGTTCTGTAAAGTGCAGTTGCTTTCATCCGAGTGTCCCCTTTGGACATATTACGCGCCACTCTTCCATTGGCGTTAGCGGGCCGCCCGCACGGCAAGCTCTGGAAAAGTAGCCGAAGATCCACACAGAGGAGTAGTCAACGCGTCCTCGAACCCCGTATCTTGGAGCTGCAGCTAAAGGAGTTGGGGTCGCCTCACGAAACGGATTATTGTAAAGTACGTTAAGTGCGGCCATCAAAACCAGCCCCCGGACGGCGCGAGGCCATTGAGGCGCAGATACGTGACGAGATTGCCGTAATGCAAGGCGTCATGATTTCCTACTTGCGTCAAGATGAACATCTTGTTCGTCTTGGCGCCCCAGAAGTCAGCCGGGTCATTGAGGTGCGCATCGGTGAACCCGGAGTACACGCCATCGCAGTAATCGAACGCGCCTTTGAGGTAGGCCACGATCTGAGTCTTCGAACCTTTCGCGGTAGCCGTGGCGGGGGTCGTTTCACCCTTGACGTTTGAACACAATATGTAGGATATGTCCGCCACATGATTCAGGATCTCGGCAAACGAGCGAACGTCCTTCGTCGGCCGGTAGCTGTACTTGGATTCTGGCATCGCGTCCGCCGACTTCATGATCTTGTCCTGCATATTGCTCCGAAAGATGGATATCGTCGTCGTCAGCGGATTCGGCGCCATGGTCGGATTAGGCAGGCTCGGCGAGATTTGGGCGTTGGCCAAGGACGCCAAGACGGAAACAGATACCATGCCAACCGGAACCACGACGCGAGAAATGGATCGGAACATTCAGAATCCTCCAACCACGTAATCGCACTTTTGGACCCACTCTTCATCAACGGACAATACCGGAGCGGCAAGGAGTTGCGGGATCTTGTCGTCGACGGAAGCCAATCCGATGTCCGGTTTTGCCAACGCCGTGTTCGCAAGAGAACGGCAAGCTGCAACCCCGGTTTGCCATATGGCGGATAAGACGGGTCCTGCTGGAACTCAAGCTGGCGGCCACCCGTGGAACAGATTGTTTCAAGGGGCGCGATAGCATTCCTTCGGGCTTCGGTCTCCTTACGGCTGTGAAGCAGCCATTCTGGCCTCTACGGCACGACGGGAGCCCAGCCCCGATTCGGAGTTAGGATGAAATGCCCGTTCGCCAGCGCATTTTCGCATCACTGCTTACACCCTTGAGTAGCGCAACTCAGCGTCTCGTACCCGGCCATGCTCGTTTGATCGCAGGCTACACCGCGGGGAGGCTCGGCAGGATCGCTCGGGCTACAACCGCAGCGATGCACCCGCCGAAAGCGCCCCGATCAGAGGCACGTGAAGGCACCGGCCACAAAGGGCTTCGTTCAATGATTCGTCTCGCGAATGGGGCGCGACGCAAATCGATCTCGAAATTCAACTCCTCAGGTTGGTTCAACTCGCTCTCGCTGGGGCTGAGATCGTGACGTAGCGATCAGAGGAGGTAAGGCACCAGGGCAGCGGTCTGACGAGCATAAGTGGCATACGTCTCGCCGAACTGGGAACGCATCCACTGTTCCTCCATGCGGAGCTTGATCCAGAGCGCGAGGAAGATGAGAACGAAAACGATGAACCCGCGCACTTGGGAGATGGCAATCGCCATGCCAAGGAAACCGGTCAGAATGCCGGTGTAGATGGGGTGACGGACCACGGCATAGGGACCGGTGGTGATCAGCTCGTGGTCCTGCTTAATGGTGACGGAGCGGCTCCAGTTGCTGCCGAGGTGCTCGCGCGCCCAGACGGCGAACAGAAGGCCGGCGATGGTGACGGCAGCTCCCAGCCAGAAGGGCCAAAAGCCAACCGGCCAGAGCTGGAGGTAAAGCCAGGGCAGCGGGATGCGAGTTGTCGAGAGGAGGGCGATCGCGATCAGGAAAATGAAGACGCGCAGGATGCGCGAGGCAGCCGGCTCGAGGCGCTGGGTGGTTTTGGTATTGGCGGCTTTGATCTGCCAGTAGAGAAGAAAGACAATCCAGACCACGGGAAAGAAAGATTCGTAGAACCAGAGCATTCAGGACCTCAGGGCGCTGAAGGTGTTTACGCAGGTGAGCGAGGGGAAAGTTCCAGGGCACGCGACATTTCGCCGCAAGCTGAGGGCTATGTCGGAGTAAAGTCTGATCGAAGAGGACAATATGTCGGCTTGTACCACGAATCCGGCAGCGAGAGGTGTCAAGATCCCCGTCTCGTTGCCTAAGGGGATAGTAGCCGAATAATGCCCTCCTCGTCGATGTCGCGCGGGTTCGACTTCACACCTCATTAGTCATCTTCTCCGGCGACCAGCGCTTGATACGGCTAGGACCTGTCTTCTAACAAAATGATCTTGGAGCCTGGTGCGCTATGCCGCAGCATACATGGTCGCACTCCCTACAGATGCAGTTGCGAACTACCCGAATACTCCGAGATCAGTCGCGAATCCGAACGTCGATCGCGGAAACTCTGACATCGCTATTCGGAATGCGTTCACGACCGGCGTGACGTACAATCTGGCGGCCTCAACCGGGGCTTTTTGCGCCTTCAGGGTTCGCCAGCGCCCGGCCACCCCAACAATTCGCCCAAAATTGGAATTTTGCGCCGGAAAGTAGCTACGCTAGGTCTTGGGCCAATTCGAGCAGGTCGTCGGGAAACGCCATGCGTTAGGCCAAGCTCGGTTGATTGAGTCTGGCCTGCTCGGACTGGCTGCGAAAGTTGAATTACGGAGGCACGCCTCATTCCTCCAGAGGCTGAACTCGCTGTTCGATGGCTTGTGAGACTTGATTGCTCACGCGCAGGAGCCGATCGCTCCGGCTGGCGGCATCGGCGAGGATCACCATGAAGAAAACCGCCGGCTCTCCGCTCCAGTCGTCCCCCAGAGTTGGAATAATGCTGACTACATCTGGGGCGAGGCTCTTCGCAGCTTGCGCGACGGCCGCCTGAAATCGGGCTTGCTCGGTAAACGCCCTGGGAACGTACACGACCCTATTATGGCGCGTTCGGGGTTGAACAACGCTAGGAGCAGTTAGTGGTATCTCTTCGGACGGAGGTCAGGAGTAATTTCATCAAATTCGCGCGTCGCGGTAGCGATCAGATGATAGGTTCGACCATCGAACCGGAAGTAGGTCAAGTCCGCCTCGTTCGCGCTCATATGCCACCCGAGCACCAGGTCTCTATAACCGTGACTCCTCGTGTCCTGTATCGAATAGAGGTAGCCGCCGAAATCCTCCTCAGGACTTGCCAGCAGAACCGGCTTGCCGCCGTCAAAACGAATAAGCCACATGGCGCCATTCGAGCCCTGACCACCACGCGCGCAGCCTTCGCCAGCCTCGACCAACCAAACCTCGCGCCCTGATGTAACAGGGATTATGCTGTAGCTCAAGTTCGTCAGCCATTCGTCTGAAGGAAAAGCAGCACACCAGCCGTGTGATGCCGCCATGCGGGCTTTTAGAGGCACCGCGATTGACCTCCGCTGGCTTTCGGAAGGGTTGGCTGGCTGTAGAGGGTGGAAGTCCGTCGGGACGCTTTTCCACAGGTCCGCCTGCGCCTCCACGCTCCGACAGCAAAAGACAATCGCAAATAGCAAAGCAAGTTTGATAATTACGCTCCCGCGCCTCCGCCCTTGCGCCTTACCTCAATATTCAACCTTTTTATCTTCTGATTGAGCGTAGACAACGGAATTCGCAATTGCTCGGCGGCTTCGGTCTGGCTGTAGTTCACCGTCTCCAGCATCTCGATGATCTTGCGGCGCTCGAAATCGTTCACGATCTCAAACAGCGTCGCATCCGGCGGCAGATACCCGCTCTCATCGCGCCGGATCCGCATGCCGCCGGCTTGCAGGATCGTGTCCGGGAGCACGTGGACCGGAACCAGCGGCGTGGCAGCCAGCACCACCGCGCGCTCCACCGCATTCTCCAATTCGCGCACGTTGCCGGGCCAATTATGATCCATCAGCAATTGCATCGCTTCCGGTTCAAAAGTCAATGTGCTCATGCCGCTCGAATCCAGAAATTTGTCGTTCTCCCGGCAGAATTTGGTGAAAAAGTACTCAATCAGGTTGGGAATATCTTCCTTGCGCTCGCGTAGCGGCGGCAGCACCAGGTTGATCACGTTCAGCCGGTAATACAGATCTTCGCGGAATTTGCCTTCTTCCACCATCCGCTTCAGATCCTGATTGGTCGCGGCGAGAATCCGCACGTCCACCTTCATGCTATCGGTCGAGCCCACCGGCATGAACTCCCGTTCCTGAATCACGCGCAGCAGCTTGGCCTGCGTCTCGGAACTGATGGTGCCGATCTCGTCAAAGAAAATCGTGCCCTTGTTGGCCACTTCAAAATACCCTTTGCGCGCCGCCACCGCTCCGGTAAACGCCCCGCGCACATGCCCGAATAGCGCCGATTCCAGCAAATCCGTAGGCACCGATCCGCTGTTCACCGCGATAAACATCTGGTCGGCGCGCGCCGAGTGGGCATGGATCGCTTTCGCGATCAGTTCCTTGCCGGTGCCGGTCTCGCCCGAGATCAGGATGGTGGTCCGGCTGGGCGCCACTTGCGTCACCAGATCGAGAATGCGCAGCATGCGGTCGCTTTTGCCGATGATGTTCGGAAAGCTGTAGCGCTGCTTCAGAGCGCGTTTGAGCTGCGTGTTCTCGCGCTCCAGCCGCGAGCGCGCGATCATGCGCTCAATCTCGATGATCAGCTTTTCGTTGTCCCAGGGTTTGGAGAAGTAATCGTTGGCGCCGTTCTTCAACGCGGTTACCGCCACTTGCACGGAGCCGTAGGCGGTGATCATGAAGATCGGCGTTTCCTTGTCGCGCTCGCGAACCTCCGCCAGCACTTCCATGCCGGAGCGGTCCGGCATCATGAGGTCCAGCAGAATCAAGTCGTAGTTCCCGGCTTCGATCTTCTGCAGACCTTCGGTTCCGTTCTGCGCCGTCTCAACGGCAAAGCCATCCAGAGTAAGGATGGTCTCCAGGCTTTCGCGGATGTCGGCTTCGTCGTCAACGACCAGAATCTTCCCTTTCGGCAGGCCGATGGAGGGAATGTCTTCGGGATATTTTTCAGGCATGTACTGCTTTTCGCGCTAGAGGCAGTTCCAGCGAGAACTGTGTTCCTTGACCGGGCAGGCTCTCCACTTCGATCGATCCGGAATGCTCGCGAACAATTCCATACGTCACGGAAAGACCCAGCCCGGTGCCCTTTTTGGCGCCTTTGGTCGTGAAGAATGGATCGTAAATGCGCGCCAGATTCTCAGGAGCGATGCCCTCTCCATTATCGGATACATGGATATGCGCCATGCCTTCGCCGGCGCTGGTGCGGACCGAGAGCACGCCGCCGAATGGCATGGCGTCGCGCGCGTTCAGGAACAGGTTGAGAAATACCTGCTGCAGTTTGCCCGCATTGGCCTTGACCAGCGGCAGACCGGCGTCGAGGGTGAGTTGTACTTCCACCGCGGCCTTTTGCAACTGGTGTTCGATCAAACTGAGGGTCTCTTTGATCACCCGGTTCACGTCCAACTCGACAAAATCGGTGGACGAGGTTCGCGAAAAATTCAGCAGCGAATTCACGATCTCGCTGGCGCGGAAGGTCTGCTTGGCGATCTTCTCGAGCAGTTTCGATTTCTGATCGTCGCCCGAGATTTGTTTGGCCAGCAACTGCGCATAGGTGGAGATCACGGCCAGCGGTGTATTCACCTCGTGCGCCACGCCCGCCGCCAGCAGACCGATGGAACTGAGCTTGTCCGCCTGCACCAGCCTTCGTTCGAGTTCAGAACGGTCGGTAATGTCGTCGAAGATAATCAGCCGGCCGATGCGCTGCAGTTCCTTCGAAACCAGCGGGGCAATGGCGATATTTAAAATATGCGGCCCCGAGCCGTTGCCGTTTCCATTGCCCATCACAAAGTTGTAAATGTTGTGGACACCCGTATCGCCGCTGACTTTGGCAAATTGCTCGTGCAGTTCGCGCGGAAACACATCCGCCAGGCGTTGGCCGACGGCTTGCTCGCGCGGGATCCCGGTCAGCCGCTCAATTTGCGTGTTCCAGCTCTCCACGCGATCGTCGAAATCGGCCGCCAGAATTCCGACGTTCAGCGATTCCACGATGTTCTCGCTGAACTCCTTCAGCCGCTCGTATTCGTCCACCTTGCGCTCGAGCGACTGGTACAGCCGTGCGTTTTCAATTGCGATGCCGACGTAGCCGCACAGCGTGGTGACCAGTTCCACGTCGTCGCTGGAAAGAAAATCGCCCTTGTCGTTGCGGCTCAAGCCGAGATAAGCGATGGTCCGGCCGCGCACGCTGCAGGCGAAATAGTACGTCAGATCCAGGTCGGCGATGGTCGCCAACACGGGCCGGGGATATTCGTGCGAAGCGGCATCCAGCATCCGGCGCGTATGCTCAAAAAACAGATAGGGTTGGTTGGCGCGCAGACTCAAAAAACTCAAGTCGGGTTGCTCCGGACCGCGCAGCGCTCGCTCTTTACGGGACCCGTGGGTCAAATGCAGCCGGAAGCGCTGTTCGCCTTCCTCGCACAGGAAAAACGCCACATGCTGGATGGAAAGCGTATGCACCAGGCGGTCGGCAACCGAGTGAAGCATGCGGTCGAGATTGGTTTCCGCCCCGAGTTCGCGCGCAAACTCGATCAGCGTCCGCCGGTAGTCGTAATGGTCTTTGTAGAAGAAATAGCGATCCAACTGCTCCTGCAACCAGGCGCGAATCGGCTGGAAAATAAATGTCGCGAACAGAATCAGACCGACGATCGCCGCCGGGCTCAGGTCCTCCGGACGGGTGAAGGAGAAGATTAGACCGTAGAAAATGCCTAGCACCACGAGCGTCGCCAGCGTATAAACATACCCTTGCTGGAAAATGATATCGACATCCATCAGCCGGTAACGCAGAATCGCGTAGGCCCAGGTGATGGGGATCAGAATCAGGCTCAGCACCGCCATTTTCTGGTAATGTCCGGGTAAATTGCCCAGCACCGCATAGGGGATGACGTAAATCAGCGTGAAGGGCAGAACGCCGATAACGGCGCCGTTGCGCAAATATTTTAGCTGCCGCAGCACCACTGGATCTTCGATATGCCGCTTTTGCAGCGTCAGCGCCAGCGCGCCGCCCAGGTAGCAAGCGCTGAGGTACAGCAGCCAAACCCGGTCCAGGAACCAGTTCACCTCCACCAGCGAGACTGCGACCCGCAAGATACCCTTCGCTACCAGAACATAGAGCGTCAGCAACACAGCGCCCGGTAGATAGACCAGAACCGCCCGGCCTCGGCGGGCAATCCACTTCTGCGGCTGCGGGAAAATCAGGCAGAAATGCAGAAAAATGGCTGGGGCGGCAATTCCAGCCACCACGTTGCTCCAATAGACCACCTGGTCAAAGGCATTGAGCTTGCCCGTGTAGTGGAAGCAAGAGAGGATGAACGATGCGAGCGCCAGCACATAGAAATGCACCGATCGGGGTGCATTCACCCTTCGGTAGTAGACAAATAACCCAATCAGCAGATAGGCGATTCCGACCATGTACTGGTAGTACAGCGACCGGTCGGGAACCCGCTCCGCGATGATGACTGGGGCTTTGAACTCGACGTTATTCCGGCGGATCAGGTACTCGGCTTTGACCCACAGTCCGGCTTGTTGGAGCGTGGCCGGAATTTCGGAAACTTTATGAATCGGCGTCCCATTTATCGAGACCAGCGTATCGCCGGGACGCAGGCCTTGCATATCGGCGGGACCGCCGTCCTCGACGTGGATGGCTACAACATGTTGATGGTCGGGCTGATCCAGGTCGCGGTCGACCCAGGTAACGCCATCGTAGGGAAGCTGAAACGAGCGCTGTTGCCGGAAGTTGATGATGGCGCAGGACACCGCCGCTACTGTCAGAACAAACAGTAGAGCGCTGATGAGCTGACTTTTCAGTTCTCGCAACTGGCGCCGCCGTAAAGTCCAAACAAACTCAGAGGGATAGACAGAGTTCTACCGCTGTGAACCCTGCACCAAGTCAGCACAGCACTTGGATGGCCATGCCGATCCTGCTCCCGAATACTCAAAACACACGACTTCTTCTTCAAAACAAACGGGTTCTTCTCAGATCTGTGATTTCTGGGAGCCCAAATTCCGAATTGCGTACCGGCCCGGCATCTCCTCCCAGTATGCACCTCGCCTTAGTGTCATTGCCACTCGAATCCCACTCATAGGGGCGGAAGGGCGAGCCTTCCTATGCGACCGTTTCGGTCCTATCGACAAAGAAATCAAGTGTCTCGCTTGACAAATCAATGACACTGGGCTTAACATCACTCTTCCGGGGTGGTTAGTGTAACTGACAGAACTTAGACGAGGTGTATTGGTCCGCGTATGACCCACTTTACAATAGGCGAGAAGATTGTCTACCCGAATCACGGAATCGGGGTCGTCGAAAACATCAGCAGCCGGGCCTTCGGAGCCCAATTCGAACGTTTCTACCTGCTGCGTCTCAACTATAACAGCTTGACAGTCATGGTCCCCCTCTCCCATGCCGGAGACGTGGGACTACGGCGTGTTACCAAATGCGGCGAGTTATCCCGCCTGCTAACTTTCCTGTCAGCCGGCCAATGCAAATCCAAGGTCGACTGGAAGGATCGCTATAAGGAAAACTGCGACAAAATGCGGAATGGCAGCCTGCTGGAGGTTGCCGAAGTCCTCAAAGGCTTGCTCATCATCCAGACCGTCAAGCCGCTCTCTTTCCGCGAGAAGAAGATGCTGGACCGATCCCGCCACATGCTGATTTCCGAGTATTCGATCTGCAAAGGAATCAGCGAGGACGAGTCCAAACAATGCCTGGGCCGGGCTTTGGCGAAGGCCTCCCTTTCGCTACCGGATCCACTGTAGAGCGCGTGAAGGCAGCCAGCACAGTCTGAAAATGGCTGATCTGGCTGCCTTTATGGGCTTGTCGAACAGCTTCGCGCGGGTTTAACAACCCGCAGCAGGTTGACAACCTGCCCCACACGGCAAGTCGAGTTCAGATGGGTCTAAAACCTTACCTCTAGCCTAAGTCTCCGCTCACGTCTAGGCTATTTACCGAGTAGTATTCCCTTTCTATCCAATCATAAGATTGTATTAGAGCAAAATCCTCCAGACGCATGCATTGTAGTTTGTGTTACACCGAACTCGCGCCCTTACGTAGCATGGCAGGAGTGCAGTTCTGCTGTGTCGAGCACCGTAAGGAATGGGAATCGCTGCACGGCAAGATTATTACGCTGGCTCCATTGCAACCGCTGGCGCCTCCCACGCCGGTAGTTTGTGAACTCGCGGTCTCCGCGCTTTCAGCCGAAGTGGTTTCAGCCGACAAAGAGGACCCTATCTTCTCCCCCTGTCTACCCAGCACACCCGGTCGAACGTTGTGGACTGGGTGCCTGCCGGGGTGCGATCAATTAGCGCCGTTCCCGTTTCCCCAAGCTTCCGATCACCCGGTAACGCGGCCGGCGGCTCAGCCGTTCCCAACTACCCAGCGAACGCCCATTACCTGTCGCCATACCACGGAAGCCGAAATTTTTGAAAACGCCATTACCGGCTACATCCTGCCGAATCCGGTGGGGATCGCTTCCGGCTCATGGGCTTGGCTAAAACAGGTCTGGACCCAATCTCCTTCCGACCTCAAGGTCATGACCATCGCACTGCCGCTGTTCGGATTTTTGGCGATGGCGCCCGCGCTTCCCAAGGTCAAAGTGAAGGTTCCGGAACTGGCGGTGCAACCCCAAAAAGGCGTCCAGCAGGTGTTCGCGCAACAATGGGAAACCATGCGAGCCCGGATCGCCGAGCGCGCCGCGGTCGAGTATGTCGAGGATTTTCGCGCCGGGCTCGACGAGTGGGAGAGCCGCAATAACCGAATCGCCGATTGGTCTTACGATTCTACGGGTTCCGTCCGGCCTGCTTCGCTCGCGATTTTTCAGCCCACGGTGGACATGGCCGATTACCACTTTGCGTTTCTGGGCGTCATCGACAACCGGGCGCTGGGCTGCGTTTTCCGTGCCACCGACACCGATAACTACTACGCAGTCAAACTGGAAATAGTGCGGCCCGGGCCCCTACCGGAAGTCCACGTGCAACGCTATGCGGTCATCAAGGGCCGAAGGACGAAGTTTGCCGACCATATCCTGCCGGTGCAAGTACGCTCCGACACTTTGTACCGCATGGAGATTGATGTCCACGGCGACGATTTCACCATAATGGCGCAAGGCAAAGTGGTCGATTTCTTTTCTGATGATACTTTTCCACGAGGCGGCGTGGGGCTGTTTTGTGGAAGAGGCGAGGCGGCTCGCGTGAGTTGGGTCGAGGTAAGCCATCAACACGATGCGCTGGGGCGTTTTTGCGCCTACCTGGCCCCGCTGGGCGCCACGAACGCAAACGTTACGAAAGGCGGAACTTTGAACTGATATGAAGGAAAAGAAGACGGCGTCCTCGGTGGAGACCGGCCAGCCCAAAGCAAGTTTGGCCCGGGCCGTTTCGCTCCACCTGGAGGGCAAAACCGCCGAGGCGCTGGAGCAGATTCGGCAGCTTGCCGATGCCGGCGACGGGAGTTCCGAGCTTTACCTGGCCAAAGCGCAAATGGAGTTTGACCTGGACCGGTTCGATCAAGCGTCTCAGAGCTATGCGCAAGTGTTGAGCATGAATCCGAGCCACGGCCCGGCCAACTTCAACCTGGCCGTCTGTCTGGAGCGGCAGGAACAGTGGCCCGAAGCGGCGGAGCACTTCCGCAAAGCGGCCGAAGCCGATCCGAAGCGGGCCGATGCCGCTCTCGGGATGGCTGTCAGCCAGTTGCGCGCCGGGCGAGCCGAGGCCGCGATGGAAGCCTTTGAGCACGTTCTGCAGCTCGAGCCCGACAACATGACCGCGATCTTTGGCAAAGCGGTGGCGCTGCAGAATACCGGGAAACTGGATGCGGCTGCCGATCTTTACAAAACCCTGCTGGCGCGCGATCCGAATTCTGAAGAAACGCTGACCAATGTCCTGATCGTCAGCCTGGCCCGCAAAGACCAAGCCGCCATCCGCGACTACTCCGAAAAATTGCTGGCTCTGCGGCCGGCTTCGCAACTAGCGCTGGAGGGTTTGGCCACCTCCGCCTTCTCCGAGAAAGACTATGAGGCCGCGGCGCAGATCTGCACCAAGCTGGTGGAAACCGGAAAAGACAAGTTCGAACGCTGGTTCAATTTAGGGGTTGCGTTGCAGAACTGCAACCGCCTGGAAGAAGCGGGCCACGCCTACAACGAGGCGATCCGCCTGCGTCCCAACGCCGCGCAAACTCATTTCCACCTGGGAGTGGTTTACCAGAATCTCGAGGAACCGGACAAAGCGCGCCTCTCCTACGAGCGGTCTTTGCAGCTCGATCCCGATCTGCATGACGCCTTATTGAATGTAGCGATTCTGGCCGAAAAACAGGGCGCCAACGCCGACGCCGAACGCTTCTACGGCCAGTTGCTGCAAGCCAAGCCGGAGCTGGCGGAAGCCTGGTTCCGTCTGGGACATTTGCGCTTGACCCGAGGCGATTTTACCGGCGCAGGTGAAGCTTTCCGCACTTGTCTCACTCAACGCAGCGGCTGGGCCGAAGCGAATTTGAACCTGGCGCTGGCGCAATGGAAAGCCGGCGATCTCGATTCGGCCGGCAAGTCTTTTCAAGCAGCGCTCGACGCTAACCCTGGATGCACGGATGCGATCCGCGGCCTGGCGGCGCTCGCCATCGAATCCAACCATTTCGATCAGGCGCTCGATTTTCAAGCGCGCCTCATCGAAAGCGGCGAACGCAGCCCGGAGCTGTTCTATAACACCGCGCTGCTACTTCAGAAAACCGGGCAGTTGGACGATGCCGCCCGGCTATATAACGAAGCGCTGGCGGAGCGCGAGGACTTTCCTGAAGCCTTATTGAATCTCGGCCATGTGCTCAAAAATCAGGGGCAGCAGGAAGAAGCGCGCAAGTGCTGGCGGAAGGCGCTGGATCTGAAGCCCGACTTGGCGCGGGAGTACTTCGTACAATAGCAGCTATGCCGCGTGAGGGACTGGTGCGCTCGGACAGCGATTCGATGAGCAGCAGCAGTCGGTCGCGTTGCCGAAATCGAGGAAGCGGTCGACCAGTGAAATAGTTGCTTTAAAGGGCTAGAATAGGGTTGCCGGATGTCTAGCTATGTCGTCCGATCCGAAGTCGATCGACAATTCGCATACAGAGCCTGGCGGCGTCCTAAGCCATCTCGTTGAGGAACTTGCCGCCAGTCATCACGATTTCTGGGCTCGACGTCGCATTGCTGAGGGGTGGCGCTCTGGCGCACGGCGCGACGACGCAGAGAAAGAGACTCTCGCTCTGGTTCCCTACGATGAGCTGCCCGATGACGAGAAGGAGTACGCCCGGGAAAACGCAATCGAAACACTAAGGACCATCGTCGAACTTGGCTGGACGAAACAAGATCCCAAGCACTCTGTGACTAAAGCTCGATTTGAGGAGCTGGAAAACGGAGTCCTCTCGCATACGAGAACCGGATCGCCGCCCTCGGCACGAAATCTATCCACCTCGAAGGCCCGATCTGGAACGAGTCCTACCAATAATTGCGCATGCTGTGGCGTATTCGGGGACGAGCGGAAAGCATCTCATTGGCTGGCGACTCCATTGCCACTCCTCGGCGATCGATCACCGTCGCAGTTATTAGAGGAGCAAGGCGGCGTTGAGCAGATCGAACGGATCCTCACACGCATTGAACACAACATTCCCTCCTAAATGAGCCTGCGCGTCTACCGGGTCTGCCGGGCTGTTCACGCGCGGTTGGACGGCGAAGGCGCCAAACGGGTAGGTGGCCGCTGGAATTCGCCAGGCTGCGCTGTCTTCTATATGGCACAGAGCATTTCTCTTGCAGTTCTCGAGAATCTGGTGCATATGTCCAGGCAGGATTTTCCTACGGGATATGTCTCCGTGAGCGCGTCGATCCCCGACGAACTGAGCATGCTCACCGAGGAAGACATAAAGAAAGACTTTCCAAACGCCGGCCACGAGAACTGGGCGACCGTTGGCTGGAGTCCGCTGCATCGGCCGTGCTCCGGGTGCGCTCGGCTGTCATTCCGGAAGAGTTCAACATCCTGTTGAATCCAGCGCATCCGGCTGTTGAATCCAGCGCATCGGCTGTTGAATCCGGCGCATCCGGGGTTCGCACGCATTATCGTAGAACCGGCAAGACTGTTCGTGTTTGACGAGCGCCTCTTGCACAGGTGACTTTGTAATGCGCCGCCCCGGGCGCCTTCTCCGCCTTCCCGGCGCCAAACACACCGGTAGTTGACTCACCGATTCATGGCAGCCCGGACGTGCCGGCACGTCTGGCGATGAGCGTTGATTCCAATGGACGGCTCAGGCGCCAGTTTGCCGCGGTTGCCACCAGTGGCACTTCCGCCCGGCGACTGGCGCGCGCGACGCCGGGCAACGATCCTGGCCAATGGTGCGCGACATCGGCGTGAGCGTAGTATCGCGCGGCTGTGACCGTTCACATCGCCGCCGCGCCATCCAAACTCCGCCACAAATACCAGGCGGCCACCGAACAATACGGGCGCCAGGTGGCGGCAATGCGCTCCACCTCCGCCGGCCGAGGCAACTCCTCCAGGCCGTAGACTTTCCGGATGGCCGAGCGCACGCCGAGGTCGCCCACCGGCAAAATGTCCGCCCGCTGCAGGGCGAAGATCAGGAACATGTGCGCCGTCCAGACGCCCACGCCTTTCACCTGCGTGAGTAACGCGATTACTTCCTCGTCGCTGAGGGCCGGCAACTCATGAAAGTTGATCAGGCGCGCCTCGGTCTTCTCGGCCAGATCGAGAATATAAGCTGCCTTGGCGCGAGAGAGCCCGGCCGATCGCAGGTCCGCCACGCTCAAGCCCAGCACCGCGCGGGCGGTCAGCTTTCGCCGGGGCAGCAGATTTAGAAAGCGTTCAAAAATGACTGAGGCCACCTTACCGCTGAGCTGCTGATAGACAATGGATCTAACCAGGGTTGAAAACTCCGGTTCCCGGTATTCGATCCGGCACGGGCCAACCCGGTCGATGACCGCGGCCAGCAGCGGGTCGGATTTCTTGAGATGGGCGATCGCTTTCCGCATGGAACGCAACGATGAATAAACGCATCTACATTGTAAACTTTATGCGTCTCTTCGCTTTGCTCTTGTTGTGTGCCTTGCTACTCGGGGCGCAGGACGACGCCCCAACTATCAAGGTTGATGTGAACGTCGTCAACATTCTCTTCACGGTGAAGGACAAGCGCGGCGGACTGATCGGCAATCTGAACAAAGACGATTTCAGCATTGCCGAAGACGGCAAAAAGCAGGAGATCAAGTATTTTACTCGGGAGACAGATCTGCCATTGACCATCGGCCTGCTGATCGACGTAAGCGCCAGCCAGGGCAACCTGATCGAGATCGAAAAGAACGCCGCATCCCGGTTTTTTACGGAGGTGTTGCGGCCCAAGGACCTGGCGTTCCTCATCAGCTTTGGCGAAGATTCGGAACTGCTGCAGGATTACACCAGTTCGCCCAAACTGCTGCGCGCCGGACTGAATGGACTGCAGGTTAGTTCCGGGGTCTCGGGACTCAATCCCGGCCCGGTGCCGACCATGTCCAACCCCGCCGGGACCGTCCTCTATGATGCGGTTTATGTCGCCTCCGCCGATCAGTTGCGAGGCCAGGTGGGACGCAAGGTGCTGGTGCTGATCACCGACGGCGAAGATCAGGGAAGCAAGTACAAAATTGAGAAGGCGATTGAAGCCGCCCAGAAAGCCGACGCGGTTATCTTCGGAATGTACTATGTCGATCGCCAGTTTTACCAGCAAGGCGGGTTTACTTTTGGCGGCGCCAGCGATTGGGCGCTGCGCAAGCTGTCTGAAGAGACCGGTGGGCGCGTGTTCCACGTCGACCGAAAGCATACGCTCGAAGATGCCTTTCAGGAACTACAGGACGAGATGCGCAGCCAGTACGCGATCGGTTATTCGCCCACAAATTCCAAGAAAGACGGGAGCTTCCGCAAGATCGAGATCCAACCCAGCAATCACGATTGGAAGGTACTGGCGCGCAAGGGTTACTACGCCACCGAGCGCGAGCAGTAACGCGTCTCCAGTACCGCAACGTATAAAACTACGACTCAATCCTTTCGTACTGAGAGCTTTAGCAGAAATTTCTCTTGCAGGGGAATGACCTTCTTAGGTTATAATGGTGCAGTTTCAAAGAGCCTGAGTGGCATGACGTCGAGGAAGCGGGTGTTTTTGGAAGCTTCTTCGCTTATAGGGATACTCGTGTGCAATCGGGGCCGGCGCTGAGGCTTATAGATTTAGGAGAAATACAGTAGTGAGAGAAAAGGGCATAGTGAAGTGGTTTAACGCCGCTAAGGGTTACGGATTCATTCAGCGCTCCAACGGCGACGATGTTTTCGTGCATTTTTCGGCGATTCAGATGGGTGGTTACCGGACCCTCGAAGAGGGCTCGGAGGTGGAGTTCGAGGTGAAGAAGGGCCCCAAGGGCCTCCAGGCCGAGAACGTAAACCGTCCGGCATAAAGCCGTACAAAAAACAGAAAAGGAAGAGTTGATTGACCAGAGGGGCCGCCCGGGTCCAGGGGCGGCCTTTAGTGTCTTTGGGTGCGCACGCTGGGGGTGCGCACGCTGGGGGTGCGCAGGATGGGGGTGCGCAGGCGATTCTGGGCCTTCGCGCTGCCTACTCATAGCGCAGGGCCACCATGGGGTCCACTTGAGATGCGCGCCGGGCGGGTAAATAACAAGCTGCCGCAGCCACCGCGAGCAGCGTTCCTCCTACTCCCAAGAATGTCAGCGGGTCGGTTGGCCTGATTCCGAACAACATTCCTTCCAGAAAGCGTGTCAGCGCCAGCGCCCCAAGCGTCCCGGCGATTAGCCCGATCCCCACCAGCAGCAGCCCCTGACGCTCGACCATCCACAGCACTTGACTCGCTTTTGCCCCGAGCGCCATTCGAATACCGATTTCCGAGGTTCGCTGCGTCACGGAGTACGAGATCACGCCGTAAAGTCCAAGAGCGGCCAAGAACAAGGCCAGACCGGCGAACAGCGCGATGAGCACCAATGCGAACCGCCGCTGGGAGACCGACTTTCCGATCACTTCCTCCATGGTTTGCATGGCGAAAATCGGCTGCGATCGATCGGCGCGGAAAATTGCGGCCTTGATCGCGTCGCCGGCGGCGGCGGGATCCTGACTGGTTTTGGCGACAACGGTGATGGCTGGGGTAAAAGAAGGAAATACTCCCGGCGTCTGGAGAAACGCCGCATACACCTGAATCGGCGTCTGCAAATCGAGACCATTGCTGTGGACGTCGGCCACGACGCCCACAATCTCGCGCCATCGGGCCGGCACGGCGAACCCCACTTCCAAGCGTTTTCCCACCGCGCTCTGTCCGGGAAAATATTTGCGCGCCAGGGTTTGATTCACGACGGCTACCAGAGGCGAGCCGGCCACGTCCTGATCGTTCAGAAACCGACCCTCCACCAAGTGCATGCCCATGACCTCGAGGTATGAAGGCGTCACCGAGAAGAAAGCCGTGACCGGCGCCTGACTGGGAGTCACTTGTTGGCCTTCGATCCGCATGATGAAAATCGGATTGCCGGCTAACGGGACATCGGTCGCAATAGCGGCTTTTTCGACACCCGGCAGGCCAGCGGCATGGTGGAGAATATCGCGCGCCAACTGGATCTGCAGTTCGGGATGATTGTTGTATTTGACCGGCGCCGGAACCAGGCGCATGGTCATGACGTGCGCGGGATCGAAGCCGGCATCCACCTGGAGCAAAGCGGAGAAGCTGCGCACCAGCAGTCCCGCACCAGCTAAGAGAACCACCGCGGCGATCACCTGAGCAACAACCAATGCGCCACGCAAGCGACTGCCCTGTCCCAAAGTTCCGCGGCCGCCTTCTTTGAGCACGGAATGCACATCCGCGCGCGAGGCGCTCCAAGCGGGAAAGATGCCGAACACGATACCCGTCAGCATGGACAAGACGAGCGTGAAGGTGACGGCGCGCCAATCCAAGTGAACATCCGTCAAACGCGGGATGATGGCGGGCGCGAGGGCCAGAATCGCGCGGATGGCGCTGAACGCGAGAAGCAGACCGGCCAAGCCTCCGATCGTCGAAAGCAGTAGACTCTCGGCCAGCAATTGCCGCAGAATGCGCGCCCGTCCGGCGCCCAGCGAAGCGCGGATGGCGAGTTCGCGAGCGCGCCCGGCGGCTTTGGCCAGCAGAAGATTGGCGACATTGGCGCAGGCGATCAGGAGCACGAAGCCAACCGCGCCCAGCAACACAATCAACGCCGCCCGAATCTGTCCGACCAGGTCGTCGACGACGAGGTTCACAGCGATCAGTTCGTCTTGGTTGAAAAAAGGATATTGGCGGTCCAAGTTGGCAACGATGGAGGAGAAATCGGTTTGTGCCTGCCGCAGCGAAACGCCATCCTTCAGCCGCCCAATCACGCGAATGTCGTGAAAATCGCGGCGCGATCGAAGCTCATCGCTCCAGCCGAAAGGCAGCCAAATCACCGCCTGAACGGGATACGAGAAACCATCGGGCATCACACCGACGATGGTCCGGAATTTGCCGTCGAGGACGATTTGCCGGCCGAGAATATGCGGATCGCCACCGAAACGGTGTTTCCAAAAACCGTATCCGATGATGGCTACCGTATCGTGACCGGGCAGATTGTCTTCCGCCGTAAATTCCCGGCCCAGGATCGGACTGACCCGTAACGTGGGAAAAAGACCTTGGTCGCAACGAGCGCCGACGTCGCGCTCGGGTTCCGTCGTAGACGTGAGGCTGAAAGCTGCTGGCGTAAACGCGCCCAGGTCCGACAGGGTGCGATTCATACTGCGCCAGTCCAGATAATTGCCCACCGGCGCCGGAAGCCGGGGGATATTGCGCTTGGCATTTACTTCCCAGAGGTTGACCAGACGATCCGCTTTTTCGAACGGCAGCGGTTTGAGCAGCACACCGTCGATCACGCTGAACATGGCGCTGTTGGCGCCGATGCCGGCGGCGAGCGCCAGCACGGCGGTCACGGCGAAGCCCGGATGGCGGCGGAGATTTCGCAAACCGAAGGCCAAGTCCTGAAACATGTTTTAGAGTAAGACGAACGGAGGTCTAGTTGGTTTGGTGACTCTAGTGTTGACTCATGGCGCCGGATCGAACCGTAACGCCCCGCTGCTGGCCGCGATTGAGCGCGCCCTGGCCGAGAACGAGGTAACTGTTATTCGCTACGACCTGCCATTCCGGCAGGCGCGGCCCAACGGTCCGCCCAGGCCATCCGATGCCGCCGCCGACCAAGCGGGCTTGCGCGAGCAGCTAGAACTGGCGCGCGGCCGTGGTGGTCCGGTCTGGCTGGGCGGTGTTTCCTACGGCGGACGGCAAGCGAGCATGCTAGTGGCGGAAGATCCCGCCGTGGCGGACGGCCTGCTTCTGTTGTCGTACCCGCTGCATCCTCCCGGCAAACCGGCGCAACTTCGCACCGCGCATTTGCCCCAAATCCGGGTTCCTACGCTGGCGATTCAGGGCTCGAAGGATCCATTCGGCTCCCCCGAAGAGATTGCGGCGGCGCTCAAATTGATCTCGGGGCGAAACTCTCTGGTGCTACTCGAGAACGCCGGGCACGATTTGGGACGCGATAAAACCGCTGTGGCGCGCCAGATCGGAGATGCATTGTTGGCATTTATGCGCTAGGCTAGGATAAACTAAATAATGCAGGACGCGGTGCGAGCGAGTATCCCCCACTCTCTTCTTTCGACGGACTTTATAGCGCGCGGGTTCCTCTTGTGGCTGGATCCAGGCATCGTCCGGCTCCACGTTATTTGCGATTCGCTGATTGCCTTATCGTATTTCGCCATTGCAATAGCGCTCTTCAGCCTCATCCGCAAGCGGAAGGATCTCGCTTTTCGCTCGACGTTTCTTGTGTTCGGGATCTTCATTCTGGCCCGGGTCGCAACGCACGTTCTCAATATCGTCACGCTCTGGGCGCCAGTCTACTGGCTGGATAGCTTAATGGAGGCGATCGCCGCGGCCGCCTCCTTGATTGCGTGCGCGATGTTGATCCGGCTTGTGCCGGCGGCTCTGAGGCTGCCGAGTCCAAACGACCTGCGCGCCGAGATCGCACTGCGAACCGAAGCCGAACAACAACTGCGTCAACTGAACCTGGAATTGGAAGACCGCGTCCGCGAACGTGCCGCGAGGGTGGAAAAGTACACGCAGGCGATGGAGCACGTGGCGTTCATTGCCAGCCACGACTTGCGCGAGCCGCTGCATACCGTGCACACCTTTACCGAACTGCTCGCCCGGCGCTGCAAAGCGAAATTGGACGATGAGGACGAGAAATTGATGATGTTCATCGTGGGCGGCGCGCGGCGCATGCAAACGCTCATCGACGATCTGCTCGAGTACACACGAGTCATAAAATCTACCAACGCAGAAAACCTGGGCGTGCCGACCAGCCTGGAAGACGCGGCCCACGGGGCGATTGCGATCCTCGATACTTCCATTCGCCAGACTGGCGCCGAGATTCGCATCCAGCCCGGGTTGCCCGTTGTCTGCGCGCAACTTGCTCCCCTGCGCCAGGTGTTTCAGAATCTCCTCAGCAATGCGATCAAATACCGCCGTCCGGGTAGTCCCATCAAAATCGAGATCAGAGCGATGGTTCGCGGATCGCTCGGCATCGTAACGGTGCAGGATGATGGAATTGGCCTGGACATGCGCTTCTCGGCATCGATTTTCGAGGCTTTCAAACGCCTGCATGGTCCGGAGGTACCCGGTTCGGGCGTGGGCCTGGCGCTGTGCAAGAGCGTGATCCAGTCGTTTGGCGGGAGCATTTGGGTGGAGTCCGGCGGACTGGGAAAAGGGTCGCAGTTCCATTTCATTCTGCCGCTGGAACAAACGGCGGATATCGCAGACGCGATCCCGGCGGCCATCCAACAGGCCTCATAATTTTGAAGCGACGTTCCCGCGATTTTTGCGGCGACGTTCCTTCGCGGTTTTGTACGCGACGTTCCTGCGCGATTTTTGCGCAACGGCCTTGGGCGATTCCGTTAACTAAGGATCTGTCCTGAAACAACCTTGCCGCTACTTCCGGCCCGCTCCCGGACGGTCGCGGCTCAGTCACACCTTCCGGGGGGCGACCGTCAGGGAGTGGTTGAATTGGTTGTTTCACGACAGCGCCTAACTTTGTTGCCCGCAAAAAAACTCTCGCGAAACGAGATTAAGTCCGCATTCGCCACACCTACCTTGTTGTCGATCCTCCCCCCGACGATCCGCTAAAGAATTTCAAAATTGGACCAATAAGGTTTGCTATGTTGTCGTCGCTAATTTATCGAGCTGGCTGCAGCTCTACTCAAAAGGGTATCGTCCTAGGAATTTTTCTGGCCACACATCCGCTGGTTTTGGGCCAATCGGGGTCCGGCGCGCAGTCTGGGAAACCGATGACGCCGATAGCGATAACGCCCGAAGCCGTCAACCCCAGTGCGCCGCAGAATGTGACGGCCGTGGCGGGGAACGGGCAAGCCACCGTCAGTTTCAGTCCGCCCGCCAGCGACGGCGGCGCGCCGATTATGACGTACGTCGCGACCTCCAATCCCGGTGGATCAAACGCCACCGGCTCAAGCAGTCCTTTGGTGGTGACGGGGTTGACCAATGGTTCTTCGTACACATTTACCGTGGTCGCGACCAACAGCGCGTTCGACACCGGTCCCGGTGGAACGTCGAACAGCGTGACTCCGAAGGCAGTTGTGCCCGGCGCGCCGCAAAACGTTGTGGCTACGGCAGGTAACGGACAAGCGACAATCAGTTTCTCGCCGCCGGCCAACGATGGCGGGGCGCCGGTGAACAGCTACATGGTGACGTCGAGCCCAGGCGGATTTATCGCGTCGGGGTCCAGCGGTCCCCTGACCATCACTGGCTTAACGGACGGAGTAGCGTACACGTTTACGGTGACAGCAACCAACAGCACCGGGACCGGTCCGTCCTCTGCATCCAATAGCGTAACCCCGCAGGCTACGCCACCGGGCGCGCCACAGAGTGTTTCGGCGACTGCCGGCAATGCGCAGGCCAGCATTAGTTTTAGCCCGCCCGCGAACAACGGCGGAGCTTCTGTCACTGGTTACACGGTGACGTCCAGCCCCGCTGGACTGACCTCTTCCGGCTCCTCCGGGCCTTTGACCGTCACTGGGCTGACCAATGGCGCCGCTTACACGTTCACGGTGACTGCGACCAACAGTGCCGGCACAGGACCGGTGTCGGCTGCATCGAACAGCGTAATTCCGGCTACTCTCCCGGGCGCGCCGCAGAATGTTTCGGCGGCGGCCGGAAATGGCCAGGCAACGATCAGTTTCTCAGCGCCGGCCAACAATGGCGGAGCAGCCATCATCAGCTATAGCGTGACCGCGAGCCCCGGCGGTCTATCGGCCTCTGGCTCGGGAAGTCCGCTGACGGTGACCGGCCTGAGCGATGGCACGGCGTACACTTTCTCGGTGACGGCTACCAACAGTGTGGGCGCGGGTCCCGCATCGGTTGCGTCCAACAGCGTGACGCCGCAAGCGGGCCTGCCGGGAGCGCCGCAAAACGTTTCGGCGACCGCCGCCAGCGGTCAGGCAACCATCAGTTTCACCGCGCCGGCGAGCAATGGCGGGGCTGCGATCACCAACTACACGGTGAGTTCTTCGCCCGGCGGGATCACGGCCAACGGCGCGGCGAGCCCAATTACGATCGCCGGTTTGAACAACGGGACCGCGTATACCTTCACGGTGACGGCAAGCAATAGTTCCGGCACAGGACCGGCATCGGCGGCCACGAACAGCGTGACGCCCCTGGGCGCGCCGGGAGCGCCGCTGAACGTCACAGCAACGGCGGGCAACGGCCAGGCGACAATTAATTTCAGCCCGCCGGCGAGCAATGGCGGGGCGGTGATTACCGGCTACAATGTCACCTCGAGTCCCGCCGGCTTTTCGGTTTACGCCAACGGATCGGGTGGTCCGGTGACGATCACCGGGCTGACGAACGGGACCGCCTACGCCTTTACAGTCACGGCGACCAATGGCGCCGGTACGGGACCGGCATCGGCGGCTTCAAATAGCGTAACCCCGGCTACTCTGCCGGGCGCTCCTCAAAATGTTTCCGCGGCGGCTGGAAATGGCCAGGTCGCGGTCAGCTTCGCGCCCCCGGCGAGCAACGGCGGAGCGGCGATCACAACCTACACTGCGGTCGCGAGTCCGAGCGGGCTCTCGGCCTCGGGTTCAGGCAGTCCGCTGACAGTGACCGGATTGAGCAATGGCACTCCCTATACGTTCTCGGTGACGGCGACGAATAGCTCCGGCACGGGTCCGGCATCGATGGCGTCGAATAGCGCGACGCCGGAGTCGAGTTTGCCGGGCGCTCCGCAGAATGTCACAGCGGCCGCAGGCAACGGACAGGCAACCGTTAGCTTCACCGCTCCGGCAAGCAATGGCGGCGCCGCGATTACTAACTACACCGTGATTTCTTCGCCAAGTGGACTGACGGTCTCCGGCCTGACGAGTCCGATTACCGTCACCGGATTGAGCAACGGGACCGCGTACACATTCACGGTCACCGCGACCAACAGCACCGGTCCGGGACCGGGATCGGCGGCATCCAACAGCGTAACGCCCACCGCATTGCCCGGAGCGCCGCAGAACGTTACCGCGACTGTCGGCAACGGACAGGCAACCATTAGCTTCACCGCGCCAGCGAACAACGGCGGCGCCGCGATCACCAACTATACAGTGAAATCGTCGCCGGGCGGCGTAACGGTCTCCGGTGCTGCTAGTCCGATTATCGTCACTGGGTTGAACAACGGGACGGCGTACACCTTCACGGTGACTGCAACCAACAGCGCAGGTACGGGACCGGCGTCGCCCGCTTCCAACAGCGTCACGCCGGCCGGACTGCCGGGAGCGCCACTGAACGTTACGGCGACAGCGAGCAACGGGCAAGCCACAATCAATTTCAGCCCGCCGTCGAACAACGGCGGAGCAGCGATCACAGGTTATACGGTAACTGCCTCGCCCGGCGGACTGACGGCATCCGGGGCTGCCAGTCCGCTTGCTATTGCTGGATTGACTAACGGTACGAGCTACACCTTCACAGTAACCGCGACCAATAGCGCCGGCACGGGACCGGGATCGACGGCGTCAAACAGCGTAACTCCGGCCACCGTACCAGGAGCGCCGCAATTTGTCTCAGCGGCCGCGCTCAACGGCAAGGCGATCGTTAGCTTCAGCGCTCCGGCGAGCAATGGCGGCGCGCCGGTTACCAGCTACACCGTCACTTCGAGCCCGGGCGGGTTCCGCGCTTCGGGCGCGTCGGCGCCGTTGACCGTAAACGGGCTGACCAATGGAACGCTTTACACCTTCACCGTGAACGCGACCAACAGCGTTGGCACTGGGCCGGGATCGTCCGCTTCGAACAGCGTGACGCCGTCGTCCGGCGTCACCTTGCCCGGCGCGCCTCAAAACGTCACCGCCGTTGTCTCCAACGGACAGGCCACCATCAGCTTCGCCGCGCCCGTGAGCGACGGCGGCGCAACCATTACCAGCTACACCGTAACCTCGGCGCCCGGCGGACTGACAACATCCGGCCCGGCTGGTCCACTGACCATCACCGGCTTGACGAATGGCACCGTTTACACTTTTACGGTTACCGCGACGAACAGCGCCGGAACCGGTCCGGCCTCCGCACCTTCTAACAGCGTCACGCCGGCCAGCGTACCCGGTGCGCCACAGAACCCGGCCGCGTCCGCCGGCAATGCCCAGGCGACCGTTACGTTCGCTCCGCCAGCGAGCAATGGCGGATCGCCGATCAATTACTACACGGTCACTTCTACTCCCGGCGGATTCAGCGCTCAGGGGCCGGGGAGTCCGCTGACCGTAACCGGGTTGAGCAACGGAACGGGGTACACCTTCAGCGTGACGGCAACCAACAATATAGGCACCGGACCCGGATCAAGCACATCCAACAGCGTTGTGCCCGTGGCAGGAGTTCCCGGCGCTCCCTTGTCCCCGATGGCAACAGCGGGCGACCAGGACGCGACGATCGCCTTTCTTGCTCCCTTGAGCGACGGTGGATCGCCCATTCTTTCCTACACGGTCACGTCCAGCCCCGGCGGGCTGACCGCTTCCGGTCCTGCGCCGCCGTTGACCGTCACCGGACTCACCAACGGGACTTCCTATGTCTTCACCGTGACGGCGACCAATGCCATCGGCACTGGACCTGGATCGAGCACGTCGAACAGCGTCACGCCGGGCAGCCACAAACAGTTGTCTCTCACGTCCATTTCCAACTTCCCGATTGGCGTGGTCGGCTCCGATTATCCGCTGCAGATCCTATCGGCGAACGGGGGCGTCGCTCCCTATGTGTTCGCGATCACGGCCGGATCGTTGCCGCCGGGACTGACTTTCTCGACGCCACAGTTTAATGGGATTCCGAGCACCGCCGGTGTTTTCAGTTTCGACGTGACCGTGACGGATGCTTCCGGCGATGTGGCCACGGCGACCGGAACCATCACCATCCGTCTTCCGCATCCCGACCTGATCATCTCCCAGAGCGTGCTCCCGTTTGTGCTGTCCACCGGGTCGCACGGCGTTCCCGGCCCGGCCAGCGTGACCGTCCGCTCCAGCGACATCAGCCAGCCGATCGATTTTTCCGTAACGGTCACTCCAGCGGTTACCTGGCTCGACGTCACCGGAGGCGGCGCCACGCCGGGCAGCGTCGGCATCGCGCTCGATCCTTCAGCCTTGCAGTTGACGGCCGCGGACATTCCCTATCAGGCAACCATCAACTTAAGCTGCATCGCTCCCAGTCCTTGTGCCGGAACCAGCCAAACCATCTTGGTCAATCTCACGGTCAACGATCCAGCGCCCCAACTGGCGCTTACCAGCACGCTGCTGTCGTTTCAAGTCTTGGTTTCGAATCCAACGCCGGTTTTCCAGCCGCTGGGAGTTCAAAACACCGGCGGCGGAACAATCGCCATCTCGTCCATCGCGCCCGCCGCGTCCTGGCTTTCAGTTAGTGGCGCCAGTGAGTCCCTCACTGGCGGGCCGGCCGTCCCGGTGACTGTGACTGCCAATCCTCAGGGATTGAGTCCGGGCTATTACACGAGTTCGATCGACGTTGTATCAAACGCCGGGCCCGCCAGCGTCCCGGTGGCGTTGCGAGTTCTTTCAACCCCAAACTTGACGCTCGCGCCATCTGGCGTGCAGTTCGAGGCGTCCGCCGGAAACGCACCAGGCGTCACCAGCGGATCGTTCGCAGTGACGGTCTTCGGCAGTAGCAGCGTAAACTGGTCAGCCTCCGTCTTGCCAGGCGCCGGTTGGCTGACTGTGACCAACCCTCAAGGAACGGCCACCGCGAATGCTCCCGGCGTCGTGAGTTTCTCGATCGATCCGGTGGCCGCCGCCGGACTCGCTCCACAGGCGTACTACGCAACCATTCGTGTAGTCTCGGCTGGCGTGGACGACTCGCCGCTCGATTTTGAAGTCGTGCTCAACGTCACTCCCGCTTCAACCCCGGTCAAGGTGAATCCTTCGCCCGCCGGATTGGTGTTTCTCTATTCGGGAGAAGGGAGTTTGCCGGCTCCACAGTACGTTCAGGTGTACGCCAGCTCCGCTGCGCCGCTCACTTATCAGGCCTCAGCCAGCACTCCGGATGGCGGGAATTGGCTTAGCGTGAAAGCCGCGTCCGGAACGGCGTCCTCCGGTTCCCCGGGCCAGTCTGCCGTCTTGGCCGATCCATCCGCCCTCTTGCCGGGCATTTACCGGGGGGCCGTCAGCTACGCTTTAGCGAGCGCGGCCGTGCGGACTGTCAATGTCACATTGATCGTGTTTGGACCTGTACCTCTCAACCAAATCGTATGCAAGCCCGGCAAACTGGTCCTGACTGAAGTGGGACTGGTTGAAAACTTCCAGCAGGCCGTGGCGTGGCCGGTTGAGTTGGATGCGAAAGTCCTCGACGATTGCGGCAACCCGGTTTCCGGCGCCCAAGTGACCGAGATCTTTTCCAATGGCGATCCGCCGTTGACACTCACTGCGATCGCCGGCTCACCTGGACTCTTCTCCGGTACCTGGACACCACGCTCGGTTTCGGCGCAAGTCGGCATCCTGACCACCGCAACCGCGCTGAATTTCCCGGCGGCATCCATCCAGGTCACTGGCCAGGCTACGGTGAATGGAGCGCCAATTCTGGCCCCCAACGCAACGTTGCACATTTTCAATCCGATCATTGGCGCGGCGCTCGCGCCGGGGACCATCGTCCAGATCTACGGCTCAGATCTCGGCGCCACAGGCGGCCAACTCGACGGCCACGCCGCTCAACACATCCTTGGCGGGAACGTCGGTTCTGATTGGCGGCATTCCCGCGCCACTCTACTATGTGAGCCCGGGCCAAATCAACGCGCAAATTCCGTTTGAACTAACGCCCGGCGATCAGGTCGAGGTCGAGGTGAACAACAACGGGGCGGCCAGCACGCCGGCTTCGATCCAATTGACCGATGTCTCGCCCGGCATCGCGGCGCTGCCATCTGGCCTGGCGATTGCGCAGAGCTTCCCTGGCTATAGTCTGGTCACGGAGGCTGATCCCGCCAAGCCCGGCGACTATATCGTGCTGTACCTTGCCGGTTTGGGACCATCCAGCTTTCCGGTGGCCACGGGCGCCGCGTCCCCTTCCAATCCGCTTGCGCAACAGGTAATCATGCCGTCGGTGACGCTCAACGGCAATTCCGTGCCGATCGCCTTTGCGGGTCTCTCTCCCGGATCGGTTGGTCTCTATCAGATCAACTTTCAAGTGCCCATGGATACGCCCGATGGCGATCTCACGCTCAGCGTGAACCAGTCCGGCGCGCAGAGTAATTCGGTGATTCTTCCGGTCCACCAGTGATTGGTAGCCTAGGCCTGCGCGCGGGTAAACAACCCGCGGCGGATTGACAATCTGCCCCACATTCGGCGGCCAGCTTTACAACTGCCCAAAATAAGCCAGCGTGTCGTAAATCATCGACACGCGCCCATTCACCTGAAAGCGATCGAACAACTCGACCAACCGGTTCATCATGGGTTCGTACTGCGCCGCGCCAGGTCGCGGAGCATAAGAAGAGGACGCCAGCCTCCCGCGCGCACCAGCCAGATCGAACTCCTGAACATATTCAAACTCCGATAAACGCCAATGGTGGTGTTCAAAGAACGTCGAAATCGCGTCCGCGCCGATGCGACGATGGTCTACCACCCCGTACTCAGGCGCGTACTCTCGCACCAGATCCTCATAGCCCGCGAGAAAACCACCGCCGGCAACGCGCCGTTCATTCCAGATCAACACCACCCAACCGCCCGGCTTCAGAATGCGCCGGAATTCCTGGCGAGCCGCGTCCGGCTGAAACCAGTGAAACGCCTGGCCCGCCGTGATCATGTCGACGCTCGCATCCGGCAACCCGGTCCGCTCGGCTTGACCGGCTACGCTGGTGAAAGCCGGATATCCGGCGAGAAACTCTTCTCCCGCCCGCCGCATCTCCGCGTTCGGCTCCACGCCCGTAACGCTGCAACCGAAGCTCAGGAAAAGTTGCGCCAGCAGACCGGTTCCGGACCCCACGTCGGCGATCCGCGAGGTTTGAGTCAAACCGCATTCGCGCTCCAGCAAGGGGACAATCTCCGCCGGGTAAGACGGCCGATAACGAACGTAATCCTGGACGCGAGAAGAGAAACGATTCAGCGGATCGAGGCCCATACTAAAAGTATGACTAGACAAATTGGAAACTCCGGAATCGCGGTCTCGCCCTTATGCTTCGGCGGCAACATTTTTGGCTGGACGATCGACGAAACCGCGTCTTTCCGTATCCTCGATGCCTTGGTCGACGGCGGTTTCAACTTCATCGATACGGCCGACGTCTATTCGCGCTGGGTGCCGGGAAATCAGGGCGGAGAATCGGAGACCATTCTCGGAAAGTGGTTCGCGCAGGGCGGAAAACGCGACCGCGTGGTGCTGGCCACCAAGGTTGGCTACGACATGGGACCGGGCCGGAAAGGCTTGTCGAAAGCGTATATTCTTCAAGCCGCGGAAGCATCGCTCCAGCGTCTTCAGACCGACCGCATCGATCTCTATCAGTCGCACATGGACGATCCAGCCACGCCGATCGACGAGACCCTCGAAGCCTACCGGCAATTGATGGAGCAAGGCAAGGTGCGAGCGATCGGGGCATCCAACTACAGCGCGGAGCGTCTGGAGCAGGCGCTGGCATCGAAGCTTCCCAGCTATCAATGCCTGCAGCCGCTCTATAATCTTTACGACCGCGCCGACTATGAAAGTGCGCTCGAAGGCGTCTGCGTCAAACACAACCTCGCCGTGATCCCATATTTTGCCTTGGCCAGCGGTTTTCTTACCGGCAAATATCGCAGCGAGGCCGATTTGGCGAAGTACCCGCGCGGAGTCCGGGTGAAGAAGTATCTCAACGAACGCGGATTGCGAATCCTGGCCGCGCTCGACCAGGTGGCGAAGAATCATTGCGCGCAGCCCGGGCAAGTGGCGATTGCCTGGATGATGGCCCGGCCCAGTATCACCGCGCCGATCGCCAGCGCCACCGCGATGGATCAGTTAGCGGAGCTATTGGCGGCGACGCGCCTAAAACTCGAGGATGCGGAAATACAGAGCTTGAACGAGGCCAGCGCATAGAGCCACAGGATCTTTGATCAAGCAGCGCCGCCGTGCAGCGCGTCTAGCCCCTTGTCTAGCCCCGAACGTCAGTGAGGGGATCGGGGCTCGATCCCCTCACTGACGTTCGGGGCTAGACGGAGGGCCAGACATGGTTAACGGGGTTCAGAAAGCAAGTGCGGGACCCGCGTAGCCCGGCCAAACCCGGCGCGCGGTCGAAGAAGTATACACTTAGGCTAAAGTGCCCGATTGGCTCAGTATTCATGAACCGCTGCTGGTGAACACCATTGGGCACTGCGCCGGAGCCGTGGTCTTCGGCATGCTGTTGTACTTGTTCGTTTTGAACTCCTGGCGGGCGCGCGAGCAACGCAGCGTCCTGCCCGCGGTGGCCGCGGCGCTGGCCATGCTCTGGAATCTCGGTTCGCTGGTCGGAATGGCGGCCGGCCCGGATAGTGGAATGGCCGCCGACATCATCGTTGCGGCGAGTTTCTCCGTGCTGAGCCTTTTGCCGGCGGTGTTGCTGCATATCTGTTTGCAGTCCCGCCATCGCGTCCTGTGGATCACCGGTTATGTGCTTAGCCTTATCGCCGTAACGCTGCACATCGTCGATTTATTGACCCAAGCTCCCCGTTTTCACTACGCCGCGCTGTTGATCGTCACGCTCGGTTTCACCGGACTCACGGCGATCTCGGTGGTGTTCGAGCTGCGGCGTCAGAACAAGGCCGCGGTACCGCGGTTGATCGGCGCCATGGGGCTATTCCTGTTTGCGATTTCGTTTCTCCATTTCAGCTCAGAAAAGCCGGGCGGAGCATGGTCGCGCGAAATCGCTCTCCATCACGCCGGGCTGCCATTAGCGCTGCTGGTGCTGTTGCAGGACTACCGGTTTCTTTTGCTGGACACGTTTTTGCGGTTTATAGTGAACGCATCGCTTGCGGCCGGAGCCGTGCTCATTGCTATCCGGCTGGCGCAGTCTCCGGAATTGATGGCACGCACCCAACGCCCGTTTCAAGCGGGCTTGCTGTTTGTAGGCGCCTGCGCTTTGCTCGCCCTCTTTGTTTACGTCCGCAATCGCATGCAAGCTTTCTTAAGCCGGGTTCTCTTTTTGCGCTCGAATGTCAACGAAGCTCTGTTGGAATTGCAGCACCTGGGCCGCACCGCGCCCGGAGAAAGCGAGTATTTAGACGCGGCTTGCGAGCGGATTGCGGCTTTCTTGCGTGCCTCGCGCTTTCAAACCACAGACCGGCATTCCACCGCGATTGCGGGGCCCGTGGCCGTAGAGGATCCGGCAACCCGGGGAATGCCGGCCTGGGTGCAAGCCGTGCTGCCACTACGGTTCTCGCGCGGCGATGCCCATTTTCTGATGCTCGGCGCCCGGGAAGGCGGAAGGCGATACTTGAGCGAGGACTTCGGCGTTCTGGCGCGCCTGGGAGCCGCGGTGGTCGAACACGTCGAGCAAATTCGCGGCATCGAAATGGAGAATCTGGTCTCGCAAGCCGAACTCAAAGCTTTGCAAGCGCAAATCAATCCGCACTTCCTGTTCAACTCGCTGAACACTCTCTACGGCACCATCGACCGCGATAACTCGGAGGCCCGGCGCATGGTGCTGAATCTGGCGGACGTATTTCGCTATCTGCTCCGGTCGGACCGCACCTTGATTGCCGTCGAAGAGGAATTGAAGATCGTTCGAGCATATTTGGAGATTGAGGAGTTGCGGCTTGGTCCCAAGCTGCGTACGGAAATAAGGATCGAGGAGGCGGCGCGGCAGGCGACGATTCCTCTGCTGTCGATTCAGCCGCTGGTCGAGAATGCAGTCAGGCATGGCGTGGCCGCCCGGATGGGCGCGGGCTTCGTGCGGATTACCATTCGAGGCGGCCAAGACGGCGTGACGGTTGAGGTGGCGAACTCGGGCGAATGCGAGGAGCAAATACTGACGGCAGAGGGCGCCGGCATCGGTTTGAGCAACGTCCGCCGCAGATTGGCTTTGTACTACGGAACGGAAGCGCGGTTTCAGGCTAGCGTGCGGCAGGGAGTCACGACGGTTGGATTTACGCTTCCCTTGCGAGTTGGCGAGGCCGAAGCAAGTCCGTTTGCCAGAAGTTTAAGTTCATTGGCTTGATTATGGAGGCCGTTCATCTGAAAAGCCTAAGCCCCGCCACGGAAGGCGTGCTAAAAACATCTGGAATCCGTCGCTCGGAAATGTCTTTAAGAACTCTGATTGTCGATGATGAACCGATTGCCCGCAAAGTGCTGCGTGAGGAGTTGGAGTCCATCTCGGGAATTGAGGTGATTGGAGAGGCGGAGAATGGAACCGGCGCGCTCGACGAAATCGCTCTGCGCCGGCCCGATTTGGTTCTGTTGGACCTTCAGATGCCCGGCATGAGCGGTCTGGATGTGGTGCGGCGGCTGAAACGGGGCGCGCATATACCGGCGATCGTGATTGTCACCGCCTATGACAAATATGCTTTGCAGGCATTTGAAGCAGGCGCCATCGATTACCTGTTGAAACCGGTGGGCCGGGATCGCCTGGAAGAAGCGGTGGGACGCGCGCGTCGCCTGGGAGGCAAGCAAGCAGCCGAAAAACTCGCCAACCTGCAAGAGATCGGCGACCCGCAACCCCGGACTAGAAAAATCGTGGGCAAGGTGGGCGAAGAGTATTTTCTGTTGGGCGCAGATGAGATCTTTGCCTTCCATGCCGAAGGCGACCTGGTATGGATTCTGACCGCCCGCAAGAAGTATCTGGCGACGCAGACGCTCAAGGTGCTGGAAGAACGTTTGAAGAACAGCAGTTTCCGCAGAATCCATCGCAGCGCGTTGATCAACGTAGATCACGTGCGCAAGATGAGCGCCCTGAGCAGCCAGCGCTGGCTGATTACGCTCAGCAACGACCGGGAGTTTATCGCGAGCAAGCGCCAGGCCCAGAGCGTTCGCGACCTGCTGAGTTGGTAGCCCGCTGACGCTTCCTCGGCCTAAAATCGGATCAGCGGAAAAAGATGAACACCACGGACGCACAACGTCTGATCGAAGCGCTTTCGAGCAACTGGCAGGCGGAGATGCGCGGTTACCACACCTACAACACGCTGTCGCAGAAAGAGAGCGACCCGCAGCGCCGCCGCGCGCTACGCAACCTGGCGCTGGCGGAGAAGCACCACGCCGGCCTCTGGGCTGAGCGGCTCACCGGCCTGGGCGCGCCGGTCCCGGAATACCAAGGCTCCGAATCCGGCGAGGCCGATTCCATCGCCAACCGGATTGGCGGGCCGGAACTCGCGCTGCGGCGTTTGGAGCTCGACGAGAGCCGCGACATTGCCCGCTACGGCAAGCAGATCCGGGAACTGGGCGACGAAGCCAGCGTTGCCATCCTGAAGCAGGTTCTGGCCGATGAAGCCGACCACTACGTGATACTGGGAGGCCTGATCCGCCACCACCTGCCCACCACGCCGTTGGACCCGGCCCAGGCGCAGCAGGCGCTCGATGAATTGGTGGCCGAGAGAGAAAAAGGACAGCCCAAGGCAGCCAGTTGGGTCGGTGATGCCATCTACGGCGTTAACGACGGCCTGGGCGCCATTTTCGGCATCGTCTCCGGTGTTTCCGGCGCAACTCTTGGCAACAGCCACTTCGTGCTGATCGCCGGCCTCGCAGGCATGATTGCCAGTGCGCTCTCCATGGGATCGGGCGCTTACCTGGCAGCCAAAAGCAAGCGGGAAATTTATGAGGCCGAATTCGCTCGCGAACGCGACGCGGTCGAGTACAACGAGGCCGAAGCCCGCGAACTGCTCTCTCTCATCTTTCAAGTTCGCGGCCTTTCCGCGGAAGATGCCGATCATTTTGTGGGGCACATCGCGGAGAAAAAGGAACAACTTGTCGAGGCGCTGGCCCGCGAGCGCTTGCATACGAGCGATGAGAGTCTCAGTAAGCCATGGGGCGCTGCCTCCTCCGGCGCTCTCTCCACCGCCATCGGAGCTTTCATCCCGGTAATACCGTTTTTCTTCATGGCCGGGGTACCAGCCATCATCGTCGCCGCCATCATTTCGCTGATCGCCCATTTCGCCGTCGGCGCGGCCAAGTCGCTCGTCACGATTCGCTCCTGGTGGAGCAGCGGCCTGGAGATGACCATGGTGGGCGCCATCGAGGGCGCAGTCACTTACGCCATTGGCGTTGGTATCGGCCACGTCGCGGGATCATGAACAAATCACGCTAGAAATGGAAGCCGATCGTCCCCGTGATTGCGCGCGGCGAAACGTAATGTGTTCCGCTGAAGGTTGAGAGGAAATTGTAGAGCACGTAGTTGTTCGTCAAGTTGACCACCGAGAGACGAGCGCTCACTTTGTACTTATCGCCGCGGAAAATGTTGTCATGTCCGATGGCGACATCAAACAGATTCTTAGGCGAAATGCGCGGAGGATTATGGTCGTCGTCCTCCGTACCCGCCGCTGGAATCTTCACCAGATTCGATCCATATTGCGACGCGGGGCATAGTCCGGTCGCACTGATCGGAGTGGTGGGCGTCGCGTGCACGCTGCCGCAGAAGAGCCCTGCCTGAAACTGTTGGTCGGGCGTCAAGCCGGAAACGTCTACGATCGAATCCGTCCCGTTGGGCCCGTTGGCGCAATTTCCGCCCGCGCAAGGCACAGGACCGGCTACCAGGCCACTGTCATATCTCCAGTTAAAGCTAAACCATGGTCCGGTCTTCCACGGCTGGTATTGGAAGTGGGTGGTCGAATTGAAAGTCTCGTCGTGGTCGATGCGGAAGACCGCGTTGCCCCCTTCGCCGGCGGGCGTGGCGCCAATTCCGCTGACTTGCGGGTTAAAGAAACGCGCGGCCACACTGGAGAAAACTACGAACGCACTCAAACCGTGGTAGTTGGGCAAACTGGCCCGAACTGCGTATCCGGGAATCTTGGAGCTATTCCACTCGATCGGGTACGTGATCGGCGTGTTCCCGAGCACGCTGAAATCGTAGGCTTTGTGTGTGTACTTCCAGATGTACTCGCCGTCGATCACCAGAAATCGGCCAAAAGCTTGCTGAACGCCCGCGTGGAACTCATTGCGCCAACCGGGACTCAACGGCGCTGTCAGGCACGGGTAACCTTGCAGGTTCGCTTGCAGATCGTTGATCACCGGATCGTTGCATCCGACACTGGCCAGAACCAGGTTCTCGTTAAACGGGGTTTCCAACGTTCGCGCATAGGATATGCGGAACACTGTATTGGTTGGCTTGAGATTGTAGGCGATGCCGAGGCGCGGCTCTCCTTGTTTGGCGCTGGCGATGCCGTCGTAATAATCGAACCGCACACCCAGGTTAAAGGTCCAGTTATTTTTTGTGATGGTGTCTTGTATGTAGAACGCAAACTCGCGGATGTTCGCGCGCCCGAGATAAGTATAGGGGCTGGAGGTTGAATTGGCGCAGCCATTGGAGGCGGGAAGCGGACCGATCCGCGTTAAATCGAGACAGGACAGCAGCGGATCGTAGCTTGGATTTACCTGCAGAGCCCCGGTGCAGTTGCCGGGATTGGTAAGCAGTGGGTCGGTAATCGGATTTCCGCTGGCATCCAGGCAAACCGCGTTGAAAGTCGGATCCACGATTCCGAAAGTATCTCTCTCGGTCAGAATTGTGTCCTCAAACATGAGACCCGCCTTGATGTTGTGAATCCCTTTCAGATACGAAACTTCCGCGCGGAGGCCAAGGTTGGTCAAACGGCGATTCTGGCCGATGCTATTGGTCTGAAGATCGGGCTGGAAATCGGAGAAAGGATTATTGCTGGGATAGTAGTTAAACTGATCCTGCCGGGCGAAGGCGCCGAAGGTGAAGACGGTGTTGGTGTTCACCAAATGGGTCCAACTCGGCGCAATGTTGAATGTTCTGATCTTGGAACGCTGGTCCGTGGGGCCGACCACTTGTCCGTTTGGTCCGAGACCGCCGTTGTCGACGACCAGTCCCGACCAGGCATCGGCTGTCTGGGCGTCAAACGAATTCGGCGTCTGAAACCACGAACGCGTAAAACCCAAGTTCGCGCTGATGGTGTCGCCCTGCGAGGGCTTGAAATCGACGCGATCGAAAAAATTTTCTTCGTTGCCGTGATCGTGATAGACCTGAAATTCCGGCCCGTCGAGAAACCGCCCCGTGTTGAGACCGTTTATGGAAAGGAAATTGCCCCACTTATCCCGGCCGTAAGAAAGATCGAAGCTGGTGTTGGTGGTGCCAAAGGTGCCGTATGAGGTCGTCAGGTCCCCGTGCGGTGTGGTCACGCCGAGACCGGAGCGGGTGGTGGCTGAAATCACCACGCTGGTCTTGTCGCCGTATTGGGCGGGGGGCGCGCCCTCGATCACCTCCATGGACTGCACCGCGTCGAGCGGAATCTGATTCGAGAAGACCTTGCTTTGCTGATCGGTGATCGGCTGGCCGTCAATCGAAAACGAGTTCGACGCGTGATCGCCTAGACCATGAAAAAGACCGTTCGAATCCGCTGAAATTCCGGGCACGGAAAGTGTTACGAGCGAACTAAGAGACGAAGATGCGCTCTCCAGCGGTAACTTGTCGAACAGAGCGCGATCGACGTCGGTGTGCGTATTGGGATCGTTTTCGACCAAATCTTGAGCTGCTTCCACGTTCACGGTCGTCGTCGCGGTGCCAATCGCGAGGTTGAACTTCGTCTCTAGTGGCAACGGAGAGCGAACGTCCACGTCCTGCGTTCCCGCTTGAAAGCCGGATGCGGTGACGACCATATGGTAGTTGTTGAAAGGAATGTTGTCGAACTCAAAGGTTCCCTGGTGGCTGGTTTTCGTACTCTGATCGTAGTGCGATACCGGATTGTGGATCTCGACTGTCGCGCCCGCGATGGCTGCGCCGGAAGGATCGACAACCGACCCGCGCACAGTTCCGGAGTTGGACTGTGCGTAACTCAAGACCTGGGAAGTGAAAAAGCAAGCGAGAACAAAGGAAGCACGCTTCATCACTCGATTGTGGTCCGCGAGGGACTAAGGTCCTAGTAACACCCGGCAGGCGGGCGTTCTAGTTAGTGAGTGAACTAGTTTTTGGAGTGAGCGGAAAATTGCACTCTGGCGCTCAATGGCTGCGCAAGTCCCAGTCCCATTGGAAGCGGCTCTTCAGAACCACGCCCGGCCCGCTGTTTCCCAGATCGAAGCCGCAACCGAGGTTAATGCTGAATCCCTCATGCACTTCCCAGTCGCCGCCGGCGAACAATTGATGCACCTCCGGCTGAGCGCGTGGAAAGACGTTGATGCTCTCTATTTCTCCGTAGTACTCCAATGACGGAGAGAACCTCTTGCGCTTCCATCTTAAGAGCGCGGCGGGCTCAAAATTCCACCCATGCTGCGTACCCGGTCCATGCAGGGCTCGCTCGAAAACCGGATTGAACACAATCTGCCATCGCGAAAACTCGCGGTCCAGGATCGGCCGGAGTTCCACGCGCCGAGTGTTTTCTTCATAGCGAGCGTTCTGAAATGAAAACTCCGCGACAAATCCGAGCCGGACCGGCAATTGCCACGACTCCGGGGCATAGAAGTGGGGCAGAACGCGCCAGCCTGCAAATTGGGGTGTATTGCCGGGTTCCCAGGCATTCAGGAACATAAAGCCCACCGCAAAATCCGGCGACAGGCCTATGGTCGGCTCGAGCGTAAGGTGCGTTTGATTCAGTCTCGGAAGCAAAGTCCCGTCGCGGGACGTCGTGCCTTGAGGCTCAAAATTCAGGTGAGCTTCCAGGCTGTATTGCTTCCAGGACTGTGGCTCGTATTCGTAGATGTGGATTTCAAATGGATCTTGAGCCCAAGCTCCAGTCACACCCCAAAGCCAAAACAGCACGAAAAACTTGCATCGGAAGAATAGCGGCCTCATTTTTGCAAATCAGAACGGGAGCGTATTTTCTTCGTTCCCCTCTAACAGGTGGATGACGTCACGGCTTAGTCTCGCACGAGCATAATCCATAATCAACGTCGAGCAAGCTCCGGGTTTAAATCCAGCCTGTGTGTTAATCCGCTCGCGGACAAAACCAGTCCCTTCGAGAGGCCGGGCAGCCCACCGGCGTGTTCTCAGAGCGGTATTCGCCGGCTTCCGTGTTATAGATATCTAGAAGATGCCCCTTTCACTCTGGCCGGGTTGGGAGTAAACTTTTAATGGTGCCCTTGTGCGCCCGCGGGAGTTGTTCATGCACATGCCTCTCAAGTCCACGACGCTAATAGCGGTCTTAGCCATGCTCGGCATGCTATCGCCGTGCGTCTCTGCCCAAGACAAGAAGAATCCGAAAGATGACCCTGACGAGATCGGCAATCGCAACGTCGGCAAGGGTATCAATTTCTACTCGATAGAAAAGGAGATCGCGCTGGGCAAGCAATTGGCCCAGGAAGTGGAGCGGCAATCGAAAGTCGTCAACGACCCGGTGATCTCGGAATACGTGAACCGCGTTGGCCAGAACTTGGTCCGAAACTCCGACGCCAAGGTGCCTTTTACCATTAAGGTGCTCGACAGCGAAGACGTGAACGCGTTCGCCTTGCCGGGCGGGTTCTTCTTTGTGAACTCCGGCCTGATTCTGAAGGCGGATTCGGAAGCCGAGTTGGCAGGCGTGATGGCGCACGAAATTGCCCACGTGGCCGCCCGGCACGGTACGCGGGCCGCCACAAAAGGCGAACTCGCGCAGATTGGAATGATTGCGGCCGCGATCGCGATTCCTTATGGCTGGACCGGTTACGCAGCCCGGCAGGGCGCCGGCTTGCTCATACCCATAGGCTTCCTCTCCTTCTCGCGCGCCAACGAGAGAGAAGCGGATCATTTGGGCTTGCAGTACATGTATAAGGCCGGGTACGATCCAACCGCATTCGTGGATTTCTTCGAGAAGATCGAGACACTCGAGAAGCGAAAGCCGGGGACTGTCGCCAAGGTCTTCTCTACCCACCCGCAAACCGACGACCGGATCAAGCTCTCCCAGGAAGAGATTGAGAAGGACCTCCCACCGAGGCCCGAGTATGTGGTCAATACTTCGGAGTTCAACGACGTGAAGGCCCGCTTAGCCATGCTGCATGGCCGCCGCAAGTTGGACGCACCGGCCGATAACAGCCGTCCGACGCTGCGCCGCGCTGCCGGCAGCGGTGGACCCGTGGACCCGAACGACAATGGCACCAAGGATAATGGCGACGACGATCGCCCCACGCTTAAGCGCCGCCCCGATGGGCAGAACTGACGCGTCGGAAGACGGAGATGGAAGGATAAAAGGGGGAGACTCGTTACAGTTTTCAATCCAGGGGTTCTGGCTGAGAAAAGCGGGGCAACAAACGCGTCGAATTCAGAATGAACGTCAACTCCGACGACACGTGAATAAAGGCCGCCAGCAGAGGGTTAATCAATCCCACGGCCGCCAACCCGATACCGATAGCGTCGACCGCCAACGTACCGTAGAAGTTTTGTAGAATCACCCTGCGGCACCAGCGCGCCGTTTTGACCGTCGCGGCGAATTTCCTAAGATCGTTTCCGATCAGGAGCACATTTGCGCTGGCGTGAGCGATCTCGGTTCCGCTGCCCATCGCCACGCCCACGTGCGCCTGAGCGAGCGCGGGCGCGTCGTTGATGCCGTCTCCAATCATGGCAACTGTTCGCCCGAGGCGAATCAGCTCCTTGACGCGAGCCGACTTTTGTTCCGGCAGCAGGCCGCTCGAAACCTCGCTGATTCCCAGCCCGTCGGCAACCGCCTTGGCGGACGCTTCCGTGTCACCGGTCAGCAACTCAATCCGGAGGCCCATCTCCTGAAGCTCTTGGATGGCCTGGGACGCTCCCTCACGAACCTGATCGGAAATATGAATCGAGCCGGCAAACTGGCCATCGCACGCCACCAGAACTCGCGCTCCGGCCGCCGTTTTCAACTCCGGAGGCTCGACGTTCGCTTCTTTCAGCAATACGTTGTTGCCGGCCAGGACAGCATGGCCATCCACAGTCGCGCGTACGCCTTTTCCGGGCGTGTAGCTGAAGGATGAAGGCTCCGCAATACGCAATTGTTCCTCACGGGCGGCCGCGAGCACGGCCAGCGCCAGTGGGTGTTCGGAATTGCGTTCCGCCGCCGCGGCTATTTGCAAAAGCCGGTTTACGTCGTAGCCGTTAGCCGCTTCAATTGAAGCCACGTGAGGCTTGCCATAGGTCAGCGTGCCGGTCTTGTCGAGCAAAACAGTGTCGATTTTGGCCAGTTGCTCCAGATAGACGCCCCCTTTGATAATCGCCCCCTGGTGGGCTGCGCGGCCGATTGCGCCCAAAATCGCCAAGGGCGTGCCGGCCGCGATTCCACACGCTCCCGCCACGATGACGACCGAAATGGTCGAACGCAGATTGTGCGTGATCAATAGCGTCAGCAGGGCGCTGCCCAGGGCAAAGTACACCAGATAGCCGGCCAGCCGATCCGCCAGCCGCTGAATGGGCGCGCGCGTTTGTTCCGCCTGCTCGACCGCCTCGACGATTCTCCCAAACGTTGTATCCCGGCCGAGATTTTCGACGGCGACTTCGAGAGCGCCTGTCTGGTTGAGCGTGCCGGCGAAGATTCGACTGCCGGGCAGCTTGTCCTGCGGCAAAGGCTCTCCCGTGATCGCAGCCTCTTCGACGCTTGAGTTGCCGGAAAGAACATGACCATCGACCGGAATTCTCATTCCCGGCCGGATCAGCACTTTGTCTCCGGCGCAAAGTTCCGCGACGGGAACCTCCTCGGGAGGCTTTCCATCTTTCACGATCCAGGCGGTGCGCGGCAAAAGGTCGAGAAGATCGCCGATCGCGCGCCGGCCCCGGCCGACGGTGAGCCCCTCTAATACCTCCGCCGCCAGCACAAACGCGGTAATGATGAGCGCGGTGAAGAACTCGCCAATGCCCGCCGCAGCCAGCAGCGCGATCGTCATCGACAGCTCCATCGTCATGCGCCGTTCGCGCAGATTCTCGAGCGCTTCGTGAAAGATCGGCCATGCGCCGAACAGCACGCCCGCGACGCCCAGCAGGCTGACATGCGCTAACGGCTCCCATACGCGGAACCACACGAGCGCGGCCGCCAGCAGGGTTACTCCGATGCGGATCAGGTCAAAGCGTTCAATGTGGCCGGGTTCATGACCATGCTCGTCCTCGTGATGGGGTGCATTGCGCTCAGCAAGTTCAGTCATTAGCCCGCCCGTAGCCCCGCTAGGGCCGATACCAGCGCGCAATATCGCTCTCGGCCGCGGGCTCGACCGCGGCATGCCGGATAGCGAACAGCGCACTTTGTTCGCCTCGCCGCGCCGGCATCCGCTCCAGCACGCCCGACACCCAGACGAGAGACCGTTCCTGGAATGGCGCGCGGCTCTCGAGCCAGACTTCCACCATTTCATCGGGAACGCGGTGAGCCGGATGCAGAAACTGGCCCGCTTCCGGCATCAGTATGAACATCCCGACCAGTTCGCCATCTCGGGCCGCCTGGTATCCATCCATCATGTAACCTAACATCCGGACCCGAGGCATCCGGACCCGCGATGGAAGTCGCCCATTTCCTTCGGGAGTCCTGAGATCCGGCCATCCGATCGACACCATCTCTGCACCCGGCGTTGCTTGCGCAGGCAACGCTTGCTTAGGTTCCAAGTCCGATAAGTCGACGCGGGTGTCTGCCGTTAGCAGAACGAACTCCAGAATGAGCGGCAACCCCACACCTGCCATGATCAATGCAAGCGCCTTGAACTCCTTCTTCCGGCTGGCGGGCGATGGCCCTCGCTTTCGGATCACCCGCATACCCACGCTGCGATATTAAATAGGAATCGTCGAAACTCCTTCGTTATCCGGGTGAGTGGAACGGTACCTGCGATGAGTAAGCTGTTTTCGGAGGTGAGCGGAACTCGCTCAGGTGTGAGGAGTGCATTCACCGTTCGTCGCGAAATTCCAGCCCTTTGACGTCAAAACACAGCCGGTCGCGGAAATATCTTGCTCGCGGCACACGATATAGCCGATTCTATGCAAAACGGACGTTTCAGATCCGTGCAGTCGTTGGTCAGCTTGTGAGGGAAGAGTATGCATGAGCCAGTACGGGACAAGCTTGAGGAGTATCTCAATCGCCGGGGCGGAACTGAGATGCCGGGCGAAATGGCGGCGCATCTCCAGGCGTGCTCGAGCTGCGCCAGAGAACTCGAACAAATCGAGCGGCAGGCCGGCATGCTGCGGAGCTTGCGAGCCCGAAGGTGCGAACCCGGCCCCGGCTTTTATGCTCGCGTCAGAGAACGAATCGACCAGACTGACGACTCCATCTGGTCGATCCTTTTGAGGCCCGCGCTTGGCCGCCGCCTCGTTATTGCGGCGTATGCCCTGCTGCTGTTGCTCGGATTCTATCTGATCGCTTTCCAGCCTGACGATTCTGCGGCTGCGGCGCCGGAAATAAAGCGTGAAGTTACGCTCCCTCAGCAACGCGACGCGGTCCTCGCCAGTCTGGCCAGCTACCACGAATAACAAGCCGCGACGCCTATTCTCCGGACTCCGCTAGCAAATCGCCCAGCCGGTCGAGTTTTCTCTCCCACATCGAACGCCGGTCGCGGATCCACTGCTCCAGAGCCGAAAACCCTGCCCTCTCGATGCGGCAAGTGCGCACCCTCCCGGTCTTCTCGGTGTGAACCAGCCCGCTTTCTTCCAACACCTGCAGGTGCTGTACCACCGCCGTCAGAGTGATTTCGAGGGGCGCCGCCAATCGGGAAACCGAGAGCGGCCCCTCGCTGAGCCTCTCCAACATCGCCCGCCGCGTCGGATCGCCGAGAGCATGAAACACCCGGTCGATGTCGATGCTAGGCTCGGGCATTTTTCAGGGCGGCAGCGCTGAGTTCGTGTCCCAAGTGTTCCAACAGGCTGCGCCATCCCGCTTCGCGCATTTCAGGACCATCGCTGCCTTCAAAGAACGCGCCCTGATGAGTGCAGATGAGATCGGTTCCTTTATCGGTTGCCAACAATTCAATGGTGACCAGTGAGGCCGAAATACGCCGGTCGCCGAGGCTCATTGTCGAAGCAGTGACCAGGCGCCGGTTGGGCACAATGTCGAGATAATTTCCCTCATTCGTGAGCGCGACGCCCGGGAATGGCGTGCCTTCTCTGAAACGATAGCGGGCTCGCTCGGCGCCGCCGGCGCGAAAGTCCATCTCAAACTCTTCCACGTCGTGGTTTTTGCTTTCGGCACACCAGCGGCGCTTCTTGGCCGCGTCGGCGAAGGCTGAGAACACGCACTCCGGGGGCTTGGGACGGTCGGGAAGCTCGATGCCGTGTTCGGCGAGGTTGATGCCGGGGCAAGCTCACGGCGCCAGGCTACTGGAAACTGCGATCGAGTAGGGCCTGCCATCCAATCTGGTACAAGGAGTCGCAGTTAAGGTTGCGCGCTCTCTTTGCCTTCAGGACGTTGCCACTTATAACGCGTTTCGATTCTCGCGATACTGGCAACCGCCTCCAATATGGCTTCCTGATCCTTATCTCCCGGATTGGTAAGTGGCATGTTGGTGATCAGAAGTTTTCGAGTATCTAGGGGGTCCCTGATTACATTCAAGCCAAGATCAAGCAGCTTCCCGACGTGCAGGGTTACCAATCCGTGGCAACTGTTCGCGTCTTCCATGCACGCCTGTTTTCCGATTCGAAAGGAGTCGTAAACCGAAAGCCCATCTTCGTCTCCCGGATCGTGGGTGCCATCTTGGCGGGTCCGTGGTCTACGCCGCATGAAAGCTTCTGCCATCACTTTAGAATCGTCGTCAGGATCGAACCAGTCACGGCGACGAATCTGTCGGTAAACGATGGTATTGCACGGCGGGTCAATCTGCGGCTGCTGCGGAGTCACGTCTTGTAAGCCACGTTAGCCTTTCGGCAAGCACCCGACCAGTTACGTTGTGATCGCGGAGCGAGTTGCCGCCGGCAGGGGAGGATTGATAGATGTAAGGCTGGCCCTCTTTTGTTGAGGGACAAATCAATTTTACCTGCTTCCCGCAGTAGTTCCAGGTTATGCGAATCCCGCCCTCTGCGTCCACAACGGGAACACAGGCTAAGTCTTCTCCGAGGATGGCAGTGGCCTCTGCAACCATCGCAAAAGCCGTTTTGAACGCAAACTGAGAGGGCCCGATTTGGCCGTAGTCATCTTCTCCGTTTTCTTCCAGCAGCGCAAGCAGCCTCGAAAACGAAATCGGAAGACGAAACAAAACACTTGATTCCTCGGCGTTGCTAGCCGACCATGTATTTTCGGTAAACAGGGGGGGGCTGACTGTACTCATTTGCGGGCTTCCTCAGCCTGTGTCTCTAGTGGAGTCAATAGCACCTCCCGGCGCTTTTCCAGCTCGGCCACCTGCTGATTTAACCAGGTCGCAAACCCCTTGGCCGCGTTGATATCGAGCATGATGCCGACCTCGACTTCTCGGATCACGCCTTCTTTTGATTCTCGTTCTGCTACGATCTCCTGTCGGGGCGCTCCGCCATCCGAGGCTTCATACGTCAGCACCTTTGGAATGGGAAACCGCTCGCTGTAGAAAGCTATGAAAAGCTGTAACCGGGGACTCGTTCCCCCGTACGCTCCATCCGCATGGATGACGCGAAAGGAATGGCTTTTCTGGTATTCGATTCTCAGCTTGTCTGATGTTGGGTCATTCATCGAGCAAAAGCCCTCGGGCCGTTGATTGGGTCATTATATCCGATGCGCAACCGGTCTTTGTGTTTTAGGCGCAAACAACACAATGATGGGAGCTTGCAAACCGGTCGCAGATGGCATTCGCCATCCCGCCATAACCACATCGCCGGCGTTCCCGTAGTTGGCAAGAACAGTGGCGCGACTGTCCAGCAGCCCGATCGTATCACGAGAGAATGGTGGCTTGCGCCAATAGGGTTTTTCTACCACGCGAATAAGGGAATCAGACTACGCCTCGCCAACCGGGAGTGGTAAATTCCCAGTGGTGGGGCTCATTACGTCACCATAAGCGTCACCGGATTTTCGAAGCGCGAAACCGATCTGCGCTAACTCGCTGATTTAAATTGGCGTCCCCAAGGGGATTCGAACCCCTGTTATCGCCGTGAAAGGGCGGTGTCCTAGGCCGGGCTAGACGATGGGGACTTTCAGGAGAGAAACCTACCCCACAATTGTACTACGCCCGGCGTTAAACCCACACTTTTTCAATAGGGACGTTCTTCTGGCAGAGGTTGCAAGAAACCGCATCTTTATAATACGTGGCGTCGAGCTTGGCCAGATAATACAACGGCAGCGAACCGAAATCGGGTGTTTTCGGAGTCGGCTGGTAGAGGATCACCGCCAATCCCACCACCTCCGCGCCGGCGGCTTCCACTAGCCGTTTTAGTTCTGTAAGATTCCGGCCCGACCGGAGAATGTCATCCACCAGCAGCACCTTCTCGCCCGGAACTTGCACCAGGTACTGGCGGAAGCGCATCGGGCCGTTCTCTTCCTTGCGGTCCGCCCAATACACTTGATGCGCGCGCAAGGCCTCGCAGACGCCATAGGCCACCGGCAAGCCGCCTGTATCGGGAGAAACGATCGACAACTCGGGAATCATCGCGCGGATTTCTGTGTTGGCGCGCAACAAGCGGCTCAAGCCAACGCTGAGCACTTTCGCATGCTGGTAATAGCGCGTGGCGAGCTGCACCTGCACGTACTCGGTGGCGTGCAGTCCGTTGGGGTACTCAAAGTGACCATCGCGAATGGCGCCGGTGCGCCGCAGCAAGCCGACCACTTCGTCCTCGGTGGGAACTAAATGCATTTGCTTCCATTCTAGCGACCCGCCGGGCTGGGGGCCATCGGCAGCATCGGGCGATTAGCGTTGGCGAGCAGGCGCAGCCACTCCCGCACTCGCGAACGGGCTCGAAATAATCGACACCAACCGGCAAGCTGCCACAAACAGCTCTTCCTTTGCGATGGCCTCCCGGCACCGGCCGCAGCCGCTTACGTGCTTTTGGAATTGATTCCGGACCCGCTTGTTGAGCCGGTTGAGAACGTACGCTTCAATCGTCTCGAAGGTGTAAGTACATCTCGACACGAACTCCATTGATGCCTCCTTCAATACGAAGAAGTGGATGCCCTGCGTCCAAAACAAAGACGGCAGAAAATGTTGCTAGCGTCAGTGTGGTCCGCTTTTCCGGCAAAGTCAAGCCCATCTCACCTGTGTCAATTGAGAGTAGACTTAGGTACATGCGCCTACCGTGCATCCTGCTCCTGACTCTGGCCGCATCCGGCCCGCTGTGTGCGCAAGAGCCCGGCGCACCCACGGGAAGATTCTACGGACCTTTTGTAACCGGCTCCTGGCCAAAAACATCTCTCCAGCAACGCAATCGAATGTTGCCGCCGTTTCCGGTCCTGTTGCCGGCGGAGCCAGCCCGCCCAGCGTGCTCGGTTCCTTTGCTCGAAGCGCAGATCCCTGCCGGCGTCAACTTTACCATCAGGCAACTGCCCGCGCCCGACGTAGAGCCGATGCCGAAAGCCAAAGTTCCCGCCCCGGCCTGCGATTAGACTCTGTGCGATATTTCCGGGAACTCCGGCGGCCGCCTTACCGTATAACCGGGCATGCATCAGCTCTGGCAGGATGTGCGCTACGGTGTCCGAATGCTGCGGAACAAGCCCGGATTTACGGCTTCCGCGGTGATCGTACTAGCTTTAGGAATTGGCGTCAACAGCGCCGTGTTCAGCTTGATCAACGCCTTTCTGCTCAAGCCGCTGCACGTCCAAAAAGCGGAGGAGTTGGTGGGCCTGTACAGCCGCGACACCAAGCGTCCGGATAATTATCGCGGCTTCTCCTATCTCAATTACGCCGATATCCGCGACAATAACCCGGTTTTTTCCAGCCTGACCGCTCATACCATGGCGATGGTCGGGATTGAAGAGGGCGAATCCACGCGGCGGGCCTTTTCTGGCGTGGTTTGCTCCAACTTTTTCTCTACGCTGGGCGTCCCCATCCTGCGCGGCCGGGCATTTTTGCCGGAAGAAGACAAGCCTGGCTCCGGACCGCTGGCCGTAATCGTCACTTATCCGTTCTGGACCCGCGGCGGGCAAGATCCGCAATTGCTCGGCAAACAAATCCGCATCAACGGACATATGTTCACGGTGATCGGCATCACTCCGAAAGGCTTCACCGGAACCACGGCGCTGGTGAGTCCGGAGATTTACCTGCCCTACGGAGCTTACGACCTGGTCATGAATGATTTCGAAACGCATGGACGGAAAGCCGACTCGCGCGCCAATGAAGACCTCATCGTGATCGGCCGTTTGAAACCCGGCGTGACGCAAAAGTCCGCCGACGCCAAACTGGCCGTGATCGCCGCCCAAATGGAGAAAGCCTATCCAGCCGTCAACAAAGATCAAAGCCTGATGGTACGGCCGTTATCGCGCATGAGCATCTCCACCAGTCCTACCGATGACAGCGGGCTCCGCGTGCCGGCCGTTCTGTTGCTGTCTTTGGCTGCCGTGGTGCTATTGATCGCCTCTTTGAACCTGGCGAACATGATGTTGGCCAAGGGCGCGGCGCGGCGCAAGGAAATCGCCATCCGGCTGGCGATTGGCGGCGGGCGGCGCAGAATCGTCCAGCAACTCGTGACCGAAGGTCTCATTCTCGCGCTCGCGGGAGGCGTGGCCGGACTATTTCTCGCGTCCTGGAGCAGCACGCTGCTGATCGCTTCGATGGCTCGTGTGGCGCCCATTGATCTGGTCTACGACCCCAGTCCTGACCTGCGCGTGATTGTGGTGACACTGGCGTTTTGCGGGCTCAGCACCATCGTTTTCGGGCTTTTCCCGGCCTGGAAACTCTCGCGGCCCGACGTCTGGTTCGACTTGAAAGAAAATTCCGGCGAAGAGGTCGCCGGCGGAACGCGCCGCCTGTTTTCCCGCCGCAATCTGTTGGTGATGGCGCAACTATCGTTGTCTTTGATGATGCTGAGCGCTGCCGGTCTGTTTGTGCACAGCGCCATGCGCGCGGCCGATATCCAGCCCGGTTTCTCGCTGGATAACGGTCTGCTGGCCGAAGTGGACGCGGGCCTGGTCAACTACGATGAAGCGCGCGGGCGGCAAGTGTATAGCGCTCTCGAAGCCCGGCTGCGGCAAATCCCGGGCGTGCAATCCGTCGCTCTGGCGGCCACGGTTCCGTTCGGCATGATGCGGCTGGGTAAGGGCATCACCGCCGCCGATGCTCCCAAGGATACAAAACCGCTGACCGCGCGGCTCAATATTGTGAGCGAGGATTATTTCAAAACACTCGATATTCCGCTGGTGCGCGGGCGGTCGTTTACCACGGCTGAAACCATGGCTGGATCGAAGAGTCAAGTCGCGATCATCGACAAACTGGCGGCCAGCGAGCTTTGGCCGCGCGGCGATGCGTTGGGCAAGCGCATCCGCCTCGGTTTGGGCGGCGATGGCCCGGGCGTCGGATTATCCGCGGATAGTGCCGAGCCACCCAAGCCTCGCGAGCTGGAAATAGTGGGTGTAGCCGGCGATGTCCGCGAACGCATTGTCGGTGGCAAGGAAGAGCCGCACCTCTACATTCCCTTAGGCCAGCAATACCAGTCCGACACCCAGATCCACTTGAAGCTTGCCGGCGGCGGGCCGGAAGCGGAGCAGCGCATGCTCGAAACCGTGCGCCGCGAGATTCGCGCCGTGGATGAGCACCTGCCGCTGCTCGCATTGAAAACCATGCGCGGCAACCTGGAATCCAGCATCGATATTTGGATCGTGCGAACCGGCGCGCAGGTGCTGGAGATTTTCGGTAGCGTGGCGCTGTTTCTTGCGATGATCGGGCTCTACGCCGTGAATGCGTATACCGTCGCGCGGCGGACCCGCGAGATCGGCATTCGCATGGCGCTGGGCGCAAGCGCGTCTGCGACGCTAGGCCTGATTTTGCGCGAAGGCTTGCGCGTCACCGCCGTGGGTCTGGGCGTCGGGCTGCTGCTCGCCATCGGATTAGGACAAGTGCTGGCCGGAATTCTTTATGACATCCACGGTTTCGATCCGGTCGTCCTGGTCCTGGCCCCGTTTGTGCTTACCGTGGTGGCGATGGCCGCATGCTACCTGCCTGCGCGCAGAGCGGCGCGGGTCGATCCGATGATCGCGTTGCGCTACGAGTGAGACCTTCGCTGTGGGATCCTCGTCGGCGCGCGCCCCCGGTAGAGAAGACACTCGCATCAAACCAACTGCAAACGATGCGCGTGCGCGTGCTCCAGCTTGGCTGCTTTGGCCGCGCTCCACTCCAGTTTCTGGCCGGTCATTTCTTCGTAGACCTTCGCCACCTGCGCCGGCAGCCCTCCCTTGCTCACATAGCGCGCGCAGCGCGACTGGGCCGCCAGTCCGGCGCGCAACTGATCCATCTTCCCGGAAATCTCGCGCGGAGAGTGTTTGGCGTTCACTTCCGCGCCCACGGCCTCCCGCAATTGCTGGAAATAGAACTGTTGGTCGGCCAGATCCGAATCGGCGCCGCGTGCACCGTGCCCCGGACAAACCACGCGCGCGCCCAATTTGCGAGCTGCCTGGAGCGTCGGGATCCACTGCTCCACATTGCCGTCGCCGACATAGTTGTAGGGCCCCGTGACGCAAACATCGCCGGTGAACAGAACTCGCTCCTTGGGCAGCCAGGCCACCGCGTCGCCATGAGTGTGCGCCACGCCCAAGTGCAACAGCTCCACGCGATGCACGCCATCGTCGAAGTACAACTCTTTCGGAAACAGCACCGACGGAGGACTCAAATGCGTTGGCTTGAGGTCCGCGCGCGCCTTCGCTTCTTCCTCCCACCTTCCAGGCTTGCCGCCGTAGTAGCCAGTCTCGTACTTCTTCATTTCCTCGATCACGCCGGTGTGGCCGATCGCGGTGGCTCCATTGTCGATCCAGACCTGGTTGCCATAAGCGTGGTCGCCGTGATGGTGCGTGTCAAAGGCAAAGCGAATGGGTTTGCCGGTGAGCGTGCGGATTTTGGGGAGAATCTCGTGGGCGCCGGAAGGAAAATTGGCGTCGATCACCAGCACATAATCCTTGAAGACGACCCAGCCATTATTGCAGTGGCCCTTGCTGAGATCGCCTTGGTGGAAATACACGTCGGTCGAAAGGAGATCCGCCTGGTTGACCCGGCTTTCATCTAAAGCGGTCTGGGCGCCGAGATTGGTCAAGCCCAAACTGCCGGCCGCCGCGGTCCCGCGCAGCAACGCTCTTCTGGACATGTCGCACATAGCGACTAGAGTAGCGCTTCGGGATGTGCGAGCCGCAAGCGGCCGACCCAAACGGGACCAAAGCAGGTCAGCGCTAAATTATAAATCGATAGAGTCTGTCAACGCTTCAACGTGCCCCAACCAATGGTTCGGAGGGTAATCGTTGGATCCATGAGCGCTGGCCGAGTGTCTCGGGAACCGTCACGCCGCGGGCCGAGCTGACAACTTCGATCGCTCGCTCGGGGCCGAGCCCGGATCGCGCCAAAACTCCGGCTACGATCAAGCCTGTGCGGCCCACGCTCTGGCGGCAGTGCACGGCAACGTTCTTCCCGCCTTCCAAGGCTTCGGAAATGGTCGCGATTAACGTGATCGCTTCCAGGGTGGATTTTGGCACTCCCCGATCGGGTATGGGAAACGAGATGAAACGGATTCCTTTGGCCTCCGCGGCTTCCATTTCACCCGCCAAGCCAAGTTGAGCAGCCTCCTCTAACTCCAGGAGCGAGACGATTACATCGATCCCGGCCGCCCGCCAGCCGATCGCTTCATCCTCGAGCCAGTCCCCACCCCTTGGCCGGCCGACAACGGCCAGTCGTCCACGCCACGGTCCTGGTATCCAGAAGAAATCAGGTGTCATCCGACTCTTTCTCCAGTATCTCTCGCGGCAGCTCATGAATGTTCTGACACCGCTCGAGCAGAATACATAGCCGATGATGACCATCCAGGACGGTTCCGTCGGGCCGGACCTTCAGTGATCCCGGTTGACCTGGGCGCAGCGAAGATTCTAGCGCCTCAGTCGAGAGACGACGAAACACGGTCAGCTTCACTTGGCTCACCGTTTCCTTGGAATGGAGAAATCGAAGTTTCGGTTCTTGCGGTTTTCCCCCTGTCAATCCAGCGGCTCCTTTGCGCCGCCGCCTTTACCACACCCGGCAAGCCTGCGCCGCCACCATCGGATCGCCCTGTTTGCAGGCGAACGCCTTCTCGAACTCCGGCATATTCTGCAGCACGCCGTTAGTGCGAAACTGCCCCGGCGAATGCGGATCTGTCGCCGCCCGCACGCGCGCGTTGGCGTCCGTATGGTTCTCGCACCAGACCTGCGCGAACCCCAGAAAGAACTGCTGCTCCGGCGTGAAACCGTCCATCTTGGCGTCAGGCAACGTCTTGTCGGCCAGTTCGCGCATGAGAGCCATGTAGGCCAGGTGGATGCCGCCGTTGTCGGCCGCGTTCTCGCCCAGCGTCAACTTGCCTTTCAAATTCACTCCATCCACCGGGCTGAATTTGTCGTACTCGTTGACTATGCATTGCGCGCGCGCTTCAAAATGCGCCGTATCCTCCGGAGTCCACCAATCGCGCAGGTTGCCTTCGCCGTCGAATTTGCGCCCCTGGTCGTCGAACCCATGCGTCAGCTCATGACCCACCACCACACCGATGGCGCCCAGATTCACGGCGTCATCCGCTTTCCGATTGTAGAAGGGCGGCTGCAGATTCCGGCCGGGAAATTGATGTTATTTTCCGGAGGATTGTAATAGGCGTTCACCGTCGGCGGCGTCATGCCCCACTCGCTCTTGTCTACCGGTTTGCCGATCTTATCCAGGTTGCGCCGGATCTCAAAAGCGGAGGCGCGCTCCTCATCGCCTAGATAATCGTCGCGCCGGATCGCGACACTTGAATAATCGCGCCATTTTTCCGGATAACCGATTTTATTCGAAACCGCCGCCAGCTTGGCGTAAGCTTGCTGCTTGGTGGCCTCGGACATCCAGCTTGCCGAGGCAATGTCCTGCTTCATCGACTTTTCGATGGCCGCCACCAACTGCACGGCCTTAGCTTTGGCCGGCCCGCTGAACGCCACTTCCACGAACTTCTGTCCCAGCGCTTCACCCAAGGCACGATCTGTCGAGCGCACGCAGCGCTTCCAGCGCGGAGCGAGTTCGCGCTGGCCGTTCAGAGTCTTGCCGAAGAACTCGAAGTTCTCTTCGACGAACGGTTGCGGCAGCGCATTGGCGGAATCCAGCAGCAATCGCCAGGTCAGATACGATTTGAGGTCTCCCAGACTGGTTTGATCGAGAATTGTACCGAGTTTCTTAAAAAACTCCGGATTGCCCACATTTATTTTCGTGAAGACCGGCGTATGTTCATCGGCCAGAAAAGCCGTCCACTGGAAATCCGGCGTCAAGCCTGGAAGTTCCTGCACCGTCATGGGATGGTAGCGGGCATCGGGGTTCCGGCGCAGCACGCGGTCCATCGACGCTTCCGCCAGCGCCGTTTCGAACTTCAACGTGGCCTCGGCTTTGGCTTTCGAATCCCAACTGACGTTCAGCGATTTGGCCAGCAATTCGAACATCTTCGTCATGTGCTGCAGATAGGCGGCGCGCAGGTCCACCGAGCGCTGGTCGGTTTTCAAGTAATAGTCGCGGTCCGGAAGACTGATGCCCCCCTGATCGACGCCGGCAATATACACGCTGGCGTTTTTCAGATCCGGGCTGGCGTAGAAGCCGAACACGCCGTTCACGCCGATGAGCTTCAACTTGGCGAGTTCCGCGGCCAACTGCTCTTTTGATGTCAAAGCGCCGATGCTCTCGAGTGCCCCCTTGATCGGACTGACGCCCTTTTGATCGATGGCCTGTTCATCCATGCAGGCGGCGTAGAAATCGCCGATCTCCCGATCCACCGCCGGGCGGCCGGCCCCGGGCATCGAAGCTTTTTCGAGGATGTTCCGTTCGACATTCAGATTGCGTTCGGCCAGTTCATTGAAGCGGCCCCAGCGGACCTGGTCGGGCGGAATCGGATTCTTCGCGCGCCAAGTGCCGCAGGCGTATTGATAGAAATTGGTGCAGGGACTGACGTTGGTGTCCATGGCGCCGAGGTCCAAACCGGATTTACCAGGTTGGGGCTCATAAAGGCTCTGGGCGGGGCTTTCGAGCGTTAGCAGAAACAACGCAACGGTGGAGTATAAGGCGATTCGCATACCGGCTTCATTATTGCACTCGCCTACAATGCAGTCATGAAGCAATGGAATCGGGAACTGGAGGTTGCCCTGACGGCTTCGCGCCGGGCGGCCGAACTGGCGGCCGGGTGGCAGGCTGGAATTCAAGCCGAAAACAAGGCCGATCAATCGCCAGTCACGCCAGCCGACCGCGAGTGCGAGCGCTTGATCGTTGCAGCTTTGTCGGCCGAGTTTCCCGAAGACGGCCTGCTGGGCGAAGAAGGCGCGAGCCAGCAAGGCACGAGCGGCCGCCGTTGGATCATCGATCCCATCGATGGAACGCGGGACTACGTCCGGGGCAATCCTCTCTGGGCCAATCTGCTGGCTTTAGAGGATCACGGCGAAATCGTTCTCGGCGTCGTGAACTTACCCGGACTCGGCTTGCTTTACCGCGCGCAGAAAGATGGCGGTGCGTTTTGTAATGGCGCGGCGATTCAGCCGTCTCAGAAAAGCGAAATCGGCGATTCCGTCCTGTGCTTCAGCGGCTTCTCGAAGATCGCCAATCTCCCGCTTCGCGATGGATTCCTCGATTGGGCCGCGCAGTTCTGGGCCGTGCGCGGATTGGGCGGCGCCTCCGACGCCATGATGGTCTGCTCCGGCCAGGCAGAAGTGTGGATTGAGCCCAAGGCCGCGCCCTGGGATTTCGCCGCGCTCAAGATCGTCGCCGAGGAATCCGGCGCCTGTTACTTCAACTTCGATGGTGGCAGCACCATCTACGCCGGCAACTGCGTCATCTGCGCGCCCGGCTGGGAGGCGCAAATGCGCGGTCGATTGCGATCGGCCGGCTGTGGGGCAGGTTGGCAACCTGCTGCGGGTTGTTAACCCGCGCGAGGGGGCTTGCCAAGCCGCCGCGTGCGTCAGTCGACAACCGCTGAACTGCTCGCCACGCTAAGCTGAAAACGTGGTCATCGCCGGACGCCAGAAATCCATCGCGTTTTTCATCGCGCTGGGTGTCGGCCTCATCGTCGTCGTTCTGCTGCTCTATATCGGCTGGGTGATCCTGAACTGGCACACCGGCATCCTGCTGTTTTTGGGCGCCCTCCTGCTGATCATGATCATCGCCGGCGTGGTGCTGAACACGACTTTTCTGGTCCGCGAGATTCGCCGCAACGCGCAGCATGACGCCTTCATCAATGCCGTGACCCATGAGCTGAAAACGCCCGTAGCTTCAATCCGGCTGTATTTGGAAACGCTGCAATCCCGGCCGGTGGATGACGCCAAGCGCAACGAGTTCTATAAGATTATGCTCGATGACACCGACCGCCTGATGGGCACCATTGAGCAAGTGCTGCGAACCGGCCGTATCGGGGCTTCCGGCCGCAAATTGTCGAACGTCGCCCGGGTCGAGCTAACCGACATTGTGGAAGCGTGCGTGCAACGCGCCCGGTCTCTCAACCATCTGGAAGACGCGGCCCTGCACTACGCGCCGGCCGAGCCCGCCGCGGTGATGGGCGATCGCGACGAATTACAGGCAGCCATCGCGAACCTGATCGATAACGCCGTGAAATATTCCGATAAAAGCGTGAATGTGACGGTACAGACCGCGAAAGTGGATAACCGGTTTGTCACCGTCCGCGTCAGGGACCAGGGCGTGGGGATCCCCAAGCCCGAGTTGAAGCAGATTTTCAAGCGATTCTATCGTGTTTCCGGGCCGCTCGCCATGCGAGTCAAGGGCACCGGATTGGGCCTGTTTATTGTGCGCTCCGTTGCCAAGCGGCACGGCGGACGCGTATGGGCGGAAAGTGAAGGACGGGACCGGGGCAGCACGTTTGTCCTGCAACTGCCGATTGTGAAGTAAGAGATGTGAAGTAAGCGAATCGTGAAATAAAGGAAATGAGCAAAGTCATTGTCGTGGAAGATGAGAAGCATTTGGCCGACGGGTTGCGCTTTAACCTCGAAGCGGAAGGCTATGAAGTGCAACTGGCCGAGACTGGCGAAGCCGCGCTCGAGATTCTCCTGAAACAAAACACGCCTTCCGCCGACGTGGTGGTGCTGGACATCATGCTGCCTGGCATGGACGGGTTTGCCGTGATGTCGGAGATGCGGCGCGCCGGACAATTTGTGCCCACCTTGATGCTCACCGCGCGCGGCCATCCCGATGATGTATTGAAGGGCTTCGCGGCCGGCGCCGACGATTATCTGACCAAGCCTTTCGATCTCGCCATTCTAATTGCGCGGCTCAAGAGCCTGCTGCGCCGGCACGATTGGCTACGATCTTCCCTCCACAAGCAGCCCGCGCCGCTGGATTCGTTCACCTTCGGTGAACAGGGTGAGAAGTCCGTCGACTTTGAACAGCTCGAATTGCGAGTCGGGGAGCACGTGTTTCCGCTGACGTTGATGGAAGCGAACGTTCTGCGGTACCTGATCCAACATGAGGGCAAACCGGTGTCGCGCAAACGCATGCTGGAAGACGTGTGGGGGCTGCAGGAGGACACCGATACGCGGCCCATCGACAACTTCATCGTCCGGCTCAGGCGCATCATTGAAGACGACCCGGCGCACCCAAAACACTTGATCACGCTGCGCGGCGTGGGCTACCGATTTGAATCGTCCCCGGCCAAGAAACCGTAGCATTCCTCTCTAATAACGCGTCAAACTGTCGAAGAGGTTTCTGAGAAACGTCTGAATCGGAATCTCGTCTATGGCTTACCGTATCCTGCTGGATGACGACTCCCCCGCCATGCTGCATTTCATCGAGCGGGTGATTACCATTGCGGACGTGGAGGTGAGTGAATTCCTCACAGCCCTCAATGGAAACCTGGCCCTCGACTTGTTGCACAGAAATTTGCTGCAAGACCATACCGTCGATTTGATCCTCACCGATATCAACATGCCGGAATGCAGCGGCGACGAACTGGTTCGGCGGCTGCAAGCCGACCCGCGGCTGCGCGACATTCCCGTGGTGGTGGTCTCGACCGGCGCCACTCGGGCCCGCATCGATCAGATCGCCCAGGTATTGGAGGACGTGCATGTCTGAAATCGATTCCGGCTTGGATCTTTTAGCCTCTATTTTGCGGGAGTGTACCGAAGAAGTGCTGGGCGCGATGCTCTTTGCCGGCATTGTCGCCGATACCGCGATTCAGGTCCTAATGGTTCAGACCTTACTCACGAAGACGATTCAAATTACCGGCCCCTTGACCGGCAGGTTCCGCTTCGCAATTACGGTTGACGAAGCGCAAGTCTTGGCGGCCGATTTCCTGGGATTGCAGGTCATGCCCGACAGCGCCGCGGTCGACCAGGTCATGGGTGAACTGGCGAACATGATCTGCAGCGCCGCCCTCAGCCGGATTGAGCCCGAAGCTCTCTTTGGACTGTCTCATCCGGAGCCGGATTCCACCCCGATTCACAGTGACGGATCATTCCAATGCTTCGAACTCGAACGCGGGCTGCTCGCAGTATCGCTGGAGTTGGAATAAGTACTGGAGTTGGAATAAGTAAAGGTCTGGAATAAGCGAGCCTGGAGTAAAGCAAATTCACGCGGGCAGGACCAAAGTCCTACTCGCTCTAAGAGGAAACTGTACTGTGTTTGGGGTATCCGGACCATGCCGGAATGTCCGAAAACTGCCGCTCTTTAAGATTGAGGACTCATGTATGCGCAAAAGAATTGGGCTCTGCGTGGCATTCGCCCTAGTGGGCGTGCTGTTTAGTTTTCCAGTCAGCGACCACTTTGGCATTGAACTGCGGTGGGCGCTGCCTTCCGGCGTGGTCGCCGGCGTCTTTCTTGGTTATATGGTCAGTATCATGTTTGATGTCTTCTTTGGCATCCACGACACTCCCACCGATGATGCTAATTATTGATGCCGCTAATTATTGATGATGCTAATTATTGATGCCGCTAATTACTGACGTGTTTCCAGTGGCTTAGCGGCCTTTTCGAAGAAGTCGTTTTGCAGCCTGAGGCTGACACCGTCAGCTTTCAGCGCCCGAATGGCATCCGCAATGGCCTGGGCCCAGGCTTGCATGTCAAACTCGCCTAGCTCCCTGGTTGCTTGTGCTCCATCTCCGGCATAATGGTCGGGGAATTTGGCGTACCACCAAATTCCGGTGTATACGCTTTTCGGTAGATCCTGCCTTTTTTGATCGGCGCCAGACTCGGTTCCCACGCGATCCATGTGTACCAGATCCGGCCGCGCTACCAGCATGTGCGCCGTCTCCGACTCCCCGGCGTGAGCATCGACCGTGTCATGCATTTTTGGACGTCCCGCGGGATAATCCGGCCGCGAGAATACATACACCACATAGTCCTTGGCGGGAGCCGCCATTTGCGCCTGAGCGAAGAATGGCAGCAAGTGCACATTGCCGCCATGGCCGTTGACGATCAGAATCTTCTTGCAGCCATTCCTGGCCATCTCGTCGGTAGTCTCCTGGAGCAGCTCCATCTGCAAGCGAGCGCTGTATGCGATGGTCCCGGGTTCGTGCCGGGCTTCGAAAATCTGACCTGCGAAGTACTCGGGAAAAACCACCGCATACTCCTGCTCTGCGCCGTGCACCGCCGCGTAGCGCACGTTGATCAGGTCCGTTCCTAAGGGGAGATGCGGGCCGTGTTTCTCAATGATGCCAAAGGGCAGCAGGCAAGTTCCTTGCGACTTCGCGATGGCGTTCACAAAGCCGTCGGCCGTCAGTTCCTCCCATTTCGCCGGGATGTTCTGGGCGGAAGCAGAGCCGGCAACCAGTAAGATTGCGATCAAGTGTTTCATGCCCTTTGGTATAGCGCGTTTTGAAGCCCCGCTGCGATAAACCAATCGCCATGAGCGACCTTGTACAAACGCGGCGCGATTTCGCTCGCCGGGCAGGTTTTCCATGCGCCTCTTTCTCACGGGCATTTGCAACGCTGCAAGCCCTGTGTTCACGCGCCTTCGGTCGACGTTGCAAAACTTATGAGACGCCGGAAGTTACGGCTCCCACGGGTCGAACACTGGCACGCGTGCCTTGTCGAAATCGCTCCGGTCGCGTGTGACAACCGTAAGTCCATGGTGAAGAGCAGTCGCCGCAAGCACGAGGTCGGGGTGTGAATAAGTATGCCCGGTCTTTCGCCCGTCTTCCATCAACGTCCGCCACTTGAGCAGTATGTCTTCCGTTACCGGCAAAATCCGCCCCGCGAATGCGGGCCGCAGGGTCAGCGTCAGCCACTCATTCAACTCGGCGCGGCGCGTGACATCTTGTTGAAGTTCGATGCCGAAGCGAATTTCAGCGATGCTGACCACGCTAATATACAGCGCTTTAAGCGGTTGCGCCTGATAGAAAGCCGTCACTCTCGGCTCCGGCTTTGGCTTTCGCCTTTCGGACAGGATATTGGTATCCAGCAACCACGCCATCAGAGTACGACATCCCGCACATTGGCGAGCCGCACCCGAGGAGGGGTTAGATCAATATCCGGATAAGGTCGTGCATCTAACGCCGCCAGCACAACCTCGCCCGTGGCCGTTGGCGGCACGGCGGCGGCTGCCTGTTCGTCGAGGGCATCAAGGGCTTTTTCGAGCAGTTCGTCCGCGTCATGGAATTGGCCAGTCTGGATGTGCGCGTTGACGCGTTGTACCAGCTCCGGTTTATGGATTTCGAGGTTCATGTTTAGGCCCTCCTTTCATCGTAACCTTTTGGCACGTTTCGGCGCGTTCTTGAAGTGTTCCGCAAATTTCTAAGAACTTACCCCTTTATGAGACCTTGGATCGTCTCCAATAACCCACCTTGCGTGCACAACTCAAACTGCCGGAGCGCCTAAGCCAAGGCATTGAGTGATACTCAGAAAGAATGTCTCAGGGATGCGCTTGTTGCTTCTGCGGCGAGGGCATCGACCCAATGCCGCCCGATGTAGCTTCGCTTTTGTATACGACGTGTGCAGACCAGCTATCTAAACGTCTCCAACGATCTCAAGAACTCTACTGCCATACAAGGTTCCGCTTTATGTGCTGGACATCTTAGGCGCTGACCCGGACGAGGAGTTAGCAGAAGACCAGCCCAAAACTCGGAAGCGCAAAGGTGACGTTTAGTCCGACAGAAGCAGGCGTCTTGGATGAAAGGGTACATTGGGCGGGTCTACGAACTTCTCGTGAGCAATGTTGCGCAATCGGAGATATTCGACTGTCTGTACCAGGCCGCTCACGACCACATGGGCTTGGATACCGCACGACGGCCGGATCTGACCGGCACCGTCGAGGCACTCGCGAATATTCCCTTCGGTTATCCAAGTGAGTGCGGGCAAAGGCAGTAGGCTCGCGCGGAATGACATGCGCGACCATGTTCTTCGCCCCGCGCACTCAAGAAGCTTCCGGAACACCCCGGTAGGCACAGCAAACCTCTGCGATAAAATCAATCATCATGAGCGACCTTGTACAGTCCAGCAAATCCGGCGAGATTGGAATTCTTACCGTGAACAATCCGCCGGTGAACGCCCTGAGTCCGGGAGTCCCTGAAGGCATCCTGGCCGGCGTGGAAGCATTTGACAAAGACGACAGCGTGAGAGCCATCGTGCTGATCGGCGGCGGGCGGACGTTCATCGCCGGCGCCGACATCAAGGAGTTCGGGAAAATGACCTCCGGCAAAACGCGCCGTGGGCCGGGCTTCAACGAAATTCTCAATACCATCGAGAAGTCGAATAAACCTGTCGTTGCCGCGATCCATGGCACGGCTTTCGGAGGCGGCTTGGAAACCGCGATGGCCTGTCACTATCGCGTTGCGGTCGCGGACGCCCAGGTAGGGCAACCCGAAGTGAAGCTCGGTATCATTCCCGGCGCAGCGGGCACCCAGCGGCTGCCGCGCCTGGCTGGAATCCAGAAAGCCTTGGAGATGTGCGCCACCGGCGATCCGGTGAAAGCGCCGGACGCGTTGAAGGCGGGGATCATCGATCAGATCGTCGAGGGCGATCTTCTGACCGGCGCCCTTGCCTTTGCAAAAAGCCAAGCGGGAAAGCCGCCGCGCCGTACTCGCGATCTGACGGACAAGCTTGGCACCCCCGAGTCCAATGCGCCGGTGTTTGCCGCGGCGCGCGACACCGCACGTAAGCGGGCGCGCAACGTGCTCGCTCCCCAAGCCGCGATTGATGCAGTGGAAGCCGCTACCAAACTCCCATTTGAAGAGGGGATCGCGCGGGAATCGGAACTGTTCCAGAACTGCCTGTTCTCCGATCAGTCCAAATCGATGATTCACGTGTTCTTCGGCGAGCGCGAAGTCGCCAAAATTCCCGACATCGGCAAAGACGTTCAACTGATCCCCGTGAATAAGGTCGGCATCATCGGGGCAGGCACCATGGGTGGCGGCATCGCCATGAATTTTGCCAATGCCGGAATTCCGGTTCTCATCAAAGAGACGGAACAGGCGGCGCTCGACCGAGGCATGAACACGATCAAGAAAAACTATGCCAATTCGGTCGCCAAAGGGCGTTTTACGCAAGCCCAAATGGACGAGCGCGTGGCGCGCATCACGCCGCAACTCAACTATGACGGCTTCGACCAAGTGGACATGATCGTGGAAGCGGTCTTTGAAGGCATGGCCCTGAAAAAGACCATCTTCGGCGAGATCGACAAGCTCGCCAAGCCGGGCGCCATTCTGGCTTCGAACACGTCAACTCTCAACGTGGACGAGATCGCTTCTGCTACCCAGCGGCCGCAGTTCGTCATTGGAACGCACTTCTTCAGCCCGGCGAATGTAATGCGGTTGCTGGAGCTGGTGCGCGGGGCGGCGACTTCTAAAGAAGTGATCGCCACCTGCATGGCGCTGTCCAAGAAGATCGGCAAAATCGGAGTTCTGGTGGGCAACTGCTGGGGCTTTGTGGGCAACCGGATGTTCGGGCCCTATCGGCGCGAGGCGCAGTATCTGGCGCTCGAAGGCGCCAAAGTCGCCGACATCGACAAAGCGCTCTACGACTGGGGCATGGCGATGGGGCCGCTGGCGACGGGCGATCTGGCTGGGCTCGACGTGGGCTGGCGCATCCGCAAAGAGCTGGCGCTCACCGGCAAATCGACCGGCGAACCCACCATCGAAGACCTGCTGTGCGAGTTGGGCCGGTACGGCCAAAAGACCGGCGCAGGCTGGTACAAATACGATGAAAATCGCCGGCCTAGTCCCGATCCAGTGGTGGACGGAGTGATTGCCGAAGCGCAAAAGAAGGCCGGCATCAAGCCGCGAGAAATCAGCGCCGAAGAATGCGTGGAACGAGCCATCTATGGCTTGGTCAACGAAGGCGCCCGCATTTTGGAAGATGGTTTTGCGCTTCGTTCCGTCGATATCGACATCATATACTTGAACGGTTACGGATTCCCGGCTCACCGCGGCGGCCCGATGTTCTATGCCGACACCGTCGGTTTGCAGAAAGTGTACGACCGCATCGTCGAGTTTCACAAGCAACACGGCGACCGCTGGAAGCCGGCGCCGTTGCTCGAAAAGCTGGCCAAAGAGGGCAAGCGCTTCAGCGATTTTAGTAACAGCACGTTGGCCGTGGCCATTGTCGGGGCTGGGGCTGCCAAGGGGAGCAATGCATGAGAGAAGCCGTTATCGTAGACAGCAAGCGCACCGCGCTTGCGAAATCGCACCGCGGATCCTTTAACCGAACCCGGCCGGACGATCTGGCCGCCCACGCGATCCGTGAAGTGTTGAGAGGTGTCCCGCAACTGGAACCAGCAGAAATCGGCGACGTGGTTCTGGGTTGCGGCCAACCCCATGGTCCACAGGGCAGCAATGTGGCCCGCGTGTCCGCCATGCTGGCCGGCTTGCCGGTGACCGTGCCCGGTACGACCATTAATCGATTCTGCTCGTCAGGGCTGAACGCCATTGCAGTCGCCGCGCACCAGATCATCAACGAGGACGTGGACGCAGCCATCGGCGGGGGCGTCGAAAGCATCACCATGGCGGTTCGCGACAGCGACCCCAATCCGGTACTGAAAGAGACGCTGCCCGGCATCTACATGGTGATGGGCGTGACCGCCGAAGTGGTGGCGAAACGCTACGGCGTCAGCCGTTTGGTGCAGGACGAATACTCGCTGCTGAGCCAGCAGCGGACTGCCCGCGCTCAGCAGGAGGGCTTTTTTAACGACGAGATCGCGCCCATGAAGGTCAGCCGCGCCGTCCTCGATAAAAAGACCGGTGAAGTGGTGAAAATGGAAGAAGTCTGTTGCGACAAAGACGAGTGCAACCGCCCGGACACCACGCTGGAGGGCCTGCTGAAGTTGCCGCCGCACTTCGATCCCACCAGCGGGCAGGGCAGCGTGACCGCCGGCAACTCATCGCAGCTCTCCGACGGCGCGTCGGCGACACTGCTGATGTCGCGCGAACGCGCCGACGCTATGGGCATTCCGTATAAGTTGATTTTCCGCGGCTTCTCCGTGGCCGGCTGCGAGCCGGACGAGATGGGAATCGGGCCGGTTTTTGCGGTTCCCAAACTTCTCAAAAAGCATGGCCTCAAGATTGACGACATCGATCTATGGGAACTGAATGAAGCCTTCGCGGTGCAGGTGGTGTACTGCCGCGACCGGCTGGGCATCGATCCGGAGAAGCTGAACGTGAATGGCGGATCGGTGTCGATTGGCCACCCCTTCGGTATGACCGGTTCCCGCATGGTGGGCACGCTAGCGAACGAAATGCGCCGGCGTAAAGCCAGGTACGGCGTTGTGACCATGTGCATCGGCGGAGGACAGGGCGCCGCCGGGTTGTTCGAACTCGCCAACTAACCTCAACCACAAGCCGCAAGAGCCGGTTCCCGTGGGGCCGGTACAAAACCAAGTACGAACCCCAGGCTATGGCCAAAGCCTGACCAAGGAATTTGCGGTCGCGCAAGATTACGGCTACGGTAAGGTATGAACATGTTTCAACTGGAGTTACCGGCAGATCTTGTCCGGGTCGCCAACCTCGACCAGGAACATCTATCCGCTGAAACAGCGCGGTTGGTGGCTCTGCTACTGTTTCGCGAGGATAAGATCTCTCTCGGGCGGGCGGCGCAGCTTTCCGCTACTCCGGTGGAGGCGTTCATCGAGTTTGCTGGTCGCCACGGCGTCCCGCTTCACTATGGTTTGGAAGAACTCGAACAGGATCGTCGCAATACGGCCCGGCTCGGTTTGTGATTGTCGTTTCCGATTCATCCCCGCTGATCACGCTCGCGCGAGTCGACAGCCTCGATCTCCTTTCTAAACTTTATCCGCGAGTTTACGTTCCGACAGAGGTTTTCAACGAAGTGGTCGTCTCCGGCGCCGGCCTCCCGAGAGCGCGCCAGGTGGTTGAGGCGTCTTTTATCCAAGTGACGCCGGTCAAAGATGAGGAACGACTCCGGTCCGTAATCGAGGAGACTGGTTTTGGGCCCGGCGAAACTGCAGCCGTTCAGTTGGCGCAGGAACTCGGAGCCCGATTGGTCTTGATGGACGAGCGGAAGGCGCGGCACCATGCTGAGAGGCCGGGCTCGTCGCCGTGGGTTGCATCGGTATTTTGGAAATTCTTTACCGGAACGAGCTTGTAGCCGATTTGCGACAGGTCTACGAACGCCTTCTCGCACAGGATTTCCGAATCGACGCAAGAACACTGGAGCGCAGCTTGCGGAAATTTGGTTTGAAACCTCTCTGAGTCTCTCAAAGAGCCGAGGGGAAGAAGAAGCGACTCGGAGTCGGCGCGGTGTTTGATCCGGCTCCCTAAAACCCATGACCACTGAATTCCGCCAAGCCGTCCTGCCAACCGACCTGCGCCGCCTCGTCTCATTCGATCACCAGGTCTTTCCAAAGCCCGATTGGTTTCACCGGGCCGATTGGGAGCGCTACCACTGCTATTGGATGATCGTCGACGGGAAGCGCGCCGGCTGTTGCGCGCTTGAGCCCGACGTCGATTTTCAGGAGAACATTGAGGGCGAAAATCCGCCGCTCGCCGGTTCGCTGTATGTCGCTTCGACCGGGATTTTACCGCGCTTTCGCGGGAAGGGTCTGGGCGATCTGCTCAAATGCTGGCAGATCGCTTATGCCCGTCAACACGGCTTCAAACGCATTGTGACGAACGTGCGCAAGAGCAACCGTGCGATGATTCGCTTGAACTCGAAATTCGGGTTTAAGATTCTGCGGACCTCCAAAATCGACTATTACGATGAACCATCCGAGCCGACGGTGGTGATGGAGTGGAAAAAGGCACGATGACGCCGTGGGGCGCCAGGTGCTACATTAACACCACGGACAATCTAGCGAGGCTGCATGCGATACCTCATATCGGCTCTAACAATCGACTTAATCGGCGGCGTCTTGATCGGCGGAATCTTGATCGGCGGCGCGGCACAGGCTGACGAACTCAGCGACCGGGCCTGGCAGTTGGAAAGCAGAGGAGACGCGGCGGGCGCGCGGGAACTGCTTCGTCAGGCGGCGCAGTCGGGTTCCGCCACCGTCGGGACTCTGCGCGATTATGCTGAATTCCTGGATCGCCATCACGATCCGGCGACGCGGGCGGTTTATCAGCGGTTGCTGGCTTCGGCGACTACCGCCGAGAACCGCAAGCCGCTAGCTCGGCGTCTGGTGCTGCTGGATCTGGTGGATGGAGAAAATGCCGCCGCCGCGCATGATTTGCAGACCTATCGCGACGCCAATGGAACCGACTTCACGCTGACTCCGGCTGGGGCCAGGCCTCCGGAGAACATGAAGATGGTTTCGATCCCCGGTCCCATCCGCTCCTTCTCGCGCATGGCGGCCCTCTCGCCGGACTTAAGCCCGTCAGAGGTGATTGGCGCGCTGGCGCGCAATATTGTCACCAACGGATACCAAGCGGCAAACAACAATGAGGCGCTGGAACAGACGGAATATCTGAAGCTGGTGGTCCGCTATCTGACGCAAGCGCGTGAACTCGAGAAACTGGCCGGCGCCAAGGACAAAACCATCCGTATAGAAACTTGCGACAGCTCACAAACCGGCGATCTGCTGCGCGTTCTCGGTTACCGGATGCGCGGCGGTTGCGGTAGCGAAGTGGTGCTCGAGACCGTAAACGCGAGCCGGGCGTTTCTTACCATCGATTCCGGGTTTCCGTTATCCGCGCTGGAACAAAGCCTGCGCGACAATCGGTCGTTTGTGTACGACTATCACCCGTCCCAGGTTGGCCTGCTGTATGGTCCGGAGTATTGGTTGCCGCCGGGGAAAGATAACCAAGCTGTCGATTTCATCGATGCCTTTATCGGCGACCCCGCGCTCTGCCGGCTGTATCTCGGGTTGTCGAAGCTGGAGCCGCGGACCGCGGAAGAACTGCGCCGGACTTCCGGCGTGCAGCGGCTGCGCGCGTTTTCCCATGTGCTGGATTTTTATGGCGGCATGTTCGATATCCGCAATGGGAAAGCCGTGGTTCCGGGAGGCGCCCGCACCGAAAGGGCCTGGGGAGAGTTAGTGGGGGTCGGCGTGGACAAGCCCGGGGCCTTTTTTGAGCGGCTGGTAGCGAAAGACGACGGCTGGATGGCGAGCTACTACGATGCGCTGGCGCGTTTGAACGACGGGCCGGTGCAAAGCTATCTGACCGAGCCGGAGCGCATGAAGCGCTTCTATGCCGCTATCCGCGGCAAGGTGACGAGTCCAGGCCCGGCGCGTCCGGTATTCCGCGCCAACACCGATATGCTGCTGCTCACCGCCCGGCTGCGCCTGGATGCCGATGGACGCCCGCATATTCCGGGCAGTCTCGAAGTATGGAAATCTCTGTTTACGGACCATCCGCACGGAAGATACGATGCCAAACTCACCAAATCGGCCGGCGCCTGGAAGGACCCGGACGACGTGGTCGAAGCTTTGTTTGGCCTATCGCGCAAAGCGGTGGAAAATGAGCCGCTGAAAATATTCATGGCGCTGAGCGATGTCGACCGGCTCCGCAAGACTCCGCTGGCGCCGGCCACTATCAATCGTCTGGCGCGGGCCTATCGGGACTATGGTTCGCAGTACCCGATCTTCGCCGAGGTTCCCGAGTTGACCGATGCCACCATCCTGGCCTTTATGGACACGGCGGAATCCAGCTCTCAGATCAGAGATCCGGACTTGCGTTCCGACGCCATTGGCACGTTTCAGGCGCTGACGGGGTTATGGCAAATTTTCTATCGCCAGGGCGCGATCCCCGCCGCCGAGGCGGATAAGGCGCTGGCCGATATCGTCTCCCGTTTTCAGAAGGTGAAGAATGAGCGCGACGTTTTCGACGATGGACGGGAGGGAGTAACGATTCTACTGGCCGCGGCGCATCCTCCCGGCCAGGCGCCTTCCGGGGCCTCTCCGCAGGATCGCATGCTGGACCTGCTGGCGGGCGCCAATGGCAACGACTCCGACACGCAAACGCAGGTGGTGGAGGACATGATCCGGCTGTTTGAAGCGCAGCGGCTGATTTCTTTGACTTCTTTGTTCGATCTGGTGGACAACCTGGAGCGCGTGGCCAAGGGCGAAAAAGCCAACATGCCGTTGGTCAATAAGACGGCTGGGCGGATTGCGGAAATCCAATTGCCACGCGCCTCGCTGAGTTCGGTTGAGAAGAATTCGCTGAGTTTCGGCTACTGGTCCGAGAAACACATTGAGACGCAGCGCAAACTCAATTTGCGCGCCTTGATCGACAAAGCCTCCACCGATCCCAAGAAACTGGAAGACGTCCGAAGCCTGTTCGCTCCGTTCCTGCGCGACACTCTGGTCGGTCTCAACTACGTGTACTACGCCCCGCCGGGAGCGCAGATCGTGCGCACCAATCCGCTGTTTGTGCGTAGCCACGATTTCATCGGCTTGCCGGGCACCAACGAGAGCTGGAAACAAACCGAAGTGCTGGGCAACGGCTGGCCAACCAGCGCGGGCGGCAGACTGGTGGGTTCACTTGCGGGCCTGCCTTATGCCATCGCGGAGGCGGAGCAAAACTTCCTGGTGCCAACCCGGGAGCAGGCTCTGATTTGGGGCGACCTGGTGCCGCAGATCCTGGTGTCGGCCACCGTGTCCCGCTGGTGGCATGTTACGCCGTCGCAGTTGCACTGGGTGGGTTTGCATATGGAGTACGCCGAAACTCTGGCTGCGGAGTCGGCCGTCAACGCCGATGTGCGCCGTCGGTTTCTGGAGGCGCTGTCCGCCTATGCCACGCCCGCCAGGCTGTCCAAGCTGAACGATCTGCTGGAAGCCGGGCAAGTGAAGACGGTGCTGGACAACCTGATGCCGTCGGAAATGTTCGCCGTGGCGGCGGATCTGGCGGCCCACGGCACCGACACCATGTTGGCGGCGGAAATCCGCCGGCAAGCGGCGGAGAATCCCCGGGAACTCAATTATGCTTCGATCTCGCGCGCTTTCGGCACGCCCAAGCCCACGCTGACCAATTCCTACGCCCCCGAATTGCTGCATATGCGTACGTTTCCCACGCTAATGGGGTACTCCAGCCGGATTCTGGCGGAAACCTGGGAATCGAATCTGCTGTATTATGCCGCTTTGGCCGATCAAATTCATGCTCCGCCGGCACAATTGAACTTGTTGGTGCCGGTTTGGACCGAGGAAACCGTGGAGCGAATTTTCGCGACTCACCTGGAGGACTGGCCGGCGCTGCTGAGGTCGCTTCGCCTGGTGGGCGAAGATGTTCTTGCCAAGACCCGGAAGCAGGCGGCGATAGCGGCAGGCGCGGGAAATTAGACGATTGTGGGGCAGGTTATTAACCTGCGGCCGATTTTCAATCGGTCCCAAGAAATTTGGAGGAATCTTGAAGTTACTTCGGAAAACACTCGTCGTATCTGGCGTTGCGGGACTTTCGGCGGCCGCCTGGCTGTACGCACAGGAACGCCCCACTTTTCGCGTGAAAGTGGATATGGTGGTGCTGAGTTTCACGGTCACCGACAACAAGGGCCACTACATCAACGGCCTGAAGCCGGCGGACTTCAAGATTTCCGAGGACGGCATACCGCAGAAGATGAATACCTTCGGCGAAGGTAACAAGGCCCCGCTCCAGGTGCTGGAAAACGGCGCGACCCGGCCGTTATTGGGCGCGGCCGAGGCGGCCGCGGAGAATGCCGAAGAGAAGACGGGCGAGATGCGGATAGACGCTTTTGTCGGCACGAATGTGTTTGTCCTCTTCGACACCAGCAACTATATGTACCGCGGCTTTGTATACGCCTCGGACGCCATTGCCGATTTTGTGCGGGGTTTGGACCGCGCCGATTCCGTGGCGGTTTACACCTTCAGCCGCAACCTTTCGCGCGCCGCTCCCCTCACGCGCGACCGCAACGATGCGATCTTCGGTTTGCGCAAGGCGGTGGCCGGCGACGATGCCGCGCTCTATAACGGGTTGCTGCTGACGCTGCGAGACGCGGCGAAGGTGCCTGGGCGCAAGGTGATTATCGTCTTTTCCAACGGCCCGGACAACTCCAGCATGATCGCTCCCGACGACGTGCGGGCCGTGGCTGAAGACGAAGGCATTCCGATTTACGTGATCTCCACGAACGACGTGAACAAAGACCCGGTGTCGAGTAACATTTTTCGCAGGATTTCGACCCGCACCGGAGGTAAGGCATATTTTGCCAAGACCTGGCAGAAGCAAGTGGAGGCGTTCGAATCCATTCGCGAGGATTTGGGTAATAGCTATACCGTGACTTACTATCCGCAGCAGAATCCCAATGAAGGGTTCCGCAAGATTGGGATTGAGATTGTGTCGGATGTGGGGAAGAAGTACCGGATTCGGGCTCGGCCGGGCTATCGCCCGCGCGGCGGCTTCTAAACTAACAACCGGAAGTGGTTGATTTGGCTGCCTTTGTGCATTTGCTGGGCACCGAGAATTCGCGCTGTCGCGTGCCGAGTTTCCGGCCGTGCTGACCGGCCGCAGCAGCCCGTTTAAGTTCGACTGGTTTCAGCCCCGAACGTTAGTGAGGGGACATCACCGTTCCTCGGGGAAATGAGAGAAAACCCAAGCTTCGGCCTGGCGCTGGCTTGGCAGCCGTTCCCGAAGCTGCGAATGCAGCCGCGGGCGAAATGAAGCAAAAAAAAGTGTGGGGGTACCACTTGACATACGCACCCGATTCTTATAGCCTTGTCCCAAACCGACTGCGTCACCAGTCATTCTAGCTATTGAGGGAGTAGACCATGGTTAAAGCAATATCCTGGTTGATACTGCTGTCTCTTCTCGCGGGCCTCGCGGCATTCGCGCAAGCACCAACGGGGATCATCACAGGCACGATCACCGACGAATCCGGCGCGGTAATCCCCAACGCCAGCATCACCATCACGAACAAAGCCACTACTTTTTCTCGTACGGTTACGGCCAACACGGACGGTCTTTTCAGCGCCCCAGCGCTGCCGGCCGGCGTTTACGAAGTGCGCGCTGAGGTGTCCGGGTTCAAGACCCTGGTCAGAGAAGCGACGGTGGAAATCGGTAGCACCACGACCGTGAACCTGCAAATGCAGTTGGGCGGCACCAAGGACATTGTCAACGTTGAGGCGGCCAGCGCCGCCGTGAACTACGAGAGCAATACGGTGCAGGGCGTTATTGAACGGGCCACCATTCAGGAACTCCCCTTGAACGGACGCAGCTTCATGCAGTTGGCGTCGCTTGAGCCGGGTGTCACCATTACCCCCGGCACCACGGCGCAGTTTAACACTTTGTTCACGGTCAGCGTTCTCGGCGGCGGCAACCACACCGTGTTCTCCATCGATGGCGGCAACATCTCCGACAACATCGATACCGACGGTGGAATATCATCAATGAATTTCTCGCAAGAGGTCATTCAGGAGTTCCAGCTTTCGTCGGTGAACTTCGATCTTTCCACTCCCATCGCCGCGGGCGGCGCGCTCAACATCGTTACGCGCTCAGGCACCAACGATTTTCATGGCGGCGCATACTTCTTTTATCGCGATCACAACATCGCGGCCTACCCGAATCTGGCGCGCGATCCCAATAACACCAGCCCCTTTTTCGCCCGCCGCAACCCCGGCGCCACGCTCGGCGGCCCGATCAAGAAAGACAAGCTATTCTTCTTCTTCAACTTCGAACACACCAATCAGGTGCAGGCGGTCAGTATCAACGGCGGCACGGGAGCGTTCTCTCCGCTGACCAATACCTATGACAGCCCGTATACGCAGAGGGAGATCAGCGCCAGGTTTGACTACCGCATTTCCGCCAAACACACTCTTTTTATACGTTACTCGCACGACGGGAACGAGGGCTTTGCGCAGTCCCTGGAATTTGGCGATCCGTCCAATTGGCCGCACAACCGGAACTGGGCCGACCAGAGCATCATGGGACTGACCAGCGTCCTGACGCCGGCCCTGGTGAACGATTTCCGCTTTCAGTACAATTATTGGAACAACCACAACACGCAGGCCGTGGCGTCGGATTGTTCCGCTCCGTGCGTGGCCGGGAGTCTGCCCAACGTTTTCTACGTTGACGGGTCTAATTTCCCGGGTGTCGGTCCGAACTTCAATGCCCCGCAAGCCCGTAACACTCGCCGGTTTGAATTCACGGATAGTCTGAGTTATCAGAAAGGCTCGCACCGCTTTAAATTCGGTGGCGATCTCAATCCCACGTCATCGTACGGTTTGTGGGGATTCTGCACGCCCCTGTGTACGGCGGCTTTCTCCCCCGATTACGTTCGCGGCGCGTTAGGAGCAGGCTTGGCCGGGCTGCTGTTCCCCACGCTTCCCACCAAGGTTACCAGCGATGCCCAGTTCCTCAATCTGCCGGTCTTGAACCTCGGCGCCAGCATTTTCTCGGGTGTGGGCGTCGGTGGAGTTTCCACTCCGGGCGCATACAATTATCACAGCAACGTCGGCTACAATCAATACCGGGCGTTCTTCCAGGACACCTGGAAGATCAAGTCGAACCTCACCGTCAACTATGGCGTGGCGTGGAACGCCCAGACGGGTTTCTACGATGTTGGCATTCCGTTTCCCCAGTATCTGTCGCCGATTATCGGCAACAACCTGGGACCAACCGCCAACAACCTGCGTGAATTTCAGCCCGCCGTCGGATTCGCCTGGAGTCCCGGCAAGAGCCAGAAATGGGTAATTCGCGGCGGCGCCGGAATCTACTGGGACAGCACGCCTGGATACTATAAATTGCGTGAAGCATCGTCCATCGAGCCTCCCGGCGCCAACCGGAATACTTTGGCCGCCAGCGCGTTCACCAATATCTATCCGGGGTTGATCAACATAGGCGCCGGTGGAATTCCGATTCCGGTGGGCGCCTCTCTCCCCTTGAGCGCTTTGACTAACATGACGATCGGCCAGTTCGTCAATCTTGTCAACGTCGAATTGCCCGCCATTCAGGCAAAAATTTCGCCGCTCAACCCGCAAACCAGCGGACCGATTCCTTTGAATGGGACTTCTATCGACCTCACTAAGCAGGGCGTGGAGCTCTACCCGCATAGCTTTCCTCTGCCTCGCAGCTACCAGATGAATTTCGGATTCCAGCGTGAACTGCCCTGGGCCATGGTGCTCGGTGTCGACTACGCCCGGCGCGTGGGGGTAAACATCACCCAGGGTGAAGTGGATTTGAACCACTACAACCTCTATGAGGGCTCAACTGCGCCAAATCCGGTGATTCCGCAGTGTACTCCGGCCCAGGTTTACGTTGCGGGTATCGAGTGTTCCTCCGGCGCGATCACTTTTTGGCAGGACGAGGGACACGCCACCTACGATGGCATGTTGGTGAAGCTGCAAAAGCGCTTCTCGAACCATGCCAGCTTCCAGGCGTCTTATGCTCTGCAGCGCGCTTCCTACGATGGAGCACCCTGGAACGAAGTCAATTTGGCGTCGGCCTACGGTCAGTACTTGGCGCATAATAACTTCAACTTTGCCGGAACCTACGAACTGAAGTGGGGCTTCCAGCTTAGTGTGAACTCCTCCTTCATCAGCCGCACTCCCACAACTGCGAACGTCAGCGGTCTGCTTCTGCCGGGTACGGATGCAGTCGGTTCCACGGAACCGCTTCCGGGGATCGCAGTTGGCAGCTTGAACGCCGGAACCGATAAGGCTCAGCTCATTGCGGCGGTGCAAGCCTTCAACACCCAATACGCCGGAACGCTGAACTCCCAGGGCGGCAAAATCGGAGCCCTGCAAGTTCCCACGCACTTCCAATTCAACGACCCAACTTTTTCGCAAGACTTCCGCCTCACCAAGAGGTTCACGTTCAAAGAAAAATATACCCTCTCTATCGTGGGCGAAATGTTCAACGCGTTTAACATATCCAATCTGACCGGTTATGGGTCTACGCTAGACCCTGCCGGAACCACCACTCCCACGTTCGGCCAGCCCACGCAACGCGTGGGGCAAAGCTTGGGTCAAGGTGGACCGAGAGCGGTCCAGGTTGCCGCTAGATTCCAATTCTAGAACTTCTTTCTAGATCTAGAGTTAGATCGCTTCAGGCCGGCGCGCAAGCGCCGGCCTTTTCAATTCATATTGTGGGGCAGGTTATCAACCTGCGGCCGATTATTAATCGGCCTGAGGCGGGCTACAAACGTTACAGACCGGCCCCGTCCAACGAGTCTGCGAAATACGAGACCGAATTTCCGAAAGCTCTTAGCACCGTCGTGAAACAACCGGCCGCCACCTTGGGACCGCTATGCTGACGAGCTCGGCTCGGTGACGCTTTCAACCCGCGACCATCAGGGAACGGCTGCATAGGCCGATTCATGACCGGTCTTAGTGACCTCACTAGCATACTTACTCACTAACATACCCCTTGACACGGGTCCACCGTTCTTATATTGTGTGTGTCCAATACGACTGCGTCACCAGTCATTTTGGCGTTGAGAGGGAAACAACCTATGTCAAGAGCAATGTCCGGGTTGATGTTGCTGGCCCTACTCGCGGGCCTCGCGGCATTCGCCCAAGCACCAACCGGGATTATCACTGGAACGATCACCGACGAATCGGGCGCGGTCATTCCCAATGCAAACATTGTGATCACCCACAAGGCTACCGGTTCCGTCCGAACCGTCACCGCCAGTACGGCAGGACTCTTTACCGCCCCTGCCCTGCCTGCCGGCCTCTATGAGGTGCGTGTCGAGCTTTCGGGTTTCAAGACCTTAGTGCGCGACGCGACTGTGGAAGTCGGCAGCACCACGACCGTCAATCTGCAGATGCAGTTAGGCGGCACCAAGGACATTGTGAACGTTGAGGCCGCCACGGCCCAAGTGAATTACGAGAGTCACGCCATTGAGGGCGTCATCGAAAGAAATACGATTCAGGAGTTGCCGCTGAATGGACGGAGTTTCATGCAACTGGCTTCTCTGGAACCTGGGGTCACGGTAACTGCTGGAACCACCGCGCAGTTCAACACACTGTTCACCGTCAGCGTGCTAGGGGCCGGCAACCACACTGTGTTCACCGTGGACGGCGGCAACATCTCGGACAACATCGACACCAGCGGCGGCATTTCGTCGATGAACTATTCGCAGGAGACGGTGCAGGAGTTCCAACTCTCTTCGGCCAACTTTGACATATCGACGCCAGTCGCCGCCGGAGGCGCAATCAACATCGTCACGCGTTCCGGAACCAACGACTTCCATGGCAGCGCCTATTTCTTTTTCCGCGACCACAACACCGCTGCCTATCCGAATCTGGTTCGCGATCCCAACGATTCGAGTCCGTTTTTCGTACGCCGGAACCCCGGAATATGGATCGCCGGCCCCATCAAGAAGGACAAGCTGTTCTTCTTCTTCAACTACGAATTCACCAACCAGGTGGAGTCTATCCAGATCTACAACACTACGCCTTCCTTCCAACCGCTGAACAACGAATACGGGAGCCCGTATACGGCCAAGACATTTAGCGGCAAGGTCGACTACCACATCAATTCCAAGAACAGTATGTTTGTCCGGTACTCGCACGACGGCAACGACGGGTTTTCGCAGTCTCTGGAGTTCGGAGATCCCTCCAATTGGCCGCACAATACCAATTGGGCGGACCAAAGCATCATCGGACTCACCACCGTGTTTACGCCGACCATCGTGAACGACCTGCGTCTCCAGTACAACTACTGGAACAATCACAACGAGCAGGCCGTCCCTTCCGATTGTTCCCTGCCCTGCGTAGCCGGCAGTCTGCCGAACGTCTTCTTTTTCTATGGCTCTTCCAACGCGCAGGCCATTGGTCCGAACTTTAACGCCCCGCAGGCGCGCAATACGCGCCGTTACGAAGTGGTGGAGACGTTGAGCTGGCAGAAGGGTTCCCACCGGTTGAAGTTTGGCGGCGATCTCAACCCGACTTACTCCGCCGGCCTGTGGGGATTCTGCACACCGATGTGCGTGGCCGCCTTTACGCCGGAATTTGTCGAGCAGACGCTCGGCCCGGCCCTTACCGGTTTCTTGTTCCCCACGCTACCCAGTAAACTCACCAGCGATGCGTCCGTTCTGAATTTACCAGTCCTCCCCCTGGCTAGCAGCATTTTCAGCGGCGTTCATGTCGGCGCGGTTCCTTTACCGGCGACTTACGATTACAACCAAGGCAAGAGGTTCAATCAGTATCGCGCGTTCTTCCAGGACACCTGGAAGATCAAGCCGAACTTGACGGTGAACTATGGGGTGGCCTGGAACGCGCAGATCGGATTCTACAACGATTTTCTCTCCAAACCGCAGTATCTGGCTCCGCTTCTGGGCGGCGGGAGCAATCTGGATCCGACCAAGAACAACACTCATGAATTCCAGCCAGCCCTTGGGTTCGCGTGGAGCCCTGGTAAGAGCCAGAAATGGGTGATCCGGGGAGGCGCCGGAATTTATTGGGATGGCACGCCAGGTTACTACAAGCTGCGCGAAGCCGCATCTATCGGGCCTCCCGGAACCGCGTCCAACACGTTGGATGCAGCGTCCTTTACCAACATCTATCCCGGCATCCTGGACTTCAGCCTGGGAGGCGTGCCGATTCCCGTCGGAGCGAATCTGCCGGTTGGCCACTTCACCAATATGACCGTCGGCGAGTTCGTAAACCTGGTGAACATAGAGTTGCCTCAGATTCAGGCTATCGTCTCACCTGTGCCGGCGCAACGGAGCGGGCCCATTACCGTGACTGGCATCGATCTGGTCAAGCAGGGCGTGGAGTTGTACCCGCACGACTTCCCCCTGCCGCGCAGCTACCAGACCAGCATCGGAGTGCAACATGAACTCCCCTGGGGAATGGTGGCTCAGGCGGATTACGTGCGGCGCATCGGTATCAACGTGAGTCTTGGCGAGGTCGATCTCAACCAGTATTCTCGGGTCAACCTCGGGGAATCGCCCATAATTCCAGCTTGCACGCCGGCGCAGAATTTTGTCGCCTCGGCACAATGTTCCAGCGGGGCCATCACCTTCTGGGAAGATCAGGGCCGCTCCTCCTACAACGCTTTGTTGGTGAAGGTGCAGAAGCGATTTGCCAACCATTTCGCCTTCCAGGCCTCTTATGCCTTCCAAAGAAACTACAGCAACAATTACCCCGTCGCCGGCGGCACCACCCAGGTTTGGGATCTCAACAACTGGAAGTCATCCTACGGCCAGGATCTGGCGCATCACAACTTCAACTTCGCCGGAACTTATGACATCCACTGGGGCCTGCAGTTGAGCGTCAACTCGTCGTTCATCAGCAGCACACCGGTAGGCGCCCAGGTCAGTGGCCTCGTGCTTCCAGGCACCGTGCCGGCGGGGACCACTGAGCCGCTGCCCGGTATTCCATGGGACAGTCTGAGTGCCGGAACGGGCAAGGCGGGATTGGCGGCGGCCGTGAACGCTTACAACGCGACCGCGTCGGCGGCCAATAAATTGATCCTGCCGGCCAGCTACGCACTCGGGAGTCCGATTTTCTCGCAGGATTTCCGGCTCACCAAGAAGTTCACCTTCAAGGAGAAATATACCTTGACCATACTGGCTGAGATGTTCAATGCGTTCAACATCTCGAATATCATCTATGGCGGCTATACGATCGACAGCGCGGCCGGCCTTCCAGCCAGTTGCACCGCCATTGGGACAAGCGGGTGTGGAACCCCAGGTTTCGGGCAGCCGCTAGCGAGGATTGGCCAAAGCCTGGGCCAAGGCGGACCCAGAGCGGTCCAGTTCGGCGCGCGCATCAGCTTCTGATCGGCGTAGGAAACAGGCGGCAAGGTCCGCCTCAATAAACGTCACGCAATCGCCGATTGCTTTTCATACGGTTGTCGCTCGATCCGCGCTGTCGCACGCTCGCGGCCCTGTTCCGCGAGCGGTCGGGGCCGGGCAACGCCATCGCGCGCCGTCCGATGTCGCAGGATAATAACGGGCCAGGGTGCGGTCTTTGACGCCCGCCTCGACCCAGCAGAGAGGATCCATTAGAGAGTCGCGCTGGGCGTCGACTCCTGCTCGATCGCATAGAGGTTCACCGGCGCCGGCTCCCATTCCACTGAGCGCTCAAAATGCATGCCGATCTTGGTGATCACTCCGGCCGACGCGTGATTGTCCGGATGGATGATCGCGACCACGCGCCGGTGTCCCAAACGGTGCAGGCAATGCTCCACCGCCGCGCGCGCCGCTTCCGTGGCGTAACCGGCGCCCCAATGGTTCCGGGGAAAGGCGTAGCCCAACTCCACTTCGTTCACTCCGGCGATCAGCTTCATCATCGGGCCGCACAGGCCGATCAATTCACCGTTGATTTTCAGCGTCACCGCCCAGCGCGCGAAACCGTGCCGCTTCTGGTGTTCGATGGCGTCCCGTATCTTCAGCCGCGTCTCTTCCGGAGTCTTCGGGCCGCCAATAAACCGGTTGACGCCGGGATCGGTCCACATCTCCACCATGAATTCGATATCGTCCCGGGTTAGCGGACGAAGCGCCAGTCGCGCGGTTTCAAACGTGGTCTGCAACTTATCAGCATATCCGGGAATAAAATCCAAAATAGCGGTATACAGGTACCATGGACCGATTTGCGCGCCGGGCCCTGACCGGTATGGGGGCCGGAGCGGTCGCCAGCGTCGCTTTAGCTGCCACGTTGCACAATGTTTGGCTCAGTGTGTTACTCGGAGCGGCGATTGGCGCGCTTGCCGTGTTATTCCGCGTTACGCGCTTCGCCGCGATCGGGAGCACCTTTACCGCTGGAGTCCTCGCCATCCCGCTCTGGATCCTGTTCAGCGTGATCTTATTCCCCGCTTTGGCCGGAAAAAGTCCGGACTGGGACACAGATGGTCTGCGCAGTCTGTTTCCCGAATTCGTAGGTTGGGTACTTTACGGCGTGGCGCTGGGATTGCTGGTGCAGGCTGTCTCGAAGATTCTGGGCCCGGAGCCGGCGCGGCCGGTAAAGACGATAACCGATAAAACCAGAGTTGTCATCCTCGGCGGCGGCTTCGCGGGAATGACCACCGCTGAAAACCTGGAGAATGCGTTTGGGGCCAATCGCTCGGTCAGCTTCACGCTCATCAGTGAAGGCAACTCCCTGTTGTTTACACCGATGCTGGCGGAAGTGGCCGGTGGTAGCCTCGAAGCGTCGCACATCAGCAGCCCACTGCGCACCAGCCTGCGGCGCACCGACGTCATACGGGGAACCGTGACCAAGGTCGATTCGGAAAGGCGCTGCGTTCTGGTGTCTTCGGCATATGGAGGCCCGGACCAGGAAGTGGCGTATGACCATCTGGTGTTCGCACTGGGGTCCGTCTCCAACTACTTCGGCAATGAAAACGTCCGCAACGAGTCGTTCGATTTCAAGAGCCTGCTGGACGCCATTCGCATTCGCAATCACGTCATCGACATGTTCGAACGCGCCGATCGGGAGCCGGATCCGGCGCAGCGGCGGCGGTCGCTTACTTTTGTGATCGCGGGCGGCGGCTTCGCGGGCGTGGAGCTGGCTGGCGCGCTCAACGATTTTGCCCGCGGAATTCTGGCCGATTATCCACACCTCGAGAAGGACGACGTGAACGTGACGCTGGTCCACTCTCGGAACGTCATTCTCCCGGAATTGAGCCCAACCCTGGGGGAATTCGCGCTCCGCAGCATGCAGGCGCGCGGCGTTCACTTTGAACTGGGCCGCCGCGTGATGGACGCACGGCCAGATGCGGTAGTGCTGGATAATCGCGAGATTCCGGCCAGCACGCTCGTGTGGACCGCTGGCACGCGTCCCAATCCGCTGCTGCGCGAGGCAGGGTTGCAACTCGATCAGCGCGGTGCGGCCGTAGTGGATACGACTTTTGCCGTGCCCGGAAGCAAAGGAATGTGGGCGCTGGGCGACTGCGCCGCGGTCAAGGACGGCAAAACGCTGAAACCGTGTCCGCCGACCGCTCAATTCGCGCTCCGGGAAGCCCACGTGTTGGCCCGCAATATCAAAGCGTCGATCCAGGGCCGCAAACTCACGCCTTTCCACTTCAATTCGATCGGGGCGCTCTGCGTCGTCGGTTATCAAACCGCCTGCGCGGAGCTGAACCTGCCCTGGCCGTTTTCCAAATCCGTACGCTTCTCGGGCCTGCTGGCCTGGATCATGTGGCGAGGCGTCTATGTTTCCAAGCTTCCCGGCCTCGAACGGAAAATCCGAGTCCTGATCGATTGGACTACCGAACTCTTTTTCCCGCGCGACATCGTGCAAACCATCGACCTCAAGTAAGAGAGCACGGCCCATGAAAGCTTCCATCTTCGTGTGTGCAGCTACGGGAATTCTGGCCGGCTTCATCCTCTCGGCAACCGGGCATGCCAGCCTCTTTTCCGGACCGGTGGTGGGCGCCTTATACGGAGCGCTGTTCGGTTTTCTTTTCACGGAGCGCTGTCCCACTCCTGGCGCCGGCATTGTCTGGGGATTGGGCTACGCATTTTTGCTATGGCTAGCGATTCCGGCAGGCGTGGTCTCGCTGTGGTCCGGCGCCACGCAGGCATCGGACATGCTCGGCGCCGCACGCCGTCATTTTCCGGATTTAGTCGCGTACATCGTCGGGTTTGGCGTGCCGCTGGGTCTGGCGCTCGGCCTTCTCTCCACGCTGAAGCCGCGCACCACGCAACGGGAATTCAGCTTCTCCCGCGCGCTGTTTGTGGGTGGGTTGGCAGGCGCCATCAGCGCTTTTGTTTTCGGCCGCTGGATGTCGGCAGGAGGATATTACCCTCTCACCGATGGCCTGCCCAATCCCAGCGAGACGCTGCACTACGTGTTTGCAATTGTGATCGGCGCCGGCTTCGGGTTGCTGTTCCAGCGGGATGTGCGCGGACTGGGCTCGAGCCTGGGCTGGGGCGCCGGATACGGCATTATGTGGTGGTTCCTTGGCCCGCTCACGCTGCTGCAGGCGATCGCACACACCGGGCCCGAATGGACGTTTGAGAGAGCCACCAACCTTTTCGGTTCGCTGGTCGGACATATTCTCTATGGTTTGATCGTTGGGCTGGTATATGCATTCATAGACCGGTTGTGGGTCCGGTTCTTCAGCGAATCCGACCCCATCAACCGCGAACCTGAGGGTCCGGGAGTGCGCACCTTACAGTCGCTCATTTCGGGCGCCATCGCGAGCCTGGCCGGTGGTTCGCTTTTCAGTTTGATGCTGCTTTATGCCGGTTACCTGCCCAAATTGGCGGAACTGGCCGGGGGCACGTCGGCGGCGCGTGGGTTCGCCGTCAACATGGTCGTCAGCGCCGGCATCGGCAGCACCTATGGCGTGCTGTTCCAGCGCGAAGCGCGCAACCTGGGCTCGGGCATGTGTTGGGGAATGCTGTACGGATTGATCTGGTGGTTTGCCGGCTCGCTCACGCTGTTGCCGCTGATCCTAACAGGAGATTGCGATTGGAGAGTGGAGGCGGCCCAGGACCTGCTGCCGTTGCTGGTCGGCCATCTGCTCTATGGAGTGGTCACGGCGAGCGTGTTCTATTTTCTCGAGCAACGTCACGAGGCGTGGCTATTGCTCGATCCGCGACTGGCCGCCCGCGAGGAACGGCTGCGCCGGCCGTTTGACACACCGGCGCCCGGATTGTGGATGTTTGTCCTGGGCGTGGGAATTCTGATTCCTGTCATGCTGGGCTCTTAAAATGGGGACAGCATGCGCCCCGCGGTACTCAATCCTTTAATTAGCGAGCAGGTTGAGTCCCTCCGCCAGCAGTTCAGCAGCGCTCAGCCGTTCCGTTACGTAGTCATTGACGGCTTCCTCGACCCGGCCTTCTGCGCCCAGTTAATAGCCGATTTCCCGCCGTTTCAAAAACGGTATTCAGTCAATGAGCGCGGCGAGACCGGACGCAAAGCCGCCGTATCAAAGCTCGACGCCATCAGCCCCGCATATGCGCGCTTCGACGCTTTGATGAAGGACCCGGAGTTCCTTGCGCTCGCCGGGCGCATCACGGATATCCCGAATCTGCTTTACGATTCCGAATACATCGGCGGCGGCACGCACGAAAATCTCAACGGGCAGGAACTCGATTTTCATGTAGATTTCAACTATCATCCCTCGACCCATTTCCACCGCCGTTTGAACCTGATTGTCTATCTCAATGAGCGTTGGGAAGAAGGCTGGGGAGGTTCGCTCGAACTGGCGCGCAATCCGTGGGCGGCGGGGCCGGAGGACGTCCGCACGGTGCTCCCGCTGGCGAATCGCGCGGTGGTTTTTGAGACCACTGAAAATTCCTGGCACGGATTTCGCCGCGTCACTTTGCCGGCCGCCGGCGAAACCATATCGCGGCGTTCCATCGCGGTTTATTTCTACACCAAGGAACGGCCGGTGAATGAAACGGCGCCCAGTCACGCAACCGTTTACTACCAACGTCCTCTTCCCGCGCACATTCATGCAGGGACGACGCTCACCGAAGAAGACGAGCTCGAAATTCAGACGCTGTTGGCTCGCCGCGACAAGCAGATCCAATTTCTCTATGAGCGCGAGCTGGAGTTTTCCAATCTGATCGCCGGCATCACTAACTCGGTTTCTTTCCGCATCGGACGCGGGATCACCTGGCCTGCGCGCGCTCTCCGGTCGCTGTTCGCGACCAATACGGTTCACTTAAGCATGGGAGCGACCCTGAATCGCCCTTTCTGGCTTCAGCCCGGTCGGTGGCGGGACAGACTGTTTTTCTTGCCAGGAATCCAGACTGTCTCACCCTTTCTTGACGGGTCCAACCGCGCAGACCGAGGTGTTTCCAAGTGGCCGACGATCCGCCCGGAGTGCTGCAACAACCCGAAATGCCGTCAGCATCGACACGCGATCCTGAGATAACGGCGTCCCTCGATAGAGCCCATGGGCAATCGTCCTGATACCACGTCCGGGCCGGGGCGTCGGCTTAGTTGTCGGAAGCCAATTTTCGGGCAGCCCTCGTGATGGATTCCAACTCCTCGGAGGAGGCACCACTAATACTTTTCTTTACGATCCAGGTACCGAGGTAAACTGGGATGTTTCTATTCCGATAATCTTCGTACAATGTGTCGAGGCCATCAGCAATTTGATTGTTGACGACATTGCCGCCGACCATTCTCCACCTATCGTAAAGTTCTTCCTCTTTCGTGGAATCGGGGTCGCTTAGTCCCGACGTTGCAAACATACGCCCTAAGGCAACTCCTTCAAAAATTCCGATAGCTATAGCTAGCTTGTTTTCACGATTAAGGTGTCTCCACCAGTTGCCATCCCGTGCAGGCTCACTAGCATACGCAGACAACCCGCTGACCAGCACTAAAACGATTGCGATGTTGCGCCACATAGCCGAACCCCTTTAAAGAAGGCCGCTGTAGTAGATCGGCAGCAGATAAGAAGGGGTTTAGAGTGATTGTTTTTCGCCACCCGGATCATAAATCCATACACCCCTGGTATGGCGACGCGTCCACGGCGAGGTCGATGGGGTCGGACTCTTGCGGCGGCATCGCGAAAAGAAGACGCTGTTTTGGGACATGATGGCAAATCAAACCTATTTTCAGCTCTAAAATTGTCCGGAGATCCGTGGTTTGCTCATGTCAGTATCGGGTTCGAGTTCTCCGTTGATCGTGCGGTCATCACCTCCGGTGAGCGTGATCTTGCGCTCCCATGCTTGGTAACCAGGTTTTTTTAGGAGAATCGTGTGCGGGCCTGCGGCGAGCCGCGTGAGATCAGAAGTGGGCGTGCTTCCCCAATATTCCCCGTCGATTTGAACTTCAGCGTTGGTCGGGGTTGAAGTGAATCGTATCAAAATACCTACTTGGGATTGGGCAATCGTGGCTTGAGCCTCAGCAGGCAAGTCCTGCGCCTGCGCCTTCGTTGGATTGGTCGGCTGCGTTGCTTGCCTCGGAGAATCGGTATCGACTGCAGCCATACCGCTCACGCCCTCGAGTGCCGTAAGAAGTCCTCGATATTCGTTCTTGTCGGCCTGCAGCACGATTCCCCCTTTACTTTGTGCGTTGGCCCAGGTGATCCCGATATAGTGCTTCTTCGATTTGCTGAATGCGACTAGTGCGCCGATACCGAACGAGATAATAGCTAAGCCGGCAGCCGTGCCGATGCGGTGGTGAACCTCTTGGCCGTAGCTGATTTCAGTAATCGCTTTCGTAGGGATTACCATGACATCAGCCGATTTGTGCCTTAGACGCACACGGTTTAGGTCCAGATAGAGCTTAAGGTCCTCACCGCCTCTTACGTTTGGCAGAGATCCGCCGGAATAGATTACGGGGTAACCTACGTGTGACTCAGCACCGAGAGTGGCGGCAGGGAGTGAGAAGCATAGGACGGTAGCGACCAGCGAACGTGGCATCATTTGTCGATTCCAATCAGATGGAGATTACCTTCGTCTCTATCTAATCGTCCTAATCGTCCGCCGGAAGAGATAACATTACGACGCTGACACGCCGAAGCCGGTGAATCTTTGCCCGGAGGTTCCTTCGACGGCCGCGCGCGCCGCGATCCGCGCGTCGTTCTCCTCCCAGACGATCTGTGAAACGCCGCTCACGTCCACCGGCGTGAGCTGTGGGATCGCAGGCCGCATTTTGCTGAGAGTGCGACATCACAGGAGTAATGCCCGCGAGTGGGAACTCGGCGTGGGATTCTCTAGAGTAGGAGATAGACACCGTGCCACACCTGACCGAGGTGATGGGGATTCGGACCGCGACGCGCGTGAGCCGCGCCGGCTCTTGCATATACTGCGGAAGCAAGGAAAGCCTCTCCGACGAGCACATCGTTCCTTTCGCACTCGGCGGCAACGCGATCCATCCACAGGCGAGCTGTAAACGTTGTTCCGCGATTACTTCCGCATTCGAGGAAAAGGTGCTTCGCGGATTCATGTGGGAGGCCCGGACAGCCGGAAGGTTCCCAACCCGGAGGCAGAAAGAGCGCCCCACGAAGCTCCCGCTGATAATCAAACGCGGAGATGAACTGGAGCCTATCCAGCTACCTTCAGCCGAGTCACCTGGTTTCCTTCACCTCCCGACACTAGAAACGGCCAGCATTTCTCGCTGGCCGTCCCCCTGTAGATGGCGTCACTATTCGCGGATTTGAGACCATCGTCTTCGGCAAGCCTCCTGACAAAGTCGCCTCCGATCTGGGGACGAAGACCATCCAAAACACAGTGAACGTGGATGTGTCCGCCTTTGTTCGCATGCTCGCGAAAATTGGGTACAGCCTCGCGGTGGCTGCACAGGGGCCCTATCCGCTTCATGAGGTTCCGGTCTTGCCCCTAATCCTCGGGTCGGCGCATGACGGTAGTAGCTGGGTAGGTTCGGCTGAGTACGGTTTGGCCGTTGAGGCGCAATCGCCTCTGCACGGACTCGGCCTGATTTCGGCGATGGCAACTGTTGACGGAAACGCCGAAGAACTCCTGATCGCGCATGTCAAGCTTTTTGCGAGCGCTAGGGCAACGGGATATCAAGTGGTGGTGCGCCGTCGTTGTCTGGGCTGATTCCGAAACGCCGGTCGCGGCATCCGGGTTGACGTGGTTGTCGCCATTACGGACAAATGCCACAAACTTCTTTGCGGATTGCCAAACCAAGTAGCGATAAAGGACGCCGTCGCGGCCCAGGATCTGCTGCCGTTGCTGGTCGGCCATCTGCTCTATGGAGTGGTCACGGCGAGCGTGTTCTATTTTCTCGAGCAACGTCACGAGGCGTGGCTATTGCTCGATCCGCGACTGGCCGCCCGCGAGGAACGGCTGCGCCGGCCGTTTGACACACCGGCTCCCGGATTGTGGATGTTTGTGCTGGGCGTGGGAATTCTGATTCCGGTCATGCTGGGCTCTTAATGGAAATGGGGACTAGCATGCGCCTCGCGGTACTCAATCCTTTAATTAGCGAGCAAGTTGAGTCCCTCCGCCAGCAGTTCAGCAGCGCTCAGCCGTTCCGTTATGTAGTCATTGACGGCTTCCTCGACCCGGCCTTCTGCGCCCAGTTAATAGCCGATTTCCCGCCGTTTCAAAAACGGTATTCAGTCAATGAGCGCGGCGAGACCGGACGCAAAGCCGCCGTATCAAAGCTCGACGCCATCAGCCCCGCATATGCGCGCTTCGACACTCTGATGAAGGACCCGGAGTTCCTTGCGCTCGCCGGGCGCATCACGGATATCCCGAATCTGCTTTACGATTCCGAATACATCGGCGGCGGCACGCACGAAAATCTCAACGGGCAGGAACTCGATTTTCATGTAGATTTCAACTATCATCCCTCGACCCATTTCCACCGCCGTTTGAACCTGATTGTCTATCTCAATGAGCGTTGGGAAGAAGGCTGGGGAGGTTCGCTCGAACTGGCGCGCAATCCGTGGGCGGCGGGGCCGGAGGACGTCCGCACGGTGCTCCCGCTGGCGAATCGCGCGGTGGTTTTTGAGACCACTGAAAATTCCTGGCACGGATTTCGCCGCGTCACTTTGCCGGCCGCCGGCGAAACCATATCGCGGCGTTCCATCGCGGTTTATTTCTACACCAAGGAACGGCCGGTGAATGAGACGGCGCCCAGTCACGCAACCGTTTACTACCAACGTCCTCTTCCCGCGCACATTCATGCAGGGACGACGCTCACCGAAGAAGACGAGCTCGAAATTCAGACGCTGTTGGCTCGCCGCGACAAGCAGATCCAATTTCTCTATGAGCGCGAGCTGGAGTTTTCCAATCTGATCGCCGGCATCACTAACTCGGTTTCTTTCCGCATCGGACGCGGGATCACCTGGCCGGTGCGCTTTCTTCGCTCAGTGTTCGCAAAATCGGACCGGCATCAACACTGAACATGTCTTCCCGTCGAGTGGTTGCCGCCGGCTTCTTAATCTTCGCCTCAATTTACTTCCTGTTCATGGCGGGGGCCGGACTTCGCACCGGAATTAACACCGACGACGTGGGCAATCTTAACGTCTACGCGTTTCAGCCGGTGAGCGAAATCGTCACGGCGAACCTGCTTTATTTCTCTCCCGCCTATCGGCCCGCGGGAGCGTTGTTTTACCGGCCCCTTTTTGCAGCGTTCGGGTTACATCCGTTCCCTTACCGAATGGTCTGTTTTCTCCTGTTGCTCGTCAACTTGTGGCTGGGGTGCCTGGCTATTCGCGCTTTCACCGGGTCGATGGAGATCGCCGCGATTGCCACCTCGATCGCAGCCTTTCATCCGGCTTTTCGCGATCTCTATACCAGTAGCGGAACCATCTATGACATACTTTGCTACGCATTCTATTTCGGCGCGTGGTTTTACTATCTGCACGCACGCCGAACAGGGCCGATCCGGCGCATGCACCAATACGCGATTATCGCGATACTCTATATTTGCGCGCTGAACGCCAAGGAAATGGCGGCGACGCTTCCGGTCCTATTCGTCATCATTGAGTTGTCTGACACTGGATCGGTCAACGCCGGGTCGCTCTTCTCGCGCTGCCGTTTGGCGATCATCGCGGGGGTTGCTACCCTCCCGTATATCTGGGGAAAGTTTGCGCCGGCCAGCCTGTTGCACAACCTGTCCACCTATCACTACGAGATTGGATTCAGTCCGTTTTTTCGGAATTTGGGGGTCTATCTCGACGCGCTGCTCTATCGGGACGGGGTCGTCCGGCCGCATTGGTTTGGCGCCGCGCAGGCAGGAAGCCTGCTGGGGATAATGCTCGGTTTGGCGGTGCTGCTTCGCTCGAAACAGTTGTTGTTTGCCTGGTCCATGACGATTATCAGTTTTCTGCCCATCGCCTTCATCGCCCCTCGGTCTGCATATGCCTTCTACATTCCGTTCGCGTTTCTGAGTTTGTATGCCGGGGTGCTTCTCGTCACGCTACGAGACTGGTTGTTTACCAGCCCCATTTTGCTTGCCGGCGCCGATTTGAGGAAAATTGCGCTTCCGGTACTCGTTTGTTTACTTTTGATACGAGCGCATCGCATCGAACGCCAGCGCATGGGCGAAGCAACCGAACTTGGCTGGCCATTGATCGCCTCGATCGTCACGGTGCTGGACCAAGGACATCCGAGTGTTCCGCGCGGCTCAACCCTGCTCGCCGTGAATGACCCGTATCCGAAGGGTCAGTTCGGTTTGATACTGCTCCTGCGATTGTATTTTAACGATGGCACGCTCGAAGTCGACCACGCGGACGAAGATGATTGCCGGCACGCGCGAGTGATTGAGTTCTGCGGAGCGTCGATAACCATGGTGCGGCACGCGGAACCATGCGAAGTGGTCCGGTGCGGCTCTTAATTCGAGACCTGGCAGGCCGCCCCCTGCCCCCGCACATCCATGCCGGCACGACACTCACTGAAGAGGACGATCTCGAAATTCGGACCCTGTTAGCCCGGCGCGACAAGCAGATCCAATTTCTCTATGAGCGCGAGCTTGAGTGGACAATGAATTTGGAATGATCCCTACGACGAAACGGCGGCCCGGCAGGATCGCGCCGTTCGGTCCCGCTTCACTGCTCCGTCCGCACTCGGCGTTCGAAAACCCGTTGTTCCGGAATGGTGAAGTACGCCCGCCATTCACCGTGAATTAGCAGAGCGATTGCGAAAGGCGCTGCGTACGGGACCACAAGATAGATGAGGTAATAGAAATATCTGCATAGCCAAACCGCGAGGCCGGCTTTCCCGGGAACATCGACGACCGATCCATAACCGTTGATGTAAGCGTACGCGGCTAGAGAGAAGACATTGACAACAGTTTGCACCCCGAGTCCTTTGAGAAAGCTTTTCGCTTGTCTCCTCGATACGCCGGCCGCGGCAAACGCCAGTGCAAGATAGCTAAACCAGCCGCAGGCAAAAAAAGCGACATTGTCTTCGGGCGCGGCGAACTCGACTGAATCAAAACGCTGGCGCTCACCGGTCTGGGCGTTCGTAACGGAAGTGTTCACGGCCACGTTAAACACCCACTCATGTGTATCGGGATCAACGCGGATCGGCTCGAGATGTGCCGGCGCCACGAACATGGCGAGTGGCAACCAAGCGAGAATTCGCAGCAACCACAGCGACGCTGGTTTGAGCAAAAACCACCACACCGCCATAGCCACGGGCACGTAGATAATTGCCCGTCCTATGACGGAATCAAGGACCGAAAAACGGCCTATCCTTGTCGCGCCCGGACTGATCTTTTCGATGCTTGCCTGATCCAAAGATTAAATACCACGATTCCGTCTATGATAATCAACAATTCCCACAGATACTCGTGGGCGAATTCAAAAAGAGAGTGATTATATTGGCCGAGATAGTACAAAGAAATTAGCCTCAACAGATTCAGCAACTGAATGGCGGCCAGCCCCATCGTCGCGCCCAGCAGCCTCCATTTCAAGCTGGCGGGATACGCGAGAATGGCGGACCACAGCAGAACTACCACATTGATGCCGTTGCAGCCATCGCGAACTTCCATGGCGAAGTTCACGGCAGGATTGGAGAGAACGGCCGCGTGCCGCAGGCAATTGCCGCCGCTGGAGTGAATGAGCCACGCCGACACCGCAGCCAAGTCGCCGGAAAAACCGTCCACAAGCGGGCGAACCGGCGTGGCTAATAAGACAGCGAATTGGGCCAGGGCCGTAAGCGAGAAGACCAGGACAAATACTAATGTTTTCCGCGTCGAGGCTTGCATCGCCCTCACGCTGTCGCTGATTTGTCGACCCTGCGTAGTTTGAAAATGGCGAACAGAACGAGGAGACCGGCAAAAGCGATCATACCCCATTCACTGAGCGTGGGCGTCGCAATCACGTAGGAATAGAGAGCATTGGCTGCATTGCTTCCGACCCCGGTGGTCACAATCACGCTCACGGCTCCACTAGTGGAACCGCTTGGGACAACGCTGGTAATGGTGGTATCGTTCACCACCGTGAAACTCGTCGCCGCAACTCCACCAAAAGTAACGCTCGTGGCGCCGGTGAAGCCCGTCCCCGTGATCGTCACGGTATTGCCGCCTGTAGGCGGTCCGGTGCTAGGCGTCACGGAGGTAACCAGGGGGGAACCCGGCAACGGCGAACCCGGCACCAAGCCGGAGAAGTACACTGCATAAAAATTCCCAGCGGTAAGGGTCACATTATTGAAATTCAGCGGGATCGTAGCAAAATCACCTGACGAAAAAACATGCCCGCTCCAACTCGTGAGGGTCGGGCACGTGCTTAGGTCCACAGGAATTGAGCCGAGAGGCGTTGCCGGAATGGTGCCATTGGAGTTGACTTGGTAGATGACAGCCGACAAGCCGGTTACGGGCGTTCCCGCAGGGTTGAGGCAGGTCAGGTTCATACTGAAATCGGATAGGGCCCCGGTTGCGCTGGCTAGGAAAACTTGTCCGAAAGAGTTGGTGTTAAAACAATTGAACAACGTCAAGGGAGCGGTCGTGCGCGGGCTTACGTCGCAATTGTTGGGTGCTGCCGGACCAGTGGGATACGTTTCATAGACCCCGCCCGAAGAAACTGGAGTTTGTGCGGTCCCTCCGATGCTATAAGCGAAAACAAAGTCGCAGACCGACGACGAAGGCGTCACTGGGCCGCCACCGTTAGTACAATTAACGAGCGTAGCACCGCTGCCAGAAGTCGTTCCTATAAACGAGGCGGCGTATCCCGCCGGCCCATTGTTCCAATTGAAGTCAAATCCGACGTTGACGCCGTTGGGGCCCGGCCCGGATGCCAGAGCCGCCGTCGTCCATAGAAATAGCGATGCCAGCAGAAACCGGGATTTCCCATAGCGCGGAGACTGCTCTACCTTAATACCAGGGTCACTAGATGTCATATTCCGACTTCCACCTCACGAATGTACCGCTACGGTTTAAGCCAGTCCCAGACGGGTCTGAAATGGAGCCAACGCGGACGGCGCCGCGCACTGCATTACAGTCTACTCCAGGAGATTGTCTCGCGCAACGATTTTTATTCCGCCGGAATCTATCGAGGACCTTTCGAGAGAGCGCTCAGACCGTCGCCGAATTTCTCCGCGCGAGAGGCAGCTATTTAACATGCGATCAGTAGGGTTTTCCGTCTGATAGGGTGCAACATAAACTGGCCCCCCATTGGAGCAGTTTCTCCAAGACCAGATCCGCGCACCCGACGCGAAACACACGTTCATCAGCTTCAATTACGACTTGACGCTCGACCGCGCTGTACAAAGGTCTCGTCGGACTCAGAGCCGGCCACGGGCTATGGCTTCGAGGTCCCCTTCTATATAAAGGACGATCTGCCCTTGATTGAAAAGCACGGAGGCGCTATCGACCGAGTCACCGCTGAGGCATTTGCAGCGGCGCCTGCAAGCCACCTCCGCATAATAAAGCCGCATGGGTCCTTGAACTGGCTCGTGCCATATCGAGTCCCATACGAACAGCGCACACGGGCCTACGTTTTGGACGGCCCGGTACTTGGTTCCTGTTACTTCCCAGGGGGCGATCAGATAATGGCCGTCAACTCCCAATTTTCAGGCGGTCGCGCTGCCGAGAGAAGCCATGCCGTCAGACGTTGGAATCTGCGTTTTGGCGCCAGGCTCCGCCAAACATATCGAACTCCCGTTTTTCAAACGATGCCGTGAAATAGAGAACGAGGCGCTAGTCAAAGCAGACGAAGTTATCGTAATTGGGTGGAGCCTGCCAGAGACGGATGGGGATCAAGCTGACTTGACTAAGGCGGCTGTCGCCAAGAGGGCAAGACCATTGGAACGAGTGACTGTCGTTAATCGTAGCGCGGCCACACGCTATTTCCTACGGATGGCGGAGTTGTTTGCGGTCGATGCACGATCGTTGCGTATTTACGACTCAGGGTCGTGGATTTCGTCGCCGCGCTGTTAGATTAACTGGCGGATGATTCAGGCGTGATGGCGCATGTCCGAGTCAGGAGACATTGCCGCTTCGAGAATCAAACAGGTGATCCATAGTTCATTTGACCGTATGGTCGCCATCTCGTCGAAGTGGGTTCGTTCAGAGGGGTCGCTCTGGGCGAGTGACGCGCTACTCGGAAGGAGCCGTCGGCCCGTTCAATGTGTTAAGTGAACAGTATTGTTCAGCGAGAAATCGGCGCTAAATTTCGCCGCGTTTCGGGCTGCGTCGCCGTGATGGGCACGGCGCGAAGTCTACCGAACTACCTGGCACGCCAAGTGCAGCGCCAGATCGTCCTCATACGGCCGGGTGATAATTTGCATTCCGAGCGGCAGACCCGCACGCGAGCGCCCGCACGGCGCGGAGACCGCGGGATACCCGATTACATTAATGCCGCGCATAAACCGCGTCGTCGCCAGTCGCGTGTCTTCGAGGACGCCGCCGATCGATACCTGGCGTTCTCCAATCCTGGGCGCGGTGATCGGTGTCGTCGGCGTTACCAGGCAATCGATGTCTTCAAAGAGCCGGCGAAATTCGGCCGCATACTGGCCGCGCAGGCGCTGGGCATTTACATATGCGGTGGCCGGCAGCAGGCGGCCCTGATCCAACAGAGCCAGGACATCGGCGCCGAAATCGTCGCGCCGGTCAGCATAGCGCTCATAAATTGCGCTGGCTTCCGCCAGCAGAATCGCGCGCCCAACCGCATTGAGCCCTTCAATATCCGGGACCTCTACTTCGATACGGGTTCCGTTCAGCGCCATCGCGCGTTGTTCCACCGCCGCTTTGATCTCCGGATCTACCTGATCGAAGTAGTAGTTCCGGGGAATGCCGACTCGGATTTTCTCTGGCAACGCAATTCGCTTGCGCTGTGGCGCCAGGGCGTCCAGAAATGGGAGCAGGTCTTCGGCGTGTGCTGCCATAGGCCCAATGTGATCGAGCGTCAGCCCCAGCGGGCGCACGCCCGCGCGGTCAACCATGCCGTAGGTGGGTTTGAGACCGGCCACTCCACAGTAAGATGCGGGGATGCGAACGGACCCGCCGGTATCCGTGCCGGTCGCCAGCAGGCACATCCCGGTAGCCAGCGCCACGCCCGAGCCGCCGCTCGAACCACCCGGCACTCGCTCGCGATCATGCGGATTGCGGATGACGCCGAAATGCGGATTTTCCGAAGTCACGCCGTAGGCCAGCTCATGCAGGCCGGTCTTGCCGACGAGGACCGTTCCCGCATCATCCAGGCGCCGAACCACCGCGGCATCGCGGTCCGGAACCCGGTTGGCGAACAGCTTGGATCCGGCAGTGGTGCGGACGCCGCGGGTGTCGATGAGATCCTTGTGCGCGATCGGAATGCCGTGCAGTGGACCGCGATCCCGACCCGCCGCCAGTTCGGCATCCAGCGCTTTGGCGCGGGCGCGAGCGCTGTCTTCCGTTACGGTCACGAACGCATTCAGGTCGGGATTCAGGCGGGCGATCGTCGCCAGGCACTGCTCGACAAGTTCCAGACAGGAGATTTTTCTCTGGCGCAGAGCGCTGCGCGCTTCGGCGAGCGTCATTTTTCCCGGGGTGAGGCTTCGTGGGGTGAGTAGTCGGCGGCGCTAGGAGCGTCATCAGGCAGGGAATTGCTCAGTCGCCCTATACTGTCGATCACGGCAATGAGGGTGGGGCGAATCCGCTCGAGCTGGTCAAGCGGGATGGCATCGTCCATAGGTCTTTATTCTAGCCCGCGCCAAAAAGCCCGCGCCAAAAAAGGATGGTGCGGGGTCGTCACACGCCCGCACCCAAATGGAGGGAAATCACAGTGGTTGATGGGAAGGCTTACTTTGAGCCTTCGGTTGACGCTTTGTCAGAGGTTCCAAATACAAGGATGGTGGACGTGCCGCCGATGCGGATCTCACGGAGATTGCCGTCGTTGGTGTCGACAGAGGTCGCGACAAATTTGTTGGGCTTGGTCTCAACGTGGACCGGGGCTTGGACGGAGGTCTTACCCTGCTTGAGAATCACTTTGTCTCCCTGGAGCTGAACTTTGAGTTCGCCGGCCTGGAACTGGCTTCCATTCACGTTGGCGGGGGCATACAGGGTGACATTATAGTTGGAGCCGGCATAAGCCAGGCTCATTCCGAGCAGAGCAGCGATGGTCATCACTTTTTTCATAATCTTCAAATCCTTCCTCTTCTTTGACTGTCATCTCGATCATAATTGATCGCGTTGCCAATTGGAATAGTAGAATCAGTGGTTTAGACGTATACTAACGGTTGGCAAACGGTTGTTCCCACGGCTGCCGGCACCGAACAACCCCACGCCAACGGCAATATTAGCTGAATCTTGAATCCCCAGAGCAGCGCTCTGAATCGCTTACCTAATGACTTGGATTCGTTGACTGGAACTGTATTTTTTCTGGTGTTGCAAGAATTCAAGCCCCGGAATCGTGTACAATCAAGGCTTCCGATGGGTTCTCAGCAGAAGGAACCTTCCACCCCTGTGGGTGAACTACTCCGCTCCCGGAACATGTCCAGCATGCTCGATGCTTGGGGCTTGCAAAAATTTCGAATTCCCTGTAGCTTGACGGTTGTCCCTTCAGTTCGACGAAGTTGCTGCCTGACATGAAACCGTATCTCGCACTCACTAAGCCGCGTATTACCTGGCTCATCCTGATGAGTACCGCCATCGGCTACGTGTTTGGCGCCAAGAGCTGGCATTTCTTTACACTGCTGCACACCATCCTGGGCACCGGACTGATCGCTTCGGGTACCGCCGCTTTGAATCAATGGTATGAGAGGGAAGCCGACGGCAAAATGCGGCGCACACAGCAGCGGCCGTTGCCCGCGGGACAATTGGATCCAACGCGCGCGCTGATTTTTGCGACTGCCATTTCCACGCTTGGTTTCGTTGAACTGGTGTTTGGCGCCAATCTGCTGGCCGGGTTGCTCGGGTTGTTCACCCTGTTGACTTATCTCCTTATCTATACTCCGTTGAAACAGCGATCGCCGCACTCGACGACCATTGGAGCCATTCCTGGCGCCATGCCGCCTCTGATTGGCTACGCGGCGGCCAGCGGAACTTTGACCTGGGAATCCTGGGCGCTGTTTGCAATTTTGTTTGTGTGGCAGTTTCCGCACTTCTACGCGATTGCGTGGATGTATCGTGAAGACTACGAAAGAGCCGGCATCCGGATGCTGCCGGTGGTAGAACCCGATGGCGAATCGACCTCGCGGCGGATTGTTCTGTACTCCATGGCGTTGTTACCCATTAGCCTGCTCCCCAGGTTTCTGGGAATGACCGGCAACGTGTATCTGTTTGGCGCCGTGATTATCGGAGCGCTCTTCCTCTACACCGGCTTTTGCATCCTGAACGATCGTACACGGCAGCGCGCCCGCAGCGTCTTGTTGGCCTCCGTTTTCTATTTGCCGGTGCTGTACGCATTGATGCTATTCGATCGGGCATGAAGGTCGCCGTAGTCACTACCGCTGTTCTCTTGTTGGCTTCCTGCAAACCGAAAATCGCCCTTCCCGAATATGGAATAGTTTCGCCGTTCGCGCTGACGGCGCAGACCGGCCAGCCGTTCGATGGCGAGAAGCAATTGCGGGGCAGCGTCTGGGTCGCCGATTTTATCTACACCACTTGTCCGGGACCTTGCCCGCGCATGACGTCGCAAATGCGGCGCCTGCAACAGGCCGTGGACAAGAATGTGAAGCTAGTCTCCTATACGGTAGACCCGGCACGCGACACGCCGGCGGTTCTGGCGGAGTACGCCAAGGTGCATCACGCCTCGCCCGCGAATTGGTATTTTCTCACTGGGCCGGTGTCGACGCTGCAGTTCTTGGACCGGGATGTCTTCAAACTGGGCGATTTGGACAAGTCGCTTCAGCACAGCACTCGTTTTGTACTGATTGACCGGAGTATGCAGATTCGCGGATACTACGATTCTTCGGAGCCCGATATGGTCTCGCATCTCATCGGCGACATTCGCGCGCTCGAGCAATCCTGACCATGGACATCCACACTCTTCCGGCGGTAAACGCGACGCTGAACGGCACGGCGGCAATTCTTTTGACCACTGGATATGTGCTCATCCGCAAGAAGGCCGTCCGGGCTCACCGCGGCGTGATGATTGCGGCCTTCGCCGTATCCAGCGTATTTCTGGTTTGCTATCTCGTTTACCATTCGCAGGTAGGATCGGTGCACTATCCTCACTCCGGCCCGATTCGTACGGTTTATTACACTATTCTGATCACGCATACCACGCTGGCGGCGACCGTTCCGGTGCTGGCGATTATCACTTTGCGGCGCGGGCTCAAGAGCGATTTCAAACGCCACCGGCGCATTGCCCGCTGGACGCTACCGATCTGGCTCTACGTCAGCGTGACCGGCGTGGTGGTGTATTTGATGCTGTACCAGTTTTGAGGATGAATCGATCTATCTAAATGCGGTAGACTCAGGATACACAAAACAATGGCCGTTTCGAGCGTCAAAGCAGTTGTGATTTATCCGCGTCCGAAAGATGAAGAGCTGTTCGAACGCCTCTACAAAGAGGAGCACTTACCTTTGGTCGAGTCCAAGCTAAAAGGGTTGACCAGGCTGGTCACCACCAAAGTATTGAACTCGCCTCAAGGGAAGGTTCAGGTTTACCGGATCGCCGAACTGCACTTTGGCTCCCTGGAAGACGTCAACAGGTGCCTGGAGTCCGAAGAGGGAAAGGAAGTTGTCGCTCACGCGGTGAGTATTTCCACCGGCGGTCCCCCAATTCTACTGGTCTGCGAAGAGCAGGCAACGGTATTCTGGTAAGTTCCTCGAAAAGCGGAACAATCGAGAACCCGTACGCCAAGCGGCGGTCACTACCGCGAGGACACCGCTTTCGAGTCCGAAGCGCTGGACGAAAAGCCCTTGTTAATTCCCCACGGTTACTCTACTACCAACGAGCGCTCCTTCTCCAAGGCATTGGAAACACTGAAGAATCTTCAAAAGGAAGGCCCCTCGAAACGAAGCCAACTTTCGTTTCGCAAAAAGCCGGGCAGGATACTTTCGTCAGGATGATGGACGCCGTTACAGCCCCAGCTAGGCCGCTCACTCGACGACCTGGCGTCAGGCCGCAAGCTGAATCCCGCAAACTGAGCTAATATAGAACCGGAAAAAAAACGAGCGCCCATGAACCGGCGTCCGCCGAGTACCGCGACCTTCGGTCCGGTTGACAGGGGCGCTGTTAGCTTCTACGCTTGTAATAGACAGCCGTGCGTCCAGTACTCTCATCCAGCCGCCAACCCGCAATTCTATTATTATTTGCGGCCTTGCTGGCGTCCCTTCCCGGTGAAGTAGCGCGCGAGTTTGTGGCGCGCACCCGGCATGAACAAGGCGTCACGGCCGCATCAGCCAAGACGCTGCTCTGCCGCCTGGCGACCGAAGCCCGGACCCAGAAGCAATCCGGAGTGCGCCCGCTGCTCGAACAGGTAATGTCCGCGCCCGCCATTCAGGTTCTCGCCGAACTGGGCCTGAAACCGCCGCCGGCCGAACAGACCGCGCCACTCGATTCGCATTCCAATACCTCGCTGTTCCAGCGCCCTCCGCCCTCCTCCTTTCTCGCTTAAGCTCCTAAGTAAACTCAGGTTTTGAAAGAGAGAAAGAGGATTCTCCATGCTCGATACTGTTTTAGCGAAAGTTTTTGGAACGCAAAATGAGCGCGACATCAAAAAGATGCGGCCGATCATCGCCGCCATCAACGCGTATGAGCCGGCCTTTCAGCAATTGTCCGACGCCGAACTGGCCCAGAAAACCACCGAGTTCAAAGACCGCCTGGCCGGCGGCGCCACGCTCGACGACATCTTGCCCGAAGCGTTCGCGGTCTGCCGCGAGGCTGGCGTCCGCACGCTCAACATGCGGCACTACGATGTTCAGTTGATCGGTGGCATTGTCCTGCACCGCGGCAAAATCGCCGAAATGAAAACCGGTGAGGGCAAGACGCTGGTGGCCACGCTGCCGGTGTATCTGAACGCCCTGGAAGGAAAAGGCGTTCACGTGGTCACCGTGAACGACTATCTGGCCAAACGCGACGCTGAATGGATGGGCCGTATTTACAAGTTCCTCGGCCTGTCGGTGGGCATCATCGTTCACGACCTCGACGATCAGGAGCGCAAAGCCAGCTACAACTGCGACATCACTTACGGCACCAATAACGAGTACGGATTCGACTACCTGCGCGACAACATGAAATTCCGCATTACCGATTGCGCGCAGCGCGGGCATCATTACGCCATCGTGGACGAAGTGGATTCGATCCTGATCGACGAAGCCCGCACGCCGCTCATCATCTCCGGTCCGAGTGAAGAGTCCACCGACAAGTATTACCGCGTCAATCGCATCATTCCCCGGCTGATCCGCGGCGAAGTGATCGATGGCAAAGAGCCGGGCGAAAAGTACACCACCGGCGATTACACGGTGGATGAAAAGCACCGCTCGGTGGCGCTGACGGAAGAGGGCGTCTTGAAGGTCGAAAAGCTGCTGGGCATAAGCAATTTGTACGATCCAGCCAGCATTGAACTCAATCACCACGTGCAGCAGGGACTCAAGGCCAACGTGTTGTTCCAGCGCGATAAGGATTACCTGGTGCAGGACGGCCAGGTGGTGATCGTCGACGAATTCACCGGCCGCGTCATGCCCGGGCGCCGCTGGAGCGACGGATTACATCAGGCGATTGAAGCCAAGGAAGGCGTCAAGATTGAACGCGAAAATCAGACGCTGGCCACCATCACGTTTCAGAATTACTTCCGCATGTTCAAAAAGCTGGCCGGCATGACCGGTACGGCCGAGACGGAAGCCGCCGAATTCGAAAAAACTTACAAGCTGGAAGTAGTGGCGATCCCCACCAACCGGCCCATGCGGCGGCTGGAAAGCACTGACATCGTCTACCGGACCGAGGAAGAGAAGTTCCGAAATGCCGCGAAGGAGATCAAGCAGTTCAACGATCGCGGGCAACCGGTGCTGGTGGGCACGATCTCGGTGGAAAAGTCCGAAAGGCTCTCGGGCATCCTGAAAAAGATGGGCGTCAAGCACGAGGTGCTGAACGCCAAGAATCACGAGCGGGAAGCGTTTATTATCGCCCAGGCCGGGCGCAAGAGCGCGGTCACGGTATCCACCAACATGGCGGGCCGCGGCACCGACATTCTGCTCGGCGGCAATGCCGAATTCATGGCCAAGGAAACATTCCGCAAACAGAATAAGGATCCCGATACGCTGCAAATAGCGCCCGCCGGCTCTGCCGAGCGCGCCGATTGGGATGCGCTCTATCAGCACTACAAAGCGGAAACCGACCCGGAGCACGATGATGTGGTTCGTATCGGCGGCCTGCACGTGCTGGCTACCGAACGTCATGAATCCCGCCGCATTGACAATCAGCTTCGCGGGCGCGCCGGACGCCAGGGCGACCCCGGGAGTTCGCGTTTCTATCTCTCGCTGCAAGACGACCTGATGCGCATCTTTGGCGGTGAACGCATGCAAAAGCTCATGCTGCGTCTGGGCATGGAAGAAGATATGCCGATCGAATCCCGGATGATCAGCAAACGCATCCGCGCGGCGCAAGAGGCTGTCGAAGCGCAAAATTTCGCGGCCCGCAAACACCTGCTCGAATATGACGACGTCATGAACAAGCAGCGGCAGGCAGTTTACGGCATGCGCCGGCAACTGCTCGAAGGGCAGGACCAAAGAGCGCGGCTGGACGAAATCATCGAAGGCATCGTCGCCAGCTACATTGATGTGCGCTGCCCGGAAAAAGAAGTCCCCAGCGCCTACGATCTGGTGGGCCTGCAGACCGACGTGCTCACGCAGTTCGGCCTCAAGGTCGCTTTACCGGATCTGGGAGGCCTCACCCGCGGCGAAATCGAAACCAAAATCTCCGATTTGCTCAAGCAGCGATACCAGGAGAAAGAAGACCTCATTGGCCCGGACAACTTGCGCGAGGCTGAGCGCATCATCATGCTCAACGTCATCGACAACCAATGGAAAGACCATCTGCTGTCGATGGACCACCTCAAGGAAGGAATCGGGCTGCGTGGTTATGGGCAGAAGGATCCGCTGATCGAATATAAAAAGGAGTCTTTCAGCCTCTTCCAGGACATGATGGATCGGATTGAAGACGAGAGCATCCGCTATCTGTTCTTCCTGCAAGTGTCTACCGGTGGTGGCGGCAGCGAATTGGGCGGCGACGGAATGCAGCCCCGGCCGATTCTGCCATTTGCGGAAGAAGTTGAGGAGGAAGAAGAAGAGGACGAGCCGATCGCCGAGCCCGTAGGTGTTTTGCAGGAGCAGCAACGAGCCGCGCAAACGGCGGTTGCCGACTTCACCCGCACCATCCAGCGCAAGAAAGACAAAGAACTGGCCGACTTGCAGTTTGTGGGCGGCAACGGCGGCGCCGCAGCGGACAAGAAACAGGCCATTTCCACTAAGAAAGCCGGCCGCAACGACCCCTGCCCATGCGGGAGCGGAAAGAAGTACAAGAAATGTTGCGGTGCATAAGCGCGGCCCTCGCCTGTATCGTCCTGATACCGGTTAGCCCCGGCGGCGAGTTATGGAAAAATATCCCAGCCACTCACCCGGCTGATTTGAGAGAAAAGAAGGCGATTTTAGACGAATACGGACTGCAAGCGGCGGAAGTAGCCAACATCGGTACGGGAAAAGCCACGGCTTACCGCTTCAATGACGTCACTGGCGCCTATGCGGCCAGTCTCTGGCTGGGCGGGTCTCAGCAAGGCAACTATCTGGTCACCTGCGTCTGCCCCAATCTGAGCAAAATCGTCGCCTCCGCGGGGCCTTTTCCCGGCGAGCGAAAGGGACAGCTCCCAGGCTTGCTCGATTATTTCCCCCGGACCGGCCAGATTGGGAAGTCTCCGAGGTATATCCTGGGCCCGGCTAGTCTCGCCGAGTTTGCACCACAATTGCCGGCGGATTTGTTTGGCCTCCAGTACTCGCCGGAAGCGGCGGTAGCCCGGTACCGGGGAACGGGTGGCGAACAGACTCTCATCGTAATTTCCTATCCGACGCCCCAAATGGCCCGCGAACAAGCTGCGGCGATGGAGCATATCAAATTAGGCTTGGTGAAGCGTTCTGGGCCCCTTGTGGCGCTTGTTCCGGCCCCGCCAGATGCCGCGGCCGCCGCCAAATTGCTGAAGCAAGTGAGTTACCAGGCCTCGGTTCAATTTAATGAGTCCGTGCCGGTACCGGTCAAGCCCCAGAGCGTGGCCCAGATGATTCTGGCCATTTTTACGCTGGCGGGCATCGTTTTGGTGTTCTGCGTGCTGTCGGGCTTTGCCTTTGCAGGCATCCGAATCTTGCGCCGGCGGTTTGGCAATGCAGGTGCCGGGGATGGAATGATCGTGCTGAATCTCGAAAGCAAATAACTGCCTCACTTTCTCTACCTTAGAAGTTCCGAGGCGCCCGTGCACCGCTCTCCCACGGAAGTTTTCCACAGTTTTTGGAAAACCACTCCACAGGGTAAGTCACTGCTGGACAGAGGGTTAGCAGTCAAGTTTCCACAGGCGGATTTTTCCTTGACTGCGAACTCCCGGAGGCCATATGATCCTAACAACAAACAGGTTTTGACGGTTGCGTTTCCGTCGAATCTGATTCTCCCATGAACATCACCCTGGTAAAACAGGGGCCTGTGTCTTCACGGGCATACGATGGACTGGAATGCTCACCCTTTTCATCGGGGGTGAGCATTTTAATTTTGAGGCGGATTCTTCTGACTCCACCCGAGAAGTTATGTGAAACTCCAGCGCCGATGCGTCAATTCGTCATCCGAGACGCATACAAAGAATCCGCGTTCACCGGCTTTCATCAGCGGCCAATATTGATTTATTAGCCGCCGATTAACGCGGATTAACGCCGATGATTACGAAGCTTGGCTGGGACCTAACCCAAGACTGCCAGGAACCTGGCGAGGATGCGATACTTCTCCTCTTCCGGCTCGAGATCCCACGAAGGGTATTCGGGATTGAGCGAGATCAGACGAATGCGGGTGTGGCGCCACGCGTCCGAGTCGCCGGGCGTGGTCTTTTCGCTGTGATATTGCTTGATCGCAAACGCATGCCGCCGGCAGTCTTCCGCCAGCACCAGTTGGCCTTCGCGCGATCCGGCGATACCCGAGCGAAACAGGCACAAGGAACCATCCGGAATCCGCGGCTCCATGGAGTGGCCGGCGATGTGGGCGGCGAACATATGCGAGTCGAGCTTGCCCGGAAACTCCTGGCCGCGAAGAGACTCCGGTATCTCTTCCCAGCCCTCTTCGTCGATCTCGTCATTTTCGAGAAATTTTCCCGCGGCCGCGCGCAGCGTGTACACCGGCACATGCGTTTCAAACTTGCGGACCGTGGTGGGCACGTGTTCACGATACAACTGGTTCAGCGACCACTCGAAGTTGCCGACCTCGACCGCCTCGCGGCGAGTCATCTGAATGGCATTGGACAGCGAATCTTCGAGCGAACGGAGCAGGGCCGCGGCGCCCATCTCGGCCGCTTTGCCGCGCAAATCCTGGGCCAGCGCCGTGAGTACTTCGGAATCTTCTTCTTCCGCGAGGAGGTCGAGATCGCGGCGCAGCCGCAGATGCAACTCGTCGCGCTCGGGGTTCTCAAGCAGCAGGCCGATCGGGTTCAATCCCCGCCCGGGAAGCTCCGCCTGAAGAACGTAGTACCCGCCTGCGGTCATATTTTATACTTATCGGCGACTAAGGGGCGAACGGATAATAGCCTTTGCGCGCCCGCACTTTCACGCTCGCCAAATCCACCTTCACCACAATCTTCCGGTAGGGCCGCTTGGGGTCGGCGTCGTCCGGCGTATAGCGCATAATGTACTGCGTGGTGACTTCGCCCACCACGTTTGAAATCGCTTTGAACATGCCGGTTGCCAGCGCCGACGCATAGCCGCCAGTGCCCACCTTGAGCGCGTAGTTGCCTTCATCCGAAGGGATTCCCAAGTAGCCGGAAACGTCGGAGTAAATGCCTTGCAGCGGGTATTCCACGCGGCCCCCGGTTTCTTCCGCCAGCCGGATGAGGTTCTCCTCGTCGTCTTTCTGGAAGCCGAAGCCGACGGTGCTCACCCCGTAGATAGTCACGAGATTCCGCTGGGCGATTTCCACGGCTTGCGCCAGCGTCTTCTTGCTGGCGCTATCGTGGCCGTCGCCGACCACTACCAACACGCGCCGCGGCTCGATGGGTTCCCCGTTGACCAGCCTGCGGCTGGTGCAAGCCATGTAGATGGCGTCGTAGAGCGCCGCGCCGCCGCTGGGCTTCAGCTTCGCCAGTTTCTGCACAATCGGTTCGGAATCGGTGGTGGTGTTGACCAGCAACTCGGCTTCGTTCGAATAGCCGATCAGGTAGCCGCTAAAGCGCTTGTCGCCGGGGAGCAAATTGAGCACCAGCTCGGAGGTTGCGTCCTGGTAGTGCTTCCAGTACAACCGGCTGTTGTTGCTGAGGTCGACCAGGATTCCCACCACCACGGGTTGGCTGTGCTCCCGCGTGAAGAATTGGATTTGCTGCGGCCTGCCTTCATCGAGGATGGTGAAGTCCTTCTCTTCCAGATCGGAAACAAACCGCCCCTTGTCGTCGGTGACGGTGACCGGCACAATGACTTCGTTGACCTGTACTTTAATCGAGGGGGGAGTTGCCGGAGCGGGTGCTTCCGCAGTTTGCAGCGTGGGCGGCGTGGCGGTCTGCGCTCCCATGAAAACGGCCAGCAACAGAATGCCCGAGACCCTGAAATACATAGGAAACCTACACCGAGTATAAAACACCGCCGCCGGCCAGCGGGCTCAAAAAGAAGCGAATGGCAAATGGAAGGGAGGCGGAGGGGGTGAAAGCCGCCGGTCCCCAGCGGTTTTCTAAGTCGGTCAATTCTGGGTTAGACAATTCTGGGTTACACTATGACAATCCTGTAGAGGAGCCGCACCGGAGACCCAGCCGTTTGAAGAGGCCGCTGGTTCCGGTGCGGATTGCCCGCCGGCCTATCTTGAAGAGAGGCTACCGGGCTGGGATCCTGCGCCGGCGCATGTGGCGCGAAACTAGCATTCCTTTCCTGGTGAGGCCCGCGTCCTTTTATTCCTACACCCGGAAGCCAGCACAACCGCCGAAACTCGAATCCCCGACGGGATCAAAATGGACTTTCTCCGAATCGATTTACGTAGACCACCGTAGACCACAAAAAAGCCCTCTGTTGCAACTCACAGACAAGGAAAGAGCGGTTTTGCAAAAACTTTAAACACCGGCTCCCGCAAGCACGCCGTTTCCAGGCCACTCGCTCCCCGTTCAAGCTCGCTGCAACCAGAGGGACACAGGTTTTCGAAAGTTACTTCATCAATTCGAGTTTCCTAGATAGCAACTGGAGCGCCAGATGGAAAAAGCCCGATTTGGAGCGTCCGGGACTCATTCTAAAAGCCTTGTGCGTCGGCCTAGTCCGCTGCCGTGTGGTCTGGCGCAGTCTGGGTGTGTCTCTGTGACACATTTATCGTGTGTGGGCGCACGCCCTCGGGCGCGCGACCCCCTGGTCCGGCCTCTTCGATTATAGAGAATGCTCGGTCAGAGGAACTTGCCAAGGCTACTAAGTTTGGCCGCTGTGACATATCTCTTAACGGGACATCCTGGACAATTCGCTTACCGTCTGCCTGGGTTTCTGTTGTGGTGGCAAGGCCGGACCAGGGGTCCGGCGCGCACGAGGGCGTGCGCCCCACAACGATGGCTTGCGCAAGCGGGTCCGGGGCCGCAGTGGCGAGACGCCGCTTCTACAAATCTCGTAACGTAACGCGCGCACGAGAGCGTTCACCCACAAATGCGGCGAGACCTCCTTTCTGTGACAAAATCGGGTTAGCCTTGCGTTGCATTTTGCTTTTCCTGGTTCTTCTTCCCTGGGGACTCGGCGCGGAGGAGTATCGCGTCTATTCGCCGCATCCCCGGCTGCTGTTGTCCGCCCGGCATCTCCGTCTGCTGCAACGGGAACGGGAACGCCAGTCCATGCGCTGGCAGCAATTCCAGAAAATATTGCAAGCGCCGCAAGGCCTGCCCGAATACGGGCTGGCGCAGGCGCTCGATGCGATTGTCGCCAAAGACGCTACCGCCGGGCGCCGGGCGGTGGAATGGGCCTTATCGCCGGCCGCCGACCTGCGCCAACAGGCGGTAGTCTATGACTGGTGCCAGGACTGGCTCACCGAAAGCCAAGCCGGCGCGTTGCGCGCCAAGCTGATGCAAGGGGTCAGCGGCGTTCCAGCCGGGAACGATCTGGTTGCCCACCGCGACCGCATCCTGGCCGCCATCGCTTTCGCCGATGACGCGGTGCATTCCGAAGAGCCGGTGCTACGGCAGGAGATTGACTGGTTCAACCGCCAGTTCCTGCCCGGGGTGCTGGCCGGGAAGAACCTGGTTTCGCCGCCGGAAGCCTATGCGCTGCTGGAGCTGCTGCATGCTGTACGTGACAACTTGAACGTTGACCTGCGCGACTCGGCCGCGGCCTGGTTCGAGCAGTTGCCCATTTTCCTGGTGCTGGGCAACTATCCCGCGCCGCTGGAGGCGCCCGAGAACGCCTACCGGATTCCGGTGTTCACTGGCGCGGGACAACCATCGACCAGGTCGGCGGCTCTCAGCCGCGCGGCCGGCCTCAGTCTGGTGGCCTACGACAGCAACTCCACCGAGACGCAGTTTCTGCAGGGCTGGCTGATCCAGGACCATTTCCTGATGCGCGGCGGTTTCGGCGCGGTGTATGAGTTTCTATGGGCCAACCCGTATCAGCCCGGGCTGAGCTTCTTTCATCTGCCGCTGCAGTTTTACGATCCGCATTCGGGCGCTCTGTTTCTGCGCTCCAGTTGGGAAGAGGATGCCACCTGGTTCGGCTTGTTTGGCGGCGAGGCGCAGCTCTTTGAGAATGGGAACATCACGGTCCTCAATCAAAAAGGCGGCAGCGGGCGTCCGGTGCTAGTCGGGGACGCAAGCGTCGTGGCGGCGCGCGCGCCTTTGCGCTACGACGTGGATACCGAATGGCTGTTTGTGGTGGGATTAAAGCCCCGGCAGGGATATATTGTGGAAGTGGACGACGAGGAACTGCGCTCCGAATTGTCCGATCCGGCGGGAACACTGGCGTTGCATCTGGCGCCGGAACACAAAACCGGACTGCGCATCGAAGAGCAAACCAACCAGGAGGAGAACACAGGAGGAGAACATGGAGCAGCAAGAGCGGCAAGCGGCGATAGAACGGTTGGAGAACAACCGCAAACGGGTGCTGGCGGCCGTCAGCGGCCTCTCCCGTGATCAGCTAATTTACCGGCCGGCCGAAGACCGATGGAGCGTGGCCGACTGTCTGGAGCACATTAATCTGGTGGAGAGCCGGATCTTCATGGGCATCCAACGCGCGTTGTCGCAACCGCCCGAACCGGAAAAAGGTGCGGCGGTAGCGCAGAAACTCGCCCTGCTGGAGCACGGCGCACTCGATCGCACGACTAAATTTTCCGGCCCGCCGCAATTGATGCCACGCCGGGAGTGGGCCGATTTCGCGGAATTAGTTGAGGCGTTCGAGGCAATCCGCGCGCGCACGCTACAGTTCGCGGAGCACACCACCAGCCGGTTACACGATCACGTCTTTCCCCATCCGGTTTTTGAAGACTTGGACTGCTATCAGTGGCTGATCCTGATGGATTTGCACGCCGAACGGCATATCAGCCAAATGGAAGAAGTGAAGGCGGCGCGGACGAGCGGCGCGCACCAGAGTTAGGCGGGTTAGGCATGGAACAGCAAGAGCGGCAGGCGGCGATCGAACGGCTGGAGGACAATCGCCGTCGAGTGCTGGCGGCCGTGAGCGGCCTTTCTCATCCCGAGCTAACCTTCCAGGCCGCCGCGGGACAATTCAGCGTGGCGGATTGCCTGGAGCACATCAATCCGGTGGAAACCCGGATCTACCTGGGCATTCAACAGGCGCTCTCGCAGCCACCGGCGCCGGAAAAACGCCCGCAGGTGGCCGGTAAACTCGAAAAACTGATTCGCGCGGTGCCGGATCGGAGCGTCAAAGTTCCCGGTCCGGATGCGGTGATGCCACGCAGTGAGTGGGCCGATTTCTCGGAGCTGGTCGAGGCGTTCCAGACTATCCGCGGCCGTACGGTGCAGTTCGCTGAAGCGACCACCTGCTCCGTACACGACCATTTCTTACCGCACTTCATCTTCAAGGACCTGGACTGTTACCAGTGGCTGATCATGATCGGCTTGCATGCCGACCGGCACATTTTGCAGATGGAAGAAGTAAAAGTGGCGCGGGCAAGCGGCGCGAATCGGCACTAGCGCGACGGCTACTTTGCACGGGCGGAACATAGCCAGGAGGAAAACAACGCCAGTGCCAGCGCCAGCGTCGCTCCGCGACGAGGCTGATCGTCTTCAGTTCGGAATGAGTGATTTTCTTCGTCGGAATCGGCACGTGCATCCGGTCTGACCATAATTGCACGTATACGCCGAATCGTGCGCCGTGATCCCCGGCGCGGCTGTAAAATTCGAGTTATCCCCGTCGTAAGTAATCGACGATAGCGTGCTGGTATTCGTTCCCTCCGTCACCGTACTCCCCGTCAGCCGGTTCACAATATGCAAGTTCGTGTAGTTGGAGTTGTTCAGACAGGTATTCGTGTACGCCCTCACCCACGTCGGACTGCCGCTAGTGTACAAGCTCGACTGCTGCATCTGCGTCACGTTCCCGTACTGATCCTGGGTCTGCGTCGTCTGCTTCTTCACTGCCGAACTGAGCCCGTAGTCTTGAGTCACAGTCGTGCTTCCCACATACAGGTTCCCGGAGGAATTGGTCGAATACGTGTACGCCGACTGCTGGGCACCATTCGTGTTGGATTGCGAAATCTGCGAAAAATAGGAGGTAGCCAACCCAACCTGTTCATTTGCGTCATTTCCCCACTGCTGTACTGGCTGGAATTCCAGTCGTTGTAGCTGAAGCCAGTGCTCATCGAAGCGGGCGTCTGCTGCATCGACGGGGGGCCGAGGAAGAAAGAAGCCGGGAAAAGAACGGGTAGTTGACGCTGCTGGGGATTGAGGCGGGGCGATGGCGAGGCGGAGAAATCCAGAAAAACTGGCAGACGGTGGCAGACGCCCCGGAGTTTTCCCCCCTAAAAACTTAGTCGCCCCGACCAGGCTGGCCCACTTGGCCCCCATTCGGTGCCCGCCTGTTCAGCACGTACATCGTCGCGGCGTACAGCAGCAACCCCAGGTAGGCAACGTCACTAGAACTGCTGCCAAACCGCTTTCACCGCCCATCGGCCCACCGGCATCGTAGAAGAAGAGTTGGCCAATCGCCCCTAGACCGCCGCCAGCTACAAGAAGAACTGCGAAGCAGACCTCCAAGAAAACCGGGATCACCCACACCCAACGCCCCTCAAGTGCCGACCGCGGCCGGATGAAATGGAGCCCAAAGGCAATCCCAGCCCCAAAAGACGCTTGAATAAAGTAGTTGGCGACCTGCCATCGAAAACGATCGGAGGCATCCAATGTGTTGTCTGTAACCATCATCGCTATTGTCGGCAAAATGAGGGCCACGAACAGCTGACCCGCCCACGAGCCGAAGGAGAGGTCACTTCTCAGTTGCGTGAACATCACGATGTTGGGTCAGAGCGCATAGAACTTCGGCGACTGTGGGCCCGGCCATGAAACCCACATCCCCACGGTCCATGAGCCAGGTTCACCATTCTGGCCTGGAACGAATGTCTGCTGGAGGCTGGGACCGGAATTCACACCCACGCTTCCACCGCCGCCGCTCGGCACACCGTACCCCGGAGTGCCGTTATAGTTTGTCCTAGTAAAGACCTCCGGATTGTTGCATCCACCGTTTGCAAACATTGCGTCGAGTATATTGGTGGCAGTTGGGGTTGTCGAAAGGCAACCAAAATCGTGACCGCAGGGCGTTACGGCCACCGGGATATCAGACGGTATGACCGTCGAAACCCCTGTCGCAAGCGGATCGACGCTCAGGGAACTGCCTTCAACCACGGTTGTGTATCCGGTAATGTCGGCGATAGTGCCTGCCGCACCGGGCGAGACATAGAGAATCAGGCCAATTCTCGCCTGGGCCGTTGCAGACAGGAGGTTGTAGGCAGCCGTGAACGCTCCCGCTCCGCCACTGAAGGCAACCACATCGATCTGCCCGGCGTTCGTGTTCAGCGCGTACAAAATGGCGTTGAGGGCTGCGTAGGTCGCCGGATTGGACATCGCTCCGTGCTGCAAAATGCTTGCAACGGACCCGGCGAGGTTTTGACCCTGAGAGCGATTGCGCACCGTTGGATCCCGATTGATTTACTTGGGAAAGGTAAGAAGTCGCCAACCCAACCCAGGCATCCGAGATGTTGGTATCAAAGCCCCACGTCTTCACTCCCAGCCCGCCCGGATCCGTTACCGTGCCGGAGGAATGCACGACAGTCGCGTTTGACCCATAGGTGATCGGATAGGTCGTCGCCGTGGCCCCAGTCTGCTTAACGAGCACCCGCGAGTCACCTCGCGTAAGAACCGGTTTCCGGGATAAGCCGTGCTCGAGCTATGCACCCACGAAAGCGACCCGCCATACTGCGTAGTCATTTTCGTCATCTCGCCCGACGTCGGCGACCCGCCGTTGCTCTGGCTACTTCTCGCCCTGCTCCACCCGCATTATTTCGGCAGGGGGGCCCCCGATCTTCAGCACCATTCGTGCAGCCCCACGCCTGGCGAACGGGTAGCCCTTGAGGCGAAACGAAACCATCTGTGTACGCAAAATTTCCGGGCCTCGGATCACCGTGAGCAAATACCTACCGTCGAGGTCGCCCCAAACCCGGAATGCCCCTGAGGAGTCCACATCAACGTCAAAGTGACGGTCGCCATAGACTGCGTTAAACCGGATCCAAACGGTGCCTTCCGGACGCGGCTCGATCGCGCCCTCAAGTGTTGGCGGATCCACTGGGGGAGCAACGCTGGTTGCGGAACCGTTGGACCACTTGGGAGCTATAACAAAGAAGTTAGCCCTCTCCACGACCCCAACTTGGCCCCCCGCCCGCAACCACTGGTGATCGGGCGGCGGCACATCAGACAGATGCTCTCCTTTCACCAATTCAAAATTGTACACACCAGGATTCACGTCCTTTGCCTCTAAGCCATGAAAGGCCGAGGCGTAGTCCGAGTTCCCACGTACAGCTCGAAAAACCCTTACCCAGCACTCCAGCGGTCGGCCCTCGCTGTCCACCACCCGCAGCGTAACCTCGCCGCCAACAACCTCGCCGAGCGCTGCCAGCACCCCCAAGACAGCAAACGCGACCCTCGCTGTGAAAGACATGAGCCCCTTTTAGTGAAAACAGTCCTGGGCCAAGTCCTGGCCGATTGCGTCGGTATTTGGGCCGACCGGTAGGCCCAGCCCGTTTTCCACTTGGGAATCAGTAAACCCTAAGGAGTGAAGGATCTCATGCAAAACCCGACCGTCCATAAGGCTGGGCGACGCAAGACCGAAGTTAGAAATGTTCGTGGGATCCAATATGCCGGCGAAAGTCCAAAGCTGGTACGACGATCCAATAAATGTAAAAGCGAAAGCGCTAGGGTTCGCATTGAAGAACGCCGCCGGTGAGTCGTAGGTGACGTTGTTGTAGGTGATGCTCTGGTTCACAGGGGCGAAAGCATTCTGGAAAGATACGCTTCCGGCGGCCGACGTGATCGAGTCCGTCGAGTCGTTACCGCTGCCCGCCTGCTGAATCGCCTGCAGGTCCTTTTGGCAGTTTTGCGAGTTAAGGCCAGCGGCGTCACTTTTTGTGAAGCTAGCGGCAGCCTGCAGCGTCGCAAGCGTAGTCTGCCACATTGCCTGCTGGATTTGGCTAACACTAGGGATCCCTGTGCCAGACTGCCCAAGCCCGGCTTCCACCTGCTGGTCGAAGCCAATGTCGGGCACATATCCATTCTGGGCTCCGTACATATAGTCAAGGGGATCTTGCGCGGCGGTGACGGTTACGCAGTTAGGGTTGCCAGCGCACGGATCTTGGTCGTCCAAACCGGCGGGGTCGTACCGGTTAACCGGGTCGCTCCGCGTGTAAGCGTAGCGGTTCCAGCTCTGAGGCCGAGCACCCTTGCCACTCGCATGATACGGATCCGGCGTCATAAACCGCCCCAGCGAACTGCTATAATACCGCTTCATCGCATAATCTAGCCCAGTCGCCGAATCCCGCGTGTACGTCGCAAACTTCGTCTGATCGTTCGGTGCCACCGTCCCCTTATCCCGCCGTAAGGATAGAAAGCAGAACCAACTGCACCAGCAAAGGCATTCCGCACGGACCCCACGCGGTCCAATGTGGTGGAAACCAAAGTGACTTGCGTGCTTCCGTTCGCCTCCGCCCAATGCGCCACCCGCCGCGCACGAAAATGCACTTGCACATCAGTCACAGGCCAATAGGAGGTGTACCCAGACGACGGCTGGATCGTAGCTACATACGTTCCGAGCCTCTTCCCCCTCCCGACGTAGAAATACATTTCCTGCGCCGTGATCGCGCCGCTGTTGTTCACCGTCCCCTTCCACACCCGCCGGTTCGCTGAGTCGTAAGCGTACAACTCCTGCGGCGTCGACGACTGCGTCGCCCACGTCATGCGGTTCTCCACGTCATATCCCATGTACAACGGAGAACTCCCAGGCACATACGTCGTGTTCCCGTTGGAATCGTACCCGTACCCAGTGATCTGATTCGTCGCCGCATTCACCGTTATGGAAAGCGACGGCGCCGACCCCTTGGTCGGCATCTTCTCATATAGACTCCCAAAACTGTCGTAACTGAAGCTCTGGCCCCAAGCAAGAGAAGGATGGTTCTGATCCGACGTCGCCGTCGTCTGCGCCGACATCAACCGATTCAGCGAATCGTACGCATACTGCACCTGCTCTCCGGAGATCAGATCGTACTGATAGGTCGCCTTGCCGTTGTTCGTCCCGTTCGTGGGATACACGTATTGCTGCGAAAAGCCCGACGCTGTGATCGTCGTCAATTGCAGCAAAGTGTTATACGTCCGCGACTCGCTGTTGATGCTCAGCAGCTCATTCGACGGCCCGTAAGTGACACCGCTCGCCCAGGTATTGCTGGAATTATCCGTCAGCGCGGAGGGTAGCGCCATGCTGTCGTAGCTCGTCGTGTACGTCCCCGAATGGTTGGACACCGAAGGGTACGACGCGCTGGTCATCTTGCCTTCATTATCGTACGTCCAATAGTTGAACGTCCTCGTTTGCGTCGTGCTCCCCCGCGGCATGCTCACCGTGATCAAGTGGTTCAAAACATCGTAGTGTTTCCCGTTGCCGGCGTCACAACCGTGATCTGGACCGACGATGCATTCCAGTGATAATCGTACGCGTTCAGCGAGTAAGTGTAGCTAACTCCCGCCGACACGGTTGGGTCGGTAAAGTCCGGCGTCACCGAACTGCCAATCCACGCAAACGAAGGGTGGGCCGAGTCCTTGCGGAAAATCTGGTAATCCCACAACCCAATCCCATTCGTGTTATCCAGCACCCCCTGCCATTGCAGATCGACGCTGGTCGGAAACACAGACGTCAATAATGCCCAGTACATAGGCGTAGCCGACACTTCCATAACACGATGACAGCCGCTTGCCTCATAGCGCTCCTCACGTTATCGAATTTATTAGTGTGAATCCCCGGTCGAAGCACCCTTACTTCGCCGCGCTAACGCAGAATAAACGGAGCGGAGAAACAAGTCAAGAGAAAACTGTAGGAATAATCAAGAAATCTTGGACACATCCGGCAGGATCAGCGAAGCAGTGTCATCAATACAGGAATCCCTGTATTTTCATTGGGGAAACCACTACGAAACCCGGCGTACGGAGGAAGACTTCCCCAGGCGCTGGCCGCGCAAAATCCCAGTCACCGCAATCCGCAAAAAACATCTTCTTCCCTATCAACCACCTACGGGAATTCCACGCGTTGCCGCGCTGACCCGCCCGCTACCTTGGTCTTGAGGAGAAGATCTATCTCTATGAGATCTGCATTACAAATACAAGCATCGAGCTGCCAAAGCGCGACAAAATACGGCCTTTCCGCCAGAACGGTCGTTCTCTGCACCGAGGACATGGCTGTTTTTGAACAACTCGAGCAGGATTATATCGATTCGTTCGAACCCTGCACCGTGTTCGAACTCCATCTCATCCAGCACCTCGCCGTCGCCGAATGGCGAGTGCGTCGCGCCTGGGCCGTCGCTACCGCTATCACCGACCGGTGCATACTCGACCATGAGGCCCAGGACGACCGCGAAAATGGCGGCTGCGACGGCGATTACCGCCTCGGTCTCAACCAGAAACGGGTCGAAAGGGAAGTCGCCGCCGCCGAACGCGCCGAAGCCCGCTTCGAACGAACCCAAGCCCGCGCCCTGGCCGAGTTCCATCGCCTCCGCAAAATCCGTCCGCCCGGCGCCCAACCCCTACAAATCACGCGCCCCGATGTCTCCACCACCGGCCGCGACCCTGCGGAATATCTCCCCGAACCAGCCCCTGAAGAAAACGAACCGAAGCTGTCGCCCGAAACCCTGGAACCGGCGCCCAACGCAAACGAACCCAAGCCCGAGCGCGAAGATCAGCTAAAAGAAGAACCTTGCATCATCCTTCCGCCCATCTGCCGCGCCACCAACGAACCCGAACACGACCACTTCCCGCCCGAATTACAAGAGAAACACACGAATCACCCGAACGAACCCAGCGCCGACGCTAAAATTCGACCGCCGCTGGAGCCATACACCATGCTTCCGCCCATCTGCCGCGCCACAAACGAACCCGAGGACAATCAATCCCCGCTCGAACCACATCCGAAACACGCGAATCACGCAAACGAACCCAACGCCGGCTCTCACACTCGACCGCCGGCGGAACCTTACATCACCCTTCCGCCCATCTGCCGCGTCGAAAACGAGCCCGAGGACGACCACTCCCCGCTCGACCTAAAAAAGAAACAGACGAACAGCCTGCTGCCGATTTCCGACAGGTCTGGGACAGACGAAGGATTGTGTTCGCTATGACAACGGTATGTGGATATGGGATAGGCCAGGAAAGCTCGGAGCCCACGTTGGGAAAGCCTGCAATTCCAGAAACTTTAGGGAACCGTGGCTGATCCTGATGGATTTGCACGCCGAACGGCATATCAGCCAAATGGAAGAAGTGAAAACGGCGCGGGCGAGTGCAGCAAGCCCGCACTAAGCTGAACCCGTGCCTTCCTCTCCGGCCGTCACTTCAAGGGGATGGTTCGGGTTTCGCTTCTTAGGGATGCCGCCTCACGCAGCACGGAATAGGCGTCCATACCGGCGGCCAGGAAGCGTTCGTCAACGCGACGACGGCAACCCGGCTCCGGCCCCAGACTTCTTCAAAGGCGGGGCTGACGTACAGGATTTCGCTTCCGGCCGCGTCGCTCAACAAAACGACGTGGCGGACATTCTCCGCCAGTTGGCGAAACTTCTCCTCACTGCTATGCAACGCCTGCTCGGCTTGCCTGCTCTCGGTGATGTCTTATCGATACGCCGACGTGACCCAATCGGCGCGCCGCACGCGTGCTGGCCGCAGCATACCGCGGGGCGTCGTTGGGTTGAATGAGTGCCTGCCGGTTGGCAACTGGCTTCTTCAGGCTGCTAAAATTGTGGCCATATGACGCGAAAATCCGGCTTGCTTCTTCTTGTCTGCCTCTCGGCCGCTTGGGCGCAGCAGAGGAAGGAGTTCGAGCGTCCCGTGGTCCACGCTTCGCGAGGCACCAAGGGAGCGGTGGCTTGTGGCAGCGAATACGCCGCGGAGGCCGGAATGCGGATGTACTTTCATGGCGGGAATGCCGTGGATGCGGGCGTGGCGACGATCTACGCGGCGTCCGTGACTGAGTTCTCTCACTTTGGTCTCGGAGGAGAAGCGCCGATTCTGATCCGGAATAAGGCAGGCAGGGTTTTTGCGATCGCGGGCGTCGGCACCATGCCCAAACTCGCTTCGGCGGACTTTTTCCGCAAGCATCAGTTGGTGCCAGGCGAGTTGCTGGCTAGACCCGAGCCGAACGGACTGCGCGGCATTATCCCGGTCGCGGGCATCTTGCCGGCGTTGGTGCCCGGAATGGTCGACGCCACTCTACTCGCCCTGCGGGAGTTCGGGACCAAATCCTTTGCCGAAGTGATTACGCCGGCCATCGAGCTGGCCGACGGCGAGGCGATCGATGAGATGCGGTCGCAATCGATTGCGCGTTCCGCGGGCTTCTTTGAACTCTGGCCGGATTCCAAACGCCATTTCATGCCCAACGGAAGGGTTCCGATGCCCGGAGAAATCTTCCGCCAGCCGGACACGGCGCGCACGTTGCGCGCCATGCTGGAAGCGGAGAAGAAAGCGCTGGCGGCCGGCGCCAGCCGTCAGGCCGCCATAGATGCAGTTCGGGATTATTTTTACCGCGGCGAAATTGCGCGCAAGATCGACGCGTTCATGAAGGCCAACGGCGGCCTGATGCGCTATGAAGACATGGCGGCTTTCAAACTGCAAGTGGAGGAGCCGGTATCGACAGACTATCGCGGGTATCGGGTTTACAAACCGGGTTTCTGGAGCCAGGGGCCGGCGCTGCTGGAGGCTTTGAATATTCTGGAAGGCTGGGATATGCGCTCGCTGGGGTTCAATTCCGCCGAGTACATTCACAAATCGGTTGAGGCATTAAAGCTGGCCTATGCGGACCGCGACACCTATTACGGCGATCCGAAGTTCAGCCACATCCCGGCCGACGTGCTGTTGTCGAAACAGTACGCGGCGCAGCGCCGCAAGGAGATTACCGAGAAAGCTTCGCTCGACTTTCTTCCGGGTGTGGTGAACGGAAAGCGCGGTTTGCATCCATCCGAGATGGACATCGTGCGGGCCAAACATATCGACGACGCTCTGATGGCGAGCGATACCACTTGCGTGGATACGATCGATAAGGACGGGATGATGTTTTCCGCCACGCCGAGCGGCTCCTGGCTGCCGTCGGTGATCGCGGGCGATACCGGAATTGCGCTGACGGAGCGCGCGCAGAGCTTTATTCTGGTGCGCGGCTCACCCAATGAACTGGCGGGTGGAAAACGGCCGCGCGTCACGCTGAGCCCGACCCTGGTCACTGAAGCCGGCAAGCCGTATCTGGCGTTATCGACCCCTGGCGGCGACAACCAGGACCAAAGCCTGTTGCAGCTCTTTTTGAACGTGGTCGAGTTCGGGATGAACGCGCAAGCCGCGGTGGAAGCGCCGCGCTACCAGACGCGTCACCTGGTCTCGAGTTTCGATAACCACGCCTGGAACAAAGGCGATTTGCTGCTGGATGAACGGATCCCCTCGAGCACGGCGACGGAGCTTGCCGAGCGCGGCCATCGCACCGGCGTTCGTTCGCGCTGGTCGAGCGGCGCCGCTCCGGTGATGGTGCGTTTGCTGCCCGATGGCGTGATCGAGGCGGGCGCCGATCCTTACGGCTACAGGGTTGCCCACGCCTACTGAAAATCTATCGCTTTTCGCCGAGCCGGACGATTCGTTGCGGGTGCGGTTGCGGGATCGCCTGTCGGCGCTGGCCGCGCGTCAAATTTTTATCGGCGCCAGTTCCTGGAAATATGAGGGCTGGATGGATCAGATCTACTCGCGGGATCGCTATCTCGTTCGCGGCAAGTTTTCGAAACAGCGGTTTGAGGCCGAGTGCCTGAACGAATATGCGCAGACTTTCCCGATCGTTTGCGGCGATTTTTCGTTCTATCAGTTCCCGAGCGCCGAATTCTGGAGGCGCTTGTTCCGTTCCGCTCCGGCGGCGCTGCGTTACGCATTCAAGGTTCCCGAGGAAGTGACGGTAAAGATGTACCCGGCGCATTCGAGGTATGGCGACCGCGCCGGGGCCTTCAATGAGCAGTTTCTGAATGCGGAGTTGTTCCGCGCCATGTTTCTCGATTTGCTCGAGCCTTATCGCGAACAGGTCGCAGTGCTGATCTTCGAGTTCGGCCGCACTCACCAGACCCTGATGGAGTTTTTAGGCGACCTCGATCCATTCCTCGCGAGTTTGCCGGCCGGGTATCGCTATGCGGTAGAGATTCGCAACCAGGAGTTCCTGGTTGCGGAGTATTTTTCGTGTTTGCGGAGGCACGGAGTGGCGCATGTCTTCAACGCCTGGACGCGCATGCCGGAGCTAGCCGAACAGATGCAGTTGCCGGAAGTATATACGGCGGATTTTACGGTGACTCGGGCGCTGTTGCGCAAAGGGCGGCCGTATGAACAGGCGGTGTCCCAGTTCACGCCGTATCGTGAGATTCGAGACCCGAATCCAGGGACTCGGCAAGCCTTGCGCGATCTGATTGCCCGCGCGACGAGGTTGCCGCAGCCGTCGTATATTTTTGTGAATAATCGCCTGGAAGGCAACGCTCCGGGGACAATTGAATCGATCACATGAGCGCGGGCTATACCGGTCACGAGCGAATCGACCAGCGCAGCATAGCGCTGCATCGTGCCATTGCCGAAAAGATTGAGGCCGATCCAAAGCTGCTGGATATTGCGCGCGACAATCTCCAACGCTGGGCCCCGGCGGCGGCGCGGTCGCGACCGTACGCCGATGCTTGGCGCGAGATCCTGGATCGTCCTCTGCCGGAGTTGCTTCACCTACTCACCGAAGACAGCGAGCGGATGAGAGCGCTACGACAGGCCACGCCGTTTGCGGGAGTGCTCAGCCCGGCCGAGCGTTGGGCGATCTACGATGAATTCAAGAGTCCTGCCTCCGCGGGTAGGACTGAAGGCGGCCCTCGTGAATAAGGCTCCAATGCTCCCCAAGAACGGCTTTATGCTTATCGACTCAGCCGAGCGCTCGAAACACCACCCAGACACTTGGGCGCATCCCGCTCAGGAGACGCTGGAGCAAATTCAGCCTGGGTACATCGTTAAGGTGGGCGTGACTCACGCCGCGCTCGGCGGGGAGCGGTTTTGGGGACTGGTCAAGGAGAAAACCGGGGACACAATTGCTATCCAAGTGGATCAGGACATGCTCAGCAGTGAGCAACACCGAGTCGCTGACGGGGATATTCTGATTGTTCACGAGCGAAATATTTTTGGGATCATCGACAGGCAGGGTATGTCGATCTGGGAAGCGGAATAAGTTCGTCTTGCCCGCCTAGTTGAAGGCGAGGACTTCGAACGCCAGATCCCCGCGCCCCTTGTAGGGTCGCGGCCAAGACGCACTGCTAAAATTACAACTGATGCGCTGTTGTGCCGGTTTCCTAGTTGCCGCCCTGGTTGCGGCGAGTTCCTTGCCGCCGTTGGGCGACTTGCAGAAAGCACGGGACCGGCAGGATCGGGCTTGGCTGGAGAAAACGCTGGCCGACGCGCGCACGGCCGCCAGCGCGCAGGGCGGCGATGCGGAAGCGCAGTACCGGTTGGCATTGACGGCTTCTTTTGCGGCCGAGGTCGCCGTGGAACTCCGGGATAAAGCGGGCGCCAAGGCCGACGCCGACATCGGGATTCCGGCGGCGGAGAAAGCCGTGGAGCTGAAACCCAACACCGGCGAATATCACCGGGTCCTGGGCACGCTCTGCGGCCAGATGATCTCGAGCGCCGGCCTGGCAGGGATTAAGTATGGCAAGTGCGCCTTGAACTCCGTGAACAAGGCGATTGAACTGGAGCCGAAGTCTTCCGAAGCTTACGTCAGCCACGGCGTGGGCAATTACTACTTGCCGTCGGCGCTGGGCGGAGGGGTCGATCTCGCCATTCAGGATTTCCAAAAAGCCATCGAGCTCGACCCGAAGTCGGCGGAGCCGTATTTGTGGTTAGGCGTCGCGCTACGCAAAACCAACCGCAACGCGGAGGCGCATAAGGCGCTGGAGAAGGCGGTCCAACTGAATCCGAATCGGCTGTGGGCCAAGCAACAGTTGGAGAAGACGCCTGCGCAGTGAGCGTTTCCTGAGGAACTCTCGTTGACGAAACGTAACTTGTTGCCGACGGATCCCTCGGTAGAAAGTGGCTGGGGAGCGAATCGAACGCTACCGCGCTCGCCCAAGGCTGTGTTTCGGTAGGGCCGAGGGTCTGGTGGCGCGATCGGTGACGGACATCCCAGTGCGGCGCGTAAGTAGGAGCTAACGCCGAACGTTTCGAGACAATGTGGTCATGGGTACGCGGCATCTCGCGCGTCAGGGGTGAAGTCGGCCGAATTAACGCGCCAGGTCGATCCCTAGCTTTTTGAGTTCTTCGGCGTAATAGCGCCGATGCAGCAGATCCCATTCTTCGCTGCCTTCGGGGATTTCCTTTTTTTGCGTCCGAATCTTGGTGCGCGCCGCCCGGTCGACCTTTTCTTCCACGGCGAGCAAATCGGTGATGTGCTTTACGATCTGAAGCCGGACTTCGTTGGGATCTTTCTTGAGGCGGAACTGGCGCGCCTTGCGCAACGCCGCCACCAGCTTGTGAGAAATGTCGTTGATCTTGTCGCGCGACAGTTTCATGTTGTCGCCTGTGTCGCGGCCGGCGGCGCGGATCACCTTGCGCTGGGAAATGAGGGTATTCTTGATGCGGCGGAACATCTCCTGGTAAGAGACGCCCTCTTTCCGCATATACTCGCTATATTGATCCAGCAGGTCGCGAACTTCATCGTTGAGTTTGTCTTCCACCGCCAACTCGTCGTCGATGGCCTGCGCGATGAACTCAGCGGCCGAGACCGGATCGGCGGTCTCGATCAGTTGTGGCGAGGTCCTTTTGACGATCTGTCTGGACAGATAGGCGATGAACTCTTTACTCAGCAGCATGTATCAGAATCGCGATTTGGCCGACGCAAAGAAGCAGCCTCTCAAAACGAGTGTAGCGTACTCAGTTCGCGTGATCCCCGCGATGGTTCTCGAGGAAATCACGATCGATGGGTTTGCGGCCCTTAAAACCTTCCTCAACACCGTGCCAATACCCGATGCCATCTTCACCGAGCTTCCAGCACAGGTAGACTTCGCGTCCTTGGAACACGGTGGGGAAGTCCACCAATCCTGAGTCCAGGTCCTTGACGATGCAACCGAAGCCGTGAATGCTATCGATGGCCGCTTTCAGTCCGGCCACACGGGAATCGCGCTGGCGCTTGTTATCGAGAAATCCGGACCGGTCAAGCTGGACGCCGCCATTCATCGTCACCCGGCGGCGGACGCCCTGGAGTTCGGCCTCGAAATACTCATACTCCGCCTTGAGCCGAAGCGCGGCTTTGAGCGCCGGCTGAACCTCTTTGAGCAGCCGGTCCGCTTCCGCCTTGGTGAAAAATCTCGCCATGGCCCGCGCGGGACGCTTTTACACGCCGGAAACCTGAACGGCGAGCGAACGGCTGCGGGGACCATCGAACTCCGCGAAAATGATGCTCTGCCAGGTACCCAGCAGAACCGTGGCATTGCGTACTTGCAGGCTAAGCGTCTGGCCCATCAGCATGCCGCGCATGTGAGAATCGGCATTCTTACGCTCGCAGTCGGAGTAAATCGGATCGTTGTGCCGGTAATACTGGTCGCGATCGACGACATGCTCAAAAAAACTGCGCACATCGTGCAGCAACGCGTCCTGCCACTCATTAATGAAAACAGCGGACGTCGTGTGGAGGGATTGCAGGTGAACAATTCCATCCCGAACTCCGCTGCGGCGCACAATTTCGTTGACTCGTTCGGTGATATTCAGGAGTTGCAACCGGTCATTGGTGATCCAGTCGACGATGCGGCTAACAACCTTATAGTTACCTTGGGGACCCGTCTGCAGCGGGCCACTTAGCTGCTGCGGGCTGTCTTCCGGAACTGGCGGCTCGACGATCTTGATCTTGGGTGTGCTCATGACCCTCCTTGAGTTATCAGATACACAAACCGGGCTGAAAGATGGAAATCATATGTACCCCGGTAACGTCATCCAATTATAACAACGCGCCGTGCCAGGGCGCGGTTGCTACAATTTAGATGCACCGGCCTGCTCGACAACGTTGATGGATAACCGCCGTATTGCCCGCGTTGCGCTGATTCTGTTGGTCCTGATGACCAGCGTAGGCCTCTCCGCGTCCGTACTGGTGGGTTCCCATCAGCATGAATCGAACGCCCGCGGTTGCGCGGTCTGCCTGGTTGGGCATATGCCCTGGACCGGGCCAGCAGCTCAGATGGTGAACACAGTCTTGTTGCTGCGGGAATGGCGTCAGATTGCCGAGCGTCCGGTTCTGCTTTCCGAAGCGGACCTTCGCGCCACTTCTTCCCGCGCGCCGCCCATACTCTAGATCCCTTTTGCGTTGGCTGATAAAGCCGATTTTGGTAAGGAGGTCGAAGTGTATAAACAGGCGGTCATTCTTTTGATTTTTCTCTGGTCGATAGGAAGCTCGGTTTCCAGTGCGCAAGCCACGATGGGCGCCGGGACTCTGGAAATTACCGTGACCGATCCCCAGCAAGCAGCCATTCCAGGCGCGAAGGTGACCATTGAGAACAGGGTGAGCGGCTTCGAAAGGAGCGGTACCACTGACGAGACCGGCCTGGTGCGATTTGGCGGGGTCCCGCCGAATCCATATCACACCGTCATCAGCGCTACCGGCTTTGCGACCGTGCAGAAAGACGTCGAAGTGCGCTCCACGGTGCCGGTAGCGCTCAAGGTGCCTCTCAGCATCGCGACGGAAAACAGCTCCGTGGAGGTGCACGCCGATAACACCGATGTCGTGGAGAACGTACCCACCGCGCACACGGACATCGATGCGAGCCTGATCTCCCGCCTGCCGTCACAGAGCGTGGGGCAGGGAATGACCGACGTACTGACGCTTTCAGTTCCCGGAATGGTGGGAGATTCGGATGGGCAGGTTCACCCGCAGGGCGATCACGCGGAGATGCAGTTTTCCTTCGACAACCAGCCGATTTCCGACCAGCAGAATAAACAGGTAAGCAATCAGATTCCGCTCAATGCGATTCAATCCTTTGAAGCGATCGCGGGCTCGCCGCCGGCCGAATACGGAGGCAAAGCGTCGCTGGTTGTGAATACAGTCACAAAATCCGGACTAGGGTCGGCGCGTCCGACCGGTGAAATCGATACTTACTACGGATCGTTCGGAACTGGTGGCGAGGACTTCAATATCGCCTGGGGAACGGCAAAATTCGGCGAATTTCTGGCGGCCAACACCTCGCGCTCGGGGCGTTTTTTGGACTCTCCCGAGTTCTCCCCGTTGCACGATATCGGCGACAACTATCAGCTCTTCGACCGCATCGATTGGCAAGCGGATCAAGACGACTCGGTACACTTGAACCTGTTTGACGCGCGGTCCTGGTTTCAAATCCCCAATACGTACGACCAGCAAGCGGCCGGTCAAGATCAACGGCAGCAAGTGCGAAGCTACAATATCGCACCGGGTTGGACGCACCTGGTGAATCCGTCTACGGTGATTACGTTAAATGCTTTTTTCCGGCGCGATGAGGTGCAATACTTCCCGAGCGCCGACGCCTTTGCCGACCTGCCGGCGACCATTTCGCAATATCGCACCCTGGGCAATCTTGGTTTCAAGGGTGATGTAGCCTACGTGCATGGGCATCACAACATAAAATTCGGGTTCGACATCGAACACGACTTTTTGACCGAGCGTTTTTCGCTGGGGCTCACGGATCCGTCGTTCAACCCGCCCTGTTTGGTTTTATCCGCGAGCGGCGTGTGTACTACGCCTAATCCCAGTTTTCAGCCGGGCTTGCTGCCCTACGATCTCACGCGCGGGGGAACCCCCCTGGACTTCCGGGGACACGCGGATATTAAGCAGTACGGGTTCTTTGGGCAGGACACCATCACGCTGGGCAACTTCAGTTTCTCGCTGGGCGTGCGCGGCGACCTCTATCGCGGGTTGACCAGCGACGCCGCGGTCGAGCCGCGCCTCGGGGCTTCCTATTTATTCAAGCCGTCGGCCACCGTGTTCCGCGTTTCTTACTCGCGCTTCTTTGAGACTCCCTATAATGAGAATCTGGTGCTGTCCAGCTCAACGGGCGTGGGCGGCTTGTCGGCCACCAGCCTGGGGGCTTTTGGAGCGGCTCAACTGCAACCGGGACGGCGCAATCAATACCAGGCGGGCATTCAGCAAGGCCTGTTCAAGGCGCTGACGATTGATGCGGGATACTTCTGGAAATACACCACGCGCGCTTATGATTTCGACACGTTGTTTAATACGCCGATCACTTTTCCGATTGAATGGCGGCAATCGAAGGTGGACGGCGTTTCGGTTCGACTGAACCTTGCCAACACGCACGGGTTTACGGCGTATACAGTGCTCGGACACACCCGCGCCCGTTTCTTTGGACCGGAGATCGGCGGACTGATTTTCAATTCACCCGTGAACTCGGGAGCGTTTCGCATCGATCACGACGAGGCCTTGGAGCAAACCACCAATTTACATTACCAATTCAAGAAGACGGGACCTTGGGTATCCTTCACTTGGCGCTACGACAGCGGATTGGTGGCGGGAAGCGTAACCGATCTAGCGGATGCACTTGCGCTTACCGCCGATGAGCAGCAAGCGATCGGATTCCATTGTGGCAGCGTGTACGCGTCGCTGAATAGCCCGATCACGTCCTGCAGCGGTTCGTACGGCGCGACGCGGCTCAATATTCCCGCTCCAGGGACGTACAATCCGGATACCAACCCTCCGCGGGTTGCGCCCAGGAATGTGTTCGATATCGCGGTCGGAACCGACAATTTGTTTCACACCGATCGGGTGCGCTGGAAGCTGCAATTGCAGGCGACCAATATTACCAACAAAGACGCGCTGTATAACTTTCTGTCGACTTTTAGCGGCACGCACTTCATTGAGCCGCGGGCCTACCGGGTGGAAATGGGAATGGTGTTTTAGAGGCCAGATCCTTACCGCACCAGCGCTCGCCCCTTGCGCATGATCAACTCGGCCAGATTGAAGCCGATGGCCGCCGCCAGAAACAGCGGCCAAAGGCGCATGGACGACGGCTGGGACCGTCCGCCCGTGTCGAATACCTGTGCCGGGGAGGGGTTGAACCGGCCGCCCGTGTAGCTGGCGATCTCGCGCAGCAGAAATTCGTCGGATCCCTGATCCAGCAACTCTTGCTCCGGAACGTAATAGCCGACTTCCGGGAAAGCGCGCAGCTCCGCTAGCGGCCGGATGCGAAACAGGCCCTGGCGGTCGCCAATGTGAACGCGTCCGCGATACGTCCGGTCAGCCACTTTGCTCACGTCCACGCTGTGCTGGAAATGATCGGGCCCGAGCACGAACACTTCCGGCACCTTGGCGGGTTCGTCCACTTCACGGCCGAGAGTGTAGTGAATCACCAGGTCGCGGGCGGCGCTGTCGTACTCCACCGTGGCCTCGCCTTCCTGAGAATGCGGAAGCAGGTCGCGAAAGATGTTGGTCCACAGCTTGTCATAGCCTTTCCAAGTCACCCAGTCGGCCGCCCAGCGGCTTTTGGCGTCGGACGTAAACACGGCCGACCGGCCCAGTCCATATTGCCAGCGCGTGTACAGCGGTTCCTTTTCATCGATACTGAGAATCGTGTCCGAGGTCGGTTTGGCAATAAATCTCACGTAGCCCTTTAGCGCCGGCGCGCTTTCGATCCCGACGCCGTCTAGAACTTCGGCTTTGCGGTTGACGATCGGTTTGAGCGTCTTTTCGATCGCTGTCGACCCGGTGTGCTCCATCACGTCTTTGAGGAGAATCTGTTCCAGCCCGTTGGGCTCATTCAGGAAGTAGGCTTTCCCGCCCGCAAGCGCCGCCACTTTCTCCAGATAAGCGCGGTTTACATCCTGTCCCAGGCCGACCGTGGAAATGGTGACGTGCTGCGCCACCGCATCTTTGGACACATCCAGGCTGTCGCCTTCTTCCGAAATTCCGTCGGTCAACAGCACAATGTGTTTGAACGTTGCCCTCGCCGGCAAAATTTTCCGATACGCTTCGTTGAGCGCCGGCGCGATCTGAGTGCCGCCGTCCGGCGTGATCCCCGACACCAGACGCTTCAACAAGGGCTTGTCTTCGGCGCGCCGGATGGGCACGGCCCATTGGAACGAATTATCGAAGATGAGCACGCCCACGGAATCGATGGGCCGGAGATTCTCGATCACTCCAACCGCGGCCAGGCGGGCCAGTTCGATCTTCTTGCCTTCCATCGAAGACGATTTGTCGATGATGAGAACGACGGTGGTGCCTTCAGGCGAGCGCGGCGGGGCGAGCTTGGCAGGCAAGGCCCGGTCCAGCGCGTCTTCCGGCTTCTTGAGATCGGAGTAAATGTTGTTCTCGCCGCCGATCACCAGCAAACCGCCGCCGCGTTTGACGAACTTGTCCAGGTCTTCTTTGCGGTCGGTGGGTAACGATTCCAGATCCCAGTTGTTCAGCACCACGATCTGGTAGTCTCCCAACCGCCCGTGCAATGGGTCGCTGGTTGGATCGATATCAAACTGCGCCGCCGCCAAGGTGTCGAAGAGATGTTTCCCAGCACCCTCCGGATCGCGCGATACAAACAGCACGCGAGGTCTGCGCATCGTCAGCGCGCGATCGAAGCGCACCGATCCAAAATCGACCGCTTTGACTTCAGCGGCCAGGTTGATCGCGCCGGCGGCGGTCAACGCCGCGTGGACTTCAATGTGATTCTCACCCGGCTGCAGCATGACGGCCTGTGAGCCAAGCTCCTTGCCCTCGGCGCTGATCTCCACGGTGGACTCGGCCGCGGCGGGCGACTTGACCACCAGATCGATGGGAAAGCGTTCGCCGGTGAACGCCATGGCCGGCGTACTCGCGTTCTCGAGTTGCAAACCAGTTTGTTGCCGGCCCGCCAGAGCAATGGTGTCGATGGGAATACCAAGACTGCGGGCCTGCCAAGCGGCTCGCGTAACGGTTCCCGAGTTTTCTTTGCCGTCGGAGATCAACACCAGCCGCGGAACTTGTCCGGCGGGCAACGAACTGATGCCTTCGCGCACTGCGGCCTCGAGATCGGTAGCGCGCCCGGCGTCACCTGGCGTCGATTGCAGAGGCGCATTTCCCGCCGCCGCTTGGACCGTGCGGGCGAACGGAAGCACGCGCGCCGTATTTCTGCCGCGCGCTTTTTCAATGCCGGCCGCCAGGCGCGAAGCGCGAGACAGGTCTTGCGCCGCGCTGGCGGAAGTATCCACTAAAACGCCCACGGCCAGCTTGGTTTCCGAAATCGCCAATCGCGGTTCGGCCAGCGCAAATACGATGGCAAGCAACGAGCAGGCTTTCAAAATCAGCGGCACATGACGCGCGGTTCTGCGCCATTCGATAGCGACCCAAACTAACGGGAGCAAAAGAAAGATCAGCGCCCAGGGGCGATCAAACGTCATAACGGTGTGCTCCCGTGGACGTCCGGCTGGCGCTCGGGCCCGACCAGGGGGTGGGGCGCGGGCGAGGGCGCCCGCCCCACAGCAGGTTGTTCGATGAATTGGTGGGGCGGTTCCCCTGGACCGCGCTGGACGCCCTGGTCCGGCTTGCGCAAGGCGACCATCATGACGCTTTTCTCCAGGGCATACGGCCCAGAGGCGCGAGCGCCGCAAAGATTCGCCCGCGCATGCGGCCAAAGAGAATCCAATCCGCCAGCAACGCGATGGCCGCGGCAATGGCCAGCCACTGCCAGATATCGCGGCCGGACTGCTCGCTCTGCATTCGAGCGGGGAAGCCGGTTCGCACGCCAGTAGCACTCCACACCGCCGCGCCGGGCTGCGGAAGGGTAAGCGAATATACCAATTCCCGGTCTCCGGTGAGCACGCGAACCACGCCTGGCGCGCCGCTGAAAAACCGCAACTTGTGGCCGTCCAGCGTGAACGGGAGCGTCTGACCGCTTTCGGTGATCACGCTCACGCTGGCCGGGTCGGGCTCAGACTCCAAATCCACATCCACTACGCCCACGCTGCCGGCCGTCGATTCAAACCCTCGGAAAATATCCGGCGCCATCCAGCGCAACACGTTGGCAAACAGCAGCGGAGTGACCAGCTCATAGCGCATCGCGCTACGCACCGGATGAAAACCGGTGACAACGGTTTTTGTTTTGGGCCGCGCAACGATCACGGGGCCGGCCTCCGACTCGGCTACCACCAGGTCGTTCGTTCCAGGCGAGAGAATCTCGGAAGTTTCGATTTGCAGATCTTTGGTATGGAGCCCCGCGCCCAACACGGAATCGGACAGCCATTGCGTCAGTTTCACCTTGTTGGCCGTCGTGCGGACAGAGATGGGCGAGCCCTGCGGCGGCGGCATCAACCAGATGGACGGACCGCGGGGCGCCTGCCGCGCGGGCGGCGCAAAGCGATCTAACACGACGATTCCCGCGGTGTTCGGATCATAATTCGCGGGCAGAAGAAACTTGGCACTTACTGAAGGGATCGCCTGGAAAATGGGCCGCAGGAGATCCGGCTCGTTAGAATAAACCGTCACCGCGAGAATCTTCCGCGCCGGGAGTTCCAGCACGGCACGCTTGTCTTCGGCGAAGGCATCGTTTGCCAGAATGCGAGCTTCGAGCCAGCCTGCCGAGCGCGTCTGAAACTCGAAGGACGCGCTTTGATCCGCGCCGGGATTCAGATCGAAACGGCGGCTTCCAATGGTAGCTGCACCGCCGAACGTCAGCACCAACGGCACGCTGCGCCGCTGAGCGCCGTAATTCTTGACGGCCACAAAAATGTCCCAGGCATCCGGATTCGTCAAGCTGCGCCGCGCTCCCATTTTCAACAGGCCGGTGTGCTCAGCCGGTCCTTTAATGGGAACCACGCGCAGATTTTCCGGCGGGTTGGAGGGCTGATCTTCCGGGGCGGTGCGGCCGGCGCCGATAAATACGATCTCTCCCGGACGCTGCGCATGCAGCCGCTGAGCATCGCGGGCAAATTGCAGCGCCTCTTCAAGCTTGAGTCCACCGGCGCTTGGCTCGGTGCGGTCGATGGCTCGTTGAATCGCCGTCCGATCCGACTCAAAGAAATTGGCGGGCGTCGCCAGTGCGTCGGCCCGCACCACCATCACCCGGTCGTTGGAAGGCAGCAGACTCAAATAGTGACGCGCCGCCGCGCGCGCTTCATCGATCAAGCGGCCTTGGCCATGGCGCGCCGCCATCCACGCGGAGCTGTCCAAAATCAACACGTGGTCGCGGGAAGAGCGATCGGGCGACCCCAGCCGCAATTGCGCAATCGCCAGCAGCAAGAGCAGCAGGCTGAGCAACTGTAGAGTCAGCGACCAGGGCTGCTGCAATTTCCGGCGATGCTTCTGTTCCGGCGGCTTTTCGGCCGTTTGGAAGAAGCGCAGACTCGAGACCCGGTGCTTGTGGCGCACGCGGTCCAGCAGATACAGCGCGACCACAAGGCTCGAGAGTGTGCCCAAAATGCCAACGAATTCGAGCAAGCTCAAATTGAGGAAAAACATGAAGGTGGCTTACTGAACGCTGCCGGACCGGATGACGGGACCAAATACGGCTTCTTCGATTGTAGTGTCAGTGGAGAGCCCGACATAGCGCCCGCTGTTGCGCAGCCCAACCCGCTGGATGGATTTCGCGTACTCGTCGAAGGCCGCGGTGTAGTTCCGCCGGGCTTCGTCGTCGAAAGTGATTTCGAGAGTCTGGCCGGATTCGGCGTCGGTCAAATCGAGTTGTCCGTCCCACGGAGGCTGGCGATCCTCAGGAGCATAGACGTGCATCAACTGCAGTTCGTGTCCGAAATCAGAGAGAAACTGCAGCGGGCGTTCGGCGCCGGCGTCATCCATAAAATCCGAGATGACGATCAACAGGCCGCGCTGGGGATATTTGGAGATAAAATCGCGCGCTATCCGCAGATAGCTGGTCTTCCCGCCGGACTTGAGCTGAGTGAGGAAATCGACCGCGGGCATAAAGCGGTGCCGTCCGCCGCCGCAAACGAAAGCGTCGCCCAATGTTTCGGCGAAAGGCTGGAGACAGATGCTGTCGAGCCGCACCAGGCCGATATAACAGAGCGCCGCCGTCAATTTGCGGGCGAACTCGAATTTCGGCAATTCACCGGCGCTTACGCCCCCTGTCGACCCTCCCCCAGTAGCCATCGACTGGCTGCAATCGAGCAGCACCCGGACCGGCACGCGCGGCTCTATCTGGAACATTTTCAAGAACAGCTTTTCCAAACGGAGGTAAGCCCGCCAGTTGATGGCGCGAAGATCGTCGCCATGGTGAAAGTGGCGATGATCCAGAAATTCCTGGCCGCTGCCGGCGAAGTGGGAAACATTGTGGCCGCCCACCAGGCCTGGAAATGACTTCTGCCAGCGCAAGGCGAGCCGCTCCAGCTTCTGCAGAAAGGCGCTGTCGATCAGTGGCTGCTGGGTACTCACTTGTGTTGGGTATTCACTTGGCGGCGGTGGCGCTCGCGGACGCAACAATCTGGTTGAGGATTGTTTCCGGTGTCTGCCCATCGGCATGCGCGTCGAAATTCAATATGATGCGATGGCGCAACACCGCGGGAGCAATATCCCGGACGTCATCCACACTCAGATTTAACCGGCCGCGCATCAATGCCTGCACGCGGCCGCATTCGACCAGCGCTTGCGCGCCACGCGGAGAACTGCCGTAGCGGATGTATTTGCTAGCCACTTCATGCGAGCTGTCCCCGCCCGGCTGAGTGGACATCACCAGTTCAATGGCGAACTCCTGGACGTGCGGCGCCACCAGCACCGTTCTGCATACGGATCGCAGGTGAAGAATCTCGTCGCGGCTAACCACCGTCTCGATCTCCTGTTCGTCGCGATGAATGGTCCGCTCCACAATGCGGTTCAGGTCGTCGCGCGAAGGATACGTGACCAGTAATTTCATTAGAAAGCGGTCGAGCTGCGCTTCGGGCAGCGGATAGGTGCCTTCCATTTCGATTGGATTCTGCGTGGCCATCACCAGGAAGGGCGCTTCTAACTCATGCGTGGTGTTGCCGCTGGTTACAGTACGCTCCTGCATGGCTTCGAGCAGGGCGGACTGCGTCTTGGGCGTGGCGCGGTTAATCTCGTCGGCCAGCACCAGGTTGGAGAAAATCGGCCCCGGTTGAAAGCGGAGAGCCTTGCTGCCACGGTCGTCCGACTCGATCATCATGCTGCCTACAATGTCGGCGGGCATGAGGTCCGGCGTAAACTGAATGCGCGAATATTTGAGGTGGAGGACGCGAGCAAGCGTGCGCAGCAGGGTGGTTTTGCCCAGCCCGGGCACTCCCTCGAGCAAGACGTGGCCGCCCGAAAGCAGGCAAATCAACACGCCATCCACGATCTCCTGTTGGCCGACGATTACCTTCCCGATCTCCAGCCGGACCTTTTCCAGTTGAGCGGTCGCGTCTTGCAGCGCGGAATCGTTGGGCACACAGCCATTTTATGCCATCATGCGAACATGACACCCGATAGCTTGCGTGCACATCTGGATTACACCGCCTGGGCGAGCCGGAAATTGGTGGAAGCCGCCGGCCAGTTGACGCCCCACGAATTAACGCGGGATTTTGGAACCAGCGATCACAGCGTGCTCGGAACGCTGGTGCATGTATTCGCGGCCGACCGTGTATGGCTCTGCCGCGTGACAGGAGCGCCGGTTCCTGAGCGCTTTCTCGAACCTGAAAAAGACATGCATCTAGAAGTGTTGCAGAACGACTGGCCGGAACTGCTCGAGCGCTGGAAGCAGTGGGCCAGTTCGCTGACCGATACCAATGCGCCGATCGCGTATCGCGACATGAAGGGCAATCCTTACCAATCTTCCGCGTGGCAGATTGTGCTGCACCTGGTCAATCACGGCACGCACCATCGCGGCCAGGCAGCCGGTTTCCTGCGGACACTGGGGCATACGCCTCCGGTGCTGGATTTGATCGCGTACTACCGGCAAGCATAGCCGGAGTTCTCACTTCTGCACGAGAGCCAGCACCAGCCGGAAACACGGTGATCCGGACACTCCGCCAAGCCGGAGAGGCCAATCTATCTCCAGGAATTCAAAGGCTATTGCATTCGGCGGGGAAACACTTTATGATCATGAGAGGGGTAGGGTGATGGCATTCGCCCTACCCCTCGAAGTTAAATCAGCGTCCCTTTCGAGGGCGGCTGATCTTTACCTCGATCGTGATGAATTTCATCACGAATCTCAAGATAAGAATCATGCAGATTCTCCTTTCTGCTTCGTAAGGATCGCCCGGGCTTCCTCCCGGGCTTTCCATTTGAAGCCCAACTGCTGCTCCATTTGGAACTTGCCTGATTTCTCACTTGCAGAAAGCTCTTTTGATCAGTGCTCGCCGGGTGACAGAACTCTCTAGTTTTGTGTTGCAGCTCGAGCCTTCCGCGGAGAGATCCCGGATCACCGACAACCAGCCCCGATCACAGTGCAAGAATGAAGCATGCCCTATCCGGAACATTTCATCGCTCCTATGCGTGCCGATCTCACTCGCTATGGCGTGGAGGAAGCCAGAACGCCCGCCGACGTAGACCGGCTGCTTTCGCCGGGGAGCGGAACCGTACTGATGGTGGTCAATTCGATTTGCGGATGCGCGGCCGGCAAGGCTCGGCCTGCGATTGGGCTGGCTCTGCGGCACTCCGTGCGGCCCTCAAAAGTGGCCACCGTATTCGCCGGCGGAGACGAAGCGGCGGTCGCCCATTTGCGCGCGCAACTGTCCGCCTACCCACCTTCTTCTCCGTCCGCCGCCATCTTCGAGAACGGCAAGCCGGTCTTCATGCTCCACCGCAGTGAGATCGAGCCACGCGACGCCATTCAAATCGCCAAGCTGCTAACGGATGCGTTCGATCGCTTCTGTGTTCCGGCTCACCAGTAAAACGTCATTGCAATCCGAACACAAACAACGCGTGGCCTGAAGTGGTGACGATGCGCTGCTGTCCGTCCACGGCGGCCGCCGACGTAGACCTGCGGCTCGCGCCCGGCAACGGAACGGTCTTGATGGTGGTCAATTCGATCTGCGGATGTGCGGCCGGAAAGGCTTGCCGCTTCTGTGTTCCGGCTCACCAGTAAAACGTCATTGCAATCCGAACACAAACAACGCGTGGCCTGAAGTGGTGACGATGCGCTGCTGTCCGTCCACGGCGGCCGCCGACGTAGACCTGCGGCTCGCGCCCGGCAACGGAACGGTCTTGATGGTGGTCAATTCGATCTGCGGATGTGCGGCCGGAAAGGCTTGCCGCTTCTGTGTTCCGGCTCACCAGTAAAATTTCACTGCAATCCGAACACAAACAACGCGTGGCCTGAAGTGGTGACGATGCGCTGCTGTCCGTCCACGGCGGCCGCCGACGTAGACCTGCGGCTCGCGCCCGGCAACGGAACGGTCTTGATGGTGGTCAATTCGATCTGCGGATGTGCGGCCGGAAAGGCTTGCCGCTTCTGTGTTCCGGCTCACCAGTAAAATTTCACTGCAATCCGAACACAAACAACGCGTGGCCTGAAGTGGTGACGATGCGCTGCTGTCCGTCCACGGCGAACGACATGATGTTGGAGTACATTTCCGCGCCGGTCTGATATTCCCAGAGAGGCTTGCCGCTGAGTGCGTCGAGGGCGTAGAAGTTGCCTTCCATCGATCCGCCAAACACCAGTCCACCGGCGGTCGAAAGCACGCCGGACCACGGAGGCGACTGGAGCTTGAACTCCCACTTCTGTTGCCCGGTGAAGGCGTCGAGCGCCCGCACCGCGCCGGACGCCTTGTCTCCGGCAATGACCCGCTCGCCGCCTCCAATGAAGTTTGCGCCCTTCTGATATTCAGCTTCCGTCTTGAAGAAGTACGAGCCTTGCTCGCGCGCCGAGATGTAGGTCAGCTTGGTCGCGGGCGAGTAGGAAGGGCTGAACCAATTGGTGGCGCCATAGAGACTGGGAAACACGAGCGTGCCTTTCTCACTCGGTTCCATGGAAGGATCCACTTGCGGCCGCCCGCTGTCGTCCAGGCCGGTGGTCCAGGTGACTTTGACATACGGCTTGGCTGCGAGAAACTCCCCTGTCGTCCGGTCTAAAACGTAGTAGAACCCGTTCCGGTTCGCTAGCGTCAGCAGCTTTCGCATTCGCCCGCGCACCATGCCATCTACCAGCATGGGCACGTTGGTCGAGTCATAGTCGTGCGAATCGTGCGGCGTGAACTGGAAATGCCATTTCAGCTTGCCGGTGGAGGCATCCAGCGCCACCACCGAGCAGGAGTACAAATTGTCGCCCAAACGCGAATCGACGTTCCAGTCGGGCCCCGGATTGCCAGTGCCCATATACACCAGATTCAGCACCGGGTCGTACGCGCCAGTGACCCAAGCGGGTGCGCCGCCGTGTTTCCAACTATCGCCCGACCACGATTCGTGACCCGGTTCATCCGGTCCAGGAATGGTCCAGAAACGCCAGAGCCGTTCGCCGGTTTTGGCGTCATATGCGTCGATGAAGCCCCGGATGCCAAATTCGCCGCCAGCCACGCCAACAATAATTTTTCCGTCGATCGCCAGTGGCGCCAGTGTCAGCGCGTGTCCCGCTTTGTAGTCGGCGACGGTGGTGTCCCATTCCACTGCGCCGTTCTGCGCGTTCAGGGCGATCAGGTGCGCATCCAGGGTGCCGGCGAAAACCGTGTTGCCGAGAATCGCCACGCCACGGTTTACGCGGCCGCAGCAAGGCCGGATATCGGCGGGTACGGGCCGGACATTCCTCCACAGCCGGCGCCCAGTGCGCGCATCCACAGCGGAAACGGTGTCCGGCGGCTCAGTAATGTACAAGATTCCATCCACGGCAATCGGCGTGGTCTCGAAATGGTCCATCTGCTCGATCTGATACGTCCACAATGGCTTCAACCGGCTGACATTGGCCGGCGTGATCTGCGACAAGGGCGAGTAGCGCTGGCCATTGAGCGTCCTCGAGTACGACAGCCAATTCTGCGGCTCTTTGTCCGCGTCGACGATCCGCTGGTATGGCACTTGAGCGGCCAGGGCCGCGGCCGCGAGGACAGCAGTCAGAAGCAATCTCATTGCTCACCTCGGAGCGAAGACAGATACGCGATCAGATCCTGCAGTTCACTCGCCGAGAAAACGGTTTTGTAGCTAGGCATCGGCGACTCTCCGGGGCGCTTGTCGAGCTTCGCGAGGTCCGCTTTCCGGAACGAGACGATTTTTCCGGAAGGCTCGAGAATCTGAATGGTAAACGTGTCCTCATTCAGGCGAATGCCGGTGACCTTGATGCCCTGGCGCGTAATGGCATGCACCAATAGAAAACTTTCCGGCACCTCAGCGTTGGGTTCTTCTAGCGACTCCCTCAGCCGGTCTTCCGTGCGGCGCGCGCCGATATCCCCAAGCTCGGGACCGTAAGCATGGCCGTGTCCGTTCACGGTGTGGCAGGCCGTGCACCCTCCTTTGCCCTCAAACAGTGCTTTGCCGTTGGTGGAATCGCCAGCGACCGGCGGCGGCAGCGGGTTCGAGCGGAGCACGTGCAGGTAAGCGATCACCTGCGTCACGCCTTCTTCGCCCAGGTGCCAGGACGGCGGCATCTCGGTTCCTGGAATTCCGCCCGTAATCACCGCCGCGAGATCCTCATCCGTACGCGCATGCCGCAATTTCGGCACCGTGAGATTAGGTCCGCGGCCGCCCTCGCCTCTCGGGCCATGGCAGGCGGCGCAATTGTTTTCAAAGACGCGCCTGGCGCGCGCGAGGTCGACCTTGGGTGGTGGACTGGCAGCTTGCGCCTGTGGTGCGAAGGCCAGAAACGCGAACAGTAGATCTAGCATGCGGATTCGATTCGAATTGTATAACAGCCGCTAACGCCCGGCCAGCTTCTACCGGTTCTCGTACCACTTCAAATTCGCCGTAGAGGTTCCGATGCAAGCGATATCCAAACGCCCATCGCCATTCAAATCGCCAACCGCGCAGCCGGCGCCGGCCATTCCGCCATCGTCGAGAACGCTTTTCACCCACGCTTTGCCGTCAAAGCGGTAGAGATTCACGCTGGCGCCCTTGCCGCGGTAGCCAGCGACAATCACGCTCCGGCCATTGCCGTCCAGATCGGCTACCACGAGAGTGTGGCCATCCACCAACGATGTATCGATCACTTCGCGCTCCCAGACGCCCTTATGCTCTGTGTATACCGCCACTTCATTTCCGTGCCAAGGTTCGATTGACGCGAGGAAGCGTTGCTTGCCCAAATACCCCATGGCGACATCGCTCGCGCCGCTCTTGGGCCAGGGCGCCGGACTTCCGCCGGTTAGCTTGGTCCGTGCAAATGTGCCGTCCTGGTTTTCACGAATCAGGTGGATACCTTGAAAGCTCGCAGTGAGCAGCGCCTGGCGCCCGTTGCCGTCCCAATCCACCGGATAAATGCAGTGCACCACGCCTTCGTCGGCGTCGGTGATCAACTGGCGCTTCCATACGCCGGGCTGATAGGCGACCAACGGGGTCGCGCCCCGGTAGTCCGGCGGCTTGGCGTCCACATTGGTCAGCGGCGCGTTGACCAGCAGACCATTCAGCATCCGCAGCCGGTGCGAGGCCGGCAGATGGTCGATGTCAGTGCGTTTCCATGTGTTGTCGCCCTGATGTTCGAGGATGGACACGATGCCGACGCTTCTGGCGGCTGCCATCGAGAATTCATGCGCCAGCGCCAGCACCGGCACGCCGTCGTCGCCGATGCGAACTACCGTGACGTTGATCGGTTGCTTGATGCCAGTGACAATGACATGTTTCTGCCAGCCGGGATTCTCGTACCAGGACAAATCCTGGAGACCGCTCGCCAACGCGATCAAATCCGGCTTGCCGTCATGATTCATGTCGGCGATAATAACCTGGTAGCCGCCGGTCAACCCGTCCGCGATCGGGTGCGCGGTGAATCGGGCCTCCGCCACGATTGCGGGTGTCAACGCTAGCCATACGAGCATTCTCCACATAGAACAACTGTGATAGAGTTCCTATTTATCTGCAAGTAGAAAAAGAATGAGCGCCGGATGGAAGGGAATATTGCTGCTGTCTGCCAGCCTCGGTTTTAGCTTCGGCGCTCAGCCGATTCAGTTCCCGCACAAGACGCACATGAAGTTGGGACTGGATTGTATAGACTGCCATAACGGCGCCGACATCCGGGCAGCCGCGGGCCTTCCCTCCGTCAAACAATGCATGCTGTGCCACCGAAAACTTGCGACCGGCAAACCGGAGGTGAAGAAGGTCATCGCGTTTGACGCCAAGGGTGAAGAGATCCCCTGGGAGCGCGTCTACAGTTTCAAGACAGAGGCGATGGTCAAATTCCGTCATGCGCCCCATGTCCGGGCCAAAATCGGTTGTGACCGCTGCCACGGCGACATGACCCAGGCGGTGGTCGCCGTCAAAACGGTTTCGCACAATATGGGTTCCTGCCTCAGTTGCCACCGCCAGATGAACGCATCGCAGGATTGCGCCACCTGCCATTACTGAGCCGTAAATCAAGATGGATAGACGCAACTTCTTTAAGATTCTCTCCACCGTCTCCGCCGGCGCGGCGGCAACGTCTTGCGGCCACACAACTAGCGATGCGTTGATTCCTCTGTTGGTATCGGACCGGGAAATCATTCCCGGAGAAGAGGAATTTCATCCAGCCGTGTGTACGGGTTGCGGCGCCGGCTGCGGAACGCTGGTGCGACTGATGCGCGCCGAACGCACGGTGACGCGCAAAGGAGAGAAAGTTCGCGAGGCGATCGCGGCTGTCAAGAAAATTGAAGGCAATCCGCTGGACCCGATCGGCGGCGGCCGGCTCTGCGCGCGCGGTCAAGCTCAGGTTCAATCGCTGTATCATCCCGATCGCCTGCAAGGCCCCATGCGGCGGACAGGCAATCGAGGCGCGGCGCAATTCACCGCGGCCACCTGGGACGAAGTCATCGGTTCGCTGGCCGGGAAACTGGGCCAAGCCGACAAATCGAAGGTCCTTTTCTTGACCTCCGCTCCCGTTGGTTCACACACCCTAGCCATCGAGCGTTTTCTTGAGGCGATTGGCGCGCCCGCTCCGGTCGCTTGTGCCTTGGGCAGTCTGTCGCTGGAACGTCAGGCGGCCGAGTCGGCCTTTGGCTGGAAAGGCGTCCCGATTTACGACCTTGGCCAGGCCCGATCGGTCGTAAGCATCGGCGCGGATTTTCTGGGCACCTGGGCTTCGCCCGTCTTCTATGGCCGCCAATACGGACATTTCCGGCAAGGCCGCTCCGATCTTCGCGGCCGCCTGGTTCACGCCGAATCGCGTATGTCGTTGACCGCCGCGAATGCGGACGAGTGGGTGCCGTTGCAGCCAGGCGGGGAATTGGCCTTTACGCTCGCGCTCGCGCGTGTGCTTTTGGAACAAAATCTGGCCAAGAACCAGAACGCCGTGCCAAAAGAAGTTTTGGAGACGATCCGGGCGGCCGATCTTCGCGTGCCAGGCGTGGAAGAAAAGCGCCTGCGCCGCATTGCTCAGCAACTCGGCGAATCTCCCGCGCCACTGGTGATTGCCGGTGCTTCTCTGGGATCCAGCAATTCGCTATCAGCCTTGATTGCGGCGCACTATCTCAATCTCCTGCTGGGCAACATCGGACAGCCGGGGGGCGTGTTGCCGCCGGCTCCGGAGCCTGCCGAACGCCCGCAGGATCGCGATTTAACCGAAGCCATCGCGCAAGCGCAGATTATTCTTCTCGATAGCGCCAATCCAGCCTATCTCCAGCCTGGTTCCGCGCAAGCTTTGAACCAAGCCGAATTCGTGGCGAGCTTTGGCTCGTTCATCGATGACTCTGCCGCCTATGCGGATGTGTTGTTGCCGGCCCATCATCCGCTGGAATCCGCCCGGGCGGTTGTGCCGTCCGTCTCGGCACGCGCGAACATAACCGTCTCCATGCCATTCGTGAAGCCGCTTTATGACACCCGCAGCATCGAGGAAACGTTAACCGCGGTGGCCAATAAAATGAGCGTGATGTTTGAAGCCCCCACGCCCAAATCGTTTGTCGAGCCGCGTCTTTCTTCGGACCAGACCTGGGAGCAGATTGCACGCCAAGGCGGGCTTTGGCCAACCGAGACCCCAAAAGACGCCAAAAAAACAGAACTGCCCAAGTCCGCAGCCGCTCTCGATACAGCTCCCGCTTCTTTCAGCGGGGATGAGTCACAATACCCGCTCCATTTCCAGCCCTACCTCTCGCTGCAATACTTCGACGGCAGCGGAGCGAATCTTCCCTGGCTGCAGGAGTTGCCCGATCCGGTATCGAGCGCGATGTTCAGCATCCCAGTGGAGATCGATACGCAAACCGCGGCGCACTTGGGCGTAGTGAACGGAGACGCAGTTCGGATCGAGTCGCCGCACGGCTCTCTGGAAGCGCCTGTCTACGTTCATCCGGCGGCTATTTCGGGCGTGCTGAGTATGGCAATCGGAATGGGCCACACGCATTTCGGCCGTTACGCGTCCAACCGCGGAGCGAATCCGTTAGCGATCCTCGGGCCGTCCTTCGGCGCGACGCGCGTTCGGCTTTCCAAGGCCGCCAACGCCAGCGCCCGCTTGATCCAATTCTCAATCGAAGACCGCGAAGAGGGGGCCTTTGGACACCGCTGAAAAACAACATCGCTGGGGCATGGCCATCGATCTGGACCGCTGTACGGGTTGCCAGGCATGTGTCATAGCGTGCCATGCCGAAAACAATTTGCCCGTGTCCGATCCCGAATCGGCGGCCAAGGGACGGACTGTGCACTGGATCCGCGTGGATCGCTATTATGACGGCGTTTTCCCCGACGTGCGCGAAAAGCACATGCCCGTTCTCTGCCAGCAATGTGACGAAGCGCCCTGCGAACCTGTCTGCCCCGTCTACGCGACCTACAAGAACCCCGAAGGTTTGAACGTACAAGTCTACAATCGCTGCGTAGGCACGCGGTATTGCGGCAACAACTGTCCCTATCAGGTTCGTTTCTTCAATTTTTTCGCGCCGGAGTGGCCGGAGCCGCTGGCTCTGCAACTGAACCCGGATGTCTCCATCCGCATGGGCGGCGTGATGGAAAAGTGCACCTTCTGTATCCAGCGCATCAAGCGGACCAAAGATGGCGCCAAGGAGGAAAATCGTCCGGTCGCCGATGGCGAGATTCAACCAGCCTGCGCGCAATCCTGCCCGGCGGAAGCCATGGTGTTTGGCGATCTGAATGACCCCGAGAGTAAAGTTTCGCGCCTGGCCGGCGGCGGCCGGTCTTCGCGGCTGCTGGAAGAACTCGGTACCCAACCGAAAGTTTTCTACCTGCAAAGAGGAAAATAGGCGTGGCGGCGGCACCGGAAGTCATCATTCCCTACCACGAGGTACGAGACGATCTGTGGCGTCCGCTGGGCCCGGCGAGCGGGCGTTATTGGATCGCGCTTTCTATCGCCTTCGCGCTCGGGGCCTGGGGGATCATCTGTTGGGGCTATCAGATCTACTCCGGCATTGGCGTGGCCGGCATCCGGCGCCCCGTGTTCTGGGGCTTTTACCTGGTCAACTTCGTTTTCTGGATCGGAATTTCACATGCCGGAACGCTCATCTCCGCCATTCTCCGTCTGACGGACGCGGGCTGGAGAAAACCGGTAACGCGCGTGGCTGAAGCCATCACGGTCTTCGCACTCATGATCGGCGGCATGTTCCCGCTCATCCACCTGGGCCGTGTGGGCGTGTTTTATTGGCTCATCCCGTATCCCAACTCGCGCCTGCTGTGGCCCAATTTTCGCTCGCCGTTGGTCTGGGATTTGACTGCCATCGTTACCTACCTCACCGGCAGCATGATCTATCTCTATCTGCCGCTGATTCCCGATCTTGCCCAACTTAAGGAGGAGACCACTGGGTGGCGCCGCCGGCTATACGGCGCGCTGTCGCTCGGCTGGACGGGCAGCGATCGCGAATGGCACACCTTGGAACACGCCATGAAGCTGATGGCGGCTCTCATCCTGGCCGTCGCGGTTTCCGTGCATACCGTGGTCGCGTGGGATTTCTCCATGTCGGTAGCACCCGGCTGGCACAGCAGCATCTTCGGGCCTTACTTCGTCACCGGCGCGATCTTTAGCGGCATCGCGGCGCTGCTGCTGGTGATGACCATCCTGCGCAAGGCGCTGCATCTGGAAAAATATCTTCTGCCGAAGCACTTCAACAACCTGAGCAAACTGCTGCTGCTGCTGAGCCTGGCCTGGCTCTACTTCACCGCCGCCGAGAACCTGACCATCTGGTACGGCAACGACCCCAAAGAAATGCAGGTTTTTGGCGCGCGCACGCGCGGCGCGTTCGCCCCGTTCTTCTGGATCATGATCTTTTGCAATTTTGTCGTGCCGTTCGTGCTGCTGGGAATCCGGCGCCTGCGCTCCATCACCACCGCGGCTATCTCAGCCGTTTGCGTGCTGACCGGCATGTGGCTCGAACGGTTTCTCATTCTCATTCCGACCTTATCCACGCCCCGTTTGGCCGCCGCGTGGGGCAGATATGCTCCCACCTGGGTCGAGATCTCGATCAGTGCTTCCACTTTTGCGGCGATGGTCATGATGTATCTGCTTTTTTCAAAACTGTTCCCGATCATTTCCATCTGGGAGTTTGAGCCGCATCCGCTGGAGGACGAAGCAGAATGAACGTGTATCTCAGTGGCGACTTCGCCACCATGGAGCCGGCGGCCCAAGCGATCCGCAACCTGAAATCGCGTGGCTTTGATCTCGGCGACTTAATGGTTTTCTCGGACGAACCGATTCTCTTCCCTCCGGGCGTGCTGCGCCTGGCCGAGCCGGATGTCGTTGACGGCCGTCCTGGGCGCGATTACCATGCTGCTACTCGCTACCGGATTCATTTACTTCGCGCAGCACAACTACGCTCTGGTTACCGGCGGCATGCCCATCTTTTCCTTCTGGGCCACGGGCATCATCTCGTATGAGTTCACCATGTTTGGCGCGATTCTGTGTACGTTCGCCTGTTTTCTGTGGGAAAGCGGCCTGGTGCGCAAGCGCGACCCGGCTCCAGTCCCGCGAATCCGGCCGGAGCGAATCCATCTGCGCGTCCGCTGCCGGCCCGAGCAGGCGGAGGAGGCGAATCAATTGATGCTGCGCGCCGGCGCGTCGGAGGTGATCCGCATATGAGAATCGCCGCGGCGTTTTTACTGTTGTGGGTTGCCGTATGTGGGGCCGACACCCTCGCCGGCGCCGGACCCCCTGGTCCGGCCAGCTCCCTACGCACGGGTTCAGCTTCGGCCGCCGAACTCAAGCCGCTGCCCTGGGAGAAATCGCGTCTCGCCGTAGGCCGCGATCTCTATCGCCAGAACTGCGCCGTCTGCCACGACATCGATAAGGACGTGAAGCATTCGCGCAAAATCGGCCCAAGCCTGAACCACCTATTCAGCAATCCGCTCACGCCGCTGAGCAAGATCAAACCGAACCGCCCTTACGTGGTTGTCAAAATCAAGGCGGGCGACGGTGGTTTGATGCCTGCGTTTGGTAAGCGCCTTCGACCGGACGACATCGACGCGCTAGTGGACTACATTGCCTCAAAGTGAGGACCTCCGAGTTGAGTGGCGGACTGCGATATGCTTCGAACAGGCATGAAGATTCTGTTATTGGTGCTTCTCGCGGCCACGGCCAGCGCTCAAAAATACCCCCCGGCGTTCCCTCGAGACGGCGCGGTCAAGGTTTTTGAGAATGACCGCGTCGCCGTCTGGCACATGGTTTGGAAGAACGGGGTCAAACAACCCGTCCACCAGTCCCGTTACGATATCGCCGGAGTTTTTCTGAAATTCGGGCCTCTCACCATAACGGCTTCCGATGGAACCACGAAGCCGTCGGCTGAGCCGTTCGCCGTCCCACATCCGTTCTTCCAGAAGGCGCTAACCACCGAATCCGAAGAGGCGCTCAATCCGCCCGGCACACCGGAGCGCGAGGCCGTGCTGGTCGAGTTGAAACAAAAGGCGCCCGCTTTTTCGAATCCTCGCGCCGCCGCCACTCGCGACGTAGCCACGAACGTGCTCGACAACGATCGAGTCACCATCTGGGACTTCCTCTATAAGCCGGGCGTCAAGCCGGTGGCCGCCATTCACGATCCTTTGAAGGATTCCATTGAGGTCTTTGTCGAAGGCGGTACAGTGCGTTCTCTGGCCGCCAATGGCCAAGGCGAGACCAGGGAGTTCGCGGCGCAAGAGGCGCGCTTCGTTCCACACGGCCAAATTCAAGCCGAGATGGTAGTGGCGGGCACGCCACATATCATGGTTATCGAACTGAAGTAGTTACCAAGTCCTCTACCACGCATTGGTTCCTTGAATGGCGCAGAAAACGCTGCGCCAAAGAATATAAAAGTACAAACCCGCCGAAAAATGCCGGACCAGAAAAAGATCCAACCGGCGGCGCTCTCGGTAACTCAACCGGCTGCGGCCCATCACCTGCCACAAACCGCTAAGACCGGGGCGCAGATGCAGAACCTCCGCGGCCGCGCCGGCGTAATGCGTGGTCAGCTCCAGGCGGGTGATTGGACGCGGTCCCACCAGCGCCATCCGGCCCTGCATCACGTGCCATAACTGTGGCAGCTCGTCAATCGAATACCGCCGGCAGAAGCGCGCGAAACGGCTGGTGACCCGATCGTCGGAAGCCGCCTTGCCCAGCGATACCGGCTGCTCCGACACAAGCTCTACCCATTGCATCTGCTTGCTTTCCGGGGAAACCTCCCACATGGTTCTCAGTTTCAGCATCCAAAACGGTTCCCCATGCTGCCCAACCCGCCGATGCGCGACAAACGGACTCTGGCGGGAAAGGCGCCACGTGATGAAAGCAGCCAAGCCAATGAACGGCGCGGCCAACAGAAGCAGCGGCGCAGCCAACAGCCGATCCAGCACGTACATGGCCGGCCCGCGGGAGGACCGCGCGGTTTCGACTTGTGAAACGATTCCGGTAAAAGATGCCAAAACAATCTCCTTAGTTAAGACCGAATTCGAGGGATGACCGGAACATGCTACGGCCGCCGGGCGGCCGGCATCAACTCCGAAGCTTCGCTCCGCGCCCAGCCGCAGAACTCGTCAATCTCGGCCGGTTTGGGCGCCGCCTCGGGGTGCAGCCGCAAGTAATTTGGTTTCGGCATGATGTGTAGCCGAACCGCCTCACATGCCGCCAGCAGCATTGCGCCACCTTGTAGCGGATCTTTGCCCGCGCCCGTGGACCATTCGGAAAAATTCATGGCTTGGCGTGCGCCAGTTACGTCGCGTTCCAGGAAGTAGCCGAGCCCGGACACATTGGAATACCAGGGCCAGCGCGTTTCCGATGAATGGCAATCGAAACACGATTTGTGCAACATGGCGTCGACGGCCGGCGGCACATTCAAATTTTCCTGAATGGTGTGCTCCCGCGTCACGGGCGGATTGGTGTGCCGCCCGGTTTCCAGAGACGCCGCAATCAGGATCAATATCGGCGAACCGATCAGGGCGAACATGTGTGCTGATCTCATGTTCCGATCATGCTCGCCAAGGGTCATGTGAGTTGCAGCGCGCCGGTAAACAAGTTGTAAATCTCAATGAATTTGGCGTGTCAGGTCGAATCCAATGAACAAACCGCCGGGAGTATCGGCGCCCGGCATTCCCAGGAAAGTAGCCCGCGTGCCTGCGCGTTGCGACACCGTGGTCCCGGGCGACGTGCTGAAGCCGAGCGTGAAGGCATGGCGGTAAATCTTCTTCTGGATCCCAAACGAGAAGGGCGCGCGATGGATGCCGAGATCCCGCGCTCCTTCGACCGTGGGGATCACTTCGGCGACCAATGCGACCGTGGGCCGGATGTCCCAGGCTGCTCCAATACCGATCGAAAAGGCATCAATGCCGGGTAGATCGGGGATCTGACTCGACAGGAGTCCGCCCTGCACCAGACGCCGATCGTTGAAAGAAGCCGTGGGAACTACATAGAACTGAGCGCGCGAGCCAAGGGAACGCGAAAAGATCAGTTCCAGGTTTTCCGTATAGTTCTTGCGGAAGTTGTCTTGGCCTTCTATCGATCCCCGGACCGTGAAATTGAGCGGCGCTCCGTGCCGTTCTTCGAGCAGATTGTAGGCGGCCATTAGTTGAATCGGCCGTCCGATAAATGATGGCGAGCGAAAGATATCCACCGACAGCCGGCCGGTGACGCCGTAGCGCACTCCGAGCGAGGACAGCGCAAAGTTGTCGAGGCCGAACAGCTCCGCGCCGCGCGCCTGGCCGGTAAACGTTGTGTCATAAGCAAAGCGATGAGCAAAGTTCACGATCACCGCATGCTCGTCAACGGGGCGCCCGGTCGGCAGCGTGAAGAGCACATCGTCGCCCGCCTGGTAGATGTTTTTGGGCTGCTCGCCCCCGCCGGCGCCGAGCCGAGCGTGCGCACGTAGGCCGTCAGCGAAGAGATCTGATCGGCCGATAGCTTGGCCCCGAACGCGGGCATTTTCCCTCCCGCCCCGTCTCGAATCACGGCGCCGATATGCGCGTCGGACGTGCTCTTCTGAAACACGGTGTTGGTAAGGTCGCGTGAGCCGATCGCAGGCTTTCCCTGCCCTGCCGGTCCATGGCAGACTGCGCAATTCTCGGCAAACAGTTGCTGGCCGCTGGCTGGCTGTCCAGTTGACAAGGTTTGCTGCCCGGTTTCCTGAATACTGTGCGACGCCGCATTGATGAGATAACTCTTACCGTCCCGGCTGAGTACGATCACCGGATCTTTACCAGGCGGAAAGGACACCCCCAATGTTTTCGCCAAGTCGCTTGAGTCCGCCGCGACTCCGAGATTCCATGCCAGCAATAGCCCTAGAAAAGCCTTCATTCCCGAAGTTTCGCCCAAACCGGCGTTGAATGTGTTTGCGAATCGTAAGAGGCTTGTAAATTTCGGCGTGTAACCTTAGATCGGAAACGCAGTAGTGTCAAATGTGGAGCAGATTCCGGCAAGCGCGATTCCGACCGACGAGGCGTTGATGGCCCAAGTGCGCGATGGCGACCTGCGCAAACTGGCCCTGCTGTTTGAACGCCATCACCGTTCGCTTTATAATTTCTTCCGGCATATGAACGGAGATGCGGATCTGAGCCAGGATCTCACGCAGGAAGTTTTCTTCAGAATTCTCAGATACCGGCACAGCTACGACCCCACTCGCGCTTACTCCGCTTGGATGTATCAGATCGCGCGCAATACCAATACCGAAGCGGCTCACAAAAGACGGGGTGAGCTGCGGCTATTATCGAACTCCGCCGCGGACGAAGAACCGCTGGAGCCGGCCAGTGGTACGCCTGGCATCGAAGAGACGCTGGGCCGGCGCCAGGAAATACGGTTGTTGCGGCAAGCTATGGACCAATTGCCAAGCGAAAAACGGGAGTTGCTGGTGCTCAGCCGCTTCCAAAATTTGAAGTATCAAAGTATCGCGGAAATCCTGGGATGCGACGTTGGCGCCGTGAAAGTACGGGTGTATCGAGCGGTTCAAGCGCTCGGGCGAATCTACTTGGAACTATCGGGAGAGAAGGCCTCATGAACTGCGAAGAATGCCGGATTCGAATTCCGGAATTGTGGGAAGGCGCGCTCGATCGCGAACTCGAGGATGACGCGCGCGCCGAACTCGAGATGCATCTGGCGTCCTGTATTCAATGTCGAAGCGAAAACGAGCGTCTCAGCGCGATCTGGCGCGGCCTGGGACAAATTCCGGCCTACGATCCGGATCCTGGCCTGCGCGCACGATTCTATGAAAAACTCGAGGCCTATCAGCAAGGCTTTGTGGAATCGGGCCTGGCGGCGCCCAAGCAGCCCGTCGTCTCCGTATTTTGGCGCGCATTTTGGCGCCCGTTTTGGCAATGGTGGACGGCCCGGCCCGCTCTGCAATTCGCTTTGAGCCTGGCCACGCTGGTGCTTGGTTTTCTCGCCGGGTTCTCTCTGCAACACCGCCAGGAAGATTCGCAGTTGGGACAACTGCATAACGAGGTGACAAGTATGCGGCAAATGGTCGCGCTTTCTTTGATGCAACAGCAAAGCGCCAGCGACCGCCTGAAGGGCGTCAACTGGGCTTATCGAGTGGAGCGGCCGGACACGGAGGTTCTCGCGGCGCTGCTTTATACGGTGAACCACGATCCGAACATTAACGTGCGTCTAGCCGCCGTGGACGCGCTCCACACGTTCAACAACAGTCCGGTAGCCACTCGCGGACTGGTTCAGGCGATCCCCAAGCAGGACTCTCCCATGGTGCAGATTGCTCTGATCGATCAATTGACGGACATGCGGGATCGCGGGGCCGTGCCGGCTCTCGAAGCTCTGGTGAACGACAAGAACGCGAACGCGGAAGTCCGGCAACGGGCGCAATGGGCGCTGGGAAGATTGCAATGAAACTATTTGCCCTGGTCTTTTTCTTGTTCGCGCTCGCGATCGCGCCGCTGCTGGGCGATGTGGAAGACCGGACGACGGACTCGAAGACCTTTCCGGGAGCGCGACTGGTCATCGCCGACAACATCAACGGCGATATTGAAGCCACCGGCTACAACGGGAACGACTTAGTGATGGAGGTAACCAGGGTTGTGCACGCCGAGAGCAGTGAGCGCCTGGCCGCCGCCAATCGTGAGGTGAAGCTCAATACGGAGCAGTCCTCCGATACAGTCAAGCTGTTTGTCGACGCCCCATCCCGTTGTAATTGCGAAAATTCGCGCCACGATTCATATCATGAGGGCTACACGGTGCGATACGATTTCAAACTCCGGGTTCCTGCCGCGGCACGCGTGGATCTGTACACGGTCAACCACGGCAAGATCGTGGTGACCGGGATCACCGGCGACTTCGATATCAAAAATGTCAACGGCGACATTGAGATGAATGGCGTGGCTGGATCGGGCCGGGCGCATACGGTCAACGGACCGGTAAAGGTGGTTTTCCTCAGGAACCCCACGTCTTCCAGCTCTTTCGAGACCGTGAACGGCAACGTCGACTTGGCCTTCCGCAACGGTCTTTCGGCGGACGTTCGCCTGCAGACCATGAACGGCGGAATGTACACCGATTTCGACACAACGTCTGTCCCTCAACCATCGCAGCCACCGGAGAAACGCGGCGGCAGATTCGTCTATCACCGCGGCGGCGCCACCGCGATACGAATTGGCGCGGGCGGCATCGAAGTGACCGCAAAGACTCTTAACGGAGATATTTTTATCAGAAACCAGGAAAAGAGATGAAATCAATTTTTATTATTACTGCATTTTGCTGCGCGTTAAGCGCACAGGACTCCGGCAATCGCATCACGGTTCCCTTCAGCGACGCCTCGCAGCCCCGCAGGCTGGTTGCGTCCATGATGCAAGGTTGCTTTGCGATAGAGGGCTACGACGGCAAAGACGTCGTAATTGAACCGCGCGGGGCAGGCGGCGAGGAGCACCAGGTCCGGCCCATGCCCCGCAAGGCCGAAGGGATGAAACGCATTGAGCCCGCCGGCCTGGGCATCTCCGTCGAGGAAGAGAATAATACCGTAAAAATCCATAGCTCCATGGGGCGGGGCCGCGATCTGCTGGTACGCGTTCCATTCGCCACTTCGCTCAAGGTCGAGTGCATGAACGGCGGCGACATTAAGGTGGACCGGGTCACTGGCGATATCGATCTGCAGAACTTGAATGGCGCGGTAACCGCCACCAACGTTTCCGGCTCGGTGATCGCCCACTCGCTCAACGGACAGGTGCTGGTGACGCTGGATAAGGTCACTCCCGACAAGCCTATGTCCTTTTCTTCCCTGAACGGCGACGTGGATGTGACCTTGCCCGGCGACACCCGGGGAACCGTACGCATGAAGACCGATCATGGTGAAATCTTCAGCGATTTCGATATCAAGATCAATCCCAGCGCGGCGGCTCCGGTGGTGGAAGACAGCCGCGGGAAGGGTGGCAGATATCGGGTAAAGGTGGACAGTACAACCGTCGGCGCCCTGAACGGCGGCGGCCCCGATCTCACCTTCAAGACGTTCAACGGCAATATCTACATCCGGAAGAAGAAGTAGCTCCGGATTGGCTATGGCCCGGCGCTTTTCCCCTCACTTGACGTTCGGGGCTGAGATGCCGGCTAATTCATCAATGCGGCGCGCTCGGGCCCACGCGAAGGCTCTCACCCGCTAACCGCGAGGCCTTTCTATCGTCCGACATTTCTATGAGACCAAGCGTATGACACCAGCAAATCTCGTTCAGGATCTTCGCTTCGCGGCGCGCTCGTTTAGTAAATCGCCGGCCTTTGTCGCCGTGGCGGTGCTATCGCTCGCCCTCGGCATTGGCGCCAACACCGCCATCTTCACGCTCACCGATCAACTGCTGCTCCGGTTGCTGCCGGTGCACGATCCGGAGCAGTTGGTCCTGCTGAGCGCGGTCGGCCAGCACTACGGCAGTAACCAAGGCTGGAACCGGATTTCGTATCCCATGTATCAGGACTTTCGGGATCGTAACCAGGTTTTCAGCAGCATGTTCTGCATGCGCGAAGTGGACATGAGCGTGAGCTACGGAGGCCGCACCGAGCGCATTTCCGGTGAACTGGTTTCGGGCAATTACTTTCCGGTGCTGGGCGTCCGGCCGGCTATGGGCCGCCTGTTCACGGCGGAAGACGACAAAATCCAAAATGGCCAACCCGTCGCGGTGTTGAGTTTCGGTTACTGGCAGCGGCGGTTCGCGGGCGATCCCGGCGTCATTGGCCGCAAACTTACGATCAACGGTTATCCCTACACCGTGGCCGGTGTCAGTCAGGCCGGATTTGCGGGAACCGACCCGGCGTCGGCGCCCGAAATCCGGGTGCCCATGATGATGGCCAAGGAACTGGGGACATACTGGGACCTGAACGACCGGCGATCCCGCTGGGTCACCGCGTTTGCACGCTTGAAGCCCGGCGTTTCGATCGAGCAGGCTAAGGCCGGTCTGCAGCCGCTCTTTCACCAGATCATTCAGATGGAGGTCCAGCAAAAAGCATTCGCCAAAGCCGCGCCGGATATGAAGCAGCGGTTCCTCCGAATGTCGATGAACGTCCTCCCAGCCGCTAGCGGACGGTCGAACCTGCGCCGTCAATTCTCCAAGCCTTTGTTGGTCCTGATGGCCACCGTGGCCCTGGTGCTGCTGATCGCCTGCGCCAATGTGGCCAATTTGCTGCTGGCCCGCGCGGCGTCCCGCCAAAAGGAAATCGCCATCCGTCTGGCCCTCGGCGCCGGGCGCTGGCGCATCATCTCGCAATTGCTGGTAGAGAGCCTCATGCTCTCGCTGGCAGGCGGGCTGGCTGGATTGGCGCTGGCCATATGGATCGATCGCATTCTCATCGGTCTGCTCCCGCCCAGCACCACTCCGCTCAGCATTTCTTCCACTCCGGACTGGCGGATTCTCGGTTTCAACTTCGCTCTGTCGGTAATTACGGGCGTCATTTTCGGGCTGGTCCCGGCGTTCCAGGCCACTCGTCCGGATGTCGCGCCCACGCTTAAGGACCAGGCCGGTTCGCTGGCCGGCGGGGCTTCCGTCGCGTTGCGCAAATCTCTGGTCGTGGCGCAGGTGTCGTTGTCCTTGCTGCTGCTGATCGGCGCGGGATTGTTCATTCGCAGCCTGGGAAACCTGAAAGACCTGGATCCGGGCTTTCGCACTTCCAATCTGATCGCCTTCAAAATCGACCCAACCCTCAATGGCTACAAGCCGGACCGCACTCGCGCGATTTACCGCCGTCTCAAGGAGACGCTAGATGGCCTGCCGGGTGTCCAAAATTCAGGTCTCGCCGTGATGCCGGTGCTCGAGGGGGACGAGTGGGACCAATGGGTGACCATCGACACCTACAAGCCCAAGCAAGGTGAATTGCCCGACCCGCACATGAATTTCGTATCGCCCAACTACTTCGCCACCATGGAAATTCCGCTGCTCGCCGGCCGCGACTTCAAAGTGACCGATACCGTGGGTTCTCCCTTGGTGGTGATCGTCAATGAGTCGTTCGCCAAAAAATATTTCGGGTCGCTCAACGCCATAGGACACCGCGTTGGCATGGGTATCGATCCCGGCACCAAAACCGACATCACCATCATCGGCGTGGCCCGCGATACCAAGTATGAAAGCATGCGGGAAGAGATTCCCACGGAAATGTTTCGGCCGTTCGACCAGATGGAGTTCGCTACCGGAATGACGGCCTATGTCCGCACCGCCCGCGATCCCAACCAGGTGTTTGCCATGGTCCGGCAAACGGTTCGGCAACTCGATCCGAATTTACCCGTCTTTCAAATGACCACGCTAGCCAAACAGATGGACAACTCGCTCGTCACCGAACGCTTGGTGGCCACGCTATCGACGTCCTTCGGCTTCCTGGCCACTCTGCTGGCTGCCATCGGTCTGTATGGCGTGATGGCGTACACGGTGGAGCGGCGCACGCGCGAAATCGGCATCCGCATAGCGATCGGCGCCTTGACCAGCGATGTTCTCTGGCTGGTGATGCGGGAAGTGCTGATCCTGCTCGCCGTCGGAATCTGCGTGGCGCTGCCGGCGGCATTGATCCTCACGCGTTACGTGCAGGCTCAGCTTTACGGCATCCAGCCTTCCGATCCGATGTCCATCGCTCTGGCAACGATCGCTATTGCCGCCGTCGCGACACTCGCCGGATACTTGCCCGCGCGCCGCGCTACTCGCGTGGATCCGATTCGCGCGCTGCGTTATGAGTAGTTTCACCAGGAGTCCCGGCGATCCGCAAGTGGCTCTTCTGGTTCAAACGATCCCATAGCGTGGCGGGCTCGGCGTCGAAAACGGTTTCGATTCTCCACGGCAATATCGTCCATGCGCCCGCCGCCAGTTCCTGGTCGAGCTGGTCCGGACCCCATCCCGCATACCCTAAGTAAATCCGGAAAGACGCCGCGTCCTTGGCCGTTTGCATGGTCTTTTCGAGTTGATCTTTGTCGGTCACGAAATAGACGTCGGCCGCGATCCGCAGCGCTTCCTTAGGCTTGGCGCCGGATCGCAGCAGCGCAAAACCGAGCTGCTCCTCCACCGGTCCGCCAGCATAAACGAACTCCCCCTTGTTCTTGGGGATTTCCTTGCCGGGAAACAATTTTCTTAGCGATATTTTGGCGGGACGATTCAGGATCAAGCCCATGGCGCCATCCTCGCCCGTATGGATGAGGAGCACCACGGTTTGTGAAAAGTTGGGATCCGGCAGGTCGGGACTGGCCAGCAGGATTTTTCCGGCGCCGAGTTCCTGCCCCGGCATCTGCGCAAGCAGTGCCACCAGAAATACGCCCAAAAACCTCATACCTTCATTAAAACGCAAAAACGGCCTGGGGAGATGCCTCCAGGCCGTTTTAACTTGAATTTGAATGAGGGGCGCGGCTAAGGGCGCCGAATCTTGCGGCCAGCAAAGCCGAGGCCGACGAGACCGAGACCTAAGAGTGCGATCGAGGCCGGTTCGGGGGTCCCGATGAGCGGGATCAACACGCTGCCGGAGCCGTAGTTCACGGCATTGATTCCGGTTATGTGCTGGTTGTTGTAAAAGTCAGAGTTGGTCAGCGAGGACGTATAGGAACCAAGGGTCGTAGCGCCAGTCGAGTTCGTCACCTCGAAAGAGAAACCGGTGAATACAGACTGACTCGTCCCGACGCAACCTTCGTCGGTCCCACCGCAGTAGACTGTTCCCCCAGTGTAGTAAAAAGTAACGTTCTCGATCGAAGCGTTATCGCCATTTGGGGGGTTCACATTACCGCCCTGGCTGGTTACAGGAGTGATTCCAACGAACTGCGTTATCACACCCCAGCCGGCGTTGCTGCCAACACTCGGGGTTGACATGTTCACGACCAAGTTCGGAATGTCATAGATAGTTGCGAATGTTGTGCTAGGCGAGCACGGCACAGCACCGCCGCCAGTAGTACACATGGCGCCCGAAATAGCCGCAGGATTCAGTTCATCGTCATCCGCGAGCGTTAGTTGGTAGTTGAACTGCCAAACGCCTCCACCAATGCTGGCCGCATTCACAAAACTGGCTGTAAGACCAGCTTGCAATCCCGCCGTGCCCAGAATGGCCAACGTCAAGACCGCTAAAAATTTCGTCATAGTCGCTTTCAATCCTCCTCCGAGAATTTCTAAACCTCAAATAGTTTGAGAACTTCTTTTTCGTGCCGTACTATACACAAATGGGGCCTATTCTTGACCCGCTACTCCGGCTCACTATTAAGTATAGGGAGGGCCAGAACCCAAAGCAACAAGAAACTTGCTTCAACTCCATGAAAGAATGAATGTTTGGGCGGTTTGGTACTATTCGCTCACGCATTCGCCCTTTGTCTACCCGCGTTTGTTGGTCTAGTACTAACGGAGGTCCAATCGAATTCTTAGTATCTTGAGTACTGGTTATCGAGGGCAAACCCTCGCTTCGCAGCACGGCTCAGAAACGTGTAACGTTGGTTAGGTCTACAGACTGCCGATCATCGCTCGCCCGCGAGCGGTTATTTTGGAGGTTCGCTGGTCGGAGGAACGATTCCCTTGAGCCGCAAATAGGTAACCATGTTGCCGTAGTGCTCGTCGGAATGGGCCGTGTTGAGAGAGAGCGCGGTAAGCCTGGGCGCATCGCGGCCGAGCAGCTTGATCATTTCAGCGGCCTTGGCGTCGGTCATTCCCGCATAAGCCTTGTTGCAGTAGGCGACTGCGTCCTTCAAGGCTTCGACCAGATCGGCCTTCACGGTAGTGCTTTTCTCGACGCTGGGCATCGGATTCTTCACGCCCAGCGCCATGGAGCAGAACAGATACTGGCCATCGGCGGCGTGCCCGACCAACTGGCCAAAGCTCCGGACCTCCGGCGTTGGTTTGAACGAATAATTGACTTCCGGCATCTTTGCCGCCGCGGCGATCAAAGCGCCGCTCACGTAGGCGTAGACGCCCTTTTCCCCACCGATTAAAGGGTTCGCCGGTGGCTCCTCCGCGGACAAAACGCGCGACCCGGCCACGCAAACCAAGCTAACCACGCAAATCAAACGGACGGCACAACTGCTCTTCATAATTGAATCCACCCCAGCACAGATCATGACACAGCTTTGAGTCAGTTTGCTTAATCGCGCGGGTTCCCAGCCTGTCGGAGACGGCCGGTGTCACGCAGGCATCAGACAAAGCTCAGGGAAAAAGGCGACGCTGCCCCGAAGCCGTCGCATTGGCCCCGAATGTGAAGTGAGGGGTCCCTTTGACCACGGTCACGTATTACCAATTTCTCGACGGGGGTATAGCGGAATTTTACGTTGAACCGGAACCTGCATACCGATAAGAAGTATAGGATGTCTACCTCAGCTACTCCCACCATTGCGTTCAACGGCCTGAGTTCGTATTCCAGCGACTTCCAGGCGATTCTCAATCGCCAGGTGCAGATCCAGCAGTTGCCAGTGCAGCAACTGCAGAACGAGCAAGCGGATTTGGAGGATAAGCAGGCCGCGCTCACTTCCTTGAGTCCGGTGGTGGCAACCCTGGGAGCCAGCCTGACGGCACTCAGCGCGCTCGGCTCGGGCCAGGGTCTGGATGCCAATAGTTCCGATTCGAGCGTGGTATCCGTGGTGAATTCCGGCGCTACCAGCGCCGCCAGCTATACCATTTCCAACGTCACTTCACTCGCCCAGCCGGCTTCGGAAACCTCGCTCTCCGGCTACGCCGACGCAACCACGGCCACCGTATCCAGCGCAGGTCAGGTGAATTTCATCTATGGCGCGAACACCTACACCATAAATCTCACTTCCGAGACCAACAACCTCAACGGCCTGGCGGCTGCCATCAATCAACTCGACGTCGGCGTCAATGCCACGGTATTGACTACCGGCAGTGGCGCAACCCCCGATTATTTAACGCTTTCTGCCGCCTCCCCTGGTCAGACCACCCTGCAACTGCAAGACATACCCGCCTCGGGACCGCCGGTCAACCTGATCTCCGACACCAATCAAGGCGCCAATGCCCAGTTCGACCTCAATGGTTTGCCGGTCACCAAATCGAGCAACACCGTCAACGACGTGGTTCCGGGACTGACGTTCACGCTGCTCAACACCACGACCACGAACCAATCGGTCCAGCTCACTCTTTCGCCCGACGCTTCCAGTTTGTCGACCGGACTCCAGAATTTTGCCCAGAGCTATAACTCTCTCGCCGATCAAGTAAATGGACAAATCGGCGCCGGCGCCGGCGCATTGGCCGGCGATTCCCTGGTCTACACGCTGAGCAGCGATCTGCAGCAGGTGAGCAGCTATTACGGCGGCTCGGGGAGCATCAAGAGCCTGGCCGACCTTGGCCTTACCTTTGACGATACCGGCCAAATCTCGTTTGATCCCTCCGTGGTTGACTCCCTTTCGGCCAGCCAGGTTCAGGATGCTTTCAGCTTTCTCGGCTCGTCTACCACCGGCTTTGGCGCTCTGTCGAACGTATTTAACCAAATCAGCGATCCGGCCACCGGCGTCATTCAACAGGAGCAGTCCAGTTATACCGCCGAGAACAGCACCCTCACCGACAAAATCGATACTCTCAACACGCAGATTGCGGCGTTCCAGACCAACCTGACCAATCAGCTCTCCACCGCCGACGCGTCGGTCAGTGAACTGCAAAATCAGCTCACCACCGTCAATGCCACCATTCAAGGTCTCGATCTGGTGTTGTACGGCAAACAGACCAATTCTGACGGGCTCTAGACTAAGGACCTGTCATGAAACAAACAAAGCGCCCGCTCCCTAACCCGGCATAGCCGGAACCAAACAGGCTCTGCGATGGTGCGCCACCACTCCCTCACGGTCGCGGCTCGGTGGAATTCGTCGAAGTTGGAGATTGTCGGCAACCACATGCCGATGCTCGTAAAGAGAAGCGGCAAGGATCGAACTACGTAGGTACTAACGGTCGCGGCTCGGCAGCGGAGACTGAGCCGTGATTTCATGACGGATCCCCTATAGCCTTGCGGGGCTCCGCCTTTCCGGTGGGGTCCCCATGCTATACTCGCCTCTGTTTAAAGCCTGCGAGGAATGCTCGGGAAGGCGGTGAAAATCCGCCACTGCCCCGCAACTGTAAGCGGCAACCAAACGGCGGAAACGGTCACTGCGATTCGCGCGGGAAGATCGTTTCCAATTCATGCCGGCCGCGAGTCAGGAGACCGGTTCCCCGCTTGTATCTATAGCTTCGTTTTCGAGGGGGAAACGTCGATGAGATCGCTCGTCCTGTTCTTGTCTCTTGCCGCGGCTCTCGCGGCCAATCATTCACCGATTCACGGCCTGGTCCTCGATCCTACTGGCTTGCCGATAGAAGGCGCCGCCGTCGAGTGCGCCGGTCACATCACCTACTCCGATGTTGAAGGGCGTTTCACCACCGCTGCACCCGCCGCGACACCTGCCGATACGATGCCGTGCGCGGCGCAAGTAACCAAGACTGGGTTTGAAACTCAGTCCGTTCAGCTTTCGCCCAACTCCGAAAATCGCATCACGCTAAAATTGCAGAGCCAAGCGGAAAGCGTCGTCGTGTCCGCAACCCGCTATCAGACCACTCCGGAAGAGGCCGTTGTCTCCGCCAGCGTTGTCACCGCCATCGATCTCGCTGCCCAAAATCTGCCCCAGGTTCCCGATGTGTTGCGCGAACTGCCCGGCCTGCAGGTATCCGATTACGGACAGCGCGGAGCGCTCACGGAAGTCTTCACCCGGGGATCCGACAGCACCAGCACGCTGGTCTTGCTGGATGGCGTGCCGTTGAACGATCCCGGCGGCCAACTGAATTTGGCCCATATTTCGAGCGCCGGGATCGACCGCATCGAGGTAATTCGCGGTCCGGAGAGCGCTCTATTTGGCGCCGAAGCGGCGGGCGGCGTGATTCAACTGTTCACCAAGCACGGCGATCCCGAGAATTCGACCCCGCATTTTTCGGCCTCCTACGAGCGCGGCAATTTGCAAACCGATCGCTGGACCGGCTCCATGGATGGCGGCCTGTTCAAGAAGTTCGACTACTATCTCGAGGCTGGCCAACTTCACACCGTGGGCGCGTATCAGAACGACTTCTACCGCGACACGTCCGCAACCGCCAATGTCGGCTATCGCTTTTCAGACAGCACCCAGTTGCGCGCCATCTTCCGCATTTACGACGCCAACCTGGGAACCCCGGGCCAGATCGACTATGGGATTGACGACCTCGGCACCACCGAACAAACGCGCGATTCCACGGTTTCGCTTCGCTTGGACGATGCCCGCGGTTCTCACTACTTACAGCAGTTCACTTTCGGCTATCACCGGCTGAACGATTTCTTCAACGACACGGATCCTGACTTCACCCAGTTGCAAGAGGCGCTGCTGCGCGATGTCACGGTAAACGGTTTGGTGCGGACCTATTTCGTCCAGCTATTGAATCCCAATGTGACTTATCCAACGCCGCCCGCCGGATACCAGATCGCACAGAACACTGCCTATTTCGGCGCCTACACATCGCTGAATCTTACCAAACGAACCAGTGCGGGCTATCAAGGCACCTGGCAGCATCGCGGCGGGTCAGTCATCTTCGGCTACAACTACCAGCGGCAGGGCTCGCTTCTTAGCAGCGGCGACGTCGAGCGCAACAACAATGGTCTGTATGTCAACGCTCAGCAAAGCGTTGGAGACCGAATTCTATTGACAGCCGGCGGGCGCTTCGAACACAGCAGTGCGTTCGGCGCCATCGGCAGCGGCCGTGGCGGCGCCAGCATTCTGCTCTTTAAAGAACACGGTGTTCTCGACTCCACAACTCTGCGCCTCAGCGCGGGCCGGGGCACTACCGAGCCAGGCCTGCTCGAGAACTTCGTGCAAGCTGGGTACTATTTCGGCAATCCGAATTTGAGGCCAGAAACCACTCCCACCTACGAAGCCGCTCTGGTGCAGGACTGGTGGCAGCGGCGCCTGCATACCGAAGTAGCCGTTTTTCGCAGTTCCTTTGAAAACCTCATCGCCTTTGTTTCCGATACCTGGCAGAATGTGCAAGCCAGTTGGGCGCGCGGAGCCGAGTTTTCCGCGCAGGCACGCATTCTCCCCAACTTGCAGGTCACGGCCACATACATGCGCCTGTACACCCGGGTCACCGCATCCACGACACCGCTCGATTCCACCACCGGCCTCGGCCAGCAGTTGCTCCACCGGCCGCTCAACTCGGGAGCGTTCACCATTACCGCCACGCCGCGCCGCTGGTCGTTCGTACTGGGAGCGAGCATTGCCGGCGAAAGCCAGGACGCCGACTTCACGTTCGGCGTGAACCGCAATCCCGGGCATGAAAACCTGTTCGCCAGCGGATCGTTTCAGATCAACCGCCACATCAGCCCCACTCTGCGCGTTGACAATTTGTTGAACGAACACTATGAAGAAGTGCTCGGCTACCCGGCGCTATCGCGTAGCGTCCTGGGTGGTCTGCGGTTCAAGTGGTGAGCATTTGCGGGGCAGGTTACCATCTCGGAGCCGCTGAGCAAGCGTCCCCGGCAGGTTGGCAACTGTTGGCAACCTCCCAAATTTCTCGAAACTTCGAATGCTTGTGACGTCTGTTTACTGAAACTACCGAAGCAGAACAGGGGTCTTCATGAGAGAACTCCTTTGCGGTCTATTATTCCAGATTCTTTTAAATTTGACCTATCCTGCTAAACTGGCGTTTGGCGGCTCCGTCCAAATTCGTGGAATCCACCGTGTCCCAGCGCCTGCTAGCCGGGCTGGCCGAGACTCCGGCCATGCGCGATTGCGTGCAGCTCTTCGCCCGCGATAAACAGTGGATCAATGAGCAGCATCTCCAGCTAAGCCGCATACCTGCGCCAACTTTTTTTGAAGCCAAGCGCGCCGAATGGATGCTGGCTCAATTCCGCGCCCTTGGTTGCACCGCCCGGCTGGACCGGGCCGGAAATGTCATCGCTCATCCGTTTGAAAACCGGGAGGGCCCTTTCGTCGCTCTCACCGCGCATCTGGACACGGTGCTCGCGCCGCGCAAAGACGACGAGATTCACTTCACGCCCGATGGCCGGCTCCACGGCCCCGGCGTTTCCGATAATGGCGCTGGTTTGGCGGCTCTGCTTTCCATCGCTCGCACACTCCGCAACTGCCCCAGCCTCGAAAGAGACCTGTGGGCGCCTTTGGTTCTGATCGCCAACGTGGGTGAGGAGGGCGAAGGCAACCTGAGCGGCATGCGCTATTTATGCCGCCAGTCCTCCACTGGCGCCAAAGTGTCCGCTTTTCTGATTCTGGACGGTCCTTCCACCGACCACATCACCGCTCTTGCGCTGGCCAGCCGCCGTTTTGACGTCAATATAAGCGGCCCCGGCGGTCACAGTTGGAGCGATTACGGCACCGTCAATCCCGTGCATGCGCTCAGCCGCGCCATCGTTAATTTCAATGAACTGCGTTTTCCGGGTAACTCCTCGCCGCGGTCTTCTTATAACTTTGGATTGATTGAAGGCGGGTCCAGCATCAATTCCATCCCGACCCATGCGCGAGCCAAGGTGGATATCCGTTCCGAGAGCGTGATGAAGCTGGACGAAATCGCTGCGCACCTCACCACCAGCGTGGAGCGTGCCGTGGAAGACGAAAACGAACGCGCCGCGCTCGGGCGGCTGACGGCGAAAATCAAGGAGATCGGCTCGCGTCCCGGCGGCCGCCTCTCGAACGACTCGCCGATTTTGCACTACATCCGGACCGTCGATACTTTCCTGGGAATACGGTCCCATGTGGATTGCGCTTCCACCGATGCCAATATTCCCCTGTCGCTCGGTCTGCCCGCCATCAGCATCGGCGTCGGAGGGCAAGGCGGCGGAGCGCACACGCCCCAGGAGTGGTTCCATCCCGAGGGCCGCGAAACCGGCCTCAAACGGATCCTGTTCACGCTTTTACTTCTGCTCCGCGATTTGGCGCGCGATCCGGCACAATGAGACCGCCGGCGCCGCCTCGCTGGCGCGTCGATCTTAGCCTGGTCCTGGTTGCCCTGATCTGGGGCGCTACGTTCGTATTGGTAAAGGCCGCGCTCGCGCATATTTCGACTATCCTGTTTCTCACCATCCGGTTCTCGTTGGCCGCAGTCGCGTTGCTGCTGATTTTCGGCCGCCGGATCGACCGCGACCGGCTCCCGCAGACCTTGCGCATCGGTATCCTGGCCGGCGTTTGCCTGTTCGCGGGATACACTCTCCAGACTTTCGGCTTGAAATTCACTACCGCTGGCAAGGCCGGCTTCCTGACGGGCCTCTACATTCCATTGGTTCCGCTGATCGCCGTCGCCCTCTACCGCAAACTGCCGCGCAGGACTGAGAGCGCCGGGATCCTGATGGCGTTTTCGGGCATGGCCCTGATCAGCTTTGAACCCGGCGTCTGGCGCATGGGGTTGGGCGATTTTCTGATTGTGCTCTGCGCCGTGGCATATGCATTCCACATTCTGGTGCTCGGGCACTTCGCCAAACATGCCGACGTGCCCGGCCTGACCGTTGCCCAGATCGCGATGGGCGCGCTGATCGGCGCAGGTTGTTTCTGGTGGGTCGAGCCCGTCCAGGCGCATTTCCCCCCTATCGTTTGGATCGCTCTGCTCGTTACCAGTCTGTTGGCTACGGCGGTCGCCTTCGCGTTGCAAACCTGGGCGCAAAGTTACACTTCACCCACCCGGACCGCTCTGATCTTCTCGCTGGAGCCCGTGTTCGCCTTGGCGGTCTCGTGGCAATTCACCGGTGAGGTGCTAAGTTTGCGAGCCACGCTGGGCGCTGTGCTCATTCTCGCCAGCATCCTGTTGGTCGAAGTGAAAGGTCGAATTGAAAACGTCGGGCCGAAAAGTCGCCCTGAAACCGTTCTCCCCCACTAGACATCCATCAGGCTAAGCGTTGGTGTCTATAATAGAGATAACCTCGCCGCGCGCTTAGAAAGGCTGGCTGGAAATCCATGCAGGTTCTCGAGAAAATGCGTCAGCAGAAGTTGCTGTCGATGTCCTTGCTCTCCGTTACGTTGGGCATCGGCATTGTGATCGGTACTCTCATGAATACCAAGGTGCACGCGGCGCGCGGTCAGGCGGTGGCGCCCGACGCAACGCCGTTGTCCATTCCCAGCCCTACCCAGCTTGGCAATGAGTTCACCAAGCTCGCCAAAAAGCTGGAGCCTTCGGTCGTCTACATCACCGCCGATTTCACGCCCAAGACCGTCTCCAATCCGCATAAGCGCAACGGCCAGCAAGAGGAAGAAGAACAGCCGGCGCCCGGCAGCGGCGACGAAGGTTCCGAGCTGTTCCGGCATTTCTTCCATAACGGTCCCGGCGGCGGCGCCGACGTTAGTCCGCGCGCCTTCCGACAGGAGCAGTCCGGTACCGGTTTCATTGTCGATCGCAACGGTTACATCGTCACCAATAATCACGTCGTCAGCAAAGTAGATCGCATTCGAGTTCGTCTGCACACGGACGATACCACCGACTACCGGGCTCGCATCGTTGGCGCCGATCCGGAAACCGACCTGGCGATCATCAAGATCGATCCCAAAAGCCAACTGGTTCCGGTGACTATCGGTAACTCCGACGGAGTGCAGGTGGGCGACTGGGCCGTGGCCATCGGTTCGCCCTTTGGGCTGGAAGCCTCGGTGACGGCCGGTATTGTCAGCGCTCTCGGACGCGACATCGGCACCCTGCAACTGCAGCGCTTCATCCAAACCGACGCGGCCATCAATCCCGGCAATAGCGGCGGTCCGCTGCTCAATATTCGCGGCGAAGTGATCGGCGTCAACACTATGATCGCGACGCAAAGCGGCGGCTATCAGGGCATCGGCTTCGCGCTGCCCATAAACATGGTGGTTCGCGTTTACAACGACATTATTCGCGAAGGCAAAGTGGTTCGCGGCTCCATCGGCGTCGAATGGAACAAGACCGATAAGCCGGAGTTGCTCAAGGCCCTGGGCGCCGGGCAAGGCGTTCTGGTCAACAAGGTCCACCCGGGTGGACCCGCCGCCAAGGCTGGTCTCAAGGAAGAAGACATCATTGTCGCCCTCAACGGCAAACCAGTAAAAGACGGCGAAGATCTGGTAGGCCGGGTTTCCGAACTGCCGGTCGGCGCACAGGCGGATCTCACCGTCGACCGCGATGGCAAGAGCATGAGCTTCAAAGTAGCGATTCAGGATCGCTCCGAGGTCTTTAAGGACGACCCGCGTCTCGGCTCCGCGCCCCAGGAAGAGGAACCGGCCAAAGTGGAAGGCGTCACGCAAGCGCGTTTCGGAATGAAAATCCGGACCCTCACCGACGCGGATAAAGAGAATGACGGCCTGCAAGGAAAAACGGGCGTGCTGGTGATGAGTGTCGATAGCGATTCTTTCGCGGAAGACATCGGGGTTCAGGAGAAAGACGTCATCACCTCCATCAACCGCCAACCGGTTACCAGCGTCGACGACGTGCACAAAATTCAGTCATCGCTGAAGCCCGGCGATGCAGTGGCGTTCCGTGTGATGCGCAGTGCGCAAGGCGGCAATGGCCGGCGCTCCACATGGAACAGCTTCTTCGTATCCGGTACGCTACCAAGCCAGTAGAAGGAGAAGGCCAACGGAGATCTTCCTTTGCCGGGGACCATTCGCTATAGCGTTCCGTGTGATGCGCTGTGTCCAGGATGGCAACGCCCGCCGCTCCATATGGGATAGCTTCTTCGTTTCGGGTACGCTACCGGGCCGGTACAGGAAACGCAACTGCGATCTTCCTTTACCGGCCGGCCGTTGATGAGACCTCCATCAGCCCTCAACGTTGACTGAGGGGACCGGCGACAACCGACTCACCGCCGAACCTGCATTCGTGGCAGCACCCACAGCCTTGGGCCGAAAATGCCGGAGTCTCCTTTTCTGCCGGCGCAGTGAACGTGACTCGCGCATGACGAATTCAAAGCGCAGGAAGCTTTTTCGGCCAGCCCGCCACCTAGACTGCGGGCCATGCGTCGAGCGAAAGATGACGGGTCACCTGAAACCATCGTCCCACACATATCACTTTCCACTAGGCCGCACGTAGTAACTTCCGGCCCGAATTCACTCAAGGAGTGGCGACCATGAACGGTTATTTCGGCGCGGTTAAGACGTATATCGGTTGAGGCGTCTCCTTTGGAGACGGAAAGGGATGTATGGAAGGGATTGACATTTTCGAATTGAATACCGGTATGCCGTCCTGGAGCGATATCCTGGCTGCAAACTACCGTTTCGTACTTCACAAAACGAACGAATTCGGACCCGGAAGCCAACATCAAACCGACGCCCTATTTGCGCAGCGTTGGCCTGAACTGCAAGCGGCCGGATTCATCCGCGGCACGTTCAATCTGGTGCATAATAATGCCGGTCCGCCCGAAGATCAGGCGATGACCGCAGTGGGCATGGTGCAACGTTTAGCCCCGGGAGACCTGGGCGCCAGCCTGGACCTGGAGGACCGCGATCCGGCTCATGCGGCAGCCAAGGATCCGGGGTTTTGGGTCGATTTCGCCAATCGATATCTGGACACGATAGAAACCGCGCTCGGGCGCCAGCCGCTCATTTACACAAGCAGGAGCTATTGGCAGGAATTCACAAATAATTCGCCGGATTTTGCGGACTATCCGCTGTGGGTAATCGACGTAAACAACGCGGTTGCGGCGATACCTCCCAACTGGACACGCTGGACCTTCTTTCAGTGGCACACCGAGCTGAACAAATCGGCCATGCCCGCTCCCTTTCAGGCGTCCGACAGCGGAGTCGACCTCGACCATTTTGGCGGCACTCTCTATCAGCTTCGCGGGATGGCGGACCTGGAGCACACGGCGCCGCACATCGTGGACAGTATCGTCTATATTGCGTATACGGCTCTCGATGGGCATATCCATGTCATGGTTCGGCTGCTCGAAAAGTGGCAGGACACCGACGCATTCGCCGATTTGACCGATGCACCCCTGGCAGCGGGCGACCCCGCCGCGGCAGGGGTTGGGAAAGAGCAATTGGTGGTTTATCGCGGCACAGACTCCCACATTTACGCGCTAAGCCGCCCGGGTACGGATTTGACGGATCGTTGGAGTGTAGCGGACATAACGGGAGCCGAAGCCGTGGACGACCCGCGCGTATACGTGCAGGGGAACGACATCCACGTCGTTTATTGGGACAAGTACGACCATCAAAGCCATTTGATCCGGACGGGCGGTGAGTGGTCGCCCGAGCGACTGAGCGGCGTCGCTGCGTCGGGAAGCGCCGGAATTGTCTTCCACGAAAACGCGATCCGCGCAGTTTCGAGAGGCGGAACGGACGGCCATCTCCACGAGTACTCCCTACAGGACGGCGCCAGCGTGGATGTCGACCTCAGCGCGGGCTCGCACGACGCAGCCGGCAATGCTCCGCCGCCGGCCACGTACCGGCCTTCGGTCTGCACGCCTTACCAAAAGGCCCCGCGTATCGTATATCGGGCTTTGCGCGGAACCATCTGGATGATTGAACGTGACACGCTATTTGCAACTCAGTTGAGTCCGAACGGAGCCCCGGTTGCGGCAGGCAGTCCGAGCGCTGTGATTGCGGAAACCATGCACGTGATTTATCGCACGGCCGCGGGAGACCTGATCGACCTTTTTGACGACGCGGGTTCTATCAAATCGCAAACCATTCCGTGCAAGGTGGCCGCGGCGGCCGATCCGACGGCGTTTTATGACGGCAGCCGCGCCATTGTGAGCTTTCGAGCCGTGGATGACGCCATCCACTTCGCACGCTTTGTGGACGGGGCCTGGGTTTGCGAGACCGCCGCGCCTTGAGGCTCACCACTTCCCCACCACCGGTACGTCGCCGATGATCCCGCCGTAGGCAAATATAAAGTCCAGGTTGGGTCCGTCAATCACATGATTCCCGTTGGCATCCAGAGCCCACAAGAACCCTTGCCGGAAGATCCCGACTTGGGTGATTCCGGTTCCCGCCCAATCGCCGACCACCGGAACATCGCCGGGAATGCCACCGTACGCAAAAATGAAGTCCGGTCCGGGGCCATCAATGTTCCCATTGCCGTTGGCGTCCAGAACCCACAAGAACCCCTGGCGGAATATCCCAATCTTACTGGTCCCCGTTCCCGTCCAGTCGCCAACCACCGGGACATCACCCGCTATGCCGCCGAAAGCATAAACTTGATCGGACTGGTCAAAAGTGTGATTCCCGTTGGTATCCAGAATCCACAGGAACCCTTGCCGGAAATACCCGACTTTGGAGCGGCCATCTCCATTCCAGTCTCCCACCACGGGTATATCTCCCGGTGACGTACCAATATGCAAGTTGAACACCGCATCTCCGGCGTCGATCACCCCGTTCCCATTGGTATCCAGAATCCATAGTCCATTGCTGGAACGGTAAATGCCAATCTTGGTGTGCCCGTCTCCGTTCCAGTCTCCGGTGATGGGAATGTCGCCCGGGATGCCGCCGAAGGCGTACACGTAGTCACCAGGATGATTCTCACGTTCATTGCCATCCGCGTCCAGAACCCAGAGGAAGCCTTGGCGGAAGATGCCGGCTTTGCTGACGGTCGCCGCGCCAGCCTGGTTTACTACGACCGCGTAACTACCGAAACCAATGGTCCAGGTTCGCGAAGTCTGATAAAGATTGGGGAGTATCGAAAGGTTCACCTGAGCAGGCCCTGTACCGGACACCCCGGAAGTCGCTGAAATCCAACTTGGAAGAGATCCGATCTGCCACTGACACACCGATGCCGCATTTAGGCTGAAAGAATAAGCTCCACCGGCTAAAGACGCGTTAATCGTGGAAGGTGACGGCGAGTACTGGCACTCGGATCCACTCTGAGCCACGGGCACCGATACTCCAGCTACCGAAATCGTGGCGGAACGGGTGGTCGTGCTATTCGCGGCAGCCGTTACGGTAACCTGCGAGATGCCCGAGCCGGAAGCCGGACTAAATGACAACCAATTTGCCGGGCTACTCAAGGTCCATGGACAACCGCTAGGCGCGAGAATACTCAAGATCTGCGAAGTAGAGGCAGGATAAAACACAAGGTCATTCGGGTTGGCCGTGACCACACACGAAGTAACCGCGGGACTGATTTCTACTAGAAAGCCTGTGGTCGAATCATATGCTTTGTTCATCTGACTTTCGAGCCCATTCGTCGTGAGAGGAATCGTGCCAACATTGGCCCCACCTATGTAAGCATTTCCCGACCCATCGATAGCCACTGCGAAGGCAGCCTGTGGGAGGATAGTCCCGGCGGAACTGCTCAGAAACGTCGAGTAGACAAATCCGCTACCGGCCGAGTTCAACTCCGTGACAAATACATTCGAGGCCGGAGCGATGCTACCGACAGCGAACACGTTGGCGGCATTGCTTGGATCGACGGTCAGGCTTCCGACCATGAAGCCGGCAGGAAGGGATCCGGCTAGGGTCCACGTTGCTCCGGCATCCGCACTTTGATAGACACCGCCCGCGCTTTGGTAGCCGCCGCCCAATCCGCTCGTGAAGTAGCCGGCATAGAGCGCGCTTGGATTGGAGGGCGAAATAGCTAAGCTTTGCGTCTGAACCGGTATTGGGAGCAGGGACCAGGTCTGTCCACCGTCGATAGTCTTGAATGTCTGGTAAACGATGGGGTTCGAGGAATTCGATATTGCGTAGGCAACGTTTACGTTTGTTGGATCCGCAACGATCGAGCGGATACTGACACCCGAGGGAGACACGAAGCCTGTTGGGCTCCACAGTGCGCCACCGTTCACTGTTTTGTATATGCCTAAACCCGTCCCACAATAAAGAACTCTCGGGTTTACCGGGCTGATTGCTAGCGCAGTGACAATCGAAAAATAATTACCGAGCCCCTGATTCAGCGCCGACCACGTCACGCCGCCGTCTGCACTCATCTGAACACCATAGGAGCCGAACTGGCCGTCCGTAACATAGAGAATATTGGGGTTTGTCGGATGAACGACCAAAGCACCAATCTGAGAAAAATTGGGGGTTCCGCCCACAGCGGACCAGCTAGCGCCACCATCCGTGCTGCTTTGCAGCCCAAGGACCCCTTGCGAGAAGGGGGCGGCGTAAATCGTGCTGCCACTTTGCGCCCCGAAAGAGTAGCTGTCACTCTGGGGAGCCGCAAGTACGTTGGTCCAGGAACTGGCTCCATCGGTGCTTCGAAAAACGCTGCCGTAAGGCACCACCAGTGTCCCAGCGATATCAAGAAGCGAGCCGAAGAGCGGGCCTCTTTGGGGATTGTCGAGAGACGCGATTCCTTGATCGCTTCCCGACCAGGTTGCGCCAGAGTCGCTGCTCTTGAGTACGACAGAACCCGCCCCCGTTTTCACTGGTTGAAGCGCATTGAGAGTAGGAAAGTCGTCCGAGATCGTCGTCCCGGCCACGACCGCGTTTCCGGTATTCTGATCCACCGCGATCGCATTCGCAGTTGATGTTTTTCTCCCTCCGAGATAGGTCAAGAATGTCGCCGCGCTGAGCGTGGAATTCAAACGAGCCACAAACGCACTCTGTGCGCCCTGCAACATGGATTGGACGGCGCCGGACGAAACGGCCAGATCAGTGGATGTTGTGGTGCCCGTTACATATATGTCGCCGCCCGGTCCCACGGCGACACCCGTGGCGAAATCTGTACCGCTTCCGCCCAAATAAGTGGACGCAACCAACGCGCTTCCGTCGGACTGAATTACGGATATGAAGGCGTCCTCGCCGCCATTGTTCGTCGACTGGAAGGCGCCGGGCGTGGCGACCCCGGGGCCATTCAACCCGGCAACGACGGGCCGCCCGGAACTGTCAACGGCCACCGCTGGGTTCGCAATATTAAGGTAGGTTGCGAACATTTTGACTCCAGACGGCCCAAGTTTCACCAAAAATCCCCCTCCGGATCCAGACGGTTGCAAAGTACCCGCCGTAGTTGGGAAATCGGCCGACGAAGTCACACCGGCAATGTAGGCGTCCCCTGAATTCTGATCGACTGCCACGCCGAAGCCCTGATCGGCATTGCTTCCGCCCAGGTACGTGGAATAGATGAGCTGGTTCCCGCCGGCATTGAGCTTGCTGGCGAAAGCATCGTACATGCTCCCGCCAAATGTATTTTGCGTCGCATTGACTACCGGAAAATCCGTCGATTGCGTATATCCTGTGATGTGGGCGTTGCCGCTATTGTCCACCGCAATGCCCTGAGCGGCTTGCGGTTCGGAACCGCCGATGAAAGTCGAATAGAGCAGCGATGTACCAGAGGTGTTCAGCTTGGCCACAAACGCATCGTAGTCGCCTCGCAACACCGGTTGCTCGGCGTTCACAACCGGAAAATCGAACGACGAAGTCTGTCCCGCAACATACACGCCGGTGCTGTCTACAGCGACTCCATTAATGCTGTCCGCGCCCGATCCACCTAGAACCGTTGAGAACTCCAAAACAGGATCGATGATGAGCGGCTTCCGTGAATCGTACTTAGCCAATTCGATCCGAACCGTGGAATTCGCGCCCAGCTTGTACTTGGCCCCCACCGGCGTTCTCCTGCCCGCCACTTCCTGATAAACCACCGGCGCCCTCTGCCGCACATTCCCGAGAACAGCGTGCAGGATCAGGTCACCCGAAGCGTCTGCTTCCAAGCTCTGGATACCCTTGAATGCAAGTTGAATGCAATTCGGATCCGCACCGGCCGCGACCAGGAAATCGTATTCGATGCCCTGCTTTCGGCCGTAGTAGACCATATCGACGCCCGGATAAACTGCCTTCAGCGAGAGCCGCCATACTGGGGCACATTGGTAATCCAGCTGCGCGGGTTGCGGCCTTTGAAGTAGTTGCTGATGCCCGGCAAGCGCTCCATTGCTTGCCAGCGCGAGTGAGAGCTGGCATTAACAACGTTCATGCGAAACGAAACCGATGCCGACCCTCGCAGGCGCAAGTCGATGCCATCTTTATCCAGCAGCAGCCAGGCGCCCGCCGTGCGAGCGGCAAAGTTGGCCCGATTCGAAGCTTGGCCCAGATTGGGCTCGAAATGCAAAGGCAGATTGAAATATCCCCTTGCGCCAGGCTGAGCGCGCAAGTCGGATGGGACAAGCTCAAGGGAGCGTGGATCGGCTTGCAGTAATGAGATTACCGTTAGGGTCAAGGTGCCGGTGACAGTTAGCCAATGGCGCGGCGCTAAGATCGATTTCACCCGTCGAAACCCCTCTCCTCCGGCTAAAACAACCGGGGCTATATTGTTTGAAACGCAATTTAGCCAGCATAGCACGTATTAATCTCGATTAAAGCTGCAAACGAGTGGTGGCCCTGGTGGAGGGCGGCCGAACCCTTGAAAAGCGGAACGGCTTCTGCTACCCCACCTCCACCACCGCCACGCGCTTCGCGCGCGCGCGCTTCAACCTGACAAAAATCACGCGCAGCGTGGCCAGCACCGGCACCGAGAAAAACATGCCCGGGACGCCCGCGATCTGTTCTCCCGCCAGCACCCCAAACAGCACCAGCGTCGGATTCAGCTCCACGCCCGCGCCCATCAGCGCCGGCGCCAGCACATAATCCTGGAACAGCCGGAAAATCGGCCAGAAAATCACGAACCACAGCAAGTGCGTATAGCCGCTCACGCCTTCGACAATAATCACCAGCACACCCGCCGCAAGCGGGCCGATCACGGGAATAAAGTCGAAAAGTCCGGCGATTCCGGCCAGCAACACCGCGTACGGCGCGCCGGTAATTCCCAGGAACAACGCGTAGCAGACAAACGACGACAACGCCAGCAACACCAGCGCGCGAATATATTTGCCCAGCAGGTGGTTGATGTCGGAAAGGATATCCTCCACCATCGGTTGGCGGCTGGTCTCGACGAAACTGCCCACCAGCGCCTCGCGCATCAACTGGCCGTCCTTAAGAAAGAAGAACGCCAGGATCGGAACGAGGATGATATCGAGCAAGTACTTGGCGCTTGACAGTACTTGCGCGCCGAAGTTCTTGACGTACGGGAGCAGGTCTCTGCCTCCGGTCGCAAACTCCCCCTGGATGTACATGACAATTCTTTGCCGCGCCGGTTCCAGCCAGTCGGGGAGCGGAATACGATCGATCCATTCGCGGTTTTTCAGCAGACTCGGCAGGCGGTCGCTGAGCATGCTGGCTTCATCGGCGATCCGGCCGCCGATCGCGAAGCCTGCGCCGATGAGTAAACCCAGCAATCCCAGGTAGACAATCGCCAAAGCGATTGTTGGACTCACTCTCCGCGGGCTATAGCGCTCCACTACCGCCAACACCGGCATCAACAAATAGGCGAAAAGCAGCGCGCAGGCCAGCACCACCACGGTTTGGCGAATGGCGTAAGTGGTGGCGATGACTAACGCCACCAGGAACACCGTCCATGTCGCGCGCGCAGCCCGGGCGTCTATGCCGAACATGAGGGACGTGGCACTAAGTACCCGTCATGAAACAACCTAGCCAGTCCTTCCGGCCCGCTCCCTGACGGTCGCGGCTCAGTCACGCCTTCTGGGCCGCGACCGTTAGGGAGCGGTTGAACTGGTTGTTTCATGCCAGGCCCATTAGCGCGTTGGTACTGGTTGCAGTTCGCGCGTAGTAATGACGCGATCGATCAGTCCATACTCCAGGGCCTGCGGCGGCTCGAGGATATAGTCGCGGTCGACGTCGCGGGCGATCTTCTCTACCGGCTGATTGCAGGCTTCCGCCAGGATTTCGTTCAGCGACTGGCGCATCCGCAGAATCTCGCGGGCGTAGATGTCGATATCCGCCGCCTGTCCACCCAGACCGCTCATGGATGGCTGATGAATCAGGATGCGCGAATGCGGCAGGCTGTAGCGCTTTCCCTTGCTGCCGCAGGCCAGCAGAACCGCAGCCATGGAAGCAGCTTGGCCCAGACAATATGTCACGATGTCTGGCTCGACCAATCGCATGGTGTCGAGAATCGCCAGGCCGGCCGTGATCGATCCACCGGGCGAATTGATGTACAGCGAAATATCCTTTTCGGGATCTTCGGCTGCCAGAAACAGCATCTGCGCAATAATCAGATTGGCGACGTTGTCGTCGATGGGTGTGCCCAGAAAGATGATGTTTTCCTTCAGCAGCCGTGAGTAAATGTCAAAGGCGCGCTCACCTCGCGACGTCTGCTCCACCACCATTGGTACCAGAACGGAATTGGTCATCGGAAAACTCCCTTCGAAAGAACCATCATAGCGGATGAGTGTTCACCGGATCCCAATTCGGCGCTCCACTGGCTGAGCCACATTGGGTCAGCATTGACACGCGCAAGTGACAGAAAGGCACATATGGACAATTTTTTGGCAGGAAAACGAGCAATTGTGACCGGCGGAACGCGCGGCATCGGGCGCGCGATCGCCGAAAGCTTGTTAGCGGCGGGCGCGGAGGTGGCGATCTGCGGTCGTGACCGCCCGATTTTGGAAGCGGCAGTATCCGAAATGAAAGCCAAACACGACGGCCGCATCCACGGGCACGCTTGCAATGTCGCGCACGCGAAGGAGGTTTCAGATTTATTTTCCTTCACCGATGCACGTCTCGGCGGGCTCGACATCCTGGTGAACAACGCCGGCGTGGGCGCTTTCAAAAGCACAGCGGATCTCACTATAGAGGATTGGCATCGCGTGCTTGATACGAATCTCTCCGGCGTCTTCTACTGTTGCCATGAGGCGCTGCCCCGTTTGCGGCGCCAAGCCGGCGGATACATTATTAACATCAGCAGCTTGGCTGGAAAGAATCCGTTCGCCGGTGGCGCCGCTTACAACGCCTCCAAGTTCGGCCTGAATGGTTTCAGCGAAGCCATGATGCTCGATCACCGTTTTGACGGCGTGCGCGTCAGCTACATCATGCCCGGGAGCGTGAATACCGATTTCGGATCGGGAAGTCCCGGATCGGGAAAACGATCGGAAAAAACAGATGCGAGTTGGAAAATCGACCCACTTGACATTGCCAGTGTCGTTATGTTTCTCCTCCAAACGCCCGATAGATGTTTAGTGAGCAGGGTTGAGGTTCGACCAACCAAACCGGTCAAGTGAATCAAGCGCTCCGTCCCCATCGACGCGTCAATGTCGACGCGTTTCGGTCAAGACGCGTCCCGATTGAGATTGGCACGCCACTTGCTCATTGCGTCAGTGTAAGTCAAGTGAGGGAGGGCAAGGAAAGGGAGGCCGGAGATGGTGCGGGTGAATGTTCCTTTAGATCCGTCTAAGACGGGGCGTGAAGCGACCACGCTTGAAAGCAGTTTGCGCAAGCTCATCGTCGGCCAAGAAGAAGCCATCGAGCAGATTGTAAATATTTACCAGATGCACCTCACGGGGATGGCCGCGCCCGGTCGTCCGATCGGCAACTTTCTGTTTCTCGGCCCAACCGGTTCCGGCAAGACGCGGATCGTCGAGGCTACCGCGGAAGCGCTGCTCAGAAATCCACGAGCCGTCATCAAGGTAGACTGCGCGGAGTTCCAACACAGCCACGAGATCGCTAAACTCATTGGATCCCCTCCCGGATATTTGGGACATCGGGAAACACATCCCCTGCTGAGTCAGGAAGTGTTGAATCAATACCACACCGACACCATGAAGCTGAGCTTCGTGTTGTTCGACGAGATCGAGAAAGCCAGCGATGCGCTGTGGAATTTATTGCTCGGCATTCTGGATAAAGCAACCTTGACGCTGGGCGATAACCGCAAGGTGGATTTTTCGCGTGCCATGATCTTCATGACCAGTAACTTAGGTGCTGGCGAGATGAGCGCGATGATGTCTCCGCGCTTGGGCTTCAATGCTTTCGAGACCTCGCGCCAATCGATGAACGGCGTAACGGACGAAAAGATGAACGGAAAAATCGCCCGCACCGGAAGCGAGGCGGCGCGCCGCAAGTTTACTCCGGAGTTCATCAATCGTCTCGACAAAATCGTCACCTTCCGGCCGCTGGGCACTCAGGAACTGCGCAAGATCCTCGATATCGAACTAAAGATGGTTCAGCAGCGGATCTTTGCCACCTCGCCGGATCGCTCGTTTGCCTTCACCACGACGGACGCTGCCAAAGATTACCTGCTCGAACAGGGCACGGATATGAAATACGGCGCACGCCACCTGAAGCGCGCGATCGAGCGCTTGTTGGTGCAGCCGCTATCCAACCTGATCGCCACCGAACAAGTCCGCGGCGGGGACTGCATCAAGGTCGACTTCGACGCGATCAATTCCTGCGTGACTTTTCTGAAGGAAGCGGAAAGCTTGCCGGTGCACATGATGGCGGAACTGGTCGATCAGTCGATGCTCTTGCCCAGCCTGGCGCTCGCCAATGCCGCAGCAGCCGAAGCAGCAGCCAGGCCCGTGAACGCAAAACGCCGCGCCAGTTAAGCTGGGGGCAGCACCCGCATTAAGATCGGGCAAACTTCGAGCGGGGCAAGCAGGTTCTCTTAGGAGTTGCATCCAGCTATCGCCAATCTTTGCCCGCGTTTTTGACTCCGCCGTTGTTTCCCCCCAACCAAGTCCGATCATTCAGATCATAATGTTTGCCCAAGATTCTTAACGAGCGTTTCGATCTAAAGCCAAATCGAGCGAACATCCTGATTTGCCCAAGTAGGCGTTCTCGGGCTAGGTAGCGGCTGAGGACAGATCGCCCGCGTGCATGGAAAATCTGCTCGCCATCACAAAGTAGGTTGACAGAAAGGTACAGATGGACAATTTTTGGCATTAAAACGAGTCGATTGTGAACCCAAGGAACCAGCAACTGAATGATAATGCGCTCTAGCCAATGAAGACAAGCTGCTCTCGGTTCCAAGTTGAGTCTGTTTTATCAGATTGGTTCCTTTCAACCAAGTTGGTTCTGACTAGCAACAGCCGAAGTTCTTCACGAAAGCTGAATCGGTACCATAACGGCGGATTCGATCTAAGGGTTGTGCCGCTCGAGGTGTTCGAGAACCCGAACGAATCCCGAGGCAGTCTGAGAAATTGGCTTCGTGCCGCGCTCCCGCGAATACCGGTATTGTTTGCATCAGTCCTGGTACATTTACCTACACCGTGACTGACGCTGACATACCACGCACGCCACCTGAGGCGAGTCCGATATCCCACCACCGATCGCGGCGCCAGCCATTCTGGCTGCAGCCAGCTTTGAGCGATCCCCCAAGCTAATGTGGGCCGCGTCTGCATTTCACGAAAAACAGTATGGATAGTTGCAATTATCCAAGACGTTTTGCAATAAAAGCGCATGATGAGTGGATGCGCTACTACTACTGACGACGCTTCGCTGATAATGCCCTAAAGCTGCTTTAATAGCTGCTTGGCTCGTTCGAAGCCGGAGAACTGGCGCTCCGCTTCCTTGAACTCAGGCGTGTGCACGCAGCGGCGCGCTCCTCGGTGCTCGACTGGAAACCGCAGATGGAGCATCTCGTGGAATAGCACATACTCGACGGCGAGCTTGGGCACGCTCGGGCTGTCCAGGAGTTTGGTGAGGACGATAGTGTTATGCGAGGGATCGTAGTGGCCAAGCATGGTGCGGGAAGGGCGCCGGCTCCAACCGAGCAGCGGACGCGACATCAAGCCATGGAAATAGCGGAAGTTGAGATCTTCGAACATGGCTTCGAGGTCGTAGTGGGTCCCTTTGGGTTCCGAAACCAGTTTGTGCCCGCGCGACTGCCGGACCAGTTGCAGGTTCCGCCGCGTATCCTTACGGTTCAGATAACGGCGGTAGCGCTCGGCGTACATCTTGGGAACTGGTTTCCGGTAGAGCTTGCCGACCAGCAGGTAGGCCAGAGATTCGAGAACCGGCGCGGGCGCGGACTGCAGCACGTCGCTGATGCGCACCAGCAGGGTGCCCTCCGCGAGCCGGATAGAGCTGTTGGCATTGGCAAACGCCTTGAACTCCACTAGGATGCGGGGCGCCTCCGTTCGCGGCTTGATCTCTTGAAAAACGCGCAGAAACAGGTCCCGCGGCGTTTCAAACAAGATGGCGCTCTGAATCCCCACACCTCAAAATACAACGTTTCTCGACACTGACAGCGGAGCCAGGTGATTTCATTGCGAAGCATGTCTTCAAAACGGGGGAGATGCACAATCTTTTCCTCGTTCCCGCACCCCGGCAATGACCTGCGACTCATGCTTGTCGGGGTCGAGTGCCAGCCGCAGCCGGATACGCGGCCAGGCGGAAACATCCCGCGGGCTCCGCCGTTCCCGAAGCTACGGTCACAATCACCGGTATTGCGACAGGGCAAGTCATCAAAATGCCCTTCCTGCGGCCCACCCGCAGATTGACGCCTTCCTCGCTGCGTGCCGCGCTGAGCTGCGCCTGCTTGCGAGAAGCTCCTTGAGGTAATCCGAAGAAATGGCTGACGAGGATGAAGCGCCTGCCCGTCTGCGCCTGACCTGACAGTGGAGCCAGATAATTTCGTAGCGAGAGGCGATGCGCGACCAGGGCTGGGAGTCCAAACCGGCGGCCAGAAGAGGGTCGATGCGGCAGCCCTCATTTCTTAGAGCGCGGCGATTGCTGCTGCGAGCGGAACCAGGCAACTTCATCGCGAACAGTGTCTTCAAAGGGACGAAACGCGACATTGAGTTCCCGTATGCTTTTGTCCGAAACCACAGACCGTCGCGAATGCATGGTCTTGACCGCTTCCACAGTGATCAGAGAGCTGTTACCGGTGATGCGCGACCAGGTTTGCGAAACCGCCGCCGCCGCGACCATCAGTGGATAAGGGATGTGGCGCCGGGGAGCCGGGACGCCGGTGACCTTTTCGAGGATGGCAAAGATTCCCGCGAAGTCGAAAAAATGGCCACCGACGATGTAGCGCTCGCCCGAGTGTCCTCGTTCCACGGCCGCGACACACGCTTGCGCGACGTCCCGCGCATCGACAGTCGACGCGCCTCCGTCAATGATGCCGGGAAGTTTCTGCGCTAGAAAGTCGAGCACCAATTGGCCGCTACCAGTCGGCGCCCAATCGCCCGGACCCCACATCCAACCGGGCAGGATCATCGCGACCGGTAGCGTGCGTTCCTTCAGAAATCGACCGATAGCCAATTCGGCCGCAACCTTACTCGAGAAATATAGATTCGCCGTCGAATGCTCGTCGGGCAGCGTGCCTTCGTCGCCCGGGCTTCCATCCGGCTTCATGCCGATCACTCCGGCTGAGCTGATATGGATGGCCTTGCGCAGCGCATTCTTCTCGGCGGCCAGCAACAGGTCTACGGTCCCTTGGACGTTGATCTTTTCGAGGATGGATTGATGATCGCCCGGCTGGTAGTACTCGCGAAAATACGCCGCGGTATGGAAGAGTACGTCGCACCCTTTCAACGCCGGAGCGAAACCATTCACGTCGCTCATGTCGCCCGTCACGAATTCGATCTCACCGTTGGGAAAGACCCGGCGGGCCTTGTCGAGCGACCGAACCAGCCCCTTGACCTCGTAGCCGGCGGACAGCAGAGCGGTTACGAGATTACTGCCCAATAAGCCGGTGGCTCCAGTTACGAAGGCTCTCATTATTTTTCTATGGTAGCCGGGTTTTCTATGGGTGTCCGGAGTTACGATGACGTCGAGTGCGTGAGGCGGCAGCGATTGCGGCCGCCTCACACGGGATTAGATTAGGAGAAAAGATACAGCGGCGTGGCCGGCGCCGGAGCGTGAGCTTCCGCGGGTGCGCCGACCGGCTGTTCCTGAAGTTCACCGGCCACGGGACGGCAGAAAATGCCATTGTCGCCGAGATAAACTTCCAGCTCCGACGGCCGCGGTAGCGAACCTTGAATGAGCGCTTCGGAAAGCGGATCCTCAATGTACTTCTGCAGCGCGCGGCGCAACGGGCGCGCGCCGTAGCTGCGATCCACCAAGGTCTTTTCCAGAATGTACCGGGCGGCGTCATCGTTGACGTGAATCTTGATCTGCTTGGCCACCAGGTTGATATTGATCTGATCGACCAGCAACTTGATGATCTTCAGCAGGTCGTCATCCAGCAACGACGTGAACAGGATCACTTCATCCAGCCGGTTGAGGAACTCCGGATTGAACGCCTTTTTCACTTCGCCCATCACCTGGTCTTCCACCTTAGGAGGAACGCCGGTGTTCGAGGGCGCCGAGAAACCGATCTGCGCTTTCTTGTCCAGGAACCGCGCGCCCAGGTTGGAGGTCATGATGATGATGGTGTTCTTGAAGTCCACCGTGTTGCCGAGGCCGTCGGTCAACTGGCCGTCTTCAAACACCTGTAGCAGGATGTTGTAGACATCCGGATGCGCCTTTTCGATTTCATCCAGCAGAATGATCGAATAGGGAGCGCGCTTCACTCGTTCCGTGAGCTGGCCGCCTTCCTCGTAGCCTACATAGCCGGGAGGCGAGCCGATCAATTTTGAGACGGAGTGCTTCTCCATGAACTCCGACATGTCGAAACGAATAAGCGCCTTCTCGCTGCCAAACAGAAATTCGGCCAGCGCCCGTGCGACTTCCGTTTTGCCGACGCCGGTGGGTCCCAGGAAAAGGAATGAACCCGACGGCCGTTTGGGCGACTTCAGCCCGGCTCGAGACCGGCGGATGGCGCGGGCCAGCGCCGAGATCGCTTTCTCCTGGCTGATCACGCGCTTGTGCAGTTCTTCTTCGATGCGGATGAGCTTGGCGACCTCTTCTTCGCGGATGGCAGTCATGGGGACGCCCGTCCAGCGCGCGACCACATCTTCGATATCGTCTTTGGTTACGATGCCGGTGGAGGTGTCGTCGAGATTATATTTCTCGCGCAATTGGCGCAGATTCTCGCGCTCCTTGCGCTCTTCGTCGGAGTAAAAGCGCGCTTTTTCAAATTCATGATTCGCGATGGCGTTTTCCATGCGATGCACAATGAACTTGATGCGCTTCTGTATGTCCGCTACTTCGCTCGGAAGCGTAGTCTGGCGCAACTTGACGCGTGCGCCGGCTTCATCGATCAGATCGATGGCCTTGTCCGGCAGGAAGCGGTCCGGGATAAAGCGAGTAGAAGTGTAAACGGCCGACTCGACTGCTTCATCGGTGTACGCCACGGCGTGGAATTTTTCATACCGCTCTTTAATGCCGAAGAGAATGCGGATCGCATCGCTTTCAGAAGGAGGCGGCACCTTGACGGCCTGGAAGCGGCGCTCAAGGGACCGGTCTTTCTCAATGGACTTGCGATATTCGCCGGGCGTGGTCGCGCCGATGCATTGAATTTCGCCCCGCGACAGCGCGGGCTTCAGAATGTTGGCAGCGTCGAGCGAGCCTTCCGCCGAACCGGCGCCGACCAGCGTGTGCAACTCGTCAATGAAGATGATGGCGTTCTGATTTTCCATCAATTCCTTCATGATGGTTTTGAGACGTTCTTCAAATTGTCCGCGGTATTTGGTGCCGGCCACAATCAAGGAAAGATCGAGCGCGAGAATGCGTTTGTCGGCCAGGAAGGAAGGAACGTCGCCATCGGCGATGCGCTGGGCCAAGCCCTCTACGATGGCGGTCTTGCCAACGCCGGGCTCGCCAATGAGAACCGGATTATTCTTGGTGCGGCGGCATAGGATTTGGACCACGCGCTCCAGCTCATAGTCACGGCCGATCAGCGGGTCGAGGGACCCATCCATCGCGGCTTGTGTCAGATCGCGGCTAAACTCAGCCAGGAGCGAACTTTCCTTGGGCCGGTTGGAAGAAACCTTTTCGGACGATGACCGCTGAATCTCCTCACGGACTTGCGACAGGCGCAAGCCGCGCTCATGCAGGATCTCGGCTGCGAAACATTTCTCCTCGCGCAGCAGTCCCAACAAAAGATGCTCAGTACCGATATGCTTGTGGCTCAGGCGCTCGGCTTCTTCGGCGCCATACGCCAGCACGCGCTTGCACTCGTGACTGAGGGGCAAATCCACCGAAGTCGAGACTTTCTCCCGGATCGTGGTATGCGCTTCAATCTGCTTGCGGATCGATTCAATGGCTGCGTGTGAGCGCAGAAAACGATTGGCCAGCGCCTTGTCTTCCCGCAGCAGACCCAGCAGCAAGTGTTCCGTCTCAATATACGGGCTGCCGAACTGGCTGGCTTCGTATCGGGCGAAGAAGATGACCCTGCGCGCTTTTTCGGTATAACGTTCAAACATGATTCCCGCCGTCTTTCCACATTTATCGATCCCTCTGGAAAGCCCCGCTGTTCGCCGGCGTATGGAGTGGAAGACCATCGCCCGTCCAGGGAGCCAGAAACCCTTTATCTAGTTGTAAGATGCGGTCGCAACGGGCCGCGAATGAAAGATTATGCGTAACCAGAATGGAAGTCAGCCGGTGCGAACGGTGGAGATCTTCGAGCAACCGGAAGATCATCTCGCTCGTCCTGAAATCGAGATTGCCGGTCGGCTCGTCGGCCAAAAGGACGCGCGGATTGCCAGCCAGAGCCCGGGCCAAGGCGACCCGTTGTTGCTCCCCCCCGGACAGTTCCCCGGCCCGGTGAGAGGCGCGGTTGTGCAATCCAACTTCATCTAACCTCGCCAGCGCCCGGGGACCCGCCTCTGTGGCATCCATGCCCCGGATCAACAAAGGCATCATCACGTTTTCTAAGGCCGTAAACTCCGGCAACAGCCCGTGATTTTGCCAAACAAACCCAATTTCCCGGTTCCGGAAGTCAGCGAGGTCCTCCGCCGGGAGATGACATATCTCTGTATTTCCAAAGTATATCTTACCCGCCGAAGGGCTGTCGAGACCACCCAGCAAATACAACAGCGAACTCTTGCCGGCGCCCGATTCGCCCACCAGCGCCAACCGTTCGCCCTGCGGAACAACGAAGCTCACGCCGGAGAAGACGGTTATTTTGCCTTCGCCGGATCGATACTCTTTCGCCAGATCGACGCCGCGGATGGCAGCACCGCCGCCACTGTCCATAAAATGAGGACCCTCTGACCTTTAACGTACCACGCGCGCCGCAAACTGCTCGTCATACTTATTATCGGCCAGAGGAAGACAAAACTTGCCTGCATAAGACATTCAGTGCTGGCGGCTTGCCCTGCCCAAACTGCCGGAACTCCCCGCGGAGCATCTTGGAGACATCCGGTTGCCGGATGCCTATTGAGCCTCGCAAAATAGCGTGACGGATCTATCTCGGCGCTTGTGGGGCGGGTTGTCAACCAGGTTATTAACCCGCGCCGAACCGGCTTGACAAGCCACCACCTAGACTCGATCACGCGTTCCGAGCCGCGACCGTGAGGGAGCGGTCGCGAAGGTTCGGCACGCTGCGGTTCAAGTCGCCAATGTAGCGAATTCTTGGCGCCCTACTTTACGTCGACTTTGATGTGCGATGTCGTCCAGCAGCACTGAAAGCCGCGGCCGCCGTCGCCCGACCAGTCGTTGGCCATCACCATAATCTCGTAATCGCCCGGTTCGCTGAAAGTGGCGGTAGAGGTCGCTTTGCCGTTAAAAACCGGCGCGTTTGGCCCCGTAGCGTCGGTCTTGGTCACCGCGGGCTTATCTTTGGAGAACGTCACTGTGCCCGGTCCCCGGTACTTACTCAGCCTCAGGACGACCGGAGGCGTCTTTGGGGGCTTGGCGTTGGGAAACGTCTTGGCGTCGTCGCCTACGGTGATGTCAATCGGCAACGGATTGCCCATGGTAGCCGACAGCGTGGGGCCGAGCGCGATGGGGCCCTGGACGGAAGTACCCGCGACGGTCACAATGGGCGGAGTATTGTTCATCCCGACTTCGGAGAACGGGGAGATCTCCCACAGCGGATCGAGGCTGAACGGAATCACCGTCGATTTCCCGTGTGCCACCAGCGTCCAGGTGAGCTTGTTGGTGGTCCCGAAATCCTTGGGCACTTTGACCACGAAAACGCCCCATTGCCGGCGCGGCAGAAAATGCGTCGGCTGGCCCCGGTCGGGACCGTCCGGCTCAATCCGGTTGTTGGAGCCAATCGGAATGTCCAATTCTTCTTTGAGATTCCGGTTGAAGTAACCCAAAAGGATACTGAACGTACCATCGGGGTTTTTGAACCAGCCCTCAAACGCTCCGGTGACGCTTTGGCCGGAGTCGTGGAGCGGCTCCATCGGCAACTGGTCCCCCCATAGAAGCATCCCAAATAGAAGCATCCCACTGGCCAGGATCATCCCTAAGGACCCGTAATGAAACAACCTTGCCGGTCGCGGCTCGGAAGGCTTGACCGAGCGACCGTCAGTGCCAAAATAGCTGGATTCTTGCCGCTTCTGGCAGAATATTTTTCGGCGCATGCGTTTCGCCCAGTGTTTACGAGCATCAGGATGTGGTTGCCGAGAATCTCCAACTTCGACGAATCCTACCGAGCCGCGACCGTGAGGGAGCGGTGGCGCACCATCGCAGAGCCTGTTTGGTTCCGGCTTTCGCGGGTTAGGGAGCGGTTGAATAGGTTGGTTCATGACAGGCGCTAACCTCGCCCTTGCGATTTTCGTTGACAACGCTCGTATCATCCTTCCAAAAAGCTTTTCCAAAAAGTTTATAGCTTCGGCTCTACTGGCTGGCCTGGTTTACCTTGTGGTCACTCTCGGCGGAAGCCACTTTGGGTTCCTTGGCTTTCCGTTTGGCCATTTCCGCCTTGTAGTCTTCTTCGCTGATGTAGGTGACATTGACCCAGGCATGGGCCATCTCATCCACCGTGCGGTCCCCATAGCCGACCCACTCATCCGGGTTGGGGTTGTTGGGATTCTTGGTGGTGTTGTCATGCCAGGCGGTCACCCGGATCATGGTGCCCTTGGGCAGTACCGGCGCATCGTCATCGGCGTAGATGTAGTTATTCATCCAGTTGAAGTTGAAATTGTTCACGTAGCTGAGCAACTTGACGGTACCGTCCGGGAGTATGGCTTCGAGAGCCATCGCCTTGCCGCGCAGATGCATATGCGGCTGGAAATTCTCCAGCCGGGCCGGCTCCTTCAAAACGGTGATGTTTTGAGTCTCGGAGATCGAGTTCGGCGGAATGTCGAGACCGTTCTGGCCGCCCGCCAGCCGGGGAATCGCCCCGAAAGCCACCAGTCGCGTCCGGTATTTTGGCGCCTCGCCCTTGGGATAGAGATACACCGCCAGCTCCACGTGATCGCGAATCGGTTCCCCCACGGCGTGCAAATGAATGTCCCAGCGGATTTGCGCGCCGGGCAGAAGCAATTTGCCGGTATTGGGGCGGTAAATATCAAACTGTTTGCCAATCGCCCATTCCATCAGCAGACCGGGGCCGGTACCCGCATCGTCGTCTGAAGTCGTGGCTCCGGGTTCCTCCTGTTCCAGCCTGGCGAGCGCGTGATGGGTGATCTTGCGGCCAGCCAGCGAGCCCGGGCGCATTTCCACCGCGCGCACCCAACGTGGCTCAGTGACCGGAATCGGAGTGGACGGCTTCCACCACACATCCTGGCCCTGGGCGGGCATCGTATAGGGATCCGACTTCAGCACAAAATCGGGTTGGCCGAAAACCTTCGCCAGTTGCCAGGTCTCCTCCGTTGGCCACTGCTTAGGAGCCGGCATGTCCTTGGGGTCGCCCATCGGCGCGCCCGAGTCCACCCACCGGACGATGGTCTCGATTTCGGCGTCGCTCAACGACCGGTCATTGGCGAAATGCTGGATACCAACGGTCTTGTCGAGGTGCCAGGGCGGCATTTGCCGGTTCAGAACGCGCTCGCGAATGGCTTTGGCCCAGGGGCGCGTTTCCTGATAGGTGACCAAAGACATGGGCGCCACGGTGCCTTTCCGATGGCACTCTTCACATTTGGCTTGGAAGATGGGAGCGATGTCCTTGGTGAACGTAACCGGGCGCGGATCCGATTTGGCGGCGAACGACGGCGTAGATAGAATAACCATCGCGCCAAACGTGGTCAGCGCGGCCCTACCGGAAATTCCAACGTGGAATTTGAGGTCCATTTGACCTTTCCTTTCTACTATACGACCGGGTTCAAGTCAAGCAGCGGCGGCAGGCAAATCTTATGGACTTGACGCTCTTGATGTGGGCGGTGGTTACCGGCTGAGGGTGAAGTTTACGTCGATTTGAGTGACCACTTCAATCGGGGAGCCGTTCAATAAAGTGGGCTTGTAAGTCCATTGCATGACAGCGTCGTGAGCGGCTTGTACGAGCAATGGATGCCCGGAAACCAACTGCAGATTCGCGACTGCGCCGTCGCGGCCGATGATGGCGGCGAAGCGGACGGTGCCCTGAACCTGGGCCTCTTTAGCGAGCGGAGGGTAAACGGGAGTGACCTTCTTGATGAGGCCGGCCGCAGCCACATTGCCGCCCACTCGAATGCGTTGGGGAGTTCCAGAAGCGATACTTGATTGGGCGTTTCCTTGGGCACTACTCGGTATAGGAAGATTTCCCATGGCAACGAAATTTGCCGGGTGAGAGGCCGCCTCTGCTTTCTCCTTCTTCGTATCGAGCGCTTTCTGCACCCACTGGTCCGCCACGGCAACTTCGGCCTGGTATTCAGCCTTAGTATCGCGGAGGTCTGCCCGCTCCCGGATGAGCAGGTTCGTGTATGCCATGGCGTCATCGTATTTCGGGTCGATGTCGAGTGCCCGCTGAAGATTCCGCAGGCCATCTTCGATCACCGGTTCAAAGCGTACCCGCAAATCTTGTCGCGTGTTGTAGTCCGTTAAAGGTCCCGCATCCGACGGTTTCATGCCCAAGGAGGCTCGGGCGCTCTCGTAAGCCGGGTACCATTTCAGCCAGTCAATGACGCCGAGGCTATAGTAGGCTTCCTTATTTTGAGGGTCGCTGATGAGCAGTTGTTGGTAGCGTTCCGCTGCGTCGTCGAGCTTGGCTTGCTTGGATGGGAGATCGGGCATACCCTGGGCTTGCTGGTAAGCCAGGGAGGCGAGGGAAGCGAGCGCAGTCCTGTTTCCCGGGTCGCGGGCTAGAACATTTTGGAATTCGGTTTCGGCCTCCACGGCAAATGCCTGATTGGCGGTATCGTCGGCGCCGGGAATGTACTGGCTCATCAGCGCGGTCGCCAAGTACAGGCGCGCATTAATGTTATTCGGATCGGCAGTCACAGCCCGCCGCAACGCCTCAGTGGCCTCCGGATACCTTGCGCTTTTGTAGGCCTCGACACCCTGCCCCAAATCCTGGGCAGCCAAACCACCCCAAAGTAGACCCAGACCCAGAACTACCCAAGCGCGCATACAACCGCCTATTCCACGGGGCTTTCGGCCCGAACCTTGGCGGGCTTGTGGGCAGCCAGCCAATCGGCGTAATCCTGGTCGCTGATATTGGTGACATTCACCCAGGCATGCGCCATTTCATCCACCGTCCGGTCTCCGTAGCCGACCCACTCATCGTGGTTCGGGTTGTTAGGATTGGCGCTCGTGTTGTCATGCCAGGCGGTGATCCGCAGCACCGTTCCTTTGGGCAGCACCGGAGCGGAGTCGTCCGCATAGATGTAATTGGTCATCCAATTAAAGTTGAAATGATCCACAAAGCTGAGCATACGCACCGTGCCATCCGGCAGAATCGCCTCCATCGACATGGCTTTGCCGCGCAGGTGCATATGCGGCTGGAAATTCTCCAGGCGCGCGGCCGACTTCAACACATGGAAAGCCTGCGATTCCGTGACTGTGTTCGGCGGTATGTCCAGGGTGCCGAGAGACGTCGCCCCGAACAGCATCAAACGCGTCCGGTACTTGGGAACTTCGCCCTTGGGGTACAGATAAACCGCCAGTTCCACATGATCGCGGATGGGTTCGCCGGCGGCATGCATGTGGATATCCCAGCGGATTTGCGCGCCGGGTAGCAGCAATTTTCCGGAATTAGCCCGATAAATGTCAAAATTCTTCCCGACCGCCCATTCCATGAGCAGACCCGGGCCGTTGGCGGGATCTTGATCCTTACCCGCGCCGGGCTCTTCCTGGACGAGACCGGCCAGCGCATGATGGACGATCTTCCGGCCAGCGACGGAGCCGGGGCGCATTTCCACCGCCCGGACCCAACGAGCCTCGTCCAGCGGAATCGGGGTTACCGGCTTCCACCACACGTCCTGACCCTGAGCCGGCATCGTGTAAGGTTCGGATTTGATCACCAGATCGGGCTCGCCGAACTGCTTCGCCAACTGCCAGACCTCATCGCTGGGCCACTGGATGGCAGGCGGCATGTCTTTGGGGTCGCCCATGGGCGATCCGGAATCCACCCACTGCACGATGGTGGCGATCTGCTCGTCGCTCAGCGAGCGGTCATTGGCGAATTTCTGAATGCCGACCGTTTTGTCGAGATGCCAGGGCGGCATGTTGCGGGTGATGACGCGTTCGCGAATCGCTTTGGCCCAGGGCCGCGCTTCCTGATACGTGATCAGCGACATGGGAGCCGCCGTGCCCTTGCGGTGGCATTCCTGGCACTTGGCCTGGAAAATCGGCGCGATGTCCTTGGTGAAGGTCACCGGTTTGACGTCGAGCTTGGCGCCAAAAGCGGCGCCTGCCAATGCTATGAATGCCCAAGCAACCAGGGACTTGCTATCTCTCATGAAACCGCTCCTTCTGTGAAGCTAAGGTGTCTGGCTAGAAAATAGTCAGTATAACGAGGCTACCTTGGCGGCCAGATTGATGTCAAGGGCGGGTAGTGTCCTAAAAGTGCGTTTGATGGAGTTTAGGAGTCTTTCGGTAAGAATGGATCGACCCACCCTTGTGGTGGGAACGACCCGTTCCATGCGCGAGTCATGAGTTTTGAGAACGCCAGCCTGAGTTTCGCCTTGGGACCGTCTTTCAATTGGTTCGGCCTCACTAGTCTCTTGGGGCCTTTGTATATTCTGATCTCGCAGTGACCATAGTTATCCTCTAGCGGGTCATGCTCGGTCTTGACCGTATGAACTGGAGCCCCTGACCCTTCACCTTGCACTGATGATGGAACATCCCGATGGCTGCACTTAACAACAGCCATTCCTCCCCAATCGGAGCGGGGGTAGAGAACGTACCAAGGCTCACTGAACGCACTTCTATTCACAGAAAGATCAGGGAACCGAAAGTCGATGTGAACGGCATCGATGGTTCCATCAGGCTGTATGAAGAGCGGATCAGTTCTATAGTAAAGCAACTCTTCTGGCTTGAATGCAGGAATCATCGGTCGGTCCCGTCGGTACATACTATTGGGACGATCATCAGGCATGAGCGTGGAGCGCAGCTATTTGGTCTAGCGCCTCTCCGATAGATTTTTTTGTTATTTTTATAGCCCGCGATTGCGGTGTACCAGTCTCGTCAAACCAGAGCAGTTGTATTTTGCCACGATTGAGGCACTCTATTGCCGCGTATCGCTTCAGACTCTTGTAGACGATGCCGACCCCTCCCTCTACTGAAGCGGTGACGAGAGAAGGCTCAAGGATGCCTTTTGAATAGGAGGACTCAAGGACATCAAACGCCAACTTTCTAGCCTTTTCGTTTGGCGGCTCAGAGCCAAGAGCGCTCCAATTAGCTTTCACTGCCGTCATTCCATTGAGCCTTTGGGCAGCCCTAGTCGCTGCATCCAATGTCAACCGTGTATACGGCGGAGCGGAGTTTTCAGATTTGAAAGTAACGTAAATTAGCCCTCGCGGCTTCGACACGCTCGAAACGATAACGGGCCGTTGAGTCCGCGATGTTGAAGATATGATTGGCATTTACTTATTTTCCGCTTTGCTCCTAGCCTCTTCCAATGCCGTTACGTGTCTACTAATCAGGTCGCGCAGCGACTTGGCAACATCTAAACTCATCGACACAGATATTTCTACTTCCCTGATAATCGCGTCCCTCATCACGCGCTCAGAAAGTATCTCGTCACCTAACTGGCGTCCCTCCATGACACGATGAACGGTCTGCTTGGGGATTGGCGTTCGTTCGCTATAGAAGCTGAGAATCAGGTCCAGGAAGCCGTTGGAGCCAGCCCAAGCCCCATCTGCACGGGCAGTTCTAAAGAATTGCCCCTTTACGTAGTCAAACTTGATTTTCTCCGCCGACGTACCAGCGGTATCCGATGTTGGGATCATGCTCATTATTAAAATCCTTTAAGCATCATCGTCGCAGAAGCCAACGGTAAGTAGGGACTGGTGAGAGGGGATTAGCGGTTCTTGGCCAAGAACCGCTAAGGGTAGGATACCACGTGTGTTGAAAACCAGTCAAGGTGTTGTTTTTGATGAGCAAAAACCTCTTGACAACATTGCGCTGACTGGCCTGTTATGTCAGCAATTCAGCGATCTCCCAAGGGCGATCCGTGATCCCTGCTTCCATGGCAGGCGTCACGCGCAATATCCGATGAATGCGACAAAAATTACGGTAGGCAACGTGCCAGCAAAGTGCCGCCCAGTGATTCTCCCACTTCTTACTGAAGCCGTTCGTCAAGCGCGTGAGTCTACGCATCTGCATCCGCATGGTGAGGTTCTGACGCTCGATATGAGAGGTGCAAATGCGATTTGGATCGGGGTTCCCAAGCACTGGGACTACCTCCGTGCTCACCACTTCAGCGGGTGAGTATTTGCGTTCGCCTTCGGGACTGGCGCGGTAGACCTTTATCAACCGAGCAAAGTCCACGCGATCCGAGAGCGTGTTTTCGATGGCCGCGATGTAGGGACCGAACCCATCAGTCGTGATCTGGAATCGTTGGCGCGAAGTGGCATGGCGCAAGCCTTCGATGAAAATACGAAAAGAATATCTAGCACATCTGAAGGCGGCGAGCGCCTCCGGCGGAGATGCTCTTCCTTTTATTGGTTATGCGCTCGCGGGCGTGCAAAGCCGAAGGACAGCGGTTCGGAATCAATCGGAATTCCACTCAGCGCTTTCGTTGCCTTGCCTGCAAGAAGACCTACCAGCGAGAAACCGAGCGACCGTCTGGCCGGATCGACCATCCCCTGGAGAAGGTTGAGCAAGTCCTCTAGCTACTCCTAGAAGGCGTCTCTGTGCGGGCTGCCGAACGCATTAGCGGCCTACACCGCGATACAATCCTCAAACTGTTGGTTACCGCTGGCGAGAAGTGCGAGAAGCTCATGGGCCGCTTGATCGTCAACGTGCCAGTGAAGGATGTTGAGGCCGATGAGGTTTGGAGCTTCATCGCAAAAAAGAAACGGGCTGTCACGGAAGATGACGATCCGAACTACGGCGATGCTTATTGCTTCGTGGCTATGGAACCAGCACGAAGCTGGTTCTCAATTTTGCGCTTGGCAAGCGAAGCGTTTCAGGTAGACTGAGAAACACCCATGCTGCCAGCCAGCCCATCTGAAGTGGTTCAGGAAATCTCCGCCCTCGTCGCCTCCCGGGGGGAAGACGAATACTTTGGCGACCCACGCGCAGCACGCGCTCCAGGCCGCGGCATGCGCCCGCGTGCCCGGCCGCCGGCGTGCCGGGCATGGACGCGTACGGTGGAACGATCGAGCGATACCTGGCCGGTCGGCTTTTTTCAGTCACACCCTCAAAAAATATTGCTAACCCTAACAAACGACAATAATTTCCACTTAATGTTACCCTCGCGCCTACCCTAATTCCTTGGTGTCGCCTGCTATCGTTTGACCGAAAGGATTCGAGCTATGAAAACCGGGCCAAGCACCATCCAAGGCAAAGCCATCTCTTCCATGAACGCCATGAAATATGGCCTCACCTCCCAAAAAGTCGTCCTCCCTGGCGAGGACGCCGCCGCTTTCGAGCGCCTTCGCGACGCTCTTTTCGAAGAGCACCAACCGGCCACCACCGAGGCGCTGTTGGTCGACGAAATGGCCCAGTCCCATTGGCGCCTCCAACGCGTTCGCGCCCGCCAGGATGAAGCCTTCGAATACGAACAGCTCGACGCCAAACTCCTCACGCTTCTGCACCGCTACGCCACAGGGTTCGAGCGTACCTTCTCCAAATCGTTGGATACACTCAAGAAACTCCAGCATGAGCGGCTCCAGGAAGGCAAGCCCGATTTCGTTTCGAAAAAAGCCGAGCAGGAGGCTATTTTCAAGATGCTGGATGAGATCACCGCCCCGCCTCCGCTAGGCCCCGAAATGCGTGCCAGGCTGTATGGTGATACCGAAGTAGCGGGTCCCGAGGCCCGAACCTAACTGGACAGCTTCAGCCTGACTTCCCCAGCCTCTGCCTGACTTCCTAGCTTACTTTCCGGCGCAAAATTCCAATTTTGGGCGAATTGTGGGATGGGCCGGGCGCTGGCGAACCCTGAAGGCGCAAAAAGCCCCGGCGGAACGAGTCCACCGAGGCGGTTAATAAAGGATGCTGGCGAGAGAGAACGATTCAGCGCTCGCCGACCAAGTGAAGTCCGATATTGATCATGTTATCGGCGATGACCCCAAGACCCACCCAACGTTTGACGCCTGGAACACCCTTGTAACGGGAGCGGTTCAAACCATGGCGCCGTTTCAGGACGCTGATGCGGCCCTCGCAACCCGTGCGCCACTTCTGTGCCTTCTTGAACCAGCGTTTCTTCTGTTCCTGCTTGCGTTTCTCACTCTTGGTGTTGCGACTGGGAACGGCCACCCGCTTCACGCCCAGTTCTTTCGCGGCGGCTTCGTTGGCGGCGGAGAAGAATCCCGCGTCGCCGGTCGCGAGCTCCGGAACTCGACCCAGCAACTCCTGGTGCTTTTCGATGGATGGCGTCAGCAAACTGGAGTCGCTGGGCCGCGGGCCGAACACGTCATAGTGGATTACGATTTGATTCTCTGCTTCCTGGATTTTGACCAGTTTGCCGAACTCATTCGGCTTACCAGCCTTGCCTTTCCGAATGATTTCCGTGTCCGGCTCAAACACGCTGAAGATCTTATTCTCCGCCTTTGAGTTGCCTCTCATCACGCGTTCCCGCGTCTGCCGCATCACCTGTTGCACCCGCGGAATCATTTCGTCGAGCTGCTGTTTGGCTTTCTGCAAAACCACCCGTGGGCCTTGCTTGACCCGGTTGGCGATCTCGTCGGAGAACTTCTTGGCCTGTCCCACCACTCGACTGGTCGCCTCCAGCAGTTTGCCGTATGCGGCCTTCATCTTCTGCTGGCCTTTCTCGGTCTTGTTGCGGCTGGCGTAGGCGATCTCCAGAACACGCTTTTTCACGCTCCGCGAGCGGTCCCGAAGCTTCGTCCCCACGTCGCCCACCACCGCTGCCACTTTCTTCATTACCCGAGTCAGAACTCGAACGCCGTCGTCCATCAGCTTGCTGTCGGTCGGGAAGTGGATATTGGTTTCCACTACGGTGGTGTCGACTCGCAGCTTGCGGCCGGTCACGACTTCCTTTTCCACGGCAATCGCCACGGTCCGCCGATGCAACTTCTCGATTGCTTCCGGGCCCAGTTGACGCGCCAATCGGCCCATGGTCTTGTCGTCGGGGACCTTCCCGCCGCCGACACCTGTGAACTCCCGATAAACCAGATTGGCGCGAACTTCTCGGGAGGTAACTTCGAAACTCCAGTCGCGCATGTGCTTCAGCAGCAACATCCGCAGAATGACTTCGGCCGTCGTCCCTGGACGTCCACGAGTTTTGCTCTTCTGGATGCGCTTGCTCAACTCCTGCTGAATGGTCTGGAGCAACTGATCGTCATTCAAGGCCTCGTCGGCGTGGCGCATCCATGGTTCCCAAAGATCCTGGACCTCCTCGGAGATCAGGCCATCGGCGAAGCTGCTCTGAACACGGCGGGCGGCAATCACGACTTACCCTCCCGCGCCTGGTCCCGGTCCAATCGCAATAGCTGTTGGTTCAGCTCGCTAATCGCCTCCAAAGTTTCCTTTGCCTGGCGATAACGCTGTAGAGCTTGGCGTACCAGCGGGACCTGCTCTGGGCGCAGACTCAACTGGCGGGTCTTGGCTCCGGGATAGGTCACGGTGAGGACCCACTGAGGGTGCCCCTCGCCGCGCGCGCATTTGGGACAGCCACGGCTGTGAAAAGTAGTGCGTTCGAGGAGGGAGCCCCGGAGGACATCGCCGCAGGAAATGAGGGAAGCGGCAAGCCGGTCGCGCTTTTTCGTGGCGCTCATTCGTGTCATTCACAAGAATGATACAACACTAGGAACGCCAAGGTCAATACTTTTCAAAACATTTTTCATAAAAATGTTTTGGGGGCCGCAAACAAACAAACAAACAAACAAACAGCCAGCCGCCGGCGACGGACACATTTCACGGCAGAAGGCGGACTACCGAATGCTCCGAGAATCCCCAGGACAACATGCGACTCCCAATTCTGGCCACTCGGTCTGGCCGCAGCAGATGGACGAACGATTTTAGATATGGAGCCGCTAATCCAAGCCAACCCAAAAAAACGAAGGCTGTTCACGAGTGCTGCCCCTGCCTCCCGTTGGCGAATTCCGTTCGATCATGCACGGAGAAGCCGCGATGGCCTATGAAAACACGCCGGTTAGCCCCGGAATTTTGCGCCGGAAAGTAGCTAGCTTGAGCCTGACTTCCCAGCTTCAGCCTTGTGGGGCGGGCCCCCTGGCCCGCAGCCGACCCCCCGGTCGGCTTGTTCGGAACTCGCCCCTACCAGTCGATCCGTCCGCCCAATCGCACGATCCGCCCCTCGATCAGCCTGGATACCGGCGCGAAAGTCGGATTGGTAACGATGGCGACTGGTCAATCGATTGACACCGCCTCAAAGCACGCCTTGTCGTGAGCCAAAAGGCTATCTTGGCGATGCAGTCTCAACACATGACGCACCACCAACTTATATTCTGTCCTGGGATCAGACAGGAACTGCCACTCCTGCATCGCTAGGGCGCTCGCAGCCGTCGTCTCAAGAAGCTCCAGCCATCTTCCTACGCGGCTCAGCACCTCAGCCCGCTTTGTGCACAAGGCGGGTCTTTGAAGATCGCAAAGCTCAATCGTTCGGATGGCGCGGCGTTGCTGAGCGGCATCCAATAGCGGGTGTGGTTCGAGGCGCCCAGTATCCGGGTGAATCCAAAAGAACGGTTCCGGGTCTTCGATGTCCGGTTTCAGCAACGCGTTTCCGTGGTCCAGATCGCTTTTTGAACGATTGCAAAGCCTGCAAGAAGGTAGGAGGTTCGTCCATACAAATGCTAAATCCGGATTCAGGGTCTTAGCGGTATAGTGTTCGACTTCCAGATCGCCGCTCACTTCAAGCGGGCTCTCGCAGAAAACACACTTGCCGTGGGCCAATTTATAGAGCGCCACGCTTAGGGCTCTCTTCGCGCCCCTGGTCGCCCAATCGCCGTGAGCGACGCCCGCGACAATTCGCTTGTAGCGAACAGTCCATTTACTCCGATTGGCTACCAGCTCTCTAGGCTCAGGAACGTTGCGCGGAGTTCTTACCATTCGCTTTCCGGACCGACGTTTTTGCTTTCGGAGCTTTCTTCGTAGCGTCGACGAGCAATGACTCGAGCACGGCCTTGGGAACGGAACGAGGGGAGGCGACGATGGCTCGCAGCTCTTCGCTTCGGTCGCTCAATGTGAGGGTGAGGCTCTCCAGTTTACGCTCGTTGGCACTCGATAAGGCGCCTTTCGATTCCTGTCTCTTCAGTTCATTCCACTCGTTCAACTCGCGCTCCGTTAGGATGTCGAATCTGCTCTCGACGCCAAAGATTTCCTTCAGAGTGGTGACTACAGACTCGCCGATCGGGGCGTCCAAGGGCGGACGTGGGTGCGCAAACCCCTGCTCATCCAGCTCCAGAACGTGTACCCGCGAGTCCGGGCAGGAAGAGATCACAAACGGTGAATGAGATGTGGCGATGATTTGCACGTCCGGCAGGGCCTTGCGCATGGCGGGTAATAGCAGCCGCTGCCAAGACGGGTGCAGATGTGCGTCGATCTCGTCGAGGAGAAGGAATCCGGGCCTCTTTCCGTTGAGCGAGGGATCCCATTTGACTAGGTCCTGCCTCATCATGAAATCCGCCACCCAAGCGACCGTGCTTCTAACGCCGTCGGGAAGCTGGGAGAAATTTAGACTCTTTCCCATGATTCTCAAGCGGGGCTGGAACTTCGGCTCGATCTCAACGTCGAATCCCACGTTCTGGCCGTAGATAAGCTCCATAGCGGCCTCGAAACGCCCTAGCGACTGTGTGTATTCATTTCCGGATTGCTTGCGTCCAAGAGCAATCGCGCGCTTGCTATATAGGCTCAGTAACCAGGACTGGATGGAAGCGTTCTGGACGCTATCTTCGAAGGCAAGGCAATTGCTGGACCAGTCCGAGAGGGTGCTGGTTAAATCCGGATTGGCCAAATGGCGAAGCGACTTCGAAGGCGAGTACGCTGCGAAGTTGAAAAGACACCCGGGGTTTGCGTAAGCAGCCGACTCCATTGGGAATCGCACCCATGTTGATTCGTTAGACCGGCTGTGGTCAAGCATCAACCTGCTGTTGGCCAGCTCCTTGCTTAGCGATGGGAACTCGCGTAGGAGGACGGATCCTGCCCACTCGAGTAGAGCGAGGGCCATGTCTTCTCCTCTGCCCTTGGAGCATGCGCACAGGTACGGCTCCATTCCGGGTGGCCTAAGGACTGCCAGCGCGCGAGAGTGCTTGTGTCCGACTAAAGCCTGAGACCAATCGTCGTACTCGAATCCGCGTTCGCCTCTGTCGAAAACCCACGCAATCGTTCGCAATATGGTTGATTTGCCCGAGCCGTTCACGCCCGCGAGGATATGCGGCCCGACGTGGGGTCTTCCCTTGCCGTCCGACAAGTCCACATCGAGCGTGCGGAACGGCCCAACACCCTCGGCGATCAGTCTCATCAGCGGCATAACGCTATCGTAGCGCCGAACCGCACCCCGACCAAACCTACCAGTCGATCCGTCCGCCCAATTGCACAATCCGCCCTTCGAGCAGCGTCGATAGCGGCGCGAACGTCGGATTGGTAACGATCACACCGGTCGCCGCCGTGACTGCGGCGGTCGTATTGATGGTCGTGATATTGGGGTGGTTGAAGACGTTATTCGCCTCGATAAAGAACTTCGGCTGAAAGCGTTCCCACAGCTTCAGGAATGTTCGCGTATAGCGGGCGTCGAACTGGTACACATTGGGCGTGCGCACGGTGTCGCGGCCAACATAGAGCGGCCGCGAGGTTGCCAGTGTATCGCCATTCAAAACCGCGTTGGCCGTGATGTTCTGCTCATCGCCGCTCGATACATTCGCGAGGATCGTGAGCTGGTTGTAATTGGCGAGATAATTCAACACGCGATTATCGAATTTCGCAACCGGACTATAGACCGTGCTGAGCGTGAAAGAATTGGGGCGGTTGATGGCGCTGTTGCCGCGATCGCGGTTCCGGTCGGTCGGATCGGTGATGAACACGGAACCCTGATCGTAGGAATTGGCTTCCGGCGCATCGTCGATGGAATGCGACCAGGTGTAAGAGGCATTGACCAGCAGGCCCCGGTTGAGGCGGTGTTGATAGTTCACGATCAGCGCGTTGTACGAACTGTTGCCGCCAATGTCTTCGAGCGCGATGTTGTTGTACAGCGGATTGGCTCGCGTGGCCGCGCTGGCGGGTCCGTAAACCGGCCGTCCATCCGCCAGGAAGCGGATTGGGTTAATGAGATTCATGTTGCGAAGGAACTCAAGATTGCGGCCGTTGGTGTTGGCGTAGCCGACCGTGAGCGCGTCGTTGCTGGACAACTGCCGAGTGATCTGAATGCTCGAATTGATGGCGTAAGCGTCCTTGAAATTGGGCGTGATGGTGTACAACGTCTGCGTCGCACGAGGCAGTGTTCCGTTGACCACCACGGTGGGGAATGCGGGCGCGCCGGGAGTGCTCGAAGAGATGGAGGCTATATAAGAACTGGAGCCGCCATCGCTATAAAGGGCGTTGTACCAGAGATTGGTAGGCGGCGCCTCGTAGAAGATGCCGGAATTCACGCGCAAAACGGTTTTGGAATCGATGGACCAGGCGATGCCTAGACGGGGCGCAAAGTCGCCGCTCGGCGAATGGAAGTGCTGCGAATACGGAAGCTGATAGTGGGGATCGCCCGCCGGCCCGGAGAATTTATCGTACCGGACGCCGCCGATGACCAGCAGTTTCGGGGTGACCTGCCAGCTATCCTGCGCAAACAAATCCCAGAAGAAGGAGTGATACCATGCGCCCGGCTGGCCGACGCTGGCGGCAAAGGTCGAATAGGAATAAGGATTGGCGCCGGACAGCGCCGATAGATACGCCGTGATGCTGGGAAACGTGTATTGGGTATAGACGTCCGCGGCCTGCACGTCGAGATTCTGCTGGAATCCGAAACCCGCTTTGAAAGTGTGGGCGCCCTTGATCACCGTGAGATTGTCGTTGAGGTTGGGCACTTTCTCCTGGAATCTGTCGCCTACAGAGTTGCTGCCGCCGAAATTCGCGACGCCGCTGATGCTGATTTCGGGGCCAGTGCCCGTCAGCGGATCGGCCACATGCTGCTCGTTTCGATACGGCCATCCGAACCGCAGTTCATTCAAGATGGTGGGAGAAAACGTGGACAGAAGCTGCGCGCCGGCGACATGGGCGCGGTCGCGAAAATCCGCCGCAACGCTGAGCGCGTCGAGACCGCCCACATTGGAGTTGAACGGGTAGCGATTGCGGAAGTAATTGTAGCGGATAAAGAACTGATGTTTGGGAGTGATCACCCAATCCAGCCGGACGTCAATCCATTGCGCATGCTCCACCGCCTGAGGATTGATCAGCAGACTCGATGGAATTCCGATCAATGCGGCATTTGCGGGATTAATAGCGATGGGTTGCGGCACGCTGCGTTTGACATGCTCGTAGGACGCGAAGTAGAACAGCTTGTTCTTGAAAATCGCCCCACCGGCGTGCGCCGCGAAATCGTTGGCTACCGGAAGCAGCGTCGTGGCTGTGGCCAAAATCGGCCGCGCCACCAGATCGAGGGGCCGGCCAATGAAAGTCACGTCGCCATGAAACGTATTGGAGCCGGAGCCGCTGATGACGTTGAAGATGTCCCCGGCGATCTTGCCGAATTCCGGCGCGAAGCTGTTCGATACAGTCTGCACTTCGCTCACGTAGCTGTCGGCAATAGCAAAGAGCCGCAGACCATAGCGGTCGGTTTCGGTATCGACCGCGCCGTCCAACTGATAGCTCACCCGATCCGGCAGGCCGTTGGTATTGAGCAGGCGCGGGATGCCTAACTCGGGATTGGGATGCCCGCTAATGCCCGGTTGAAAGAGGATGAAGTTGTACGGGTTGCGCGAAGTCAGCGGCAGATTGTCGGTCTCCAGGAAGCCGATGGTTCGGCCGGTGCTGACGCGCGAAGGGTCGACGATGGGCGCGCCGCCGGTAACTTCCACCGAGGTCGCTACGGCGCCCACACGAAGCTGCGCATCGATAGTCGCCTCAGTCCCGGCATCGAGGACGACATCGGTATGGCGCTGGGTATCGAAGCCCTCTTTCTGAATGATCACGGCATACGAGCCGAGCGGCAGATTGGGAAAAACATAGTAGCCGTCTTCAGCGGTTTCGGTCGAGCGGGTAAGACCCGTGCCGGTGTTTTCCACTTTGACGGCGGCCTGCGGAATGGGTGCGTTAGCCGGATCGGTAACGCGTCCGCGAATGGAACCATTGATGGCTTGCGACTGACCGTGGAGATGCACTGAAAGCATTCCCAGCGAAAGCACCAAGGCGAGAGAGACTAACGAATTCTGGCAGCGGATCATTGCAAAGCACCCCTTTCAAAGTCCCAAGACTTGTATTTGTATTATGACGCGTGCGGCGAAGCAAGGTTAGGCGGCCAGCCGGACAACGTTACAGGTCCAGGCCACGCTTCCCGTAACGAAACAGCCGCGCACTTTCGGAATCTAATCATCAGGGAATAAGCGCGCTGGCGCAACCCAAAAAAACGAATGACGACATTCAGATCGGGAGAAACAATTTATGAACAGATTCAAATGTCTTGCACTCAGTGCCATTGCTGCTGGAGTTTTGCTGATGGCAACCGCTCCAAAAGCACAGGCTCAGGTTAGCGTTGAGATTGGCGCCGCTCCAGTTTGTCCTTACGGGTACTTTGACACCCCTCCTTATGCTTGTGCGCCGTACGGCTACTACGGGCCGGAATGGTTTGTGGATGGGGTCTTTATCGGCGCGGGCCCGTGGTTTCATGGCGCGGCCGACTTCCGAGGCCACGTAAATAACCATTTTCATCCGGACCACGGCTATCGAGGCGCAATGCCGGAGCGGGGCGAGAAACCGGCGCCGGAAAACCATCTGGATAGGATCGCCCACTTCAAAGGCAATGAAATGCGTGATGGGCGCGGCCACACAGCCGGTAAACGCTAGGCCAGATCTCGGGTTGTGGGGCAGGTTATTAACCTGCAGCCGGTTATTAACCCGCGCGTGGAGCGTTATCAGCCCACCTGCCGAGCGCGCCCGTCGCTGTATTTAGCGAGTCTCGCTAGCGCAATGCCCTTTCGATTTCGGCGATGGCTCTGGCCATTTGTTCCGGCGTCTCGACGTCGAATACTTTCGGATTTAGCGGCTTGAGCGTAGCCTCTAACTGATCCACGACGTTCTGACGGAGCCGGTCGCCGCCCGCGGGACCGCCCAGCGGGCCGCCCATGCGCGAACCTCGGCCCCGTCCTCCCATCTGGCGGCCATAGGGACGAATCACCTGTACCTGAGAACGGTACCGGATGTAGATGGCGGGGCAGGCCGGCAAAGCTTCGCGGGAAATCGGCTCCAGGCCTTCGCCGGACTCGAATGCGACCGGGCTGGTGAGCACCACCAGCACGCAAGGCTCTACCGACGCACGGAGAATCCGGCGCACTTCGGAAACAAAGAACTGGGCGTCGTGATGGCGCTCCGCGAGCGAGTGAACATCGATGGACGCAGTGCTCGCTTCCCCCAAAGCTGCCTTGAGCGCGGGCCAATCGAGGTCATGCTCATTGCCTTGCTGAAAGATGGCGCTCTTCTGAAAGACGGCGCGCCGGCGGGCGAGATCGAGTAATTCTACGTGCTCGGAGAGCGCTGGCGATCCGGTCTGCGAGATGGCCTTGAGAGTAGGCAGCAGAGCCGCCAAGTCGCTGCTTTGAGTATGGTGCGCTCCGGCCGAAGCCAGAGACGGGGCAACGTTGAGAACGACGTTGATTCGAGCCGAAGAATGCACGTCAGCAGCCCACTGTAAACGGCCCCGCACGTCGGGCAGGTACCAGCCGTCGGGCGCTTCCTGGTCGTGGATGAATTCAACCGGCGGCAGATCGCGCCAGGCGCCCTCCAGCGGATCGTGCGCCGGCTGGGGCACGCGAAACGCCGACTGCTTCGTGCTGTGCTCGCCCGTGGCGGTATCGAGGATAGCCACCGCGAGCCGGTAATCTCCGGGCAGAAAGAACGCCCGCTGTGAGAACTCCACATTCGCGGCTTTGATGTTTTCATCGAGTTTGTTCAGCTCGATCGCGCCATCATTTTGATAGCGCGTTCCGTCGCGGCCGGTGACTTGGACCAGGAACGCCAGTTTTCCCTCGCCGCGGCGGGTGTCCAGATCTCGGCCATCTAATTTGATTTCAACCCGGGCCATGAGCCTCTGGTGAAACGACAGTTCGGCGTGAGAGACGCCCGCCGTCCAATGGAACGGTCCCTGGTTGCCTTCGCGGAGCCACTGATCGAAAGGGATTTTTTCAAAAGCGGGATCGAGGGAGCCAGTCTGGCCGGACAGCCCGGCCACCAGGGCAGCGCCAAGGAACAGGAGCAGATAACCGCGAACCAACCAATATTCTATTACCGGCTGGGCGGCCAGTTGACTGCCAGCCTTTACAAAGCCTGACTAGCAGAGTCTCAAGATCGGTCCCAAGGCGACGATGCGTAAGGTGGAGAGATTAATAGTTTATGTCAATTTCAGCCGTGTCTTCCAACCTCGTTAACGATCTACAGCAGCAGCAGAATCCGTTCCAGCAGATTCGGCAGGACTTCAAACAACTGGCCAGCGCGCTTCAGTCTGGAGATTTGTCGGATGCGCAGTCGGCTTACTCCAGCATCCAGCAGGTGCTACAGGCAAATTCAGGAACCTCGAGTTCGAACTCCAGTTCAAACGGCTCGGGTTTACTGCAGGGCGACTTCTCGACGCTCGGCCAGGCTCTTCAGTCCGGCGACCTGAGTGGGGCGCAGAGTGCCCTTTCTCAACTGGAAAGCGACTTTCAAGCCGGCCGCCAATCGGGGAGCGACGGCGCGCAGACTGCGGTTCCAAAGCAGCCTCCAGTTCAGGATGAATACGTGCCCGCATCGCAAACTCCGAGCCCCGCGCAGCAGGTTCAACAAGACTACTCGCAACTTGCCGGCGCTCTTCAATCCGGCAATCTGACCAACGCGCAGTCGGCATTTGCGGCCTTGCAGCAGGTGCTGCAATCGCAGGCGGGCACGAACGGCGCTGCCAATACGAGTTCAACGACGACCGCTACCGCCGACCCCATCGTGAACGATCTCAACACGCTCGGCCAGGCGCTATCTTCCGGGAGCTTGACCCAAGCTCAAAGCGCGTTTTCCCAACTGCAGACCGACGTTCAGACCGCGGAGCAAGCCAATGCATCGCCGGCCCAAGGCCTTACCCAGGGGACATCGGTAGAGGGACACCACCATCATCATCGGCACGGCGGCGGCGGCTCCGAATCGACAAGCTCAAGTTCGGCGACGGACTCGAGCGGCAACTCCGCGGTGAGCGATACCAGTTCCGGAGTCAGCGTCTACGGCTAGACTCGACCCGATAACTCGTGGAACCATGAGCGCAGGGGGCGTGAAATTCGCTGGGCAAATCGAACGGGCCGGTTGGCGCTTGCGCGCAACCGGCCCGTTTAGTTAAACCGAGTTCCTTAGAACTTGATGGTTCCGGAGAACTGCATGCGCCGCATCGATCCGCCCGGGGCGAGCGAGGTAATCTGGCCCACGGTGGAACTTTGGACGTCGCCATTCGGCAAACCAAGGTTAGTATGGTTGAACGAGTTGAACGCGTCGGCGCGCAAAATGAATCCGACACGCTCCGTGACCTTAAACGTCTTTGCCAGAGCGATGTCCTGCTGGATGAACAGAGGTCCGATCAAAGTATTGAAGGGATAGTTGCCAAAGGTATTCGCCGCCGGTAGCGCGTATGGCCCGCTCGCGCATGCCGCGGTGGGACATCCGATAAACCATTGGTTCCGGTTACCCTGCGCGCCGGCGTATGGGCTGCCTGTCCCCAGATCGGGACGATTATTCGGGCCTGTATTCGGTTTGCCCGCATAGTTCTCCAGCGTCGGCGAGAAGGGGAATCCGCTGTAGTAAGTCATGACTCCGCTGATCTGCCAACCACCCAGAGCCAAGTCTGCGTAGCGATTTATGCTCGAGCCATATTTTCGGCCTTGGCCGAAAGGTACCGCGTAGGTCTGCGCAATCGTGATTTGATTGTGAGGCAAAAGCCCGCCATCGCCATAACCATCCTTTTGATCGTACAAGAAGTAGTAATTACTGTCGTAGGGTGAAAAGCCCTCGCCTTCTTGCGTCTGGTAGGTATAGCTTGCCGAAACGGTCCAACCCTGCCAGGCATTGATTCTCACCGTGCCCTGGAACGAATCGTAGTGCGAGTTGGCACAGTTGCAGTAGTACGACAGGTCATTGGTAATGCCCAGTGTGCTGTAAAAGGGCCGATCCAAGTTCGTGTTGGAGACGCCTGGGACGAACATTGCCTCGTTTGTATTGGTTGTGTTGCCCGTGTTGCCGAGGAGTCCATGCCGCTGGGAATTGCCAACATATGCGCCGCTGACTGCGATGCGGCTAGTCAACTGGTGCTGAATCGCGATATTGTATTGGTATACCGTTGGCATCGTGAGCGTCGCCGGGCGGTATTTCGGATTGATACCGGGCGGCAGCGGGAAGGTGCCATTCGCGCCGACGGTGATCGGGGCAAGAGTGGGCGGGCCAGTTGCCAGAGTAAATACATCGGTGAAGTTATTCGGTGGCTGCACGCTCTGATTAGCCAGGACCGGCGGGTTCTGCGTCACGTTATGGCCGAAGTTGGAACCGAATACGCCGAGGTCGTAAGACCATCCATATCCCGCCCGGATAACAGTCTTGGGATTTATTTGATAGGCAATGCCGACGCGGGGCGCCAAGTTATGCCAGTTCATGCTCTGAATCCCATGACTGGAAACCCCTCCCTCTCCGAACACGTAGATCAAGCCGTTGCTGGCGTCGAACGTTGCGCCGTTGCCCGCGGCATTCACAGTCTCCGGGAACACCATTTCCCATCGCATGCCAAGACTCACGGTCAGTTTAGGAGTGGGACGCCACTGATCCTGTCCATACCAGTAGAATCTCTTCTGGCGCTCTGAAGCGTTGGTGCTGCTGCTGACATAACGCTGGAAGCTCGCTACATCTCCTAACTCGAAGGCCGCCAAGCCGATCCCGGGCGTGGCGCCGGCGCCGGCGGCGGAAATGAAGCCCACATTGGTGCCGTTAAACGTCAACTCGCCCGCGCGGTGGCTATCGCTGGGCACGCGGAGATTGGTTGCGAAGCGGATATCGGCGCCGAATTTGAACGTGTGGTTGCCGTGGCTCTTCGAGATGTTATCGATGAACTGATAATTGTTCTCGGTCTGCGTCAGCGGACAGTTGCATTGATTCACGCCCAGAGCGTAACCGAGCTGATAGGGTTTGAGGGAGTCGCCGTATCCACCGCCATTGGTAATGTTGCCAATATCGAAATAGGGAAGGCCAGACGTGTAGGTATTGTCCAGGTTGAGGCCCGGAATGCCGGCGGCTGTCGCCGGCTGAGTCCCGTATCCATTAGGAACATCGAAAACGTGATAGCGTGAATAGGCGAAACGGAATTCGTTGATCAAGGTCGGGCTGATCGTTCTCGTCCATCCAATGGCCAAACTCCGGTCCGTCGAATCCGAATCTCCGGCGTAATTTCCGAAAGCCACTCCGCCCGCTGCCGCCCCGAACACGCCGGGAGCCTGTTCTATGAAGTGTGCTTGGCTGAAGCGCCCGAAGATACTGTTCTTTTCGTTCAAATAGTAGTCTTCACGCGTATCCCAGGACTCGCCCTTGATGTTCACATCGCCGTTAGCGGTGTAGTTGTTCAGGAACGGATCGCCGGTGGTCAGTTCCGCGTTGGGCAACGGGAAATTTTGCATGATCGCCAAGGCTTGCGGACTGAGCCGATTCATCGGGATCGTGTTGTTCGGGAACGCCGTGCGGCCCAGACCTGTGGTCGGATTACCAGTGGCTGGATCGTAGATGGTAGCGCCTATCCCCAACCAGTCGCTGAAGTTTCCGGTGCGATTGAGCGCATCGGGAACGCTGGTCAAAACTGACGCGCCTTGAGCTTCGCGGTTAATCTGCGCATCCCCGAAGAAGAACAACTTGTTCTTGAGGATCGGTCCGCCAATCGATCCGCCAAACTGGTTCTGGCGATACAAGGCGGCGGGAAGGCCGCCGGCGAACGGATTCGCCGCAAAGGTGGTAAAGCCCGGCGTGTTCAACTGCAGATACTCAAAGGCGTCTCCATGGAATTCGTTGGTGCCCGACTTTGTCGAGTAGCTGATCAAACCGGCGCCGACATAGGAAAATTCCGCGTCGAAGTTCTGGTTTGACTGTTTGACTTCCGCAAGTGAGTCGAAAGTCGGATTGATGATAATGATGCCCAGAATGGGATCCTGGTTGGTGGTCCCGTCCAGCTCATACCCGATCTGATCGAATAACAGCCCATTGGCGATCAACTGGACACTGCCCTGGGGGTTCTCGTCGGAGGCGTGCTGCCAGCCGATTTTCGCCGTCCCCGGGTTCAGCAATTCATAGGACTGAGCATTTCGTCCCAGGTTGGGAAGGTCGTTCACTTCCTTGGTCGATAAGGTCTGAGCAACGTCGGCGCGATCCGATTGCAGCAATGGCGCGGCTGCGGTTACCTCAACTTCCGTCGCTACATCGCCAACCTTGAGAGCGGCGTCATAGCGGGCCGACTCGTCCACTCGAACTTCGATTCCGTTGGAGACGACTTTCTGGAACCCTTTGACTTCGACCTCGACCTTGTACGTGTCGGGAATCAACTGCCCTTTGGTGTAATTGCCAGAGGCGTCGGTCGTTACTTCGGATTTGGTTCCTTTGTTTGTGTCCGTGATGGTTACCTTGGCGCCAGCTACCGCTGCTCCGGTGGAGTCAGTGACGGTGCCGAAGATACTTCCAAAGACTTGCTGCCCGATTGCCAACGGCGCAACGAGCAAAATAGACACTACTAGCGAGACAAGCGCGAGCCTCTGAAGGCTGAACATGGCCTTACACCCCTTAGTTTCGATACTTCTGAGATGATATGTCTGGTGGACCCGTTTGTCAAGCTAGAAAACGTTCTTGGGTCAAAAGTTACATGAACCTGTATAGACAGTTTACACTCTCCACCTTAGCTCGGATTAGGCGTAAATCGGAGTCTGGCGAAGTTCGTTTTTTCAGCGGCTTTGCACACGTTAAGCCGTTGAAAACATTAGATCAAAAAAATGCTGCGGGGCCTTCTGATATCTTCGCCGCGCCCCGGGCCGCGCGGATGCTTCACTTGAACTTTCCGTTTCCCGTCATACGCCACGGCGGGCGCCCCAGAGATCGACATGGATCCGCGGGCTATAGCGAAAACCTTCCCGTTTGCAGATTTCCACCAGCCAGCGGCCCCGTTCAGCCAGCACCGCGGCATCGACGCCTTCCGGCATCAGCACCACTCGGCCGGGATCGGCGCGCGTCTCTTGGATCACGCTGCGAATCTCATCGAGATCGCCGGCGCTCACTACCACGAATTTCAATTGATAGGGGAAACGGCTCATGAGCCTGCGCAGCACCTCGGGCTGATAACGCAGGCGTTCATGCTGGGCCGCAAATCGTCCTTCGGGAGTGGAGTTGGCGAGCTTGGGACTGATGCTCATCAGGTCGCAGCGGACGTCCGCGTCCACGGTACCGGCGGTTTCGATGGTCAGGTGCCCGCGCAGGCGGCGCGTCAGTTCACCGATTTCCGGGGCGATCATGGGCTCGCCTCCGGTGACGACTACGTGCGTTGCTCGAAAACCATCCACCTCTTCCACGATGGATGAAAGGGAGCGTTCTTCGCCCTCCGGGCGCCACGACGTGTAGGGCGTGTCGCACCAGGAGCAGCGGAGATTGCAGCCGCTGGTGCGGACGAAGACGGATGGCACTCCGAGCAGCGTGCCTTCGCCTTGCACGGAGTAAAAGATCTCAGCGATACGCAAGGGGATCCTGAAGGCCCGCGTCTTCAAAGCCCTGCAACCGCAGCCGGCAGGAGTCGCACAAGCCGCATGCAAGTCCCTGCGCGTCCGGATCGTAGCAGCTATGCGTAAGCGAGAAGTCCACGCCTAACTCGGCGCCCAATTTCACAATTCCGCTTTTCGACAAACGGAGCAAGGGCGCATGAATGCGGAGATGCGTGCGGCCTTCCACGCCCGCCTTCGTGGCCAGGCTGGCCAGCTTCTCGAAGGCTTCAATAAATTCGGGGCGGCAATCGGGATAGCCGGAATAATCGATGGCATTTACGCCAATAAAGATATCGGATGCGTTGAGTATTTCCGCCCAGGCCAGCGCAAAAGACAGGAAAATTGTATTACGCGCGGGCACGTAAGTGACGGGGATGCCGGGCTGCACGCCGTTCTTGGGAACGGCGATGTCCGCGGTCAAAGCGGAACCCCCAAAAGCGCGCAGATCGAGCGTTACAATGCGATGTTCTTTAGCGCATAAAAAAGAAGCCACTCGCGCGGCCGCGTCCAATTCCAGGCGGTGCCTTTGCCCATAGTCGAATGACAACGCGTAGCAATCGAAATGTTCCCGCCGCGCGTAGGCGAGAACCGTCGCCGAGTCCAGTCCGCCGCTCAACAGACAAATTGCCGGCTTCATTTGGGGACCTTCAAACTGAGCCCAGCACCAGGTGCAGGCTGCTGTGATCCGCAATCCAACCCGTCAATGGCATGAACACAAATCCGGCCATTCCGCAGGCAAAACCGCTTGCGGATGAAACGAAGCGATGCCCGCGCCACCGAGAAATACCAGCCGTGCGAGTGTCGCGAAATTCGGGGCCAGCCCAAGCGCGCAAATGAATATGCCCGCGACCGCGGGAGCGAGGGCCGAAAACAAGCGGGCCTGAAAACGATCCGAGAGAGTATTTCCCGGTAGGCGCAGGATTCCAAACACACCAAAATGCCCCGGCCGCATGATCGCGCACGCCCTTACTTGCTCAATTCTTCATACCGCCCGCTCACAAAATCCCAGTTGATCACCTTGGTGATGGCCGCCAGGTATTCCGGGCGCCGATTCTGATATTTGAGATAGTAGGCGTGCTCCCAAACGTCGATGCCTAACAATGGTTTTTTGCCGCGGGTGATGGGGCTGTCTTGATTGGGATACTGCTCGATGGCGAGTTTGTTGCCCGGCTCGACCACCAGCCAGGCCCAGCCACTGCCAAAAACGCCGCCCGCTGCCGCCTTCAATTGATCTTCGAACTTGGAATAACTGCCGAATGTGGCATCCAGCGCCTTGGCCAGTTGGCCTTTCGGCTGCTCTCCTTTGGCGGGGCCGAGCACCAGCCAGAACAGTGAGTGATTGGCGTGCCCGCCGCCCTGATTGCGGATGGCGTTGCGAACCGCGGCGGGAAGCGTATCGAGTTTCGCCAGCAGTTCGTCCACGCTCATCCCGCTGAGTGACGGCTCGCTGGCGACGGCCTTATTCAGGTTGTCGACGTACGCTTTATGATGTTTGTCGTGGTGGATTTCCATGGTGCGCGCGTCGATATAGGGCTCCAACGCGTCAAAAGCATAAGGCAGCGGGGGAAGCGTGAATGGCGCCGGAGCGGCGAAAATCTTCGGGGCTAACAGCGCGGCGCCTCCAGCAATCTCGAGGGCGCGGCGCCGGGATATGTGAGTGTTCATCGGTTTGCCTTTCCCATACATAGTATCGAAGCTAGAACGAAAGCCGTAAAGCCAACTGAAACTGCCGGGGCGTGCCACTGCCGGTTGCGCCGGAGTTCACCGGCGTGGTGATCGCTCCGAAGCTGAGCGGCGAAGAAAGACTGGCTTGCGGCTGCCCGTACTGGGCGCGATTGAAAAGATTGAACGCTTCGGCACGGCATTGCAATCGCACGCGCTCTGCTAATGCGAACGTCTTTGACAGAGCCATGTCTGCTTGCCACAAGCCAGGTCCCCGAACCAGATTGCGGCCCGCATTGCCGAAGGTTCCCGCCGCGGGAGCCGCAAACGCAGCCGCATTGATCCAATCTTCAGGAGTCTGGCCGCCCGGCGGAATCAAAGAGACGCCCGGAACCAAGTCCGGCCGTTCCGAACCCGATACGCTGAACTGATCCGGCAACGCCGAGTTCGCGCGATTCAATACCACGTTGACCGGCAAACCGGTTCGCGCCGTTCCGATTCCGCTGATTTGAAGGCCCAGCGGCAATTGGTAAACCGCGGACACGTTGAATACCTGGCGCACATCAAAATCGCTGCTGGCCTTTTCACACGCCCGGCAAAATACGTTTTGAGGAGTATCCGATTCGCCGCCGCCAATGCCGTCGTCGTTAATGGAATGCGACCACATGTAGTTGGCCGACACTAGCCAACCCTTCTGAAAAGCCCGCCGGGCATTGAACTGCAGGGCGTGAAACGTGCTGTTGCTGTCGTTTCCGCGCCAGGATACCACGCCAAACTGCGGATAGGGTTGTTTGCCGGTGAGCGGGTTGATCGTGTTGACATCGGTCGTTGTCAAAATGTCCGTGCCTTTGTTCCCAAAGTAAGTAATAGTGCCGGCCACGCTCAAGGGCAGGCTCCGCTGAATGGATGCCGTCCAGGCGGCCACGTACATATCTTTCCGGTTGCGGAAGAGATCGCGCGGAGTTACTATGCCCGCTGTGTCCTGAAGAAAGGGCGTGAGTGGATAGGACAATCCCGGCAGGCTGACCGCCGACAAAGTGTACCGCTGCACGTCGTTCGAGATGGGCAGGTTCTGGTCGTCTTCCTGGCCATCGTCATGGTAGAGCCCACCACCAGCGCGCAGGATGGTTTTGCCAAGCGACCACGCTACGCCCAGCCTGGGATCGAAATCATCGTATCTTGGATGTGTAAAGGTGCTGGTGTTGGCGCAGTAACCGCCGCACGTCGCAAAATCGAACGGGATGGCGCGGTTATTGGTTTCGTGAAAAACGTTAAAGAACGAATAGCGCAAGCCTAGATTGAGAGTTATGCGGTCAGTTACTTTGTATTCGTCTTCAACATAGGCATAGTATTGAGTCTTCCTCAGTCGCTTTAGCGGTAACAGCGCCGTGTAAGTGGCGCTGTCCAAGTCATTGGCCGCGAAGTTACTCAATGACTCGTAAGTTAGTGTCCCGCTAGGCGAATTTCCCTGGTTCATGTTGATCCGGCGAATTTCTACTCCCAACTTAACCACGTGGCGTCCTTTGACCAGAGTGAGATCGTCCACATAAGAGAAGGTTGTACCATCCCCGTCCGTAGTGGAGCCCGCCGTCAGATTACTCAAGTCCGAAACGGTAATAGCAAGCGGCACTGGCGAAAGATTAGCCGTATGATAAATGTCCTGATTGATACCGAACCTTGCCTCGTTCACCAATGCCGGAGAGAACACGTGAAACAACTCGACCACCCCGTTTTTCAGCTTGGTATCGGTAGTTGCTAGGACGTTTAGCGCGCCAGTGGGAATGCCATAGGCCGCTTCATCGGCGCTGTAGCGGAGAAACGCGGTTGTCCGTTCGCTGAAATGATGGTCGAGGCGCAGCATCCCCGAGTCTTCGTTGTCGACCTGATTGGCGCCGGCGACATAGTTCCAGACTTGCGGGTTGGAGGTCGGCGACGTTCCCTCAGGATAGGCGGAAACCAGGGAGGTTGACGCCTGAGTCCGGAACGCGGGACTGGGAACAAGTCCGATCTGCGTCTGTCCCAAACGTTGCCGCAGCCCTTCATAGTCGGCAAAGAAAAATGTCTTGTTCTGAGCGATCGGACCACCCAGAGATGCGCCAAACTGGTTCAACAGAAACGGATCGGGCGACGATCCGTCGAATGGAGAACGTGCGTCCAGGGCGTTATTGCGGAAAAAATCGAACAGGCTGCCATGCCATGCGTTGGTTCCGGAAGGCGACGCCACGGAAATTTGGCCACCGGCGGTCATCCCGATGTCAGCGTAAAAATTCTGCGACTGCACTTGAAATTGCGCGATAGAATCTAGCGGAATCGCCAGCCGGACATACTCCTTCTGCGCCTGGTTGAGAACGCCCGAAGCATCCACGCCATCGAAAAGAAAGTTGTTGTCATCGAGGCCATGGCCGGCGAAACGGATGGTGCGCTGATCGCTGGATCCGGTGTCGATAGCGCCTGGCGAGAGGGCAGTCAGGCTGGACCAGTTTCGGCCATTCAGGGGCAGTTCGCGCAGTTCAGTTTGCGCGATCGGCGCTCCAACGGCGACGCTGCTCGTGTCTAAACGGACCAATGGTTCGACGACCGTGGCGCTCCCGGCGGCGGAGTTCAAATGCAGTTCCGCGTTCAGGGTTCGTGTCTGCCCAACCGCCTGATCCACCCGCTCCACGCGCATTTCGGAAAAGCCGGGCTTCGAAAAAATCAAAAGGTATTTGCCGATGGGAAGGCCATCCAGCACGTAAACGCCCCGCGCTGAGGTTCGTGTTTCACGCTCGAGACCGGTAGTCGTCTCGACGGCCTTGACCTCGACGCCAGGAATGCGCGCCCCTGCCGGGTCGGTGACCGTTCCGTTTAGGACAGAGTGGTCCACCTGCGCCGGCAAAATCGCTGGGAAAAAGGTACATACCAACAGAACGCCACACTTCATCACCCGTGAGTGTAACCGAGGAGGGAAACGAGTAGAATTGAGTGTCCAATGCTTCGATACCTGTTGTTCCTTCCACTGGCGTGCGCCGCCGTTGCCCAGTCACTCGATATCGCCGAGTTGAAGAACTATAAAGCGATGCGCGTCTCCAGCAATAATCCGGACCCGGATAGCAACGACGACAGCCAGCGCCCGGTGCCTGGAGAAACCATCATGTTGGCCGATCTCACTGGCCCGGGAGTGATCACGCATCTGTGGATCACAGTGGCCGCTCGCGAATATGGATGGCCCCGTCTGCTCCGCTTGCGCATTTATTACGACGGCAGTGCTACCGCCAGCGTCGATGCTCCGCTCGGCGACTTTTTCGCGGTCGGACACGGTATGGAGCGGCCGGTGAACTCGTTGATGGTGCAGGATAGCTCCGACGGCCGATCGCGCAATTGTTACTGGCCCATGCCTTTCCGGAAAGCGGCGAAAGTCACTATCACCAATGAAGGCCGGGAGCGCGTCGCCAATCTCTACTACCACGTGGATTGGCGCAAAGTGCCCTCTTTGCCGAACGATATTGGCTATTTCCACGCCTGGTATCACCAGGAGACTCCGGTTGAAAAAGGCCGGCACTATACGTTTCTTTCGATCAAAGGGCGCGGACAATATGTCGGCACCGTGCTCAGCGTCATCCAAACCGAATCGGGCTGGTTTGGAGAGGGCGACGATTTGTTCTACGTCGACGGCGAGCGCAAGCCGAGTATAGAAGGCACCGGTACGGAAGATTACTTCAACAATGCTTGGGCGCTACGCGTTTCTGAGGGTCCTTACACGGGCGCATCCGTAGCCGACGACGGCACGCGCACGGGCGCCCGCATCAGCGCGTATCGCTGGCACCTTCCGGATCCGATTCCGTTCAACACCTCAATCCGTTTTGAGATTGAAGCGGCTGGATGGACGTACAACCCCGATGGCAGCGTGGCTTCGGCCTTTGCGCCGCGGGCCGATCTGTTCAGCAGCGTCGCGTTCTGGTATCAGGCGGGCATCGCTCAAGGTTTGCCGGAACCGCCCTATGGCGCGGCGCGATTGCCGCACGGGAATGCGCGCCAAATCGAGCCCGAGTTGGCGATCTCCGAAGTACAAGGCGAGGGCGGCAAGGCCGGTGTGATGAAAGAAGCGTTCTGGTCGCGCGATCTGTTGACGTTTGAGGCGTCCGGTCCCGGCGCGAGAATGACTTTTCCGTTTGATGTCGCCGAAGACGGGCGCTACGAATTGCTGGCCCAGGTCGCGCATGCGCCGGACTACGGCCGTTATTCGGTGCAGTTGGACGGTAAATCTCTGGAGCCCGCGACGCTCGAACAGGAACCGGGCGCAAACATGGATCGGTCAAACGAGATGAATTTTTGGAATACCGAGCTGTACGTAGCGGGCGATCATCTGCTCGGCTGGCGGAGCTTGGGTAAAGGGAGGCACACGCTTACGTTTGTCTGCACCGGCAAAGACGCGCGATCCACCGGCTACGGCCTGGGAGTGGACACGCTGATCTTGTCGCGGCTCGACGCGGGACGAAAGCCGGAGAACGCCAAGGCCGCGGCGCTAAGGCATGCTTCGCCGATGACGCTGGTACTAACGTCTTTAAGCGATCCCGAATCCGAGGTGCGGGAAGCGGCGGCTTGGAATCTGACGCAAATGGGCGCGGCCGCCGCGCCTGCCGCCACGCCTGCCGTCGCCGCACTGACGGTCGCGCTGACTGACTCCGATCCTGTAGTCCGGGATCTGGCGGCTCTGGCGCTGCGTAATACCGGAATGGCCGCTCTTCCCTCGCTGCAGTCTTTAATCGCGGCACTGAGCGATACGGATGAGAACGTGCGCATGATCGCGGCGGAAGCGATTGGCCGCCTTGGCAGGAACGCGCTGCCCGCCCTGCCGGCTTTGATCGCCGCTGCACAAGTAGAAGGACAACATGTGCATGTTCTGCGCGATCTGGCCAGCGCGATGGGCGCGATCGGTCCGCAAGCATCGGCGGCTTTGCCGGTGCTGCAGCAATTGCAGAAAATTCCGCGAGTCCGCTGGGCGGCGGAAGCGGCGATCCGCAGCATAAGAGGGTGAAAATTGACCTGCCTTTAGGCTCTGGTACCAGTACCCGCTAAGCCAAAGCACCTATGGTTAGGTTCGGCAGGCAACCGTAAACTCAAAGCGGGTGTGAAGAAAGTCGTAGTATTTGGCTCCGCGGTCCTGGGCTTGGTGGCATGGTTCGAGACTCGCCCAATTCCCATGTGCCATCTCTCCGGCCCGCACATCGTGGGGCGGCGCTTACTCGACCTCAATGGGCTGATGGTTTTTGTGTGGTATCCGGCTCGGGACAATTCTGGAGACCAGGCTGGCCGCAAAAGAGCCGAATATCTGCCGGGTAAATGGGCCTCGCTGGCCCAGTCGCGAACTCAACGATACGCTCGTTTGCAACCGAACTCATTTGAAGACGCACCGATGACCGGCGGGCTGCATCCTTTGCTGGTGCTTTTGCCGGGCATGGGCGGCCTTCCAACCGACTACACGTTTCTGGCGGAAGACCTGGCCAGCTCCGGGTATATCGTGGCGGGTATTGCGCCCACGGGCAGCTCCCGAGTGGTCGTATTTCCGGATGGCCGGGTGGTTTGGGGTTCACAAGATGTCGACCTGGAACATCGGGCGAGAGCGCAGCCGCTGGTCGACCGCTGGCTTGCCGACTGCCGGCAAGTGTTGGATTGCTTGATCGGCGAAGGCCACGTAGACCCGCGCCGGATTGGTATTCTTGGGCACTCTTTCGGCGGCGCCGTCGCAATGCAGGCCGTTATCAAAGAGTCTCGCTTCCAGCGCGGCGTCAACCTGGACGGCGCTCCGCAAGGCACGTTTACTGAACCCGCCAACAAGCCGTTTCTGCTCGTGAATGGCGCGCCGCTGCCTCCTTCGCAACAAGCGCTCAATGACAAGATTCTCGCCGATCTCAAGGCTTATTGCGTAAGCGATCGGGCCGGCTGCCGCATGGAGGATTTTCCCGAGGCCGGACATATGAACTTTTCCGACGCCGGACTGATACCGCACTGGTTTCCAGTCCCGCCCTCGCGCCTCGGCATCACCGCTATCGATCCGTTGGGGTTTCTCGATAAAATCTCCGCACGTCTTCGTGAGTTTTTCGCCCCGCTTTCCACGCCTGCTTCGGCGCCGCCGGCCAAGTCCTAGTATTTTTGTCAGGCCGTAATTGGTATTACCTCATCATTGCTCGGGCCAGTCCCATCCGCCAAAATCGCCTTGAGCACGAGAATGCGAAGCAACACAGAAATCATCCGCACCAAAAAGCAAGAAGCGATTTACTGTCCGCCGCCGCAGGAACTGCCCGGACTCCGCGACAGCGCCGACGCGCTGTTCCGTTCGCGGCACACCGTCATGGTTCTCTGCCTTCTTTTCACTCTGGCGGTGGTCGCGTGGGTTGGGGGCCGGCCCGCAAGCTACGAGGCGCAGATGACCATTCTGGTCAAGAACTCCCGCCCCGACTTGATTGTCACTCCCGACGGAACCGCCACTCCGATTCTGAACGGCGAAGTCAACGACAGCCAGATGGGCACCGAAATTCAGTTGCTATCGAGCGCCGACCTCTTCCGGAAAGTTGTGGATCAGTGCGGATTGGGCGGCAATACGCCCGCCTCGCGCGAAAAGGCCGTCGAGAAGCTCCGGAAAAAAGTGCGGATCGCGCCGCTCTTAAAATCGAGCATGATCCAGGTCCGTTATGCCTCTCCGGACCCCCAAATGAGCGCCCGCGTGCTGCAGTCTCTGGCCAGCGCTTATCTCGAACGGCATTTGCAGCTTCACAGCAACATCGGGTCGCTGGCATTGTTCCAGCAACAGGCGGACGAATACGATAAGAAACTGCGGGACGCCGAGAACCGGTTGATTGAGTTTCAAAAGAGTTCCGGAATTGTGGGCGCGCCGGAACAAAAGGAACTCCTGATTCGGAGAGTCGTGGACGAACAGAGCGCTCTGCGCGAAGCGCAAGCCAATAGCATCGAAACCCAGAAAAGAATTAGCGAGCTGCGTTCGCAGTTGACGGACCAGTCGCCGCGCATCACTACGCAGACCCGCAAAATTCCCAATCAGTATTCGGTCGAGCGGCTCAACACGCTGATTGCCGAGCTGCAAAACAAGCGGACGGATCTATTGACCAAGTTCAAACCGAACGACCGGACGATCAAAGAAGTGGATCAACAGATCGCCGACACGCGCGCCGCGCTCGACAACGCTCAGAAGCTGAATTCCTATGAAGTAGCGACCGACGTCAATCCGCTGCGCCAGAACATCGAGCTGGAACTATCGCATGCCGAAGCCGCCGGCACCGGTTTGCGCGGACGCATCGGTGAGCTGCGGTCGCAGACCCAGCAATACCGGGCCGAACTGGAAAAGCTGGGAGGCATTCTGCCTGGCGAGCAGGAACTGCTGCGCGAAATCAAGGTTGACGAAGATAACTTCTTGCTCTATTCGCGAAAGCGCGAAGAAGCCCGGATTGGCGAGGCCATGGACAAACAGAAGATCTCCAACGTGGAGATCTCCGAGGCGCCCCGCGTCCCCGCGCTACCCCAGCCGCGGCTGACCGCGGCCTCCGTCGCGGCGCTGGTTTTGGGCAATGCCTTGATCCTGCTGGCGGCGCTGATTCTCGGTCATGCCCGCCGCACCGTATACACACCTAGAGAATTGGAATCGTTCACCGGGTTGCCCGTTCTGGCGACAGCGTCGTATTGTCCTGGCAACCAGTCCGAAGTACTGCTTGTGAGAGGAAACGCAGCATGACAGCTCTTGCAGAAAAGCTCGCCCCTTCGAAGTTCAAACGAATCGAGCACCGCCAGCGCAAGCGGCGGGACGGATCCGCCATCCGCGAAGGATTCTTCCAACCGCTGGTGCAAACCATGATCCAGCGGCGGAACAAGGAAGATGGCCAGGGCATCTTCGCCTTTGTCGGACCAAACGCCGGCGTCGGCGTCAGCTACCTGGTACAGATTCTGGCGCGCGAACTGGCGGAAGAAACAAATTGCCGCGTACTCACCGGTCCGCCCTCGCTGATGGATGAAGATCCGAACGAAGGCGGCGGCGCGCCGCAGAGCTATATCGAACGGATGCCCAACGTGTGGTCTCTGGTGTCGAGCGAGGAGATGGACAATCTGCCCGAAGTGCAGTTGGAAAATGTCTGGATCGATCTTGGTCCGCAAGATTTCGATTATCTGTTGATCGACTGTTCGCCGCTGAATGAATCCGGAGATGCGCTGCGCTTGAGTCAGGAAGCAGATGGCGTGTTCCTGGTGGTGGATGCGGGCAAGACGCGGCGCGATCAGATCTCCTATGCGCAGAAATTGTTCGCCCAAACCGGACGCAGCCTGCAGGGGCTGATTCTGAATCGGCGCACCTATCCGATTCCCGAGTTTCTCTACAAATTGCTATGAAAACGATATTGATGACGGTGTTGGTGGCTGGGTTGGCGGGACACGCTGGGCTGGCGAGTGCGCAGCAAACCACGTTCGCGGATCGCGATCCGCATTACCAGTTGCAATCGGAAGACAAAGTGGAGGTACAGTACCGCTACACGCCGGAATACAACGCGACGGTGTCGGTGCAACCGGACGGTTACGTTTCTCTGCCGCTGCTCGGTGAAGTGAAGCTGGTTAATCTTACGTTGCAGGAAGCTTCCCGCGCCATCACCGCGAAAGCGCGTGTGCGCCTGGCGGATCCGGAGGTCACCGTCCTGCTGAAGGACTATGTCAAACCGTATTTCGTGGTCGCGGGCGAAGTGGCCCACCCCGGGCGCTTCGATTATCACGGCGACGTTACGCTGGTCGAAGCTCTGGCCATCAGCGGCGGCCTGAAAGACAGCTCAAAACGGACCCAGGTGATCCTGATGCACAAGACCGGTCCGAATCTGGCCGAAGTCCACCTGCTGGATGTCCGCAAGCTGATGACCGGAACAAATATACGGGAAGATGTTGCGGTGCGGCCGGGCGACATGATCATCGTGCCCCGAAACTTTGTCAGCCGCCTCGAGCCGTATGTGCATCTCACCGAGACCAGCCTGTATAGCATCGTCTTGGGGTTGAAGTAGCCTGCCGCCAATGCTTCTTGACGCCGGCAAAAAACTTGCAGCGTTGGTCCGGGGAAACCGCCTGGTACACAATATGGCGGCCTTGTACGGCGTACAGTTCGGCCGGAAAATCATTCCGTTAATCACCATCCCCTATCTGGCGCGGATGCTGGGCGCCGCCGGTTGGGGCAAGGTTGCCTTTGTCACGGCTATTGGCGACTTCGTCGTAATCCTGATTGAGTTCGGATTCAACTTGTCGGCGACGCGCGAAGTGGCCCGGCATCGCGATTGCCCTCAAACCTGTGGAGCAGTGATGAGCGGCGTTCTCGGCGCGCAGGCCATGCTCGCGGCATTGGCGATCGCGGCGGCTGTCCTGTGTTCCCGCTTCATACCGCTGCTGCGCGATAACCCCGCGTTGTTAAGCGCCGGTTTGACCTATGGCGTTGCGCAAGGCTTTGCGCCGCTCTGGTTCTTTCAGGGATTGGAAAAATTGCGGCTCTCGTCCGCCATCGAAATTACCGGCAAGCTGGTGGCGGTATGCGGGATGTTTGTGTTCGTACGCGGCGCCGGGGACGAATGGAAATGGATGGCGCTGTGCGCCGTAGCGCCGGCACTAACGACAATTGCCGGCTTTCTATTGGCGTTCCGGACCATGCCGATGCGCCTGCCCACGCCCGCGATGGTACGGCGCGCGCTGCATATGGGCTGGCCTATGTTTTTGTTCCGCAGCGCCGAAAGTCTCTACGGCGTGGGCAACGTGTTCCTGCTGGGCTTGTTTGCTTCGCCCGAGATTGTGGGATACTTCGCGTCCGCCGAGAAGATTTCCAAAGCCGCTTATGGCTTGATGAATCCAGTCCGGGATGCGATTTATCCCCGCCTCAGCCATCTGGCCAAAAGTGGTTATGAGGCGGCCGCCAACCTGGCCCGCGTCAGCGCCAGCATCATCGTCGCAGGCGGAATGTTGCTCGGCATTTTGCTTTTTCTTACCGCGCCGCTACTCATTAAACTACTACTTGGCGCGTCCTATGAGCCCGCTGTGTTGGTGTTGCGAATGTTCTCCTGTCTTCCGGTACTACTCGCAATCACCAACTCGGCGGGCATGCAATGGCTGCTGCCCTTCGGGCAGGATGGCAAAATTAACCAGATCATTCTTTCGGGTGGCGTAGTTAATGTCTGCTTGGCGTTGTTTCTGGCGCCTCGCTTTCTGCACGTAGGCATGGCGGCGTCGGTGGTGTGTTCGGAGTTGTATGTTTGCGTGGCGATGGCTTCGGCGGCATACAAGTTGCTGCCCCGAAATCGAACGGCGGTCGTGGATTTGCAAGGAGCCGAATCGCAATGAACCGCGACCGCGAATTGTGGTGGCTAAATCCGGCTTGGGTCTCGGCCGTGATGGGTGTAATCGTGGCCCTCGGAGCGTTTCTCATCCCGGACTGGATGTATCGCGCCTATTGGTACACTCCCAAATTTTTTAACGGGCGCGAGTTGTGCATCACGCTGGCGTGTATCGCCATGTTCTCGCTGGGCGCCTGGGTGAGCAGCTCCCGCCGGCTGCATCCCGAGGCGCGCGTGGAACACAACTGGATGGACAACGTGCCCTGGCGCTTCGTCGAACGCGCTTTTGACGCCTGTTTCTGGCTCTCCGTGCTGGGCTACATCGTTTGGGCCGGCGCCGCAATCTCGCGGGGCGCGAACCTGCAGCTCGCGCTTGGCGTGCTGCAGGGAGACAAGGGCGCCAGTTACGTGATGAAGGAAGTTTACCTCGGCACCATCAGCGGAGTCACCACGCTGACTCAACTGGCCATGTCGGCCATGGTGTTGGGCGTGATGATTGGCGTGGCTCGAGGCTGGAGAACCGTCTGGCCGAAATTCGCCGTCCTTTTTGTCCTGACGCTGGTGCGGGCGCTGATGAATAGCGAGCGGCTTTCGCTGATGGAACTTCTGATACCCGCCGTGGTGCTGTTCGTCCGGCTGCGTTTGATGGACTCGGACCGGATCCGGCAACGCCTCTGGCCGCTGCTCCGCCTGGCGCCGGTGCTCGGCTACGCGGGACTGATCGTGGTCTTTGGCGCTTCAGAGTACTTCCGCTCCTGGATTAACTACTATGCGGGCGGCGATCTCTCTTTCTGGTCGTTCGTGGGCGTTCGCCTGCTGGGTTACTACGTCACCGCATTGAACAACGGCGCCTTGCTCATCAACCGGATCGATCCGACGGGCGCTCCCTTCTTCACCCTGCATTTCTTGTGGCGCTTTCCAGGACTGAGCAATTTAATGGATACGCTGTATCCGAACTTCGCCCTCGCCTCCGTTGCAAACGACCCTTACATGGCCTATCTCAAGGTGGAAGCCAATCCGGAATTCAATAACGGCGGCGGTTTGCTGGAACCGATCATGGATTTCGGCTTCGCGGGTTGTCTGTTGTATTGGCTGCTGGCCGGGTTGGTAGCAGGTCTGCTTTACCGCTGGTTCCAGCAGAAGCGGATGGCCGGACTTCTGCTCTATCCGGCAACCTTCGTCGGTGTGATCGAGCTTTCCCGCATCATTTACTGGGCCGAAGGCCGGGTGGTGATTCCGCAACTGGCGTTGTGGCTGGTGGGGTTGGCCTGCGCCTATTACGCCCGTCAATTTCGAGCCCCTGAGGAGGAAACGGCATGGCAGCCATCGCGCTAAACGCGCGTTTCTATTCGCACGTGCCTACCGGCATGCAGCGCTACGCGCTGGAGATGGTGAGCCGTCTGGAACCGAACCTCGACATAGTCCGGCCCAGCCGGCCCCTGCGAGGCGTAGAAGGGCATCTTTGGGAGCAACTCTATCTGCCGGCGGCCTCTCGCAGGCGTTTGCTGTGGAGTCCGAATAACACGGGGCCTCTGGCAGTGTCCCGCCAGGTGTGTACCATTCACGACATCATCCCCGTCGAACATCCGGAATGGTTCAGTCCCCGTTTTGCCGCTTGGTACCAATGGCTGCTGCCGCGCCTGGCGCGCAAAGTGCAACACATTGTCGCGGTCTCGGAGTTCACCAAGGGGCGGATCGTTGAGCGCTTTGGAATATCTCCTTCGAAAATCAGCGTGGTTTGGAACGGCGTGGACAGCGAGTTCAATCCGCGGCCGGAATGGGAAATTGAGCAGGTGCGCGCCGAGTTGGGCATCGGAGCCGGACGATACCTGCTGACGGTAGGCTCGCTCGAGCCGCGCAAAAACTTGCCTGGCCTGCTGGAAGCCTGGCGCAAAGTGTCGGCCGAGTTGCCCGCGGACGTCAGCCTGGTGGTGGCCGGCGCGAAGGGCGGATCGCTCGTCTTCTCCAACGCCCATACCGGTTCCGTCCCTCCGAGGGTCCACTTTACCGGCTACGTACGACAAGAACAACTGCCCGCGTTGTATTCAGGCGCGTTGGGCATGGTCTACGTTTCGCTGTATGAAGGATTCGGTTTGCCCGCGCTCGAAGCCATGGCCTGCGGCACTCCGGTGGTCACTTCCGAGACCACCTCTCTGGAGGAAGTAGCAGCCGGATGCGCGCTGCTGGTGGACCCGGAGAGTTGCGAATCCATCGCTCAAGGAATTCTCAACGTGGTCTACGACCACGGCCTGCGGGAGGGCCTGTGCCACGCCGGTCTCGATCACGCCCGGCAGTGGAGTTGGGATCGATCCGCGTCTGAAACATTCCGTGTGCTTTCTGGTTTTACGTCCGCCGCTCCGGTTCCGCGCATAGAAGGGGCCGACGGGGGCGTCGGCCGCCGTCCAGGGGGACGGCCCCACGTAGTCTCCGGGCAAGCCCTGGAGGATTTCAAGTGAAAGTACTTCTTCTGATCACCCGCGCCGAACTGGGCGGTGGACAGACGCACGTGGCCGATCTGCTGCGCGGCATGCGCCACGACTTCGATCTGGAATTGGCCACCGGCGAAGAAGGCTATCTTACCGAAGCAGCCGAGCGGATCGGCGTTCCCTGGCACGTGTTGCCCGGCCTGGTTCAGCCCATCAGCCCGGTGCGCGATCTCCAGGCCATGCATCAATGTTTGCGGCTGTTGCGGCAAATCCAGCCGGACGTCATCCATGCCCACACCTCAAAGGCGGGCGTCATCGGCCGCCTGGCCGCGAGCCTGGCCGGCATTCCCTGTATTTTTACGGCGCACACCTGGTGTTTCGCCGAAGGTACGTCGTGGAAATGGAGAGCCATTGGCACTCCGCTCGAAAAGCTGGCGGCGCGCGTCTCTTCGCGTATCATCACCGTTTCTGAAGCCAATCGCGAGCTGGCCTTGCGGCACGGCATTGCCGGACCGGAAAAATTCACCACCATCCACAATGGCATTCCGGATTCCGCTCATCGCGCCACGCCCGATGCGAGCCGGGTACCCAGAATCGTCATGGTGGCGCGCTTCAGCCGGCAAAAAGCGCAGTCCCAGTTGGTGGATGCAGTCCACGGTTTGACCATCCCTTTTCGCCTTTCGTTTGTCGGTGAAGGGCCCCGGCGGGAAGCCGTGGAGCGGCAAGTGGAGGCGCTGGGCCTTACGGAGAAAGTGGACTTTCTCGGCCAAAGGCTGGATATTCCCGAGATTCTGGCGTCGTCCGATATCTTTGCGCTTTGCACCAGGTGGGAGGGGTTTCCCATCAGCATTCTGGAAGCTATGCGCGCCGGCTTGCCGGTCGTGGCGTCAGATGTAAACGGCGTCCATGAAGCGGTGAGCGATGGCCAGACTGGCTTTCTCATTCCGCCCGGAAATGTCAAGCTGTTCGAGAACCGTTTGACCGAATTGCTGGAAGACGGCAATCTGAGGAGTCAGATGGGCTTAGCAGGGCGGCAGCGCTTTGTGCGCGACTTCACCGCCGAATCCATGATCGCCAAAACCTCCGCCTTGTACTGGGAAGCGTTGGGCATTTCGGTTAGTTCCAAACCTTTGATTCTGGCCAAACGTACCAGAGCCGAAACCTTCACATCAGAGCATTAGTTCCATGCGCCGGTGAGACACCCGAACTAGCGCTTCGGGACTCGCTACCCATAGGCGCAAACCCAACCAGATTCTAACTTATAACTTCGGGCGCAACTGTCCCTATGCAAATAACGCCGCTCTCCGACATCCCAACCTTGTTCGCCATGCAAGTGGCGCGCGGGCCCAATCAGACCGCGCTGATTTCCGGTGCGGAGCGCTGGTCTTACCGCACTTTGAACGAACGGGCTAACCAGATTGCCCACGAACTGCGAAATCGCGGCGTAGGGCGGGAATCGATCGTCGCCGTGCTGATGGACCGCTCCTGCGACATGATCGCTACGCTACTGGCGGTACTGAAGGCCGGCGGCGCCTATGCACCGCTCGATGTTCTCGACCCGCCGGCTCGCATTCAAGACCTGATCGCGAGCCTGCATCCCCAAGCCGTTTGCTGCGACGCCAAGTACGCGGGACTAGCCACCGGTGCCGGCGTGGTGATCTTGGAATCGATCTCTCCGCACACCAACTCGGCCAATCTTGAAAATGTCTGTTCGCCGGATGCACTGGCCTACGTGATGTTCACCTCCGGCTCTACGGGAACCCCGAAGGCCGTGATGGTGGAACACCGCTCAGTGGTTCGTTTGTTCCGCGGCTCCGATCTGATGCCGCCAGATAGCGGCCATGTGTTTCTGCAACTGGCGCCTTTGGCTTTTGACGCCTCGACGTTCGAGATTTGGGGCGCGCTGCTGAATGGCTCGACTCTGGCAATCATGCCGGCCGGGCCGCCGTCGCTGGCCGAAATCGCGCGCGCCATCCGCGAGCACGGCGTGACTGCGTTGTGGCTGACTTCGGGCTTGTTCAATGCCATGGTCGACCGCCAGATCGAAACGCTTTCGCAAGTGAAGCATGTATATTCGGGCGGTGACGTGCTCTCTCCCGTGCACGTCCGCAAATTTCTGGATGCGGCCGGCCACGCCTGCACTCTCACCAATGGCTACGGCCCGACGGAGAACGGTGTGTTCACCTGTGCCTACGTCATTCCGAATGACCATCCGGCCGACCAGCCGGTACCGATCGGCAAGCCGGTTGCCCACACCACCGTTTACCTCCTCGACGGAAATGGGCAGCCGGTCGAAAGCGGCGAAGTGGGTGAATTGTACACCGGCGGAACGGGCGTGGCGCGCGGCTACCTGAATAATCCCGAACTGACCGCGGAGAAATTTCTGGACGATCCCTTCGCCCAGACGCTATGTGCGCGCATGTATCGTACCGGCGATCTGGCGCGCATGCGCCCCGACGGCGTGCTTGAATTTCTCGGCCGGGCAGACCAACAAATCAAGCTGCGTGGTTTCCGGATTGAGCTAGGCGAAATCGAAACAGCCATGCTCCAGCATCCCGCGGTTCGTCAGGTAGCAGTGGCTGCGCGCCAGGGGCAAACCGGCGAAAAGCGGCTGGTGGCTTTTATAGTATCGGACACCCAAATCGATGCCGGAGGCCTACGAGGGTTTCTCGGCGCCAAGCTGCCGCTGTATATGATTCCCACGCAGTTTGTTGCGCTGCAGTCTTTGCCGCTGAACGCAAATGGCAAGGTGGATCGGCGTGCGTTGCCCGACGTTGACGCCGAAACCAAACCCAAGCAAGTTGCCCAGTCCGAACTCGAGCAAATGATCACCGCCGCCTGGAGCGCCGCTCTGGGGATCTCCTCTCCCGAGCCGGATCGGGCGTTCTTCGAGCTGGGCGGAAGCTCGTTGCAACTGATGCGCGTGCAGGCGGAACTCGAATCCAAGCTTGACCGGACCATCGCCACCGCCGATCTCTTCCGCTGCCCCACCATCCGTTCACTCGCCGCATTCTTGAGCGGGAAACCCGGCAACGTGGCGGACTCGTGGGAGCCGCGCGAGATCTCTGCGAACCGATCCATTGCCATCATCGGTATGGCCGGTCGTTTTCCGGGCGCCAAGAACGTCGCCGAGTTTTGGGAAAACCTCAAGAACGGCGTTGAATCCATCAGTCATTTCCGCACTGAAGAACTGGAAGCGCAAGCCGGACCGAATGCCATCAAGGCCCGTTCCATTCTAGACGGCGTCGACCTGTTCGACGCCGCTTACTTTGGCATCACTCCGAAAGAAGCCGAGCGCATCGATCCCCAGCATCGGGTGTTCCTCGAATGCTCTCAGGAAGCGCTGGACGACGCCGGTTACGATGCCACGCGGTACAAAGGTCCGATCGGAGTTTTTGCAGGTTGCAGCCCCAACAGCTATTTTCTCCGGCACCTCTGCACCGATCGCAAATTTATCGACGACTATACGGCCGGCTACCAAGTGGCCAACTACGCGACCATGTTGGGCGCAAGTCCCGACTATCTCTCCTCGCGCGTCTCCTACAAACTCAACCTTACCGGCCCATCCATGACCCTGGGCACGGCCTGCTCCACGTCCCTGGTCGCGGCCGCGCAAGCGTGCGAGAGCCTGCTCAGCGGGCAATGCGATATGGCGTTGGCGGGCGGCGTCTCCATCACGCTGCCGCAGAAGCGGGCGTATGAGTACACCGAGGGTGGTCTGGCTTCGGGCGATGGGCATTGCCGCCCCTTCGATGCGGATGCGCAGGGCGCCGTTTTCGGATCGGGCTGCGCGGTAGTGCTGCTCAAACGCCTGGAAGACGCAATTGCGGATGGCGATTCCATTTACGCCGTGATCAAGGGCTACGGCGTCAACAACGACGGCGCAACCAAAGCCGGCTTTACCGCGCCCAGCGTCGAAGGGCAAGCCCAGGCGATTCGCAAAGCACATCAAACGGCGGGCGTCGACGCATCTACCATCACCTACGTAGAAGCGCATGGCACAGCCACGCCGTTGGGCGATCCGATTGAAATCACCGCGCTAACCGAAGCCTTCCGCGATCAGACCTCCGCAAACCAGTTTTGCGCCATCGGAACTGCCAAAGGGAATGTCGGCCACCTGGATGCGGCCTCCGGCGTCACTGGGCTGGTCAAGACCGCCCTTTCTCTGAAGCACGGGATTCTACCGCCGCTGCTGCACTTTCAAAAACCGAATCCGCGCATCGATTTTGAGAACACGCCTTTCTACATCAACCGGGAATTGACCGAATGGAAATCTTCGGGAACAGCTCCGCTTCGCGCCGGTGTTAGCGCCTTCGGCATTGGCGGCACCAATGCCCACCTGGTGCTGGAACAAGCGCCCGCCGTAATCAAGAGCGACGCCCAGTTTACTCATCATGCGCTGTTGCTTTCCGCCAAGACGCCTACCGCTTTGACCGAAGTTGGAAGCCGCCTGGCGGCGCACCTGAACGATGAAAACCTGGCCGATGCCGCTTACACCTTGCAAACCGGCCGCCGCGCTTTTGAGCATCGCCGCATGGTAGTTTGCTCCAGCGCCCGCGAAGCCGCGGAAAAGCTGGCTCAGCCTTTCAGCCCAAGCAGCATCAAGAACAAGCTTCCGGTGGTATTCGCGTTCCCGGGCCAGGGATCGCAGTATGCGGGCATGGGCCAGCAACTGTACCGCACATTGCCGGAGTTTCGAAAAGCGTTCGATGAATGCTCGTCGGTGCTGGGCGTAGACCTGAATTGGTTGATCGGCTCCACTCCGCTGGATAAAACCAATTTCGCGCAACCGGCGATTTTTGCCACCGAATACTCGCTCGCGCGGCAATGGATGGCTTGGGGTATCCAACCCCAGGCGATGATCGGCCACAGCGTGGGTGAGTTCGTCGCCGCCTGCCTGGCGGGAGTCTTTTCTTTGACCGATGGCATCCGGCTGGTGGCCGAACGCGGCCGCATGATGCAGGAGCTTCCCGGCGGCGCGATGCTTTCCGTTCGCGCGTCCGAAGAGCAACTCAGAGCGCGCCTGATTCCCGATGTCGCCATCGCCGCGGTCAACAGTCCGGCGCTGTGCGTAGCCGCGGGTCCGGAGCATGCCATTGCCTCTCTCGAAAGCGTATTAACCGCGGACGGAATCCTGCATAAGCGTCTCCGCACTTCACACGCTTTCCATTCGCCCATGGTCGATCCGATTTTGGGCGCGCTTGCCGAACGCGTTCGCGGGATTTCTCTGCACGCTCCGAACCTGCGCTATGTTTCCACGCTCACCGGCGAATGGATCACAGACGCTGAAGCCACCAATCCGGATTACTTCGCCCGCCATTGCCGCGAGACGGTGCATTTCTCTCGGGCCCTGCGCCGGCTGCAAAGTGAAGGCGCTTGGTGCCTGTTAGAAGCCGGTCCCGGCCAAAGTCTCGCGACGCTGGCTCGCCAGCACGGCTTTGAAGCAGTCTCGAGCCTCGCGAGTCCGGACCAGCCCGAGTTGGCCGGCGTGATGAACGCGCTCGGCGGCTTGTGGCTTACCGGCAATGAAGCCGATTGGGCCAGAGTCTATGAGGGTCAGCGGCGCCGGCGCGTTTCGCTTCCATCGTACCCGTTTGAACGCCAGCGCTTCTGGATTGAAGCGCCGCAACAGCATTTCGAAGAGCAGCATTTTCTCTCACAGGAAAGGAAACCCTTGATGCCCGCAGTTTCTCCTAGCGCGTCCACTCCCAGCCGGCCGAACCGGTTGCGTCAGGAACTGATCGCCCTGCTGGAGGACTTGTCCGGATTGGACCTGTCTTCTACGGCCGGCGCGACGTTTCTCGAGATGGGATTCGATTCGCTCTTCCTCACGCAGGTGAGCCAGACGGTGGAAAGCAAATACCGCGTGAAAGTGCGTTTCGCGCGTTTGCTGGACGATCTCTCAACGGTCGAGCAATTGACCGCCTTTTTGGACGAGGCACTGCCCGCCGACATCCCCGCGCCTGTCCCCGTGCCTGTCCCCGTGCTTACCGAACCAATCGCCACGGCCGCTTCCATTCCGGTAGCCCCCACCAGCGCACTGGAGCAACTGATCAAAGAACAACTCGCGGCTTTCGCCGAGCTGACTGCCAGGCAGTTCGCGATGCTGCAGAACGCCGGCGTTGCCGGAGCAGTCCCCGCCCCTGTTCCCGAAGCGCCAACAGTCGAGCCGGTGAAATCAGAGCCGCCGCTGGAGCCCGAGACGCCGAAATTCGAGTCGTTCGGTCCCTATAAGCCCATCCAGAAAACCGCCGAACACATCACTCCCCAACAACAAGAGTACATACAGGCATTTATCGAGCGCTACAACCGCCGGACGCAGGAATCCAAACGGCTGACACAGAAACATCGCGCTCATTTAGCCGATCCTCGCGTCGCTGCCGGCTTCCGGCCACAGTGGAAAGAACTGGTCTATCCGCTCTCTATCGAGCGTTCTTCCGGCTCCCGGCTGTGGGACGTGGATGGCAATGAGTACATCGATCTGCTCAACGGCTTTGGTGTCACCATGTTCGGACATCGTCCGCAGTTTGTGCAGGACGCGGTTGCGCGACAGTTGTTTGAGGGCTTCGAGATTGGCCCGCTGACGCCTTATGCGGGTAAAGTTGCGGGCCTGCTGTGCGAAATGACCGGTATGGATCGCGCGGCTTTTACCAACACCGGATCGGAAGCCGTGATGGCTGCGTTACGGGTGGCGCGCACCGTGACCAATCGCAAGAAGATCGTTTACTTCGCCGGCGATTATCACGGAATGTTCGACGAAGTGCTGATGAAGGGCGCTAACAGACCCGGCCTGCTCCGCTCGCGTCCCATCGCTCCCGGCATCCCGGAAGAGATGGCCGCCAATGCGATCGTGCTGGAGTACGGCGCTCCGGAGTCGCTGGAGATCATTCGCGAGCACGCCGATGAACTGGCCGCCGTTTTAGTGGAGCCCGTGCAGAGCCGTCATCCCCACCTGGTGCCTGTCGAGTTTCTCAAACAATTGCGCCAGATTACGCAAGATCACGAAGTGGCTTTGATTTTTGACGAAGTGGTCACCGGTTTCCGCACTCATCCCGGCGGCGCGCAGGCGCTGTTCAACATTCGCGCCGACATGGCGACCTACGGCAAAGTGATCGGCGGCGGTCTGCCGGTGGGCGTTCTGGCCGGAAGCGCGAAGTACCTCGATGCGCTGGACGGCGGCATGTGGCAGTATGGCGACGCCTCGTTCCCCGAAGCCGGAGTCACGTTCTTTGCCGGCACGTTTGTCCGCCATCCGCTGGCCATGGCAGCCACCTGGGCCGTTCTGAACCACCTGAAGCAGCGCGGGCCGCGCCTGCAGGAAGAGCTGAGCGAAAAAACCGGCCGGCTCGTTCGCATCTTGAATGAGCTGTTTGAAGCCAACTCAGTGCCCACCCGCATCGAAAATTTCCGCTCTATTTTCTGCTTCGGCTTTCCGGTCGATCAACGCTTGGCCAGCCTGCTTTACTATCACGTCCGCGAGAAGGGCGTTCACCTTCAGGAAGGCTTTCCCTGCTTCCTGACCACCGCGCACACCGAAGAAGATCTCGATCAAATAGTATCCGCCTTCCGCGACAGCATTGCGGAAATGCAGCAGGGCGGCCTTTTGCCGGCTCCCGTGACGGCTCCGGCTCCCGTGACGGCTCCGGCTCCCGTGACGGTTCCGGACCTGGCTCCGGCGACGTCTCCGGCGATGGCCGAAAAACTCGCCGCGCCAGTTGCGATTCCAGCGCCCAGCCCAGTCCCCGCGCCGGCTCCCGCGCTTGCTCAAATGATTCCGGTCGCGTTCGTCATCGCCGAGGTTCCTCTCACGGAAGCGCAATTAGAAATCCGGCTTTCCGCGCAACTGGGCGACGAGGAGTCCTGCGCCTACAACGAAGGCTTCGGGATACACTTGCAAGGTCCGCTCAACCCACCGGCGCTCAAGCAATCCCTGGAACTGGTCGTCAACCGGCATGAGGCGCTGCGCGGCACGCTGAGTGAATCCGGCGAATCCATCCGCATTTTGAATCACGTCGATGTGCCGTTCCGCGTCATCGACATTACCGCACTGGGGGAAGAAGAGCGCGGCCACAGAGTCGCGCAACTCAAAGAAGAGGACGCAAAGACTGCGTTCGACCTCGTGCACGGTCCGCTCGTCCGGGCCCAACTCGTCCGCATGGCCGCTGATGAGCACCTGCTGCTCATCACGGCTCACCACCTGGTCTGTGACGGGTGGTCGATCAATATCGTTCTCGATGAACTCGCCAAGCTCTACTCCGCCAACTGCCAATCCAAGACGGCCGATCTGCCCCAGCCAATGAGCTTTGCCGCTTATGCGCGCACTCAGGCCGCGCAAAACGCCGATCTCGAAGTGGAAGACTACTGGTCCTCGGAGTTCGCCGCGCCGGTTGCGCCGCTCGAGCTGCCGGTCGATCGTCCACGCCCCGCGCTCAAGTCGTATCGCGGCGCGACGGCGGTAGCGAAGATCTCAGAAGCCCATTACCGCAACATCAAGCGCGCCGGCGCTCAAAACAATGTGACGCTGCTCGGCGCTTTGCTCACCGGCTTTCAGGCCCTGCTGTCGCGCTTGACCGGCCAGACCGATATTGTGGTCGGCATTCCCGCCGCTGCCCAGGCGGCGCTCGCGGGCGAAACTCTCGTCGGCCACTGCGTGAACCTGCTGCCCATCCGCGTCAAAGCGGCCGGCGATATGAAGTTCTCTGAACTGCTCGCCGTCACGCGCCGCAAACTGATCGACGCGTATGAGCACCAAAGCTACACCTACGGGACGCTGGTCCGCAAACTGGCGATTCCGCGCAATCCCAGCCGCCTGCCCTTGATCGAAGTGCAGTTCAATCTCGAGCGAGTAGGCGACCAGCTCGATCTCGCGGGTCTCGAAGCCCGAGTCGAACAGAGCGCCAAGCGCTTTGTGAACTTCGACCTGTTCCTGAACATTGTGGAGTCTGCTCAAGGCCTGACGCTGTATTGCGACTACAACTCAGATCTGTTTGACGAATCCACCATCCAACGCTGGTTGCACACGTATGAGAACCTGCTGCTGGCCTTCGCTGCGGACCCCAGTCAACTGCTTTCCAACTTGTCCTTGCTGAGCGACGCCGACCGGCACAAATTGCTGTTTGACTGGAACTCCACCTTCGCTAGCTATCCCAAGAACAAGTCGTTTGATCAAATCTTCTCGGAACAGGCCGCTATCGCGCCGCAATCTCCAGCCGTCCGCTTCGGCTCGGAAACATTGACCTACGCGGAACTCGACAAGCGCTCCAACCAGCTCGCGCATTGGCTGGTACGCCAGGGCGTGAGCCATGGGACTCTTGCTGGTATTTCGCTCGAACCTTCTCTCGACATGCTGATCGCCGTTCTGGCTGTGCTGAAGACCGGCGGCGCTTATGTCCCGCTCGATCCGAACTATCCGCAGGATCGGCTGGATTTTATCCGTCAGGACGCCGGTATCGCGGTGATGCTCGGCGCGGGCAACTGGCCGCGCTTTGACGACGAATCCGATGCCCCTCTTCCCGCGCAAGACGCGGACCGGTTGGCCTACGTGATTTACACCTCCGGCTCCACGGGCGTTCCCAAAGGAGTGGAAATCCCGCATCGCGCCCTGGTCAACTTCCTGTGGTCTATGCAACGCCAGCCCGGCATTTCTCCCCAGGACAAATTGCTGGGCGTGACCACGCTGTCCTTTGACATCGCCGGTCTCGAATTGCTTCTGCCGTTGACCGTTGGCGCAGAATTGGTGATCGCTTCCCGCGATGCACGCCGCGACGGGCGCGTGTTGGTGCAGTTGATCGAGACCGCCGGTATCACCCTGATGCAGGCCACCCCCACCACTTGGAAATTGATGTTGGACGCGGGCTGGACCGGCTCACCCAACCTCAAAGCTCTCTGCGGCGGAGAAGAACTCACCCGCGACTTGGCCAATGAACTGGTGCGGCGTACCGCGTCAGTCTGGAATATGTACGGCCCCACCGAGACGACCATCTGGTCCACCTGTGAGCACGTGACGGCCGGGGAAGGTCCCGTTTCCATCGGCAGGCCGATCGCAAATACCCTGCTGTACGTTCTCGACGCGCAGGGCCGGCCCGCACCGCTCGGCGTGCCTGGTGAACTCTATATCGGCGGCGACGGTTTGGCGCGCGGCTATCACAATCGGGCTGAATTGACGGCCGAAAGATTCTTTCTGAATCCATTTCTGCGCAATACCAGCGCCCGTCTCTATCGCACCGGCGACCTGGTTCGCTACCTTCCCGACGGACGTCTGATCTGTCTGGGCCGTCTTGACAATCAAGTGAAGATTCGGGGCCATCGCATCGAACTGGGCGAAATTGAAGCGGCCTTGCTTGAGCAGACTGAGATTCGGGACGCCGCCGTGATTGTAAGGGAAGATCAGCCCAACGACAAGCGGCTGGTCGCCTATGCCGTTCCCGAAGACAACGCCAGCCTGCACAGCTCCGATCTGCGTGCCCGCTTGGCGCAGCGCCTGCCGGAATACATGATCCCCAGCTTGTTCGTAACCCTGGAAGCCCTCCCGCTCACTCCCAACGGCAAAATCGACCGCAAAGCTTTGGCCGCGCTGCCAGAGCCGCAGGCGATTTTGAAAGACCGCTATGTTCCACCGCGGACGGAGCTCGAACGCATTCTCGCTTCCATCTGGGTGGAGGTGCTGCGCGTCCCGCGCGTCGGAATTGACGACGATCTCTTTGAACTCGGCGCGGACTCCATCCATCTGTTCCTCATCTCTTCGCGCGCTGCCCAGCGCGGCGTGCAGTTGACGCCCAAGCAACTGCTCCAATTTCGCAACGTGCACGCTATCTGCGCGGCCATTGAGGAACTGAATCTCGCCAACCGGCAAGCGCCCGTGAATACCATTTCGCGGGCTTCGCGCGAGAAGTTCCGCATCGAACGCCCGGCGTAAGGCCCTCGCACGGCTCGGCGACACCCGCGAAACCGGGGACGGACGAGACGTTCCCCGGTTTCCGGTTCCGACTCCGCTTTTTCCGGGCGACCAGTGCGCCTGTCCGCCGAGTTCGCGAGTCGCGCGTCTCGCCTCGCGTTGCAATCCTCCCCATTTGGACTAGACCGCTAACCGAAGTTCCAACCTTTTGCGCCGCTAGTCCTACGCACGAATCGGTCTCGCCTGAACGGTTAGTTCCAAACCTCTGTGGTCCATCCGCCTAGCGCTTCGGGACTCGTGAGCTATAGGAAGGAACCCGCCTGAATTCTAAGGTATTACTACGGGACGCTATCGCCGCCCACACGATCCTTATGACCACTCACCCTAGCACCGACCAGATCAACGAAGTTTTGGCGTTGCCGGCCTCGAGCACTCAACAACGGTTCTGGGTGCTCGATCAAATGAAACCGGGCGACACCTCCATGAATGTCGCCGTCCGCTTCCGGCTGGACGGCCCGTTGAACGTGTTTGCGCTGGAGACCGCCTTAAACGAGATCATCCGCCGGCACGAGATACTGCGCGCTAATTTCACCATCATGGATGGCCAGGTGGTTCAGTTGGTGGTGCCATCCCGCACCATCGAGGCGCCGGTCAACGATTTGCGCTCCTGGCCTGAGTCCGAGCGTGGCGCCGAGGGCGACCGTCTGGCCAAGGTCCATGCCGAAACCCCATTCAATCTGGCTTCCGGACCGCTGCTGCACGCGGCGCTGCTGCGGTTCTCAGAGCAGGAACACATCCTGCTGATCAACATTCATCACATCGTCTCCGACGGCTGGTCGATCGGCGTGATCACCGACGAACTGGGCGCAATCTATGAAGCGTTCTGCCACGGACAGCCTTCCCCGCTTCCCGAGCTGGCGATTCAGTTTGCCGACTATACGCTGTGGGACAAAGAGCATCACAATCTCGTAGCCGCGACCGAAGGGGAAGCTTACTGGAAGAAGCAATTGGCGGACCTTCCGCCTTTTGAGGTGATGCCGGATCGCACGCGCGATAACTCCGTGCCGGCCCGTGGCCACATTCTTTCACGCTTGCTGCCGGTTCCTCTGACCAATAGGCTGCGCGAACTGGGCCGTGAACAAGGCGCCACTCTGTTTGCCACCATGCTCGCGACGGTAACCACGTTGCTGCATCGCTACACCGGCGAGACCGACATCGTCACGGGCTCACAAGTAGTGGGACGCAATTGCGTGGAAATTGAGCCTCTGATCGGCCCGTTTATCAACACCCTGGTGCTCCGCACCGACGTTTCCGGCGATCCCACTTTCATCGACGTGCTGCAGCGCGTCCGGGATATGGTTTCCGACGCCCTCACCCATCAGGATGTGCCGCTGGAACGAGTGGCGGAGCTGCTGCGCATCAGCCGCAGTGCGGACCGCAACACGCTGTTCCAAATTAATTTCATCTATCAGCGCGATTTCGTGCAGCCTTGGGAACACGCGGGACTGCGTATGACGCCCATTCCATCCGTTTCTCCCGGAGCGTTGTACGACCTGAATATTTTCCTGGTGGAACGCGCCGATGGCTGGCGAGTCTCTTGCGAATATAATACCCACCTGTTTCTGGAAGACACGGTCCGCCGGCTGCTGGCGCATTTTGAAAACCTGCTGCTGGCCATCGTTCATGCGCCCGGCCTCCCCATTTCGGCACATAGTTTCCTGAGCGGCCCCGAGCGCGACGAGTTGCTCTATGGCTGGAATCATACCTTCGCGGACTATCCGAAACACCGCGCGGTGCATGAGTTGTTCGAGCAGCAAGCCTGGCGGACTCCTAACGCGATTGCCGCTACCTGCCGCGGGACCTCCGTAACCTATCGCGAACTCAATGAGCGCGCGAATCAACTGGCCCGGGTTCTGCGCCAACGGGAGATCGCTCCCGGCAGTCTGGTTGGCATCTGCCTGAACCGTTCAGTGGAAATGCTGGTAGCGGCGCTCGCCATCTGGAAGGCTGGTTGCGCCTACTTGCCGCTGGACCCGTCTTTTCCCCCCGCCCGGCTTTCGTTCATGAGTCACGACTCCCAGATGCGCTTATTGATCGCGGAAAGTGCACTGGCGAACATCGCCGATTTTTCCACCTCCACGCTGCTGATCGATGCCGAAGCGAAGCACATCCTCGAGCGGGAAACTTCCAATCTCGCTTTGACCGCCGACCCGAGTCAAGCCTCTTACGCGATCTACACTTCGGGCTCAACCGGTACGCCTAAAGGCGTGCTCATTTCGCAACAGGCGCTGGTCAACTTGCTGTGCTCGGTGATCAAGAGCCCGGGAATTCATCCTGCCGACACCCTGGTCGCCGTAACTACGCTGTCGTTTGACATCGCCGGTCTGGAACTGTTCGCCCCGCTGCTGGCAGGCGCTCGCGTAGTCATCGCGGGCAAGGATGAAGCGCAGGACGGATTTCATTTGCGGGAGCTGCTGTCGCGAAGCGGCGCAACGATACTGCAGGCCACGCCGGTCACCTGGAGAATCCTGATCGACGCCGGCTGGTCCAACATGCCCAAGCTGAAAATGCTATGCGGCGGCGAGGCGCTGACTCGCGAACTGGCGGATGCCTTGCTCGAGCGCGGCGGCGAACTGTGGAACATGTATGGCCCCACCGAAACCACCATCTGGTCTTCCTGGCGCCAGATTCATCGCGACCTGTCGCCGATCACCATCGGTAGCCCGGCGCCCAATCAATTCTTTTACATTCTCGATTCCAAAGGACAGCCGCAACCGGCCGGAGTTCCGGGTGAACTCTACATCGGCGGCGACGGAGTGGCGATCGGCTACCTGAATCGCCCCGAACTCACGCAAGAACGTTTTCTACCCAACCCGTTTGAACGTGGCCGCATCTATCGCACCGGCGACCGCGCGCGCTTCTGTGCCGACGGAACCGTGGAGATGCTGGGCCGCATGGACTCGCAGGTAAAAGTCCGCGGCTTCCGGATTGAACTCGGCGAGGTGGAAGCGGTGCTGGGCGCATGCCCCGACGTCCGGGTCGCAGCGGTGGTGCTGCACAAGGATACCGCCGGCGAAAACGCCTTGGCCGGCTACTTTGTTCCGGCGCGCGACAGCGGCGCATTTGTCGAACAAATTCGCGCGCATCTGCGCCAGCGGCTGCCGGACTATATGGTGCCGGCTTACCTGGTGCCGCTGCCGGCCCTGCCGCACACTCCCAACGGCAAGATCGATCGCAAAGCGTTGCCCGCTCCGGAATTGGTCGGCGTTGAGCAATCGGCCAACATCGAAGAATCGCTCGACCCGCTCGAAATCACCCTCATCGCCATTTGGGAGAAAGTGCTCGGCGTTCCCCAGGTTCGCCGCACGGATAACTTCTTCGAACTCGGGGGCCATTCTCTGCTAGCCGCCAAAATGTTCGCCCGCATGCAGAAGATGCTGGGCAAGGCTCTGCCACTCGCCACGTTATTCCAAGCTCCGACCGTAGCCAAACTCGCCGCGTTGCTGCGCGATAAAGGCTGGTCTCCGTCGTGGTCGTCACTGGTTCCCATTCGTCCCGGCGGATCGAAAGCTCCCTTTTATTTTGTCCACCCCATTGGCGGAAACGTTCTCAACCTGGCCGGCATTGCGGCTCACTTCGATCCCGAACAGCCCATCTTCGGATTGCAGGCCAAGGGACTCGACGGCAAGGAAACTCCCAACACCACGATCGAAAAGATGGCGTCCGATTACATCGAGCACATCCAGTCCGTGCAGCCGGATGGCCCCTACCATATTGGTGGTTTCTCGGCGGGCGGTGTGGTCGCCTACGAAATGGCCCGCCAGCTTGACGCCGCCGGTCAAAAAGTAGCAGTGCTGGCTCTGCTCGATACCAAAATCGATGGACCCGCGGAGAATGCGGGGAAAGCCTCTTGGCAGGCTGTTCGGCGTTTTGTGCGCACGGTTGGTTTCAACCTTCGTTACGCGCTGCATATCGGCGTCGGACCGTTTGCGCGCCAGAAAGCGAAGAACTGGCGGATGCGCGCAAACATACGCTTCTGGTCCACTAAGCAAGCCTTGGGCCTGGCGGGATGGCGAATGCCATCCGCGATCGGTGCCTCCGCCAGTGGCTTGGGTGTGGAAGAAGCCTTCCTTTTCGCGCTCCGCAGCTATGTGCCTTCGCCTTACCAGGGAGACGCGATCCTGTTCCGCGCCAAGGATGAATTGGTCAGCTACGCGGACCAGACGCTTGGTTGGGGAAGCCTGGTGCGGGGCAACCTGGAAATTCGCGAAGTCAGCGGCGACCACGACACCATTCTCTATGAGCCGCACATCGGCATGCTCGCCCGCGTTCTGAACTCCTGCCTGCAGGCCGTTCACGAGTGTCTCGCCCAGCCGCAGCCCAAGCAAGGCCGGGCCATGAAGGCCATCCAGCAGTCCGCCTAGACCGGCACCGTAAACCATGAGCGCAACCACGATCGTCTCCGCCCCTACCCTCACCCAACTCCGTATGGTTGGCAAGCCCTGGTATTCCACCGCGGCGCTGCTGCTAACCGACGCGGCTGCGTTGCTGCTTTCGGTGGCCATCAGTGTGGCTGTGAAAATTCTGTTGCAGGGCAGCGTTCAGTTACACGGATATGTCCATTTGTGGCCGTTTCTCTTCGTATTTCTGGGCGTCTACGCGTCTATCGGACTCTATTCGGGGGTCAGCGTCGGAGCGCCGGAGGAACTGCGCCGCGCGACCATCGCGTCCACCGTTTTGTTCTTGTGTTTGGCGGCCGTCACGGTCTCATTACGAGGCGGCCGCCAGAGTTTCACCTGGACTCTTTTTCTGGCCATCGTTTTGAGCGTTGCTTTGGTCCCCCTGGCGCGTGAATGTGTTCGCCAGGCGTTTGCCAGAGAGCCCTGGTGGGGATTCCCGGCCGTCATCTTCGGCGCCGGTCCCACTGCGTCCGCCGTGGTCAAGGCCATGCTAGACGAGCCGGGCCTGGGACTGAAACCGATCGCGGTTCTTGACGACTCCGAGTGGTTGCCTGATTTGCACGGAGTTCCCATTCTGGGCGGGGCCGAACTGGCGCCATTGCTGCTCGTTCCTAACCGGCCCACCTATGCCGTTTTCGCCATGCCGGACGTTCCGCAATCGGAGCTGATGTCGATGGTGGAACGCTACGGCGTGGATTTTTCGCACGTTTTGGTCGTCCCCGAACTTACCGATTTTGCCAGCCTCTGGGTTCAGCCGAAGAGCGTGGGCGGGATGCTGGGGTTAGAGCTGCGCCAGCAAGCGAGTGGCGATCCTCCCGCGGCCAAGCGCCTGCTCGACCTCTTGATGTGCCTGCTCGGTTCCTGGTTCGTGCTGCCTCTCTGTGCGCTGATCGCGTTGTTGATCCGGCTGGATTCCAAAGGCCCGGTGTTTTATGGACAGAAACGCATCGGCCATCGTGGAAAGCTCTTTACCGCCTGGAAATTCCGCTCCATGGTTAGGGATGCCGATCGCGAATTGGAAAAGTATTTGAGCGAGAACGAGGACCTGCGCGAGGAATGGGAACAGGATCACAAGCTGAAAAACGATCCCCGCGTTACCCGGATCGGCCGCTTTTTGCGGAAGACGAGCTTGGATGAGCTGCCTCAATTGTGGAACGTCCTGCGTGGCGATATGAGCCTGGTTGGCCCCCGTCCCATCGTGCACCAGGAGATCGAGCGCTACGGCGCCAGTTTCGAGTTGTACACTCGCGTCAAGGGCGGCCTGACCGGCCTGTGGCAAGTGTCCGGACGCAACGATACCAGCTACCGGCAACGGGTTCAATTGGATACGTTTTATGTCCGCAACTGGTCGGTCTGGCTGGATCTTTGCATTCTGTTTCGGACCATCGCTGTGGTTATCTTCGGTCATGGAGCTTACTGACCGTGGCACAGGCTTTAGCCTGTGCAGAGCCCTCTTGCTCCATTTGGTGGCACAGGCTTCAGCCTGTGCAGCAGAGCCCTCTTGCTCGCACTCGCGATCTCATGGATACCTTTTATGTCCGCAACTGGTCGGTCTGGCTGGATCTTTGCATTCTGTTTCGGACCATCGCGGTGGTTATCTTCGGTCATGGAGCTTACTGACGATCGGCACAGGCTAAACCCTGTGCCCCCTGGCATAAAACCTCTTGCTCCATTTCGTGGCACAGGCTTTAGCCTGTGCAGCAGAGCCCTCTTGCTCGCACTCGCGATCTCATCGAGCGCCTCGGCCGCCGCTCCTTCCATCAACCTCTCCCATGACCTGGTCTCGCTGGGTATTGCCAAGCGAAACCTTACCCCCAACGATCCAAGTCTGGATGCTCGCCCTCTGTTTCAGGCCGCACTCGCGTATGCCGCCAAAAACGCCGCCGGTCTCATCACCGCGGACCCGGGCGCCTATTATTTTTTGACGCCCCAATTGCCTGACCGTTATCTCCAGATCGATTCCTACAGCAACCTAACTATCGACCTGTCTGGCTCAGACTTATATCTGGCGCAACCCGAGATCATTGGAATCGCTTTGGTCGATTGCACCAACGTCACGCTGTCTAATTTCACGCTCGATAGTCTGCAGCTTCCGTTCACCGAGATGCAACTGACGGGCGTTTCCGCGCAACAGCAAACGCTTCAATACCAAGCCATCCCCGGTTGGCCCAGCCCCACCACCTTCAATACAGTCCGCGATCCCTCGGGCACGCCGGAGTCCCTCTTCGCGCTGGTGTTCCGGAACGGCCAATTGATCGCCGGAACCTCTGTGCTCCCCATTCAGCGGCCCTTGACGGAAGGCGCGCTGCGGATCGTGGCGTCGGATTCGCCGTGGACGCAACCGCAGGTGCTTGCCACCTATCAGCCGGGCGACGAGATCGTCTTTATGGCCAGAGGCGGCGAAGCTCCCATTCTGGTCGAAGGCGGAACCGGAACGCTGGTGACGGGCGTTACCGTGTATTCTTCCGGGGCGATCGCCGTCCATCTGGACAACACGGCCAACTCAGTCGTCGATCACGTGCAAGTGATTCCGCGCCCCGCTACCGGCCGCTTGATCAGTTCCAACGCGGACGGCATCCATCTGAGTTACGCACACGCGAACAACATAGTGCGCTTCTCGTCCGTGAACCGCACCGGAGACGATGGAATCGCTATCAACTCACCGTTTCTGGCCTTCGTCACCTCTCAACCCCGTGCCAATAAGATAACCGCCACGCGTAACTATAGTTCGATTTTTCCCAATGGTCTGCTAGTCTCGTTTGTCGATCCCGGCAGCGGGCAGATCGTCGGCAGCGCGCACATCGTCAGCCAGAGTCCTCCCTATAGCGATCCGCTGAACAACACCGGGCCTGTCACGCTGACGTTCGATCAAAACCTGCCCACGCTCCCGAATGGCTTCGGCATGATCTTCGGCGATCTGGCGAATCGGGGAGACGGCTCCTTGATTCAAAACAATGTTGTCAGAAATGTTCTGACCGCGCGCGGCATTTATTTAGGCGGAGTGGCCGGTGTCACCGTGGACTCGAACCTGATCGGCCAAACCGACTGCGGCGCGATCGTCGTTCACCAGGATCTTTCCGCTTATCCGGTCGGGCCGGCGATGAACATCAACATCACTAACAACACCATCCGCGACGCCATCGGTCCGGAAGCGGTGGCAACTGGCGCCATCGCGGCCATCGCGTCCATCTTCACGCTCTCGACCGATCGGAACTTCAACTTCATCTCCGGCGCACCCAACTCCAATATCACGATCTCGGGCAACTCCATCGTGAACTCCGGCCGCGGCGCCATTTGGGTGGGCAACGTAAACGGGGGGCTGGTCGAAAACAATACCGCGTTACTGTACAACCAGCATCCTGAACTTGCTTATTGGGGTGTCACCCCCGCCGTCATCAGGCAACTGAAGCAGGATTCCACACAGCCGGTCTCCGTCCAGTCCAGCAGCACCGGAGTGACGGTGCTGTCCAATCGCGCCACTACCGGAGCAACCCGGTAGAACCCGTGTGTGGGGCGGGCGCCCTCGCCCGAGCCGGACCCCTGATCCGGCTCTGCTTTTCAACTAAGCGCCCGACACGTGGCGCTCAATATTCCCCGCCTGCTGGGCCCATCCTTGTTGGTTCATCTCGAACGCCTTCGCCCGCCGCTCGATCGGAATTCGGTCGAAGCCCGCCTCGCTGATCGTGAGCAAAACGCCGCCGTCCGCATCCTCCAACCGAAACTCCACCAGCGTCGTCGGCTCAGCCGAGTAGTCGATGGCCGGGTCTATGGCGTACGGGTGCCAGCGATAGGCAAAATAGTGCTCCGCCTCAATCCGCTCCACCTGCAGCTCCATGGTCAGATGATCGTAACCGGGATGGGTGATTTTGCCGCGCACGGTGGCGCCCTCGACAAATGCTCCCTCGATTTTCACTCCAAACCACGTCCCGAATTCGTCCGCGTTGGTTATCGCGCGCCATACCCGCGAGCGCGTCGCGCGCAGAGTTACCTTCTTTTCAATGCGATCCGTTTCCACTGGAACCATTCGCAACCTCCTGGTTGCCAATCTACCACGCCGTGATCCAATATGCAACCATTTAGTTGCGCGACAATCATTTCCAATTCCGCACCCGGACCTCCGTTCCCGGCGCGGACAACTGCTTCCGCAGATCGTCCATATTGCCTTCGACGACCCGATAGGGAAAGAGCGTCTTCGGTTTGATCAACCGCACCGCTTTCGCGGCATCGTCTACGGACATGCCATCCGGCCCCAAAGCGAAAAACGCCACGTCGATATTCTTGATCGCCTTCATCTCCGGAAAGAGCCCGGTATCGCCGGAAATATAGATGCGCAGCCCGGGATAGGTGAGGACATACCCGTTTGCCTGTCCGCGATCCGCGGCGGTGTGAAACGCCGGCGTCGCTTCAATCACGATTTCGCTCGATCGCACCGTCTCGCCATTGGCGATGGCCGTCGAGTGCGGTAACTTTGCCGCGGGTCCGGCAGGCGCCACAATCGCGGTGTTCCTTTTCGAGATATGTGCGATCGCCGCCGGATCAAAATGGTCCGGCCGGTCGCTGGTGAGCAGGATAATGTCCGCCTTCGGTCCGGCCTTGTGAGTGCTTTCGCCCACGGGATCCACGTAGAGCACGCGCCCGGCGCCTTCAATCAAGAGACTCGCGTTATGGATGGGCGTGATACTGACTGGCCCGACGTCCGTGTTGAATAACTCACTGTGTTCGTTGCTGAACGCCCAGGCGCTGATCGCCGCAAGAAACATAATCCATTTCATGTGTCTCTCATTATAGGTTCCGAGCGGAGATCTAACGCGGATCGGAAAAGTCTTTGCCCGTTTAGGGCCGGGAATGCGACGATGCAACCGCTCCCTGACGTTCGCGTCTTCGCACCGCTCACTTCTTCCGAGCCGCGACCGTGAGGGAGCGGTTGCACTGGTTGTTCCATGACGGATCTACCTCGGCTTGTGGGGCAGGTTGTCAACCTGCCGCGGGTTGTTAACCCGCGCGTTTAGCATTATCAGCCCGATATTTAGCTCGTTTCAATAGCTGGCCTTACCTGTGCACTCGCGTGCGCGCGGGCGCCCCCGTATCCACACCGTTCAACAGCTTCTCCACCGACGCCACGATCGTCAACTGCATTTCCGCTCTGGGCTTTTTCGCCTCATCTAACACTGCCTGCTGCCGCTTGAGCCACGCCGCGGGCGCGCGTTTGTGCGCTTCCATCAGATCGAGAGCCTCGATGCCTGCTTCCGACACTTGCCGCAACTCCTGAGACAGCCCGCTGACTTCCTTCAGCAAAAACGACTTCGCCAGCTCCGGTTGCAAACGAGCGTCGTTATCGCGCCAGCCAATCAGCCACTCCCGAATGCGTTTGCGATCCATTGCGTCCACCAGCCGGGCAAACTCCCGCGCGCGCATGCTCTCGCAACGGGCCGCATCTACCAACCGGTTCAGCGGCGTTTGCTGCGTAGGACGCACCGCGCCCCGGCCGCGCCGGTAGCCCTTCACCGGCTCGACCACGTCGGCCAGCGTCTGCAACGGTTGAGGCGCGCCGCCATCGGCCAGACGTTCCAGCATCTTCGGATAATTGGAACGATGCGTCAACCCGCGCCAATCCAGGCCGCGGCTGACCACCTCTAAACGCGCATACATCGATTCGACATCCGTGACGTTCTGGGGCGACCAGAAGCGTTCCGCGATCGCTGCCGTACGCGGCCAGATGCGCGAATCCACTGTCTCCGGCCCAACATATTCCGACCACATGCAGGCCTCTCCACCGAGCACCCGCTTCTTCTCTTCGTCGCTTAAGCTGTCCGCCTCTTTGCCTAACGGATCGATGAGATAGTGCTTCGACGCCGGTTCAATCAAATCCATGTAGTATCCGGACGATAATATGCTCTGGTAGCCGAGACGCGCCGCGTCCGCCAACGACTTCGATCCGCGCCACGATTGGATCAGCGTGTCCTTCGGCAGATTCGGATTGAGGATTTCGTCCCAACCCTCCATCCGCTTGCCGTGCGCCGCTATGATCGCCTGCATCCGTTGGTTGAAGTAAGCCTGCAGTTCGCCGTTGTTCGCGAAGCCGTGCCGCCGCATGAACGCTTGAATATCCGCGTTCTGCCGCCATTGTTTGCCGGTGACTTCATCTCCGCCGATGTGGAAGAACTCATCGGGAAAAAGCCCCGCCATCTCACCAATCAACTTGTCGAGAAAATCGTATACGGCTTCCTGAGCCGGGTCCAAAGTTGGATCGAACACGCCAAAGCGGCGTTCAATCTGATACGGTCCCGGCGCCGCGGCAAACTCCGGATATCCCACCACCCAACTGGTCGAGTGACCGGGAATGTCCAGTTCGGGCACCACGCGGATGCCGCGGTCGCGGGCATACGCGACCACATCACGCACCTGTTCCTGGGTGTAAAACCGCCCATCGGAGCCCATTCCTTGCAGCTTGGGAAAAAGCTTGCTCTCTATACGAAATCCCTGATCGTCGGTCAGGTGCCAATGAAACACGTTCATTTTCACCGCCGCCATGCCGTCCAGATTGCGCTTGACCACTTCCACCGGCATCCAGTGCCGCGCAACATCGAGATGCAATCCTCGCCACGGAAAACGCGGATGATCGTTGATCGTCACCGCCGGCGCTCTGAATCCTTCCGCGTTCGCTTCCACCAGTTGCAGAAACGTCTCGAGTCCGCGTAGCACGCCCAGCGGATTGGGCGCGTTTAACTGTGCGCCGTGGGAATCCACGACCAACTGGTAGCTCTCGTCCTCACCTAATTTTTGTACCGGCTCGCTCGCGTGATCGCAGTGAATGCTCAGCGAGGGTCCGTTCTCCTCGCGCAACGCCGCGGGCATAAGCGGAAGCCCGGTTTGCCGGCTGAGAATGCGGCTGGTCCGCCCGATCGCTGAAACCAGTCGCGGCTCGGAGTAGCCCACGATCACGATTCGGAAGCTCTGGCCGATCGCAAGCGAGCCCTGCCCGAGCGTCACCTGCGCGGGCATCGGCATCAAGTTCAGCGCTCCCTGCAGAATTGCCACCGATGCCGAAAACGCAATCAGGAGCTTCATTTCGAGAGTTCGGGAGCGTCAAAAAACTTGAGCGGTGTCATGGCCACAACTTTCCAATGCTTGCCCTCTTTCCGCAACTCACAATGCACCAGCTCGCGGCGCCGGACGATGGGCCCATCCGGAAGCTTGCTGCGCATCACCAGGAACCAATCGAGGTCAACCGATCGCTGTTGGTTGTCGCCCGTGTCGTTCCGTGGATCGATGTCCGAGGCGACCGTCGCCAGATCCACCATGGCGTTGATCTGCGTCTTCAAATTGTCGTAGCCCGGCATCGTCTTATCGATGCCTGCCATAAATCCAGCCGCGTTGTTGTCGGCCAACGCCGCGGCCATAGCCGCAAAATGGTCCACGATTTCATCGTGTGCGTCCGCCAGCAACGAGGCGGCAAACAATAGCAATAGACCCGCGCTACGTCCGATAGCTGCCATTGATTTCGATGTACTTCTCGGTGAGATCGCAGGTCCAAAAGCGCGCGGTCCCGCGGCCTTTGCCGCGAATCACCAACTGAATCAAACAATCCCTCGCGTCTAATTTCCGTTTGAGATCGTCTTCTGAAAATTCCGCCGCCAGTCCTTCGCGGCACACCGGCACGCCTTGCAGCGAAATATCGACCTTATTCGGATCGAACGCCACACCGGAGTTGCCCGCCGCGCAAATGATGCGCCCCCAATTAGGATCGGAACCGGCGATGGCGGTTTTCACCAGCGGCGAATTCGCCACTGTCCGGGCAATCCGATCGGCGGCCGCATCGTCCGGCGCGCCCGCCACGCGAATCGTAATCAGTTTGCGCGCGCCTTCGCCATCCCGCGCAATCTGCTCTGCCAGATCCTCCATCACCCACGCCAGCACTTCTTCAATGACCCTCAGCTCCTTTGCGGAAGGCTTGATTTGCGAAGCGCCGTTGGCCATCAGCAGCAAGGTGTCGTTGGTCGAAGTATCGCCGTCCACGCTGATCTGGTTGTAGCTCCGCGCTACCGTTCGTTGTAGCATGGGCTTCAAGTCGGCCGTCGAAACAGCCGCGTCCATCATCACAAACCCGAGCGTGGTGGCCATGTTGGGCTGGATCATCCCGGACCCTTTGGTCATGCCGGCGATCCGGACCGCGCCTTTGCGCAGGGGTACCTCGTGCGCCGACGTCTTCATCTCCAGATCCGTAGTCATGATGGCCGAGGCCACATCTTCAAACCGGTCCGGCGCCAGTCCACGCACCAACTCCGGAATGGCTTTGGTGATCAGACGCGGATTCAGTTCTACTCCGATCACGCCGGTCGACGCCGGCACGATCCGATCCGGTTCCACTTTGAGTTTTTTCGCCAAAGCCTGACAGCAGGCGATGGCCACATCCTCACCGGTGCGCGTGGCGCAGTTGGCATTGCCCGCGTTCACCAGCACGGCTCGCGCCCGCCCGCGCGAATGTTTCAAATGCCGCCGGGCGATCAGGACCGGCGCAGCTTGCACGCGATTTTGCGTAAACACGGCTGCCGCAGAGGCGGAGACATCCGAGACAATCAGCGCGAGGTCGTCTTTTTCCACCTTGCGGATGCCCGCATAGACGGAGGCGTAGCGATATCCCAGCGGCAGCGTCAATTCGGTTTGGCTCCTAAAATCTCATTCTCCTCTATGCGTTGTCCATTGAGGAAAGCTTCGGCGGAAACGCGCTTGCGGCCTTCGATCTGCACTTCCAGGAGTTCGAGGACGGTGGCGTCGGCGCAATCGGCGAGCAACCGCTTTTTCTCGGCGCGCAAACGGCCGGGACTGGCGCGGGGGCCCTCCCCCACTCTCGATTTCCAAATATGAAACACTTGGCCGCGAAAATAACTGTAAATCCCGGGCCACGGGAGGAATCCCCGGCCTCGATTAAAAATCGCGCGGGCGGGTTGCAGACTCCAATCGATCAGACCGTCTTCTTTCTTGAGAATCGGCGCCAGCGTGGCTTCGGCGTTATTCTGCGGCTCCGGCTGAACCGGTCCGGCTTCCAGCCGCGCGAGCGTTTCCACCAGCAAATCCGCGCCGGCCACCGCCATCCTCTCGCCTAATTGCAGCGCGTTCTCCTCCGCGCCTATTTCCGTTTCCCACTTGAGCAGCATGGCTCCCGTGTCCAGCCCGGCATCAATGCGCATCGTCGTGATGCCCGTGCGCGTTTCCCCGTTGGCCACGGCCCATTGAATGGGCGCGGCGCCCCGGTACTTGGGAAGCAGCGAGCCGTGTACATTGATAATGCCGAGCGGCGGAATATCGATGATGGATTGCGGGATAATCTGCCCGTAACCCACCACGACCATGGCTCGCGGCGCGAGCCCGCGCAATTCCTCTACATTTTCCGGGCGCCTGATTCGCTCCGGTTGGCGCACCGGCAATCCATGCTTCAGTGCCGCTTCTTTCACCGGAGACTGCGCCACTTGCCCGCCACGGCCTTTGGGACGGTCGGGCTGCGTGTACACCGCCAGCACCCGGTGGCCGCACTCGAGAATTCGCTCCAATGCCGGCACGGCAAACGCTGGCGTGCCGAGATAAATCAACTCCATGGATAGTTCCGGCTGCCCGTTGTGTGGGGCAGGTTGTCAACCTGCGGCGGGTTGTCAACCCGCCCGGAGCCGGCGTGGCAACAATCCGCCCCACACCCGGTCAGCTCCATTCCCCCGCCTTGACCAGCTTCTTCACTTTGCGCCGGATCAAATCGCGCTTGAGCGCGCTCACATGGTGGATATACAGCCGGCCGTGCAAGTGGTCGGTTTCATGCAGAAACGCTCGGGCCAGCAGCGCTTCGCCCGTCCTCTCGAAAGTCGTACCCGTCGCATCCTGGGCCCGCACCGTCACCTTGGTCGGACGGCTCACCTGTTCCCGAAAGCCAGGCAAGCTGAGGCACCCTTCTTCGCCAGTCTGCATTCCCTCGCGCGCAATAATCTCGGGATTAATCAGCACCAATTTCTGTTCCGGATCGTTTCCTACCGACAGATCGATCACCGAGATGCGTTTACCCACGCCGATCTGCGGCGCCGCCAGGCCGACCCCGCGCGCCGCATACATCGATTCGAACATGTCGTCCAGCAGTTGATTCAGCTCCGCCGTATCGAACTGCGTCACTTTTTCCGCTTCCCGCTCCAGCACCGGGTCGCCGAATAGCACGATCGGATAAATCATCTAAAAATCCCTGACCTGCTGTTGAAATCCGTCGAAATTACGGCGGGTTTCCGCCAGGGAATCTCCTCCGAATTTTTCCAGAAACGCCTGCGCTAAAACGATCGCCACCATCGCTTCCCCGATAACGCCCGCCGCCGGGACTACGCACACGTCGCTCCGCTCATAGGCCGCTAGCGCCGCTTCCCGCGTCGCCAGATCCACCGATTCCAATGGCCGGCGAAGCGTGGAAATGGGTTTCAGAAAGCCCCGCACCACCACATCCTGGCCGTTAGTGATGCCTCCCTCCAGGCCGCCGGCGCGATTGGCGCCGCGCGTAAACTGCCGCTCTTCCCGATTGTAGTGAATGGAATCCTGCACTTTTGAGCCGAAAGCCGCCGCTCCTTCTTCCGCAAACCCGATTTCTACGCCCTTCACCGCCTGCATGGAAACGATGGCTTGCGCGAGCTTGCCGTCCAGCCGCGTGTCCCAGGCGATATGCGACCCCAGCCCCGGGGGAACGCGATGCGCCACCACCTCAAAAATCCCGCCCACCGTGTCGCCGGTCCGGTAAACCTGATCCACCACCTCTTTCATGCGCTGCTCGGTTTCCGGATCCACGCAGCCCAGCAGCACTTCTTCTTTCTGGCTAAGTGAAACCAGTTCCTCCCAAGCCGCCGCCCGCTCCATCCGGACGCTCCCAATGGCGATGACGTGACTCAGAATTTCGATCTCGAACTGGCGCAAAAAGGCTTTCGCCAGAGCGCCCACCGCCACGCGCGCCGTCGTTTCCCGCGCGCTCGCGCGCTCCAATATATAGCGGGCTTCGGGAAAGTTGTATTTCAGGCAGCCGGCCAAGTCGGCATGGCCCGGACGCGGCCGCGACACCGGCTTGCTCTTGCTTTCGCCGCCATCGCCCGCTTCCACTGGAAGAACCTCCGTCCAGTTCTTCCAGTCTTTGTTCTGGATGATAATCCCAATGGGCGAACCGATGGTCTGTGAATGCCGCACGCCGGCCACAATCTGCACCGTGTCGGTCTCAATTCGCATGCGCCCGCCGCGGCCATAGCCTTGCTGCCTGCGCCACAGTTCCCGGTTGATCGCTTCGAGCGACACGGGGATGCCCGCGGGAAGCCCGGTGAGCGTGGCCACCAGGCACTCGCCATGCGACTCACCCGCGGTTTCGAAACGAAGCATAGGGAGGAAATCTCAGTCTCGCACAGTCGTCCGCAACGCCCGCTCGAAGGCAGCTATTGACGCTATTTGAGCCTCGGCTCCCAGCGAATTTCAACATGAAGGATTTTGGGCTCACCCATTTGCCACTAGGATCGGTCTTTCGATGCCTGTAGCACGCGGAAAATGTGAACCATCTCCGCTTCAACCCCATAAACGATGATGTAGGGCAACGGGGATAATACCAGCTCGCGCGTGCCGGGTTTTAAGCCTGTCCGTCCCCGCTGCGGCGTCTGTTTGAGTGAGCGGGCTGCAGCGTAAAGCTTGCGGATAGTGGTTCGCGTGAAGGTAGGGTGATGTTCGTTCAGATAATTGCGGATTTCTTCAAGGTCGGAAGCGGCCGCGGGAGACCAGCGGATGCGCTTCAAGAGCGAAGCAGGCGCTCAACGCGCGAGTCCATTTCTTCTTCTTCAAGAAACTCGCCGCGCGCTATCTGGTCGATGCCAATCTGCACCTGTGCCTGAAACCAGTCGTTATAGGCAAGTAATTGCGAAACAGCTTCCTGCACCAGCTCGTCTGTTCCCCGGCCTGTTTGGCTGGCAAGGGCCTGAAGCTGGGCTTCTTGCTGCTGAGGCAAATGCACTTCCATGTTCCAAAGGTACGAGGTGCTTGAGCTGCTGTCAACTTTCTACGCCAGCGGCAACCGGAAGTAAAACGTCGATCCGCCCCCCGCCTCCGAATCCACCCAAATTTGCCCTCCGTAACGCTCCACAATTCGTTGGCAGATCGCCAAACCCAAGCCCGTCCCAGGATAATCCTTGCCGTGTAAGCGCTTAAACAGCCCGAACACCGTCTTCGCATAGGCTGGATCGAAACCCATCCCGTTGTCCTGCACCGAAAATATGGCTTCGCCGTTCTTCCGCGCCGCTCCGATTTCAATCCGCGGCGCCACCTGCGGCTTTCGGTACTTCACCGCATTCGAGATCAGATTCTGAAACACCAGGACCAGCGGCCCCTCCTGCGCCATCACGCGCGGAAGCGCATCCATCTTCACCTCCGCTCCGGATTCGCGCAAGGCTTGCTGGCAGGAATTCAATGCCTGCTCCAGAGCTGCATCGGCTTCCACCGGTTTCCGCTCTGCCTCCTCCTGCGCCAGGCGCGAAAAAGCCAGCAGATCCTGAATCAACTGCTGCATATTGTCCACGCCCTGCCGGACAAAGGCCGCATACTGTTCCGATCTTTGAGATAACTTTCCCTGCGACTCCCGCAACAGCAGTTGCGTGTAGACGTTGACCATGCGTAGCGGCTCCTGCAAATCGTGCGAGGCAACATAGGCAAACTGCTCCAATTCCCGGTTCGACCGGGCCAACTCGGCGGCCTGCTGTTGCAGCGCAACCTCGCCGTCCTTGATGCGCTGGATATCGAGGTTGATCCCCGCCCAGCAAAGCACCGTCCCGTCGTCATCCCGCACCGGCACGCCACGCGCCAGCACGGGGTGAAACCGGCCGTCCACGCCCCGGAAACGATGCTCCCGGTCCCAGGTTCCCCCCACGCGCACGCATTCCTTCCACGCGGCTATGGTCGCATCCCGCTCGTCCGGATGCAGCCAGTCTTTCCAGCCGAACTCGGAGCACTCTTCCTGCGTAATCCCCACCAGTTCCAGCAAGGAATCGCTGGCGTACGTGTTCCGTCCCTCGCGGTCGCAGATCCACACCCCAAATGGGATCGATTCGCCCAGCGCGCGGAAAACCAGGTTCGCTTCGCGCAAACGCGCTTCGCTCCTGCGCCGTTGCTCCTCGTCCGCAAGCTGCCGGGTGATATCCTGAATCACCACCACCGCTCCCACTACTTTCCCTTTATCGTCCTTGATCGGTTCTTCATGGTGCTTCACCGGTACGCGCGAACCGTCGCGCTTCAAGACGTGATCGTCTTCCAGCCGGAAAACCATGTTCAACGGCTGGCCCTTGGCGTCGATCACCGCAAATCCGGTCAGCCGCTGTGCCACCGGATTGAGAAATTGCACCCTGCCGTGGCTATCGGTCGAGATCACGCCGTCCCCGATCGCCGCCATGGTCTGTTGGGAGAACCGGCGTTCTTGCCGTTCCGACAATTCGGCCGCCCTGGCCCGCTCGCCCCGCCGGATCAAGACCCGGCACACCAAACTGATCACCAGGCAGATCAACAGGAACCGGTAAACGTTCGCCGGATCCACAAAAGGCACTTGCCGGCTATGCGGCCGAATGAAAAACTCCACCAATAATGTGCCGCAAACCGTCGTCACCAGTCCCGGACCCAAGCCGCCGTAGCCCGCGCTGACGGCCGTGGCCAGGACAAACGTCATGTACGGTGGCGCCTCGGCGCCAAAAATCGGCTCTGTGGCGGATCGCGAAATCAACGCCGTCAGCGCGGCCAGCACCGCAACCGTATAGCGCAGCGCGGGCGTGCGCGGCCAGGGGCGAAATCCTGACTTCAAGGTTCTTCCGTATTTTTGGGCTAGCTCGCTCATGCTCGCGTTCAAGGTTCGGCGAATAGACTCAACCTACCCTGCTAACTTACTTAGCTTACATGTCTCCCTGCAACCCATCCCCGCCGCGAGGCGTCTGTTAACATTACTCCAGTGCGCGTTAAAGTGCTCTTTTTCGGCATGTTGAAGGACATCACAGGCGGCTTTCAAGACGAATTGAATTTGGCGCAGGGCAGCCGTCTGGGAGACGTTTTCGACGTCTACGCCGCGCGCCATCCGCGGCTTTCCCAGCTTGCATCGAGCGTAGTCCTGGCCCGCAATCAGCAGTTCGGCGATCGCGCCACCCTGGTCCAGGACGGCGATGAAATCGCCTTCTTGCCCCCGGTAAGCGGCGGGTCCGGCGCGGCGTCCCCGGCCTTGGCGTATCCGGCAACTACTCCCACGAGATCCTGGACGAAGCTGGCCACTTTTTCGCGCTGACGCGTGAACGCATTGATGCGGCATCTCTTTCCCGCCAGTTGCTGCTCGGCAAGGACGGCGCTTTGGTCAACTTTGAGGGGGTGGTGCGCAACAACACCCAAGGCCGGCCTACTTGTTTTCTCGATTATGAGTGCTACGAAGGCATGGCGATTCAGATTATGGCCTCCATCGGCCGCCAGATCGCCTCTTCTCATGCCATCAGCCGGATCGCTCTCGTCCACCGCCTGGGCCGGATGGAGATCGGAGAAACCAGCGTCGCCGTAATCGTTACCGCGCCTCACCGCAAACCAGCCTTTGAAGCCGCGCTCGAAGGCATCAACCGGCTAAAAAAATTGGTCCCCATCTGGAAGAAAGAACATTTTGCCGATGGCGAGGTATGGGTCGAGGGAGAGTGGGACCAATCCGTCCTTCCCCAATGATTTTTCGCGGTTTGTTCATGACAGCTTTGTTGCTGGCCACAGTCCCCCCGGCCGCATCGCAGGAAACCGTGATCCGCGTCAAGGTGCGCCTGGTGCGTATGCTGGCCACGGTGAAGACGGCCGCGGGCCAGTTGGTCGGTTCCCTGGAACGCCGGAATTTTCTGGTCTGGGACAACGGCGTGCCGCAGGAAATCGCAGTTTTTGAGCGCCAGACCGAGCAGCCGCTTTCCGTCTCGGTTCTGGTCGACAACAGCGGATCGACAGGCATTGAACTCAAGTACGAACTTGACTCCGTCAATCGCTTTTTCCGGGCGCTGGTTCAGGAAGGGAATCCGGAAGATGCCGTCGCGCTCTATAGCTTCAACTGGGAAGTCCGCCTGCTCCACTCGTTTACCAGGTCGCTTTCCCGCCTCGACCAGCGGCTCAAACTGATCCGGTCCGAAGGCGGCACATCTCTCTACGACGCCATTTATCTCGCTTCGCAGGACTTGCAGTACCGCCAAGGCCGTCACGTTATGGTGCTGGTCACCGACGGCGGCGATACCACCAGCCTGAAGGATTTTCACGCCGCTCTCGAACAGGCCCAACTGGCGGATGCGATTCTTTACCCCGTCCTGGTCGTTCCTATCCGCAACGAGGCTGGCCGTAACGTCGGCGGCGAACACGCCCTGGCCACTCTATCGGCTGGTACCGGCGGTCGGGTCTTCCGGCCCTCGCTCGGCCCCGATCTCGACAATGCCTTCGCCGAAATTCTCCGTGAGTTGCGCACTCAGTATCTGATCGGCTACTATCCAAAGGAAATACCCTCCACCAAAGACCGTTTTCACAAGGTTACGCTGAAGGTAGACAACCCTGGTTTGCGGGTCGTTACCCGCAGCGGTTACTATGGAGAGTTTGAGGACAGTTATCGCAATTCGGGCCGCTGAGAGTGACCGTTTCATGGCGAGTAAAGCAAAAACCAAGGCCCCGGAAGACACCTTCCAGGAAGCCAAGTACCTCCGCCGCTTGATCGACGAGGCCATCCCCGTCGGCGTCAAGCTCAGCAACAACGAAGAGGTGAGCGGCCTGGTCGAGTTCTTCGATCAAAGCTTCATCCGCATCACCCGCCAGGGCCGGCCCAACTTGTTCCTATACAAACACGATATTAAATATTTGTACGAGAAAGACTGACGATTTTGCCCTCTTATCTGGAGATTTGCGCCGATATTGCCCGGGAAGCCGGAGCGCTCCTGGCGGGCTACTCCGAGCGTCACGTGGGCTTTGAGTTGAAGGGTGAGTACGATTTGGTCACCGAGGCCGATCGCGCCTCCGAGAAACTGATCTTCGACCGCCTGCGCGGCAGCTTTCCCACTCACTCGATCGTCGCGGAAGAGGGCAGCGGCCACGTGGCCGATTCCGGCTACCGTTGGTACGTCGATCCCTTGGATGGAACCACAAACTTTGCGCATGGCTTTCCCGTTTTCAACGTGACCCTGGCTCTCGAGCACAACGGCGAACTCCTGTGCGGCGTCATCTTCGACCCCAACCGCCAGGAGATCTTCGAGGCCGAGCGCGGCGCCGGCGCTTTTCTCAATGGCGAGCGGATCCGGGTTTCTCAAAATTGCCGCGTCAATGACGCGCTGGTCGCCACTGGTTTTCCCAGCCGTAAAAGGCGCCAGAACGTTAACGTTCATTTCTACTATCAGCTCGCGATGCTGAGCCACGGCGTGCGGCGGGCGGGCGCTGCCGCCATTGACTTGGCCTATGTCGCCTGCGGCCGCCTGGATGCTTTTTGGGAGTTCGCCCTCAACCCGTGGGACATAGCGGCCGGCATACTGCTGGTGCGTGAGGCCGGCGGAACCTGCTCCGACATGCATGGCGGCGCGGCCACTGTCCGCTGCCCCCACATTTTGGCCGACAACACTCACATTCATCCGGAATTGGTGGAGCTGTTCCGCGAAATTTTCGCCGCCCGCTACCCTGTTCCGCTGGTCGAGATGCACTCGGACACGGCCTGACCGGCAACCCTTGAAGAGATCTCCATCAGAATCTCCGCAGTCGGTTTCATCTCACAAATGGCGGTGTCGAGTTCCTTTTCGCCCTCCTTGGAGTTGTCGTCCGCAGCTTGGGGCAGGCAGCGCATCAAGCGCTCGAAAATAGAGATGTCCGCGCTCAGGTGGCACAGGCTTTAGCCTGTGCAGGCTTTGCCTGGGTACCGTTGCTACGCTCTACCCGAATCCTTAGACTTGTCGTAGGCAATCGAATCATCGGAGCCACACTATGACGATCCCCGCGAGATACGAGAACGGCGTCTTCCGGCCTTTTGGAAACATTCAAATGAAAGAGGGTACGGTGGTCGAAGTGCTCGTACCTGCGGAGCAAGAACCAGCAGGCAGGCGGCGCTCCATCAAGGATCTTCCCTTCTATGGCATGTGGAAAGACGTACCGATATCGGTGATGGCGTCGACTATGTGAACAAGCTCAGGGACAATGCCCTCGGCTAGTGGCGCGGGAATTGGATGGCCTCCCTGATCGACACCGATGTGATGATCGCAAGAACTGATTGTCGGAGCCAGGGATAAGCGGGATCTCGTCGGTATCGACTCCCTCGTATCGACGTATCCTTGCATACGACCTCCTCAAGCAGTATGCGAAATCAGATGGCCTGCGCACCTTCGATTCATTGATCGCGGCTACCGCGATCAGGCGAGGTTTCGGACTTGTCAGCAGAAACCACAAGCACTTCGCGATGATTGACGGTTTGCAACTCGAATGGCTGCAGTACTAAGTTTGCAGGTGAATGCTAGTCCCCTCATCGCGGAGATCACGAATTCATAGGTCTCTAAAGGCCCGTCCTCCCATTGGCGGCACTATACAAATCCAGCCGGCCGGTATACCGTCCAGCCTGACCGGCTCGACCGACAAATACGATAATCGCACGGCTGTCTAGCCCCGAACGTCAGTGAGGGGATGGCGCAAAAGCCGCTCGCGCCGTCTGACGATTTCCTGACATCCTCTTTACAATCATTTTGCGCCCGCAAGCCCACCGGCCCGCAATTCAAACGAAATTTCGCTTTATTCTGAATTCGCTATGACACGCCTACTGGTTATTTCGACCGTATTGACGGCCTCGCTCCCCCTGCTGGCCGGTGGCCCCATCAAGACTCAATGGCAACGGTTGTGCTCCACGGCCGCGGACCGCCAAATCACAATCTCCACCTTCGCTGGCAAAGCCCTCCAGGGCAAATGCGAATCCACGGATGACACCACGCTCCATTTGAATCAAGGTCCCGGTCGGACGATAACCATAGAGCGCTCCTCAATCAAGCTGATCGCTATGGATGCCTCGACACGCAACCACCACTTTCTCAAGCTTCACAAAACGGTACGGGAGCACTTGCAATCGGAAGCCCTGGGACTCTTAACGCCGTTAGCGCCGTTTGCCCTCGCCGTTATGCCCGTAACCATCGCGGGCGGCGCCGTCGCCTCGCCCTTTGCTCTCATGTTCGATCTGTTCGAAATTTCGGACGAGGGAACCGTTGAAGTCCTCGCGCCCTAGCCCGGCCTGCGCTCACTCATTCCATTCGGGAGATTCTTATGACACGATTAGTAGTAATTCTGACGTTGCTTACATGCTCGCTTCCATCGCGGGCCGGCAATTTTCTCAAAACGCAATGGGAGCAATTATGTTCCGCTAGCACGGGGCAAAAGCTCTCAGTTTCGACCGTGGATGGCAAGACCGTGCTAGGCGAGTGCGAGTCCACGGATGCCACGACGCTCCGCCTGAATCAAGGTTCCGGCAGGGTAATATCCATGGAACGCAAGTCCATCAAACAGATCGCCGCAAGAGACCCGCATCGCGCCTTCACTTCTGTTTGGGGATTTTGCCTGGCCCCATTCTTCCTTCTCGCATTCAACTCCGACTGGTCGCCGATCGCCTATGTGTTTCTGCCCGTCGCGCTCGGTGCGGGAGCCGTCGCGTCCCCGTTTGCGTTCATGATCGACCTTCTTGACCTCACAAGCGACACTAAGATCGAAATTGTCGGCCCTTAACACGGTAGGATGAAACCATTACGGCATGGCCACTCAAGTCTACCGGCTGCGCATCTGGTTATTTCTGATCTCGGTCTTGATCCCGGCGGCCGTGTACGGCTTCCTCGGCAGCGTGCTCTACCGGCAGGAACAGCAGTTACTGAAACACGCCGCTGTCCAGGGTCAACCCCACGTCGATGTGCGCTTTGCCTTCTACACGGCGGGAATTATTCTCGCTCTCGCAGTGACCCTTTTCTGCCGCTATGTGGTCTGGCAGGATTTCCGCCGCGAGGCCCAGGCCGCAGATCGGCGTACGGAGTTCGTGGCTCGCGTATCGCATGAATTGCGGACCCCGTTGACCTCCATCCGCTTGCTCGCGGAAACGCTCACCATGGGACGCATCACTGAGCCCGAACGCCAGCGCGACTATCTCAACCACATCACGCAAGAGAGCGAGCGGTTGTCCGTGCTGGTGGACAATGTGCTGAGTTTCGCGAAAGCGGGCGCGGCGCGGCGGGAGGGTTTTTCACGCGTCGAGCTGCGTCCCTTGATCGATTCAGTGCTGGCGCAGCTTAAACCGATTCTCGATGCTCGCGATTTCCAGGTGTCCATCTGGTGCGTGTCGGAGTTGGCCGTGCAGGGAGACCGCGAAGCGCTCCGTCAGGCGATTCTTAATTTGCTCACCAATGCCCTGAAATATTCCGGGGATTCCCACAAAATCGAAGTGCGCTTAACACGCGACGCTGCCGGCGCCCGCCTCGAAGTGGCCGATTGGGGTATCGGCGTACCTCCGGAATTCCGCTCTCAGATTTTCGAGCGTTTCTACCGCGCGCCGCACACTGGTTCCGATAACGGGGCGGGACTCGGTTTGGCGCTGGTTGCCGAAGTGGTCCGCACCCACGGCGGTCATGTCGACGTGCGCGACAACAACCCGAAAGGCGCCATTTTTTCACTCATTCTGCCGATGGCCAAAGCATGAGCTCGATTCTGCTCATCGAGGATCAAAGCCTCATTGTGAAGGGCTTGCGCGACAATCTGGAATTTGACGGGTGTCGCGTCCTCGAAGCCTCTGACGGCGAGACCGGCCTCCGCCTGGTGCGCGAGCGGCGTCCCGACTTGATCGTCCTTGACCTCATGTTGCCGCGGCTCAGCGGTTATGAGGTTTGCCGCCGTCTGCGGGCCGAGAAAATCCAGATCCCCATCCTCATGCTGACCGCGCGCGCCGAGGAAGTCGACCGCGTGTTGGGGCTGGATTTGGGCGCGGACGACTACGTCACAAAGCCGTTCTCGGTACCGGAACTGCTCGCGCGCATTCGCGCCCTCCTGCGGCGCGCTCACGCCCCGGCCAACCTGCCTTCCGATGTTCGATTCGGCGCCATCCAGGTTGATTTTCTGCGTTTTGAAGCGTCCCGCAAAGGCAAACCTGTTGAACTCACCCGTAAGGAATTTGCTTTACTTCGTCTGTTGGCGGATCGCCCGGGCCTCGCCGTCACGCGAGACGAGCTGCTCGAAAAAGCCTGGGGCTACGAGGCCACGCAAAGCACCCGCACGGTGGACAATCACAGCGCGTCGCTCCGCTCCAAGCTGGAAGAGAAACCAGGCGAGCCCGTGCACCTGATCACCATCCATGGCGTCGGCTACAAACTGGTCGTCGCGGCCTCTGGCAGTTGACCAACCACCACCACTAGATCCGGAACGCGCCACCGGTCGCGATGTTCCACGTGCACGATCTCAAAGCCGGCCTGCCGCAGCAGCGCCGCCATTTCTTCCGGCTCATATACGCTGAACCCGCGCCAGGCGAACTCGAACGGCCGCAGGCTCGTGGCAGAACGAAATCCCAGCGCTAACCTGCCTCCCGGCCGGAGCACGCGTTTCAGTTCGAGCAGGCTGGCGCGCATATCGGCCCAATAGTGCAGGCTATTGCAGCTCAGAATCTGGTCAACCGATCCGGCGGCCAGTGGCAAGTGCGCCACGTCGCCCCACTCCACCGACACTCGGGATTTCAGGCCGCGCCGCTGAATCAGAGCTGCGCCATCTTTCACCATGTCCCGGCTGTAATCCACGCCGATGACTTTACCGGAGGTCACCCTGCGGCTCAGCGCCAACAGCGACACGCCTCCGCCGAATCCCACGTCGAGCACCGTGTCGGTAGGCGCCGGATCCAATAACCGGATGCTTGTCCGGATTAGCCGTAGATTGGCAATGTTCATCAACGGCGCGATGAATTGAGAACCAATCGCCCCCGATGGACTGCCGAACTGCGATCGCATTAGAGCGGTAAGATACATGAGCCGACCCCTTTCTCAAACCGTCATGAAACCTTGACCGGTCGCGGCTCGGAAGGCGAAACTGAGCCGTCGCCGTCAGGGAGCGGGCGGAACGACGGATTCATGACGGGTTCTCAGCATCCATTTTACCGTGACGCCGCGCCGGTCACAGGACGCGCAAATAAAGTTTCTCTAACCCCTTCAGCGATTTCCCGCAATTCTCCCCTATCGGGATGCCGCCTTCCTTGCACCCGCCAGCTAAACTGAAATCTAAGAGGCTCAGCTGATTCGTTGCAGCGGAGTCGACTAAAGCGCAGAAGTCCCCGGGCAACCCAGTGCAATGTCGGTGTCGACGAACGTAGCCGCTTTCGAGAAACGGTCCCTCGCCGTGGGGGTTACGCGCGGTCCATGGAGGCCTCCCTCGGATTTTCTCCCCCGAAAAAACGGAGCGGGACAACTGTGTCCGCTCATTCGTAGGAGTAGTGTCTCTACGAAGCGGGTGGTGCACAAACAACTCGCGATGCCGATGGCAAAGTAAACCGCCGGCGTCGCGAGTACAAAGTAGGGCGGTCCCCCTGGACCGCGGCCGGCGCCCTCGTCGCCTTTCCAGTTTAGAACGTAATCTTAGCTACTAACTGCCCAAAACGCGAGTTACTGCTGTAGAACTGGTCGAAGCGCCTGAACGGCTTGGCGGGAATATTGTCGTTACAAGCGAGTAGAGCACAAACAACTTGCGACGCCGATGGCAACGTAAACCACCGGCGTCGAAGGTACAAAGCAGGACGGTCCCCCAGGTCCGCAGCCGACGCTCTCGTCGCCTTTCCATCTCGGGATACCAGACCGGCTTTTAGCCACTAACTGCCCGAAACGCGAGTTACTGCTGTAAAACGGGTCGAAGCGTCCGAACAGTTTGGCGGGAATATTGTCCTTACAAGCGAGTAGAGCACAAACAACTCCCGACGCCGATGGCAACGTAAACCACCGGCGTCGCGAGTACACAGTAGGGTGGTCCCCCTGGACCGCAGCCGACGCCTTCGTCGGCTCTCCAGCTTAAAACGTAATCTTAGCTACTAACTGCCCAAAACGCGAGTTACTGCTATAGAACTGGTCAAACCGTCCGAACAGACCGTTACTCGGAATCAAGTCATTCCTGCTGGTCGTTTGCGAACTTCCGGCAACATCGCTGACATAACCACCCGTATACTGCGCGTGGTTCAGGACATTGAAGAACTGGCCGGCAATCTCCATGTGCACGCGCTCGGTGATGTTGAAGCGCTTCACCAGAGATAAGTCGATGTTGTCGGTTGGTTTCAACGGGAACGTATTGCGGCCGCCATTGGCGAGCGCCCCCGATCCCGCGACAACATAGCGCGCGTTGGGATTGTTAGCCACATAGGCTACGATGCTTGGGTCACCCGCGGGTACAGCTTGGCCTAAAGCGTTGTAACCGGTAACTCCGCTGCCCACACTTGCTGCGCCGGCTGGGTTAATAATCGTGCGGTCGCCCGCGGAATCGTTGTTGAGATTGGAATCGATGCCGCTTTGTGCGGTCGCCAATTCGGGCGACTGGTAAGTGTAAGTTCCGGACACCGACCAATTGCCAACCACGTTGCGCATGATCCAGTTCCTATCTTTAAAGGGTTTGAAGTCGTAGATAGGACTAAACGTAAACCGCTGCCGGCGGTCTAGCGCGGACGAGGCCCAGTCGGCGGCCAGGTCTTGGAAATCCTGCGCGCGGCGAGGTGTCAGGTAGGTCGAGAAGTTAGTTGCTGTCGCGTCGTCCTCCAAGTGGCTCCACGTGTATGCGCCAATGAAGGAGAACCCGTTGGAGAAGCGCTTGGTTAGTTGCAACGCCAATCCGTTGTAGGACGAATAGGCTTGCGGAGCATACGCGACGATGTTATTCGTGAATCCTAAAGCCGCCAGATTGTCGAATGGGAGAGCTGCTGTCCCACCCGGTACGACGTATGACTCCACGTCGTTCAGCGTTTTCCCGAGCGAGGCGAGCGTGCCAGTGGACGGCATGCTAAAGAACGTTGGGATGTAGTTCGACGCACTTACTAACGGGCTGGCGTTCAGGCGCGTCTGGTTCCATAAGTGGACGCCTTTAGTGCCGGTGTAGCGGGCTTCGAAAGTATAGTTCTTGCCCAGCGTCCGTTGAATGCCGCCGGTCCAGGTGAGCCCGTAAGGCCGCTTGCCGCCGAACGTATACGATCCGATGATATTACGAGCCAGGATTGGATCGGTGGGGAGCCCGGGCGCAACCCCGGCTAAGCCGCCATTGGCAAGAAAGTTCGGCGCGTTGCTGCTGAGATTTACGTCCTGGGTAGTCTGGAAGTATGGCGGCGCCGCGTTAGAAGTCAAATTGGCATAAGTCAAATCGAAGGACCGGCTGAAGCCGCCCCGAATAACCCACTTGCTGTCTGGCGAGTAAGCGAAGCCGATTCGCGGCGACCAGTCATTTGGGCTGTAGTCTGGCCGGTCGAAAGTGATGCCGCCCGGAACACTGGCCGGGGAGCTGTAACTCTGGGTGCGGGACGCGATTGGCACGGTTACATACTCGTATCGCAGGCCCAGGTTCAACGTCAGATTCGGCCGAATCCGGAAGTCGTCGTTGATGAACGCCGCGTTCTCCAGGTATCCCGTGGGATAAGAAGTCGGGCCGGCACTACGTTCGCCGAGTACGTCGGGAGTGAGATCGTACAAATACTGCTGTAGTGTCGAATACTCGTACTCGCCGCGTACCCGCTGGATGAAGAAGTTAGTCAGAATAACATCCGAAAAGCTGTAGCCGAATTTCAAAGTGTGGCGTCCCACCACCTTGGTCATGCTGTCCTGTGCTTCGAGCACGTTTTGGATGGATCCGCTGGGCTCAGTCGAACCGGGCCCGATTTGCAGATTTAGCTCATCCAGGTCGATATCCGGAAAAACATTTAAGCCGGGAAATGTCTGCGGGGACACGGGTGTCAGCGTAACGTTGCGGCTGAACGCCGCGCGGAATTCATTCTGCCAGGTGGGCGAGAACGTATGGAACTCTGAGAGTGACAGCATGTAAGTGTTGTTTGGTTGCGACACAAAAAATGCCGGCAACACCGGAAACGCGTCAATACCTGTGATCCGGTTGTAAATCCAGCGCCCGCGCAGTTGGTCCCTGTCGCTCATGTTGTAGTCGATAGAGGTGACTGCATTAAATGAGTTGTTGTAATTCGGACCGGAGAAGTCCACGCTGCCAATCGGTATGCTGGCGTTACCTACTGTGATCGCCCCTTGATCGGCCGTGGCCGCGGTACCCGCATACTTTTGGAGCACACCCAGATTCGTCTTGCTGATGAGAGGATTGGCCGCGAGCGCGCTGTAGCCTGCCGCGGTAGGCGCATAGACTGGCGAGGCGGGAGTCGCTGCCGCTCCGATCGGGTTGTACTCGAAGTTTCCGAAGTAAAACAATTTGTCCTTGAGGATCGGGCCGCCAATGGTCGCTCCCAGCCGGTTGTTGTCATAGCGCGGATAGGAGTTGATCCCCTGTGTCCAGAACAGTGCGTCGTCGGCGTTGAGATTGCGGTTCTGGAAATATTCGTAAATCGATCCGTGGATCTGGTTCGTTCCGCTTTTGACGATCGCGTTGAAGACGCCTCCCGAGGCCCCGCCGAATTCAGCGCTGAAGTGATTTTGAAGCAACGACACTTCCGCTACCGCGTCATTGGAGACAATCGCCAGCGGTCCGGTAGAGTATTTATTGTTGTCGCCCACGCCATCCAGATAGAACGTGTTGTTCTCCGGGCGCTGGCCCGATACCGTTGGCCCCGTGCCCTGCCCGACTCCGCCATTCGATGCCACGCCGGCGCCAAGCAGAGTAAGATTCCAGATCGCCGCCGACTGAATTGTACCGGCGATTCCGGCGCTTCTCGAAAGACTGGCGGTTGGCAAGTCTTCCGCCTGACGCGTATCGAAAGTGGTTTGCAGTTGCGCGGTTGTAGTGTCGAGTGGCGGAGGCGCCGCGGTCACTTCCACCGTGGCCGTGGTTGCGCCGACCACCAGCGCGACGTTTTGTGTGACCGTATTGTTCAGTTGTACCTGAACAGCTTTGATCGTTGTGGCGTTGAAGCCAGTGGCCGAGGCGGTCAAGGTGTACGTGCCCGGTGGCAGGTTAGCGAACCGGTAAGCGCCGGCGCTGTCGCTCGAAGCAGTCGTCTTAACGCCGGTCGCATCGTTGGTCATGCTGATTGAAGCGCCCGGCACGCCGGCGCCGGTGGCGTCCGTCACGGCTCCAACCACGTCACCACTGATCGCCTGGGCGGCCAACCGTCCCGGAAAAGCGATTGCCAGCGTAAAGAATAACAATACTGCCAAGCCGAATTTAGTGATCCATTGTTTTGTGTTCATACTTGCCCTTTGGTGAAATGAATTACAACGGCGCGCAAGCGTCTTCGATTCGTGTATTCAGTGTCCGTCACTAACTCCTGAAGCTTACTTTGCGAAAACTACCGATGTTATTTCGAACTTAGAACGGATCCGAAGAGTGGGATAACCGGATTGGGGCGAACGCCGCTCTATGAGTGGCGAGAGGGATAGTCAAGCGGTTGGGGCGACCGTAAGTGAGGAGAACTCCTGCGGCGAACGCGTACCGTAACTCCTTTCCAGCCCCGAACGTAAGTGAGGGGAATTCCAAGCATCGGGAGAACCAAGTTGGGGCGAACGGTGTCCTCTGCGTGGCGAAATGGATTTCAAGTAGTCCTCGCACTTACATTCTGGACAAGGTAACTCCGTTCCCGATTGTAAGTGGAGGAAACCCCCTGCGTCGCGTCGAACGCAACCCGCCAAACTGGGCTGTGGCGAACAGTGCGTTATCTGTGGTGAGTTGCACACTCCAGCAGCTCGGATGCAAGCGGGATCTTCAAGCTCGGCCTCAACCGCGGCTTACGCGAGGTTCCAGGGTTCGTCCACTTGGATTTCGGGAACGAGGTCAGCGTCTAGACCTTGAGGGTCAGAGCTTCTTGCTGGACGGCTGACCTTGGCTCCGGCTCAAAGACCAGGCTCTCCACGCGATTGCGGCCCTTGCGCTTGGCCCAGCAGCTCGGATGCAAGCGTCGCCAGCACGGGTTTACCGTCGAGTCGCGCGGGATGTTCGAGTTTGGCCCCAACCGCGCGGCTTTACGGGCGAAGGTTCCAGGGTTTGTCCACTTGGATTTCGGGAACGAGGTCCGCGTCTAGACCTTGAGGGTCAGAGCTTCTTGCTGGACGGCTGACGCGGGCTCCGGCTCAAAGACCAGGCTCTCCACTCGATTGCGGCCTTTGCGCTTGGCCTGGTAGAGAGCTTCGTCGGCCCGGCGGATCAAAGCCTCGGCTGTGGCGCTCTGCCCGGGCAGACTGGTGGTCACGCCGATGCTGGCCGTGAAGTGCGTTTCTGTAGCGCCAATCGGTGCCGGGGTTCCCGCAATGCGGCCGCAAAGCCTTTCCGCTTGACTGAGCGCACCCGTGAGATCACAGCCGGGTAATACGATCAGGAATTCTTCTCCCCCATAGCGGCCAATGGAATCGTATTGACGGACCGAATCATTCATGCGAACTGCGGTTTCGCGGAGAACAATGTCACCGGCATAGTGGCCTTGGGTGTCGTTGATTGTCTTGAAATGATCGAGGTCGAGAAGCGCGACGCTGACCGGAGAAACGTCGCGTTCTGAGCGAGCCAGTTCGCGCATCAGGATGTCGAGGATGGACGAGCGATTCCAAAGTTTGGTCAGCCAGTCTTTGGTGGCCTGCTCCCGCAGGGCTTCGCGGGCAGTGAACAGCTCGGCCTGAAGCTCCACCAGGCGCGTGCCCGCACGCAGCCTCACTTTCAGCTCGTGCTGATCGAAGGGCTTGGTGATGTAGTCGTCGGCGCCCGCTTCCATGCCTTCAATCAGGTCTTCCCGGTGGCTCTTGGAAGTGAGCAGCAGGATGTAAATGTAGGGTTCAGGCGCTCGGGCGCGAACCAAACGGCAGACTTCCAGCCCGGTCATGCCAGGCATCATCCAATCGAGGATGACCAGCCGCGGCGCGTCGTCGCGTTGCAGAATCTGCCACGCTTCCTCGCCGTCGGCAGCCATGACGACGTCATAACCCCACTTGCGCAGGGTGGCGTCGAGCACGTGCCTCGATACGATACTATCGTCTGCGACTAGAATCCTCACGGCGCCGTCTATTGAACCGATAACGTTCCGAACTCAAGTTCGGTCCCGCTTGCCCGTTAACATAATATATCGGTTGAAAGCCTCCGCAACCTTAACAGCCGGGGCTCTATGAATATGAAAATCCTGGTCTTTTCCCATATTACAAGCGAGGGCGCGGACCGGATAGACTCTATCGTAACACAGTACGGCCACACGATTCAGTACTTTCATCTCTACGCCACGGCTCGTTTCCCCGGCTTGCCTCGGCGCGCAACTCATCGCCAAGGCCGCGGGCGCTCCGTTGTATCGGGTGCCGCAAAGGGAGGTCGGCTGGCGGCCCGTATACTGGACAGAGGCTGCCTCGAAAAACCTGCGCCAACCTGAACTGATGCCAGCGGGAGGCCGAATGGCTGGCTTGGTCGGACCGCTGCCGGAACCAGGCCGTTCGGTTGTCAGACCGTGTCTATGATTTGCAATTTCATCCTGCAGCGTCGCCGGGAACGGTCGAAAATTGGGTCTAACAGAACCTCGCTTGCGGAGAACTCTGGGAAGCGACCGAACCCATTGACCCCAACGCACATGCGGAGCGGCAGGGTAAGGGGTCGGCGCAAATCTTTGGCCCTTGGGCGCGCTTGCTCCATTCGCTTTCGATAACATGAGTAAGCACGCCTTCGACCAGAAACTCGCCGCGCTCGAAGAGCTGCGTTCGGCCGCCGATCCGCTGCCGCCCTTGCGCAAGGCTCTGAAAGACCGCAATAACTACTTTGTGAGCAAAGTCGCGGCGATCGCCGCCGAACGCCAACTATCTGAATTGACTCCCGACCTGCTCGCCGCGATGGACCGCTTTTTCGTTGACCCCGTCAAGAGCGACCCGCAGTGCTGGGCGAAGAATGCTCTCATCAAAGCTCTCAAAGATCTGGGGCATCGCGGACCCGCGGTTTACCTGCGCGGCATCGAGCATGTCCAACTGGAGCCGGTGTGGGCCGGGCAAGCCGACTCCGCCGGCACGCTCCGCGGCGAGTGCGCCTTGGCGCTGGTGGATTGCAGCCTCGATGCGCTGGAGATTCTCCGCTATCTGGGTGACCGTTTAGCGGATTCTATCCAGACCGTGCGGGGGGATGCCGCGCTGGCCATCGGCCAACTGGGACACCCGGTCGGAGCGTTGCTATTGCGTCTGAAGGCGCTCGTCGGCGATGCAGAGCCGGAGGTGCTGGGCCAGTGTTTTGTGTCGCTGTTAAGTCTGGTTTTGGACGAAGCGGTTCCCTTTATTGGCCGGTTTCTGCGCTCCGGGCCGGAAGAGATTCGCGCCGAAGCAGCCGCTGCGTTGGCTCAATCCCGGGAGCCGGCGGCGCTCGAGCAATTGACCAATCTATGGCGCGAACGGTTGACGCCGGATCTGCGCGCCGCCATTCTGCTTTCTTTGGCCGCATCGCCCTTGCCTCAGGCTGGCGATTTCTTACTAGCCGTCTTGGCGGAGGATGGGGACGACGACATAATGAAAACGGCGATCACCGCCCTGGCGAGGAGCCGGTTCCATACGGAACTCTGCGAGCGGTCGCGAGCTTTAGTGGACGGCAAACCAGAAGCGGTACGGCGGCATTTCGAGCAGGAGTTTCTTGCCCCTCGTGGGACCGGTGATTAACCCCTTAGGTCTTAAACCCCAAGGCCATTTAATAGTTAATAAACGGCCGCAGGGTGGACAACCTGCTCACAAAACTAAATCCATCTCAGTAGCGTAGTCATGGCCGGCTGATAACCGGCGCGCTGGTAGAAGGCGATCGCACGTGGGTTTTGGACATCCGCCGTCAGCACGATATAGCGAGCGTCACGCGCGATGGCCCACTCTTCGGTGGCGCGCATCAGGCGCTCGCCGATGCCACTGCCGCGGCGGGATTCGGCCACCGCCAGGTCGGCGATGAAGCAATAACGCATGGGGCGAAGCATGGGATCGAATGGAGTATCGATCCAGGCATCGACAAAACCAATGACACCCGTTTCTGTTTCAGCCACCAGCGTGGTGCATTCGGAGATTCCCGGCGGATATTGCGAACCGGTACGATAGCGTTCAAGAATGCTCGCGCGTCCGGGCAAATGGTAGCGCTCCGGATCGAGCGCCGCGTGATGCCGGGCGCTATCGAACCAGACATCTACAATCTGCTCGACATCGTAAGGGGCTGCCGGCCGGATGGTCATCGCGGCATTCATTTAAATAGCACGGCGATTTCTTTTTCCACCGCCGTCACGCCGCCATTGGTGTAGATCACAAAAAGGCGCTCGGCCGAAAAGTAGCTCAGCACACGATGGCGATACTTCCAGTTGTAATCTGAGGCGGCGGAGTCTTGGAATCCAAAACGTGGGGCCAGCGATCTGAGTACTTTGTCCATCTCGGCGACCGCTGGCACAGACAACGGAAAATCGGCGTCGGACAGATTGTGAAACACGTTCTCGGCGCGCAGCGGAGGCAGATGGCCATCCGGCAAATAGCGGTTAACATCGGACTGGGCCAAAATCGCAGCCGCTCGAATCCAATCCGCCACCTTCTTTTCGTTGCCCAGCGTGGGAGCGGAGTGGGAACAGGCCTGGACATAGATGAACTCCGGCGGAAGGCCGCGAGACATGGCTTCGGCCAAGCCCAGAATGTGGTGAGCAGGCGTTCCGGCGATGTTGATCTCGTGGAATTCCGTGCCGTCGGCGTTCCATTGAAACACCAACGTTTTGGCCCAATCGTGCCACAACGGCGCGGCGATGAGGACATCCTGATGAAAGCGCAGGTCCGGACCGTACATGCGCTGGTAGGCGTGCGCGAAGTTCGCGGCGCTGACGCTGTTGAACGCCTCATGCACTGCCAGCCCGCCGGGATAAGAGTGATGGCTTCCGGAACTGCTGCCCGGTGTACTGCCAAAGAGCTGTGGCAGGTGGGGACAATCCGAGCCGTCATCGAGTAAAGGCGGGAAGATTCCGCTGAGCGGATCGGCGGCGGACACAAAGCCTTCGGCCAGCAGCTTTTCGCGCAGGGCGGATTTGCGCGCCTCGGTCAAATGGGCGCGCGAAGCCACGCAGGTCTTGGGATTGCGGATGGCGTCCGCAGTCTGGCGGCGGACATTACCGTCTTGGATGTTATCGATCTGCCGGCCGATAAACTTCAGAGAATTGGCAACGAGAGGAGAAGAAGCGGCGACTTGAGCAGCCGGGGAATTGCCGGCGCCCACTTCTCCGGCGCCAATATCAGCAGCTAAAAATAAAACTAGGAGCTGGACCATTCCTGACCGATATGTTCGGTGACGACGCGAGCCGTATCGGAGCCGGCGGCGATGAGGCAGCGTTCGATCGGCTCCAGATATGGCTCGCGGCTGAGGTGGAAGGTCTTGTGGTGAACGGGCAACAAACACTCCGCCCGGCAGTCGGCGGCCATTTTCCAGGCTTGTTCCGGATTACAGTGCGCGCTGATCCACGGGTCGTACGCACCGATCGGCATAATGGCCAGATCGACCGGCTTGGACGACCGAATTAGCTTAAAGGCATCAGTATAGGCGGTGTCGCCCCCGAATACCACACGCCGTCCGCCGTTTTCGATCAAATAGCCGTTATAACCGCGGTAGGCATCGGTTCGCATGCGGGCGCCCCAGTGTTTCACTTCCAATCCGGAAATGGCCGCCGGTCCAACGCGAACTTTTTCTCCCCAACCTATTTCCTGAACGGACTTGTACCGGCGAGTGCGCAACAGATTGCTCGTGAATTTGGCGGTGACGACAGCGGTGTCCGAACGGGCGAGCAGCCGGAGCGTGGGCCGGTCAAAATGGTCGAAGTGGGCGTGTGAGAGCAGGATCAAATCGATGGGCGGGAGATCTTTGACCAGCAGCGCCGGCTCGACCAGGCGCTTGAGACCCACTGTGACCGGACCCACCGGGACCCCACACTTCTCGCCCAGCACGGGATCGGTGAGAATGGTGAATCCATCGATCTTCAGAAGAACGGTGCTGTGGCCCAGCCAGGCAGCGTGCAGTCCGGTATCGGGCCAGAGCTTGGGATCGGGGCAAAACGGCGCACGGGTCACTTCGCGGATCGTCTGACGCCGGTAAGCTTTCCACACGCCGGGAGCGGTATTGCGGGCAAAACGCGCCATCAACCGCAGATCGCGGAAATTTGCTCTCTTAGGCAAATCGTTCTTCCTTCCAGGGATCGCCGTGCATATGATAGCCTTCGCGCTCCCACAGTCCGGCCCGATCCATCGACAACAATTCCAGCGACCGGACCCACTTCGCGCTTTTCCAGGCATACAGGCGCGGGACGATCAGCCGCGCCGGACCCCCATGATCTATCGACAATGGTAATCCATCGTGCAGAAAGGCCACCAGAGCGTCCTCAGCCAGGAATTCTTCGAGAGGAAGATTGGTGGTGTAGCCGTAATCGTAGCCGCCCGCCACGACATATTTGGCGTCCGGCAAGGCGCCTCCGGCAAGTTCGAGCAGTGTTTTGGTGGACACGCCCTCCCAAAGATTGCCCAGACGCGACCAACGGGTGACACAATGGAAGTCGGCGAACACGCGCACGCGCGGCAGGGTCTGGATCTCCTCCCATGACCAAGTCACCGGCTGCGTGACCAAGCCGCGGACGGATAGACTCCAGCCGGTGAGAGAAATCGGCGGAGGTGGCCCGGCCGCGTCCAGAACGGGCCATTTCTTGGTCCGGCTCTGCCAGGGTGGAATGCGATTCTCCCGGCGCGTGTCCGGGCTGATCACGGCCCCAGGCGGAACGGAATCCGGCGACGGAATCGCGTCTGTCTGCAACTTGTCTTCGTCCACCATGTGTCTATTAGATGCACCGGGCGGGAAATGCGGCGCCATTCCCTCAGCGCCAATCCCTCGGGCTCTTATCGGCGCGAGCGGGCGTACACTACAATTGGATCGAATGCAGGCCCTCGATTCTGGCTACGCGATTGAATCCACTCGCTTGGCTGGGGCAGTCTGTGACACACTGCTTGCCGCGCTTTCATGTGCCTCGGTGCGCCGCAGCCGCGCGGGCGCACGCCATTTGATGCGGAATCCTGCCGTTGCCGAATTGGCGGCTGGCTCCGAAGTGATCGCGCTCGCGCGGGCTTGGGCAGGCGAAAGCGCCGTACCCTTTCGGGCCGTGGCATCAAGACACCGCCTTGCCTTTGACGGCGCGATGCGATTCCCCGGAGTGGTGTTCCTGGTCCCAGAAGGAAGGCGTTCATTACACGCTCCGGCTTGGGCGTTGTCGCGGGTGGTTGCACTGCGGATTCATCTGGATCCATCGGAGGCTGAAAACGGCCCCTTGCGCGTTGTACCTGGCTCGCAAATCGCCGGAGTTCTCACCGATCGCGAAATTCTGGACCGGGTGTCCAGCGGCAGCCCGGTCGACTGTCTGGTGGAACGAGGCGGCGTGCTGGCAATGCGGCCGCTAAGGCGCGCAGTTCGGCCGCCCGGCGGATCTTGCACATTGAATATGCCGACCGGTTGCAATTGAGCGCCGATATCCGGTTGGCGGTTGTTTAGCTTAAGCTAAGGCCTGTCATGAAACAACCTTGCCACTACTTCAGCCCACTCCCTCACGGTCGCGGCTCAGTCACACCTTCTGAGCCGCGACCGTCAGGGGGTGGTTGGATTGGTTGTTTCATGACAGGCCTCAGCGCTACCGGCGCTGGGGCTGCCGTTGGACCGCAACGGCCGGATTCTCATAGACCAGCAACGACTCGGCCTCGCCGCTGATTCGCACGATGGTTCTGCGGATGGTCAGCGTTTTTCCGCTTTTGGACCGCGTCCAGCGCTCCATGATGGCGTAGTTTTCGGGACCGCTCACCAGCGTATTCACGAGCAGCGCGGCGCCCTCCCACTTGGTCACAGTGTTGGTGGTAGCGCCGCCGGCGGTGCGCTTCTCGGCGCGCCCATCGAGTGGATAAACCAGGGTTTGCGAATGTCCGGATACCGTCAGAGCCGTGGCGCTCTGTTGGACGTTCAAGACCGGTTCGGGTGGGGACGGCAGGCTCCCGATCTCGCTGCGAGCCGGATTCAGGCTCCAAATTCCCGAAAAACCGGGATCGGATTGGCCGGCTGCCAAGCCGATACTCAACAGATAGATGACCAATACCGCTGGAATCCCGCGCATATTTTTCAAGCATACTCTAATTCTGCGCAAAAACAATGCCAAAAATTGATCTTAGACCGAAAGTACGGTCTTGCTAGCATAGGCAATATGGAAGAACGAGAGCCAAGCCGGACGGCGCTGGCGGCAGCGGCGCACCGGGCGGCGCATCAGATCCTCGAACAGGGCGGTATCTTCGCCGACCCGCTAGCCATCCGCATTCTGGGTCAGGATGCCGAGACCGTGGCGCGCGACGCGGAGGATCATCCGTCCCGGCGCAGGATGCGCATGTTTATTGCCCTGCGCTCCCGTTTTGCCGAAGATGCCTTAGCCGCCTCGGTGGAGGGTGGAGTAAAGCAGGTGGTGGTGCTGGGCGCCGGTCTGGACACTTTCGCTTATCGCAGCCCGCTGCGTGAACGGCTGCGCATTTTCGAGGTCGATCATCCCGCCACGCAGGCGTGGAAGCGCCAGCGGCTGGCGGACGCGGGTATTGCGCTGCCGGATTCGCTGACCTTCGCGCCAGTCGATTTTGAGCGCGACACATTGGCGGAGAGGTTGGCCGCGGCCGGCTTCGACTCCGGGCAGCAAACATTTTTCACCTGGCTGGGCGTTGTGCCGTACCTGACGGCGGAAGCCATCTGGTCGACGCTCGGCTTTATCGCCAGCCTGAAGGGAGGCGCGCAGGTGGTCTTCGACTATGCCGATCCTCCGGAGTCGTTAGCGCCGGAAATGCGCGTCTGGCACGACCAACGCGCCGCGCGCGTGGCCGAGCTGGGCGAAGCGTGGGTGAACTACTTCGAACCGGAACAGCTCCATGAGAGATTGCGAGAGCTCGGGTTTTCGGAGATTGAGGATTTGGGTCCACGCCAGGTTGCGTCGCGCTATTTTCCGAGCCAGGCGGCGGGAGCGCCGGAGAAGGGCGGGCATATCCTGCGAGCCGCCTGCTCCGCGCTATTTGGCCGCCGTGAGCCCTTGTAGAAACGTCCAGAACTCCCGGTTGCTTTTATAGGGAAGGAACGAGTCGTCCTGAGTCGGCACTGGCATCGATTCTCCGGGATTTATGTTGGCTTTCCGGTCGAAGGCTTGCTGCAAGCGCAGTCTGGCGCTAGAAAGCTTATTCTCGCCCGCGTCAGCGCACGCGAGATTGTAGTAGTTCAGAGGGTAACTTGGATCGTCGGCGATCCCCTTTTGGAAAATGCTACGCGCCTTCGCCAGATCGCCAGAGATTCCGTATGACATTCCAGCTTGATCTCGCATCACCCGGCGCGCAATTGCCGCGGACGGAAAGGGAGCGCCGCCGGATGGGACCATCGTCAGACCTTTCTCGAAGACCGGCGCGGCGGCGCGATAATCACGGTGCAAAAACAAAACCTGCGCGTACCAGACGACATCGCTGAACCGCGGCGTGTAATTGGGGTCCAAGCGGTAGCTGAGGAAGACCTTTTTCGCGGCTGCGTCTGCATCGCTGATGGGCTTGGGGCTGTAAAACTCCAGGTCACCGCAAATGTCTCCGGTGGCCACGAAGCCTCGTACCCGGTAGGTGGTTGAAGCGTCGCGATTCACGGTGGTGTAGTTGACCAAGGCGACGGGCAATCTGCCCGGCTGCGAGATTTCCAATGTCCGAACCATCTTGAGAGTTGCATCCGTCTTTTTCTCCTGAGTAAGCGCTGAATCCCGGCACTTCTCGCTGCTCTGAGGCGCGGACTCGGGCGCCAGAAACAAAAAGCCAAGAAATGTCATCTGCGCCGCGGCGTCGCGTCCTCTGACTCCCAGCTCCCGCCCGTTCGATTTTGCAGAGTTCTCAATAATCTTAAATCCGTCAATGGACCAATTGAGCTGCCCTTTGTGATCAGGCAGAGCCAAATGGTAATCGCCATTTACGTGCGTCTGGGCCAGCATTGGACACGCGCAGGCCGCCAGGCAGAGAAACATCTGCGATTGTTTCATCGAACTAGCTTAGCTCCTTTCGCTTAAGGCCTGTCATGAAACAACCAATTCAACCGCTTGGAAGGTGTGACTGAGCCGCGACCGTCAGGGAGCGGGCCGGAAGTAACGGCAAGGCTGTTTCATGACAGATCCTTAGCGCACGGTTTCATAAGTATGCCAACGTGAGCCTAAGATTTAGGTATATGCGACGGTGGATGCTGCTCGAATTGGCCCTGCTGCTCGCTTTGCCCGGGTGCCGGACAAAGCAGACACTCGGCAACATCATCCTTTCTTACTCTAAAACCAACGAGTACTGCATGGACTGTCCGAATTTCCGCGTTGATATCCGGGACGGAGGCCACGTCAACTTTGAGTGCTTCGGCGCATGTGCTGTCCCTGGCGGCCAGCATTTCCTCGGCCCCGCGCAACGATTCGCCGAGTTGGTCCAGGCATTCCATGACGCGCGTTTCTTCGCCATTCCGCGAACGGACCCGAAGCGGATAGTGACAGATGTCCCCGTGATCGTCCTCACCTACCGCGACGAACAGAGGATTCACGAAGTCGTCGACGTAGCGCGCCGCATGCCGCAACTCACCGGCCTCGAGAATCGCATGCTATCCGCGAGCGAAGTAGACCGGTATTTCAAGCCTTCCGTCGCACTGTACCGCCGCCTATTGGATTCCGGCTGGAATGTAAACACCTTGGGTAGCGGCGACCAACAGAACGCGCTTTACTTCGCCGTTGAAGAGCGCGACTCAGAATGCACACGCTTCCTGTTGCAGCACGGTTCAAACGTTACCGATCCGACGCTCGATGCCGCTGCCCGGAGCGAGAATTTAGAGATTCTTCGTCTTGTGTTTCAAGCCTCGGACCCGAAACTATCGGGCGTGCGCGGCGCAGATCTCCTCGGGCAGGCCGCCCGTAGCCGCAAAACGGATTTGGTGCAGTTCTTGCTGGACGCGGGCGCCGCCGTCAACTCACATGGCCGCGGATCAGGTTCGACACCCTTGATGAGCGCGGTGGCTAACCGCTCCTGGGCGAACGCGCGGCTATTCCTGAGCAAGGGAGCCGATGTCAATGCAAGAGATCAGGACGGTCGTACGGCGCTTATGTCCATTGCCGGCTTGGGAGACACCGGATTGATCACGCTGCTGGTGGAGCACGGAGCGGACGTGAATGCGCGCGACAACCAGGGCCGGACCGCGCTCATGTACGCGGCTGACCTTTGCGCCACCTGGAACCTCCCGACGTTGCTTACCGCGGGAGCCGACCCGGCGATTCGAGACAAGCGCGGAAGAACGGCGCGCGAACCGAATTCAGTCTCGATCGGAGACCCAAAATGCGCCACGGCGAGCAAGATGATCGAGACCGCGGTGCGCTCCCGGCCGGCTGCCCGGCAAGGATAGGGCTGTGGTCAGAAGGAGGCTCGTTTCATTTCAGAAACGGTATCGCTACCGCTCTAGTTAAGTTCAGCTACTGAGCGCGTCCCGGTTGAGATTGGCAGGCCACTTGCTCATAGCGTCAGTGTAAGTCAAGTGAGGGAGGGGAAGGAAAGGGAGGCCGGACATGGTGCGGGTGAATGTTCCTTCAGATTTGCCTAAGAAAGGAACTTCGGGCGATGTTCAGGAGAAAGATGGAGTTCTGCTCAGGCTCGAACGCGCCGAGAAGCGCGTCATAGCAGCGTCATTCCTGCTGGCAAAAATCGTGGGAGTGAGCGCGCTGCTACTGACCCTTATAATCCTTGAAGCCGGTGTCGTGATAAGTATTTTTGAAAATGAGCTCCATCCAGAACAGGTTCCATCGCGTTTCCTTTACGGACCTTTTCCCTTCGACAAGCAGAACTTCCATGTCGCTCCGAACAAGGCCAGCGCGCTGCCTCAACCCGATATTACTAAGCTACGTCCACTGGTCGTGGTTCTGACGGCTTGCCCCACCGACTAAAGCCGCGGCAAATTCGCCTTCATTCTCCATGCAAAGCGCGATGCGGCTCACGTTTTTGGAACCGAATAGCCGCTCGAGCGTCACCGGCTGATGGAAGGATATTTCCAGATTCGGCGCTGCTCCGCGCGGCAGGACGAGCACGCCTGGGCTTGCGCTGGTCACTCGCTCCACGCCGGCAATCTCGGACCGCCGCACATGCATGTGCGCGATCAGGCCATAGCGGATATCCAGTGTTTCCGGACCAATCAGCGCCGGACGCAGCACCAGCGCGCGGCTCAGTCCTAGCAGCCAAAGCATTCCATAGAGACTGATTCCGGTCAGGATCCAGGCGGCCAACGCGCTCCAGCGGTGAACCAGCAAATGCACCGGCACAATTTCGAAAATGCTGGCCAGGGCGGCCGTGGCCAGCAGAAACGCTTTATCCGAGGACTCGCGCAGCCAGAATGCGTGCATGCCTGCAGGGACGTGCGGTTGGGCGCGCCAGCCGAACATGGCGTAAAAGACGAGGCTAAACTCCGTGGTGATCGCACGGGCGCCGGCGGGAAACGGGATCACGGCTGCGACGGCATTCCGGATTGTCACCAGCGGGTCGCCGGAATCGGACGCCTGCTTGCGGCTCCTGGAAATTTGCACGGCGACAAAAGCGATCAACCCGGCTTCGGCGCATCCCGCCAGCGCCGCCTTGACGAGCATTCCCTCAGGAAACAGAAAGGAAGCGCGCAAAAGTCCTATGACCGCAACGAAAATCAGTCCCGTGCGGGGACGCAGGCCGGGGCGGACCAGCAGCCAGTAGTACAGCAGCCCGACCACCAGCACTAGATCAACCGACGCGCCGGCGGCGATCCGCAACCGCCGCGCGGGATCTATCGCCAGGCGAACGGCCTGGCTGTCGACCAAATAAATTAAGGCCGCGAGGAGCAGAAAGAGAGCTTGACGGCCAGGACGCAGACGCAGAGCAGAGATCATAAACTTCAATCGGAGGCGTGCGGGCGCAGCGGTTCCGGCATATCCGCCAGCATGAATGCCATCACGGCCACAGCCGCGATGTTGCGCCGCAGATCGTTAATATCCACCTTATCCAGAGTATCCGCCCGCGAATGATGCCATTCAAAATAGCGTTTTCCGCTGGTGCGAACGCTCAAGCCGGGAACGCCGTCCTGCATCAAAGGAGCGATGTCGGCGCCTCCGCCGCCGGGAAAAATGCCGCCCGCGCCGATCTTATCGAGCAGGCGTCCGATCTCCCGCAATCGGGCCTGGGCCGGCCCGGAGTCATCCATCGATCCGAATCCGAACCCTATGGGCTTCTCAGCGCCTTCGTCCATTTCAATCGCCGCGACGTGGTCCTGTATATTGTCACCCACCCAGCGCCGGTAGGCGATCGCGCCCGAAAACTCGCGCTCCTCGTCGGTCCAGAAAACCACGCGAATGGTGCGGCGAGGCTGCAATCCCAGTTGTTTCAGAAGCGCGGCCGCTTGGAGCATGGTGATGCAACCGGCGCCGTCGTCCTGGGCTCCTTGCCCGACATCCCAGGAGTCCAGGTGACCGCCGATCACAACTATTTCACGCGGTTTTTCGCGGCCGGGGAGATCGCCAAATACGTTGGCGGATTCGACCTCCGGTTGATTGCGGGACTCCATTTCCAAGTGGACCACCACGCGCTGGTTTCCGGCGTTGAGCCGTTCGATCAGCAAAGCGTCTTCCACCGTGATGGCCGCGGCCGGAATGCGGCGGGCATCGCCCGCGTATTCCATCGCGCCGGTGTGCGGCGATTGCAGGCTATCGGGCGTGATGGAACGGACCAGCGCCGCGACCGCGCCGAATTTGGCCGCGCGCGAAGCGCCGTGCTGACGGTAGACCACGGTGCGCGCGTACCCATCCCAGGGCACGTTGTAGAGAACGATTTTGCCTTTTATCGCCGTGCGCCCCAGGCTTTCCAGTTCTTCAAACGAATGCACGATCGCCACCTCGGCGGTGATTCCGCCCCGAGGTGTGGCGACGCTGCCGCCGAGTCCGAGCATGGTCAGCGGCCGATTGACCGGCTCCAGCAGACTTGCGCTTTCGTTGCCGCGGATCCAATGAGGCACCTTGACCCGCTGGCTGACGATATTCACCAAACCATCGCGCTTCATCTGGCTGGCAGCCCACAGCACGGCTTTTTCCATGTTGAGCGATCCGGCGGGCCGGTTCCCGATCCGGTCGCAAAGGTACGTCAGCTTCTCATAGCCGCCGGTGTCGGCCATGGCGGCGTCGATGATACGGGAAGATATTTCCTGGTCAGCCGGCGCCAGCGTCCCGGCCAACAGCGCCGTCGCCACCAATGCCAAGGCCCACCGAATCATAGTCTGAATAGCATATCAGCGTTGCGTGGCGTGGAGCCGGAACCCGTGGCGGCGCATCACCTCCATTGCGGCCTCGAGCGCATCCGGCAAAACGTAGAAGAACGCCCCCACGCGTTCGGAATGGAAGATTATGCCGCCGTAATACGTGTCGGCTTCGACCGCGTATTCTATGCCGGACTCGGTCAGCGCTGCTTCCAGGCGCAGCGCGTCCTTCAGCCGCTTTGAGATATAGAGCAGGTCGAGTTCGGTATCGCCGAAAAAATCTGGGTCGCGCTTCACGTTCAGTTACGCAGCGGCGCCGCGCACGCGCTTGGAAAATTCCGGGTAGGCTTCCGGGTTGGCTTTATTCATGCGTTCGATGGCTGCTTTGGCCACTTTTTCGAGGTTCTCCCACATGAGCGGATTTTTGGATAACTGCCGGTAGGCGGGAACGATATCGCGCACTTTTTCCCAGACATAGAGCAACTCCTGCCCGCTTTGCAGAAACAGTTCCTGATTCAGCACGCCGGCGGTAACGAAGGATGCCGCCATGTCCCAGTAACTCACGGCCATGCGGAAATTCGCGTCTTCGGGCGAGGCGGGTGGGCATTGCTTGAGGTGCTCTTCGGGCGTGCTGGCCTTGTACTTGGCCATAAAGGCTCTGGCTTGGCGGAGTTTGTCTTCGCGGCGCAGTTCATACAGCTTCAAGATCAGGTTGACGTCATCGTAAGTTGGGGTGTTTTGCATATAGCTTTCTTCATTTTCCTATGCGTTGGCTCCTATGCATTCGGCGAAGGCTTTGGCCAGCTTTGGCCTTACCTTCCTTTACACTTGCACGGTAACGTCGGATAAGAGAAAACCCATCTCTATATGCATGAGAGCTAAGATTCTAGTACTTTCCTGCCTTATGGCAGCAGCCGCGTGGGCGGCGGACGTGACGGGAAAATGGACTGCCGAAGTGCAGGGCCGCCAGAGAACGCAAACCGTAACCATGAACCTGAAGGCCGACGGCGGTGCGTTGACGGGAACCTTTGAAGGCGCCCGAGGCGGCGCGGTGGACATTCAAGACGGTAAAGTGGATGGCAACAAAATCAGCTTTTCCATCACTCGCGAATTCCAGGGAAACAGCATAAAGATTCTGTATGAAGGCACGGCTTCGGGCGACGAGATCAAGTTCGCGTCTCATCCGGAACCGGCGCCGGATCGGGTGACGGAGTTTACCGCCAAGCGAGCGCAGTAACCAACCCCGTTGGGGGAGTTTCGTCGCGTAGTATCGTATCTATGTTAAGACGAGAGACGAGGCTCCCCATATGCAAAGAAGAGATTTCCTGGGCGTTTTGGGCGCCCTGGGAATGACCCAGGCAGCGAACCCACCTACTAAGAAGACCCGCTTTTACGCGGTCGAGCAATACAAAATGAGAAGCGGGACACAATTGCCCCGGTTGCACGAATTTTTCAGTCAGGCGATGTTGCCCGCGCTCGATAAAATCCATAACGGCCCAAAAATTTTCCTCAACGCCGAGATTGCGCCGCACGTGCCGCAAGCCGCGTTGATCGTTGGATTCAGTTCGCTCGAAGAGATGGGCAACGTTCGCGCGAAGATGTACGCCGACGACGCGGTCAACCGGAAGTGGAATTCGATCGAGGGCTCGGCGCCGCTATTTGACACGCTGGATTCCGCGGTGTGGCAAGCGGCCGATTTCTCGCCGGAGATCGCGCCCAGCGCGGCGGACGCGCCGGCCCGGTTGTTTGAGATGCGGATCTATCACGCGCCCACCGGCCGCCACTTGCAGGGGTTGTTTGAGCGTTTCAGCGGCGGAGAAATCGGCATTTTCCATCGGGTGGGCATCCATCCCGTGCTGTACGCTTCGACCATGATCGGTCCGGATCAGCCCAACCTGGTCTACGTGATCCCGTTTGCGGATCTGGCTGCGCGGGAGAAGGCGTGGGCGGCTTTCGGGGCCGATCCCGAGTGGGCGAAAGTGCGCAAGGAATCGAACGAGAAGTACGGCGCCATACCGGACGTGATCCAGGTGTCGTTGTGGCGCGCCACGGCCTATTCGCCAGTGAGATGAGCGAACTCTTTCGGCTGCTCCACAACGCTCGGGTGTACGACCTGGGCCAGCCCTATTTTACCGGGATGCCGCATTTCCCGACGCACCCGCCATTTCTGTTTGGCTTGACGAAGAAGCATGGCGACCTGGTGGGCCCTGGCGGGATGAGTTCGTCGGCCGATTCGATTGCCTTGGGCGGCCATGTGGGCACGCATATCGACGCGCTGTCGCACTTTTCCCGGGCTGGAAAAATGCATGGCGGCATCGAGGTGGAGGCGATCCAGAGTTACGCGGATGGAATCCAGGAGTTGGATATTGCCTCGGCGCCGCCGATTTTGCGGCGCGGGGTTTTGCTCGACATCGCCGGTTCGGAACCGCTGGCGGTCAACTTCGCCATCACCCCGGAGCATCTGGAGTCAGCCTGCGCCGGACAAAAAGTGGAGGTGCTGCCGGGCGATGTAGTGCTGCTTCGGACAGGCTGGGCTCAGTTCTGGCGCGATCCGCGGCGGTACATCACAGGCGGGAGCGGTTCGCAGGCTGCGTGTCCCGGGCCGGAGCTGGCGGCGGCGCGCTGGTTGAGCGCGCGCGGAATCTACGCGGCGGGTTCCGACACGATCGCTTTTGAGCGCGTTCCGGATCCCGCCATGCCGGTGCATGTGCATCTGCTCGTCGAAAGCGGGATCTTTATCATGGAAGCGCTGAACCTTGAGGAACTGGCCCGCCAGCGCTGTTACGAATTTCTGTTTATCGCCGCGCCGCTGAAGATCGAGGGTGGTACGGGATCGCCGATCCGGCCGCTGGCGGTAGTGACCTAAGGGCCTGCCGCAAAATAACATTTACCATTAGGAATGTTTTGGCGACGCTGTGCGAGGCAGTAGCGAATAGTTCCATTCAGGATTTCGACGGTGGGGTTGCAGGTTCAGTTGCTTCATTTGCAGGTCCGTGATTTTCACTCCGGTCTCATAGATGCTCGGGTCCAGCATGGCCTGGATTCGCAACCCTTGGCTCGTTCGGGTGGCGCTGATCATATTCACCACGGTTTCGAAACTGACCAGCGGTTCGCCTCTCCAGTTCATGCTGATGAAGGAAAACATCCGGTGCTCGATCTTGTTCCACTTGCTGGTCCCCGGCGGGTAGTGGCCGACTACGATTTCCAGCCCGGTCTCGTCGCTGAATTGCTGCAGGTAGTATTTCCAGGCCCGATTCCGGGCGGCGTTGCTTCCTCCGCTGTCGGCACAGATGAACAGGCGCCGGGCCTTGGGGTAGTGGCGGACTCCAAACTGGAGCCACCAACGCCGGATACTCTCCACCGCAAACTCCGCCGTGTCATGCGTCATGCCGACGTTCACCATCCCTTCGTTCCGGTGCACATCAAAGGCCCCATAGGGGATCGCAGTGCCTTCCGCGAGGCTGGAGAAATCGTGCACGTTGACCTTCGGCGCTTCCCCCTTCTTGCGCCATTTTCGCCCGTCATTCTTGAAGTTCCCGACTTTTTCTTTCTTCTTGGTGTCCACCGAGATCACCGGCTCCTTCGCCTTCAGAAACCGTTTCGCCGTCTCGCTGATATACCGGAACTGGCGGTCCCGGTCGGCGTGGGATTCGCCTTCCTTGTCTTTCAGGTTCGCCTGTAGTGAGTAGCCCATCGTCCGCAGACGCCTCTGTATCGTGTCCGCGCTCACATCGTGCCCTAGGCTGACCAAGTACTCCCGTATCTGGTAGCTCGACTTGCTGTTCCACTTCAAGGGTGACATCGGATCGCCCACCGTACTCTCTTCCATCACCTGTTCCAGCAACTGGGTGATCTCCGGATCATGTTCCTCCACCGGCTTGCGTCCCGCTCCGGGCTTTCGCACTCTGCCTTCCTCGGCTACCAGTTTGCTCTTGCCAGACAGTTCCCGAATCCCCTTCAAGATGGTCGGCTTGGACAGTCCACTGGTCTCCACCATTCGCTGGATGCCGCCCCTGCCGCAGCGTAACGCTTCACGCCCCACAAGCCAGCGCCGCTGCGCTTCATTCAGCGTCCCCATCACCCTCTGCAAGAGCTTCGAGTCCCGCTTGGCGTTTGATACTTGCATACCCACAGCATCGCACGAACCCGTTCAATGGTAAAGTTTATTTTGCGGCAAGCCCTAAGCCGGAAAACTGGGGACGGACGGAACGTTCCCCGGTTTTGCGGCAACCCGCGGCACTCTCGAAAACCTACCTCCGGTCAAAGCGCCAGCGGACACATCTGCGATAGATGTAAGGCGAAGGAGTTCGGACTCAAGCCCGCAATGTCCCCGTCTGCTTGCTTCGCCGACTCGCCGGTTTTGCGTCTGTCCGCGGTCAAGCCGCCCCTCGTGCGGGTTAACAACCATTGGTTAACAACCCGCGGCAGGTTGACAACCTGCCCCACATTACCGGGAGAAGATATCGTCGAGCAAATGGCAGCTTAAGGCGAGCAGGTCCCGCTCGGAAGTGCTGGGATAGGTGGACCGGGCGATGGAGGTCAAGCGGCGCGAAATCGCTTCGGTCATGGCGTCTTTGCGGCTGGACGGCGGCCAATCGTGGATCACCTCGAGCCGGTAGCGGAGAAACCGGATGTCCCATTCAGCAAGCATTTCAGGACTAGAGTGGCACATTAGATAGTCTTATCGGCGAGTACCGTGAATACAGGAATCAAATTTTTCCACTCGTTGGCCGATACGTTTCTCAGGCAGAAGTCGCCAGTCTTGGAGAAAACCACATGCTCACATTAGAAGTAGAACCGAAGATCGAGAAAGCGCCGCCGTCGACCAAGCCATGGGCATTGGAAAAGCTGCCGCCGTTCCCCGCGGTGGCCACGCGGCTGATGCAGTTATTGGCGAAGGACGACGTAAATATTTCGGAAGTAGGCAAGATCATCGCCGCCGAACCGGTATTCGCCACGCGAGTACTGCAAATGGCGAATTCTCCTTTGTTCGCGCTGCAACGGCAAATAAAGACGATCGCGGCCGCGATCGTGCTCTTGGGGCTGGAGCGCATCAAAGTGATCACGATGGTGCGGGCGGTGGGGGATTTTGTAGGACCCGCTCTCAAAGTCGAATCGCTGCGCCGGTGCTGGCAGCATAGTCTGGCGGGAGCGATGCTGGCGGAGAAGTTGGCGCGGGCTTGCCAGATGGACCCGGACGTCGCTTATCTGGCGGCTCTGCTGCGGGACATCGGCCGCCTGGCGCTACTGGTGAAGTTCCCCGGGCCGTACGCGAACCTACTGGCTGTTTCCGGCGAGAACTCATTCGATCTGATGGCGACCGAGCGGGATCTGTTCGACGTCGATCATTGCCAAGCCGGAGCGTGGCTGGTGGCGGACATGCATTTTCCCCTGGAATTGGGCAGAGTGGTGGCGCGCCATCATGAGACTCCGTCCGGCCCCTTCGATCTCGTCCAGTTGGTGCGGGTCGCGGACATGATGTCGGATGCGCTGGGTTTTGGGGTGCTCGCCGGCGCTCCGGGTCCGAACTGGGAGGAGGCTCTCGCTCAATTGCCGGAGGTGTCCCGCGCGCGCTTCCAGCACAATCCGGAGCAGTTGACAACCGAGCTGACGGCGAAAATTCAGAGCTGGAAATAAGAGAGGTAGCTCAGTCGGCGCGCAGGGCGACAATCGGGTCGGACTGAGCCGCGCGCCATGCTGGCACATAACTGGCCAGAATCGCCACTGCAATCAGGAGAAGCGAACTGCCGGCGAACGTTACTGCATCGGTCGCGCGCACGCCATAGAGCACGTTAGCCAGGAAACGCGTCAATCCGAACGACAAAATGACACCCAGCCCCACGCCGGCCAGCGCGAGACGCAGGCCTTTGGACAAAATCATCGCGAGCACGGCTTTCGGCTCGGCGCCGAGAGCCATCCGAATCCCGATTTCGCTCGCGCGTTGCGCCACCGAGTACGCGATCACGCCGTAGATCCCGACACACGCCAGCACCAGCGCCAAAACCGCGAACAAGCCGAGAAGCAACATTCCGAACCGGCGCGAGGACAACGATCCGGAGACCACTTCCTGCATGGGCCGAACGTTATACACCGGTTGGTCCTTATCCACTTGATGAATGGCCGCCTGCACGCCCCAGGGCTCTAGCGGCGTCATGCGAACCACAAACGCCATGAACGGCCATGGATCGTGTGAGTACGGCACATAGACGGCCGGCGGCGCATCCTGATCCAACTGATGCTGCCGGACGTCGGAGACAACACCCACGACCTCTAACCACGGGTCGTTGGTGTCAGAGCGAATAAACTGCCCAAGAGGATCTTTATCCGCGAAGAATCGCCGGGCCGCGGATTCATTTAAGATCACGGCCGCATCGTCGCGCTCGGTAAAAGTGCGCCCGCGGATCAAGCCGATGCCCATGGCGGTGAAGTAATCCGGACCGATCACCAGATAATCGGCGCCATCGTTGTCGAACGGCGGGTGGCCTTTTAAGATCACGCCGCGCGTGCTGCGGCCGCGGTTGAGGGGCAGCCGGGAAATCACGCTGGCCGAAAGAACACCGGGGACCGCGCGGATGCCATCGAGCGATTGATTGACGAAGGAGGTCCGTTTTGCCGGATCGGGATACCGGGCGGCCGACAGCGATGTCTGCAAGGTCAAGACGTGTTCGGGATGAAAGCCTTCCGGCGCCGCGAGAACGCGGCTGAAGGAGCGGATAAGGAGCCCCGCGCCAATCAAGAGGACGGTGGCGAGGGCGATCTCGGAAACTACCAGCAGATTGCGAGTCCGCTGGGAGGAGCGGTCGCCGGTGGATCCACGCCCGCTCTCTTTAAGCGCGATGTTCAGGTCCGGCTTCGCCATCTGGAGTGCCGGGAACAATCCGAAGAACAATCCGGAGCCGAGCGCGGTGATGGCCGTGAACGCAAGCACGCGAAGATCGACCTCGAGCGCCGCGCCGGCGAGCATATCCGGGGGCATCCACGATCGCAGCGGAATCAGCGCCCCGTAGGCGAATAGAACGCCCAGCGTTCCGCCGCACGCCGCGACGACCAGGCTCTCGGTCAGCAACTGACGGATAATTCGCCATTTTCCCGCGCCGAGCGCGCCCCGGATCGCGATCTCTTTTTGCCGCGACGCCCCGCGAGCCAGCAAAATATTGGCGACGTTGACGCAGGCGATCAACAGCAGCAGCGTCACCGAGGCCAGCAGGATCAGCAACGCGGTTTTAGTCTCGCCGACCAGATCGTCTTGCAGCCGGATCACGAACGAGCTGTCGTATTCTTCGTCCTTGCCAAACTGCTGCTTCAAACGGCGCGCGATGGCCGTTGTCTCGGCCTTGGCTTGCGCTAAAGAGACGCCCGGCGCCAGCCGGCCGATTACTTCGAAGTAATGCGTATCTCGCATCCGGGACTGGTCGATCCGCGGGCGCAAGGCATGTTCCGGAACCGCATAGCGCGAGAGGGTCCAGGCTACGCTTTGATCCGGAAAACGGAAATAGGGCGGCATCACGCCGATTACCGTATGCGGCTCGCCATCAATCTCCACGGCCTTGCCAAGAATATTTGGGTCGGCGCCGTAAGACTCCTGCCAGAGCGCATGACTGAGTACGATCAGGCGGCCCGCGCCCGGTTTATCGATTTGGGTGAGAAAAGTTCGCCCCAACTCCGCTTGCGTTTTCATGACGGCGAAAAAATCGGGCGTCACGATGGCGCCGATGATGCGCCGCGATTGATCTTTTCCGGTAACGTTCAAGGCCGATTCGCGATACGCCGCCAGATTTTCAAAAACGTGCGACTGGGCGCGGTAGTCGAGGAAATCGGCGGGCGAGAGAGTTCCCGGCCCGCCGTCCGATTGACCGTCGAGCATTACGATTCGCGAGGGATCGGGATATGGCAGCGGGCGCAGGAGCACGCTATCGATGATGGTGAAGAGCGCGGTGTTGGCGCCGATCCCGAGCGCCAGGGTGAGGACGGCCGCGGCTGTAAAGGCGGGGCTACGGCGCAACGTGCGAACGGCATACAGCAGATCTTTGCGCAACTGATCGAGCCAGAGGGTGTGGGTGCGGTCATAAAACCGCTCCTCCGCCGCGAGGGGATTGCCGAAGGCGCGCCGGGCCGCGTCGAGAGCGTCGGCGTGGCTGATGCCTTCGCTTCGCAGCCGCTCGGCTTCGAGAAGAATGTGCGACTCCACTTCGGCGTTAAAGTCTTTTTGCGAACGGCGGCGGAAGAACATTTGGATTACGTCTCCGGTCCGAGAACCCGCGCCATGGCGGTCGCTAGCCTGCGCCAGCGGTTGGTCTCGCTCACCAGGTGCTTGCGTCCGGTCTTGGTCAGCGTGTAGAAGCGCGCCTTGCGATTGTTATCGGATACGCCCCATTCGGCAGCAATCCAATTTTGGGCTTCGAGGCGCTGCAGGGCGGGATAAAGCGCGCCATGGTCCACCAGGAGTTCGTCTTCGGAGGATTCTTGAATGGACCGCGCGATGCCTTGCCCGTGCTGCCGGCCGAAGATCAAGGTGCGCAGGATCAGCAGGTCCAGGGTGCCTTGCAGGAGCGCCAGGCGGTCTTTTTCTTCTCGGGTAGTCATCTAACCCAAGTATGGATCGGCTTGGGTTAGATGTCAACAGGAGCGGGTCCAACTCCCCTCGCGCGGGTTAACAACCCGCGGCTGGAGTTTCTACATTTTCTGCACAGACTAAAGTCCGTGCCACCTTGGCTGCCTCGTGGCACAGGCTTTAGCCTGTGCGGCGCGGGTTAACAACCCGCGGCAGGAGCGACAACCTGCCCCACATTTCGTTTAGCGGCTATTGCGGTACACTTTGCCGCCCTTCATCACAAACACTACGCGCCGCACCGCTGTTATGTCCTCCAGCGGGTTGCCCTGAACGGCGACCAGATCGGCCTGCATGCCGGGAGCGATGGTTCCGATCTGATCGCTGAGGCGCAGCGCTTCCGCGGCAAGGGACGTGGCGCTGGCGATCGCATCCATGGGCGCCTGATGGCCGTCTTTGACGCGATAAATGAACTCCTCGGCGTTGCGGCCGTGCGATCCGGCAACGGCGTCGGTACCGAAAACGATCTTCACGTGATGGCGGATGGCTTTTTCAAGAACGGCGCTCATCAGAGGCAAACCCTTCTCCATATAGGCAAAGCCTTCTTCGTTGTAGTTGCCGATGCCCAGAAATTTGGGTTTGTTCTGCAGATAATTGTGCAGCACCAGAAAATTCGGGTCGAAGTATACGCCCTTATCCGCCATCATCTGGAGCGTTTCATCATCCAGAAAAGCGCCATGTTCAATGGAGGTGCATCCGCCTTTGATGGCGGCTTTGGCGCCGCCCGGAGCATGGGCATGAACCACGCTACGCAGGCCGAGCGCAGTCGCTTCCTGACACGTCGCGGCTACCTGTTCGTCCGTCATGGTCTGCGCGCCGCCGTCGCGAATGCTGGCGGTGGCGAACAGCTTGATGACGTCCGCGCCGTCTTCTTTCATCTTGCGCACATAGGCGCGAATCTGTTCCGGCGTGCCGGTCTTCTCGGTGACGGCACGCAGCGAAGTGAGAATGCGCGGGCCAGGGATCTTGCCCGCCGCGATCAGATCGCGCAAATCGCCATCGATGGCCGCGCCGAGGCTTTGAATGGTAGTAAATCCGCCCATGAGCGTTTGATAGGCGTTGCCTTCGGCATATAGCGCGGAACGCGTGGCGGAGGTTTCGCTGCCCTGATCCAGGCGGTCTTTGCCGTTGAAGAACCAGCCGATGTGTACGTGGGTATCGATCCAGCCGGGCATCAGGGTCAGCCCGCTCAGGTCATACGTGGCCTTGTCTTTGGCACCGGCCACCGATACGATCTTTGCGCCGTCCACCACGACCTGCAGATTTTTCAAGACATGACCCTTGCCGTCGATAATGATGCCGGCTTTGATCACGATCGGCTGGGCGTCTGCGAGCGTGCCGCAAACGGCCAGGCACAAAATCCATTTCTGCGTCATTTTGATTTAGCTCCCGGGATCTGTTCCGCGATTTTTCCGGCTGACCGCAGCGTCAAGGCGGCAAAGGTGAGAGTGCCATTGGTGCAACCGGCGGTGGGCAGCGTTGGCGCGCCCACCACGAACAGGTTCTCGTGATCGTGCGTCTTGCCATGGCCGTCGCACACGCTAGTCGAGGGGTCGGTTCCCATGCGACAGCCCCCGGCTGGATGGTCGAGGTAATCTCCATCGCTGGTATTCAGAATTTTGCCGTCGCCGGCTTTGGCCAATTGTTGAAAGATACCGAGCACATGCTCCCGAACTCTCGGCTGGCGAGCTTGGGTGTCCGCGTCCAAGCGATGCTCGATCTTGGGCAGCGGATCGCCCCACGCATTCCTGGCGCTTTCGTCCAGCGTCAGGCTGCTGTTGCGGTCCGGATGGACATCGATATATGCCCGCACACGCGCGGTGGCGCGCTGAGCGCGCCGGCGCCAATCCGCCATCAGCTCGTCGCCCAGCAAAAGCTTTCCCTCGTTGTCGCGCAAACGCGGTTCGCGGCCCAGTGTGCTTTCCCATACCCGCAGATCGTGCCGCGCAAACGGTTTGTCTTTTGGCGAGCGGAAGAATTGGCGCGAGATGAGGCTGTGCGTCTCATTCATACCCGGATAAATGCGCGCGTCGATTTCAATGAACGCGGACATGAACGCGTGCCCCGCCATATAGCGGCCCACCAAGCCGTTGCGATTCGCGAGGCCGTCGGGAAAACGCGCGTTGCGCGAAAGCAGCAATAGATGCGGGCTCCAGGTGTATCCGGAGGCCACCACGAAAACCGGCGCGCGATACTCAATCTTCTCGTCCGGTTTCCGCCGGTTTACGGCTTCAGCGGCCGCAATGGTGTTCCGGGTTTCGTGCATAACCAGGCGGCGCACCAGAGTGCGATCGTGCAGTTGAATCTTCTTCGCCGCGAGCAGTTGCTGGAAAGTGAAATCGGGCGAATAGCGCGCGCCAGTGGGACAAATCAGGCAGGTGTTACAGCGGATGCACTGGGCGCGGCCGTTATACGGCTCAGTATTCTTGGCTTGCGGAATGCCCTGAAACGGGATGCCACTTTGGTTAGCCCATTTTTGCAGTTCCAGCAGGTTATGGCTGAGGACCATTTCCTTCATCGGATAGGGTTCCGATCGCCAGTCTTCCGGAAACGGACTCGGCTCCCCCGAAACTCCCAGGCGGCGCTCCGCTTCACAATAGAATTTCTCGAGTTCCTTCCATTCCACTGGCCAGTCGGTTGCCAAGCCGAACATCGATTTCAAGCGCGTGTCCTCTTCAGAAAAGCGGTTGCACGTTCCACCCCAGTGCAACGCCTGTCCGCCCACTGCCATGGTTCGCGAGATGCCGCCTTTGGCCGCCTGATCCGGAATAAAATCGCCCGGCCAGGCGTTCTCACCGTATTCGGTATAGCGCCGCCGGTAGTTCATACGGTTTTCCACATCGAAGAGGCGTTGTCCCGCTTCGATCACGGTGATGGAGATTCCGGGGCGCAACTCCGCCAGTTTCTGCGCCAGCAGCGCGGCCGAAATTCCGCCGCCAACGATGCAGACATCGCTCTCATGGCGCACCATCACAGCGCTCCTTTTAGAGGAGCCGGAGGCCGATCGGAACCGTCCAGGCCGCGGCATTGGTCCCGGCCAATCGCCGCGCGGTAACACAGATCGTTGGCATCGCTGCTGTGAAAATAGAAAGCCATCAGGCTGGCGGCGACATGGTTGCCGCCGGCGAATCGCGGCAACACACTCACTTTGGCGGCCACTTCAGCGGCGTTTAAGGCTTCCGTGATCGTCTCCGCGAAGATTGGACTTTTCATCGCCGCTAATTGCTGCAAATATGCCGCAGCAGGTGACGGCGGCTGGACGCGTAGATGGGTAAACCCGTAGCCGTGGTCGAGATCTGCGCCCGGCCGGTACTCGCGCACATGGCGCTCGAATAACTCGACCACGCGATCCGTGCCCGCGCGACCGAGTTCAGCCGGCAGCACCACCGCGCCGATCTCGCGCAACAAGGGACCGTAGTTCGCTGGAAAAGTTGCGGTCTCCGCCCAAGCCCGCAGGGCGGGAATGGGCAACAAGGTTAGAAATTTCAGTAAAGTTCTGCGGTGCATCGCTAAAGTCTCTGGCGTTGCCACTATTTCTTCTCGACCGGGAAACTCAAAGTGTAACTCGGGCGGGGCTTATAATCACGGCCATGGGCAGCTCTCGCGCGCGAGAACCCTACCTGCGCCTGAATGCGGTTAATATTTACGTTCGCCATCAGGAGCGCAGTGTGCGGTTCTATGTCGACCAGCTTGGATTCGATGTCGCTTTTGATGCGCGGCTCCAATCGGGCGTACGCTGGGTGGCCGTCGCCCCTCCCAATGGCTCCGCGGTGCTCTCGCTGATCGAGGCCAAACCCGATTCGAGAGAATACAAACTGGTCGGCCGGGCCACGCAGGTAGTCTTTCTCACGGAGGACGTGGGCGCGACGTTTCATGAATGGCGGAGCCGCGGCGTCCGGTTTCTCAATACACCGCGCTTGAAGCGCGTTCAATACGGACGGCCCGAACCATCGGCCGGCGACCCGCAGACAGTGTGGGGCGGGGTGTTTACCCGTTTCAGCGATATCGACGGGAATTCATTTTCGCTGGTTGGCTTCGACGAGGTGAGCCGTGAAGTGGAAGCACAACGCCGCGCCAACGACGTGAAACAGGAATCGGAACGCCGCGCCGCGCAGGAGTTGGAAATCGCCAAACAGGTGCAGGCGCGGCTTTTTCCGCAAACTTCGCCGGCTCTCAAAACGCTGGAATACGCGGGCACGTGCATTCAAGCGCTGCAGGTCGGCGGCGACTATTACGATTTTCTCGATCTGGGACGAGGGCGCCTGGGGTTGGTGGTGGGGGACATCGCGGGTAAAGGAATGGCGGCCGCGCTCTTGATGGCCAACTTGCAGGCGAACTTGCGCAGCCAATGCGCGATCGCTTTGGATCAGCCGCAACGCTTTCTGCAATCGGTGAACCAGCGCTTCTACGAGAATACGGTCGACAGCGCTTACGCCACGCTGTTCTTTGCCGAATATGACGACGGCGCGCGGAGCATACGTTATACCAACTGCGGGCATCTGTGCGGTCTCGTGATGCGAGCGGATGGCAAGGTCGATCGGCTGCGTTCCACCACGACCGTGCTCGGGATTTTCGAGGATTGGGAGTGCGAAACGGAAGAGTGCCAACTGGTGGAGGGAGACATGTTCTCTCTCTACACCGACGGCATAACGGAATCCTTGAATGAAGCCGACGAAGAGTTCGGTGAGCAGCGCTTAGTGGACGCCTTGCGGCGGCATAAGGAAGAGCGGCCCGAGGCGATGGTTAGCTCGATCGTGGAAGAAGTCCAGCGGCATAGCCCGAAGCATCAGCACGACGACATTACGATTATTGTGGCGAAGTGCCACGGATAAGATGTCGTCAAGCCGGTTTCGGGCGGGTTAACAACCCGCTGCAGGTTAACAACCTGCCCCACAAGCTTTATTGCTCGAGCCAGCCCGCAAATGCACGTTGCGTTCCTAACGATTTGCGGAAGGCATAGAGCGACAACGCGGCGATCAAGCCGGTCACCATCAGCGAGCCGGTTCCGTACCAGGCGGAGAAGTTGAGCGTGAAGCCGTTCGACATCATCAGGTTTACGGTGAAGATCGCGACCATCATCGCCACCAATCCAAAGCGCAAAAGCACAGTGAAAACCGCAGCGAAAATCAAGGCCATGGCGGGCACCATGATGGATGGATAATCGCTGGTTCCACCCTCCAAACCGGCAAAGGTTGCCGTCAGCACCAGCGCCGCCAGCCACTCCTTGCGTAGCACGAGACGAAACACGAACAGCAGAAAGAACAGGACCAGCGCCGTGGTGACACTGTTGGTGATCTGCTCGAGAATCGCATCCAACGAGAAACGGACACCGAGCAGTGTCGCGGGATTGACATCGTCGGGACTAAAGCCGCGGGATTGCGCGATAGTCATCGCCGAGATCAGGATGAGAGCATAGCCCAATCCCAGGATGATGCCGGCCAGAACATCGCGGCCAACCACCGGGTCCTGCCATTTACCGGCGGCGATGCGGCTCCAGGAAATGAGGATACGCGGCCAACGGCGCCTCACGAGTGGTTCCAAGGCGAGATAAGCGAGCCAAAGGCGAGCGGCAATCCACAGCGCTTTGGCCGCGGCAGCACCCAGCAGGAAGACGATGCTGGAGGAGAACAACCCATGCATCATGAGCAAAATGTCGAAGAATGCGACGGCGAAGACAAATGCACCCAAGCGGAAAGCGCCTTGGCGGTCTCCCCGTCCCAGACGCAGATTCCGCCACGCCAGAATACTGGCGCCAATTAGAAATATCAAGGATTCCGCTGACTGCGCGTAACTGCCGATATCCTGCGAGGAACTCGGGGCGGGCATGCGAGTGGGTTTGGCCCAAGGTGGGATCACCTGAAACCAAACGGGCTTTTGATTCCACCAAGCAGCTTCGACGCGCAAGATGCTGCCCGGCATGCCGGGGAACGGTCCGGTCCAGGCGGCGCGGGAGTCGCTCGCAACCGGAGGGGCCCACAGCGGCTGGGTGGATTGGAAATTGTGGATGTCGAGGCCCGCCGCGGCGAAGAATGGAGTGGCATCTCCCGCTTCAGTAGAAGAAGGGCCGGAGTTCAGTTGCGGGGGCACTTCTGAAAGCGACAGCAGCTTTCCCTGGGTGTCCAGCGCGACGTTCACCATTCCGGAAAGGGTGACTGGCGGGTCGTTGGGCAGAACCAAGCCAACATTCGAGAAGCCTCTGGCAATCATCAACGCCGGGCTCTCGCGATAACGGAACACGACGGGCGCAATTTGATTGAAGGCGGCCGGAGAGTAATCCGCTTTGCCGGTGTGCTGCTTCTGGTAGGTCTCGTAGTGGTCGACGTCCTCGTTGGAACTCACGCTCCAGGCGGAGTCCGCCGCGGGCGAGTTGTAGCCGAGTTGGCGCAGCATCTTGCGGGCCTGTACCAGCAACGCCTCCGGAGGCATCTCCAGGTTCAGCCGGCTTTCGAGGACGGAGTGTCCGCGAAACAGGACTACAGCGGGAAGCAGGGCGAGTATGACCAAAAACATGGTGACCGCGATGGCCGGCTTGAGCGCTTCCTTGCTGCCGGCGGAGGCGACCATTTCCGGTGTCGGCGTCTCTCCAGCGGCGAGTGCGGCAGCCAATGGGTCGCCGCCGGGCAGCGCCGCCGAGACCGCCAGGGCGGAAGCGGGACGATTGGCCGGTTCGGGGTCCAGGCAACGGAGAATGACCTTCTCCACGCTCGGATCCACTTCTCGCACCACGCTGGAGATGTCGGCGGGCCGGCTTTCTCCGCGTACGCGAATCAGCTCCGCCAACGTGTCGGCTTCAAAAGCGCGGCGGCCTGTGAAAATTTCATAAAGCACCAGGCCCAACGCGTAAATGTCGCTTTTGAAGGTGACTTCGGTGCCCGCCAATTGCTCCGGCGACATGTAGGCGGGAGTGCCGCTGCGAATCTCGGCGCCGCGCATGTCTTCCGTCAAGCCGGCCAGTCCAAAATCCGTGATCACCACTTGGCCGCGGGCATCGAGCATGATGTTGGCCGGTTTCAAATCGCGGTGCAGAACATTTTGCGCGTGCGCGGCGGCCAGGCCGGCGCACAACTTGCGGGCGATCTCCACGGCCTTGTCGGCGGGCAGCCGGCCGATGCGCAGCAGCAGAGACGCAAGATTCTCGCCGTCAATGAACTGCATGGAAAGGAAAGGCTGGCCGTTGGCCTCTCCGATGTCAAACACGCGGCACACGTTGGGGTGCGTGATCTGGCGGGCGATGCGGACTTCATTATAGAAACGCGCCAGCATGGCCGGATCCTGCGCGAAGGTTTCGGGGAGAAATTTCAGCGCCACCGTCTGTCCCAGGCGCTGGTCGCTGGCGCGGTAAACCTCGCCCATGCCACCTCTACCCAGCAGGCCGAGAATGCGATATCGGTCCGCGACAATGGTCCCGGCGGGCCAGCGTCCCTCTTCCGCCTCGATCACTTGCGAACTGGCGAACCGGGCGGCCGACGATGCCATCGGCATCGCCATAGTCGGCGCGGAGCTTCTCTCGAGGCCGGCGGGCGCGCCGCAAGACAGGCAAAACTTACTGTTGTCCGGAATTTGCGACGAGCAGCCGGAACACGTCAGCATATTTGCTTCCAGTATGCCTGATGCGAACCGCGGTTGCCTACACGTTGTTACAACGCGGTAGTCTCTAAGAATGACTGAAAGCGAGCGGATTGCCGATCAACTGCAGCGGGCTTTCCATGGTAAGGCATGGCATGGACCGGCCGTGAAGGAAGCGTTGGAAGGAGTCTCCGCGGGCACGGCTTTGGCCCGGCCGTTTCCCAGTGCCCATTCCATCTGGGAACTGGTGCACCATCTCACCGCATGGATTGGCGAGGCAGCGGCCACGGTGCGCGGCAAACCTTATGAGTCGCTTAAAGGAGAGAGGGATTGGCCACCGGTCACGGAGATTTCTTCTCCCGCTTGGGAGGAGTCGTTGAGCCGCTTGGAAAGCGCGGAGGCGGCGCTAGAGGAAGCGGTGAGAGGGTTTCCGCCGGAAGCGCTGGGAGACGGAGAGAAGTCTTGTTACTACCTATTACACGGAATTGCGCAACATAATCTATACCATGCGGGGCAGATTGTGCTTTTGAAGAAGGTAGCGGCGGACGGACGCTAGGCGCGTCAGGGCCCGGCGCGATTCGCCGTGGCTATTTAAACGCCGGATCGGTGGCCGCCCGTGGCTGCGGCGCCCACTGAAGCGTGTAGTATTGACCTCGATCGCGCGCCCAGGGGTCAAACGCGTTGACCACGTTTTGCAGCTCGGGCGCCAATTCCGGTATGTTACGGAGCAGAATTCTTTTGAGGGGCGAGACCGGTTGCTTATGCCCGTTCGGCATCCCCTGTTCCAGCATTTCGGGTCCGGGCCCGTTGTGATTGACCCAGTCGATGCCCAGCCGGGTGTAAAATTCCGGCCGGAAACACGAGGTGAAGAAACGGTCGCTGAACAGTCTCCGTGAGGCGTTCAGAATAAACACGACAAACTGCGTTTCTGAAATCGCGAACCCATGCGGCCGAACCGATTCCGCCATCCAGCCAACCACCGTGTCGACATCCTCGATATTGTCCACCACCGATCCATTTGGATGGCCGAGACAATCGTTGATGGGCGTGCCACCTTCGTTCACCTGCGCGTCGGTGATGACTTTGGAGGAATCGCAGATATGGGTGCCATAGACTTCGCGGAGCTGCCGCGCCGTCTTTTCCTGATCCATCCGGGCGGGCGAATCGGCCGGCAGGGACTTATCGGTGAAATCGTCGTAACTCGTCAATTGGCGCAAGCCGTACTGGCGACGGAACTCGTTGAAGCGTGGCACGCCGTGCTCGCGGTCACGGATGATGTCGAGCGCCGCGATATCGATTTGCTGCGTTGGGCTGTCGAGCCGCGGGAGGTGAATATTCTGCATGAACTGCGGAATGTTATGCAGCGTCAATAGCCCCAATCGCTGCCTGCCCAGACTCAAGCCCCAGTTGGCCAGTCCGTGCGACCGCATTGCGTCGGTGGCCTTGCCTTCGAAGGTATCGATCACGGCTATCTTTTGTGCGATCTGATTCGGGTCTTTATTCAGCTCGCGGAATTCGATCAGATCGGGAATCAAAGCGTGCAAGCGGTAAACCGTGACGAACTCTTCGGGGAAGTTGAAGGGCGATCCGAAGTGATTGACACCGCCATTGGTATCGGCGGGATTGGTAATGTCGTAATGCGGAACCTTGCTGCCGAGCCCGAATATGCCCGGGCCGGACGCGAACACCGAATACCATTGGGATGCCTTTTCGACGTTTTTGGATTTTCCGAAAGTCCGGACGATGATATTGGAAAGCGCCTTCGAGACCTCCGGGTCGCCCGTGCCGAGCAGCCCGTTCCAGTTCGCATTCATGCCCTTGTAAAGTGGTTCGTCATAGAGCAGTTGCGGAGTCCACTCGATGGTATGGACCTTCGCGATCTCGGCGGCAACCACCAGCCGGGCGACTTCAAACAACTCATCCGCCGACACATCCTGGTTGCGGATGACATGTTGCGGGTCGGAAGGATTACGGAGTCCGCTATCCGCATTCGGCTTTTGTGCCGCTTCCTTACGGAATTCATCCACGAAAGAGTTGTGTTCGCGAGCGAAGAGGTTGTGCAAGAAACTCAACCCGATCGACCAGTTGTCGGGGAACGCAACCGATTCCTGCCCCGCCCACTGAGGCTGCGCTGGGTCGCCGGGCTGGAGCACGGGAAGATATCCGGGCCCGGGCATCGCGGCCGCCGGTTCAAGCAACATTTTCGTCGGATCCTTGGGATCGCGCTTCAAACGGCGTCTCGAAGTCTCATCGAACCCGTAGATCTGAGAAGCGTCCCACCACGCCGTATTATTGTTGCTGAATGTCTTGGGAGCGCGCGCGAGGTAATCCCTTCCGCCACTGGAGAATTTCTCCGGGGGCGAATCCTGGAGCACGTATGTCTTATCGACGCGATCGTCCGGACGGCAACCGAGCTTGTCGATCTCGTCCGGCGTCAAAGGCGTTTCCACGTTATTGACAAGCGCATCCTTGCAGCCGACTGGCATGTATTCTGGAGCGTTGTGCCCTTCCTCCATATGCGAGAACCAATCGTGAGTCATGAATTGGATCCAGTAGGCCGCAAGAACGTTGAAGAACGGCGCCTTCTGATAATCGCAGTTGGCATTCGGGGAATTTTCGGGAAGTCCAAATCCGGCGTTGCACGCGCCGGGATTTGACTGGACCCGAGTAAAGAGCACGCGGCTGATCACCTGCGGATCGGGCGTGAGCAGACCTAGCCGTCCGCCGTGGCGGTTCCGCGTCAAGGTAGTTTGCTCCAGGTCGGGGAAGGTAGTTTCGAATTCGACATTGCGAGCGAACGGTGTTCCGCTTGAACCCATCAGCGGATTGCGGATGTCGTTGCAAATGCCGGAGAGCGTGCGCGCGCGAATCAGATCCCCTGTGCAGGTCTGCTCGCCTGCGCCGCCCACGGCCTGATACTTGGAGTTCGCCGCCGGCAGCCGCATCTCCGGCCAGGTCTTGAGAGCTGGTCCCCCCACACCGTTCAGGCCGGTAACATAAGTACGCCAGGTTCCATTGTTGTCGAACAGGTTGAATTTGATCAGCTCGATGCGCTGGTATTCAAGATCGAGCAAGGCTCCGGTGACACCGCGAAAGGCCGGCCCTTTCTTCGACAGATAACCGGTTGGCAACGACGACACGTCGCCCGTGCCCCAATATTGGGACCAATCGACCCAAGGCGTCAGCCGGAACTGCAGGCTCTTCTGACCTGCGCGGCAAAGCATTTCGGTTTCCGTCACTTTGCCCAGAAAGCGTTGCGAACGGGCGTCGGGAATCTTTTGAAATCCGGCCAGCACCACTTGGGCGCACGCTTTCAGCTCGCGCGCCTCTTCTAATTTCGGGTCGGGTGATTTCGGGCCGGAAGTTTTCTCCCCCGCGGCGGCCAACCCGCACAGGCAAAAATAGAAAGCCGTTTTGAACATGGGATTCGAAGCCTCAGTCACCAGTGCCGGCAGTTAAGGCAGCCTGAGTTACGACCGGTACCTTCCGGTAACCCGAGTCGAGTACGCCGTCAGAGAACGTCAAGTTCCCCGGCCGGTAAGTATTGTCGTTCTCACAACGGATAAAGACGCTGTCCGCGATCGACGATTCCGGGGCAACCGGTCTCCTTTTCGGAAAGGCCCAGAGCGGGTTCCAGGATTCGTGTTTGTGATCGAGCGCATATTTCGGGTCCATGGGGAGCGCGTATTGCGATTCAACTTCGGCCACGAATTCCAGGCCCAGCGCCGCCGCCTTGCTCATCATCCAACCCAGCGTGAGATCGGAGAGCGCTGTGCCGTTGGGATCGGCGGGATAACTGCCGCCGACATCGCAATGGACGCCGCAAAACCAGACTTGCTCGAGGGTCTGCCCCGCGGACGGTGAGGTCCAGAGCGTGGCCGGAAATTCGGCCCGTCTTTCGTCTATCGCCATCGCATGATAAGCGTGTAAGACATCCGGGTGTAATGCCGTGTCGAGGAAACCGTAAATGAGCGGGCTAACTCCTCCGAATATTGCGGGAATTCCGAGCGATCCGACCGTATCCCACACGCCGACCATCGTCAGCTTCGCGTCGAACAGGTCACACATCTTGTTGAGCTGTGCCAGCAATTCTGCCCGTTGGTCTTTGTTCCGGTAGGCTTGAAAGGCAGTCTCGACCACCTCATCGCTGAAATTCGCCGTGGGAAGTCCGCACACCGCGATCATTCCGGCCAGGCAGCGCGCGGTATACGCGCCGCGGCTGAAACCGAAAAGAAAGATTTCATCTCCCTTCTCATAAGCGTGCGCAACTTTCGTGTAACCGTCCTTTATCTTCTGAAAGAGGCCGGCTCCGAAAGCGCCACCTGCTAATTTCTCAATCGGTAGCCGATTGGCGCCAACACCGTCGTCATAATAGGGAACTTGATCTGCTGTCGTCTGCAGAGCTTTGAAGATTTTGTAGGCGTTCGTGTCGTTAGCCGAACTGTCCCAAGTCCCGTCCGCGCAGAAAATTATACGTTTACTCATACTCGCTTTTTCCTCCAAGTTGTTTGTGAACTTTGTTACGCATTCGTGGCCTGCCTTGCTCTACGCGCGTGAAATGCACCCGTAGCTTTGCCTTAACCTGGCCAGGCGCCAAATGCGGTCTTCGTCCGGACAAAGGCGCTTGCTCTCCTGGTGCTTTAGTGCGGTGGAAATGATGATCGTTTCATCGAAATCGATCTTTTCGTGTCTGGACCGGCGCGAAAATTCGCCGGAGAGCGGGCCAGCGTAACGCTGGTTTAACAACCGGGTTAATAACCCGCAGAGCGCAGAGTCTGGCGCCCCGCGCGCGGGTTAACAACCCGCGGCAGGTTGACAACCTGCCCCACAAGCTTTAGCCTGCGCGCTTTTCTCCAAAACATTACGTGGGAAAATGTACAAAATCCAGGGGGCAGCCGTGGGCTGGCCTCACAAGCGGCGCGTTTGGCCGTGTCGGCCGCTCAACGTTGGGGGAATGGGATTTACCGGCGGAGCGTGGTTCAATGAGTTTCAGGAGATTGGAAAAAGATGGATACCCAGAAAAAGATGGCGGTTGCGGGCGCGGGCCTGATAGCGGTAGGTTTCGGGTTAGGCGTAGTGGGAGCGCTGTTGATTGTGCCGGCGGTGGTGGTTTGGACCGTGGACATGGCGGAAAAGAGCGCGGACCGCTTGTTCACCCACGCGGAAAAGGCCTCGAAAACGGTGGGAACGGTGGCCGGCACGTTGCAGCGTACGTTCACCGAGGCGACGAAGGCGGGCGTGGCGGAAATCCGGAAAGGCTAGTTTGAGGCTAACCTGAGAATGTTCCGAAGGTTGTCGACGATTCTTCTCGCCGCTGGGCTGGTTTGCGTTTTGTGCGCGCAGGAAAAGGGGAAACCGGCCCAGGACGGTGTGGAACTGGCGAAGCAGGGCCGTTGTCCGGAGGCGATGCCGCTGCTCGATCAGGCGATGCGGGATCCGGCCAACGACCTGACGGTGAAGCGCACGGTGAGTCTGGCGGGCGTCCAATGCTCGATGCTGCTCAACCAGCAAAACGACGCGATGAGCTTTCTGGGCTGGCTGCAGCAGGCGTTTCCGAAGGATCCGGAGGTGCTGTTTCTGGCGGTACACATGTTTTCCGACTTGAGTTTGCGAAACGCTCAGGAGCTGATGAGCACGGCCCCGGATTCGCCGCTGGTGATCCAGTTGAACGCGGAAAATTTCGAAAAGCAGGGCGATTTGGCGAGGGCGATCGCCGAGTACCGGATATTGTTGCAGCGCGTGCCGGACCGGCCGGGCATTCATTATCGCATCGGCGGACTGATCCTGTCGCAGCCCGCGACAGCCACCAGCGCGGCGGAGGCGCGCAAGGAATTCGAAGAAGAACTCAAGATCAATCCGCAGACCGCCGGCGCCGAGTATTATCTGGGCGAACTGGCGCGGCAGGACGACAAACTGCCGGAAGCGATTGAGCACTTCACGCGGGCGACGAAAATCTATCCGGGTTTTGCGGACGCGTATTTCGGACTGGGGCGATCGATTCTCGATTCAGGGAAGGCCGCGGAAGCGATAGCGCCGCTCGAGACGGCCGCGAAGCTGGCGCCGGAAAATCCGACTGTGCATTTGTCGCTGGCTACGGCGTATCAGCGGACGGGAAGAAAGGAAGATGCGGCGCGGGAGTTTGCGCTGCAGAAGAGCACGGCGGAGAAGATCAACCAGAATACGAAGACGCTGCACAAAACGGTTTCCGGTCCGGGCTCGGACCGATGAAACGAGCGCTGGCGGCGAGTGTTGCCGCGGCTGCCGCCTCCCTGACTCTGAGCTTTCAAACGCCAGTGAAGGCGCCGCGGCCGCATTTCACCGACATTGCGCCGCGATCGAAGTTCGCCTATATCACCAACAACGATCTGTCGCCGCGGAAGTATTTCGTCCAGCCGATGGCCGGTGGAGTCGCCATTTTCGATTTCGACAACGATGGCAAGATGGACATTTTCTTTACCAATGGCGCCAAGCTACCGGAATTGAAGAAAACCGGTCCGGCCTTCTACAATACGCTGTTGCGGAATAAAGGCGATGGAACCTTTGAGGACGTGACGGCGCGCGCCGGGCTACTGGGTGAAAATCTCGGCTACAACCTGGGCGTGGCTGTTGGCGATTTCGACAACGACGGCTTTGAGGATTTGTTCATCTGCGGCGCGGGGCGGAACACGCTGTATCACAACAACGGAAACGGCACGTTTACCGATGTAACGGAGAAATCGGGCATCGGCGGCAAGCCCGCGATGACGTTGAGCGTGGGCGCGGCGTGGTTCGACTACGACAACGACGGACTGCTCGACCTGGTGGTCTCGAATTATACGTTGTGGAGTCCACAGACCGATAAACGCTGCAGCGCGGCGGGCGTGGAATATTACTGCGATCCGCGCTTGTTTTACCAAGCGGTTCCTCATCGGCTGTACCACAATTTGGGGAACGGAAAATTCGAAGATGTGACGGAGAAGTCCGGTTTCGGCGCGGCGCCGGGCAAAGGGATGGGCATCTCGATTGCAGACTTCAATGACGACGGGTTTCAGGATGTGTTTATCGCCAACGACACCGAGGCAAACTCGCTGTTCCTGAACAAAGGAGATGGCACGTTCGAAGAGCAGGGGTTGCCCTGGGGAGTAGCTTACGATGACAGCGCGAAGGCGGTGTCGTCCATGGGCAGCGACGCCAAAGACTTCGACAACGACGGACGGGTGGACATTTTTTATAACAATTTGATGGGCCAAGTGTGGGCGCTGCTGCAGAATCGCGGCGATTCGTTTCGCAATGTTTCGGCACAGACACAGGTGCGGAGGCTGAGCGCGGCGTATTCCGGGTGGAGCGCGGGATTCATCGATTACGATAATGACGGCTGGAAAGATTTGTACTCCGCTAACGGCGATGTCGATAACGTAAAACCGAATGCGCGGCAGCACGACACGCTATTCCGGAATATGGGCGGGAAGCAGTTTGAAGATGTGTCGGAACAGTTGGGCGGGGACTTTCTGCATGCGGGCTTTCAGCGAGGTTCGGCTTTTGGCGATTTAAATAACGATGGTTTTCCGGAAATTGTGGTCACTTCGTTGATGGAGAAACCACGGATTCTGTTGAATTCGGCGGATAATGGCAATCATTGGATCGTGCTTGAGTTAACCGGTCATGCGAGCAATCGCGACGCGATTGGCGCGAAGGTGAAGCTGACCACAGCAAGCGGACGGGTGCTCTACAATCACGTGGCGGTGAGCGTGGGATTTCTGAGCTCGAGCGACAAGCGCGTCCACTTTGGTTTAGGCGGGGAAAAGGAAATCCGCGAGATCGAGATCCGCTGGCCGCGGGGGAAGGTGCAGAAGCTGGAGGGCGTGAAGGCGGATCGGTTTTTGAAGGTGGATGAGCCGAAGTAGAGCTTCATTGGAGCGCAACCGTTACGCCGGTCTGCGCTGGGACTCCGCCAATGGTGATGGCAACCGGCACAGCCGCGCCTGGGGTTACACCTGGTGGCACGACGGCGTTGATTTGAACTACTCCGTTGACTTCGCCTGGGGCTGAACCGGCATAGAGAACCTGCGCATTCACTCCGTCGATTGTGACCGCCACCGGCAGATCGAGGTTGGCCGTTCCAGGCGCTAAGATTCCTGTGGATGAGGGCGGCGAGGTCTGGCCGCCGCCAGTCGCATAAATTTCAATCGCGGTACCTCGCGCCGCTGGATTGGGCGCGCTGTTGACCGAGCCGTCTGCATTCACGATGGCGCCTGGTCCGACTCCGGATGCGCTGGCGGTAAAGATCGCGGGCGCGGAGGGCGCCAGCGGAACTCCCCATGCGCCAGCCGGGATTCCCCCTTCGATCAGTTGTACGGTTGCCGTTCCGCTGGTTCCCACCTCATAGGGAACGATGGCATTCACTTGTCCGGTGGATGTGTAGAGCAGCGGCACAGCGGCGCCGTTTATGAAGACTTGGTTCCGCTTAGGCTGGTTGCCATTTTTCCGGCGGAGCCGATCTGCAGACCAGGTGCGCCAAGACCGGCGCCAAAGATGGTGATGAGTTCGCCGGGCGCGACTGGACCTGGGATTGCTGAACCGGAGTTAACAATGGCTGACATCACCGGAGGCGTCGACGGAGAGGCGGTTGCGTAAAGCCTCACGGGAACAGTTGCGGAGCCTCCGTTCCAACTGACGGTGAGCGAGTATTGATAGGTCCCGGGCAAAGGCGCCGACGCCGATACTTGGAGCGTGATGGGAGCGGTGTATTGGCCGGATGAGGAGGACGGGGTGACTTGGACGATTGGGCCATTGGACTGAATGGCGAAGTAAGGCGGTCCGCTGATGCTCGTCACAGAAAGATTTCCGGTTGCGGTTGAACCTGCCGGTGCGGTCAGCGCAATGCTGGGGGTGACCGCAAGTTGTGCCGGCCCGGGCGGTGGGGCGACCGTGAGCGTGACCGGAACCGTAGCGGCTAGATTCAAGGGCGAAGTGATGGTTACTGCACCTTGGTAGGTGCCGGCTCCCAGGTTGGCAGCGGTAGCGTTGACGTCCGCAGCGACGCCGGCGGCGGATGCGATCAACCAATTTCCGCCAGACTGCGTGGTGGTGGAAACTGCGATCGACGGCGTTGGCGTTCGTATAGCGATCGTCTGAGCCGGCGAAGTCTGGCCGGGCTCGAGTGAAAATGAGAGCGATGTGGGAGCGACGTCGAGGATGCCGGGACCGATAGTTAGCGTCACTGGTACGGTAAGGCTGTTGACGAGAACGGGAACATTCACCACAAATACCGGCAGTCCGGGCAACTGCCCGAGGCTCGCGGACGGCGACGAGACATTCGCCGCCAACTGCGACAAATCATTTATGCCAGCGTTACCAATCTGATCTCCGGTTGCGCTGAACGCAGCAACGATCGATGGACTTCCGAAAATCGATGGGTCGAGTCTCATCGCGATGTGGGCGGTCGAGACCAAAGCCGGCTCGGTCAGGTAGATTTTGAACTGCGCATATCCACCCGGAGGCGCCGTTTCGCTGGAAACCTGGAGCGTGATGGTTGGGTTGGAACTGGCTAGCGCACCGGGCAAAAGCGCTAGCAAGAAAACTCTGAAAAACTCCCGGGAATTGCAAGGCCCGTGCATAACAACCTAAAGTATATCGGGTCGCACGCTTTAAAGTTCCCGGCTGGCTAGTAGCGGCATGTATTCAGCACTTTCGGATATGGTGTTATGGGTCGCGCCGGCTACTACATGATAAGATGCCAGTCCTTTTTTGAAGCGCGATTGGAGCAATTCGCTGCTCGCCCGCGGAACGATTTCGTCGTGTTCCGCCGCGATAATCAGCGTGGGCGCGGTCACGTACGGGGCGTATTTCCAGGACTCATATTTGTCCAGTAACAACCACCTCACGGGAAGATACGGGAATTGCCGGGCGGCAATAGCCTGGAGGCTGTCGAAGGGAGTGACCAGAACCAGGCGCGTGACGGGGCGAACGCTGGCCACATAGACAGCGATTCCGCTGCCCAAGCTGCGGCCAATGACCTCGACCTTCGGGTGCTTCGAATGCACCATGTCGAAAAGGGTCAGGGCGTCCGCGAAGAGGGCCTTTTCAGAGGGCTTGCCGGAACTGCCTCCGTAGCCCCGGTAGTGCAGAAGGTAGATCGCGCTGTCAGGAAATCCAGCCGAGAGGCTGGGCATATTCAGGGAAACGTCTTCGGCGTTGCCGCCAAAGTAGATCAAGGCACGCGGGCCGTCTTTTGGACGCGTAGAGACAAGCACGCGGGCCGCTGCGGTGGGTAATTCGATGGTGGTTGTGCCGCCATCGCTGGTTTGCGGAAAATAAATGAAGGAGCGTTGCAGGAAGAACAATGCTACGCACAGGCCGAAATACACCAGTACAGCGCCCCTGATCACAATGACAAGCGCATGCGGCATCCCGGTGAAATGCTAGCACCAAAAAATAGAAAAGGGGCGATTCCTTGCGGAATCGCCCCTTTTGGGAACACAGGCTAAAGCCTGTGCCACCTAGAATGTGTACTTCAGGCCGAATTGCAGGTTTCTCGCGCCCTGCGACGTGTTCACCACGCCGAAGCCGCTGCCGCCGTAGACGTCGATCGAGTAGCCTTGGACGGTGAAGATCGGCGAGTTGAAGGAGTTGATCGCTTCAGCGCGGAACTCGAGGTTCTGGCGCTCGGTGATCGGGAACTTCTTCGAAAGCGAGACATCCACCTGTTTGAGGCCGGGGCCGCGTTCGGTACTGACGCCGCAGTTGCCTAACGTTCCCGGCGCCGGATTCGCCAGATTTCCGGATCCGAACCAGACGTATCCGCCCCCCGCGTAGTTCTGATAGGGCGTTGGTTGCGATGGACCGGTGCAATCGGGCCGCGGTTGGGCGGAACCGGTGCCGGCGTCACCCGACCAATCGAGCAGGGAGATCGGGAAGCCGCCGTGAACGGTGAAGATGGTGTTCAACTGCCAATCGCCGAGGATGGCGTTCATGGTTTTATTCGCGCTCTGTCCAAACATTTTGTTGTGGCCGTAGGGAAGGTCGTAAGTCAGGTAGCCGTTAAACACATTCGTCACGTCGTGATCGCAGAGACCGTAATCCAATGACGTGTTGTAAACGTACTCTTGGAACGCCACGTCCGCGCTGGCTTGGCTGGCTTGCGAATCGCCATAGCGACCGTAATAACCCTGGTTATTGGTCAGGCATTTAGACCAGGTGTAGTTGGCCTGAAACGCGAGGCCCCGGCTAAAACGCTGCTGGAAGCTGATCTGGAGAGCGTCGTAGTTCTGGATGCCGGTAGTGGTGTTCAGGCGAACTTGACCGGTGCCCGCGTCCTTCAACGCCGGATTGCCGGCGAGGTACGGACCGGGAACCACGGTTCCATTCGGCAAGAGTAAGTCCTGGCCCGCGAAATAAATCGCGGCCAAATGGTCGGTGTGCTGGCCGACATAGGCGGCCTGGAGTGTGGTCGATGAGCCGAATTGATGCTGAATGCTGAAGTTCCATTGGTTGGAAACAGCGGGGCGATAGTTCGGATCGGTCATGTGAATGCGGACACCGGCAAAGCAGGACGCGGGAACCGAAAGGATGGTGCTGGTGTTGCAAGGAGTTCCGCCCAGCGAGCCGAGCCCGGCAAATCCCTGATCGAGCGTAATCTGATTCGATGGAATCGACCCATTGGCGCCGGCGGTAAATTGGCCAACCAGGTCAATGTTCCACGGAGCGTTGGTCGCCAGGCGGTTGTATTCGCCCGTGCCTTCCTGGAAGCTGGAGCGGCTGAAAGCGGCGCGGACCACGGTGTCTTTTCCCCACTTCCCACCCGGACTCCATGCCAGACCGGCGCGCGGCAGGAAATTTGCGATTCCGTTGTACTGGTTGTAGAGGGCGCGGCTATTGCCGCCGACACCGGCGAGTTCGATCTGGCCGCTGTATTCGCCGAAGTTGGTCATGCGGTTATCGACTTCGTAAATGGGCGTGAAAAGCTGCCAACGCAAGCCGAGGTTCAAAGTGAGATGGCTGTTGATGCGCCAGTCATCTTGGAAAAACGCGCCGAACGCGCTGTTGCGTTGGCCCACGGTGCCGTTATAGCCTTGCCCGTAGCCGATATAGTTGGGCAGACCCAGCAGGAAGTCCGCTTCCGCATTGCCGGTGTATTGCCCGCTGAAGCCGATCTGTCCGGCCGCGCCGTCGCTGCTGGTTGCAGGAACGTAGTCGTTGCGGTAGCGCAACGCCTGGAAGCCCATCCTGAAGTTGTGGGCGCCATGGGTCATGCTAATGTTGTCGTCAAACTGGATGGTGGTCTGGTGGAAGATTTCCGGCGCATCCACCGTTCCAAAAGCAAACGGGCCGTTCACTCCGCCGCCAAGCGGCGCTCCGGCGAACGAAAGGCCGGGGAGGAACGACGTGGGTTGACCGGGAATCAGGTTCGATCCAACCGACGAGGAGGAAGACTGGACATTGCCTTCAGCCGGAAAGTAATTGACTCCGAAGCGCGCTTCATTGACGATGGTCGGCGTGATAGTGCGGGTATAGCCGATCACGCCATTCCACAGCGGGAAGACGTTATTGCCGCTGCTCGAATACAGCAAAGGCTGGCTGTTGGTGGTGGGAAAGACGCTGCTTTGCTGCGAATAGCGGGCAAAAACGTGATCCTTATCGGTGGGGTTCCAATCTACCTTGGCGTCGCCCTGGTCCGTATTGATGTAGCTGCCGGTCGAGTTGGTGAGATTGTTCAGAGTTCCGTTGTTGGCGCCCGGCAGGTTCGCCGTGGGCAAGGCTCCGACAATTTTGAGAGCGGTCGGGCTGATGCCCGTGATGCAGGGGTTGACGCCCATGGTCTGACCCGGTCCGCAGATGGTAGCGTTGGCCAGGTTAGCCGGCAGCGGAACGGTTGTCCCGGGATAGTGCAGGGAGATGCCCGGAATGTCCGAGAGGTTGCCCGTCCGCTCCTGGCTGGTCAGCGTCGTAATGGTGGTGGTGGTGGGCGGGTTATCGAATCGCGAGCCTTGATAATCGACGAAGAAGAACAGTTTGTTCTTTTTGATGGGGCCGCCAAAGGTTGCGCCGAACTGATTCCAGCGCAGGGTAGGAGGAGCGCTGCTGACGCTGGGATCGGTGCTGAAATTGCGCGACCATTCGTTGGCATTGAAAAAGTCGTTGCGGATAAACTCGAACAGGTCGCCATGATACTGATTGGTGCCGGATTTGGTGCTCACGCTAATGACGCCGCCCAGGAACTGTCCAAACGAGGCGTCGGGATTATTGGTGACGACGTTGAACTCCTGAATCGCGTCCACATTCGGCGAATAGGCGACGTTGTTGTCTACAAACTCGTTGTTGTCCATGCCATCAAGCAGATAGTAGTTGGCCTGCTCACGGTTGCCGTTGAGGTAGGGACGGCCGGAGTTGAAGCTGGCCTGACCGGTGTCGAACGAGGCCGGACTGGTGGTTACGGAGCCGGGGATCAGAAGGGCCAACTGATTATAGTTGCGCGTCTCCAAGGGAAGGCTGGAGATGGCCTGGGCCTGCAAGACCGTGCTGAGTTCCGTGGTGTCCGTCTGCAGGATCGGCGCGGCGCTGCTGACTTCTAGGGTCGTCGTTACGGTGCCAACCGCGAGGGGGAAGTCGACGCGGGCAACCTGATTGAGGACTACCGTTAGTTTGGATTGCTGGGCGGGTTGGAAGCCTTGCTTCTCCACCCGGACGCTATAGTTGCCGGCGGGAACTTCCGGCAGATTGTAAACGCCCAATGCGTTGGTGACCGTGGTCAGGATGGTGCCGCGGTCGAGGTCGGTGGCAGTCACCTTGGCATCCGGAATGGCGGCTCCAGTGGAGTCGGTCACCTTGCCGGTGATGGCGGCGTTCACCTGCTGGGAGCGGGCTGCGCGGGGCGCCAGCAGGGCGAAAAAGGTTAGCAACAGAGCCAGCACCACTCTAGTTTGAATCGGCTTGCGCGATCCAAACTTGGGTGATCCAGACTTGTGTGATCTCGAGTTATCTGATTTCATGGAGACGTCCTCACATTTCCTATCTAAGTTTCGCCTGCGCAACACTTCGCGCGCCGGAGGTGGCGCGAATGTGTCCAATGCTGGACCTGTTCTTAGGCAATGTCCAGTTCAAAACGGTTGCACTCCTGTTACGGAGAGGTTCATTACACATCGAACGTGCATATTTTTCATGGTTTTGCATCGCCATTAGAAGCTGCGCCGCCGGCCGTCGGCTGAGCCGATTTTCGCTCCAGAAGATCCAGCAGAAGGCGCACTGGCCGGATGGCGGCGGGCGCCACTTCGAGCTTCGCGGTATCGATTCCGGATAGCGTTTTTCGCTGGCCAGCAATCCATTTTTCGGGAGCGGTCAGATCCTGCTCCAGGTACTTCAGCGCCGACAGGCCGATGGCGCCGACGGTCGAAAGGTCGGCGGAGAGCGGCAGCAGCTCGTGCACCAGGAAGTCGTGGCCGGCCAGCGGCGCGATCAGGGCGCGATTGGCAGTCCATTGGGCGAAGGCGGCTTTCAACTCAGGGTAGCGGCCGTGGATGGCGGCTTGCTCCAATTCGCGAATCTGCTCGCTCTCGGGATGCGCTGCGTCCACCAGGCGATTGAGCGGCACCAGACTGGTGTAGTGGCGGACATCGCGGCGGCCAACGATTCCCAGCGCTTCCACGGCATCGGCGAGGGCGCGAAGCGGCTCAGCGGGGCGGTCGGCTGCGATCACGTTCAGCATCGGGTCTTCATTGGAGCGATGGTGGAGGCCAATGCGATCGAGAACCGCGCTTACCGCCTGGAGGCGCGTGTACATGGAGTCCGGATTGGTGATGTCGGCTGGGGACCAGAGCCGTTCTGCGATGGCTGCGGCGCGGGGCCAGACGCGCGAGTCGACGGTTTCAAAATTCACGTATTCGGTCCACATACAGGCTTCTCCGCCCAGGATGCGCGAAGCCTGCTCGGGAGTCAATCGGCCTGCCTCGCCACTCAGGGGATCGTTGGCGTAATGAAAGCTGGCGGGCTTCAGATAATCCAAGTAGTAGCCGAAGGAGAGGACACCGCGATAACCTTGGCGAGCGGCCTCCGCCAAAGACTCCTGCCCGCGCCAGGACTGGATGACGGTGTCCTTTGACAAGCCGGGCCGGAGCACCTCATCCCAGCCCATCATGATTTTTCCGTGTTTCTTGACGAGCACGGCCAGGCGTTGATTGAAATAGGCGTGCAGTTCGAGGCTGCTGCGGATGCCGTGCTCGCGCGAGAAGCTTTGTACGCTGGGGGAATTTTTCCACTGAGTGTCGTCCACCTCATCTCCGCCAATGTGGAAACACGGGTCGGGGAAAAGCGCCGCCATCTCGCCGATGAAGGCGTCCAGAAACACATAGGTGCTTTCGCGGGTGGGGTCCAAGGCAGGCGCGAAGACGCCCCACGAGCGCTCAATCTGATAGGGCCCCGGGAGGGTGGCGAGTTCCGGCATGCCGGCAAACCAACTAGTTGTATGGCCGGGCATGTCGAATTCCGGGACGACGCGAATGCCACGTTCGCGGGCGTATTCGAGGATTTGACGGACTTCGGCTTGCGTGTAATAGTGGCCATCGGAGCCGAACTGCTGCAGGCGCGGGAACCTTTTGCTCTCTACCCGAAAGCCCTGGTCGTCGGTGAGGTGCCAGTGGAAGACGTTCATCTTCACAGCCGCCATGGCGTCGAGATTGCGCAGGATAACGGGAACCGGCATCCAGTGGCGCGATACGTCCAGCATGAGACCGCGCCAGGGAAAGCGCGGGCGGTCTTCGATGTTAACGGCGGGCGCTTCAAAACCGGTTTGGCCGGCGGCAATCAATTGCGCGAATGTTTCGAGACCGTGGAGGGCGCCGGGTGGCTCGGGAGCGGTGAGATGCGCGCGTTGCGGAGTGACATCCAGGCGGTAAGACTCGTCGTCTTTTATAGACGGATGGTCCGCGCCGGGGCCGCATTCGACAACGAGCGTTGCGTGGGCGGCTGGCTGGATGCCGATGGATAATCCGGTCTGACGAATCAGGCGCGTGGTCAAGCGCTCGATGGCCTGGTGGACACGGTTGTCCGCACAGCTTTGGGTGTCGACGGAGAAACCGGCGTCGACCGCTAGCGATCCTTCATTTTGGACGAGCGTGGACGGCCAAGGCATTAGGTTGGGGCTGGCGGCCGCCGAGGCGGCAATGGCAAAAAAGCACAGGCTAAAGCCTGTGCCACCTAGCGCCAAGTATTTACTAAGTGGAACCGGCTTTAGCCTGTGCTCATTGACAAAGTTCTTCATCATTTCCACCCCTCAATCCACGACCGAACTCCAGCCCCGGCGCGAAAGATCCCAGTAAATTACAGCGCCACCCGCCGCGCCTGCCGCCAACAGGAGCATTCCGGTGGTGGGAGAGCCGAGTAACAACTTGCCGATGCCAAACAAGACGCCGTAAATCAAAACGCAGCCGCTGATCCAATCGAGTAAGTCATAAAGACCGGTTTGAGTAACCACGACCTCGGGCGCCATGCGGGCGATCGGACCCCAACCCGTGGCTCCCGGACGAGCGCGAAGATAGAAACTGACGAGGATGTCTTTCGATTCCGGTTTGGTGAGGAACGTAACCGCAAGCCACACAACCGTTGTTATTGCCACGGTGATCAGCATGATGTAAGCGAAGTCGACCGGCTTGTCGCTATCCAGCCCCCAGCCAAGTTGCAGCGAAAGCGAAACGACAAAGGCTGAGATCATGGCGGAAATCTCGCTCCAGGCATTGATGCGCCACCAGAACCAGCGCAGTAACAACACTAGGCCGGTGCCCGCTCCGGTGACGAGCAAAAGCTTCCACGCTCCGCCGATCGACGTCATGTAAAAAGTGATTACCGCGGAGAGGATCGTGATGAGAACGGTGGTCCACTGAGAAACGTGAACGTAGTGCCGGTCGTCGGCTTGTTTCTTCACAAAGCGGCGATAGAAATCGTTGACGATGTAACTGGCCCCCCAGTTGAGTTGCGTAGCGATGGTAGACATGTAGGCGGCCGCGAAAGCCGCCACCATCAAGCCCCGCAAAGAGGCCGGAAGATAAGCGATCATCACGCGAACGTAGCCGGTTTCGGGATCTTCCAAGCCTGGGAAAAGGATTAGCGACGCCAACGCGACCAGAATCCAGGGCCAAGGACGCAAAGCGAAATGGGCGATGTTGAACCACAGCGTTGCCAGCAGAGAATGGCGTTCGTCTTTAGCGCAGAACATGCGCTGCGCAACGTAACCGCCGCCGCCAGGTTCCGCGCCGGGATACCAGGTGGCCCACCAATTGACCGAAATATAGACGCCGAAGGTGATCATCGGCATCCAGGCAGAATTCAGGTCGGGGATGAAGCTTAACACCGATCCGTGACCGCCGGTGGCTATGCCACGCGCCTGGTCCAACGCCAGTAACTTGGTCTTCATCGCGTCGAGTCCGCCAACCGCTTGAACGGCAAATACAGCCAGCACGGTAACCATCGCCATTTTCACGAAGAACTGAAAGAGATCGGTAACCAGGACGCCCCAGAGGCCGGACATGGTGGAGATGAGCGAAGTTCCGGCGATCAATCCGAGAACAATGATTAGCGCCTCAATACGAGTGACGCCGAGCACTAACATCAGGATCTTGACCATGGCCAAATTCACCCAACCGAGGATGATGCAGTTAATGGGCAGGCCCAGGTACAACGCGCGAAAGCCGCGCAGAAAGGCGGCCGGCTTGCCGGCGTAACGAATCTCAGTGAACTCGATGTCGGTCATCACGCCGCAGCGGCGCCAGAGACGGGCGTAAAAGAACACAGTCAACATGCCGCTGGCGACGAAACTCCACCACAGCCAGTTACCGGCCACGCCGCCGCGCGCCACCATTCCAGTAACTGCGAGTGGAGTGTCGGCGGCGAAAGTAGTAGCGACCATGGAGGTGCCAGCCAGCCACCAGGGGACATTGCGGCCGGAGAGAAAGAACTCATTGACGTTCTTTCCGGCGCGCGATTTGTAATAGAACCCAATGGCTGCGTTGAAGAGGAAATATAGCGCGACAACGCTCCAATCGAGATAAGTAAGTTGCAAATAGTCCTCTTACATGGTCTGAGTGATCTTGTTCAGGGTCCGCGGACGATCCGGGTTGAGACCCTTATGCTGGGCTAAGTGGGCGGCAAAAAGTTGCGCCGGAAGACGTATTTTGGACATAGTCAGGAAGATTTTCCTCTGTTGTGATCCGGGCGGGTTGACAACCCGCCGCAGGCTACCAGCCCAATGCCGCTTAGTTTTTTCGCGCGCGAACATTTTAAAAGACATATGTTCTTTTGCCTCGAAACGGCACATCACTCCAAGGGCGCCAAACTCGAACCAAGCGTCGGCACGAGTGCCGACGCGGCACGCAGGAGTGCGTGCGCCACAACGGTCCTGACCGAAAACTAAGTGACAATGGGCTACCAGCCTGCCCCACAAACTCAAAGCCATAGCTGCTCCAGTTCTTCAGGCGGCGGGCGGCGGCCGTACTCGCAGACTTGGAAGGCTTCGGCATGCTGGATGTGTTCTGCCCGACCGCCATAGCGGCGGACTAGCGCGGCGCGCGTGGAGGCGTTGATCGGCCGGCTCCATTGCCGGCTCAGCCATTGGCGGCGGTCCTCCATGCCGGTGGGAACCTGGTCCAGAATGCCATCCACCCAAGGCAGCCATTCGTAGAACTGGGATGCATGGGCGTCCATGGCGCAGATTTTTTGTTCCCAAGCGCTATCGATGTCCACCACAATGTCCGGGACAAACGGCGCGGGTAGCTGGAATGCATCCTGCAAGTACAGAAACAAGGGATTGTGCCGAAGCGGCGGAGTGTCCGGACAAACTTTGGGTACAACCACCAGATAAGCCGAGTCTTGAACCAGTTGACCGGTATAACGGTGGTCCGGGTGATAATCCCAAGGTCGATGGCTCACCACTACATCCGCATTCCAGGAACGGATTTGCCGGACGATCCGGGTTCGCATCTCGACTGTGGCGAGCAACTCGCCGTCGTGGTTGGGCAGAACTTCGGACGCTGCGATGCCGAGCCGGGCGGCGGAGGTGGCGGCCTCGCGCCGGCGGATGGCCGCCAACTCGGCCGCGGGTTTTTCATGATGGCCCGCATCTCCGTTGGTGACCGACAGGAATTTCACCGCATGTCCAGCAGCCGTGAGCGTGGCCGCGGTACCGCCAAACTGGATCTCGCAATCGTCGGGATGGGCGCCGATGCAGATGATGCGCACGTTGAACCATGCTGGGCCGCACGCAGCTAAGTGTCCAGTTAACAACGGTTGCGGCGATGTTACGGGACTGTTCATTACAGATCGAACGCTCGTGTTTTCAGTCTGTTCACGGAAGTGATAAAATCGAACCCAGATTGCAGGAAGGGAGGTCTATGAGCCATGAACAGACTCCCGGGTTGTCACCGGAAGACGGTTCCGCCTTCGATCATCACCCGCGCTTTTCCGAAGAAGCGATCCGGGAGGAGCTGAACCGGGTCCTGGCGAGCCACGAGTTCCGGTCCAGCAAGCGAAGCCAGGAATTCCTGCGGTTCGTGGTGGATAACACTCTGAACGGCAACGCCGCGATCCTGAAGGAAAGAACGATCGGGATAGAGGTATTCGGCCGGTCGACCTCGTACGATCCCAGCGATGACGCCACGGTCCGGGTGAAAGCGGGAGAGGTACGCAAGCGGCTGGGCCTGTACTATGCCGGGCAAGGAGCGGTTGATTCGATCCGCATCGAGATGCCGGGCGGGACCTATGTGCCCGAATTTCGTGGGATCGACCGGGCGGAGGCGGCGCCGGCGCCCGCGGCTAGTCCCGAGATTTTAGCCGCGCCGCCGTCGAGTACACGAATTCGGTGGCTGTTGCTGGCGGGTCTGGCCATCGCGCTGCTGGTTGCAGCAGCAGCGTGGATAACTTACGGACGGGCGCACGCAGGCGACACCATGCTGGACCGGTTCTGGAAACCGGTGTTCCAGGGAAACGCGCCGGTATCCTTATGTGCGGCATTTGTGCCGGTGTATACGCCTACGCGTCAGCCCACGCCGCAGAGACCGCTTCGCGCCGAAGATTTCATCTTATTGAACGACCAATTTGTTGGAGGCGGCGATTTGGTAGCGGTGTCGCAACTAGCCTCGATGCTGACGCGCATGGACCGGGCGTACCAACTGCGGATTGGAAGCGATGTTTCGTTTCACGATTTGAGCGACGCTCCGGCAATTCTGGTTGGCTATTCGTACACGCGCTGGAAAGAGATTAGCAGCCAGCTTCGATTTTTTATCGATACTTCACGTGAACCGGTGGTGATTACCGATAATGGCGTGCCGACGAAGTGGGCCTTGCCGAACCTGCCCGCCGACCGGCGGACGAATGAAGACTACGCCATTGTCTCGCGCGTGTTCCATCCCGATACGCACGCCATGCTGGTAGAGGTTGCGGGAGTAACGCAATATGGAACGGAAGCGGCGGCGGATCTGGTGAGCAGTTCGGATCTGTTGGCCGAGGCGTTGAAAGGCGCGCCGGCGGATTGGCAGAAAAAGAATTTGCAGTTAGTGTTGCATGTGAAAGTGATCTCGGGTTCGCCCACGTCACCGAAAGTGGTGGCTAGCCATTTCTGGTGAGACGGCGCTGGGAGCAGATCAAGCTTTCGATACGGGCTCCGGGTCTGGCGCTGGGGCCGTCGATGGGGCAGGAGCCGGCGACGCAGCCATCTGATCGCGAATGCCGCGAATCTTGTCATGAGCTTGTTGGATGGCTGCCAATTGCCGGTCTACAACGCCGCGCAATTCGGGTTTCAAAATCAGGCTTTGAGCTTGCCGGTAGACCTGCATGGCCTGATCTTCTCCGCGCTCCGCTTCCTCGAGGACTGCGTGCGCCTTATTTTCCAGGATCGCGCCTTTCAAGGATATCCAAACGCCGTGCAGTGTCCCGGCCGTTCCCAGTGGATTAGGTGGTTCGAATCCGATGCTTCGGACAGCCTCCTGAATTTCCGAGGCAAACTTGGCGTGCTCGGCGGACAGTTCCACGAACATTCGCTTCATCGTGACGTCGGGAATGGCGTCGGCACAGGCCCGGAAGCCTTGCTCAGCATCGCGGTTAATCGTGATCAACTTGTCAACGGCGGCGGAAAAGTCACGAAGGGTTTCGGCCATTGGTTTGTCCTCGTGATGTTGGACACTGGGCAGCGAAATATGTTTCAGCCTCGCACCCAACTGAAAGATCTTGTCTAATGGGTTCATGATGACCCGCACCGTTGTCGTTTTCGCACTCCTGTGCACTGGCCAGGGACATGCCGCATCGTTACCCACAGCCAAGCCCGAAGATGCCGGCTTCTCTTCCGAGCGATTACAGCGGATCCATGAAATGGTCATGCGCCGCGTGGATGCCAAGCAATTGTCCGGCGCCGTCACCATCGTCGCCCGCAAGGGGCGAGTGGTCCATTATGAGGCGCACGGGCTGATGGATATCGAGTCCAAAAAGGCCATGAGCAAGGACGCTCTGTTCCGGCTCGCGTCCTCATCCAAGCCGATTACAGCCGTCGCGGTTCTGATGCTGCTCGAAGAAGGGAAACTGAAGCTGACCGACCCGATATCCCTATACATTCCCGAATTCAAAAACACCAAAGTGCTGGTCGAGGGAACTCCGGCTTCGCCGCCGATGGCGGACCGCCCGCCCTATGGCGAGAAATACTATGAGGTCCCCGCCACGCGCGAAATCACCATCCTCGACCTGCTGACGCACACCTCCGGTCTTGGCAGCGGGGGCGGGTCGAGCGCGGAATTCGTGAAATTGCTGCAGGCGCGGAAGCCCACCGAAACGTTGGCAGACTTCATTCCACGACTGGGCGCGTTACCACTCGATTTTCAACCCGGCACACAATGGAGATACAGCGGGCTGGCAGGGTTTGACACTCTCGGAAGAATCGTCGAGATTGTGTCCGGCATGAGCTATGACCAGTTTTTGCGGACGAGGCTGTTTGGGCCGCTCGGCATGAACGATACCTGGTTTAACGTCCCGGAGAAGGACGCCTCGCGGGTAGTTACCCTCTATAACAGAACGCCGAACGGGCTGGAGAAGCCGGCCCACCCGTTAGTGATTGGTTCACCGGCGTACTTCTCGGGCGCGGGCGGTCTCACGTCCACGGCTTCCGATTATCTGAAGTTCGCGCAGATGCTGTGCAACGGAGGGATTTTGGATGGAACGCGCATCCTGAGCCCTTGGACAGTGCAAATGATGCTCAGCAACAATGTTGGCGATTTGTTCAATGGACAGATCGGGCGCCCGCCGAAAGGCATGGGCTTCGGACTGGGCGGGGAGGTCGTGTTGAGCGCGGTCGATGCGAGGATGCGGAAGCCCGACGGCAGCTATGGCTGGGATGGCGCGTTCGGTACCTATTGGTGGGTCAACCGGAAAGAGCAGATGGTGGCGATCATCTTCGTGCAAACGCCGGGGCGATCTCTGCAATACGATTTCGACAATGCGGTTTCACAGGCGGTAATCGAGTAGACGGAGAGACCGGCCTTAAAACGATACCCGCACGCCTAGTTGCGCCGCGAACGGTATCCCAACCGTCGTCCCCGGGCCGAAGAAATCTCCTAAACCTCCGGCGGGAACGCGCAACTGGTTCAGACTCGTAATGGGCTGTGTCTGGGTGCAATCGGCATTCAAGCAAAATGCGGTGATATTCGCCGGGTTGTTCACCGGAATGGGTAGCGCGGAAACGTCTGTGACGTAATTGGCGCCCGGATTATTGCGGTTAAATACGTTGAATAACTCAATGAACGGAATCACCTTCACTCGCTCGCCGATTCGAAAAGGCCGGCTGACACGCAGATCGGTCTGCAAATACGGCTTACCTCGAAACTCATCCAGGCTGGTCTGCACCCCGTTCACCACGGCGCGATCGTCGAGAGAATCTCCTAATCCATTCACGTCCACCGGCGTGGTCAGCGTGAACGGCCGCGCGCTTTCGTTCTGGCTTAAAGCCGACACCTCGAACCCGCAGGGCAAATGTACAATTCCCGCGATGACCAGCCGATGCAGTACATCCTCCCCCGACGGACCGTAGTCTCCCTTCGCGAACGCATTCAGGGGGTTGCACACCCCATTGACATAGTCGAACAGTTCGCCCAGCACGCAACCCCAGGTCTCGGCGCTCGATAACGTGTAGTTCACGATCAGGCTCAGCCGCGAAATGTTGCCTTGCAGATGCACCAGCAGCCCGTCGTAGCGCGAGCGGTTATCGGTGCGGAATACGGCGATATCGGGCACGTTCGCCATCTGCGTCGCCATATCGTTTGCGAACAGCGGCGATGCCAGCGTATACCCGGCCTGATACTGATAGCGTCGATAGCCATGCATTCCGGTTTCGTGGGTCCAGTTCGCGCTTAAGGTCCATTTGGAATTAAACGCGTGTTCCACGCCCGCGGTGGCGTGCAGGGCGTAGGGAGTATGGTACGAGGGATCGATGATCGCGCCCGTTCCGCCGTTCGCTTCTCCAGGAAGGCAACCGGGATCGGACGGAACACGGCATACTCCAGCCGGCTCATTCACCGCCTGAAATGCGGTCACCCATCCGTTCTGCGCCAGGTCGTTGTAATAAAGTCCGACACCGGCGCGGACCACCGTTTTCCTTGCCTGATCCAAAACATAGGCCAGCCCTAAACGCGGTGCGAAACTAAGCCGGTAATCGTGCGGAGCGCCGGGGTGCTGGAACAACGGAATCTGGAGCGCTTCAATGGTCTGGAGAGCGGGATTCGACAGTTGCGATTGACCGGAAGCAGAGAACAGGCCGAAAGTTGTGTCGTAGCGCAGACCGATGTTGATCGTGAAGCGCGATGTGACGCGCCAGGAATCCTGCAGATAGAGTCCCAGCCGCTGCACGTTCTGTGAAAAGCTTCCATTGCCGGCGGGCGTGCTGGAGCATTGCGTCCCGGCGGTGACTTGCAGGGTGGCGGTGGGAGTACACGTCAGGTCGACGGCGAATTGCGCGGGATTGCTTAGATAATCCACCGGATCCAGGGCGAAAATTGTGAGGTTTTCGGCGTTGCCCGGCAGGGCGCCGCTAAGCACCGGCTCATGAATAAAGTCCACGCCAAATTCCAAGGATTGCGAACTCGAGGCGTGGCTTACGTCGTAGCGGAACTGGTACTTCTCCTGATTCCGGAGCACCGGGAACGCCGTGATGGGCGTCACAAACTGGTTATCTCCAAACGTCTCAAAGCCGGATATAGTCTGCGATGTGGCGCTGAAAGGAAACGCCAGCGCGAATCCACAATCGGAATTGCGTGCTTCCGTTAGATGCAGGTAGCTGGCGGTCAGGGTGAGCGACCCTAGCCACGACGGACTAAAGACGAACTGCTGGCCCAGAACCGCGTTCAGGTAATTAGAGTGGGAAGTCGCGCCAGTCGAAGCGAGCGTACCCTGCTCGACGAACGCATTATCCGTCGTATAGTTGTCCATCGCCGCCCGGAAAAACCACTGTGATCGCGCCGATTGCGCCCAATCCAACCGGAACGTGCCCAAGTAGTCACGAAAAGGAATCGGGACATTGTTGGGCGCGGGGATGGAACTGACTCCGGGAATGAGTCCTTGCGCGGCCAGCGAAGCCAGCGCGTCGAACTGCGTCAGACTGGCCGGACTGTAAGCGATGCTGGCGTTCTCGTGTACATTTTCAAAAGAGGCGAAGAACCAGAGCTTGTCTCTGACGATGGGACCGCCCACGGCGCCGATGTAGTTCTGACGCGAAAAGGGCTGCTTCGGCAACGGCGCGGGGTTCTCGATGGGATAGCGCGCGTTCAGCGCGGCGGCGCGCTCATACACCGCCGCATCACCATGCCAGTTGTTGGTTCCACGCCGGGTGGTGATCACCACGGAACCGCCTACCGTGCGGCCGGTGTCGGCATTCTCGAGCGCGGTCTGCACCGAAAACTCCTGAATGGCATCCGGAGAAAAATTCTGCAGGAAGCCGCCGATATAATCGTCGGAGTTGTCTCCGCCGTCTACCGACAGCACGTCGTTGAGCCCCGAACTGCCCCCAAAGGAAACCGCCGTGATCCGGGCCTTGGTCGGGTCGGACGGCTCCACCGGTTCGGTGCCTGGAACCAGATATGCGATGTTGGCGAAGCTGCGAAGCGCCAGCGGAATTGTTTCCAGATCGCTGCGTGAAACGCTGCCGCCTTGGACCGCGGTGGTGGTGTCCAACGGCTGCGAAGCGATGGAGGTTGCGGCGCCCACCACGTTGACGGATTCCTGAGAAGCCGCCGGAACCAGAGTTACGTTCACCTCACGCACCGAACTGACGGTCACGGTCACTTGGGATTTGGCGGCGGCAAATCCGGGCGCATTCACGATCAGTTCATAGTTACCCGGCAATACATCCGTGAATCGGAACGCCCCCAGGCCATCAACGGCCGTCTTGCGCTCCAAAGACGTACCGGCCGCTTGCAGAACGACAGACGCCGAAGCGACCCGCGCTCCGCTTGGATCGCTGACGAAGCCGACCAGACTGCCACGAAATTCCTGCGCCGGCAAACAAGCGAGCCAAAAACTAAAACCCGCGAGAGCCAGTCTGGCATGCATTCGAACAGGCTAGCGAACCATCGCTCAAACTACCACCGATCGTTTTTGGCAGGTCCCCAGCCGCTCCTACGGGTTGGCAGTGAGCCGGCGCTGCTGAGATAACAGCACCGGCCCCACTCAACTAAAACGTAAGCCATCAACTGCAGCGTGCGTGAGTTGCTGGGGAAGAATTGTTGGTATTGGCCGAAGGACGCGCTGGAGCGTTCGAGAAAAGCGCGGCTGAGGGCATTGGGTCCAACACCTCAACTTATGTTCCCAAGCTAAGCCTACCGGCGGGAACCGGCTCAGCCGCGCTCCCGTCTTAAGGCGCAGGGGAAGAAGTGGATCGGCCAGCGGGGCGCCAACTGTGCACCCGCGGCCGATTCATCCTTTAACATAAGAGTTGCCGCGCGTATCGTCTCGCATTGTTCCCGACCGTGGATGGGCCCAGATCTATTTGGGGGTTGCGCTCACCACATTGGCCACGCTGGTGCTCGAACTGTCCCTGACTCGCATTTTTTCGGTGGTTTTCTACTACCACTTCGCGTTTCTGGCCATCTCGATTGCACTTTTTGGATTGGGCGCGGGCGGGGTCTTTTCGTACGTGATCGCCGGCTGGCGCGGCAACTTTTACGGCAAGCTGGGCGCTTTGGCGGCACTGAACAGCATCGCGGTGTTGGTCTCGCTGATGTTCCTGACCAAGCAGCATGGCGAGCCGGGCGGCTGGACGCTGGTGCTGGTGTATTTTGCGAGCGCGTTGCCGTTCTTCATCTCCGGAACCATCGTCTCGCTGACCGTGGCCGAGACCATCTCGCGGATCGATCGCGTTTACTTTTTCGATCTGCTGGGCGCCGCCGGCGGCTGTCTGGTACTGGTTCCGTTTCTCAACTATTGGGGCGGCCCAAACACGGTGCTCGCGGCCGCCATTCTATTTGCAGTCTCGGCTTCCCTGTGGTTGAATCTCGCCGGCTCCTTCAGCGGGCGGGCAGCAGCGGTTGCGCTCGCATTAATACTGGTGGTGTTGCTGATCTACAACGGCAAACACAACATCATCGATGCCCACTATGCCAAAGGCAAGCGCATTCCGCCGGAGGAATTCGTCCGGTGGAACAGTTTCTCGCGCATTGGCGTCGTGAATGTCGACGGGATCAAAGAAGTGGTAATCGACGGCGACGCGTCCACGGGCATCGCCAACTTCGATCTCGACCACCTCAGTCCGGAAGATCGGCGCCAGCTCTTGCATCAAGGCCCCGGCCTCGCCTACGATATCCGCCCGGGCGCCAAAACGCTGGTAATCGGTTCTGGCGGGGGATGGGATGTGAGCCGCGCGATCGCATCCGGCAGCCGAGATATCACGGCGGTAGAGATCAATCCGATCATCGCCAACACGGTGATGAGGCAGCAGTTTGCGAACTATTCGCGCCGTTTGTATTTCCGGCCGGAGGTTCATCTCCACATCGAAGATGGCCGGAGCTTTGTGCGTCATAGCACCGATCGGTATCAGGTGTTGCAAGCAACATTAGTGGACACGTGGGCCTCCACGGCGGCGGGCGCGTTCGCGCTTTCTGAGAACAACCTCTATACCACCGACGCATTCGCCGACTATTTGCGCCACTTGACGGACGACGGAGTGCTCGTGTTCACACGCTGGGGATTCGATCCGCCGCGCGAATCGCTGCGTTTGGTCTCGCTCGCCATGGCCGCTCTACCGCAGGTTGGCGAATCGGACGCGAAACGGCATGTGCTGGTGTTTCGCGAAGACGCGGCGCGATTGAAAGGCTGGGGCGCGCAAGACACGGTCATGATCTTCCGGAAACCGATTTCGAGCGAAGACCTGGCCCGCGCCGAAGCCGCCATCGAGGGAACGGGAATTCAACTAATATATTCGCCGGATTCACCCGCAAACAGCTCCGCTTTCGCCGGGCTACTCAACAGCCCCGATCCGCAGACATTTTGGGACAGTTATCCATTTGATGTGGCTCCGCTGGGAGATGACCGGCCATTCTTCTTCTACACGGTTCAACCACAAGACGTGTGGGCATTTTTGAAAGGCCCGGCGATGGCGGCGGACTACAAAGTGAATCGGGCCTTGCCGTTGTTGTTTGGGTCGGTGCTGGTCAGCATTCTGGCCACCATCATCGTGCTGGCCTTGCCCCCGCTGCTTCTGGGAACCCGCCTGCCGTCCGATGGCGGCGTGCGCCGGTCACTGCTTTACTTTGTCGCGATTGGCGCGGGCTATATTTTGATCCAGGTCGGCCTGATCCAGAAGTTCGTTCTGGTGCTCGGTCATCCGACGTATGCATTGACGGTAATCATTTTCTCCATGCTCATATCCAGCGGATTGGGCAGCTTTTTCAGCCGGCGCCTGGTGTCGGGCGAGGGAGATGCGTCTCTGCGCTGGGTTCTGGCGGCCATCTCGGCCGCGATCATCACGCTGGCATTCGTAGTGACGCCGCTGGGTGAAGTGGTTGCCGGTTGGCCATTGCCGGCCAAAATGCTGATCACGGCGCTGCTGATCGCGCCCGCCGCTTTCCTGATGGGTATGCCATTTCCTGCCGGTCTGACGCAATTGGAGGCACGCTTTCCCGACGCGGTCCGCTGGGCCTGGTCACTGAATGCAGCCGCCAGCGTACTCGGATCGTGCGCCGCCATCGTGCTGTCGATCTATCTAGGGTTGCGCGCTACTCTTTGGATAGGCGGCGGATTATATTTGGGCGCGCTCGCAATCGTGTGGCTACAGAGAAGTCCCGCTACGGTTGCCACTCCAGCCAAGGTAGGTGCTTTTTCACAGTGAAATCCATTCCTTTTTTGGTCAATGTCGCTCTCTTGGGCGCGAGCATTCCGCAGCCTCCTACTGTTCGTTTGGATGGCAACATTCAGCCAACCGGATATTCCATTGACCTGTCCATCACACCGGATAAAGATACCTTTTCCGGAACCGCGGACATCGCCATCAAAGCCACTCACCCGGCGAATTTCTTCTGGATCAACGCGGCTGGATTGGAATTCAAAACGGTCACGCTGAATGGCGCGGCGGTGAAGGTGATTCCCGGCAACGCAGACTTCACCGGATTCTCTCTCGCAGCGCCGTTGTCGGGTGCGGGAAAGCTGCATGTCCAATACTCCGGCAAGATCAGCCGCACCAGCAGCGCCGGCCTGTTTCAATTGAAAGACGGCGGCGAATGGTACGTCTACAGCCAGTTTGAGCCTACCGACGCTCGCCGTGCTTTTCCGTGCTTCGACGAACCCGGTTTCAAGGTCCCCTGGAAATTACGCATGCACGTGCCTAAGGATCAACTGGCGTTCTCGAATACCCCAGTGCTCTCGGAAACTCCGGAAGCAGATGGGCAAAAGCTGGTCGTGTTCAAAGAGACCCCGCCGCTACCGAGTTATCTGGTGGCGCTGGCCGTGGGGCGTTTCGATGTAGTGGGCGCAGGACGCGTGGGCAAAACGCCATTGCGGATCATTGTGCCGCGCGGCCACGGCGGCGAAGCCGAATATGCCAAGGAAACCATCGCTCCGCTACTGAAGATCCTCGAGACGTACTTCGGAATTCCGTACCCCTATGAAAAGCTCGACAGCGTGGCCATGCCGATCAGTAACTTCGCGATGGAGAACGCGGGGCTGATTACGTATGGGTCCAGTATTTTGCTTTCGAAGGCGAGCGACGACACTTTGCAACGCCGGCAGAGTTGGGCAACTACCGCGGCGCACGAAATGGCGCACCAATGGTTTGGCGATCTGGTGACGACAGCTTGGTGGGATGACATCTGGCTGAACGAGGCCTTCGCTACCTGGATGGAAGAGAAAACGGTGCGGAAATTTAAGCCGGACTGGCACATGGAAGGCGAAGAGTTGGAAACACGGCTGCACGCGATGCGGCTGGATAGCCTGGTCACCGCGCGGCAGATCCGGCAACCGATTCTTTCCAACAGCGACATCGCCAACGCGTTCGACGACATTACGTATCTAAAAGGCGCCGCGGTAATCCGCATGTTCGAGCGCTGGCTGGGAGAAGCCAAATTCCGCAAGGGCGTGCAAGCGTATTTGCAGGAGCATAAGTGGGGCAATGCGACCGCGGCCGACTTTACCGGGGCCATCGGAAAGGCAACTGGAACCGACGTGACGTCGCCCTTCAACACGTTCCTCGATCAGCCCGGCGTACCGGAGGTTTCGATGAAACTGGATTGCTCAGAAAAGCCTAAGCTGGTGCTGGCGCAAAAGCGCTCGCTGCCGCTGGGTTCACCGGCGCCTGCCAAGCAAATGTGGCAAGTTCCCGTTTGCGTAGCCTACGATTCCAATGGCGAAGTGAAGGAAGGCTGCGGGCTGATGACGGACCCGCGGATGGACATGGGCCTGGTGGATGCCAAGAGCTGTCCCACATGGGTGATGGGGAACAACGGCGAGACGGGTTACTATCGCGTCAACTACCAGGACGAGCTGCTCGACAAACTGTTTCGGGACGGCGTGCTGCACTTGACCGTGACCGAGCAAGCGGGCGCGCTGGACGACGCCGGGCAACTGGTTCCCACCGGAGATGTTTCGCCCGCGGCGGCCTTGGCTCTGGCGCCGCGCTTCGCAAATCACCAGGAGCGGCAATTGACGTTGGCTGCGATGCAACTCGCCCGCTTGGTCAGGGGTCGCGACGTCCCGGACGATCTGGAGCCCAAGGCAGAAGACTTCATCCGTAAGACGTTTGGAGAACGGGCGCGCGAGTTGGGCTGGTCGCCCGGCGCCGGCGAAAATGAAGACCACCAACTTCTGCGGCGAGAACTGGTCCCTTTTGACGCGCAGGCGGGCGAAGACCCGGTTCTGGTAGCGCAGGCGCAGGCGATGGCCAAAACCTGGATCGAGAAGCGCACCGGTATCGCGCCCTCGATGCGGAGTTCGGTATTGGCGGTGGCCGCCGAGCATGGCGACTCGGCGTTGTTCGATCAGTTGCTGCAGGCGGTGAGAAAGGAGCAGTCCTCGCGGCAGCGCTCGCTCCTGTATCGGGCGATGGGGAAATTCAGAAACCCCGATCTGGCTTACCGCGGCTTGGATTTGCTGCTGCGCCCCGGGTTCGACATGCGCGAGGCGTTTTATCCGCTGCTATTTGGTCCGTTGGCCTATCCGGAGACACGCGATCTGCCGTTCCAGTTTGTGCGCCAAAACCTGGATGCTTTGCTAGCGCGCCTGCCGCGCGAAGTTGGCGGAGACTTCGCCGCTTCGCTGCCGGAAGTTGGCAGAGCGTATTGCGATGCCAGCCATCGCGATCAGGTTAAGGCGTTCTTCGGAGACCGAGTGAAGCAGTATTCGGGTGGAGAACGAAATCTGGCGCAGACTCTGGAAAGCGTGGATCAGTGCATTGCGCAATCGAAGGTGCTGGGGCCGGAGTTTGCGAAGTTCTTGAGCAAGTATTAGGGGGGAACGATCCTACGGCCGGTCCTGTGCGGCATGACGAATGCGAACGATCTGCACCTGGTCGTCAAGGACTTCATAGACGGCAATGTAGGGCCAGGGCGGAAAGATAAGCTCTCGCGTATTTGCGGCTAAGCCGATGCGCCCCCGATTCGGGAAATCGCGGAGCTCGGCGATCCCTTTGTAAATAGCTTGGGCCACGCGACGGGCAGCGGCTGGATTATCTCGACGAATGTACTCAACGATATGAGCCAAGTCGTCGGCTGCCGTGAAAGTCCATCTGACATGCATTTAAGGCTAGAACATTCGCTCGATACGCTTAACGACGTCTTCGTGTTCAAGTAATTCGCCACGCCGTGCCGCCGATCGCCCTTCTTCGACTGCCTCGACAAAACGGGCGTCGTATTCCAACATGCGGTCAACGGCTTCTTCAACCAGTTGCGCCGCATTCTTGCCCGCGCGAGTCGCGAAGTGCTGGAGGCGGGCTTCCTTATCAGGCGGCAAATGGACTTCCATAATATTCAGTGTCGCGCATTCGGGGCGGTCGGTAGCTCTGGTCGTCCATTACTGGATGGGAATAGGCGGCTGATTGCAAGCGACGCCCCAGTACTTTGGTCGGAATCGGTTTGGTATCGAGCATGAGCTTTGCAGGTCCAGAGGTTCCTCGACTTTCTTAAACCCGGGCAGGGCCGATTAACAATCGGCCGCAGGTTGACAACCTGCCCCACAACTGCTTACCGCTTCTTGACCTCCAATAGCACCGGCGCAGCGATCGAACTCACCTCGGGATTGTAGTATTCATACACTCTCGACTGAAACGTCCGCGCGCGGATGGGGTACTTGGCGCGCAATCGAAAATGGACCGTGACCGTATCTCCCGCGGCTACTGAATCGAAGTACAGAATGGCTTGCGTAGCTGTCAGGCTGAATTTGTCCAGGCGGCCGCTCTTCTGTCCGGCGCTTTTTTCCTGATACGACTGCAGGTCTTCGCTCAACAGGTCAAACCCGGGCGGGATTCCCAAATCCACCATCACCATATTGGCGACCTTGGGCAGATTGCTTTTGATAGTGGCAGTGGCGCTGGCGATATCGTCTTGCGCCAGATGCGCGCGATCGTACGAGACTGAAATCGAGAGCGGCCCGCTGACGGCCTTTTCGGTCCACGGCACGAAGTAGCGGCCGACCACCTGATAAGCGAGACCGCCGTTGCCGTTGAACTTGATCGCTACCTGATTCGGGCCCTTGGAATCGACTTGCTTGAACACAAACTGGTGCAGCAGATCGTTGTTCTCCGGCGTCAGCGTCAGTTTCTCGACCGGCTTGCCATTCAGGGTGACTTCGAGCGTGCCGCGCACATCGGCTGTGCCTTTTTCGCTGGCGAGCAACAGCGCCCGTAGCGCCATGATGGTGGCTTGGGTATTGCCCCAGGTCCCGCCGGCGTCTTTCTTTGAGGAAACATAGCTCAAGGCTTTGCGAGCCGTAGCTGACGCCTGGCCCCACTTCAACAACGCCTGCACCGCCAAGCCAGTGGTTTCGACGCTGGCGCTGGCGCCGGTTGCGTAGACGCCCGTTTCTTCCGGCGTCCACCAGACTTGTTCACCCTTCTCGGCGCGCGCGTCCAGCAGCAATTCGACCGCCTGGCGAGCGAACTCACGATCGTGTGAATCGACCGCAAAATTCGCGACCACAGCGAGGGTGTAGGAGTCCATTTTCGCATTCATATGTTTTGCGACGTATTGCCGGGCATTCTCCACTGCCGGTCCTTGATAGCCGGTGTTCTCCAGCGCCCAGCCGATGTAGGCGGTGATCCGGAGCAGATCGGAGTTGTAACGGTTGGTGGCCCCTTCATTGATAAAAGAAGTGTCCGGTTTCCAGCTTCCATCGGGCTGCTGTTGCGAAGCAAGCCACTGCTGAGTGCGCTGGATAACTTTTGGATCGACATCGTGAACTTTCGACATGTCGGAGAATTCCATCAGCCCATAGGAAGTCAGGATTTTGTTGGCCGGCGCACTGCCGAACCAGGAGAATCCGCCGCCGGGCACTTCAAACGTCAACAGGCGCTGATAGCCATTGGCGATGTAGCCCTCCGCTTTGGCATGCACCTCGGGAGTCAGCTTCTTGGTGCGCTTCATGTAATCGAGCGCGAGCACATTGGGATAAGTGCTCGAAGAAGTCTGCTCGAAGCAGCCACCGGGCATGCGCAGAATAGCGTCCATGCCCTCAATCACTTGACTCAGCGGGCCAGGGTAAAGCCGGACCAGGATCTTGTTCGCTTCGGAGATGGAAGCCGCGGGAAAATTCAGCTCGTGCTGTACGGAGGTTTCCAGGCGTCCGTTGAACACCATGTTCTGCTCGCGCCCGTTGGGAATCACTTCCACCTCACGCACCACGATGTCGGCGCGATTGGCGACGCCTTTCAAGTTCGCCGCCAGCGTCAATTTGAATTTGCCGATGCGCCGGGCTTCGAGCGTGAATTGAGCGCCGCCCACCCGGCCGGCGTCCACATCGAGACTCTTTTCGGGAACGTCTTCAACCAAGCCGAACCAATCGTCGGTCTGAAGTTTCAAATCGACTTTGCCGCGCGTGCCGGAGTAGTTGTAAGCGGCGACTGGAATTGAAACGCGGTCGCCTTGCGTGATCGTGACCGGCATGTCGAGATCGACGAAGAAGTCCTGGAACACTTTCAAGCTGGATGTACCGCTGCCGAGTGCGCCGTGCGTGGTCGAGGCCAGCATGGCCATGCGCCAAGTGGTGATGGAATCCGCCATCGGAATCGTAATGCTGGCGCGGCCGTCGGCGTCAGTGACGATTTCTGGGTTGATGTAAAGCGCTTCGGGGAAATAGGAGCGCACGCGGGGCGCGGCGGGCTCGGGTTGGTCTTTGGGCACGGTTATGGTGCTCTTTAACGCTTTGGCCTCCATCGGAACCAGCATCGCGGCGGCGGCTTCGACGTTCACAACCGGGCCGGCGGCTGTAACGATACCCATGACATCTCCACGGGCAATTCCACCGATGACTCCGGCGCCCACACCGCCCGGGACACCGCCGGCAAAACCCGCCAACTGTCCAAAGTTCATTCCGTTAAGTGGCAGTTCGCGGACCATCACCGCATTGCCGGCAGATTCTACTCTGAGCATGACGGAAAGCACTGCGCGGTCGCGAGGGCCGAGAATAACTCGCCGAGATATAGTCCGCGATTCTGACGACGCCGTTACTTCATACTCACCCGCCGGCAAGGCGGCAAGCCGGAACTGACCATTGGCGCTTACGGTTGCCCTGCGCACTTTGCCAGTGGAGATTTCGCGCACGCTGATGCCGGCGCCTTCAAGAGCCCCGCCCCGTTGATCGAACACAGAACCGGCAATTTCTCCCCGGCCGTTGAAAGCACCGCGACCGTGCTCCACGGTGAGGCCGATAGAGATAGGTGCGGCGCTGGAGTTGGCGATCGTTTTTCTCGTCCGGGTTTCCACATAGGCGGACAAATCATCTGCGGTCAAGAACTGCTTGTCGGGGCCCGCGCTGCGGACGAGGTAATCGGTGAACCGGCCAGCCGAGGCTATCTTGACCGCTTGCAGAGTGGTTCCCCATGCATCCCTTACTTTCAATTCACCTGACTCCGCCAGATCGTCCGCTGAAACCCGGCGCAACTGGCCGGCAAAGACTTTCTGGTAGCGGGCCGCAAACTCGGCATACCTGATCGAAGGCGCGGTGTGTCCCACTTCGGTCTCGAATTTGTTGGTGTTCACGATTTCGGTAGCCGCAAACAGCGCCCGCGCCGCGCGATCGTGCTGGCCTTCCACAATCTCCGGCATGCCGGTCGAATGAATCTCATAGCGCGGCTTCAGGACTTCCTGCTCCAGATAGAAAAACACTTTGGCAAAGCCCGGCTGTTTTTCCGCCAGCGCGAAGACCGCTTCATCCACTACTTGCAATCCCAGCGCCGCCTGCACGCCCTCCCCGCGCGTGTTGGTCACGCGGAAGCGGACGTGCGCTTCTTCACCCGGTTTATACACGGGCGCGTCGGAAGTTGCTTTAATTTTGAGTTCGTCCGCGGGTTGCACGAATACCAGATGGTGATCGCCAACCGGCTGCGCATCGGCGCCAAAAAGGTAGGCGTTCAAATCCAAAGTGCCCGCCAACTCCGGCGTGGCCGTTAGAGAAAGCTCCGCCTGCCCGTTGACGAGATCGACGTCGCGCGTCAGCACCGTCTGGCCTTCTTTGACGACGTCCACGTACACCGAACCACGGCTCTTGGTCGATAACACTTTGAGCTGGATGCGATCTCCGGCCTTATATACTGCGCGTTCCGTGCGCAACAGAACCTGATCCCCCCCTGCTCGCACGTCCAGTTGGACCGAAGTCGAGGCATGATTCCCCTCCTGGTCGGTGGCTTCCATGACCAACGTTGGGGTTGTGGCACGCGCGCTGAGACTAATCACAGCTACGCCTCCGGCATCGGTGGTTACGCTCTGGCCCCGGTCTCCAACCGCATTTATTTTCACGTCCGCAGTGGCTGGCTTGCCGTCCGGATACGAAGCCAGAATGAAAATCTGGTTCTCGAGATTCGGAACGAACGCACCGCCTTCCGGAATGGCGGTGAGAAGCAGAGGCGACGCGCTCACGGTGACCGGCTCGCCACGCGTTTCGCTGTGGCCGGCAGAATCCTTGACTGTTGCCTCAATCAACACGCGCGCCAAGCCGCCTTTCAGCGGGTGTCCGGCGAAATAGCGGGGCAAGGTCAGGTCAAAATGGTAAGCTCCGTCGCGATCCGTCTTTCCCTCAACCGAACCCGCTTCAAACTGGGCCACATCGATTGCCGTTGCTTTGACCGTAATCGCTGCGTCATCTACTGGTTTGCCGAAGAAGTAATTGGCGCGAACCGTGCCCGTGACGTGGTCGCCCGGACGATAGCCACGCTTCGTCCGTTTGTCCTGGCCGACGAAATCCACCGCGACCTTGAATTTGGGAAGAACATAGCGGTCGACATTGATAGCAATTTCCGCCGTTTGCGACTCGTCCATCACGGCGCGCAGATGGTACGTGCCCATGTTCACTTCATCGGCTAACGCGAACTCGGCGGAAGCTACGCCGAATTTGCTGGTTTGCGTCATCTTCTTGAACACTTTGTTGCCGCGCGAGTCCTCCAGTTCAAAGGTCAGCTTGCGCGCGGCAGCCGCTTCATGATTGCCGCGGTCTAGCGCTAGCGAGCGCACATGGATGGTCTGGCCCGGCTGATAGATGGGTTTCTCGGTGGTCAGGAGGATGGAAATTTTGTCTTCCAGACGGATGTCTTGTTTGAACTCATTCGATCCGATAGGCGTGTCAACCACATAGCGTAGCTGGTTGCGGCCGGCCAGTCCGGCTGGGAATCGGAACTTCGCTTCGGTGGTGCCGCGGCTGTCCAGCGGGCCATTGTAAAGCATGACCGGCGGCTTGGCGGTTGGAAGCAGTTCGATGCGGACCGACGCGGGGCCGGGTATTGGTTCATTCTTCGAATCGGCAACGATCACGCGCACGGCGGCCGTTCCGCCCGTGAGATAGGACTGCTGGCCGAGGATGTGAAGCACCGGCAGGCGGAGAATCTGCGAGATGGAATCGGTTTGGGCGATCACCGCTTCTTTTGCGTTCGCAAAGGCGAAGCGGTAGCGCAAGCGGTGCCAGGCCAGATCCTCAATGCTCAGCTCTTTTGTGAGCTTCAGGCCGGCTTTCCACGCGCCGCCGGTCTTGCCTGCGTCGACCTGTTGTTCTACGCGCCCGAGCACTTGATCTTCCGGGTTCAGGACCTCTACGGTGAGACGGCCAGCGCCGGCGTGCGGCACGCGGTAGGGAATCGTCACGTGAAGCACTCCGTGGGTGTATATCGCCGCTGCCTTTTCATCGCTTGCCGCCTGGGCGGGCGGGAAGGATTCCATCGTCGCCACCGTCGCGGCGAGCAGGAGTACCACCAGGAAAAACCAGAATCCGGATGACCTTGTCATGACTTCTTTGCTCCTTCGAAACGAATTGGAGGCCTGTGGGGTTTGGACGCCAAGAGGCGATTCAGAGTTCCCACGGGCCGAACACTGAGGAAATGCCGTCAGGGTGCAGTTCCTTTCAGGATCGATTCAGGATCAATCGGAGGCAGACGTACAGTGCATCGCGCAATCGAAGGTGCTGGGGCCGGAGTATGCGAAGTCTTTGAGCAAGTATTGAGTTGCCCGGAGTTTGGTAGAGGCTGCTGGCTTGGTTAGCCCTTTCCGTGCGTTACGGAGTCGGCGGGTGTGATGTCGAACTACCTGGTTGACCCGGGCGACGGTCATGGTCGAGGTTGGGAGGCTGGAAGCGGCTCCCGTTCGCAGCACCACAGTGCCGGGCATCGGCTGGGTCGCAAATCAAAGGACCCGCGTTTGTCGGTATGCATCAGCGGCCGGTCTTAGAACGTCGAACGGCGCTCGCCTTCTTCGGGCTTTTTCGGCTGGGGCTTCGGCAGCGGCTTGCGGGGCAGCATCTCTGGCCGCATCGCGGTCTGGTAGACGAAGGTGGCGATGATGGCCGAAGCCTGCATCAAGTCGCCGGCTTGAATGCGGTCGTAGGTGTCCATGTTGGAGTGGTGCGTGCGCGTGCTGTAGTCCATCGGGTCCTGAATGAATTGGAAGCCAGGCAGTCCGACGGCGTCAAAAGAAAGGTGATCGGTTCCACCGGTATTGCGAATCGATACCGTGCTTGCGCCCAGGTCCTTGAATGGGGCGAGCCAGGCTTCAAAGATTGGGCGCACCATGTCGTTGCCTTGCAGGTAAATTCCGCGGATCTTGCCGGTGCCGTTGTCGTAGTTGAAGTAACCCGAGAGCTTGGAATGCTCAGCCGTCAGTTTCATGGTTTCCAGATCGGCGAAGTGCTCTTTCACGTATGCCTTGGAACCCAGCAGTCCTTCTTCTTCCCCGCTCCAGAGGGCGATGCGGACGGTGCGGTCCATCTTGAGATCGAGGGTCTTCAGGATTCGCACGGCTTCCATCATGACCGCGCTGCCGGCGGCATTGTCGGTGGCGCCGGTACCTCCGTGCCAGGAATCGAGGTGGGCGCCCAGCATCACGATTTCGTCTTTCTTACTGTTGCCGGGGATTTCGCCGACCACGTTCACGGTGGGTGGGTCCTCGACGATCTGGTTCTGAATATTGAACGCGACCTTCACCGGTAGTTTGTGGGCGAGCAGGCGAGCGATGCGGTTGTAGTGTTCCGGAGTGAGCGCAACCATGGGAATGGCGAGCTGCTTCTTGGTTTCATACGGGCCGCCTTGAGAAGCGAACACGGTTCCGCCCTCGCCGTTTTGACCGTAGGAAATGGCCAGCAGCACGCCCTCTTCACGCAGAAAATCGCCGACTTTTTCGCGGAATTTGCGCCGCTCCTCGCGCTCCTTGCGGGCCTCTTCCGGCGACAGAGCCGGCTGGCCGGGGGGACGAGGCGGACCGAAGCCGCGGACGGACGGGTCGGGCGCCAGTGCCTGCTCGGACAATTCGGCGTCAGTGAACCGGTGTCCTTGCGGGGCGGTCGGGAACGCGAGTTCTTTGATAGGGTCCATCATGACGATGGCGCCCTTGAGTTTGCCGCGGAACTTCTCGATGTCGGCGTCGGTCTTGATGACGGCCATCATCGGCTGACCGCTCACCGTGCCCTGGGTGCTGGCGGTCCAGGCTAGCGGGAACCCGATCAAGGGCGCATAACTTGGCTCCAGCAGATGCGCTTCAAAGTGGGTGTTGGTCCAGCCGCGCCCGAACGGTCCCCACTTTTCCTGGTGAACGTTGACCAGCCCGTACTCGTTCAAGCGGGTGACCACCCAATCCGCGGCGCTCTGGAATCCGGGCGAACCGGTGAGGCGCGGGCCATTGGCGTCTGTCAGGTAAAACATGTGATCCATCACTTTGGAATTCTCGAAGGCTTCGGCCTTGATGCGATTCACGGTGAACAGATCCACCCGTTCTTCCGCGAGAAGGAGCAGAGGGACAGTGACCAGGGCAGCGGCCAAGACCCACTTGGTGGTGTGTTGCATATGAGGATGAAGATAGCACGATACAATTTTGATGGTTGTGAAGATCACCGCTTCGAAAGAAAACTACCTGAAAACGATCGCCGAAGCGGAAAGCGAAGGCGAGCCGGTGATTGCCGCCACGCTGGCGCGCTGGCTGGGCGTGTCCGCGCCGGCGGTGACGATGGCGATCCGGCGGCTGAAGCGCGATGCGATGATCCGCGTCCACAAGGACGGCCAAATCACGCTGACTGTTTCCGGGCGGGAGATCGCGGACCGGTTGTTGAACCGGCATCATCTGATCGAGCGCATGCTCACTGAAGTTTTCGGCATGGAGTGGTACAAGGTTCACGATGAAGCCGAACAGTTGGAGCATGCGGTTTCGGCGGATTTTGAGCGGAGGCTGCAGGAGCGGCTGGGGACCAGCGCGCCGTGTCCGCATGGCAATCGGATGGGCCGGGATACGCCGGCTGACCGGCGCGGGCGGGGGTTGCGGCCTTTGTATGAAGTGGACGGAGGGGGCGAGGCGCGAATCGTTAGTGTGTTTGAGAGAGACCGGCAGTTGCTGGAGTTTTTGAATTCGATTGGTATCCGGCCGGGGGCGCGGGTGCGGGCGCTGAGCCGCAATTACGATGAGACGCTGACGCTGCAGATCGATGGGCAGCCGGTGCAGTTGGGGAAGCCGGCGGCGGAGAAGGTTTGGGTGGAGATGGAGAAGGCCGATTGACAATCGGCCCGCAGATTAATAATCTGCCCCACATTAGTTGGCTTGACCTCGGTATCGCTGACCGGGGAGTAGAGGCCGGCGGCGGAGAACGTTTGGGTGGAGATGGCGAAGGCCGATTTGACAATCGGCCGGCAGATTAATAATCTGCCCCACATTAGTTGAGGTTGACCTCAGTTTCGCTGACCAGGGAGTAGAGGGCGGCGCGGAGAAGGCTTGGGTGGAGATGGCGAAGGCCGATTTGACAATCGGCCGCAGATTAACAATCTGCCCCACACTGGTTGAGGTTGACTTCGGTTTCGCTGACCAGGGAGTAGAGGCCGGCGCGGAGAAGGTTTGGGTGGAGATGGAGAAGGCCGATTGACAATCGGCGGCAGATTAATAATCTGCCCCACATTAGTTGACTTGACCTCGGTATCGCTGGCCAGGGAGTAGAGGCCGGCGGCGGAGAAGGTTTGGGTGGAGATGGCGAAGGCCGATTGACAATCGGCCGCAGATTAACAATCTGCCCCACACTGGTTGAGGTTGACTTCGGTATCGCTGACCAGGGAGTAGAGGCCGGCGGCGGAGAAGGTTTGGGTGGAGATGGAGAAGGCCGATTGATAATCGGCCGCAGATTAACAATCTGCCCCACATTATTTGACGTTGACTTCGGTTCCGCTGACTAGGGAGTCTGGCGGGTTGACGATTACTTCGTCGTTGGCGGACAAGCCGGAGACGATTTCGACCTGCGTGCCGGAGTCGCGGCCGGTTTGAACGCTGACCAATTGCACCTTGTTGCCGCGCACTACGGCAACTTGCAATCCTTCACTGCGGAAGATGATGGCATTGACGGGCAGGGTGAGGGTTTGGGTCGCGGCCGGCAGTTTGAGATGGACTTCGGCGTAGGATCCGGGCTTCAGTTGGCCGGACGGATTGTCGACGTCGATTTCAGTGAGCAAGGTTCGGGTGCCCGCGTCGATCGCTCCGGCGGTGCGAACGAGTTTGCCGGGGAACGTCCGGCCCGGGAATTCGGCCAGGGTCAGATTCGCGATAATACCGGGGATTGCAGCGCGCGAGTAAATTTCCGGCACGTTCACAAATACGCGTAGCGTGTTGATGGCGGCCAAGTGGAACAGTTCCTGGTTGGGAGCGCCATTGCCGCCGTTGACCAGCGCTCCGACATCGGTATTGCGCGCCGTTATCACGCCGTCAAAAGGCGCACGGACGATCTTGTAGTTCTGCAGATCTTCGAGCCGGGAGAGGTTGGCCTGCATGGATCCGACCGTGCCGCGAGCCGCGCCGATGGCTTTGTCGAGAGCCTGAACATTGGCGGTTTGCGCCTGGTATTGCATCTGATATTGATCGTTTTCCTGTTTGGAAACTACGCCGCGGGCGACCAGATTCTTCCAGCGATCGGCGGTGACGCGGGCTAGTTCCTCATTGCTCTTGCCCTGCTGGTAGCTGGCGAGAGACTGTTCGAGCGAGGCTTGCGCTTGCTGGAGATTGGATCTCGCCTGTTGCACCTGTTGGTCCAGCTCAGGCGCGTCCAGCTCCGCCAGGGGTTGGCCAGCTTTCACGCGAACACCTATATCGGCGTCCCAGTGCTTGACATATCCGGTGGCGCGGGCGTAGATGGGAGCGTCGATCAGAGGCTGAACGCTGCCGGGAAGCAGGACCTCGTTTTTTAGATCTCCGGGGGCCGGGTGAACCACGGCGACGGTGGGAACAGCGAGTTCAAACGTTTTTTCCCGAACCGCGCTGGCGGCCGCAATCCGGCTGCGGATGCCGGTAAACACAACTACGGCGGCGACGATGACCAGGATGGCCGTCAGCAACACCGCGCCCCGGAAGCGGGAACGGCGAACTGGGGTTTCGACTAATTTGACTTCTGTTTCAATCAAAAGAATTGCCTTTAGCAGGTTTCATGGAACGAACTTGCGCCCGCTCCCTGACGGTCGCGGCTCGGAATCGGGCGAATCCGCGGCGTTCCGATCCGCGGCATGACGAGCAGCCGGCTTTCCGCCAGTCCGTGGGCGACCGGGGGGTCGGCCCCACAAAAAGACCGCGCCCCGCTGGCTGAGAAGACGGCCCGAAAATTGATTTCCTGACACCTTCTGACGGTCGCGGCCCGTAATCGGTTGTTGCATGACTGACCCTTAGTTATTATGACTTTCCGCCCGCTTACGATGTAACAGGCTGAACACCACCGGCACAAAGAACAACGTTGCGACCGTGGCGAACATCAATCCGCCAATCACGGCGCGGCCTAGAGGGGCGTTTTGCTCTCCGCCTTCGCCCCACCCCATGGCCATGGGAACCATGCCGATGATCATGGCCAGAGCGGTCATCAAGACGGGACGAAAACGGGTGAAGCCGGCCTCTAAAGCGGCGCGTTCTGGGTCGCCTTCAGCGGCCAGATGCTCTTTGGCGAAACTGACTACCAGGATACTATTTGCCGTGGCCACGCCGACGCACATGATGGAGCCCATGAGCGCGGGAACGCTGAGCGTGGTGTGCGAAACAAAAAGTATTACAACAATGCCTGCCATGGCGGCGGGGAGAGACGTAATGATAATGAACGGATCGAGCCAGGATTGGAAATTGACCACGATCAGGAGATACACGAGCACGATGGCGAGAATGAGCCCGCCGAGCAGACCTTGAAACGACGTCCGCATGGTCTCAATCTGCCCGCGCACAATGAGCTGCGCGCCGCGAGGCAGATTTTTGCGATTGGCATCGACGATGCGGTTGATGTCGGTGGCTACGCCGCCCAGGTCGCGATCCTGGACGGAGCCGTAAATATCGATAGCGCGCTGAATATTGTAGTGCGAGATAACGGCCATGCCGGCGCCGCGGCTGAGATCCGCTACGTCGCCGAGAATTTCCGGTTTTGACGACGGTGTGCCGGAGATGGGAATGTTGTCCAGTTCTCTGAAGGACGAGAGCGAAGACTGCGGCGCTTGGGCCACCAGGCTGTAGCTGACGCCGTTTTTGGGATCGAGCCAGAAACTGGGCGCGGTCTGAAAGCTCCCGCTGAGAGAGACCAGCATGCTGTTGGCGATATCGTACTGCGTGAAACCGCTCTGCGCGGCCTTGGTGCGATCGACAAACAAATGCAGCTTGGGCTCATCGAAAACCTGGTGAATGCGCAGATCGGCGATGCCGGGGACTCGCCGGAGCTGGCCGAGGAGACTGGTGGCGAAGGCGTGGTTGGCATTGATATCGAGGCCGGCAATTTGGACATCTATTGGCGCGGGAAGGCCAAAATTCAAAATCTGGCTGATGATATCGGCGGGCGGGAAATAAAACAGTACGCCGGGAAATTCCCGCGGCAACTTTTCGCGGAGCTTACGAATATAGTCGTTGGTGGGGCGATGGTCCGGTAAAAGGGAGACCAGAATGTCGGCGTCCATGGGACCGATGGGGGCGGAAGTGCTGTAGGACAGATTGATGGAGCTGTAGGGGAGCCCGATGTTATCGATGATGGCGCCCAAATCCCGCGGCGGAATGACGCGGCGGAGGGATTCTTCCACGAGGTCGCAAATCTTGGCGGTTTCTTCGATGCGGGTGCCGGTTTTGGCGCGCATGTGCAGCTTGAACTGGCCGCCGTCGCTGACCGGAAAGAAGTCCTGGCCCAGCCAGGGAAAGAGCAGAAACGTCGCCGCGCAGATGGCCAGGAACGCGGGCACGAACAGGGCGCGGTGATGGATGCAGGCGGAGACCAGGCTGAGATAGCGGGCGCGCGCTCTCTCAAACCCGCGCTCGAAGGCGCGCTGGAAACGGGCGGGAAAATTCCAGGCGGCTGGTTCAGCGGGACGATGCTCGCCCGATTTGAGCAGATACATGGCGAGCGTGGGCACCAGCGTTCGCGAAAGGATGTAGGACGCGAGCATGGCGAAGACCACGGCCTCAGCCAAGGGGATGAAGAGATAGCGGGCCACGCCGGTGAGAAAGAACATCGGAAGAAAGACAATGCAGATGCACAAGGTGGACACAAGCGCGGGCACGGCGATTTGAGCGGCGCCATCCAAAATGCCGGTGTGCAGATCTTTGCCCTCGTCGAAATTGCGCTCGATGTTTTCAATGGTCACGGTGGCGTCGTCGACCAGAATGCCGACCGCCAAGGCGAGGCCGCCGAGGGTCATGATGTTGATGGTTTCGCCGAGAGCGCTCAAGATGCAGATGGAGGTGAGAATCGACAGCGGAATCGAGACGGCGATGATGAGCGTGCTGCGCCAGCTTCCGAGGAAAAGCAAAATCATGATGGCCGTGAGACAGGCGGCGATAATCGCTTCCCGGACGACGCCGCTGACGGCGGCGCGCACGAATACGGACTGATCCGCTAGCGCCTCAATTTTGAGAGCCGGAGGCAGGGAAGCGGCGATGCCCGGTATCGCTTCCCGCACTTGGCGGACAATTTCGAGCGTCGAGACCTCGCCTACTTTTTGAATGGTCAGCAGCGCGCCACGCCGGCCATCGCGCCGCACGATGTTGGTCTGGGGCGTATAGCCGTCGCGGACGTTGGCGACATCGCGGACGTAGATAGGCGTGGAGCCGACCACTTTGATAGGCAGGTCATTCAGCTCGGCCACGGTTTTCGGGCTACTGTTGAGATCGACGTCGTACTCAAACTGGCCAATCTTGGAAGTGCCGCTGGGAAGAATGAGGTTCTGGTTGCCGACCGCGTTGACCACGTCCGCCGCCGAAAGGCCCTTGGCCTGAAGGGCGGCTGGCTCCAGGTCCACCATGATCTGGCGCTGCTTGCCGCCGTAGGGCCAAGGGATGGCCGCGCCCGGAACGGTGGCGAGCTGGGTGCGCACGAAATTGGCGGCCAGATCGAACAGTTCCTGTTCAGACAAACCTGCTCCGGAAAGAGAAAGCTGGAGGATGGGGACGCTGGAAGCGTTGTAGGTGATGGAAAGCGGGGGGACGGTACCGGGAGGCATCTGGCGAATGACGGGTTGGGCGGCGGCGGCAACCTGAGAAAAGGCGGTGTCGATGTTGACTCCCTGGTGGAAGAAGACTTTTACGATGCCCTTGCCTGCGACGGTTTGGGACTCAATGTGATCGATGTCGTTGACGACGGTGGTGAGGATGCGCTCATACCCGGAAGTGATGCGGCGCTCCATTTCCTCGGCGTCCAGTCCGCCATAGCTCCAGAGCACGCTGACGACCGGGATCCGGATATTGGGAAAGATGTCGATGGGAGTGCGCAGAATGACTAGTGGGCTGATGATGAGAATGAGCAGCGCCAAGACGATAAAGGTGTAGGGGCGCTTGAGCGCGACGTTGACTATCCACATGCGGCGGGTGCCTTACTCTTTCGGTGCCTTACTCTTTCGGTGCCTTACTCTTTCGGTGCCTTACTCTTCGGTGCCTTACTCTTCTAGGATAAGCTCAGGCCGCCATGGCGGACCTTTTCAGCTTCTGGCTGACGGCGAGGGCCTGGCGGCTGCGGGTTTCGCGGTCACGGAACGCATCGATAACATCATTCGAAAAAACGAACCCATCGGCGGCCGGATTGTACGGAACCGGTTCCTTTTTATTCGAGCCACAACTCCACCCTGCCCGAGCGCAGCAACGCAGGAGGGAGGCTGCCCGGATCCATGGCGGTCATCATCACGCACACGCGTTCGGCGCTGGCGCTCTCCAACCCATCGAGCATAGTCGCCAGATACCGGTAGAATCCGCTGTCGCCGTTGGCGTCGAAGATCAGGTCGGTGTCGTCAATGAAAATCACCGCGGGCGCGTTGCGCGCGGCGGCCGCAAAGACCTTGCGCACGGCACGGTAAAAACCGTCGGTCCTGGCGACCACAGTTCCGTCAATCAGGAAGAATTTTCCTTTTAACCGATGAGCCAACGCCCGGCCGATGGTGGTTTTTCCGGTGCCCGGCGGCCCGGCCAGCAGCACTCCGCGCCGCGGTTTCAAACGCGTCTGCCGGATGCGGAAGCGCGGGCTGCCATCGCCGCAGAAAAGCTGGCGTCGCTCCCCGCCCCGATCGGAACCGCCGACCCGTTGCTGCTGGCGGCCGCCAGTCACGGGCTGACCGGCGCCGACCTGAAGGCGATTATCGAAGACGGTAAGCTGTCCTTCGCGCACGACATTGCGAGCGGACGGACGCCTCGCGCGGCTGACGGCTACTTCCTGGATGCCATTGATGCGGTGCGAACCAACCGGAGGAATTACAGCAGACGAAAACCGGCGGTGTTCAGCGAGGCCGCGAAGATCGGCTTTTCCCTCGGGTGACGCGCAATCGTATGGTCGCGCATCGACCGTCCCTGGAGGGCGGACGGACGCCTCGCCCGGCTGACGGCTACTTCCTGGATGCCATCGACGCGGTGCGAACCAACCGGAGGAATTACAGCAGACGAAAACCGGCGGTGTTCAGCGAGGCCGCGAACATCGGCTTTTCCCTCGAGTGATGCGCAATCGTATGGTCGCGCATCGACCGTCCCTGGAGGGCGGACGGACGCCTCGCCCGGCTGACGGCTACTTCCTGGATGCCATCGACGCGGTTCGAACCAACCGGAGGAATTACAGCAGACGAAAACCGGCGGTGTTCAGCGAGGCTGCGAAGATCGGCTTTTCCCCCGGGTGATGCGCAATCGTATGGTCGCGCATCAACCGTCCCTGGAGGGCGGACGGACGCCTCGCCCGGCTGACGGCTACTTCCTGGATGCCATCGACGCGGTGCGAACCAACCGGAAGAATTACAGCAGACGAAAACCGGCGGTGTTCAGCGAGGCCGCGAAGATCGGCTTTTCCCCCGGGTGATGCGCAATCGTATGGTCGCGCATCAACCGTCCCGGGCTGACGGCTACTTCGTGGATGCCATCGACGTGGTGCGAACCAACCGGAGGAATTACAGCAGACGAAAACCGGCGGTGTTCAGCGAGGCCGCGAAGATCGGCTTTTCCCTCGGGTGGTGCGCAATCGTATGGTCGCGCATCAACCGTCCCGGGAGCGGGTTATAAAATAGTTGTTTTCAGCATGGTAGACTTCGACTCGTACGCCCAAGCCGGCAAAACTTGGACGCTGTAACAGACGACGCTATACAGCGCGAATTTGGTCCGCACACGATTTGACCGAGAAGACATCGAATGTGATGCGAGCGGAATGTTGCGGAAATCTCAACACTGGCGCCTGACGAGATGAGACCGGAACGGGAAAAACTGTCCCGATTGCCGGCTGTAGCGATGCTTGTCATCGCATCGGTGATGGTTTCTCTGATCGGCTATTTTTCTTATGAGAATGGCCGCTCCCGGGATCGCGCGACCAGGCAGTTAACCATATCGCGGCAGATTCAAGACACCACCAACCAACTCCTGTCCCTGGTCAATGACGCTGAAAGGGGGCAGCGTGGTTTCCTGATCACCGGACGCGAGTCCTACCTCAATCCGTACAACCAGGCGATCGCGGCCGTGCCCGCCATTTTCCAAAAGCTGGATGAGGAAACCCGAACCCGGCCCGAACAAGCCGAGCGCGTCAGAGCGCTGCGCCCGGTTGTCGACGACAAGCTGCGCGAACTGGCCCAGACCATTTCCCTGCGCCGCAAGCAAGGGCTTATGCCCGCGAAGGAAATCGTCGAAACCGATATGGGTCGGAATGTGATGCAGGAGATACGGGCGAAAAGCACCGTGATCCGGGACGACGCCGAGCGTGGTGTCGGGGAGTACACGGCGTTGGCCGAAGCCAGCGATAGGCGCCTGCGTGCCGTCAGCACCATTGGGAGTTTACTGCTGCTGGCCTTTATCATCCTGTCGGCTGTGACGATATTCCGCAGCCTGGCGCACCGCGAGCGTCTGTATCGCGAAGCCGCCGCGACCGCTGAGCGTTTCCACGTCACCCTCCGAAGCATTGGCGATGCCGTGATCGCGACCGGCGTCGATAAAAAAATAACCTTTATCAACGCTGTCGCACAGGAACTCTCGGGATGGACGGAAGCCGAGGCGCTCGGCCAGCCCATCTCGCAAGTCTTCCGGGTCGTCAACGAAACGACGCGCGATCCGGTGGAAAATCCCCTGGATCAGGCGATTGCCACGGGCGCAATCGTAGGCCTCGATAACCACACTTTGCTGATCACGAGAAACGGCTCTGAAATCTCCATTGACGATAGCGGGTCCCCGATCCGCGATCGCGACGGCTCGATCACCGGCGCCATCCTCGTGTTCCGCGACATCTCGGCGCGCCGGCGGACGGAACGCCAGTTGAAGGAGTCCAACGAGCATTTGAATGAGTTTGTGTACGCGGCGGCCCATGACTTGCGAGCGCCGCTCGGGTCCGTGAACAACTTCGCCCAGTTGCTTTCCAGGCGCTTTGGTTCCCAGCTCGGCGGCGACGGCAAAACTTATCTTGACTTCATCACCAGCGGTCTGCAGCGCATGAGCCGCCTGCTGGAAGATCTGCTGAATTATGCCCAGGCAAGCCATTTCGATCCGGGCGATGGCGCCAATGCTTCGATGGATCGCGCGCTCGGCGCCGCCCTGGAGAACCTGCGCGGCGACATCGAAGCGAACCATGCTGTGGTTACGGCGGACGATCTTCCCGTCGTTCCGGTATACGACGCCCACCTGGTACAGCTTCTGCAGAACCTGATCGGCAATGCCCTGAAGTACCGCAGTGACGCGGAGCCGCGGGTGGAAGTGAGCTGCGAGCAGACCGAGAGCGGATGGCAGATTCAAGTCCGCGATAACGGGATCGGCATCGAGCCATCCTACAAAGAAGAGATCTTTAAACCATTCAAGCGCCTTCACGGGGAAGAGCGTCCGGGCAGCGGCATTGGCCTCGCGACGTGCCAGAAGATCGTATCGGGCTACGGCGGCCGGATTTGGGTGGAATCGGTTCCCGGAATGGGCTCGACGTTCTTTTTCACGATTCCTTTGCAGACTCAGGTTGCGGCTGCCGCCGGTCGGCCATGATTGTTGCCCGCCCCGAGCGGGTTAACAACCCGCAGCAGGTTGACGACCTGCCCCACAGCGGTTTCCTCTTGCCTAATTTAGATAATTCCGATAGACTTTAGGGTATAAGACTATAGCAGGAGCAATCTGCTTGAAAAAGCTACTAGTTAGTCTCATTGTTGTCGCGCCGGTTGTCGCTCAGGACGACGTTACCACCCACAACGCTGCTAGCGCCTACGGAGGCGGCTTCATTACCGGTCCCGCCTCTAACCCATTGAGTTTTCTAAATGGCCCGGCTTATCGAACTTTCGGTTCCACGGCCCCTTACGATTTCCCGGATTTCCGCCCGGCGAGCGAATTGGACGAGCACCTGCCCAGTTGGATCAGTTTCGGCGTGGAGGAGCGCTTTCGCTATGAGGGCTACCATGACAGCGGCTTCAAGAAGAACAACAACGACTCCTATTTGCTGCTCCGGTCCCGCTATCAGCTCAATATCCAACCCACCAGTTGGTTCAAGCTGGTGGCCCAGACCCAGGATGCGCGGCCGTTTCTGCAAAAGCCGCCCTACGGCCCTCCCAACGAGAATCGCTGGGACCTGAAGCTGGCCTATGCCGAGGTGGGCGATCCCGAAAAGCAGTGGTATAACATCCGGGTCGGCCGGCAGTTGATCAACTACAACAACACGATCATTGCCGATTCACAGTGGCGCAATCAGGGCCGATCCTACGATGCAGTGGTCACCAATCTCCACATAGACCGCTTCCGCTTGGGCATTTTTGCCGCCTCCGCCGTCACTCCCCTGGCCTCAGGCATCAGCCATCACCAGGAGGGCAACAACATCTATGGCATGTACGGCGCCATCGAGAAGGTGGCGCCGGATTCCACTATTGAGCCGTTCGTGCTGTGGCGCGTGGCGCCAAGCGTGGCGATCGAAACCACCGCCAAAATCAAAACCGGCAAGGAGGATGAGAAGGCCTACGGGTTCCGCTGGAAGGGACGCGCCATCAAGAACCTCGACTACTCTTACGAATTGATTGCCGAGCGTGGTTCGGATGGTCCGAATAACATCAGCGCCTATGCAACGACGTTTGGCGCAGGGTACAGAATCGACCGCGTTTATTGGCACCCGCGTCTCTTTGCCCAGTATGATTACGCGTCCGGCGATAAGAACCCCACCGACGGCCGGCATGGGACGTTCGACACCATGTATCCCACGGCCCATGACCGCTTCGGCATAACCGATCAATTCGGATGGGAGAACATTATCGCCACGCGGGCAGGCTTTACCGTCGAACCGCGCCGCCGGTGGACCTTCACCGCGCAATATCTGGATTTCTGGCTGGCCAGCGCGACCGACTCTCTGTACAACACATCCGGCGGATCTATCGTTCGGGACTCAACCGGAAAATCGGGGACGCACATCGGCGAAGAGGCGGACGCCTATACCTGGTATGAACTCAACCGGCACGTGAACGTCGGCGTCGGGGTGGGACACATCTTTCCAGGCGAGTTTCTGGCCAAGACCACCAAGGGCCCAAACTACAATTACCCTTACTTCGCCATCAACTTCAAGGACGACGGGAAAGGCGGCGCCAGGTGATTAAACGACGCCAAAGGCGACGCCGGGTGATTATAGGTTCCGCTTCAGGAACGAGCAGATGTGATACCCGTCCAGATACTTGAACGGTGTTTCGCCCATCGTGTAGTGGCCACACGGCAGCACCACCACTTTATGATCCACATTGTGCCGGCGCATGGCATCCACGCTGTCTTTCGAGAGCCGCGGGATGAAGGTGGTGTCGTACTCGGTATAGATGAACAGCGACTTGTTTCGCCGGGCCGCGAATTTCTCGACATAGGTCACCGGACTGATGGCGCGCCACGCCTCGCGCAGGCGGTCTAAATCGATATGTTCGTGCAATCCCTGCCGGATGTGCACCGTCGACAGGCCGGTCCATACGACATCGGCGACATAGGTGGAACAGTGGTTGAACACGTTCACGGCGATGCGGGGATCGTGGGTGCTGGCCAGGCAGGCGTAACAGGACCCCAGGCTGGTTCCAACAATACCGAAGCGCGTGTAGCCTTGCGTTTCGAGCCAATCGAAGCAAGCCCGGACGTCGATCACCGCCTGCCGGGCGGCGTCAATGGTCCGGCAAATATTAGCGGACACGGCGTAGTCGGCGCGCTCCAGCTCCGGCGGCATGCGGTAGTCGTGATACGGGAGGCTAATCCGTAGCGCCGGCACGCCTAGCTTGGCCAGCCCCTTGCACAGTCCGTTGTGCGCGTTGGCCGGCGCATTCCAGTGCGGCAGCACGACCACCGCTTTCTTGTTCTCCGATTTCGCGGGAAACCATTGTGCATGGACAATGTTGTTTTCTTCATACGGCGTTTCGACCGGCGAGCGGAAGCGGAGCAGGTTCCCATCGAGCTGAAATTCACGCGGCGGAGTGTAACTGAAAAAGCGATCGCTGTTCTCGATCGCCAAACGATTCAGCAACCGGATATACTCTTCCGGACCGTGGCCATTGCGCGGGCAGTCGTGGGAGGTGGGCCAGTTGTGTGCCCATTCCAGACCCCAGTCGAAGTGCCGGACCACTCGATTGTTCGTCCGGAACGCCAGATGGTTTTCCCAGTTGTCGATCCAACGGCTGTACCAGCTCTGCATGGTTTCTACCTTCAGGATAACGGGCGGAACCGGGGATGACGCGAGTGACTCATCAGCAGCTTGTCTTGCAGCCGTTCTCGACGGAGGGAGAGTCCCGGGACGAGGCGCGTGCCTCGGCCAGTCGCACTGCGGTTGTGTAATAGGCGTGGCTCTTCGGAGTCCTCCAGAAACCCGCTTGTGTAGATCTGGCTGTGAATTGCCGATAGCCATAGCGCATTGATGCGGCCATGAACTTGCCACTTGCTCCCGTAGACGAGTTTCCGTGCGCGCCTGCCGACGAAGGCTCTGCGATCCAAACGCTGATCGCGAGCGACATGGAAAACGCCGAACGCTTACTGACGGCGTTCGAGACCGATCCCAACCATGGCTCGGTGCCGTGGCAAATGCGGAACCGGCCGAGAGAGAAGAATCTTTATCCCAATTTGATGGCGATGGAAGCGCGGGGATGGCTGATGCCGTTGCTCCGGCGCCTGCGTTGGAACGCCGCGAAGCAGAGTCGCTGGGCTGAGATCCTCTCCGATATGATCGGCCTGGCCCTTCGGAAGACGCCGCAATTGTCGGAGGTGGAGTTTACTTCGCTGGCTGAGGCAATGGCGGAGGTGCATGAACAGTCGCGGGGGCTTTGCCTCAGGGAACTGGCTCGACATATCGAGGCATTGGAACGCGGGGGCGATACCAGTGATGGAGTGATTCGGGGGATTCGAGCGCTACGGCAGCAGGATCGGGCGGACTTCCCACATAAGATTGCGTGGGTTGATCCATTCCTGTGGCCCCTCTTCCGGGTCAACGGCATTCTGCCTCGGGAAGCACCTTGGGCCGTAGAGATGCGGGCCGACATCGGCAAGTTAGACGTGGTGCTCCTCCCGATTTTCGAGGCAGAAAGTACCTTGATTCGCGAGCCCCGACTGACCAGCCGGGCACGGGCGGCTTTGGACCAGATTGGGGCCGAACGATTGGAGGCGGCGCTACGGCGCTGGGTGGGGATGCTGAAGGAAGCCCCTCCGCTTTCCGAAATCGATACGGCGATGCTGGGCCAGGTGATCTTGCTCATCGATACCCTGCCAGCATATGCCGCGGAAGCACTGCTGTGGGAAATCGTCCGGGCGCCGTGGCGGCGGAGGGAGGACGCGGGCTGGGTCAAGACGTACGTTTGGGTAATCAACCGGTATGTGGCCAGAGGACGGTCCGCCAATCGGGCGTTTGCGTGCGTCGAGGCGCTCGCGATGAACAAGGCGACCGCGACAGAAGAGGTGCTTGAGATTTATCACTCGATTCTGTCGACACTGCGGGCGGAAGGGACCGAGAAGGGCGTGGACGGATTTCCGTTTGATTGCGATTCTGCCCTCGCGAAGGTGCAGCGGCGCGTCGATCAGGTGCTACGGATCTGCGCGGAAGCGGTGGCGCGCGGGCCATACGTCGCTCCTGAGGTCGCCCTGCTTGGACAACTCATCGAGGGGATGGATCCCGAAGAAAAATCGATGCCCGTGAGAGTGTGGCAAGCGCAGATGATCCGGCCGCGCCCGTATTTTGACCCAGGGCCGGAGGTGCGAGCGGATCTGGAGGCAGCGGAGGCGTCGATCTACAAAGACGTCTCGCCACTCGACCTGCTCTACGCCTCCTTCAGCAGATTGGACTGGATCGCGGCGCACGAAAACGCGTTTTCGGAGGAGTTGCTGAAGGCCTGGCGGCAGCAGTTGGCTCCTTGGGGCATGATCCGCTGGGCGCTCCAGCGGCTCGACCGGCTTCCCCTGCCATTACTCGTGCGGACGCTGCGAAGCGTGCCTGGGGAGCCGCACACGATCGAGCTGTGCCGGCGGCACGTGGCCGAGCATGGGTGGGATAAAGAATTAGTGGACGCGATGCGGGCGTGGGTGAGAGCGCTTGAGACATCCGCGACCGTGAATCTTGACCGGGCGAAGGTCGAGTGGTTCCTGTGGTTTGAGGACGCTTGTCCGATCCAGGTTGAGGAGTGCTGGAGTTATCGCGTCAAGCAGGATCTTCGTCGGATGAAGCCAAAGCAGCGGGCGGCCTGGCTCAAACTGCTCGACAACCCGTCCTTCACCGTGACTGCGAAGCCTCCGCAGAAGTGGCTCAAGGCCGCACGGGCCTCGTTTCCGGGAGTGGGCGCGGAAGAATTCCGGCGGAGATTTGTCGAATGGTTTGAGCCGTTCGGCGAAGGCGCACCGTTGAGGTTGACTGTGTGCGGGCGCAATATGCTGCGAGGGCTGATGTGGCTTGCACTAGTGGCGGAGGATTCGGCGGTGGATGAGGCGTTGTGCCGCTTCGGCCGCGCCAGGTGGAAAACCAAAGAGCATCTGAGACGAGCGGCGCAGGCGGAGATGGCGTTTGCGCACGTTCTGGCGGAACGCGCTCCGGAAGGTGCGGTTCGGATGCTCGAAAAGATGCTGGCAAGTGGTAGGGCGGGGGCCGGGAGTGCCACGAATAAAGCTCTACAGGCATTGCGGGGTCGTTCGGACCTTGACGGCGTCGCGGATGGACAGCTCGACCGGAAGCCTAAATTGTGATACGTCCGTGCCGCTCCAAGTCAAGGTCCCGATATGTCCCGTTCGAGGAAGCGTGCCCCGGTTCGCGCCGCAGAGAGCTAGAGTGGTTGCAGGAAGACGGAAATGGGCCAAGCATCGGCAAAGACACAACCCCGCTTTTACGGCGATTGATGGCGCCGAGGTCTAAACATGAGTCACACATCAGAATTCGTTTTGCGCGCCTTTATTATCGGCGTCGGCGCCACGATCGTGATGGACCTTTGGGCGCTTTTGCTGAAGCAGCTTGGAATTCCATCGCTGAACTTCGCTTTCCTCGGCCGCTGGATCGGTCATCTCCCCCACGGTCAATGGACTCATGAAAGCATAGCGAAAGCGGCGCCCGTAAGAGGTGAGTTATGGATGGGATGGTTTGCTCACTATTCAATTGGAGTTACCTTCGCAGCACTCTTACTCGTCGTGTACGGATCGGAGTGGGCGCGAAAGCCAACTTTGCTCCCTGCGCTCGTCATTGGGATCGTAACGGTGATTGCGCCACTATTCATTCTGCAACCGGCGTTGGGAGCAGGAATCGCTTCTTCTAAAACTTCGAAGCCAGTCTTCAATTGCGTCAAAAGCCTGGCCACGCATACTGTCTTTGGACTTGGTTTATACCTGGCGGCTCTCGCGACGGCCTCGCTAATTCCCGCAGCGCCGCTTCTAAAGCCGCTGTGACCTTGTCTATTCAGGTGTTTTCGCAGGCAGCGCTACTCCCATGTTGATTAAACAAATCAAATAAGACGCAAGAATGAACTGTGACTATCAGATCCTGATCATCGGCTGCGGGCCCAGCCGGTCCCACTGCTACTAGCCGGCGCCATCCCGGAGCCGCTCTCGTCTATTCGCTGCGGAGCGTCTCCATTGGGTCCACGGACGCCGCTCTCCGCGCTGGAACATAACTCGCCGTCATAGCCGCCGCCGCAGATGAGCGCGCCCGATGCAATGTACGTGAGTGGATCAAGCGGCGTAATGCCAAACAACAGGGAAGAGATCCAGCGCGATAGACCCCCCGCCAATGCCAGCCCACCGATCCCGCCGACTAAGTTCAGGATCAGGCCTTTGCGGACGAACAACCATTTGAGTGCTCTGGGCTCGGCACCCAGGGCAAGGCGGATGCCGACCTCGCGCCGGCGCTGCCCGACAGCATAGGCAAGGACGCCATATACTCCGACAATCGCGAGTGTCAAAGCCATCGCTCCGGCGATTCCCAGCAGAACGAGCGCGAAGGACGTGTGCGCCATGGATTGTCTGTAGACATCGTTCAGAGTCCGCACTTTGGCCAACGGCAAATCAGGATTCACGGCGTGGATCGCAGCGGCCACTTCCCGCAGGAACGCTTGCGTGCCCGCGCGTTCACTTCGAATCGCAAACGTGGCTCCACGGCCTCCCGCGCGGAAATAGACCGTGGCCGGCGCGGGCAGATTCACTCCGTCCGCGCGAACATTCTCCGCTACGCCCACAACTTCGAGCCAGGGGCTGTCTTTGCCCTGCCGAATCCGCTTACCCAGCGCGTTGGCAGGCTCGCCCCAATTCTCGCGAGCCATCTTCTCGGATACCAGCGCGACGCTACGATGGCCGCGAACATCCTCCCAAGTGAAATCACGCCCGGCTACTAATCGCGTGCCTTGCGCCGTAAGGAGGCCGGGTGAAATTCTCTTGACGGCCCGGTTGGGAGAGATCTGGCCGGCCGAAGTCTTTCCTTCAACGTCGATCGAGGTCACCATTCCGGTACTCCGATTCCATCGGCAAGCCGCTGGCGAAGCCGGCCGCGGTCACGCCAGGAATGGCGGAAAGCCTGCTTAGAATATCGGATTGTATGCGGATTACCCGCTCCGGGTCTGGTATCAGCGCCTCTGGGATTGCAATGCGGACCGTCTGAATCCAGTCAGGATGCGTAAACCCCGGCGTTACGGCTCGCAGGGCGAGGAAGCTCCGAATCATCAACCCGGAGGCCACCAGCAGGACAAACGCAAGTGCCACCTGCGCGACGACCAGCGCATTCTGGGCCCGGAGCTGTTGGACTCCTTGGGTCGCGCCACGCGCGCTTTGAATTCGGCCGGGGATGCCGGACCTGAGGACCGCCGCCAATCCGAACAGCAGGCTCGTCCCCAGCGAGCATGCCAGCGCAAATGCCAGAGCTGTTCCGTCCACCGATATCTCTTCGAGCCTGGGAAGAGTGGCGGGCCCCTGCGCGACCAGCACTTGAGACCTGCGTACGCAAGCACCACGCCCAGCGCCCCGCCGAGGATGCCCAGGGTCAGGCTCTCCACCAGCAGTTCCCGCGCAATCCTTCCCCAACCGGCGCCCAGCGCCGCGCGAATAGCAAACTCCTGCTGCCGCGATTGCGCGCGCACCAGCACGAGGTTCGCCACGTTTGCGCAAACCAGCAACAGCACCAGCCCGAGCGCTCCCATGAGAACGCTCAGCACAGAGCCCACGTCTCCCACGACATCCTTCTTGAGCGGGCGCACGTTGGGTGTGACATGGAACGTCTCGAGCGTTTTGGCTACCGCCCCGTCCGTTTCCGCCCCAGGTCTTCCAAACACGCGCCAAATCTTGATTCGCCAGCGCGATCGTAACGCCCGGCTTGAGCCTTGCGATGCCGGTATAGCTGAACTCATCCGGTCCGAGCGGGACTCTTGGGAAAGCGCTGCGGCAGCAGCAGGTCGGGCGCGACGTTAACGAATCGAAAGTTCCGTGGCATCACTCCGATCACTTGGTGTGGAACGAAATCGATCACCATCGTGCGGCCCAGCACCTCGCGATCGCCGCCGAACTTCCGCTGCCAATATCCGTAACTGAGGATCACGGTCTGCGGGGAGCCTGGGGTGTCGTCTTCGTTTGAGAACCATCGGCCGATATACGCCGGTACGCCCAGTGTGGGCAGAACTCCCTGCGTCGCGGTCACGGTCACCAGTTGCTCGGGATCTCCCATCCCGGTCACCGTGGCGGCGCCGGAAGTCCAAACGCCGAAACTTTCGAAGGCCCTTGCGCTCTCCTTGCAGGCAGCGTACATGCCGGGCTGACAGGTCCGCGTCTTCGAAGACCTGCCCCTGAATCACAAGCCTGTTGTAGACGCCCACCAGCGCGTCCGATCCGGGATAGGGCAAGGGCCGGATCAGGACCGCGTTCAATACACTGAAAATCGCGGTATTGGCGCCGATGCCCAAAGCCAGCGAAAGCAAAACCGCCACGCTGAATCCGGGCTTCGTTCGGATCATCCGCACAGCATGGCGCGCATCCCGCAGCAGACCCTCCATAAATGTGAGCGTGTTCATGCGATAAACCTCCTCGCGGATCTGGGTCGTGTTACCGAGCTTTCTTCGCGCCGCCGCCCGCGCCTCGGCTGGCTCCATTCCGCGTTCGATGTACTCTTCCGTCGTGACATCCAGGTAGAAATCGAGTTCCTCGCGCTGCTCGGCATCGGCTTCCTCACGCCGGAAGAATCGCCGCCAGTTCATCCCTGCTTCTCCGTAACCGGATTCAGGATGCGGCCGATCGCCCGCACCACTTGCTCCCAGCGGGAGGTCTGCGCCGCGAGTTGCTTCTTGCCCTCGGGCGTGAGCCGGTAATACCTGGCTTTACGGTTGTTCTCCGACGTCCCCCAGAACGCGGCGATCCAGCCCCGATTCCGCAGACGATGCAGCGCCGGGTAGAGCGATCCGTGTTCAACCTGCAGCACGTCCTCCGAGCCCCGCTCTATGGCGTGGGCGATCGTCTGGCCATGCGCCGGGCCAAGGACGCAGTGTCTGGAGGATCAGCATGTCCAGGGTTCCCTGAACCATCTCGGATTGGAGCGGCGATGAGCGTCTTGGCATATTCGTCCTGTCGATGATCGACTAGTGTCATATCCTGTATATAATACGCCTATCGCGAGAAAAGGTTAGGTGCTCTCTCTGATGATCGACAGAAGAGGGGCCCAAACTTCGGTGGGCCTCGTGTTTACTCACACAATCAAGGCCTGATAGTTTAAAAAATGTGATTGCTGGCCGCTTCAGCCCGTTGCCACTATACTGAAGCGTGGCTCCTAGACTGCGTTTCTGTCGTTTTGCCATCTGCTGCTTGGTGATTGGGCTGCCTGCTGCGGCACAGCTCGACTCCTACACGTTACGTGCGAAATACGGAGCGCCGCTCAACCGGGAAACGTTCCATATGGCGGCGGGGTTCGACTTGGTCGTCGACTATGGCCCGACGAATGAAGTATGCAAATTGCAGGCGCCCGCGCTGATGCCCACGAACGAAAAGGTGTCGAATGACACCGACATGAGGAAGCGCATGTATGATTTTCTGACGGATTTAGTGCCGGCTCAGATACGTGGCCTAGAACTTCAGCGAATGCTGCAGTCGATGGGCGCGTTCTCTGTCGAGACCATCGTTTACGAGCACGTCACGATTCGTGATTCGCGAGATGCGAATCATCCTTTCGGCAATACCATAACCGTCACCTTCACGAACGGCAATTGCGTCTCATTCAGAGATACGCCCTTAAGCATCCGGTAACCCGGCTCACTCGTAGCGCAGAGCCGTCATCGGATTCACTTTGGTGGCCCGGCGGGCCGGGACGTAGCAGGCCAGCATGGTAATACCGCCCAGCAGTGCCGCCATCGCCACAAACGTACCCGGCTCAAATCCGCTGATGCCGAAAACCAGCCCGCGCAGCAGCAACGCCAGCGCGAAAGCTCCTGCCGCTCCCAGCAGAATACCCGCCAGCGCCAGCCGCAATCCGCGCTTCATCACCAATCCCAGCACGTCGTATTGGCCGGCGCCTAACGCCATGCGAATGCCGAATTCGTTGGTTCGCTGCGCCACGGTGTAGGAAATCACGCCGTACAGCCCGATTGCCGCCAGCACCAACGCCACGCCGGCAAACAGACTCAACAGCAGAGTGAGAAAGCGCGGACGGGAAGTCGCCGCCGCTACCACTTCTTCCATGGTGCGAATCTTCGAGAGTGGTAGCGAACCATCGATTGCAGCCACTTCCCGCCGTACCGAATTGATCAGCGCCTTGGGATCTCCGGTGGTCTTGAGCGCCAGGTATACCGGGCTGGAACCAAACCTGGGATTTTGGCGGAACGGCAGATATAGCTCCGTGCCCGTAGGTTTGTCGATACCGGCATTCTTCACGTCGGCGATCACGCCCACGATGGTTCTCCATTCTCTTTTGTCAGAGAACAATGGCATCACCAGATGGCCCAAGGCGCTTTCTCCCGGCCAATAGGTTCGCGCCATGGTTTGATTCACGATTACGGCGAGTGGCGCGTTTTCGCCGTCGCGCGCATCGAAGTAACGTCCTTCCAGCAGCGGAATGCGCATGGTCTCAAAGAAGCGGTCACCCACCGTTTGGTAGTAGTCGATGTTCGGCACGGGCGACGGCGCCCCCGGTTTGGCGACCACTCCTTTGATCGGCGTGTCGTTGGCATTTACCGGACGCGCCGGGGGCAAACCGGTCATAAAGCTAGCCGACACGACGCCCGGCAGTGACGCTACCCGCTGGCGGATCGCGTCCCAGAACTGTTCCGCGCGCTCATGCGTGGAATAGGAGGCGCTCGGCAACGCCAGGTTGATGGTGAGCAAGCGCGCGGAATCGAGCCCGATATTTACTTGCTGGAGATTCCAAAAGGCCCGCAGCATCAGCCCCGTGCCGATGAGCAACATCAACGCCAAGGCCAATTCGGCTGCCACCAGCACCCCGCGAAATCGGCTGGCCGCGATTGAAGCGGTGGCGCGCAACCCAGTGGCCTTCAAAGCTTCGCCAACGCTTCTCCCGGTGATCTGACCCAGAGGCGCCAAACCGAAGGCCATTCCGGTCACCAAACAGATCGCGATGGTGAAGAGCAAAACCGGCGCGTTGAGACCGATTTCAGAGGCTCTGGGAATGCTTCCCGCGCCGGCGATCGTAATCGCCCGAACGCCAACAAAGCCAGCAACAGGCCCAGAACGGCCCCGGCCACCGACATCAGAATGCCTTCCGCGACAAACTGGCGCATCAATCTGAGCAGGCCGGCGCCGAGCGCTTTGCGCACCGCGATTTCCCGCTGCCTCGCTTCGGCTCGGGCCAGCAGGAGGTTGGCCACATTGACGCAGGCGATCAACAAAACGAAGCCGACCGCGCCCAGCATGGCCCACATCGCGGGCCGAACAGCTCCCACCACCTCGTCCTGCAGCGGAAACATGACGATCGGGTGAGCTGCCTTCGAAAACGTGTGCGTCTTCGGCGAGGCGGTTTGCTCAAAGTGCGTGACCAGTTGCGCCATTTCCGAGCGCGCGTTTTCGAGGCTCGTGCCGGCACGCAGGCGTCCGAGCAAATACAGATAATGTCCGCTCCGGCCGCCGAGCTTAGCCGGGTCCAACTGCAGCGGAGACCAGATCTCGGTGGCATCCACATCCCCTGGAGGAAATTCAAATCCGGGCGGCATGACTCCGATTACGGTGCATTTTTCATTGTTGAACAGAATGTCTTTTCCGGTGATATTCGGATCGCCTCCGAAGGCCCGCTGCCACAGGCCGTAACCGATGACCGCAGTCAGCGGAGCGCCCGGCTGATCGTCCTGGCCATTTAGCACGCGGCCGCGCGCCGGCTTGACGCCCAAGGCATCGAACAATCCTCCCGTGACGTAGGAAGCCGTGGCGCGTACCGGTTCGGTGGCGCCGGAGATGTTGACGCCACTCGAAACCCAGGCATCTAGATTTTGCCAGGAATGGGTGTATTTGACGAGATCGAGGTACTCGGCAGGAGAGGTCCAAAACCTATGCAGGCCGCCGCCCGGCATGGTCGGAAACTCGGTGTAAATGCGCGCAAGCTGCTCCGGATGCGCGTAAGGGAGTGGGCGCAGGAGCACGGCATACACGACGCTGAAAATGGCCGTGGTCCCCGCCGATCCCCAGCGCCAGGCAAAGCACCGCCGCAATCGAAAACGAGGGCGATTGGGCCAGCAAGCGGACGCCATAGCGCAGATCCTGCAACACCGTTGACATGTTGACCGGACGCGCGAGGGTGGAAAAGGTTAGACCGATCCCGACAAACATCCAAGAGCCACTGTGTGCCCTCTGTCTGACCCTTTGACTGACCTTCGCACAAGTGCGAAAATGTCTTTTGACGAGCGCGGAACTGAAAAGGTGGCTGGAAAAACACGGATGCACCTTCGGAACGCAGAGAGGCAGCCACCTGAAGGTCTACCTTGGAAGTAAGCAAACCGTCCTCCCCATGCACCGCAAGAAGGAGTTGAAGACGGGCACGGTTGCTGCGATAAAGAAGCGACTCGGTCTGAAATGAGGCACCCTATGGAGTACCCGGCGAAATTCATTCAGGACAGGAAATCCGGAGGCTTTGTGGTTACTTTCCCGATGTTCCGGAAGCGATCACTGAGGGAGACACCCTGCAAGAAGCCGCGCTGATGGCCGAGGAAGCCCTGGAACTGGCGCTGACCTTCTACACCGAAAACTCCAGAGACCTGCCGGACCAGGGCCAGTGAAAAAGGGAATGCGCGTGGTGCGCGTCCCCGCGCTGACGAGGCCAAGTTCATGCTCTACTCCGCGTTGCGCGCCGCAGGCATCCGGAACATTCGAGCTGGCAAGGCGTCTCCGCTGCTCACCGAGCCAGGTGAACCGGTTGCTGGATATCCGGCATAAGTCGAAATTGGATCAACTGGAAGCGGCATTCGCGGCAATCGGAAAGCGATTGTCCGTCCAGGTACACGATCCCGCGGCGTAGGGCTATCGAGTAACCGGCGTCTCCTGGAACACCTTGTTGTAGTCCGCCAGAAACTGCTCCAAGCCGCGATCGGTGAGCGGATGGTTAAACAAGCTGTCCATCAGTTTAAATGGTAATGTCCCGATGTGGGCGCCCGCTTTGGCAGCTTCCACCACATGCAAAGGCGACCGCAGCGATGCCGCCAGCACCTGTGTCGGGAAATTGAAGGTCCGGTAAATGGCGACGATGTCCCGAATCAGGTTCATGCCTTCAATTCCGATGTCGTCCAGCCGGCAGGCAAAGGGACTCACCAGGTAGGCGCCGGCTTTGGCGGCCAGCAGCGCTTGCGCCGCGGAAAAGCACAGCGTTACATTGATGCGAATGCCGTCATCCGAAAGTTTTGAGCACGCTTCAATTCCAGCGCGCGTCAATGGAAGTTTCACCACGACGTTCTTATGCAGACCCGCCAGCTTGCGCCCTTCGCGGATCATATCTTTGGCTTCGGTGGAGACCGCCGGCGCGCTGACGTCGCCGTCGATGAGGTCGCAAATCCGGCGAATCTGGTCTTCCATCGGAATGCCTTCCCTGGCGATCAGCGATGGATTGGTTGTCACGCCATCCACGATGCCCCAGGGCAACACGGAGCGCAACTCGTCAAGATTCGCGGTATCCAGGAAAAATTTCACGTCAGGCTAACCTCGAATTACGGCATTCTCCAGAACACCGATGCCTTCTATTTTGATTTGGACTCGTGAGCCGGGAAGTAGCGGGCCCACACCAGGCGGCGTACCGGTGGCAATCAAATCGCCCGGTTCCAGCGTCATGAACTCAGAGACGTAACTGAGTATAACATCCACGGGGAAAAGCATATCGCTCACCGGGGCGTCCTGTTTTCGTGCGCCGTCCACGAAGGTTTGAACCCGAACCGAATCCCATTGGACGTCGTCTTTTTCGACCAGGCACGGTCCCACCGCGCAAAACGTATCAAAGCCCTTGCCGCGCGTCCATTGGCCATCTTTTTTCTGCAGATCGCGCGCCGTTACATCGTTGACGCAGGTATAGCCGAGAATGTGTTGCCGCGCGTTCTCGCGAGCGATAAAACGCCCGCGCCTGCCGATCACTACGCCGAGTTCGCCTTCAAAATCTACGCGTTCAGACAAGCGCGGATAGACGATGTCGTCGCCGGAAGCGATCAAAGAAGAGGGAGGTTTCAGGAAAATCAGCGGCTCTTTGGGAACCTCATTGCCCAGTTCCTTGGCGTGCTCGGCGTAATTGCGGCCGACGCAAACAATCTTCGACGGCGCGCAGGGAGGCAGCAAACGCGCGCCGGCCGGCATTTGACCGAGAACCCCATGCCGCACGTCCGGATCGGAGTCCGTCGCCGTAGGCGCTGTGTTGGGATTCAGCGAATAACGAATCAGCTTACTCATGGCAGCTCCGCGCTGGCTTCCGTGGATGGTTTGCTCTCATGGCCGGTCTGGTCAATGGCCGTCACCTGGTAGCGATAGCGTTTTCCGGCTTCCACCTTGGTGTCGGAATAGCTGGGCAGGTCGGCCTCGGCCAGCAATTCGAACGGCCCATCCGCCACCGCTCGGAAGATGCGATAGCCCTTGAGATCGGGCTCCGTGTCCCGCTCCCAAGCCAGCTCGATGCTAGAGACAGCGGCGGAGGCCGTCAACCCGGCCGGCACCGCGGGAGGAAAAATGTCCTCGGGCGTCAGCGGCTTGGTTTCGGCGACATCGCTCTCGGTCTTGTCGTGAATCGCCTGCACGTAATAGGTGTAGGTTTTGCCGTATTCGGTAGTGGAGTCCAGGTAAGTGGGCTCGTCACTAGTCGCCAATAATGTGGGCTTGCTGTCGTCGCCGACAGCGCGGAAAATCCGTGCTTTGGTTCCAGCCGGCTCACTCCAGTGGACGCGAACTCCTTGCGGCACCGATTCCGCGGCCACATTGGCCGGCGCCGGCAGCGGAGTCTCGATTGGCACCGTGGCAAAGTTGGACCAATCCGAATAGCGGCCCTTCTTACCGGCGATGCGCACGCCAATGATCGCTTCTTTGCCGATGAATCCTTCGATCGGCGCCGATGTTTGGATGCCTTGCGGCTTTTCCGGGGACGTCACGGGAACAGGCCGCGCGTTGGCCGCCCATTGCTCCAGATGGAACCCTCCCGCGGGAGCCAGTCCCACCCGAAGATCGATGGCGCCCGGCGTCTTCACTGCGAGGCCTTCCGTGGTCACCGCCGGTATCGTGAAACTGATCTCCAGTTTGTCGCCTCGTTCTACCGCTGCCAGATCGACAATCCGGACTGGGATGTTCAGAGCCGGATACGATGGCTCGCCGATGTATCCGCAGCCGGACATCACCAGGCAAGCCAGAATCAGGCTGTTGAGGATGTGGGGCAGGTTGTCCTGCCGCGGTTTGTTAACCCGCGCGAGGGCGGCTCGTGAGCTAGCGGATGGGTTTCCGGAGAGGCTCAATCCATCAGGCCAGCGCATGGCTCTAGAGAATGTACCGGCTCAAATCCTGGTCTTTCACGATGTCGGCCAACTGCTTCTTCACGTAGGCGGCATCCAAGCGGACGGTCTTCTTCTTCAAGTCTGGCCCGGCGAACGAAATCTCTTCGAGCAACTTCTCCATGATGGTGTGCAAGCGGCGCGCCCCAATGTTTTCAGAATTCTCATTAACGATGGCGGCAAAGTGGGCGATTTCTTCAATCGCATCTTCCACGAACGACAATTTGATGCCTTCGGTGTCCATCAGTGCGATGTATTGCTTGACGAGCGCATTCTTTGGCTCTGTCAGAATGCGGATGAAATCCGCCTCCGATAGCGATTTCAGTTCCACGCGAATCGGAAAACGCCCTTGCAACTCAGGGATGAGGTCGCTGGGCTTCGAGACGTGGAACGCGCCGGCGGCGATAAACAGGATGTGATCGGTACGCACAAATCCGTGCCGCGTGTTCACCGTAGTGCCTTCGACGATGGGCAGAATGTCGCGTTGCACGCCCTCCCGGCTCACGTCCGGTCCGTGCCCGGATTCGCGCCCCGCAATTTTGTCGATTTCGTCCAGGAAAACAATGCCGTTGCGTTCCACCCGCTCCAGTGCGACGCGCGTTACCTGATCCATGTCGATCAGTTTTTGCTCTTCTTCCTGAACCAGGTAGTCGATCGCCTCCACCACGCGCATTTTGCGCTTCTTGGTGCGATTGCCAAATAGCGTGGGCAGGACATCCTTCAGATTGATGTCCATCTCCTCAAGCCCGGCCGCGGTGGTGACTTCGAAAGTGGGACCGCGTTCCTTGACGTCCAACTCGACGATCCGCTCGTCGAGCTTACCGGCGCGCAGCTTCTCGCGCAGCTTCTCGCGCGTACGGTCGACGCTCTCGGACGCCTCAGGCTGTGGCGGCATCAATAAATCGAGCAATCGTTCCTCGGCGTTCCGTTCGGCGCGTTCGGATACTTCTTCCAGGCGCTCTTCCCGCACCATGTCGATGGAGATATCCACCAGATCCCGCACGATGGATTCGACGTCCCGCCCCACATAGCCGACCTCGGTGAACTTGCTTGCTTCCACTTTCAGGAATGGAGAATTTGCGAGCTTAGCCAGCCGCCGCGCTAGCTCGGTCTTACCGACGCCAGTCGGCCCGATCATGAGGATATTTTTCGGCATCACCTCGTCGGCCATTTCCGGCTCGAGTTTCTGCCGGCGGATCCGGTTGCGCAGCGCGATGGCCACGGCTCGCTTGGCGTCCGCCTGCCCGACCACGTATTTGTCCAACTCGAGGACAATCTCGCGCGGCGTCAGCTCATCGAGCAACGGCGTTTCATCGAGCGGCTGGCCTGGCAAATAAATCACCATTGGCTACGGCAACTCCTCATAGGTCACGGTCTCGTTCGTGTAAATGCAAATTTTCCCGGCGATGGACATGGACCGCTCTACGATTTCTTTCGCTCCTAGTTTAGTATTTTCGAACAGTGCGGTGGCCGCGGCCTTGGCAAACGGGCCGCCGGAACCGATAGCCGCGATGTCGTCATCCGGCTCAATTACGTCTCCGTTGCCGCTGACGATAAACGTGTCGGCGGCATCGGCCACCAGCAGCAGCGCCTCCAGATGCCGCAGCACCCGGTCGGTGCGCCACTCCTTGGCCAGTTCGACCACGCTCCGCGGCAGGTTACCGTTATGTTGTTCGAGCTTAGCTTCAAATCGCGAAAACAGCGCGAAGGCGTCGGCCGTGGAACCTGCGAATCCAGCCAAAATCTTGTTGTTGTAAAGCCGCCGGAGCTTACGCGCCGAAGACTTCAAAACCTCCTGGCCCAGCGTGACTTGACCATCGCCGGCCATCACCACTTTCCCTCCGCGGCGCACGCAGAGGATGGTAGTGGAACGGATTTTTTCTTTCATTCTTTTCTGAGTAGACCCTTCTAGTGTAGCGCCCGTGCGCCGTGAGGCCGTGCTTAGTCCACCGTCTCATAAGTAAGCCGACGTATTGCAGGTCCCCTCACTAACGTTCGGGGCTAGGCTATGCGGCGCCACCGTGAGCCGGGGGGCCAAGCGGCAATACGAGGCCGTAATTGCGAAACGGTGCACTTAGCAAGGGATGATCGCTGAGTTCGGGCCGCTTGTGTCCCTGGGAATGGCACGAGGGCGCGAATGAATTTCTTCTCGCACAGGTTGCGCCGAGCGCAGGCTGTCGCTGGCGGCATATTCCCAAAATTTCAGGGATGTCCTGCGCGGCCTGCGGGTGAAGATGAGCCAGGGCCGATGGATCATTGCAGGCGGCGCTTTAGCAGTTCTTCCTCGCGCTGCCAGAGGCGCTGAAAGAAGGTTTCGCCGTCGGCTGGGGCCACGGCGCCGTTTTTCATTGAGTCATAGCGGCTAAGCAGGCAGCGTACTTCGGCCAACCTGGTCCGGAAAACCTGCAATAGCCTCTTGCGCCAGCTCGTCGGCGCCGCGGCCAGCGTTGGCTGCCACCTCGTACAGTTGCTTTTCTAGCTAGGTCTGGGCTGAAGTGTACTTCCATGATCGCCAATGTAGGCGGCGCTGAAGTCCCCGGTCCAATCAGGTAGCGCCAAATCGCGAGCGCTGGGCGGGTCTACGCACTCGCTCGCCGCAGGCGCATGTGATAGGCCACCGCGCCGCCGGCGATGGTCAAGGCTGCAATGGCGGAGATACCGGGCCGAAACCGCACGCCCAGAATTGTCATCCAGACGCCGACGACAATGAACAAGACAGGCGTGAGCGGGTAGGCGAAATTGACGGCCGGCAGCTTGGTCCAGCCGGGACGGCGGCGGAAAATGAATAAAGACGCAACCGACATTACCGCGAAGAAGTTCAAGGTAAAGCCGATGTACAGCAGCAGGTTCACGAAAGGCGTCATGGTCATGAAAAGCGCGCAGAGGCCTTGAGCCAGGATCGCGGCGACCGGAGTGTGCCAGCGGGGATCCACGTGGGCGGCGGCGGAGAAGAAAGCTCCGTTTTTCGCCATAGCGAAATACACGCGGGGTCCGATGGTGACCATGGCATTGACGGTGGCGAGGAGCGAGATCGCCATGGCCCCGCTGAAAATCCCCGCCACGGCCGGTCCAAAAAGGTGCGAAGCCGCCAGAGAGCCCACGGCCACTACGCCTTTCATCTTCTCCAGCGGTACCGCATAAATGAAGAGCAGATTGAGCGCGCAAAACAGTACCGCGACCAAACTGGTGCCGATGGCGAGAGACAGCGGCAGCGTTCGGGCAGGCTGGCGCAGTTCTTCGGCGACATAAGTGGCGGCGTTCCAGCCGCTGTACGACAGGTAAATAAAAAACAGGCTGACGGCAAACTGCGAAAATAACGGCGTGGTGGAGGTTCGCACCGCAGGCTGGCTAAAATGCTCGACGCTGCCGTTACCGAAGGCGAAACCGAGCAGGACAAAAGCCACGATCACCAGCACCTTGAGCGAAGTGAGTACATTCTGGACATTGGCAGTGCGCCGAACGCCGAAGCAATTGAGCGCGGTGAAAATGATCACTAAGACACAGGCGAAGATCTGCGCGCCGCCGATTTTGAACTCCCACTGGCCACTGCCAAACAGGTGCATTGCGCTCGCTTGCTTCAGGGCGGGGAAGAAATATCCGGCGTAATCGGCGCAGGCCAGCGCCGCCAGCGCGATGGGAGCGGAGAAACCGGCGAAGAACGACGCCCAGCCGGTCATGAAACCCCAAGGCGCGCCGTAGGCTTCTGTCAGGTACACATACTCGCCACCGGAACTGGGAAAGTTGACGCCGAGTTCGGAGTAGCAAAACGCTCCGGCCAAGGCGGATATCGCGCCCACCACCCAAATCAACATGACCAAAGACACGGAGCCGAGATCGCCCGCGAGGAAGCCGGTGGTGGTGAAAATACCGGTGCCGATCATGTTCGACACCACCAGCGCGGTGGCGCTGCCGACGCCGAGCTGGCGCAGCAGAGTGGGGCTGGCTCGCCGCTGGGGGCTCAAGAGGCCGCCGCCGAGAGCGATCCGGAATGCGAAAGGCCGGACCCGCCGTCACACACAAAAGTCGCGCCGGTAATGTATCCGGCGGCATCGGAACACAGGAACAGCGCCAGATCGGCGAGTTCGTCTTTGGTGCCCAAACGGCGCAGGGGCACATTGCGGATGGAACGCTCAAGGGCTTCGGCGGATGGCGCAAGGCGGCGCATACCCTCTGTATCGTCAGTCGGTCCCGGTGTAATTAGGTTGGCGCGAATGCCTTCCGGACCCCATTCAATGGCCAAGGTTTTGGTCATCAATTCCACGCCCGCTTTGCCCGCGCAAACGTGGGCTTGCAGGGCAATGGGAGTGGTGGCCTGATTGGCGGAGATCGCGATGATGGAAGCGCCTGGTTTCCGCAAATGGGGATAAGACGCCCGGCAGGCGTTGAACGTTCCGAGCAGATCGATGTCGATTACGGCCTTGAAGCCGTTGGCGGACATGCCAGTGACGGGCGCGGGAAAGTTTCCCGCGGCGGCGCAGATCAGGATGTCGACGGGCGTGACTTTTTGGAACATGGCTTCGAGCGCAGGATAATCGCGTACGTCGAGCGCGGCCGTTTCCGCCATGCCGCCGGAGGCTTGAATCCGCGCGGCGGCGGCGTCAAGCTTATCTTGCTTGCGGCCGGCCAGGACGACTTTGGCGCCATGTTCGGCAAAGCGCTCCGCAATGCGCTGGCCGATGCCGCTGCCTCCGCCGGTGATGACGGCGGTTTTGCCCGTTAAGAGGTGATCCCGAAAAATGCTGGCCATGAAGCTGAAGAATAGCAGACGGAGAAAACCGGGGACGGACGAGACGTTCCTCGGTTTTGCACCGGGGTTTGCCGCAAGCGTCGCGCCCGGCGTAAAAACTGGGGAACGTCTCGTCCGTCCCCGGTTTTCTCCGTCAGGTGCGCATGCGGGTGAAGAAGTAGAAGCCGGCCATGGCGAACAGCACGTCCGGCGACCAGGCGGCGATGGCTGCAGGCAGCAGATTTACGTCGCCCAGTTCGGCCGATACCAGGCTGATGGCCCAATACGCAATGGCGATGACGAAACTGACTCCGACGCCGGTGGTCGCGCCACGATTTCCGGCCACGAAGGCGAAGGGCGTCGCGATCAACGCCATGATGGCGGCAAACAACGGGACGGCGAACTTACGGTAGAACTGAACCTGCAGCGCGATGGTGTCGAAGCCGCTTTGCTGCAGGTCGCGGATGTAGGCTGCCAGTTGCTGGTAATTCATCTGCTTGTCCTGCAACTGTTCTTTGAGGAACCATTCGGGATGTTCGGTGAGCTCCGGGAACGTCATCACCTGGCCGGCGAAGTCCTGGAATTTCTCGCTGCCTTTCGGGCCGAACTCGCGCGACCAGCCGTTCTCGAAGACCCATTTTTGCAATTGGCGCTCCCAGCGCGCCTTCTCCGCCGAGATGTGTCTCAGCATGTGAAAATTCGCCGGGTCGAGTTCATAGACGTTGACGCCGCCCATCACTTTGGTGGCCGGATCGAAATATTTGTAGTAGTAGACGCGGGTGCCCTGCGCGCTGTAGATCCATTGGCGCTCCGGGTGGAGATAGGTCTGCACCGGCTTGCCTTTAATCTCGCTGCGGATGGCGTCCTGCTTGCGGTTCGCCTGGGGCACATAGTAGTGGTCGAAGGCGAACAGCCCTCCGCTGAGAAGGCTGCTGGCCAAGAGAATGGGCACCGCCAAACGGTATAAACTGACGCCGCAGGCTTTGAGCGCGGTGATCTCGTTGTGCTTGGTCAGGATTCCAAAGGTCACCAGAACGGCCACCAGCACGCTGATGGGAACGGAATCGTAGATCAGCTTCGGAGTGAGAAAAAACAGGTAGGTGAAGACCCGCAGCATGGCGATGTGATTCTTGACGATGTCGCTGAGCAACTCAAAGAACGTGTAGACGTGGGTCATCAGCACGAAGCTCAAGAGCATGGTGACGAAATAGAAGAAAAACGTGGTCAGGATGTAGGTGTCGATCACCTGCGGCACCACCGGGAAGCGGCTGCCGCGACGCCGGGCGGCTCTAGCGGGTGAGGGAGCGAGGCGCTGCATGGCTTGCACGACATCGGTAAACCAGGCGCGTAGCGTCCCGATGACGTCCGTGTCTCCCGGACGGTCGAGCCGCAGGAGCAATAACAAACCGATGACGGCGAACACCATATTGGGTATCCACATGGCGATGCCCACGGGCAATTTCTGCTGCTTGGCGAGGCCATTGGAAAACAGCAATCCGACCCAGTAGAGAAACGCCAAAGCCAGCGTGACCACAAACGCGCCCGCTCTTCCGCCTTTTTTGGAAGAGACACCGAGAGGAATGCCGATGAGGGCGAGCAGGAAGCAGGCCGGCGGCAGCGCCAGACGCTGATTGAATTCGATTCTGGCCTCCAGGCGCTTATCCGGCTCGAGGGTAGAATCTTTGTAGGCGATTTTGTAAAGCGGGACCGTGTCCATGGCCGCATAGGCTTTCACCGGAACCTCGCTGGGCTTGGTGGCTTCGAGTATCTGCTCCCCGCGCGGGAAAACCGTCCGGTGGTACGCGTTGTCCTTGTCGAGTTCGTGCGTGGTCACGTTGAGCATGGACAACTGAATCAGATTGCGCGCGACGTCCGGTACGGCGATGGCTTCAGAAGCGACGGTGACGCGCGGGTTGTCGCCGCGGTCGTGAGCTTCGTTCTTGCGCTCTTCGGGCGGCGTCATGTCGGCGATAAACACGTTGCGCCAGCGCGTAACGGCGCCCGGAATGACGTCGCCCACATACACGATGCGGTTGGGAAACTGCTCTTCAAACACGCGCGGCTGCACTTCAGAAGTGAGTTCGGCGGCGATGAGCTGATTAAGAATTTTGTAGGTTCGCCAGGTGGCGTAGGGAGTTAACCAAAGCGAGGCGGTAGCCGCCACGCACATTGCCAGGGCCGCAAAAGCCACCACCGGAGGAATGACCCGGCGCGCCGGGATGCCGGCCGCGCGCATGGCAATGATCTCGCCGTCGCTCGACATACGGCTCAAGGCGATCAGTACTCCAACCAGAACCCCCAGTGGCACGGTAAAGGTGAGGGTGAACGGAACCGCCATCGCGAAGAGAGAAGCCACGGTGCGCGGAGAGGCGGAACTGCGGACCAGGATTTCAAACAGCTTGCCAACGCGCTGAAGGAAGAGGACGAAAGTGAACAGCACGGTGCCTAACACGGCACTGGTGGTCACTTCCCGGAAAATTGAGCGCGCAAGCAGACCCATACGGCAAATTATTCGACCGATCGGAGCGGCGGAGGGGGCACGATTGGCGGCTTGGGAACATCCTGCTGGTTCGGATCAAGCTCCAATTCATCGAACAGGATCCCCGGGGCGACGACCGCCGCATTGGTGACAAATCCGTTGGACAAGTAGGCCAGCGGAGCCGGCGTATCCAAGAAGTTGAGCACCGCGGTTTCTTCCGAAGCCGCCAGGATGTCTCTTAACGAGCGAGAGTTCAGGCCGCGGAAGCGCAGCCCACGCTCCAGTTCTTCATGTCCATCCGGATAGACGCGGTACACCAGCATCGGCAAGGCGGCGATGTGAGCGCCACCGCTGGTCTGGAACTGCCGGCGCAATTCCTCGAGCGTGGCGCCGGTGGGAAAATCGAGATCGCGGATCAGCAAACCGTAGGGCTTGCCGCGCTGTTGCGCCAGCGCAACTAATTTCTTCTTGAGGTCCGCTTCGGGCGAAGTCATGGTGGCGCGGACAAACAAATTGCCAAAGCCGGGGCCATAAGCGCCATAGGGACCGAGCAGGCGCGCGCGGCCGTTGGATTTTTCGAAGCCTTTCAGCACCGGCGTGCGGGTGAGAGGGAAATTTTTCAGCGTGCCCTTTTCGATTAGGAGCAGCGGCTGGGGCGACAGACCTTCCATGTCGTACTCGTACTTCCCGAAAAGAGTCTGGCCATGCCATTCAGTTTGGGTAGGGTCATCGACGACGTCCATCCACTCGGGCAGGACGCGAGCGCCAATGCGATTCTCCAACTCGCTGGTTTCCTGGGGCGCGGGACGGCCGGGCTCGGCGATGGGCTTGCGCGTAATTTTCAGGTTTTCTCCGAGCACTTGACCGAATAACTGCGCGGCGGCGTGGGGTGCGAGCAGAACCGGGCCATCATAGGCTTCGCCGAACGGGGCTTTGGCGAGGGCGCCGATATTTTCGGCCACGCGCGTGATGCCTTGGCGCAGCGCCGCTTCCACGGGAAGGCCGTTAGGCTCGAACGCTTGAAAGACTGCTTCATCGCGCACCGGCGTTCCATCCGGCGCCTGCCCGGTCGCCTTCACTCGGATAAAGGCCAGATTTTCGGGATAGCGCACGACGGTGCCTTCGGACGTAACGATGTAGTTAGTGGACTGAATGAAGTTCAGTTGCACTAGGGACGACAGCACCTGGGGATAATCGCCGAAGATCGCGGAGAGCCGGACGACCTTCTCTTTCCACTGCTCCTCATTGGGAAGCACTTTGTGAATAGGAAGGATGGCATGCACGGGCTCGGCCGGAGAGTAATCCGGCAGTTGATCGGGAAGAGTGACGCTCTTCATGGCGGACCGCTTGCGAGCCAGCGCTTCTTCCGCGTCTTTATAGGCGCGATCGGTGCCCAGCCAAAACGCCTGGCGCAGAACTTCGTAGTTGTTCTCGAGCGGCAGCTTGTCGGAATCGAAGCGGTCTCCGCCGCGGGCTTCGGAATAAACGTAGTCGGTGTTGTCGAATTTGTAATCGCCGACGCGGACGCGCACGGTGGGTATGCGTTGCGTGGTTTGGCCGGAAGATATCAACGCGCCCAAAGTGGCCTGGATCTCGAGCGTGTTGGCGTCCTCGACGCGATACTCAACGTAATAGGGCACGGCCAGATCGAGAATTCGCAACTGGCGGGTGCGCGCCATTTCGTCGACCATGGCTTTGAGGAGGATGTCCTGGTCCGGCGGAGCTTGGGCATACAGGAACCCAAACACCAGCAGCAGGCACGGAGCACGCTTCATTCGGCCGCTCCGATGCCGGAGGGCCGCGGCAGAAACGGCGGACGATCTTGCGAATGACTTTTCTTCTGGACTTCTATTTCAGAAACCAGCAGAGCCGGCGAAACCGCCGAGACCGGGACGCTGCCCGATTCAGCGCCGCAGTAGCCGTTGAAAACTTCCATGGTGTTGGAGGTGGCCAGGATTTTCGCGAAACTCGCCAGCGGAGTGCCCACGATATCCGCGCCGCGAACCAACTCATCGGGCCGTCCATCGGGGTAAACCTTGTAGACGATCAGAGGAATCACCGTGAAGGCCTGCAGGCCGCGGCGCTGAGTGGAGGTGTAGCCGCCGGTGACTTCCTCAAAATAGAGGCCGTAGGGTTTGTTTTGGCGCTTGATTTCGGCGATCAGCATGGAGCGCAACTCCGCGTCCGATACCTGTTTGGTAGACTCGACCAAAAGATTGGATTGGCGCGAGACTACTTCCAGCCCGGGCTGCCGGCGTCCGTGTCCATTGGAGTGCTCGAAGCCTTTGACCGGCGTACGGGACATCAGGAACGTTTTGAGTATGCCGTTGTCCACTATCGTGACGGGGCGCGCCTTCACGCCTTCGTCATCGTAAGAATACGAGCCATTGAGGTCCACCGAGCCCACCGATTTTCTCGTCGGATCGAACACCACAGAGAGAAACGCCGGCAGCACCGGAGCACCGACGGACTTGGTGAAAGTTTGCCCTTCGGCTTCGTCGCGCTGGCGATGACCTTCAATGCGATGGCCGAAAATCTCGTGGAAGAAGACGCCGGCGGCGCGTCCGGAGAGAATGGCCGGACCGATAAAGGGGTCGATGGTGGGCGCTTTCAGAAGATCGGTGACATCGGTTCCGACCTTGTTGACGGCGGCATCGATAACGCCGGGTTTGGGCAGGCGCGCCAGGTCCGTTCCTTCAAAAGCTTCGAAAGCGGAGAGATCCATGCCATCGGAAGCCTTGCCGCGCGCGGCGATGACGATGCGGGCGAAGGTCCGCCCATGCGCCAGCCGGGCGCCTTCGGAGCTAACCAGATATTTGGTTTCGCGTTCAATCATCAGCACGACAGAGGAACTGAGAACGCCGGGATATTTCTGAAATTCGCCGGACCAGGCGCGAACGCGGTTGCGCCATTCCTCGTCGGGAGCCTTCAACTGCGGCGGCAGGTCTTCTTTGACGGCGGGCTCTTCGACCGAAAAATCGTTCGACTGATCCTCGTCGGCTACTCTTACCTCCGCGTCGCCTTTGATCTCGACCAGCCGGCGAGCGGCGGCGCGATACACGCGATCGGTCTCCATCCAGGCGGTGCGGCGAATGGCGTCGGGGACATTATCCAAGGCAATGAGAGCGCCGGATGTAAAGGAACCGCGCTTGCCGCCAACCACATGATAGTTGTCGAATTTGGGCGATCCTACGCGCAGCGTGACATCCAATTGACGCCGATGGGAGTGATTGACGCCGCTCAGCGTGCCCGACGAAGCCGAGATAAAATCGCTCTCGGTCTCGGTGACTTCATAAGACAGGTAGTATGGCGCGGGATCGGCCTTTTGTTTTAGGACGGTGAAGTTGCGCTGCAACTCATCGGAAAGAATCTGAAGCAAAGAGGGCTGCGGGGCCGCTGCCAGCAGCGGTAAGCCCAGAAGAAACACCAGGATAATGCGCACTCAGACCTCAGGATAACAGACGGGCTAGAAGTCAGCGGCGGTACGGAAAAGCTTGCTGCATGCCCTCGATGAGGCCTTCTGTGAACTCGCGCGGGAATTTTTGAACAAAGCCGTTGAGGAGGCGTCCGCGATCGAGCAGGCCGGATTGGCTGGATAGAGAGACCACTTCGACTTCAAAATAGACACCGTTGTCGGCTTCTTCGAGACGCCAATAGAGATTCAATCGCCAGAGGTAGCTAATCACTCCGCAGCCCTTATTTTCATCTTCGCTAAACCGTGCCATTTCACGAGTGAGAGCCCCCCCTTCGAAGGGCCCGCATCGTGCCGACCGACTCCACTGTAGCGCCAATCCGGCCTGTCCGGGTTTCGATAGGCCGTCCGACGCGCACCCGATTCGTCCGCCAGGCCAGCGGCTTCGTCCAAATGGCCTTATCGGAAAGTGGGCCCGGTCTGGCCTGGCGGTCGTTGCGTAAAGGACCATTTGTGAGACGCGTTCGTCCGCTAGCGACCCCTGACCCCGATTGGCGGTACCATAGAGATGATTGCACATGGGCGATTTCAGAACTCTGAAAGACATTGAAATGGCTATCGAAGGGCTAACCACGCAAGAGTGTGCGGAGTTGCGCAGTTGGCTCGAACAGTACGACCGGCCGCAACCCATCGATCTACAGCTTGAGGCGGATCTCGGCGCGGGGAAAATTGACGACCGTATACGCCGCGCGGTAGCGGAACACAAAGCCGGAAGAACACAGCCGCTTTAGGTGATCCACCGGGCAAGCGCGGACTTTTGGCACGACTACCGCGCGCTACCACAGGACATTCGCGTCCGCGCCGATAAGCAATTTGCGTTACTGAAGGGCGATCCCAGCCATGGGTCGTTGCAATTTAAGAAAATTGGCGTTCGCGAAGGCCGGGAAATCTGGTCCGCGCGTGTCACGTTAAAATATCGCGCGCTGGCCTTCAAAGAATCGACCGAGTACGTGTGGTTCTGGATTGGCGAACATAACGTATACAGCGCTCTGATTCAGTAGTCCCGAAACTTTGCCTTCGTGCGACTGCGCCCGAGGTGAACTCAGCGCGCCTACCGCCGACCACATGGTAGTTGTCGAGCTTGGGCGTTCCGACGCGCAGCGTGACGTCCAATTGACGCCACTCAACGTGCCGGATGAGGCCGAGATAAAATCGCTCTCGGTCTCGGTGACTTCATAAGACAGGTAGTATGGCGCGGGATCGGCTTTTTTGTTTTAGGACAGTGAAGTTGCGCTGCAGCTCATCGTCTGCAGCAAAGGGGGCTGCGGGGCCCGCTGCCAGCAACAGTAAGCCCAGAAGAAACACGAGGATAATGCGTACTCAGACCTCAGGATAACCGACGGGCTGACGTCAGCGGCGGTACGGAAAAGCTTGCCGCATGCCTTCGATGCTTGTCTCAAGAAGCTCGGGCGTCTGCCGCCGGACTGACGCGTACATCGATCGGCAAAATTGAAAGTGGCTGGCAAAAAATGTCGCTCCACACGCTGGTCGATATCGCCGACACGCTGAAGGTGGACGCGGCGCATCTTTTGCCGTCGCGTTTATACGATGAGGAATACGTTTCTTAGCTGCCGATTGCGTGGATTTCAATTCGCGGCGCCGCTCGTGTCTTGACGCATCCCATATGGCAGACGATAAGAGCAAGCGACACAACATTGGCAAGGCCTGAATGTAACTCGGACGATCCACTTGGGCGCATTTAGCCGGCATCCCGGAGTAGTGCTGCCGGTCTGGAGTTGGATCTGCAACTCGTCTGAAGCAAAGAGGCTGGGGGGCCGCTGCCAGCAAACGGTAAGCCCAGAAGAAACACCAGACAGGATAACAGACGGGCTAGAAGTCAGCGGCGGTACGGAAAAGCTTGCTGCATGCCTTCGATGAGGCCTTCAGTGAACTCGCGCGGGAATTTTTGAACAAAACCGTTGAGCAAGCGTCCGCGATCGAGCAGGCCGGATTGGCTGGATAGAGAGACCACTTCGACTTCAAAATAGACACCATTGTCGGCTTCTTCGAGACGCCAATAGAGATTCAAGCGCCACAAGTAGCCGCGTTGTTCGCCTTGCGGGACGATGCGCGTGGAGCGGCAAACCACGGTGGCCCGCTTAGGCTCGAGCAAAGTGTACTGAGCGGAGAAATTGGCGTCGAGCACGACGTTCTGGACTTGCCGCTTGTGAAGCTTTAGTGAAGCATTGAAGTGGTCGCCTTCGCGCTTTACGAGTTTCGATTCGCTGATTTGCTGCTTGAAGCGCAGCTTATAGTTCGCGAAGTCGAGCACAACGTCGCGCACTTTCTCGATCTTTACATCGGAAAGAAAAGTGGTACCCAGCCAGTCTTGAATGAGACCGTCCGGGACCGTGGCGTTCTCGCGCCTGCGAGGCGTGATGACGCTTTGGTACAACCAGACGGTGGATTTTTCCTTGGGGTGAGAATCGAGCCAGAGGAAATTGTTTTCGTCGACGGCTTCAATTGGCTTGACGTATTGCTCGAAGGCGGCGGCGGTTTCGGGACTGAGATCGGCCGCGGGAAGAAGGGTCAGGGTGAGGGCTAGAAGCAGGACGTGGCGCATTTTTCTGTACTGCTGGTGAACATGATCGCATAGGCGGCGTCAGCGACGGCTACCAGAGGGTCCCTAGATCTGGGCTAAACCTGAGAATTCGCATCCGAATCACGGATCAGCGGCCACAATGGAGGCGTTATGTCTCGCGAGGATCCCGCCCGTTCTCTCGCCGCGGGCCTGACGACATGCGCGCCAGTCCGCGTCTGCATATCATTGAGTGATGCGCGAGGTTATCCTCGACACGAATGTGCTCGTAGCCGCTCTCCGCTCCAAGCGCGGCGCTTCGCATGAACTGGTTCGTTTAATCGGTCAAGGCGAGTGGCGGATTAATATTTCAGTCGCGTTGGCTCTGGAATATGAAGACGTTCTGAAGCGGCCCAACATGCTCGGGGGCTTTTCCGTGCAGGACGTCGATGATTTTATCGATTACATCTTGAGCGCGTCCAACTTGGTGCCGTTTGTGCCTCGCCGGCGGCAGAGGTTGCAAGACCCGAATGATGAGCATATCCTGGAGTTGGCGGTCCGGTCCCAAGCCATGATTGTGACTCACAACACCAAGGATTTCGTAGGCGCGGAACGGCTAGTCTAGGTGTCGTGGTAAAACTCCAGCCGAATTTCTGGAGATGCTGAGGCCAGATCAATGAATGTGAATGTCAACGTACCCGACGAACTGTACCAGCAAGCGGTTGAGATCGCCAAGGCCCAACAGGCTTCGGTTGACGAAGTTATCGCGTCGGCCTTCGCGCAGCAAATGCTCGCCTGGGAGCGTCTGCGCAAGAAAGCCGAGCGCGGCTCTCGCGAGAAATTCCTAGCCGTGCTGGATAAAGCGCCCGACGTCGAACGCGATGACTATGATTTGATGTAGCAGGCTGGACAGCCTCGGTGTGAACCTCGATTCCAGCGGGGCTTTACGCGCTGTTTCTCCGAGGAGCCCGCTGGCGCGGTTGATCCAAATAAGTGTCTACGCCCACCACCGGAAACAGCCCCATGATGATGCTGCCCAGACGAAGTGAAGCCTACGGTCGCGTCGGCGAAGCGTAGACAGAGGCATGGGCTGGGTATTGAGCTTCGAATCTCCTCCGGGTTGCCTGCGCCGGCCAGGGCCACAGCGCGCTGCATGATGCGCGCCTCGGCCCTTGCGTCTTGTGCCGGCTAGCGCGCCGCCAACTCGAACACGGCCACTGCCAGCGCGGGAACCTGCAACTGGCTGCCGCCACCGTAAGCCGCTTGCCGGATGTCGACCACGCGAGGCCGGCCCGGGTCGTTGTGCGCCATGCGGTCCGGACCAGAGATCACCCAGCTCATTCCCTGGCCTGTCAACTGCGCTCCCTTGAGGACCAAGTCTATGGATTGTGCCTGTTCAGTGGGATTCACAACGCCTACTGTCAGGGCCGACTTATCGGCAGTCCACGCGGCGGCGACGTCGAGCGGGGGCGGCGCGCCTGTCACCTCGACCGGAGTGACGCCGAAGCGCCGGCGATACAGCTCCAGCACCAAACCGGTGGTCTCCATCTCCGCGCTGACCGGGGTTGTCTTGATGGCTCCGATCACGTTGACCGTCTGCGCGTAGTTGGCCATGAAATAGATGTCGGAGTTGCGGAAAAACTCGTGCAGGCCGGCGGCTATCCCCAGGGCGTCCTGCAGGAAGTAACGCACGCCCAGTTCGCCGAAATCGTTGGGCCCATACCAATAGTTCCATTCATCCATGGCTACGCGGATATCCTTGCCGGCGAGGGCGGGAATGCGCCGCCGGTATTCGCGGTGGGCGTCGGCCACCTTCTTGATCTGCGCGGGGACCTGGGCCACGTGGGCCGCGAGGTCCGGCCGGTTCCGCCAATAGACATGCTCGCTGATCAGGTTCATGAAATCGGCGCACTGGGTCAGCATCTGTTCGCTCCACTGCCCCATGGCGCCAACGCCGATCGGCCGTATGCCGGGATCGACCTTGCGCATGGCCTCAACCACGCGGTTGTGCTTCTTCACGTAGTCCGCCAACGGCACGTGGCCGAGCTGCCAATCGCCGTACATCTCGTTGCCCACCGCGAACCACTGAACCCCGAAAGGCCGCGGGTGGCCGTTCTGAGCGCGCAGCTTTCCGAGCGTCGTAGAAGTGGAACCATTGAGGTATTCCACCTCCTGCGCGGCGGCGGTTTCGTCCGCCAGCCCGGTGTTCACGGCGATGTAGGGTTCAGCGCCGAGTTCGCGCATCAGCGCCATGTACTCGTGAATACCGACGTCGTTGCTCTCGATGCCTTTCCACGCGGGGTTCTTGCGCGGCGGCCGCTGGTCCGGGTTGCCGATGCCGTCCTTCCAGTTGTAGCCGCTGACGAAGTTGCCGCCCGGCCAGCGGTACACGGGTGAGTTCAGTTGCTTGAGCAGAGCCACGGTGTCGGCCCGCCAGCCATAGATATTGTCGGCCGGCATCAGCGATACGGTTCCAATCCGGAACGAACCGGATCCGCGGGCCACGATCTCCAGCCGTCCGTTGTCAGTGGAGTTGCCGGCGCGAAAATGCAGCGGGTAGGTCGCGTAGTCCGCCGCGATCTTGTCGATCACTACGGACTGCCTCATGGTCGCGCCGCCACCCCACACCAGGCTGACCTCAACCGGCCCCGCCGAGGGCTCGCCCGAAAGCACCACCCGGCCCGTGTATTCCCGGCCTGCCACCAGACCGAGGCGCTCCTGCTGCAACCCAGCGGGAACCCCTTTGCCGGGTAGCGTGATCTCAGGCGCTTGCGCACCTACATACGCGTGGGCCGTGTCCATGCGTACGAACTGCTTGGGCCCGACGATCATCCACGGGGAACGCATCAACAGCTCATAGGGATGCCCTTCGCCGTCATAGGAACGGTCGCCGGGTTTAAACATCTCCCAGGCCGGAGCCTCCCCGTTGACCGGGTAGAAGAACTTTCGGTCCTCCAACATTTCGGACCAGAGGCCGCCGTAGATGCAGCGGCCCAGGTGCTCGATGAACTGTCCGTAGATGTATTTGGAGATGGGCGCGCCGGTTCTTGAGGCATCCACCGTGACGGTGGCGGAGGCGACCGGGAATACGGACAGCAGCAGACAGGCGAGGTATTTCACAAGAATCCATTCTATGCAAAGGCGCTCGCGCGCGTTACGGATAAAGGAAATGACAATGGCGACATGTGGCCGGGTGCCGGTCACTCAAGCTTGCACGCGATGACGACCGCCGAATATTCTTGACAAGGCGCGGGCTTAAGAATCGCTCCACGCCGGACAACTGGTGCGCGGTCTCAAGCCAAATCGGCAAAAAGCTCGCCCAAGGGAATCCGAATCGGCGTGCCCGCGACTTCGAGAACTTGCGCCTCGGGTTCGCGGAAATCGCCGTGCATACAAAGGTAGGCGCGCCGTTTCACCGGGTCCAACAACCACATATTAGGGACGCCAAAGGCCCGGTAGTCGTCCACGCGATCCTGCATGCTGCGTAGCGTGTCGTCTTTGGAAAGCACCTCGATGCAGATGAGCGGCGGCCTGGTAAACACCTGCTCAAGCTCTTGCTCGCGAGAGACGACGCTCACGTCGGGAACGCGAAAACGGCTGGCGGAAACTCGAACGCGTTGCTGCGGCATCACGCGGATATTCCAGTCGCGTTGGCGCCTGCGCAACCACGCAACCAGGGCGCCTTGCAGATTGCTGTGATCGTATTCGCCCACGTTCCGCTTAACGAGCTCCCCTTCCAGCATTTCCTGGTCGGGCCGGTAGCTAGTGCTCAAATACTTCTCGACCGAGACTGATGCTGAAGTTGCCATAATCCTCGCTTCTTATTATGACCGGGATGGTTTGCACCGGCGCGCCCGTACCATCCACGCTACTCCCCCAGCGGCAAAGCCAACAGGATCGACGCCATCGTCGCCCTCGCCGATTCTCCGGCGCGTGACACTCTCTCAATTCACCCGAGCAGTCTTTACGGCGATTGGCCGCCCGTGGTGTCGCGCCGCAGCAGGGTAGCAATATGGCGGGATGGCGAATGCCATTTTCTGCGACGGGGTCTCGAATTTGGTCCACCCTCGGGTCGTCACTTGTGAGGCTGAGTACCTAGTTAAGCTAGTTGAGGTTTGGATCCCGGGACTGCAAGGTTTGAGAGAGAAAAGCCATGCGACGCCGGACGCCGAAAGATTGCGGCGAGAACGGTCCCACGGACGGAAGGGCAGCCGGAAATCTGTAGTCTGAGCGTCTCGCAAAGGGTAAGTCTTTGAGACGCGACGGACAGAGGATCGGGCTAAGATCAGGATGTGAAACGGCGGCGTGGTCTCCTGCTCGCTTCAGCGCTGGTTCTGTCGATCTGTGGCTGGTGGGCATACTGGGAGTTGTCGTTAGAGCGCGGGCAAGGGAGGTACTCCAGCGAATTTATACTGGGCATGAAGAGGCAGGTTATCGAAAATCGGCTCTTGGCAGAAGGCATTCGGTTCTTTCCAGAGTCGCCAGCCGTCGACTTTGTGTCTGTCGGATTTGAAGCCTTCCCTCACTCGGTGATCTGTGCGCCGCGGGAGGTGGGACTGATGCTCCAATTCGAGGTGCGAAACGGGACGCCTTCAGAAGCCGACGTTTTACGAAGTGTCACGCCTGTCCGACAGGAACGCGGATGTCTGTAATCAGTCACGAGCACAACAAGAGCATGCTGTCTCACAAGGGGTCCTTGGTGCCCCGAGCCGTGATCGCCTTGGGAGGCGTATACTGTTCGTAGGAGACTGGACATGGGAGCGGCTGTAGCCATTTTCGTTGCGTTATTTGTAGCGATTTTCCTTCTTTTCCTTCCGTTAATGTCGGGAAGGCAATGGAGAGCAGCGCAGGACAGGGCGCGCGCGCACCGTCTGGCTGAGCATGGGATGAATGCAAGACTCCTGAGACTCAACATTTGATGCGTTCCTAAAGGCCCTCCTCAACGTCTCGCAAAGGGTCCTTTTCGCCACACTACAAGGCCCGGCCAGTGGCAGAGCAATGTAGATACGCATAGGGCGCTTTCTTCAGGACCTCCTTAGAACTGTATCATTGTAATGTGGCTCCCGATGGACCCCGGAGGGTGTGCTCCGTTCGGCCATGTCCACAAACGGTCCCATTCGGGATTTCGTTCAACCATTCTGAGCAGCGGACGACCGTTCCGTAAAGGGTCCTTTGTGCAGCACAAATACTACTAATTATGTTTGTTTCAAGGACGTTTGCCTATGATAAATTCAGGCAGGAGCAGCTCGAAGGTGTTTCCACGGAATATATGGCTGACCAAGACGCTATTGACGAGTTTGTTCGCCGTCTTCTGGATTTCGACAGAGTACGGAGTGCGGCGGCTTTAGCCGCGCTGGAGGGAACGGGCACAGACTGGCGTTCGCGTCGTTCGGTTTCTGAGCTAAAGGCTAACATGCGAATCCATGCTCCGCCGTTCAAGTGAGAGAGAGCGCACGCTTGCAGGTGAGATTCTGTATCTACTCAAGACTCCTTCCGAACGCGACAAGGCTGACCGGCAGGCTGTGCTTGGAGCGCGATCTAGCTTAGCTTAGCTAGCTCGCATACAGCGAGAGGAACGGGAGAAGCAGGAGCGGGAGGAACGGGCCAGAGAATCTACTTGTCCGGTTTGCGGAAGCAAAAATATCGGCTATTGGTCCGACGATTGGGGCGGTGGGATGGGGTCATACTGTCGTGATTGCGCGAAGCGCGGGAAGCCTCATATTCGGATGTAAAGGCTCTCTATCAGTGCGCGCATACTCTGCATCCTATTGGTTTGTGTTTCAAAACTGGTAAGTTTTGCAACGTCGGCGGCAGGCCCGTAAGCAAAGGGCTTGGCATGTTTCGAATGTCTGGTGCACAATGGAACGCTCAACTCAACGGACTCGCCGCAGGCTGGTGCTGCCATCGGCGCTCTTGCAAGACTCTGTCGCAATGCTGAGAGGTGTTTTTGTGCCCGCTCCGAGAAACCACGGGTTGCGCAGTCGCCATCGCGGAGGAGTGCGGTCGGCCCCACAATGGAATTTCACCCGCGTTTCCTGCGCCGGCTAGCGCCACAGCGTGGAATCGAACCGCGACCGGTTATAGATGCTTGGATACCCAGTCCAAATGGCGCTGCATGATATCGAGGATAAACTTCGGCTCCTGCGGGCCGTGCTGCGTGCGTGGATAGACCACCATGGTGGTCTCGACGCCGCGGCGCTTCAGCGTGTGGTACATCTCATAGCCTTGCGAAGTGGGCACGCGCGGGTCGATTTCGCCATGCAGAATCAGCGTCGGTGTGGTGATGTTTTTGGCGTAATAGAGCGGCGACATCTTTACATAACGCTCCGTTTCTTCCCACGGCGGGCCGGAGAAATAATCGTCGAGCGTCGAGGGAATGTCGTTGGTGCCCCACATGCTAATCATGTCGGAGAGGCCCGCGCCCGTGGCGGCGGCTTTGAAGCGCTGGGTTTGTGAGATTACCCAATTGGTCATGAACCCGCCATAGCTCCAGCCCATCACGGCCAAACGATTGGGATCGGCGATGCCCTGGGCGATGAGCGCATCCACGCCGGACATCAGATCCTGATAGTCGCCGCCGCCCCAATCGTTGACGTTGGCGGCGCGGAAAGCGCCTCCATAGCCAACCGAGCCGCGCGGATTAGGACGCAACACAGCATAGCCGCGGGCCGCGAACGTGGCGATGGGATAGAGACCGGCCGCGCCAATAAACGTTTCGCCAAATGCGCCGGACGGGCCACCATGAATGTTCAGAATCAGCGGATACTTCTGGCCGGATTTATAACCGACGGGCAGCGTGAGCAAGCCCTCCACTTCTTGGCCGTCTTTCGATTTCCAGTGGATGACTTTGGTCTCGCCCAGCGGCGGTTTGGCAAGATTGGTGTTAGCGGCGCTCACCTGTACTGGGTGCATGCTGCTGAGTTCCATGGCGAAAGCTTCCGGCGGGTCGGAAGAACTCTGCAAGGCGATGCCCGCGTGGGTGTGGGACGCGTTGAGGCGAATCTGATTGAAAGTGCCGTGGGGAACGAACGCGGAGGTTGGCGGGCCATCCACCGGCATGGAATAAAGCACCTGGCGAGTGCCTTTCCACTCGGCAAAAAACAGGGATTTCGAATCGGTGGCCCAGCCGATGAGATTGGGCAGCCCATCCAAAGTATCGGGAAGCTGGCGATCTTTTGAATCGGCGCGATTTTGCAAAATAATGTGGTTTGCGTAGACACCGGACGGCGGATCGGCGCTACGCACGAAGGCCAGAAAACGGCCATCGGGCGAATAGTGGGGCTGGGATTCGGTTGCTTTGGTCGCGGCAATCGCGTGCAAGGTGGCCGCTTCCACTGCTACTTCCAGGATGTCTGCTTTACGCCCGTCATCGGCGCCGGGAGTGGGGCGCGTTTCGAACGCGATCCGGCGCGAATCGGGAGACCAGGTGAAGGCGCCTACGCTAAAAGGTCCGTTCACAATGCGGCGCAGCGGACGCTTGCCTTCGGCAGTGGCTTCCACCGGCGCCACGAAGAGAGCGAGATCGGCCGGATTTTCGTCGATGACGCGAAAATCCAGCTTCAGCTTCTTGGCCTGCTCAATCTCCGGACGTTCGGGGGCTCCCGAGAACGCGATCCATTTGCCATCGGGTGAGACATGGAAAGCGGACAGCGCGCCGGTGAATTCCGTCAGCTTTTCCGCTTCGCCGCCGTCGACCGCGATGCGAAACACGTTCCGCTTGCCGGGCGCGGCGTTGGATGATGGGCCGGATGACGGGCCGGACGGCGGCGGACTCGCCGCAGTGGTCCGCTCAGACGCAAAAAAGATGAAGCGCCCATCCGGCGAGAACTCGGGAGCGTTCGCGCTTTTGGCGCCGTAGGTCAGTTGCAGGCGATGCGTGCCGTCCGAGTGCGCCAGAAAGAGCTGGGCATTGGTTTCGCTCTTTTCGGTGTCGAGAATCTGAGCGGTTTCGGTCCAGACGATCAGTTGTCCGTCGGGTGACGGCGTGACTTCGGCGACGGCGCGCACCTTCATGGACAGCTCCGGCGTCCACTCCGCGGCGGTGAGAAAGCCGGAGAGCGAGCCGGCGAAAATTGCGAACAGTACGATTTGGCGTCTCATGATTTATCTCGCGTATTGGTCTACCCAGTCAAGATGGCGCTGGGCGATGTCGAGAACGAATTTGGGCTCACGCGGGCCGTGCGGAGTGCGTGGATAAACCACCATCCGGGTGGTGACGCCGCGGCGCTTCAGGGCGTGATAGAACTCATAGCCCTGGCTGGTCGGGACGCGCTCATCGGCTTCGCCATGCAACAGCAGGGTGGGCGTCTTGACGTTCTGCACGTAGGAAATGGGGGAGTGGCGGGCGAAGGCCTCGAACTGTTGCCAAGGCTCGCCGCCAAAATAATCCGGCAGAAAACCGGGAATGTCTGAAGTGCCTTCAAAGCTCCACAGATCGGTGACGCCGGCGCCGATGCAGGCGGCTTTGAAGCGGTCGGTGTGGCCCACGATCCAACTGGTCATGTAGCCGCCATAGCTCCAGCCCATCACCGCCAGATGATCGGGATCGGCCACGCCCATGGCGATCACATGATCGACACCGGACATTTCGTCTTCATAGTCCTTACCGCCCCAGTCATTCATATTGGCGAAGCGGAACTCCTTGCCGTAGCCGCTGGAACCGCGCGGGTTGGGGCGCAGCACGGCATAGCCTCGCGAGGCGAACACGGCGATCGGATAGACGCTGAAGCGCCCGGTGAAGGTCTCGGCGAAAACACCCGCGGGCCCGCCATGGATGTTGAGGATCAGCGGATACTTCTTGCCGGGCTCATAGCCGGCCGGGTAGGTGAGCAAACCTTCAATCTCCAGGCCGTCTTTGGATTTCCAGCGGATGGCTTTGGTTTCGCCGAGGGGCAGGCGCGGCAGGTTGTCATTGGCCCGGCTCACGCGCACGGGCGCGCCGCCAGTGAGAGAAAGAACATAAGCTTCCGGCGGATCGTCCGGCGTTTCGTGGACCAGTCCGAGGAAATTTCCTTTTGGGTTCAGAAAGGTGCTGCCGGCGATCACGCCGCGATCTGGCAGGTAGAGCACCTGAGGCGGGCCGTCTACGGGCATCGAATAGACCGCCGTGCGGGTTCCCTTGGCTTCTTCGTAAATGAGATCCTTGGCGTCGTGGGACCAACCCACCAGACTCGGCTGCATGTCGAAGGTAGGCGCCAGCAGCCGGACCTCACCGTTAGCGCGAGAATACAGGGCGATGCGATGCTCCTCGGGCCAGCGCGGCGGGTCGCCCGATTTGGTGAAAGCAATGTAGCGGCCGTCGGGTGAGTAATGCGGCGAACTTTCCGCCGCTGGAGTGGCAGCGACCTCTTTGATCGCGCCAGAGGCGATGGTCACTTCCGCAATATCCGCGCGGGTCCAGTTGTCGGCAAGAGGCGTAGGCTGGTGCTCAAACACGATGGCCTTGCTATCCGGCGACCAATCCATGTCCTCCACGTGATACTTGGCGTCGAAGAGCTTCTTGGGTTTGCGCTTACCGTCGGCGTCCGGGTCGGCCGGGATGGTGAAGATGGCCATGTTCTCCGGGTCGGAGTCGACCACGCGGAAGTCGCGCTTTTCCTTTTTGGCCTTCTCGAGGTCAGGGGGCGTCTCGTGCCCCAGAAACGCGACCGTTTTGCCGTCCGGAGAAATCTTGAAAGCGCCCAGAGCGCCCTTGAAGTCCGTCAGCTCTTCCGCTTCGCCGCCTTCGATAAGGATGCGATAGAGATTCGGTTTGCCGGCGCGGTCGGAGGTAAAATAAATCCAGCGGCCGTCGGGCGAGAAGCAAGGGTTGGTCGAGCTTTTCTCGCCGCGCGTCAGTTGAAACCGCCGCGAGCCGTCGGCGCGGGCGACGTAGATTTGCGAAAGCTGTTCGCTGTGCTCGCCGTCGATCAGCGGTTTGGTCTGCACGTACGCGACCCAGGCGCCATCCGGAGAAGGCGCGACGGCGCCGATGGTTTGCACCTGTAAGGAAAATTCGGGAGTCCAGCCGGAGGGCACGTCGCCGCTCAGGAGGAAACAAAAAGCGAGAAGAGCCGGCAGCTTTTTGATCATTGCGAACATGGTCGCACAAAATGCGCGAACTGAAGCAATGACGATCTTAACTGGCTACCGAATCGGAAAGGCGCAGCGGGGGTCTACTGCCGTCCGCCCCCGCCGCAACTTCCAGCCACAGAGATGCCGTCCGTGGTGCTGAAGTAGAACGCAGCGCTGGAGACGCTATCGCCCTGAATGGCGCCCGGTGCGTTGATGAGAAAGGTGGCCGTGCCCTGCGTGAACGGATTGTGGGGTTTGTTACCCGCGATGGAAGCGTTGGCCGAGTCATATTCTCCGGAGGAAGCCGGGTCGCCAATGAGCAGGTGCTTGGGACCCGCCGCGCCCAAATCGGTACAAAGGTCGCACAAAAAGAAGCCTCCGTTGAAAGAGCCGTTTAAGGCCCAACCCGTGCTGGCTGGACCCAGGTCGGTAAAGGAGCCGCCTTTCGCAATGCTCCGAAGATTGGCTGACGTGGACCCCAACGAGCCACCGGTTGTGCCGGAAGCCAGCGTAAAGGCTAAACCGCTCAGAAGCTGGCCCGCGCTTCTGGGATCCGCGAGCCCGTTTGCAAGGGTCACGGTTACAAATCCATTCCCAACGCTGAAACTGGCGTTGGCGCTCACCTGTCCGTCGGGCACGGCCGAACCGGACGGCGTCGAGCAATTCTGGGCGACAAGCGTGACAGCTCCCGCGATTAAAGAAACACGCAGCAGGCCAAAAATTCGCATGCCGGATTGATTATACATCCGCGGACTAGAGTTTGCTCCATATTCCGCGCATGATCGGCCGACCCGCCCGGCGTCCATAGGAAAAAACGTTAATAGCCTGCCCAACCAGCCTCAATAATTAAATTCAAATAAACCTGTAACCGTTATGCGGAAGAAGCAATCTTATTCTCAGTTCCGATTGAGTTGGCTTGTTCCGCCCAGATAGCGGAGCGCCTGGGATCGTCTTCCATGCAGAAGCGCAAGATATCTTTGCGGACCAGCCGTCTTAATCAAGTGGGGTCTTTTCGCAACCTGCGTCCTGCGGGTTTAAGTGAGGAAATATGGAAAAGTCATTGGATATGGGTGCGCGCGCACGCGCGCCCCGCATTCGGGCCGCAATCGCGACCCTTCTTTTGTTCTGTTTAGCCCTGGTTTGGGCGCCCTCGTCGAAGGCGCAAAGCGACACTTCGCGCTTGCAGGGAACGGTAGCTGACACCACCGGCGCGGTGATTCCGAATGTAACCGTTACCGCGACCAACAAAGCCACCGGCTTCAAGGCTCAAGCGACCACTTCCAACGAAGGCACATTCACCATGAGCGCATTGCCGGTGGGCGACTACACAATCACGGCAAAACTAACGGGTTTCAAGACTTACAACCAGGATGTTCGGATCGACGCCGGAGTTGTCGCTACCGCTAACATCAACTTGTCTCCGGGCGAGGTGACGGAATCAGTGACGGTAACCGAGGGCGCCGGATTGGTGCAGAGCACTACTTCCAATATCGCCACGACGGTGATCGGGCAACAAATTACCGACTTGCCTCTGAACGGCCGCAATTTCACGCAACTGGCTACCTTGGTTCCGGGCGTCACCCGCGGCGCTCCGACGGGAATCCAAACTGGCACACAAGGGAATGCGGAGACTTTCCGCTTCGGCGATTCCGGCGGTTCGGCTCTGGTGGTCAATGGGCTTCGTCCCGAGGCCAACAACTTCATTCTGGATGGGGTGGACAATAACGAGTCTCTGGTCAACTCGATTGTGTTCTTCCCGCCTGCGGAGGCGATCCAGGAATTTACCGTGCAGACCAGTATTTCCCCGGCCGAGTTCGGCCGCGCGGGCGGCGCCATCGTCAATACGGTGATCAAGTCCGGCACCAACGAAATTCACGGTACGGCCTTCTGGTTTCTGCGCAACTCGGAGTTAGACGCGCGTCCAACGTTCGATCCGACCCGACCCGAATTTCGCCGGCATCAGTTCGGCGGAACTTTGGGTTTTCCGATCCTCAAGAACAAGCTGTTTGTGTTTGGCGACTATCAGGGATTACGCCAGTTTACTCCAGTCAGCGTGGATCACGCTTCGGTGCCGACCGCGCTGATGCGCATGGGCAACTTCTCGGAGTTGCTCAATCCGGCTGTTTCCGGCCTGTCGATACCAATCGTGATTCACAACGTGCTGACTGGCCAGCCGTTTGCCGGCAACATCATTCCATCCAACCTGCTGAACAAAGCGGGCTTGGCTTACCTGAACGCCTATCCGATGCCGAATCTGCCCGGCGTCGAGCAGAACTTCATCATCGCCCGGAATCAGACGCAGAATTTTGACGACTTCGATACCAGGGTCGATTATGTGTATTCGGAAAAGGATTTGATGTTTGGCCGGTTCAGCTATGGCGACGATTCCTCGGTGACTTCGACCCGCCTGCCTCCGAACCTGCCGGCCGGCTTCGGCTCCGGCTCGAACTTCAATCAGCCGCGCGGCTTTGTGCTGGGAGAGACGCACACCTTTTCGCCTTCCGCGATCAACGAATTTCGCGCCGCCTGGCAGCGGGAGTTCTTTGGCTACAACCCGCCGTTCGGCAATGTCGCCGTTTCAGCGATGTTGGGAATTCCCAACGCCAATACCAGTCCGCTGCTCGGTGGCGGCGCCTTAATTGGCGGGTACAACGCCGAACTCGAATACACCGGCGATTACGGTCTCTACGCGGTCCCGCAAAACACCTATCAGTTGGAAGATAGCGTGACGTGGAACAAGGGCAACCATACCGTCAAGGCCGGATTCAATGTGATCTACCGCCAGGTAAACCTGTTTCGTCCCATTGCCGGCAAGGGATATTTCGATTTGTGCGGCAACGGCGGAAATCCGGCGCTCGGCGGCGCGGGCGATGGCTGCGCCGCGGGTTCCACGGGATATGAGATATCCGACATTCTGGCTGGGTTCGTCGACAATTATCAGATCGGCGCGCAGACCGGCTACTTCGGAACACGCTCCTGGGAGGATGGAATCTACGCCCAGGACGACTGGCGAGTCAGCCGCCGCTTTACGTTAAACCTGGGCCTGCGCTATGACATTCTGACTTGGCCATCGGAGCAATTCGGCCGCCAGACGAACTTCGACCTGGCAACGGGGCAGTTGATCACGCCGCAGAATGCTTCTTCGATCGGAGTGGGTACGGGACAGTCGATGACCTCGCAGAATGCCTCTTCGCTCGGAGTGGGTTCGGCTCTAGTAAAGAATAACTATCTCAACTTTGCTCCACGCCTGGGTCTTGCCTATGACCTTACGGGGAAAGGAACCACGATTCTGCGTAGCGGGTACGGGATCTTCTATTTCATCGACCGCGGCGGCATCAGCAACCAATTGGCGCAGAACCAGCCGTACAGCGGGGAACAGCAGTTTAACTACACTAACGGTTATCGGATTACGCTATCGGGCCAAGGGCCGTTGAACAACAACGACCCGACGGCCGCGACCGGACCGCTGCCGCTGGCCGGAGTGCCCCCCAACTTCAGCTACACCAATCCGCAGAACATCAGCGTCGTGGCGGATTTGTTCAACAACAAAACGCCGCAGGTGATGGAATACAACCTGCAAATCCAACAACAGCTTCCCTGGAACTCGGTGTTCCAGATCGCCTACGTGGGCACGCAGGGCCGGCACCTGACCACGTTTTTCAACCAAAACGAGATTCTGTTCAATACCGCCGGGCTGAAGATTTATCCGAATCTTGGCAGCGTGACGGTGCAGGCCGATGTAGGCAATTCGAGTTATAACTCGCTGCAAATGCAATTCGAGCGCCGCCTCAAGAACGGCTTTGAATTCCGCGCCTCGTACACGTTCAGCAAGTCCATCGACGATAGCCCAGGCGCTTTCGACGCCGCCCTGCCGCAGGACACCTTCGCCCGTTATTTGGAGCGGGCGGTTTCCGACTTCAATCAGAAGCAGGTTTTCGTCGCCAGCAGCCTGTTCCAGTTGCCGTTCGGCAAAGGACGGAAATATGGCAACGGGTGGTCGCGTCCCATGGATGCGGTGTTAGGCGGCTGGCAACTGAACGGGATTTTCACCGCCGCCAGCGGTCTGCCGTTCTCGGTATATTCCGGCAGCCCGGAGCGCGCCAATCTGATCGCCCCAGTGCAAATTCTCGGCAGCACTGGGGAATATTTCACGACCAGTTCGTTTGCGGCGCCGGCGCAGAACGCGTCTGGTGTCTATATTGCGCCGGGCACATCGGGCCGGAACATCCTGATCGGTCCGAGAGTGATCGATGCGGACATATCCGTCTTCAAGGATTTCAGCCTCTATGAGCGGATGAAGCTGCAATTCCGGTCGGAGTTTTACAACATCGCGAATCATCCGCACTTCCTCAATCCGGATTCCAACCTGGGAGACGGGACGTTCGGCGTGATTAATAACACGGTGCAAGCGAGCGAACGCCAGATAGAGTTCGCCTTGCGGCTGACGTTTTAGCGGGATGGCGCGAAGGAGTGCGTTCACGCTACCCTCGCCAATCGTTCGGGATGTGGAGCGATCCGCCGGGGGGGCGGGGACGACGCCCTGTCGGGTTTTGGTGCTCTGGAAAATGGCCGGACCAGGGGGTCTGGCGCGAACGAGAGCGTTCACGCTACTCTCGCCAATCGTTCGGGATGTGGGGCGATCCGCCGGGGGCGGGGACGACGCCTGTCGGGTTTTGGTGCTCTGGAAAATGGCCGGACCAGGGGGGCCGGCGCGAACGAGAGCGTTCACGCTAGCCTCGCCAATCGTTCGGGATGTGGAGCGATCCGCCGGGGGCGGGGACGACGCCCTGTCGGGTTTTGGTGCTCTGGAAAATGGCCGGACCAGGGGGTCCGGCGCGAACGAGAGCGTTCACGCTAGCCTCGCTAATCGTTCGGGATGTGGAGCGATCCGCCGGGGGCGGGGACGACGCCCTGTCGGGTTTTGGTGCTCTGGAAAATGGCCGGACCAGGGGGTCCGGCGCGAACGAGAGCGTTCACGCTACCCTCGCCAATCGTTCGGGATGTGGGCGATCCGCCGGGGGCGGGGACGACGCCCTGTCGGGTTTTGGTGCTCTGGAAAATGGCCGGACCAGGGGGTCCGGCGGTCGCGGTAGGGACAGCGGTTACCCGCTGCCCACCGCACAGACCCGTGCTGGCGCTGCTAACTAACGCACACGGTTCTTGCCTCGGATTCTGGGATGTTTGGCGTCGAAACGCGCGTCGGGGTAGGGTTGCAGGATTTGTACTGGAGGGAGCAGGCTGCCCAGGCGGTCACGAAACTTCTCCCACGTCAGGCGGCTGCGCTGGCTGCGGCGCCGCAGCGCTTGGTACCAGAGTCGCTGCACGTCGTTGTGGAATGCTTTCATGCGTGCCCAGTTGCCCGGAATAGCGTGATATTGAAAGTACCCCCGAACCACCTGCTGCAGCCACTTCCCGGTTCCTGCGATCCGACCGTGCATCCGCTGACGTAGCTTGGCTCGAATATCCTTCAGCTTCGCTGCCATGCGCTTGCCGATCGTCTTGCGCTGTACCGTAAAGTTGCCCGTCTGGTGGTTGGTCCCACATATATGAGTGAAACCGAGAAAGTTAAAGGTCTCCGGCTTCCCTTCTCCTCGCTTTTTCCTGCGTACCGTGGCATAGCGCCCGAACTCAATCAGGCGCGTCTACTCGAATTCAGTTCCAGCCCGAACTTCCGCAGCCGTTCCCGCAACTGCTCCAGAAATCGTTCTGCCTCTGCTCGATGCTCGAACCTACCCGCGCCAATCGTTCCGGATGTGGCGCGATTTGGCGGGGGCGGGGACGACGCCCTGTCGGCACATGGCGGCCGATCCCGAACGGCCAGGCTCCAAAGAGCGTCCTGAAATCATGATCGGTGGCGCACGGACATATCACCTGGAATTCAGCCGAACCAAAGTCAGGGGCCCAAGAGTCAAGGCGCCGCGACATTTTCTTCTTTATCGCCGGCGGAGTGAGGGTTTTATCGAAGTGGCGCGCATCGCTTATGATAGCCGCCACGATAGCCGCGAGATCCTGCGTCACCTTCCTCAAGTCTACCGGCAGAAGGTCACGGACGAATAACGGGTTCACGCTCGTTCGCGCCGCATCAGCGCCAACACCAGCCGAATCTCGCCATAGGTCACTTCTTCCGGCAAAGCATCCTTGATGGGCTTGGCGCGCTCCACGCCCAAGCGATCGGCTGCCGCGCGGATGGCCTCAATCCGGCCCGGAACAAACCAGACCTCCCGGAACTCGATCCGCCCTTTCTCCACCAGGTCGGCCACGGTATCCACGACCGTCGCGAGCTTGCGCTGACGCCGTTCGGCGATCTGCTCGAACGTCAGCCCCTCAGTCAAAAGCGCGATGGTTTCATCGGCCGGAGCAACCGCCTTCGCTTCCTTCTCCGGCGCCCGCTCTCCGGCCGCGAAACGGGCGAACAAACCGAAGATCGCCTCTCCGTACAGCTCCGCTTTGCGCTCGCCGAAGCCGGATACGGCCATCAACTCGCGCTTGTTCTTGGGCTGCTTGCGGCACAAGTCCTCGAGGCTGGTGTCGTGCATGATCACATACGGTGGCGTGTCCTTCTCCTTGGCCAGCTCACTCCGCCAATGCCGGATCAGATTCGCCAGTTCCGGATCCAGCCCCGTCACAGGCGTATCCGGTTTCATCACCGCCCTGCGCGCCGCCGGCGGGCCCGATGCCGCTTTGCGCACAGCCTTGTCGGTCAACCAGTCTGGAGCGCTGGCGCATTGATCGCAACGCTCGCAACGTTCCCACTTCGGCGTCTCTCCGAAGTGCAGACATATTTGGCGATGACGGCAGGCCGAACCTTCGACAAACGAACAGATAGTGCGCCAGCGCGCCCACGCGCGCCGCTGCTCATCCGCATCTTCGGTTTCGTTGATAAAGTGGGCCAACAGCGCCCGGTCGCGATTCTGCCACAGCAGCACGCAGTCAGACGGCTCGCCGTCCCGGCCCGCGCGTCCAGCTTCCTGGTAATACTGCTCCAGCGATTTCGGCATGGACAGATGGATCACCGCCCGCACGGCCGGCTTGTTAATGCCGAGGCCGAACGCGAGCGTTCCCACCATCACCCGCACTTCGTCGTTCATCCATAGATTCTGATTTTTCCGGCGCTCCGCCGCGCCCATCTGCCCGTGGTACGAAGTCGCCGCGATTCCGTGCTCCGCCAGAAAATCCATGGTCGAGTCCACGCGCGCCACGGTGGGAACATACACGATGATGCTGCCGTCGGCATGCGCGCGAACCGCGTTCAGCAGATACCACGGCTGGGTGCGGGTGTCGCATTGGCGGACAAAATAAGTCAGGTTGGGGCGATGAAAGCTGACGATAAACTTACCGGGCTCATGCAGGCGCAGTTGGCGGATGATATCCTGCCGCACCTGGCGGGTGGCGCTAGCGGTGAACGCGGCAATGGGGTGGTCCGGAAACTGCTCGCGCAAGCCGCCCAGTTGCCGGTACTCGGGGCGGAACTCATGCCCCCATTCGGAGATGCAATGCGCTTCATCGATCGCGAAGTAGCCGATCGGCACGCGCTTCAGCCATTCGACGGTCTGTGGCATCGCCAGCCGTTCCGGCGAAAAATATAGCAGCCGGAGTTCGCCCCGCACCGCGCGCCGCATCACGTCTGATCGCATCTCGGGCGGCGTCGAGCTGTTCAGCACGCCCGCCGGGATTCCCATTTGCCGGAGGTGCTCGGCCTGATCCTGCATGAGCGCGATCAGCGGGCTGATCACGATGGCGGTCTTTTCCATCGCTACCGCGGGTATCTGATAACACAAGGATTTGCCGCCACCGGTCGGCAAGACAACAGCGGCGTCGCGCCCCGCGAGAATGCAGCGCACAATCGCTTCCTGGTTGGCGCGGAAAGATTGGTAGCCCCAGTAGCGTTGCAGAATTTCGACAGGCTCCACGATCTTATGGTCGCAGACCAGGTCGACCGCCCACTGCGACGAGCCAGTCCTTCCTGACTCGATCTGCCCGTCGTGAGAGCCTTCGGGCCGGAATAGCTTGACGGACTATGATGGGCATAGATATGAATACCGGAACCAGACTGGCCGCTTGCGCACTGATTGTCTCCGGGTTTGGTTCTGGTGGGGCTTTCGGGCAGGACACCATCCGCATCTCAGGCAGGTTCGTCGATGCTGACAAAAATCCGATGCGAGACAAGACGGTTCGGCTGAAGATCACTGGTCAAGGAGAAATTGCCGCAACCAAGACCGATGACAACGGACGATTCGCTTTCGCTACCGCTCCACCCGATCAGCATTACGACTTGGTGCTCGCCGGAGTGCCGGGACTCAAACCGCTGACGACAGCCATACAAATCCAAGTGGTCAAGTCAGACGTGGATTTGCAAGATGTTGTGATCCAGGCTCCGTGGAGGGTGGGCATTTCGGGCAAGCTCATCTCCTTCACTGGCGAGCCCGTATCCAAGGCGAACATCGTTCTGACGACGAGTGACCCGTACCAAGAACGCTCCGTATTTACGAATATGGATGGGACTTTCGACTTTTTCACGCTTGACGCATACAAACATTACGTCGTGAAAATCGCAGTGCCGGCGCTTAGCCCGACGGTCTTTGATGTGTATGCTGAGGAGAATGACGTCAAGATCGGGACCGTTATTCTTCAACCGCTGAATTCCAAGGTTTTCGAGGCTGCATTAACTGCGCTTCGCGTTGCAGATGGGTTGGCTTCGAGAGCCATCGTTGTGTCAGGACGAATCAGCGATGAGAATGATGCGCCGTTTGCTGGCGCCCGGCTCTGCATCGTAAAGGTTTTGCCAGGGAACCGATTGGCGACTGGCATTCTCAAGACAAAGCAAGACGGGTCATTTGCATTTCCAGTCGTCAGGCTCAACGAATATGAAGTCCACGCTATCGGTTCGGGAGGCACGGATAGAACAATCTGGAAGATCGTTCCTGGCGGCGGTGCTAATTTGAGTCTCGGAGAAATAAAGGTGCAAGTCTCCTCTCGGCAAGTGTTGAGCACTCTTATAGGTCCTGTGGCTACAACGGGGCATTCTCCACTGCAACCGGGACCGACAACGGTTGCCGCGATGTTCATTGGACCGCACGCTGCCGTCAAGATTGTTCTCAGTGACGGCGAAGTGGTGATGGTGCCCAGAGAAGACAAGCAGGTGGACTGTGTGCGACCGGTGATCTCACCTGACCAGCGAACGGTGGGATGGCTCGTCGATACGCCCTTCTGTTGCACCTCCTATCCAATATCGTTAACGCTCGTGGTGTACAGACCAGGAATGCCCCTCCGCAGGTTCCATGGTGATGGCAGAGCGATTTTCGACTGGAAGTTCGTTGCGGGTGGCAAGCAGGCTGCCTTCTACCAAGATTTTCTTCACGGCACACCCGGAGCACACCACGAGTTACGGGACGTAGAGACGGGCCGGTTGGTGGACAAGTGGGATGGTGAACTGACGCCGAGGGCATCCAAATGGACACAGGGGATGCGATAGTGGCTGCACCAAGACCCTTGGCGGACCGATTGTTGGGCCACGATGAGGAAAACGAATGAGGCGAATGTTGCAGGTCGCCGCATTGACGTTCACCACTCTGCTGATGGCGCAAGGACAGCCGAGCCAAGCCAACAACGAATCCTTGTGGGCTGCGATCTCGATTCAGCCGTCCGTTTTTTGGACAGGCTACAACAGAGATTTTCTTCAGGTCCATTTCACGCTTGTCAACGATGGGCCGACCACGATCAATCCAAAACTCGGATTGTCTCATCTCCTGATCAACGGCGTCGAACCCGAAGACTGGAAAGATGTAGTCAACACCAATCGAACTCCAAAGTTCGAATCGCTTTTGCCCGGAAAACCGCTTCTATTCGCTCTTAAGCTTGGGTCATACTTCATTGCGCCGGGTACCTACACAGTGGTGTGGCGGGGTGAGCACTTCAAAGCCGCAGACCTCAAAATCAGGGTGCTTCCCAGAAAACAACCATTCCAAGCCTCAAAAGGACAGGCTTCCGTGTGGGCTACGATTTCGATTCAGCCGTCGGTTTTTTGGAGGAATCAATCCGATCAATTCGTCTGTTTTAGTGTCGTCAACGATGGGCCGACGCCGATCAACCCAAGATCGTCACATCTCCTAATTAACGGCGAGGAGCCTCCGGACTGGGGAATGATTGTCGGCAACGGGTTACGAATTGCTTCCACTGGCGAGCTACGCACTCCCAGAAGGAACGAACTCCTTCCGGGACGAGTGGAACAGTTTTGCATCGGACTTGGAGAGTACTTTAAAAAGCCCGGGGTCTATACCGTGGCCTGGCGGGGTGAGAATTTCAGAGCGGAAGACATCACGATTCGAGTGCTTCCGGTTGATCGGTTCTCGTTTGGCGGACGCCCCGTGAACTGAGCCCGGCTTCGGAATCGGAACACCCTAGTCCTAGTAGGTACACGCGGCCCGCGGCAGTCGATCCCCGGGCTCGAGTGCGGACGAGCAGTCGGCGCCTGCGAAGGAGTCCGCCCCACTGACTTCAGGAGGAAGCTTTTTTCAGAAATCGCTCGACACCGCGCTTGCAGTCGTCCGTCATACGGGCGATGGCGTTGATTTGCACGCCGGCCTCCAGCGCGCTCTCGAAACTCATCCCGTCCATCTGATAGAGGAGCGATTTTGAAAGCTGCAAAGCGGACGGCGATTTGGCTGCCATTCTTGCTACATACGAATCCACATCGATGTCAAATGTCTCGTCGGCGAAAACCTGGTTTACCAATCCGAAATCGCGCGCGCTACAGATTTCGCCCATCGTGATTAACTCAAACGCGCGTTTCTCCGGAACCGAGCGGCGCAAAATCGCCATGACAATCGCGGGCACAAAGCCGATGTTCACTTCCGGATAACCGAATTGAGCGGACTCGGCGGCGAGGATGATGTCGCAGGCGGTCGCCAGGCCGCAACCTCCCGCCAGAGCCCTTCCGCGCACCGCGGCGACGATCGGCCGCGGATGACGGCGCATGTCCTGAAACAATTCAGCCAGAATTCGTGCATCCGCCATTTGATCGAGAGCGCCCGCTTCCAAGCTGCGTTGCAGTCCGGCGAGATCGGCGCCGGAACAGAAATCCGCGCCCGCGCCGCTCAACAGGAGCAAGCGGACGGCTGGATCGTGCGCCGACTCCTCGATGGCGAGACGAAGCTCGACGAGGACTTCCCGGTTGAGAGCGTTGCGCTTCTCCGGCCGATTGAGAACAACGTGGCCGATGCCGTTCTCAACGTGATAGCGGATGGATTTGTAAGCGGAACTCATGGGGCTGCCTTGTGGGGCGGGTTGGTAAACCGGCCGATAGCACAGACTGAAGTCTGTGCCACCCATTGCCAATCATTTTGCATCAGTTGGTGGCACAGGCTTTAGCCTGTGCGCACAATCAAATTTTTTCTTCTTTCGCGATGATCTCCTTCATGATTTCAGACGTGCCCGCGCCGATCGTATTCAGCCGCATGTCGCGCCATGCGCGTCCGATAGGGTATTCGGTCGTGTAGCCGAAACCGCCCCAAATCTGCATGCAGTCGTACATCACCTTCTGCGCCAGTTCGGACGTGTACAGCTTCGCCATGGTGATTTCGCGGACGCACCTTTCCCCGCGGTTCAGCATATCCACGGCGCGATACACCAGCCACTTGCCGGCTTCGATATTGGTCAAATGTTCGGCAAAACGATGCTTCCAGACCTGGAATTTGCGAACCGGCGTACCAAAGGCGGTTCGCTCCGCGCCATAATTCAGGGCGTCGCGCAAGGCTTTCTCCGAACCCGCAACCGCCGCTATCGCGGCTGCCAGGCGCTCGCCTTGAAAGTTATGCATTACATAATAGAAGCCTTTGTTCAACTCGCCCAGCAGGTAGCATTTCGGAATGCGGCACTCGTCGAAAAACAACTCCGCGGTGTCGGAGGCCATGTTGCCTACCTTGCTCAGTTTCTTGCCTACGGAAAAGCCTTTTGTCTTGGTCGGGAACAGCACAAACGATACGCCCTTATGCCCTGCTTCGCCGGTGCGCACGGCCAAGACAATAAAGTCGGCGCGCGTCCCGTTGGTGATCCAGAGCTTCTGTCCGGAGATCACGAAATCGCCGCCGTCCAGTTTTGCCCGCGTCTTGATCGCGGCTACATCGCTGCCGCCGCCGGGCTCGCTGATCCCCAACGCGCCGACCAAATCGCCCGCGACGCCGGGCCGGAGAAATTCTTCTTTTTGCTCGGGAGTGCCTAGCTCATCGATTACCGGTAAGGTCAGGTCGGACTGCACCATCAGCGCCATCCCCACGCTTCCGCTGTCGGCGTAAGCCATGCCTTCCATGTAAGCGGTGGTGGCCCACCAATCCATGCCGGCGCCGCCATACTGGGGATCGATACGGATACCAAACAGCCCTAAATCGCCGGCCTTCTTGAACAACTCGCGCGGAAAGATCCCGGCCAGGTCCCACTCCTCGGCGAAGGGCGCGATTTCGTTCAGGCAGAACTGCTTTACGGTCTGCCGGATCAGGTTGTCTTCTTCCGTGAACGGCGGAAACTGCGTTTTGCTCTCCACCGCGGTAGCTACTTGGCTCATGAGGCGCTCTCCTCGGAATTGATTTCGACCAGCTTTTGGGCGGGCATCACCACCTGGCCGGGTTCGACCAGGATCGCCGCCACCACTCCGTTGATTGTAGTCCGGATCGTCTGCTCCATTTTCATCGCTTCCAGCACGACGAGAACGTCGCCAACGGAGACCGCCTGGCCGGGTTGGACCACCACGCGCAACACTTTTCCCGGCATCGGGGAGTTGGCGGCTTCCCGGCCAGCCGCACCCGGCTTGCGCGGATAGCGCGTCAACTTCCTGATAACAGAACTACCCTGTTGTGACCAGACGTAGGTCGCATCCCCTGCGCGTTTTATTTCGTACCTGCGCTGAATGCCGTCGATCAGCAGCGTGATCGCATCGGCGGCCACCGACACCATCTCCACTTCGCCCCCGTTCACCCGGTAGCGGCCTGGAGAAATGCGCCGCCAGGTCATGGTGTGATCGTGTCCATTTACATTCAACTTGACGGCCGGATCCCGGTAGGGATTATTGCGATAGTTTGCGGGAACGCCGGCGGGAATGCCCGGCAGAAATGGCCGCCGCATCTGCTCTTCATGCAGCACCAGGGCCGCGGCGTGCTCAAACCAGTCCTTGGTGGGACTCGCGGGCCGCGGAAGCCAAGTAATATGCGCGTTTCCGCTTTGGAAGGTTTCCTCCTCCAGCACCTGGATCAGGTAGGAACGATTGTTGGTCACGCCCAGTAGCGCCGTCTGTTGCAAAGCGTACAGCAATCTGCGCCGCGCCTCTTCCCGGTTCGACCCAAACGCAATGATCTTGGCCAGGAGCGAGTCGTACTCCACTCCGACCGTTGCGCCCGCTTCGAGCGCGGTGTCCACGCGAATTCCCGCCGGAGGCCGCCAAACCTCAATCCTGCCGGTGGACGGCATAAAAGCGTTATGGGGATCTTCGGCGTTAATGCGCGCCTCGATGGCTGCCCCGCGCACGATCACTCGCGCCGGCAGCGGTTTGCCTTCCGCCACTTCTATCTGCAGCCGCACCAGGTCGATGCCCGTAACCAATTCCGTCACCGGATGTTCAACCTGGATGCGGGTGTTCGCTTCGATAAAGTAGAAATTGCCGTCCGGCGCCAGCAGAAACTCAACGGTGCCCGCGTTGGTGTAGTGGATGGCGCGGCCAATCGCCACCGCCGCTTCGCCCATGCGCTCCCGCAGTTGCTCGGTAAATCCGGGTGCGGGACTTTCTTCGATCAGCTTCTGATAGCGCCGTTGCACCGAGCAGTCGCGCTCGTGCAGATGAATCACATTGCCGTGCTGGTCCCCGAAAATCTGAAATTCGATGTGACGCGCGTCTTGGATGTACTTTTCGAGCAATAGCGTTCCATCGCCGAAAGCCCTCTGCGCCTCACCCCGCGCCGATTCCATGGCGTCCCGGAGTTCTGCGTCATTTTGGACGATCCGCATTCCGCGGCCGCCGCCCCCCGCCGCCGCCTTCACGAGAATCGGGAATTCGATCGGTCCTTCCGGCGCGAACTCCGGTAGAACCGGAACGCCCGCCAGCGCGGCGATTTGACGCGCTCCGGTCTTTGAGCCCATGGCCCGAATTGCGTCCGCCGTAGGTCCGATAAAGATCAGGCCCGCCCGCGCGCAAGCTTCGGCAAAGCCGGCGTTCTCGGCCAGAAACCCGTACCCGGGATGCAGCGCGCCTGCGCCGGCCGTCTGCGCGCAAGCGATCATCCGCTCGATGTCGAGGTACGATTCGCCCACATGCACGGCCTCGTCGGCCGCGCGCGTGTGCGCCGACCCACGGTCGGCATCGGTAAATACCGCAACCGAGCCGATCCCCATTTCCCGGCAGGACCGGGCCACACGGACGGCGATTTCCCCGCGATTAGCGATCAAGACTCGCGTGATGCGCAAACGCCTATTATATGAGCAACCAGGATCATAGTGTCGCGAACCGCTGGGAACGGGCGTGTTTCGCCTCGGTGTCAGACGGATGCTTGTCTGACTTTGGCCGGCTTTCTGTCTGTGAATGCCGCAATTTACGGTACGAAAACGACGTTGCCGGTTGAGTAAAATACTGCCACCTCTTATAGGTGGTGCTTATTGATTACGAGTGGAGTCGGAGAACTCTATCCCCGATTTTGGGCCAGTTTCTCGACGCTATAGGAGATACGGTACTGCCGTGTGAAAACACTATGAATAGGGAGAGACAACTTTTGACCTGCATTTCTAATCCGATCCCGCAGTGGCCAACAAAGACCATGCCAAGGTATCCTGAATTTTGGCATTCGATGCTCGCAATACAACGTCCAACGCTCCGGCAAGTTTTCGGCGTCAGCCTTCTTGGGTTGTTGCTCGGTTTAACTTTGCTTTTCTACCTGGTGCTGAACGGCTCCGAGCAGACGATTCTGCAAAGCTCCGAGCGCTACCGGGATCTGGCGAGCCGTGAGGTCGCTCAGCGCGTCAACGACTATTTGAACGAAGCCCCTTTGGCTGCCGATCACTTCGAACAGCAGGTTCAATACGGCCTCATCAATCCCATGAACACGGAGGAAGTGAAGCAGGGATTGCTTTCGCTATTATTGGCCAATCAGAATATCTCGGAAGCGAGCCTGACCTACGCGGAAAGCGGCAAAGACGGACGGATCAAACCCGATAAGAATCCGGCCCTATCCAGCCAGATTGCGGTCCTCCGGTCCATGAACGTGGGTGAGTACGTCTACAAGCGGACCTGGTTCGATAAAACCAGATTTGTCTCTGAGTCGCAGATGGTGTCCCAAGACGCGTCGAAAAATGCAACCGCGCCGAAGGAACTTCTTCCCGCGCCCGATCCCACCTCCCATCCCACTTTTCAGCAGGCCGCGGGGGATTTTTATGGGCAATTGATTTCCACCGATCTGCACTGGTCGCAACTCGACGAGAGCCTGCCGGAGGAGCAGCGCCGGGTGGAAGTGAGCGTACAAAAGTCCATCGCCAGTTCCCAGGGGCGCTTTGAGGGCGTTCTTCGGATCGGCCTCATGCAAGCGAAAATCAACGGCGCGGTACAACAGCACATCTCCGCCAGTTCCGGTGGGCGCGATCCGCACCAGATTTTCCTGTGCGATAACCAGGGACGACTAATCAGCGGATTTGGAAACAAGAACATGCTTACCGTTTCGGGCGACGATCTGCGGATCGCTCCGGATGAGGTGCCTCCGGTAGTTGCCCAGGCGCTGAAGGAGCCGGTCTTGAAGAACATCGATCCCGATGACAAACCCGAGGCCGCGACGACCTTCCATTATGAAGGGATGGATTATCTTTGCACCTTCAGAAGCCTGCTGCAGACCCAGGGCTGGATTGTTGGGATTGTGGTCCCCCGGAATTTCTATCTCGGACGGCTGGTACAAATCCGGCAACAGGTTCTATGGGCTTCGCTGGTTCTGATGGTTGCCTTGATCCTGACCGGCGGAGTAATCATTAATAGCGTGGTGCGAGCGGAATCGCTGATTCTGCTGGAAGCCTCGAAGATGAACAAGTTTGAATTCACGCCGGGACACCACGCTTCGTTTTTAGGGGACGTCGAAGAGGTCCTCAACGGACTCGAGAGAGCCAAAACAGCCATGCGCGCCATGAGTAAATATGTGCCGGTCAATCTGGTGCGGCAGCTCTACCGCGGCGGCCAGGAACCTGTGCTCGGAGGCAAGACCTCGGAGCTCTCCGTCCTCTTTACCGACATCCGGAGTTTCACTTCGATTTCCGAACAAATCCCCGCGGACGAGTTGGCGGAAATCCTGGGGAAATATCTCCAGGCAATGGCCGGCGTCATCCAGCACGAAAACGCCACCATCGACAAGTTCATCGGCGATTCGGTGATGGCTTTTTGGAACGCACCCGAGCCGGTGGCCGACCATGAGTTGAGCGCCTGCCGGGCGACCCTGCGTTGCCGCGAAGCTGTGCAAGCGTTATATGATTCGCCCACTTGGGGAGATGCTCCGCGTTTCGAGACGCGCTTCGGGCTGCACTGTTGCCAGGCCTCCGTCGGACACTTCGGGGCGCCGGACCGCTTCAACTACACGGCGATCGGTGACGGAATCAATCTGACCTCGCGGCTCGAAGGCTTGAACAAATATTATGGGACCTGGATTATCGCAAGCGAAACCATTTACCAGGCGACGAAAGACCACTTCGAGTTCCGTCTGCTGGATCGCGTAGCGGTCAAGGGAAAGACGAAAGACATCACGATCTATGAATTGCTAGCGGAAAAAAACGGCAAGCAGCGCCCCGCGTGCATGGAACACTACGAACGGGCCTTCGCTTGCTATCAATGCGCCGATTTCCGAGGCGCTCTCGACATACTGGAAACGCAGGTGGAGGATGCGCCCAGCCAGGTTTTGGCCCAACGGTGCCGTGCCTTTGCCGCGCAAGTTCCAGCCGACTGGAATGGAATTCACGTCTTCGATGCCAAGTGAGCGTCTGAATCGCCATGAAACAACCGTGCCAGTACTGCAAAGTTTATTGAAGACTCGCTAAATACAGGCTGATAACGCTGAACTCGCGGGTTATTAAACCCGCGCAGCACAGGCTAAAGCCTGTGCCACGAGGCAGCCAAGGTGGCACGGACTTTAGTCTGTGCAGAAAATGTAGAAACTCCAGTGCGCGGGTTAATAACCCGCGGCAGGTTAATAACCTGCCCTACAAGCCGAAGCTGCCTTCGGACTCTACTACAGTGTCCGCGGGTGAGTTTCGGTGCCGACCCAATGCGCCGAAGTCTCTATTTCCGTGGGAGGCAGATTCACTAAGTGCGGTTTCAATACAATCAACGTCTCTCCCCGATCGCGGGACACCGTATGGTCGTGTAGAAACGGGATAGAAGTAAGACCCGGGAGACCGGTAACGGTGCGCATTTCCGAAGCCGTGGTGAGGCCCGATAGCACGGCCCATTGGCCCTCCCGCACGCTCACCTTGGAGTCGTACTTAGTGCTCTCCACCACCGGGATACCGTTGAAAGAAGTCGCGCCCAGCAGCTTGAATTCCGCCGTAATGTCCAGCGATACGGCCTCCGTACCGTTGACATGAGGGGTGATCTTCAGCGACAGGCCCAAATCCTCAAAGCTGAACGTCGGCGGCGGCGTGTACACCTGCCCGGTCGTGCTGGTATTGCCGAGATACAAATTGGTGGCGATAGGATATTTGTCGCCGACATGCAGGCTCGCCGCTTGGCCGTCCAGCGTGAGTACTTGAGACTTCAGCAAGGTCTTTGAGTCGGCTTTGCTCAGCGTCGCGAACAAACTGGCGTTGGCGAGACTGAAGCCCAGACTGCTTTTTCCCCCTCCGAACGTCAAGTAGTTCGCCGGGTTCACCAACTGCAGGAGGTTGGCTGAGAAAGTGCCAGTGGCAATGAGCGAAAAAGAGGTGGGCAGCGAAAGCCCATAGTGCAGCGAACTGGTCACGTCGGTGGTAATCACCTCAACTTCAACGTTGACCTGAGCCCGGGGACGCGCGAGATCGTGGAACAATTCCTCCGCGACGCGCAGTTTGGAAGCGCGGTCGCGAAACAAGACAAGCCGGCGCCCAGGGTCCGCCATCATCCGGGTAATTTCCAAAACGCCGCGCACGGCGGTGAGAATCTCCTGCACCTCTTGGACCGTCATGGGATCGGGGATCGGCAGCACGATGGAGGCGTCCCGGTCATACTCGGTACGTTTTTGGGTGGTGTCGTTGGCGGCGAATAGCGCGCGCGTGCTGACCGGAACAAAAAAAGTGCCGGTTGCCATCTCGACCGCATGCATCGCGTCGCGGAAATCGGCGTCTTTCAATTGAAACCGTCTGCTCTCAACGGGTTTGTATTGTGGATCGAAGATCACGCTCAAGCCGAAGGCTTTCACTACCTGTTCTACGATGGCTTTTCCATCGCCCCGGATATCGAAGTCTTTGTGCCCCTTGGAAGCCGCAACTACGATGGGCGGCAGAGGGCGCCGCGCCTCCTCCAGGTCCCGGTCGCTAATCGTGCCCACCAGGTCAGACTGCGCGTCTTGCGCACCTGAGGCAGGCGTGTTAGAGGCCGGCGCATGAGAGGATTGCTGTCCGCTCAACATCATCTTGCTCGCCTCCATGATGTTGACCATGGGGATCAGCGCCTGGACTTTGGCCCAGTACTTGGTGTTATTCGGCTTGGTGGCGGCTGCCTGGGCATACAGCGAATACGCCCTTTCCAGATCGCCGGCTTTCTCGGCAGCTAGCCCTTGCGAAAATAACTGGTCCGCCGAAACTCCGGCCCAGGCTGACAAAGACAGCGTGAGCAGGATCCAGCGACAAGAGACCATCAAATATCTGGACGAAGCAAAAGTTACAGACGTGCAGTTTGGATCGAAGTTCCCGGCTTAGAATGAAGCTTGCCAGAAAATCCCGAATTCCGCCGGCTGAACACTCCCGCCAAGGTCCAGGCCTTCCTGGACCGGGAAATCACCTACAATACGGAGCCCCACGGACCTACCTGCTATAGCCCCAGGACCGTACTGGACAAGCGCGTGGCTCATTGCATGGAAGGCGCGTTGCTGGCCGCCGCGGCTTTGCGGACGCAGGGCCATCCTCCGCTCATCGTCGATCTCGAAGCCACTCGCGACACCGACCACGTGCTGGCCGTGTTCCGTGAGCACGGTTGCTGGGGCGCGGTGGCGAAATCCAATTTCTCCGGCCTCCGCTTTCGCGAACCTGTGTACCGCACCATCCGCGAGCTGGCAATGTCCTATTTCGAGCATTATTTCAATCTGCGGCGCGAGAAAACGCTGCGCGCTTACTCGCGTGCCGTCAATCTCCGGCGTTTCGACGGTCTCGACTGGACGACCACCACGGCGCAACTTTGGGACATCCCCGCATATCTTTGCGAGATTCGGCACACGCCGCTGCTGCCGCCGGAGGCCGTTCCCCGCCTGAACCGCATGGACACGCGTCTCTTTTCGGCCGGCTGCTTAGGAAAACAGTAATCGGGGACGGACACCTCCGTCCCCGGGTTTGTGTTAGCTTTCCTTCTTGAAGATTCTCGTCATTGGTTCAGGCGGGCGCGAGCACGCGCTTTGCTGGAAGATCGCTCAATCGAGCGAAGTGAAGCAAATCTACGCCGCGCCGGGCAATCCGGGCATGGCTCGATTGGGCGTCTGCATTCCAGGCCAGGACTATCTCGCTATCGCGGAATTGCTTCAGCCCGATCTCACCGTCATCGGCCCGGAGGCGCCGCTCGCCGCGGGAATCGTCGACCAGTTTCGCGCCCGAGGCTTTCCGATTGTCGGCCCAGACGCAGCCGCTGCCCGATTGGAATCGAGTAAAGCGTTCGCCAAGGCGTTTATGCAGCGGGCGGAAATTCCAACTGCGCGCTTCGTCACGGTGGATACGCCGGAAAAAGCCTTGGAAGCGATTCGCCGGATGGGCACTCCGCTGGTCCTCAAAGCCGATGGCTTGGCGGCGGGCAAGGGAGTAATTGTCGCGCAATCCAAACTGGAGGCCGAGCAAGCGGTTTCTCACTTGCTGCAACCTGGCTCCCAACTGGTGATCGAGGAATTTCTCACGGGCGAAGAGGTCAGCTTCATTGTCCTGAGCGACGGCCAGCGCGTGGCTGTCCTCGATCCCACGCAGGATCACAAAGCGGTCTTCGATGGAGATCTCGGCCCGAACACGGGCGGCATGGGCGCCTATTGCGACGGACGGATTCTCTCGATTCGGCAGCAAGAACAAATTCTGGAGCAAGTGATTTTGCCGGCCATACACGCCATGCGCGCAGAAGGCAATCCATTCACCGGCTTTCTGTATGCCGGTCTGATGATGACCGCGGAGGGGCCGAGTGTGCTCGAATTTAACGCTCGTCTGGGCGATCCGGAGACCCAGGTCATTGTGCATCGCATGTCATCGGATTTTGTCCCGCTGCTCGCATCCGCGGCGCGCGGCCAACTCGACGCCAATGGATTAACCTGGCATCCCGAGCCGTCGGTTTGCGTGGTGCTCGCGGCTGCGGGTTATCCCGGCAATGTACAGACTGGCGATGTGATCTCGGGAATCGACGGAGCCACTGTGTTTCAAGCCGGTACGCGGCAAGCAGCGAATGATCTGGTCACCGCCGGAGGACGTGTGCTCGGCGTAACGGCGTCCGGCGCCGATTTGCGGACCGCGATCGCCAATACGTATGCGGAGGTCGAGAAGATTCACTTCGCCGGGATGCACTATCGCCGCGATATCGGGCAAAAAGGCCTGAAGCGCTGGTAAGATCGGAATGTACACCGGCGGGGACGTAGCTCAGATGGATAGAGCGGCCGCCTCCTAAGCGACAGGTCGGCAGTTCGAATCTGCCCGTCCCTACCAATTTACTGTTTCATGGGCTTCAGCGGCGTTGAAGACGAACTGCCCCCTGACCTCGAAATAGCGAACATGGCGCTCCAGATAAGGGTGGCCTATCCGCTACTGCCTTAGAGAGGTAGGTTTGCGAGAGCGCAATTCGGCACGAAGGCCTGTCGGCGGCCTAGGCGTGAAACTCAGCTGGTTGGCGAAGGGCGGATGTCGAGGATCTTGTTTTTCATCCTCACGCGCTTCCCTTGATTGCCGCCTCTGCGGGCAGTTAGCCACATTGTCTGATTGTCGATCTCGGCTTGAAATACATCTCCCTCGATCAGTGGCCCACAATTGCTTCCGGACCAACTTGCCCTGCAAACAATCGTGTACCGCATCCCATCTGCCTCAACGATGTTCATGACATCGACGGTCCGCCTAGTGATCTGGTGGTTTTGTGCGGGGCGAGACGTGGTCTGGCAGCCGCCCGAAGCATAGGTTGTGTTGCCAACGGATGTGCCGCTCCCTGAGCACGTGGTGTTACTGCTTCCTGGGGTTGTGTAGTTAGATGTTCTTTCGTTGACCTGGCTCCTAAAGGCGACCGCGCGAACCGTCAATTCTTTTTTTTCGCCGGCGCTCGCGAGGCACGAGGCGACAACAGCGAGGGATAAGACGAGATAGGTTAGTTTTTTCAAGCGCTTTCCTTTCCACATCGAGGTCCAGGCCGCTCTAGGCCTCATGGTCCGCATTTCGTCGTCTGCTAGGCGGCGATTTCTCTCCCGAACTGTGCTGGGAGGGCTGATGGGCGGAAGCGGCACAAGTCAATGATCGGCATAACGTGTGGAAAACTTTGGTTCTTGAAAATGGGCTGCCTGTTCGGTGTGAAATCGTAGTCTTTGGGAGCAGCCGTGTTCTCAAACACACTGTTCTCATTGTCTGCCAAGGTACTTCGCAAGCGCCGTCTCCCCGTCGTCGGTGTTGACTAGCATGTATTTATAGTCGCCAATTGGAGAGCTTGCCGTTAGTATCGTCACGTTGCTGATCGGCAGCCACAACGCTGCGTCAATTCGGTCGAGTGGGTTGATCTCCCAGATAGACCCGTCTTCAAGAGTGATCATCGCTCCGCCGTTCGCCCTGGATTTGATCCAGTGGCCTCCGCTGCTCCCTGCGTAGCGCCTTGGGCCGAGACTGGTGGGTCTGTCGGAGCCGTGGGTGAGTTGGAATACCTTCATTGTGTATTCCGAGAGCCAGCGGTCCAGGGCAGCGCGCTGAACAGCCGTTAGGCCGTCGACGCCGGTTGTTCGGAGCTGTTCCAGGGTCATCGCCCGGTCCATGGTTATTAACGGCACAGATTGCGCTATCGCAGTACCAACAAGCGCGATACCGAGTAGCGCAGAACGGGACACGATCCTAGACTTCATCTGTTATATCTCCGACGACGAACCTTGAATCTTTACAATCGGTGGTTTTCGTGGAAAGCGTAAGGACGCCAGCAACCGGATTCCCATCCCCCGTTGACTTACTGAAGTACTCAAAGCGTCAGGACTCGACAATCAAGCTACGTCGAATCACGCTGGGTGTCGAAAGGCATCAGTCCCCAAGACTTGGCGCGCCGGCCTGATGGTCAAGTTAGAGAGTGGTAACGCCCGGTTATCATTCTCAACTTCGATCCGGATATTTAACGCCGGAGGGCATTGAACGCCGGCAATAGGTCCTTGAGGTCTTCGTACGTCCGGGACTCAGCCTTTCATCGCGTAGGCGGCCAGAGTCATTTCAAAAACCGCAGCCATGCGCTCCCACGCGGGACGGCTCTGCTAATACCGATATTCGTCGGGGAATGATCTGGTCACCGCCGGAGGGCGAGTGCTCGGCGTAACGGCGTCCGGCGCCGATCTGCGCTCGGCGATCGCCAACGCCTATGCGGAGGTCGAGAAGATTCACTTCGCCGGGATGCACTACCGCCGCGATATTGGGCAAAAAGGTCTCAAGCGCTGGTAAGATCGGAATGTACACCGGCGGGGACGTAGCTCAGATGGATAGAGCGGCCGCCTCCTAAGCGACAGGTCGGCAGTTCGAATCTGCCCGTCCCTACCAAGCCTCGCGAGAAGCTGGCACTTTTCGCGACGGGAAAGTCAATTTTCTAACGGGAGAGTCTGCGGTGCAGGAACGAGGGAATGTCACGCGCACCTTGCGTTACGGCGACGATCTCAACCGGCGCGCGAATGGCGCGATAGATGATAAGGTAAGCACCTACCGGAAAGAACAACACCGGATAGTTAGTAAGGTCTTGGCGACTGTGACCGATGCTTGGCGTCCGCCGGATGGCCTCAAACGCGTCGAACAGTTTACCTATCCAGCGATCCGCGGCGTCGATGTTGTCTTGGGCGATGTACTCCCAGATGTCGTCTAAATCGCGATCGGCATCTTCGCTGAGAACATATCCGGTCATGCCTTGGATTTTCGGCGCTGATCGGACTTACTCTTAAGCCGGTCGCGAGCTTCAGCGGGCTTGACGTGCCCGCCGCTGTCGAGCGACTCTAGCCGCCGCCCAAGTTCCTGATTGAATTCCGCAAGCCGCGCCATCCGGTTCTGGTCGTGTTCTTCGAGCAGGCGCAACGCTTCGCGGACCACCTCGCTGGCCGAACCGTAGCGGCCACCTTCAACTTTGGCGCTGACAAATTTTTCAAGCTCGGGGGTGAGAGAAACATTCATAGCAGGTCGCTCCTGTTCCTTTCACTCTATCGCCAATAACAAAGATTGTCAATCTTCGTTAGACCGCCGCCGTTCGGCCAAATGTATTCCCAAAGGGCCCCCGTGCAACGTCATAGCATTCGCCACGCTGGCTTCTTTCCTCGTGACCCGCGGCGCCAGTTCGAGTGCAGTCAAGACCCAAACGGCCAGTCATTCCATCGTTGATCGGTATATACTTCCGGCTGTGGCTGAAGCTACTCCCAACGCGTTACCTCGATGGGCGCGCCGGTTGATATCTGAGCTTGACGACGCCGACCGGCGAGCCAAGGGTCTGGCGGAAGGACTCAGCACGGCACAACTCAACTGGAGGCCAAGACAAGAAGCCTGGAGCATTGGCCAATGTCTTCAACACCTGTTCATCGCAAACGAAGTTTACCTCCCTCCTATCGCAACTTCCTTGAACGGGTGGCAACGGTCTACGGTTCAGGAGATTACTACCGGCTGGTTCGGACGATGGTTCATTCGCAAGTTCATAGCGCCATCCGCAACGACCACGCGGGCTCGGGCCCCCAAGAAGATCGAACCAGGCAAGCAAGTCGAGCCTTCGATTCTTGAGTCCTTCCTCCACAGTAATCAGGAAGCGCGGCAATTGGTCCAACGTGCGAGCGATTACAATGTGAACCGCATTCGATTCAAGAATCCGTTCGTTCCGTTTCTTCGATTCACAGTAGGAACTGGGCTGGAAATCGTGTCGAAGCACCAATACCGTCATCTGCTACAGGCCGAACGCGTGAAGGACGCCGTGGACTTTCCGAAGCAATGACCTATGGCAGGCCAATCTTCTGAAAGATAGCTTTGACTTGCGGATCTGAGTCCACCGAGCCGATGACGTGGTCGTGCGCCAGGTAGGCGAGCATGCCGTCGCGGTCGGCGTAGGCTTTTTGAAGCCACTTCAACGTGTCTTCGCGATCGTTCAAGGCGCTATAGACCGTGGCGATGGAAGTCGGCCGAACGAAATCGCCAGCGGAGTTCTCCCATTTGTGCACCAACGCGAGCGCGTCGGCTTTTCGCCCTTCGCGGGCCTCGATGGACGCACGCTCCAAATCGATCCGCCACTGAGGTTGTTCGTCCTTCACCTTGTCCAACTCGGCATAGGCCTTGCCATACTCGCCGCGGTTCAGATAGAGATTCGCCAGGTTGAGATGAGCTTCCGCAAAACCGGGGTCGAGCATCAGCGCGCTCTTGTATTGATTCTCGGCCGCATCGATTTGACCGTTCATCAGGTAGGTGAGACCCAGATAGGTATTGATGATGAGCGAGAGCGGATCCAGTTCCTTGGCCACCTGCATCTCGCGCAAGCCCGCGGCGGTCTTACCCGTGGGGCACAGGTACGCGATGCTGTATCCAAAATGAGCCTGGGCGTAGTTGGGATTCGATTGGATCGCTTGTTGGAACTCCTTTTGCGCGCCGGGCCAGTCAAAATCATAGAGCGCTTTTACAAAGGCCAAGGCCGTGTGAGCTTCGGCGGAAGACGGATCCAACTCAATTGCCTTCTGCGCGAACTGCCGGGCTTTCGGCATCGCTTGGTTGGGAGGAAGCGCGCCAAAGAATCCCAGCCAGGTGTAGGAATCCGCCACGCCTGCGTAGGCCGGCGCGTATTTCGGATCCTTGGAGATCGCCTGCTCGTAATACTGGATGGCTTTCTCCGCGCCTTCCATGCGCCAACGGCCCCAATGGTAACGGCCCTGCAAGTACAGATCGTAGGTTTCCAGGTTTCCCGGCTCGGGACGCGTTGGCCGGGAGGAACTCGCCAGCCGGACTTCGAGCGTGTTCACGATCGAGCGGGAGATGTCGTCCTGCACCGTGAACACGTCCTTCAATTCCCGCTCGTAGGTCTCGGACCACAAATGGTAGCCGTCTTTCACGCTATTAAGCTGCGCCGTCACGCGCAGCCGGCTGCCATCCTTGCGCACGCTGCCCTCGAGAACATAGCCGACATTCAACTTTTTTCCGATCTCGCGGATGTCTTGCTGCTTGCCTTTGAACGCAAACGCGGAGGTTCGGGCCACGACACGAAAGCCGCCGACTTTGGTCAGCGAATCGATGATTTCCTCCGTCATGCCATCGCAGAAATACTCCTGGTCCCGATCGGGGCTCAAATCGGCGAACGGCAGGACGACAATCGCGTTTTCGATCGGGCCATGAGCCCGCACCATGCGGTCGCGAGTACCCATGTAGATGGCGACGCTGAAGACTGCGACCACAATGGCCACGGCGGTCAAGTAGCGCAGCCAAAGCCGCTCCGGTTCCGCTTCGCCCAAGACCTTAGGTGGCGGAGCCAAGGCAGGTTCGGGGACCAACTCCTTCTCGATCTCACACTCGCGCAGGCGGAATTTTGGGATGTAGCCGCCCTTGGGCAGATCGATGATCAGCGGGTCGGTGGCGCCCTCGGTTTCGTAATACTCGCGCAGGCGGGCGCGCAGTTTGACGGCTTCCGTGCGAACCACCGCGTCCACCCGGGGATCGTAGGACGGCTTGCGGCCGAACACTTCGACGCCCAGCAAGGATTCCTTCAAGCGGTCGGTCTGGCCGGACAGGTACTCACTGACGGAAAAGCGCAGAAACCGGCTCAGGCGATCGGCGTTGGCAAACCCTGGACTGGCGAGGATCTTTTCGAGTTCGCCTTGCACTGCCTCGACTGAGATATCGGGAGGCAAGGCTGTGGCAGGGTTCACATCGCGCTCGCTCGACTCAGTTGTCGGCTTCATGTGAGTAGCCCTCGCGCCGTCTCACGTCAGGTACGCGGAAACCGGCGCAGTTGTTCCTCTATTTTACTCCCTCTCGACTCGATAGAATGTTGAGATGGCTAAACTTGCACTCGTGTACGGTATGCGCCTTTTACCATCGGATGAAATTGCCGCGGTGGAGGACGCGAAAATCACATTGAAGAGTGACAAGACGGCTCGGGTGACGATGCATCTGATTGAAGGCGGGGAGGATGAAATCCGCAGCCAGTTGCTGCAGTCGCTGGATGCTTTTTTCGAGTTTTATCCGGAGATCTGAGGGGTCACAGCCCGTTGAGGCCCCGAATGGCCTCGGTCAACTTGTAGACCCCCGTCGACGGATTCCCGCACTCCCGCCCTTGTTCTTGCTGCCAAACGTCAAGATCGCGTGCCCTTGTGGTTGCTTGGTCGTACCGCTGATTCAGCAATTCGGTTGGTAATTCTTTCTCGTATCCGGGCAGGTGGGTCTTGCAGGCGGCTCGTAGTTTCTGTCGGCTGATATGCGCTCGCTGATCTTGGAAGTGAAGCAGCACCCATAGTTCGAAACAAGGGTTTGAGATAGCGAGGTTGATTCCGTTGTCCCGTGCTTGCTGCCTTGCGTCGGCAATTTTCGGGTGATCATCGACATCAAAGACACACCAGACCTCGTCGTAGCGCAAATTGTCGTCCTTCTTGACAGTTGCTTCGCGTTCGCAGGCTTTCTTAAACGCCGCCGCCCGCTCAACCAAGGTCTTGGGCACGCCCCCAGGACTTATTTTCACGTCAACCACGCGCCTGTATAGTCGGCGGAGTTCCTCAAAGTAGCCGGGTTCTGTGACTGTTCCTTCGCAGACAATCAGGATGCGTGGAAGCACCTTTCTGAAAGGTGCCCGTCGCCGGAGACTGTCACGTCTCGCCATGGGCGGGCCCTATCAGAGTCTGAAATACACGCTGGTCAAGGAAAGGAATCGCGCCATAACGGCCTTGCAAGTAGCCACTTTCCAGATTCTCGTTCTGGCGTGGTTTGAAGTCTGTCAGTGGGTAGAGATGGCTGGCACCATCCGCGCTCTTCTCGGTGAACCAGATCTGATCGCGACGGAGATTTGCGCGGCCTAGAAGTGTCGCGTCGTGAGTATTGCAGATTAGCTGCGCTCCCTTGCGATTGGTGGAGGGATCGCCAAAAATCCGAACCAACTGGCTCGCCAGCAGCGGATGGAGACTGGCGTCGAGTTCGTCGATGCAGAGCACCGCGCCGTCATTTAGGGCCTTCAGCGCCGGGCCCAAAACCCGCAAATATGCGATCGTGCCGTTGGACTCCTCGTCCTCGGGAAGGGGAAACGTCTTGTCGCCGAGCTGATGGACGAGGCTCATGCGCTCTTGGACGCCCTCGATTCGTTCCCTAACGAGCTTGCTAGCGCGCTCATCGCTCATAGCAGAGGCGATCGCCGCCATCATCCTCTTGTGGTCCTCGGTGTGAGGTATCTTTTCAACTTGAAGATCCACGACTCCGATGTCCGCCGCCCGCAGGAACTGCGCAACGTTCTTTGCAAAGCTGGGGTCGGCGCAGAGGCCGGCCGTGAAGCTTGACTGGATCGTCAGTGGGCCAAAGACGTTGACAACGAAACGGAGGCCTGACAGCCACTCGAAGACAGGTGTCAGGGCCTCGTGGTTATTCTGTGCCGCCGATGAAAGAAAGAGGCTGTTCTTCCTTGTTAATCCCTCGATCGCCTTATTCCGGCCTGACATTTTCGCGCTAAATGTTATCGTTTTTGCATGCCACCGATGAAACCACACCTGCTTCTTGGATTTCGGATAAACGAAGAGCCACTCTTCTAGAATCGCCGTGGCGTCTAGCCGAAAACCGTAAGAGTGTCGAATGCCGCCGATTAGAAAATCGAGTTCGAAGGTTGATGCAGCCGTCTGTTCCTTGGTGCCGCCAAGAAACGGTTCCAGCGGAATCGGGTCGTCCGGCTTCCACTGCCGGTAAGAGTCACCCACTGCCATGGTGACAAACAAAAGAGCCCGGATCACATTCGTCTTGCCTGAAGCATTCGCGCCGTAGATTGCCGCGACCGGTAAGACGCCATCCGGCGATTTGGGCGGATGAACAATGACCGTGCTGTGAGTCTCTTTGAGAGTGGGCACGGCAATCAAGGAAAGTTCCTGCTGTTCCCGAAAGGACCGAAAATTGGAAAAGCGAAAGCGCAGTAGCATACAAAAGGCCGCCCGACACCAATTCTATCGGCGATCTGTGTACAATCTTCGCACGAAACGACGCCAAAATTTGGCCTGGGGCGACTTAGTGTCCTTCCGCTTCCAGAAAGCGCTCCGCCTCAATCGCCGCCATGCACCCGGCGCCGGCCGCAGTCACCGCCTGGCGGTAGACGCGGTCCTGCACGTCACCGGCATGAAACACTCCGGCAATATTGGTCCGGGCGCCGCCATGCGAAAGAATATATCCGTCGGGGTCCAGATCGATTTGGCCTTGAAATGCCGCCGTGTTGGGAATGTGGCCGATGGCGACGAAGAATCCGTCGACGTCGCGGACGTAGCTTTCGCCGGTTTTGATATTGCGGAGCTTCACCGCGGTCACCATCTGCTGGTCCACGTCGTAAATTTCGTCAACGGCCGTGTCGGTAATGAAGCGGATCTTGGGGTTCGCCCGGGCCCGATCCAGCATAATGCGGGAGGCCCGGAACACATCGCGCCGGTGCACGATTGTGACCTGTTCACCGAAGCGCGTCAGGAAGTTTGCCTCTTCCATAGCCGTATCGCCGCCGCCAATCACCATAATCTTCTTGCCCCGGTAGAAAAATCCGTCGCAGGTGGCGCAGGAACTGACGCCGTGGCCGATCAATTTCTGTTCGCTGGGAAGATTCAGCCAGCGGGCCGAAGCCCCGGAGGCAACGATCAGCGTACGGGTTTCTTGCCAGTCGTCGTCGATAAGCAGGCGAAAAGGACGCCGGGAGAGATCCGCTTCGGCAACGGTGCCGTGCCGGTATTCGGCGCCAAAGTGCTGCGCCTGTTTCTTCATGTGCTCGACTAGAACCGGACCGTCAATGCCTTCAGGGAAACCAGGGAAGTTTTCTACCAGGGAAGTGATGGAGAGCTGGCCACCGGGTTCGTGCCCTTCAATCACCAGGGGCTGCAGGTTGGCACGTGAGGAGTAAATGGCGGCGGTGTTCCCGGCACACCCGCTGCCGATGATGATCAGATTTCGCATGAAATGGGTTGAGACGGCAAGAATCCGGCTCAACCCATCATGCTAACAAACCTAGGCGCGTTTCCTGCGGCCCCAGACCAGGGCGCTCAGCAACCCGAAGCCGACCAGACCGAGGCTCATGGGCTCGGGAGTCGCCGAGAGGCCCGTAACACCGCCGGAACTGATTACGTCGTTCGCGCAAGTCGCCGAGGCGAAGTAAAAACCGAATGCGTTCGGGTCGGATGCATCGGCGGCGAACGCGGCGGCGTTGGCGTCGTTGAAGGAGAGGGTGACTTCGAACTTGGCGTTATTGAAGCCGTCTCCGCCGCCCACGATGCTCTCAACGCCGTTAGTGAGAACGGTGGAAAGCGAACCGTTGCCATTGTCATAGCCGTAAACGGCGTTGCTGCGCCGGTAGATCAAACCGTCGTTGGTGGGATCGTTCAGCGTTTGCTGGGCGGTCAATACGCCGGCGGAGTTGTTGATGCTATAGAGATCGCCGGCGACGATCGTGTTGCCGGTCGGGCCGCCATTGCTCGATCCGTTATGGCTCACGAGCGGCGCAACGAATGCCAAATTGCCATCGACCGTAAAGAACAGGTCGCCCACGTTGAGATTTAAACCAGCATCGGAAAACGGGTTGAGATTCGTGTTGTTGGTGCCAAAGTCGAAGAACAGTTGCATGGTGACCGTGGATCCCGAAACAGTGAGAATCCCTTGTTGAATGTCAAACATCGGCCGTTCTGCATCTCCATTTGCGATTACGTCGCACGACGTGCTCGCGCAAGCGTCGCCATTCGCAAACGGATCGTTGACGGTAATGGTATAGGAAGGAGTCGCTTGAGCGATGCCGACGGAAAAGAGTAGTGCGGCGGAAAGAGCAGCAGCGTTTTTCATAGCAAGACCAGCTTGCTTTAGGGCGCCGAAACAGGCACCCTCCCCTGGTACTCAATCGAATAAAGTTTGTACTGCCCAGGCCTCAGTACCGAAAGCGTGCCTTTGCGAACCATGCGCTCTGTAGGTTGGTGCTGATTCGGGTCATTGTTCTCAGGCCAGATTCCTTGTTTTTTCAATGAAATCGCTTAGGCCGCATTGCGAGTACTGGATTTGGAGTCCTACCTTGGTATTGGACTCGAGTTGAGTCGTGGACTATTCCGGGAGTCGTTTTGGTCTAGATCTTCCACCACCCATGGCTTGTGCTAATCCGCTATCATGGCCGGTATATGAGGCTCCTCACTACAGCTCTACTCTCTGTCTCCTGTCTGATCGCCGGTTCCGGACTGGAAACGCTGGTCAAGGTCGACTCGGGCTTGGTGGCGGGAAGCGGTACCTATGTGCGCGTGTACAAAGGCATCCCGTACGCCGCGCCGCCGATTGGCGACTTGCGCTGGAAGGCGCCCCAGCCTCCGAGGCCCTGGAAAGGAGTGCGCGTCGCCAAAACTTTTCCCAACATGTGCCCGCAGACTCTCGGATTGGTCACCGGACAGCCCGCCAGTGAAGACTGCCTCGGTTTGAATGTCTGGACTCCGGCTCACTCATCCGCCGAAAAACTGCCAGTGATGGTGTGGATCCACGGCGGTGGTTTTCAACTCGGCGCCAGCTCGCAAAGTCTCTACGATGGCGAGCCGTTGGCCAGCCAAGGCGTGGTCGTGGTGTCCATCAACTATCGCATGGGCGTCTTCGGTTTCTTCGCGCACCTCGCGCTCAGCAAAGAAGGAGTAGACGGGAATCAAGGCTTGCTGGACATGGTTGCCGCCCTACAGTGGGTGAAACGCAACATCGGCCAGTTTGGCGGCGATGCCAGTAACGTGACCATTTTTGGCGAATCGGCCGGTGGTACGGCGGTCTGTTACCTGATGATCATGCCGGCGGCCCAGGGACTATTTCAGAAAGTGATTTCGGAAAGCGCCGCCTGGATGTTCAACCCCATCAGCCACGTTCGCGAATCCTGGTATGGCCGCGTTCCGTTCGAGCAGTTTGTCGAGAAGCAGTTCGGCGGCGATCTGGCCGCGCTCCGCTCCAAGAGCACCGCGGAAATCATGAAAATGTCGGGGCCCATGGACATGGGCGGCGATCGCGCCGACCGTGGCGAGGCCTACATGCCGGCTGTCGATGGCGTGGTCTTGCCCGACGACCCGGCGCGCCTATTCTTGTCCGGCAAATTTCACCACGTTGAGTTAATCGCCGGAACCAACGCAGACGAGGGTACCTTGCTCGGCGGACCGCCGGTCCACAATTTAGCGCAATGGAACAAATTTGCCGCCAAGCAATTCGGCTCTCACGTCGATGCGGCCGCCAAAATCTACCCGGTGACCACCGATGCGGAGGCCTACGACACCGCTGTGCATGTGAACACAGACTATGTATTTTTGCAAGGCACGCGTGCGGTCCTGCGCGCCGTTTCCCAAATCAGTCCCAGGAACACCTACCAGTACCAATTCACCCGCGTCAGCGGCGTCGGCAAGCGGATCAAATGGGGCGCATTCCATGCCGCCGAAATCCCGTATGTCTTCGCAACGTTGCCTGACTGCGCATACGGCACCAGCGCCTCGATGATTGGCGATTTCTCCGTGCATCCCGACGACTACACCGATACCGACGACCGGCTATCCAAAGCCATGAGCGGCGCATGGGTTCGATTTGCGAAAAGCGGCAACCCCAATGGCCCGGGCTTACCTGCTTGGGCGCCGTTCCACCAAGGTGAAGCGTATATGGAATTTGGCGACCAGATCGAGGCCAAGCACGCTTTGCGCAAAACGCAACTGGACTTCATGAGCGATTTCAGCGCCTGGCAGAGGGATCACGTCACCTTGGGAGCCGGAACTTCCGGCCACTAGCGCAGCCTGGTTCCTGTGTTGCATCAGTATGCATCTTTGATGCATACTGATGCATATGCGAACCACGCTGATCATCGATGACGAACTGGTCGACCGGGCGAGGGCATTGACCGGCATCCAAGAGAAAACAGCCTTGGTCGAAGCCGGTCTTGAGGCCCTGATCGCGCGGGAGGCAGGCAAGCGTCTGGCTGCCCTCGGCGGAACACAACCCAAGTTGCCGGACGTCCCACGCCGGCGTTCCGCCTGATGTTTCTGGTCGATACTTCGGTCTGGATCGAGCACTTTCGCAGGGGAGAACCAAGATTGGCAGGCCGCCTTTGCGATGGGCTGGTTCTCATGCATCCCTGCGTTTCCGGTGAACTCGCGTGCGGCGGTTTGAAAGATCGGCGGAAGGTCCTTTGCGATTTGGCTGCGCTGCCTGCGGCAAAACTGGCAACCGATTCGGAGGTGATGCATCTCGTCGATACCAAGAGGCTATGGGGACGAGGACTGGGCTGGATCGACGTCCGTCTTCTGGCCTCCGCGTTGCTTTCGAAGTGCCGTTTTTGGACGCTGGACAAAAAGCTGGAGCGGGCGGCTGACGATTTGGGCCTGACTTCCTGAGAATCCGCTAAACTCCAATCAATGAACTCGAACGGTCCCACCCGCCGCGCGACTCTTCAGGGCTTGGCCGCGGCGCCCTTTTTAGCAGGCGCGCTGGACGCCCAGACGTCCTCGCTCTGTTTTCTGAGCGCGGTCGAGATGGCCCGGCTCATCCGCACCAAGCAACTCTCGGCGCGCGAAGCGCTGGCCGAACACCTCAAGCAGATTGAGCGCGTTAACTCCAAAGTCAACGCCATCGTGACTCTGGTCCCTGAACTGGCAGCCAAAGAAGCAGCCAAGGCCGACGAGAAGCAGGCCCGTGGAGAGACTCTCGGGCCGCTGCACGGTCTGCCCGCCGCGCACAAAGATCTGGTGGAGACGCGCGGCATTCGGACCACGTTTGGATCGCTGCTCTACAAGGACTACATTCCCACTGAAGACGACCTGATCGTCGAGCGCCTGCGCCGCGCGGGTGTCATCACCATTGGCAAAACCAACACGCCGGAATTCGGCGCCGGCTCGCAGACATTTAACAAAGTCTTCGGAGCGACGCACAATCCCTACGATCTGACCAAAACTTGCGGCGGATCTTCGGGAGGGGCAGCCGTCGCCCTGGCCTGCGGACTGGCGCCCGTTGCCGATGGCTCCGATACCGGCGGGTCGTTGCGCAACCCGGCGGCATTCTGCAACGTGGTTGGTTTCCGGCCATCCATCGGCCGGGTACCGAACCCGAAAGCGGCTTTCGCCTGGTCGACCTTGAGCACTTCAGGATGCCTGGGCCGATCGGTAGCCGACCTCGCCTTTGTACTCAGCGCGATCGCGGGACCCGATCCCCGTTGCCCGCTCTCTATCCAGGAACCCGGAGAAATCTTCGCGCGCCCGCTCGAGCGCAGCTTCAAAGGAGTACGGGTAGCCTGGTTCAAGGACTTGGGCGGCGTCCCGTTCGACCCGCGCGTGCGCAAGGTGGTGGACGGGCACCGCGCGACGTTTGAGAGCTTGGGCTGCATGGTGGATCAAGCTGAGCCGGACTTCGCCCTGGCCGAGATCTCCTTTCGCGGGCTGCGCGCGTGGAACGCGGCAGCCACCCATGGCGAGCGGCTGCAGCAACATCCCGACGCTTATAAAGACACCCTCAAGGCTGAGATTGAGCAGGGTCTCCGGCTGACTGGCGTCGATGTTGCGCAGGCCGAGACGGCGCATGGCCAGCTCTGGCGGCACTTTCAGGCTTTCCTCGAAAAGTACGAATACTTCGTTTTGCCCACTACGCAGGTACCGCCATTCGACATCAACCTGCCATATCCAACCGAGATAGCAGGCGTCAAGCTGGATAACTATATCGACTGGATGAAGTCCTGCTGGTATATTTCGGCCACGGGGAATCCGGCGGCTTCCGTGCCTGGGGGGTTTACGCCGGAAGGGCTTCCCGTTGGCGTGCAGATCGTGGGCCGCAATCAAGCGGATTTCAGCGTCCTTCAAATGGCCCACGCGTTTGAACAGGCGACCGGATTTGGCAAGCGACGGCCGGATTTTGCCTAAGGGCCTGTCATGAAATACCGGTGGTGACCGGCAGGAGCGGTCGCGAAGTAATGGCAAGCTCATGTCGCGATGGGCTACAAGCCTCGTCTTTGGGCTTAATCGCTCTGGGAACTTTCGCCCGCTGAGCGGTGTCTACTTATTTGGAGCTACAATCGAAGCACACGTGGCGGACACTACTTGCGGTCTGCAGTTCGATGGCAGCGTTCTCCCGTCCTGGGGAGAGCAAAGGCTGGTTGCGGCCCTGCAAGAGGGGGAAGAATCGGCCTATGAAACGCTGATCGTGCTCTACCAACAGCCCGTTTACAATTTGGTGTTTCGCCTGATGAATGAACCGTCTGATACCGCCGACGTGGTTCAGGAAGTCTTTCTGAAAGTGTTTCGCAACATCCATTCGTTCCGCTCCAACAGCAGCCTGAAAACGTGGATGTATCGCATCGCGGTGAATGAAGCGCACAATCATCGCCGCTGGTTTTCCCGCCATCAGCGGCAGGAAGTGGCTCTTTCGTCGAGCGACGACATGACGAAGAGCTACGAAGAGAAGCTGACCGATCCGGGCCGGAGCCCCTACGATTTGGCGTCGGGCGGCGAAATTCGCGCGCTGGTGGAGGAAGCGTTGGCGCAATTGAGCCCTAAATTTCGCACGGCCGTAGTTTTGCGCGATATTGAAGACCTGGGTTATGAAGAAATCGCCACGATACTCGATATATCGTTAGGGACTGTGAAGTCCAGAATTTTACGGGGCCGGGAAGCCCTCAGAAAGTTGTTGGAGGCCCGGCTGGAACCGGAACCGGTATTTGCGCTTTCTCCCAGCCGGTTGAGTGAAATGCATGGAGTGCTTGACCAGTAAGAAGAACGTGTCGTCTTATCTCGATGGCTCGCTGCCGGATGAGGAGCGCCAGGCCATGCGCTCTCATTTCGATAGTTGTCGCGACTGTTCGGCTGAGGTCGAGGAGCAAAGCCATCTGAAGCGTCTGCTGCATGCGTTGCCGAGGCATGTCCCGCCGCCGGAACTGAACGTCCGTTTGCGCGTTGTGGCCTCGCAGGAGCGGGCTCGCCGTCAAATGACCGCCTGGCAGCGCTGCCGCGAGCGCTGGAATCTGATAAAGAGCAACCTGATGAAACCGATCGCCATTCCCGCGGTGGGTGGGCTGTGTTCGGCCATCTTTCTATTCAGTTCGCTGGTGCCGTCGTTTACGTTTTACCGGACTCCCGATGCGCCGCAGTCAACTTTTGGCATGGTAGCCGGCATGTTCGCCGTGCCGGTGGTCCTTTCTAGTGAACCGACGGTTAAAAATCTTGCGCCTATCGGCTTTTTTGACGGCGACGCGGTGGTCGATCTGCGGATCGACGCGGCCGGCCGTATCGTCAATTACTCCATCCTGGGCGCCGAAGGGTCCGGTTCCGACCAGTTGCGCCGCAGCATCGAGAACAATCTGCTGTTCACGACTTTTGTTCCCGCCACCGCTTTCGGCAAGCCCATCGCCGGCACGCTACGCCTGACTTTCCGCAGTAGCCGCATTGAAGTGCGCGGTTAGCGCTTAGTGCCGCGCCGCCTCGGGCAGCATTTCTTAATTCGACCTTCGATTCTGGACCGCATTGCGGCGGCGGTTTGCCCCGAGCCGGGAGGGACGGTGATTGAAATTGGGCCAGGCAGAGGGGCGCTGACCACGCATCTGGCCCGGCGAGCCGACCGCGTGGTTGCGATTGAAATCGATCCGGTGCTGGTGCAGTATTTGCATGCCAAGTTCCGCGATGAACCGAAAGTGGAGATCGTGGAATCCGATATCCTCAAAGCGGATCTCCGGCAATGGACTCCCGCGGCGGTGGCTGGCAATTTGCCGTATTACATTACGTCGCCGATTCTCGATCGGGTGCTGAGTTTACGCGGCCAGTGGCCGCTGGCGGTCTTTCTGGTCCAAAAAGAAGTGGCGGAGCGGTTGAACGCCACGCCCGGCACGCGGGACTTCGGTTTCTTGAGCGTGCAAACGCAGTTTTATGCTCAAGTGGAGCTGCTGATGAACGTGCCGCCGGGCGCCTTTCGGCCTCCGCCGAAGGTCGATTCGGCCGTGGTGCGGCTGACTCCGCGCGCGGAGTTGCTCGCTGCCCCGGTGGCGTTTCTTCGCTTTGCCAGCCAATGCTTCCGTCACAAGCGCAAGACGCTGCGCAATAATTTGCTGGGCAGTTATGGCAAGGAACTGCTGGATTCGGTGAAGGAGACGAGCAAGCGGGCGGAACAGTTGAGCATTGCGGAATTGGCGGCGCTGCTGGAGATGCTGAACGCCCGGTCTGTTGCGGCCATAGGTAGGGGAGAGGAATGAAATACGACGACGAGCCGGTTACCGGAGAGGACCGCCGCCGCTTTCGCGAAGGGCAAGCTTGGTTGGCCGGGCACGGCGGCAAAGGTATTCCGATGGAAGACGTGCTGGCCGATTTCGGGCTCAAGCCGGAAAACTTCCCGCTGAACGAGTAGTGAGGCCCGCGCTGCCATGCCGAAAATAACGCTACTAGAAAATAACAGCCGGATATCCTTGCGGATTCGCCGGGGAAAAGCGCTGCTCTTACGCGCGGCAGCGCTGACGCACACCGACCTGACGGATTTGGTCGTCCGTCACGCCTTGCTTGCCGCCAAGGCCGTCATTGAGGAAGCGAATCATTTGCAGTTCTCCGAGAGGGGTAACTTGCGAGTTCTGGATCTGCTAGAGAATCCACCTCGACCGAACGCGAGGCTGCTGGCCGCCGCCCGGAAGTTGCCAAAACAGTCATAATCGTGACCGCCTGGCACGAAGAGCGAATCGGCAAGAAACATCGCCGGGAGGGGTTCGACTGTGGCGACGACGCGATGAACGAATTCTTGCGCCGTTATGCTCGCCAGAGCCAAGAGTTGGGCGGTGCGAAGACGTTCGTTGCGGTTGACGACGCGGACAGCAAAACCATGCTCGGTTTCTAGAGTCTCAGTCTCGCCTCGGTCGACTAATTAATTAACGCCCGGACGCCGGAGATCGGACGCCGGGGTTTGGCGCGGCGCACTTCCTTGATGACGGGAAGGAAATAAGCCAGAGAACGAGTCGAGCCCAGTAGCGGTCCATCGGCGGGCCCCATTAGACGGCGCGTCGCCGCCAGCACGAATGCGTTTCGGTGCTGATGTCTAGTGCAAAATGGCTGCCCGGTGCGACTATTTGTTAGCTGCTTCAAGTAAACCGGCACCGCGCCACAGCTTTTTTCCAGCCCGCATACAGCTCCCCACGCTTGGCCTCGTCCATCGCCGGCTCATACACCCGCTCGGCGCGCCAGAATTTCTCCAATTCGTCGACACTGGAAAAATATCCAGTGGCCAGACCGGCGAGGTATGCCGCGCCCAACGCGGTAGTCTCCACGTCGGCCGGCCGTACGATCCGCTTGCCGAGAATGTCGGCTTGAAACTGCATGAGAAAATCGTTCCCTGACGCGCCGCCATCCACGCGCAACTCGCGCAGCTCCTGGCCGCTGTCGGCTTCCATGGCCTCCACCAACTCGCGCACCTGATAGGCTATGCTTTCAAGCGTGGCTCGCACCAGGTGGGCTTTGGTGGTTCCCAGAGTCAAACCGGAAATCATGCCGCGCGCGGATGAATCCCAGTGCGGCGATCCCAGGCCGACAAACGCCGGCACGACGTAGACGCCGCCCGTGTCGGGCACGGACTTCGCCATGGCTTCACTGGCGGCGGCACTCGACAGCACACCCATTTGATCGCGCAGCCACTGCACCGCCGCGCCCGCGATGAAGATGCTTCCCTCAATGGCAAACTGCGCGTGTTCGTCGATCGATGCAGCCCGCGTGGCCAGCAATTTGTTTTTCGATAACGGCTGGCTGGTTCCGGTATGCATCAGCGCAAAACATCCCGTGCCATAAGTGTTCTTGGAGTAACCTGGCCGGAAACAAGCCTGTCCGAAGAGCGCGGCTTGCTGGTCTCCGGCAATTCCCGCGATGGGTATCTCGGCGCCAAAATGCTCGCCCGCCGTCACGCCCACTACCTTGCTGGAGGGAACAATCTCCGGCAGCATCGCTCGCGGGACCCCGAACACGCTGAGCAGTTCGTAATCCCAATTGCCGGTCGACAAGTTCATGAGCATGGTGCGGGAAGCGTTGGAAACGTCCGTCACGTGGACCGCGCCGTCGGTCAGCTTCCAGATGAGCCAGGTGTCGACGGTGCCAAAGAGCAATTCGCCGTCCGCCGCCTGGCTGCGCGCGTCGGCCGCATGATCGAGAATCCACTCAATCTTGCTGCCGGAGAAATAGGCGTCCACCACCAGCCCGGTCTTGCGCGTGATGGATTCCGCCTCAGGCGATTGCGCGAGCTTGGTGCAGCGCTCGGCCGTCCTGCGGCACTGCCACACGATGGCCGGCGCGACAGGCCGCCCGGTTTTCCGTTCCCAAACGATGGTGGTCTCGCGCTGGTTGGTGATGCCCAGCGCCGCTACCGCGCCGGCCTTGACCTTGCCGGCCGCGAGCGTGCGGCGCGTGGCATCTAGTTGCGAGTGCCAGATCTCGTCCGCGTCCTGTTCGACCCAACCCGGCTGCGGATAACGGCACACCAGCGGCTCCGATTCCATGGCCGTCCGCAGGCCCTGCTCATCATAGAGCGCCGCGCGCGCACTCGTGGTTCCTTCATCCAGTGATAAGAGATATCGCACTCTGGCATTGTTTCACAGGCGGCTCAGTAACCGGTAGTAGGCTACTTCGGTTTTGGAGGCTGCTTTTTGCGGCGTTTTGCATGCGCCTGCCTCAGGGTTAGTTTGGCTATTCGCCTGAACGTGCCGGCGGAGACTTCGTCCCACTTTGCGAGAGTCATTTCGTCCGCGAAGCTCTTCGCAAGTTTTCGCTCTCTTCGCCGAGCCTTCTTATTTAGGCGGAAAGGGGATGCCATGTGGTTCACCCTGAACTTCAAGTTTACGCCGCTCTTTCTAGCTCCCGCTCCGACGCTTTCAGCAGGGCCAGGACTTGCCAGAGCCGATCCGTTACGCCAGCGGACATTGCAGGCGCTTCAAGCCTGACAGTTCTGCTAAAGCGGTTCAAGCTAAAGAAAATTCAAAGTAGCCTGCCGAGCAGCCGGTCGCCTGCTTCCCGCAGCGTCTCCAGTTTCTTGCAAAAGCAGAATCGGACGATACTGGCGCCATCGGCGGCGTCGGAAAAAAAACTAGAGCCGGGCACTGCCGCTACTCCCACGTGTTCGAGTAAATGGCGCGCCAGTTTGAAATCGTCCGCGAATCCGAATTGCCGCCCGTCGGCCAGAATATAGTAAGCGCCCTTGGGTTCAAAGCAGCGAAATCCCGCGCGCGTCAGGGAGTCCATCAGGATTGTGCGGCGCTCAGAATATTCTTCCGCCAACCGGGCGTAGTAAGCCGCAGGCATGCCCAAAGCAAACACCCCCGCCTGCTGCAAAGGCGCGGCGGCGGCCACGGTGAGAAAATCGTGTACCTTGCGGATTGAATCCGAAAGATCGGGCGGCGCCAGCACCCAACCCACGCGCCAGCCGGTGACCGCATAGGTCTTGCTCATGGCGTTGACGATCACGCTGCGTTCCCGCATGCCCGGCAAAGTGGCGATCGGAATATGCCGAGCGCCGTCGTAGAGGATGTGCTCGTAGATTTCGTCCGTGATGGCTAGCGCATCGAATTCCTGGCACAGGCTGGCAATCGCCTGCAATTCTTCCCGCGAGAAGACTTTTCCGGTGGGATTGTTGGGCGAGTTAACGATCACCGCTTTGGTGCGCGGAGAAAAAGCAGCGCGCAATTCGTCCGGGTCAAACGTCCAATCCGGAGGGCGCAGGCTCACGGTCTTGCGCTCTATCTGGCAGAGCAGGCTATCGGGCCAGTAGTTCTCGTAGTAAGGCTCGAAGACAATCATCTCGTCGCCCGGATTGGTTAAGGCGAGCAAGGCGGCGATAATGCCCTCGGTTGCTCCGCAGCAGACCGTAATTTCGCGCTCCGGATCGTAATCGAGGTTGTACCAATGAAGGGTCTTTTCGGCAATAGCGTTGCGAAACGGCTTCAATCCCCAGGTAATGGGATACTGATTAATGTCGCCATTGATGGCGTCGCAGGCGGCCTGTTTTACTTCGGCCGGCGCGCTGAAATCCGGAAATCCTTGCGCCAGATTGACCGCTCCCTGCTCAGTGGCCAGCCGGGACATTTCTCGAATCACGGATTCAGTGAAACGCAAGGTTCGATCGCTGCGAAAGCGCGCCCGTTCCGGCGCCAGAAGACTGGGAGTCATTTAAAAAGTTTACACAAACCAAGAGTTGGGAATTCTCGCTCTCAGTTTTCCGTCCCTTTCAAGCGCAGCCGCATATACACATTCACGCCCATGGGATGCGCGCCATAGTAAGGCTGGATTGCGCCGGGAACCTGGTAGAAAGTGACATTTGCGCCAATACCGGTTTCCACGTGCGAAAACGTTCCCAGATCGCGCGTGTAACCGGCCGTGTAGGCGCCGATGCGAAAGGTGCTTCCCGCGGTTCTGGTCAACTGCTCCTCGAGCGCGGGATCGTCTACGAACAGTTCATCTTTATCCACCATCTCCGCGCGCGCGGTTAAAAAGTTCTTCCGGCTGACCGGATACACCGTCTCCGCCAAATACGAGTTCAAATTGTGCTCAGTGAAGGTGTCGTGATTGCGGCCCCAAATCAGGCTCGTGGACCAGCCGTTGCCGCCCGCCATGGGACGCGAGTAATGCACGGATGCCGTCATCCGAATCACATCCCCGGGCGATTCTCTCTCGGGCTTCGTCAGCCGTCCAGCCGAAAACTGCGCCATCCAGTTTGGGGAAGGAAGGATGGAGATCCGTCCGGAGTACGAGTTCATTGGTCCCCAATCGATCTTCCAGCGATGCTCGTCCGGCTCGCTTCCGTAAAAGCCGCTGGCTTCCATCCGAACCCATCTGTACTTCAAGGCGACGGTCGCGACGTTGTCGGAGATGTGCGTCGAATCCTGCCAATGATGGCTCAGCGTGGCTTCGGGCAGCTCCGCCGCGGAAGCGCGATGCGGAAAGGCCACTGGCCCCAGCGCCGGATCGCCCACCGGCGCATAATAAATCTGAAGCATCAGGTTTTCGCCCAACGGATGAGCGTAGTTGGCGCCCAGGCTCATGAAGAAGTTGTGCGGGTGTTGCGCATCCACCAGCGGCTTTCCGTAAGCCGTCTCGCCGGTCTGAAACAAAAGCGGATAGCTTCGGTTGGTAATCGTAGCCGGCTCCAGGCTCAACATCGATTCCAATTGTAAAGTTCCGCCCGCTAGTTCATGCTCGCCCGCAATCATGAACGCATTCGGCGACCAGAGCTTATCGCCGCCGCGCGGACCCGATTGCTGCGTCTCGACGATGAAGGCTTGCCCCATAAACATTACGTTCCACGAGCCAATCTTCGACATCAGCATCGGCATGGATGCCGACTGTGGGTTCATGCTGGTGCCGGATGCCATGTCCATCAAGTACATTTCGCTCTGCGCGTAACACGACGCCGCGAGCATTATGAATAGAATTCCTCGAGCCTTGGAAAAATGCATATACCAGCCCTCCTGTGCAACAAAGTGGAAGCGCGCGCGGAAATCCGCGCGTTTCAGGATGCGAGAGAAGGCAGTGTCAGATTTTCAGGACTGGGGAAGAGGCAGTGTCCGGGTCGATCACGGGCGGCGATTGCTCCGCATAAGCACTGTCCCGCCGAAGGACGGGCGCGGCATGAAAAACCGGTATCCAATGAAACGCCACCGCGGCCATCTGCGCGGTATGAATCGTCAAGGCCGGACCCTCTGTGGCATCGAACCAGGAATGTGCACACGCGCCCGCAGCGTGTCCGGTGGACGATTGCTGGTGGCAGGGGGGAGCTTGCTGACTTGAGTGAGTGCTCTCGCCGCAGCCAGACGCGCAGGCGATGGAACACTGCGTACTTACGGTCCAGAGGACCAGCGCCAGAATTGCGGCTTGGAGATTTCGCCAGCTCAACAGAATTCATTTTAGCGCAATTTGCCCCTCGTCCACTAATCAACGCTCGCAAGATTCTCTCGAAGGGCGCCCTAGAATCTCTGTTGATACCGCGCGCTGACCCGGGAGAGTACGGCCGCATAGTCCAGTCGTGTCTCATTGTAATTGAGCCATGCGAACGGATAAGGCGGCGCGTTGGTGACCTTGAATCGAAGAATCAGGAATTCATCGAACTCTGGTACGGCTTCCAGACGTATACGGCGCTCCGCTTCCGGCGCTTCTTGAAACGGATGCAGGAAGCCGTGTTTGCCGGTTGTCGGAAAAGGCCGATCACCTTCATAGCCGACCGTGCTTTCAGAGCAATTGATGCCGGCCACGGCAATACAAATCGGGTTTCCTCCACCACGCTTGAATTGGACCACTTGATTCCGAAGATCGTTGATTACCCGGTCTATCTGTTTGATCATCGCCTTTGCCAGCACCTTCATCTCGATGCCGATCTCGACGGTGGCTATCGGGCCACGGGCCACGAGATAGCCACTGTCGGTTATGGCGGTCTCACCCGGAATGAGTTCTCCGAACGTCGCATCGCCTCGCCGGGCCGTCACTCCGCGACGTTTGTTCTGGACATTTAGAACGCGGTCTTTCCGGCTTATTGCCGCTTCGATGAGCTTCGGGGACCGATTAATGTTGATGAGGTCTTCGTAAAGGTGCATCGCAACGAAGTCGCCCTGACTCGAATCGCGATGCTTGTATACTTTGCCCTCAAAAAGCCGCCGGAACTCGGTTAATAGCCGGTATTCGAGCGGTGCCGTCTCCGTCAAAAACAACCTCGGCGTCTATCGCACCAACGAGACGATGCTGACGCGCCGTCCTGACAATCCGCTGCCGGGCAATATCGACATACGTCGGTTCGATTTCGTTTGCTATTGAATTTCTGCCTGTGATAATAGCAGCTTGCGAGGTCGATCCGGTACCCGCGAATGGATCTAATATAGTGTCGCCGGCGAAGGAAAACATCTTGATAAGGCGCTCAGCCACCTCAATCGGGTACGGAGCTGGATGGCCGTCGCGGGTAGAAGCGCCTCGAATGTCGGTCCAAATCGACCTTTGCCAACCTTTCATTTCTTCCTTTGTCAGCATGGATAGGGCCTTTTGGATCGCCGGAGTCGTACGATACTCGCCGCCCTTGCGCAGGAAAATGATGTATTCGACGTCGTTCTTGATGATTCCGCCCGGTTGATACGGCTTACCGTATATGCCAGCTCCGTTCCCTTGTGCTTCGGTCGCCCCGTTCGCGATCTTATGCCATAGGATTGGCTGAAGGCAATCGAGCCCCAGCTTGCGGGCGCGGACCTGGATGTCGGAGTGAAGCGGAACAAGATAATGCCGGCCGCCACGCTTCCTGGGAATGCATACATCGCCGACCACGCAACAGACCCTGCCGCCGCCGACCAGGACCCGCTCGCACTCACGCCAGACTCGATCTAACTGTTCGAGAAAAAGTTCGTAATCCTCAAAGTGTCCCAACTGATTTAAGTTGCCCGGGGCGTATTCCTTCAATGTCCAATAGGGAGGCGAAGTCACCACCAGATGAACCGAGGAATCGGAGATCCACGACAGATCGCGAGCGTCTCCAAGATGGAGCCAATGGTTGGTTCGATTGTATGGCTGCGGCCAGGCCGACTCGCGGTAGTGAGCGTTAGCTGCGAGCAGTGCCCGCAATCCCTCCGGAGTGTTGTCCTCAGTTGGTAGTGCTGGAGCCCTCCTCTTTGCGCTCTTCGACGATCGGCTGGTGAACAGATTGCCCTGAGTCGTGTTTCGATCCGCTTTGGCTCTTGTCATCCGCTTGGCTCTTCTCAGTGGTTCCCCACCCGAAGGTTCCGCACCCGAAACCTTTACGCCGAATACCGGCTTAGCGCTGAACCTGATTGTATCGTCCTCTGGCATCGCTGCGCCCGTCATTGTGGCTTATCGACATTTGGCAAACGAATTGTAGTCAACGCTCGACACGCGGCCCCGCACCTCAATCCGTATAATTAGTTATGCGCAAGCGGCTCTGGTTGGGTTCGGGCGCGGTGCTGTTCGTCGTACTGGTGTCGCTACTGGTATGGCAGGGCTCCTTTACGTTCGGTGCATTCGGGCCGTCCACCGCGCGCGAGACCTACCTTTTCTGGGCGCTTTCCACCGCCATGTTTATTCTGACGGTGGTTTTAGGCTTCATGCTGTTTCGAGCCGGCGTCAAGCTGTACATCGAACGCCAGGTAAACCGCCCCGGCTCTCACATCAAGTTGAAGCTGATTGGCGGGGCGCTCGCGCTCAGTTTTCTGCCCGTGCTGTTTCTGGTCATTTTCAGCGTGGGCGTTTTGAATCGCAATCTCGAAACCTGGTTCAGCCGGCCGGCGCGCAACATGAACATGAACCTGATCCAGGTAGCCACCATTCTCGATCACGAGATGGGAGAAAAACTGAAGGCGCAGGCGCAGTGGCTCTCGACCCTGCCGCTAGAAAGCGCCGACGTCTACCAGAAGTTCTGCGCCGCTAATGAAATTGAACATGCGGAGATCCTTGGCCCGGACGGACAGGCGCGCATTCTTTGTTCTATTCCGGAATTGCACAGTGGCGAGCTATACACCGCAACGGCTCAAACCGACAAAGGGCCGATTCGCCTGTCGGCCCGCTTGCCCGTGAATCTCGCCGCCAAGCAAGCGGAGATCGAAGGCTGGATCGCCGAATACAACGATCTGGTCGTCCAGAAAAAGGCCGTGCGCCGGCAGTATATTCTGCTGTTATCGTCGATCGCGCTGTTCATCCTGTTTTTCGCCATGTGGATGGCGCGCTACATGGCTACTCAGATTTCGACGCCGCTGACCGCGCTCGCCACCGCGGCTGAGCAGGTGCGCCGCGGAAACCTCGGCTATCGCGTAAAAGTGGACGCCATCGATGAGATGGCCGCACTGGTGAAAGCCTTCAACGAAATGACGGAGGCTCTGGATTCGAGCAGCCGAGAGCTGGAGGCCAGACGCCGGTTCACTGAAGCGATTCTCGAGAGCATCCCCACCGGCGTTATTTCGCTCACGGCGGAGGGAGGGATTCAGCGTGTCAACCGGGCGTTGAGGGGAATTTTTTCGGACGATCAGGTGGCCCAGGCGGCGCATCTCTCCGATCTGTTTTCCACCGAGGACGTCGCCGGCATTCGCTACCTGATGAACCGCGCAAGGCGCACTGGCGTCGCCGGCATGCAGATGGAACACAAGACCGAGCGCCAACTGCTCCACCTCTCTCTCACCGTTGCCGCCGTGGATCAGCGGCGCAGTTCCGGTTTTGTGCTGGTGGTGGAAGACACCAGCGAATTGTTGCGCGCCCAGAAGACCGCGGCCTGGCATGAAGTGGCGCGCCGCGTGGCGCACGAGATCAAAAATCCGCTGACGCCCATGGCGCTCTGCGCCGACCGCATTGTGCTGCATCTAGACCGGCCCCGTTCAGAAAGTACCGACCGAGTTCTGCGCGAATGTGCAACTACCATCGCGCGCGAAGTGGAATCGGTGCGCCAGTTGGTGGACGAGTTCGCGCAGTTTACCCGTTTTCCGGCCGCGCAGCCGATCCTGGCCGACTTGAACGAAGTGGTGGCGAACGGATTGGCGGTTTTCGCCGGGCGTCTGGATGGCGTCGAGGTCGAAACCGATCTTGCGTCCGGCTTGCCGCAAGTCAATATCGATTGCGAACAGTTCAAGCGGGTGGTGGTCAATCTGGTGGACAACGCCGCCGAAGCCATGCAGGAATCGTTTGTCAAGCGCCTGCTCATTTCTACTCGGTTGACCCAAGAGGACTCGGTCGAGCTGATGGTCGCCGACACGGGGACGGGAGTCAGTCGAGAGGACAAAGAGAAACTGTTTCTGCCGTACTTCTCAACCAAAGGCCGCGGCACCGGACTGGGGCTGGCCATTGTCGCCCGCATCTTGATCGATCACGACGCCACCATTCGCGTGGTGGACAATCTGCCATCCGGCGCGCGTTTTCTCATCGATCTGCCAGTGCCCGCGCCACCGGATGCTGAATCGGCCCCGGCCGCTGAGGGTGGGGAACGGCGCGGCGCCCGAAGGCGAATCAGCCCCGACCGTTAGGGAAGGGACCGTCCACGCGCACGCAACCGAACCCGCACCGACCGTTAGGGAGGGGACCGTCTTCGCGCGCGCAACCGAACCCGCCCCGGCCGTGAAGGAAGGGACCGTGCCCGCGCACGCAACCGAATCCGCCCCGGCCGTGAAGGAGGGGACCGTCCACGCGCGCGCAACCGAATCCGCCCCGGCCGTGAAGGAGGGGACGGTCCACGCGCGCGCAACCGAACCGGCCCCGGCCGTGAAGGAGGGGACCGTCTTCGCGCGCGCAACCGAACCCGCACCGGCCGTGAAGGTAGGGACCGTGCCCGCGCACGCAACCGAATCAGCCCCGACCGTCAGAGAGGGGACCCTCCCCGTGCGCGCAACCGAACTCTCGCACGCAACCGAATCAGCCCCGACCGTCAGGGAGGGGACCCTCCCCGCGCGCGCAACCGTGCCCGCGCAAGCAAGGACCGTTAGGGAGGGGACTCTCCCCGCCGCGGCAGCGGAGATTCGGGCGTGAGAAATCCGCGCATTCTCGTCGTCGACGACGAGCCGCTCATTCGCGCTTCGCTCACGGGCGTTCTGCAAGATGAAGGCTATGAGACGGCCGCGGTGGATACGGGCGAGGCTTGTTGCACGGAACTGGCGCGCGCCACCTTTGATGTCGTGCTGCTCGATGTCTGGCTGCCTGGGATGGACGGGATGGAGACGCTTTCGCGCATTCAGGAAATACCGTTTGCCGCCCGGCCCGCCGTGGTCATCATCTCCGGTCACGGCAACATTGAAACCGCGGTGCGCGCCACCAAACTGGGCGCGTTCGATTTTCTCGAAAAGCCGCTGACCATTCAGAAGGTCACGGTCGTCATCAAGAACGCCCTGCAGCAGCGCAAACTCGAACTGGAACTGGAGCGCTTCAAGGAAACCGATCACGCTCATCCCGAAATCATCGGCGAGAGCGTTCCCATGCGCGCCCTGCGCCAGCAGCTTTCGCTGATGGCCGCCACCAACGGGCGTGTGCTGATCTACGGCGAGAGCGGAACCGGCAAGGAATTGGTGGCGCACGCCATTCACAACATCAGCTCCCGCTCGACCGAGCCTTTCGTCGAAGTGAACTGCGCCGCGATTCCCGAAGATTTGATCGAGAGCGAATTGTTTGGCCATCGCAAGAGCCAATTTCTGGGAACTGTGGAAGACAAGATCGGCAAACTCCAGAAGGCCGATGGCGGCACTCTGTTTCTGGATGAAGTGGGCGACATGAGCCTCAAGACGCAGGCCAAGGTGCTGCGTTCTCTCGACGAGCAGCGTTTTGAACCGATCGGCGCCCACACTTCGCTCCAGGTCGACGTGCGCGTGGTGGCGGCCACCAACAAGAACCTGGAAGACGAAATCGAGCGCGGAAACTTCCGCGAGGATCTGTTCTACCGGTTGAACGTGATTCCGTTTCACGTTCCGCCCTTGCGCGACCGGCTGGAAGATGTGCCGGCGCTGGCCGATCACTTTTTGAAAGAGTTCTCCACCGCTTATGGCCGCAAAGCCAAAGAACTGACGCCCGAAGCGTATCAGGTGTTGCAGGAATACGCGTGGCCCGGCAACGTGCGAGAGCTGCGAAACCTGATGGAGCGCATCGTGATTATGAACCCCCAGATTCGCATCGACGCGCGTCATGTTCCACTGAACCCCGCGCGGCGGGCCGTCTTTGAGCGCCTGCCGGAGCGTGTCGGCAGCTTGCAGGAAGTGCGTTCGGCCGCCGAGCGCGAGTACATCCTCAAGAAGCTGGACGAAGCCAAAGGCAACGTCAGCAAAACCGCTGAATTGTTAGGCCTGGAGCGCAGCAATTTGTACCGCAAGATGAAGGCGCTGGGGATCGCGCCCAAGGAATGACCAAAAAATGATCCAATCCGTCTGTGTTTTCTGCGGCTCGAGTTTTGGACGCCGGCCCGAGTACCGGCGCGCCGCCGAAGAAATGGGCGTACTGCTCGCTCAGCGGAACCTGCGGTTGATTTATGGCGGAGGCAACATCGGGTTGATGGGCGCTCTGGCGGACGCGTGTCTGGCCGCGGGCGGCGTGGTCACGGGCGTGATCCCGCAGGCGCTGGGCGACAAAGAACTGGCCCACTGGGGATTGACGGAGCTTCACATCGTCAAGTCCATGCACGAACGGAAGGCCATGATGGCGGAACTGGCCGGCGCCTTTATCGCGCTGCCCGGCGGCTTCGGCACGTTTGAAGAATTTCTGGAAGTGCTCACCTGGACACAACTTGGTCTGCAGCGGAAAGCCTGCGGATTGGTGAACGTGCTGGGTTACTACGATAGCCTTCTGGCCTTGGCCGACCGGGCGATGGAAGACGACTTTCTGCAGCCCGCCCATCGCGAGATGGTGGTCACCGCGGATAGCCCGGCCGCGGTTCTCGATAAGGTGCTCCACTTCCTTCCGCCCGCCATGCCCAAATGGGGAGACCTCGGGAAGGGCGCGATTCATGACGCTACCTGAGGCCACCCAGGCCCGGCTGAACACTCAACTCGATTGTTTGTCCGTGATTCTCGCCGGCGCCGGCGCGGAGAAGTTGGACCGGAAAAGCGCGCCGGAAAAGTGGTCCGCCGTCCAGAATCTGGCGCACCTGGCGCGTTATCACGAGGTGTTTCTCGACCGGCTGGAGCGGATCCGAACGGAAGAACGGCCGCTGCTTCCACGCTACTTGGCCGAAGAAGACCCCGCCTGGCGGGAGTGGCCGGAATTGCCGCTCGAAGAAGTCCAGTCCCGGCTCCGCTCGCTTCGCGGCCGCCTGATCGCTGTGATCGACCAATTGCCCGGCTCGGATTTGTCGAGGACCGCGATTCACCCTCGGTTCGGCGAAATGAGCGTGGTCGAGTGGCTCGAGTTTTTCCTGCTGCACGAAGCGCATCACCTGTATCGCGTTTTTCAATTGGCGCGGGTGCGGATTTAATTATCGCGTCGCGGCAGGCTGCATCGAGTAATATTCAGATATGCGCAATGAATTCACCGCGATCATCGAGCAAGATGGCCCATGGCACATCGCTTACTGCGCCGAAGTGCCCGGGGCCAATGGCCAGGGTGCGTCGCGCGAAGAATGCCTCGCGAATCTGCGTGAAGCTATCGCGCTGATTCTGGAGCATAGACGAGAGGAGTCGTTGCGTGCGCTTCCTCCTGAAGCCAAACAGGAACTCGTCGTGGTGGGATGAAGCGCCAAACGCTGCTCCGGCACCTGCGGGGCGATGGCTGTGTGATTCGGAGAGGCTGTGTGGTTCGGAGAGAAGGTAAGGAGCATTCGCTTTGGGAGAACCCCCAGACAGGCCATGCGGAGGCAGTTCCGCGGCACGTCGAAATCGCGAACCTCCTGGCAAAGAGGATCTGTCGTCAGCTTTCGATTCCCGATCCTCCAGGATAGAGATTTTGGAGCGACAGAATCATGAGTGGCGATAAGCCTCACGTGCGCGGTGAAAAAGGTCCGCTACCCGTTAACGACCCTCTGTCGATCCATGAAATCAAACGTTGGCGTGAAACCGAGTACAACGCCGGGCGGCCAAGCAGCCTGAAAGACTTCTACTCCTCCCACGGCATCTGCATGAAATGCAGCGGACTCGGGGCCTCCATGATCGGATGGAGCAACCCTGTAGACAATGACGAAGTCGAGGTCGCCGAGGCGCTCAACCTGCAGGAGCTTCCCTTGTATGCCGTGTGTGCCGACTGTAAAGGTACGGGGAAATCAGGCTCGGGATAAATATCCACTCCGCCTCAGGATCTTCGCGCGCGTTCCCGTCCTTTCAGAAATCTCCAATCGGCTGGCCGGGCGGCGCTTCTATCGGTTTCGGCACGCTGATCTCTTTCGGATTCGTCTCGTACTTCTTGATCTGCGCCACGCCGTACGCCTGGAAAGCGCGCAGGTCCACATCCGCGCTGGCCTGGCCCGCGAGCCACGTCTTCAGCCCGATCAATTTATCGTAGGCAATCGCCCGCACCTGCGCCGGCGCGCCTTCATTCCCTGCCAGCGCCATCAAGTCATAAAGCACGACGCCGTCCACCGCTCGCTGCACCTGCGCGCCCAGCCCCGCGGCCGGCGGCGCCTTCCACGTCGCGCTCAACAGCCGGTCGATCACTTCTTCCAACGCCGGCGAATTCCCGTCTTCCGAGTGATATTGCACCAGCCTGGCCGCGCGTTGCGGATGCAGGATCAGGCCGACCGTGATTCCGGCCGCTGCTTCCGCCGCACCCACCGGATCGAAGGTCAGTCCCGTGCGGTTGTGAAAATCTTCCTGCGTGCGCGGATATCCAATTGCGCGCGGCGGTATCAGCGCCAGCACGCTCTCCGGCAACGTCAGCGTGGCAGGTTGAATCGTGCGCAGCAAAGCATCCAGCGCTTTGCGCTGCTCCGCGCCGGGAATGCGCTCGGTAATTTTCTGGCCATCGCCGCGCAACGCGTAGGTGTAGAACAAGCCGCCCAGCACTTTGGAAGCGGCCTCCGTCTCGTACCGGTGCATCAGGTACAACGGCACGAGAACGTCTTCCAGCGAACTCATCGGAGCATGCTCCCGAATATTGTTTGCGCCGAAACGCTTCAGCGCCGCCGCGCGCACGTCCAGTAGCCGGTTCAATTCATCCGGAGCGTTCTTGCCGCTGTCCCACAAATGCGAGTACGGATGCGCTCCGCCTTCCGGCCGGGAATCGGAGTCCGAGATGAAGATGAACCCGTCCGACGTGGCCTTACGCAAAATAGCGTCCAATTGTTTCGGCACATCCGCGCCCGGCCCAAAATCCGAATATCCGTAGGCGATCGCGATCTTGTCCCACGCGCCAATCCCAACCGCGTAGGCATCTGACAAATCCGGCACGCCGTTCGCGCTCAGCTTCACCAAAGGCGGCGGATAATCCATCACGGATGCGCGATCTTTCATGCTCGCGGCGAAGTTGTGCGCCAGGCCGAGCGTGTGGCCCACTTCATGCGCTGCCAACTGGCGCAGGCGCGCCAGCACCACGCGCTCCATCTCGGGGGAAACGGGCTGGCCCTCGACGTAGGGCGCAAGCAGTCCTTCGAGGATCATGTAATCCTGCCGCATACGCAAAGATCCCAGCGTCACTTGGCCCTTGATGATTTCGCCCGTGCGCGGGTCGGTGATGGACGCGCCATAAGACCAGCCGCGCGTCGAGCGATGCACCCACTGGATCAGGTTGTAGCGAATGTCCATGGGATCGGCGTCCTCGGGCAGCAACTCCACGCGAAAGGCATCTTTATATCCGGCCGCCGTAAACGCCTGGTTCCACCAGCGCGCGCCTTCGAGCAGCGCCGAACGCACCGGCTCCGGCGTGCCGCGATCCAGATAATAAACAATCGGTTCAACCGGCTCACTGATCGCCGCGCTCGGGTCTTTCTTCCGCAAACGATGCCGGTTGATGAACACCTTGCGTAGCGGCTCATCGAGGGGCGTCGCGTAATCGTAGTAGTCCGTCTCAAAATAACCGGCGCGCGGATCGAACGCCCGCGGCTCATAGCCAGGGCCGGGCAACTCGATAAACGAGTGATGCTCGCGCACCGTAATCGCTTCCGGCGCGGGAGTGACGTCGCGCACAAACCGCCCCGCCCCTTCGCCCGTCAGCGTGAGTGTGGCCTCCACTTCGGTGTTCTTGGGAAAATTCTTCGTCTGCGGCAGGTAGATGGCCGAGCGCGACGCGTCAACTTTGTACGTCCCTTCTTTCATGCGCGCTAGAGTTTCCGGAATATGATGCGCGTCGCGCAGGAAAAACGCCGTGGCATCGACCAACAGCTTGTTGCCGTCTTCGGCCGCGATATCGAAGCCCCACAACGCCGAGCGCGCAAAGGACTGGTCCGCCGCGCGCTGCTCGAACTGATCTGTCGTAACCGCCCGGTACTTGTAGTTCGGTTCAATGAGCAGCAGCTTGGGCCCGCTCCGTTCAAACCGGACGATGCGCGAGCCGCCGATCTGGCCGCGGTCGAGGCCCAAATCGTTCGAGCCAGTGCCAGCCGGCAGGGAGTCGACATATAAGAACTCCGTGCCGGCGCGGTCGACCTCCAGCCAGAGCTTGCCGGTCTTCTCATCCCAATACATCGGGAAGTAACCGGGCAGGTTACGCAAGCCCGCGGTCTTGGAGGCCATGGTCGCTGTTTGGGCAAAGGCGGAAGCGGCGAGGAGCACGAGAAGGGATTTGTTCATGAAAGCATTTATCGTAACGCGACAGGGGCGGGCCAGTTTGGGGCGCAAAGCGCCGTAAGTTGTTGGCTGTGCGGCTAGGTGGCTGGAAAACATTGCAACGTTACACAGGGTCGATATGGGCGCCGGACGATTCGACGAAGCGGGCGTACCAGGATTTATCGGCGGCCCAGCGTTTTCGATCTCCGTAGCATTTGCGGTCTGAGCCCTACGACCAAGAGGTTTGCCGACGATATGCTCGAACGGCATTATGTACACCGGTCGTTTCGGAGAAGAACGGTACGAGCAGCTAGAAAGTGCGGGCTTTCGACCGATATGAAAGGAGAGGTGTTGCATGAGCATGAACTGTTGGGAATTCAAGAAATGCGGCCGCCAGCGGGGAGGTAGCCGGGTAGCGGAATTGGGCGTTTGCCCCGCTTCCGCTGACGCCAAAGCCGATGGGCTCAATGGCGGCCGTAACGGCGGACGCATTTGTTGGGCTCTGACCGGTACCTTGTGCGGCGGACAAATTCAAGGAATATTCGCCCAGAAGCTTGACAACTGCATGGAGTGCGAATTCTACCGGCTCGTCCAAACGGAGCAAGGGAAAGGAGTGCAGTCGCTCAAAGCATTCCGCGCTCGCTGCTGCTGAATCGACCCGGCAGGCGAAAGCCGGCGAAATCTGAAAGCTTCGCACCTAGCCCGGACAGGTCAGCCTCGAAGCCGCGAGTCTTTTTGTGCCGGGCGGCCGCCAGCAATACCATCCGGGAGCGCGTCGGATTTTCAACAACTCGCCGCCCTACTGCTTATGCACCACCGGCGTCTCTCCCCGGGCCGCTTTGAAATCCACCGCGAGCCGCTTGGCGATCTTGTCGGCCACATCCGCGCTCGCGCCCAAGAACTTCCCTCCAAAACTCTCGGCGGTCGACGACCAAAGCACATCGCCGTCCTTGTTCACCAACCGCACGGTCGCCAGCGCTTCGTGCTTGCGCTCTTGCGAATGCATCGATTCGCTCTCGCCGATACTCAAGCCCGCATACTCGCTCTTGGTGTTCCGGCTGTTCCCATTGGTGCCTCCGCCGACCTGCGAATGCGCGTTGATGCTGTCCGATGATTGATGCGTATCGGTGAACACCTGATCGTCGGCCGATCCCTTGAGCACGGCGTCGGCCTTGTCTTCTTCTTCGGTCAGCACAAAAAGCTTGGAATTCTGAATGCTGGTAATCAGCAGATCGCGAATTTGCAGGGCCGGATCCCCTCCGGTGAGAATGTCGACATAGATACGGCGGACCTTTGCGAGCCCCTGGTTCGGCGCCGCGTCTTCGTCGTCTTTGTTCTTATCGTCGGCGCTCGCGCCGCCAAGCATCAGCGCAAGCAGCAGAACCCAGATCATGGCGTCAGCCCTTGCCTCCCTTGCGAGCCTCGTCGTCCTGATACTCCACCTTCCGTCCGGTGCGCGCCTCCAAGCTCACCAGCGTGGCCCGGATATCGTTCGACTCCACTTTGAAGATCATGGCTTGCTGCTTTCCCTCATCGTCGGTGTACCCGACGGTGAGAAAGTGCTGGTGCTTCTTTCTGAGTACAAAAAGCGGCGACAGGATCAAAGCGCCCAGAAAATCCCGCTCCACTTTTTGTCCGTATTCGAGGAGATTGATCTGCTCATAGGGAACCCGCCAGTGCGCCTTGCCCGCCGTGAAGACAAAGTATTCACCATCCACCGCCTGCACGCTGCCATGGCATCCCGAGGGAATCCGCGAAATCGTTCCGCCGATGTACTCGGCGTGTCCACCGTTGTCCCTGGCGTGGAGAGTCTGCAGAGTTAGAGCAAGACTGAGAACAACGAGCGATTTTCTGGCTGTCATACCAACCCTAGTGCCGAGAGCGGGCGGAACTCTCACACAGAATTACCGAGAGTCCACAAACAGAGCGTGATAAATCAGATGGACGGAAGCGTCCAACCATCGATCCAAATCCGCCTTTGGTAAGCGTACGGCATCGCCCAGCAGGCTCCAGAAGAAGGTGTCCATCGCTCGCGCCAGACCATCGACATCGACACCCGGTCTGGCCCCGGGCAACGCCTGCAGGAACTGGAACACGCGCGCCACGCGACCGGTGGTCCAGGCTTGAATCTCTGTCTGCTTCTGCGCCAAGCCAGAGTCGGTAAGCACCGCTTCCCGCCAGGCCCGGTATGCGCCCAAATAGCGCAGGTCGTGTGAAAAGGCGCGCGCCAGCAACTCCTCGAGGCCCTTCCGCGGATCGGTTGTAAAGTTCGGGCTGAGGTCAAGTTGGCTGAGCCGGTCCAAAAGCTCGTCCATCAAGGACAGCAACAGTTGCCGCTTAGACCGGAAATGCTGATAAAATCCGCCCGTGGCCAAGTTCGCTCGCTGGGCAATCTCTTCGATCGATGCGCCCTCGTAGCCCTTTTCGCCGAACACGGCAAGGGCCGACTCTTTCAACCGGCTCCGCTTATCGAGACTGCGTTTTTGACGGGGCGCAGCCGGAAGATCCTCGCCAGCCAGCAAGTTGGGGCGTCCGCTCGCGCCCGCCATCATCGGCGGAAAAGCACGCCCAAAAACGCGCCGGCGCAGGACCAAAGCACCCATCCTCCGAAAACGCCCGCTACCTCGGGGGCCATGTTCGGGAACACAAAAGGAAAAAACGAACTGGTGAACGGGTCGAGCAGCAGCGATGGCAGCGCGACCGAAACCGCCCCTGCGATCCACTGCTCCCGAGGCAATTGAAACCGGCGGCAGAGCCGGCGCACCAACCACGCCACAATGGGAAACTGATGGCGAACAGAACCAACATGCCGGTCCAGTCACCGGGATGGAGGATGTGTTGCCCAGCGAACCGTAGTACGACTGAGCCGGCGGCCCAGATCGCGAGACCCGAGAGAAGCAGCGGCTTGTGCACAATATGAACCTGAGTTCATATTCTACTTTACTTCTCGCTCCAACACAACCTGAAATTGTGCCAGCCAGGCCGGATGCGCCGGCCACGCCGGTGCGGTTACCAGATTTCCGTCCGTCACTGCTTCCGTCACTGGGATGTCCGCATAGGTCCCGCCACCGGCCGTAACCTCCGGAGCGCAGGCTGGATACGCGCTAACTCGTTTACCGGAAAGAACTCCCGCGGCCGCCAGCAATTGTGCCGCATGACAAATGGCGGCGATCGGCAGGTTTCGTTTCGCAAAATGCCGGACCATTTCGAGCACCTTGTGATTCAGGCGGAGATACTCGGGAGCGCGGCCGCCGGGCAGCACCAGGCCGTCGTAGCTTTCCACCTGGATATCGGCAAAACTGGCGTTCAGCACAAAATTATGGCCGGGCTTTTCGGAGTAAGTCTGGTCGCCCTCGAAATCATGCACGGCGGTGCGGACAAACTGGCCCGCCTGCTTGTCCGGACACACCGCGTGGACCGTGTGCCCAACCATTTGCAGCGCCTGAAACGGCACCATCACTTCGTAATCCTCGACGTAGTCTCCCACGATCATGAGCAGTTTGGCGGATGGCATAGCATCTATTCTCCCATCGGCCGGCGATGCGGGAAACCAGAGAGCTGACATCGCCCGCCATCTGATATCATGGGCGATGTGAGGCTCGTCTTAGACACCGATGTTGTCGTGGCTGCGATGCGCTCGCCGAAAGGTGCGTCCGCGGCCATAGTCAGAGCCGCACGAATGAGGCGGATCACTCTGTTGGCCAGCGTTGCTCTTGCCTTGGAATATGAATCGGTCTGCCACCGGGCCGAGCATCAGTTGGCCTCGGGCCTGACACGCCTGGAAATCGAAATCTTCCTCGCTGCGATCATCGCTCTGTCTGAGCCGGTGGAGACACATTTTCGATGGCGTCCCCAACTTCGCGATCCAGGCGATGAAATGGTCCTCGAAGCGGCGGTGAACGGACTCGCGGATGCCTTAGTGACGTTCAACCTGCGGGATTTCGGCATGGTTCCGCTCCGCTTCGGCATTCGAGTATTACGTCCACGAGAAACCTTGGAAAGGCTCAACCCATGAAAGAAACCAGTACCTACCCGCTTCGTCTGCCCCGCTCTTTGAAAGAGGCGGTGGAGCGGCTCAGCCGGCAAGACGGAACCAGCATCAACCAGTTCGTTGCGATGGCGGTCGCGGAAAAGGTTTCCGCCATGCAAACGGCCCAGTTTTTCGAAGATCGAAAGGCGCGGGCAGACCTGCGTGCTTTCGACAAAATCATGAAGCGTTCGGGCGGAGCGCCCCCTCAGGAAGGCGATGAAATGCCGACTCGCCCCAAGCGTCCGCGGCCGAAAAGGAGCTAAGTGCCGTTGTGGGGCAGGTTTTTAACCTGCGGCCGATTATTAATCGGCCCCGCACAGGCTGAAGCCTGTGCCACGAGGCAGCCAATGTGGCACGGACTTTAGTCTGTGCAGAAAATGTGGTAACTCCAGACGGCCGATTATTAATCGGCCCTGGGCGGGCTACCAACCCGCCGCCGGTTAGCAACCGGCCCCACAATTACCGCAGAACAACGCTGCGCACTGCCTGCGTATAAGCTTCGCGCATCGCCGACCGGTCCCGGTTGGTCGCCTCGGGCCAGGCGCTGAGCGACACCACAATCAACTTCTCCGCCGGGTAAAACATGATCTGTTGGCCGAAGATCCCTTGCGCATAGTAGGTTCCACCGGGGCCGGTCCACCATTGATAGCCGTATCCCCTTCCGCGCTCGTTTTTGGAAAACTTAGTCGGCGTGGTGGCCTGCCGGATCCAATCCGTCGCAACCACTGGCTTGCCTCCGGCCACGCCTCCATTCAGGATAAACAGCCCAAAGCGCCCGTAGTCGCGCAAACTCACGCTGAGACAGCACCCGCCCATCTCGTTACCGTCGCTGACCATCCAGAACGCGTCTTGCTCCATCCCGAACGTCGACCAGACTTTTTCCGAGAGATAGGTCGCCAGCGGCTTCTTGGTAGCCGCAATCACAATCTCACCGATCAGATTGGTCTCACCCGTCTTGTAGACGAATTTCGTCCCCGGCTTCGACGCGCGCTGCAGCTTCGACATATACGTAACCAGCGTGCCGCCGCGCGATTTGTCGGTCGCGCCGGCAAACGAATTGACGTCCGACTTGGGATCGGTATAATCTTCGTTCCATTTCACGCCGGAAGACATGTTTAAGATGTGCCGGATCTTGACGCCCTCATACGCGCTGCCCTTCAGGGTTGGCAGGTAATCGGTCACCGGATCGTCAATGCTTTTGATGTATCCATCCAACACCGCCGCGCCCACCAGCGTGGAGGTAAACGATTTCGCGACCGAAAAAGACGTCCAGCGGCTGTGGTCGTCGAAACCCAGCCGATAGCGCTCCAGCCGGACTTTCCCGTTGTGGATGATCAGCAGGCCTACGACGTTGTCGGCTTCCATATAGCGTGCCGTGTCCCAAGCCTCGCCCTGGTACTGATAGAGAACTGGCAGCTCACGCTCGTCGTGGGGCAGAGGATACACCTCGGTCCCGCGCGCGACCGTATGCCCGGGGAAAATCTTCTCCATGTTGCGGAAGCCCAGCAGCTTCTCCTGCGGGCTCCAGAAGAGCAGCTTTTGCGGGTCGGGGTATTTGGGCGCGGCTGCTTGCCCCAGAACCGGGCGGGCGGCCAGTATCAGAAGCGGCGCAATGGCAAACCTGGCAAGCGTTCTCATGATCATTCCACTTTATAGATTGTCAACCCGCTTAGCAGCTTGGGGTAGAAATCGGTGGACTTTTGGGGCATGACGCCGCCGGAAAATGCGACTTCGGCCACCTGCTCGATCGTTGTTGGCTCCAGCAGGAAAGCCACTTGCCCTTCGCCCGTTTGCACCCGGTCGTAGGCCGTGTCCAGGCTGCGAACATACTCCAGGTGCTGCTCGTTGCGAACCGCTTCCTCGTCAATCCCTAAGGCCAGCCGCAGAAAATGCTCGTGGAGAAATTGCACGTCCAGTTCCCCGGTGCGGCGTGGCCGATCGAACAGTTGGATTCCCGCCTTCCGGACGATGCCGATCCGCAGGCGCGCCGGATCCGGCACGGAAAAAACCCTCTTCAATTCATCCAGGCTGCGCAAGGGCTCGCCCGGCAAATCGGCCGCGTGAAAGAAAGGCGCGTTCCTCACCACGCGATGCGTTGCCAGAATCCTCAGTCCCGGCGAGTACATATTGACAAAAGTCATCATCACCCGGTCCGTCCCGGCCAGATTCGGATTCTGGTTGCGGAACTCGAGCGCCGTTTCGTAGCGATGGTGTCCGTCGGCGATCAACAGCTTCTTGTCCGCCATCAACTGCTGGATGGGCCCCGGGTCCGCAATTTTCCATACCCTGTTTACGGTACCGTATTCGTCGATGACGTTTATGATCGGTTCCGCCGCCGCCGCTGCATCCAGTTGGTGGTCAACGGCCAGATCGCGGTCGGGGTAAAGCATGAAGATTTGCCCGAAGTGAGCATGCGTGTGCCGCAGCAGTTCCTGGCGGTCTTTCTTCGGGCCGGTAAGCGTCTGTTCGTGGCGATGGACAATACCTGCCGAATACTCCTCCACTGGGCCTAATCCGATAAAGCCCTTTCGCACCAGATGTTCCCCGGTGTCGGGCACCGCGAACTCCTGGAAATATGCGTATAAGCCAGGCTCCGGATCCTGCTCCAAAACGCCGCTGGCGATCCACTGGTTCAGAAACCCGGCTGATCGGGTGTAAACGTTGTCTTTGTCCGTGTCCGTGGGGGAGCGCTCGCCCAGGATGATGTGAACCAGATTATTGGGGCTAAGCGCCAGATACCGCGATTGCTTGTCCGGCGTGATTTTGTCGTACGGCTGGGTAACCAGATTGCCGATTGCGCCGGCTTGGGCGGTATAGCGGTAAGGCCGAAACGGATGAATGCTGGTCAAAAATCAGAATAACAGCCTCAGAACATCGCCCGCGTGTACACTCCGGCGCCGTTGTCATGATTCGTCAGGTAGCACTCGGCGGCGTAAGTAAATTCGCCAGGCTTCAGATTCAGGGCCACTTCACCCGCCCGCGCGGTCGGATCGGTTGCCCAATTCATCACCTTGCCAGTGGTTGGATCGAGACCGCTGGGAACGCCGAACGAACTGGCGCGCAGGTCGCGCGTACCGATCACAAAACGCTCCACCACCACCGGCCGGCCAAGATTGGCGCAGGGCCCGGCGGCGCAGTCGCTCTCTTTCACGATCCGCAGCTTGGACAGAATCACCACACCACGGCCCCCATCCAATTGGATTCCCGCGCCTTCGGCGACCCGCAGCGCGATCGCCTGATTTTCGGCTTTCGAGAAATCCACGCCTTGGGAATACATGCTGGCGATGTCCCGGCTCACTTGATTGGCGATGTCGCTGCGGTCGGCGCTGTTGCGAACCATGACCACGCCAATTAGCAGCGGGGCTAAAAAGATGGCGCCCAGCGCGTAAAGGGTCAGCGAGTGGTGTTTTTGAGCAGCCGCGGGTCTATCGATCACGGGTACATCCGATCAAGCTATATCCACGATAGAGAAAGCGGATACTCTATACCAGTCGGTGTTATGCCTAGTTTGTTTTTATTGCGACTTAGTACGGTGTTGGCCGTCGATCCACGTAGTACCGCACGCGGACAAAAACGCATTTTCCTAGGGATTCGTCAGCAAAACGGGCGTTCTCTCACTGCTGCACTGAGAGAACGGTTAAGCCCAACTGTTAAAAAGGTTACAGTGACGGAATTTTCGAGGCCAAGTTGGGTCCTGCGAGGAAAGGATGCGGCGGACACCGCAGAAACCATCACTAAGCAAAGGAAAAACGGCTCACCGAACCAGTGAGCCGTTGACTGAGACTTGAAACTGATCCGCAAGTGCGATTACGACGGCCACCTCCCCCGAGATCATCCGCCGGAACCGCACTCGCAGGGGATCTGACATCCTTTGTACCAGCGCAAGCTGGCCGGCGCCATCCTTATTTGGAAGTAGTCCGGCACTTTTCAACAGCTTTTTCCGCGCCTTTCTCAAAGGACTTAGCGCCTGCGGGCTGTGGGAAACTTGTGTATAAATCGGTGCCTAAATGAAATGTAATGGCTTCGACCTCTCCCGCGGCGAGGCAGTGGAAATCTTGTTCTCGAAAACCATCGATAGCGTGGAGCCGATGTTCGCACCCCCGCCGGAAGACGTCTTTATCAGTCCCGGCTTTATCGATCTGCAAGTGAATGGCTTCGGCGGAGTGGATTACAATTCACCCCTCTCGACTGTCGATGAGATCGCTGCCTCAGTGAACAAGATACTCGCTACCGGCGTTACCAGATTTTTCCCAACCGTGATCACCGGCTCACCGGAACGGATGCGCGCGGCGTTGCACAATCTGGCTCAAGCCAAAGCAGCCCTTCCGGCCATCGAGGCCCTGCATCTCGAAGGCCCGTTCTTGAGTCCCGAAGACGGACCCAGAGGAGCACATCCCAAGGAATGGATCCGTCCGCCCGATTGGGAAGAGTTCCGCCGGCTTCAGGATGCCGCGCAAGGCCATATACGCCTGGTTACACTCTCCCCCGAATGGCCCGGCGTCACTTTACTGATCGAACGGCTGGCGGGGCAGGGCCTCGTCGTCAGCATCGGTCATACCGCCGCCAATTCCGAGCAGATCGCCGACGCCGTCGCTGCGGGCGCCACTCTTTCGACCCACCTTGGAAACGCGACACATCCCAGCTTGCCCAAATTCCCCAACTATCTCTGGGATCAGTTGGCGGAGGACCGCCTGGCGGCCAGCTTGATTGTGGATGGCATCCATCTAGCGCCGGCCTTCCTGCGAGTGGCCCTCAAGGCCAAAGGGCTGGAGCGGTGTCTCTTAATTACGGATGCCGTCGCGCCGGCTGGATGTGCTCCGGGGCCTTACCAGTTAGGCGAGGTTCCGGTCGAGTTGCACGCCGACCAAAGCGTGCGCTTACGCGGCGGTACCCGGCTGGCAGGCTCGGCTTTGCAGATGCACCACGCCATCTCAAACCTGATGAGCACCGCCAGTCTGTCGCTGCGGGATGCAGTGGTGCTGGCCACCCGGAACCCGGCTCGAGTCGGTCGCATCGCTGGACGTCAGCGTGGCTTGAACCCCGGCGACCGCGCTGACCTGGTGCGCTTCCGGTTCCGCAAAAGTGAATTCCAAATTCTGGAAACCTTCGTGGGCGGCGCTTTGGTCTACTGTAATCAGTAGTGCCGGTCGATAAGTTTCAATGGGATGTCGATTCGAACATGTGGTATGTATGGTACTTAACACTATCGACTGAGCCGTGTCGGACGGACTCAGCGGGATGTTTCGGCTTGACCCGGCCATCCTTTTGGAGTAGAGTCTTAAGTTCTGGTCATGAGTTTTGACGGTTAGATTACATTCCTTTCAGGAAGGCCGATGATCCAAAATCACCGCTCCCTTCGCGAGGCAGCTTTCGTCGTTATTTTTCCAATGCTGCTGCTAAGCGGCTGTGCCACGACGAACCGGACGCAATCCTTCGCGATGTCTTTTCTGCCGGCAGCGCCTCCAACCGCTGCAATCAGTCTCAGTGAGCCCCCTCCTACAATCCATGCCAGCGCTTTCCAAAATGAGAACCCCAATCTGACCCAGCGCATCATCAGCAGCGCCCAGAGCATCGTCTCCGCCGCCGATTCCACCCTCCGCAAATCGGACGAGAGTTTTGAGGCCGGCAAGCGCGCTTATCAGCAGGGCGATGCAGCCTCGGCCCGGAGGGATTTCGATCGATCGATCGAAATTCTGCTGGCGGCGCCGGAGAATATGCCCGACCGGGCCCGCGTCGAGCGAAGACTGGACCAACTGGTTGATCGCATCTACCGCTACGATCTCGAGGGACTCGGCGCCGGCGAGGTGGGGCAAGATGTAGTCTACGAAAAGCCACCCTTTGACGGCATCCTCCAGTTGACCTTTCCCACCGATCCCAATCTCAAGCCCAAGGTAAAAGAGGAACTCAACGCCACTGCTTCCCAGCTCCCGCTGGACGCCAACGATGCCGTGTTGAGCTATATCAACTACTTCTCCAGCGACCGGGGCAAGCATACCGTCATCGCGGGTCTCAAGCGCAGCGGCCGCTACCGGAACATGATCCAGCAGGTCCTGGACCAGGAAGGAATCCCTCGGGAACTGATGTACCTGGCTCAGATTGAATCCGGTTTCTACCCCCGGGCCAGGTCTTACATGGCCGCCGTCGGCATGTGGCAGTTGATTCAGGAGCGTGGCCGGGAGTACGGGCTGGCGCAGACACCTTTCACGGACGATCGCCTGGATCCGGCCAAAGCGACCCGCGCCGCTGCCCGGCATTTGCACGACCTTTATAACGAGTTTGGCGATTGGTATCTGGCCATGGCCGCCTACAACTGTGGACCCATGTGCGTCGCCAGCGCCGTTCAGCGGACCGGCTTTGCCGACTTCTGGGAACTGCGTAGCCACAATGCTCTCCCTCGGGAGACCATGAATTACGTCCCGGCCATCGTGGCGCTGACCATTGTGGCGAAGAACCCCAAGGACTACGGCCTAGAAGACGTGGAGATGGATGCGCCGGAGGATTACGACACCATCACTCTGCACTGCCCGACCAACTTAATGCTGGTCGCCGATGCGTTGGACCGCCCGGTAGCCGACCTTCAGGAACTCAATCCCGCGCTTCTCCGGCCCCTGGCCCCCTCCGGTTACGAACTGCGGGTGCCGAAGGACTCCGCCGCCGCGGCCATGACGGCCATCGAGAGCATCCCGGAGATCCATCGCGCCGATTGGCGGCTGCATCGCGTGGTCACGGGCGAGACCATCGCCGAGATCGCCCGGCATTACGCCACCGCGCCGGACGCCATCGTCAAAGCCAATGCCGAGGTTTCCGCTCCGGAAGCCGGCGACCTGTTAGTGATTCCAGCCGTAGACCGCCCCGCGCCTCCCGTCCGCCGATACGCCCCTCGCCGAGCCTATTATCGGCCGGCGGCCCGCCCGCCTGCCCCGCAGCCTCAGCGCACTCACGCCGCCGTCCCACGGGCTGTAAACGCGCGTGCGGTGGCTTATCGGGCGCCGGCGCCCAACGTGATCCATCGCCGGGCAACCGCTCCGGCGGTAAAGACCGCCTCGATCGGGCGCTCGCGTTCAGTCAACTAACTTGCAACGGTCTTTTGCCGCGGAACAAAATCTGCTGTACTCTTTACGTTTTAACTCTTGCCTTGTTGAGAAAACGAGTTATTCTAAGGTTTGGTTTTTAGCCGAACACTAGCCTAACAGGAGGCAGACAAAATGTTTGAGCGCTTTCTTTTCGCTGAAGACGACGATCTCGACGAATTCGACTATGACGAGAACGTAGACGTGCATGCCGAGGTTGTTGAATACGGCGGCGACGATGACGACGACGATGATGTGGTAGAGGAATCGTCTCATCGCGCTCCGGAAGCTCCTCCCCCAGTTCCCCCTGCCCCGGCTGAACCCCAACCAGCCGCCGAGCCGGCCATGGACAAAAAACCAGCCGAGAGGAAACCAGCCGAGAAAGCTGCGCAGCCGCACGCCGCTAAAAAGACGCCGGCTAAGAAAGTTGCCGTAAAGCCGGCTGCGGTCAAGAAGGCCGCTGCCAAGAAGGCCGCCGCCAAGAAGGCGCCCGCCAAGAAAAAAGCCCCGGCCAAGAAGGCGGTAGCGAAGAAGGCTGCCAAGAAAGCTCCGGCCGCCAAAAAGGCCCCCGCCAAGAAAGCAGCCGTGAAGGCGGTGAAGAAGGTGGCTGCGAAAGTGGCCGCCAAAAAGGCCCCGGCCAAAAAGGTAGCCGCGAAGAAGAAGGCCCCCGCCAAGAAAAAGGCCGGCAAGAAGCGCTAAGCGCGGCCGTCCACCCTTGTGGGGCGATCCCCCTGGATCGCGGCCGACGCCCTCGTCGGCCCCTCCGGATCCGCGAAGCCGATCCTAGTCTTTCTCGGCCACGGTCAGGGCCGCCATTGGCAGTGACTCCGGAAATTATTTCGGGTTGGCAGCCGCCTTGTGCGGCGATGCCCCCGGGGCGAAGCCGGATCCTAGTCTTTCTCGACGCACCGCCCCCCCACCTCTGGAAGAACAGCGGCAGTGACTCCGGAAATTATTTCGGGGTTGGCAGCCGCCTCGTGCGGCGATGCCCCCGGGGCGAAGCCGGATCCTAGTCTTTCTCGACGCACCGCCCTGCACCTCTGGAAGAAATGTGGCAGTGACTCCGGAAATTATTTCGGGTTGGCAGCCGCCTCGTGCGGCGATGCCCCCGGGGCGAAGCCGGATCCTAGTCTTTCTCGACGCACCGCCCTGCACCTCTGGAAGAAATGTGGCAGTGACTCCGGAAATTATTTCGGGTTGGCAGCCGCCTCGTGCGGCGATGCCCCCGGGGCGAAGCCGGATCCTAATCTTTCTCGACCACCGCCCGGCACCTCTGGAACAACTGGAGTAGCGACTCCGCGTATTCTTCCGGCGTCTTGGTCGTCTTGCCGGTAAAGCCCGCGGCCCCCGTCCCCTTACCGAAACCGGTGGTAACCGCGACGAACTTCATCAAGTCGAGAGCAATATCGTCCTTGGACCGCGCCGGAACTGCCGGCGCGCCCGCGCCAACCTGTAACTCTTCTGAACTCATAAGTCTCCGTTTCCCTCCACGCGGCTCACGACGAGCGTGTAAAATCCAATCGCGTGTAAAATCTTAGGTTACTGCATTTCGCCGGCGAACCTCCGCTAAATGCCCGTCAACGCCCTAAGGCTGATCCGAAAAATGCGCGGTGGCGCGCAGGCGCATCTGCTCGAATGCGATGACGGGTGCTTTTATGTCGTCAAGTTCCTCAACAACCCGCAACACCGGCGCATTCTGATCAACGAGCACATCTCATCGCTCTTCCTGCAGTTTCTCGATATCAGCGTACCCAAAACGGCCGTGATCAATGCTTCGCGGGAGTTCCTGGCCGAGAATCCCGAGATCTACTTTCAGATGGGCCATCGGCGCCAGCCGATAGAACCGGGCTGGCACTTCGGGTCCTGCTATCCGGGCGACCCAGCTCGCGTGACCGTGTACGATTTCCTGCCCGATGTCCTCTTAGACAAGGTGGAGAATCTCAAAGAGTTTTGCGGAGTGCTGGCGTTCGACAAGTGGATGGGCAATGCCGACGCCCGCCAGGCCATTTTTTTTCGCGCCCGGCTGAAGCCCCTCTGGAAACGCAGCGTGGCCGCATCGTCTGAGAGGCCTGGGGAAAGGCGTGGGGAAGGCCCTGGCCCGCCCCGCATGGGTTTTGTGGCCGAGATGATGGATCACGGCTACGTCTTTGACGGCCCGGGCTGGTCTTTTAGCGATTCCCCGCTGCAAGGTTTGTACTTCCGCCCCCAGGTCTACCGGCAGGTTCGCTCCTATGACGACTTCCAACCGTGGCTCGACCGCATCCTGCATTTTCCGGAAGAGATCGTCGATCGGACTCTCAAGCAGATTCCTTCCCAATGGCTGGGCGGCGAAGAAGCGGAACTGGAAAAACTGCTCACCAGACTGTTGGCGCGTTCCAAGCGCGTGCCCGACCTGATTCGCGAGGCCCAGCATGGCCGGGTCAACCCTTTCCCCCACTGGCTGTGATTCCACTAGAATCAAAGCATGCACGGCTATATCCTGCACAACGGCGAAGTTCAAGATGCCCACGCGCCCAGCGTTTCGCCGGGGCAGGTCGGATTCATGAACGGTTGGGGCGTGTTCAGCACGCTCCGGGTGGCGAGCAGCGTATTGTTCGCCTATGAACGCCATTGGGCCCGCATGCAGCATGATGCCCTAAGGATGCATGTGCCTTTCCCCAGCGATCCCGAATGGCTGCGCGTGCGCTTGCACCGGCTGATCGATGCCAATCGGGCCTTCGACGCGACCCTGCGCGTCGTAATCGTCCGGAACCGCGGCGGCGCCTATGAAGGGCCCGGTCTCGACCGCGATTTCGACCTGATTGCCTTTACCACCGATCTTACCGACTGGGGCAGTTCGGTGCGCCTGGCGATCAAGCCGCACGCCCGGCACGCCCAATGTGAATTTGCCGGCGCCAAGATCATGTCTTGGGCGCTCAACTTGACCTGGTATGAAGAAGCCCACCAACGCGGATTCGACGAATATATCCTGCTGAACGAGCGCGGCGAGATCAGCGAGTGTACGTCAGCCAACATTTTCGCGCTCTTTGGCAACAATCTCTATACACCACCGCTGGGTTCTGGCTGCCTGGCCGGGATCACCCGGGAGCTTTTGCTCGAGGAGATCCACGTGCCCGGCCTGGTCACCAGCGAGAAAACCTTGTTTCCCGCCGATCTGGAGCGCGCCGATCGGGTCTTGATCACGTCCTCCACTCGCGACGTCGTGCCGGTGCGCGAAATCGATTCCTTACAGATTAACAATCGAGGTGAGGCGGCTACTCTGCTCAACTCGGCTTTTGGCACGTACCGGAAGTACTATATCACTGCCCAAGCGCGCGGGAATAGGGTTCTGAGTCAGTGAATAATCGTGGCGAGGAGTCATGAGGGTAATGGTATAATTACCTTACTGTCGTGGCGTTTATCCGTTGCCCCCATTGCGGTTCCAATAGTTTGCGAAGTTCCAAAATCCGGGGCGGCCAGGAAAGATTCAAGAGTTTTTTCGGAGTTATTCCCTTCCGGTGCCGCCAGTGCGCGCAACGTTTCTTCGCTCCCATCTGGAATTTACGAGCCGCCCGCTATGCTCGCTGTCCCAAGTGCCTCCGTATGGAGTTGAGCACCTGGTCGGAGCAGTTCTATCTGGCGCCCTTGGGGACGCGGCTCTATCTGCGGCTCGGCGCGACTCCCTATCGCTGTGAATTCTGCCGCTGCAACTTTGCCAGCTTCCGGCCCTGCAAGGAGAGGTTTTCCTGGCGGCGCCGGCGGGAGGCGATAAGAGCGCGCAACGCGCAAGAGGAACAGCAGGCTCAGGCAACTCCCTCGGCGCTGATCGAGCAGGAAACCGAACTGGAATCCGCACCGGAACTCGAACTGGCTCCCGGGATCGAAGCCGATTCCCCGCTCGAGGCTCAACCCGAATCCGCAAGCCACCCGGCTAGCGCCGCAGCGGGCAATCTCACATCGCCAGTCTCGGAATTGGATCGGTAATACCTTCTGTAGCAAGGCGGATGACGAGAGGCCGGAAAATGAAAATGGCCCCAATCGGTGACAAGGCAACCCGTTCTCCGGCTGGCATGCACAGCCCGAACATGGCATGCAAGATGGACGGGACTTTTTCTTTTGGTTCCGTTCGCTACCCGAAGCTGCGTTTTGCACAACTCACGGATCAAAGTTCCCGGAATCGTCCGCTCTTCCACTTGCTAGAAGCCAGCGCCTCGGGACAGCCTTTCACTACATCACGGCGACTGCTCCCTTTCGAAAGCCACCGCAGTGATATTATCGCTCCCGGCCTATCCCTTTCGCGCCACCCTGAATTCTCGACTGGCCCGTTCGGCTGTCAACTCCCGTCCCTGTGTTCGCTTGTTTCCCAGGGCCGATCCACGCTCACTCGCCCGTTGCCAATTTACAATCCAGAACTCTCAAGCTACCGTTCACGACCGCTCCCCATTCGGATGTCATCCTCTTGGATTGTAGCGCTCCGTTAACGTCATACCCGAGAGGCTTGCCTTACTGTCGGCCCGATATTCCCTTCGCTACCCGAGACCGGCGATCGCGAATCCATCGCCCTTTTCCCGGCTCAAACGCTCCAGGTTCGCTACCTTCAGCAGGCTTGCTGCTCTGTTTACCTCTTAGAGCCATCTTCAGCATGCACCCGGCCGGATTTTGAATCAAGTGTAAATGTGGCATGAAAAAGTCATTTCCACGACTTTTTACGCTATTATAATCAATCAGTTGACGGGAATGCCATGTGCACAACTTGTGAATAAAACGGAATTTGTCCCTTTTGTTTATTGCCCGCTCAGCCTGAGGATCATCCCGTTATCGGTGGCCACCCACAAGTGCTTCGGATCCGGCCCGGAGAGCATGGCCCGCCGCGCCACTGCCCGGTAATCCACGCTCATTTCCGTCCACTTCTCCAGATCTTCGCTCTCGAGCATCACCAGCTTGCCGGGAATCGGCAGGTCCTTCAGTTGCCCGTTGACCTCCACCGCCGCCAGCACGCCTTCGCCGGCAAAGAGAGCCATGCTGGTGACCAGCCGGTTGGGCGCCGCGAAGCTGTCGTGCTGCTCGTTGGTTGACAAGTCCAGTTTCCGGACTTCCGTTCCCAACTCGGCAAAGTCCGGGAAGTCGAACAGGCCCAGCGCCGCCTCCGCAGGCCCGGGCACAATCTGGATGAGGCCGCTTTTGCCCACCTTGGTGAAAGACTTCCACGTCTTCCCGCCGTCCTTGGTTTCGAGCAGAATCCGCGTGGCAGGCGGCGCGCCGTGGCGTTTGGCCCGCTGCGGATCGAGCCAGGCGGGCGCCTCGCCGTTGGAAATGTTCTGGCTGTGACCGAGAATGAAGCCGTGCTCCCGCCCCGCGAAAGCAATAAAATCGTAAACCGTCGAGCGGCCGCTGGTATCCGGTTCGCTGGCGGCGGCGATCTTCGTCCAGGTCTTTCCGCCATCCGCGGTCTCATAGGCAGACTTCGGATAGCCGGCCGCAAATCCGCGATTTTCATCCAGAAAATAAATGGCTTCGAGGCCCGCCAGTTTCGCGAGTCTGGACCATTTTCGGCCCCCATCGGCGGTTTTCCAGACGCCCTCATCGGTCGCCATCCAGCCCGTCCGCTCGTCGACAAAGGCCAACTCTTGCGGCTCTTCCTTTAGGTCGACGGGAGACCAATTCGCGCCGCCATCGTCCGTCAGGATCGCTATCGGCTGCGGATTGCGCCTGGCGAAGCTCAGCACGCCCGCCGCGATGCAATGTTTGGTTGAAGGGCACCGGAAATCCCGGATCTCCAGCGCCGATTCATTTTTGTCGTAGAAGTATTGCACCCTCCAGCGCTCCGCGCCCGAGCACCAGAGTGCAAAAAAGAGGAAAACCAAGGCGCGCCGGCCCACCAGGGGCATCGCCTTATATCGCACCCATTGTCATTTGGAACCAACCAAAACACCGCCCACGCGCGCGGTCTGATCCAGCAGGCGCAGGCAGCCGATCTGCTCGCCGACCGTCGTCAACAGTTCCATCTCGAAGCCGGAGTGCGCGTGCAGGTCGCGATGCTGCACGTTAATCACGCCCTCGATTCCGCGGCGGGAAATAATCGGAGCCGACAGAAACGCTTCGTAGGTATCTTCCGGCAGATCGCTAAAAAACTTAAAACGGGGATCGGTGTAAGCTTCGCGGGAAATGGCCAGCAGCCGGCGCTCCCGCGCTACCCAGCCGGTCAAGCCTTCGGTGAGCGCCAGCCGGACCTTGCTCATCACGCTGGGGTGCGCAGTGTTGGAGGCTTTGAGGACTAATTCATTGCGCTCCAGCAGGTACAGCAGGCAGGAGTCGCATTCCATGAATTCTACGACCATCGAAACGATGCTCGACAGCACATCGTCGAAGGGTGTCTCGCGAATCATCAGCCGGCTGATTCTTTGCACCAACTGCAGTTGCTGTTCGGTGCGCTCCAGCCGCTTTTCCAGTTCTCTCGACTTGGACACGCCTTATTATCCCAAACTCTTCGCAGCGCGGACGACTCGTCCTGCGCGACTGTACCATTAAAATGCGACCGCCTGTACCATTGAAATAAGCCGCGCTCCAGGAAGACAAATCGCGCTCCAGGAAAATAAGTCGCGCTCAGACCTCCCTCACTCCCATTCAATCGTCCCCGGCGGCTTGTTCGTAAGATCGTAGAACACTCCGCACACGCCCGGCACACTCTTCAGCTCCGCGGCCAAAGCCTGCATCAGCGCGCGATCCATCCGCACCACCTGCGCCGTCATCCCATCGACGGAATGAATCGGCCGCAGCACCAGGGAATCCGGCGCGTCGCCCACTCCCAGAGGAATCAGCACTACCGGAAACTGCCAGACCTTCCGCTCGAAACCGTTCTCGTCCGACATCCGCCGCACGATCGCATCGGCCCGTCTCAGCCGCTCCAGCCGCTCCGTAGTCAAAAATCCCCTCGTTCCGCGCATCTCGAGCATCGGAACCCGCGACCAGACTCGCGCCACCACGCGATTAACGTCTCCCCGGCGATTCACCACGTCCGCCACGAATTCATCCGCCGCAAAATCCTCAATCGCCAGCACACCCCGATAACTGCGCGAATCGCCTTGCACGCCGACCGACTTCACGGGAAGCAGATAGCCATCGTCAGTCGAAGCAACCGGCGATTCTACCCCGGCGCAAAGGCACCGGATTCCCAGCCCCGGCCCGGGGAATGGATGACGATGCAGAAATTCGCCGGGAATGCCCAGCTCCTCGCCCACCTCGCGCACTTCATCTTTGTAGAAGGATTCGAGCGGCTCGAGGATCCGCCCGCATTCAATCAGCTTCTGGATGCCGGCCACGCGATTGTGATGCGTCTTGATGAGATCCGCCTTCTTCGTTCCTCCGGATTCGATCGTGTCCGGATAAATGGTTCCCTGACCGAGAATCCATTGGCCATCCAGAAAATGTCCGCCCTGCAAAACGCGCTCTTGCACAGCGACAAACTGTTCGCCGATCAACTGGCGCTTGCGTTCCGGATCGCAAACGCCATCTAAAGCGCTCAGAAACTCCGGCCCGGCATCTTCCACATGAAAGTGCCGAGCGCCCAAGTGGGCGAACAGCCGCTCCACATAGGCCGTCTCGCCTTCCCGCATCAATCCAGTGTCGACGTAGGTCCCATAAACGCGCTCGGGCCCGAGTGCCCTCAGGCATAGCGTATAAGCGACCGTGGAATCCACTCCGCCGCTGACAAAGAAGAAAATGTTGCGGCCGGCGGCGACGCGGCGGATGTCGTCTTCCAACGGACCAATGCGGTCTTTCGGATCCCAATCCGGAACGCAACCTGCAATCTTAAAAAGAAAGTTCGAAAGAATCCGCGTGCCAAACGTGGTGTGGGCTACTTCCGGATGAAACTGCACTGCGGCCAGGGGGCGCGTCTCATGCATCATCGCAGCAATCGTGCAAGTATCGGTGCCGCCAATGACGCGGAAACCCTCGGGAGCCCGCTGCACCGTGTCGCGGTGATTCATCCAAACCTGCTGCAAGGGATCGGTTCCCGCGAACAACAGTCCGGCATCCGCCACGTGCAAGCGTGCCGGCCCATACTCGCCCTTTTCGCCCTTTTGCACCTGCCCGCCCAGGCGCCAGGTCATCAACTGATGCCCATAGCAGATGCCGAGCACGGCGGCGTCGCCCGCAAGAATATCCGGATCGATGGTCGAACTCTCCGGCGAATAAACGCTGTCCGGCCCGCCCGAGATGATTAGCGCCTTTCGCCCCAGCAGCTCTTTGGCCGGAGTCTCGCTTGGCAAAACCTCTGCATAGACGCCCAGATCGCGGACCTTGCGCGCGATGAGATGGCAGTATTGCCCCCCGGCGTCGAGGACGGTGACCTGAGGCGGCTGGCTAGGCAAATTCTATTCTACGGGGCGAGGGTCGCGATTGGTGCGCTCCACAATCAGCTTCTTCGATTTGTCGAGCAGCGCCCGGGCTTCCGGCAGCGCTTCTATGGCTTTCTCCACCTCGGGATCGGTTTCCGTCGCCACGCGCTGCGATTGCTCCACGCTGAACGCGGTTGCGTACATTTCCCGCTTCAACTGCTGCTGGATCCAAGTGTGGTTTTCGGCCCACTCGGCTTCCGTGAAGTCCACTTTGTGGCTCAGCAGATACTCGTGAAAATCATTCAGAACGTTCTGATCCGGTTCCCAGTTCTTGGGCAGATGCGATTCCTTGCCCCCGAAATATTTCGCGGTGAAATCGAAGAATGTGTACTTGCGCAGCAGGTCGATCTGGAACTTGTCCAGCTTGGGCGCCTCGTATTTCTGGTCGGGCGTGATGCCGCCGCCGCCGTATACCGTGCGTCCGCTGTCGGTACTTTTCACATCCTGCAGGTTCTTGGTGTCGGTCCGCTTGCCGTAATAGTAATCAAGGAACGAGATGTTGGAGTAGTCTCGCTGGATCAGCCGGCCGCTGGGCGTATAGTAGTGCGCCGTGGTCAAAGCCAGTCCCGTGTTCTCGGGCAGCGGATAAACCGTCTGAACCAGGCCTTTGCCGAAGGTCACCTCGCCCAGGATCAAGGCGCGGTCGTGATCCTGCAAAGCGCCGGCCACAATCTCAGCCGCCGATGCCGAACCGCGATCTACCAGCACCACCATCGGATAATTTTGTCCATTGGCGCTTCCCCGCGCGAGATACGGCTTTTCCGCCGAATTGCGGCCACGATGCGAAACTACCACTTCGCCCTTCCGCAAAAAGTGCCCGGTCACCGCCACGCCTTCGTTCAACACGCCGCCGGGATTCTCCCGCAAATCGAGAATCAAGCCCTTGATGTTGCTCTCGCCCAGTTTCTTCAACTGATCTTCCATCTCCTGGCCGGTATTCTCATTGAACTGGGTAATATGCAGAAACGCGATTCCCGGCCGCAGCCAAAACGCCTCGTCCACGCTAAAGCGCGGAATCTCGTCGCGCACAATGTTGAACGACAGCGGCTTGTCCACGCCTTCCCGCGCGATCACCACCACTACGTGCGTGTTGCGCGGGCCTTTCAACAGATCGGCGATTTCCGAACTGGAAAGATTGTCGGTCTTTTTGTCGTTCACTTCGAGAATCACGTCGCCCGGCCGCAGGCCAGCTTTGTAGGCCGGCGAACCACCGAACGGCGCGACGATAATCGTCCGGCCGTTTCTCACACCAATAGTCATGCCGACGCCGTAATAGCGTCCCCGCTGGTCGTCCCGCAACGCCGCGAACTCTTTCGGGTCAAAAAAGTTAGAGTGAGGATCGAGCGTCCGCAACATCCCGGGGATTGCGCCCTTATAGATACCCTTGTCAGAGCTGACCTTCTCCGCCGCGTTCGCCTCCACCAGGTCGAAAACCTTGGTGAACTGCTTGATGCTCCCTTTGATGTCTTCTTCGGGGTTGTCCGAAGCCGACACGGGCTGGATGCCTGGGCCGAAAATTCCGCCCAAAACCGAACAGAATGCAATCACGGAAAGAAAAAACAAAAGAGACCGGCGTTGCGCCATTCGTCCTCGCTTACTTACAGTATATCGTGGATGTAGGGCGGTCCCCCGTGCGGTCCCCCGGGACCGCGCCGCCGCCCTCGTCGGCCCCATTCACACAACCTTTTACTTCTTCTTCCCGCCCAGCAGCTCTTTTAGCAGACCAGTTGCCGCAGACGGCACGCGCTTGGCGCCGGGAATTCCTTCCAGGTCTTCCGATACGATCCCTCTCACATCCGCCTTGAAGGTGGGACTGGACGCCGGCCCCGTAATCGTAAACGGCACGCCGGCCGAAGCGCCGCGGCCCAGCGTCGCCAAACTGACCTGGGCCGAATTCAGATTGGCGCGCATCTTAAAATTCAACTGGCGCGTAGAGGTGATCGTTCCGTCTCCCGAAATCTGCCCGATTCCCGTGACAAACAACTTGATGTTCTCCAGGCTGGTTCCCACCGGCCCCGACTCGACACTGGTGCTGAAGTGTTGAATCTCGGTATTCGGGCCCGTTTTTATTCCGGCAAACCTCTCCAGGGTCGACAATCTTGCACCCAGATCGAAGCCGGTGAAAGATACTTCAACCGCGCTCACTGTGCCCTTGCCGACCAATTGGTCGGCGTCGCCTTCGACGGTGAAGCGAACGCTGGCGCGGCCGCCGCGGATAGACGCTCCCGACGGCAGAACCAGGTTCACCGCGGGCATCAATGCCGCCAGATCCGCCAGCGGCATATCCTCGCCAATCACGGCCAGGTGCACGTTCAACCGGCCCTTATTCTCAAAATTGTACGGACCGCTGAATCGCACCAGCGCTTTCCCGGTCCGGACGTCGCCCTGCGTCAGCGTTCCCGTCTGCGCGGCGATGTTGTGGTCTAACGCGCAATCCAGTTCCACTGGGTGCACCGCTGGCGAGCCTCCAGGCACTAACTTGAGCTTGTCTCCTTGGCCGTGCGCTTTCAGGTGCGCGGTATGCCCGTCCAGGTTCACTTGACCGTCGACCGACACCAGCCCGCCCAGCTCGGTCGGAGCTTTCGACAGATCCACATCTTTCGCCGTAAAGGTCGCGCTCACGGGCGTCGCAGCCAGATCGTCGCTGGAAATGGGTCCGGCTTTTCCCTTGACCTCAAAAGCGCCACCAAAGATGTTCGCCGACACGGAGAAGGGGAAAGCCGAGGCCAGCGCAAAATCCTCTACATCCAGATTCACCTTGTCCACAACGTAGGGCTTTTGCCCCACCGACAACCGGCCGTCCGCGATCGTGATGTTGCGCGCGGAAAGATTTAGCCCGGTCGCGGCGGAACCAGCGGAATCGGGGCCGGGCGTGGTCACTTTCGCGGCGGAACCCTTTGCTCCCAGGCTCGAGATGTTCCACTTTCCCGCCGCATCCTGCACCAGCACAACTACTGGCTGGTCCACCGCGACCGCCGTTACGCTTAACCGGTGAGAGAATATCAACTCCGGTAAATCCACTCGCAAGCGAACCGATTTAGCTTTGAGAAACGGATTAGACCCAAACGCTGGGTCTTCTGCGATCGCGAGGTCATCGGCAACCACGCGCCCCGAAAAAATGGAAAGCCTGAGTTTGCCGAACTTGACGTCTCTCGCCAACATTCCGCTCAGCCGCGATTCCAGTTGCGGCCGATAGGAATCGGCGTCGAAAAAGAAGGAGACGCCCACCGATACGACCGCCAGCGCGATCGCCACAACACCGAGTACCTTCGCAATCCGTTTCACTGAGCTGCTCTACTACCCCAAGTAAACGTTACCGCACTCTCGAAACGATCCCTGGCGATACCACGCCGACACAGCGAAAGCGCCACGAACTCGCGGGTTTTCATTCTTCCGCAGGTAAGCAGATTCTATCCTGCCCTCGCAAGGCTAACGCCGGTGCAATTCGTCCTTCTAGCCCCGAACGTCAGTGAGGGGAACTTCGCCTTCCCCTCACTAACGTTCGGGGCTGACAAAATGTATAAACTGCAGTCGCACAGGTTAAAGCCTGTGTCGCGAAACGTCTTTCGAGCACCGGCAAAATGTAGAAAGTCCCGCGGCGGTTGATAAACCCGCGCGCAAGATTCTATCCGTGGATTCTGTCCTGCCCCCAAAACTCAATTCTGAAACTTGACCGGCGGCGGCAGCGCTTTTCGCGGCAGTAGGCCAGGACGGTTAGCCGCGTCGTACACCAGGCTCGCAATCACGGCGGCGGCCTGCATCAGGTCTCCTGGCACAACGTGGTCGTAGAGATCCATGTTTGAATGATGGGTGAGCCGGGAGTACTCGACCTGATCCTGGATGAACTGGAATCCGGGCAAGCCGACCTGATCGAAGGATTGGTGATCGGTGCCTCCCGTGTTGCGAATCGAGATGGTGGTGACGCCCAGATCGCGGAACGGCGCGAGCCAAGCCTCAAACACCGACCGCATGGCGTCGTTGCCTTGCAAATAAACACCGCGAATCTTGCCGGTGCCGTTGTCATCGTTAAAATAGCCGGAAAATTTGGCGTGCGCGGGCTTAAGCTGCATGGTTTCCGGATCGCCAAACGTTTCCTTGACATAAGCGCGTGAGCCATAGATGCCCTGCTCCTCGCCGCTCCATAGGCCGATTCTGACGGTCCGGTCGAGCGGGAGACGCAGCGCTTTGAGGATGCGCATCACTTCAATCATCACCGCGCTGCCGGTGCCGTTGTCCGTAGCGCCGGTGCCGCCGATCCAGGAATCGAAATGCGCTCCGATCATGACTACTTCGTCCGGCTTGGCGGAGCCGGGAATCTCGCCGATGATATTCATGCCTTCGCCCGTGGCGCCTTCATGGGTGGTGCGAACCTCCAGTTCCAGCTTGACGGGAACCTTGTTTTCGAGCAAGCGCGCGATGCGGTTGTAGTGCTCGACCGTCAGCGCAATGCGCGGCCGGGGTTCTGGTTCGTCCCGCTTGTAGGAACCGGCGGCGCTGCCGAACACCGTTCCGGAACTGGCGTTATAGCTGGGAACGAGCACGGCCACTACTCCCTCCTGCTGCAAAAAGCGGTTCACTTGATCTTGGATGTTGTCCTCGTATTCCCAGGTTTTGGCCTGAACGTCCAACCGCGCCAGGGCGAAGAACGCGCCGCGTTGCGCCCGATCTTCGGGCAGCTCCATTTTTTCGACATCATAGTGCGGAAGCGAGACAGGTTCGGGAGCTTCAAAGCGTTTAGCGAGATCGGCATCCGAGTAGCGCACCGAGGGCGCCGTGGTGCTGGGTTCCACATCTTTGGGCTTGTTCAAGAGAACAATCTTGCCGCGAAGTTTGCCTTTCTGCTCCTGGAAATAGCGTTCTATTTCTGCATGCGTCTGCTGGACATTGAGCTGGTCGGTAATCGTTAAGGGCGCCAGCACGGGTACGGCGGTGAGCGGCCCGTTGGTATCGGCGGACCAAGCCAGAGGAAATCCGATCAGAGGAGCATATTCCGGCTCTTCGATCGCGATGCTGAACTTGGTCAACCGCCAGCTCCGGCCGAAGCTGCCCCACACGCGCGTGCCCGCATTGTCGATGCCGTAGCTTTTTAATCTCTCGACCGCCCACTTGGCAGCGGCGGTGAAACCCGGTGAACCGGTGAGCCGGGGCCCATAGACGTCGCTCAGCCAGAAAAGGTGATCCATCACTTTCGAGTGTTCAAACGCCTCTTGCTTGATTCGCTGAATGACCTCTAGATCCACGTGTTCCTGGGCGCTGAGGACGCCAGCGCACAGACAAATCGCCAAGAATCTTTGCATGATGCGAAGAGTATAGCTCAGACGTGCCGCGGCGCACCTCGGGCGTGCTTTTGAGGTGGAGCGGCCGCTGTGATGCCCGCCTGCCGGGGACCTGGATTTCGCCCGGCAGCACAGGCTGAAGCCTGTGCCACGAGTGAGCCGCTACAGTAATAGAAGCCACTATGAAAGCTCTTGTGAAAAGCCGGGCGGAACGGGGACTTTGGCTCGAGGATGTGCCGGAACCGCGGATCGGCATCAATGACGTTTTGATCCGGGTGCTGATGACCGGAATTTGCGGGACGGATTTGCACATCTACGAGTGGGATGCCTGGGCGCAGAAGACAATTCCCGTGCCGCTGGTGATCGGTCATGAGTTCGTCGGCGAAATTGTAGAAGTTGGCTCGAACGTCAGCGATTTTCATGCCGGGACGATCGTCAGCGGGGAAGGACACGTAGTGTGCGGGCGTTGCCGAAACTGTCTGGCTGGGCGGCGGCACCTGTGCGCGCACACGCAAGGCGTAGGGGTGAGCCGGCCGGGCTGTTTTGCCGAGTACATTGCTCTGCCGATGACCAACATCTGGCCCCACAAGCCGACGGTGCCACTGGAGATCGCGGCGATTTTCGATCCGTTCGGGAACGCGGTGCACACCGCGCTCTCCTTTCCGGTTTTGGGTGAAGACGTGCTCATCACCGGCGCCGGTCCCATTGGTTTGATGGCCGCGGCGGTGGTCAAGCACGCCGCGGCGCGATTCACGGTGATTACCGATCTAAATGAAGAGCGCCTGGATCTGGCGAGAAAGATGGGCGTGACGCGGGCGCTCAATCCCACGCAGAGATCGCTGGCCGACGTGCAGCGCGAACTCGGAATGACGGAAGGCTTTGACGTGGGCTTGGAAATGTCCGGAAATCCAGCCGCTTTTCGAGAAATGCTGGTCAACATGAGCCATGGCGCCAAGATCGCCATGCTGGGGATACCGAATCAGGACATGGCGATCGACTGGAACAAAGTGATTTTCAGCCTGCTCACGATCAAGGGTGTCTATGGGCGGGAAATGTACGAGACGTGGTACAAGATGACCGTGATGCTGGAATCCGGACTCGATATCAGCCCGGTGATTACGCACCGGCTGGGTTATCGCGATTTCGAAACGGGCTTTGCCGCCATGAAGGCAGGCAGCAGCGGAAAAGTGGTGCTGGACTGGAGATCGGCGTCTTGAGAGCTACAACTGGCGCGGATCGGACAGGGCGTAAGGGTTATGCACTTTGGCCGAGCGTCCGGTGCGCCAGCGCAACCAGGGAGTGAAGCCCGCCAGCCATGACTCCATGTCGACTTCAGAAACTGACGGTGCATCCAGCAGGCGGGGAATCAGCATTGAATCAGTATCGCGCGCCATCAATCCGGGGTCGCAGGTAGTGGCGGAGCGGACACCCAACTCCCGCAGCCAACCGGCAAACTCTGGAAGGTAGTCGCCGCTGGGATAACAGAAATGACGGGGCACGGTCTGGCCGCTGGTTATCTCGGTAATCTGGGCGGCGTTCTCGCGGATCTCGCGCAGAAATGGATCCCGATTTCGCGGAGTGAGATGGCGATGGGTATGCAGTTCCAGCGAGAATCCTTGCCGCGCGATTTCGGCCGCTTCCTCCGCGGCCATGATATACAAAAGCCGCCGGCGCCGGATTTCCGCGTAGTCAATGCCGAGCCCCGTGGCCAACTGCTCCGCCAGCTCATCCTTGGCGACGGCGGACATTTTTGTATCTCTCACATGATGCCAGATTCGCAGAAAAAGGTTGCGCCATTCGGTATCGCCAGCCAGATATATTGATCCTGCTTCGGGCAAAATTCCTGCCAAGCCGAGAGTTTTTCCGCGGCCTTTCCAGATCAGATACGAACAGATGGTGTCAAAAACCGGCATTTGGTTCCGGCAATAGTAAGTGGTCAAATACACCGTGGCCGGAAATTGGAATTCCCGCAGAACCGGAACCGCTAGCGCGTACATGTCGTAGGAGCCGTCGTCAAAGGTCAGAACGACGCTACGCGGCGGCAGCGTCCCGTTTTCGAGGCGCACCAGCGCTTCATCGAGCGGCAGAACGCGGCAGTTGCTGTCGCGCAGCAGTTGCATCCGGGAGCGAAAGGTTGCGCGATCGATGTACAGCCCGGGGTTCCAGAGGTGTTCGTCGGCGAGCGAAATCCCGTGATAGCACAAGATCAGCAGGCGTTCATTGCGCCACGCGCTGCCCATGGACCGGCGAAAGAGGCCGCTGGCTTTGGCGGTACGCAAGAATGCACGTTTTGCTGTTTGTCCTGCCGCGCTCATTGCTTTTGGACTAAGTATGGGTCATGAAATAATCTTGCGAGTCCTTCCGGACCGCTCCCTGACGGTCGCGGCTCAGTCACGCGTTCCCGCTCAGTCACGCCTTCCGGCTCAGTCACGCGTTCCGGCTCAGCCAAGCGTTCCGAGCCGTGACCGTCAGGGAGCGGTTGAAGTGGTCGTTTCATGACAGGCCCCAAGTGAGATTTTGTTAGCTCACTTTTATTCTATCGGCGGGCGTTTCCGGAAGAATCAGTTTTTCGATGGCCCGGTCGAGCACTCTCTGTCGGAGTTCCGGCTCGCCGCCGCAACTCTCCGAATACAGACGGCCAGTTTCGGCGGTTCGCAACCGCAGTTCGTCATCCGACCAGGCGCGCCGGATCATGTCGGCCAGGGCGCGCGGATTTTCCGGTTCCACCAGCAGCGCTTCCCCATGCGTGAGCACGTCGGTGGTGGCGACGCCGTGGCTGGTAATGACACACTTGCCCATGAGCATGGCGTTCAAATAAGTTCCGATGCCGGAGGGCGCAATTCGGGAGGCAACGATGGGGAGAATTACCAGCCTGGCCTTTTCCACGATGTGAATGAGAGAAACCACGCTGCCGTCGTCCTCCAGCACGCGCACATTTTTGGGAAGCGCGTCCAGCGATCGGCTGAAGCGGGTGGCATGCCGTCGAAACTGCGCGATGTGGGGCGGAGGAATCGCGCCGGGCAAATCCGGCAGTTGCTCCATCGCGTCAAAAAACGAGTCATAATCGCGTTCGGAGCGGCCGAAGCAGAGAACATATTCGCCATCGGGACCCACCTGGTAGTCATACCGGTAGCGAATATTCGGCTTGGAGCGCAAATACGAGGCGCGGTCAGGCCCGATTCCCCAATAGCGCTGGTAGCCGTCCAGATTGGTAAAATGTAACGAAAAATGATCGATGCGCGACAACAGAAAGCGCTTAAACACGGTGACCAACCTGGCCCAGGCGGTCATCGGTTTCCGCAGAACGATATCGTGTCCTAGGATGGGGCGCCTGCGCCACGGAAACAGGAGATACAGGGCGCTCAGCTTCAACGCCAGTTCGACGTCGCAGTTGACGATCACCAGGTCCGCTTCACGGGAGTGCTTGAGAAACTGGCCGGCGTTTTTCAGCATCATCGCCCGTCCGGACAGACCGGAAGAGGCAGTCCAGGTTTCAGGAAAGCGCAAGAAATTGGTCAGGATCAGCATCGCCGGCTGGAACTGTAAGCGTGGACCAAAAAGCGGCGCAAAAACCAAGTGTAGCAGCGTCGCGGAGGTTGTCTCGACGGGCAGAAATCGCTGGATGCTACTTTTGGTGAGTGGAGTGGCCCATGAGCGGAATAACAAACCAATGAGAAAAACCGCGCTGGTGACGGGCTCTTGCGGGTTGATCGGCTCCGAAGTTACGCGATTCTTCTCGCGGATGGATTTCGCGGTAACCGGAATCGACAACAATTATCGGTCCGTTTTCTTCGGGCCGGAAGGCGACACCGGTTGGGTGCTGGCGCAACTTCAAAAAGAGCTGCGGGAGTACCGGCACGTGAACCTCGACATTCGCGACCGCGAGCCCGTTTTGAAACTGATGGAGGAGTTAAAACCGGGGCTGATCATTCATGCGGCCGCTCAGCCGTCGCACGACCGCGCGGCCGCCATTCCGTTTCTCGATTTCGAAGTGAACGCGCTGGGCACTCTGCATTTGCTCGAAGCAGTGCGGCGGCATTGCCCCGAATCTCCGTTCATCCATATGTCGACCAACAAGGTTTACGGCGATGGGCCGAACCGATTGCCTCTGGTGGAGCGCGAAACTCGTTGGGACTATGCCGACCCCAGAGACCAACACGGCATTGCCGAGAACTTTTCCATTGACCAGAGCATGCATTCCCTTTTCGGCGCGTCCAAAGTAGCCGGCGATGTGATGGTGCAGGAATATGGGCGTTATTTTGGCATGCCCACCTGTTGCTTGCGCGGCGGATGCCTTACGGGCCCCAATCATTCAGGCGTCGAATTGCACGGATTTCTGAGCTACCTGATAAAGTGCGCGGTGGAAGGGCGTGAGTACAAGGTATTTGGATATAAGGGCAAGCAAGTGCGCGACAATATCCACTCGGAAGACGTCGCGCGCTTCATGTACGAATTCTGGAAGACGCCGCGTTGCGCGGAAGTGTACAACCTGGGAGGGGGAAAGAAAAATTCCTGCTCAATTCTGGAAGCTTTCCAAATGGCCGAGGAATATACGGGGAAGAAAGTGCGCTGGAGCTACGTTCCGGAAAGCCGTATGGGCGATCATATCTGCTACTACAGCGATGTGCGGAAAATGAAGGCGCACTATCCGAAGTGGGGCATCGCTAAGACGCTGCCTATGATCTTTGAAGAGATCGCCGTGTCTTGGGCTGAGCGCCTGGCCAGCCGCGTGTAGCGCGGGAAGAGTTTCATGCCGCAAGATACGCCACAAAAAGGAGGCGCCCAGTCATCGGATTTGGCGGTCATTTATCACAACCGTTTCGACCGCGATGAAGATTATCGCAACCAGGTATGGAAAACGTTGATTGCCGGCTGGTTTCAGAAGCATATTCCGGTGGATTCGACAGCGCTCGATCTGGTGCAAATGGTTTGGTAAACAGTTTTTCGTCGTAGCGGTGAAACCTTAAGACATGAGAGACATGTGAAATCGCCTTCGCCAACCTCGGTTGCGCCGCTGACTTTGCTGTCGGTCGTCATTCCCGCACAGAACGAGGGCGGGTGCATCGCCGCGACCGTGGAACATGTGCACGTGGAGTTGCGCCTGCGCTCGGTTCCCCATGAGATCGTGGTGGTGGACGACGGAAGCACGGATTCCACGTGGGAGATTCTTAACACCCTGGCGAAGCGTATTCCGGAATTGAAGCCGGCGCAGAACATTGGACTGCACGGTTTCGGACGGGCCATCACGTTCGGCTTCGGCCAAGCCAGCGGAGACGCCATTGTGATCATGATGGCCGACGAATCCGACGACTGCCGGGATGTGGTGCGCTACTGGGAGATACTGGGCGAGGGATGGGACGCGGTTTTCGGCTCTCGCTTTGTTCGCGGAGGAGGCGTCATTGATTACCCCCGGCACAAACTCCTGCTCAACCGGATGGCGAATCTGTTTTTGCGCCTGCTGTTCAACGTGCCTTGCAACGACTTTACTAACGCCTTTAAAGCCTACCGGCGCACAGTAATCGAAGGCTGCCGCCCTTTCTTGTCGCCGCACTTCAACCTCACGGTGGAATTGCCCCTGAAAACGATGGTTCGCGGCTATTCGTGGACCACCCTTCCGGTCACATGGCGTAACCGGCGATCGGGTGAGTCGAAACTGAAGATCAAGGAAATGGGTAGCCGCTATTTATTCATCGCTCTTTACTGTTGGTTAGAAAAATATTTCAGCCGGGGAGACTACAGCGTAAAATGAGCGAGAGGATCACCCCCATGAAACGGTTTCTGGCTAGTTTGATTTTTTTGACGGTCGCCTTGCACGCGCAGTTGGAAGGCTTGTGGCAAGGCTATGACGGCGAGTGGGACCACGCGACCCGACAGATCATTGCGCTGGCTGAGGCGACGCCGGCGGAGAAGTTCACGTGGCGGCCCGCGCCGGGCGTGCGCTCGATGAGCGAAGTCTATATGCATATCGCGCTCGCGAATTTTTACTTGCTGAGTGTGACGGGCCCGAAGATGCCGGTCGATCTGACGTCGCCAGACATGGAGAAGACCGTGACCGAGAAGGCGAAAGTTATCGACTGGCTGAAGCGGTCAGTGGAAGCCGTGAAAGCGGCGCATCTGGCAGTCAAACCCGCCGACTTGCAGCGCCACGTGAAAATTAACGGCGTGGACGCCAAGGTCGATGGGATCTACTTGCGCATTTTGGTCCATGCGAACGAACACATGGGGCAACTGGTGGCGTATGCACGTTTCAATGGCATTGTTCCGCCGTGGTCGAAGCCGGAGTAGAATGGCCGCGCGCGGGTTAACAACCCGCGGCAGGTTGACAACCTGCCCCACATCAAAGCTTACTTGGCCAGGACGATTTGGATGTCCATGACGTTGGTGCCGGTGGGGCCGGTTTTGACTAATCCGCCGGCTGCTTCGAAGAAGTGGTAGGAATCGTTGTTGGCGAGCGCGGCCTGGGCGTTTGCATGCAGGGCGGTGCTCCCCGTGGCGAAGGCGCCAGCGGCATCCGTCGGGCCGTCAGTGCCGTCGGTGCCGGCGCTGAAAATCACGACGTCTTTGAGGCCGGCGATGTCGATGGCCGCTGCCAGCGCGAATTCCTGGTTGCGGCCACCTAGGCCTTTTCCACGCACAGTTACGGTCGGTTCGCCTCCGGAAATCACGCACACTGGCTTCCCGGCACGAGCCAGTTCTTTCGCGATACCGGCGTAGACTCGCGCGATCTCGCGGGCTTCGCCTTGTATCTCTGTCGCTAGAATCACGGTGCGGAAGCCGAGTTCTTTCGCCTTGGCTGCGCCCGCCGCCACGGCCAGGCGATTGTTGCCCACGAGAATGTTCCGGACATTGCGGAAGACTGGATCGCCGGGCTTGGGAGTTTCCCCAGCGAGTTTGGCGCGGATGCCGTATTTTTCGAGAATCGCCTTAGCATCAGCCAGAGTGGAGTGGTCCGGCGCAGTGGGCCCGCTTCCGATGACGTCCAAACGCTCTCCAATCACGTCGGAAAGAATCAGGCTGCACACGCTGGCCGGGTACGCGAGCCTCGCCAACTGGCCGCCTTTGATGCGCGACATGTGTTTGCGGACGCAGTTGAACTCATCGATGGTCGCGCCACGCGCCAGCAGCCGCTCAGTGATGGTCTGCTTCTGGGCCAAGGAAATGCCGAGCGGGGGAAGCGGCAAGAGCGCGCTGGCGCCGCCGGAGATCAGGCACAATAGCAGATCGCCCTCACGGGCCGAGCAGGCGATCTCGGCGATGCGCTCCGCTCCGCGCATGCCGTGCTCGTCGGGAATGGGATGGCCGCATTCAAGCACTTCGATGCGGCGCAGGCTGCCAGTGGCGAGACCAGGGGGTCGCGCGCCGACCTGGGGGTCGGCCCCACTAGGGGCATGGCCGTACTTGGTATTGACGAAACCGGCGCGAATGCGCGGGCCAAGCGTCTGCTCGGCCGCGCGGGCCATCCCCACAGCGGCCTTTCCCGCCCCAACCACGTAGATATTTTGGTAATCGCCGATGCCTTGGAGATGGCGAATGACGGCCGTCGGCTGGGTCCGCGGCCTTAACGGCGGCGCGGAATATGCGGAGCGCGGATTGGGGCAAAGTGCTCAAGAAGACACGTTCAAATTGGTTTTGACGAAACCGGCGCGAATGCGCGAGCCAAGCACCTGCTCGGCTGTGCGGGCCATCGCGATGGCGGCCTTCCCCGCCCCGACCACGTAGATATTTTGGTAATCGCCAATGCCTTGGAGATGGCGCTTGACGGCCGCGACTGGGTCCGCGGCCTTGACGGCGGCGCGGAAAATGCGGAGCGCGGATTGGGGCAAAGTGCTCAAGAAGACACGTTCAAAATAGAGGAAGCCGCAGGATCGCGGTCACGGCGTCATGCGGGTCGTCGCTTTCAATGGGGATGTGATGCTCGGCGCGTTCGTAAGCGGCTTGACGCTCTTTGTACAACGCCTGAAAGCGTTCTGGGTCGCGCGCCAGCGGACGATGGCCGGACTGCGCGGTCCTCCGGACGATGACGGGAAAAGGACAGTTCAGCCACACGGTGACGCCATGCCGGCAAACCAACTCGACATTCGCCGGCTGAACAAAAGCGCCACCGCCCAGCGCCATCACGGTGGCCATTCCGCGCTCAATCTCCCTTACACGCCGGAGCAACGCCGCGGCTTCAATAGTGCGAAACTCCTGCTCGCCGCGGGTGTCGAACAGTTGTACGATGCTGGCTTCTTGTTGCGCCTCGATATCCTGATCTAAATCGACGAAGCGCCAGCCAAGTTGGTCGGCCAGTTGGGCGCCGATGGTCGTTTTGCCGGAGGCCATAAAACCCACCAGATAGATTCCAGGAGTGCGCTTCAATTTGAGTATCACGCTGCGCGCTCCTCGATCTGAATCAAATATCGGTCCACCGTTGCGGGGAATAAACGGCGCAGCCAAATCACCGCCCAACCAGTGCGCGGCGTGACCACCATGCGGGAATCACGCTCCACGCCTCGAACGATCCTCTCGGCGCATTGCTCGACGCTCACCGACAACGGCCGACGCCGGAGCGAGGCGGGAGGCTGGCCGGCGATCGCATGCCGCTGGAATTCCGTATTCACGTAACCGGGGCAAACGGTCATGGCGCGAATCCCGGAGCGCTCCAACTCCAAACGCAGGCCGACGGTGAGCGAACCCAAAGCGTGCTTCGAAGCCGAGTACACCGTGAACCAGGGCAGAGTAATCTCTCCGGCGATAGAACTGACGTTCACCAGCATCCCACGTCCGCGTTGACGCATGTGGGGAATTGCCAGTTGCGAGAGCGCCAAGGGAGCAAAGAAGTTCAGCTCGAACAGCTCGCGGACCTGATCCTCGGGAGCGCGCCAGGCCGGCACATAGAGGCCGATGCCCGCGTTGTTGATCAAAATGTCGATGGCGCCGTAGGTGCGGATGGTTGTGGCGATGGCTTGCTGGCGGAAGGCTGCGTCGGTCAGGTCGCCCGCCAGAACCAAGCCGTCGTGGCCAGCGACAGCGCGAAGTCTTTCTTCGTTTCGCGCGACCAGAGCCAGTTTGGCCCCGCGCTTACGGAATGCCGCCGCGCAGGCTGCGCCGATGCCCTGGGAGGCGCCAGTAATCAGAACCACGCTGCCGGCGATCTGCATCGTTTTCAGTAATGGGTCAGTTTGAGATCCGCGGTACAAGAGTCATCGCATTCTCGTGAATGCAACCTCCACGATACGGACCGTCCCCGTCAGCGTCCCGCTGCGGTTCATCGAACCATACCCAGTAAACGGTCGCCTCACCTAAAGCACCGCGTTCTTGTCGAGTCAGATCGTCGTCCCAAGGGCCGCTCAGCGTCGTTACCTCCGACGGCGGCGTAGAAATAGTTCCGGTTGCCCCTTTTGCCCAGAAAAACTCCGGCGAAATAGAAACCCGCTCACCCACTGAGAATTTTGCCGTCACGCTACCTTCCTCGGTAATCCCTTGTGCAATGGTGCCATCGATTAGCTGACACCACAAACAGGATCAAATTGGCCCACCGCATCGTTTTCAGGCAAAGAAGCCATAATAGTACAATGCCGCAGGCGCTCTTGCCGCTTTTTCCGCTGGGGGTGGTGCTGTTCCCGCGCACGCTGCTGCCGTTGCATATTTTTGAAGAACGCTATAAAGAGATGATGCGCGATGTGCTGGACGCGCAAAGCGAATTCGGCGTCGTTCTCGCGGGCGAAAAGGGCATCGTGAACATGGGTTGCTCGGCGGCGGTGGAGAAAGTGACCAAGCGTTACCCGGATGGACGCATGGATCTGCTGGCCGGCGGGCGGCGGCGTTTTGAAATTCTGGAACTCGACGACGAGAAACCGTATTTGCGCGGCAAAGTGGAATTCTTCGACGATGACGACTTTGCGCCGCTGCCGCCGGATACGCAACGGCGAGCGCTCGAGGGATACCGCGATCTCATCCAGTTGGAAAAGCCAGAAGGGCATTCCAATCCGGAGCTGAGCGATCCGCAGTTGAGCTTTCAACTGGCGCAGGTGGTGCCCGACGTCGATTTCCGCCAAGTGCTGCTCTCGACGCGCTCGGAACTGGAACGGATGAAGCGGCTGGCGGATTTCCTGCCCGGCTACACGTCGCGCCAAAAGCAGACGCAACATATGCGGGAGTTGGCGCCGCGCAACGGACACGGCAAATGGCCCCCGTCGCTATGACCACCCGCCAGCATCTGATCGTCGACGCGGACGATACATTGTGGGAGAACAACATCTATTTCGAGCGCGCATTCGATCGGTTTTGCGAGTTTCTGGACCACTCGCACCTGAGGCCGGAGCAGGTGCGCGCGGCGCTCGATGAGATAGAGATCGCCAACAGCAAGATTCACGGCTATGGCAGCGCCAATTTCAGCCGCAATCTGGCCGAGTGTTACCGGCGCCTGGCCGAGCGCGACGTGAGCGCCGGCGACATTGAGACTATCCTCGGATTTGCGGAGCAGATTATGCAACAACCGATGGAGTTGTTGCCCGGCGTGGAGGAAAACACTCGAGTACCTTTGTTCCCGGCACGATCTGACGTTGTTCACCAAGGGCAACCCGGAAGAGCAGAAGCTCAAACTGGATCGCTCGGGGTTGGGCGTGTTTTTCGGTCACGCCGAAATCGTGAAGGAGAAGAACGCCTCGTCCTATGCACTGTTGGTGAAGGAGCGCAAGCTCAATGCCGCGCGGACCTGGATGATCGGCAACTCTCCGAAGTCGGATATCAATCCGGCGTTGGAGGTGGGTCTAAACGCCGTGTTCATTCCGCATCCGCACACCTGGCGGCTGGAACATGAGGAAGTGCGGCAGTCGCCCAAGCTGATCCAGATTGAACGATTTGCTCAATTGACGGAGCATTTTTGAGATGCCTGCCAGGCCTGAACACCAAATCACGGATCCCACAGCCGAGGCTCCCAGTTGCGAAGCAATCTCATGAGAGTCTCTGCTTCCGACCTACTGCGAATTTTGACCATGGCGTACTGCTCGACGCGATCGTCGTTCTTTCTGGTAGCCCCTTATAGCTCCAAAGCATGTCAGCGCGCAAATTTGGTGGGTCCGATGTCCGGAACTACGTGCCGGAACTACGTGCCACGGCTGCGGCGGCTCTCTGCGCTAAACTGGCTGTATATGCGCACGCTGAAGCGTCACTGGACGCTTGTTTTCGGTGTGGCCGTTTGCCTCTGTCTGTCGTTCTTCGCGTCGCCCGGCGACGTGTCGCATCTCTCGCCGGAGATGAACCAGATTCGCCAGGGCAGCTTCCTGAAGCCATCCGCGCCTCCGCGCGAGATTACGATCCTGAACTGGAATATCGAGCGGGGCGTGGAGTATGACAAGATCCAAGCGGTCATCCGGAAGCACAATCCCGATCTCTGCATTCTGCAAGAGGTGGATCTGCATGCCCGGCGGTCCGGGGGCAAGGATGTGGCCAAAGCGCTGGCGGAAGAATTCGCTTACGACTACGTTTTCGGCATCGAATTTCAGGAACTCAGCCAAGGCCTGGGGGAAGAGCCGGCGTATCACGGGCAAGCCATTCTGAGCCGCCAACCGCTCACCCACACGCGTATCCTGCGGTTCGTCAACCAGTCCGGCTTTTGGAAGCCCGGTTTGTTGCCCGCTAAACTGCCGCTCTTTCAGCGGAGGATCGGTGGGCGACTCGCCTTGATCAGCGAAGTCGAAAGCGCCGGGCACAAGTTGGTGATTTACGATGTGCATCTCGAGAGCCGCGATTCTGAGAATCTTCGCCTGCGGCAATTGGAAGAAGTGCTGAAGGACGCGGAACAGTATCCGAGCGATGTCACGGTGCTGATCTCAGGCGATCTGAATAACAAAGTGCCCTGGTCGCCGATCATTCCGCGGCTGCGGCAAGCGGGTTACCGCAGCGCTTTGGGTGATCGCAAAGTGCGGACGCATGTCATTGTGGGATCGATCGACTGGATATTTGTGCGCGGTCCAGGGCAGCTCGAAGACGGACAGGTGCATCGCGAGGATCACGGGTCGGACCACTTTCCGGTGTTGGCGCGGTTGCGGATGGAGTGAGGGACGGGAGTGGCGTGTGCCGCGTCGGGATGAAGCGGCAAACCAACTTTGGGAAGGCCACTTTACCGCAAAGCGCCGGGGGACACAACTGCGACCTTGATGAGGACGATTTCGAACCCGAGACCGGGATGTTCCCGAGCTTTTGGTTGGTACGCGTGGGGGCTCTTATGTGTTCGCCGCCCGGCCCGGGTAAAATTCGCCTTGGCCGATTATGGTTGCGGGTCCGGTGAGATAAACGGAGTCCTCCCAACGCAGGACCAAGTCTCCGGCCAGGGTTTTTACGGTCACGGGGCTTTGGGCGACGCACCTCAATATGGCTGCGGCGGCAGCGCCGGTGGAACCGGTTCCCGAGCTTTTGGTTGGCCCCACACCGCGCTCGAAAAAACGAACTTCCAGGGTGTGGGGGTCGATCGCGCGCACAAACGAAACGTTGGTCCGCTTGGGAAAGTACGGATGGCTTTCTACTTCGCCGCCAATTTGTTCCCAGTCGCCGGGGAACTCGCTGACAAAAATGGCGCACTGGGGGTTGCCGACATCAAGCAGGCTCACTTCGCCCAGCTCAGGATGCAGGGGAATTTCCCTGTGGATATCCGCCGGCGAGTAGCGCGGAACGCCCATATCCATCTCGAACATCCAAATGCGGTCTACCACTGAAATCAAACGCAGATGCTTGGGGCCGGCGCCGGTCTCGATGGTGATTTCGGCGCCGCGCTGATCTTCGAGCAGGAACGCCGCGGCACAGCGGGTCCCGTTACCGGAAATCTCGGGTTCGCTGCCGTCGGCGTTGAAGAGCCGGATAGCGTTGCGGCGGACCAGCATCCACCCGTCGGCGCCGATGCCTTCATGACGCGCGCAGATCTCGCGGGCGATGGCGGGCAGGTCGAGGCCAGCCGGTACTTCGTGCTGCCAGGTCAGGAGAAAATCGTTGCCGGCGCCGTGGGCTTTGGTGAAAGGGATGATCAGATTATTGGTCATCTGGTTGGGTCAGAACAGGCGGCGGATCGCTGCGCCGGTATATCTGGATCACCGGCTGGGCCTTGACCACGATGGTCTTCATCAACTCATATTTTGGCCCGGTTTGCACGGACAAGTGTTCCACGGCCGAAGCAACGGGATCGCCGGCCATGGCAACGGCCCACTCCTCATGCAAGAACAGCAGGGGTCGGCGAGTGGTTGGCAGAAACAGGGGGCGATTGCCTTCGTTCAGCGTTTCACGTAGCGGGATCCCGGCTTCGCGATAAATGCCGGCCAAGTCTCCCAGGGAGGTGAAGATTCCATCGCCGGTCCGGTATTCGGCGTGTAAGTAGCTCGCCGCTTGCGCGGTCCAGGCGCGGCGGCCTTCGGAATTCACTTGCGATTCCTTCCAGCAGACGGGGCTGGTCGCGATACCCGAGGCCACCGACAAGGCGACGATGCCGGCCGCGACCCACGCCTGGCGCTTACAGGGAAACCACAGTACGGCCGCGCCTGCGCAGAGGGCAATCAAAGGCAGGGCGCTCAATGCGTAGCGGGTGTTGTAGTAGCTGAACGGCCACAGCACCGGCACATAGATGGGCGTGCTGCCGGAATGCATGCTCCAGACGTAGAAAACGGGCGGAAGCAGCAAATAAATAAGGGGCCAGAACGCTTTTGCCTTGCGCACCGCGAAAACCCCTACCGCGGCCAGCGCCAGCGCGGCCCAGCCCATGCAAAGTTCCGCCGCGGTCGCGAAATACCAGGCGGCCAGCAGCCAGTCATGATCGCCCGGATACGGAGGCACGCGATGATCCAGCGCACGTTGATAGATGGCCTGCGCCGAATAGGGTCCGTTGTAGAACTCGAGCGGATTCCCGTAGCTCCACCAATTGTGTGCCAGCCAGTAAAGCGGTCCGAGCGAAGCGATGGCCAAAAACAGAAACGCAGCCAAATGTTTTTTTGCGCGCAACAGAAAGAAAACGGCGGCGAAGGGGATGAGAAACCAGCCTTCATAACGGGTTAAGGTGGCCGCGAGCGCTGCCAGGCCGGCGCCGATAACAGCCCACCAGGATTGCGTCTGCGTAAATCGGATGGTCGAAAACAGCAGCGCTATGAGGCACGCCAACAGCACCGCTTCCGTCATCGGAGTGGCTTGCAAATACAGCAGATTCGGGTTGAGCGCGAACACGCCCAGGGCGGCCCAGGCGGCGGCCGCGGAACGAAACAGGGCGAGCACCGAGGCGAAGAAGAACGCGCCGGCGATGACGAAGCAGAGGGACGCCGGAATCGCGCCAGCCAGCCCATTGCGCCATAATTCGTTGTAACCGATGAGAGGCAGCATCAGCGCGTGGGGCAAGGGAAGCCAGACGGTGCCGATCTGCTCATATCCCGGCGTGCGGGCGTCCAGGATGCGGCGGGCGATATCCAGGTGCGATTCCGCATCGCCATAGTACAGCGTCCAGCCGTTGCGGAGAACGAAAGCGGTGGACGCCGCGCTCAGCAGAGCAAGCCCGAAGATGGCGATGACGATTTTCAAAAGCCGGTGAAGTCGCGGAACTCGTGGAAGCGCGCGTCGATTTCCTGACGCGTGAGAGTGCGGAAGCGGTCTACGCCGAACTTCTCGCAACAAAAGCTGCCCATCACACTGCCGTAGATGACGGCGCGGCTCAGTTCTTTGTGGTCCACGTGGCTATTATTCAAGTCAAAACCGCGCTCGGCCAGATAGCCGATAAAGCCGCCGGCGAAACAGTCGCCGGCGCCGGTGGGATCGAAAACCTCTTCGAGCAGATAGCCGGGCACCATGAAATAACCGTCGCGCCGGAAGAGGATGGCGCCATACTCGCCGCGCTTGACGACCAGCGTCTGGGGGCCCATTTCGACGATTTTTGCCGCTGCCCGCTTCAGATTGTGCTCGCCGGAGAGCATGCGAGCCTCGGAATCGTTGATCAGCAGGAAATCCCATTCGCGGATAGTGGCCAGCAACTCATCACGGAATTCCGGCTTCAGCCAATAATTCATGGTGTCGCCGCCGGTAAGACGGGGCCCGGTCATTTGCGCGCGCACGGACTGCTGCAGAGCGGGCTGAATGTTGCCCAGCATGAGATAAGGCTCGTTTTTGTAACCGGCGGGGAGCTTGGGCTGGAAATCGGCAAAGACGTTCAGGTCGGTACGAAGGGTAGTCCGGTCATTCATGTCGGCGGAATAAACGCCCTGCCAGAAGAACGATTTTCCGGGAACGCGCTCCAAACCTTCGAGATCGATGCCTCGCCCGGTGAGCAGGTCTTCGTCTTCCTTCGCGAAATCCTCGCCGACGATGGCGACGATCCGCACCTTGGTGAAATAACTGGCAACCAAGGAGATGTAGGTGCAAGCGCCACCCAGGATGCGATCGACGCGGCCATGCGGCGTCTCGATTCCGTCATAAGCGACGGACCCAACGACTACCAATGACATAAACTACGAGTCTAGCAGTGCGGGGGCGGGGGAACTGAATGGGCCGGAGCTGGAGACCCCGCTAGCGGATGTTGGTATTTTGTCGCCTGGCTTCAGCATTCTAGCTCGTTTCTGGCAGTCTGCCCTGCACAGCCCGTGAAGCTGGTTTTCGACCCTCGACGATTTGGCTTTCGATTAGTTCTAACTGGTAGTGCTCTATAATCTCCACAAGTTTCTGGCGCAAAGGGCCAGGTGCATACCAACTTTCGCGATTTAGTTCGGTGAATTTGTTCGGGACTCGATCGCCAAACAGCACGACCGCACGACGAACAGGATCAAGACGGCTAGGGTACAGGATTCCGTCGACTTTTTCGGGATGATCGTGGAAAGCCCGTGACCACAGACGAGGGATATCGTGATCGCCCGTAAACAGATTTCCATCGGCGCCGATCCGCACCAATGCACCCGACTGGCCCAAATCGATCAATCGCAACGGCCGCGGAGATTTGAATTCCGTGAGTGCGTTCGCTCTTAATGCATGCGTGGTGATAACGCGTGTTCCCGCAACGCTAGCGAAGGTCTCAATGAATGCACAGAAATGGTCCAATCCGGCATACAGCACGTCGTAAGAGCAGTCCGGAGAATCGAAACGATTCCGGTGGGTACAACCGAAGAAAAATGGCGCCCTGTTCACTCCGTGAGTCCGAAACATACGGTCAGTAAGTTCAACGATGGGCAGGAACCTTTCGGAAAGATCCGCCGGTGGGCGAGGACAGGATCTTTGACTCACTCTTATGCCGCTCCATGTTCTCCATAGGCTTGCGCGGCCTCGACGACTCGCTTCACGCCTCCCGCGCTCAGAGCTTCAATCGGTGTTCGATCGCTTAACCGTGGGTTCTTGCTGACAAAGAATGCAATTTGCATCCACTCATCGTGAGGCGTCAATGCTTGAAGCACATCCTTGAGACCGGGGAGCGTGCCCGACTTAGTGAATTGCCAAACAGGATAACGATATCCGTGTCTACCCATGCTCAGGGCTAGAAGCGCGTTGGCTTGTCGCCGCTTATCTACCGCTTCTCGCGATAGTCCCAGGATCTCTCCACTTTCCGCGGCGCTGAGTGTTCCTCCGTGTTCCTCAAGCAGTCTACGCTGAGCTTGAATGCCACGAATGAATGCCGGCGCCAAAGGCTCGACTGATCGCAGATCCTCGAGCAACTCGCCCGATGACAATGCTCGCAACAGAACGGTCAAATCTGTAGGGGCGGCGGTGGCGTTGACGACGGAATCTTCGGAGAGTTCAGTAAATCGTAGAACGGCGTTTATGGCGCGGCGCATTAGCGCTTGCAGAAGAGGCCCCTCTTGCTCGACGGTGAATCGAACCTGCTCTAGCCATTCAGGAACAATCGGCGGCGCCAACGCTGTCTGTTCAATCATTGAGCGCGGGGATCTTTTGCGGGATTGACGTTGAGTACGCATCTAGGTTCACCACTTCCAATATCGGCTAGTAATAGGAAACCGTCAACCCGGAACGAACCTCATGAATTCGAGGGCCATGAGAAGAAAGCAAATTTAACGGCGGGCAAGTTCCGATGCAACATCACAAAATTGCAAAAAGCGGTAGACTTGTCGCCATCACCGCATCTATGTACGGGGCTAGCCGCCCGACGGTCGTGAGATCCGCTTGCGCCGGATCACGCAACCCAACCGGGCAGGATGATATCGGCTAGACAAGCCGGATTAGCGCCAACAAAGAGGACGATCCTCGTCCATGCTGTTGATTGCCGGGTGCCGAATACATATTTGCTATGCTGATGGTCCATGACTCGCTTGCCTGTTGTCCTCTTACTCTGCGTGGCTGTCACTTGCGCCGGAACCGACGATCTTACCGAGCGGTATCGCGCTACCGCCGATCGGCTGATTGACGCGGCGCTCAAAGACACCGACGGCTACGCGAAGCTGACGTATCTGTGCGACCGCATCGGGAATCGCATCAGCGGATCGCGGTCATTGGAGAAGGCGGTAGCCTGGAGCGCGGAACAGATGACGCGCGACGGATTGGCAAATGTACAAACGCTGCCCCTAAAAGTCCCACATTGGATCCGCGGACGGGAATCGGCGAAGATCGTGGCTCCGATTGAAAGGCCGCTTCACATGCTGGGTCTCGGCATGAGCGTGGGAACGCCGCCGGAGGGAATCACTGGGGACGTGGTGGTGGTTTCCGGCATCGAGCAGTTGGCGGATTTGAGCCGCGACCGAGTGCGGGGAAAGATCGTTCTATTTAACGCGGTCTATAAGGGCTACGGCCAGACCGTGGTGAATCGAACCGCGGGTGCCTCGCGCGCGGCGGCGCTGGGAGCGGTCGCGGTGCTGGTGCGGTCCATCACGCCGCTGGCGGTCGAGTTGCCGCACACGGGCGCCCTCACCTACCAGGAGGGAGTGCCACGCATACCGGCGGCGGCCGTCACTATTGAAGACGCGCTATTGATCGAGCGGCTGAGCCAGTCCGGGTCTGCGGTGAAGGTGCATTTGGAGATGGAAGCGCATCAGGCGCCGGAAGCGGCCAGCGCCAACGTAATCGGGGAGATTCCGGGCCGCGAACTGCCGGAAGAGGTGGTGGTTCTGGGTGGACATCTGGATTCCTGGGATGTCGGGCAGGGAGCGCAGGACGACGGGAGCGGCATCATGGCGAGTCTGGAGGCGGTGGCGTTGATTAAGAAACTCGGGTTGCAGCCGCGGCGGACCATTCGGGTGGTGTTTTGGGTGAACGAGGAGAACGGCGGGAAGGGCGGAGAGGCGTACCGGCGGTGGGTTGGCGACCGGCTTTCGAACCACGTGGCGGCGATCGAGATGGATGGCGGAGCGGAACGGCCGCTGGGATTCGGGTTCGGAGGTTTCGAGGGCGGCAGACGGGCCGGCGCGGTCGAGAGCCCCGATGCCGGATCGATGGAGCTGTTGAAGCAGATCGGAAAATTGCTGGAGCCGATTGGGGCGGGAGAGATCAGCCCGGGTGGGGGCGGCTCCGATATCGGGCCTTTAACGCGCGAGGGCGTGCCTTCGTTAAGCCCGCGGACGGTGGGACTGCATTATTTCGACTGGCATCATACGGAGGCGGACACACTGGATAAGGTGGATCCGGAGGATTTCCGCAAGAATATAGCGGGGTTGGCGGTGATGAGCTATGTATTGGCGGACATGCCAGGGCGGCTGGTGGGCGGCAAATAGCCGACAGCGGGCTGGGGAAGATACCCCGTCCGCCTTTTCCGCTTCGCGCCTTTTTAGTCTAACGTCCGCTGGCGGCGGAACGCGCGGTGGCTGCATGTACCGGGTAACGCTCGCGGAGCCACCTCTCCACCATCTCTCTTTGGGTAGCGACCACTACGCGCTGCCAGATAACCGCGCCGGTGCGCTCACTGTATTCGGCCATTACGTAAGATCCTTCGTTGAGAACTTGAATAATACCGTCTGTGTGGGCGCGCTTGAAGTGGTAGGAGGAAAGGGTTGTGTGATGGTTTTGCATCCAGTACCAGGATAGCAGGCTGACTAGGCCGAAGGCAAAAACGGGTAGTGCGCTAAATGTTGGTTGAGAGGTTGCGCGAAAAAAAAGGGCCGTTGCCAAACTTCACAGCGGCCCTGGTACAACGCTAGAGGCCCGCTGCGACTTCGCCATGCTCATCAAAGTCTATCGGTTTTCCCAGGACGGCGAAGCGCGCTATAGTCCCGCAGAAGCCGAAGGCGTCCGCCCGCTACCTCACGCGAGGCGGACCCGCTTTCTTTTTTTTACCGATGAAACTCCACAACCCATCGACTTCCACATCACGGACCTTCCATCGAGATGGTCTTCACGGTGTTCAGTGAACACCGTGTGGCATTGGGTACATTGGAACCGCTGACGATTTTGACGTTTGCCGAATTTGCGAGATTCGAACCCGGCAGTTGTGGCAGGTAATGGAATCTCCTCTTGAGTTACACAGCCAAAAGCCTGATACTGAATTTGCGGACTCGTACAGCTTCGGCTGTGCGATTCATTTCCCTGGTAGAGGTTAGCGCCTTCACCAGGGAACTAATCTGGCGGCGGGTGAGGGATTCGAACCCCAGAACGGTGGTGTGGCCACCGTTTACCGATTTACAGTCGGCTGCATTCGACCACTCTGCCAACCCGCCTAGGGTCGAAGCTTGGGCCAGCATTTCGGTTTAGCGACTGGAGGTTGGCCCTTGTTTTTCATATCTTCAGTCCATGATAACATTATTATGTACACCGTCAAGCACTTCTTGGTTGCAGATATGATGTTTTTATCATATACTAATGGCTGAGTGGGCCTTCATGGATTACTTGGACGAGCGCCGGACCAATCCCATAAGGGACTATCTCTGCGACCCAACTAGGGTTCCCAAGAAAGCTAAGGCCAAGATTGACAGCGCAATATTGCGATTGGCTGCGACTAAGCTTTGGGTTCGACCATTGGCGAGTAATTTAGATGACCATCCCGGAATCGTAGAAATTAGGGTTTTGTACATGAATACTCAATATCGACTGCTTGGTTATCGAGGCCCGGCTCGTGACGATCACTCTCCAGGTCGGGGTCCTGCGCCCGTGACGCCGTTGAGTGATCGACAGTTCTCGCTTCTGATTTGTGCTACAGAACGGGATGGGGATTTCGACCCACCTAGCGCTCCCACTATCGCCGAATCGAGAATGAAAATCATCGAGAATGATAGGAGCAGGATTTGTGAGCATCGCTTCAACTAAGGAAGACTTACTCAAGGGGCTTAAAGACCGCGAATACCGAGAAGCCTTCAATGCTGAAAATGTCTACATGGGAATCGCCTCCCAGATTAGAGTACTCCGTGAGCAACGCGATCTGTCTCAGTCCCAGCTCGGAAGGAAGGCCAATATGGCCCAGGAGCGAATCTCGATTCTTGAGGATTGGAATGCTGGAACCAAGCCCACACTAAATACTCTTCTGAGGATCGCATCGGCTTTTGATGTTGGCTTGGATGTTAAATTTGTGTCTTTCGGGACTGTTCTGGATCGCGCAGTGAATACCAATGAGCAATCATTGCAAGTAAAAAGCTTTGAAGAAGAATCTGTTCCTGAAGAAATATCGTCGCCTGTACCTTTGACTGTGGTTGAAGCTGACGCGTATATAATGGGCACGAACTTACTTGAACGGATAGCGGAGCTTCCCTATTCACAGTCACAGATCATTAGTTCCGCATACGCTCCGAAGACAAGGTTAGGCAACAACACAGTAATAAAAATTGAATACAACAACACAATAAATCTGGACGCGCACAGAGAACTCGAGCCTGTCAGTTCTATCCAGTGGTCGGCACTGAGTAGCCAGGCCAAACAGGGAATCAACCAATTATGCCCGATAGTGTGAACCCTCCTTCTACAGAAGAAACGACCAAAGGCAGCATGAAAGAACAAACGGTAACGCTTGAAATCCCGTTCCCTGACACTTTTGTTTACTCCAACTGTTCAGCCTTTTCTGCTTCTTTGATGGATTTCAGGATTAGCTTTGCTGAGATGGGGCCTAATGGAGTTCAGGTCAGAGTAGGCGTCACCATGGCACCAGAACATGCTGCGGTTTTGGTGATGAACCTGCAAAAGCAAATCGAAGCTTACGAGCGGACGTTTGGGCCGCTGCGGCACCCAGAATGGATCGCAACCCAAATTAAAGCGAAAGCCAAGCTTGCTGAGGCTAGGCCTGCTGAGGCTAGGCTCGCCGAAGCCAAGCTCGCGGAACAAGCCGAGAAGACTCGAACACCATAGATAATCCCCATGAATCCGAGTTCATGCAGTGACTGATGCCATCAACCACCTTCTAGCGCACTACCCAAAAACGATACTCACCCGGACTTCTGCCCTGTGATAGGCTGCATGCGGAGGGTACATGAAGTTTACCTGGTTCAACCTCATGCCGTGGCCTTACCTGCCGGACGATTTTCGGGAGAAAAATCATTCGGTATGGGTGGATATCGATTCCAAGCTCTTCGATCCCGAGAAAAGTCACGAAGTCTATAACACCTACCTCGATCTGCTCGAATACGCAGCCACGCTGGGCTTTGACGCTATCGGGGCCAATGAACATCATCAGAACGGCTACGGGCTGATGCCGTCGCCGAACCTGATCGCGGCCGCGCTGGCTCGCCGGACGGAGGATGTCGCGTTGCTGGTGCTAGGCGCTTCGATCGCGCTATACAATCCGCCGGTGCGCGTGGCGGAGGAGTTTGCGATGCTGGACTGCATCAGCGGCGGCCGGCTGATTGCGGGCTTTCCCGTGGGAACGTCGATGGATACGAACTATTGCTATGGACAGATTCCCGCTCTGACCCGCGAGAAATACCGCGAAGCGCACGAGTTGATCATGCGTGCCTGGCACGAACGCGAGCCGTTTGCATTCAATGGGCGCTATACGAAACTGCGCTATGTGAATATCTGGCCGCGGCCGATTCAGCAGCCGCATCCGCCGGTTCACATACCGGGCGGCGGGTCGATTGAGACTTACGATTTCTGCATCGACAATACGTATTCTTATTCTTATTTGAGCTTCACCGGGTATCTGCGCGCCAAGATGCTGCTGCAGGGTTACTGGGAACGCGTGGCCGCGCGCAATGCCGATTCTTCGCCTTACCGCGCGGGGTTTGCGCAGACCATCTGCGTGGCGGATACGGACGCTGAAGCGGAGCGCCTGTTTGCGCCGCACGTGAATTATTTTTACAACCGGTGTCTGCATGTGTATCCAGGGTTCGCGGACGCGCCGGGATACCGCACCATCAAGACCATCCAGAAGGGCGTGCTGTCGCAGTATGCTCCTCTCAGCGGTTTTGACAACTTGACCTGGAAAGACCTGATTGAAGGTGGGCACGTGATCGCGGGCAGCCCGGAAACAGTGCGCCAGCGCATGGAGGACCTGATCAAAGCACTGCATGTGGGCCACGTATTCTGCCTGATGCATGTGGGCAACATGCCGGCTGAGAAATGCATGTACTCGACCAAGTTATTTGCGGAGAAAGTGATGCCCAGGCTGCGGAATATGTTTCCGGAGCACGCGGATGACAACCGATTCTGGTGCAAACCAATGACCCAACGGGTGAAGGCAGGCAGCTTACCGCAAATGCAGACGGAGACGGTCTAATGGAGCTGAAGACGATCCAAACGGCGCACGTTCCGGTCCTTTATTACGAGGGCGGGCAAGGGCAACCGCTGGTCTATCTGCATGGAGCGGGCGGGCTCGATCTGGAGCACGGCTTTTTGGCCGCGCTGGCGGAGAAATACCATGTATTCGCGCCGCTGCTACCCGGCTATGGAGACAGCGAGGAATGCGCGGAGCTGCGCGACATGCTCGATTTTACGCTGCATAGCTGGGATGTGGTGGACGCGCTGGGCATCCAAGACCCCATTCTGGTGGGTTTTTCGATGGGAGGCATGATCGCGGCGGAGATGGCGGCGGTTGCTCCGCATGACGTTTCGCGCCTGGTGCTGATTGCGCCCGCGGGCCTGTGGCTGGACGAGCATCCCATGCCGGATTTGTTCTCGACCATGCCGTTCGAGCTGCCCAAGTATCTGTTTCACGATCCGGAGGCGGGGGCAAAGGCGATGGGAGCGAATATCTCTTTGACCGATCCGGCGTTTTTGCAGGTGTTTTTGGTGAGAAATGCCCGGCAACTGGGGGCCGCTGGGAAAATTTTGTTTCCGATTCCGGATCGCGGGCTGCGCGATCGGTTATACCGCATCCGGGCCAAGACGCTGCTCATTTGGGGGGAAAGCGACAAGCTGGTGCCGCCGGTGTATGCGCGGGCGTTTCAATCGGCTTTGCCAAAAGCGGACCTCGTCATGATCAAGGAAGCCGGGCATATGGTGACGTTTGAGAGGACCAGTGAAGTGGTCGGCGCGCTGCCGGCTCAATGAAGCCGTTGGTGGTGGGCATCGGCGGCACGACGCGAACGGGGTCCACCGGGGAACGCGCGCTGCATGTGGCGCTGGACGCGGCGGAGGAAGCGGGCGCGCGGACGCTGCTATTCAGCGGGGCGTTTTTGGCCAAGATGCCCATTTATTCGCCGGGGGCCCCGGAACGCACCGCGGAACAGTGCGAGTTGGTCGAAGCGGTGCGTTGCGCCGATGGGTTGATCCTGGCGAGTCCCGGTTACCACGGGGGAATCTCCGGGCTGGTGAAGAATGCGCTCGATTTGCTCGAGGATTTGCGGGATGACAAACGGTGTTATCTGGATGGACGGGCGGTGGGTTGCATCATCACCGCCAACGGATGGCAGACGATCGGAACGGCGCTGATTGCATTGCGATCGATTGTCCATGCTTTGCGCGGATGGCCGACGCCGCTGGGAGCGGGGTTGAATACGGCGGAGCCGATTTTCGATGCAAGCGGGGCATGCGCGGATCGGGCAGCGTTGGCGCAGTTGACGATGGTGGCGCGGCAGGTGGTGGAGTTCGCGGAGAAGTGGAAGTGAGGGTTGAGAACTCTCCGCCGGTTTGGTTGTTAAACCCGCGCATAGCACAAGCTAAAGCCTTTGCCACGAAACGCTCATTCTCCTCCAGCCCCGAACGTGAGAAGCCGTGAAGAAATTAGAGATTGGATTTCCGCCGATTCCCTGGATTCCATTCGGAGCTTACCTAATGGGCTGACCTGCGTATGCTCAGCCAGACCGCAAAGCTCCCTGTGGCCCGGATAAGCCTTCCTAACTCCTCTCTAGGCCCCCAGGATCGCTTTTCGACCCCGCTAAGCCGCCGCGGCCGTTACCTGCGGCCGCCAACTGAGCCGCACCCACTGCTGAATGTTGTACGTCACAGCTACCCAGAGCGCCTCCACTCGCGCCTTCGCCAGCCCACGCACGTGAAATTTTCTTAACCCCATTTTCTCTTTGATCCAGGCGTGCGGAAACTCCGCCGTCGGCCCACGCAGTTTGAAGATTTCCCGGTTCTCTTCCTGCTGCATCCGCTCCCGGTAGTCCTCCATCACCTCACTCACCTTGCCGATCTTCACCGATCGCGCTCCGCTTTTCGGACAACATTGCGGCTGATGCGGACAAGCCTCACAATCCTTTCGGTTGGCCCGATATACGTCTTGTTTGGCGTTGCTGCTCGTTCGTTTTAGGACTTTGCCTGCGGGACAGAGCAGCTTGCTCCCCTCCTCCAGGATGACGAATGCGTTGGATCCAAACTCCGGCGCAATGCCGGCCGCCTTCAAAGACGAATTTTGATTCCGTTCCTGGCGCTGCTCTAGATCCGGTACCGGACCAATCAACTCCACTCCCCGCTCCCTCGCCGCCACGATGTTTTCTTGTCGGGTGTATCCGCCATCTACCAGCATCTGCCCCGGCAGCCGCTGGAACTGACGCTCGAATCGATCCAGTGCCGGCTCCAACTCCGCTTGATCGCTGGCCTGCTGGCTCAATTCGATCCCCACCAGTATCTTGTTCTTCGTCTCCGTCGTCGTCTGCACGTTATAGCTCGGCCCGTAGCCTCCGTCGCCGTGCTTCATCACCCGCGCTTCCGGCTCCGTTAGGCTCACTCGCGCTTGCTCTCGATCCTGCTTCGACCGCGCGCTCTTGCGGACTTCCTCCAACTCCTCTACCGCCCGTTCCAACCCGGCTATCCTTTCCTCCGCTGCCCGCCTCCGCGCCGCTTGTTTCCGCTTCGTCAGCTGCCCGCTGCTCTCCTCCCGCTCCAGGGCTTCGATCACCTCCGTCGCCTTCGCAATATGCTCTCGCAGCGTTTTCTCGCGCCGCCGCGAACTCCCGCTCGCCACCGCCTCGATCTTCGTCCCGTCGTGCGCCACCCGCTCCAGATCGATCAGCCCTTCCTTCGATAACAATCCCAATAACTCCCCAAACAGCTCCTCTACCGCCGACCCATAAAGAACGCGGAAGTCCGATAGCGTATGGTGATTGATCGCCTCCATCCCCGTCAGCCAACGCAGTCCCGGCTCATACTCCATCTGCCGCTCCAGCTCCCGCGCCGATCCGATCCCCTGGCTGTAGCCGTACACCCACACCGATACCAGCAGCCGTGGATCCAACCGCTCCCGCCCCGCCCGCCCTTCCACACTCTTGTTGGTTTCCAGAAACCCATCCAGCTTCAGCCGCCCCGCCACATGCCAGATCGCCCGAGCAATGTGGTCCGGGGCCACCAGGGTATCGATATCGATTTCCCCCCAGAAGCTCTGCGCGCGGTCGATTTCCTTCAGTCGCGCTCGCGCTGGAATCCCCGCCGGCGCTGGGATAGGCATCGGTTGCGGTGGCACCTCGATCTTCAATAGCTCGCCCTGTTCCGCCATGCCCTATTGTCCCCCAGAACATTTCAGTCTGTTTCTGTTTTTTTCGGGGATCGCCTATTTTTTCACAGCTTCTGAGTGAGGGGAAGGGCGTTCCACACCGCTCCCGATGCGAAGATCCTCGCGGCAGGAAATGTAGAAACTCGAGAGGCCGGTTAACAACCGGCCCCACAAAGCACTACGCGAGGATCATGCGGGCGGTCAACTCTGGCGTTTCCATGGGGATGAAATGCGAGAAGCCGGCGAGTTCCAGGTCGGCGCCATGGCGGAAGTGGCTGGCTAGATCTTTCGCGGTGGGCGAGGCGTCGAAGGAATCGGCAAACTGCTTGTGTGCGTGCTTGCCGGCGCGGACCACGCGGACGGGGATGTCAATCGCGGCAATCTCGTCATAGATCATGCTAGACGGCAGGGTGCTGTTTTGGTAGATGTTGGCTTCGATTTCGGGCGGGCAGGCGAGTTCGAAGCCGCCGTTTTCCACCGGTAAGAGGCCATATTGGCAGTAGTCGCGCAGGACGTTGGGATTCCAGTAAAGAAAAGGCGCGCGGTCGCGGAAGCGGTCGTACATTTCTTCAGGTGAGGACCATTGATTGCGGCGTTTGGCGACGAAGCCGGAGCCGACCCAGGGGCCGGTGTAGCCTTCGCGCGGCCGGATAACCGGATCGATCAGCGCGAGACGCGAGAAGGCTTGCGGGTTGAGGGCGGCCGCCAGCGCAATGGAATGACCGCCCATGGAGTGGCCCACACCGATGGCGCCTTTCAGGTTGAGTTCGCTGGTGAGGGCGGCGATGTCCTGGCCAAATTGCTTCCAGATATAGGGTGGCGCCGGTTTGCTGCTGCGGCCGTGCCCGCGCAGGTCGACAGCGATGGCGCGACGTTCGCCCAGTAGGGCGATCACCTGATCCCAGCAGCGGGCATGAAAGCCGGTGGCGTGACAGAGGAGGATGGCGGGCTCGGCGCCGGGCCATTCATAGATAGTCAGGTTCACGCCATTGACGGTGACCGCGCTTTCCTGGGGCATGGATTTAGTGTAGACGGGAGACGTTCAGCCGCCCAGGTAGCGGGCGCAGACGCTGCGGGCGACGCCGATATCGTTGGTCCCTTTTACGATGACGCGGCCGTCGGGAAACACCATCAGTTGAAACGGCGGGTCCTCGAAATTCAGGGCGAACTCGTTGGCGCGGACTTTTCCTAATGGGGCCAGGCGGAGGGCCAGCGAATCGAGGTTCATGGGCCGGGATGTCTCGTTGATCTGGACGGCGTTGCGGCCGCATAGGCTGATGGGCGAGCGATCGTGGCGGTTGAGATAGCGGAATTCGCGGTGAACGCAGGCGGGGCACTCGGGATCGCGCTCCGGACGGGCGGTTTGGCGGATGGCGCCGGACCAGACGTCGACCGTCGTGATGGCGCTCGAAGGAGTGGCGCCGCAGAGAATCTTGATGGCTTCCGCAACCTGCAGGCTGGCGATCAGAGAGGTGATGGGACCCAGCACGCCGGCGGTCTCGCAGGTTGGCTGCGGGCCCGATGGCGGTTCGGGGTAAATGCACTGGAGGCAGGCGGTGATGCCGGGAACCACGGACATAGTCAGTCCGTAGCTGCCCACGGCAGCGCCGTAGACCCAAGGCACGCTTTCGCGCACGGCCCAATCGTTGATCAGAAAACGCGCCTCGAAATTATCCGTGCCATCGAGCAGCAGGTCCGCCGCGGACAGTAGTTCTTCGGCGTTACCGGAGGTGAGATCGGACACCATGGGCTCAACGCGCACTTGGGAATTAATGGCGGCGATCTTGCGGGCCGCGGCTACGGCCTTGGGGAGACTGTCGCGGGCGTCCGACTCGTCGAATAGCCATTGGCGTTGAAGATTGCTCCACTCGACGTAGTCGCGATCGACGATGCGCAAATTTCCGATACCGGCCCGGGCCAGAGCTCCAGCCTGGAAACTGCCGAGCGCGCCGCAACCTACAATGGTCACGCGGGCGTCTAACAATTTTTGCTGGCCCGCTTGACCGATGGGCTGGAATCGGATTTGGCGCGAGTACCGGTCCTCGCTGGGATCCGCGGGAGTCATCCAGACCTGATGGTAGCAGTTGCATAAAACTGGGCTAAGATGGTCGCTTGTGTCGACCCGCGTCGGCTTCGGGATCCTTTTTATGTGGATGGCTTCCCCGTTAATAGCGGCGCCGGACGCGTATTTGGGGAAGCTTGTTACCAGCATCGAATTCGAGCCGTCGCCGCAGCCGCTTTCGCGGGAGCAGTTGCTCGCGTTGTTGCCAGTGCATATCGGCGATTTCCTAGATGCTGTTCTGGTGCGCGACGCCATCCAGCGTCTTTTCACAACCGGCGAGTATGCCGATGTTGCGGTGGACGCCACTGCCTATGCCAGCGGCGCGCGCCTGACGTTTATCACCAAATTCAACTTGTTTGTCGGGCGAGTACAGGTAAATGGAGTGCCGGAGCCGCCGACCTCCGGGCAATTGGCGGTGGCCACTGAGCTACAAGTGGGCACGGTTTTTTCTGAAAGCGATCTCAAGGCGGCGGAAGAAAATATCAAGGATTTGCTGCTGAGAAACGGTTTATACCAAGCCTCCGTCGAATCGCGGACGGCGTTACTGCCGGGCACGCAGGATAAGGAGATCGATTTTCAAACGGTAGCCGGGAAACGGGCGAAGTTCGACGGCATCACGCTACAAGGCGCCGCGGAGCGGCCGCCGGAGAAAATCATTCACGATAGCGGATGGCGAGGGCTATTCGGGCTTTTTGGCTGGCAGCAGGTTACCGAAAACCGGGTGCAGTCGGGAGTGGAGAACGTCCGGCGCTGGTATGAAAAGCACGACCACCTGTTGGCCCGAGTGTCATTGATCGGGCTGCCCTATCATTCCGACACCAACACGGTGACGCCGGTATTGCAGATAGAAACCGGGCCGGTGGTTGAGGTACACGTGGCCGGCGCCAAGTTATCGAAAGGGAAACTGCGCAGCCTGCTGCCGATTTACCAGGAGCGCTCAGTCGACAAAGATCTGCTGGAAGAAGGCACGCGAGACCTGACGTCGTATCTGCAATCGCAGGGTTATACCGACGCCCGCGTGGAATTCACGGGTGAGCAGGATGAAGGAGCGCGCCTGCTCAACTATAGTGTGGAAAAAGGCGATCGGCACCGGTTGGTGAGGCTGGAGATCGAAGGCAACCGGTTTTTCGCCGATTCCGCCATCCGTGAACGCATGCTGATGACGCAGGCTTCGTTCTGGGTGCGGCGCGGCCGCTATAGCGCGGAATATGCGGCGCGCGACGTCGCGACGATCCGCGATCTGTACCGCTCCAACGGCTTTCGCGATATACAAGTGACGTCGGAAGCGATCGACGACTACCAGGGGAAAACGGCCGACATCGCCGTGGCGATTCACATACTAGAAGGACCGCAATGGAAGGTGTCTGCTTTGGAGCTGGAAGGCGTGAAGGATGATGATCGCAAGCCCCTGCTGGCGCAACTGCGGTCCACGCCCGGGCAGGGGTATAGCGACGAGAGCCTGGCCAGCGACCGGGACAACATACTCGACTACTATTACAACCGCGGATACTCCGGAGCGAAGTTCGAGTTCACCGCGCAGCCGGACGCCGAGGCGCATACCGCGGCGCTGGTATATCGCGTAGATCCCGGGGAGCAGACTACCGTGCGCAACGTCGTGATCGCGGGACTCGACCAAACGCGGCTGGATTTGGTGCGGAAGAGAATTTTCCTAAAGGAAGGCGATCCGCTTTCGCAGAACGAGCTGACGGAAAGCCAACGCCGGCTGTACGAACTCGGCATCTTTTCCCGCGTCGATGCGGTAGTGCAAAACGCAGATGGCGACGAGCCGGCAAAGACCGTGCTGTATTCACTGGGCGAAGCGAGCCGATACACGCTCAACTACGGATTCGGCGCGGAGTTGGGGCGGATTGGAGGGAGCACAACGTCCTTTGACGCGCCCGCCGGGACCACCGGCTTCAGCCCGCGAGTATCTTTTGGCGTGGACCGGATCAATCTTTTGGGCCTAGGCCATACCATTGGGTTGCAAGCCCGGGTGTCGACGCTGGAGCAACGGGCGGTGTTCAACTACACGATTCCGCAATTCGAAGGCAGTTCGAAACTGAGCTTGCAGTTTACGGCCCTGTTCGATACTTCGCACGATATTCGGACGTTTTCCGCGCGGCGGGAAGAAGGCTCGGTGCAGTTGAGCGAACGGGTCACGAAATCGACCACGTTTCAATACCGCCTGGTCTATCGCGATGTGACGATTCTGGGCACGCCGCTGATTACGCCGGAACTGATTCCCCTGCTGTCGCAGCCGGTGCGCGTGGGTGTGGCGGGATTCAGTTTTGTGCAGGACCGGCGCGACGATCCGATTGACGCGCATCGCGGCTCATACACGACCATCGATTTGGCGCTGGCGGCGATCCAGTTGGGGTCGCAAACGGGGTATGGAAGAGTGCTGGCGCGTAACGCGACATATTACCGGCTGACCAAAAATCTGGTGTTGGCGCGCTCGCTCTCTTTTGGAATGATTGAGCGCTATGCGGGATTGGCGGAGATACCGCTGGCGGAGCGGTTTTTCTCCGGTGGGGCGTCGTCGCAAAGGGCCTTTCCGGACAACCAGGCAGGGCCGCGCGATCCGGAGACGGGGTTTCCGATTGGCGGAAATGCGCTGCTGATCAACACCGTGGAACTGCGTTTTCCCCTTTTTGGCCGGAATGTCGGTGGCGTGCTTTTCAACGATATCGGCAACGTCTATAACGATTTGAGCAGTATCAGCTTTCGCTTCCGGCAGCGCGATCAGCAGGACTTCGATTATGGAGTGCAGGCGCTGGGGTTTGGTATCCGTTATAAGACGCCGGTGGGTCCGCTGCGCGTGGACCTGTCGTTGAGTCCGAACTCGCCACGTTTTTTTGGTTTTGAGGGGACGCAGGATCAGTTGCTGTTTGGGGGCGGGATTCAGACGTCGCAGCGGATCAATATTTTTCAGTTTCATATTTCTTTGGGGCAGGCGTTTTGATGAGCAAAGATATGCGCGCGGGTTACCAACCCGCGGCAGGTTACCAACCTGCCCCACATTTATTTACCCGCCCGGCGCCGATTAAGAATCGACCGCGGGTTAATAACCTGCCCCACAAGGCGTGGCGGTTATTATTCGCGGTATTTTTCATAAGGTCTGAGATTATCGGTCGCATTGCGGTTTTGGTGAGCAACCAGGTGATCACGGAGAATCAGATCGAGGAAGAAACGTTTTGATGAGCAAAGATATGTGGGGCCGGTTATCAACCGGCGGCGGGTTATTTACCCGCCCGGCGCCGATTAAGAATCGACCGCGGGTTGATAACCTGCCCCACAAGGCATGGCTGTTATTATTCGCGGCATTTTGCGTAAGGTCAGAGATTATCGATCGCATTGCGATTTCGGTGGGCAACCAGGTGATCACGGAGAATCAGATCGAGGAAGAAATCCGGGTTACCGGGTTTCAGAACATGAGCGATCTGAACATCAGTCCGGCGGAAAAGAAGAAGGCGGCTGAGCGCCTGATTGAGCAGACGCTGGTGAAGCGGGAAATGGAGATCAGCCGCTACCCGTTGCCACAACCGTCCGACGTCGCCGGCCAGCTCGCGGAGATCAAAGCGAAACCGGGGTACCAGGAGAAGCTTGCGCAATACGGGATCGATGAAAAGGCGCTCGAGCGGCATCTATTGTGGCAGTTGGCGCTGCTGCGCTTCATCGATTACCGCTTCCGTCCCGGCATTCAGGTTCCGGAGCAGGACGTGCGCGATGCCTATGCGAGTCAGGCCGCCAAGTGGAAACAGGAAGGGCGGACGCCGATTCCCAGTTTTGAAGAAGCGCGGCCGAAGCTGGAGCAGGCGCTGACGGACCAACGCACCGATCAGGCGCTGGACCGCTGGTTGGGGGATACGCGAACGCAGGTGGAGATTCGCTTTCATGAAGGAGCGTTTGAGTGAAGTGGCGGTGGTGGTTGCTGGGCTTGGCGGGGATCGCGACCGCGGGTTTTGTAGCCGGCTTGCTGACACTGAAGAGCGATTGGTTCCGCCACCAGGTGCGCGAGCGGATAGTCGCGGAGATCGAGGAGAGCACGGGCGGACGCGTGGAGATTGGCGCGTTTCATTACGACTGGCGCCGGTTAACGGCGGAGGTTTCGCCGTTTGTGCTACATGGAAGGGAGCCCGCTGGTGCGCCGCCGCTGGTGCGCGCAGACCGCATCCAAATTGGATTGAAGATTTTGTCGGCGCTCAAGAGAGATGTCGATGTACGGGAAATCGTCGTCGACCGGCCACAGGTACACGTCAGGGTGGCGGAGGACGGCGTATCCAACATTCCCGTGCCCCAGCGCCGCAATACATATCGCGGTCTCATTCCTCAATTGCTCGATCTGAAAATACGCCACTTTGCATTGCGCAACGGCTCTTTTGAATATAACGAAGCGCGCCTGCCGCTCAATTTGAGCGGAGACGATCTGGTTGCGGATATTCGCTACCTCGCGAACGGGCCGCAGTATGCCGGCACGATAACGGCGCAGGCAGTAAAGGGCGAGACCCCGGTTTTCGCCGGGCCCTTGGCGGTCAATGTCAAAGGGGCTTTCGCGATGCGCGAGAAGCGGTTGGAAATAACCTCCCTGGAATTGGAACGAGGCGCTAGCCACGTGGAACTTGCGGGCGAGATAACGAACTTCAACGCGCCGCGCGGAGATTTCGCGGTCCACTCGCGGCTTCTCTCGCAGGATGTCGCAACGGCCTTTCGGTCGCCGGCTCGCGGTGAGGTCAACTACCAGGGCAAAGGCTGGTTCCGGACATTCCCGTTTTCGTTTGGCCTCACGGGAGACGTGGATGGGCGCAGCGGCGATGTGACCGTGGTTTCCGATATTGAAGTGCGGCCAACAAAATTGACGCTGCCGCACGCCCGGGTGCGAGCGTTCGGCGGGCTATTTCGAGGTGCGGTGATCCTGACCGATTGGCGCAAAGCGTCATTGGAATGCCAAGCGGAAGGCGAAGCGGAAAACTTCCCGGTGGAGCAATTGCTTCGCATAGCGGCGCAGAAGTTGGAAGGAGTGGGCGGAACGGTCAGTGGACCGGTAAAAGCCCGCGGACTGCTGACCAGGCGAGGTCTGGAGGATCTGCTGGTTGAGGCCAAGGTGGAATTGAGCCCGGGCGCGGCGGGGCTGCCGCTAGCGGGGGATTTGAATGTTCACTATGACGAGCGTGCGGGGACGCTGGCGCTGGAGGCGTCGCAGCTCACGCTTGGATCCACGCAGATGAAGGTTTCCGGGACTGTCGGGGAGTCTGTCGAATGGCACGTCGTGTCGCGCAATTTGAATGACATTTTAACGGCTCTCAATTTGGCCGGTCGTCAAGTGAAGACGCCGGTGCCGGTGGAGTTGGGCGGCGGGGTGGCTCGCTTTGACGGTATAGTTACCGGCCCGATCAACGCCAGTCACGTGGTGGGCAACGCCCAGTTGACCAATTTCCGGTACCAGCAACAGACGTTTGACCGCTTTTCCGCCCAAATAGACGCAACCAGCTCATTGCTGACGCTGCGCTCCTTCTCGCTCGATCAAGGATCGCTGCATGCGCAGGGCGCATTGGCAACGGTCGGGTTGTCAGACTGGCGCATCGTGGATTCGAGCGCGATTGCGGCAACGGTGATGGCCACGGGCATTCCGATCTTGAAAATTACGGATGAAAAACTTCCGCTGGCCGGCGTGGCGTCGGCAAACTTTACGGTGAAAGGAACGCTGGGCGATCCCGAGGGCAATGGCTCTATTCAGGCGGCGGATGTGGAGGCGTACGGCGAAAAAATTACGCGCGCATCGGCGCAGGTGAATTATAGTCAGCACACCTTGACGGTTTCCGCTGGCGAGATCCGCGCGGCGGGAGGCCGGATTACCGTCACGGGCAGCTACCAACACGAGCCGCGCGATTGGCGGACGGGACAAATCCGGTTCGCGGTGAACGGAACTGGCCTGGGGTTGGGGTCGATGCAGCACGTGCAGGATTTCCACTCCGGGATTCGCGGCCAGAGCAACGGCAAGGCCGCCGGAAGCGTAAAGCTGACGCATGGGGAGCCGGATTTAGTATCGCTGGAGGCGGAAGGCGCAATTGGCGACATTGTGGTAGACAGCCATCCGTATGGCAGCGTCGCTTGGACGGCGAATACGCACGAAGATACTTTGCAGGTGGAAGCGCGCGCCGATTTGCACGACGCCCAGTTGACCGGCATTGGCCAATGGCAATTGACGGGGGACTATCCCGGCACCGCGCAGATCGAGATTCCACATCTGACGGCAGCCACGCTGCATGAGCTTTCGCCGGGAGAACATGTTCGCGAAAAGCTTCCGTTTGAGGGTTACCTGCAAGGCACGGTGAGAATTGAAGGCCCTCTGAAGAAGCCGGACACTCTGCGCGCCCGGGCGATTTTTAACACCGTGCAGATCAACGCTTATCCCTCGACGAAACCGTTGGCCGGAGTCCAGGCCAAGGATCTGGTTATCCGGAACTCCAAGCCGGTCCTGCTGCACGCGACCAGCAAGGCGATCGAGATCGAATCCGCGGAATTCGCCGCCAAAGACACGACGCTCCGTGCTACGGGCCGTTTTGCGCTGGATTTGAAGACTGCCTGGGATCTGAAGCTCTCCGGGAACGTGAACCTGGCGATCCTGCAGCTTTTCAATCCCGACCTGCTGGGCTCGGGGAGTTCCGTGATCAGCGCCAGCATCCGGGGCACGTTCGATGAACCGAACGTAGATGGGCGATTGGAACTAAAGAACGCGTCGCTGTTTTTGAAAGACGTGCCGAACGGCATTGATGAGGCCAACGGCGTGATCCTTTTCGACCGCAACCGCGCGACCATTCAGAGTTTGATGGCAACGACGGGCGGCGGTAAAGTGATTTTCCAACCCGGAAGCTTTCTGGGATTCCGCGGCGCAACAGTCACTTACCAGTTGCAGGCGGAAGCGCAGGATGTACGATACCGGAGTCCGGACGGTATCAGCATCACGGTGGGCGCCAACCTGAGCCTGGCGGGCACGTCGGAGAGCAGCCTGCTCTCGGGTACAATCACAGTGCTGCGCGCCGGCTTGGGCGCGCGCACCGACATCGGCAGTCTGCTGGCGGCGACGCAGCGCCCGATCTCCACGCCCGCCAGTTCGAGCGAGTATCTGCGCGGCGTGCAGTTCGACGTCCGTCTGCTCACGGCGCAGAGCCTGCAGCTACAGACATCGCTCACGCGGGATGTTCAAGCCGAAGCGAACCTGCGAATTCGCGGGACTACGCTGAAGCCGGTGGTGCTGGGCACCGTCACCGTGACCTCCGGTGAGATCGACTTCTTCGGCAACAAGTACAGCATCACGCGCGGCGAAGTGAACTTCTTCAACCCCGCGAAGATCGATCCGATTCTGGACATGGATCTGGAAACCAAAGTGCGCGGAATCACGGTGGATATACGGTTTTCCGGTCCGCTGAACAAGCTGAATTTTTCCTACCGCTCCGATCCGCCGTTTGAACCGAATCAGATCATCGCGCTGCTCGCGGTAGGCCGGGTACCGACGGCCACCGGCGGCCTGGCATCCTCGCAAACGGGGGTGACGAGCAGTTTTCTGGCGACCGGCAGCAACGCGCTGGTCAGCCAGGCGATCTCGCCGAACAACGGAAGGCTGGAGCGCTTTTTTGGGGTCAGTCACATCAAGATCGATCCGCAGTTCACCGACGTGACGGCGATTCCGCAGGCGCGTCTGACGCTGGAACAGCAGATCTCGAAGGAAGTGACGCTGACCTATATCACGAACCTGACGCGCGCTCAGGAACAGTTGATCCGGGTAGAGTGGGATTTGAGCCGGCGGTGGGCGGTGGTGGCGCTGCGGGATGAAAGCGGCGCGTTTGGGATCGATGTCCAATATAAGAAGCGATACAAATGAAACTGCGGAAGGCGCACGGCAAGCTGAAGATCGAACACAGTATCATCGACGGCGTGCGGGATTTGCTGGAGCGCCTGCTGGAGGCGAATCCGGAGATCCGGTCGATTATCCCGGGCGTGATCCGGAAGGTGCGGGACGCAAAGGGCGAGATCAAGATACACGTGACGGTGCAAACCGGGAACGGGTGGAAGGCGATTGCGTTGAGCGGAGGGGCTCGCCAGGAGTTGTTCATCAGTACCGCGATGACGAAGGAAGCGCTGGAAGGGGCGATTCTGAAACTGGCGGAGCGGTGAACAGTTTTTTTGAGAGAATTGTTTGCCTTTTGGCACTATATCGGACAGAACGGAGCATAGCCGTAGTCAAAGCTGGGCCCAGGAGCAACGCGCTCTTGGGCTTGGCTTTTTTTATGCCGCCCTCACTCACGTTCGCCGGTTTTCCGCCGGTTTTCCGGTCTTATGCCAGCAGGCCGGGAAATTTCGGGTTGTAGCCGGGGAACACGGCGTTGAGGTTGCGATTGCCCAGGTGGCGGGCCACCAGTTCGCCCAGGACGTCGCGGAAGTCGGTGGTCAGCGCGAGATCGCGGCCCTCGTAGAGTTGGTCTTCGGCCAGGCCGGGCCACTCGCCGTAGATTTTGCCGCCGCTCACGCCGCCTCCGAATGCGAGCATGTAATTGGCGTGGCCGTGGTCGGTTCCGCGATTGCCGTTTTCGTGCGCAGTGCGGCCGAACTCGGACATCGTGACTACGGTGACATCCGCCATGCGGTCGCCCAGGTCATGGTAGAACGCGCCCAGCGACTGGCCAAAATCCTTGAGCGTATTGGCCATTTGACCTTCTACCGGTTGCGCCCCGACTTGGTTGACGTGCGTGTCCCAACCGCCGATGTCGGTGAAAGCAACCTCAAGACCAACGTCGGCTTTGATCAGCCGCGCGATCTGCTGTAGGCTATGCGAGAACCGGCTCTTCGGATATTCGGCGCCTGCGGCTGGCGCGTAGGTTTGTTTCTGGATCGACTGCAGCATCTTCACCGCATCGAATGTTTCGCGGCCGGTTCCGTGCAGCGTGGTGTCGAGCGAGTTTTCGTACATGCTCTCAAACGTCGCGGAGCCGACCGGATTCTGGATCTGGAAATCGTTTAAATTGCCGACCGCGATGGCGTTGTTGGGGCCGCGCAAAGTGCGCGCCAGGTTCGAGCCTACGCTCACAGCCCGCACCGGTGAGAGTTGGCCGGTTTCGTTGGGAAGCGCGCGGTTGAGCCAGCCTTCTTTGGTTGCCTTGAGACCGGGCGTGCCTGATTCCATGTAGTCCTGCGCGTCGAAATGAGAGCGCGTAGGATCGGGCGAGCCGACCGCATCGACAATCGCGAGGGTATGCGAATCCCACAGCGGCTTGAGCGGCGCCAGAGCGGGGTGCAGGCCGAAAAACCCATCGAGATCGACCACTGCGGTGGCGGGAATCCCCAGCGACGGGCGCAGGTCATAATAGCGTTTTTCGCCGTAAGGAACGATCACGTTCAGGCCATCGACCGCGCCGCGCTGGAACACGGCCACCAGCACTTTTTTGCGTTTGCCGGGCGTGAGTTCGGATGCATATACGGATCGCGACAGCCAGGCGGGCGCGGCGCCGACGCCAAATATCGCGAGTGCCGAGCCCTTCATGAAACCACGTCGAGTCGTCATTTTAATTCCTCTCTAGCGGCGCTGAAATTCCGGTGAGCCGATCACCAACCCAGCCAGCATGGCCGGTGACGGGGCTTTATCTTTCTGTTGGTCGAGTGCCTTGGCAATCGCCGTTTGCGTGGGAACCGAAAGATCGCGGAACAGCAGAATGCGCGCGATCTCTTGTGGATCTGAGGAGAAGCGGGCGGCGTCCACCTTGACGCCCGCCACTTTGTTTTGCGCCAGGGCCAGAGCGAAATTCATCCGCCCCAGCAGCGCGGCCGAATTGACCCACTCCGCGTTGAGATTGGAGTAACCGGTGGGCTCGAGTTTGCGGTACAGCGGCTCACCCAGATTCGACAACTGATTGCTGAGAGCGAACGCATCCGTCACGTCGCCGTTCAGCGCGCGAACCGAACTAGCCACCATTTCAAACGGAGTTTTCACCTTGGCTTGATAGGCGCCCAGCGACCAGAATTCCTTCTGGTTGAGCATGGTCTTCATCACTTCGCGGATGTCACCGCGCTTTTCAAGAAATGTTTTGGCCATCTTGTCGACCAACGCCCGCGGAGGGTTGTCAGCCACAAAGCGCTGCGCGAGCTGGCGGGAGATAAAGCGGGCGGTGGACGGGTGCGCGGCCAGAATATCCAACACGCGTTCGCCGTCGTTTTCGCCACCGCCGGCGGGAATCACGTGGCCCAGAACAATCTTCTCGCCTTTGTCGTGAACTCTGTCTTTGTAAATGAAGCCGCCGCCTTTACGCGGCGCCTCAATGCTCCAACCGGTGAAGCAGCGAGCCACTTCGATGACGTCACGCTGCGTGTAACCGCCGTTCACGCCCAGTGTGTGCAGTTCCATCAGCTCGCGGGCGTAGTTTTCGTTCAAGCCGCGCTTGGGACGGTTTCCCTTGACCTTGGCGTCAATGTCCGGGCGAACGGATTGAAAATTGTCCAGATAGAAAAGCATGGCCGGACTCTTGGCGGTGGCTTCCAGCAGGTCGCGAAAACGGCCGAGCACATAAGGACGGATGGACTCGCGCTCGTACGACGGAATCTCAAAACGGTCGGCGCCTTTGTCGTAGTTGACGTTGAAGTGGTTGAACCAGAAATCGTCCAGTTCCTCGGCCAGTTGGCGGTTGCTGTAAATGGCGCGCTCAAGTTTGGAAACTACCAGGTCGTAGGAGACCACCGCTTGCGGATTTTGCATCAGCAGCAGTTTGCGGCGGACTTCGGTAGACGCTGCGTTGACGAGTTGGCGGCGGAGATTCTGGGGCAGGGCAATGATGAGGTCGTCCAGTTGATCGCCCTGAAAGGAAGCCAGCAGAGACCGCTTTTCGTCCAGCGTACCGCTGCGCAGCGTCTTGATTTGGGCGGCGTCGAGGAGTTCTTCGAGCGGTTTCAGCGGCTCCATATCGGCGTTCGGATCGGCGTTTTTGTCGTCCCTTTTGGCCTTGTAGCGGGCGACCAGACGCGAGACGCTGGCCCGCAAGAGCGGATCTTCCGGCATCTTTTCGCGCCCCATAGCGATTGATCGGATGAGCTGGGGTGGGGGATAGTGTTGCACTACCTGAAGTGCGCTCATATCGAGCGACGCCAGCGGCTTGAGTTTTTCCGCGAGAAGCGGGTTCTCGGGGATACTCTCGGGGTGAAGTTGGAGGTCAATCCATTTCTTCAATCCCAATGCGCGAACCTGCTCCACATCGCCGGGCCGCGGGCCGAAGGTAAGCCGGTCGAGGGCGTGAAGAATCTGCTCGTCCTGGTTGAGCTTGGCGCGGAAAAGTTTGGCTTCGTCCGGCGCGGAAGCTGGAAAAGCGAACGTAGCCAGCGCAAAAAAGACGGCAAAAGCGCGAAACTTCATCGGCGGTGAATCCTCACTACTATAAACGGATGACGCCGCTAGAAGTTTACCGCGAAAGAGACCTTAGTCCCTGCCTCCACGAATCGAGGGCCGCAGGCCCATGGGGACTCCCTCACAAGTCGCGGCTCGGAAGACGTGACCGAGCCGCGACCGTCAGGGAGCGGGCATACAGGATCGACATGATTGTTTCATGACAGATCCCGAGGCCTGAGAACGCCGAAAAGGTCGCCTGGCTGGTCCGTTGTCGGACCTTAATACTCTTTGCCGTTGTACAAGCCGGCTACCCACTTCTCATAGCCGTTGTACATCAGAGTGGGCTTGCGGCCCCCGTCCGGCAAAACCCTTTCCGTGGCCTGTGACCAACGCGGATGCGGCTTGTGCGGGTTCACGTTGGAATAAAAACCGTATTCGTCGGGAGCCGAATGGTGCCAGAACGTGTCGGGTTCTTTCTCGATGAACTCGATCTTCACAATCGACTTCGCGCTCTTGTAGCCATACTTCCAGGGAAGTACCATGCGGATGGGCGCGCCATTTTGCTTGGGCAGGGGTTTTCCGTATAGGCCCGTCACCACCATGCACAGCGGATTCATCGCCTCGTCCATGCGCAGACCCTCGAAATAAGGCCACTGGTAATTCAGGTAGCGGACCTGGCCGGGCATCTCTTTCGGGCGATAGACGGAGATGAAACGAACGAACTTGGCGTTGGATTTGGGCTGCACCTGCTCAATCAGCTTCGAGAAGGAAAAGCCGGTCCATGGGACAGCAATCGACCAGGCCTCAACGCAACGGTGCCGGTATAGCCGCTCTTCAAGCGGAAAGCTCTGGATGATATCGTCGATATCGTAGGTCTTGGGTTTATTCACGAGACCGGTTACTTCGACCTTCCAGGGGCTGATAATGAAGTTGCCGACCAGCTTTTGTACCGCCGTCTTGTCTTCCTGATCGAACTCGTAGAAGTTGTTGTACCCGGTGGTGACCCATTCCGGCGTTTCCGGACGATCCAAGGTGAACTCGGGATTTTGTTTGGCCGGGTACGGACTCTTGCCCGTGGTGGCCGCTTCCATCAGGCCGCTCATCGTGATAAAGCCGGCTGCCTTCAAGATCTGCCGCCGATTCAGATAGATCGACTCCGGCGTGGCTTCCCGTTCCGGAATCTCCCAACCTTTAGAAACTTTGATGGCGGGAGCTTTGATGCGCATGTGTTTGTCCTATCTCCTATTATCTACCTACTGACTCACTTATCGACTACGGAACAAATCCAGGATAGGTTGCGTTCTATTCCACAGAGAGGCAGAACGCCATGTTTTGTACCAAGTGCGGAGTGGAACTGAGAAACTCCGACCGATTTTGTTCGCAGTGTGGAACAACCGTCCCTGGCACGACGCCGCCCACTTTTCGTCTCCCGGAACAGCTCAGCCGCCCCGTGGTTGGCGGCAAGATCGCGGGCGTATGTGCGGGATTTGCGCGCTACTTCGGCATGGACGTGACGGTGGTGCGAGTGCTTTGGCTCATCATCAGCGTCTGGCCGTTGCCATCTATTGGAGTGATCGCGTATCTGATTGCCTGGGCGGTTATGCCGAAAGATCCGCTGGCCTTGCCCGCGCCAAATTCTCCCCAGCGAAACCTGCCCCCGCCAGAGGGCATGCAGCATACGAGCTAGCTGAGTACACCACACCCCTGCTCACGGTCGGGCCACATTAGGCATTTATTTCAGCTCCCCTCACTTTACGTTGCCTATGTAGCCCCGACCGTCAGGGAGGGGACCCAAGCGTCGATACGGGATCCCCTGCTCACGGTCGGGCCACATTAGGCTTTTATTTCAGTCCCCTCACTTTACGTTGCCTATGTAGCCCCGACCGTCAGGGAGGGGACCCAAGCGTCGATACGGGATCCCCTGCTCACGGTCGGGCCACACTAGGCTTTTATTTCAGTCCCCTCACTTTGCGTTCGGGGGCGAGACCGCGCCTATGTAGCCCCGACCGTCAGGGAGGGGACCAGGCGGCAATACGGGACTGTAATACTCAGCCGCGCGGATTCGACGAGTAAATGCGAGCCCGCCGGCTGGCCTGCAACGATGCCCCTTGGTCGTGAGCTTCGCGGTGAGGCCAATGAGTTTTGCCTTCGAGCGCCGGATCGGCATCGCGCAGTTCGGGACCGCTGAGGTTAGCCCAGTCGTCGGCCTGACCCACGGTTAATCCGTAATGATCGCGCTCCCGGCGTACCTCGTCGGCGGAAAGCGGTTCAGCGCCGGGGTTGTGACCCGGTTGGATGTCGACCGCATTGTTCCGGTCGAGGATATCGCTGGCCACGTTGGCGGCATCATCGGAGCAGGTTCTCACGGTGACCACGACATCCCCACGCTTTAGATCTTCCGAGTAGGCGTTGGCTTCTTCCTTAGAAACGCCGGTCTCGGCAAAAGCACCGATCACTCCTCCGGCAGCCGCGCCTATGCCCATGCCGCCCAGCATGGCGGCGATCGGGCCGGCGGCGACAATCGCTCCCAGCCCCGGGATAGCGAAGCTGGCCAGCCCCACTAACAGACCTCCCATGCCACCGAGAGCAGCGCCGAGTCCGGCGTCTCCTCCGACATCCGCCGCCTTATCCAACGCCGTTTGCCGGCCCGGACGCCCGAGGGCAATGTCGGGACCGGAAGTAGACATATCCGTCCGGCTGGCAAGAATGCCGATGTCCTCAGGCGGGATGCCTTGCCTTTGAATTTCGCGGATCGCGTTCTCCGCCCGTTGCCGGTCGTTGAACACTGCGACCACGGTCTGTTTACTTTGCACGTTTGCCATTTCCGACCTTTCTAGAAGAGCGACACTGGAAGAGATGATTGGACTTTGCGAGACTTGCCTGCATTGCCGCCAGATCACCTCCGACCGCGGCTCGGTTTTTTACCTATGCGGCCGGCACGCCGCGGAGCCGCAGTACCCAAAGTATCCGCGGCTGCCGGTTCTCTCCTGCCCTGGTTATCAGCAACAGCGCTCAGGCTGCATTCCGAACGCTTGAGGAGTAGCAACCGCGGAGATTGCGGAAGTATTGCTCCGCTCGAAACCAGTCTTCTTCCGCGTGGCCATCTATGCGGCCGCGCCGCACGTAGAAGTAATAAGCGAGCTTGGCGATCTCGTCCTTCTCGGCGGCCGGCCGGTTCTCTGGAGATCGACGCACTGCTGTTTGCATTTGCGAATCACCCCCATAGGTGGGACTGCCATAGACGCTAGATCGTTTCAGCGACGAGCGTGATTGATTGCCCGGGGGCCTTGGCAATGCGTCCTTTAGCGCGTCCAGCAGTTCTTGAAGTGTGAGTTCGGCCTGACGTAGAACTTTTGAAGCGTACCAGCAGGAACGAATCCATGCATTGCCACAGTGACTCGCCTATCGTCTTTGACCAAACGGACATGGGATCCTTTTTGGCGTACGACAGTGAATCCGAGGCGCTGTAGGCATCTGACAATGTCTGCCCCAGAAAGATCGCGGGGAAGCTTCACGCGCCAATAAGAATCGGGTCGTTGATGAAGTGGAGCCGAATTCGGTGAGGCGTTTCATCCGCGTCGAAATGGACTGCGACGGCCTCGATAATCTGCTCTTGCAGTTCGCGGAGATCCCTGCCCTGAGTTGAAATTCCTCCCGAGCGGTTGGGGGAATCCCAAAAGGCCACTAGCCAGCCAGAATCGTCATCCCGCTGGACTTGGAAGCTGATTTCATCCATCTCTATTTAGCGTACAGGTCGAAACGGCTGTCAGTCAAATGAGCCCACGCGCGCGGATTGGAAGATAGCTACGTCCTGAAAGGTCTTGGCGGCGCAGTGAGTCTATGTGACTGATGGAGAATTTCCGATGCCAACCGCGAAGAAGACTGTCGCTCAAAAGAAAGTCGGCAAAGTAATGCAGGAGTGGAAGCAGGGCCAGTTGCACTCGGGGTCCCAAAAAGGGCCTGGAGTTAAAAACCAAAAAAGGCGGGCGTAGCGCGAATCAGCGCGCCCGGAATGTACTACCCAACCACCTTTCTCGATCCTGGCTCCACGGTTGGCGGTTATCGAGGAGTCACCACGCCGGATGAACCCATCCTGTTTCACATGACTGCGAATCCCAACAAACCCGGCCTCCCACGCAAGGAGCAAAATCGCCACGGGCAGCAGGAGCTACTCTCGACCAGCTTCGAACAATTCGAGCTGCAGATTCGCGATCAACTCGCTCGCATGTTGAGTGCAGGCGGTTTCGATCCAGCGGAAGACATCGCGGCGATTACCGTAAATCGGTGGCCATACGGCTACGCGTACACCTACGATACACTGGCCGATCCGGATGTCCCTCCCGAGCAGCGGCCGCACGTCATCGGACGCCAGCGCTTCGGCCGCGTCACTATCGTCAACGCCGACGCGGGCGCCGCCGCATTCACCAACCAGACGATTGATGAAGCTCACCGCGCAGTGCAGGAATTGCTGCTGCTCGAAGGGCTGACGTAGGTGCCCGCTGCCCTATTTCTGTTGGCCGCTGTCGTGGCGCAACCCCTTCCCTACAGCCACAAAACGCATCTCGCGCTAGGACTGAAATGTAGCGATTGCCATACGAATCCGGAGCCCGGCTACATGGGATTTCCGGAAACAGCCAAATGCATGGCCTGCCACACAACCATCGCTAAAGACAAACCGGCTATCCAAAAGCTCACCGCATTCGCTGCCTCCAAGCAGCCGATCCCGTGGGCGCGTGTGTACGCCGTCTCCGCGGGCGTCTATTGGAATCATCGCTCGCACCTGGACGCAGGCGTCAAATGCGAAGCCTGTCATGGACCGGTGGCCGAGATGGAGGCAATGGCGAACGTTACCAACGTGACCACCATGGCCGGTTGCGTCAATTGTCACAAGCAAAGCAAGGCCGGCGCCGGCTGCCATTTTGCCACGAAGGCAAATAGGATCATTTGCTTGCTGCTTCAATCAGCGCCTCTCGAACGTTCGCCCGATTTCGCATTACGCGTGCGGCCAGGCCCGTCATGTTCGCCACCGCAAAGCTGATGCCCTGTAGGTTCGCCTCCACCGGCACGCCTGGAATCGGCCGCGGATAGGGCGATGCATGAAACATCCCGCCGCGATAGCGAAAACTGTCTCGCGGGCAATCCGGATCGGGCAAAACACCGATCACCCCCGGCAAACTGCCCGGCAAGGACGTTGCTGCACTCACCACGACCAGGTCCTCGCCGAGAACTCGAACAAAGCTGTCGCGGTGTGCCGCATTTTCGGTGCCCAGGCTCAGATTCACCAAGTCCATTTTGTGACTGCGGCACCATTCGAGGGCTCGGAGAATGACGGTGATGTTGGCCGCCAGTCTGCGGTCAAAAACCTTGACGGCATACAGTTCAGCATCCGGCGCCTTCTCGCGGATCGCGCCCGCAACCGCGGTGCCGTGCCCCAGCCGGTCGATCGCGTCGTCACTTTCACCCGTTGCGGTAATCCCCACGACGCCGGCAATCTCGCCAACGTGCGGATGCCCGGGATGAATGCCACTGTCGACGATCGCAATCTTCATGCTGGAAACAAGCTTCCACAGTTATTGTAAGGTTGATAAATGGACTGGTCGCGGCGTCACTTCATCGGTGCGGCGGGGGCGCTATCTCTTCTCAATGGACAAACCGAGACCGCGGATTTGCTGCTCTTCAACGGCAAGATCGTCACGGTCGATAATGCGTTTTCCATTCACCAGGCAATCGCGATCAAGGATGGACGGATTCTCGCCGTCGGGAGCAACGAACTTCGCAAACGTTACGCAGCGGCGCGCTCCATCGATCTCGCCGGAAGAACGGTGCTGCCCGGATTCATGGACACGCACATCCATCTACAGGGCCACTCCCGCCGCCATCTCGATTTTCGCGAGACGAAATCACTGGCAGAGCTGAAGCTGCAGGTGAGTGAGAAGGCCAAAGAACTGGGCCCCGGCGAATGGATCACCGGCGACGACTGGAACGAGTATCATTTCACCGAGCAGCGCAAGCCCGTGCGCGGAGATCTTGACGCGGCTGCCCCGAACAATCCGGTGGCGCTGACGCGTGCCGGCGCTCATAGCATTGTCGGCAACAGCAAAGCTTTGGAGATGGCCGATATCAACAAGGCTACGCCCGATCCCGAGCGCGGGCTCATTGAAAAGGATTCGAATGGTGAACCCAATGGCGTGATTCGCGAACGCAACGATCTTTATACGCGCCTGATTCCGCGCGACAAACCGCAAGATATTCGCCAGAGCCTGCTTGAGACCGTGCGCGAGCAGCTCCAACTCGGTATCACCAGCGTGATTGAAGCGGGCGCTACCATTCAACCCGATCTCGCCGGTTCCTACGCGGAGTGGGAGCTTCTCTACGAAAAGCATGGCGCAGAGCTGCCGCGCGCTTCCATTCAAATTGCCTATCCTTCGGACGCGGGACACGCCAAAGAGGGCGCAGCGAAATTAAAGGAGTTCGGCCGCAAGACCGGCGACGGCAACGACCGGTTGCGCCTGGGCTCCATCGGCGAGATGCCGGCCGATGGAGGCTTCACTGGTCCGACCGCCTGGTCGCTGGTGGATTATAAAGGCCAGCCGGGCTTCCGCGGGCGCGCGTTCTTTACGCCCGAGCAAATCCACGCCAACATCGAAGAAGGACACAAGCTGGGATGGCAGTTTGGGATTCACGCCATCGGCGACGCGGCGATTGCGATGACCGTGGACGCGTATCATACCGTTCTGCATGACTATCCGCGTAAAGATCACCGGCATTATCTTTGCCACTTCACAGTGCTCCCGCCGGAGAAGACCATGCAGCTCATGGCGCAAGATAAAATCCTGATCGCGCAGCAGCCGAACTTTACGTACAATCTGGAAGGCCGCTACGTGGAGACGTTGGAGGGTCAGCGGCTAGCGACCAATAATTCCATCGCGACTCCGATCAAGCATGGAATTTACATGGCCTTTGGCAGCGATAATCTTCCCATCGGGCCCATGGTTGGCCTTTACGCGGCAGTGACGCGCAAGGGCGAGAGCGGCAAAGTCTACGGCCCGGGCGAGGCGGTCAGTATTAAACACGCGATCACCATGTACACGCGCAATGGTGCGTTTTTGACGCGCGAAGAGAAGCTCAAGGGCACGCTGGAGGTTGGCAAGCTGGCGGATATGATCGTGCTGCCGGAAGATCCGCTGCGGATTCCGGCCGAGAAGTTGCTCGCTTTGAAGGTCGATATGACGATTGTTGGAGGCCGAATCTTGTACCAGCGCAGGGAGCGCGGTTAGCCTCCGATTCTCCCGGAGATTCCGCCCAGGGCGGGGGTTTTCGGCGCATAAGAATCTACCCATCCGATTTTCGAAACGATCTCACTTAGAGCTGGACGGAGGAGTGGTCGAATAGAGGCCGACCAGGCTGGCTTTTGCCAAGACATGGCCGGTTTTGGCGGCCTCGATCAGCGCCTGATATAGAGTTTCCGCATTCGCGGGGAAATTGGCTGAGCTTGGCAGGGTCAGCGTGCTGTCGAGCGCATAGACCGTAAAGACGTAGTTATGGACGTCCGGGGGGACGTTGGGTGGAGGACATGGGCCGTCATACTCAGGGCCAATGAAGAAGTCATTGTAGATTTGCGAGCCATAGGTGCTTCCAGCGGCGCCGGCATTTTCGGGGAGCCCGTTCAGGCGCGCACTGATGTTGTACATTCCCCAATGCGTGAACGCGGCCGTGACATCAAAGGTGGTAACGGCGAAGCTGCGCGTGCCCGCAGGGACGCCGCTCCAGGAAAGTTCCGGAGACATGTTTCCCCCCGGCGCGCCGTTGATTGAGCAGGCGTTGACACCATTGGAAACAATGTTGTGGATGGTACCGATGGGCAGGAAGCCGTTGTTCAAAAACGTGGTGCTGCTGAGCCGGAAAGTGCCGAACGAGAGATCTTGTGCCCATGCAGGGCCGGTCACGCCGCCAAGCGAAATCGCGGCTGCGAGCAGTAAGAAAAGCCTTATTGCGGAATCTGCAATTTTCATTTTTGACCTCCAAATCGCCACTACGGAGACTACATTAAGCGGTTTGGATTACGATGTCAACGGTCGGCTAGCAAGTTCGCTATCGTTCTAAATGGGCTCCACAGGAAATACTTGGCAGCGGTCGACTGTGGTTCACCGCGCTCAGCCCGGCTAACCGTGTGTTCTTCCGAGCAAAGTGGGGCAGGCAAAATTAATAGGCGCTACACTATTCAACGCCGGCTGGCGCCTGGCATTCGCGTTGAGTCCCCAACGTTCAACGTAATTCTCTCAGGTTCACGCCGGGACGCGACAAGGAGCAAAAGAATGAAATACCGGAAGCTGGGAAATACCGGGCTCATTGTAAGTGAGGTGGCTCTCGGTTCCATGCAGTTCGGCGGCAAGATGAACATGGGTAACCTTGGCCAGGAGCAAACCACGCAGATGGTGCAATTGGCTGTGGACAGAGGCATCAATTTCATTGATACGGCGGACGTCTACAGCCTGGGGGAGAGCGAAACGCTGTTAGGGAACGCCTTGCAGGGCATCCGGGAAGAGATCGTTTTGGCCACCAAGGTCCGGCTGCCCATGGGTGAAAACTTCAATCGGAGTGGCGCAACCCGCGTGAACATCATCCGCGAAGTGGAGGCTAGCCTCCGGCGATTGCAGACCGATTACGTTGACCTTTACCAGGTGCACGGATGGGACAGCAACACGCCTTTGGAGGAAACGCTGCGGACCCTGAACGACCTCGTGCGCCAGGGGAAAGTCCGCTATATCGGGCTCTCCAACCTGATGTCATGGCAGGCGGCGACGGCAGTGATGCTTCAGGAACGCCTCGGCCTCGAAAAATATGTGACGGCCCAGATGTACTACAGCCTCGTCGGCCGGGGACTTGAGTACGAATTCGAATCCTTTGCCGAGTACCACAACATCGGCATTCTGGTTTGGAGCGCGCTGGCTGGAGGTTTCCTGAGCGGCAAGTACAGCCGCAACAACCCGGCGCCCGCTGGGTCACGCTTCGCGGAGGCGGGGCAGTTCGTGCCTTTCGATAAGGAAAACGGTTACAAAATAGTCGATGTTTTGAAAGAAGTCGCCAAAAACCACGACGCGACCCCGGCTCGCGTGGCCCTCGCGTGGGTGTTGGGACGCCCGGCCGTGAGCGCCGTGATCGTCGCGGCCCGAAAACCTGAGCACTTGGAAGACAACATCCGCGCCGTGGACCTGCGGCTCTCAGCGGAAGAGGTGCGGCTGCTCGACGAGGTCTCGGACCCAGGTGTTCCCTATCCGAAGTGGATGGTCCTTCAACTCGACACCGCGGAAGACCCGCGTCCAAGAGTGCTGCACCCTGAAAAGTACGGAGAGGACGGACGGTGGAAGGACCTCCGCGGCAGCCGGTGGTCCGGCTGAGCAACCAACCTCTCGCGGGCCACCGTTCCGCCGATGCGGCACGGGGTTTGGATCGCTGGCGCGGCGGGCAGTAGTGCGAGATAATCGAGTTATGATGATCGCCTCGCACCCGCGAATTACCATCGAAGCGGATAAGCGCGACGGCAAACCTAGCATTCGCGGGATGCGGATCACAGTGAACGACGTTCTCGGCTGGTTGGCGCACGGCATGACTGAGGAAGAGATCTTGGACGAGCATCCCGGTCTTGAGAAAGAGGACTTCGCAGCCGTGTATGCTTTCGCCGGTTGCTGACGATCCTTACGGCAAAACCGCTATTCCGCCCATGGCGATATCCGTTTTCAGATCCCAGGTCTTCTCCAACTTCATCGTCTTCGTATCGTAAACTTCAATCTCGAACCCAGCTCCGTAGATATACAGCTTCTCGCCGTCGCTGGACATCCCGAAGCTGAATCGCGTCCGGCAAGCTACTTCTTCTTTCTGCGTCAGCCGGTCATTACTCAAATCGAATCGCCAAAACTCGCAACGTTTGTTTCCGTGTTCGCCATTCGAGACGATCGTATAGGCGAATTTCTTATCCGGAGTGACTTGCAGCCCAGCCATACCGCCTGGCGCGGGGCCGATCGGATTGTAATCCACGCGCCGTGTTGCGAGATCCAAACGCGCCAGCCCAAACACGCGGTTGTGCACCACCGGGTCGGATGAGATAAAGATCGAAGTATGCATGCCGGGCTGGCTGATCAAATCCATGTCGCCTCCCAAATGGACATTCTCCATGCCCGCGGAATCCGGGGCTGCCAAGTCCAACTGATCCACCATTTTGAAGTCCGAAGTCTGGAGAATTTTTATTTTCGGTCCAAATTGATATAGAAATTTTCCATCGGGCGAGACTTCAAAGGCCAGGCGGCTGGTCTCGTCCTCGCGGGGCATGTCCACGGTCTTGACGATTTTCTGCTGGGCCAGATCGACGATGGTGTATTTGGCGTGCGCCACTTCGAAATGCTCAGGAAGCTGATCGATCTCGCGAGTCACTGTGTATAGCAGTTTGCCTTCCGGATCGATCGCGCCGCCGCGAAACCGGTACTGCTTGGTCGGAGTGTTCAACACAAAGTGATTGATCACTTTGCGCGAGGCGACGTCGATCACCTCGAGGCCGTTGTGATCGATAGTGGTGACGTATATTTTTTTGTGATCCGGCGCCAGGCGCAACGAAATCGGCGTGCCGGTCGAGAGAGGAATCCGGTCGACGATCTGGCCCTTCGATTCATCAAATACCAGGACGCTGTTCGGATAGGCCGGTAAATACAATGTCCCGGCGTTAACCAAGGCCGTAAACGCCACGAGCGAAAACAATTTCTTCATGATTTGTTAATGGCAGCAGGCGGATTTTACTGGCGGCGGAGGCACGTCCATCGCCGGGCTGCGCTCGAAGAATCCATCCGGACGGAGTTGGAATCCGAGCATCGCGACAGGCATTACCGGCCAATCTTCGGGCCGCGGCACATGATTGTGCGCGAACACGTACCATAGCGCGATCTCGGTGTTCTCCACGCTGCGATTCGCCTGGGTCCAGTTTGGCAGTCCGTCGCCGGCCGGATGCTGGTTCGGATATTCCCCCGCCGCGAACCGCTCCTCGGCACGATAGGGCGTCACCCACACGTGATTCGCCGTAAAGCCCGCCCGCCGCATGATGAGAGCGTCCGGCTGTACAAATGGCGGACAATTCTCGCCCGGAACCAAACGATATCCCACCGGCCGTCCCAAACGATTTTTCTTGCCCGGATTCACCACGCGCCAAAAACGCGCGCTCGCTGAATTTACGCGGCGTTGCGCCTCTTTCTCGGTGGTCAACACTTTTTCTTCCGCGACAAACGCGTTCCCGTGCGGATTGCTTGCGCCAGTAGGCACGCCGACGGTGTTCACTTCCACCACGGAATTATTGGGACCATCCACGCTCGGCGCCAGCCGCGCCGCGAAAATGTGTTGATGGAACGGCGCATTCAACTGGGGCGCAATCTCCGTGCCGTAAGCGGATGTCTTGCCGGGCGCGAGCGCCGTGGTGTTCAGGATTCCGGTGAGCTTGATCTCGCACTGTATCGTTCCGTCCTGATAAAAATACCAGTAGAATGCGTATTCATAGTTGCCCACCGTCGCGATAAACGAAACCGACAGCCGGCGCGACCTGCGCACTTCCGATTGGCCGGTGCGCCAATCCGTATGCTTCCACAAGATGCCAAAATCTTCCTCGTGCAAGCACACCGCGTTTTTCAGCGGAGTGATTTTGCCGCGGCTGTCCACCAGGGGAAAATCGAAATAGTGGATGACGCCCAGACAATCGCAGCCTAGCGCCAGCGAATTAGCGAGCATTCCCAGTCCATATTCGCCGATGTCAAACGCATTTTTGCGGTAATACTGTTCGCCCGGGTCGCCGTACGGCACCACCATCTCGCAAATCGACGCGCGATACAGAATCGGCCGCTCCACCCCATCGTCGTTGTAGCTTATGGTGTGCAGCACCAGACCTTCGCGCGAGGTGAATCCCACGCGAAATTTCCACTTCTGCCACTCCACCTGGTTGCCCTTTACCGTGAAGCTGGGGCCTTCCGGCTGGGCAATGTCAAGCGGCTTCAGGTCCCTGCGCGTGTTGGGAATGTATTCGCGGGCCCAGTTCGCGGGCTCGGGCGGCAGGGGCGCGATGTCGTATTCCTCAATGCGGACGACCTCCATTTTGTAGAGATCCACCACAATCACCATGCTATCGATGGGCCGTGCGTAGCCATTGTCTCTGGGCTCCGACCGCACAAAGCACAACGCGCGCATTCTCCGCACGCCTTGCTCCTCTGGCAATTCCGTTCCATACAACCCGGCCGACCACGGCTCCACCATCACCAGATCCGCATCCGCGACGCCTCGCTTCTTCAGCGCTTCCTGAAACAGCGGCGAACGCCGCACCGTTTCTTCGCACTCGCTAAACTCGTCGAGCATGATCGAGGGTTGAATTCCGCTGGGAAGCTGCTTCACCGATTCCACTGAACCGTTCACGAGATCCACCACGTTCTCGTACGCCGCACGTTTGCCCCGGTCCAGTAGAACGGCCAGAGCCTTGCGCTCGAACGGACTCCCAGGCGTATACTTTTCCACCATGCTCTTGGCGGGTTCGATCAGGTTCAGGGCAGCAATTCGGACGCCGTCGCCCAGATACTTCTCCCGCGACAAGATCCCCACGGCTTCTTCCAGTTCGGAAGCGTTCAATGGATCGAGCGGATGCCGGGGATCGGAAATTCCCGCATCAGAAGGCTTCGAATGCAAGGGTTTTATTTCTGTCGTGGCCATGGTTGTTTCTTTATTGCCGCTGCCTTTCTTGGTACGAACTCGGAATCGCGATCCTCAGCAACGGAGCTGACGCGCGGGCGAAACGGTGGCCGGAAAGGTTCGCGTACGTCTGATGCTAGTATAATTGGATGGAACTTGGCAATAGTTCGGCAAGGTTGGTGAAGTCCGCCGCCTCGTCCGCGCCAGAGTCTCCACCCCCCGGTTCTTATGGCCCCGCATCTTATGGACTGAAGTCCGCGGCCCTGTCGCCCCTCGAGACTTTGGCCCAATCCGTAGCCGTCATCGCGCCCACCGGCGCACCTGTCATGACGGTGCCGCTGGTATTTGCGATGGCCGGTGAAGGCTGCGCGATTGCGTTTCTATTGTCTACCATCGGCGTGGTGCTGGTGGCGCTCAACATCAACCAGTTCGCTCGCATGTCTGCTTCGCCTGGCTCTCTTTACACCTACATCACTGATCACATGCATCGGCGCTGGGGTGTTTTGGCTGGCTGGGCGCTATTGATCGCGTATATCGGCACGGCCGCCGCCGTCAGCGCCGGTGTCGCCAACTATGCCAACGTTATCCTGCTTGACCGTTTCGGCGTGCAGATGTATCCGTGGCTGCTCACCGCTGTGGTTTCGTTGATCGCGACCTACCTGGCCTATCGCGATGTGCAAATCTCCGCGCGCCTGATGCTCTGGTTGGGAGCGGCCTCGGTAGCTTTGATTTCGGCCATAGCGGTTGGCATCATCCTGAAACACGGCTGGCATCCCGACCTGGCGCAGCTCGCCTTGCAGGGCGTTACTCCGGAGAAACTGCGGCTTGGATTGGTGCTGGCGATCTTCAGCTCGGTGGGATTTGAAAGCGCCACTTCGCTTGGGTCGGAAGCCCGTGATCCGTTAACCAGCATCCCGCGCGCGGTGAAATGGAGCGCCATTCTGGCCGGAGTATTTTTCTTTCTCTGCGCCTACGCCGAAGTGCTAGGATTTCGCGGCGAAGCCCTGACGCTCGACAAGAACCCCGCGCCTCTACATGTCCTCGCGCAGCAACTTGGCCTACCGCAATTGGTCGGTACGCTCACCGATCTCGGCGCCGTGCTGACGTTTTTCACATGTTTCCTGGCCTGCATCACTGCCGCCGCTCGCGTCCTTTTTCTGATGGGCCGGCATGGCGCGCTGCACTCCGAGCTGGGTGAAGCGCATCAAGCGAATCAAACTCCGCATCGCGCCGTGCTTTTGAGTTCCCTGGGCGCATTCCTACCGGCGGTAATCATGACGTGGCGTGGCATGAGCCTGTTCGATATTTACGGCCTCCTCGGTACGCTAGCCACATTCGGCTTTGTCACTGCATATATTTTGGTCTCCGCCGCCGCCCCTGTTTACCTGCGATCATTGGGCCGGTTGACGCCGCAGGCCATCGGGATTGCTATTCTGGCGGTTCTGGCAATGGGCGCGGCTCTCCTGGGCAATCTCTATCCGGTCCCTGCAGCTCCGTACTCGTATTTGCCTTATCTCTATGCCGCATTGCTTCTGATGGGCTTCGCGTGGTCGACGATTTGGAGCGCCCGAGTGCCCGCATTCCCGCCAGAGATCTCTGGCGATTTCAGTCCGCTACCCAACGAGAGCGACTGAGATCTCGAGGACGCCAGGGCGCGCCTGCGAGATGGAGCGCGGGACACCCAAGGATCCCCGCCGGTTTCTTTTTTGTTTCCAGATTGCCGCCTGAACTCCCCACCGAGAGCCGTCAGGTGCCCGTCGCCGGGTGAGAAATACTTTCGGATTTCGTCCGTGTCTCAGTTCCCACCTGGTAGGGAGAGTAATTCGCCCTGGCGGAATCACTAAAGTATCTCGATCCCGGCGAGTCGCGTCTAATTATTGGGAGGCTCGGAGAAGGCAATCAGTCTTCTTCGACGCGATGTTTATGTTTCACCTGATTCCAATTCCGGGAGGCAAAAGGGACCAACAATTCCAGTTTCCGCTTGCATTTCTTGGGCAGTTTCTAGTCGTCGGGTTGGTGGTCCTTTTGTTCTTCTTGTACGTTTCCGGCCTCTGGCCATGATGAGCAAGCTCACCATGTGCGCATTGCTGATCAATGTTGCGATCAGTGCGTTTGCGGGGCCAGAGGCGTCAGATAACCACCCTGCGGTTATTGTTAATTCGGGCTCTACAAACACCCGTGCGTTTCGAATCGTTGTTGAGAGATCGGGTACCGCGGAATACAGCAAAGCGCCGCGCAGAATCCTTATGCGGGCCGAGCAGCAAGCGCCCAAGCCAGTACAGATTGACCTGCCTCTCGCTCTCGTCCAACGCTTCTATTCAGATTTGGAAGCTGCACAGCCACTTTCCGCTCTGCCGCACCGCGCCTGTTTCAAGAGCGTGTCATTCGGTTCCACGCTGACGATTGAATTCAATGGGGGCGAAACGCCGGACCTCAGTTGCCCCGTGGAACAAGACGCGCGTAGTCAGAACCTGGCCCGGGATGTCCGCGACATCCTGAAGCATTTGCCAAAGACTCAGCCTCAGCTATAATTTCGGAGTTGGTCCCTCGGTCACCTGAACCAGGTCGCTGACCCGCAGCCATTTGACAAATGCAGCTTTCACTTCCCCGGCCGTGAGACTCAGATAACGGTGCGCGGCGCGCGTGGGCTCATCCAGAGGCAGATCCTCGGTCGTCCTTGAGATAAACCCGCCCGCAATGCGTCCCACGCTCGATTCAGAGAGTGGAATTTCGCGGAGCAACATCGCCTTGGCCTGTTGCAACTCGTTACCTGTCACGGGAGTTGCCTGCATCTGCTTCAGATCGCGGTTCACGATCAACTGCGCTTGATACACGTTCTGAGGGTCGCAAGCATAACGGACCAGATATATTCCGCGGCTTTTGCCAATTTCAAACGATGAGGACACGGTATAGACCCATCCCCCGTTCTCCCGCAGATCCCGGTAGAGCCGCGTGGCGTAGAAGCCCCCGCCGAGAACATGATTGCCGAGTTCCAGCGCATAGTAATCCGGATTGGATCTGATCAGGCCGAGCGTTTCCGCGAGGATTACTTTATCCTGCACCCGGCTGGTATCGGGCACCACGGTAAAAGATGGCTTGTTGAGCGGCGCCGGCGGCAATACCGTCGGTGGCTGGGGACCCGCGGCCTTCCATTCGCCAAAATGCTTTTCGATCGCCTCCCGCGCCTGTGCGGGAGTGATTTCTCCGATCACCACAATGGTCGTGAGATCGGGCCGGAAAACCCGCCGATAATAATTCTTTACATCCTCGATGGAGAGCGCCGAAATGGTCGCCGGCGTGGCCTGCCGAAGAGTCGGGTCCGCGGGCGGAAATAATAGCTTGTGAAGGGCTCTATCGGTTAAGTAATCCGGGCTCTCGAGCTGGCCCTTAACGGCCCCCGCGGCTTCCTGCCGGACAGTAGTGAACGCCTGCGCGGGCAGAGCTGGATGCAGTTCGTTATCCGCTAGGAGTTGGACTCCCTGGTCGAAATGAGTAGCCAACACCTGTAGCGAGAAGCTTGTGCCCGCCGATTCGGTCGCTCCGATGTCGTCCAAGGCTTTCTGAAAGGACAAGCGATCCCGGGTGGTGGTGCCGTAGGAAAACAGTCCTCCCAGCACGTCCGCCACGCCTTCGCGGCCACGAGGTGTTTCCAGATCCGGATTATTTTCGATATGGCCATAAATGCCGACGGTATGACTAACCGCCTCGGGCTGCACGATGAGCTTGATGCCGTTTGAGAGCACACTGACGACAGGATGTAGCGTCGAGGCGGGAACGGAAATCCGGCTCAAGGGCTTCTCCGCCCACGCAGGCAACGCGACGGCGGTGATCTCCTTCGGAGCGAGAGACTCGCGGCCGCCCACTGGCTTCGAGGATACGGGCTGGCCCGACGGCTGCGGAGTCAGAATGGCTATTTCGCCGGTGTCCAGGTCGAGATACTTCCGCGCCACGCGGTTCACCTCCGCCGCGGTGACGCGTTCGATCGCTTTCAAATCGTCGTCGGGAGAATTCCTTCCTTCGATCGCGAGCGCTTGCGACCAGGCCATCGCAAGTCCGGACACTGAGTTCTTCTGGAGTTCCGCCGCGGTGATCTCCTGCCGCTTGGCAGCCTCCACCAGGTCGGCGGGAAATCCGTTCTTGAGATAAGTGGCCAGGACCATTCGCACCTGTTGTTGTAGCGCCTCGCCGTCCTCACCCTTCCCAAACGCAGCCATCGCGTAACCGAGCCCGGCCTGTGGCAGGCTGTCCAACGAAAAGTCCGTATAGAGCGCCTTTCCGGCTGGCGCCAACGCGTAGAGTTCGCTCCGCTGGCTGCTCAGCACGTCTGCGAGGACCTGCGCCGCCGCGTAATCGGGACTATCAAAACCAGGCATCCGGAACGACATCACGGCTAACCCGTAAGGCAGGTCCGTTTGGTGCCGGTATATCTCGGGCTCCATCGCTTGCAAGCGGATGTCCGGCCGGGGCGGAAGATTCCGGGACGGGATCCCGCCGAATAATGCCTTTACCTGGTTGAGCGCTTGCTGGGGTTGAACATCTCCCACGACCACCAGGATTGCGTTATTGGGCGCGTACCACGTGTCGTAGAACTTTTTTAGCATGGCCCCCGTGGTTTCGTTGAAAGACGGGCGAGTGCCCAATGCATCATGGGCGTAAGGCGTGCCCCTAAAGACAGCAGACAATAACCGGGAATAAAAAACATACTGCGGATTAGAGAGGTCCTGCGCCACTTCCTGTTCAATCGCGCCTCTCTCTTGATCCCAAAGTTGATTCGTGTCCAGCACTCCTTCCATTCGGATGGCCTCGATGTGCAAAGCCAGGTCGAGGTCCTCAGAAGGCACGGTAAAGAAGTACTGCGTCACGGCTTGCTGCGTATCGGCATCGAATTCGCCGCCCATGCGAGCGGCAATCTCCGCCAATTGGCCGGCCGAAAGATCCGGGCTGCCTCGGAACATCATGTGTTCCTGGGCATGCGCCATTCCGGGGAACCCCTCCGGCGCTTCGTTGGAGCCAACCAGGTAATTGAGAACGGTCGTGACCACCGGCGCCAGCCGGTTTCGCACAATCACAACGCGCAGGCCGTTGCGAAGTGTTTCGCGGACCACGTCCTCGTTTTGCCCATATAGATTGCCGCCCGGCCAAACCATGAGCAGCCCGGCCGACAGCGCGGCCAGATTCCGGATCATGGACAGTTTCATGTTGCGCATAGTGGACATCATAGCCGGTGTTTAAAAAGAGGAATGAGTACGATCCCGATAAAATCCTGAAGAAAGTGCATGACAATGGGCGCAACCAAGCTTCTTCTCGAGAGATACACCAGGGCAAATAGGAGGCCCATGATCCGACGGTCACCACGCCGGCCGTACCCTCATAGCCGTGTCCGAGCGAAAAAATAATCGATGACAGAACCGCGGCAGCAAGACTGCTGCCCGTGACTGCTTCCAAGCGCAGAATCAGATATCCGCGGAAGATGATTTCTTCGGCGATGGCCACGACGGCCACCAGGACGCCCGCCAGCAGGAACTGCGCCGGACTCCCCGCTGTCAAAAAGCGTGGAGTTGGCGCTGAGGGTGAGGTAAAACCGGCGGCTTTGAGAATTCCTTCCAACGCGCTGGCCGCGAAAAACATCAGGACGAACAGCGCGATGCCGAGCGCCGTATCTTGCCATAGGTTCGTGAAGGTCCAGCCGATACGCGCGATGGGCTCGCTATTGCGCCAGAGAAAGAAGACGATCAGGCTGACCAACCCCAGGTCGCGCAGAATGGTGGCGGCTGCCGTAAATGGAAAACTGAGGGTCCCTTGCCGGATCGCGAAGAAGGATAGCCACATGGAAGGAGCGATTAGGAAAAGAAATACCATGACCTCGCGCAATTGCTGCCCTCGGCTATTCCCGATATCCGCGCTCACATCCGTAACAGGGGCGTTCACGGCACGATCCGCCGCTGTTCGGTTTCGATCAAGTTGATCACGCGCCAGACTCCTTCTGCGTATGACTTTTCAGGACTGGACGCGCGACTTGACCGAAAAGTATCACTATTGTCCGCGATGCGCAAGATGGAGCTGTTCGGTGGTCTAACGCCTCGCAGCTCCTCGCGGGAATGTCCCGCATTTCATCCGGCGCCTCAACCCTTAGTGAATGACCGCGGGCTGATGGGGTGTCGCGGTTGCGCTCCGAAGGGCTACAACGAACAGGACCACTCCGACGCACAGGCTATTGATAAATCTCTCCATGTTCCCGGTGTATCCGAAAATCCAGGGAGACGCGAATGTCCAGACGCCGAGCAGGCAATTGAACCAACTCAGCCAGGCGTTTTCCGTCGGCCAACTCAGCCTGATGGCAGCCAGCAGCGCGACAAACGCGCCGATAAGCCAACTGTTCCAAGCGTTAGGAATTGTGTATGCGTGATACATCCAAGGAGAGACAAATAGCCACAGACCGGCCAGCAACGAAATTGTGCTGGCTACTCTGACCATCCCATTGTGACTCGTGGTTGGTGTTGGCGACATGTTCTTAAACCTCCGTTTATTAGACGTGCCATGAACGGTCATGGATTTCACGAAACGCAATCGCAAATAAGAAAAATCATAACGTTCTCTTTATCCTCGCCTTATGTCCCTTATGTAAGCTCATGGAGGGAAGTATGCACGCCCCAGAACCGCACACCAAGGATGACGCTCACGGCTGGGCATTGATTCTCGCCGGCGGCGACGGTAAACGTCTGCTTTCCCTCACCCGTGGAATCTACGGAGATGAACGGCCCAAGCAGCTCTGGTGGCCTGCGCGCTGTCCTTGCGTCTCGGTGCAAGCGACTGCACAGACGCGCAACGTAAGAGCGTCTGCGGGCCAGCCCGCCCGTGACGACGCGGGTTGCGCCCCGTTGACTCATGGAACATCGTATCGCGGGCGCGGTCCGGCAACGGGCGTTATCAATACGGCGAGAATTCCCGTTAAGAAAACGCCGTCAAACGTGCCCGCGCCGCCGATCGATGCCACCGGCGCACCCAGGCCCTGGACCTTGTCAAGATTGAGGAGATCCGCGCCAATTAAAGTCCCTAAGCTTCCCGCGATATACGCGAGGGGTGCAGCTTGCCGCCAGCCGAGGACCATCGCGGCCAGGGCAGCGACCAGCGGAGGCACAAAGATCGGAATGCTGATACCGACTCCCCGGACGGGCTGAGCCAAGTGATTGGTAACGAGTGCGACTACCGCAACTCCCATGGCGCCCCGCAGATACAACTTGTTTTTCCTCAGCAGGTAAATCGAGAGAATCACCGGGATCACTGCGCCGCCGACATTCACCGCAATAATGGTTCCCGGCGACTCCTGCACGACCGGGACGACATAGCTGACGCCGAAATAGTCAACCAGTCCACCAGCCACCATCCGTTCCGGCGGTAACTGGGCGACCGGAATGTTGATGGCGCTTCCGATAAGAGAAAACAGAAGGAGCGCGAGAACATAGCGGGGCGCAACGCCCATCCGCTCATAAGCATATTTCAGGAGATTTAGCTCGACCAGCGCCACCACTACAAAAAAGACAATGGCTAAACCCAAAATGAATGGCCACGCTATCGGAAAGTAGTGCATGCCGGAAGGCCGCATCCGTCGGCTCCTTGTGTTCTTACGTCAGCCCTTACGCTTCGCTTCGCCGCGATGGTCCGCGCAATTGCGAAGCGGGCTGCTTTGAAGCTTACCGCATTTGGCCACGCGGATGTCCGCGTTGTCTCTAGTGCTTCGGATAGGCCGGTAATTCCAGCGGCAGGCGAGACAAACTCGCCGGGCGGTCGCGGATCCTCGTATACTTCGATGCTGCAACATCCGTGCTGCAACATCCGTGCTGCAACAATGGGGCAGCATGGCTTTGATTGTTTTCTTCCGGGGTATCAATGTTGGAGGACACAGGGCTTTTCGTCCGAGCGTGCTCGCCAAAGAACTGGGCATCTACGATGCCGTGAACGTGGGCGCCGCAGGCACGCTTATCGTTCGCAAACCTGGGCCGCGCGCAAAGTTCCTTGCCGAATTGCGCCGGAAGCTGCCGTTTGAAGCAACCATCGCTTTCTGCGACGGCAGTGATCTGATTCAACTAGAGGTGGACAATCCGTTTGGAACTGAGCGAGCGCACGCGGATGTTGTTCAATTTGTAAGCATCCTGTCGGAGGCTGGACGCCGCGGAGTTTCTCTTCCGATTGCTCTTCCCGAAAGTGGGGAGTGGCTGGTGCGAATCATCGGCTCGAAGAATCGTCTCGTGTATGGCGTGTACCGCCGCCACATGAAAACCATCGGCTATCTCGGCCAGATCGACAGGCTCTTTGGGGCGCCGGCGACCACGCGCAGTTGGAACACAATACTCTCGGTGCTGCGGATTCTGAAATCCGACAAGCCCGGCAAGTAGACCGCCAGGGCTGGGAACGCGGATAGGCAACGTGGATAGGCAACGATAAACGCCCGGACTCTATCTGGAATCAGCCGGCGCGTGAGTTGCTGGGGCGGCGGAATCGGGACCGCCGAATCCCTTCGAATAGAGACGAAGCCGCTCGCTTTTGGGGAAGACCCGGGCCATTATTGGAATGCTGCGCGAGCCGGCCTTCCGCCCGCCGTTGGCGCTATCGGTGACCCACGGATCTCATGTCTCATCGTACTGGTACCAACGTTTCAGCGCGACCACCAGCAGGTTGGGGTGTCCGTGGCCATTTCGTCCTGGGCAAGAGCGACATTCTGTCTGCGTTTGGCGCCTGGCACCCTCTCATCTCTCTGTAAATACTCGATATTCGAAACGGTCTTGGGCTTGCCTGTAGCAGAGCAGTTCCTGTCATGAAGAAAATAAAGATAGCTCTGTCGCTCTTAGTACTCTCTGCGTTTACTTGCTTAGCCGCCACTGACGCCGATCTGGTCCGGCCCAAAACGGGCCAGACGGTAGAAGTGATTGTCCGGTATGCCGGCAGCTCTACAGCAGAACAACACAACCGTGTTGTCAACCAGGATGGACGCCTGCGCATCACAAACGGCGAGAATTAGACCGCACATAAAAACAGAGCTGAACTAGATGTTTATTGGAGTCGACTATGAATAAGCTGCCCCTTTGCGCGTTAGCCTTCGCTGCAATGTCTTTACCGGCGCCGGCAGCGACCAAGAAGCACGCCGCCGACCTGGACGGAGTGACCAGTGGTGACTTGCATGTCATTATTTCCTTCGTGCAGAGGCCTAGTTCCGCGCACATCCGGAAAATCAAGACGGCCGGCGGAACCACAGAAAGGCTGCTGGAGGCAGTGAACGGCGTCGAGGCGACCATTCCGGCACACGCATTACTGAATTTAGAGTCGGATCCTGCGGTCCGATATATTGCACTCGACCGCGCCGTCCATCCGACTTTGGACTATAGTACCGCGGCGGTCAACGACAATGTGGCGTTCCAGAGCGGTTACACCGGAACGGGCATTGGCGTCGCTATCATCGATAGCGGAGTAAGTCCCCACCCCGATCTCAACGACGCGAATGGAAACTCTCGCATCGTCTATAACGAAAGCTTTGTGCCCGGAGACACCTCGACGGGCGACGAATACGGTCATGGCACGCACGTGGCTGGAATCGCGGCAGGCAACGGAGCGAGTTCCACAGGTTCGCAATACACCCATACTTTCCGCGGATTGGCTCCCGCTGCTCAGATCGTCAACCTGAAAGCACTCAACGCCAACGGTGCTGGGACGGACAGCGCGGTGATCGCGGCGATTGACCGGGCCATCCAACTGAAAAACACTTATAACATCCGCGTCATCAATCTCTCGTTGGGACGGCCGGTGTTTGAAAGCTTCACGCTCGACCCTCTTTGCCAGGCTGTGGAAGCCGCCTGGAAAGCCGGCATTGTTGTGGTTGTAGCGGCCGGGAACGACGGCCGCAATAATACCTATGGTAACAACGGCTATGGGACCATTAACTCTCCGGGCAACGATCCTTATGTGATCACGGTCGGCGCCATGAAGACCGAAGGCACTTATGCCACTGGAGACGACCTGATCGCCAGCTACAGTTCGAAGGGTCCAACGCTTTTCGATCACATCGTAAAACCCGATTTGGTGGCTCCCGGCAACCGGGTCGTTTCAGACGTGAATTCCAAGAGCGAATTAGCCAAACACTATAACGGCAATTTGATTCAAAAGGCCTACTACAGCTCTTCTCCCGGTCAATCCGACTCGAAGCTTTATTTCCGGTTGAGCGGTACCAGCATGGCCACACCGGTAGTTAGCGGGTCCGCGATCTTGATGTTGCAGCAGAACGCTCAGTTATCGCCTGACAGCGTGAAGGCCCGGATGATGAAGACGGCCACTAAAAACTTTCCGGTGTCCAGCGTGGCGGTAGACCCGGTTACTAACATTTCCTATACCAGCCAATATGACATCTTCACCATTGGCGCGGGGTATCTGGACGTTTGGGCGGCTCTCAACAACACCGACACGGTTAACGGCGCGGCACTGTCGCCGGCGGTGTCCTACAATCCAGTGACCGGCTACACGGCACTCACTTTGGGCGGACCGGAGGGCGCCACCATTATTTGGGGCACAACCGGGCCCTGGAGCAGCTCGGCGATCTGGGGGACCAATGTTTTCGTGGACGGTCAGACCATCATTTGGGGTACGACCATCATCTGGGGCACCAGCACTACGCAAGCATTCAGCGCTATCTGGGGCGCCACGGTTGCTTGGGGCACGAGCACAAGCATATCTAACCCGGAAGCGATCGCTATCAACGGAGAGCAATAGCTCCTCTGGTAGCGCCGGGCAGTCACAGGCTAGAGAGCCTGTGGCTGGAGTTTGTACATTACCTCAGTTAGTGTTGGGGCTATCCCCGGGATCGCGGCCGACGCCCCCGTCGGCCCTGCGGCTTCCAGGGGCACAGGCTTTGGCCTGTGCTCGGCAGGTGCCCGCCACGGTTAATAACCGCCTTCGCACGGGTTAACAACCCGCGGATGGGCAGGATAACATCCTGCATCAAAGGCTAGAGCCTCTGCCACCCCATGTCTTGCGCCTCGAACGTTAAGTGAGGGGGTTGGCGGCCGTCCCCTCACTTACTTTCGCGGCTAAACAGGTGTCCACGCATTCCCTGCAACTACCGCCTACTCCTACCAAAGCGCCGGCCGGTGTGACTAACTACCGGGCCGGCGATTAGCATTTCTCCATTGTTCGCGTCTCTAGTGCTCGCGTCTCTCTAGCACTCTCGTATCAGTACTCGCAACTCACGCCGGCGCGAACTTCCTGTATCGTTCGTTTTGACACCCGTGGCCATTTCGTCCTGGGCAAGAGCGACATTCTGTCTGCGTTTGGCGCCCGGCAACCTCTCATCTCTTTGTAAATACTCGATCTTCGAAACGGTCTTGGGCTTGCCTGTAGCAGAGCAGTTCCTGTCATGAAGAAAATAAAGATAGCTCTATCGCTCTTAGTACTCTCTGCGTTTACTTGCTTAGCCGCCACTGATGCCGATCTGGTCCGGCCCAAAGCGGGCCAGACGGTAGAAGTGATTGTCCGGTATGCCGGCAGTCCTACAGCAGAACAACACAACCGTGTTGTTAACCACGGTGGACGCCTGCTGCATCAATATCAAAACCTGCCCATGGGTCATTATGCGGTCACCCCCGAGGCGCTGGCCGACCTGGAAAGCAATAAAGACGTCGTTTCCATCAGCCCGAACCACACCGTGAAAGGTATGGAAGACCATTCCGATTATTCGGTCGATTTCATCGCGTTGGGTAATTATTATAATTCGATCAGCCGCGGCAAGGCCGTGGGAATCGGCATTGCGATTATCGATAGCGGTATTAACGCCGCGCATCCTAATTTTAATCAGTGGAGCAACAGCACTTCGCGCATCGTCTACAGCCAGACGTTTGTGGGCGGCGATACCAACGACGAATACGGCCACGGAACGCACGTCGCTGGAATCGCAGCGGGCGTCGATAACGTCATCGCCGCGATCCCCGACGCCACCCGCTGGTTCTATGGCGTAGCGATGGATGCCAATATCATCAACCTGAAAGTGCTCGACGGCGCCGGCAGCGGCACCGACGCGACGGTAATTGCCGGTATCGATCGCGCCATTCAGTTGAAAAGCAATTACAACATCCGGGTCATCAATCTGTCGCTGGGCCGCCCGATTTACACTTCCTACAAAAACGACCCGCTCTGCCAGGCGGTCGAACAGGCCTGGAAAGCCGGCCTCGTGGTGGTGGTCGCGGCGGGCAACAACGGCCGTGACAATACCCATGGCACCAACGGCTACGGCACCATCACCGCGCCCGGAAACGATCCCTACGTCATCACGGTCGGCGCGACCAACGATAAGGGGGATTGCGACCGCACCAACGATGTCATAGCGACTTATAGCTCCAAGGGACCCACGGCCATTGACCACATCGCCAAACCGGATTTGGTGGCGTCCGGCAACCGGGTTGCCTCCTACCAGTCGCCAGGCGCATTGCTGACCACTGAGTTTCCCGCCAATCGGTTCAATTATAGCGATTACAGGAGTTCGGGAGCACAGACGCCTTCCCCGTATTACTTCACGCTTTCCGGCACCAGCATGGCAACGCCTTTCGTGGCCGGCGTCGCAGCCATGCTGGTCGATAAAGACCCTACGCTGACGCCGGACATCATCAAGGCCCGGTTGATGAAGACCGCCTGGCGCGGCTTTCCCGCCACCATGTCAACCTACGATCCGACGACCAACACCACCTATACCGCCTCGCATGACTTGTTCACCATCGGCGCTGGGATGGTAGACGCGTGGGCGGCCTACAACAGCACCGACCGAGCGTCCGGGACCGCCGCCTCTCCCTCGGCTTATTACAATTCCGCCACCACAACAGTGCTGTTGAATCTCAACTCAACGTCGGCTGCCAGCATCATTTGGGGGACCAACCAGATTTGGAGCACCAGTCTGATCTGGGGCACCACGACTGTCAGTGGAAACAGCGTCATTTGGGGTACCAGTTTGATCTGGGGCACTAGCACCGTCTCGGGCTTCAGCGTAATCTGGGGCACCAGTTCACCCTGGGCCCAATCGACCGAGGGTACTGAATCCCTTTCGATCGCCGCGAACGGGGAGAACTAACCGCAATGCATCTTACGAAAGAAAAGGAAATATCCGATATGAACAGCAAGCGGGCTTTCGTGATGAGCAACCGGATGGTTCTCGTGTTCGCCGTCGCCTTAGCTTGGCTACCGGCATCGGCAGGGAGCAAGAAGCATTCCGCCGACCTCGATACGCTCACCGGAAACGTGCCTGTGGTCATTTCTTATAACCAGACGCCGCCCAACTCCCACATCCAGAAAATCCTGGGGGCTCAGGGAACGGTTCAGTGGAATTTGGGCCACGTGAACGCCGTGGCGGCAACCATTCCTATGTCGGCACTCTCGGCTTTGGAGTCCGATGGAGCGGTTACCTATATCGCCTTAGACCGCACGGTCAAACCGACCTTGGACTATACCACTGCGGCGGTCGACGCCAACGTCGCGTTTCAGAGCGGTTTTACCGGCAGCGGCATCGGCATCGCAATCATCGATAGCGGCGTCAACCACCATCCCGATCTCAAGGACGCCACCGGCAAATCGCGGATCGTTTATAGCCAGAGCTTCGTGGCGGGAGACGCATTGACTCTCGACGAGTATGGCCACGGGACCCATGTTGCGGGAATCGCCGCCGGCGACGGTGCGAGTTCCACCGGGACGCAGTTCACGCATACTTTCCGGGGATTGGCTCCGGGCGCCCAGATCGTCAATCTAAAAGTCTTGAACAGCCTCGGCGTTGGCGCCGATAGCTCAGTGATCGCCGCCATCGACGAAGCCATCCAACTGAAGAGCACCTATAACATTCGCGTCCTGAATTTGTCTCTAGGCCGTCCGGTGTTTGAGAGCTATACACTCGACCCCCTTTGCCAGGCGGTGGAAGCTGCCTGGAAAGCCGGGATTGTGGTGGTCGTGGCCGCGGGCAATGACGGCCGCAATAACACCTACGCCAACCATGGCTACGGAACCATTAACTCTCCGGGAAACGATCCCTACGTGATCACGATTGGCGCCATGAAGACCGAAGAGACTTACTCCACCGCCGACGATACGATCGCCAGCTACAGTTCCAAGGGGCCGACGCTTTTCGATCATGTGGTGAAGCCCGATTTGGTCGCGCCCGGCAACCGTGTCGTTTCCGACATGACCATCGCCAGTTACTTGTCGACGACCTATCCGGCCAATCAAGTGTTGAGTTCCTATTACAACACCACGCCCTCCCAGCTATTAGTCAGCTTGGGCATCAACTCGTCGTTGACTTACTTCCGCATGAGCGGCACCAGCATGGCGACGCCGGTAGTGAGCGGCGCAGCAGCGCTGATGATCGGAAAGAGCAGCGCCTTGACGCCCGACCAGGTCAAGGCCCGGTTGATGAAGACCGCCAACAAGAATTTCCCGGTCTCGAGCGTGGCGGTCGACCCCGTGACGAACATATCCTATACCAGCCAGTACGACATCTTCACGATTGGCGCCGGGTACTTGGACGTTTGGGCAGCCCTGAACAACACGGATTTGGCTACGGGCTTGGCCTTGTCGCCGCCCGTTTCCTACAACGCAAAAACCGGCGCCACGACCATCGGTCTCAGCAGTGCCTACGGAACCACCATCATTTGGGGTACTACCGGACTTTGGAGCAGCACAATCATTTGGGGAACCAATGTCTTCCTGGATGGCAAAACGATCATCTGGGGAACCACCATCATTTGGGGCACCAGCACCACGGAAGCATTCAACGCGATCTGGGGCAACACGATCATCTGGGGCACAGGCACCGGATCGTCCAATTCGGAAACAATCGCCATCAACGGAGAGCAGTAAGCAAAGGACAGAAAGAGAAACGGGAGTGAAGAATCTTCCCATCGGCGCGAAAGTATGGATCGGCTTAGTGACCCTGGTCGGCGTGTTCGCCGCCTGGCACTCTCTGGCCCTTCCGGCCGCTGGCCTGGTTGCGCCCCGCTTTCTCTGTGTTCTGGTGCTGGCGCTGCTCTCGTCCGGCTTCAAGGTGAAGCTGCCCGGCGTTACCACCACCATATCGATCAGTTTTCTGTTCATCTTGACCAGCATCCTGGAATTGGGGCTGCCGCAGACGATGGTGGTGGGCTTGGGCTCCGCGCTGGTGCAGATATTCTGGAAGGCCCGCAAGCGCCCGGTCCTCTACCAGGTCGTTTTCAACCTGGCCGTCATCGCGATCTCCGTCCGGGTCGCCGACCTGACTTTCCACTCGTTCCTGGCGCAAATGCTGGGCGGCAGCCTGGCGGTGAAGCTGTTGCTCGCAACGGTCGCTTACTTCTCGCTCAACAGTTTACCCGTGGCCTGCGCCATTTCGATGATCGACGGCAAGCCGTTGACCGCCGTCTGGAAAGAGTGCTATTTCTGGTCTTTTCCGTATTATTTGCTCAATGCAACTATCGTCTGCATTGTCCACTGGGTAAATATCAACCTGGGCTGGGAGTTCTCCTTACTGGTGATTCCGGTCGCCTGGGTCATGTATCGATCCTACTCGCTCTACATTGGACGTCTCGAGACAGAGAAAGAGCGGGTGGAGCAGGAAAAGGCTCACGTCGAACAGATCAACGCTCTCCACCTGCGCACCATCGAAACGCTGGCGCTCGCGATTGAAGCCAAGGACCACACCACCCACGAGCATCTACGGCGCGTGCAGCACTACTCGGTCGAGATTGGGAAAGAGATGGGGTTGACCGACGAGGAGCTGAATGCCTTGCGGGCGGCGTCTTTGTTGCACGACATCGGAAAACTCGCCGTACCGGAACACATCATCACCAAGCCGGGCAAGCTGACCCCCCAGGAGTTCGAGAAGATGAAGATTCATCCCGTGGTCGGCGCGGAGATTCTCGAACAGGTCAATTTCCCTTACCCGGTTGCGCCCATCGTGCGGGCGCACCACGAAAAATGGAATGGAAGCGGTTATCCGCTGGGCCTGGCGGGCGAAGACATTCCGCTGGGCGCGCGTATTCTGGCCGCGGTAGACTGCTTCGACGCTCTCGCCTCCGATCGCCAGTACCGGCGCGCGGTCCCCTTGGACGAGGCAATGGCGGTAGTGATCGGCGAAACCGGCAAGAGTTACGATCCGAAAGTAGTAGAGGTCCTGGCGCGCCGCTATCGGGGGCTGGAGGAAGAAGCGCTGCGGCTGAACAAGCACGCCGCCAAGCTCTCGATCGACGCCAGGATCGAGCGGGGGAAGGCGCCCGACACCGGATTCGAGTCGCCGGCCGCCGACGACCAAGGCGATTTCCGCACTCGCATCGCGGCCGCCGGCAGGGAAGCCCAATACACCATGGAACTGGTATCGGACTTGGGAAATTCGCTCGGCATGGCGGAGATGCTGGCGGTTTTGAGTTCCCGACTGACTTTACTGATTCCGGCCGACTCCATCGCCGTGTACGAGTGCAAAAACGATCTGTTAAGACCCGTCTATGTGGACGGCCGGGATCGTATTTTATTCTCTTCGCTGCAGATTCCGCTGGGAGAGGGTTTGTCGGGCTGGGTGGCCAAGCATAACAAGCCGATCCTCAATGGAAATCCCAACGTCGAACCCGGCTATCTGAACGATCCATCGAAATTCAGTCTGTTGCGCTCCGCGTTGTCGGTGCCCCTGGTGGGCCTCGAAAACATCGTTGGCGTGCTCACGCTCTATCGCGCCGGGCCGGATGCGTTTGGGCCGGACGATCTGCGTATTCTCACGGGGCTCAGTTCAAAAATAGGTGTTTCGTTCGAGAATTCGCTCAAATACCGTGCCCTCGAAGCATCGGCGACCACCGACTATCTCACCGGCCTGAACAACACCGGAGCATTGTTTGAGCGCCTGAATAATGAGCTTTCCCGCTGTGCGCGGCAAAAGACGCCACTCACCGTGATCATCTGCGACCTGGATCAATTCAAACAGGTGAACGACCGTTTCGGCCACAACGCCGGCAACGAAGTGTTACGGATGTTTGCCAAGGGGCTAACGAAAATCTGCCGGAACTACGATGTCACTGCCCGCCTGGGCGGAGACGAGTTCGTCTTGGTGCTTCCGGGGTTACAGGCCAGCGCGCTGGGCGACAAGATCGTGGCCTTATCGGCGCTGGCAACGGAAGCGGGCCGCACCGTTTGCGGCGAGGAAATCATTTCGGCCAGCGTTGGCCTGGCCTCCTGGCCCGAAGACGGCCGGACCGCGGACGAGCTGATCGGAGAAGCGGACCGGCGGATGTACGCCGACAAGAGCGGCCGCAAGCACAAGCGGCCGTATGCCCGCCCCGCTTACGAGCCGAAGGTTGCGGTGCACTAACCCGCCCTCGGCAAACAGTCCCAACCCAAGAGCCCCAAATCATAGGATCCACCCACGGTCGTTTCTTCGCCTATATTTGGGGTGATGCGGGTCGATAAGAAATGCGGGAGGCTCGCATTATCCGAAGAGACCCAGCATCCGGTCCCCGGGGGCGAATCGGAACCGTCGGCGCCTGGACTCTTTTAACATTGATTCTCTCGGCGTTGATTCTCTGGGCGTCCCCGCTCGAAGCCGCGCCCGCCGGGCAAAAACAAACGGCTTCACAAACGGTCGCATCGGCGCCCGTAATAACGCCCGTAACAGCAGCCGTAACAAAGCCCGAACCAAGGGCCGTAACAGCAGCCGTGACAAAGCCCGTAGCAAAGCCCGAACCAAAGAATGACACTTGCCATGCCAGCCCGGCGGTTCTGGCGTTGAGCCGAAAGCTTTGGAAGAAGGACTACCTTCGCCCCACGTCCATACCGTTCCCCGCCGGCAACTCGTTCAGCCCGGAACGCGCGCTGCTGGGCCGGACGTTGTTCTTCGATCCGCGCTTGTCCGGTTCCAAAGTCCTGTCCTGTGCACGCTGCCACAACCCCGGTTTCTCGTGGAGCGACGCTTTGCCCAAGGCTCTCGGCAACGGCTTGCGGGAACTGCCCCGCCTGACGCCCACGATCTTGAATTTGGCCTGGGCCGAAGTCCTGTTCTGGGATGGACGCGCCGAATCCCTGGAAGAACAGGCCCTCGCCCCGATCGAGTCAACCAGCGAGATGAACCAGCCTTTCGACGCCATGATCCAGACGGTCGCCGGCATCGCCGGATATCGGCGGTTGTTTGAGCAGGCTTACCCGGGCGAACCCATATCGCCGCCCACGGTGGCGCGGGCGATCGCCACATTCGAGCGTACCGTGGTCTCGGGCCGCGCGCCTTTCGATGCCTGGATCGGCGGCAACGAATCCGCGATTCCGGACAACGCCAAGCGCGGTTTCGATCTGTTCAACGGCAAAGCCGGGTGCCGCAAATGCCATTCGGGCTGGAACTTCACCGACAACGGCTTTCACGATATTGGCGTCCGGGGCGCCGACAGGGGCCGGGGCGCGGTCCTGCCGCTCCCAGCCATGCAATTTGCCTTCAAGACGCCCACCCTTCGCAACATCGACCGGCGCGCGCCTTATATGCACAATGGCTCCGAACAGTCGCTTCCGGACGTCGTAGAACTCTACGATCGGGGCGGGAGAGAGACGCGTCCGAGTCTGGCCCCCGAAATAGTTCCCCTGCACCTTACGGAGCGCGAGAAAGCGGACCTGCTGGCGTTTCTGAAGACCTTGACCAGCGTCGATAAACCAACCGAAGTTCCGCTGCTCCCCCGTTAGAAAACAAACCCCATGAAAAGACGAACCCTTGCAACCATCGCCTGCGCCGGCCTGATGGCCGCTGTTTCCGCGCCTGCCGCGGAGTATCAAATTATCCAGAAGAACCGTATGTTTTCGCAAAGCGCGATCACCATTAAACCCGGCGACTCGATCGTTTTCAAAAATGCCGACGACGTCACACACAACGTCTTTTCCGTAACTCCGGGAATGGAGTTCGACATCCGCCGGCAGCCGCCCGGCGGCTCTTCGTCGGTTCCGTTCGACCACGCAGGCGTCGCCGAGGTCCGCTGTTCTATTCACCCCAGGATGAAGTTGATGGTGACCGTTAAGAAGTGACGGCGAAGTCACGGGACAGTGTAAAAGTCAACCGCTGGGCCGATAAGTATTCGTGACCCGCCGGTTAGGTATTAGTAGCGAAGCCGTAATCGCTCGACTTCCTTCCACGGCGAAGATCGGTCTCCTGCTGGTGCCCCTGGGCGTGATCGGGCTGGCGGTCGGACTCATCACCAAGGACGGCCTCCAAAACAATGCCCGCCAACTGACCACGGCACAAGAGATCAGAACCTTGGCGGCCACTTCTCTGGCCCTGTTGCTGACGCAGGACGATGCGTCTAAATCCATTCTCATCGACCTGGACGACGTGGCTTCGGATGCGCGCAAGATCAAGGCTTACGACGAGAATATCGCGGTGCTGGCGAGGATCGTCACGCTGTCCGCTTCGAGCCCGGCCTTCCGCCAGGCGGGCGCCATCGTCCGCCAACTGAAGGTGCTGGATGAGCAGCAACTGCAGCCAGTGAACACGCGGGTGATGGAACTGGTGGCCGGTGGAAAGCCCGATGCCGCGCGGAAGCTATACTTCACCCAGTATGAGCCGGCCCGGGCGCGTTACGAGGCTCTGCTCCGCCAAATGGGGGAAGTGACGCGCATTGCCGCGTCTCAAGCCGCGCGGGACCTTGAAAAACGCAACAATGCTTCGCTTCGTAATGTCTGTGTTGTGCTTGGCCTGGGACTGCTGATCGTTCTGCTGGCGATCCGGATGGAGGCCGCCCGCAGAGCAGCCGAGCTGGCCAACCGGACCAAAAGCGCGTTCCTGGCCAACATGAGCCACGAAATCCGCACTCCCATGAACGGCATCCTCGGCATGACCGAACTCATGTTGCAAACCGATCTCAATTCAGAACAGCGCGAATATCTGAACCTGGTAAAGCAGTCGGCCGACTCCCTGATGATCGTGCTGAACGATATTCTCGATTTCTCCAAGATCGAAGCCGGTAAGCTCAGCCTCGATCCCATCGCCTTCAACCTGAGCGACGGCCTGGGAGATGTCGTGAAACTAATGTCGGGGCAAGCCCTGACGCGGGGAATCGACTTAACTTGCCACATTCATCCCGCTGTCCCGGCGGTATTGGTCGGCGACGCTGGCCGCCTCCGCCAGATCGTCGTCAATCTGGTGAGCAACGCCATCAAGTTCACAGCGCAGGGAAAGGTCGCCCTAAGGGTCGAATTGGAGCCGCGTTCGGAAAAAGAGCCTCGCGAAGAAAACGTTATCCTGCACTTTCAAGTCACGGACACCGGAATCGGCATTGCGCCCGAAAAATTGACCCGGATCTTTGAGTCGTTTACGCAAGCCGACAATTCCACCACCCGCCGGTATGGCGGCACGGGTCTCGGACTTACTATCAGCGCCCAGTTAGTCGGTTTGATGAGCGGAAAAATTTGGGCCGAGAGTCAAGTGGGCAAGGGCAGCGCGTTTCATTTTATCGCCACCTTTGGCGCGGGGCCGGCCGAAGCGTTGAAGCCGATTCCGGCGCGAACGGATCTCGCCGGTACCGCAGTGCTGGTGGTGGACGACAAGCCCACCAACCAAAAGATCCTGGTAGATACGCTGACCAAGCAGGGCATGCGCGCGGCCGTCGCTGGCAATGGCGCCACGGCGCTGGCCGCGCTGCAGCGCGCCATTGCCGAAGGCAGGCCGTATCCTTTGGTGATTCTCGACCTCGAGATGCCTTTGATGGATGGATTCGAATTGGCGGCGCGCATCCGGCGCCAACCCCAATCGGCCGGTGTCAAGATGATCATCTTAAGCTCCACTGGACAACGCGGGGATGCGGTTCGTTGCAAGCAACTGGGCATCGGCGGATATCTGAATAAGCCAGTCCGGCAATCCGATTTGCTGGACTGCATCCACGGCGTACTCGGCGCCGGCGCCGGCGCTCAGCCAACCACGGAGCTCATTTCCCGCCATACTCTGCGCGAAGCGCGCCGCCGCATCCTGCTGGCCGAGGACAACGTCGTGAATCGGCTCTTGGCTGTGCGGCTGCTAGAGAAACAGGGCCATACCGTCGTCACCACCACCAACGGCCGCGAGGCAGTGGAAGCCCTGGACCGCGAGTCCTTCGATCTGGTGCTCATGGATGTACAAATGCCAGAGGTGGACGGTTTCGAGGCCACGGCTATGATCCGCCAAAAAGAAAAAATGAGCGGAACCCACATAACGATCATCGCGATGACGGCTCACTCCATGAAAGGCGATCGGGAGCGCTGTCTCGCGGCCGGCATGGAGGCGTTCCAGATGCTGGTGATCGCATAAGGGAAGTTGAATCCGAGCGTCCAGGAATTGAGCGGCGTGGTGCCGTTGTTGGTCAGGGAGACGGCGGCGGTGAAGCCGCTGCCCCAGTCGCTGCTGACGCTGAAATTCACCGCGATCTGGCTGCTGCCGGGATTGGGCGGCGGAGCGGGGGCGGCTCCATTCCAGGACGTAATTGCTCGGTTTGGCGGTCAGGTCGCCGGCGCCGGTGGTGAAGCCGAACGAGGCACTGGCGCCGGGATTGAGGTTGGCGTTCCAGCCGCCGTTTTCGATCAGGTACTGGTTGCCGGTGTGGCTGACGATCTGGGCGTTCCAGATGCTGGTGATCGGCAGCGGGTAATTGAACTGGAGTTCCCAGTTGTTGACCGACGGTGCCTTCGTTATTGGGAACGGTGACATTGGCCTGGAGGCCGCTGCCCCAGCTGTTGACGACCTGGTAAGCGACGGCCGGGTTCGGGTCCACGCCGGACGGGGCGAGGCGGTCTTCGAGGATTTCGACGTCAAGTCGAGTGCGGCGATCGAATGGTTTCGATTGGGTTCGAGCAAACAGCGAACGGAATTGAAAACATTCGGCAGCTCCTTTGTGCCACGATGGGACGCCGCTAGGGGGCGGCGATGAAATCAACGGGAGGTTGCCGGCGGACGGGAAGAGGGAACCAAGCAACGAGGTCATGCGTAATTCTGTCATGCGAACCGGCCAAATCAAGGGCCGGTGAACGCGCCGCGAACGCGCACTTATTGGGCCGGTCGCGGCTAGCAACGAAAGGAGGAGATCATGCCCCGAGGACATGTCGTTTCCGACGGCCGCAAGGTGGCGGCCCTTCGCGGGGAAGCCGACCTGACGCAATGGCAGCTGGCCAAGGAAGCGGGCTACGGACTGCGGACCATCGGCAAGATCGAGAACGGTCAACCGACCGGCGCCGGGACGTTGGCCGCCGTGGCCACCGTGCTCAGTCGCCGGCTGAAGCGGCCGGTTCACCTGGCCGACCTGATGCAGTACGCCGACGGCACCGCGCCGCCGCAGCGAAATGCGCCTGGTCGAGGAGGCCGTCAAGCTCCTCGATCTGAGCCAGTGGCAAGCGGTCCCGCCGGGGAGCAACGGCCACGGCCCGGAAAGCCGGGTGGTGCTGTTCGACCATTACCGCTTCCGGGAGCTGCCGCCGGAATTGCCGGTCGTGACCTTCCAGTACGGCACGATGGGCAAGCGGATCGAGGGCCGCTGCCTCACCCCGGCCGCCCGGTCGGAGTGGGCCAGCCTGTCCGGTGCCGCCCTGGTGGGGGAGCCGCCGATGCGCTCGGCCTGCCAGGTCCGGGTCCGGCCGGAACCGTTCGCCCAGCACGATGGCTGGGACCTGCAAAACCGGGTGGAATACGTCAACGCTTTCCTCGGGCCGGAGAAAGAATGGTTCCACACGCACATTATTTACCCGACGGAGAGCCTGACCGTGCTCCTGTTGTTCCCCGAGCACAAGCGAGCCAGGGCGGTGCAAGGCGTGTGCAAGCACACCCTGGAAGAACCGTTCGCGCCGACGAGCCGCCAGCCGATCGCTTCCCCCGAAGGTCGGTTTGCTTGTTGGCGCGTCCCCGGCCCCGCAACTGGGTGCGACGTACCAGCTCGAATGGACGTGGTGAGGAAGACGGCATAGTTTAGCGACGCTCCTCCGAAGCGTCGCTAAACATGCTCGACTCTTCCGCACGGAATCGCTCTCATGGAATGGTTTCAGGACTTCGCCGCCCGCCATGTCCTTTACGCTTATCCCATTCTTTTTCTCGGTGTGCTGGTGGAAAGCGCCGGCATTCCCGTTCCCGGCGAAACAACGGTTTTGGTGGCGGCTTTCCTCGCCAGCCCGGCCGGCGGCGAACGACTCGACCTGTTCCTGGTCATCGTCGTGACGGCCTTGGCCGCGATGTTGGGCGATAACGCGGGCTATGAAATGGGCCGCCGTTTCGCCCGTCCGCGTCTTGCCGGCGGCAAAAGCTTCCTCTTCCTGACACCGCGCGCCCTTCACACCGCGGAAGGTTACTTCCAGCGTTACGGCGTCTGGACCGTTTATTTCGGCCGTTTCGTGGCGGCCCTGCGGGTCGCAGCGGCGTTGGCGGCCGGCACTGCGGGAATGCCCTGGCTCCGGTTCTTCCTGGCCAACGCCGCCGGGGCCGTTACCTGGTCGGTCGCCATCAGTCTGCTCGGTTACTTCTTCGGATACAGCTTCGACCAGCTTCACCACTGGATCGGCCGGGCCAGCCTGGTTTTGGCAGCATGCATCGTGCTGTTCATCGGCATTCGTTATTTGCTCCATCATTTGCCCAAGGAGACGATTCAAGCGGCCGACATCACGCGGCCGACCTGGTGCGGGCCTTGGTGGTGCTTTTTCTGGAATTGGCCTGCGTGGCCTTGCTGGTCGTGCTCTTTCGGGGACATCGCCAGACGCCGATTGACCGGGAGCTGGCGGATTGGATCGTCGGTCATCGTTCCGGCGCAATGGATACGATAGCCCAAATTGCGGTCTGGATCGGCAGTTTCCCGATGGTCGCGGCGCTGTCGGCTTTGCTGGCGTTCGGCTTCTGGTATGGGAAATATCCGATCAAGGAGATCGTCGCCCCTCTGATTGTCTTGGCGGCGGCCGAGGCCATCGGCTGGCTGATGATCGAACTCTTCCAGCATGGCCCCGGCCGCCGGGAAGAATGGTCGCTCGGCATCGCGGGTTTGTCTCCGCTGCGAGACGTGGCCTTCTTCGGTTTGGCCGGCAATCGGCTCCAGCGGCACGGAATAATCCCTCATGCGCCGTTGCTGGCCTTCGTGCTGATCCTGTCGATTTGCCTCGGTGTAATTTGGGTCGGAGCACAAACGCCGACGGAAACGCTGCTGGAATGCGCGGCCGGGGGTTTGATCGGCTTCGGCGCGATTCGCTGGGTGGAACGGGAAACGGCGGGGGCGCCGGCTTGAGCGTCGCCGGCGCTTCGGCCCCGGGCTCCGCTGCGCTCCGGCCGGGACTAACATCCGCCGCCTCCATGCCTCGATTGTGCCCCGCGGCCCTCCCGCCTATAATTAACCGAGCAGAGGCCGGCAACAAGCCTTCACATCCACGATCACTGCCTGCACCGAGCCTCGTCGCCTTTCACCAACCACGATGGCAGTCGCCGTCCACCGAGGAGGATTCGCCATGACTACCGCCAAGGAGAAAATCGCCGGCCGTCATCGAATTGCCGGCCGCTGGCTGGAAACTAACGGCAAAGCATTCGAGAGCCATAACCCGGCCCGCTGGGACGAAATCGTCGGCGTCTTCCCCACGGCTGGCCCCGAGATCGCCGACCAGGCCGTCGCCGCCGCCCGGGCCGCTTTCCCCGCCTGGCGGCGCACCAGCCGGATTCACCGGGCCGAGCTGTTCGACAACCTCGCCCAGCTCGTCAAGCGCGACACCGACACCCTGGCCGAGCTGATGGCCCGCGAGTGCGGCAAGGTCGTCACCGAGTGCCGGGCCGAGGTCGTCGAAGGCCTGCACATGATCCAGTACGTCTTCGGCACCGGCCGGATGCCGATCGGCGAAGTGCTGGCCTCGGAAATCGCCGAGAAGGACGCCTTCATGCGCCGCAAGCCGTGGGGCGTCGTCGCCGTCATCACGCCGTGGAACTTCCCCTTCGCCGTGCCGCTGTGGATGCTCGGGCCGAGCCTGGTGGAAGGCAACACGGCCGTCTTCAAGCCGTCGGAGGACACGCCGGCCATCGGCCAGCGGCTGGTCGAGCTGTTCGAGGAAGCCGGCTTCCCGCCGGGCGTCGTCAACCTGGTTCACGGCGACGCACGAGGCCGGCGAGGCGCTGGTCCGCAATCCCGGCGTCAACGTCGTGCTGTTCACCGGCAGCTACGACGTCGGCCATCGCATCCAGCAGCTCTCGGCGGAGCATTACGACCGCATCGTCGCCTGCGAGATGGGCAGCAAGAGCGCCGTCATCGTCTGCGAGGACGCCCGGCTCGACCTGGCCGTGACCTGCGGCATCATCAGCGCCTTCAAGACCAGCGGCCAGCGCTGCGTCTCGGCGGGCCGCATCCTGGTTGCCGAGAAGATCTTCGACCGCTTCGCCGAGAAGTTCGTGGCCGACGGCGAAGCGGCTGCGCATCGGCGATCCGCTCGATCGCGGCAACTTCACCGGCCCGGTCATTCATCAGGCGGCCGTCGAGAAGGTCGAGCGCTACAACGAACTGGCCCGCAAGGAAGGCGCGAAGGTGCTGCTGGACGGCGGCCGCATGACCGCACGGCGAACACGCCAAGGGCTGCTACCTGTCGCCGTTCGTCTATCGCATGGAGCACGGCCCGGCGTCCGCTGCATCCGCGAGGAAGTCTTCGGCCCGCACCTGGCGCTGATCCCGTTCCGCACGCAACGAGGACGCGGTCCGCATCTACAACGACACCGAATATGGCCTGTCGATGGCGGTCATCACCGAGGACTACCGGGCCATGCGTTTCTTCCGCGACGAGTGCGAGTACGGCATGGGCTACGTCAACCTGCCGTGCATCGGCGCCGAGGTGCATCTGCCGTTCGGCGGCGTCAAGAAGAGCGGCAACGGCCATCCGTCGGCCGCCGGCCTGATCGAGGCGGTGACGCACAAGACGGCGTGGACCGTCAACCACGGGACCGAGGTGAAGATGGCCCAGGGGTTGACGACGGACATTGCGGGCGGGCCGGCATGAGGAAAGCTTACTATCGGTTTGTGAATTCCCTAATGGTTGTGGCCCTGTTTTCAATTATCGGGGCGGTATTCCTTACCTCTGACGAGAGCGGGAAACATAGTTGGCTTCTCGAAGAGAAACCGATAGGACGTTGGTGCATCACCTGGGGTTTCGGGATCGTGCTATTGCTGTGGGGCGTTGGCTTGCTGATATGCCGCCAAGAGTACGCCGCCGAATGCATGCAGCAGTACGCTGAGGACTGCCAAACTTGGCGCAGATTTCTCGGGAGGCTTCCGGTTTCATTGGCGAGATTCTTGAGACTGCCCTCTTGGGACGAGCGTGTACGTTGTCTGTGGATTATGCTGACCCCGTGGTTTGTCATCGCTTTCGCGGTATTTTTCATCGTTGCACTACTGCTGGCGGAGATTTGCGGAAGCCTCGCACAAATTGGCGCGGAGAATCAGGAACCCCGAAAAATTCGAGAGGTTTCTTTCATGACCATGACGATGCAGATTCGGACCGACCCTGTGCCGTTGCGAGACGACGAAGGTGGCGCGATCCGCGTTGGCGAATCGAGGGTGCTGCTCGACCTGGTGATTCAAGCGTATCGCGCCGGCCACGCCCCGGAATTAATCGTTCACAAGTATCCCACGCTAAAATTGGCCGATGTCTACGCGGTAATTGCATATTACCTTCGGCGTCCCGAAGAAGTGGACGAGTATCTCCAAAAGCGAGAGGAAGAGGCGACGGAACTGCGGCGCAAAATCGAAGCGGAGAATGCCGATACCTGCCGAATTGCGAGAACGCCTCCAGAAGCGATGCGCGGAGATGGAGATAGGCCAAGTTTCTCCTTCTCAGTGACGAGAACTTCGATTACGACATCCTCCGCGGTTTGGTCCAGCACGATCCGGCGTTGGATGTCGTCACGGTACAGGAGGCAGGGTGGATGGGTGAAAGCGATCCGGCCATTTTGGAGCGGGCAGGGGACGCTGGAAGAATTCTGCTTACGCATGATCGAAAGACCATGCCCGATTTCGCTTATGATCGTGTTCGCGCCGGGTTGCCCATGCCGGGAGTGTTCGTCGTAAGTAACCTGGTATCCGTTGGCGAAGCCGTGAGGGCAATCCTGTTGGTCATGCAGTGCAGTTCCGCCGGAGTGGAAAGACCAGGTGATTTACCTGCCCCTGTAAGGCAAAAAGAGGGTGACCTCGTGTGGCTCTACGATAATTGTCCCGTCCCGAACCTGAAAACCGCCCTTCCCGGCCCGCGCGCACAGTCCCTTCTCGAGCGCGACCAGCGCTACACGTCGCCGTCGTACACGCGGGTCTATCCGCTGGTGGTCGAGCGCGGCAGCGGGGCGGTCATCGAGGACGTGGACGGCAACCTGTTCCTCGATTTCACCGCCGGCATCGCCGTCACCGCGACCGGGCACTGTCATCCGAAGGTCGTCGCCGCCATCACAGGACCAGGCGGCCAAGCTGATCCACATGTCCGGCACCGATTTCTATTACGAGCCGCAAATCGACCTGGCGCGAACGCTTGGCCGAAGCTGGCGCCGCGGCCCAGTCGCCCAAGCGCGTCTTCTTCACCAACAGCGGGGCCGAGGCACTGGAAGCGGCCCTGAAACTGGCCCGCTGGCACACCGAGCGGATCGCGGGCCATCGCTTTCTTCGGGGCCTTCCACGGCCGGACCTACGGGGCCATGTCGCTGTCCGGGTCGAAGCTGGTGCATCGCCGCGGCTTCTCGCCGCTGGTGCCGGACATTCATCACGTTCCCTATCCGCGCGGCTGCACGAGTTGCACGAATGCCGGCGCGGCTGCCGGTGCGTGCGAGCAGATCGAGGAGACGTTGCTGCAAGCGCATCGCGCCGCCGGACGAGGTGGCGGCCATCTTCGTCGAGCCGATCCAGGGCGAAGGCGGCTATCACGTGCCGCCGCCGGGCTTCCTGCCGGCCTTGCGCGAACTGTGCGACCGCCACGGCATCCTGCTGGTGGCCGACGAGGTGCAGACCGGCATGGGCCGGACCGGCAAGATGTTCGCCGTCGAGCACTGGGGCGTCGAGCCGGACATCGTCTGCCTGGCCAAAGGGATCGCCAGCGGCATGCCGCTGGGGGCGATCATCGCCCGCGAGGAAGTCATGGATTGGCCGCCGGGCAGCCACGCCAGCACCTTCGGCGGCAACCCGGTCAGTTGCCGGGCCGCCCTGGCGACGCTCGATCTGCTGGAACGGGAATACATGGCCAACGCCGCCGAACGCGGCGCCCAGCTCAAGGCCGGCTTGCTGGCGTTGCAGCGAGAAATGCCGCGAATCGGCGAAGTGCGCGGCCTGGGCTTGATGGTGGCGATGGACGTGGTCAAAGGACGACGATCCGCAGGAACTCGATCCGGCCGTGCGCGATGAAGTGATCCAGGCGGCGTTCCACCGCGGCTTGTTGCTGCTGGGCTGCGGCGAAGGCGCCGTTCGCTTCTGCCCGCCGCTGTGCATCACCGCCGAACAGGTGGACACCGCCCTGGAAATTCTCCATGATGTCCTTGCGGGAAAACCGGCGGGCGGAGGGCGTAAGCCCCCTGTTGGAACATTCAACATCTGATGGGTCAAACAGGTCCTCGCTTACCAAGCGATAACCCACCTCGCGCAAGGAGGCAACATGCGTCCCCTGCTACTCACCGGCGGCTGCGGCTTCATCGGCAGCAACTTCATTCGCTATCTCCTGGAAACCGATCCGGCCGTCACGCGTCCTCAACTTCGACGCCCTGACCTACGCCGGCAACCTCGCCAACCTCGCCGACCTGGCGAACCAGCCGCGCTACCGCTTCGTCAAGGGCGACATCACCGACCGCGAGCCGTGCGGCGGATCGTCGGCGAAGGCGTATCGCGGCATCATCAACTTCGCGGCCGAGAGCCACGTCGATCGCAGCATCCACGATTCCGGCCCGTTCGTGCGCACCAACGTCCTGGGCACGCAAGTCCTGCTCGACGCCGCCCGGGAATTCGAGGTGCCGCGCTACGTGCAGGTCTCGACCGACGAAGTGTACGGCAGCCTCGGGCCGACCGGCTTCTTCACCGAGGAGACGCCGCTGGCTCCGAACAGCCCCTACGCGGCCAGCAAGGCCGCCGCCGACCTGCTGGTGCGCAGCTACGTCCACACCTTCGAGTCTGCCCGCGCGTCATCACGCGCTGCTCGAACAACTACGGCCCCTACCAGTTCCCCGAGAAGCTGATCCCGCTGTTCATCACCAACCTGCTGCGCGAACGAGCCGGTGCCGGTCTACGGCGACGGCCAGCAACGTCCGCGACTGGATCCACGTCCGCGATCACTGCGCGGCCATCTAGCGCGTCTGGCGGGAAGGCCGGTCCGGCGAGGTCTACAACATCGGCGGCCACTGCGAGAAAACCAACCTGGAACTGACCCACACGCTGCTCGACGTGCTGGGCAAGCCGCGCTCGCTGATCCGCTACGTGAAGGACCGCCCCGGCCACGACCGCCGCTACGCCATCGACTGCTCCAAGATCGAGCGCGAGCTGGGCTGGCGGCCGCAGGTCGCCTTCGAGGACGGCTTGCGCGAAACGGTGCGCTGGTACATCGAGAACGCCGACTGGGTCGCCGGCATCCGCACCGGCGAGTACCTGAAATACTATGAGCGGCAATACGGCGAGCTGAGCGACGAGGAGGGAGCTTCATGACCATTCGCGGCGTGATCCTGGCGGGCGGCAAGGGCACCCGCCTGGGCGAGCTGACCAAGGTGACCAACAAGCACCTGCTGCCGGTCGGCGCATATGCCGATGGTCTATCATCCGCTGAAGAAGCTGGTCGGTGCCGGCATCCACGAAGTCATGCTGGTTTCCGGCACCGAGCACATGGGCGATTTCGTGGAACTGCTCGGCTCCGGCCGCGAGCACGGCTGCCGTTGACCTATCGCGTTCAGGACGAGGCCGGCGGCATCGCCCAGGCCCTCGGCCTGGCCGAGCTGTTCTGCACAGGTGCCCGCTGTGCGTCATTCTCGGCGACAAATCTTCCTCGACCCGCTGGGCGCGCTGCTCGCCGAAGCCGAGCAACGCGCCCGGATCACGCCTGGGTGGCGCTGAAGCAGGTCCACGATCCCGAGCCGCTACGGCGTCGCCGAGCTGCACGGCAAGCGCGTCGTCGGCATCGAGGAGAAGCCGACCAGAAGCCGAAGAGCGATTACGCCGTCGCCGGCATTTACGTTTATCCGCCGGACGTGTTCGAGGTCATCCGCACGCTGAAGCCGAGCCGGCGCGGCGAGCTGGAAATCACGGACGTGAACCGCCATTACCTGGAGAAAGGACCGCCTCGGCTGGACGATGCTGCACGGCTACTGGACCGACGCCGGCACGCATGATTCGCTGCTGCGCGGCCAACGAACTGGTACGCGAGGCAGAGCCGAGGTATTGAAAGGGTTGGACCTCCCCGGTACTCGGGCGGCCGCTGCTTTTCGGTTTCGTCGCCCCGGTACAAAATTTCATCGCGTCGGCGCTTTTCCAGTTGTATGTGTGCTAAACTTTTCCCAGGTTGTTATCCCCCCGCCGTCCGCGGAGACTATCCATGCCCGTCCGGAAAAACGTCGTTCTCGCGGCCATTGGGACATCGTTAATCTGCCTCACCGGTTGCGGGCTCGGGTCGTCGGAGAATTACCTGGAGCCCAGCGATTCGGCTGCTGCCTCCGCGCTGCTCACGAATACCTGGAAGCCCGGGACCGCCTTCCTTATCGACCGGGAGGAACGGTTGCTCCTCACGACGAACCGCCAGGTGGATCAGGAAGCAGTTGTTGAGGTCGCCTTCTCTGTCGTCGAGAACGGCAAGGTGGTCGCCCGCAAGGCCGATTGGCTGTCGAAGGCCCGACCCGGCAAGACCGTCAAGGGCAAGGTCCTGATCGCGGACCCCGATCGCGATCTCGCCATCGTGCAATTGACCTCGCTGCCGGAGGGAGTGGCCGAGCTCAAGCTGGCCAAGGCGGACCCGGAGAAGGCGCCGCCGTCCGCTTCCTGGTGCTGCGAGCCGGGCGAGTGTAGCTTGGGCATCGGCGGCCAGCACGGTGGAGAAGGTGGGGCCCAAGGAGGTGGAACTCCCGGACAACAAGAAGGCGACGAACCAAATGATCGAGCTGGCGGCAGGGAGCCAGCTTGCCAAGGGGGTCGGCGGCGGAGCGATCCTTAATGAGGACGGCGAAGTGGTCGGCGTTATCGCTGCCGGTCTGCCGGAATCGGGCAAGATGCTCTGCACCGACTTAAGCGAAATGCGCCCCGTGGTCGCGGCCGCTTACCGCACCCTGGCCATGCGAGCTTACCAGAGCGGGAAATACGATGACGCCATCGCCTACAGTGCCCGTGGCCTGGCCGCCTGGCCGGAAGACCCGCTGGGCTACAACGAACGCGGTGCTGCCTATTCGCAAAAGGACCAGTTCGACAAGGCGATCGAGGACTACAGCCAGGCCATCAAGCTGGAGCCAAGGCTGCCGTTGCCTTACCGGAACCGGGGCTCGGCACGCTTTCACCTCGGCCAGTATAAGGACGCGGTGGCCGACTGCACCAAAGCGATTGAGCTGGCACCGGACTACCGGTCCGCGTATCGCACCCGAAGCCAGGTTTACGCCAAGTTGAAAATGAAAAAGGAGGCCGAGTCCGACGAACGCTCGCTCGCCGCGTTGACCAAGGCCCAGCCGAAGAAGGTCGAATGGAAGGGGACCACCGTCAGCGGCGACCCCAACATCCCGAGCAGTGGCGGTGCGTGGGACAGCGGCGACGGCTACGGCTTCGGGTCCGTGAAAGCACGCACCAGCGACGGCCGAACCATCGGACTGCGGCCCCCCACCTCCGGCGATCCCTATTACCGAGGGGCTGACGGCAAGAGATACATTGTCATCGCTCGCTATGGCAAGGCTGCCTACGGGCGAAATTAGCCAGAATGGGCTACTTCTCTTCCTTTTTTTCTTCCTTCTTGGCGGGCTTCAACCCGAGGTACTCCACGGCCTCCGCATGGAGCGTTTCCAGGTCGTGTCCCACCTGTTCGATCACCTTGACGATGCGGCGGTCGTCCTCGCTCTCCGTGGGCCGCAGCCCGGAGAATTGCTTGTTGAGTCGGGCATCCAGGGCAACGTTCGCCAGCAGCAGCTTGTGCGGGGTCAACTTGTCCTTCGCTTCCCGGCAAGCCTCGAACGCCCGCTTGGCCTCGTTCATGCGGTCCTTCATCTTCCGGGCCGTATCCAGCTTCGGCCAGACATCGTAAAGGAATGCCCGCGCCTTGCGATGTTCCTCGCTTTTCGGCTCCCACGCTTGTTTCAGGTCGTCCAGTTCCTTTTTCAGGGTGCCGGTGTCGCCGCCCCGCGCCACCGCCTCCTCGTACACCTTGATCGCCTCCTCAAACTCCGCCTGCTTGATGAGCAGCCGGCCGCGCTGGATCATCGTTAGCAGGTCCTTGCGTTTGGTATCGTTTTTTTGCTTGACGATGATGTCGTCCAGTTCGGTAACGTAATTTTGCAGTTCCGCCTGGGCGGCCCGCAGCACCGCCAGCAGCTTGTCAATCTCGCCAAGACTAGGCCGAGACTTCTCGGGCAGTTTTGCCGTCTCCGCACCGAGAGCGGCCGACTCCGCTTCCAACTCCGCCAGGTCCGTCTTCAGGCTCTTGAGGCCGTCCCGAGCATCTTGCAGTGCCTGCTCCTGTTTCGACTTGGCCAACAGCTTTTCGCAAATCGTCCTGGACTTGCAACGACTCCAGCAACCGTTCGACGACGCGCTTCTTGCGGGCCAAGACCTGGCCTACCGTCTCGTTCGGGTCGGCGATGCTCACCCGACAGACCGCGGTGCGGCCGTTTAGGATGACCACCGGCACCTGGGCGATCAGCGTCCGCCGGTACAGCACCTTGACGAAGGCGAGGTGTTCGTATTTTTCGGGGCTGAACGGAAGGTTGCCGCCCTTGGTGGAACCGCGCGGCTTGAAACCGTCCTTGCGATCGAACCCGTGCCGTCCGACTTCCACTTGAAGACCGTCCAGCGGCAGCCCCTTGTCATCGACGAGGCGAAGCCGTAATGGCCCTTCATCGCTGCCGAGTTTCAAGCAGCGATAGCCCAGCACGCCGGGCTTCTCCATTAGCTTGGAAGCGTCGTCTCGATAGCGGTTGATGAGCCGGCAAATGCAAACGCCCTGTTTCGGCTCCTCGACGACCTGGAGAAAGGCCTCGCGCACCCTTACGGCCCGCTTCCCCGTACCGGCCTGGAGGATCTGGGCGAGGGCGAATATCTGGTCCTTCTTGATGGACCGATCCACCGAATCGCCGAGGCCGCCGCCTTTCAGTGCAACCTCGATTTTCGCTCCTTCGATTTTCTTGACAACCGTGCCGACGATGCCGAAATCGCGTTCGACCAAGAGGGCGGCCTGCTTGGCGACGAATTGCCGATCGTCGGTATGGGCTTGGCGGACGATCGGCGTGGCTAACCCGGTGAGTCCGTCATACTGGCCGGCTTGAATGGTGTACTGGCCCTCCGCGAAATCGAGCAGGACGAAATGCAGCTTGCCGGCCGTCGCAGGGCCTTTTTCCAAACCGTCGAGGACCGCCTGAAGTCCGCGGGAGTCGATGTCTTTGAGCAGCGGGTGAGTGGTAACGACCTGTACCTTGGCAAGCTTGCCGAGCGATGCTTGAAGGCTGTCGCCCAGCTCGCGCTGGAGTTGGCCCTTGAAAACAGGGGTAAGCAACCGATGCGGGGCGACGCGGAGGACGATGGTGAGCGAATAGGGTTGTTTCAGTTGCGGGTCGAGGGCAGCGGACGACTGAGCCACAGAGGGCACAGAGAAACAAAAGAGAAAAGCAAAGAAAAGGTGCGAAGCGGGAGATGCTTGAGTGCGGCGGCATTTGCTGCTTCCTCTCGGTGTTCTTTGTGCATCTGTGGCTAATTCCTTTAATCGTAACCTCTCCAGGTCGGTAAAGAAACCGGGATAGGTCTTCGCCACGCAGCCGGGGTCCTTGATGACAATGCCCGGCACCTTCAGGCCGATCAGTGCCATGCTCATCGCCATGCGGTGGTCGTTGTACGTCTCGATCTCCGCTCCATGCAAGGGCCGCGGCGTGATGCGGAGACCGTCGGCGAATTCCTCGACCTCGGCGCCGACCTTGCGCAGCTCGGCAGTCAACGCGGCAAGCCGGTCGGTTTCCTTGTGGCGAATGTGGGCGACATTGCGAATCGTAGTCGGCCCTTCCGCGAAGCAGGCGACGGCGGCCAGTGTCATGACGGTGTCGCTGATGGCGTTCATGTCCACGTCGATGCCGTGGAGGGGCCGGCCGTGGACCGTGATGCCCGAGGAACACTTCTCGACCCGGCAGCCCATGTCGGCAAGGAGATCGACGAAATGGACATCGCCCTGGATACTGTTTTCGGGCAGATCAAGGACGGTGACGCGGCCGCCGGTGAGTGCGGCGGCGGCGAAGAAATAGCTGGCGGCGGAGGCATCGGGCTCGATGGTGAAAGGCTTCATCCCGTACTGGATACAGGGCCGAACGTGAAAGATACCTGGAGTCGAGGTGTCTATCTCGTAATCGGCGAGTTGGCGCATCATTGCCAGGGTCATGTCGACATAAGGACGGGAGACCAGCGGACCGTCTACCTGAATGACCATGTCCGAGTCGGCCTCGGGTGCGACCATGAGAGCGCACTGAGGAACTGGCTACTGATGTCTCCCCGAATTTGGACGGTCCCCCCGACAAGCCCTCGTGACTCAATCACGACTGGCGGACATCCATTGCCATTGACGCTGTAGGCACGAACACCCAATTGCCGCAGGGCGGAAAGCAAGTCTTCGATCGGGCCGTTCGCGCATACGAGGCAAGCCGTCCAGCAGATAGTGCTGGTAACGTTCCGAGCAAAGGGTACACCCTCGTGCTGCCAAGGCGGTCAAGAATCTCATCGTGGTGCCTGAATTGCCCACGAACAGATCGGCTTTCTTCACGGGATGATCGAAGTCGCAATCGCCCGAATTGACAACGATGTGTCCGTTGTCCTCCCAATCAAGGTCGACGCGGTAGCCCAGGCGTGCAGGCTGTCAATCATGATTTCTGTATCTTCGCAGCGAAGCGCCCGTGAAGCTCACAGTCCAAAGATCGACTGAGGATGCTCGCCAGCACCAGTGCCCGATTCGTGATGCTCTTCGACCCCGGCACGCTGACCGCGGCATCCGGCGGTTTGCTGAGCGGCACGATTTCGAGCTGGTCGGGATAAGACACGGCAACCTCCGGCGATCAACGCTTCGGGCGCGACGGCGGGGAGAACAGCTTGGCGACGCGCAGCTTGAACCCCGGCAGCACCTCGCCGCCGTCGAGCGTATCCTTCACCCCGAGCACCTGGCGTTTCTTTAACGATGTGTAAACTTCAACGGTTTGCTTGCGCGGGTCGATTTCCCACACCAGCCGGGCGCCGCAGCGGAAGTATTCGCCGCGTTTCCGGGCGATTTCTTTCTTCGTGTTGCCTTCGCTGATGACTTCGACGGCTAGGTCGGGGCACACGGCCGGCACCGCTGGCTTGCCTTCGGGATAGCGCTCCCAGGTAATGAACGATACATCCGGGGCGCGAATCAAGCCAGGCATCGAGCGCAGGAATGCTGCCTCGCCGAGAAGCTTGCCCAAGTTATGCTTCAACAAGAAATCCCGCAGCCAGTACGCGAGCCACACACCCAGTTCAGATTCCTCGGCTCCCATTGCCTTCTCCAGCAAGACACCTTCCACCAATTCGCACCGATGCCCCTCGCGTTCGTTCAGCCGGTACGCGTCTTCCTCGGTGGCCGTACCCGGCGGCGGATCGAGGACAATGCGCTCGGCCGGAATCATGCCGAAATGGCGGCGCAACTGGTCGATGGTCCAGGATGGATTGGGTTGCGTGAGGATCAGGTTTATGGCAAGTTACCTCCCCTTCGGCCGCCGGCGCGGGGCAAACAATTCCGCCAGCGAGACCTTGAATCCGGGCAACACGTCGCCGCCGCCGAGCGTTTGCGTGCGGCGGAGCCGTTTCACTTTGTCGGGAGCCGTGTAGACCGCGACGGTTTGCGTTTTCGGGTACACCAGCCATACCAGGCGAGAGCCGCTGTCGAAATACTCGCGCAGCTTGCGTTCCATTTCCTTCTTGGTATTGCCCTTGCTAATGACCTCGACGGCCAGGTCGGGAGCTAGCGAGGCAATGGGGTCGTGGGGAAACTCCTCACCCGGCATCCGTTCCCAGGCGATAAACGAGACGTCCGGGATACGAACAATGCCCGGAAACAAGCGAAGAAATCCACCCTCGCCAAGCACTTCGCCAAGGGGGTGCTTGCGAAGATACAATTTGACGGCGACCAGGATGTCGGTCGCTAGGAGCGATTCCCGCGTTCCCATGGTTTTCCCCAACAAAACGCCGTCCACCAGTTCGCAAAATCGGTCACGGTGATCGTCCATCCATATCACATCTTCCTCGGTGGCCGTGCCCGGCGGCGGGTCGAGCAAAATGCGCATTCCGCCGGAATCATGCCGAAATGGCGGCGCAACTGGTCGATGGTCCACGACGGATTGGGCTGCGTCAGAATCAGGTTCATGGGAATTACCCCTCGTAAATCACCCGCATCAGGAACAACCCCTGTGCCGGCGCCGTCGGCCCCGCCTGCGGTCGCGGTCCTCCGCTTGCAGGATTTCCGCCACCTGCGACTCGGGCCAGTAGCCGCGGCCGACGTTGATCAGCGTGCCGGCAATGGCGCGCACCATATTGTACAGGAAGCCGTCCGCCTCCACGTCGAGCCAGATGTAGTCGCCGAAGCGGTTGACCGACAGGTGCGTGATCGTGCGCACGCTGGACGCGCGGTTGGGCCATTCCGTCTCGAAGCTGTGGAAATCGTGCCGGCCCTTGAGCGCGCTCGGCCGCCCGGCGCATCGCCGCCGCGTCGAGCGGATACCGGCTCTGCATGGCAGTAGCGGCGCAGGAACGGGTTGGGCACCGGGCCGTCGTGGATCACGTAGCGATAGAGCTTGCGTTTGGCGTCGCGGTTGGCGTCGAACGCTTCGCGGCATGTCGGCGGCGTCGCGGATCACCAGCGTCGGCCGGCAGATGGGCGTTGAGGCCGCGGACAAAGACCTCCGGCGGATGGCGGCTGGCGGTGTGAAAGTTGACGACCTGGCCGACGGCATGAACGCCGGCATCGGTTCGGCCGCTGGCGTTGACGCGAATGCGTTCCCCGCCGGTCAAGGCCGCGATGGCCTTTTCCAGCGTTTCCTGCACCGTCCGGCAGCCGGGCTGGGTTTGCCAGCCGTTGAAAGTCGGTGCCGTCGTAGCTCAGGGTTAGGCGGATGTTGCGCATAAAAGCTATCAGTTATCAGCTATCAGCCGTCAGCCATCGGAGACATAGCTGACGGCTGATAGCTGATAGCTGACGGCTATTTCTTCGGCAGCCAGCCGCGCTGCACCAGCACTTCCGCGATCTGCACCGCGTTGGTCGCCGCCCCTTTGCGCAAGATTGTCGGCGACGACCCACAGGTTCAGCCCGTTGCGGCACCGTCGGATCCGGCGGATTCGGCCGACGAAGATTTCATCCCGGCCTTCGGCGTGCAGCGGCCAGCGGCACCTCGCCCTTGGCGTAATCGTCCACCAGGACCACGCCGGGGGCCTTGCGAAACGCCTCGCGGGCTTGCTCGACGGTGATGGGCCGGTGGAACTCGAGGTTGATCGCCTCGGAATGGCCGATCCGCACCGGCACCCGCGCCGTGGTCGGCGATACCTGGATCGATGTCGTCGCCCATGATCTTCTTGGTCTCGTGGACCATCTTCCATTCTTCCTCGGAGTAGCCCTCCTCGCCGAGCCTTCCAGTCGTGCGGCAGGACGTTGCCGGCCAGCTGGGCGGCGTGGGCCTTCGCCGCCGGCACCGTTTCGCCCCGGCCGATGGGCGGCCAGCTGCTGCATCCAGCTCGAACAGCCCCTTGGCCCCCTTGCCCGAGGACGCCTGGTAGGTCGCCACCACCACGCGCTTGATCTTGGCCAGGTCGTGCAACGGCTTCAGGGCGACCACCATCTGAATGGTCGAGCAGTTCGGATTGGCGACGATCCCCTTGGGAATGTGCTTCAGGGCATCGGCGTTGACCTCGGGCACGACCAGCGGCACCTCCGGGTCCATGCGCCAGGCGCTGGAGTTATCGACGACGATGGCGCCTTGCCTTGGCGGCCATCGGGCTGGTCTCCCGGCTGACCGCCGGCCGGCGTGCTCGACAGGACGATGTCGATGCCGACAAACGCTTCGGGCCGGATCGCCTCGACGGGATACGATTTGTCCTTGAAACGAATGGTTTTGCCCGCGCTGCGCTCGGAGGCCAGGAATTTGATCGAACGCATCTGAAAATTGCGATCGACCAGCACTTGTCGCATGACTTCGCCGACTGCCCCGGTCGCGCCGACCACGGCAACGCTAGGCTCCACGGATCGAACTCCTTTGCTTGAAGGTGAAAATAGCGGCGGAACTCGGGTCACCGCCCGCTTCCCCTACTTTATTCTTTTCAGAGGAAGGGAAATAGGCCCGCGCCGCCTTTTCTTCCAGGTTGCCGGCCTGGCGGGAAGGGTGGGCGTTCTCTGCCATTTTGGGTAGTGTCTCAGTTTGCATGGTCGTGCCTTCGCTTACGCGTCGGGTTGGTGCAGCTACACTAACCCGACGCGTAAGCGAGGGCAAATTGAGACACTACCTGCTCTGTAGAAAACCGTCCAATTCTGCCTATTTGCCCCAAAAAATGCCCTTCGCAGCTGCAAACGGCGAATCGTCCAGCTGCTCACTACCATCTAATCAGCTGTGAACACCCTCAGCAAATCCCCGGTTTACGTCGCTCGCGAAGCCCTGGCCGTCGGCTGCAAGGCGCTGCGGCCCTACAGCAACAAATTCAGCCCGAAATTCTACACCCAGCCGCAATTGTTCTGCTGCCTGGTCCTCAAGACCTTCTTCAAACTCGATTATCGCGGCGTCGCCGACCGGCAGCGCGTGCGTTCCTTCATGCCGGCCAAGATCGGCCGGCCGACCAGCAAACCGCCGAGCGGCCGCTATCGACGGCAGATGAAACGACGCTTGAACAAGCATTACGGCAGCTATGGCCAGCGTTGGCAGGTGGAATGCACGAATTCGATGTTGAAGCGTTGCCTGGCGACGACGGTGCAGGCGCGCAGTTATTGGGCGCAGTGTCGGGAGTTGCTGTTGTTGGTATTGACCTACCAAGTGATGCTGCGGCCGGCCGACTAAAGGCCGGCCGCGTCGACTGAGGATAATTTTCCTTGTGCAAAAAGCCCTTCATTTCTCATAATCCACGCAAAACAGCATAGACTTGCCCACAGAGTTCTATGGTGACTTTAACTCGATGGCAAAGGTTTTCTACAGGGCAGACACTACCCCATTTTGGCAGGGGGAGAAAGAAACGGGGACATTCACTGCGCCAAGAAGCTTGGGAAAGGGGGAAGCGATGTAAGGATCATCTCGGAAACCTTTCGCAGGAACCCTGCGGGTAACCAATCCCGTCTGGTAGAGCCTGGCCGGGCAGTCAGAAGCGAGTCTTGCGTCCTTTGGGGTGACCCACGGGGCGAAGCGTAGACAGCGAGTGCTGATGCCGTGTGATCGAGCCCCGAAATTACCTCTCGTGGAGAGCCCTCGTAGTTGAATGCGCGTGGGGCCGTGCCGACCTACCGCAATGGCCTGGTAGGTCGGGCTCGCCGGGGTCCAAGAGCAGGGCGCAGGCACAGGAGGGTTCCCCAGGAACTTGGGACGCCCTGGCGTTTCCATCTCTTTGATTTGCTGGCTTCTTGGTGGGGTGCCAGACCCAAAACCCCCCGGCCCCAGGTCGGCGTCGGACCTGGCAGGAGCGAAGACAGACGCGAGGGGTGGTCACCGTCGTGCGAAGGAAACGAAGCGCGGCGGGTAGGACGTCAGGGAATCGGAGCACCTCATAGTACCGGCGAAGCGGGAGAACGCCATCCAGCGAATCCCGCGGAGGGAAGGGGGTGCCCTGTCATGGGCCGTTGGAGGGAAACATGGCGAGTGCATCGGAACTCGATCCCGTGTTCACGAAACAACAACGGATAGCTGAGCTGGCGAAGCAATCGCCGCACATGGGATTCACGTCCCTGGCTCACCACATCGACCTGCGTTGGCTGCACGAGGCTTACCTGCGCACGCGGCCGGACGGCGCGCCGGGCGTGGACGGACAAACGATCCGCGACTACAACGCGAACCTTGGGGATAACCTGCGGTCGCTGTTGGAGCGGGCGAAATCCGGCACGTACCACGCTCCGCCGGTGCGACGGGTGCATATTCGGAAAGGCGCGGGCCCAGAAACCCGACCGATCGGTATCCCGACTTTCGAGGACAAGGTCCTCCAGCGGGCGGTCGTCATGGTGCTCGAAGCGGTCTACGAGCAGGACTTTCGTCCGTGCTCGTACGGCTTTCGACCCGGACGGTCGGCACACGACGCGTTGGACAGTCTTTGGCGGCAAACGATGGGCATGCGCGGTGGCTGGGTCGTGGAAGTGGACATCCGCAAGTTCTTCGACACGCTGGATCATGCTCACTTGCGGGAATTGCTTCGGCAGCGGATACGCGACGGGGTGTTGCTGCGACTGATCGGTAAATGGCTCAATGCGGGAGTGCTCGAGGACGGCAACCTCACGTTTCCGGACGAGGGTTCTCCGCAGGGCGGTGTGATTTCTCCGCTCTTGGCCAACGTTTACCTGCACTATGTGCTGGACGTTTGGTTTGAGCAAGAAGTCCAACCGCGGTTGAAGGGACGTGCGTTCCTCATTCGCTATGCGGACGACTTCGTCATGGGCTTCACCTGTGCCGAAGACGCACGGCGGGTGTTGGACGTGCTGCCGAAGCGATTTGGCAAGTACGGGCTGACGATCCATCCGGACAAAACCCGGCTGCTGGCATTCCAGCCACCCGACCGGTCCGACCGTCCGGCCTCCAGCGGTGCTTCCGAGCCTGGGTCGTTCGACTTCCTGGGTTTCACGCACTTCTGGGGCCGCTCGCGGAAGGGGGTTTGGGTGGTGAAGCGGCGCACGGCTCCCAGCCGTTTCCGGCGGGCGCTCACGACGATCGCCCAATGGTGCCGGCTCAACCGCCATCAGCCGATTCCGGAGCAACATCGGACGCTCAGTCAGAAGCTACGCGGGCACTTTGCGTACTACGGGATCACGGGCAACAGCGAAGGGTTGCGCCGCTTCCGGGACGCGGTGCAGCGTACTTGGCGGAATTGGCTGTCTCGCCGCACGCGCGGCCGACCCTTTTCCTGGGACCTATTCAGCCGGTTGCTGGGGTGCTATCCGCTCCCGCCCGCGCTGGCGGTCCACTCGGCGTGCCGTCGGGTAGTGAACCCGTGACTTGACGAGCCGTATGCCTTAATCGGGCACGTACGGATCCGTGGGAGCCCTGGGGGGTAACCCCCAGGGCCACC
>CAWIKC010000005.1:0-78173 GCA_963836595.1 Bryobacterales bacterium
GGCTGCGACGCAATCCAGGTAATGGCGTCGGAGCCATCGGACAGCGGCGCGCCAAGAATGTCGTAGTTACCTCCCGAAAAGAAATGACCGCGCTCGTTCATTTCCACGTAAGCATAGCCGCGCTTCACCGCGTCGAGCTCCGCGCTCATGTCCCGTGGCGCGCCCAGCCGCACGTCCCAGTAATTGAAGTTGTACGGCGTCCGGACAAAAATAACCGGATACTTCTTAGAAGTGTCCTTGGGCCGATAAATGTCGGTGGCCATCCGCTTGCCGTCGTGCGCAACTGGCGGGACGCCGACCCGCTGTTGCGGCGGCAGCATCACCCTCCGCGCCGGTCTCAGCCCAGACGCAGGCTCCCGATGCAAGGATCCGGAATATTCGACGTCACCTGGAACGCTACCGGGATTTGGTCGGCCAAGGCAAATGGTCCGACGCGGGCAAGGAACTCGATGCGATCCAGGCTCTGGTAGGTAAATGACGGCCGGGGTCCACCAGTGCGGGCGGACGAGGAAGCCGCAAAACTGGGAACGCTACTCTCCTGTTTGGAGTCACGAATATCACCCTAACCAATTTTGCGGAAACGGTGGCTCGTTAGATGTAAAAAATAAAAAACTATCTATTGACAACACAGTTACGATGCGATCTTTTCGCGGTTGCGGGTGTGGGTGGACCGAAATCACAACGGGATCAGTGAGCCGGGAGAGCTCCTTACCCTTGCCGAAGCGGGCGTCAACTGGATTGCCTTAAGCTACACGGAGAGCAGCTTCGTCGATCTGTTTGGAAATCAATTTCGATTTACGTCTAGAGTTTCCGATAAGGACGGGGTCGAGAACGGACGATGCTATGAACCTGCCCCCTGGGCTGAGACAAACAGTTAAGAGACTGGTTACCGTTCGATGGTAAATGATTCCCTTCGAGGCGGCAATAGATTTAAGCTGAGGGTGCCGGTGAAGCGGAGACGGGCCATGCTGGCGAGCACCCCGTTGAGGAATAGCCGGCCGGAACTCATCGTGGACGATGGGCAGGGCGTGGTTACTTCCGGCGCGTCCTATAGCCTGGCCCGGACCCGACCGGGAAGCGGTACTCTGGCCCAGGTTTATCAGCAGGAACGACACATCGGACCGATAGATTCCGGCATGCCTGCAAAAACGCTTGTTGAGGGCGCCCTCAGTTTTTGGTCTCGTAAACAACCGGCCTTTCATGCACAAACCTGCTGCGAGGCTGGCAGCGAGCGTTCGAACTCGATCGGCGGACGGTAGTCCAGCGCCGAGTGCAGCCGCTTGCCGTTATAGATGTTTTCGATGAACCGCTCGATGGAAGCATGCGCGTCAGCCAGATCGCGATATTCCTGGCGATAGACCTCCTCGTATTTCAGGGTTTTCATGAAGGATTCGCAGAAGGCGTTGTCATAGGGATTGCCTTTGCGGCTCATGCTGATCTGAACCCCGTGATCGTTGAGCAAGCTGGTGTAGGCACGAGAAGCATACTGAACCCCTCGGTCGGAGTGATGAGTCAGCCCTTCCGTTGGCGACCGCTGCCGGAATGCCATCTCCAATGCCTCGATTGCCAGGTCGGCTTCCAGTGACCGATCGAGTGCCCAACCGATCACTCTACGCGAATAGGCGTCCAGCACAACCGCCAGGTAGACGAACTCCGTCTCTAGCCGTACATAGGTAATGTCAGCGACCCAGAGCTGATCGATGCCAGTCGGCTCCAGGTCGGCTGCCAGATTCGGATAGACCGCCAGACCATGCTTGGAATCCGTGGTTGTCACCACGAATTTCTTGCGGCGCAGGCACAGCAAATTATCTTCGCGCAGGATCCGCGCCACCCGTTTGTGATTGACCTGCCAGCCGCGCCGTCTCAACTCGGCCGTGATCCGCGGCCGGCCATAGCAGGGGAACTCCAGCGCGATCCGATGAATTTCGTTCCGTAGATCCAGATCGTCATCGGCCGCCCGTTCGGCGCCGGGATCGAATCGATAGAGACCAGCCCGGCTGACTTTTCCCAGTTGGCACATGCGCGTCGCCGTCATCGGGATACCTTCTTCGATTTGGCTCCGGATGTACTGGTAGGTCGCGGCTTTCCAGTCAGCGCCTGCAGCATCCGCTGTTCCTCGATTCGCTGCAAGCACCCTTTCAAAAAATCAATCTCCACGGCCTGCTGGCCAACCTTGCGCTCCAGGTGCCCCACCTTGGGGTCCTCCCAACGCCGCTTTCCCACACCGGGGAACGCATTGCCGGGACCATGGCGGAACTCCTTCCGCCACCGGTGCAGCAGGTTGGCATTGATTTCAAAGGCCCGCGCCACCGCGGCGGCTGACGTTCCTGCTTCCAGCTGCTGAACCGCAGCCAGTTTCATTTCACGCGTGAACTTCCGTCGGGACAATCCCATGAGTCGATTTCTCCATTCATTGATTTTCGACTCTTAACTGGTTGTCTCAAAATCGGGGGCAAGTCCACTATGACGTTCTGCTTCTAGTGGACCCGCCGACAACGGAGGAGCAGTGACGCGATGTTCCGATGGAGGCATCTTCGTCGCGCGGGCCCAGCGGGCGTGGTAGTCAAGGATCGATAATCTAGGTTGGGGTTATCCTATGCAATATCAGAACACCTTTCTAGGCCTTTGCCTCCTCGTCCTCGGTGACGCCAGTGGGCAGACCTTGTTTCCGACCGAGCCGAGGCTGTGGCCTGCCGGAGGGTTTGACCTCGCGAGCAAACTCAGAGCGGCCGGGACCGCCGATGAAGCGGTCGTCATCGGCATGCTCGCAAACGAGGGTAGCCTTTTCTTCCTGGTCAAGAGCTCCAGTGGAATGCCGGAGTACAAATTGGTGCGCACCAGCATCACGGGCGAGATAAAGTATGTAGTGAGGCTCGGCGAAGGGGACGTCCTAGATTGGGCGGCCACCGAAGGACACGGCGCACTCGTCGAGATCGACGACGGGGGTAGTCCTCCGCAGCTTCGCCGGTACGGGTCGAATGGCGAGTTGTCTGGAGCGTCTCCCGTCGCTCGGGATCTCTACCGGCCGGCCGCGGCGGCCTCGTCACCATTGAAGATAACCCGCTCGGGTGCGATCATCGCCGGCGAGGACACCCACCGCCGGGCCGTTGGCCAGTTTGAACTGAACTCTCAATCTGCGTTCTCTACATATACGCTGTCGTTGCCGAGCGATCGTTTGGCGGTTGTCGATGCCACCAGGGCAACCATCACGTTCGTCGATCTTCGCAGCGGCGCTACCAGTACGGCCACATTGGATCATCCCGAGGTGGGAAGGGTCCGGCAGACCTATCAAAACGCGCCGGCCGGGATGACCGGCCTGACGATTATTGCAGCGGCAACTGACAGCAGCGGCAACATCTACTGCATGCTGGCAGGGTTCCGGCCGGAGGAAGGTGCACCGGTCATCGTCCTTGATGCTGCGGGGCGCCCAAGAGGACTCTTTCGCTGCCCGGTCCAGAACGCAACGAATAGGAAGGCGATGGCTCCCTCCATGATGGCGTTGACTAGCGGTGAGATTTTCATTGGTGACAGCGCCGGGACCGTCTTAAGTTATTATCTCAAAACATATTAGGAGTCGACCAGAGGAGCTATCGGATGATTGCCAAGCAGCTTTTGCGGACTTTCTTAGTGTTGGCTCTGACTGCCGGTTGCACTTTCGCTCAGAGCAATTGCGCCTGTGGCGCTCCAGACTGCATCACGTGGACCATGAGTTGCACGATGTGCGGCTTCACGGCGTGCACCAACTCGGGAGCAACGAGCACCGACCCGCTCAACTTGTGCCTCTCGAACGTTCCCCTGCAATGTAGTGTTCATAAGGACCAAAACGGTAATAACGTAGTCTGTGCTAACGCGAATCAAACTACTCAATGCTACCAGCGTGACCTTAAAGCTAGCGGGTACCGATGCTCGGATACCACACTGCAGACCTATACTGCTAGCGTCTGCTGCAAGAATTAGTGCATTGGGAAGAGTGATCGTCTATCAGTCACGCCTTCCGAGCAGCGGGAGCGGAGCGGTTGAATTCGCCGTTTCCTGACAGGCCCTAGTGCTTCACCACCGTCAACGTCACCTGCGAAGGATATTGCGCCGAGTGATGCACCGCGTTGTGCGCCACCACACCATGCGTCTCATCGTAATTATTTCCGCCCGTATTCAGGTTCCGGTCGAAGCGAGGAAAATTGCTGCTCGACACCTCAACGCGAATGCGATGTCCCGCGGCGAAGAAGTTGCTCGTCGTCATCGGCGGCAGCGTCACCTTATACACCTTGCCGGATTCCATCCAAACTGGCGGTTTATCGAAGCCCTCCCGATACCTCAGCCGCATAATGGTCTCGTCCAGATTGTATGCCGTACCGTCGGGATAAACGTCGAGAACCTTAGCAGTTAAATCGGTGTCCTTTACGTCGGACGACGCATACAGCGTCACATCCATCGGTCCACTTACTTCGATTCCTTCTGGCAACGGATCTGAAGAGTAAACCAGGATGTCGGCGCGCGCTTCCATTCGGCGCTGGTCGAATGCTCCGCCGGCGACCGCATTGCCGGTGCAGCATACGTTCCCGCCGTACGACAGCACCGGATTGGCAGGGTCGTAGACAAACGAATCCGGTGCGTCCTGGCTAGTCGCCGCCGAAACCAGAGAACCGTCGCCATTCAAGCTGTTGGCCTTTCCGGCGCTCGATAAGAAAAATGTCAGTGGCTGAGCCCCCTTGGGCGGCCACGTGTCCGACGTCTGCCATTTGTTCATGCCCATGGTAAAGTAACGGACTTTCGGCGTTTTCTCCAGAAAATGATTGTCCTCACCTTTCAGAAAGTGATCGAACCATCCAAATGTCAGCTCATCGTAATCCAACCGGGCATCGCCCATGCTTCGCTCGCCCACGATGGTGTCTTCCGTAGCGCGCTTATAGCTGCAATGCAGGGTCGGCGCGATCACGGCGTATTGCTGATCGGCGATCTCGGGGCGCGCCGTCTTGCGCACGTAGTTGTAGGCGGCCAGGTTCGGTCCAATGGATACGTCGTACCAGGACATAAACCAGAATCCCGGTATATTGATCGGCTTGTCGTCATGCCAGAGGCCGCCGCGATACCAGGCCGGATCGTTGGGAGTGCGCTTGATCATGGCGCCACCGGTGGAGACCTCCATGCGATCGGCCAAAATCCCGTGAGGCCCATCCACCGATTTCATAATGTCGATTTCCGGCAGATGCCAAAGCGCCTTTGCCCAGTCGACTGGCGGCGCTTGCTCGGCCAAGTCAAACGCCTTCGACACGCGAATCAAATCTTCCTCGCTGGTATTCGGCGGAAACATCGGGCGCGCCTGATTTTGTTCCCCGTACAGCCAGGCAATAAAGAGCATCTGCACCGCGCCACCCCGATACCAGTTGCCCTGCTCATAGAACGGCGCAACGCGTCCCACCCCAGCGCCGAATCCTTGCGGGATCATCGTCGTGAACGCTGGATTCCCTAGCGCCGCGACGCCCATCTGCCATTCGGCTGTGGAGGAGCAACCGATGGTTCCTACCTTCCCGTTAGACCATGGCTGCGACGCAATCCAGGTAATGGCGTCGGAGCCATCGGACAACGGCGCGCCAAGAATGTCGTAATTGCCTTCCGAAAAGAAATGACCGCGCTCGTTCATTTCCACGTAGGCATAGCCGCGCTTCACCGCATCGAGTTCCGCGCTCATGTCCCGCGGCGCGCCCAGCCGCACATCCCAGTAATTGAAGTTGTATGGCGTCCGGACAAAAATAACCGGATACTTCTTAGACGTGTCTCTGGGCCGATAAATGTCGGTGGCCATCCGCTTGCCGTCGCTCATGGGCACCATCCGCTTGCGCTCAACGATCGCGATGGACTCGAGCTTCTTCTCAGTTGCGTTCCGCGCGGCCACCAGTTGCGGATCGGGCGGAGTTCGCGGTTGTGCCGCAAGAGTGGATAGCGCAAGCAGAAGGAACGCGCATCGCTGGAGGTTCATAGCAGATCAGTGTAGCGCGCAGGTCGATCGAATCTTAGTTCTTGTTCGCTGTGAAGGTGCCTTTGCCGAGTTGAGCGCCGTAATCGACCGTGCCTTTCATTTTGTCGCCGCCGTCGAGCGTCGCGGAGTATATTGCTTTGGCATCGCCGGAACTGAAGCTGAACTCTACCTTGTCGCCTTTCACCGTGCCGGTGAGGGGCGCGTCTCCGAACTGGCCGTGATAGGTGCCGGTCAAGGCTTCTCCAGCCTGTTTGAATTCAAAACTGGGACTGCCGCTGCCGGCGTCCAAAACTACGTTAGCGGTCCACTTACCCGAGATATCCGCGCCGAGGGCAAGCGTGGCCGAAAGAAGCAGGGTTACCAGGTATTTCATGTGTCGAGCGTAGCATGTTACACCCCAAAGAAATCCAGGCCCGCGACCGGCCTCGCTCCGCCGTGATGCCCACCTTTCCGTCAGCTCATATTGCGAAATGCGTAGACGCCGAGGATGACGAAAGTAACCGCCGTAACCAATTCCCACAGGAGGAAAGGACCGGCGAATACCGCCTTTGACTGAGTGCCCACTTTTTTTGCGGACAGTTTGACCGTTCCGAGACTGCTACAGTAGGCGCACGCCCCTGCAATCAAGGCGCTAGCCGCGACCAGGAGAGCCCGCTCCCAATCGTAGGCGTAAGGCACTAAGAATGCGGCATTGACAAAAACGAATAGAAAGTACAGCTCCAACAGCATCCCAAACCATTTTGCCAGGCCCCATCTGAACGAGCGTCTCATTTACAGAACGCGGAGTAAGCGTGTAGATAATCCCGCACGACGCACTGTGGAGTGCTCGACCCTGACCCCCACACCATCAGGCTGCCAAGGCGCTTTGTAAGTCGCCGACAAGATCGCGAACATCTTCAACTCCGACCGACAGCCGGACCAGCGTGTCCCCGATGCCCAGTTCCGCGCGTTGCGCAGCAGGAATGGAACCGTGGGTCATGATGGCCGGGTGTTCGATCAGGCTCTCCACTCCACCCAGGCTTTCCGCCAGCGAGAACAGATGGCAGTTTTCGAGAAAGCGGCGGGTGGAGGCGAGATCGCCTTTCAAGACAGCCGTGATCATGCCGCCAAAACCCAGCGGCATCTGTTGCCTGGCCAAATCGTGTTGAGGATGGCTGGCCAGGCCGGGATAGTGAACCTGTTCCACGCCAGGGTGCTTCTCCAGCCACTGGGCGATTTCGAGCGCGTTGGCGCAGTGGCGCTCCATGCGCAGATGCAGCGTCTTGACTCCGCGTAGCGCCAGAAAGGCGTCGAAGGGGCCGGCCACGGCGCCCACGGCATTATGCAGGAACGCAAGCTTCTCCGCCAGTTCCGGATTTCTGCCAACAATGGCGAGGCCGCCGACCATGTCGGAATGTCCGTTGATGTACTTGGTGGCCGAATGCATCACCATATCGAAGCCGAGATCGATGGGGCGTTGCAGGTATGGAGTAGCGAACGTGTTATCGCAGGCCGTGAGGATTCCGCGTGGCCGGGCGAATTCGGCGACGGCGCGCAAATCCACCAGTTTGAGCAGCGGATTGGATGGTGTTTCCGCCCAAATGAGCCGCGTGTTCGGCTTTACCGCGGCTGCCAGCGCTCCGGGTTTAGCCAGATCGGTGAAGGTGAAATCGAGGCCCGCCGAGCGCCTGCGCACGCGCTCAAATAAGCGAAACGTACCGCCGTACAGATCGTCTCCCGCGATGACGTGCGAGCCGGTCTCGAGCAAATCGAGAATCGTCGACGTGGCCGCCAGGCCGGAGGCAAACGCATAGCCACGCGTGCCGCACTCCAGATCGGCGATGCAGCGCTCGTAAGCCATGCGAGTGGGATTCTGAGTGCGCGAGTATTCGTATCCTTTGTTCACGCCCGGGCTGGACTGTACATAGGTGGACGTGGCATAGATCGGCGTCATGATCGCGCCGGTGGAGGGATCCGGTTCCTGGCCGGCGTGGATGGCTCTCGTTCCGAAGTATTGAGACATTTATTTCGCTATTTCAAGGTTTGCCGCAGATGATTGATCAAGTCGGTCCGGGTAATCAGGCCGAGAAAGTGTTCACCGTCCATCAATAGCACCACATATCCTTTTTCTAAAATGCGGAATGCCTGTTCGATCGAGGCGCCGGGCGCCAGCGTCTCGACGTTTTGGGCCATCGCCGTTCGTACCGTCTGCGTGAAACATTGCGGATCGGTGTGGATGGACATTAACACATCCGATTCATCGAGAATGCCGACGACTGCGCCGTTTTCGATCACCGGCACTTGAGAAATGTCCGCCATGCGCATGCGCTGGAACGCCATCAACAGCGTGTCGGCGGGTCCGATAGTGATGACCGCGCCTTCTTCATAGCGGCGGGTAATCAGGTCGCGCAAGTCTCCGCTGGCGGGCCGGTGAATAAAGCCCTGATCGATCATCCAGTAATCGTTGAAGACCTTGGATAAATATTTCGCGCCGGTATCGCAGACAAACGTGACCACCCGCTTGGGCGTTTTCTGCTCCCGGCAGTAACGCAACGCGGCGGCCAAAAGGGTTCCGGTTGAGGTGCCGCCCAGCAGTCCTTCGCGGCTCAGTAGTTCCCTGGTAGTGGCGAGACTCTCCTGATCCGGGATGAGATAAGCGTGCCGGACTCGCGAAAGGTCGGCGACCGGAGGAACCGCCCCGCTGCCGATACCCTCGACCACCGACGGGCCGCTCTTGCCGAGGTGGCCGGTCAGAACGTATTCCGTCAGCGCCGACCCCTGGGGATCGGCGAGAACCATCTCGGCAGCGGGCTGCACGCGAGCGAAAAAGCGGCTCAACCCGGTCATCGTGCCTCCGGAACCGACGCCGCAGACGACCGCATCCACCCGGTGCTCCATTTGCGCCCAAATCTCAGGACCGGTGCCCGTTTCATGCGCGATAGGATTGGCGGGGTTGGCGAATTGGTTGATCCAAATAGAATCCGGGACCTCGCGGGCCAGGCGGGCCGCGTAATCCTGATAGAATTCCGGGTGTCCCGCCGAAACATCCGAGCGCGTTAGCCGAATCTCGGCGCCGAAAGCCCGCAAATGCGAGATCTTTTCCCGCGACATCTTATCGGGGATAACCAGGATGAGCCGGTATCCCTTCAGGGCCGCGATCAGCGCCAACCCGAGCCCGGTATTACCGGCCGTCGCTTCAATAATGGTTCCACCCGGCAATAAACGGCCGGAGCGAGCCGCATCTTCGACCATGGTCAACGCCATGCGGTCTTTGATGGAGCCAGTCGGGTTCTGGCTTTCGAGCTTGACGAACAGCTCGCAAACACCGGTTTCGAAGTTCTTCAGCGGGACCAGCGGGGTGTTACCGATCAGGTCGAGTACGGTGGACGAGGACATGTGGGGATGGCGTCTCTGGCCGTCTTTAGACTGGAGACGTAATACCCATAGTACTCTGGGCCGCTCTCCCGAGAGCGGCTAAGTCGGCGATATTGGGCACGGAAGGGAACTCGAGCCAGAGCACGCCTGCTTCGGAACCTCGAATGCAGGTCCCGGGGAGATTCCGGGCTCGGACCAGTAGTGGCTCCGGGAGCTGTTCGGCAAGCAACTTGCCAAAGAATTGGAACTGCAGCCGAACCATGCGTCCAGGCTGCTCAAGGCAGGAGAGCGTCACGGGACCGCCCGGCGCCCCAGCACCGACAACCGCCTCAAGAATGCCGGCGACCACTTGTTGCAGGGCTACGGAGTCGGCGCCAACCGCATAATCCCATGCCGGGCCGATTTCGGCGCGGAATGTGACCTTTCGCGCGGCGGCCGCTTCTTGAACCTGAATCACCGCGAGTTCAACCACTTCGCGCGTGGAATGGGTATTGATTTGAACCTGCGGCGGCGGTGGTGAGACTGGCGCGGTTGCTTGGTGCACGACAGGCGGCGGCTCGGTTCGGGTGGCCATGGTCCGCTCGACGGGAGCGTGCGCCGCCAGCAGCCGGCGTTCCCGCTTGAGGACTACGGCCACCAGGATGATGGTCGAGAGAACTCCACCACCGATGGCGAGTGCTCCGCCCAGATCGGTGACATTTTGCTGTCCGATGGTCGCGGCATGGCTGATCGACTTCAGCGACTGCGCCAGACTGCGGCTCTCCGCTTCTTGAAACGCGGAGATTGCCGAAATCAAGGCTTGCACCGCTTTGTGCGCCGCCGCGACGGCGGCTTCGGGAGGCTTTGATTTTCCGTCGCCTACATACTGGCGCAAGTCCGAAAGCCGGTCGAACGCGCTATCGCTCAGCGACGAGATGCGGTGGATCCGATCCAATTCGTCGATCTGGCCTTCGCAGGTTCGCTCTATGGTCCCAATCAAGCCGGGAGCCGCGTCGTTGGCTTTGCGAAACGGCGCCAGCGCACCCTCGTTTCCGGTCAACAGAAAATTGGTTGCCGCTGCGTCGGCGGACAGGATTCCGAACGTCAGTTTCTGCAGTTGCACGCGCAAGGCCGCGGAACGTGCGGCGACGGCAGCCGTTTGCCGGTCACTCTCCTGGATCACGTTGCCGGACAACACGCAAACCATCCAAAAGGCGCCCAACTGGATACCCAGAGCCATCAGCGCGGTAAATACAATTCCGCGTCTACCCGGCTCGCGGGAAGAGGAACGAGTGCTCACAAGCTTACATCGGCAGGTGTGGGGAAAGACCTTAGAACCACTCCGTGGGCGACGACACCGGAAGCTTCGGTGGTATCGCGCTACACACCAGCGGCTTGCCCATTACGTCACTCCATACCCAGCGGATTTCGCCAGCGGAGTCCGGTAAACCGCGCAAAATCGGAGTCTGTCGAGCAGACCTCGGCGTCGTGTTCGATTGCCAACGCGGCAAGGTGAGCATCGGACGTAAGATTGCCGGCGGTCCCCAAGGTGGACAGCAGACCGCGCAGCAATTCAAAGTGGCGCGGTCCGGGCTCGACGATCACGACCACGGGCTGCGACAGCCAAAGGCCCACTACGGCCAGAGCCTGATCCACAGAAACCGGCTTGGGCATAACCGCGGAGCGGGTGGTCAGCCGCAGAAAACCAAGCAGCACGTTCCAGGCAAGTCCAAAGGTTTCAGTTCCGGAAAGCGCGCCCTCGAGCCACGACTTCGCGTGGCCGTGCAAAGGCGAATCCTGGTTCACGGCGTAAACCAACAGATTCACGTCTGGGACGATCAACGGCCCTCGGCCAGCTTCATTTTCCGAACTGTCTCTTCGTCCTCGAGTTCGTCAGCCAATGCCAGCGCTTTTGTGAGATCGACACGCTCCCGGCCCATTGAATACGTTGGCAGCACGAATCGGCGGCCCGAAAGCCCTGCGCGTAGCGCTTCATTCAGCACCCGGTCGAACTCCAGCTTCCGTTCGCGAGCCTGTCGCCGAAGCAGCGCTTCAACGTCGGGATCAAGATTTACCACTGTCGCCACACATCCAGCTTACCAAGCAGCGGTGGCACAAGGCTTTAGCCTGTGGCGGGCCGAATCCGCTCGCAACTCCACTTCGTAGCTGACATCCACCTCCACCGGGTGAGACCCCGCTGATGACGGCATTTTCGGCGAAAACATAAGTGGGCAAACGAGCCTAATCCTACATTCGAACACCATAGACGATCCAATTGGTTGATCCCTGAAGAACTGATGTCGCAATTAAAATCAAATCACGGCGGAAATCTGCATTATCCTTCCGATCGCCTCGCAAGGCGATTCAGCCGAAATCGATGAAAACCTATGCTTCTGGCCCTGTGGGGCGATCCCCGGGCGATCCCCCTGGCTCGCGGCCGACGCCCTCGTCGGCCTCTTCTTGTATTACTTCGCGTTCTCCAGCGCCAGCACCGCATAAGCGGTAGCCGCATCGCTCATAAATCGCCCCGCGTCCGAAGACAACTCCCTTTGTTTATTTAAGGAAGAAGCCGCCCACCGGCCGTCGCTCGGCTCCTGGTGCTGTCCCAGCCAGTCGATAGCCCGCTTCAAACTGTCCTGAGTCTGCGGCCATCGGCCCTGTTCCAGAGCGAAAGCGATCAAGCCCGTGGCATAGCCGTCGCTTCCGCTGTCGAGTGGAGTATTATCCCTGCGCTTCCACGCGCCCACCAGCGTCGACAGGCTAAAGCCCCCGTCTTCCCGCTGCTTCGTCAGCGTTTGCTCGATAATCGTTTTCTGCTGCGCTTCCGTCAGAAGTCCCGGAATCTTGGCCGACGCCCACAGCAACACCACGCGATCGGCTGGCGTTTGCGCATCCATGTTCTTCCGCAGGTACTCGCGCAGCAGTTTGAGGCCGGGACGCAGGGCCGGCTCGGATTGGTAATCTCCCGGCGCGGCGCCGATCGCGATCGCCGCCAGGCAAGTGCCGTAGTATTGTGAGTCGCCCTCCCAGGGAGCGTTGTGGAACTGCAGCCAGGCCCAGGAGCCGGCCATGTCACCCGCTTTGAACTGTAGCGCCCACATATTGTCAAGAGCCAGGCGAGCGTCGGCGCTCAGCTTTCGGGAACGCGCATCGATCCCGGCATCGTTCCAAACAAGAATCAGTGCGTCCAGGATCGATTCAGTTCCGCGCGATTCGGAGGTTTTCGGAAGCCCTCTGATCTGATCCGGATAGAACGGCTCGACTTCTTTCCACATTCGGACGCGTTTGGTGACGTTGTCGAGCAATTTTTGTTCATTGGGCGACGCCGATCGCTCCCCCAGCGCGGAACGCAACGCGGCGCGGCCCAACGCGTAGGGCGCAACCGTGTGACAGGAGATGCAAAATGTTCCATGATCGCGCGCGGCCACGGGCCAGTTCATCCACCAGGTGGATCGTTCATCTAGATAATCGGCCGCCGCTTTCGGATTCCAGGTGGCGGCTTCGGAAGCTTGCGCGAACGCGTTCCCGGCCAAACAGAAGAAACCTGTCAGGCATGCTGTGAATAGGAGGCTAGGCATCAAACGTACCCCTTGCATGTTGGAGTTGGTCTCGTGGAGAACGACCCGACCGCGCATTCCGGACAGGCGGAAATGCGCAACCCACGTGGACAAGTCAGGCCAAACTTGATGATAGCTGATTGTGGGGCAGGCTAGTAGCCTGCGGCCGATTATCAATCGGCCTCTCCTCTGGTACCAGACGTACCGAACCGCGAAATACCTTACATAGTGCCAGATATTTCCTAACAAACCCTTGACAGCAACCTCTATAGCTGTCAGTATTCACTAATCCCGCAGTAATTGGAGATCGTGCCATGTTACGCAATTGGCTATTCGTCGCTCTTATCTTCCTGGCTGGTAGCGCCAGCATCCCAGATGATAGACGGTGGGCACTGCTCTCATTTGGCCAATAGATAGGAGATTCACAGGGAGATTGCAGTTTGCTTATAGACCATGGCAAGCGAGCCCTTGGCGATCGTCGTAGGTTCGGAGCAGCCCTACGACCCCTGTAGTAGGTGCCGAAATCTTTCGCGAGACGAAAGGTTAGCCCGCGTCCCGCAGTTCCGTTGAAACAGTTCGCGGTATAGAAAGGAATCCAATGAAGTGCGCGATATTGGTGCTCGTAGCGGTTGTTGCGTTGCAGCCACTCTGCTTCGCCGAGACGATTACGTTCGATCTCCAGGTTGACGACTTTGGTATTTTCTCGATTGACGGCAGCGTAGTGGGCTCTTACGATAACCCTTTAGCATCAGGCACTATCGTCGCAACTCTCGATCTTACTCCCGGATGGCATGACATTTCGATTCAGTATGAAAATCGAGAGGGCACGAATTTTCTCGCTCTCTCTCAACAATACCCGTCAGACTTGGAGGACTCGATAGTGCCGCTTGAGGCGCTCCGTTCCTTCGATCAAAACGGCCAGTTGATCAGCGGCTTACACGCTGACTACTATGATGTCCTGGGCGGAACCAAACAGTTCACGATCTACGGAGAAGGACCTATCAACAATGGAGCATTGTCGTTTACCGACGAGCGTTACGAGGGCAACCCTGGTCTTTGGGCGGGCGTCTACGGCCCGTCTGCGCTATTCGCCGAAGTTCTGACGGGCCAGATCGATATAGTGGGCACGACGCCGGAGCCTTCCTCAGCGCTGTTACTGTTGACGGGGGCGGGCCTGGTTTACGCTCGGCGCACGCGCTTGCGATCCTGCCGCAAGAACAAGGAGTCTTGAACTGCGCCCTCGTCGACGGGCACCCGAGGCCCGGATCCGTTGCAACAGACCTCGCGTTCTACCCGCACCGGCGTCCGGCCTTACGATGGGCGGCGGGGCATTCGCTTTGAATTTGCGTCATCACCTAGGCGCGCCCCGGAGCTGTAATGTCAGTCACATTCCGGTTGCGGCCAATGATTGCGGATCGCTTAAGCGATTCACACTACTCACAATGCGTCGCTGCCGGTATTTCTGCAAGTCGTCTCGGACAATAATGGCCCTATCAGCATCACTTTCGACATGCCGGTTGTGGAATTCGCGGCGTATTTCACGTATTTGGAACCGCTGACCTACCCGAAAAAGCCAGCGACAACTACCGTGAATTCGCGTAGCGCGAGCGCCCGCTACAACCCCAGCCGCCCCTACGGCTGCAGATCCAGCGTCGCTTTTCCCGCCGGGCCGTTGTAAATCAGTTCCACGGAATGGATGCTCTGCCCCTTGCCGCGGTAAGGGAAGAAAAGCAGGCCCGCCTGGGGCAGGGGATGTTCTAATTCCGGCAGCGCGGCCTTCTGAACGCGCTGTTCCATGCCGCGCATCACGTCCATCGGAACGTGAAACTTCGGAGGCGGAGCGTTCGCATCGCCTGAACTGTTTCCTCCCGTGCTGAAGCTGCTGGTTTTGGCCTTCTGCTCGGAGGCCGTGGGCTCGAGATCGGGGTCCCTCAGAGTTTTAAATACCAGTTCGTAGGCCTCCGCAGGTGTCGGGTTCTTTTTCCCGTTGATGCGGAGCGAGAAGTCATCGCGCGAGATGATGAGGCGGGCGTCGGTTTTTGCCGCCGCGGGATACAACCCGATCTCGACGGCCACATACTCGTCGGAGGCCAGGATGTTGGTCGAAGTGGGAATGGAGTGTCCCAGGAACTCGGCCGCGATGGTGACATCGCCCGCCTTGCCCTGCGTCAGATAATCCGACGCGCTGGCGCGGGGCGGGATTCCTTGCGCCGATAGCAGCCCCACGGTAAAGACGGTAAAGGAAAGGACGGAGAAAATTCGCATTCGAGTCATACAGCCTCAAGTCATTTTACAGCCTCAAGTGGCGCCGATGTTCCTTGAGCAGGCACTTATCCATAACTACCATGAGTCCGGCTTCGCGCGCCATCTGAGCAGCTTGTGGATGCACCACGTCTTCCTGCAGCCAGAGCGCGTTCGCCCCGATCCGGATGGCCGATTCCGCGATTTCCGGCACGAATTCCGGACGGCGAAATACATCGACGATGTCCACGTGCTCGGGAATGTCTTCTAAACGTGCGTACACTTTCTCGCCCAGAATCTCGCTCTCTTGCGGATTCACCGGGATGATGCGGTAGCCCTCGCGCTGCATATATTCGGAAACGCCAAAAGACGGCCGCATCGGATTGCCCGACAAACCGACGACGGCGATGGTCTTCGATTTGCGCAGTAGTTCAGGAATCGTCACTAGGTTCGTCATCCAATTTTAGAATCTTGCGGAATTTTGCTACCTCCGCCGGCGTCAGGTGACGGAACTTGCCCGGCTCCAGTCCCAATTCGAGAAACCCGATTTTGACCCGGCGCAGCTTCTCTACCAGCACGCCAAACTGTTTGAACATCAGCCGGATTTGGTTTTGCCGGCCCTCGGTGAGGCGCACTTCATACCATGGGTTTTCGGCACGCTTGATCAACTTGAGGCCGGCCGGCGCGGTTTTGCGGCCGCCCGGCGTTCTGCCGCCTAAGGTCATGCCGGTCCGGAACTGCTCTTCCTGCTGCTCCGTCAAATGACCCGTGACCTTCACCACGTAGGTCTTCACCACGTGGCTGCCCGCCGACGTGATGCGGTTGGCAAATTCACCGTCGTTGGTGAGCAGCAGCAATCCTTCGCTCGCAAAATCCAGCCGGCCCACCGGATACACCCGTTGCTTCACGCCCTTCAGCAAGTCCATCACGGTGGGCCGGCCTTCGGGATCGGTCACCGTCGTGACATAGTTCCGCGGCTTGTTGAGCGCCAGGTATACCGGGCGCTCAACCGAATGCAACAGTTTGCCATCAACCTTGATATGATCGCGGCCGATGTCGGCCTTGCTGCCGAGTTCGGTGATCACGGCGCCGTTCACCTTCACCCGGCCGGCCTGAATCAACTCTTCCGCCTTGCGTCGGCTGGCGACGCCGGCATGCGCGAGAATTTTTTGCAGACGCTCTTCCGCCATTCCGTTGTCCCGCCGCTCAATCCCGCACGGGGTGCTTTTCCGGGCCTTCGGTCGGGTCGGGATCTTCGGCTGGATCGGGGTCCTGAATCGGCTCGGGCTGCGGCTCCGGTTCCTGGATGGGAGAATGCTGCTCGACGTCCTCGGGCTCAGCTAAGTGTGTCGCGGCCGCGGCTTCGTCCAGCTCCGGATCGACAAATGCGAGCCGCCCCAACTCCTCAAACTCTTTCAGCGTCGGCAGCTCATTCAGGTCATTGAGACCAAATTGTATGAGGAACTCGCGCGTGGTCTTATAGACGATCGGGTTGCCCACCACCTTCTTGCGCCCCGCGGGCGCGATCAGCTTCCGGTCGATCAGCGTCTTGAGCACGCCAGCGCCCTGCACGCCGCGAATCTCCATGATTTCGGGCGCCGTGATGGGCTGCTTGTAAGCGATCACGGAGAGCGTTTCCAGCGCCGCCAGCGACAGCTTCATGGGCGGCTTCAGGCCTTTGACGAACGCGCGAATTTGCTCGTGAAACTCCGGTTTGGTGGCCATCTTGTAGCCTCCGGCGACCTCGCGAATAGTCAGCCCGTGCGTGGGCTTGGCGTATTCGGCGGCGAGTTCTTCGAGTAGCTTTTCGATCAGCTCCTCCGGCTGCTGCAGGGCGGCGGCGATCTGCTCTGCCGCCAGCGGTTCGTCCGTGATGTAAACGATCGCTTCAATCATCGCGCGCAGGCCGGTATGGAGCGAATCTTCGACCGACGAGTGATCCTCAATCGAAAATTGCTCGCTGAAAAGTTCTTCCTGGGCCGATTCTCCGGTGTTCTCCGGAGCGGGCGTTACTTCCGTTTGTTCCATTCCGCTAGTTGTATTCCTGTTCGATGGCCGCCAGCGATTCGTCCGGCCCCAGGGCCTCTTCGAACGCCAGATTCTTCTTCAATCCAATGTCGCCGAACATCTCGCCTTGCGTCAAGAGAATCGCCTGGCGCTTCACCAGTTCGAGCATAGCGAGAAAGAGGCAGATCATCGCCCGCCGGCTGCGCTGTTCTTCAAACAATTGCGTGGCCGACACCGGCCCTTTGCCGCGATGAGCCTGGAACACGCGCTCGAGGTAGCGGATCATGTCCGGAACGCTTACGTCGTCCTTGCCGATCTCGTAAATCGGCCTCGATTTGGCCCGGTCTAAAACGGCTTGCAACGTTTTGACCAGATCCATCAGCGAGACCGCCAGCCCGGGAGTGTCGTCTTCCGACTCGAATTTGCCGATCTGCGGATTCGACCAGGTGGCTTCTTCCACCAGGCGTTTTTGCTGCAGCATTTCCGCGGCGTTCTTGAAACGCTCATGCTCCAGCAGGCGGTCGACCAGCTCTTTGCGGGGGTCCTCCTCGGGAGAGATTTTCTCCAGTTCGGGATCGGTGGGCAGCAGGAGCTTCGATTTGATGTGGATCAGCGTGGCCGCCATGTAGATGAACTCAGAGCTGAGTTCCATGTCGAGTTCCAGCGCTTTTTGCATGTACTCCAGGTACTGCGCGGTGATGGACGCGATCGGGATGTCGTAGATATTGATCTGCTGCTTGCGGATCAGATCGAGCAACAGATCGAGCGGGCCTTCATATTGGCCGAGGTGAACGTCGAGCGGCGAGGACACTGTTATTAGTGTATCGCTTGGCTTCTTCGCCGGAGTCGGAATCGGCAGCCGGAGTGAGGCCCATCATTGGATGCGTCGGATTTGACCCACGATACCATCGGGCAAGCGGCAATGCAGACATGAAACCAACGAAACTCCTGAAGCAAGGATGGATGGTGATGTTATCGGGTGAGAGGCGATGAGGAAGCAATACCGTAGCCCCTTAAGAGCGTCGATTCATGAGACCGCCGAAGGCCTGCAGAGCCTCCCTGAAGCTGCTCGCTCTTATCGCCAAGAATGGACTCCAAGCAGTCGCATGAAAACACTCTTCACGAAACTCGCTTGCGCTTTGCTGTTGCTGGCGCCGCACCTCGCCGCGCAGACTCAAGTTCCCACGATCACCCAGGTCTACAACTTCGGTGACGCGACCGCGTTGTCTCCTTCCGCGTACGCGTTTGTGTCGGGCACGAACCTTGGCCCAAACCCCGAAGTGATCCTCGGCGCTACCCAATGCGAGTTGTTTTACGTCAGTAATACGCTTCTGTCGTTCCAGGTCCCGTCCGGCACAGCCACGGGCGCAACCACCGTTACCGTCCAAACCGAGGCCGGCCCTTCGCAGCCATTCGCGGTCACCATCACCCCAACGTCTCCCGCGATTGTCGACCGCGAGCTCATACCGCCCGCCAGTTATTTCACCAGCCTGACCTCTAATTTGTTGAAGTTTCCCACGCCAAGCCCGGGTGACTACGTGTATGTATTTGTGGACGGCGTGGGCCCCGCGCGGCCGCCTGTTCCACCGCAAATCCAGATTGACGGCAACAATGTGCCGGTTCTTGCGGCAAGCACAAACGTTCTCTATATCGGGCCGTCGCTTACCGCTAGCCTAGGGGAGGTTCCGGAGTTCGAGATTCTGATTAATCCGCTACTATCGGGCGGTACGCACACTTTACAGGCATTCGCGGGGGGCCTGGCCAGCCCGCCCGTTACGTTCACGGTCATCGCGAACGGTCTGTATACGTCCCAGACTGGGCTGGCTTTCAATGCAGTTCAGGATGGGCCGGCGGTCCCGAGCCAATCCTTCTCGGTCCTCAATGGCCTGGGCCTGACGAATTTTTCGGTTACAACCTCCACAGTCAGCGGCGGCGCGTGGCTGTCGGTGAGTCCGCTTACCGGCAGCACCCCAGGCCCAGGCGGCGTGCCTATCCAGGTGAACGCGAATGCGTCCAACCTCGCCACCGGAACCTATTACGGGAACCTAAGCATTGCCTCGCCCGATGCTCCCAACTCGCCGCAATCGGTGACGGTGGTCCTGAATGTCAGCGCTACCGCCGCGCCTTCCATCGACAAAACCGGTCTCATCTTCGTTCGGAATACGACTGGCGCCAATCCGCCTGCGCAGACCGTCACGGCTTTCAATCCCGCTGTGGCGAGCGTCAGTTTTACTGCCAGCCTTCAAGGCGCTGGCGCCGGTTTTTTTCAGGCGACGCCCTCGACTGGCTCCGTCGGATCCGGCCAATCTCTCCCCATCAATATACAGTTGGCAGCGAGCATACCTGTAGGCGTCACCACGGCTCAGTTGACGCTCTCCTTTTCCGACGGCACGATTCGAACCGTAAGTCTGGTCCTGATCGTCGCGCCCGGAATTAATTCAGCCGCCACTATGACACCCGCCGCGACCTCCTGCACTCCCACTAATTGCTTCCGGTGTTTACCCTGCTGGGCGACAGCTTCAGCGTCCCAGCAGCGTGGCCAACTGCGATCCAGGCAACGATCGTCGACGATTGTAGTAATCCCATGGATGCGGGCGAGGCCGTGGTCTCCTTCTCCAATGGCGACCCGCCCCTGGAGCTGAAATTTACCGCGGCAGGCGTATGGAGCGGCACCTGGGCGCCAGGCAATCCACGCGCCTCCGGAATTGTCCTCACTTTAACAACGGCGCAAGCGGGAACTAAACTGACCGGTACCGCGCAAATCAGCGGCGGTGTGAATGCGAATCCCGCCGTTCCGCAAGTGTCTACCGGCGGCGTGGTGGAGACGGCGGCTTATGGATCGCCCGTTGCGCCTGGCGACCTGATCGCCGTATTCGGCGCCGATCTGTCCGCCAACATAGCTGGCGCGACCTCGCTTCCGCTGCCTGACGAACTGCTCACCACCTCTGTATCGATCGACGGCGAATCGATCCCGCTGTTGTACACCAGCAGCGGTCAGGTGAATGCAGTGGTTCCCTATGACCTGTCCATTGACGTCCAGCACCAACTGCTGGTCGAGAGAGACAGCAGCCTTTCCGTCCCGCAGAGTGTGATCGTCGGAGTGGCCCGTCCGGGCGTGTTCACAGTAAACTCCAGCGGGACGGGGCAAGGAGAGATCTTTACCTGGGACGCGGCTGGCAACCAGATTCTGGCGGACCAGAATGCCCCCGCCAAAGCCGGCGACATTCTGGTGATTTATTGCTCAGGTCTAGGCGCCGTGACTCCGCCTTTGGTGGCCGGCACGGCCACGCCGCTTACTTTTCTCACAACCACGGTCGATACGCTGACGGCGACCATCGGAGGAAAACCCGCCGTAGTAATGTTTTCCGGCCTGACCCCCGGATCGAGCGGACTGTATCAGGTGAATGCCGTTGTGCCGGATGGATTGCCCAGCAGTGACACCACTCCTCTGCAGCTGACGATCTCCGGCCAGCGTAGTGCGATCGTGACGTTCTCGGTTCAGATGTGACATCGCCACCGGGGACGGACCAGACGTTCCCCGGTTGTGACCTGCGGGAGGCGAGACCACCAGCGACTGCGCACGGCATGCCGAGACGGCCGACAAACACAGGCATCATGCCAGGAATCTAATGACAATCCTACTGCGCGCCGCTGATCGCGACTGTCCCCCCAAAACTCTGGTAGATCCGGCCTTTCACCGGGCCCAAAGTAACAGAAACTCCTGCGTTTCCGCTACCCGTGTTCTCCGGAATTTGCAGATTCACCTGCACCACGCCGGCGACTAACAATGGCGCCTGCCCAGCGAAAAGCACCGGCACGCTGACATTGTTGACGTCAGCGCTCACCGCCAGAACGGGAGCCGGGTACGGCGGCTGGAGTGGTCCAAGCTGCCCGTCGGCAAGCGGCGGCATCATGGCGCCTGCGCCCGTCAGGAAGACGCTGACTACTGCTCCTGCCTTCGCCGGATTGGCTCCCGAATTCACGCTGCCGTCCTGATTCAGCGCGGCCAACTGCCCGGTTCCGCTATCATCGGCCGTAAACAGCGCCGGCGATGCTAGTAATACGGGTGCGAGGCAACTTCCTGCGCCCTCCACCGAGACCGTCACGACCGGAGGCTCTACCCCAAAGGGAACCACCAGATTGATCTGGTTGGCGTCCGCATACAATATCGGCGCCACATTGGCGCCGAAGGTCACCTTTGGAGCTTGCGGGAGATTCGTTCCGAAAATTGTCAGAAGCTCGCCCGGCGCTACCCCCAGCGCGCCTGGCACATTCTGAAACCCGGCGGCGTTGAGGAATGCGCCCAACTGCGGCGGCACCGGACCTGAAACGGTCAGATCAAACTTAGCCGCAGACCCGGAGTTGTTCAAAGAAGACCCTGCGGTGTAAAGCCCACCATTGCCGTCGAGGGCCACTGCGAGAACCGGACTCGACAGCGGCATCCTGGCCACTACAGCAGATGCGTCCGGGGCCAACGCCATCACCAGAGCGCTCGCGGTTCCCGTGCAGTCGAAGCTCGTTGGACCGGACGGCATGTTCAGTGCGAAATACGGCCTTCCTTGACCGTCTATGGTCACGGAACTAATCGTGAGGTCTGGCCCACCCGGATTGGAGCCGAGATACGTTCCGGCCAGGACATCGCCTGACGGAGAAAACTTCACCGCATATCCGATTCCTCCGCTTCCGTTGCTTCCGTATCCCGACCGCTTAGGCTGGACCGAGCCGGGAGTGGTCGGAATACCGGCGGACTCAACCGACCCCACGATCCAGATGGAATCGGTCGTATCCACACCGACTCCGTAAGCCCCGTCCCAGGAGACGATGCCCTGGTCCCCCGCCGGGCCCCCTCCGAACGTCTTCGATACCAGTAGAGCCGCTCCTTGTGCGTCCAGCTTTCTCACGCCGCTGCCTACGCCGTAAGAATCTGTCTGGCAGTTCGATACGGTCTCCCTAGCCACCGGCGGACACGCCGTTCCGGCTACCCAGGCCTGCCCCTGGCTATCTACCGCGATCCCGCTCCCTGAAAGCAAGTCCAGGTAGGTGGCATACGCCACCGTCCCGTTTGCGCTCAACTTGAGCGCAAAAGCGCCAAATCCGGACGTGATGTAGGCGCCCGGCGTCGCCTGGAAAGTCACGCCTGCCGTTCCTGTCACGTAGGCGTTTCCGGACTGATCGACGGCGAGGGCCGTAGAGATTGCCGTACCGATGGAGGTGGAATAGACGGTTTGCTGCCCGTCGGGACTCAACTTAATGACCTGGGACGAGTAGCCCGGACCCGTAGCCGGGGTGAGCCCGGTGACATATACGTACCCGGCTGCATCCAGCGCGACCGCGCTGGCCTGGCTCAGGGGCAAGCACACAGACCAGACGACCGCTGTGCCAGCCTGGTTTATCTTCGTCAGAAACGCACAACCGGTGCGCGAACCGCCTACGTAGGCATAGCCTTGAGAGTCCACGGCGAGGCTCAGAGCGCCAGCGCCCAGAGCCGTCTGGTAGACCAGTTTGGGCGAGCTGACCGGCGGTGCCGCGACGGCCAGTGCCATTAGCGCCGGAATACAAAGCGGGAATGCGCGAGCCAAGCAGCGAAGCATCAGCCTTCCTCAATCGCAGGGTCGGACGCGCTGCCCGGATTATAGCTCTACCTGACTGAGCGCCGCTTATCCCACCTTCCGAAACACCCGCCCCAGCGGCCCCGCAATCGCCCGCGTGGCCATCTCCAACTCCGGAATCTGCAATGCGCGACAGGCAAAATACAGCACCAGCATCCCCGTGGGAATCGAGACCAGCAGATCCAACAAATAGCCCAGCCGCGTGGCGCCCGCTACGCTCTGCACCAAGTGGCTGGTCGCCGCAACCGCCAACCCCATGGCGCCCGATGCACCTAAAATGCGAATCACGCTGTCCAACAGATCGCGCCCATGCACTCCCGCGATCCGATTCCGCAAAATGATAAACAACGCCACCGACCCAAACCACGCCACCGCGGATGTCGACAGCGCCAGGCCCGCATGGCCCAAATGCGTTCCATGAATCAGCGCGTACGCCGCGGCATAGTTGATCACAATCGAGAGCAGGCTGACGATCATCGGCGTAGTGGCGTCGTTTAACGCATAAAACGCCGGATTCAATACCTTCAACGCCGCATATCCCGAGAGTCCCACCGCATAACACGTCAGCGCCAACGCCGTCTGCTGGGTGTCGAAGGCTCCGAATTTTCCGCCTTGATAAACCGCGCCGATCATAGACCGGCCCAGCACCGCGAGCCCGATCGAAGACGGCACGGTTAACAGCAGCACCATCCCCAGCGACCGCGCCAGTGTGCGGCGAAATTCCTCAATATTGCCCGCGCTGGCGCTACGCGAAATCGAGGGCAGCGTGGCTGAAGCAATGGCAACGCCAAATAAACCGAGCGGCAGTTGCATAAATCGAAATGCATATTGCAACCAGCTCACCGGGCCATTGCCCGGAATGCGCGAGGCGAAATTGGTATTCACCATCACATTTACTTGCACCGCCGCATTTCCCAGAATCGCCGGACCCATCAAGCCGATAATTTGCCGCAATCCGGGGTTGGCCCAGTCGATCATCGGCCGGAACCGGAAGCCTTCTCTACGCAGCGCCGGCACTTGCCACAGCAATTGCACCGCGCCACCCAGCACCACGCCGATCGCCATTCCCGTGATGGGCGTAATGCCTAGTTGCTTACCGAAAACCTGTCCCAACGCCAGACCGAAGATCACCGAGCCGATATTGAAGAAACTCGACGCCATGGCCGGAACGGCGAACCGGTTGCATGCATTCAGCACGCCCATCGCTTGCGCCGCCAGCGCAACGAGCAGCAGGAACGGAAACATGATGCGCGTCAACTTGACCGCAAGCTCGAATTTTCCTGGAACCTGGTGGAAACCGTCCGCCAGCAGCGTCACCAGCAGCGGCGCAAAGATCACGCCCAGCAAGCACATCACGCCGACAATCACGATCAGCGAAGTGGCTACGAGATTGGACAGGATGGCCGCTTCGCGCTTGCCCTTGGTTGCCAGCGTCCTGGTAAAGATCGGAACAAAAGCGGACGACAGCGCGCCTTCAGCGAACAGATCGCGGGTTAAATTCGGAATGCGGAACCCCAGCAGGAACGCATCGTTGACGGAACCGGCCCCAAAGAACCGCGCCATCACCATTTCCCGGATGAGCCCCGTGAAGCGCGACAGCGCGATCGCCACCGACACGATTCCCGCGGACCGGAATATGCTATGGCTCTGCGCTGTCTGACCCGCCGCTGTCTGGCCAACCTCGGTCTGACCCGCCGCCGTCTGATTTTGCCCTGTGCTGTCGACGATCAAGAAAGCTACCTACTGTTTCCTCTCGCCTAATAGGGCCAGGAAGTGCGCGATCGTCCTTATGCCGAGATAGTAGTTCTCTAGCCGGTATTTTTCATTGGGCGAATGCAGGCCGTCGTCGGGTAAGCCAAAACCCATGAGCACGGTGGGGATGTGGAGGTGCCGCGCGAAGTCGCCAACCACGGGAATCGATCCGCCGCTGCGAACAAATACAGTCTCTTTCCCCATCACATCCCGGAAAGCGCGCGCGGCCGTCTGGATGGCCCAGTGGCTGGGATTGACCGAGATCGCCGGCCCGCCACTGAGTACCTTCAGATCTAATTCAACCCCTTCCGGTTGGTTCTGTTGCAAAAAGCCGCGGAACGCCGCCACCACTTTTTCCGGATCCTGCCGCGGAACCAGCCGGAAACTCACCTTGGCTTTGGCTGTGGCCGGAATCACGGTCTTCGCGCCCGCGCCGGTAAAACCGCCGGCGATCCCGTGCACTTCCATGGTCGGCCGCGCCCACACTTTCTCGAGCACTGAGTAACCGGGTTCGCCGGTGAGCCGCGCCGCTCCCACTTCCTTTTTCAAAAACTCGCTTTCGGAAAACGGTAAACTCTTCCAACTCGTCAGTTCCGCGTCCGCGGGCTTCTCCACATCGTCGTAGATGCCCGGGATGCGGATCGTCCCGTGTTCATCTTTGCACTTGGCCAAAACCTCGCACAGCGCGTAAACCGGATTAGGAGCGGCGCCGCCATACAGCCCCGAGTGCAAATCGCGCGCCGGCCCGCGTGCTTCCACTTCTGTATAGACCAGCCCGCGCAGCCCGATGCACAAAGTCGGCAAGCCTTCGGCGTAAAGCGCGGTGTCGGAAACCAACGCCACGTCGGCCTTAAGTTCGCTCGAGTCCTCGGCAGAATGTTCCGCCACATATTTTGCGATCGCCGCTCCGCCGATCTCCTCTTCGCCCTCAATCAAAAACCGTACATTCACCGGGAGCTTTTCGCCACCGGCCGTCAGCGCTTCCACGGCTTTAATGTGCATGTACATCTGCCCTTTGTCATCGGCGGAACCGCGAGCGTAGATGTTGCCGTCGCGAATGTCCGGCTCAAAGGGAGAGGTCTTCCACAGCTCCAGCGGGTCGGCCGGTTGCACATCATAATGTCCGTAGCACAGCACGGTTGGTTTGCCTTCTGCGTGCAGCCAGTCCGCATACACCAGCGGATTTCCGGCCGTTGGAACGATGCGGATATTCTCGAGGCCGGCGCGCCCCAGTGCGTCGGCTACAAAGCGCGCCGCGCGCTCGACGTCGGGTTTGTGTTCCGGAAGGGTGCTAATGCTGGGGATCCGGAGAAAGTCCTTCAACTCGTCCAGCAAGCGCTCGCGATGATGCGAGATATGATCAGCGACAAAAGTATCGGTAGCAGTTGACATGACGCAGGTACCTGTTCAGGCAAAGAGTATGCCCTATTATTGCCTATCTGAGCTTATCCCGGAGGAAGGAACTACCGGAGTGGAGCGCGAGCGCAGTGCCTGCTTCTCTCAAAAGGTCTAAAAGATCAACGGGTTACACTCTGGTACGGCATTTGCTGTAGTCTTTGCGGAGGTACACACGATGCTCTGGTACGCATGGGTGTTTCTGATAGTAGCTTTGGTCGCGGCGATCTTCGGGTTTGGCGGCATCGCCGCCAGCGCCGCTGGCATCGCGAAAATTCTATTCTTCGTATTCCTGGTGATCTTCTTGATCAGCCTATTGACCGGCCGAAGAACTGTGGTCTAGAAACTCGCGAGGCCGCGGATGAACCCGCGGCCTCTCTTTTTTAGGCGTTACACGGCTACTTTGTTCTGCGGCTTGAATACTTGTTCAAGGTCGCGAGCAAACGGCGCGCGCCCGCCGGTGGCGCGGTAGTCCCAAGCACGATATCCTCGTTGGAAATGTTTTTCCCATAGAGTTCCTGGTTCCAATCTTCGTCTGGCCGAAGAGTTGCGCCCTCCAACGAAATGCCGGCAAAAACTCCGCGCGATCGCGAATAGGTCAGGATCTCGGCGTGCAATTGGGCATCGGTTTGAGCCGAGGAAGTGCGGCCTACCGGACCACCGGCGACGCTGGCGTCGCCGCCGAGCGTGAACTTGCTGGCGAGTAATTTCTTAACGCCGCCCTCATTCATCACTAACATCACGACGTCCGTTTCCGACCCGCCGATCTGGAATCCAACGCTTCCCCCTTCCACCCGCACCGCCGCGGGCGCCGACCATCCCCGATGTTCTCTCCTGCACACCACAAACCCTTTGCCGTACTTGGCGCCCACGATGAAAGCGCCTTTCTTCAAACCGGGCACCACGACCACGCAGGCCGACTTATTGAGCAAGTCCTCCGGTATTCCTTTGTCCGGTGTGGCCATGATTTCGTTCATGACATCCGCGGCGTCGTTCAACCGCTGGTCTGCCGTCTTCGCGCCAAAGCATAGCCCCATCGCGAGTAAAGATGCTGCAATCAGTTTCGTTTTCAAATCCGTACCTCCTCGATGGATTGTACCAGCGCTGGATTGTAACCGCGTAAAGAGTCACTCGTCGCAGGTATTTCGCGCACTGCGGCAATTCCCGGAACATCTCGAACGGTGTCGCCCAGCGCAAGTAGATTTTCCTTCAGGCTCATCTGGCGTGAGAATCTAATCGCCAGTTCAGGCTCATCTTGCACCGGCCGTGCGCGGTGCCCCAAATCCTCACGCCGCCGTATGATGGAGATGTTGCGGCTTCTGGCTTTCTTTGTATTCGTCGCGAGCGCGCTGGCCCAACGGCCGGGGGCCGTTTTGAAGCCAAGCCCAGCGGCCGTTTTAAACCCAAGCCCCGAGGCCGTGCAGCGAAAGCTCGATCTCATCGACAGCGGCACGGCGCCGCCGGGGAGCAGTTTCCTCTTTACCTCGGCCGAACTCAACGCCTGGGCTCGCTGGAAAGTTCCACAAATCGTGCCGGACGGTGTGCGTTCGCCGCGTCTGGAACTAACCAACGGCGGAACGAAAGCCTTCGCGCTGATCGATTTCGTCCGCACCCGCGAAGGCCAAGGCGAGAGCACCAATTGGCTGATGGCGAAGCTGATCGAAGGGGAAAAACCCGTCACCGTCAGCGCTCGGATCGACTCCGGGCGGGGACGAGCGATTGTCCATCTCACGGGCGTCGAAATTGGCGGCGTGGCCGTGACCGGAGCGCCGCTAGACTTCCTCATCGATAATTTCTTCCGACCTCTCTTTCCCGACGCCAAAATTGACCAGTGGTTCGACCTGCCAGGCAATCTGGACCGGCTGGAAATCCTTCCCTCCCGGGTGCGGGCGGTAATTCGCCAAACTCACCACTAGGTACGCGCCGTGGGGCGATGCTGTGCCGCTCCAGTGCGCTAGACGGCTCCGATGAGGCCTTTTCCGATAGGGTAATTTTCGATTAGTAATTCAATCGTCTAAGGTCTTTACCGGACCCGATTAGTACTAATGTCCGATTGTACCGGTTCCATGCACACCGTTAGGCTAAGGTGAGGAGAGCATGTCTAATGCTTAGGGGTCTCATTATTTGCCCGGACGAGGGGCTTAGCGAACGGTTGGAATCTGCTCTCGCAGACCTGGGATTGGTCACCATCACGCGCCGGATGGATCATTATCCCAACGCCATCGAGTTACTGCGTTTTCTGCGGGCACATGCTCCACAACTCATTTTCCTGAGTGTCGCCTCCCTTGTCAAGGCAATGGAAGTAGCCGCGGAGGTCGAAAAGAACACGCCGGGCGTCCAGATTTTCGCGGTGAACGACACCTGCGACCCCCAACTTCTCCTCGAGCTGATGCGGGCGGGCATTCGCGAATTCACCTCTCTTCCGTTCGATCGCTACACGCTCGGAGAGTCGCTCCAGCGGATCTCCGATGCGCTCCATGCACGCCCGCCCGAGATCGAGGTTACCGATCAGGTCTTCTCCTTCCTTCCCTCCAAGGCCGGCGTTGGCACTTCCACCATTGCCCTCAACGCCGCCATGGCGCTTTCCCGGCTGCCCAATGCCAGGGTGTTGCTGTCGGACCTGGACTTGAACTCCGGCATGATCCGCTTCATGCTGAAACTGGACAATGGCTATAGCGTGATCGATGCCGCCGAGCACTCACTTGAAATGGATGAAAGTCTGTGGCCGCAGATGATCACGCCGATCGAAGGCTGCGATATCCTGCACGCCGGCAAAATCAATCCGGATTACCGCATGGAGCCTTCTCAGCTCCGCCATCTGATGGAGTTCATGCGCCGCAATTACCGCACTTTATGTTTCGATCTCTCCGGCAATCTGGAAAAGTATTCGCTGGAAATCATGCATGAGTCCAAACGGATTTTCCTGGTCTGCACGCCCGAGATTCCGTCGCTTCACTTGGCGCGCGAGAAATATCTCTACCTCCGGCAGCTCGATCTGGCGGACCGTGTCAGCGTCCTGCTCACCCGTTGCCAAAAGCGACCGCTCATTACGCCGCAGCAGATTGAACAGTTGCTCGGACTGCCCGTACTCATGACCTTTCCCAACGACTATCAGGGCGTGCATCGCGCTTTAACATTTGGCCGCTGGGTGGATATATCTTCCGAGCTGGGAAAGCAGTGCGCCGCGCTGGCCCAAACCATCGCTCAGGACCGTGGTCTTCATACCGTGGAAAAGAAGACCAAAGCCAGCGAATATTTCTCCATCATCCCCGGCAAAACGGAAAAACGAACCGCCGTGTAGCCCCGAATGTTAATGAGGGGATTGAACGCGCGGTCCCCTCACTGACCTTCGGGGCTAGACAGGTAGGCTAGGCGTTCCGGAGTTCACTGCGCCATCCGGCAGGACGTCGGCGACAGGTAATGCGATCAGTCCATCTGTAGTACGAAGCAATCCATCGAGCACTGAGTGCCAACCGGCCTCTGTAATCGTCCAGGCCCGCCGCTTCCACGGGTCAATCACCCAGATGTTAGCCACGCCGAACCGCATGTAATCGTCAAGGCGGTCCTGGAGACCAGACATCGTGTCATCCGGGGACATCACTTCAACACACAGATAAGGCGGCTGCGTGAAGACCTCTTCGTCCGGCACGGGCATGCGCATCAGAAGGACATCCGGAATGCGGAACCGGCGCGGGGCGACCTGGATGCGCTGTTCGACGTAGGGCTCGAGCTTCAGCTCCTCCCTTCGAGTCCAAAACCACGCCAAGACGTAAGTTTGCGTGTGACTATGGCGCCTTTTTCCGCTGTTCCGTTCCAGAATGTGACCGTCCACATAGTCGCGATCGGGACGGAATACGGATGTCAAGTATTCCTCAACCGAAACCAGTGAGCCGACGGCCATGCCCCAATTTTAGCCGAGTTCCAGCATCGATCCGGCAATCAGTTCAATCGGATTCGCTATCCTCGTCTTTGGAACAAGCCGTCTTGCATTGGGTAGCCACCTACGGCTACTTCGCCATTTTTGCCCTCTTGGTTACTGGCATCGTGGGGCTACCCATTCCGGACGAACTGATGCTCACCAGTTGCGGCTTTCTCATTTCCCAGGGAACCCTCCACTTGGCGCCCACCGCTCTCGCCGCCGCCAGCGGAAGCATTTGCGGTATCACCTGCAGCTTCCTCATCGGCCGCACCTTTGGCTGGACGTTCCTGCATTCCCGCGCCGGCCGGCTATTGCACGTCACCGACGCCAAGATCGAGTTCGTGCATAACTGGTTTCATCGCATCGGCCATTGGGCCCTGCTGATCGGCTATTTTATTCCGGGAGTTCGCCATTTTACCGCCATCACGGCGGGAACCACGCATCTGGAATACCGGTCGTTCGCGGCCTTCGCCTACAGCGGCGCCGTTCTCTGGGTCAGTACATTCTTATTTCTCGGATATCATTTCGGCGCCCGCTGGAAGGAGATTCTCGCGCTCTTCGAGCACAATATCAAGCTCGCTTCCTTGGCCGGTGGTGTGTTGCTGGCCGCTTATCTGGCACTGCGCTTTTGGCTGGCACGTCGGCGGAAGCAGACTGCGGCTTAAGCTTGCTGAAAATACGGTCGTGCAACCAATGCGGATCCCACCATTCCTTGGGATCCACCTGCACTCCATCCACTTGCATGCTGAAGTGCAAATGATCGCCCCCGGCCATTCCGGTTTCCCCGCTCAACCCGAGTCTTTGTCCCTTCTTCACCGCCTCGCCCGGCTTCACGTCGATCCGGCTGAGGTGCCCATAGATCGATTGCAATCCCAGTCCATGATCCACGACCACGCAGTTGCCGTAGATTCCCAAACGCTCGGCGTAGATCACCGTGCCGTCATTCGACGCATGAATCGGCGTGTGCTTCGAACTCGCCAGATCGTAGCCTAAGTGCACCTGTTCATCCACCTTCTTACCTTTGTAAATGTAGCTGCGGACATCCGCGAACAGCGACTCCGGCTTCGCCGGCTGGTGCATAAACGGTTCGGACCAAAGAAAGTGGTCCGCCGTCTTCAAGCGCAGGTTGTAGAGCGTCTCGCCGTTGCTTTTGCGCAGATCGCGATTCATCTTCAAAAAACGCTCCAGCAGATCGCCGGTGCCGCCGGGATCGATGTCATTGACTACGTGCTGGAGAAACTTGTCTGTAATTTCGATGTCCCGCTTCCGGAATTTCTTGGGCTTCACATGCAAGTCGAAATCGGCGGTCACCTGCCCCGCTGGATTGGCCGCGTATACAACCGCGGTGGTGTCTGGCGAAAGATCCCAGGGAAAAGCAAATAACGCAACTCGCTGCCTGCCATCGCCCGGCAGAGGGAAACTCCGGAACGTGTAATTTCCTACCTTCACGCCCGATTCCGCAGCGTAGCCATCCACCGTCAGCAACACCAATTCGGCGCCGCCCTGGTTGATGTAGTGCTGCTCGCCGTCGGCAGTGACCGCCGGGGGCTTCGTCACCACCTCTACATCGCGGCGCACCACGGTGCTCGCGCCGCGGAGATCGTTCGAAACGGCCTCGATCGCCAGCACGCCTTTGCCATCCTTCATCTCGGAGGCGTGTTTTGAGTCGGGAGTAAACGTAACGTCGCCCGGCTTTGCATGAGTGAAGAAAAACACCCGATGTCCCGGCTGTTTTACTTCAAACAGCGGAATGCGTTGTCCGTTTTGTTCTAAAACTGCGCTCAATTCGCGAATCCCATGCGGGTCGGCGGCATGGACCTTAACCGGAGTCGCAGGACCAACTGCCTTGAGCGCGGGATCGAGATCCACGGCCGGTTTGGAGGAAAGAATCAGAAGCAGCGATACCGGCAGAACAATTACCGCCGCAACCACAATCAGGATGAGTTTTCTAGCGCCCCAATTGAGAACCAGACTCACTTGCCCTACCATGTTCTACATTTTCTGCACAGACTTGGTGGCACAGGCTTCAGCTTGTGCTCATCGACTATGCTAGTTCTTCTTCTGCACAGACTTGGTGGCACAGGCTTCAGCCTGTGCTCATCGACTATGCTACTTCTTCTGCCCTTCTTCATCCGCTTTGCGCGCTCCGCCCAGAATATCCACAATCGCGTAGTTGCCTTCATGGCAGGCGTACTCGTAAATCGGACCCCGAGTCGCGAGGAACGGATACTCTATCGTCCAGCTCCTCGTGAACGTCGTCGGGTCGTCGATGGTAGCCCGGTACAGCAGCGTCTTGGCGTCAGGGCGCGAGAACCGCTCGATCACATGCAGGTTCTTTGACGATCCACGGAAACTGATGTTCTCGTTGAAATTCGTGGTGTCGACCACCAGCGTGTCGCCCTCCCAATGGCCAACGGAATCGCCCAGCCACTGGCGCACATTCTCTGGCGCGTGCTTGGCGTTCATCCGGATAATACGCGCATCATGGATCATCTCGACCAAAATCACCACCGAATCCGGCGTCTGCACGATCTGATAGTTGTTGTTGTAGAGCACCGGCAGCATGGGCGGCCCGGAGCTGGAGCCAAAGCTCATCAGACAACGCTCCGATAACGGCCGGTCCTTGGCGGAATCGAGCCCGCCCCGCCTCATCGCAGCCAGCCGCTTGCGGGCTTCGGGCAGAAGGGCCGGCATCTTGCCGTCGGGCGGATCGACAATCAGCGAACTGCGTTTGACACCATCCACGCGAGCCATCTCCGACCCGCGGTCAATGAACAAAGCGTTGTACCCGCCGGTTTCTCCCGAACCGGCGCGCCGGTGAAAATCTGCGTCGGCCTTGCCGTCCGCCGCTTTCAACTCGTCGTTATTCCGATTCTCGTACTTGGCCGCCTCCGCGTCGGTGATGTTCAATTTCCCCGTGAACTCAGCCGGACGCTCCATCGGCGTGAGCGTCACGTTGGTCCAGACGCCCTGCAAGTCCGGATGCCCATCGGGAGTGCGCGGAACAGCCCGCGAACCAGTCTGGCCGGCCAGCGGACAAACCATGACGATCGCGAGCACGCCGGAAAATGCCAATAAGCGACTGCTCATCCTATAGCTCCTTCTGTTGAGCATCTCACAAAATCCTGGCTGGTATTGGTGGGAGAAAACGCCATGGCCGGCGAGGGCGTCGGCCGCGATCCAGGGGGATCGCCCAGGGGATCGCCCCACAATAGCCGCGTCGTATTAGCGGCGGCAGGCTGACCCGCATCCCGCCTTGGTATCCACCGCCGCAACCGGGAGCAGCGCCGCGCCATGCACACGCGTGTTAAATTGCGCCACATCCCGCTCGTTCAGCTCGCGCCACTTCTCCAGATCCGTCTCCAGTGCCTTGCACTGTTCCACAACGGCCGCAACCGCCGTCTCCGCCGGACGCGCATCTGCGCTTTGCACGCTACTCGCCAACCGCGTGAGATCGCGGTTCACCGGCCCGAAGCCTGGCGCGGTGTGCGTACCGTTGTCTACCGCATCGATTTTCTTCTCCAGTGCGGCAACCGCATCCGGCATGTCTTTTTTGTGAACCGAAAGCGCCTGGCGCAAAGCGGCGGCATCTTTATAAGCGTGATAGCTACCAAACATTCCTCGCCCGATTTGTTGTTCGAGGTTCAACTGGCGCTGCAAATCGGCGCCGGATATATGCAGTCGCGGATCGAGTTTCACCTCCAGGCTCTGATGGAATACGCGATCACCGATGGCTAGCTCCATGTCATAGGCGCCGGGCACGACTAGCGGACCTTGCGGCTGCTCGCGCGGCGTCTTGCCGGGAATTGCATGATCCGCCAGCGTATATTCGGTGTATTCAATCAAGTTTCCCGAATATCCGTAGGGAAGCGAAAGCGGCGGCGGGTACCGCAAATCCCAAACAAACCGATTCAGCCCCGCGGCTTTGGGCAGCGCTTCCAACGGGGCGAACCAATAGCTCGGAACATTCGGCAGCGGAAGATCGGGCGCCTGCGGATGGCTTGAATACTGCCGCACGGCTCGCCCTTGCGAGTCGTGAATCGTCAGCGCGATCTCGCCGGAGGGCGCGGTTTTCAGGTAATAATCGATAATCGCCCCATCCGGCGGGTTCTGGCCGGCAGGCGTCTCGGGCGGATAAGGCGTGTCCTGAAAATTATCCCAGCGAACGCGCATGGCCGGCGCCGGAGGAACCAGATAAACTTCGGCATTGAGCGCCTGCGGCGTGACGGCTCGCAGCGGCGTCACGTCATCCAATATCCACAAAGCGCGGCCGAACGTCGACGCCACCAGATCGTCGCCGTGAACGTCCAAATCCGAGACATTTGCAACCGGAAAATTCAATTGCAGCGGCTGCCATCTTTCGCCGTCATCGAACGACACAAAAACGCCGGTGTCGGTTCCAGCGTAAAGCAGGCCTCTGCGCACCGGGTCCTCACGCACCACGCGTGCCGTGTCCGCGCCCGGCAAGCCTTGCACGATCGTTTGCCAGCTCACCCCATAATCATGCGTTATGGCGATATAGGGAGGGGTGGTCTCACGCGTTCCGCCAACCACGATATACGCCGTTCCCGGATAGTAGTGCGAAGCTTCGATGGCCAGAATTCGCGACGGCTCAGTCAAACCCGCGGGCGCGACGTTCTTCCAGGATGCACCGCCATCGCGCGTCACCTGCACCATCCGGTCGCTGGTTCCCGCCCAAATCAGACCGGCCTGCAACGGCGACAGCGCCAGCGCCGTAATCGCGGGCGGAGGCGGCTTGTCCGGATCCCGTTTGGCGTCCACATCTTTCTCCACATATCCCGTCAGGTCGGGGCTGATGGTGTTCCAGGTCGCGCCCGCATCGCCGGTTTTCATCACGAATTGCGTACCCAGATAAAGCGTGTGCGGATCGAGCGGCGAAAACGCCAACGGCGCCATGTTGGCTGTCCGGTACTTCTCACCGCGTTCAAAAACAGTCGCTAGTTGCCCGTTGGTTTTGTCGAACCGGACCACCGTGCCATACCATCCGCCGCTGTAAACCAGATTCGAATCGAGCGGGTCCGGAGCGATAAAGCAAAACTCAAATCCGCCCACAGACATCCAATCGCGAGCCCCAATCTCACCGTAATCGCTGCGGCTCGCTACTGACGCTGTTCCGCTGTCCTGCTGCGCGCCATAGACGTGGTAAGGAAACGCCGTGTCGGTGGAGACATGGTAAAACTCGCCGGTCGGTTGGTTGTACCAGGAAGTCCAGCTTTGGCCGGCGTCGACCGTGACAATCGCTCCTTGATCCACGCCGAGCAGCATGCGCCTGGAATCGCGGGGATTGATCCACAAAACGTGGAAATCGTCGCCGCTGGGCGCGCCCACATAGGGTTCAAAGGTGCGGCCGCCATCGATCGAGCGGTAAAGCGACGTCTGGGCCACGTACAGCGTGTCCGGATGGCTGGGGTCAACGAACACGCGGCTGAAATAGGCGCTGCCCACCACCCTGGGATCCTTGGTCGATTGCCGCCACGAAAGGCCGCCATCATCGGAGCGATAGACGCCCTGGTCGAGAATGGCGTAGACCCGGCGCCCCACCACCGCCATGCCCACGCGTCCCCGATCTTTCTCCGGTAACCCTTTCCCAACCAGTGGACGCCAGGTAGAGCCTTCATCCGTGGATTGGAACAACTCTGAAGTGGCCTTCACTTCCTTTTCTCCGAACCCTGTGCCAGGCCGGTACAACGCCGCGTACAGCGTGCGTGGATTGAGCGGGTCGGCGCACAGGTCCACCACTCCAACCGTGTCGTCCCTGGTCAGGACCTTCCGCCAGGTCTTGCCGCCGTCGGTAGTTTTGAAAATTCCCCGCTCGATTGCATAAGCCGATTTCGGCGTCGGCCGCCAGATAATTGCGTGGCCCAGAGAATTAGCGCCCGCGATCGCGATATTCGGGTCCCGCGGATCGACGACCATCGACGCGAGGTAGCGCGTGCTTTCGAGACCCGCCGGCTTCCAGGTGCCGCCGGCATCGATGGATTTGTAGACTCCCTTGCCCGCTCCGCCTTCGCCTGTCCCAACATAAATGGTCCGAGGATCGGACAGGGCCACCGCGATCGACCCGATTCCCGAGACCGGCTGCTGGTCGAAAATCGGCCGCCACACACGCCCGCCGTCGCTCGTCTTCCACATCCCGCCACCGGGCGTTCCGAAATAGTAAACCTCGGGCTCACTCGGAACTCCCGCCACCGACGTTACCCGTCCAGCGCGAAACGGGCCGATCAGCCTCCAACGCATGGATGCAAACAACTTGTTGGCGTCGACCGCCTCGGCGGGGGCCCGGAGACTGCTTCCCTGGGCTTGAGCGGCGTGGCTCGCCAGCCCTGCGCTGAATAGAATGAGGATCAACATCCGGAACCCAATCGAGCCGCGCTCTGTTTTGCGTGAGTATCTCAAAAGCCCCATCAATCTACTCAGCCTAGCAAGACGTGAACGTAGTCCTACCTCTTGCCTCCTGTTCATTCCTGCTTGGTTCGCAAGATCGATAGTACCTTTGTTCTCGCCAGAAGCGTGCAGGTTTTAGCCAGCGCAGGCCCTTTTGGACTCCGCTCTGATCCACAAAACAAAGCACTTGCGAAAAATAATCCGATTGTACTAAGCCTTTCGGTTAATCCGAATGGACGATTGAACACACTGTTGGACGATGATACTGTCTCAGTCGGAGGCTTCCCACGCATGCGTTTCCAGCTTACTCTCGCGACCCTCGCCATTTCGGCGGTTGGGTTTGCACAAAGTCCGGCTACCGCCGATGCTCCGTTTCAGGTTCGTTACGCCAGTAACTTGAACATCGGCGATTCACTTGTAAACATCACCAATAGCGGCGCCAGCGGACAAACTCTTTGCGCCAACTTGTACACTTTTGATCCGGCTGAAGAGTTGATCTCGTGCTGCACCTGTACCGTCACTCCGAACGCTTTGATTTCTTTGTCGGTGCTGAAGTCGTTAGTGAGCAATCCGCTCACGCCCGCCATCCCGACCTCGGTCGTGATCAAGATCGTGGGATCTACTGGGGCATGCAATGCCGGCGCTGTTGCGTCGCCAGCCCCCGGTATTCTCGCCTGGGGAACCACGATCCACGCCAACTCCGCCACTACCCCGGTTTCTTACTTCGGGACCGAGACCGCGTTCTCTCCAGCTACGCTTTCGGCCTCGGAATTGACGCACATCACCTCCACCTGCGGGTTCATTGAAGGAAATGGCAGCGGCTTCGGCATCTGTAGGGGCTGCGCTAACGGGGGCCTGGGCGCTTCTACCTCGGGCGAGTAAATAAATTCCTCCGTGACCATCGGAGGCGGCCTGGAAACCTCGATTTCCTCTAAACGAGCCGGTCTCGCTTGACCCAGGCGAGACCGGCTCATTTCGTGATTTGTCTCGACCTGCTGGCAACCCGCTGTGGCATCCCGGCGCAACGTCAGCTTCGCGGCAATAATCTCAGAGCCGCTTGCCCGGCGCGGCGCTATGTGGTAAGAGTCAGCTATGTTAAAAGCCGACAAAGCCGAAGTGTCCTGGGAAGCAAATAAGAAAAGCTGGCTCGTCCGGATCCAGATTGGCGAAGAAGTGATCCGCCGTACCTCCAAAAACAGCGCGCGCGATCTCGATGACGGCTCGCTCCGCTCTCTGGCAGTGAAAACCGCAGCCGATGAAGGCTACGAGATTGCGCCGGAGGCGGTAACCGTCCAGCGTTGAGCAGCCGCGCAGAGGAGACTCATCAAAATGATCAGACTGTTTGTAGTTTGTGTTTTCGCATTCGCGCCGGTTTCCGCGTTCGCCGCGGAATTCACGGGTTACATCTCCGACGCCAAGTGTGCGAATGTGGGCGCCAAGGCCAAAACGGCCGCCGAATGGATCAAACCGGCGGCATTCGAGAACTGCGTGAAAACCTGCGTCAAGAACGGATCGGAAGCGGTGCTGGTAACGGAAGACAACAAGATCCTGAAGTTCGACGCTGCTTCCATCGATGAGATCATGCCTCACCTCGGGCAAAGGGTGCGCATCGTGGGCAAGGTCGAAGGTGGCACGGTCAAAGTGGACTCCATCACCACTTTGAAAATGGAATAGGCGAACAATAGGCGAAAATCGGCTATAATCTTGGTGTGCCTGTCTCGCGCTGCCGCGTCACCTTCAACGATACTCACGGCATCGCGCACGCCGTTGAGGTCGACGCCGAGACGCTGTACGAGGCAGTCGCGCTGGCCGTCGCCGAGTTCCGCCAGGAAGCCATCATGGACGAAGCGCCGGGGCCAACGACCGAATTTTCCGTTGTCGTCCTACGCAAGCCCGTCGAGCACAAGCTGCGCTTCAAGACCGTTCAGCAGTGGGTGCAGCCGTCAACGAATGGCGGACCGGCTGCCATGGTGAAACGCGAACGATTGCGGAAGCTGCTTGCGGGATGAGCGCCAATCGAGCGCTGCGGAAGCGGGCCCCAAAGCGCATACTGCGTGAGCCAGCAGTAGCCAAACGGAGCGTCGTCCCATCGCCGTGATTGTTCAAGAACGACCCCACTGGCCCGACTGGCCGTTTCCGACATCGGCGGGCAGATAGATGTCGGTCGCGCGCTGGAGGCGTCCCTATGGCCTTCGCGCCATGTGACACGCTTGTCGCGAATTCCCAGAGGCCCTGTCATGGGGTAGGTGGTGGGCCCGACAGAACTCGAATCTGCGACCTCTACCGTGTCAAGGTAGCCAATGGGTCAACGGATCAACAGGACGACCCGTAGGTCGCTGATTTTGCGTTCGGCGGGATGGGCAAAGTGGGCCAGAGGTTTTACCGTGGATCACATCCGAGGGCCTGAACGGGCCATCGGTCGCCCCATACCGCTACTTCGTATGTTTGTTGCTCATCATCCGGGTTGTAATCTATCAGCAAGCCCTCAACTCCATCGAGAGAGAGGGCCGACAGAGAATCACCGTCTAGGCCGATTACCAACTTGGCGTGCTTCAGCAGAGCCGACACGTTGACCCTCACGGCTCCGCAGTCCTCTCCCTTTTGGGTTAGAAAGTACACGTTTTCGGAAAGCCGGTCCGCTAGGCAATCCGTTAGTTTGAAGACCGACATCTCATCTCGCCGCAGAAAGAACCTTCGATACGCAGATGAGGATTTTGCTGCTTGATAGCCGTTCCGAAACGAAACCATCAGTGCATCTGATTCAGGTAAAGATGCCAGAGCCGTTGCATCCGTAGGCTCACCGAGCGTCTTCGATAATGCGCTCAAGAACGAAGGCATCTGAAGACGGCCTCGATTCAGCCTTGATAGGAGTGCGATCCTTTCTTGCCTGTTGTTCATCGGATTTCTTGACTTCCGGGTTCTGCAAACATGGCAAACGAAAGCCTCGTCTACATATCGTACAGGAGCGTCCAGACCGACGTTCCAACCTACGGGTGACCGTGGGCGGGTGTTGAAGAGGAAGTCTCTCTCGGGGTTCCTTCATACAGATCAGGCAATGAACGCAGAAAGGCGGTTGTCATTGTTGCGGAACGCTCCCAACAAACCGACTGAGTAAGCTGGCTCTGGTAAACCCGGCGATGATGCAAAGAGCCGGAGGAAGTGGTGGAACGGAAGCCTTGTGTTTCGCTCGTCAGACCAATCGCCCATCGGGGCGTCACACCGGAGAACCAGAATCCAGACTATGCGCCGCACGGCTAAGACCAACGTGCGGGTGTGATGGGGAACGGATACCTCAATTCAGAATCCAACCATGATGAACCTTTAACGTGCTATCCGGCTGCGTGCCGGATGGGGGTTAAAGGAATCGTGTGCTCAAAAGAGCCGTTTCCTGATTCAGATGGCGACTTCAGATATACAATTCGCCTGATATATGCAGGAAACGACCGAGGGTCGCGCAGGCGTACAGGCACGGTTTGAGGGATTGATTCGGGATGGGTGTACGTTTGGTACGCTCAAGACAGAAATTCTATGGCAAACGTGCGACGGTTCAAAGCTCATCCGCAGTCCGCACCCGGAGATTTCTACGTCGTTAACGATGAGTGAATTTCTTGTGGAGCGCCGCACGCCGTAGCGCCCGACTTGATCGGGTGGGCTGCGAACGTCGAATACCCACACTGTATTTGGAAGAAGCAGCCAGAAACGTCCCAAGAATTGGAGCAGGCCTTCGCAGCATTTGACGCCTCTTGCGTCGGATGCTATCGGTACGCTGGCAACGATCCTCAGATCATGTCCCGAATCGGGTTGGACTATTGCGATCAGGTCCCAAGAAACTCGAAACCACAGTCATTGGGAGTTGGAGTCCTCATGGACAACCATCCTATCCCCGTCCATTTCACCCTCAGCGCAAGCAGGCCGACCGTGTTCGGTTCCAAAGTGTACTGGTTCGTGAAGGCTATCTTATCTTTCTTCACATCGCAAGCGAAATAGCCAAAACTTGACAGATTTTCGAAACATGAGACGATAAATCCAGGGATTTTTAAAAAACCCTTGGCAGACCTGACGACCGAAGTGCCGTTTACACGATGCTTCCATAATCCCCGGTTCGCAATCTAAGGCAGACATGACATTGCTGTACACCCTGGACGACTTCGATCAACAGGCGGCTGGAATCCGCAATTTCCAGCGTCAGATTTTGGGCTTGGCAGACGATCCGGCAAACCCGTTTTTCGCCGCTAAAGGGACAGAACGGGCCAAGAAGACGAGCGACGAAGAAGAGATCGTCACCCTTACGTTGAATCTGAGTGGTGGGCCCGACAGAACTCGAATCTGTGACCTCTACCGTGTCAAGGTAGCGCTCTAACCAACTGAGCTACGGGCCCGACGGGAACGGGCAACCTCCAATATAACATCTATGGCGAATTCTGCCGATAGAGGACTGTGATGGTGCTTCGTGCTGTTCTCGGTCTGCTGTTGTGCCTGTCGCTTCAGGCGCAAACCGACGCCCGCTTGTGGCGCTATCTACACCCAGATGCCAAGGCGGTGATCGGCGTCGATTGGGCCCGCTTCCGGCAGTCCGCAGTCTGGTCGATGTTGCAGGAAAAACTCGGCGCCCTCCCACTCCCCGTCAAGGGTCTGCCCTTTCTCAACGACATAGACCGCATCCTGCTTTCTTCGCCTGGCGGAGCGGAAAATAGCACGACCGAAGCTAGCGAAAGAAAGAAGGACGCCCCCGTTCTGATCGTCGTGCACGGCAATTTTGCTCCCGATTCGGTGCGCAAAGCCCTGGTCGAGCAAGGCGCCCGCAGACAGATCTACGGCAAGTTCGGCATTTACCGCCCACAGACAAAAGGCAACCAGGACTTGGGATTCGTGATCGCCGATCCGCAAACCGTATTGATTGGCGATCTCAGTTCGCTCTGCGGCGCCTTGGACCGGTCTGAGTTCACGCAGATCACGCCGGGCCCAACCTTGACGCGCGCTGCGGCGCTCGATGCCCAGAACGATTTTTGGGCGGTGATCTCTAATGCGGACGCCCTGGCCGGCGACCGCTTACAAGGGTTTCTCACCGGAGACGATTTGAACGGCCTGAGCCGGGGTCTGGAATTCGGCGTCAGTTTCCGGGAGGGGTTCGCCTTCAACCTCAGCCTGAAAACCGCCTCGGAAGCGTCGGCCAAACATCTGGTCGATCAGATTTCGACCGCTCTCAAACTCAGCCTCAAGGATAAACCCACCAACCCTGCCTTGGCTGAGATGGGAAAGAAGCTGAAGATCGCCGCCGCCGGCGACACGGTGTCGATGAATCTCCACCTCACCAAGGAAGAAATGGAGCGGGATGCTCGCCTGTATCAGGCTTCGCTTAAGAACGCACCGCCGAAGGCGCCTCCGCCGCTCAACCTCGCCATCGAAAAGCCGCCCAAGCTGGCGCCAGCGCCCGCGCCACAAAAAGACAAGATGGTTATTCGGATTGAAGGATTGGATGGCGGCACACGCGAAGTGCCCTTTAACCACTAAATCAACGGCCAATCAAACCGTCTGCGGCGTCAGCGCACCCGGCTTCAGAATCCCGATCGCGCCACAGCCGATGTGGCCGCAACCGCAGGTCTCCTCCGCCTTGTCCTTGTTCTGCTCGCAATAGTCGCTGCAATACTTCGAGTGGATTCGCGGGTCGCATAGGCAGCCCTGCTTGGCACAAGTCTTCCACTGGATATCCGAATCCATAGCGTTCCGCTTCCATCATCGCACGCCACGCGCGTCCAGGCGCGGCACATCAGTTTCGAGACTGGCCGCCGGCAGATGCGCGCAGGTGCCTCGCAGAACGCGCTACGATTCTGGTATGGCCAAAACCAAAGGCAAGAACGAATTGGTTGAGGTGAAATGCCCGTGCTGCGAGGCCACCCTGTTCGTCGACCCGCAATTGAAGTCGGTGATCCGCTATGAGGAGGCCAAAAAGCGCCCGGTCTTTGAAGACATGTCGGAAGCCGTTCAAAAGCTCAAGGGCGAGGAGGCACGGCGCTCCGAGGCGTTCGAAAAGTCCTTCGAGCAACATCGCAACAGCCAACAGGTGTTGGCGCGCAAGTTCGACGAGTTGCTGCGTCAGGCCAAGGATAATCCCGACGTAGCGCCGCCGAAGAAACCATTCGATTTTGACTAACGGGTGAGGGCCAGCCGAACGACGTCAGAAGCAAGTTCCGCTCCGGCCAGAAGTAAAACGAACAACCAGGCCTGCTTACCAACTTTTTGCAACCACTTCATAATCTGATTCCACCTGAATAGATTCACGTAGGTAAGTGCAGGATTCGAGCGAAACGTATCTATCTTCCTTGAAAAAAGTACCCGCACCGGCCAGGACGGTCCGTGGCTTGTAACACGGGTATGGCAGTATTGTGACAATTGCCTGGCTATGGGCTCTGCGAGGCGCGGACGGGGATTGCGGAGTCGTACTCCCTTTCCGTCACCCAAATCAGACGGGATATCATGAATCACGTGGAAGTGAGCGGAATGCGACCCGTCCTCGTGGCATTCGTGTGCGCGCTAGTGTTGTGCGCCTGCCGCCAACAGCCTCGGCCCGGCCAGCAGGAGCAATCCACCCGCACCGCCCCGGAGAACGCCAGCGACAGCTCTGACGAAATCCAATCCTTTGCCAGCGAAGTCGCGCAGTTTGACGATGGCGGCCTGGGGGAGTTCCTCGACGAGAACGCCGGGGTGACCGTCCACCTCGACATCACTATCCCGCAAAAAGAATTCCAGGGCGGCCAGGAGCGCGACTTCGCGTTCTTCACCGTCTATGACGACTGCCCCGAGGATCTGGACGAAGACGAGAAACCAAGCCAGTCCAAGTGCGAGGGAACTCAATACCTCCTGCCCAAACAGGCTCTCAAACGCGACGCCAACCAGGACTACCAAGTGAGCGGAGATTTCCACGTTAGCGAAAAATCCGGCCCGAACCAAGGCCTGTTTTCCGTGAAATTGACACCGGTTCCGACTTCGACCGCTCACCACTGATCGATATACACAGGCTTCTCCGGAGGCTTGCCCTCGCACCAATAGCGATCGAAGTTCGCGATGCCCTCCAGTTCCGTCAGCACCTGCTCATCGATCAATTGACGGCCGGTATAGCTGGGAGGCGCCTGCCCGAAGATAGCCATCGACGCGTCGCACATGATCTCCGGCGTGCGCCAGGTGCTGCGATCGCCCATTTTCCAATTGATGGTCGCCTGGCTCTCGATAGGCGTCCGCGGCCAAAGAGTGTTGGCGGCAATGTTGTCTTTGGCGTGCTCGGCTGCGATCCCGATCGCCAATTGCGCCATCCCCAGCTTGGAGATCATGTAACAGACCCGCCCGGGCTGGGCCTGCAATTTCATGGTTGGACACATGTTCAGGATGTGTCCCCAACCTTGTTTCACCATGTGAGGCAGGGCGTAGTAAGCGGTGAGATAGGCGGCCCGCACGTTCACGTGCATCATCAGGTCGAACTTTTTCGGCGGTGTATTCAACACCGGCTGGGTCCAGATTGCGCCGGCGTTGTTGATCAGGATGTCGATGCGGCCGAAGGTCTCGACCGTGCGTTCAATCAAACGCCGCACCATCTCTTCGTTGCGGACGTCCGTGGGCACGGCCAGCGCCCGCCGCCCGAGCGCTTCCACTTCCTTGGCTGCGTCATAAATCGACCCGGGCAGCGTTTCGGTGGACTGCTCGCTCTTGGCGGCGATCACAACGTCGGCGCCTTCGCGCGCCAGGCGTAAAGCCAGCGCCTTGCCGATGCCCCGGCTGGCGCCGGTGACCAGCGCCACGCGGCCTTTCAAGTCGGGATGCAAGCTCACCCGCCACCTCCGATCGTCACGCCCCCATCCACCACAATGGTTTGTCCCGTAGTCCAGGCGCCGGCTTTGGACGCCAGATACACGGCCGCTCCGGCGATGTCTTCCGGTTCTCCAATGCGGCGGAGCGGCGTGCCGGCTTCAGTATGCGCCAAGGTCTTGGGGTTATCCCAAAGCGCTTTCGCGAAATCCGTCTTCACCAGACCCGGAGCGATGCAATTCACGCGAATATTGCTCGGTCCCCATTCGATGGCCAGGTTGCGCGCCAACTGCATGTCGGCCGCCTTGGAGATCGCGTAAATGCCCAAAACAGATGTACCCCGCAGGCCGCCGATGCTGGAGACAATAATCACCGACCCGTCTTTCCGCGCGGCCATCTCCGGCAGAACCATGTTGCACAGCCAAAGATTGCTCCGGACATTGCTGTCCATTACCTTGGCGAACGCGTCGTCCGTCAGGTTCGCCAGCGGCCCATAGTACGGATTGACGGCCGCGTTGCACACCAGCACATCGATCTTTCCCCACAGACGGCGGGTCTCGTCCACCAAGTGCTGCAAGTCTTCCTTCTTGCCGATGTGACAGGCGATAGGCGCGACGTCCAGCCCATCCTTCTTGAACTGCGACGCAACTTCTTCGCATTTGTCCGCCTTGCGGCTCGAGATCACCACCTTGGCCCCAGCTTGTCCCAGCGCCTCCGCGATCGCCAATCCGATTCCCTTCGTCGAACCGGTGACAATCGCCACCTTTCCCGTCAAATCAAATAGCGGCTGCTTCATCCGTTTCCTTTCATCCAGCCCACAATATGTGTTGCTACTTCTTCTCCCGCATCTTCCTGCACAAAGTGTCCGGCGCCGGCGATATCGATGGGCGGCGCCGCGTTCCGAAAAAGCTCAGCGAGGCCCTGGCGCCAAGGCAGCGTGATTGCGTCCTCAACTCCCCACGGCAATAGGACCGGCAGGTCCAAGGTCTGCAATTTGGCAATCGCGAGCCGATTCTCATAAGCGCCCGGATGATCCGGACGGACCGGCACCAGGCGAGGAAACACGCGCGCGCCCATTTGATACTCTCGCGAGGGAAACGGCGCTTGATAGGCGGCGGCTTCTTCGTCCGTGAGTTTCTTCCGGGTCAGCGTGTTGCGCATCAGCAAGGCGACATCGAATTCCGGAACTCGCTGCGAAAACCGCCGCCACCGAAAGAATGCTTCGGTCGCTCCCTGTCCCCCGGAGATGCCGGTGTTCATCGCCACCAGGCGCGCAAATCGTTCGGGCATCTGCGCCAGCACCCGCAGCCCGAGCAAGCCGCCCCAGTCCTGGCACACCAGCGTGATCTTGCGTAAATCGAGCGCCTCAATGAACCCGCGCAGCCAGCGCACATGCGATTTATAGCTATACGCGTTGGCCGCCGCCGGTTTGTCGCTGCGGCCGAATCCGATCAGATCGGGCGCGACCACGTGGCCAAGCTGCGCCAGCGGCGGTATCATGTGCCGGTACAGATAGCTCCAGGTCGGCTCGCCATGCAGCAGCAGAATCGGATCGCCCGCGCCGCCTTCCACGTAGGCCATGCGCAGTCCTTCTATCTCGGTGTACTTCGGTTGGTACGGAAAGCCCGGCAAATTTTGAAATCGCTGGTCGGGAGTCCGCAGCACCGAACCATCCGGCCAGCCCGCTCTGATGCCGGCAAACTGCGCCACTTTCCATACGTCAGCCGGATTCAGACTCTCCGCAATCTCCGCTATCCACGCGCAAAAAGCCAGTAAGTCGGCGTCGATCTCGTGCTCCGGAGGACGCGGCTCAAAGCGGTCCCAATGCCCGTACACCATCGCCATCGAGGGCCGTCCTCGCCCTAGGTCCGCCAGCTCCAACGCGTAGAGATGATCGTGGTTGGAGCGCCAATACACTTTTCCGGCGCGCTTACCGGCGGCGCGCTCCACTGCCTCGGCAACGTCCGGGCGGACGTCCAACTCCTGTTCCCACAGCAAAGGGTCCGGGCGCAAGAGTTGCAGTTCTTCGGAGGCCGGCTCGATGAACTTCACGTCCTCACTCCTCTACTATCCTCGCCGCGTCGCAAAAGCCGCGGCGCAGCTCATGGTTCCTCAAACCGCCCTCCTTGGCGTGCTGACTCCTTGCGATCCGTCGTGAAATGACGCTGCCATTGCTTCGGGTCCGCTCCCTGACGGTCGCGGCTCGGTAAATGCTTCTGAGCCGGTAGATTTCCTGACACCTCCTGACGGTCGCGGCTCGGTAAATGTTTCTGAGCCGCGACCGTCAGGGAGCGGTTGGATTGGTTGTTTCATCGCAGACCCTTGGTGAAGCTCGATGAACTTCACTTCTTTCCCCCCAGCCGCCGCTTAGCGAACTCCACGATGGCCGCGGCGATCTCCGGACCCTGGTCATCCTGCATAAAATGACGGCAGCGATCGAGCACGATGGGGCCCTCGGCGTGGGGGAACAACTCCTGCATGCGCGCGCCATGTTGCTCCATCGGAAACACCTCGTCCTGTGCGCCCCACAACAGAAGCATCGGCGTGTCCGCCAATTCCGGCAATCTGCGCTCAATCGCTTTCATATCCGCCCAGCCGCGGTCGCCTTCCTGCATCGGGATTGTGCGCGGCCAGGTGAGCACCACGTGATCGGAATCGGGTTCGTCGAACACATGATGATAGCCGCGCGCCTCGTCCAAACCCATGCCGCGCACGGAAATTGCCGACGGACCATGCTGCGATAGCGTCTTGTGCCGCTTCATGAAAAACTGCCCAATCAGCGGCGCATGCCAGGTGGTCCAAGGCTTGGGCGAAGTATGAAATTTGCTGAGCAGCCCGGTGTACAGCCAGGTGCTCATCAGCACCAGGCCGCCGAGTTTCTCGATGCGCTGCAGAGCTGCGCCCACACCTTGTGGACCACCCCAGTCCTGCCCGACGATCACAAAGCCGTTCAAGTCGAGTTGATCGATGAGCGAGACCAGGTCGGCAACGTGGTGAGCCAGCGTCAACGCCGCATCCACGCGCGGATGGGCGGAATAACCCGCTCCCACCCAATCGGGCGCGATCGCGCGGTAGCCGGCTTCGGTTAGCGGCTGGATGAAATCGCGATACAGAAAGCCCCAGGTCGGATTGCCGGAGAGCAAGAGCACCGGCCGGCCTGCACGATCGCCTTCATCAATGTAGGCCATGCTACGACCGTTGACCGCGATCTCATGCTGCGGCCAGGGAAACAGCGGCTCAAGCCAAGCTGGTTTGGGAGGCATTTCGTCCTTGTGTATTGTATTACTTAAATGCGGTGGAAGCTCTTCAAAATGTCTTTGGTCGAGTAACGCAGCGCGATGGGCCGCCCGTGCGGACAACTCATGGGACACTCCGTGGCTGCGAGTTCGCGTAGCAGCCATTCCATTTTGTTCTGATCCAGCCGCATGTTGATTTTGATGGCCGCGCGGCACGCAATGGACGCCGCCAAACTCCGGCGCAGATCGTCCAGCGAAGACTTGCGCATCTCTCGCTCGGAGATCTCTAGAACCTCGAACACCAGTATTTCTACATCCGCCGGACCAACTCCGGCCGGAACCGCCTTAATAGCGATGGTGCGCTGGCCGAACGGCTCCGAGTCCAGACCCATGCGCGCCAGTTCCTGTGCGATGCGCGAATACTCTACTTGCTGACCGGCCGTCAACTCCAGCACGATGGGCATCAGCAGTTGCTGGCACTCCACTCCGCCCGCCGCCTGCTGCTTGAGCACCTTTTCGAAAAGAATCCGTTCGTGCGCCACGTGCTGGTCGACGATCCAGAGTCCGTCCCGCCCGGCGGCAATGATGAAGCTGTCGTGAATTTGCCCCAAGGGCCGCAGGTCGGACAGTATGCTCAGCGATTGAGGGGAGTCTGACATCGACACGGAGAGTGCCCCGTGCGTCTCCGGAACATTTCCTGGCCGCGGCGCGAAATCCGGCAGCGTGTCAGTGAAGCTAAAGCGTTGCTCCGGCGCGGCGGTTTCCTTCAACGTGAAGACTGGCAAATCCTCGGGCCGGTCGCGATTCACGAACGGGTTGGCGCCGAAATCGGCGTTCTCAATGCGTTGGGTGAATTCGGAAAACGGAAGCGCCGCAGCCACCTGCGGAGTCCGCAGCAGCGGCACGCTCGAAGCCGGCCGGGCCGCGATCAAACGGTCCCGGATCGCGTCTCGCACAAAGTCATGCACAAATGTTCCATTGCGAAAACGCACTTCGGTCTTTGAAGGATGAACGTTGACATCCACCTCTTCGCAATCGCAATCCAGAAACAAGAGAGCAAACGGGAAGCAGGCGGGCGGCATCAGGTTGTAATAGGCCGAAGAAAGCGCATGCATCAGCAGCCGGTCCCGGATCAGACGTCCATTGACGAACAGGTAAATTGAGTTGCGGTTGGTCTTCTGCACCTGCGGCCCGGACACGAAGCCACGCAGGGCGAAAACCCGGTTGAGTCCTTCTTCGTCCGCCGGAATTTGCAATTCGCGCTCTACCATTTCGAGGTCGATCAGCTCATCCAGCGTTTGGCTGCCGAAAACCTGGTACACGCGTTCGCGCAAAGTGTCTACCGGCGTGACCTCGAGCAAAGTACTTGCGCCGTTCCGCAGTTCAAAGGCCTTCTGTGGATGCGCCAGGCTGTAGTGCGTTACCAGAGAGGCAATGTGCGCCAATTCCGTCTGCTCGGAGCGCAGGAACTTCTTGCGCGCAGGTACGTTGAAAAACAGATCGCGCACCGTGATGGTGGTGCCCTGGTCGCGCATGAATTCGTCCACGCGCAACAACTTTCCGCCCGCGTGTTCCACCGCCGCGCCGGTGCTTTCATACTCCGATCGCGTCTCGAGAACCAGGCGTGAGACGGAAGCGATGGAAGGCAGCGCCTCCCCACGAAACCCGAGCGTAGCGATCGCCAGCAGATCGTGCACATCGCTCAACTTGCTGGTGGCATGACGCTCGAAGGCCAGCAAGGCATCGTCGCGCAGCATGCCGCAGCCATTATCCGCAATCCGAATCAGGCGCCGTCCGCCGGCCTCGACATCCACTCGAATGTCGGTGGCCCCGGCGTCGAGCGAATTCTCGAGCAACTCCTTCACGACGGAAGCCGGCCGCTCCACCACCTCTCCGGCGGCAATCTTGTTGGCAACGGCATCGGACAGAACGCGGATTTTTCCCATCAGGCGTATCGAATTGCTTCGGCCGGGTCCAGCTTGGCCGCATGTACGGCGGGATGAATTCCAAACACCAGACCAATGCCGGCCGATACGGCAAACGCCACGGCAATCGAAGTAAAGGTAAATACGCTAGACCAGCCAATGGACGCCGCGATCATGCGCGACGCGATAAAGCCGAACAGGATTCCAAGTAGGCCGCCCGCAATGGAGATCACCACCGCTTCAGTCAGAAACTGGCGGATAATATCGGCCTGCCGGGCGCCAATCGTTCTGCGAATGCCAATTTCCAAGCTGCGTTCCAATACCGTGGCTAGCATGATGTTCATGATTCCGATGCCGCCCACCAGCAGCGAAATGCCGGCGATCGAGATCATGATCGCCTTGAAAACGAACTGCGTCCGGCGTTTCTGCTCGAGCAAGCCCGCAGGCGCCACCACGTTGAAATCCACGGCGCCGTTGTGGGTCTTCGACAGAATCGCGCGAATCAAATTGGCCGTTTCCACCGGATTCGTGTTGGGCGCAACCTTAATATAAATGCCGTCAATCTCATCGCGCAAGTAGCTGTTGCTGTCCTCAAAGCGGCGCATCACGGTGTTCAACGGCGCGATGATCAGATTGTTGCGGTCGGTGACTTCCAGGCCCTCTACTTCGGAGTCGCCCGCCGTCTCTCCGGCCAATACGCCGATCACCTGTAGCCACGTGTCGTTAATCTTGACGTACTTGCCTTCCGCCGGTTCATAACCTAGCAGATTCACCTTGGCGCCTTCGCCCAGCACGCAGACTGGCGAAGAATGGTCGTTATCGCCGGCGTTGAAAAAACGCCCCTCCGCTACTCGAAGATTTTCGATCTCCAGATAGCTTGGTTCCACGCCGATCAGCAAAGGCGGATCTTGCGCCGGCTTCGGCAAGACCTTGAGCGGCCGAAAGCGCTTGCGCGGAGTGGATGCTTCTATGCCCGGAACATTGTCCACGATCGCGCGGTAGTCGCTAAATGTCAGCCCGGGAGAGATCATTCGCCGGGCTTGTAATTCGTTGCGGTCGGACGCCTCCTTAGCCTCGACGATGATATTGTTGACCCCGAGCAGATCGATGTAGTTTAACATCTCCTTCCGTGTGCCCGCGGTGATGGCCAGCATCGCGACCACGGCGCCCACGCCGAAAATCATGCCCAGCATGGTCAGCAGGCTGCGCAGCTTGTGGACCAACAGGTCCGAGAGGCCCATGTACAGTTCCGGAAGATATGCCGAAAGCTGCATGCTTACTTGCCTGCCGGCGACGCAGCCGGAACGGCTGCCTTGACGCTCTTAGGTGTGTTGTCCTTCGTCCGGGCGGGATCGGAGATTGCAACAACGTCGCCTGGTTCCAAGCCTTTGGCAATCACCATAACGGATTCACTGCGCTTCAGCGGTGTCAACACCCGCTCTTCAAAGGCGTTGCCTTTCTTGACGTACGCCACCAGCCGCCCATCTCTCTCGAATACGGCTTGCGTGGGAATGTGAACGGCGTTTCTCAGTGTCGCCGTAGTGATCTCGACGTCAGCCAGCAGACCGGGCCGCAGCAAAACCTCGAACTGCTTGTCCTCCTCCGGCACTCGCGGAAGCTTCGCGTTTTCCAGCTCCTTTGCGGCATGTTTTTTTCCGCGCGGCTCGCTTTTCTCATTCGCCTGCGCTGACGCCTCAATCCGTTCAATCTGATCTGGCTTGACTCCCAACAAATTGAACATCTGTTTCATGTCCAGGCCGAACACCACGTCCAGCGTTTTCGCGGGAGCACCGGCCGCTTGATAACCGGCCGCGCCCCCGGCGGTTCCGCTCATGCTCTTGATCGTGCCGTTGATTTTCCGCCCGGGCATCGCGTCCAACTGAATGATTGCGCTCTGACCCTCCTTGAGATTGGCGCGATCCAGCTCGCTTACGCGAGCCACAACTTCAAGTTCGGAGAGGTCGAGTATCTCAGCCACGGGTACGCCGGGATTCAACTGATCGCCTTCGCGAATGTCGGGAATTTGCATTCCCGGATAGGAGAAACTCGGCCGGTTCTGCCGGATAGCCACCAGCCCGCTTATGGGCGCGTACAAACGCGCCTGCGCCAGCCTTGCCTTTTCGCGGTTGGTCTCGATCGCGCTTTGGTTCTTCTTCTCCCGCAAGGCGGCCAATTCCGCTTTGGCCTGCTCATCCCGCGACTTGCTGTCATTCTCCAACTGCGCCAACCGGCGCCGGGCATCGTCCAACGCAAGCTGATTCTTTTTGGCGTCCGCGGCAGGCAGGAACTGATTGCGCTGCGTTTCCAACTCCGCCCGGCGAACGTTATATTTCGCCGACAGCAAATCCACCTGATCCTGATTGTTGCGGATGGCCAAGTCTGCTTCCGCTTTGCGGATCTGTTCGTCCAATTGCTGGTTCTCCAGCTCTTGTTCCTCCAGCCGGGATTTCACTTCGGAGTCGTCGAACTCCACAATCAAGTCTTTCTGGCGCGCGAAGGAGCCAACTGGCGCCAGCCGTGTCACTCTCACCGCGCCATAAAGATTGGGCGCGACGAGGGTCGCCGAGCGCGTAGCGCGCAGTTCGCCCCGCGCATAGGTCCGCAGCACCACATCATCGCGCCGCACCCGAGTGGTGGCAACGCCGGTTTGTCTTGCCGGCAACTGCTTCAAGAAAGCGTAACCGCCCCACAATGCGCCGGCGATCAAAAGACCCAGAACGATGGGAAAACTAACTTTCTTCACTGCAGCTTCCTGGCTCGCTTGGCGGCTTCCGCCGGATTCTCCAGAGCCACCACATCATCTTGCTTTAATCCCTTCAAAACCACGATGTCGGTATCGTTGCGTTTTCCTACTTCGATGGGCCGGGGAACAAATTCATTTCCGGTTTGCAAGTATACCGCCGGTTTGCCGTCTTCGGCAAAGCTTGCTCGAATCGGTATGAGCAACTGGCTGGGCTGACGCTCGATCACGATCTGCGCCGTCCCGGTCATGCCCGGCTTCAAACGCCCGGCAGTGTTCTGCAAGATCGCATAAGCGGAAAACGTTTTCTCGGTCAGCCCCATCCCTTTAAACGCGACGGTGGCGATCGGGCTGATCCAGTCGAGCGTGGCATTGAAGTCCCTGTCCGGAAGGGCGTCGACATGAACCTTCACCGGCTGCTTCAAGCGCACCTTTCCGCGGTCCACCTCTTCGAGTTTCCATTCCAGCCGCATCTTGGAGAGATCGAGAATCTCGGCTATCGCGGCGCCGGCCCAAACTCGATCGCCCTCTTTGAACGGCGGCGAGGTAGCACTGAACGAATCGCTGCGAAAGTTCGGCAGAATGCTCACCATCCCATCCTGCTGCGTCCGCTCCACTATGTTGGGATAGTTCTTGGCGCGGAGGGTTCCGTTTCTGTTGTCTTTTCTCGGTGCCGGCTGCTCCGGCGGCGCTACTTCGAATTCGACGATCGCTTCGCCCTGTTTAATCGGCTTGCCGGATTCCGCCAGCTTGACAATCCGAAGGTCGGGTACTTGCGGAGCGGTGAGGATGTCGCTACGGACGCTCCGAACCACACCCCGCGAGCGCACACTAATGGCGAAATCGGCGACACGAACCTTGGTCACGGGTACTTCCGCTTTGCTTGCGGTGGGACCATAGCGCAATGCGGCAAAAACCCCGCCGCCGCAGATCAGGGCGGTGATGGCCCAGAGAACCGGGTTCCCTTTGGGTTGCGGCGCCTGCCAGAACCGCCGCTTTGGTCTTGAGTACAACGGCATGTCTTAGAGTGTTTCCCGCACCTTGGGCCGGTCGAGCGCGACCACTTCTCCCGGCTTCAAACCACTGCGAATCGAGGCTTGCAGATGGTTCGTCAGTCCCAGCACCACTTCGCGCCGCTCCCAACCCGAGGCGCCCTGTACATAGACATAGGGCTTGCCAAGCGCGCCTTCCCGAAACACGGCGCCGGCCGGCGCCACCGCGGCGGGTTGATCGTCATTGGCCAGCGAGACGTCGGCGCTAATCGATAAATCGGGTATCACGCGCGGGTCTTTGCTGTCGATCTTCAACCGCACCGGCACCTCTTTCACGTAACGGGCGCGCGCGCCGGACGGCCTGGTCACGGCTGCAATGGAGACGATATGCGCGGGCAATTCCATGCCCGGATAGGCGTCCAAACGAACCATGGCGTGCTGGCCCAGCCTCAACTTTTCCACGTCTACTTGGTTTACGAATGCATTGACCACCATCGAACTCGGGTCCACCACCTGGAGGTAGGAGATGCCGGACCAAAGCTGGTCGCCTTCCTGAATCTGCGCCAGTTCTCCATTGCGAAAAACGCTTTGCATCACGGCTGTTCCGGTGAGCGGTGCTTTGGCCACCAGCAGGTCCGCGCTGGCTTCCGCCCGGCGCAGTTCCAGTTTGGCTTCTTCCAGATCCAGCTCGGTATCGCGGAGGCTGGCGTCCTGCGAAACCTTAAGAAACTTTTCTTGCTTGAGCAGTTGTTCATGCCGCGCTTCGGCTTCTTCGAACGTTAACTTGATGCGTTCCGCATCCATCGTCGAGAGCACGGGAATCTTCTGTAACTCCAATCTGGCCTTGTCAAACGCATTCGTGGCGGCGCGGATGGCTTGTTCTTGAGACTTGCGAACAATGTCCATCTCGGTCTTTTGCTTCTTCAGGTCGGCCTCGGTTTGCGTTACCACCGCGCGATAATCGTCAACTCGATTCAGCAGAGATTGGCGATCGAACTCGGCAATCACATCACCCTTGTTCACTTGAGTACCCGGCTTGACCGCATGTCTGAGCAACAGCGAGAACTGGTTGCCTGAATTACGCGGCGAGGGCCGGAAGCCGATAGCGCTGAATCGCTGGGAACGAGTCTGCTTGACACCGCTATCGGGCGAGTTCGGCGAAGCAACCATTTGCGGACTAACGATTTGTGGAGTAACGAGAGTCGCGAAGTTTTCCGCCGCTGTGACACCCGTTAGGCGGAGCGTGTTTACCACCGGACCGCGGCTGACCCTCGCCGTACGAATCGTTCCGGCCTTGGCGCCCACGGCGGTTTGCGGAGCACGCTTCTGCCACAAAAGCGCCGCTGCGACCATCGCCAGCCCAAACAACACGGCAACCCAGAGCCCCTTTGTCGGCGCGCCCTTGGGGGGCACAGAGGCGCTTTCCGGCCGTTCAAAAAACGGCGGCCTGGGCGGAATACTCGGAGCTTGCAGCGTGCTCATGCGCCTTTTCTTAGCGTATGACGTTTATTATCTCAGGATTGTGGGAGTGTTTCGCAGTTGTACTCTGAAAGCATCCATGTCGGAGTTGTTTCGCGATTTGCGCTTCGGTGGCCGTCTCCTGTTCAAGAGCCCCGTTTTTGCCGTAACCGCAGTTTTGCTGCTGGCCATCGGTATCAGCGCGAATACCTTGATTTTCAGCCTGGTCGACGCGGTCTTGCTTCGTCCGCTGCCGGTGTCGCGTCCGGACAATCTGGTTCGGCTGATTGAAATCCATCCGAACGATTTTCACACCTGGGATTTCCCTTACCGCTTCTGCGACATCGTGACTGCGCAGGCGGCCAGCTTATCGGAGGTCCTTTGCCAACGCGAGGTGGACGTCGCTTTGACTGACAGCGGCGCCACGGAGCGAGTGAGAGTTCACCTGGTATCGCCGAACTTCTTTACCTCATTGGGCGTCTCCGCCTTTCGCGGGCGCCTGCTCACCGCTGAAGACGAACACCAGGCCGCGTTAAATGCGGTTCTCAGTTACGACTTCTGGCAACGCCGCTATGGGGGTGATCCCGCGGTGATAGGCCGGCACATTGCTTTGCACGGACATGCGTTCACCATCGTTGGCGTATCGCCGGAGGATTTTAACGGTCTCACGGTAGATACCAGCCCGGACATCCGCGTCCCCATCGCCGTCAACCGGTTTGTTTCAGACACACCGCTCTTCGCGCAGATCTTTGGACGTTTGCGCGCTGGCGCCGGACTCGAAGACGCCAGCGGCGAGGCCGATCATCAGTTGCGGGCGGCCTTCGCGGAATTGATGCATGAGAAATGGCCGGACACCTTCGTCCTCGAATCTCACCTGCAATTTGAGCCGGTTGGAAACGGAGTTTCCGCGTTGCGCGCGCCATTTTCCCGAGGCTTGGGGATCCTGATGGCGGCGGTCGCGCTGCTGTTGATTATGGCGTGCGCGAATGTTGCCGGCCTGTTATTGGCGCGCTCGGCCGGAAGGGCGCAAGAGATGTCCGTCCGCTTGGCGCTCGGCGCCGGGCGAGGCCGCATTGTGCGTCAACTGCTGAGTGAGGGTCTCCTTTTGGCGCTGCTCGGCGGCGGCTTGGGCATGCTGTTCACTATCGCCTGCCTGCCGTTGCTGATCCGCGCCTTGCCGCCGATTCGGGACCGCGGAGCGGTGTTGCAGCCATTGGCCGTCCATATCGACATCGATCCGCGCGTGCTGGGATTCACGCTGGCAGTGACGTTGCTGACGGCGGTTTTGTTTGCATTGTCCCCGGCCTTACGCGGCGCGCGCTCGGACATTGCCACTACGCTGCGCGCGGGCCGCTCGACAACCAAGCGCCTGCTGGGCCGCAACCTGATTGTGGTTGCGCAGGTGGCCATTTGCACGCTGATTCTGCTGGCGGCGGCCCTGCTGGTCGAGACGCTCGATCACATGCGAAATATGCAACCTGGATTCGACCGCGACCACGTGGTGACCTTTACCGTCGACCCGGAGTTAGGAAACTACCAGCCGGAGCAGGCCAAGGCCCTGAGTAAAGCGCTACTCGAGAAAGTACGGCAGCTTCCGGAAGCTGTTTCGGCTAGCCTGGCGGGCAAGGCGCTCATGCGCGGAACCGGCGTGAAAGCCACCATGGGCGCAGCCGGAAAGCTCGTTACTTCGGCGGACTTTCTGAATTGCAGCCTGAACAACGTAACGCCGGGGTATTTCGAGACCATGGGAATGAAGCTGCTGGCCGGCCGCGATTTCAATTGGTTCGATCGGGATCGGACGACGCCGCATCCGGTGATCGTGAACCAGACATTCGCCAGCCGCTTTTTTCCAGCCGCCAACCCGATCGGCAGGCGATTTGGAGGCGCCGGCGCCGGCGGTGTCGCCAAGGCGGATAGTGAAATTGTAGGTGTGGTCAGCGACGCCAAGTACCGTTCCCTGCGCGAGCCGTTTCAGCCCACGGTATATAGCGCCGTAGTGGACGGATACGATTCCAGCTTCATCCTGCATGTGCGCACTCGAGAAAATCCGGTGAAGCTGATTGCGCCTGTGCGCGCGGCATTGCGCTCCCTGGACCCGGAGCTGCCGTTTGTGGAAGTCCGCACTTTGCGAGAGGAAGTGGAAGCATCGCTCTGGCAGGAACGTTTGCTCGCGGAGTTGGCTACCATCTTCGGCCTCATCGCGGCGGTGCTGGCCGGCATCGGCTTATATGGAGCGCTGGATTATGCCGTAAAATCCAGGACCCGGGAAATCGGCGTGCGGATGGCTCTCGGAGCCCGGCCGGCGCGAATCGTTGGCCTGTTCGCGATTCAAATCGCACCGTTGCTGGTCTGGGGCATCGTCTTGGGCCTGGGAGCTTACGCGGTTTTGGCCACGTGGATTCGGCGTGTGTTGTATGGCCTGGATTCTTGGGAGCCGATTGCGGTTATATCTGTATTAGTGCTGGTGGCGCTGCTCGCGGCGATTTCGGCTGCTCCGTCGACTTATCGGGCCGTGCGCGTGGACCCGGCGTCGGCGCTGCGGGCGGAATAAGTGCCATCATAAAGGTAGTCATGTCGGCGCAAACAGTTCCTTATTTGACTCCACAAGAGTACCTCGAAATCGAAGACAAGGCCGAATACAAGAGCGAGTATTTTCGTGGGCAGATGTGGCCGTTAGGCGGCGAGCCCTACGGCATGGCCGGCGGCCGGCCTGAGCATAACATCATCTCCGGAAACTGCTTGGCTGAATTGCACTCGACACTCAGAGGCAAGTGCCTGGTGTTCCCCAGCGATCAACGCATTCGAGCTAGTGCCGAAGGCCTTTACACGTATGCGGACTGTTCTGTCGTTTGCGGAAAACCAGTGTATGCGGAGAAGTACACGCTGACCAACCCGAAGGTCATTGTGGAAGTCCTGTCCAAAACGACCGAGGCCAACGATCGCGGACTCAAATTAACCCAGTATGTGCAACTGGAATCGCTCGGAGAATATGCGCTCGTGTCGCAGTCCGAGCCGCGGGTGGAAATCTATCGGAGACAGGGCGACGGTTCTTGGCGGTGGCAAGCGTTCACCGGCTTGGATGCGAAGGCGCCGTTTGAAAGCGTGGATTGCGTGATCGCGCTGAGCGAGATCTACGCCGGCGTCGAGTTTTAGTTATGTCGGCACAATCGGTTCCTTATTTGACTCCGGAAGAGTACCTCGAAATCGAAGACAAGGCTGAGTACAAAAGCGAATATTTTCGTGGCCAGATGTGGCCCTTGGGCGGCGAGCCCTATGGCATGGCCGGCGGCCGGCCTGAACATAACCTCATAGCGACGAACTGCACTGCAGAGTTGCATTTGGTGCTCAAAGGCAAGTGCCTGGTGTTCAATAGCGATCAGCGCATTCGCATCAGCGAGGACGGCCTGTACACGTATCCGGACTGTTCTGTCGTTTGCGGAAAACCAGTTTATTCGGAAAAGTACACACTCACCAATCCGCGGATCATCGTCGAAGTCCTGTCCAAGACGACTGAGTCCAACGATCGCGGACTCAAATTCACGCAGTATGTGCAACTGGAATCGTTGGAAGAATATGTGCTCGTTTCGCAAACCGAGCCGCGCGTGGAAGTCTACCGGAGGCAGAGCGACGGGTCCTGGCGGTGGCAAGCTTTCACCGGCTTGGACGCGAAGGCGCCGTTTGAAAGCGTGGATTGCGCGATCGCACTGAGCGAGATCTATGCTGGTGCCGAGTTCTGATCGTGGGTGCCCCAAAACAACTCTGAATAGGCCCACAAGGGGCTAGCTGCTCATGGAGTTCAAAAACTCCGCGTTGCTGCGCGATTTGCTTAGGCGGTCTAGCAGCAGTTCGATGGATTCGACCGGCGGACAGCGGACTCAGCACCTTGCGCAATACCCACACCCGGTTGAGCCTGAATTCCGAAGTTAGACGTTAGAGCATAAGGATTCAGTTCCGTATTCACGGCAATCGGAGTCAGCCACGCGCGACAGGCACCAACTTCGGTGAGGTAGGAAAAACCCAAGCCAAGATGCTGGTGAGAAGAGAGATGCGGCGCTTCAGTCCACCACCCCATGCTGTGGACATCAACAGAATGATTTCGTTGCCCTCATGGATCAATTCCGCACCGCACAAGAAAACCTGCGATCGCAGCGTGCCAGGTTCTTTGTGTTGCCCCATGCCACTGGCCCGCCGAAACTCACTGAGCAAGTTGAACAACAGCAGCACGCTCCGGAAAACGGCGTCGGTGGCTTGGAAGTCCTGGAGACAAAAACGGGAAGCAACCATCCCGAGGGATAGCCTGGTGGGCTCATCGAGACGATGTTCACGAGCGCGGAAGTTCACATCACGCGCTAGCGCCCGTTAGATGACGTCCACGCCCATGCTGCGGCAGGCGCCCTTGACCTGGTTGACCGCGCCTTCGAGATCGAAGCTGTTCAGATCGGGCATTTTTAGCTTGGCGATTTCTTCGATTTGCGCCAGCGAGATCTTGCCGACTTTGGTTTTGTTCGGCTCGGCTGAGCCTTTGGCTAGGTTAACGGCGCGTTTAATCAGAATCGCTACCGGCGGTGTTTTGGTAATAAAGGTAAAAGACCGGTCGCTGTAGATGGTAATCACTACAGGGATAATCAAACCTTCCTGATCCTTAGCGGAGGTCTTGGCGTTGAACGCCTTGCAGAACTCCATGATGTTGACGCCTTGCGGACCCAACGCGGTGCCGACCGGCGGCGCCGGAGTCGCCTTGCCGGCGGGGATTTGCAGCTTAACTTGCGCGGTAACTTTCTTTGCCATTATCTCCTGAACCTACATCTTTTCGATTTGAAGGAAATCTAAATCCACCGGCGTCGACCGGCCAAAAATGGTCACCATCACGCGGACGGTATTTTTCTCGGGATTGACGTCGTCGACCTTGCCGTTGAAGTTGGCAAAGGGGCCTTCGATAATCTTCACCGTTTCGTTCTTTTCAAAGGTCTGCTTGGGCCGCGGACGATCGGCGGACGTCGCCTGGCGGAACAGAATCTGATTGACCTCATCCGCCGTCAGCGGCACGGGGTTGTTTCCGCCACCCACGAAGCCTGTGACTCGGGGAGTGTTTTTGACTTCGTGCCAGAGCTGGTCGTCCATGGCGATCTGGACCAGAACGTAGCCCGGGTAGAGCATGCGCTTGCTGGTGACTTTTTTGCCGTTGCGCAGCTCCACCACTTCTTCAGTGGGGATGAGAATCTGGCCGATCTTATCGGCGAACCCAAACGCCTGAGCGCGGCCGCGGAGAGAGTCCGCCACTTTTTGCTCGAAACCGGAATAGGTGTGGATGATGTACCAGTTTTTGTCCGTGTCATCCGGAACGGAGGCCGCTGGGAGGGTCGCCTCGGGCACATCCGCAACCGATACCGGCTCTTCCGGCGCTTGTTCAACGGGCACGGGGGTTTCGGTCGTCTCTACTTCGTGGTCCTCAGCTTCGGAGGCGTGGTCCGGGGCTGCGATGGAAATCTCGTCGTCTGGCATGCTGACTCTCTTAATGGGTGAGCGCGGTGAAGAGTTTGGTGACGGCCATATTCACCAACTGATCGACCACGGCGAAATAGGCGGCAAAAACAAACACCGCGAAGAGAACGACCGCAGTGGTGGCGCGCACCTGTTTCCAATTCGGCCAGGTGACGCGGCGCATCTCGGCGCGCAGGTCTTCCACGTAGTCCTTCACCTCGGCCGGCCAGGCCATAGCCCGCTGGACGAAATTTCCTTGATTCTGTTGTTCCATTTGCGCGATCGCCATGTTTTTGCTCTTTTTATGAATGGCAGGGGCAGAGGGATTCGAACCCCCAAAGGCGGTTTTGGAGACCGCTGGTTTACCGTTAGCCTATGCCCCTAACCGGGTGGCAACTCCTATCGTAGCGCGTTTTGCCGTTCATTTTCTCGACACCGCCCGCGGCACTATTCGACGCGGGCCGTCCGACTTCTGTGCCACCACTCAACACAGGCTCTCCAGAAACCCATTGGGCCGGCGCGGGCATAATGGGCCACTTATTGGCCCCCGCGCGGGTAAACAACCCGCGGCAGGTTGACAACCTGCCCGACACTGGCGCGCAGTTTCTGAAACTTGTGCCACCTTACTTGATTTCCTTGTGCGGCCGGTGCTGACGGCAGAAGGGGCAGAACTTCTTCAGCTCGATGCGCTCTGTCGTCGTCTTTTTATTCTTCGTGTTGGTGTAGTTCTTCCGCTTGCACTCCGTGCATTGGAAAGTGATAATTTCGCGTGCCATTATTCCAATATCTCCGATACCGTTCCCGCGCCCACCGTTCGCCCGCCTTCGCGGATCGCAAACCGCAAGCCTTTGTCCATGGCGATCGGCGTGATCAGCTCCACCACCAACTGCACGTTGTCGCCTGGCATCACCATCTCCATTCCTTCCGGCAACTGCGCCACGCCCGTCACGTCCGTCGTCCGGAAGTAGAACTGCGGCCGATAGCCTTTGAAGAACGGCGTGTGACGCCCGCCTTCATCCTTGCTCAGTACGTACACTTCGCCCTTGAACTTCTTGTGCGGCGTAATCGCACCCGGCTTGGTGATCACCTGTCCGCGCTCGACGTCCGTCTTTTCAATTCCGCGCAGCAGCAGGCCCACGTTGTCCCCCGCACGCCCCTCGTCCAAAAGCTTCTTGAACATCTCGACGCCCGTCACCACGGTCTTGCGCGTGTCCCGGAAGCCGACGATCTCCATTTCCTCGCCCACCTTGCAGATCCCCTTCTCAATTCGGCCCGTCACCACCGTGCCGCGGCCTTGAATCGAAAAGATATCTTCAATCGGCATCAGGAACGGCTTGTCGATGGCTCGTTCCGGCGTGGGAACATACTTGTCCACCGCCGCCATCAGCTCGTCGACTGTCTTCTCCCACTGCGCTTCGCCGTTCAACGCGCCCAGCGCGCTCACCCGGATCACCGGCAGATCGTCGCCCGGGAATTGATACTTCGACAACAGCTCGCGCACTTCGAGTTCGACCAGTTCGAGCAGTTCCGCGTCATCCACCATGTCCACTTTGTTCAACGCCACCACGATGCAGGGCACACCCACCTGACGGGCCAGCAAAACATGCTCGCGGGTCTGCGGCATGGGACCGTCGGTCGCCGCGACTACCAGAATCGCGCCATCCATCTGCGCCGCCCCGGTGATCATGTTCTTGATGTAGTCGGCGTGGCCGGGGCAATCCACATGCGCGTAGTGCCGGTTAGCGGTCTCGTACTCGATGTGCGCCACCGCGATCGTGATTCCGCGCGCCTTCTCTTCCGGCGCGTTGTCGATGGAATCGAACGAACGGAACTTGTTCTTCGGGTTGTGCTTCGCCAGCACCTTGGTGATGGCCGCCGTCAACGTGGTCTTGCCATGATCGATATGGCCGATCGTCCCGATGTTGACGTGCGGCTTGCTGCGGTCAAATTTCTCTTTGGCCATGTGAACCGTCCTCATGGGCCGGATGTTTCGCCGGCGTCTTCATCCAAACGGGCCGGTGTTTCCGGCCTTTATAATCTGGAGCTGTTGACCAGGATTGAACTGGTGACCTCGTCCTTACCAAGGACGCGCTCTACCAACTGAGCTACAACAGCCAAAAACTGTTTCCTGTGGTGGACAGGGAAGGATTCGAACCTTCGTACCTCGCAGGGAGGGACAGATTTACAGTCTGTTGGCTTTAACCACTCACCCACCTGTCCTTAAACTTCGTTACCCTCGCGCCAAACGATGACCGCTAAAAATCACCAGTTTGTGCCGCTATAAAAAGAGGACAGCAGGAGGGATCCGAAACTTACAAATCCATTTGCGAGTGTAACACATCCCGGAAAAGGGTTTCATCCCGTTCGGCCGGGCTTTGCATTCCGGGAGCCGTGGGATTCGGGGGAACTTACCGGGCTTGGGTGAGACGGCGATTAGCATGATGCCGTGCAGGGGGCCGACCAGCGGTCGGGCGGCCTGATGCGGTAATTTATGAGGTCCGGAGATAACCTGGGCGGCGGCATAACAGGGTCGTTCGGTTTTTGCGAAACGAAAGTTTGCTTGCGAGGAGAGAGCAGGTCTCGTTGGAGTTTTTTGAGCATTTGCAGCGGTTTGCGTTGCCGGGTGGTGGCGTAAGCGCTGAGGGAATGAGGGTCTCGTCCCTTAAATGAATCCCGAGCCGGCGACGCCGGACGCGCTAACTGATTCACTTCTTTGAAGAGGAAAAGTGAAGCCCCCTCAAGAGTTGCAGGAATCTGGTTGTGCAAATTCTCCACCGCCAAAGTCTAGCAGCCGGCGAGGCGCCTAACCTAACCAAATTTTGATCGGGCGGAGCCATAGCGCAGACTGGCCAGCTACAGCCCGCCTGATACAATCGCCCACATGCGCTCACCCGTCCCCCTTCGCTGGGTCGCCATTACCGTCTTCGTTTTCTCCGCAGTCTTAAATTATCTGGACCGCCAGGTGCTGGCCACCATGGTCACGGTTTGGCGGGCGAAACCGGAATTTCCGTTCTCTCTGGAAGACTTTGGAACGCTGCTGGCGGTGTTTTCGCTGGCCTACGCCATCAGCGCTCCCTTCATGGGGTTTTTCCTCGATAAAGTCGGTTTGAATCGAGGCATCGCGATCTCGGTCAGCGTGTGGGCGATGGCCAGTATCGGTACCGGCATGGTGCATGGGTTCATCCCGCTGCTGATTTGCCGTTCGGTGCTGGGAGTGGCGGAAGCGAGCGGAGTATCGGCGGTCGGCAAGGCAGTGGGCTTGTACTTGCTTCCACCGGAACGCGCGGTGGGCACGGCGATGGGGCAACTTGGCCTGTCGCTGGGCGCCGGCATCGCGCCGAAATTCGCTATCTATTTCGCTGAAAATTATAGCTGGCGGTATGCCTTTTATGCAGCCGGTATCATGAGCCTGGTTTGGATTCCCGTTTGGCTGGCGACCTCGCGGGCGATTCCGCCGGTGGAGGATCCGCATGAAGAGAAGCACGCGGCTTCGTTTGCGCTGGCGGGCGACCCACGCATCTGGGCCATGGTGTTCGCCAATTTCACTGCCATGACCTTGTATAGTCTCTGGACCAATTGGTCGCCCACCTATTTAGTGAAAGTGCATCACCTGACGCCGGCGGAAGCTAGCCACTATTCTTGGGTGGTGCCGATTTGGGGATACCTGGGCGCTCTGCTGGGAGGCAGCCTTTCCTGGCGTCTCATCCGCAAGGGCACGACGCCGCTCGAAGCACGCAAGAAAGTCTGCTCTATTTGCGCGGTGGTTTTGCTCGCGACGGTTGGAATCCCATGGCTGCCCACGCCATTGCTGGCAACCATCGGCATGTCGTTGAGCTATTTTTGGATTGGGGCCTGGAGCACCAACATGTACACCATGCCGGTGGATCTATATGGCTCACAGCGGGCGGCGTTTGGCGTGTCGGCGCTAGTGTTCGCGTATGGCATGATGCAGGCGATCTTTTCGAAGCCCATCGGCTATGTGATCGAGCAATACGGGTTCGTTCCGGTTTGCGCGACCGTCGCGCTGCTGCCGCTAGTGGCGCAAGTGGCGCTGAATCGGTTCGTGAAAATGCCCGCGCCACAGGTCGAGCCTGTGTTGGTGGGGGCGCGATAGTCATGCCGGAAACGCGCAAATCACCGCCCTGGCCCTTCGATCCGGTGATTGAGGCTTACAAGAAGGACATCGATCGAACACTGATCCGCGAGAACCTGAAGCTCACGGTCACCGAGCGCTTCGAGCAAGCCATGGCGCACCAGAAGTTCGCCGACGAGTTGCGGCGTGCGGGTGAAGAAGCCCGGCGCAAAAAATGACCGATTTCGCCGGGTTGCTTTCGGGGTTGAGCGAAAGCGGCGTAGAGTTTATCCTGGTCGGAGGCGCCGCGGCTCTGGCGCATGGCTCGGCGCGCTTGACTCAGGATCTGGATATCGTTTATGGGCGATCGACGGAGAACCTGCGGCGATTGGTGATCGCGCTGGCCCCGATCCGTCCGTATCTGCGGGGAGCGCCTGCTGGGCTTCCGTTTAATTGGGACGAAAGGACGCTGGAGCACGGCCTCAATTTCACGCTGATCACGTCGCTGGGCGCGATCGATCTGCTGGGTGAGATCACGGGCGGCGGTCGTTATGAGGACTTGAAACCATTCTCTGAAGAGTTGCGGCCGTTCGGTATTCGCTGCGACTGCCTCAACCTCGAACGGCTGATTTTCGTGAAGAAAGCGGCAGGCCGACCGAAAGATCTGGAAGTGATCGCGGAACTGGAAGCGATTTGGGAGGAGCGAAGCGAAAGCCGAGCTTGATTTAATCGTACAGGGCGGCGTCCGGCGCCGTCGAGGGCGAAGGCCCCACATAAAAGTTTAGTGGTGGGTGGCGGTGAGCAACTCGCGCTCGATCCGTTTGGTGGCGCGGAGGCTGATAAGATTGGCCACTTGGCTCAACAGCGTCGGGACGTCCTCGGGCTTGATCAGCATCTTGAACTTGCCTTCGGTCGTCTTGGCGTTCTGGTACGTAGTTACTATAGCCGTAGCCGGTTTGTAATCCATCATGCGGGCGTGTTGTATAACCCGCAGGCCCGCCTCGGGGGATTCCATTTGGAGGTCGCTCAGCACCAGCTCATACTCCTGCTCGTCGAGCTTTCCGTAGGCTTCGGCGGCGGAAGCGGCTGCGTCCACGCGATAACCCCCTGCTCGCAGAACAGTTTGCAGGGTCAGGCGGGAAGCGACGTCATCGTCTACCAGGAGAACCCTAGCCAGTTGCAAGTCGTTATCGCTTTTGGAGCTGCGCTGATTCTTCATTTTGGGCGGTTCGGCTCTCCTTCAGATCTAGTGTATCCGAAGCGGCCAAAAATGAAAGAAGAGATTTGGGGTACTGGCCTGAGGTACTACCGTAGTACGACTCTAAGGCTCAAGAAAACACGCGTTCGAAAATCGCATTCACGTTTGACAATTGCCTTTTGATTGAGAAGCTTTCGGCAATTTTATCAGGTGATAGATGAGCGGCGACAGTCGGATCGCCTAGGATCGCGCCGCGAAAGTCCCCGCCGGTTTCCCAGGCGTGCATGGCATGCTTTTGGACTAAAGTGTAAGCTGCTTCACGAAGAAGCCCAGCCGCAGCTAAGTCCAAAAGCAGTTGGCCGGAGAAAACAAGACCCTTAGTACTGTCCAGATTCTTAGCCATGCGCTCAGGGTAAACCCTGAGGCCAGCGACCAGCCAGTTCGTTTTTGCGAGCAGGTAGTCGAGCAGGATGGTGCTGTCGGGGAGAATCACCCGTTCAACGGAGGAGTGGGAGATGTCGCGCTCGTGCCAGAGCGCCACGTCCTCTAGTGCTGGGTGGACGTTGCCGCGAATCACCCGGGCCAAGCCGCAGATTTGCTCCGAGGTGATGGGGTTGCGTTTGTGGGGCATGGCGGAGGAACCTTTTTGGCCCTCGCTGAACGGTTCCTCAGCTTCGCGGACCTCCGTCCTTTGGAGATGGCGGACTTCCAGGGCGATTTTCTCGAGCGTAGCGGCAATCAAAGCCAGCGTTGCCATGAAAGCGGCATGCCGGTCGCGGGAGATGACTTGAGAGGCGATGTCCGCCGGGCGCAGGTTCAGGCGCTGGCAGATTTTGGCTTCGGCGGCTGGTCCGATGTGTCCGAAGGTCCCTACGGCGCCTGAGACCTTGCCAACCCGCAGGTCTTCCCGGGCCGCTGCGAAACGAAATCGATTGCGTCTAAGCTCATCAAACCAAAGCGCGATCTTGAGACCGAACGTGATTGGCTCGGCGTGTACGCCATGGGTGCGGCCGATCTGCATGGTGTCTTTGAACTCGAAGGCCCGGGCTTTCAGAACGGCGAGGAGCGCTTCGATATCTTCCGCCAGGAGTTCGGAGGCTTGCTGGAGGAGCAAAGCTTGGGCGGTGTCGACGATGTCGTTGGAGGTCAGGCCATAGTGCAGCCAGCGGGACGCTTCGGCGTGACCGGCCGCGCGCATGCTTTCGGAGACGGCTGTCGTGAACGCAATGACATCGTGCTTGACTTGACGCTCGAGTTCCTCGATGCGGCCGATCGAGAAGCTGGCGTGCTCGCGGAGCAGGCGGGCGGCCTCGACGGGAACTTCGCCGATTTCGGCGAGCGCTTCGGTGGCGGCCAGCTCGACTCGCAGCCATTGGTCATACTTGTTCTGGTCGGTCCAAATGCGACCCATCTCGGGGCGCGTGTAGCGGCTGATCATCAATTTCTAGGTTAGATCCACCTCGTGACCGCTCCCTGAGGAGGTGTCAGGAAATCGATTTTCAGGCCGTTTTGCACAGGGCAAGTCATTGAAAACATTAGCTGCAAAAAATGGTTTGGAGCATTTCCTGACATGTTCTGACGGTCGCGGCTCGGAAAGGCGTGACCGGGCCGTGCGTGGTTGCCGACAATCTCCGACTTTGACGAATTCTGCCGAGCCGCGACCGTGAGGGAGCGGTGGCGCGCCATCGCAGAGCCTGTTTGGTTCCGGCTTCGCCGGGTCAGGGAGCGGTTGAATCGGTTTCATGACAGGCCCTTAGTAGGCGAAAACTTCGGTAGGCTGGCGCGCTTCCGCCACCACCAGGCGGGTGAACAGGCGGCCATCGAGTGCGTCGCCGGCGTTGGCGCGCACGATTTCGGGATGGTTGTTGTGTTCGCTCAAATGACCCAGCACCAGCGTGCTGGTAGCCACGTCGAGGTCCTCGCGAATGAAGTCGCATACCAGGTCGTTGGACAGGTGTCCCTTACGGCCCATCACTCGCTGTTTCACGGACCAGGGATAGGGGCCGACTTTGAGCATTTCGAGATCGTGATTGGCTTCGAGCAGCAACCAGTCGCAGCCGCGGACATGGACCTTGACCGACTCCGGCATGTAGCCCAGATCGGTAACCACACCTACCTTGATGCCTTCCGCCTGAAAACAGAAGCCGACCGGATCGATGGCGTCGTGCGGGATGGTGAAGCTTCGCACCTCGATATCGCCGATGGTGAAGTTGGTGCCCGCTCCGAAGCAATCGAGCACCGGCTGATAATCTCCCCAGGCGATACTGCCGGCTGTGAGGCGAGTGAGAAAGAGCGGCGTCTCGAAGTGCCGAGCCAACGCGCCCAAACCCGAAACATGGTCGGAATGCTCATGCGTGACCAGGATGGCATCAACATCGTCGACCGATTCGCCGATGGCGGCCAGGCGGGCCAGCGTGTCGCGCTTGCTCAGACCGGCGTCAATGAGCAGGCGGGTTTTCTCCGTGCGAATGAAAGTACAGTTGCCGGAGCTGCTGCTGGCGAGAACACAAACCTTGAGCATGTCTACTCTAAACAGTACAACAAGAATGCGCGAAAATGTTTTATTTCGATCAACTACATTCGTTCGAGCAAGGTCGCGTTGGCCATGCCGCCGCCTTCACACATGGTCTGTAAGCCGTAGCGCAGGCCGGTCCGTTGCAGCTCATGCACCAGCGTGCTCATCAGCCTGGCGCCGCTGGCCCCGAGCGGATGACCCAAGGCGACCGCGCCGCCGTTGACGTTCACTTTAGACATATCGGCATCGAGTTCGCGTTTCCAGGCTAAAGGTACGGTGGCGAACGCTTCATTGATCTCGGTGAGGTCAATATCGCTCATTTTCAGCCCGGTTCGGTCGAGCAGCTTTAGGGTCGCCGGAATGGGCGCCGAAAGCATCATCACCGGATCGGCCCCGGCGAGAGCGAATCCGGCAAAGCGCGCCAGCGGACGCAGATTCAGCCGCTGGGCGGTCTTGAGATCCATCACCAGCACGGCCGCCGCGCCGTCGCTAATCTGCGAAGCGTTGCCGGCATGGACCACGCCATCAGCTTTGAAAGCCGGTTTGAGCGAGCCAATTTTAGCGAGCGTGGTTTCCTTGCGGATTCCCTCGTCTTTACTCACGAAAACGGTTCCGGTCTCAGTCTGCACCGGCACGGGCGTGATCTCGTTGCAGAAGCGGCCTTCTTCCGTGGCCCGGGCGGCGCGCTGATGGCTTTCGTAACTGAACTCGTCGAGTTCCTGGCGGGAGATGTTCCATTTTTCGGCCATCATCTCCGCGCCGATCCCTTGATGGAAGACCACATTGTCGTAGCGCTGCAGCATGAGCGGGCCAAATGGCTTGCCGGGCCCAGAGGCGGTGCTCGATCCCATGGGAACGCGCGTCATGGCTTCGACGCCGCAGCCGATAGCGATATCGTAGGCGCCCGACATCACACCCTGGGCGGCGAAATGGACCGCCTGCTGGCTGGAGCCGCATTGCCGGTCGACCGTAGTGCCAGGGACGGACTCCGGAAAACCGGCGGCCAGCACCGCATTGCGCCCGACATTGGCCGCTTGCTCGCCGACTTGCATGACGCAACCGGCGATCACATCGTCGATTTCGGTGGGATCGAGATGATTTCTCTGGACCAGAGCTTTCAAGGTGTGAGCCAGCAGATCCACCGGGTGCCAGCCCTTGAGCATCCCGTCGCGCTTACCAACGGGGGTACGAATCGCATCAACAATGACGGCTTCACGCATGAATAGCATGATATCGTAACGCGGCCCGATTAGCGCGCTTAAGCGGGTGCGGCTGGCCCCGGGCGTGGCCCCAGCGATCCCGTTTTCCACAGAGTCGCGCTATGAAAACTTGGAGATAGATGTAAAATGGCTGCGTGACCCAGGCGGCCGTTCCCATCCAAGAAGGCCGCTCGGCACTTTCCGGTTTCGTGCTCTCCGGACTTCTACTCTCTTTTTTAGGCGCGATTCTGCCGTCCTGGGGCTATCACGTCACTACCGATTTCCGGACGGTAGGTAACTACTTTCTTTGCGTAAACCTGGGCCTGCTGCTCTCGGTTCGGGCCGCTCAAATCCTGACGCCGCGCCGGGGCATGAAGTTTGTGCTTCTGATTGCCTGCGGGCTGGCTTCGGCTGCGTTCCTCTGGCTCGCTTATTCCGCTCCTCCGGCGCCGGATTGGTGGCGCTTTCTGGGTCTGCTGGTGCTGGGGATGGGCGCCGGCCTGTTGAACTCGGCCGTCTTTCTCGCGATTACCCCGCTGTACGAGCATGATCGGGCGGCGACTGTGAATCTGTCCGGAACGCTGTTTGGGACCGGTTGCCTGATCACGGCGTTACTGGTGGGCGGAACATATTATGTCTATACTGTTCCTGCGATTCTGATTCTATTTGCCGCCATCGCCGGATTCTTCGCCCTGATTTACTCTCGCGCCAGGTTCTCGGCAGTTCACGCTCCAGTTCAGCTTTCGCTCGAAGCCATTCTGCGCGATTTCACCAATCCTGGCGCGGTGCTGTTTGCGCTATTGCTGTTCTTCCAGTTCGGCAATGAATGGTCGATCGCCGGCTGGTTACCGTTGTTCCTCATCCGGAGGCTGGGGATGAGTCCGGAAGCGTCGTTGATGTTGCTGGGGGTCTACTTTGCGGCTCTGCTGGTGGGCCGGATCGCCGCCCAAGCGCTGCTGAAGCGGATGAAGCACAGTACCTTGTTGATGTCGAGCGCAGTTTCCGCCGTGCTGGGAAGCGTTATTCTGGCTTCCACCACCAATCGATTCGGAGCGGTGATGGGGGTACTGTTTGTCGGCGGAGGCTTTGCCGCCATCTATCCGCTGGCGGTCGAGAAGATTTCCGGACGTTTTCCCTACTATCATCCCGGTTTCTTTAACGGCATTTTTTCGCTGGCCTTCACGGGAGGACTATTGGCGCCCTGGGCGCTCGGCTACGTGGCGGATTTCTGGGGAATTCAGGCAATTTTCATCTGGCCGCTGTTGGGGACGATTGTCGTATTTCTGCTTTCGTCGTTGATCCTGCTGGAGGCTAAGCTCACTGGCTCAGGAGAAATTCGGAGAGCACACACGTAGCAGGTAGCCGAGGTTCCCCTCACTTACGTTCGGTCGCAGCCCACAAGGCTGCCTATCTAGCCGGAAAGGTCCGGTCGCGGCGCCGGGCGAACAAACTCTTCGGGCCGCAGCATTTAAGTTTAAGGCGAAGTCTTGCAGCAAGCCAAGTCTTACAGCCTCGTTAGGAACCTGGGCAAGAACCGATGAAGTCCGGGGTGGGATGCCGAGCCAGTCCGAACATGGCGAAGGCCAGCGAGAGTGATGAAGCAACAGTCGAGTGCAGTCGCTCTGTCCGCCGGAGTACGGAAAGTGGCACGAAGAGTACAGATAGGCAGAGTAAAGTGGGGACCCTCTCCTGGACCTCCAGTATTAGAAGGGAGGAAGAGGCCTGTCGTCTAATCCATAAATCGGCGGGAATTCGGGAGAGGCGCCCATGAGGTCGTAGCGTTGGATCCGGCCAGACAACACAACCGCTGGGAGAGCGAAGGACCTCTGGACTTGCCACGACGCCCGAAAGGGCCGATACACCGGAAGCCGATCGACCTCACCTTGGCGCGCCTTCACTCTACTCGGGGGCTGATTCCGGGACGCGCGGGCCCATTTAGTTAGCCCCGAACCTTAGTGAGGGAAACAGCCCAGAAAATGCATCTTCATCACGACGCGCTCACGCCGATCCACGCCGGCTTTTTGGAGCCGAACCTCTCCTCCAAGGCCGCGTACAACACCAGAATCGGATTGCCCGATTCGCTATATGCCGCCATCACGCGCTCCGCCTCAGCCGAATTGCTGTCGTGCAAGCGCTCGTACAAAGACTTGGCGGGCACGAACCACTCCACCGGGCTCTGCTGCTGCAAGTTGGAGCCGTTCAAATACTCGAGAAACGCGGCCAGCGTCTTGTCGAAATCCGGGCCGCTGGCGGAGTCGAGCAGCGCTCGATAGATCAGCGATTTCTCTTCGAAGGGACCGCTCCACGAGGAAACCTGTTGCAATAGATCCGGCGCCTGGCGATTGCGCACCTGCTCAAACATCGCCTTTGAGTCGCCGGACTGCCAAAACTTGTGGGCCTCGATGTCCGAATCCGTGCATTGCAGGTTGGTGGTTCGCGCGCGCTTTTCGTATTCGGCGAAGGCCGGGCGCATGCCGTCTGTCAAAGCGGCTTCAATGTCGGGTAGCGTCGCCTGGTACACTCGGCTGGGTGACGCCATGCTTTCCAGAATGCCGTTGAACTGCGCGAGAACGGCGTCTTTCTGCGCTGGCGTGAACGTCAACGTACGCAGCAATCGCGCCACCGGGGCCAATTGCACCGGCGACGTCAGGCGCGACAGATAGCCCAGCAGGAAATTGACGTGCTCTTCCTTGCTCCGTTCCTTCTGAGTGAAGGTGTTCTGCACCACTTGACCCAACACTTCATAGAACGAGCCAACGTCGGGAATCAGCGCGTCGGCGCAGGTAAGATCCGGCAATTGCGGGAAGAGGATCTCCTCGAAATGCTGGCGCGCTTTCAAAGGAGCGAGCGGAAGCAGATCATGCACGGCGCGGGTCTGCAAAGACTGCGCGTCGAGATGCAACCGGTACGCCTGGTTCAGAACGGCCGCGCTCGAATCGTACTCAGACCGGAAACTCCGAAACGGCATCGGGAAATGCGCGCTCTGCGCCAGCCGGAACGCTTCTTCAATCAGCTCGATTTTCGCCGCCGGCGACAGCTTGGCGTTTTCCGCGATGCGGAGCAGCGCGTCGGCCGCGAACTCTGGCGGAGCGGCATGGGCCTGCCCAATGAGCGGATCCTGGGGAGTTGAGGCGAATGCCGCCGGAAGAAGGATCAACCACTTCCACATCAACAATTGCCGCATCAGCAATTGCCACATCAACAGTTAACAAGCGCCGCGAACGACGCCGGATCCAGGCTTGCGCCGCCCACCAGCGCGCCGTCAATATCGGGCTCGGCCATCAGGCCAACCACGTTGTCCGGCTTGACGCTACCGCCGTAAAGAATGCGGCATGCGTCGGCGATCGTCTGTCCGTATTTTTCCGCGATTTGCGAGCGCAAAAAGGTATGCGCCGCGCCGGCGATATCGGGCGTGGCTACGCGGCCTGTTCCGATGGCCCATACCGGTTCATAAGCGACCGCGACATTGGCAAACTGCTCCACCGAAAGGTGAGCCGTCCCGCCTTGAAATTGGGTCGCGAGAATCTCGTGCGTGAGCCCCGCCTCTCGCTGTTCCAGCACTTCACCCAGGCAGAAGATCGGCTTCAAGCCCACTTCGAGAGCCGCCACCAGTTTCCGGCAAGCGCTTTCATTGGTCTCGCCGAAGTATTGCCGCCGTTCGCTGTGGCCCACCAACACCCACTTACATCCCACCGAGGTCAGCATCCCGCCGGAGATCTCACCCGTATAAGCGCCTTCCTTCTCCCAAAACAGATTTTGACCGCCAATCTCGACCGGAGTGCCGGCGGACGCCTGCACCGCCGCATCCAGATTTACCGCCGCCGGGCAGATCACGATCTCGTTGTTCTTGGAGTTCGACACCAAGGGAAGAAACGCATTGAAGAACTCGCAGGTCTGCAGGCGAGTCTTGAACATCTTCCAGTTACCCGCTATGATCCGTCGTCTCATTCAATCGATTGTCGCGCATTCGTGGCGCCTGTGGCGGACGAAAATGGCCCGGCAATTATTTCATTTAGAAAACTGGCGCCGTGGGGAATCCGAGTCTCAAAATTCTCGGCCACGGTCTGACCGATGTCCGAGAGCGAGCCACGCAGTCCCAAACCGTGCCCATGCGGAGCGCGCGCGGCGTAGACCAGCAGCGGAACATACTCGCGGCTGTGATCGGTGGAGGGCGTGGTGGGATCGCATCCGTGATCGGCGGTCAGAATCAGCAGGTCCTGTGGGCTGAGCTTCGCCAGCAGCGTGGGCAGCCAGGCGTCGAATTCTTCCAACGCGCGCGCGTAGCCTTCCACATCGTTGCGATGGCCGTAAAGCGAGTCAAAATCCACCAGGTTCACAAAGATCAGACCATTTTTCTGTTCATCCAATGCGGCCAGCGTCTTCTCCATTCCGTCTTGGTTGGACTTCGTCTTTTCATAGGCCTGAATACCGCGGCCCAGAAAGATATCGAAGATTTTTCCGACGCTGAACACCGGAACGCGCCGCGCCTCCAGTTGGTCGAGCAGCATTCTCTTGGGCGGCGGGACCGCGAAATCCTTGCGGTTGGTGGTCCGGGCGAAAGCGCCGGGAGAGCCGGTAAATGGGCGTGCGATTACGCGGCCCACTTCATAGGGTCCGTGCAAAATCTCGCGCGCGGTCTCGCAGATCTTGTACAGCTCCCATAGCGGAATGACCTCCTCGTGAGCCGCCACCTGGAAAACGCTATCGGCGGACGTGTACACGATGGGAGAGCCCGTGCGCACATGTTCCGCGCCGAGTTCGGCCATGATTTCCGTTCCCGACGCCGCGCGGTTGCCCAGCGAACTTCGTCCGATGCGCGTTTCGAACGCGTGCATGATCTCGGGCGGGAAGCCATGCGGGAACAGCGGGAAAGGCTTTTGTAAATGAATGCCAACCATCTCCCAATGGCCGGTAGTCGTGTCTTTACCGGGCGAAGCCAGCGTGCAGCGTCCGAAGCTCGCAGCCGGGTCAATGGCGGGCGGAATATTGACCAATGGCTTGATGTTCCCTAATCCGAGACGCGCCAGATTGGGAAGATGCAGCCGGCGCTGGCGCGCAATATTGCCGAGCGTATCGCTTCCGCAATCGCCATAAGCGGCGCAATCCGGCATCTCTCCGATGCCCACGCTATCGAGCACAATCCAGATGACACGGTGGAAGGTGGGCATGTTATGGACACCTGCACAGGCTAAAGCCTGTGCCACCATTCATGTTATGAACAAGTGGCACAGGCTTTAGCCTGTGCTGATTGACAGGTTGGTTCAGACCATTCATCACTGCGCCAGCGTCTCCAGCGGTTTAACAACTGGCGCCCCCAACGCTTCCTGGATCCGCTCAGTGAGCATATCGATAAACCGCTCCGGAACAAAGCCATTCATGCGGCTGGCGACGGCGCCGCTTCTATTGAACACTACCGTTGTGGGGATGGATCCCACCTGCAAATTCTTCGAAAGGCCATCCTCGAAATATACTTTTTGACTCCACTGGTTTTCGTTGACGTAAGGCTTGACCGCCGTACGATCCTCATCCGTATCCACCGAAAGAAATACCACGTCGTTATTGCCGCTGAATTTCTTCTTCACTTCTTCATAAAGCGGATGCTGCGCGCGGCACGGACCGCACCAGGTGGCCCAGAAGTCCATGATAATCACTTTGCCCTGCAGTGACGCGAGCTTGAGCGGCGGCCCATCCAGGCTGCCGAGCGTGAACTGCAGCGGATCGGCCACCTGCGCGTTCGGATCGAGAGCGCGTAGCGCCGCGCGCCGGTTGGTCCACTCCGACGATGTCCGGTCGTACGCCTGCAGCACGGCATCGCCGAGGCCGGTCTCGTCGCCCTTCGCCTTGCGGTAAAGTTCCGCCAGCCGGGCCCGATCCTGAGCCTTCTGCGCATCGGCCGAGGCGGAGTGAAGCTGATCGATGCTGAAGACGTCGGCCAGGTATTCCAAGGCATGCTGGTTATCGCCCAGCTCGGCGTACCAGGTGGACGCTTCGCGGGCCGCTTCCACGCTGGGGTAGATTTTATAACTGGTCACCGCCAGAGCAATGGCCTTTTCTTTTTGCTTCAGCAGACCGTTGGCCCGCGATTCGAGCAACAGCGCGGAAGCCACGGCCTTATCCGTCTCATCTTTGCGGCGCGCGGCCTCGCGTCCCGTAAGCTGCCCACTACCGATTTCTTTGGCCGATTCGCGCTCGATCTGTTCGAAGTGCGCCGCGTAGCTTAGCGCCTTTTCTGCATTGGGAGCACTGCCTTCGCGCACCAGAGCGATGGAAACTTGCTGCAAGAGCGCGGGATCGTCCGGTTGCGACGCGAGAACGCGCTCGCCGAAGAGGATGATGCGCTTGGTGTCCTTGATATCGATGGCGGTCTTGACCAGAGCGCGTTCCAACTCCAGCTTGCGCGGGGAATTCGGAAAATGATTGAGATGGTCTTCGAGCGCGCGGATGAAATCCACGGGACTGTTGCCGGCTTCTCCCAGCGCGCGTTGCAGGCTCTCTGTCTCTTTATCGGGAGGAGCCGCAGGTTGCCCCGCGGCGATCGCAACATAGCAAAACAGGACAACGCAGAATTTCATGGCTGGGGTGTGCCGGCGCGGAAAGTCTCGGCCAGCGACGCGGCGCGAGCGCGCGCGATATGCAGAAAGCTTTCGTTTTTACTCACGCGGTCGAGCAAGGGCAAGAACTGCCGTGGCGCGACGAGGCGCTTGTGATCGTACGTGATCTGGATCAACGCCAATGCATGGTCAACGCCGAGCTTGTCAAAATGAATCGTATTGTCCAGCTCGATATACTCCTGTTCGGTTTCCGAAATCCGCTCAAACCAGTCGGTGAGCGTTTTGGCGTCGGGATCCTCCGAGTAGTTGAAAGACGCTTCATGCGCTTGCTCCCCATCCTCGAAGCGCAGCGTTTTTTTACCCATATTCGCTACCTTCAGGCCCGATTCCAGTGGGTGTTGAAAGTGATCCAGCTTGCCGGCGAGCTGGAACATCTCACGCGCTTCGGACTCGGCCATTTGAAAATGGAGCGGATTGTCGTCCTCCGTTCCTTCTCGGTAAGAGGCGTCGCCCGATAGCTCCACGGTGATGATGACGCTCTCCGGTTTACTGCCCTTAAAGTATTTCGAAAAGATGAGCCGGGGATTTGCGTGCAGCGCGCCAACCAGAAAGCCGAGCAACAGAGCCCATCTCATCGGACAGCCCCGATCCTTGAGCGGAGACTCAATCCGAGGCGCCGCTGAGAGGCAGCGTGCGTGGCGTGGCAGATGGCTACCGCCATCGCGTCGCAGGCGTCTTCCGATTCCACCGGCTCCACGATATTTAGCAGGGAATGCACCATCATTTTCACTTGAGACTTTTCCGCGCGCCCGTAGCCGACTACGCTCGATTTGATCTCCAGCGCCGAGTATTCACCGAGCGCCAACCCCGCTTCGGCAATGGTGAGCAGTGCAACCCCCCGCACGTGCGAAAGTTTTAGCGCGGTCTTGACGTTCTGCGAATAGAAGACCTCTTCCACCGCCGCTTGGCTCGGAACATGCGTCCGGATCAGTTCCCGCAGTCCCTGCGCGATTTTCAGGAGGCGCAACTCGAGCGGTTCTTTGGGACTGGTGACGATGCAACCCGCTCCCAGCATTCGATGCACGGAACCGTCGCTGTCGATCAAACCGTAGCCGGTACGCTCGGTCCCGCAATCGATGCCCAGAATCCGCATGGGCGCTTAGGCCATCGCTTCCAGCTCTTCTTCATCCACGTCGAAATTCGAGAACACGTACTGGACGTCTTCGTTTTCTTCCAGTACGTCGTTCAACCGGAGCATGCTTTTGGCGCTGTTCCCTTCGAGCTTCATGAGGTTCTTGGGCACCATCGCGATGCTCGCGCCTTCCGCGGTGATGCCGGCTTTTTGTAAAGCTTGCAACACCGCCTCATGCGCCTCGGGCGCGGATAAAATCTGCCAGGTGTCGCCGTCGTCGCGGATATCGTCGCCACCGGCATCCAGGATGACATCCATCAATTTGTCCTCGGTGGCCTTCTCCTTATCGACGTACATCTGGCTCTTGCGTTCAAACATCCAGGCAACGCTGCCTTGTTCCCCCAGGTTGCCGCCGTTCTTGGAGAAGATATGGCGAATTTCGCTGACCGTGCGGTTGCGGTTATCGGTGGCGACCATCACCAGCACGGCGGCGCCGCCGGGACCGTAGCCCTCAAACATAATCTCGTCGATTTGTCCGCCTTCCAGTTCGCCGGTGCCGCGCAGGATGGCCTTCTTGATGTTGTCGGACGGCATACTATTGGCCTTGGCCTCGGCGATGGCCGTCCGGAGCCGCGGGTTGGCATCCGGGTCGCCGCCGCCTCCGCGCGCGGCGATCTGAATTTCCTTAATGATGCGCGTGAACACTTTTCCGCGCTTGGCGTCGGTGGCGGCCTTTTTGTGCTTGATGGTCGCCCATTTAGAATGTCCTGACATGTGAAACCTCTTGCTCGAATGAGCCTGTTGGCGTGGCTCCGCTCAGCCGAGCGGTCGCGCTCTAAAGGATTAGGATATCAGAGTCGGTTCTGGATTAAGTCGATTCCAGATGCTCGCCGCCGTCTTGCTCATCGCGTTCCCGCCCGTCCGGCCCATTCTGTTTCTTCGATTAAGGCTGACGCGGTACTTGGTTGAGTACGGCGAGGGGCTTCCCAAATGGTGACAATGACGAGAACTGTTTGCGGCGGGACTGCTGTGCGCTTGCTTCAGAAGGATAGGAGGATTGCATCCACGCGGGGTTGTAAGACTCTGTCGCTTACGGTTCGACCCATTCGCTTGCAAGCCGGTCACCCTCGCTGCGCCAGGACATTTTCAACACGAGCCATTTGGGTTTCTCCTTTACTCGGATGAGCGAAAGTTAAGGCTTCAAGATCGCTTCCTATTCTACGCCAAGAAGACGCGCAACGGACCCAGCATGCCGGTACATAAATGGTCTGCAGTCAAACTGCCCGTAGCCATTCTCTGCGTAGTTCAAGGCGCCTCGGCGCATTCATATTGAGCAGCCGCACGGTTGCCCGTCCAGTCGGAGACAGGCCAATGACCTGCCCAGCCCCGATTACGAAGTGCTCACTCCATAAGTCGGTTCGCGGATGAAACAGTGCCACCACGGCGCCTGTTTGGGGGTCGATGCTCGTAAGATTTGGTCCTTTGTAAGCGTTACACCGATCGCACGCGAGTGCGAGTCCTGACGGATCATCGCTGCCTCCGTGTAGCCGCGAAACTATATGTTCGACATGGAAAGCAATGAGAGGCGTCGCCTCCTGCGCTATGCGGCAATACTCGCAAGCGTTTCCTGCGCGCCGCCGAACAAGCTCGCGCAGACTCTGGTCCATGCTAAACGCGTTGCT
>CAWIKC010000006.1:0-263520 GCA_963836595.1 Bryobacterales bacterium
TTGCCATACTGCTTGTTGATATTAGAAAAAGAAATCATCCGGAACTTCAAGCTAACAGAGTCGCGTAGCTGGCGTTACCTAGCGGTAGTTTACAAGATATGAGCTTTCGATTGCGGACGTGAAGCGCCGCCTCTAAATCCTCGTCCGTTATCTTCCAGGCCGTCAACAACTTGGGGGCGAAATCCGCTGGTCGCAGCCGACGATTGCTGGTACAATTGTGTATGACCTAGATATAGGTGTTTGGTTCAGACTGGCCTCTCGCCAACCGCTCGCCTCGGCGTTGGATTCAGGCGCTCAATGATGATAGGGCTGCCGGCACGGGTAGTCTTCGCCAAACACCCCCAGAACATTTTTCTGTAGACTTGTTTACGAAGATATGGTATGACCTAGATATGCCGAGCCTCACCGCCAAGCAGATCGACGGCCACACCTACTACTACGCCCGCTATTGCCAGCGCGTTGACGGCAAGCCCAAGATCGTCCGCCAAGTCTATCTCGGCAAGATCGAGGACCTCGTCATCTCCGCGGAGCAGGCTCATACTCCTCCTCAACCTCTCGAGACCCAGGTCGCCTCCTGCGGCGATATCGGCGCCTTGTGGGACATCGCCCAGCGTCTCGATCTGGTCCCTTTACTCGATTCCCTGTTTCCCAAACGCCACCAAGGCCTATCCTGTGGCCAGTACCTTCTGCTCGCCGCCCTCAACCGCTCCGTCGCTCCCGCCAGTAAGGTGCACCTGGCCGACTGGTATCGCCGCACCATCCTCACCCGCCTGCTGCCGGTTGATCCCGCGCTGCTGTCCTCGCAGAACTTCTGGAACCACATGGACCTCATCAGCGCCGACCAGATCCTGGAGTTCGAGCGGCAGATGACCGAACGGCTCATCCAGCGATTTCAACTCGATCTCCGCGCCCTGGTTTACGACGGCACCAACTTCTTCACCTACATCGACACCCGCACTCCTTCCCAACTGCCCCAGCGCGGCCATAACAAACAGAAGCGCGGCGACCTGCGGCAAGTCAATCTCGGCCTGCTGGTGAGCACCGATTTCCACATCCCCCTGTTTCACCGCGTCTACGCCGGTAATGTCCACGACAGCGTCGAGTTCCGTTCCATCACCGAAGACTTGGCCGCCCACTACCGGGACTTGGCCCAGTCCTGTGATCACATCACGCTGATCTTCGACAAAGGCAACAACAGCGCCGCGGCGTTCCAGACCTTGACCGAGACGCCCTTTCATTTCGTCGGTTCGTTGGTCCCCACCCAACACCCGGATCTGCTGGCCGTTCCACGCCGCCGGTTCCGCGCTCTCACCACGCCCCGTTTAGAAGGGGTGGAGGTTTATCGCACCGAGAAAAAAGTCTTCGGCGAAACACGCACGGTCCTGATTACGTTCAATCAGAATCTGCTCGATGGTCAACTCCAGGGTCTGACCGGCAGTTTGAACAAGGCGCGGCGCAAGTTGCGCGACTTGCAGCAGCAACTCAGACGCTGGCGGCAGGGGAAGGTGAAAGGCAAAGCACCCGCGCTGGAGTCGGTGAGAAAACAAGTCCAGGCGATCTGCTCGGGGCAGTTTGTAAAGCTGATTCTGAAGGCCGAGGTATGCACAGTCCGTCAGGGTCTGGAACTCACCTATTCCACCGACCAGGCAGCGCTTGACCGCCTCTGCCGCGTTCAACTGGGCAAAACCATTCTGTTCACCGATAACGCCGACTGGCTGGATGAAGACATTGTGCTGGCTTATCGCTCGCAATACCACATCGAAAACGCCTTCCGGCAGATGAAGGATCCCCATTTTCTGGGGTGGAGTCCGATGTTTCACTGGACCGACTCCAAAATCCAGGTGCACGCCTTCTACTGCGTCTTGGCTCTGCTGCTGACTTCCTTGCTCCAGCGGGAACTCGCCCGCCAGGGCGAAGAACTCAGCGTTAACCGCATTCTGGAAGAGTTGGGCGGCATTCAGGAAACCCTCATCGTTTACCCGCGCCGGCAAGGCCAGCGGCAGCACACCACAGCCACCTGTCTGACCCACATGAGTCCGCTGCAGAGCCGACTGTTTTCTCTGCTCGACCTGCAGCGCTACGCCCCTCCCTCGCGTTAGGTCATACACACCGCCTCCCTCAAACACTTCAGCAGCCCGAGCTTACCTCTCAATCCACGGCTATCTTGTAAACTACCGCTAGGACCAGATACAATTCCTCTAACGCCCACCATCTGTGGCGGCGTGGAGAAGAAAGATTTCATTTAGGGGACCGTCGGTTCGCGGGGTCGCCAGCACTTGGCCGCTCCGGAGACCTACGACCGCGCCATGGCGCGGCACGTACTGGGCGAGATCGGCACGCCTGAGGAGGTGGCCGACGTAGTGGCTTTTCTCTACTCGGAAGATGCCCGCTTCATTACTGGGCAAAGTTCGAACGTTAGCGGTGGATTCGTGATCTCAACTTTGGCCCGGACCGGCGTGCGCTCGATTTTGATATAATTATTAGGCTCGTCCAGCAAAAAGAATGCGAGGTTGATCGAATGGCGACGAAAAAAGCGCCCGCAAAGAAGAAAGCACCAGCGAAGAAGAAGGGGACGCACGAGAAGCGGACCGCAGTTCGGTTCTGATCTAAGGGGTATTTTTCGATGCGGACCGATGGTGAGCGGCCAGATTTGTTAGACGCATATGGCGATCGCATCGAGCATACGCAAGGCGACGGGACTGCGTGGCCCAAGTGGCTCAGCCAGCCCATTGTCGTCGCGGGCGTGGGTTTGTTGTTGTCGACAATTATTGGAGGCGTCTACTGGATTTACCAGCAGAGATATCAAGCCGATTCTAAGACGCTTGATGAAGCGGTGAAGGCCGAGGAAGAGGTGAACAAGGTCCTCGGAGATCTACTTAGCGGTGACAACACCTTCGTAACCGCGTTCCGGGACGATCATGGCCGCACACAATTGAAGGAGCGCACCGCCGAAGCGAACTCAGCGCAGGAAAAGTACGACCATTCCATTCATCCAATGGAACTCAACATGGCGCGTTACTTTCCGTCGCCGGACGTCGCGAGAGCCTGGATACTCATGAAGGAGTCGCTCGGGGCTCTGGACGATGACGCTCTCGAAATTGAGGGAGAAGAGAAGGATGACGAGCGCGAGCATGAGATCAAGAATTTCGACGAGGACATTTCGAAGGCGGAAACGCGTTACAAAGAGCTTGGCCGCCTAATGGACGCAGCGATCGCGGAATTGCGAAGGCAGCGCCAATGAAGGGAGGCCAGTGCATCGTCGGATCCGCCAGCCCGCTTCCTGACTGCCAACCACCTACCGCAAGACGCCACGCCGTCAGCCCTTCGACTGGGACTGTCACGTTACCCTAAAACCAAATGCATTCGTTGCAACGCCGGCAAGTTCTGGCATTACTCGCCAGTCCACTGCTGGGACAGATGGTTTCCTCTCGCGGAGTGACCGCGCTGCCACGTGGCAAGCCGTCGGGACTGCCCTTCAACGCCTTTTTCACCGACGTCGCAGCGGCTGCCGGACTCACCGCGCCCATCATCTACGGCGGAGTGGACAAGAAGGATTTTATCTTTGAAACCGTCGGCTGCGGAGTGGCATTTTTCGACTACGATAACGACGGCTGGCTGGATATTTTTCTGCTGTCCGGGACCCGCTTGGACGGCGCTCCCAAAGAAGCGAGCAACCGGCTCTACAAGAACAATCGCAACGGGACTTTCACCGACATCACAGCGCACGCCGGTCTCACCAGCACCGGTTGGGCCAGCGGCGTGACCATCGCCGACTACAATAACGACGGCTTTGAGGACATTTTCATCACCTATTACGGCCGGCAGGTCTTGTACAAAAACAACGGCAATGGCACGTTCACGGATGTCACCGCGGCGAGCGGGCTTCCGGCGACGCTGCCGGAGGGACATTGGGCGTCAGGCTGTACGTTCGTCGACTACGACCGCGACGGCCATCTCGATCTGTTCGTCACCAGCTATGTCGAACTCGACACCAAGACTTTGCAGAAGACCGGCGCCAATGCGGATTGCAACTGGAAGGGAGTGCCCGTCAATTGCGGCCCGCGCGGCTTGAAGCCCGGCTATAACCGGCTCTATCATAACCATGGCGATGGGACCTTCAAAGATGTGACGGAAGCTTCCGGCGTGGCGAAAGCGAGCGGCGGGTACGGCCTGACGGTGGTGGCCGTGGATTTTGACAACGATGGATGGCCGGACATTTACGTGGCCTGCGATTCCACTCCGAGTCTGCTGTTCCGTAATAATCATGACGGCACGTTTCGTGAAGAAGGACTTTTTCGCGGCGTAGCGCTTAGCGAAGACGGGCAAGAACAGGCAGGCATGGGAGTCGGGATCGGCGACTTCAACCTGGACGGAAATTTAGACATATTTAAAACTCACTTTGCCGACGACACGCCGGTCCTCTATCAGAACGATGGCAAAGGAAATTTTGAGGACGTGACGATTCGAAGCGGATTGGGCGTGGAAACGCGCTACATCAGTTGGGGAGCGGGAATCGTGGACCTGGATAATAACGGCTGGCCCGACCTCTTTTTCGTTACGGGCAGCGTCTATCCCGAAGTAGCTCGCGTGCTGACTCAGTATCCATACAAAACTCCGCGCGTGATTTTCCGCAGCTTGGGTGCGTCGAAAGGCAGCGTTAAGTTTGAAGAGATTCTGGAGGGCGCCGGCCCGGGAATCGGCGCGGAACATTCCAGCCGCGGCTGCGCTTTCGGCGACTTCGATAACGACGGCGATCTCGACATGCTGATCATGAACATGAACGAACCGCCGTCCCTGCTGCGCAACGATGTGAAAGGAGCCGGCCATTGGCTGAAGGTGTTGCTGATCGGCGCCAAAACAAATCGCAGCGCCATTGGTTCGCGCGTGACGGCCTCTTATGACGGCAAAGTGCAAGCGCAGGAAGTGACCGCGCAGTCCAGTTTTTTGTCGGTGAACGACCGGCGGCTGCACTTCGGGTTAGGGCCCGCAGCCACAGCCGATTTGGTGGTGCGCTGGACCAATGGCGGCAGCGATAAATTCGCGAACGTGGCCGCGAACCAACTGGTCGTTATCCGCGAGGGCGCGGGCGTGATTCGCACCGAGAAATGGCCCAAGGTAGCGAGCACAGGCTGAAGTCCGTGCCACCTTTGGTCAAGCATTCACCCCATTTGGCGCCACAGTCTGCTGCCTCGTGGCACAAGCTTTAGCCTGTGCTGAACGGATACTCTAAGCATATGGATCGATTGCGGCCGCTACTGTTCCTTTGCGTGTCCTCTTTTCTCTACTGCCAAACCACCGAAGCCCGCCTGTGGCATTACCGCAACCTCGGAAAAGCGTTCTACGAGAACCCCACTACGCAAACCCAAGCGGTCGCCGAGTTCAAGCAGGCCCTCGACCTCGCCCCGACTTCCATCCGCGAGCAAGTGAACTACGGACTGGCCCTGCTGCGCGCGGGCGACACCGCGCACGGAATCGCCGAATTGCGGAAGGTGCAGAAGGAAGATCCGAAGCTTCCCTACACCTGGTTCAATTTGGGCATTGCGCTGAAGAAGGAGGGCGATCTCGACGGCGCGTTGGCGCAGTTCCGCGGTATGCAAGCATTGGTTCCCGATCTGGCGGTGGACGCTTATCAGATCGGGGCAATCCTCAAGGCGAAAGGCGATACCGAGGGCGCGGTAAAGGCGTTTGAGAAAGCGCGCGATCTCGATCCGCGCTTGGCTGCGCCGCATTTCCAACTTTACGGATTGTACCGGCAGACCAACCGGCCTCAGGAAGCGACACAGGAGCTGCTCTTATTTCAACAGCGGAAAAAGTCGGACGAAGGCGCCGCCGTCCCCGAGGATCTGGAGTGGAGTTTCTACAGTGAGATCTACGATCCGGTTAATTCGCCACCCGCCGCTCCGCCCTCTCCGCCGGTCTACCGCGCCTCAAAGCTGGCTGACGGAGTCTCCGGATTTACGGCAATCTCCCTGGAAGCAGGCTCGCGCGCAAGCCTCATCGCCTGGTCGAAAGACCGAACGACGCTATTCCGCGACGGCAAGACGCCCATACTCGATTCCGGGCTCGAAGCATTGCGCGACGTGGTCTTCATCGCGCCCGGCGATTTTGACAACGACGGGCTGACGGATCTATGCGTCATCACCAAGCAAGGCGCCGCGCTATACCGAAACATAAATGGCAAGTTCCGTAAGCAAGCCGATCTGGCAGCCGGATCGTTTCGCCAAGCCGTCTGGCTCGATTTCGACCACGATTACGATCTGGATATTTTGCTGATCGGCGATGAACCCAAGCTGTTGCGCAACAACGGGGCGGCCGGCTTCGGCGACGAAACCCAGCGCTTTCCGTTTGTCGTTGGCCGAGCTTTGGGCGCAGCGCGCTTCGATCTGGAACCCGACACGCCCGGGTTCGATTTGGTGATGTCCTATCGGGATCGGCCTGGCGTTCTCTATCGCGACCAGCTTGGCGGCCATTATCGGGCGTTCGATCTGAGAGAACTTCCCACCGGCTCCCAGGATCTGGTGGCGTACGACTTTAATAACGATGGCCGTACCGATTTGGCGGCAATGCCGGATCTGTTGCTGTTAAATCGGCCAAATGGTTTCGAGAAAGACGGCCTCCCGCCCAATCTGGGAACCGCCGACTTCGAAGGCAATGGCCGGATGACCCGCGTCTTCATCGCCCCAGACGGAGCCCTGATGCTGGATCGCGATGTCGCGCCGAACTACGGCAACTGGATGGAGATCGCGCTCACCGGAGTGAAAAATCTCAAATCGTCAATCGGCGCGAAAGTCGAAGTGAAGGCCGGCGCCCTCTACGCCAAGCAGACCTACAATGGCGTCCCTTTGGTGTTCCGGCTAGGCGGCCAGCAAGTGGTGGAAACCGTGCGCATCACTTGGCCGAACGGCCTGATCCAGAACGAACTGAATCAGCCGATCAACAAAATTCTAACCATTAAGGAAGCCCCGCGCCTCTCCGGTTCCTGTCCCATGATCTTCACCTGGGATGGCGAGCAATTTACTTTTATTACCGACGTTCTCGGTGTCGCTCCCTTGGGCGCAAGCTCCGGCGATGGGCAATTTTTTCCCGTGGATCATCAAGAGTACGTTTCCATTCCGAGCGGCAAGCTCAAGCAACGCGACGGCGTCTACGAAGTGCGCATGACGGAGGAATTGCGCGAGGTTTCCTACCTCGATCAGATCCAACTGCAAGCCGTCGATCATCCTGCGTCGATCGACATCCTCACAAATGAAAAGTTCAAATCGCCACCGTTCCCCGAGTTCCGCCTGTTCGGAGTGGACCACCGAGTCTACCCGGTAGCGGCGCACGACCAGGATGGAAAAGACGTGCTGGCCGCTGTTCTCAAGCGCGATGCCACGTATCCCGATTCCTTCCGCCGCGACCCGGCGGGCGTGGCGGACCTGCACAATCTCGATCTGGACTTCGGCAACGCCGCGCCTTCCAATCGAGCCATCCTGGTGCTCGACGGCTGGGTCGACTGGGCCGATGGCAGCACCTTCCTTTCGGCAACCCAACAGCACAAAGACCTGACGTTCCCCTATTTGCAGGTCAAAGATGCGGCCGGCAACTGGAAAACCGTGATTGAAGATATGGGAATGCCATCCGGCAAGCCGAAGCCCATGGTGGTGGACTTAACAGGCAAATTCCTCTCTGCCTCGCGCGAAGTGCGCATTATCACAAATCTCAGTCTCTATTGGGACGAAATCTTCCTGGTGGAAAACAACGACACTCCGCCCAATCGGCTAACCGTAGCCCCACTGCTTTCCGCCGATCTGCATTTCCGCGGATTCTCCAAAGTAACGATTCACCCGCAACGCAAGCAGCCCGAGAAGTTCGACTACAGTACCGTCAGCGACACCACCATGTGGAATCCGACCCCGGGTAACTACACGCGCTACGGCGACGTCACTCCGCTGTTAACGACGGTCGACGATCGCCTCATGATTATGGGCTCCGGCGACGAAGTGACACTGCGCTTCAACGCGTCCAATTTGCCTCCACTGCCAACCGGATGGAAACGCGACTTCCTCTTGTTAGTAGACGGCTGGGCGAAGGACGCCGACGCCAACACGGCTTTCTCGCAATCCGTGCTGCCGCTTCCATTTCACGCCATGAGCAGCTATCCGTACCCTGCCGGCCAATCGTACCCACGCGATCGCGCCCACGCGGACTATATGCGCGAATACAACACGCGGCCTGCATTGCGTTTAATCCGGCCGCTAGCGGGCTCGGATTAACCAAGACTCGTACCCGGCGCGACCGGCGTACCTCCGCTACTCAATTTAAGTTCAAGTCCGGCGCCGGCATCTCGATAAGTGATTTGTGAGCCGGTTTGTAAATGACGCGATGAATCTGTTGCAGGCCGCCGAGCAGGCGACCCAGGCGGGCAACGCGCTGGCGGACTTTACGATCCTCATCTCCCCGGAGGGCGGCATTCACATGATTGCCGGCTCCGACTGGCCGCTCGATTCGCTGCAGTCTCATCACGGCGCCCGCACGGCCTACCGCGTCAGTGAGCATTCCTCCAAGGTTCGTGTCGAGGGACGTGAGGGCGGCCGCACTTGCATTTTCGAGGCTGAATCTCCCGAGCGCGCGGCACGCATTTTGCTCGGTCACCCGCCGCGCCGGGCCTTAGCAGCTTAATCCTCACCAAATATTAGCGCCCGGCAGCGAGAAAGCGCCGGATGTTTTCGTTCAAAAATTTGGCGTCGGTCGGATTGCTGGCAGCCCCCGCCGTATGGCCCCACAAGGAAGGGATCGGCACGTAAGAGACTCTGGGAATGAACTGGGACTCATAGCGCGCGTCTCCGATGGGAAAGTACAAATCCGTCGATGACGGCATGTACAGAACCCGAGCTTTGATCGAGCGGAGCGCTTTTGCCACATCCCCTCCGAATCCCGGCGTCGAGCCTACATCATGACGCTCCCAGGTGCGCGCCTGCAGTATGTAGTTGTTGGCATCGGCCTTGAATCGCTTGCGGAAACCGTTCATCACCTGCTCGAAGGTTGTCCCGGCGGGCGAATTGGTGCGCCACAACTCGTCGCGCCACCACTGCTGGGAATAAAGCCACCCGGCCCAGACCATTCCGAAAGCTTCCAGTCCCTTCACCGGCGGGACAGTGTAATCGCCGCCGTGGAAAGCATCGTCCGCCGTGAGAGCGGCGATCTGTCCTTCCAAACGCACGATGCCGTGCGGGTAGGTTTTGGCGGTTCCGGAAGTAGCCACGATCCTGTCCGCGAAGTCCGGATAACTCACCGCCCATTGAAAGGCCTGCTGTGCGCCCATCGAGAATCCAATCACGGCGCGCAGGTGCGTGATCTTCAGTTCCTCTGTCAGTAAGCGATGAACCGCCTCGACATTGTCCCGGATGCTGGTCACCGGGAAGCGCGGGCCGTGAAACGGCCCCGGCGTGTTGCTGGGAGAGGAGGAATTGCCGCTGCCGAAAAGTTCGGTGCATACCAAAAACAGTTCCGATGGATCGAGAGCCTTGCCGGGGCCGATCAGCCACTCGTATCCGTGAAAGTTCGCCATGTAATGCGAGGGCAGGAGGATGGCATTGTTCTTTTCGGCGTTCAGGTGGCCGTAAGTTCCATAAACGATCAGCGCCTTGGGTAAAGTGACGCCGGACTCAGTGTGGAAATCGGAGATGGCGAAGTCATGGCGTTCCCCTTGGATGGCGCTTTGAGCCATCAGCGTGTGGCAGAGGAGGGTGAGAAGTAGTGATTTCAAAAGTTTCATGCGACTGGTCCATTTTCGCGTAGAATTCGGGCGGCTCGCTCCGGGCTGATTTCGTGAATGTAGACGCCGGTTCCCAACTCAAAACCGGCGATCCGGGTCAGTCTAGGGATGATTTCCAAGCGCCAATGGAAATAGGAAAGCTCGCCGGCCTGCAAGGGTCCGGTGTGCAGACCGAGGTTGTATGCTGCCAGGCCGGTCGCCCGTTCCAGCCTTTGCAAAACGGCGTGCAGGGCTTGCGCTAAACCAGCGCTGGTTTCAAAGTGGCTGGCATGACGCTTGGGCAGCAGCCAAGTCTCGAACGAGAACCTGGGAGCAGTGGGACAAATGGCTGCGATTGTATCGGTTTCCAGAATAATTCTATCGTGTTGCTTGAGGCTATCGCAGGACGGGCAGGTAGGCCTTTGCGCCGCCGCGCGAAGCTCTTGTTCCACCAGAAGTGGAATCATTTCGAGCGCGATCAACTGGGAATGCGGGTGAATGCGCGAGGCCCCGGCGGCTTCACCGTGATTCTTGAAGAGAAAGCCATACTGCAAGCGCGGATCGCCCTGGAATGACCTAAGCCTAGATTGATAAACCTCAAGTACTTGTTGAATCCGATCCACCGGGAAATTACCGAACGAAAGGTCGTGTTCGGGAGCTTCAATGATCACCTCATGGACTCCATAAGCTGGTCCTTGAGGAGTCACAGCGGGGTATTTGTTGGGGATGACCCGAATCTGCCACGCTCCGTCCGCGCGCGGGATGGTCAGCACCGCGGGCGGCGTGTCGGCCTCATGGCCGGGGCAAAACGGGCATCGTCCGGGAATGGTAAAGTCATTGGGACGTTGCGAGCGGCCTTCCGCAACCAGGATCCAGCGGCCGGTGAGCGGGTCTGTGCGGAACTCAGGCACTGAATTCAGTCACTTCGACAGGTGGGCTCGATAAATCCACGCCTTCCCAGCGGGCCACTACTGCCGTGGCTAAACAATTCCCAAGCAGGTTGACCGACGTTCGCGCCATGTCCATCAGTGCGTCCGCGCCCAGAATCAGCGCCACGCCGGAGATCGGAAGTCCGAAGCTGGTCAAAGTTCCGGAGAGAATGACCAAAGAAGCACGCGGTACGGCGGCGACGCCTTTGCTTGTGAGCATCAGGGTCAGCATCATCAGCAACTGCTGACCGAAGGGCATATGCACTCCGGCCGCCTGCGCAACAAACAAGGAAGCCAAAGAAAGATAAAGCGTGCTGCCGTCCAGGTTGAAGCTATAGCCGGTAGGGAGCACGAACCCAACAATGTGTTGAGGAACGCCCATCTCTTCCATATTTTCCAAAGCCAGCGGGAGCGCTGCTTCGCTAGAGGCAGTGGAAAACGCCAGAATAAAAGGTTCGCGCGCGGCAGCGATGAAACGCTTTAGAGGAATGCCGGCGATCAAAATCACCGAGCCGAAGACCACCACCACGAAAACAATCAGAGCGCCGTAAAGAGTAGAAGCCAGCAGTCCCAGGCTCTTGAGCACGCCGATGCCGTTCTTGCCGATGGTGTATGCCATGGCCGCGCCGACTCCCATTGGCGCCAAGTACATCACATATTTGGTGAAGCGGAACATCACTTCAGACAGCGCTTTACAGACTTCGACCACCGGCGCGGCTTTTATTCCAACGGAAGCGCAGGCGGCGCCAAACAGAAAGGCGAAAACCACAATCTGCAGTACATCGCCGCGCGCCATGGCGTCGATGACGCTCGAGGGAAAAGTGTGCTCCAGCGTGCCGGAAAATGAGGGCGAAACTTTGGCAATTCCGATATCCCCAACGTTTGCCGGCAGTGTTAAGCCAGCGCCAGGCTGGACGAGATTCACTGCCCCCAAACCAAGAAAAAGGGCGATGGTGGTAAGCGCTTCAAAATATACAATCGCCTTGAGCCCGATCCGCCCCATGGCCTTGACACTGCCGGTGCCGGCAATTCCATAGACCAGGGTCCCAAAAATGAGCGGCGCAATAATCACTTTGATCAAGCGCAGAAAAACCTGGCTCAGCGCATTGACCCAATCCGCTTTGGCTTGATCGGGAAACAGAAACCCGAAGGCGACGCCTACCACCATGGCGATAAAAATCCAGCCGGTCAAGGAAATTCGTTTCAACGTTCCCCCCAGTGCAGCTTTTGGCGCAGCACATCAAAGAACAACGACTTGGGTGGGCGAATGAGGCTGACGCTATGCGACGAACTTCGACAGAGAATCCGGTCGTTTTCCATGAGCGGCACGCCGATCTGGCCGTCCACGGTGAGAAAGGCCTCGCGGTCGTGAGCCCGGCAAATGATGGTCACCACGCTGGTGTCGGGCACAATCACCGGCCGATAAGTGAGCGTATGCGGGCAGATGGGCGTGAGGCAGATGGCATTGACAGGGGGAAAAATAATGGGGCCGCCGGCGGAGAGAGAGTAAGCGGTGGAACCGGTCGGCGTGGCGACAATGACCCCGTCCGCTTTGTAGTTGGCGACGTAGTGCGTATCGACGTGAGTTTCGAGATCGATCATGCGCGCGATGCTGCTCTTGGCGAGCACCACGTCGTTGAGCGCTTCAAAAGACTGAATGATGTAGTCTTCCCTTACCAGGTCGCAGTGCAGCATGCGGCGCGGGGCGACGCGCTGCTCGCCATGCAAAGTCCGTTCCAGCTCCGGATACAACTCGTCCAGCGTGACGGCGGTGAGAAAGCCCAGGCCGCCGAGATTGACGGGCAACAGCGGGATATCGCGCCCTGCCAGTGCGCGGGCGGCGGAAAGCAGCGTGCCATCGCCACCCAGCACGATCACCAGGTCGGCGCCTTCCGGCACTTCGCTGCGCGGAAGCCCGTTCTGCCGGCCCAGATATTTGGCGGTTTCCACATCGTAGCGCGAGCTGACGCCGCGTTCTTTCAGCCATTCCACCAGCGGCGGGACGATATTGGTGGCGTGCGGAATACCGGGCTTGGAGATGATGCCGGCGATCTTAATGTCGAGCATAGAGCAGGAACTCTCGATTGCCTTCCGCGCCGGGTAAAGGGCTCGCGATCAGGTTGGAACGATAGCCCAGCGCCGCGACGGCTTTTTCGACCCGTTCGCAGGCTGCCTGGTGCAGCGCCGGGTCGCGCACGATTCCTCCTTTGCCAACTTGGGCGCGCCCCACTTCGAACTGTGGCTTGACCAGAATCACCATTTCGCCTATCGGGGTGAGCAAGGATGGTAGCACGGGTAGAATCATTGTGATCGAGATGAAGCTCACATCGCAAACGGCCAAGTCGATTGGTTCGCCGACGTCGGCCGGCGCGAGATGGCGCGCGTTGAACTGTTCGCGCACGACGACTCGCGGATCGTTGCGCAGTTTCCAGTCGAGCTGGTTGGTTCCGGCATCGAACGCATAGACTTTTTTCGCGCCATGCTGCAGCAGGCAGTCGGTGAAGCCGCCGGTCGAGGAACCGATGTCGAGGCAAATGCGATCTTCGGCGGAGATGGCGAAATGTACCAGTGCCGCTTCCAGCTTAAAGCCGCCTCGGCTGACGAAGCGAGGCGCGGCGAGAACGTCGATCCGGCTCTCGACGTCCACGGTTTGACCGGCTTTGGCGGCTTTCTGCCCGTTGACAAGAACTTCGCCCGCCAGAATCAGCGCCTGAGCTTTGGCGCGGGACTCGGCGAGGCCCCGGTCGACAAGAAGTTGGTCGATGCGCGCCTTCAAGTTTCCCGGCTCACGATGAAATCGGCCAATTCCCGCAGTCTTTCGGCGCGCGTGTCAAACGGACGAAGTGCCAGATGCGCGCGGAGTCGATGATCTTCGGCCATCTCGTGCGACCGCTCCAGGCCGTAGACGGCCGGGAAGGTGATCTTCTTTTGCTGGGCGTCTTTGCCCGCGGTCTTGCCGAGTTTGCCGGAAGGTTGCTCGACGTCGAGAACGTCGTCGACAATTTGAAACGCGAGACCGATATGCTCGCCATAGTGGGAGAGCGCGGCCAGTTGGGCGTCGTCGGCGCCGGCGAAAATCCCTCCCAGGCGCAGGCTGGCCCGGAGCAGCGCGCCGGTTTTGGCGCGATGGATGGTTTCGAGCAAGGTGGAATCGGGATGCCGGCCTTCGCCCTCGATGTCATGCACCTGCCCGGCGATCATGCCGCCGACCGAGCCGGACGCTTGCGTCAGTTCCACGATCAGGCGGGCGCGCCGTTCCGCGTCGCACTCCGCCAATGCGAGCACTTCAAACGCCAGCGTACACAGGGCGTCGCCGGCCAGGATCGCCATTGCATCGCCGAACACTTTGTGGCAGGTAGGCCGGCCGCGGCGCAGGTCGTCGTTGTCCATGGCCGGCAGGTCGTCATGGATCAGCGAGTAAGTATGGATCATTTCGAGCGTCGAAGCCACTTGCTCCACGCCCTGCGTGTAATCCGCAACGGCTTCGGCCGCGGCAAGGCACAACACCGGGCGGATGCGCTTGCCGCCGGCAAAGAGGCTGTAACGCATGGCTTTGTGGATGGAGTGCGGCGGCACGGATTCGGCCGGCACCCAGCGGTCGAGCGCGGCGTCGATGCGTTGTTGCCGGTCCTGGAGATAGTCGGAGAAAGTCATGCCTTGATCATGCTTTGTCGGGGCCAAACGGCTCTGCTTGCATCTTGTCGCCTTTGCGAACCAGCACTTCAATGCGCGTTTCGGCTTCTTCCAGTTGCTTGCGGCAGGTCTCGCTCAGTTGCATCCCTTTCTCGAACAAAGCGAGCGCGCGTTCGAGAGGCAGCTCGCCGCTTTCCATCTCTTTGACGATCTGTTCGAGTTCCAGGAGGCCACCTTCAAACGTGGCAGGCTTTATTTCATCGGGCATGAGAGCATTTTGACACGGGAAGGAAAAGAAGCGGGCGACTCAGAATCCCGACCGCGGCTCAGAGACTCGCAACATGCACCGCCGGCAGCAGGAGGGATCGCGCTGGGCGTTTCCGTATCTCCCACGCCGACAGAGCGTCTTCCCGTTCCGCTCCGACTCCGTTACCATGTCCCGCCGATCATGCATCGGATCGTTCGCCACATCCTGCAGGAGGACGTTTCCCGAACATTTGAGCAGTGGCGAAGCTTCCTCATGAGTATGGGGATTTAGGAAATCTCTCGGTGATACGATTTAGGTAAAATCCGTCAAATTCAGGGAGCGGCAAACCGTGAAAAGAGTTATGATGTTCGAGGGAAAGCGCACTCGCGCAATAAGACTACACTGGCGGATCCCCGACGATATGAACATGCACTCGACTCGAGCGGTCTATCTCATGCGTAAGCCTGGTACCCGAGCAATATTGTACATTGGCAAGGCATATCGACAGTCGCTCTTGAAGCGCTGGAACTGTGTATCCAAAGACAAATGGGCCGGTCAGAAGGGGACGTGCCTCGCGCCTCTCGTATCAGGTCTCTTTACAACGCGCAAAATAACGCCAGAACTCATCAACGACGTTGAACGTCTGCTCATCTTCATGGTCCAGCCGAGCCTGAATCATAAAGGGAAATCATCGTGCCGATTACATCATCGGGAGCTGACGATCCACTGCGCTGGCGCACGGCCTTATCCACGAACTACGTTCGCATATCGAGATTCCCTTCCTCACTCGTTGGAGTTCTCGGCGCGTTAAGTGGAACCTCTAAGACGATAGATATCACTCAGATCGACCAAATGCAAAAGAGACCGAGGAGCGTTGCTACAACTCGACACGGTCCCGCCAATATCTTGGACGTCGCCGGCTATGGGCCACCGCAATGATCGTAATCTCACTTGGCCTGATACAGTAAACCACCGAATATGGAAAGCGCCGCAGAAAAACGCGCCTCGCATTGCCCTCAAATGGCGGCCATTGATGGGGCGCGTTAGTAATCGATTGAATGCAAATTTCCAATTCCTGGACGAATTTCTCCGGGGCTCGGATACTTCGTCTTGCGTACCAAGCGACTGCGGCCTCTGCTTCCTCCGCCGCTTCGGGGTGGAAACTTGGCGGCGCGGAGTTCATCCTTTGCTACGGTCCATGAGGCGCGCGCGGACCTCCGGCCACTGAGTCGTTTGCAGGGCTCCCGAGTCCAATTCGACAATCCGCCTCTTGATCTCTTCGCGCCATTTCTCTTCCGCCGGCTCATCCATCTCGGAGTCGATACTGTTAAGCAGACTGTCCGCCAGAGCAGCGCGCGCCTCGGGTGGAAGGGAAAGAGCTTGCCGTAGAATTTCGCCTGGGTCGATTGCCATATCTCGATTGTAGCTTTTCGCCGATCGACTTCCATGCGAACTATCGCCCGGAATCCGCGATCGCGTGCTTCTGCAGCATAGTGCGCAGCCCTCTATACTCATCCGCCACGATTGCCTCAAAACCATGCGGACGAAGCACATCGCTAATGAACGCGAGGATATCTCCAACTTCGTTATGCCAGTTCTTCATGGACTTGTATAGCCGCAAATCTTCCGTGCCGAGCGATTGCCAGTCAACCTCCATGGCTTCAAACTCCGCTTTCCAATATTTCGCGTGGACAGCCCGGTCCCGCCAAGTTCCGATAGACGCGTCGTTCAGCGTAGACGGAACCACACGACCGAGAAATTCGTCTTTGTAGCCCTGTGACCGCTGATATATTCCGTATAACTCTGCCATGCAATATGGCGATCGCAAGTACTTCTCGCTAAGAATCACAAGAATCAGGTCGGCCCGCGTGATCAACTTCATGAACTCCGATATCCGGCCACCGAAGGCCGTCGACGTCTTGTCTCGAAACACCCGCCAACCTTCCGCCTCGCACGCCTGACATAAACCTTTCGCAACCGCGTCGCGCAGCCTCCCAGCATCGGAAATACCCGCGTCCGACGAGCCTCGCAGATTCGCGCGATCGCAATCTGGCGATTGCCCGTACCCCAGGCAAGCGATTCCATAGTTCCACGAGCGTGGGCTCTTCACCGTTCGGTCGCACAAATTTGTTTCAAGATTCTTGCCGGTTAACCGATGTGATCACTGATGGAAGAGACCCCCAAGAACCGCGTAGACTGCAAGATCGCGCCTGCCAACTTGAACTGCGCCGGGAGTTGTTTTTGTCCGCGATCCGCATGCCGAAAATCGCGCGGCTTGACGATATTGAAACCGAGATCGCTGGCAAGCTTTGCGATCTTAAACGCTTTTCTCGTTTCCAGCTCCGCAAGCGGGCAGGGACAGGGGTTTGCGTGGGCTACGGCTCAAGAAGCCAACTATACCTACCTTTCCACTCAATGGACGGTGCCACCGTATCCGACGGTCCCAATGCCGTCTGCCAATGTTCCGATTACCAGTCTCTGGAACGGCCTTGAGCCAAACAATGGAAGTTGCGTCATGCAGCCGATATTGGAGTTGGGTTCCGCTAACCCCGCTATTGGGGAAGAAGGCGTTAATGGTTATCTTTGGACGATTTACTGTTATGTCTGTTGCCCGAATAACACCAATGTATCGCCAAACTGCCACGGAAGCGGAAACTTTCCCATTCCGGTGAGTCCCGGCGATACTATTACCGGAACGATGAAGTTGGACCAAACCAGTGACGTGTGGACGATCACCACAACTGACAATACGTCTGACAAATTCGACACTATGAGCGTTTCGTCCGCTGACATGGGAGGCCCTCAAACGCTCGCCGCAGGCGGGGTGCTAGAGACTCTGGATGTAACGGACTGCGGGTATTTGCCAGCGAGTGACCAGATAACATTCGGGTCTTCCACTGCGGCCGTTAACTTCGGACAAATGTTCGCACCGGATTTTCTACCTCAGCTAACGGTAGTGGGCCCTTCTAATACGAATTGCCGGGAATATGCAACTGGCGGTACTGGCGGCGTTTCAATCTCTTTTTCAGCCGGAACGGTTTCAACTTCGCCACCGCGGCCGGCAGCGCCCCCGAGCCCTCCTGTGATTACCAGCGTTTCATCTTCCGTGGTTCAGGGCCAGTTCGTAACGCTCTCGGGAAGCGGCTTCCTCCCCAATAACGTTATGTGGGTTACGTCTCAAGCCGGCACAAACGGGCTCTCGGTGGCAAGCAGCAATGGCACGACGATAACGTTTTTGGCGTCTCCACGTTTCTTTCCAATCGGGACTGTAGTGATCTCCATTTACAACTCCAACGGAAAAAGCGTTTCAGTCACCACGACTGTGGTTGCCGCCGGTGTGGCAGGCCCATCTCCTACTCCAGCTCCGATGCCAATTTCATCTTCGGGTGTCGTGATCGACAACGCTCCTTCTTCGTTGATTCAGGGCCAGCTCTTCACTCTATCGGGAAGCGGTTTCCTGTCCAGAAACACTCTTTGGGTGACCTCTCAAAATGGGACAAACGGGCTTACCGTCGAGAGCACGGACGGGACTTCCATCACTTTTTCGACTCCAGCTAGGGTTTTTACTCTGGGTTCCGTGTCGCTCTATTTGAGTAATGCTAACGGCAATAGCGGATTAATCACGCTGGCCGTCGAACCATAGGGGTGTCGAACACTGCTGAATGGGAGTCGATGTTTCCCGTCTGGCAACGAGCAGGCAGACACCTAAGTCTTCTTTTCTAAAGTCAAAACATTTTCGACGCTGGATGTCTTTCGACTGAGACATGGGCTGCTAAGTACACCGTTTCGCAATTACGGCCTCGTATTGCCGCTTGGTCCCCTGGCTCACGGTCGCGCCGCATCGCCTAGCCCCGAACGTTAGTGAGGGGACCTGCAATATGTCGGCTTACTTATGAAACGGTGTACTAAGCAACTTGGACGCCCGATTCCGGAGCCCAAAGGCCGTCTCTTATTTGCCTGATTCCTGCGCCAGCGCCACCTGCGTCAGGATGATCCCCAACTGGCGCTGGTCTCCAGCGGCCGAAAAAGTCTTGTCAACGGCAATGGTCAAAGTTGCGGAATCACCTGGCGTCTTCGCAGCGCTGGTCGTGAGCGTGTACGAGCCAGGCGCGGGATAGGTCTGACGCGCCACCTCATGACCGTCAAGAGAAACCGTCACGATCCGCGCCAGCGCCGCATCGGGAATGTAGAGATGCACGGTCGCGATCGCCGACGGCCCAGGGCTCTTCAGCAAAATGTCGGCTTTTCCGCTCATCCAGCGATATTTGCCGTCTTCGAGCGCATACACGCCACTGACAATTTGCTGCTCCGCCGCTGGGGCGTTCATCGGCAAAATCGAGACGGTTGGCTTGCTATCGAGAATACGTTCGGCGCGGACGCGGTCGATATCCGCTGTCGAGATATCGAATGGCCGCAGACCGAAAGACGCGCTGGAGTAACCGGATTTTGCGCCGATCGCGACCAGGCGCAGCGGAATCGCCGACGTAATCGCCTTCTCGGCGATCACGGCGCGCGGGCCTGTGAAACGGACCGTGCCGCCGATTACGCTCGACACTACGGTATCGCCCGCATGCACCGCTTGGCCTTCCATCAGAGGCAAGCCACCTTGTTGTTCCAGATAGAAGCGGAAACCCCAGTCGGCATTCACCCAGACGGGATGGTTGCTGGCGGGCAACGCGCGCGCAAAAACGCGATAGCCATCCCAATGCTGATAGTTGACGATTGCCAGACTGAGGCCTAGCGCCGCGCTACCTGCTATGCCGAGCGCTAGGATTTTTGGCCCCCAACGGCGGCTGGCCAGGATCGCGACGGGCAGCGCAATGGGAAGTAGATACCGCGCCGAACCGGCGAAGAAGAGGACCAGCGCGGACCCGAAGAAGATGAGAATCCATTGCGCCAGGAAGTCTCGCCAATTGCGGGCGCAGAAGATCAGAATTCCCACGCCGATGGCGATCGAGACCCAGAACAGCGGGTTCAAATCATAGAACATCGCGCCGATGGCGAAAGGGATGGTCGCCAAGCCGGGAAGCCAGAGAATAGGACAGACGAGGCAGGCCAGATGAGCGGTGAGCGCAACGGCGTTCTTGAGTTTCTCCGCCAGTTGTTGAAATCCGTAGGACTGCATGTAGCCTGCCAGCACCGTGGCTGGCAGCGCACCGGTGGAGGAACGCTCATAGAGTTGCCAGACCCCGAGAATCAGAGGCACGGTAAAGGCGGCGATCCATGCCGGACGCCATTTACGGCCGTAAAGCAGCAGAATCGGAATCAACACGACCGATTGATAAGCCGTCAACGCGGCGAACGCCATCGCGGCGCACGCGGCCGCAAGCATGGCCGGCGAACGGCGGTCCACGGCGTGAACATAGAGCGCGATGGACAGCAGCCAGAAAGCGACGAATGGCAAATCCGATTCCAGCGAATTGCCGTTGACGATAAAGACCGGCGTGGCTAGAAATAGCAACGCCGCGAGCAGGGGATGCGGGCTGAAGCGCCTCGCCAAAGCCAAGGCGCTCAGTCCGGCGATGAATGAGAACAGCACGTACGCGACGTGAAACGGTATTTCCCGCACATCGCGAAAGATTGCTAACAACGCGCCCAGAAACCAGGCGTCGAACGGCGGATGGGAGTGCCCTTGCATGCTGACCATGCGTCCCCGGAACGCATAGCTCGCGTGGTCGGGATGCAGCGGATCGATCTGCGCGTGCTCAGCGCCGTAAAGGTAATAAAGATCGTCGCCTTGTATGGCTTGGTTGAGAAAGGGCACGCGCAGTGCGATCACCGCTAGCAGTACGATCGGAATTTGCCAGCGTCTGCTGAGCGCCGCGGGCACTTACTTCTTCCAGCGGACAATCGGTTTGCGCGCGGCGGTAACCTCATCGACGCGGCTGGTGCGAGTCAAGTGCGGCGCGTCATGCACCAGTTGCGGAGTCTCCTCAACTTCCTTGGCGATCGAAATCATCGCATCGATAAAGAGGTCCAACTCGCCTTTGCTCTCCGTCTCGGTCGGCTCAATCATCAAAGCGCCGCGAACAATGAGAGGAAAGCTTACGGTGTAGGGGTGAAAGCCATAGTCGATCAGCCGCTTGGCGATGTCGCCGGTGCGGATGCCGAGTTTGGCTTGGCGGTCGTCGCTGAAGACGCACTCGTGCATGGTCGGTGCTTTGTGAGGTAGATCGTAGAACGGCTCGAGCTTGGCGCGGATATAGTTGGCGTTGAGCAAAGCGTCCATCGTGGCGCGCTTGAGACCATCGCCGCCATGCGCCTGGATGTAAGCCAGCGCCCGCACCAGGACGCCGAAATTGCCGTAGAAAGCGCGGACGCGGCCGATGGACTTGGGTAAGTCGTAATTCCAGGAGTAAGTCGCGCCGGATTTTTGCAGGCGCGGTTTGGGTAAGAAGGGAATCAAATGTTTTGCCACCGCTACCGCGCCCGAACCCGGACCGCCGCCACCATGCGGAGTCGAAAATGTTTTATGCAAATTGAGATGCATCACGTCCACGCCGAAATCTCCCGGCCGCGTGATGCCCACCAGCGCGTTCATGTTCGCGCCATCCATATAAACCTGCGCGCCTTTGGCATGCAGGATGCCGGCGATCTGTTGAATGTTCTGCTCGAACACGCCCAGCGTATTGGGATTGGTGATCATCAATCCCGCGACATCCTCGTTGACGATGCGCTCGAGCACCTCGGTGTCCACCATGCCGCGGTCGTTGGATTTTATATTTTCCACCGAGTAACCGGCCATCATCGCGGTGGCGGGATTGGTGCCGTGCGCCGAATCCGGAATCAGGATTTTCTTGCGCGGGTTGCCTTGCGATTCGAGATATGCGCGAATGAGCAGAATACCGGTGAATTCGCCATGAGCCCCGGCCGCCGGCTGCAGCGTAAGCGCCGCCATGCCGGTGATTTCCCCGAGCGCGGCTTCGACGGCGGCCATCACTTCCATGGCGCCTTGGGACAGCGCTTCCGGCTGATACGGGTGCGCCCAGGCCAGGCCTTCGGTCCGCGCGACAAGCTCATTGACGCGCGGATTGTATTTCATGGTGCAGGAACCAAGCGGATATAGGCCGAGGTCGATGGCGTAATTCTGGGTCGACAGGCGGGTGAAATGGCGGATAGCTTCCACTTCGCTAATTTCCGGAAAATCTTCTATATCTTCGCGCGTATTCTCGGCGCCCAACGCCTGGCTTGGATCGACCGCGGGCACATCGAGATCGGGCAGTTGATAGCCACGCTTGCCGGGAGAACTGCGCTCGAACACCAGCGGTTCATTCTGATTGATGTGGCTGCGGACTTTCTTAATCATTTACGCCAAAGCCTCCGCCACAAGATCCATCTGCTCGCGCCGGTTCATTTCGGTTGCGCACAATAACATAGCGTTGTCCAGTTCCGGATAGAAGCGGTGCAGCGGCAAACCGCCGATGATCTTCTTTTCGAGCAATGCTTCATTTACTTGCTCCGGTGTGCGGCCGTTGGCCGACACGACGAATTCGTTGAAGAACGCTCCGCTGAAACGCGGTTTCACCTTGCTCGCCAGATAGTGCGCCTTGGACACGTTTTGTTCCGCCAACTCGCGCAGGCCTTCTTTACCGTAGACCGTCATGAAGACGGTCGCCATCAACGCAATCAGCGCCTGGTTGGTGCAAATGTTGGAAGTGGCTTTCTCGCGGCGTATGTGTTGCTCACGGGTGGATAACGTCAGACAAAACGCCCGGTTGCCGCGCGTATCTTTGGTCTCGCCCACAATCCGGCCGGGCATCTGACGGATGAACTTCTCTTTCGCCGCCATGATGCCCGCGAAGGGTCCGCCGTAGCAGGGTGAAATGGCGAAGGATTGCAATTCGCCGGCGACGATGTCGGCCTCATAGGGGGGCCTGAGCAGGCCGAGCGAAACCGCCTCAGTGAAAACGAATACCAATAAAGCTCCGCTCTTATGCGCTAAGTCTGACAGCGTTTTGATGTCCTCAATCACCCCGAAAAAATTCGGCGACTGTATGATGACCGCCGCGGTGTCCTGGTCTAGCTGGCGCGCCAGATCGTCTAAATCGAGCTTGCCGGTCTGCGCATCGTAGCTAACCTCACTTACAGGCATGCCTTGATGCCGCGAGTAAGTGGCCAGCACCTCCCGGTATTCGGGGTGTACCGTGCGCGCGACCACAATCTTGTCGCGGTTCGTTAAGCGGACGGCCATCATCGCGGCTTCCGGTACGGCGGTAGAGCCGTCGTACATAGACGCGTTTGCCACGTCCATGCCGGTAAGCTGGCAGATCATGGTCTGAAACTCGAAGATCGTAGTTAGCGTCCCCTGGGCGATCTCGGCCTGATACGGCGTGTAAGACGTGAGAAATTCGCCGCGCGAGACCACCGTGTCCACCAGGACCGGCCGGAAGTGATTGTAAACACCGGCCCCGAGAAAGGAAGCGTAGCCATTGGCATTCTCCAGGCCGCGATCGCGGAAGTACTCGATGATGTCGTATTCCGATTTACCGGGTGCGATAGCCAGCGGCCGATTCAGCCGGACCGATTCCGGTAATTGCGAAAACAACTCTTCTAAAGAACTAACGCCGATCTCGGACAGCATCTGGCGGCGTTCGACGTCTGATTTCGGTAAGTAGCGCAACTTGTTCTCTGATTTGATGTTCTCTAATGTCGTTCTCTAATTCGCGTGGCAGGTTAGTGCGCGGTTTCCGCTCCGACGTAGGTTTCATAGTCTTCGGGAGACAGAAGCTGTTTCATCTCGTCGGGAGAGCTGAGCTTGATCTTCACCAGCCAGGCTTCACCATGGGGATCTTCATTGATCTTTTCCGGGGTGGTGGCCAGCAGCTCATTGATCTCGACAATCTCACCCGAGATCGGCGCAAAGATGTCGGACACCGCCTTCACAGACTCCACCGACCCGAAGGTTTGTCCCTTAGAAGCGACGGAACCTACTTTGGGAAGGTCGACGTAGACGATATCCCCTAACTCTTTTTGCGCATGATCGGTAATCCCGACCGTCCCTATCTCACCCTCTACTCGAACCCATTCGTGTTCTTTGGTATAACGCAAATCTGCAGGATACATGTTTTATTTCGCTCGTTTATAAAATGGCGTGGGCACGGTGACCGCGTCCACGGGTTGATTGCGGATCAGTATCTGGATCTGTTTGCCAGCTACGGCATGCCCAGCCGGTAAATAGCATAGACCGATGTTTTTTCCTAAAGTCGGGGAAGGGCCGCCGCTGGTCACCCAGCCGGCGGGCGAGCCGTCCAACAGCACTTCGTAACCATCGCGCGCGATGCCGCGTCCGGTCATTTCAAAGCCAACCAGTTTTCGTTTGATGCCGGCTTCCTTGCGCTTCAGCAGCGCCGCGCGCCCCAGGAAATCGCCTTTGTCGAACTTGACGATCCAGGCCAGATTGGCTTCGAGCGGAGTCAGCGTGGCGTCGATCTCATGGCCATAAAGCGCCATCTTGGCTTCCAACCGCAAGGTATTGCGCGCGCCCAGGCCACAGGGTTTGATTCCAAACCCCTGGCCGGCGTTCAGCACCTCGCCCCAGATGCGCTCGGCATTTTCCGGCGCGATATAAATCTCAAAGCCGTCTTCGCCGGTGTAACCGGTTCGGGCGATGCGCGCTTTGACACTGGCCACTTCGCCGCTGGTGAAGTGATAATACGGGATCGAAGACAGGTCCGTGGCAGTCAGCTTTTGCAAGGTCGCCGGACCCTTAGGTCCCTGGATGGCGAGTTGCGCGTAACGTTCGCCGGCGAACTCCACCCGCGCTTCGGTCGGATTGTTGGCGCGCATATGCTCGAAGTCTTTATCCTGATTCGACGCGTTGACGCAGATGAAAATGTGATCGTCCGCGACTTTGTGCACCAGGATGTCGTCGACAAAGCCGCCGTGCTCGTAGAGCAGGCCGGAATATTGCGCCTGGCCGATTGTCAATTTCGACGCCGCGTTGGTAGCAAGCCAGTCCGCCAGGGCGACTGCGTCGGCGCCGAAGAATTCGATTTCGCCCATGTGGCTGACGTCGAAGAGGCCAACGGCGGTGCGGACGGCATTGTGTTCGTCCAGAATGCCGGAGTATTGCACCGGCATATCCCAGCCGCCGAAGTCTACCATCTTGGCGCCCATCTTGCGATGGACGGAGTTCAAGGGAGTGGCCTTTAACGCGTTCGCGGGCATTAAGAAGTCTTAGTTTAGCAGCCGGGAAAAAGCTGTCATGGCGCCTCGCTGAAAAAGCTGCCCACTGCCGCGTCCTCATCCGTGAACACCTCCAGGACTCGGTATACCTTGGTCAATTGCACTAAGTCCTGTACGCGCTGGGTGAGCTTGAGGAGTTTCAGCGCGCCACCGCTCCGGACGGCGGTGGTGTGCGCGGTCACCAGCTCTCCCAAACCGCTACTGTCGATGAAGTATACTTCAGACATATCCAGTATGATTTGTTTTTTGCCGGATTCTAAGGATTCGCGGATGGTGGAGCGGAACTTCGCTGTAGGCTCCCCTAGGGTAAGTCGCCCGATGGGGCGCAATACAGTAATTCCCCGTATCTCGTAGTCAATGAATTCTAGAGCCATCTCGCGATACTACTGGTACCGAAGTGCTTGCGTCAAGGAGAGGACAGCGGCGGTCCATTCACTGTAAAATAGAATGGGTCTCCGCAATATTGCCGGGAGACGCAATGCGCTCGTGGAATTTTTACCGGGGCAGTAAGTTGCGTCGCATGGAAAATACACCATTTGCGTGTATGGCACGATTTTTGCTAACGAGGACCGAGAGGTGAAAGGAAAGTTATGATGCATGCGAAAGGACCGGCCGTCCTGGGGGCAGTAATTGCTTTATCCCTAGTCGCCGGGGGTTGTGCCACCAAGAAGCATGTTCGGGAGGCCATTGCACCCGTTCAAAACCAAGTCAACGATGTTCAGAAACAGACAGGCGATAACCGCCAGGCGATCGGAGATCTAGACCGCCAGGTTGCCACTGCCGACGAGAAAGCGACGGATGCGGGCAAGCGAGCCGCGGCGGCGAATGATGCCGCTTTAAAGGCCAACGGCGCGGCGACCCAAGCGCAGCAATCCGCCGACCGGGCGTCGTCCATGGCCCAGCAGGTTGGTTCTCGGCTGGATCAGACGCTGGCGAATCTCGACAACTATAAGCTGGTGACCAGCCAACAGGTGTTCTTCAAGACGGGGCGAGCCAATCTTTCCAAGGAAGAACAGGACAAGTTAGACACGGTGGCCCAGAACGTCGCGACCGCGAAAAGCTTCGTAGTTGAAGTGGAAGGTTTCGCCGACCAGACCGGCAACAAGGTCCTGAATCTGGAATTGAGCCGGCGGAGAGCCGACGCGGTAGTGCATTATTTGACGGTAGAGAAGAACGTGCCCTTGCGGGCGATCCGTGTGTTAGGTGTTGGCAGCGAGTTTCCGAATGCCGACAATACAACGCGCGAAGCGCGGGCGGAGAACCGCAGGGTAGACGTCAAAGTGTACGCGCTCGATCTTGGCCCGTCGACATCAAGCGAGACCGGCCGCTTGTCTCCGGACGCCAACCGCTAAGCTAAGCGTCAGTTCCTCTCATCGCGGCTCGGAGACGGCCGAACCGAGCCGCGTATCATTTTTCGGCTGTGCCGCCGTTTGAACTCTCCTGCCTTTGTCCAACTCCTTCCGCGTCAGCCGGATAGAAAATTCTTATCTGGTCTTTATGACTTCCTTACGTTTCAAAATCTAACCTGAGATTGGATCGTTAGGAAGGCATATATGCTTGACACCCTCTTTGTCCTGGTCGCCGTAATGTTCTTTGCCGCCTGTTGGGCCTTCACCAAAGCCTGTGACCGCCTATAGGGAGAGGACACCAAAATGGACTACATCATCGCCGGCATCACCACTCTATTTCTGTTTGCCTATTTGATATACGCGCTCTTGCGTCCGGAGAAATTCTAATGTCCACGCAAGGCGTAGCCGAAATCCTGGTTTACTTTGCGGTGCTCATCGCCATCACCAAACCGATGGGCCTGTATATGGCCCGGTTGTTCCAGGGCGAACGCACCTTTCTCCATCCCGTAATCCGGCCGCTGGAGAAACTCGCTTACAAACTATGCGGCGTCCGGGAAGACGCCGAGCAGCGCTGGACCCAATACACGGCCAGCTTGCTCTCCTTCAGCGTCTTCAGCTTTCTGTTTGCCTATGTTCTGCAACGCGCCCAAGGCCACCTGCCGCTCAACCCGCAGAACTTCGGAACTCCGGTCATGACGCCCGATCTGGCTTTCAACACCGCCATCAGCTTCATGACCAACACCAACTGGCAATCTTATAGCGGCGAGTCGACCATGAGTTATTTGGTGCAGATGGCGGCCCTCACTGTACAGAACTTCGCCTCCGGGGCGGCCGGTGTCGCGGTCGCTATCGCCGTTGTGCGCGGCTTCGCGCGAGTCCAGTTCAAAACGCTGGGTAATTTCTGGGTCGACCTGACTCGTGCAACGCTTTACCTGTTTCTGCCGTTGTCGCTGATCGGCGCGCTGTTTCTCTGTTCCCAGGGTGTGATTCAGAATTTTCATGCCAACACCGTGGTCAAAACTGTTGAAGGTCTGACGCAAACCATTCCCCAGGGCCCGGTGGCCTCGCAGGAGGCAATTAAGATGGTCGGAACGAACGGAGGGGGATTCTTTAACGGAAACTCGTCTCATCCATTTGAGAATCCGACTCCGCTGTCAAACCTCGTCCAGATGATTATGATCTTCTGCATTCCCGCCGGACTTACTTTCACTTTCGGCAAAATGGTGGGAGACACGCGGCAAGGTTGGGCTCTTTTTGGCGCCGCGAGCGTTCTGTTCCTGTCGGGCGTCATCGTGTGTTACGCAGCCGAGCAAGCTGGCAACCCGCTGCTGTCGAAGCTCGGCATCGAGAGCCATGCCACCGCGGCTCAATCTGGCGGCAACATGGAAGGCAAGGAGGTACGCTTCGGCATCGCGACCACCGCCCTGTTCGCCACCATCACGACAGACGCGAGTTGTGGCGCGATCATAGGCGTCCATGACAGCTTCACCCCCCTGGGCGGCTTGGTTCCGCTGTTCAACATCATGACGGGCGAAGTGATTTTCGGCGGAGTCGGCGCGGGGCTTTATGGGTTGCTGCTCTTCGCCATACTCGCGGTTTTCATCGCCGGCCTCATGGTTGGCAGAACGCCGGAGTACCTGGGGAAAAAGATCGAGCAGAAAGAAGTCAAAATGGCCATGTTGGCCTTGGTCGCCACCGCCGCCAGCATCCTGGTGTTTACCGCTATCAGCGCGGTGATTCCGTTTGCCAAGGATAGCTACTTCAATCCGCCCGGCGCGGCCATCGCCAACGTCACTAATCCGGGCGCGCATGGCTTTTCGGAAATTCTCTATGCATTCGTCAGCGGTACGGGCAACAACGGAAGCGCTTTTGCCGGTCTGAACGCAAATACTCCCTGGTACAACTTCACCATCGGATTGGCCATGCTGATTGGCCGATTCCTGTTCTTGATTCCTTTGCTGGCTGCCGCCGGCAGTCTGGCCGCTAAAAAGAAACTGGCAACCACCAGCGGCACTTTTCCGACCCACGGTCCTTTGTTTATCGGACTGCTGGTCGGGACCATCTTGATCGTCGGCGCGCTGACTTTCTTTCCAGCGCTTTCGCTCGGACCCATTGTCGAGCACTTTCTGCTTTGGAGCTAATATGGCTGCATTGGCGTCTCCTCCTCCGATTTCCGATTCGACGTCGCTGATTCCCAAGAATCTCAAGCGCTCGCGCCCTCTCTTTGATCCGGAGATCGTCCGGCGCGCCATGTTGGCTTCCTTCGGCAAGCTCAACCCGGTAACTCTGGCCAAGAACCCCGTGATGTTCGTGGTCGAAATTGGCGCCGCGCTGACCACCGTCTTTCTGGTCCGCGATTTGTTTGTCGGCGCGGCCGGCATCGGCTTCCAGTTACAGATCGCCATCTGGCTCTGGTTCACCGTGCTGTTTGCAAACTTTGCCGAAGCCATGGCTGAGGCTCGCGGCAAGGCGCAGGCCGATACGCTACGCAAAACCAAGACCGATTCCAATGCCCATCGGGTTCTGGGAAACGGCAAGACCGAGAACGTCTCCGCGTCGCAACTCCGCTCCGGCGATGTGGTCGTCTGCTGCGCGGGCGAAATCATACCCGGCGACGGCGAAGTCATTGAAGGCATCGCCACCGTCGATGAATCGGTCATCACGGGAGAAAGCGCTCCGGTTATCCGCGAATCCGGCGGCGACCGGAGCGCTGTCACTGGTGGGACCAAGGTTCTTTCCGACGAAGTCCGCGTCAAGATCACTTCCAATCCCGGGGAAACATTTCTCGACCGCATGATTGCGCTGGTCGAAGGCGCGCAACGCCAGAAAACTCCCAACGAAGTTGCGCTGAACATCCTGATCGCCGGCTTGACCCTGATTTTTCTGTTGGCCGTCGCCACGCTCCAACCGTTTGCCGCCTACAGCGTGACTTCGGCCGGTAGCGGCAGTGTGCCAACCGTGGCCGTTCTGGTCGCGCTTCTCGTTTGCCTCATCCCGACTACCATCGGAGGCTTGCTCTCCGCTATCGGCATCGCGGGAATGGATCGCGTGATGCAGCACAACGTGCTCGCGATGAGCGGCAAAGCTGTCGAAGCTTCGGGCGACGTCAACACTCTGCTGCTCGATAAAACCGGCACCATCACGCTCGGCAACCGCCAGGCGGTCGAGTTCATCGTCGCCAGCGGAATCACGGAAGCCGAGTTGGCCGATGCGGCGCAGCTCTCCAGCCTAGCCGACGAAACTCCGGAGGGCCGCTCCGTGGTAGTTCTGGCAAAGGAAAAGTACAACCTGCGCGGCCGCGAAATCGGCGAGCATGAAGCCCACTTCATTCCGTTTTCCGCCTACACCCGCATGAGCGGCGTCGACCTGGACGGCCGCCGGTTGCGCAAAGGCGCGACGGAGGCCATCATAGGATTCGTTCGCGAACAGGGCGGAGTGGTGCCCGATAACTTCAAGGACCTCTCCGATAAAATCGCCCGCAACGGCGGAACGCCTCTGGCGGTTTGCGATGGTTCGCGCTTGCTGGGCATCATCCATCTGAAAGACATTGTCAAAGGCGGCATGAAAGAGCGCATCGGCCAGCTCCGTGCCATGGGCATCCGCTCGGTCATGATCACCGGCGATAACCCGCTCACCGCCGCAGCCATTGCGTCCGAAGCCGGCGTGGACGATTTTCTGGCGCAGGCGACGCCCAAAGACAAGCTCGAATATATCCGCCGCGAGCAATCGGAAGGACGCTTGGTCGCCATGACCGGTGACGGGACCAACGACGCGCCGGCGCTGGCGCAAGCCGACGTTGGTCTGGCCATGAACACGGGCACCATGGCCGCCAAGGAAGCCGGCAACATGGTCGATCTCGACAGCAATCCGACCAAGCTGATTGAGGTAGTCGCCATCGGCAAGCAATTGCTGATTACGCGTGGCGCGCTCACCACTTTCTCGATCGCCAACGACGTGGCCAAATACTTCGCCATTATCCCGGCCATGTTCCTGGTCACTTACCCGGCGCTGGGCCACCTCAACATCATGCACCTGCATACCCCGCAAAGCGCGGTGCTGGCCGCGGTCATTTTCAACGCGCTGATCATCATCGCCCTGGTTCCGCTGGCGCTGCGCGGCGTGAAATACCGCCCGCAAGGCGCGGCCGGACTGCTGCGGCGTAACCTGCTGATCTACGGCGTCGGTGGTTTGATTGCGCCGTTTCCCGGCATTTGGTTGCTCGACCAGTTACTGGTGCTGTTGCACCTGGCGTAATCTAGCCCCGAACGTGAGTGAGGGGAATGGCGCGTCCCCTCACTCACGTTCGGGGCTAGATCGACGGCGCAGAGATAAGGAGATTCACAATGTTTCAACAACTGCTCCCCGGATTTCGCATGACGCTGCTGATGACCGTGCTCACCGGCCTGCTCTACCCCAGCCTGGTCACCGGCCTTTGCCAACTGCTGTTTCGAGATCAAGCCAACGGCAGCCTGAAAACGGTAAACGGCCAAGTAGTCGGATCGGAGCTGATCGGCCAGCCGTTCGCGAAACCGGAATACTTTCATCCCCGGCCCTCGGCGGCGGGCAATGGTTATGACGGCTTGGCCTCGGGCGGCTCCAATTTTGGTCCCACGAACACGAAACTAATAGACCGCGTGAAAACGGATGCGGCGGCTTTCCGGAAGGACAATCCGGCTTACCAGGGAAATCTTCCGGCGGATTTAGTCACTGCTTCCGGCAGCGGGCTCGACCCGCACATCAGCCCGGCGTCGGCGGAAGCGCAAGCACAGAGAGTTGCCCAGGCCCGCGGGATGAATGTTGCTCAGGTCGAAGAACTGATTGCCAGCCACACCGAAGGTCGCGATCTAGGCTTCCTCGGTGAGCCCAGAGTGAATGTCCTGATGCTCAACGTAGCTTTAGACCGGGCTTTAAAGCGATAATCCCTTCATGGGATCGCATCCGCCGATTCGAGATGGCCGCCCGGATCCCGATGAGTTGCTCAAGCTCGCCGAGTCCGAAGATCCGCAAAGCAAAAACGGACAGCTCAAGATCTTCCTGGGTTATTACTCGGGCGTCGGAAAGTCCTTCCGCATGCTGGATGAAGGACGCCGCCGCCACGAGCGCGGCGAAGATGTGGTCATCGGCGCGCTGCAATCTGAAGTGCCTCCGGAGATCGAACCCCTGCTCAAAGGCATCGAGCAGATTCGCGAGATCCAACACGGCGATACCAAGTTCATGAACCTCGAGGCGATCAAGAGGCGGCATCCGGAAGTCTGTCTGGTGGACGGTTTGGCGTACGACAACCCGCCTGGCAGCAAACACGCTCACCGCTGGGAGGACGTCAACGAATTGCTGCAGGCCGGCATTTCCGTCATCACTTCGATCAACCTGGTTTACATCGAGGAGGAGAGCGCCCGGGTGGAGAAGATCACGGGTAAACATGTTACCCAAACTGTTCCACGCGCGTTCATCCAGCGGGCCGACGAGATTGTGGTCGTGGACGCTCCGCCGGACTTGCTATCCAATTCGGCGTCGTTCGAGAACAAGCTCTCGGAGCTGCGTGAGATGGCGCTGGTGCTGGCGGCCGATGTAGTGGACCGGCAGTTGGAGGTTCAGTCCAACTGGGGCGCGCAGGAGCGCATACTGGTGTGCATCACTCCGCGCGCCAATGCCGAGCCGATGATCGCCAGCGGAGTTCGCAATACCCAGCGCTTTCATGGCGAATTATATGCAATTTCGGTCACTCAGCCCGAAATTACGCCGGAGGACGCCGCGGCGCTGGAACAGAACCTCGCCTTGGCCCGTCAGGCCGGCGCCAAGGTGGTGATGGTGGATGGCGACGATCCCGCCGCTGCGATTCTGGGATTCGCGCGCGCGCATGGCATCACCCAGATTTTTGTTGGCCACAGCAAACGCGCGGGACTATTGGGGCGTTTCAGCCGCGGTCCTATCGACCGTCTGATCGATGAAACCGACGATATAGATGTCCGCGTCTTCCCCAATTGACATGCCCGAACCCGAAGCTCGCGGGCGGTTGAAAATATTTCTGGGTTACGCGGCGGGGGTGGGCAAGACCTATCAAATGTTGGAGGAAGCGCAGCAGTTGAAGCGCGACGGCTATGACATCGCGATCGGTTATTTTGAGCCGCATAGCCGCAAAGACACCATCGCCAAGACCGTGGGACTGGAAACGATTCCCCGGCGCAAAGTGGAATACCGAGGATCCGCGTTTGAAGAAATGGACGTTGACGCGATCCTCGCGAGGCGTCCGGAAGTCTGCGTGGTCGACGAGTTTCCGCACACCAACGTGCCCGGCGCGGGACGCGAGAAGCGCTGGCAGGATGTGCTGGCGCTGCTTGAAGCGGGCATCAATGTGCTCACCACCATGAACGTGCAGCACATCGAAAGTCTCAACGACCAGATGCGCCAGATCACCGGCGTCCAGGTGCGCGAGACCGTGCCGGATTGGGTGGTCCGCGAAGCCGACCAGGTGGTGATGGTCGACCTGACGCCCCGCGCGCTGCTGAATCGCTTGCAGCGGGGAGTGGTCTACGCTCCCGACAAAGCCATGCAGGCGCGGCAGAATTTCTTCAAGGAGCCTGCGCTGGTGGCGCTCCGGGAGTTGGCTTTGCGGCAAACCGCGCATGAAGTGGAGATCCGGCAATCCCGCGAGCAGGAACCGTCCAACGATCGCATTCTGATCCACATCACCGCCGATAGTTCTACGGCCGCGCTGATCCGCCGGGGCCGGCGCGTCGCCGATTACCTCCACGCCGAGTGCTACGCCGTGTGCGTGGACCATCCGGGCGACCGCGAGGCCCGCGAAGCGATCGAGCGGCATCTCAACCTGGCGCGCCACCTGCATATCGAAGCCCGCATGATTCCCGGCAAGGATACTGCTGTGGCGCTGGTCGCCTTCGCACGGGCGCACCGCATCACGCAGATCTTCCTCGCCCGCCAACAGCAGCGTGGGCGCTTGTTCCTGGGCCGCAGCCTGGCCCAGCAGGTGGTGCGGCTGGCGGAAGAAATGCAAGTGATCGTGGTCGGTAACCGGAAGCCGCCGGTGTAGCGGCCAAAAGCTATCTCGCCAGCCGTTGCATGGTCCGCGTGGTGCTGTGGCCGGGAACCAAATCTACCAGCAGCAACTCACCGCCCCAACCGGCCACCAGATTTGCGCCCACCACCTGGTCTGGCCGGTAGTCTGCGCCCTTGACGAGCAAATCCGGATGCAGTTCGCGGATCAGACACTCCGGAGTTTCCTCGTCGAAAACCACCACCAGCGCCACCGGCGATAGCGAAGCCAGAATCAGCGCCCTGGTCTGCTCATCCTGCGCCGGCAGGCCCGGGCCCTTGAGACGCGTTACCGAGCGGTCGCTATTGATCCCCACAATCAGACGGTCGCAGTGCTCGCGCGCTTTTCTCAGGAGCGCAATGTGACCGGCGTGCAGCAGATCGAAACAGCCGTTGGTGAAGCCCACGCGCATCCCTTGCCGGCGCCAGCGGCGGGCGCGCTGCACGGCTTCCTCGACCGCCATCACCTTGTCGTCGGCGGCCGACGGATGATGGCTCTCTAACTCACGGATCAACTGCTCTTGCGTCACCACCGCAGTCCCGATCTTGGCCACTACGAGGCCGGCGGCTAGATTGGCGATTTCCGCGGCATCCTCCAGGCTCAGCCGGCTGCCAATGCCGGCGGCGAGTGTGGCGGCGACCGTATCGCCTGCGCCTGAAACGTCAAACACTTCACGCGCGGCGGCTCGATAAGCCCGCGCCGGCTTGTCCGCGGGAACCAGCAGCATTCCCGCCGGCCCCAGCGTGACCAGCACCGCGTCGAGCGAGGTCTCGGCGATCAGATGTCTGGCGGCCCGCTCCACGGATGCGTCGTCGGCTACCGGCAGCGCGGTCGCTTCCGCCAGTTCCTTGCGGTTCGGCTTGACGATCGTCGAATGAGCGTAGCGCTGGAAGTCTCTTCCTTTGGGGTCGACCAGAACCGGTTTGCCCGCCGCGCGTGCCGTTTGGATAAAGCGCTGCGCCGAGTCACCCCCCGTCAGCACGCCCTTTCCGTAGTCCGACAGGATCACGACGTCGCACTCGCGCAACAGTTCTTCAAAACCTTCGAGGAGTTGGGCCAAGTGCGCTGCGCCGGCCGGTTCGGTGCTTTCCGAGTCCACTCGCAGGACCTGTTGGCTCTGCGCGAGATAGCGGGTTTTTACGGAGGTCGGGCGGCCGGGATCGCTTACGATTACGGCCCGGCAGTTCGGCAAGCCGGCCAGCAAGGCGCGAACACGTTGGCCTGGATCGTCTTCACCGGTTAGCGAGACCAACGACACCGCCACGCCCAGAGAAGCAAGGTTCCGGACTACGTTTCCAGCGCCGCCGAGCATGCACTCTTCGTGCTGAACCCGCACCACCGGGATAGGGGCCTCGGGGGAAATCCGCTCGATGTCCCCGTAGACAAAGAAATCGAGCATGACGTCGCCCACGCAAAGCACCCTCACTTCCGCGAAGTTTTCAATCGCGGAAATGAGATTTTCCTGGCCCATGGAAGCAAGATAACACTGCAAAAATCGAGGGCCCAAAATTGAGGACCCAAAATCGAGGGCCCAAAATCGAGGGCAATGCTATACTCGGAGAATCTGTCGGGGCTGCCCGGCGGCACCGTTCGCTGTTCAGCCGGCCGGTCCTTAGTTGACTAATGTGGAAAGGTGACTATAGCTTCCTTCTTTGGAATCTCATCCAGAAGGATTTCAAGATACGCTACCGCAACATGTCCTTGGGCATGTTCTGGTCCTTATTGAACCCGCTCGTGATGATGGGCGTGCTCACCTTCGTCTTCACCGTGATATTTCCCAATCGGACGACGCCCCATTTTGCTGTATTTATCCTCTGCGGACTGGTGCCGTATAACTTTTTCAGCATGGCGTTTGTCTACGGGACGACGTCATTGGTGGATAACGTCGGCATGATCAAAAGAGTGCCGGTAAACCGGGTAGTGATCCCGCTGGCTGCCGTGTTGGCAAATTGTTTGCACTTGTTGATTCAAATCGGCCTGCTGTTGTTGCTTGCTTCGATCGCCGGCTATCGCCCGAATGTCTACTGGTTCTGGCTGCCGGTGGTATGGGGTCTGGAAATTGCCTTCGTCTGCGGCTTGTCGCTGATCACCGCGCCGCTCACGGTGTACATCCGCGATACCCGCTATGTGGTGGAATCGGCGAATACCATCCTGTTCTGGCTCGTGCCGATTTTCTATGGATTTTCGACCATTCCCGCTAAATTTTCTGAGCTATATATTCTGAATCCAGTGGCTGCGCTGGTGCTGATTCTCCGTACAATTTTGTTGGATGCCAAACCTCCGGTGTACGGCACTGTTCTGAAGCTGGCATTTTGTTCTCTGGCCACGCTGGCCGCTGGCCTGTTCGCGTTTAGCAGATTGAAGCAAAGGCTTTACGACCACCTGTGACCACCGGTCTAAACCCTATCGAATTTCGCAACGTGTCCAAGAGCTTTGTCAAGCACGCGGGACACCTGCTGCTGCGCCAGCGCATCGCCCAGATGCTAAACAATACCAAGCCGGAACGGTTTTTCGCGCTAAGCAACGTCTCGTTCCAAATCCAGCGCGGCGAAAGCCTGGCGGTGATCGGTCCCAACGGAGCGGGCAAGAGCACGCTCCTGAGCGTTGTGGCCGGCCTGGCAGTCCCAGACGAAGGCACGGTGGAAGTGAACGGCCGCGTCGCGGCTTTGCTCGAACTGGGAACCGGTTTTCACGGCGATCTCACGGGACGGGAGAACGTGTTTCTGAACGCGGCCCTACTGGGTTTGACCCGTAAAGAGGCGACCCGCGCCTTTGACGAAATCGTCGAGTTTTCCGGCATCGCCGAGTTCATTGAAGAGCCCTTACGGACATATTCCAGCGGTATGACCATGCGGTTAGCTTTCTCGGTGGCCATCAATACGAACCCGGATATCCTGATCGTCGACGAGATCCTCGCGGTCGGGGATCACACTTTTCAAGCCAAGTGCGTCGACCGCATTCATCAGTTCCGGAACGCAGGTAAGTCGATCCTGGCGGTTTCGCACTCGCAAACCATGGTGGAGAAGCTCTGCGACCGCGCCTTATGGCTCGACCACGGCCAAGCCGTCATGCAGGGCCGCATCCGCGAAGTGCTTGATTCTTATATGGGGCGGACCGGAGCTGCGGTTGCGCAATGAGGCGGTTGCCGGCGCTGCCGCCTAGACTGTCTCCCTCTCGCGAAACGAGTAGCCCGTAAGCCGAGCCTCCTCGAACGCCTCCACAAATCGCTGCGAGACGAACATAAATGTCGAAAACTCCTTCAGCCGAAATACGTCGAATCCCAAGAGCAAATCTGCTCGGAGAACAATCTTGTCTAAAATGCGAATGCGTCCTCGCCGCGACTCGATAAAGTAGTCATCTGGATAGCGCTTGGACTTGCCCCCGATTTTGAGACAACCAGTTAAGAGTCGAAAATCAGTGAATGGAGGATTCGACTCATGGGATTGTCCCGACGGAAGTTCACGCGTGAAATGAAACTGGCTGCGGTTCAGCAGCTGGAAGCAGGAACGTCAGCCGCCGCGGTGGCGCGGGCCTTTGAAATCAATGCCAACCTGCTGCACCGGTGGCGGAAGGAGTTCCGCCATGGTCCCGGCAATGCGTTCCCCGGTGTGGGAAAGCGGCGTTGGGAGGACCCCAAGGTGGGGCACCTGGAGCGCAAGGTTGGCCAGCAGGCCGTGGAGATTGATTTTTTGAAAGGGTGCTTGCAGCGAATCGAGGAACAGCGGATGCTGCAGGCGCTGACTGGAAAGCCGCGACCTACCAGTACATCCGGAGCCAAATCGAAGAAGGTATCCCGATGACGGCGACGCGCATGTGCCAACTGGGAAAAGTCAGCCGGGCTGGTCTCTATCGATTCGATCCCGGCGCCGAACGGGCGGCCGATGACGATCTGGATCTACGGAACGAAATTCATCGGATCGCGCTGGAGTTCCCCTGCTATGGCCGGCCGCGGATCACGGCCGAGTTGAGACGGCGCGGCTGGCAGGTCAATCACAAACGGGTGGCGCGGATCCTGCGCGAAGATAATTTGCTGTGCCTGCGCCGCAAGAAATTCGTGGTGACAACCACGGATTCCAAGCATGGTCTGGCGGTCTATCCGAATCTGGCAGCCGACCTGGAGCCGACTGGCATCGATCAGCTCTGGGTCGCTGACATTACCTATGTACGGCTAGAGACGGAGTTCGTCTACCTGGCGGTTGTGCTGGACGCCTATTCGCGTAGAGTGATCGGTTGGGCACTCGATCGGTCACTGGAAGCCGACCTGGCAATCGAGGCATTGGAGATGGCATTCCGGCAGCGGTCGCCAACGGAAGGGCTGACTCATCACTCCGACCGAGGGGTTCAGTATGCTTCTCGTGCCTACACCAGCTTGCTCAACGATCACGGGGTTCAGATCAGCATGAGCCGCAAAGGCAATCCCTATGACAACGCCTTCTGCGAATCCTTCATGAAAACCCTGAAATACGAGGAGGTCTATCGCCAGGAATATCGCGATCTGGCTGACGCGCATGCTTCCATCGAGCGGTTCATCGAAAACATCTATAACGGCAAGCGGCTGCACTCGGCGCTGGACTACCGTCCGCCGATCGAGTTCGAACGCTCGCTGCCAGCCTCGCAGCAGGTTTGTGCATGAAAGGCCGGTTGTTTACGAGACCAAAAACTGAGGGCGCCCTCAACAAGCGTTTTTGCAGGCATGCCGGAATCTATCGGTCCGATGTGTCGTTCCTGCTGATAAACCTGGGCCAGAGTACCGCTTCCCGGTCGGGTCCGGGCCAGGCTATAGGACGCGCCGGAAGTAACCACGCCCTGCCCATCGTCCACGATGAGTTCCGGCCGGCTATTCCTCAACGGGGTGCTCGCCAGCATGGCCCGTCTCCGCTTCACCGGCACCCTCAGCTTAAATCTATTGCCGCCTCGAAGGGAATCATTTACCATCGAACGGTAACCAGTCTCTTAACTGTTTGTCTCAGCCCAGGGGGCAGGTTCAGCTCGTAGCTTGACCTTTCAAGATCAAGGGCTTCCACGCATCTTAAGACGTTAGCAACGGAGAAGCCATCGAGTCGGACGCCGCTTCTGCGAAGCACAAGGATCGGCAAATACTGGATTCCTCCGATCCCAGCCGCCTCAAGCACCGTCCTGAGCTTAGCGGAATAAATCGGTAAGCCGAGGGCTGTCTGAAGAACGTCGTCAGGATCTCCGTCATTGCCCTTTGTCCCAACTCCCACCCACTCATCTTCCGGACCCAACCACTGGTCGCACTAGAGCTTTGAGGGTTGGCCGGTTGCGAATCGGCCTGGTATGTAAAATTGTCGGAACCAACCAGGGAGCTAAGATGATAGGTCGTCACATCGCCACTGACAGTGGAATAAGCCTCTCCCAACTGGTTCAATTGCGTGGTCGTCTGCAACAGGCCCGAGTCGCCCGTTGTCCCCAACGCCGCCTTCTGGTTGCCGCCCAAATCATACTGCGCCCCAGTCGAAGTAGCCTGGTTGCTCGTATTAAACGGCCCCGTGGTCAGATTCTGCCCCAGGTGGGCCAGAGCGCGTGGCCAAACGCACCCCGGAGGAAACCATAATCGAAAATCTTTCAAGAAGAGAAATCGGGGCTGTGATTGATTCCAGCAATACGACTACGTCTACTGCACTCGCGCAAGCTTGTTCCTGTAAGGTACTGGGCCGGAGAGAGAAGATCAGGTCGTTGGCGGTGGGGGCGTCGATTTTCGCATTGAGAATCGAAAGGAACTCGCGTACGTAGCGGGGCGGTTCCCTCCGTCAACGCTGTCGCTTGATCAAGAATCACCCCGCCGCGCGCCCTGGCAGATCAATTGCCGTCAGCGCAGCCGGCTTAGCGCTGCTCGATGCGCTTCGCCGCAGGCTGGCGCTGGCCCCCCCGCAGCGCCAACTGAGTCGCGCCCATAGATTGTCGCGGATGGCTGGCGAGGCTGTACAGATTCCTAATCCACGAGAATCATGGAGGCGGCAGCATCCCCAGTCGAGTCTCAACATACGGCCCTCGCCAAACAAAATCCCCAGATTGGTTGATATAACCAATCTCATCCTCGGTCTCGACGAAACTAAGCCCATTGCGGAAGTCCATGGCAGATCCGAATCGCGGGGAGATCGCCATGTTCCCCGTTTTGTCAATGAACCCAGAACTCGCATCTACGGCAACTCTCGCCAGGCCACCAGAAAAGGCGGAGGCGTATTGATACTTCGGTTCAATCTTCACATCTCCATCGCGGTCGACGAACCCCGTCAGCTCTCCGACCTCAACAGCTGCGAGCCCCTCACTGAAATCGAAGGCCGCAGCGAACCGCGCCGAAATTGCGAGCTGTCCTGAGCGATCAATGTAGCCCCATCTGTCCCCGATTGAGACCCTAGCCAAACCTTCTACGAATGCGCCAGCCACAGGCCCCTCAAATTGCGGTCCTATGACGATGCGTCCTTCCCGATTTGTGTACCCCCATTTTCCGCTCTTTTTGATGGCAGCCAACCCGCCAGAGAAGCCACGAGCATCTTCGTACACTGGCGGTATCGCCTCGCGACCATCGAGGGACACGAAACCATGAGTTCCCTTCAGCTTCACCTGCGCCAGACCTTCATTGAATGGGAACGTCTGATCGTATGCCGGGCGCACGACCCAGGCGCCGGTCGGGTCCATGTGCCCCCATCGGCTCCTAAGGTACGCTTCCACCCTGCCCTGCGAGAAATAGAAAGCCCCCTCTAGCGTCGCTGGCACCGAAAACCTGCCGGATACACCTATGTAACCCCACTTTGCACCCACTGCGACAGCCGCAAGCCCCTCAGAAAAGGGCAAACCGTCATCGAACTCCGGCTCGATGACTGTCGCGCCTTCCGAATCGATGTAGCCGACCTTATAACGCCGTCTGCCCCGGCCTTGTCTCAAGAATATTGGAAACAACGAGCCCGAAGTGGCTTGCATCGATTCACCCATCAATTTAATGGCGATGAAGCCGGACACTCCGGCAACCCGCAACGCAGAATATTATATAGAGGCCGCAACCCAACCGTAACTGGCACCGCAACCTCAGTACCGCCGCCAATCAGGCCCTCAAGTGTCGCCAAGGCACGGGAACCAAGTCTATCGAGGAAGTTTCTGATACGGGGGTCCTTCGAATTGAATATCTTTCGCGCTAACTCCCGGTTTTCCGCATCGTTAAGCTGTACAACGCTCCTCTTCCCCGCTAGCCTGACGAACCTGTCCCTAATCTCAAAAACGGCTTGATCATATAGCCGATGCAGTGCGTCGTAATAATTCGTAGCTGGATTCGGCAATCCACCTGTCCGTATCGAGCGCCAGTACTTGTATGAACTGGTTCCTTTTGGAAGCAGTCTCCACCGCGATAATAGATGATGGCCCCACGCCATCCCGAGAAGCGGCGTTTGCCCGAAATTGTTACCGAGAGGCCCGGCTAAAGACGAATCAGAGCCCGGCCTTTGGGCACTCGGGCCGAATGTAACACCATAGAAAGCGAACGGACTCGGTAATCCCGCCAAGCCCGACGGGTTGAACGGATCGCCACCAAAGGCTGACCCCTCACCGCCATCCGACCCGTCGGACGAAGGACCCGTAAGGATGCTGTCCAGCCCAGACGGATCGGTCGCGACGAGCGGACTGTTGGTCACGTACGCATACCCGTTCCAAGTCTGCGGGTCGTCGGGATCAAACCCCGCATTGTCCGGATCCGGGCTCACGAACCTGCCCTGCGCCGGACTGTAAAAGCGCGCATTGAAAAAGTCCAGCCCGCTCTCGGTGTCCCGCACCTGACCGGTGAACTTTGGATTCAAGCCGTCCGGCGCCGACTGATAACCCATGGCAGAAGTTCGCAACGTCCCATCCGGCGGAATTTCCTCTCCGAACGGCAGATAATCGTAGCGCCTCACCACGTTGCCGTTCTGGTCGGTCATCATTCGAGTGCTGCCCAGGTGGTCCACACCCACGTAGCAGGTAGTACAAGGAGGACGCGATGGCCCTGTGGAAAACTGCGCCGCCAAGTTACCAGCTGCATCGTAAATATAGATGGTCTCCATCGTCGCGCCCGGTGTCGCCACCGAACAAGGGCTGGCGGTCGGGCACAGAAGCTTTGCCACCCGCTGCCCCTCTCCATCGTAAACGTAGCTGGTTGTGGCGCCATTCACCGTGGTGCTCGTCATTCGACCCTCGGCGTCAAAGGTGGAGTTGTATCCGCCCAGCACCGTCTGGTTCCCGGCGTTATCATACGTGGTGCTGCCGGGGATCGACAACTGATTGTTGGCGCCATAAGTAACACCGTTTGCGGCGATGGGCGCGAACGGCGAGGGACTAAAGCCCGGGGGCCACACGTTGCTCGTCGTGCTGATCGTCCGGTTCCCATTGCCATCGAAGGTGTAGGTTTGCGACCACGCCGTTGCCGCCTCGCTGGCGGTCATCAGGCGATTCACTGCGTCATAGGTGTAAGACTGCGTCAAACCCAAACTCGGCGCAGTGATCGTCTGGCTCCCGATGTTTCCGTTGTTGGGCTTATTCGACGGGCTATAGCCAAACTGCAGCGTAAGAAGATTAGCAGACGCCGCCTGCAGGACCGCGGGCGTGCCAGACCGGGTACAGGATGTTCCCGGACAAAGGGCAATGGCAGAGGGCTGCAGTCTTGAATTTAAATCTGCTGCCTCGTTCACGCCGTTCCCCAGGTTCATCTGCGTCACTGTGCCGGCGGCCGCATACGTAAAGTTAGTGGCATAGGGGCTCGTCTTGGAAGGGTTGGCGATGGCGGAAATTCGGTTGGCGCTATCGGGAGTATAATGAACCACCGACTGGGATGGATAGGTCATGCTCGTTTCGAAGTCCGCAAGATTGTAGGTATATGTGAACACGTAACCACCGACCGGTCCTCCCGTGGTCATTTGCGTGCTCGCGGCTTTGCTCGAACTGGGAACCGGCTTTCACGGTGACCTGACCGGACGGGAGAACGTGTTTCTGAACGCGGCGCTACTGGGTCTGACCCGTAAAGAGGCGACCCGCGCCTTCGACGAAATTGTCGAGTTTTCGGGGATCGCCGATTTCATTGAAGAGCCGTTGCGAACGTATTCCAGCGGAATGACCATGCGGTTAGCTTTCTCGGTGGCCATAAATACCAACCCGGATATCCTGATCGTCGATGAGATCCTCGCCGTAGGGGATCATACGTTTCAAGCCAAATGCGTCGACCGGATTCATCAGTTCCGGAACGCGGGAAAGACAATCCTGGCGGTTTCGCACTCGCAAACCATGGTCGAGAAGCTCTGTGACCGCGCCTTGTGGCTCGATCACGGCCAAGCCGTGATGCAGGGCCGCATCAGCGAAGTGCTTGATTCTTATATGGGCCGGACGCAAGCCGCCGTCTCCCAATAGTGCGTTTCGCACCGCCTGCGCGCTACGCTAAGAACACTATCCAATAAAAGGCCGACAGGAGGAGAAGTTTCATGAGGGGTTGCTCAGCGATTGCGCTCATTTTGCTTTGGGGATGCTTCCGAAATCCCTGCTACTTGTAAAAAAGAGTGGCTCAGGACATTACGGCCTTCAGCCGGTTGGAATAGACAGGCGCGATCTGGCCTCGGCGATCGACATGATCGGGCCTTGTGCGCTGGCGGCCCTGCTCGTCGTGTGCTCCACGAGACATTGCCCACCGTAGAAATCCGGGTTGAATAGCTCTATTCCTAGCGCACTGCAGTAGGATTCCAGCATTTCGGGCGTGAAACGGTCAACTACCCTCCATTTTCGGTAGTTCTCCGGTTGTTCATAGGGTTGGGCCTCACCCTGTGCGGTAAACTCCCAGCCGGTGACGTCGTTCGTTACAGAAATACTCCGAATCGTATTAAGCCAATCTGTCTCGTCTGGGCCATACAAGGCGAACTTAACAGCGCCGTAAATTTGGACCTCGTCCCTACCAGCGCGGTTACTTCTGTCAGGAACACAGGCGACCTCAAGTCCACGGCATCCCAAGACGGTGGGAAGGTAGCTGACCGGACTATAGACGTCATTGGCACGGAGCCCATTGGCGAAGACAGCCGTCCAACCCGAGCGGGTTTCGGTCAGAAGGTAACGGTCCAAGGGGGTCGTGAGAGGGTCCAGCGCTAGCAGACTCTGTGACAATGGAGCTTGAAAACTCTTACGGTCCGTCCGAGTGCCGAACTTCGCGTCCAACTGGTCTTGCCACTGGATAAATGCTTCCGAGAACGGAGCAAACGGACTTTCAACGAAGCCCCAGGTGAATGTTATTGGCGCGAACCTGTTGTCAAGTAAAGCATTCATTGCTGGTTTCCACTCGTAGGCTATTTTACGGTCTTAGTCTGAATGACCCCGGTCGGATCGTTCGCTCGAAGGCGTTGGGCGTGAGCGGCTCCACTGCTGGGATCCTGATCGTATTCGATGTAGTGCCGAGCGCCAGTCTTATCAGTGTACTTGAAGGTCGAGGCGACTCCGGCCCACTCTTACGCCTTGCGCGTTGGTTTGTTCTTGGTTCACCTCGGATATCGGTCGCTCCTTCTGACGAGCGTTGCGAGCCCGAACGCCGGTCACGGCGATTTAAAGAAAATTTGATCTCCGCAATCAGGCCGTTACGGGCATTGAGTGGGTCCAGCTCCCGCAGAGCAGTGTAGTGTGGATGGGAGGAGCGAGTTATCGAACAAAATCCGAGAAGAAAAATGCGCGTCCGCCGGTCGTGTTTGAAAAATTGCAAACCAAGCCAGCGCGGCTCACGAGCGCCGCGCCGATATATAACGGGGAAGAACCCAGCCTGTCGCGTCCTTCGATGAAAAATGGAAAGAACGAACCCGCCCATGCAACTATACTTCTGACGCGGCAATGTGAAAACAATGGAACCAATCCGAGCCGTGCAGCCGGTCCGAGGACAATTAAATCAACCGTTTACCTGCTATCCAAACGACAAAATCTAAAATGTTCAAACGAACCTAATCCCAGAATCGAACACAACTACTTTACCGCTACCGTAATCCCGACTGCGTGGTCACGCCAACAATAGTGAGGTGCAGCGGCTGTGACCGGCAGTCGGCGATCTGCCCATCGTAAGATTCTTGCGTCAGCGCGGTATCCTAAAACATACTGGTCCAATAAGAGACCAACAGGAGGAGAAGTTTCATGAGGAGTTGTTCAGCGATTGCGGCATGCATCGGTTTTGCTGTGCTTATCGCGACCCTGGATGTACCGGCCGCGGGCCAGGCATTGAAGCCCCAGGCATTGAAGCCCCAGGCATTGAAGCCCACTGCACCCGCTGCCTTTGAGCCCAACCGCGGGCAGGCTCCGAAGAGATTTGAGTTTATCGCCAAGGGCTCAAGGTACACCGTCGGGCTGACCCCGACTCACGCTCAGATCGATCTCATCCGGTCGCCGGGCATCACTCCCGAGACTGTTTCTTTGAACCTGGTGGGCGCCAGGCAATCTACTCATGGCCAGCCCATCGAAAAGATGAAATCTATCAACTCCTACCTCTTCGGCCAAACTTCCGTCACGGGCATTCCGACCTTCGCAAAAGTCCGGTACGACGGCGTCTGGCCTGGCGTAGATGTTGTTTACTATGGCACTGGCCAGCAACTGGAATACGATTTCGTCGTCGCCGCCCGGGCGAACCCGAATCTCATTCGCATGCGCTTCGATGGCGTTCAGTCGGTGCGCCAGTCCCCCGATGGCGATCTCATTATAAATACTGGAGCCAGCGCACTGGTCGAAGCCAAGCCAACCGCCTATCAACTGAACGGAAGCAATCGCACTCCTGTGGCTGCTTCCTACCGGATTGAAAAAGGTCGAACGGTGGAGATCGAACTGGGCGCCTATGACCACTCCAAGGAATTGGTGATCGACCCGATCATTCGATACCTCTATTCTCTGACGGGCAGCGGCGTGACGGAACTGTTTGCGTACAACGCCACCGGCGTTGCCACCTTTGGAGGAAAATCTTTTGTGGCGGCCTGGGGTTTTCCTGGCGGGTGCCAAGGCTGCATCAATCCCTCGACCTTTACCGCCATGGCAGTCACCGAGTTCGATGACGTTGGTAACGTGCTTCATTCAGTTTATGTCGCGCCTACGGATGGATATGTATATTCGGCCGGATTAGCGACGGATAAGACCGGTAATGTCTATGTGACAGGTTACACGAATTCGGCCTCGCTTCCGGGAGCTAGCACAACCGGTGTTCAGACCTCTTTGGCCGGCGGGGATGATGCGTTCTTGATAAAGTTTGACACGAACCTCAACGGAGTGTATTCCACCTATCTCGGCGGCAGCGGTAACGACAATGGCAGCGCGGTCGCGGTAGTGGGTTCCATCGCTTACGTTGCTGGAGTTACGACCTCAACCGACTTTCCCGTCGCCAGTCCGCCGGCTGGGACCAACGGGTTCGTCTATTCCGTGGATACCTCGAAAACCGGGGCCAGCGGCAAAGTATTTGCTATTGCTGTTGGCGGCTCGGGTACCGATTCGGCGAATGGCGCGGCAGTCGACTCCACCGGCAATGTTTACGTTGGCGGAACGACGACCTCCCTTTCCTCGACCTTTGTTCCAACTATCGGCGGTAACAGCTATGTGAGTAGCAAGACCACCACCAACACCGATGGATTCCTGATAAAACTGAACTCTTCCGGAACGCTGCTGTGGGGAACATTCTTCCCCGGCGGCGCGGTCAATGCAGTGGCCGTATCCGGAACGCAAGCTGCCATTGTTGGACAGGCGACCGCCGCCATCCAAACCACCTCCACTGCCTACCAGTCCTCCGGCCACACCGGCAACGGCATTGTCGCCAAGCTGGATACGGCCCAGACCGGTGTCAATGCATTGGTGTATTCAACTTATATTGGTGGAACGGGAGACGAGAATGTCACCGGAGTTGCCATCGGTTTGGACAAAAATATCTATGTAGTGGGCGTAACCACTTCTTCGAATTATCCGACGGCCGGGACCCCGGCCCCCTTGCAACCAACCTATGTGGGAGGCTCGCTGAGCGAGGACGGGTTCCTGTCTGTTCTGAATCCGGCCCTGTCGCAAACTGCTGGACTGGTTTACTCCACTTTTGTGGGAGTAGTCGGGAACACAGTGGTAACTGGAATCGCACTGGATGGCTTCAACTACAACCAGCCAACAGTGTCGGCAACCAACTACACTAGTACCGGTCCACAGACTGGCGGCGTTATCAAATATGGCACGTACGGTCCCACCAATGCCGGGTTTTTCCGCCAGGGGTTCCTCTGGGTTCTGGACACCAATGGGAATGAAATTGAGGACACTCCTGACTTTGTGTATGCGTTCGGTGGAATTCCCGGCGACATTCCGATCACGGGCGATTGGACCGGAGACGGGCACACCAAAATTGGCATTTACCGTTCCAGCAATGGACTATGGATTCTGGATCTCAATGGGGACGGGGTGATCGACGCTGGAGATGCGGTGTTCAACCTGCATATTGGTACCGCGGCGGGAGACATACCCGTGGTCGGAGACTGGAACGGAGACGGCCGCTCCAAAGTAGGCTATTTCCGGCAAGGTTTCTTGTGGATTCTGGATACCAACGGGAATCACACTTATGACCAGTCCGATCAAGTTTATGCTTTCGGCGGCATAGCGGGTGATCTCCCGGTGGTTGGCGACTGGACGGGAACCGGCACCAGCAAGATCGGAATCTTCCGCCAAGGCTTCTTGTGGATTCTGGACGCCAACGGGAACGGGACGATGGACGGACCAGACTACATATTTCCGTACGGAGGCATTCAAGGCGACGTCCCCGTGGTCGGCGATTGGGCGGGAACAGGCGTCACGCAGGTCGGAATCTTCCGCCAAGGGTTCCTGTGGGCCCTGGACGCAAATGGAAATCATGTGATCGACGGGCCCGACATGGACTACATATTTGGCTATGGCGGGATCCCAGGAGATGTACCGATCACCGGAAAGTGGCAATAGCTCAACCGGCGGGCGTCTACTCCAGCCGGTTGATCAGGCTGGCCACGTATCCGCCGCCGAAGCCGTTGTCGATGTTGACCACGGAAACATTGCTGGCGCAGCTATTCAACATGCCCAGCAGCGCCGCTAAGCCCGAGAAACTCGCGCCGTAACCTACGCTGGTCGGCACCGCGATCACCGGCACCGAAACCAAGCCGCCCACCGCGCTGGGCAGCGCGCCTTCCATGCCGGCGCAGACCACGATCACGCGCGCCTGCATCAAACGATCGCTATGCGCCATCAATCGATGAATTCCGGCCACGCCAATGTCGTAAATCACTTCCACTTGGTTGCCCATGGCTTCTGCCGTGATCTGCGCCTCTTCCGCCACCGGGATGTCGCTGGTGCCCGCGCAGACCACCGCAATCGTTCCCTTGCCGTATAACGTATGGTTCCGGCGGATGCGCACCGCTCCGGATAATGGGAAGTACTCCGCTTCCGGAAATTTCGCCTTCAACTCGGCCCCGATCACTTCGTTCGCCCGCGTGACCAGAACATTTTGCGACTTCTCCAGCAGCCGCGCGGCAATGGTGGTCACTTGTTCCGGCGTCTTTCCCTTGCCGAAAATCACTTCCGTTAGACCATGCCGCAAGGCCCGGTGGTGATCCAGCTTGGCGTAGCCGAGGTCTTCAAAAGGTAGGTGCTTGAGACGGTCGAGCGCCGCGTCAACGTCCACTTCTCCCGCCCGAACCTGCCCCAGCAGCGCTCGCAACTGATCGGCATCCATGTTCCGAGAGTATCAGCCTGTCGAATGTGGGGCAGGTTGTCAACCTGCAGCGGGTTGTTAACCCGCGCAAGCACAGGCTAAAGCTTGTCCCACGAAACGCCGCCAACTATTTTGATTAAATAGGCACATTCCCCTCCAGCCCCGAACGTCAGTGAGGGGAAAACGCGAAGTTCCACACAGCAGGAAATGTAGAATATCGAGCCGCGGGTTATTAGCCCGCGCCGAGTCAGCGCCGGGTTTCCGGAAAAGCCTGTACTCATTCATCCTAGAACGCCACACTCTCGCCCACGCGCAAGCCGTACTTCTGCGCCATACCCCCGGCCAGCTCGAGCACGTACAGAGACGGCTGATGTCCGCCGTAACTCGGACACTGGCTCGCGACGGTGGTGCACGGCGGCACGTTCGGGAGTATTTCCACCACCTTGCGGTCCGCGTCCAGCCAGACGATATCGAGCGGGATTTTCACCTGGAACATCCAATACGGCATCAGCATCGGCTTCGGATGAAAAAACAGCATTCCATGACCCGGCTTCATCTCGCTGCGGAACATCATGCCCTTGCGCATATCCTGGTCGTGAGCCATCACCTCCACCCGAATGGTCTCGCCATCCGGAAGGGTCAGCGGAATGGTGTTGACCTCGTAAGAATCTTGCGAAGCTTGGTTGGTTCCGCAGGAGAGCAGGCACGCGAGTGCGGCGCACAGCGAGACAAGGCGCATGAACTAAAATGGTAACGAATCAAAAGGCGAGTTCCTTGCACTTCCTCCAGCGCGTCCGGTTGACGCTCGAAATGATCAAGTTTGAACACTCCGTGTTCGCGCTGCCTTTCGCGCTGACCGGGGCTCTGCTCGCGTGGCGCGAAAGCGGGTTTCCATTATCGGTGTTTGCCGGAAAGCTGCTTTGGATCGTGGTCGCCATGGTCTCGGCCCGTTCCGCCGCCATGACTTTCAACCGTATTCTCGATGCCCGCATCGATGCCCGCAACCCGCGCACGCGCCTGCGTCAGATTCCGGCCGGCACTCTGAGCGTTGGTTTTGCCGCCGGCTTTACCGCTATCTCGTCGCTGGTCTTTTTGTGCGCAGCCGCCATGTTGAACCGCTTATGCCTGGAACTGTCGCCGCTCGCGCTTGCCCTTGTATTCTTCTATTCCTTCACCAAGCGATTCACGATGTTTGCGCACCTGGTGCTGGGTTTCTGCCTGGGCATTGCGCCCGCCGCGGCTTGGATAGCGGTCACGGGCGGTCTGGATCCGCGCATCCTCTGGCTCACGGCGGCAGTGACGTTCTGGACGGCTGGCTTCGACGTGATTTACGCTTGCCAGGATTACGATTTCGATGGCCGGGAAGGTCTGTTCAGTCTCCCGCGGCGTTTTGGAATTCCCGGGGCGCTGCTGATTTCGCGTTTCCTGCATACGGCCATGATCGGGTGCTTGCTGATGCTGGTCGCGAGCTTCCATTTGCACTGGCTCAGCATCGCCGGAATAGTGGCCGTGATCGCGCTCTTGCTCTATGAACACAGCCTGGTGAAACCCAACGACCTGTCGCGAGTGAATGCCGCATTCTTTACAGTGAATGGCTATGTCAGCGTGCTGTTCTTCTTGTTTTGGGCGGCCGATATTTATTTTCTGCCGCCTCGGGCATAATCGAAGAACGGAATAGCTCCGTGGTCCGCGAGAAGAAAAACCGTGACCGAGCCGCGACCGTCAGGGAGCGGTTACAGAGCAATGGCAGGCTCCGCTCAGTGGATGCTAGCCTCGCTTTATGCGAGCCTTCGTATTATTGATGTTCGCCATCGCCGCGCTGGCGCAGAGCCCGCTCGAGCGCCAGATCGCAAGCATCGCCTCCAATGCCGGCGGCCAAGTTGCGGTGGCTTGCGCGCTGCCGGGTTCTTCCATCCGGTGCGATTTCCATGCTCGCGCCCATCCGCCCATGCAATCGGTCTTCAAGGCCCCGCTTGCGCTCCTGGCGTTTCATTTGATCGAGCAAGGTTCTTTAAGGCTCGATCAAAGCGTCCGTTTCCGCGCTAGCGATCGAATCCTCCCGCACACCTACAGTCCGCTGCAGGACAAGTATCCGGAAGCTGAGGTCGACATACCTCTGCGCGAGCTTCTTCGCCTGGCGGTGTCGCTGAGCGACAATGCCGCGGCCGATATTGTTCTGCGTACGGCCGGCGGTCCCACTGCCGTGAATGAGTACCTTCGTTCTCTCGGAATCGATGGGTTTCATATGGAGGACAACGAGGCCGCCTTGCATCGCGACGTTACGGCGCAATATCGCAATTGGTTCGAGCCTGCCGCGGCTGTCCAGTTTCTGCGCCGCCTCGGTGACAACTCGCCGGTATCTCCCGATCATACCCGGATGCTGCTGGACTGGATGCGGGATACTTCCCGCGAGTCCAATCGCATCAAAGGGCGACTCCCAGCGGGAACCGTTGTGATGCACAAACCCGGAACCTCGCAGGCTGCCACCAACGACATCGGACTCATCCGGTTACCCGATGGCCGTACTCTCGCGATCGCGATTTTCATTACCGATGCCACCGCCAGTGACGCGGTGCGCGACCAGGTCATCGCCCGCATCGCCAGAGCCGCCTATGACGCGGCGCTTCTCTAGCTGCGGAACTTCAAGAACGGCTATTGAGGCACGCAAAATAGCGTGACGGCTTGTGGGGCAGGTTATTAACCTGCAGCGGGTTATTAACCCGCGCGTAGAGCGTTATCAGGCCGCCTGCTGAGCACGCCTGTCACTTTATTTAGCAAGTCTCAATAGCGTTCTCAGCCCTCTTCCCGCTCGAAGCGGGCGAGCGTCGCGATCAAATCCGTGGCCGAGTTCAGGTTGTATCCCGCGAGGTCGTTCACGAGCTTCCGGAGATATGACGACCGACTGATTCGGTCGCCGTATCTCCTCGCGAGCCAGATTCCCAGGGGAATGATGGCCAGTCCGAACAGCACGTTCGACCAGAGCCATGCCCGGTCAAAAGTCTGGTACACGTCGACTCCGAAGAACGCTTTCATCCCGACGATCAACATCGGAACCCAGAGCAGGGCCGCCGTGAGGAAAATGGCTTGGACATAGCGGATACGCACTTTCCGCAGCCTCTCCAGGCGCTTCTGGATCGCGGCAACCGGTCTTTCGTAATCGGTCTGCAGGGACAACACAATCTGCAGGATCAGGGTTCCGAGCGCCGCGATGGCGCACACGTCCAAGGCGATCGCCGGTAACCCGAAGCGCGGCTGGCCCAGGTTCTGGTAAATAAAATCGCCCAGTGAGACGATGACGGCCAAGAGCAAGACGGCGCCGAGACCGAGGATCAGGGCCAGCCGCAACAACGCCGAGCGTGCCCGGTTGGTGTAGACTTCCCGCACCAGTTGCCGGTTCAGGCGAATGCTGGTATCGAGCTTTCGATCATGTTCCGCCCACTTGTCTTTGAGTTCGTCGAGTTCCGCGTTATGTTCCATGTTGTGTTCCAAATTCCTGTTTAAATGTGCTTTTCAATCTGCTGATTTTTGTTGCGACGTTGGTCTCGGTAATTCCCAAAACCTCGCCGATTTCCGCATAATTGTGTCCGTCGAGGTAAAGAAGAATGAGAGCTTTGTTCAGCGGGTCAAGCCTCTCGATCGCGTCGTAGAGAAGCCGTATCTCGTCCGGCTGGCTTTCTTTTTCGTCGATGACGTCCAGCAAAGGCTTTTCCGTGGAAAGCACGTGCCGCGTTCTGACGCTTTCGTGGCGATAAAACGAGATCGCGACGTTGAGCGCAACCCGGTACATCCAGGTCGAGAACCGGGCGCGTCCGTCATACGAACGAAACGATCGCCAAAGCTGGACGATGACCTCCTGGGCCAGGTCTTCCCGGTCATCGCGGTTCCGGCAGTAGGAATTACAGACCTTGTACAGGATCTTCTTGTGGTCCTCGAGCAGGTCTTGAAAGCTCTGCCGGAGGTCCGGTGTTTTAGCGCGATTCACCATCCACCTTGTTATTCGCGCCGAGTTGGGGAAAAATCACAGCAGTCTCCACACCCACATCTGGCATAACGCCCGCCGTCAAGATCTGCGTTGAGCGGAAAGTCTCGAACCCAGTGATAGGAGTGCATCAGGCCGAGAGTGGCCAACTCCCGTCCATGTCCTTAGGCCGGACGCGCGAGCCGAACCACGCCGGCCCCGCTCGCGGTGAGCCGGACCACTTGCTCGGGGGCTTCGTCCGCGATGGTAATGTAGCCAGCGTCCTTTAAACCCCGTAGCGCCTCGGCGTAGCGCGATGGTTCGATACCGCCGAGTGTCTGCAGGTCGAAAATGGGGAGCGACTGTTGCGCCTGGCGGGCTAGAATCTCAAGCAACGCCAGAGGGCTAGAGGGAGCGGATTGGTTAGGCAGTCTCTCTCGTTGGGAAGACTCGAGAAACGGCAAGAACGAACCCGCTTTTGGCTTGAAATTCTCCATCGGCTCGATGGTAGCATTTCGTGCCCTTCACGGAATGCTAACTACTTCGCATACGGATGTCTTCTCAAAATCGCCCAACCCCGATAAATCTGTTCCGCCAGCATCACCCGCGCCAGCTCATGCGCATACGTCATGGGCGACAAAGACAACAGTAAATCCGCCCGCTCGCGCCACCCCGCTGGATGCCCTTCTGCGCCTCCGACAAAGAACACCAGGTCCCGGCTCTGCTCTTCATGCCTCGCCAGCATTCTCGCGAACTGCGCCGAGTCCAACGCCTTGCCGCGCGGGTCCAGCAGCACTTTCGCCGCGGCGGGATGCCGGGCCCATGGATCGTACCGCCCTGGCTGGATTTCGCGCATCTCGCACGGCGCATAGCGGGTGCTACGTTTGACGTATTCCGCGGCCATGGCGTTGGCATGCGCATCGCGAGGTTTACCGGCGAAGAGAAGATAGATACGCATCTGTCAGTTAAGCTAAACACATGAGCGCGTTGGCCTCCAAATCCACGACACGTGAGCTCTTGATCCACACGCCCGATGGCAAGACCCAGGCTTTGCCTCTGAAACAGCCTCGTTACACGGTAGGCCGCTCGAGCGGCAACGAACTCTGCTATCCCGACGACTCCGGCTTGTCCCGGCAACACTTTGCTTTGGAGCAACAGGACGGTCAGTGGGTGGTCCGCGACCTGGGCAGCAAAAATGGCACTTTTGTCAACGGCGAGCGGATTACCGCTTCGCACGTGCTCGGAAAAAACGACCGGATCACCGCCGGCCATCTGATCGTCGAGTTCGCCGACCGGATGGAGACTCCCGCGGCCGCAAACACGGTCGTCTTTGTCGAACGCAAGGCCGCCATGCCCGTTTCGACGACCGTGGCCGAGAGCTTGCAGGGGCTCGAAGGGGGCGGTCACATGCGGGCCCTGATTGGCGCGGGCAGCGAACTATCCGGCCACATGCCGCTATCGGAGCTGTTCGAAAAGATCATGAAACTGTCCATTGAGGCGGTCGGGGCGTCGCGTGGCGTATTGATGACGCTAGAGAATGGCGAACTGCAATTGCGCGCGTCCAAGGGCGGCGGATTGCAGATGAGTTCCGAAGTGAGGGACCGGGTTATCCAGGAGAAGCGTTCGGTGCTGGTGCGCGACGCACAGTTGGACGAGGCTTTCGCCGAGCGGCAAAGCATCGTGCAGCAACAGATCCGCAGCATGCTGGCGGTGCCGCTGCAAACCGACACTCGAGTGATCGGGTTGATTTATCTGGATTCGCCGCATTTCGTTCATGAGTTCACCAAGGACGACCTCAATTTACTTACGGTTATGGCCAACATTGCGGCCATCCGGATTGAACACGCGCGGCTGGCCGAAGTGGAGCAAGCCGAAAAAATGCTGGCCAACGAACTGCAGCAGGCGGCGGAAATCCAGCGGCGGTTGTTGCCCGAGAAAGCTCCCGTGCTGCCGGGAGTGGACATCGCGGGTTACAACGCCAGTTGCCATACCGTGGGTGGCGACTACTATGATTTTTTGCCCTACCCGGATGGGCGGGTTGGCTTGCTGGTAGCCGATGTAGCCGGAAAAGGCATGCCGGCCGCGCTAATGGTATCGAGCCTGCAAGCGCGCGTGCAGGTTCTGTTCGAAGAATACACCGGCCTGGCTTCCCGCGTGACGCGGCTGAATCGGATCATCCATACCAGTTGCCCGAACAACCGCTTTATCACTTTCTTCTTGGGCGTGCTGGATCCGGCGACCGGCGAGATGACCTATTGCAACGCCGGCCACAATCCGCCGCTGTTGGTGCGCGCGAACGGATCGGTAGAAAATCTGGAGACCACTGGACTGATTCTCGGCATTCTGCCAGGTTCGGAGATCGCACAAAGTACCTGCAAGCTGAACCGGGGCGATTTGGTGGTGTTATTCAGCGATGGCGTGACGGAAGCTTCGCGAGTGGACGCGGATGAAGAATTCGGCGAGGAGCGGCTGGGGCAAATTTTGCGCGAGTGCGCCGCTGAGCCCGCTGCGGAGATGATCTCGACGGTGATCCGGAAGCTGACGGAGTTTACCAGCGGCGCGCCGCCTGCCGACGACATCACGCTGGTGGTGGCGAAGTATAACGGCGCGGGTTGACAACGCGGGGCCAGCAGCCCCGAACGTCAGTGAGGGGAACCGCGCCGAAAAATCCAGGCGCTAGTTGGCAACCCATGGCAGATCGGCGCTAAAGCCCTTCCGAATGTTCGCCGCAGAAGCGAAATTCAAATAGCCGCGGGGGCGCGTTAGCGTGAGCCCGCTACTTGCGCTTCTTCTCCCCAGATATATTTGCTGAACCATTCGTAGTTGTGTTCCATCACAGCGCGCTGCTGTTTCGGCTTATTGATCGGATGGCCGAAGCCTTTATACAAGATCAGCTTCACGGGAACGCCGCGATCTTTCAGCGCCTGATACAGCTCGTACGCATTGGGCGGCGGCACGCGCTTGTCCTGATCCCCATGTTGAATCAACGTGGGTGTCTTGGCCTTATTTACATAGAAAATGGGCGAGGTCTTTTGATAGATCTCGGGATCCTCCCAAGGCGTCGCCTTTAAATATTGACGTGTGAACGGGTGGATGTCGGTATTCACGTAATAAGTCATCCAATCCGAAATACCCGCGCCGACTGAGACGGCTTTAAAGCGGTCGCTGTAGGTGGTAATAAACGCGGAAATATAGCCGCCCTGGCTCCAGCCCATGGCGCCCAGGCGATCTTTGTCCACGATGCCCTTGGCGATCAGCGCGTCCACTCCGGAGATCACGTCCTGATAGTCGCCCAATCCCAGATTGCGCACATTCAAGGCTCGAAATTTCTCGCCGTATCCGGCCGAACCGCGATAGTTCGGCTTCAGCACCAGCGCTCCCTTGGCGGCGAACAGTTCGATCGGATAGTAACGGTCGGCCGAGCGGGCCGGCGTATCGATGCCGGTGGGACCTCCATGGATAACCACTAACAATGGATATTTCCGCGCTGGGTCATAGTCGGCCGGCTTGATCAGGATGCCTTCGATCGTCGCGCCGTCGGAGGATTTCCACTGGACCACTTCCCGCGTGGCTAAGTGGAAGGCCTTGAACTGGTCGTTCATCGAAGTTAAAATGCGCGGAGCGAAATCAGTCGCCGAAGAGACGAAGATTTCCGGAAATTGGTTGGGACGGCTGATCACGCCCGCCAGCATGCGGCCATCGGGAGTGAAGCTCGCGCTCGGCACGGAAACCGGGCCGATAGGGCCGATAGGCTGGCCGATAGGGCCGATAGGATTGATGCGTTCTGTCTGACCTGTCTCGGGATTCAGACGGTACATTACCGACTCGGTCTTCTGCAGAGCGCCAAAATGGATACCGTCCGGCCCCCAACTGTTGAGCCGCGGGTCTTCGTCAAAGTTCTTCGTCAGCACGCGCGGCGCGCCGCCCTCCGCGTCCACCACCGCCACGCGGCTATCGGCGTAATAGAAGTACTTCTCGCCGTTCGAGGTTGTAAAAGCGATGTGCTTGCCGTCGGGCGACCACACCGGATTGTGGTTCGGTCCCGCGCCTTCCAGAAGCTTCTTCACCAGTTTGTCGCCAACATTTACTACATAAATTGTTGCGGTGTCCTGGGAACTGAGGTCCGGGTCGCGCTGGGCTTCAAATGCGATCTTCTTTCCGTCCGGCGCCCAGGAAAAACTGCCTGCGCTGAACCGGCTGCCGCTGGTGAGCGCCTCCGCTTTGGGCCGCTGCTTGGGGTCGGCGGGGACCTCGGCTGGAACCTTGAGCAGCCATAGATGCATCATCGCGTAATCGCCGTTGACGATTTCGAAATCGCCGTATTTTTCCTTGCGGTCCTTCTTGGCCTTCGATTCCGGGCCGGTGGAAGTGTAGGCAATGGCGCTTCCATCGGGCGACCAGGCAAAATTGCCGACGCCGTTGTCCTCCGTCGTCAGTTGGACCGCCTCACCGCCGGTCGGCGAGATGCGATAGATCTGCTGCTTCCCGTCTCGCTCGGAGGCGAAGGCGATAAAGCTCGAGTTCGGCGACCATTTCGGCGTCTGGCTGGACTTGCGGCCGTGCGTGAGCTGATAACGCTCCCCGGTGCTGAGCATGTCGATCCAGATCTGCTGCACAAACTCGTTGTCTTCCCAATTGGTTTCTTGCACGGTATAAGCCACGAAACGGCCGTCTGGCGAAATCTCGGCGCTTTGCACCGATTTCATGCTGAGGGATTGGTCGATATCCGGTACTTGGGCGCCGGCGAGTGTAGCGCAAAGCAAGACTGCCGCATAGAACTTCATATGAACGTAATTATAGAGGCGCGGAGAATCGCCCGTACGGTTGGCCCCTGTCATGAAACAACCTTGCCACTCCTTCCGGTTGAATTGGTTGTTTCATGACAGCCCTTAGGCCCGCATCAACTCGAGCAGCTTACCCACCGTGCGCCAGTTTCTCGCGGTACTGATGGTCGCCAGTTTCGAATCAAAGAAAGCGTTGGTTAGCTTGGTCTCGCCCATACCATTCGGCATTCGCAGATAGATGTCCTGGCCTTGCACGAGAAACGTATCCGGCGGAGAGCGGTCGGGATCGAGCGCCTTGACGGCGGCCGGCGCGGGCAGGTCTGCCAGAAACATCACGTGCAATGTCTCTTCCGGCGCTCCCATCTTGAGGAACGGGTTGTTGGTGAAAACGGTTTCGAGCTGTTCCACGGTCCGCAAGATGACCGGCGGTTTATGACCAAAGCGTTCTCCAACCCGCGTGGGGATCACGGTGGGCAAACGGGCGGCACAACTAGCGGTCGCGCTGAAAATCACGTTGCCGCTCTGGATGTACGAACGCACATTGACGCACCCGGCATCGCTGAAAAGTTCTACCAGGTCCGCCATTGGCAGCTTATTCTTGCCGCCGACATTGATCGCGCGCAATAGCGCAACATAGGTTTTCGCTTTGGGCATTTCTCCAGTATGCCGCGATATTGTGGAGGCGCCGGCATTTTTCTCCATGCGGTATCCGTGTCCCTTTTTTGTCGTCCGCAGTTTGTTGGCCCAGCGCCCCGAACCGGAACCCGATCGTTTCCAACTTCAGCGCGAGCGTGCCTGGCGCGCAGCCCGCAACCGTGGGGCAGTCCGTCGCTCTGTTCTGCGCGTGAAGTTCGCGGCACCCGCCAGTGGCGCTAACCACTGGCGGAATCGTCGCTAACATCGCGACCATCGCCATCCAATGAGCGTTTCAGTTTGAGTTCAGCCATCACGCTGGCGATCAATTCCTTGGCGCCGGTCAGGCAGCCGGCGATCATTTGCACGTCCATGGCGGGTTTGCCCGGCTGGCGCGCGCTTTGGCAATACACGCCGTGCTGGCCCACCAGCACCAGCGCGTCGGTGAGCAGATCTAGGGTGACGGCCAACCGGCCTCGCTCGACACCCATCATGGTTTCGTACTTGTCCAGTTCGTCGCGGCGCTCGTCGTAGATCGACATCTGGTATTAGTGCAAGCGCAAGGCGTTTCAAAGGCTCAACAACAGCCGCAACCGGTCTTCAACGGCCAACATGGTCGGTGGTGCAACCTTGGCCCGCTTGGACCGGAGCCGCTGTTTCGAAATCGAGCGGATGTCTTCACACTTAACGAAGCTCACAGCCTTCAACCCGCCCTCCGGCGGATCGATACGGACGTGCGCGCGCAGCCCGCGTTGGGTACGGGTGATGGGCGCCACGACGACGAGATCCGCCCGGCTGTGATTGAACCGGTCGTCGGAAATCACCAGGCAAGGCCGGTCACCTCCTTGCTCATGGCCGACTACTGGATCAAGACGGGCATACCAGATTTCACCGCGAACAGGCTCGCTTGCAGCCGTTGCACTCACTCGTTTTCCAATCCGTCCATGAGAGTGCTATCCCAGAGCCGCCTCTCCTCGAGTTCATCCTTCCATCCCTTGGGATCGGCCCGCAAGCGGGCATAGTCCTCGTCCAGTTCGCGAAAAAATTTGTCGCGCCGAAACTGCTCTATGGCTTCATCCAGCACCGTCTGCATCGGTTTACCTTCGCGCTTGGCCAAGTCCCGCAGGGTCGCCTTGGCTTTTGCGCTGATGCGGATATTAGGACTTTCGGTGGTTGTGCTCACACGACAAGAGTAACATAAGTGGTATACAAAAAAGTCTACCAATGGGTATCCGCTTCAACGGCCCGCAACAAACCCCGCCCCCCGCACCACCCTCCCCGGCAGCGCCTGCGTCATCTTGCCATTTTCAATCACCGGCACGCCGTTCACGAGGACGAACTGCATTCCGTCGGACAACTGATTCGGCTTCTCAAACGTCGCGCGGTCGGTGATGGTCTCGGGATCGAAGACTACGATGTCGGCCCATAGTCCCTTCTTGAGAACGCCTCGGTCCGAGATGCGCATATCCTCGGCGGGCAGGGAACTGAACTTGCGAATGGCGTCTGGCAGCGTCAACGCTTTCTCTTCGCGAACGTACTTGCGCAGAATCCGCGGAAAAGTTCCATAGGCGCGGGGATGCGGATGTTCGCGCCCCAGTAACCCATCGGGCGCCGTCCCTTGCGAATCGTTGCAAATCGACATCCAGGGCTGTTGCAGCGCCAGCTTCACATCCGGCTCCGACATTCCAAAAACCGCGACCGAAGTAAACGCGCGGTCTTCGATCAACAGATCGAAGATCGTATCGATCGGGTCCTTGTTCCAGAGCTTGGCGATCTCGGCGATGGTCTTGCCCTGCAGCGGAATCAGCTTGGGACTCTGCGCCACGCTGAGCAGGATCGCTTCCGCTCCCGGAATCTCCTCCCACTCGTTGTCCCAGTCCTTTGAAGGCGTCGTCATCTCTTTGCGAATGCGCGCCCGCATTGCGGGGTCCTTCAGGCGCTCAATCAACTTGGCGTCGCCGCCATCGTGCGCCCAGGGAGGAATGAACGCCGAGAACGAGTTGAACCAGGCCGGATACGCATACGTGTTGGCGGCGATGTCGACGCCCGAGCGCCTGGCCTCCTCGATATGCGCGACGATCTCCGGCATGCGTCCCCAATTCTGCTTGCCGGCGGCTTTGAGATGCCAGATCTCGACCGGTATGTGCGCCTCGCGGCCTATGCGGATGGCTTCATCGAGTGCCGGGATGATCGCATCTCCCTCGCTGCGTATATGCGACGCATATACTCCGCCGTATTTGGCGCTCTCTGCAGCCAGTGCGATCAGTTCGCCGGTAGTCGCGTAGGGCGCGGGCGCGTATTGCAGCGCAGTGGATAGACCAATCGCGCCATCCCGCATGGCTTCGCGCACCAGCGTCTTCATGCGCTCCAGTTCGGCGGCCGACGCGGCCCGGTTGCCATCGCCGAGCACCATGCGCCGCACCTGCGTTGCGCCCACGTAACTGGCGAGATTGATTCCCATGCCTTGCTTCTCCAACCGGGCGAAGTATTGGCGGAACGTGCTCCAATCCGCTTTGATGCCGTAATGTTCCCAGGCTGCGGCGTCGGCTTTGCGAATGCTGTCATTGAGCGGCGCAGCCGAGTTGCCTTCACCGGTGATCTCTGTAGTAATGCCCTGATAAATCTTCGAAGGCAGGTGGGGATTGACCAGGATCGTAGTCTCCGATTGGCCCAGCATGTCGATGAAGCCGGGCGCGACTACCAGGCCATGTACATCGATGCGCCGCTTGGCGGCTGCGTTGGTTAGCCGCCCGATGGCGGCGATCCGTCCGCCTTGGATGGCGATATCGCCCGCATACCAGGGCGAACCCGTGCCGTCGATAATGTGGCCGTTTTCGAGAATCAGATCGTAAGGCTGGGCGCACGCGAGCCCCGCAAAGGCCAATGCGAGGGCCGTGCTCAGAAGGAGAATGCGTGTCAAGTTCAAGTGTACAGGTACAATAACCTGCATGCATGCCGTAACGGAATTTCTCCTCAAATACGGCTACTGGGTGTTGTTCTGCAATGTATTGCTGGAGCAGGCTGGCGTTCCTCTGCCCACCATGCCGGTCTTTCTCGCCATGGGCGCGTTGGCCGGGTTGGGCAAGTTCTCATTTGTGGCTTCGGTTGTCATCGCGCTGACAGCCACCATGTCCGCGGATCTGATGTGGTTTTACTTAGGACGCACTCGCGGCACTTCCATTCTCAATCTCATGTGCCGCATTTCGCTGGAACCGGACTCCTGCGTCAGTAACACCAAAAATCAGTTCCAAAAGAGAGGCGCTTATTCGCTACTGTTCGCCAAATGGGTGCCCGGGTTGAGCGCGGCCGCGCCGCCGCTGGCTGGGCTAACGCGCATGCCGTTGCGGCGGTTCGTCGTCTTCGACGTGCTCGGTGTGTTGATCTGGTGCGATAGCTATCTTTTGGCCGGCTATATTTTTCGCGACCAGTTGGAAGACGTGGCGGCCATGCTGTCCAATTACGGTGGCGTAGCCGGAATCCTGGCGCTGCTTCTCTTGGCGTCTTATATAGGCTGGAAGTATTATCAACGCCAGCGTTTCATCCGCGAATTGCGGATGGCGCGCGTTACTCCCAAAGAGTTGCTCGACATGATCGCCGCCGGGGAAGACCTGGCCATCGTCGATCTGCGCAATGCCTTGGAACTGGAGTTCGATGGGACCAAGCTGCCGGGCGCTATTTGGATGGACTTGCAAGACCTGGAGCAACGCCACGAAGAGATTCCGCGCGAGAAGGAAGTCATCGTCTACTGTTCTTGACCAAACGAAGCCTCAAGCGCCCGTGCGGCGCTGCAATTATTGCGAAAGGGAGTGCTGCGCGTAAGGCCGCTGGCCGGCGGATTTGAAGCCTGGCGGCAATTGGGCTATCCGCTGGAGCCGGTGACGGGAGAAAAAAGTCCTACGGATATACCGGGCTTACCTTCGTCCCGCTCTTGATGGGCTTCTCATTCGGCAGCGCGATGGAATCGCCATCGTTCAGTCCCGAGAGCACCTCAACCTTGGTATAGCTCGATACGCCCAGCTTCACCGGACGCCATTCCAGGTGATCGCCGCTGAGCGCCAGCACGCCGTTTTCACTCCCCTCCCGCCGCAGCGCCGACCTTGGTATGGTCAGCGCCTGCTTCACGGCGCTCGAAACAATCTCGGCATTAATGTTTGTGCCCGGCAGAAGGTCCTGATCGGGATTCTCGATCACGCATCCCACTTCTCCTACCTGCCGCGTTCCCAGCGCGACAATTTCGGTGGGCAAGCGATCCACCACGCCCTTCCACCGCCGGTCCGGCAAGGCATCCCAGGTAATCGTCACGGGCGCCTTCAACCGCACGCGACCCAACTCCGGTTCATCCACGTAAACCACGACGCGGACGCGATCCAGCTTACCGATGTTGGCAACCAGATCTCCGGAATTGACGAAGGATCCGATGCGCAGGTCGAATTGATACACCACCCCGTCGATCGGCGCACGTATGGTGCTGAGAGCCAGGTCGCTGCGCGCCAGATTGGCGCTGGCCAGCGCCTGATCGAGACGGGCTTCGGCGATTTCCGTGTCCGTAGTCGAGACCAGCGCCTTGCGCCGGTCCTCCAGTCCTTCGACCTGTATTTGCAACTGCTCCACGCGCTGGCGTGCGGCGATGAGTTCTGTTTCGGGCGCAGCTTGCTTGGTCACCAGGCGATCCACCGCCTCCGCATTACGGCGCGCAGCTTCCAGATCGAGCCGCGCGCGCTGCAAATCGGTTTCAATCTGCGCCCGCTCCACCGGCGAACCGCCCAGAGCCAGCGCCTGCTGCTGAGCCCGGGCCTGCGCGATCTGGGCTTCCGCCGTGGCCAACTGCGCGTTCGCGGCGCGGGTATCGAGTTCCACTAATGCGGCGCCGCGCGCCACGCGCTGACCCCGGTGGACAAACACTTTCTTGATCAGCCCTGGACGTTCCGCGCGCGCCGACGCCCACTCAATCGGTTCCACCTTGCCGTTGGTGCTCAGGGTGCTGACAATGCTCTCGCGCGTGGCTTTGGCGAACGGAATCTCGGGTGGTACCGTTCGCCGCAGCGCCAGAATGATCAGGAGTGTTGCCAGAGCGCTGGCCAACACCAGCGCCACCGTTCGTCCGCGGCTCACCTACGATGGCCTCGCGCAGCGGTCAAACAAGAGTTGCCACTCAGCGCGCTGAATCTCGAGCGCGGCGCGTTCCGAGGGAGAGTTCGGCTGCTGGCGCGCGCGCTCACAAAACAGAATGAACGAGAACGGATCCCATTTGCCGCCGGTGCGAAACTCCGCTTCCGGATAGTTCGTCAGAATTTGATCGGCCTGTTGACAGAGTTCGCGAAACACAGGATGGTGGCCGACGCGGCGGAACCAGTAAGCGGCGTTGCCCGAGTCCGGCTCCTGGCGGTGAACAATGGCGTGCAGGAAATCCGCTTCCGGCAGGGACAAACGTTGCACTATCTCGTGACATTCTTCAAAATACGAAAAATACAACCACAGCGCGGCCAGGGCCGCTTCCGGCGCAGGGGAGTTTGGAAACAGATCGTGCGCGCTGAGTTCTTGCAGCACGTCGCGAGATACGCTAGGGACCGATTGGCCCACAACCAAAGGCATCAGACGTTGTCCGGATTGATCGAGACCGAGGATCCCGGCGGTTCTTGTTCCGTATGCGTGGACATCAAAAGGCAAATACTATTTTCGCAAAGCTTATTCCAACGTGATCAAAACATCGCCGGCGCAGACCGTGTCGCCGCTCTTCACGGAAACTTTGGTCACCACACCATCCCGGCCGGCTTTCATCTCGTTTTGCATTTTCATGGCTTCCACCACGACCAATCCTTGTCCGGCGTGTACGTGCTCGCCGGCTTCGGCCAGCACCCGGATCACTTTGCCCGGCATCGGCGATTTTACTTCCTGACGGCCGGCAACTGAATCCGTCTGCTCGCGGAAACTGAAGTTCCGTGGATCGGCGATGTCGACCAAGAAGGTCCGATCGTCGACGTTAACCGCCAAACCGTCAGGCGTGGGCGTCAGGCGGGCTTCAAAACTGCGCCCGTTATAAAGGATGGAGTATACGCCGGGTTCGACTTGTTCAACGTCCTGTGCCGGCAGCTCCGGCCAGTCCAGCCGCTGGCCATCGACGGAGACATGCCACTTCATCGCAGCCCGCCTATTCGCCCGCTCCCTGACGGTCGCGGCTCGGAAGGCGTGACCGAGCGGCGCGCGTCCAGTATGGCGGCAAGTTTGTTCCTTGACGGTCCAGCCGGGAGTTCCGGCCAGTCCGGCCGCTGGCCACATCGCAGCCCTCGCGCATGGCCCCTGACAGCGCCGATTCGCCCGCTCCCTGACGGTCGTGGCTCGGAAAGCGTGAGCGCGCCGCGCGCGTCGGCAGGCGGTCCCGAAGTGGCGGCAAGTTTGTTCCTTGACAGTTCCGCTGGGAGTTCCGGCCAGTCGGACACATTCCACTTCATCGCAGCCCACCATATTCGCCCGCTCCCTGACGGTCGCGGCTCGGAAGGCGTGACCGAGCCGCGCGCGTCGGCAAGCGGTAGCGAAGTGGCGGCAAGTCTGTTCCTCGACGGTTCCGCTGGGAGTTGCGGCCAGTCGGACACATTCCGCTTCATCGCAGCCCACCATATTCGCCCGCTCCCTGACGGTCGCGGCTCGGAAAGCGTGATCGAGCCGCGCGCGTCGGCAAGCGGTCCCGAAGCGGCGGCAAGTCTGTTCCTCGACGGGTGCTCTGACGGGGGCCTTAGGCACGCTTCTGCCGGTGGTTCCGGCCAGTCGGACTCTGCCGGTTCGGAAAGCGTGACCGAGCCGTGCGCGTGAGCAAGCGGCCGTGCCGTCATCGGAGCCCTCGCGTACGGCCCGCCGATAACCAGCGTCCCGTAGCTTCTGCCTTGGTCGTGGCAGGCTGTTGCTGTCTCTGATGCGCGAGGGCGGCCAGCGCCGCCACTACCGGCAAATCCGGATCGGAAGAAAGAGTAGGGCGCCGCGCCAGAAATTCGTAAATGAAACCCGTGTGCAGTTGACCGGAGACAAAACAAGGATCGCGCAGAACCTCACGAAAGAAATCCAGATTCGTGCGGATGCCGGTCACGCTGTATTCATGGAGCGCCCGCAACATGCGCGCGGTGGCAGCCAGCCGGTCTTCGCCCAACACCACCAGCTTTGCCAGCAGCGGATCGTAATCCATCGGGACGGTGTATCCGGGATAGACTCCGGAATCCAGCCGCACGCCCGGACCGGACGGCTCCTCGATATGGTGAATGCGCCCGGGAGACGGCATAAAATCGGCCCACGGATCTTCCGCGTACAGCCGGCATTGGATGGCCGAACCGCGCCATTGAATGTCTTGCTGTTTGAGCGTCAGCGGCTCTCCCGCCGCGATCCGCAGTTGCCAGTGCACCAGGTCGAGGCCGGTCACCAGCTCCGTTACGGGGTGCTCTACCTGCAGCCGAGTGTTCATCTCGAGGAAGTAGAAATTGCGATCCTGATCCACCAGAAATTCGGCCGTTCCGGCGTTGTAGTATCCGGCAGCCTGCGCCACGCGAATAGCGGCTTCGCCCATGGCGTGGCGCATCTCGGGATGAAGCGCCACCAGCGGCGAAGGGCATTCCTCAATGACCTTTTGGTGCCGCCGCTGCAGGGAGCACTCGCGCTCGCCCAGGTGGATCATGTGGCCGCTCTGGTCGCCCAGGAGCTGGATTTCGATATGCCGGGGATTGACCACGGCTTTCTCGATATAGACTTCGCTATTGTGAAAGGCGCGCTCGGCTTCGCTCGAGGCGTCGCGTAGCGCTGCCTCGAATTCCGCTTCAGAAGCGACCAGGCGCATGCCCTTGCCGCCGCCGCCGGCCGCGGCTTTGAGCAGCACCGGATAGCCGAGTTCTCGCGCAATCGTCCGCCCCCGATCCACGTCTTCAATGGGTTCTTCCGTGCCAGGGACAATGGGCGTGTGGACGCGTTTCGCAATCGCCCGGGCCTGTGTTTTTGAGCCGAGCAGTCGAATGGATTCCGCCGCCGGCCCAATAAAAGTGATGCCGGCCTCTTCGCAAGCCTGAGCGAAATCCACGTTCTCGCTCAGGAATCCATAGCCGGGATGAATGGCATCGGCGCCATGTTTCCTGGCCGCGTCCAAAATGTTTTCGATGCGCAAGTAGCTCTGCGAGGAAGGCGCCGGTCCGATGTGCTCGGCCTCATCGGCCAAGCGCACGTGCAAGGCTTGCCGGTCCGCGTCGGAGAAGACGGCGACGCTGGTGATGCCATGCTCACGTAGCGCGCGGATCAAGCGCACAGCAATCTCGCCCCGATTGGCGATGAGTACTTTCTGAAACATGAAAGACTAAAGTGTATCAGTCCGCGGGCTGCTTACATCTGGTGCTGCAAGCTGGCAAAGAGCGGCTTGAGATCGACGGCGACCTCGCCGGAGGGCGTGGCGAAACGAACGATCGCGTCACCTACGGGCCTCAGGCCGCCGGCGTCGGCCAGGAACAACTGTTGTTCGGCCGGGTCGATTACAAATATGTGTTTGATCCCGAACTCAACATAGTCGGCGACCTTGGTCAGCATCTTTGACATGCGGTCTTCCGGCGATAGGATCTCGATCACAGCGAGCGGAGGATCCTGCAGGACTGGAGTGATCCGGAACGGCTGGCATAAGACGAGGATGTCGGGTATGCGATAGCGCTTTCTGGAGGCCGTGTCGGCGACGCGGACCCGCTGCTCCGGCAACGTATAGAGCTTGTGGGTCTTTTCGAACTGAAAGAGCGCGGCCAAAATCAGCATCTGCAATCTAGAGTGATCGTGTTCACCCACGTTTCGCTCCAAAATTTCGCCGTCTACATACTCGGCGTCCGGCTCGTAGACTTGCTTCAGGTATTCCGCGACAGAGATGGTTGCCGAGGTCGCCATGTTCTCAGCTTACTTCTTGCCCACGGGAATCGCGTCGCCCAGGTTAATGGAGCCGCCGCCTTCGCTGACGTAGTTACGGTTCCAGGTGGGGATTTCCACTTCGACGTCACCCAAGACCACGCACTGGCACCCGAGGCGCGAACGCGTGGTCAAGCCGGGGGCGAGTTCCACGCGGTCCAGCTCATCGTCTTCAGCTTCGGAGAGATTGTTGTCGCCTTTCTTCACGATGACGTGGCAGGTGGTACACGCGCAACTGCCGCCGCAGGCGTGCTCCAGATGGATTCCAAAATTCAGGCAGACGTCCAGAATCGATTCCGGCTTGCCGTGTTCATGGTAGTGCAGTTTACCGGATTCGAACTCTACGGTCTTTCCGTCGATGGTTAGTTTAGGCAAACCTTATTATAAAACTTCGTTACTGGCATACTGAGTTTGTGTTCCATATTCTCGAAGCCCGGATCGCCGGGCGTGTGTCTGAGTTTGTTCGCGCACGGTATGACGCCGATACCCCGGTCAGCTTAGAACAGCCGAAACAATCGTCTTTTGGCGAGTTGGCGATTCCCGTCGCATTTCAGATGGCGCGCCAATTGAAGCAGCCGCCGAGAACGATTGCCGTGGAGCTAGTAGCTGGGCTGGGTCAGATCGACGGAGTCTCCGCGCTCGAGGTGGCGGGCAACGGATACATCAACGTGCGGCTGGATCGGGGTGCGTACGCGGCTAAATTGCTGGGGCAGGGCGCGGAAAAAACGGCTTCAAAAGATGGCAAGACTATCGTTGAGCACACCAATATCAATCCCAACAAAGCCGCGCACATTGGGCATCTGCGCAACGCGATACTGGGCGACACGTTTGTGCGCATGCTGCGTTCCGGCGGCCGGACGGTCGAAGTACAGAACTACATCGACAATACGGGCGTGCAGGTGGCCGATGTGGTCGCCGGTTTTGAGCATCTGGAAAAACTGACGGTGGAAGACGTTCAGAGGATGATTGAGAGCCCGGATCGGCCATTCGATTATGTTTGCTGGGACTTGTACACACGCATCTCGGGCTATTTCAGCGACCATCCGGATGCGCTTGGATGGCGGCACGACACGCTGCATGCAATCGAAGCCGGGGAAGGAAAGACGGCGGAGCTGGCGCACATCGTTGCCGATGCAGTTGTCGCAGCGCACCTCAAAACGATGCTGCGTTTGGGCATTGAATACGACGTTCTGCCGCGCGAAAGCGAGATTCTGCATTTGCAGTTTTGGGCGCAGGCGTTCGAGCTGTTGAAAGAGCGCCAGGCAATCTACTTTGAGACGGAAGGCAAGAACAACGGGTGCTGGGTGATGCCGGGTTCCGCGTTCTCTGAAGATGCGGGCCAGGAAGACAGCAAGGTGATCGTGCGCTCCAACGGGACCGTCACCTATGTCGGCAAGGACATCGCCTATCAGCTTTGGAAATTCGGACTGTTGGGCAAAGACTTCTATTACCGGCGTTGGTTGACCTATCCGGATGGCCACGAAGTTTGGTCAAGCACCGACCGGCCGGAAGAACCCAATGCGCCTGCTTTCGGGCGCGGGGAGCGGGTTTATAACGTGATCGATTCGCGGCAATCGTACTTACAGGATGTGGTGGTGGCGGGTCTGCGGGCGCTTGGTTACAGCGAACAGGCGGACCGTTCCATTCATTTCTCCTATGAAATGGTCACGCTGACGCCAGCCACTTGCGTTGAGTTAGGCATTGACTTATCGGACGAAGACAAGCGCAAGCCGTATGTCGAAGTGGCGGGCCGCAAGGGGCGTGGCGTCAAGGCCGACGACCTGATCGATAAGTTGATCGAGAACGCGCTGGCCGAAGTGGACTCGCGCCATCCCGAAGCGCCGGCTCGGGAACGTCAAGAGGTAGCCGCGCAGATCGCGGTCGGGGCTTTGCGCTACTTCATGCTCAAGTTCACGCGCAATTCCGTGATCGCGTTCGATTTTCATGAAGCTTTGAGCTTTGAGGGCGAGACCGGGCCGTACGTGCAGTACGCGGCGGTGCGGGCGCGCAACATTCTGCGCAAGCTGGCCGAGCGGGGGCAGGCGCTACCCGATTTTTCCAGCATGGATGCGGCCAGCTTTGGCCGCCAGTTGCAGGCTGAGGACTTTTGGCAACTGCTGCTGCTCGCTTCGAAAGCCGAAGCCGCGGTCGAGCGGGCCATCGTCTCAGGCGAACCGGCGCATGTGGCGCGCTACGCGTTTCAGTTAGCGCAAGCGTTCAACACCTTTTATCACGACTATCAGGTGCTGTCGGAAGAGAATCAGGAGAAGCGCACGTTTCTGCTGTGGATGACAGATTACTTCCGGCGGCAACTTGAGCAGACGCTGGGAGTGTTGGGGATTGCGGTTCCGGTGTATATGTAAGCGATGCCCCGACCGGGGCGGCGATCTCGGGCGGCGTTTTGCGAAACGAAAGCTGGCTGACCGCAGCCCTGGGGGCTCGAACCACCCGCCGGAGCCCGATATCAAATCGGCGCAGCGTGATCCCGATGCGGCGGCCTTTGCGAAACGAAAGATCGCCACTTGGCAGCCGAGGGCTCAGTCCGCCCGCGGGGGCTGGATGAATGGGGTCATGCCGCCGAGCGCGTGAGCCGATCAGGCCTTCTTGCGAAACGAAAGCTGGCTGACCGCAGCCCTGGGGCTTCGAACTACCCGCCGGAGCCCGATATCCCATCGGCCTAGCGTGATCCAGATGCGGCGGCCTTTTGCGAAACGAAAGATCGCCACTTGGCAGCCGAGAGCTCAGTCCGCCCGCGGGGCTGGATGAATGGGGTCTCGCCGCCGAGTGTCAAGAAAGCCACTAATGTGGCCATTATGACACACCCATCGTTAAATACCTAATTTATTGATTTATTTGGTGCTAGCGCTCGAACGCGCCCAAAACGGCACTGATCACGATGCACGCCACTGCGAATCCGACGAGACCATATTGTATCCATCCCCGCGTCAGCCACAGCACCAGACGAAGATAGTCTTGGGCCGAGAGTTCCTTCTCGTCCGGGGATTCCATACCTGCCCAGTGTTAGCGAGTTCGCCAACCATACCTATAGACCGGGACATGCTTTCGGCGCAGGACTGCCCCGCGCTGCTGCCAGTACTTGTATGATGTGATGCTTGCAGGCTCTTCTCGAACAAACGAACCGCCTGGACCGGGCCTTCTACAACCGAGAACCCATCCAGGTGGCGCGCGACTGCCTGGGCAAGCTGCTGGTGCATGGCGAAACCGCCGGCCGGATCGTGGAAGTTGAAGCTTATCTGGGCGTTGACGACCAGGCCGCTCACGCCTGGCACGGCCTGACAAAACGAACCCAAATTCTGTTTGGCCAACCCGGACATGCCTATGTTTACTTCATTTACGGCATGTATGAGTGCCTGAACTTTGTCGCTGAACCGGAAGGCAAAGCTGGCTGTGTCCTGATCCGCGCCCTCGAACCCCTCGCCGGGATCGAACGCATGCAACGCCGCCGTCCCGCGGCCAAACGGATCGAGGACCTGGCCTCCGGCCCCGGCAAACTGACCCAAGCCCTGGGCATCACGCGCAAACTGAACGGCTCCGACCTGGTCACCGGTCCGCTGGAGGTCCGAACTTTCGTTTCGCAAGAGCCCCCGGACATCGCCGTCACCCCCCGAATCGGGATAACGCACTGCGCCGATTGGCCGCTCCGTTTCCTGATCCGCGGCAACCGGTTCGTCAGCGGCAAACCAGTCCCGTGACGCCGGAGGTGCGAACTTTCGTTTCGCAAAAGGCCACCCGAGATCGCCATCGCACCGCGGATCGACAACCACACGCTGGACCCAAGACCCCCTCGATCCCGCCCCGGCGGGCTGACCGAGCCTTGGGTGCCAAGGCCGATCTTTCGTTTCGCAAGAAGGCCTGATCGGCTCATGCGCTCGGCCGCATGACCCATCCATCCCGCCCGGCGGGCGGACTGAGCCCTCGCTGCCAAACGCCCCCCAGGATCGCCGTCGCTGCGCCGATTGGCTATCGGGCTCTGGCGGCCCGGACCGAACGCCAGGGCTGCGGTCAGCCAGCTTTCGTTTCGCAAACGCCGCACCTGGCATCAAGGTCGGATCTTTCGTTTCGCAAGAAGGTCCTGATCGGCTCACGCGTTAACATTCCGGTTGCAACGTGATGACAAAAGGAGCGATACTGTGTTTAGAAATAGCTCAATCCTCCGAGGGCTATTGGCGCCTGCGTCATTGCGAGATGGCGCGGGCGCTTTTATTGTGGTCCATCCTCATCGCTGCTACAAGAGAGTGTCATTTGCGAAGCTTTTGTCTCATCCAGTTTTTGCGGTTAGAGCCAGCATTTTTTGTTAGGCTGAACGCATAGCCAATAAATATGCTGCTCCCCTCGGTTCTGTTGTATCTATTTGCGAACTTGCCGGGCATGCCCCCGGTGCTCGATCCCCACGACATTTACGCCGCCGATCGCCCCAATCAACTCAGCGCGGCGGTGAAGGGGTTTCCGTCCCGGGTCTATGTGCCCAACAGTGGCAGCAACACGGTTTCGGTCATCGATCCGAAGACATACAAAGTAATCGACGAGTTCAAGGTCGAGAAACAGCCGCAGCATGTGGTGCCGTCCTGGGATCTGAAAACGCTGTGGGTGTTGAACGACCTGAGCAGTTCGCTGACGCGCATCGATCCGGCTACCGGCAAAAAGGGTGAGACGATCCCGATCGACGATCCGTACAACATGTATTACACGCCCGACGGCAAATTCGCGATCATAGTGGCGGAAGCGAAAAAGCATCTGGACTTCCGGGATGCGAAATCGATGAAATTGGTACACTCGCTCAGCGTGCCGTGCCGGGGAGTGGACCACATGGATTTCACCGCCGATGGACGTTTCGCCATTGCCAGTTGCGAGTTTTCGGCATTGCTGCTGAAAGTCGACGTGGCCGGGCAGAAGGTAGTGGGCACGCTGGCCTTGAAGGCGCAGGGCGAACATCGCGCAATGAAGCATCCGGAACACGCCTTCCAATGGAACAAGGACGGCATGCCCCAGGACGTCAAGACATCGCCGGACGGAAAGACGTTCTACGTGGCCGACATGGTGGCCAACGGCGTATACATGATTGAGCCGGATGCTTTCAAGATCATGGGTTTTATCCCGACCGGGGAAGGAACGCATGGCCTGTATGCCAGCCGGGATTCGAAGTATCTTTACGTCTCGAATCGGGGCGAAGGAAGCATCTCGCTGATTGACTTTGCGAGTAAGAAGGTAGTGCAGAAATGGCCGATTCCGAAGGGAGGCTCGCCCGATATGGGTGGCGTTTCGGCGGATGGGAAAGTACTGTGGCTTTCTGGCCGGTACAATGCTGAAGTGTACGCGTTCGACACGCAATCGGGCAAATTGCTGGCGCGGATCCCAGTCGGCAAAGGGCCACATGGGTTGTGTGTGTATCCGCAACCGGGGCGGTATTCGCTGGGGCACACGGGCGTGTTCCGGTAATCAAAAACGCCAGAAGAAGTTCTTCTGAGCGAAGCGGCGCAAGCGCTGGGTGAAGCTTGTGCCGTTTCACCGCATTGGTCTCGCCATTTCTGTATTTGAACCGTGTTGCAGGCTGGCTCTCTGCGTGCGGAACCATTCCAAAGGGGTACTTCAATGCAAAAATATGCCCTTTTTCTTATGGTCGCGCTCCTGCTCGCGAGCGGCGGCGTCTTTTTCCTGTCTGCGCAACCTGCGACTCCGGCACAAAATTCTGACAACTCAACCACTCCGCGCACTTTGGAAGGGTACGTGGAGCAGGAGAAGCCATTCTTCGATTACCTCCTCAAGCACCATCCCATCTTCCAGTACGAAAAAGATGGCCGGATGGCCGGCAAATATCACATCAGCGACCGTGACGAAGAGTTCGTCGAAGAAGGCGGAGGCAAGGATTACGCCAAGCAGAACAACCGGCAAGTCTCGATGACGTACCGGCTGGGGGTGGAATCCATCCTCGATCTGCCTAACCGCTTCGTGGGCGCCAAGAAATGCGGCGAATGCCACCCAGCTCAATACGAGAAGTGGGTTCGTTCCCGCCACGCCAAAGTGGTTCGCTTCCCCGACGAGATGGAAGAGGTTCCCAACCAGGATTTGAAAGCCGGGCTCTACGGCAGCAAAGCCTCTGTACTGCCGGAAGGCATCACGGCGGATGCGATTTACGCGGTGATCGGGACGCCGCGCACCAAGTACGGTTTTGTCGATAGCTGGCTGGTGCGAGGCACTTACCACGTTGAGGGCGGCTTACTGAAAGACGGCACCGGAACGCTAGTGGCCGGCGGCAACCAGTTTTCGCGAACCTGGGCCGAATCGTTCACACCCGAAGTCGTCCAAACGATTGCCGGCTTCGTGCCGGGTTTCCCGACCAAATTAGAGGACTTCGGCGACAACGGGTCGAAAGTTTGGGGCATGACCTCCTATGGCGCTAAGAACAGAAAGACCATGCTGTTCCAGCCCGCTACCGCCTATTGCGAGATCTGCCACAGCTTCAAGTTCGATTTCAAGAGTGACGCTGAATTGATCGCGGCGCTGGGCCATCCGGACGAACTGCGCAAGCACACCATCAGCAAAGGCATCGGGTGCGAGGAGTGCCACGGCGCCGGCGCCCATCTCTACGGCGCGCGGGGCGCGGGACTGCCGTCCAACTGCGAGCGCTGCCACCAGCGCTTTGCCTGGAATGAAGAGCAAGCCAAAAAGGACCCAGCGCATCCCTTCACAGCCTTCTTCAAGACCAAGTGCCCGGCCTGCGGGACCGAAGGGTCGCAGGGTTACAACACGGCGCATTATTCGAAAGGAATTCGTTGCACCACTTGCCACGATCCGCACGAGGTGACAGAGAACGACTGGAGGGACAGCTTCACCGTGCCCGCGCTGAAAAAACAGTGCGCGGACTGTCACGCCGACCAGCAGGCGTTCTTCGCCAACAACGAGATCCACGGCAAGAACAAGTGCGAGAGCTGCCACATGCCAAACATGATGAGCTGCGAGAATTTCGGCACCATTCAATATCCGGACTCCGGCGGCTTTGATACCGCGCGAGCGGCGCACATCTGGCGCATTGTGGTCAGCCCGGACGAGAAGACGCTGAATCCGCCGGAAGGCAAGGATCGGAACTACAAAGACGGTTCCTGGCGTCTGACCAAGAAGGACGGCAAGCCCTACATCGATTTGATGTGGTCCTGCGGCCGCACCAGCTACATGGACGGAAACGTAATCGCCGGCGGCGGCTGCCATAGTGGGGTGCAGTCGTTTCAGGCGAAAGAGCTGAAGTTCACCAACCAGAAAATGATCTACGACCGGGTGGTCGCCTGGCAGAAACCAGTCAAAGACGGCATCGCCAGCGTCCAGGCAGCTTTGACCAAGATTGATTCGGACCTCGGCAAAGCCCGCCTCACTGCAGCCGAAAAGGCGCAGGTGCAACTGATGGCCAACCAGGCTCAGGAGATCGTTACCGCGGTCCAGAGAGACGGATCGTGGGGCGTGCATGGACCTTCCTTCACGCTCAAGAAAGTGAATCAGGCCAAGCTCCTGACCGACGGCGCTATCGCCGCGCTCTCGGGGAAAGCCAAGCTGGTTGTGCTAGCAAAGGCGCAGGCCAAGTGATCGTGCGACTGCTCGCCCTCTTTCTGATCGCCAATGTTGCCGGGCTGTCCGCCGATAGCCCGGCTGCATTGCCGATGTCCCAGGTCGAAGCGCTGCTCGGCAAGCCAGGCGTGTATATCTACGATGTCAACGTGCCCGAGCTTTGGGAGGGCGGTCACTTGCCCGGCGCGATCCATATCGACCGGCCGGATTTTCACCGGCTGCTTCCACGCGATAAGAAATCAACGCTCGTGTTCTATTGCGCCAACCGGCTGTGCCTGGCCAGCCGCGCGGCTGCGGAGGAAGCCTCACGCCGCGGCTATTGCAATGTCTACGTGATGCCAGAAGGTATCTTTGGATGGATGGGTAGCGGCAGAGCCACAGAAAGCGTCGCTGGCTCGAAACCGTAGACTTGTGGGGCTCGTTATTAATCGGCGGCGGGTTTTTAGCTTAAAGCTATTAACCCGCCGAGGCCGATTAATAATCGGCCGCAGGTTAAGAACCTGCCCCACAAGTCCGCCTCCTACTTACATCATGGCGACGGGCGGAGCGGGCTCGTCGGGGCTGCCGGCCGCCGACATGGGAAGGCGGATCATCCACCAGGCGAGGGCGAGCATGACCATGGCGCCGGCGATATAGGAAGGCTCGATATGGAAAAGCGCCTGAGTCTTTTTCTCGTCAAAAATGACGGGAATATAGTTCTTTGGCATGAATTGCATGCCGGCCCAAATTAAACCTAATATTGCTTCGCCCGCAATCAGGCCGGAGGCTGTGAGCACCCCGGCGTTTTCGATTCTGGCGCGTTGCGCTTCATTGAAGCCGCGGCGGGCAGCCAGGGAATCGCCGATGGTTCGGATCACACCACCGATGAAGATGGCGAAAGTGGTTTCAAAGGGCAGATACATTCCAACGGCGACGAGCATGGGGCTGCGCACTTGTAACATGATCATGGCGATGCCCATGAAGATTCCGACCACGACCAGCGGCCAGGGCATATCGCCGGCGACGATGCCCTGAGACAAAGTTGCCATGAGTCCGGCTTGGGGAGCGGACAGTTCACGATCTCCGAAACCGATGCCGCCAGCGCGGATATTGCCTTGTTGCAGCAGAAGCAGCGGCCAGTACATGACCAGCGAGGCCACGACGACGGCGATCAATTCCGTAACTTGAATATTGCGTGGCGTGCCGCCCAGTATGTAGCCGACCTTGAAATCTTGGAGCAGTTCGCCGGCGACGGCGGAAGAGACGCAGACAACCGCGGCGACTCCGAGCACCGCGGCTACGCCAGACGTACCGGAAACGCCGAGCGCGACCATGAGGAGCGCGGCGATAATCAGCGTCGAGAGAGTGAGGCCGGAGATGGGGTTGTTGGACGACCCGATCATGCCTACCAGATTTCCGGACACCGTGGCGAAGAAGAAACCCATGACGATCATTACTATGGCCGCGACTACTCCGCCGAGCACTTGGCCGGATAAGTAGACATAGAGACCGATCATTAACAGGAACATGAAGCCGATCAAGCCGAGCACGATCTTGGAACTCATGTATTGTTCGGTGCGGCTCAACTGAGCGCGTTGGTCGCTGGTCTGACCGAGTTCATGGAAAGCGCGGGCGAGCCCGGCGCCGAGGCTTTTGCGCATGCGCCAAAGAGTGTAAGCCGCGCCGATGAGCATTCCGCCTACGGCGATGGGGCGCACGATGTAGCGCCAAACCGCGGCAGCCTGATCGGACCAACCGGCATCGCCCGAGCCTGCGGGCAAGAACTCACGTAGCTTGGGTCCGGCAAAGAACATGAGGAGGGGGACCATGAGTCCCCACGCCAGCACGCCGCCGGAGAACTGGATGGCGGCCAGCCGCGGACCGATGATGTAGCCGACGCCGAGGTAGGCGGGACTTACGCTGGGAAGCGCGGCAGTGCTCAGTCCACCGGTGGCAAGAATGTTCGTGCTGCCAGCGGGTCCCAAACGCACTTGGCTTTTCTCGCTGCCGACATTGAATAAGAGTTCCTTGTCGGCGGCGAACAACTGGAAGCGGCCCAGGAGATAAATGACTCCGCCGACGCCGATATTCCAAAACAGGAACTTGGCGGCTTCGGCGCCGCGCTGGCCGGCTTTGTGGATCTCGGATGCGGCCACGGACTCGGGGAAGGGAAGTTCGGGGTCCTCCACCATAACACGCCGGACCAGGGAGACAAATAAGACGCCGAGAACTCCGCCGACCATAATCAGGGCGGTGGATTTTGCGTAGGCGTCTCCGGGTTGGAAGGAGGGCCAGGCTTTCGCGATGACAAAGGCGGGCAGAGTGAAAATGGCGCCGGCGGCGACCGATTCCCCAATGGAGCCGGCGGTTCGGGCGATATTCTCTTCGAGCAGAGAACCTTTCCAGGCGCGCAGCACCGCCATGCTGATGACCGCCGCGGGATAAGTGGCGGCGATGGTGATGCCGGCACGTAAGCCGAGATAGGCGTTGGCTGCGCCGAGGATGATGGTCATCACAAGGCCGAGCAGAACGGCGCGGAGCGTGAACTCCGGCATCTTCATGTTTTCGGGGACAAAGGGGCGGTGGCGAGGTTGTTCCATCGTCATAAAATGATACGCTATCGGCCTGGGCGAACACGACGGCCTTACGGGGCAACGCCCTATCCTGGTCAAGGACACTAAATGAGCAACGAATTGGATTTCCTCTCGCTCGGAGCGCTGGTACACCGCCTGGACCCCGGCATCATCCCCTTCCGCAAGGCCACGGAATGCCTGATCCATGTCAGCGGCGGAGAGTTCAACACCGCCGCGAATCTGGCCGATTGTTTCAAGATGCGAACGGCCGTCGCCACCGCGATGGTCGACTATCCGATTGGCGAGCTGATCGCGGAGCGCGTGCGGGCCATGGGCGTGACGCCGTTCTATAAAACATTTCCGCACAATGGCGTCAATGGTCCGAACATGGCGACGGTATATAGCGACCGCGGATTTGGCGTGCGTGGACCGGTGGTCTTTTACAATCGCGCCAATGAAGCGGCGGCGCAACTCAAGCCAGGAGATTTCGACTGGAAGGCGATATTTTCGAAGGGAGTTCGCTGGTTCCACAGCGGCGGCATTTTCGCGGCTCTTTCGAAGACGACGGGCGAAGTGATTATCGAAGCGATGCAGGCAGCCCGAGCCGCCGGCGCTACCGTCTCCTTCGACTTGAACTACCGCGAGAAGCTTTGGAACCTGTGGGGCGGCAATGCTCAGGCGGTGGAGACCATCGATCGCATTGTAAGAAATGTGGACGTGCTGGTGGGGAATGAGGAGGATTTGCAGAAAGGGCTCGGCATTCCCGGACCCGAGGCGGGCAGTGGTTCCAAGCTCGACCCGAGCGCGTTCTTCTCGATGATCGGTCAGGTGCGCGGCAAGCATCCACAGATCAAAATCGTCGCCACCACATTGCGCCACGTGCATTCCGCCAATCGCCACGACTGGGGCGCGGTCGCGTGGATAGACGGACAGACCTTCGTCACGCCAACCATGGAACTGGACGTATACGACCGCGTGGGAGGCGGCGACGGTTTTGCTTCCGGATTCTTTTACGGGCTACTCACGGGCGAAGCGCCAGAAGCCGCTCTGAAGCTGGGCTGGGCGCACGGCGCGTTGCTGACCACGTTTCCGGGCGATACGACCATGGCTACGCTCGATCAGGTACGCTCACTGGCGCGCGGCGGATCGAGCCGGATCCAGCGGTGAAGACGCTCTTGTTGGCTAGCGCAGGTGCGGATCCTTGCGAACGAGGAACCGGATGACGTTTCCCTGGGCGAAATGCCCCAGCCTGCGGGTGCGATCCAGGGGTATGATCTTGGTGCGAGGAAGCCCGAACCTGGCCGGAAATTATTTTATAGACAATTGGCAGGGTCATTTCGATGGAGACACGTATACGGACCCGTAAGATGTTTGCCGCCGGGGCCGCGGTCCTTAACTTGCTCGAAAATATCCGGAAGTTCTCCAGGATTTGATCGGCCGGGACAACGGAGCCTCGAACCGGGAGAAACTGCTGGTGGAAACAGTTTCGATTTTTGCGGGCGTCAGCGGATGCGAAGTACTAGCGCCAAACTACCGTTTTGGGGCTGACCTTCAATTCCGCGGCTCGCAAAAAGCAGGGCAGGAAGGGGCTGCGATCAGGCAAAATAGAACCAGTGTCCTCAGGTGGTTTTCATGATATCTTGACCACCTGGGACGGGGATATCGAGTATCGGGGAATTTCGGGGAGGAACTGTGGTCCTTCTTCTCTTTGGGCCGCCTGGTTGCGGCAAAGGGACGCAGTCGCGGCTAATAACGGACTGGCTTCACATACCGGCGATTTCGACGGGCGATCTCTTGCGCGCTGAAGTAACGGCTGGAACCGAGCTTGGTAAGCAGGCGAAAGGGATCATGGCCGCCGGCGGTTTGGTCGGCGACGACATGGTCAACGCCATGCTTGCGCGGCGGCTGGACGAGCCGGATTGCCATCACGGTTTCCTGCTGGACGGGTATCCGCGTACGGTGGAGCAAGCGGAATTCCTGGATCGCCTGCTGGCCAAGCAAAACCTGCCGGAGCCGCTGCTGCTGCATCTGGACGTACCGAACGACGCGCTGGTGGGGCGCATGGCTTCCCGCCGCCAATGCCCGGCGTGCAAGCGCATATACAATTTGCTGCACCAGCCGCCGAAGAAGGCGGGGGTTTGCGACGACGATCGAACTCCGCTGATCACGCGCAAAGACGATCACGAAGAAACCATACGCGAGCGCCTGGACATGTATGAGAAAGTGACGCGCCCGGTGCTGGCGCATTACGACTATCAGAATTACTACCAAATCCGCGGGGATCGTTCGCCGAACTATATTTTTGAAGAGATCACCGGAGTTCTGGAGCCGTTTGCGGGCCGGAACGGGAATTCCAACTCGAACGGGCGGTAGGAAGAAGTTTGGCGGGTGGCCGGCACTGTTGATTTGAGTCTGTTGGACCGCTTCGCTTTTTGGTGGTGCCGCAAGTTTCATCGGCTGGGTTGGCCAATGCATGGGCGGCAGGTGTGTCTGGTCTGCGGAAAGACGCATGAATCGCTACTGAAGTAGGGATTTCGGGGTTTGAGAGAGAGCCGGACCAGGGGGTCCGGCGCGAACGAGGGCGTTCGCCCCACGAACAGCAGCAGCAGCAGCAGCAGAACAGGACAAGGAAGATGGGAGCCCGTCAGTGGCTGGCTAATCCGTCTAACAGGGTCTGCGTTAAATGGGAAATCAGTAACAGCGCCGGATTGTCCGACGACCAATCGATCTGGGGAATGTCGTCGAAAGTGATCGCCATGGCGATTTTGCCGTGCGGCGAATAGACAATGCCCACATCGCTGCGCAAATGGTCCAGGGCGCCGGTTTTGTTGGCGACGGGCATGTCTCCCAGATGGCGGGGGATTCCGTTGCGGTCCTGCTGGCGCTTGAGAATCGCGATCATTTCCTTGGATGCAGCGGGACTGACGATGTCGCCGCGATCGAGCATTTCGAGTAACTGCACCATCTCGCGGGGCGTGCTGACGCCGATGCCGAAGCGCTCATTGTCCGCTTCGCGCCCGGCGGCGCTGATGCCCTTGGGCGGTCCCTGTCCCAAAATCATGCGCAGCGAGCGAGTCTGCTCGAAACCGAGTTTCTTCAGGTACGCGTTGACCACATCGCCGGAGTAGCGGCTCAACACCAAGTTGGTGGCGGTGTTATCGCTGACCACGATCATCAGATGAATCAGGTCGCGGAGCGGAAGGCGATCTCCGGGGGACAGCTCAGTGAGAATCCCGGAGCCATTCACCATTTCGCGCTTGGTCAGCAACACCGGATCGGTGAAGCGGGCCCGGCCGCGCTGGACGGCGTCAAAAACCGCCATCATGATAGGCAGCTTGATAGTGCTGGCGGTGCGAACCCGCTCGTTTTCGCGCAATCCGAAGCTTTGACCGGTGTCGAGATTCTTGGCGTAAATGCCGACGGAGCCGGTGAATCCTTCGATGGCCGCGCGCACCTGCTGGTCAAGACTGGTTTGCGAGAACGCCGCCGAGCAGGCGAAAAGAGCGATGAACAGCCGCATGATAGTAGAGTAACGTTTATGCGGATTCAGGCAGCGGTTTCGGCGCAGGACTTGGATACCGCGCGCGAGTTGTTTGAGGAATACTGGCGGTCGTTCGGCTTTACGCCCTGCTTTCAGGGCTTCGCTGAGGAGGTGGCCGGTTTGCCGGGGAAGTACGCGCCTCCGGCCGGGCGGCTGGCTTTGGCGTTGGAAGACTCGGGCGTGGCGGGTTGTGTGGCGCTGCGAAAGGTGGACGAGCGGCGGGCGGAAGCTAAACGACTCTATGTCCGGCCCGCGTTTCGCGGCCGTGGAATTGGCGCCGCGCTGCTCGAATACATCATTGAAGAAGCGCGCGCGGCCGGTTACGTCGAAATGGTCGGCGACACGATGCCGGTGATGGCCGAGGCGCTCGAAATGTATAAGCGGCGGGGTTTTGAAATCACCGGTCCATATGCCGCGGAGCCGACGCCAGGGGCGGTATATATTCGGTTGCGGCTGTGACGCATAATGGTCTGAGTGTTGCGTTATGCCGTCGCCTTGATTTCGCTTTCGCTCGTTTTGTCAGGTCAAGAAATTGTTGAATTCCCGAGCGGAAACTTGACTCTGCGTGGTGTGCTCTACCGGCCTAAGGGAGCGGGGCCGTTCCCGGCGGTGGTTTACAACCACGGGGCCGCCGCCGAGAGTTCTACGGCCAGCGACGCGCTCGGCCCAGTTTTTGCCAGTCATGGATGGGTCCTCTTCATGCCTTCGCGGCGAGGTCAGGGACTGAGCAAGCCGGCTGGTCCCTACATACTCGATGAGATTGCCGCGGCTGAAAAGAAAGGCGGCATTCGCGCTGGCGCGGCAACGATGATCCGGCTGCTGGAGACCGACCATCTCAGCGACCAACTGGCGGCGTTAGCCTGGTTGCGCAAGAACGAATTTGTAAAACCGAACCGTGTTGCTGTTGCCGGCACTTCTTTTGGCGGGATTGAGACGGTGCTCGGCGCCGAGCGAGGATCGTACTGTGCCGCGGTTGATTTTTCTGGCGGCGCTCAAAGTTGGGCCGACGCACCCGAACTCCAGGCTGTAATGACTCGCGCGGTGCGAAACTCGCGAGTTCCGATTTTATTTTTGCAACCGGCAAACGACTACGATCTCGCGCCAAGTAAGACGCTCTCATCGGCAATGAAGGAGGCCGGCAGGCCGTTTGACATGAAGATCTACCCGCCGTTCGGCGATTCGAAAGAGGATGGCCACAGCTTCGGGTACTTTGGAGGCAAGGTGTGGGCAGATGATGTTTTCCTGTTTCTGGAGAAATATTGCGGCAGGTAAGCCTTTATTCAATCTCCGGACTGCTCTCCGTGGCAGGCTCCCGGTTCCAGTTCTGGTGCACGATGCCGTTCTGATCCAGATAAAAGGTGCGGCGGCCAGTATTGCCAAAGGTTTTCGGATTGGCATGGACCTGATAGCCGGAATCGGCAACCGCCAGCGTGAAGACATAGCCGTCTTTCTCACCCTTCGCCAGGCTCCGCGGAATCAGAAAAGCGGCCTGCGGGCCGGATGTGCCCGCGGAGGGCGGACCTAACTCCGTCAGAGTAGCCGCGTATTTACCAAACTGCGACGCATATTGCGTTTCGGCTTGCGCGATGGTCTGCACTTCTTTAATCACCGCGGTTTCCCGCATATTCATCAGCACGCTTTGGAAGGCGGGAATCGCAATGGACACAATGATCAGAATAATGGCGATTACGACCAGAAGTTCTATTAGCGAAAAACCACGTTGCGGCATCTTACCAGCCATGACGCCGGGAAGTGGTCAAGCGTGCAGGTTTGCGGAGCGGCCATTGATCAGCAGCGCCGCGAGCACCACCACCACGCAGCCGATCACGTTGAACCAGAGAAACGAGATGGAAGTGAATAGAGCGGCGGCGAAAATTGCGGCTTCACCGGCGATCACGCCATAGAAAGCGGCGTTGGCGCCCACGCGATGGAAGAAGAACGCGAGCACAAACACGCCCAGCAGACCGCCATAGAACAGGGAGCCCACCATATTCACGGCCTCGATCAATGCTCCGAAATTGCGGCCAAATTGCGCAAAACCGACCGCATATATACCCCAAAATACCGTCGCGAGGCGTGAGGCCCACAGGTAATGAGCGTCGGAGGCTTGGGTCCGGATGTGGCGGCGATAGATGTCGATGACGGTCACGGTCGCGAGCGAATTGATCTCGCCCGAAGTAGACGACATGGCCGCTGAAAAGATCACCGCCACAATCAGTCCGACCACGCCGACCGGCAAATAGCGCGTTACATAAGACAAAAAGATGTAGTTGGTGTCGTGAAAATCGGCGCCCGCCAGCTTCTCGCCCTGCGCGTGCGCGTTCTCGAACTCTTTCTCCGAGGCTTGATAGCGCGCGAGCGTCTCGGGGTTTTTGGCCGCCAGATAATCTTGCGCCGCTTGTTTCCGGTTCGCAAAAGCTTCTTCATAGCGCTTCTCGACGGCCGGAAAACGGGCGTCGCTGTGAATTCGCTGCAATTCCAGAGGCTGAAACAGCAAAGGCGGCCGTTCAAAGTGAAATAGTACAAAAACCATGGCGCCGATGAAGAGAATAAAAAACTGCATCGGGATTTTCGCCACGGCATTGAACAGCAGGCTGAGCCGGCTCTGCTCGACAGACTTGCCCGTCAGATAACGCTGCACCTGCGACTGATCGCAGCCGAAATACGCCATCGCCAGAAACGCGCCGCCAATCAGCCCGCTCAGCAGGTTATAGCGATCATTCGGGTCGAACTTGGTCACCACGGCGTTCAAGCGGCCGGCGGCGCCAGCCAACGAGACGGCGTCGCGGAACGAAACTTCGGCGGGCAGCGCATGAATCGCAAGAAAGAAGGCGAGTAACAGCGCGCCTAAAATCAGCGACATCTGCTGCACGTCGGCCCAAGTAATGGCTTTGATGCCGCCGGTGGTGGTGTAACTGATGACGAGCACGCCCATCAGCACCGTAGTGAAGCGGTCAGACCAACCGAGCACCAGCGACAGCACGACGGCGGGCGCATACAACGACAGACCGGCGGCGAGGCCGCGCTGGATGAGAAAGATCGCGCTGACCAGCGCGCGCGTTTTGGCGTCAAAGCGCCGCTCCAGATATTCGTACGCCGTGTAAACGTTGGAGCGATGGAAAAGGGGAACGGCTGTTGCGCACAGGATCACCATCGCGATGGGCAGCCCGAAATAGAACTGCACAAAACGCATGCCGTCGATATAGCTCTGACCGGTGGTCGAGATGAACGTGATGGCGCTGGCTTGCGTCGCCATGATGGAGAGCCCCATGGCGTACCAGGGCATGCTCCGGCCGGCCAGCAAATACTTATTGACGCTGTCGCTGCCTCGTCCCCGATACATGCCGTAGGAGACTAGAAAGGTCAGCCACCCGAACATCACGATCCAATCGAGCGGCCTCATGGAGCGAAGGCTCGCGTGAAGAAGTAGAATGCGCCGATAACTACCGCCACGTAGCACAGGACAGCAGTGTAGACGCGAGGCCAGGTGCCGAGAAACGGCGGTGGCTCGTCAGGAGGTGGCCGGGACAAAGATCAGGATAGCAGCCGGATGAGGGGGGCGACCGGGGGGTCGCCCGCCGACCAGGGGGTCGGCCCGACAAGGGGTTGGCGGCTGGCAGAAAAGTTACGCTCAGCTTGCCAGCACGGCTTCGCCTTCGAGCAGAATGTAGGTCACGATCGAGGTCGCCACCAGGTTGCGGCTTTTATCGAAAATATCCACGCGGCCAACGCAGAGATGCGCGCCGACGCGTAGTAGATGCGCGCGGGCGATGGCTTTCCCTTCGGCGATGGGACGCAGGTAGCTGATTTTCATTTCGACCGTGGTGACGCGGCGCGATCCGCGGAAATGACTGGCGATTGCGATTCCGACCGCGGCGTCGGCCATGGTCGCGATGACTCCGCCGTGCATCAAGCCCGCGAGGTTGCGTAATTCGTCGCGCATCTTGCATTCAATGGTTACGCCGTCGGAGTGCAGCTTGGTCACGCGAATCCCCAGCAACTGGTTGAAGGGCATGCGGTCAACCCAGCCGCGGAGATTTTCTAGAGTTAAAGGAACAGAGGATTTGGCCACTTACGCCAGTGTACAAACCAGGACGTCAGAACTCCAAGATTCGGACCATGTTTTTGCCGTCGATCTCAACATACTCGACGGTCATGTGCAGCGAGTCCTGTGGTCCGCACTGGAACTCGTGAGTGGATTGGCCGGAATGGCGGAGTTGGACCGCATCCGGATCTTCGATATCGAAAATTTTCTCCTGGCCTTCGACCATAACGGCGAGGCGGGCGTGCTTGTTCGCGTTGTTGCATTCCAGGCGCACGGCCAGTCCCTCGGCTTTTTTCAGGTCCGGCTCAAAAAGCCGCGGTTCCTCGGCCGGCGGCAAATCGGAATGGCGGAGCACCGGCGGATGCTCCCGGGCCCACTCATCCACCGCGCGCATCTTGACCTCTTTCTGCTGGGGATCGGGGTGGAGATAGCGAAGAATGGACTCGGCTTGCTCCCGCTGCGCCGGAGTACGGGCGTATCTCCTCGCGAATTCGGCGAACTTTTGCGCGTCTGGCCGGTTGCCGGTCTGGAGCGAGGCGTAGGCGCGGGCGGCAAAGTAATGCGGGGCCTGTTCGCCGGTCACGCTCTTGATACCGCTCAGAGCGTCATTGGCGCCAGCGTAGTCGCGCGTTTCCATTAAGCTCATTCCCAATTCCATGCGCGCTTCGGCGTAGTTGGGTTTCAACTCCAGCGCGCGCCGCAGCGCCGGCAAGATGTCCGCCGCCTTGGCGCCATTGTTGTGACGCAGCACCGCATAGTGAAAACACATCTGCGGGTCGGTTGTTCCCGCTTCGAAAGCTTTGCCAAAATACTCGATGGCAGCGGGCGTTTCGCCCTTTTGCCACGCCAGGTATCCCAGCGACTCGTTCACTTCCGGACGGCGTGGATCGGTCTTCAGCAGTTCCAGGTAGGCGGTTTTGGCCTCCTCGGTTTTTTGGATGACGGCCAGCAGATCGGCCAGCATCAATTTCGAATCGAAGGGCGAGACCTCGGCTTCAGCGGGCTGTTCGGCGGACTTCTCCAGCTTGACATCATACAGCGCGCCGTACAATCCCTGGTGCTCGAAATAGCTGTGGAAGTCCTGCTCTACTTTTTCAGCCGTTTTCCCGTACACCAACTGGCAAGCCTCCTCAAAGCTTTGTCCGGAACCGACGGCGATGGCGAATGAGGCGAATTTGGGCTTATATTCCGGCCACAGCATCAACATGTGCACCAGAGCCCAACTCTCCGCATAGAAGAGCCCGACCCGGTCTCGCTCGTTGTAGAGCGGAGAATCGTGGGTCACGCGAGTCAAGGTGCTTAAAGGGATCCAGCGGTTGAAGCGCAGTTGTTGTACATGCGCGGGAAGAATGGCTCCGACGGCGACCTGGTTGCCTTTCGGCTTGAGCGACGAATAAACTTCAGCCCAACCTTCATTGATCCAGGGAGGAAGATCGAGGCCCGTGTGGCGCAGGATGAGATGCGTGTACTCATGCAGCGCTACCGGATAATGCTCACCGGAAGCATCCTGCATTACGATGTAGTCGCGCGCCCGGCTGGAGGTGTAATAGGCGAAAGCCGTGCTGCGAGCGCGATAGGGAGAATACTGCTTCTCGGAGTTAAAGGCGATGATGCGAACGGGGAAGTCCGGAACTTTTTTGGAACCGCTGGTTTCGAGAAAAAAGCTACGCACCTGCTCGAAGAACAGGAGGGCTTCCCGAGCCTTTTTCTCGCTGGCCGTGGAATACAGCTCAAAGTGCGGCGTGGTCAGCCGGATCCAATGGTCCTCGGCGGACAATTCCGGGATAAAGGAGGCCAGAGACACCAAGAGGCAGAATGTAAGACGCATTCTGCCTCAGAATAACCGAACGGACGAAAGATTTCTAGAAATTTCTAGCGCTTGCGCCAGGCTAACAGGCCTGCCAGACCGATTCCCAGGAACGCCAGTGAAGTGGGTTCGGGAATGACGATGGCGACCGGAACCGCGAGGGTACCGGCCAACTGGTCGGTGAATCCGTTGTCGGACTTGGTGGATTGGGAGGAGAAACTCCCGGTTGCATTGAGACTGTTGAAGGAAGAGACGAGGGTAAAGCCAGCGATGGTGGCATCACCGTTGACCACAGGCCCGGTGTAATAAAAGGTGACGTTCACTATGCTCGGATTATCGACCACCTGCTGGGTGACCGCCGAGGGCGTGACGCCCAAAAGATTTTCGACGGCGGACCAACCTGCGGGAAGACCAGTTACCGAGACAAATCCCGCAAAATCATAAATCGTAAAAAATGTTCCCGCCGGGTTGCACTGAACCGGGGAGCCGGAATTGCCGGGGCAGGTGACGCCATCGGTCGCGGCCGGGTCGAGCCGTTCGCCACCGGTGATCTCAACCGAATAGTTGTAGGCGTATGCCCCCATCGCGACCTGGAGTGGTCCCGAATCGAGGCTGGGAATCAACGCGGCCGAGGCGGTGAAAGATGAAAGCAGGATGGTGGAAAGAATCGCGGAAAACTTCATGGTCGAACCCTCCAAGTCTACCTGAGGATCGTAACGCATTTGAGGGGATCTTGGCTAGTACCACGGAGGGCGAAATCTCCCAGTACCGAGGTGTTTAGTGCGCTGGCTGTACGGCATGTAAATGCTATAGTTTTGCGTCGTTTCGCCCGAATACAGAGATAAATGTCCTACTCCCTTAACGTTGCCACCGTGGCTGGGCTGCTGGTTCTTAGTCCTAGTATTTTTGCCGTCACGACTACCGGCGACCCGTCGCAATATTTGTCAACGCCGGGGAGCGTTTTTGCGGGGGTTGCCGAACTCTCGATCATTGGCGTGGGCACTTGTTCCGCCTCCCTCATCGCAGGTAACTTTTTGCTAACTGCCAGCCATTGCGTGTCCGAGGCGAGCGGCCCCGCGGGTGTGATGGCCACCTTCGCGCTGGCGCCAGGGGGTTCGGCGACCTATTCGGTGTCGAATATCTTCACGGATGGGCCGCTGGTGGACGGAGATTATTCCAACGATATTGCGCTGGTGGAGCTGACGACCGACGTGGCAAACATAACGCCTTACAGCTTGGGCTCTTCGACCTTAGGCCAAACCATCACTCTCGCCGGGTATGGCGACAGCGGCGAAGGCGCCTACAATCCTGGCAGCTATGGGACATTTCTGGCAGGACTGAACACGCTGGATGGCTATTGGGACGGAAGCACGCAAACCAACTCGATCAATGGCATGGTTTATACCTTGCCGGATGAGGGGAACGCGCTGGCGTTCGATTTCGATTCAGCCACGGGAAATGGCAGCCTCGGCGGCGCCGCAGTGCCGGGCACAGCTCCACAGAACGAGGCGATGATCTGCTACGGAGACTCAGGCGGGCCGGCTTTTGCAGGGAACGCATTTGCGGGTGGCCCGCTAACGGTGATCGGCGTCAACGACTTTCTGAGCCTTCCGAATCCCGACGACAATTCGGGGACGGTTCCGGCGTGTAGTAATAATGAGGCTGCCGCGGGCTATGCGGGCTTCGGCGATATCGGCGGAGATACCAACGTGGCCACGCATTTAGATTGGATTGACTCGACTATTGCGGCGGCTGAAACTCCGGAGCCGGCGACTTGGACTTTTATCGGAGTTGGGCTCGGCGGGCTGGCTCTGCGGCGGCGGTTGCGGACGGTGTAGGCTAAACGCCAGAGCCGTCGTGCGTCGGCCCCACGTCGCTGATGCGCTTTGTTGGAATCGATTTGCTGGGCCGGTGCTGGCTGGTGACGTGTTTTGCGTAGGATTCGGGCGATAATTACGAACGAGGTTTACCGACCGAATGGAAGAGCCGGACCAGGGGGTCCGGCGCCGACGAGGGCGTCGGCCCCACTTGGCTGATGTGCTTTGTTGGAGTTGATTTGCGATTACTGGCGGCCGATTTGGCGTCTCGCGGTTTGCATGATATCCAGCAGCATTTGTCCCGTCAGTCGGCCGGTCGAGGTGTTTTGCTGGCTCGGATGATAGGAACACAAGAGAATCGGCTGACCTTCTCCGGTTTGGTATAGGCTGCCGTGGCCGAAGGCATATGCGGAGCGGCTGGCGATCGAGCCCCGCTCTTTTAGAATCGCCAAGTATGCATCCAGAGCAAGCCGGCCAAGCACTACAACCACACGCAGGTTGAGCAGAAGCAGGATCTCTTGTTCGAGCCAGGGGCGGCAGCGGCGAAACTCATCCGGAGCCGGCTTGTTGTCCGGCGGAGCGCAGCGGACCGCAGCGCTTATATAGACGTCGTTGAGAGTCTGGCCATCCGTCCTTGAGACGCTTTCCGGCTGCGATGCAAACCCAGCCTGAAAAAGCGCCCGGAATAGGAAATCTCCGGAACGATCGCCGGTAAAGACGCGGCCGGTGCGATTGCCCCCATGAGCCGCGGGCGCGAGTCCGACGATCAACAGCCGCGCTTTGGGATCGCCAAAGCCGGGAACCGGGCGTCCCCAATATTCCCAATCGAGGTAGGCGCGCCGCTTGACCTGAGCGACTTGCTGCCGGTATTCCACCAATCTCGGACAGCGCGTGCATTCTATAATCTGTTGATTTAAGACGGTGAGCGGTGTCACTGCTGGTTCTTCGTCAGGGTTTCTTCTTATTCAGTTCCTCCAGTATCTCAGAGACATAGTTGACGGTCTCGGGGATTTGCGGGATGGCGTTGACCTTGTCCACTGGGCCACTCCCGGCATTGTAGGCCGCTAAAGCGAGAGAGATATCACCTTTATATTTGGCGAGCAGAGACTTTAAAAGCTTCACGCCGGCGTCAATGTTCTGCTTAGGATCGAACGGATCGGCAACACCCAACTCCTGGGAGGTGCCGGGCATCAACTGCATCACACCCTGCGCCCCCTTTGGCGAAACAGCGCATGGGCGGCCGCCGGACTCTTCTTTAATGAGAGCATGCACCAGATCGACCCGAACGCTTTCCCGTTGAGCGGCCTGATCGACCAGGGGTCCCAACTGTTCCGGCGGCAGGGGGTCGCAGATCGGCTGAGGATTCAGGGCGGGCCGGGGCGGCCAGGACAAGGCGAAGAACTTGTCTTCACTATTGGAGTTGGCTTGCTTTTGAATCGAAGCACGCTGCGCCGCAAGGCCGGGGGCCATGGCAACTCGCACGGCATCCTCATGTGATCGAGGGTTTAACCAGGCTGGCGCGCTTTGCTCGGTTGGAGGGTTTGGCGCGGTTGTGGCACTTTTCTGGATCGCCGCCGCTGACGCAGTGGGAGGGATTTTTGGGGTCGCCGCACTTTTCTCGGCTAGGGCGCTTCGCGAGGTTTGAGGGGTTGCCGCAGTCGCCGCACTTTTCTGGGTCGCCGCCGGCGAGGTAGAAGGGATCGTTGAGGTTGCCGTGTTTTTCTCGGCTGGCGCGCTTTGCGCGGTGGGAGGGTTTGGCGCGGTCGCCGCGGTGGGCGCCGCTGGCGCGGCAGGAGGGACTTTTGGGGTTGCCGCACCTTTCTCGTCCGCGCTTTGTGCGGTTTGAGGGGTTGGCGCGGTCGCACTTTTCTGGGGCGCCGCCGCTGACGGGGTGGGCGGGACTTTTGGGGTTGCCGCACTTTTCTCAGTTGCCGGGGTGGGCGTGGTTTGCGCCGAAATCGGCAGCAAGCATAGGAGAAGGAGAAGCGGGACTAGCAGAGAAACGCGCCGCAGCGGTAGGGAGATCATCAGATGTCTCGACACACACTTTCATCGGAGCCTGGCCGGCATGCCGACATATCTCCCAGAGGTATAGTGGTTAATCCATGAAGATTGTTTGCAAGGCGCCTTGTCGCGTCGATCTGGCGGGCGGGACGCTCGACATTTGGCCGTTATATCTGCAGCACCCGGGCGCGGTCACGGTTAACTTTGCGATTGACCGCTACGCCCGGTGTACGCTCGAGACCAACGGCGACCGGGCAATCGAACTTCAATCGACCGATTTGGACCTCAGCCATTCTTACGCGTCTTTTGACGGCGTGCGAGACGCCTTGCACCAGTCCGCCCAGCATAAACATTTGCTGGCGGCGCTGGCAGTTCGTTTTTTCGAGCCGAAGATGGGATTTCGGCTGACCACGCACTCGGAGGCGCCGGCGGGCGCGGGGATCTCGGGCTCATCCGCGATGATGATTGCGGTTAGCTCGGCGCTCAATCGTTTGACGAATTCCGGATTCAGCCTGGAGAAGATTCGCGAGATCGCGCAGAACATTGAAGCGCAGATGATTCGGGTGCCTACCGGTTCGCAGGATTACTATCCGGCGATGTATGGGCGGGTCAGCGCCATCGAACTGGGCCCGGCGGGCATTCGGCGTTCGAGCATTCCGGTCGATCTGGACGAACTCAACCAGCGCTTTGTGCTGGCTTACACCGGCGCGCCGCGCAACTCCGGCATCAATAACTGGGAGGTCACCAAGGCGTATATTGACGGCGACCCCGGCGTGCGGCGGAACTTTGAGCAGATCACGTCCATCGCGATTGCCATGCGCCAGGCTTTGGCGGGCGGGAATTGGGAGGAAGCGGGACGCCTGCTGCGAGACGAATGGTCGCATCGCCGTAAGAACGCGCCCGGAATCACGACTCCGCTGATTGACGAGTTAATCCGGCGCACCCGGCGCGCAGGCGCGGCGGGTGCGAAAGTGTGCGGGGCCGGAGGCGGTGGCTGTGTTTTGTTTCTGGTCGAACCGGAAGCGAAGGCGCGCGTGTCGGCGCTGCTCGGGAGGAACGGTGTAACGGTTCTTCCGGTGAAAGTTGCGCGCGGAGGGCTTACCATACATACGAGCCGGTGAGGCCATGCAAAAGCTGCGCGCCGCCTTAAGTGCCGCACTAAACAACGAACCATCCGTCCCGCTGGATCTGGCCGCCCTCGCTATGGCAGCCATCGAGACTCCCGGTCTCGCAGCGGAACCGTGCCTGGCGGAGCTGGATCGAATCGCCTGGGGAGTTGGTGAGCGGATGGGGCGCGAAACCAGCGGCGCGGCCTTTATTCGCGTCGCTAACGGGTACCTTTTTCACGAACTTGGTTTTCTGGGGAACCAGGCCGAATATAACGATCCGCGAAACAGTTGCCTCGATCAGGTCTTAACCCGGCGTCTGGGGATACCGATTACTCTGTCTTTGATTTATATGGAAGTAGCCAGGCGGTTGGGCCGTCCAGTGCGCGGAATCGGACTTCCGGGACATTTCATCGTGCAGTACAACGACGGGGCGGTAAAGGCGTTTCTTGACCCGTTCCATGGCGGCAAGCTGCTGGATGAAAAAGATTGCCTTCTGTTGGCGCAGGACATCGCGGGGATGGATGTTTCGCGCGATCCCTGCCTGCTGCAGCCGGTGGACAAGCGCTATATTCTGATGCGGATGTTAAATAACCTCCAGGCTGCGTACTTTCGCGCGCAGCAGTTCGAGAAAGCATCGGCCACTTTGGATGTGCTGATCACGGCCACGCCGGAAGCGGCCGATCACTATAAGGCACGCGCGATAGCCCGCATGCATTTGCGGGAGTTCCGGGACGCCAGTAGCGATTTCAACACCTATCTTCGGCAGGCGCCGAACGCGGCGGACAAGGAGGAAGTCCGGCGGCAGATGAGCGCTATTCATCGGTGGCTTGGCGCGGTGAATTAGAGAGGGTGCCGAATGTCTCGTCTCTTGCGAAGCGCAGGGCCGACGAGGGCGTCGGCCGCGACCCCGGGGGATCGCCCCACAGATCGCCCGGGAGTTGATTCTGGCAGATGAGCGCTATTCATCGGTGGCTTGGCGCGGTGAATTAGAGAGAGTGCCGAATGTCTCGTCGCTTGCGAAGCGCAGGGCCGACGAGGGCGTCGGCCGCGACCCAGGGGGACGCCAACATTACCGCGGGTGAATTAAGAACAATTCACTCTTTCCTTGCTTGACAGAATCGGGCGGGGGGAGGACCATGAGATTAACCGAACAACTCAAGCGTTCTACAGCTTGGATGAGCCTCCGTCGATCTCTTCTGTAGGGCTTAATTTCACGGGAGGTGGCCGTTGTCTATCTACTCCTTTCTCGATCCTGGTTGTGCTTATCCGCTACCGCCTAGCTTTCGCTTCGACGAGTACATCGAGACCGAGCGCGAACTCTGGGCGCTGTTTCCCGAGACCGATGGCAAGCGAGTGAATTTCGTCCAGGTTGGGCTCACCGCCACCATCTTTACCGAAGTCGCCGACGACCATTCGGAATTGGCAGCCGATCAAATTTATCTGCTGATGCCGTGTCCCGATATGACCATGCGGCCCATCCGGATGGAGGCGTCGCGCCGCCTGACGTTGAGCGAGTATCGCATGGGGCACTTGACCGCGGTCAAGCTGATGGGCAGAGTGAGCGAGGCGGGCGCGTTGATGCGGGATATTGGTTGCGAAATACTGGGTCCCGAAGTGATGGAAGAAGTGGAAAGCCGGTTGCGCGAGAACGATTCGGAAGGATAGTTTCAGGCGCGGGGCTCGACCGCCATCCGCATTCCGTACCTGGTCCGCAAAGTGATGATCGGTTGCGGCTCCACGCGCTGACCCGGATCCAGGCGAAGCTTCCAGCGTTGCGCGAAAGCAGCCAGGATCAGCACGCCTTCCATCCAGGCAAAGCGCTCACCGATACAGAGACGCGATCCGCCGCCAAAGGGAAAATAGGAAAATTGCGGCCGGGCTTTCTTGGCTTCCGGAGTCCAGCGCTCGGGATCGAAGCGCTCCGGATCGGGGTAATACTTCGCGCCGCGGTGCATGACGTACGGGCTGACGACCACGATCGACTTCGGGCCAATCTCCACATCACCCAGTTGCACTGTTTCGGTGGACATCCGCCCGATGCCCCAGACCGGCGGATAGATTCGCATCGACTCCGCCAGGACCATCTCGGTGTAGCGGAGATTGGGCAGATCGTCGTAGCCGGGCTGACGCCCGGCGAGAACCGAGTCGATTTCCGCGTGCAGGCGAGCTTCGCACTCCAGGTTCTGCGAGAGCAGATACCAGGTCCAGGTGAGCGCATTGGCGGTGGTTTCGTGGCCGGCTAGAAACAAGGTGAGCGACTCGTCGCGAATCTGCTCATCGGACATGCCGCCAGTACCTTCCTCGTCTTGGGCCAGCATCAACATGGACAATAGATCGCCCTGGTCATGTACGCCCTTGGCACGCCGTTCGCGGATCATGCCATAAATGATGTCGTCCAAGACCTTGCGTCCCCGTTCAAAACGCCGCACCCAAGGGAGGGGGAGCTTTTCGACATATTCGGAGAATGGCAAGAGCAGCATGTTAAACATCTCCAGCACGCTGGTCAAAGATTTTCCGATTTCCGCCGCTTCTCCCTCGACGTCGGCGCTAAACAAAGTCTGGCCCACGATCGAAAGCGTCAGCCGCATCATTTCCTGGGAGATGTCGAGCGTGGCGCCGGGCGTCCAGCGTGCGCGCGTACGCAGCGCCAAATCCACCATGACCTGGCTGTAGGCGATGAGGCGCTCGCGATGAAAGGCGGGCTGGACCAGACGGCGCTGGCGCAGGTGGAAGCTGCCTTCGCTGGTGAGCAATCCCTCACCCAGCAGAACGCGGGCCCGTTGCAGAGCGCGGCTTTTGGTAAATTTGCGATCCTGAATCACCAGCACCTGGCGAATCAGCTCAGGGTCGTTCACAAAGTAAACATCGGCTGGGCCCAGCTTGTAGTAGACGACATCGCCGTAATCCCGCGCCAGCCCGGTTAGAAATTTCAGCGGACTGCGGCGGAAAGCCGCCATTTGTCCCACGATCGGCAAGTTGCGGGGGCCGGGCGGGCGGATGGTCAAGGTAGCCACGCTTTTATTATCTCTTTTGCGGACTTATCTTACGATACCGGTCTCCGGCTCTGGCAACACACTCTCCCACGGCTGACCCCAGCAGCTTCTTGCATCGCCGCAAGATCCGATGGAGAAAGAGGCGACCAGCGAGTTGCGTTCTGTTGGCACGCGAGTCGGCGGCCACATCGGTGTGCTCGATGGCCTGCTTGGCGACCGTTTTGGATTTTCGCGCGCAGGTTGCGGGAATTGGTCCATTGGTCAGAGCGGCTCGGATTCCATCCGCCGGCAGCGCGGAGCGCGGCTTGTGCTTATCGACATTTCGCCCCCTAGGTGCGATTGGCCTCAATGGCAAAACGGGCGCACCTCGTCAGGGCTAGCGCTCGAAGGAGGGAATTTCGAATGGGATTCTCCGCCCTCCGGGGTGAGCCGCACCCAGTTTTCTCCTGCGTGATGTTACTTATCGGCAAGACGGTAAGTAGTTCGAGTATTGTTAGAGGCAGCGATCGCCAACGGATCACGAAGGCCACAAAATATACTCCGGCCGATTTTTGTTCGGCCGGTCGATTTCAGACCTGGCAAGGCCGGACCAAGGGGTCCGGCGCAGACGAGGCGTCGGGCCCACGACGGGGCCTCGGCTACGCGCGAATCAGAATTCAGGTCGAAAAACCGGCTGCTCAGGGGGCCCGGTGGCCTGCCCCGACGCGGACCTTCCTGCTCCTGCCCGATTCGAAGTAGTCCAGAAGAGTAAGTCTAGTGCCGGGTCTGTGGTTCAGTTACTAACTAGTCAATCGGATTAGCCCGGGGAGACAGCCGAAGCAAGCGCGTACTCGCAGCCAATAGCGCTCCGTCGCGTGGCGGTAGAAGTAGAGCGTTCTCAGTGCGCCTTTAGGGCAGCCTCGCTGCTGGCGTCGGTCTCCACGGACGCGGCGTGGTTGTCGGCGGTGCAGTAGTGACCGCGCTGAGGGCCGGCACGATCACGGCACTTGCCATGATGAAGGAGCGAACGGCTGGAGTGGCGTAGCCTGCCATGGCAAGGATGCTCTGGACAAAACGCCGCCTGTCCGGTGTTACTTTCTTGAGAAGCGATTCTACAGACTTATCCATTTATCTTTTTCCCTCCTGCATCGCAGTATGCAGCGTGTCTACAAACTATAACGTCTCTTGTGTCGAGCGTCAATAGCTATAACTCTTGGTACTAAATGACCACCACGCGGTCCTTTCTCAAATTTTTCAATGGTCTAGCCGACTGAACTAAGGGAACTTACTGACACATTCGCGTCTCTACTAGCACTCGCGTTCAATTGACTTGTCCTGTCCGCCGGATTAGAATGCTGTATTCTCATGGAAGAAAAGAGCGCGCCGGCGCAGCAGGCAATCGAGGAGATGCAGGTGACTGAGTTCGAAAAGACCGACGGTCTTGACATTCACCTGGTGGATGATCACTGCGTCGTTTATGACACCGTCGCCGATCGGATCCATTACCTGAATCCAACGGCTGCTTTAGTGCTCGAGTTTTGCAATGGGAAGCGGTCAGCGGCTGAAATTGCTGCGCTGGTGCAGGAGGCATATGGCCTGTCGACGACGCCGTTCGAGGAGATCAGTCGCTGCCTCAGCAGTTTGCAAGAGATGGAAATCGTTCGCTGAAACGAGTTCTCCCGGACTCGTCAGTCCTCGAATACGCCGGTCTCTTCCCCAAGGATGCTGCTCTGAGTAGCGATCACAGGCCAGGTCAGAAGCGATGACGCACCCAGACTCATGGTGTAAAACTGATCGATCGCCAAGTGCTCGCGAATCCATAGGGCGACGTCGACCGGGTTTTCGGGAACGGCATCCAGAATCGCATCGTAAACGGAATGATGGTAGGCGATCGCATGCGTACACGTGATTCGGCCCGGGATCAACAGGTGCTCGCATCCCGGAATCTGTTGGAGTGTGTTTGGGTCCCGGTATCCACCCAAGTACAAGAGCTGCCAGGGACGGCCTTCCAACTCCCGGAGACTGCGCATCAGCACGCCGGCCGCGCCGGGCGCGAAGCGGGTGTCGTCCTCAAACACTAATACCGTCTTCAGTTGCTGTTGTTTCGCCTCTTCAATGATCCTGCGATGCGAGAGAGCACAACCGATGTGGTGGCTGAAAGGCGTTTCGACAGCGGGGAAGCGCCGGATGCCGCGGTCAATTCCCAGTTTTCGAAAGCGCCGTTGCATCAACTCCCAGCGATGCGGATGCCGGTCCAGGTTGATGCAATAGATCGCGTCGAAAAAATGAAAGGGGCCGGCTATTTCGGCTTGGGCGGCCTGGACCAGTTCCTGAGCGGCCTGCTCCCCAAGGAACTCTTCGAAGTGACGGATAACGGGCGCCGGATCCAGTCGCAGTTCGTCGTAAATGAGCAGATAGTTGCGGATCCGGTCTCCCCAGTTCGACCGGTAGGGAACGCCCATCGGACGCTCAAAGCGATGCATCCAACGCAAGGACGGCAGACAAAGATTCCGTCCTCCGGCCCGGCGTATCTTCTCGTGCAGGTAGCCCTCTTCGCCACCGAATCCCGCTAGCCGCGGATTGAAACCCGGCCAGGCGGCGCGGCGGCAGGCGAATACGCCGAGCCCTTGCATGCCGATTTCGAAAGGCGGTGAATCGATATCCTTACCGTGATCGTCCATTCCCCACTGTCCGTACATGCCTTGGGACCACAGCGGCTCAAAATGGGTCGAGAGCGGTTCCAGTGCGTCCGAAACCAGAGGCCCTTGGAGCAGATCGTTACTATCGGGCCGCTGCCGGAGGTAGTCCAACAAGCGCGCGAGCGCACCCGCGGGGAACAATACGTGGCAATCGATGCACAGAACAAATTCCCCCATAGCCTCGCGAAAAACCAGATCGCGCACCGCTGTGCCTTGACGGGAGCGATAGGGAACGTAGCGGTAGTTAGGAATCCAGTTCTCCAGTGCCTTTAGCGGCTTGGCGCAGGGACCGGCAGGATCGTTGTCGACGACTAGAAACTCCACGTCGTCCAGGATCTCGGGATGATACAGCCGGATGGCGTTAATTGTGAAATAGCAGCCATCGAAATCGCTGTGGGTGGTCATTCCGATGGTCAGGAACCGGGGCTTCCCTCGAACAGTGGCCTGGGGAATCGGGGGGCCAGCGACGAGTGCGTGTTCGAGAACCTCGCGAGTGCGCTGGTAAAGCGTGGACGACGGATCCACCTGTTCCAGGATCCGGAGTAGCGAAGCGGGGTTAACGGAAGCCAGTGTTTGGCCACTCGGGCGCGGAGCCAGGTCGTTACCTCCGTCCGGAGCCGCCGTTGATGGTGGAGAGGAGATATCCAGCCAACTCTCGAGGTACCGGTAAAAATCGGCCAGACCCCCAAAGTTCGAAGACAGCCATTCCTCCAGCGGAATCCAAGATTGAATCGCGACAAAGGGCCCCTGACGGACCAGGGGGCTGCTGGTGAAATGGTCACGATCGTAAATCCGCGGAGATTGGTAGAAGGCGGAAGGCTGCCAGACAGATTTTTCGAGAGAAAGAACGGCGTTGCAGCCGCCACAGATGTAGTTCTGGTCGAGTTCGCCCGTCATTTCCAAATACTGGAAATACAAGCTATACTCCGTCCAATCCGGGTGCTGCGATAAGGTGGAGAGGATGTTTTTGGAATGAAGACGTTCCAGGTGATTGAGCATCTCCAAGACACTCGACTTATGAATCAGAACAGGAGTTTCGCTGAAGAAAATCCCCGCGCGGCTGGCGGGCCGATCATAGCCGAGTATGTGCTGAGAGGCCCGGTAGTATTTGATCTTAGCCGCGGTTTCGGCTTTGGAAAAATCTTCTTTGTAGAGCCGATCGTAATCGCCCGCGGTTTCCACTCCGGCCAGCGCCTTAATGCCATCCGGAAATAAGTCGCCGAGGCCCGTGGCGCGAATTAGTACTACGTCACTGTCGACCGTCAAATAGGACTCCGTCTTGCAGACACGGGCAAAACAGAGTTTGATCACCTGCTGAACTTGCCATCCACCCAGGCCGGCCAATTCCACGCTATTCAAGCCGCACATACGGAAGAAGGAACTTTCGCCGACTACGGTGATGCGGTTGTCCCGCACGGCGTCTTCCACGATCTGCCGTACCGCGAGGTACTCCTTGTCGGGACAGACAACGACGAACGTTTCCAGGGCGGTCTCCTCAAAGCCCCGGAAAAAAGACGTCAGCATCAACCGCAATCTCAATGGTGCAGTAGTGTTTACGTCGCGCCGCCAAGGCTTCGAAGCGGATGGCGACTCCGACAGGGCGACGGGCGCAATAACGGAGATTGGTCTCATCAGTTACGACTAAGATCGTCAGCTTCCCTCGCCAATTAACGGCGCGCTGCGGGACGCGCAGAAGCCGAAACCAGTGGATCGGTTCCATGGCAAGCTTAACAGAGAAGTCCTTCCTGAAATGCCTTGCACTTTGGTTACAACATTCCTATCAGACTGGTTCTAAACACTAGTACGGTTCTTTTGGCTACGCCTTTTGGATGATTGCGTTGTCAGGAGATCAATGCTAGGGTTTTCTTATTATGCATCCCATCCGCATGGCAGTTTGGTCCGCGTTGTTGTTATTGGCAGCTTCTGCGAGCGCCTACCCGACCGCGTGGACGCTGGTCGGCGTCCAATTTAACGACGGCGGGACCGCCACGGGCTCGTTTGTTTACGATCCGGCAACCAACCTTTACAGCTATGTAAATATCACGACCAGTGGCGGGAGCGCTCTCCCTGGGGCCACTTACAAGTTCGTTTGCGGACAGGACGTCGCAAGTTGCACCGGTGTTGCCCCCAACTCCACTCAGTTGTTGAATCTGACCACGACCAATACCAATCAGACCGGTGAGCCTGGTCTCGCGTTGTTCTTCACGGGCGTTGGTGGGACGCAAGGCTTGGGGTCCGGACCTACTGAATTCGATATTTCCAACGCCTCTCTGAACGTTGGAGCGGGACAGGAAGCAATCTGTGCCAATGCAGCTTGCAGTTCGCCCACCAACCCTTCTCGCGTCACAATCGCCGGGTTCGTGGTCGCGGTTCAATCCACTCAGGTGAAGTATTTCCCGAACCTCAACATTGGAGACGCTTACGTGAACGTCACCAATTCCGGCACTTCGGGTGGGAATCTCTGCGTCAATTTGTACACGTTCGATCCGGCGGAGGAGTTGATCTCGTGCTGCACCTGCGGCGTCACTCCCAACGGCCTGGTGTCGTTGTCGGTTATTCAGTCGCTGATCAGCAACCCGCTGACGCCGGCGATCCCATCGTCGGTCACCGTCAAGATCGTCTCCACGGCGGGAACCTGTAATGCCTCGTCGGTCACTGTGCCGGGCGTGGCGCCGGGTCTGTTGGCTTGGGGAACTGCGCTGCACCAGAACACCTCGACCGCCGCCCCCAGCTACTCGGTGACCGAGACGCCGTTTTTGCCCGCGATTCTCTCGCCGGCGGACTTTGTGCATATTTCTTCCTACTGCGGATTCATCCAGTCCGACGGAAGCGGTTTCGGTATCTGCAAGGGCTGCCCGGCCAGTGGTCTCGGCGGGTCGACTTCGACCCAGTAAATCGGCAGCGAAAATCAGCTTAGACTCATCGGGAGTCCGGCGCTTGCGAACATGCGGGCAACGCCGGGCTCCCGAACTGTTTTCAGCCATTCCGCAACCGGCTACCTCGATTCATCGATAGCCGACTCGTACTCGTACCCTATCGCCCTGGTCTAGCCGCTCCGCTGCTTGCGCAAACAAGACAGGCTGAGTGAGACTATAGTTTGGCTGGCGAAACGATGGCTCAAAGCCCGCGGCAGGGCATAAACGAGAAGAAGCATCCCCAGGTTTGCGGTTCTTAACGGATGCGCCGATCGATAGCCGATTTGTTTGCTGGACGCCCCGAAGCAAGCGCGAACCATGCTGTTTCACCAAGCCTGAATCCTGAAATTGAAGCCCTGTTGGCGCCCTTCCAGGAGCAATCGGCTGCCATACGGTCGATCGTTGCGGTGCGGTGTCACCAGAGGTTCGGTATACCCCGGAAAGACGGCGTTGCGGCGATTTTTGAAAACGCGGTACTGCTTCGGCTTGCCGCCGAAGAACCAGCCGGCGTTAAACAAGCACCAGCAGGCGTTAGCCAAGAACTAACGACGCCTGCCGATCTTGAGAACCTGGCCCTCCGGGCGCGTGAACTTTTCATGCCCGCCGCGGCCCTTGATTTACTTCTTGTCGCAGCCGAAGTGCTGAATGAGATTCTGCCCCCGAGCACCGGCGATCTCAGCTTCCGGGCCGTCGCAGTTGTTTTGCCGCAAGCGCCCGGCCAACCTAGCGGCGAAGGTTCCTGGACGCTGCGGCGCAGCCTCTTTGACCGGGGACTTATTTGTATCGGTTCGGTACCGACTACGATCGGCAAGGCGCTTTGTTTCCTCGCCAGCGACGCCATCCGTTCTTTAAAGCCGCTGGACGTCGAGTCACGCGGCGTAGTGAGTATGTCGGGACTCGTCAAAAGCGCCGGATTCGCGAACCAATTGTTCCGATATTGCTGCGCGAAGCTATATGCCCTGAGACATGGCTTGACTGCGGCATTTCCCCCCTGGCAAGGCAATGAGCTATTCGGGTTGGAGGACAAGTCCTGCCTAGATCTCGAACTCCCGGTCCTGAGCTTCGGTGGTTTCGCGAAAGACGATCGCGACTTCTGGTATGTCGAGAATCCTCCCATCAATATGGACCTGCTGGGATATTTTCAGGAGCTTCCCGAGTGCTGGCGCAGACACCGGCCACTTCTGAGACGCCTGTTCCAACTTTCTCCCGAACTCACGCAGACTCTTGATGCCTGGCGTCAGAATGTGACGGACGGCGGACGGCGAACGCTGGTGGCGGTGCATGTCAGACGCGGCGACTATCGCGATTTTCAGAAGAATCAAGTGCCGTTTTTCCGGCTTGTCCCGGAGCAGTGGTATCTCGCCTGGCTCCGTGCCATTTGGCCGACTCTTCGCGATCCAGTCCTGTTCGTTTCGACGGACGAACCCGATGCGATCCTACCGGTGTTTCGGGAATTTGAGACTATTTCGGCGCAGGCCCTGCCCGTACATCCCGGATTACCGGAGCACATTCGCGATTTCGAAATTCTGAAGCGTGCGGACTATCTGGCGCTGTGCAACAGCAGTTTTTCGCGGATGGCCGCTATCCTTGCGCCCTCAACCCAGAAATGCTTTCTGGCCTCCTTCGAGACAGGAACATTCGCGCCCTACGAGCCGTGGATCGATCCGGCTTTCTGGGAACGCTTCGCCGGTGGGAGCGCTCCGGGCCTGCCGCAAGAGCGGGCCACCATCGCCTTTGATGTATCCGATCTGACGATGTATCTGCTGCAGCAATCCACACTTTCCGGCATTCAACGGGTGGAATGTGAAATTCTGCGGAATCTGCTGGAGCAGTCTCATCCCCAACCGATCCGTCTGGTCGTTCTGAATAAGCGCGGTGGGCTTTGCGCGATTGAAACAGGGGCGTTGCTGGCGGTGGTCGAACAGATCCGCTCCGGGGAAACACCCCGAGCGGAAATCGATTCCCAGCTTCAAGCGATACTCAGCGACGCATTTCCCTGGGCACCCCGGCCGTCGGGACCTTTTTCTTACGCTGGGTGCGTTCTGGAATTTGAGCGGCATGGGCCTGTTGCTCCAACAGTTAAAGAATTCCGGAGTGATCATTGGCGTGTTTATTCACGACATTATTCCGATTACCGCTCCGGAATATTTTGAGGCGGCAAGTACAAGTACCTTTATCAAAGGCATCAATGAAGCGCTTACCTTCGCCGACTTTATTCTGACTACTTCGGAATTCAACCGGAGGTCGCTGAGGGAGCAGATGGGCGCCGCTGGCGGCAACTTACCGGTGGAAGTGGCGCCGTTGGCCCATGAGCTTTTCCCGGTGGTGGCCGGCCCGGAAATTTCAAAGGCTGTTTCCGGCATACTCGATACCGAATATGTGCTCTGTGTCGGGACCATAGAGGTGCGAAAAAATCCGTCGTACTTATTCAACATCTGGAAAATGCTGGCAAGGTCCGGCCGCTCCCCGATTCCCAAGCTGGTGTTTGCGGGCCGCAAAGGCTGGCTGGTTCAGGATTTCCTGGACCAATTGAAGGCATGTCACTTTCTGGACGGCAGGATTGTGGTGGTGCATGGCGCCACCGATGTCGAACTCGACCTGCTTTATCGCAATTGTCTGCTGACTGTGTTCCCCAGTTTCGTGGAAGGCTGGGGGCTGCCGGTGGGCGAGAGTCTGGCCCATGGAAAGATCTGCATCTGCTCCGGCGCGGGGGGCATTCCCGAGGTTGGCGGCGCGCTGCTCGATTACGTAGATCCCTACAATCCTCGCGAAGGGCTGGAGCGGTTAAGGCGGTATCTGGACAACCCGGAGTTGCGGCGCGACAGAGAACGTGAAATCGCCGAACACTTCCGGCCCCGATCCTGGCGGCAAACCGCGGACGACTTCTTCGACAAAGCTCTTCGACTCGCGGGCGAGGCTGAGGCCCCGACTAAGCCAATGCTAGGCGTTCGAACGATCTTATTGCCGCCCGGCCGCTTTATGCCCATCAGCAGTCATGGGCCCGCCGTGCCCATGGAGAAGATCGATGGAAGGCTATCGGCGGAACTGATCTGCACGTCCGGATGGCATCTTCCGGAAATATCCGGCGCGCGCTCTGCCCAGCCAGTGGCTCGAATCCGATTTCGCGCCGCGGCCACGCCCGGCACACGAATCAGTCTGGTGATGAGGTTGATCGCGCACGGAGGTGAATTTCGCGTTCGCATCGTCTCAGGTACCGGGACGGAGACCGAAGTGTCCCTTACCAAAGGTTCTGAGAGAGCGGCTGTTTTGCCCTGCACCGTCGAGGCGGGCGGATTGGTTAGCGCTCAATTCTTCACGCTGGGGACAACCCTCGGAGGAGGCGAATTTTCGGGCGCCAGCTATTGGATGCTCAAAGGCATTCTGTATTTCGATCCCCAATCCGTTGCCGGTGAGCCTCATCCGCCGGCACACTCTGCCAAAGAGGTTCCGGACCGAGACCTGATCCGGCTTCCGAAGGCCGGGTTTGACGATAGCCGGCGCGCAGTTTCGTTAGCCGCGTTCCGGCAGATGAACAATTGCTATTGGTCGTCGGAGTCTATTTCCCCCCGTAACGCGCCGGTGTTTGCCGACTCCGCCGACAGGAGCGCCTTTTATTCCTATTGCGGAAATGCCGGTTATTCTTCGAAAGCCAGCATGGGCAAGGACACGGTAACGCTGATGAGACGCAGCGATCAATATGTCTCGATGTCGAGATTCACAGAGGGATCGGTATTCGACCGCTCGGGAGTGTGGAAGGGCTTAGGATATTTTGAGAGTTCTCCCGCGGAGAAGGCGCCGTGGTTGTTACGAGGACCGGGCGGCTTTGCTGTCGAGGAGGGATCACTGGCGGCTGCGTCTTACCACGAGGGCTCCTATCTCATCTTCTATAATGGAAATCTTCACAATTACTATCACTGGCTGGTGGAAGGGCTGCTCTGTTTGGACGTTCTTTCCGGAGCGCTGGGAGCGGATTCAAATTTGAAGATTGCGTTGCCGAAGACGATGGATATCGCGGCGCTTATCGACCATCGCGAGACAGTGCGGAGCTTCGGCGTGAATTACGAGACCGTGGAGATCGAGTCCAAACTGATTCAGGTGCAAGAGGCGATTTGGGTGGACGAGGGCCTCATCGAGTTTCTGCCGGCGCAGTATCTCAAAGAATTTCAGCAAAGAATGTTCGCGCTCTATCGGGCAGCGGGGAAGCCAAGCGGCCGGCGATTGCTGGTGGCGCGGCGTGGGCCGACCAGGACCATTCAAAATATCGGGCAAGTACAGGATTTTCTCGCGCAATACGGTTTCGAGATAGTCTATCTGGAGGGGCTGAGCATGGCGGATCAGATCGCGCTCTTCCAGGCCGCCGAGTTCATCATCGGTCCGCACGGCGCCGGACTGTCCAATCTTCTGTTTTGCTCGCCGGGGACCAAAGTAATTGAGTTTATGCCGGCCGTTGAAATGCGTCCGTTTTTCTGGATAATTTCACAAAAGCTGGATTTGGTGCATGGTCTGCAATTCTGCGCTCTCGCGGGAGATCAAGGCTTTCAGTCTGCAATTACAGTGGATATCGAGAAGCTGCAGGCGCTGATTCGTCTGATGGAGAAGCGTGGTTAGAAGCGAGAGTCTTTCAGGGCTTCGCGTCGCACGGTAAACAAACATTATTGAGACTCGCTAAATGCAGTGATAGGCGCGCTCAGCAGGCGGGCTGATAAAGCTTCACGCGCGGGTTAATAACCTAGTCTGTCTTCGGGACATGCGCCAGGGGACACAACTGCGATCGTTCTAAAGCGACGAGTTCGGACTCGATCCCGCAATGTCCCCGTCTGCTTGCTTCGCCGATTCGCTGGTTTTCATGCTTCCTTCTGAACGCCTGGGCGCTAATGTGAAACAGGTTAATAACCCGCCCCGCAAGCCGAGAAATGTACGCTTCCGATTCGGAAAAGGAGGGTCTTCGCGAGTCCCGCGTCTTACTGTTGAGTCTTGCCCGCGCTCGCTCCGCTCTCTTGGCGCCGGGCTCCGCGCAGTACATCGCCCAGCGCGTAGTTGCCTTCGTGGCAAGCGTACTGGTACATGGGCTGATTGGTCGCTGGCCAGGCCATTTCGCCCGACCAGGGGCGGTCCCACGTGTTGGGATCTTCGATGGTGAAGCGATACAGCAGCGTTTTCGCATCCAAGCGCTTCAACCGTTCCACCACATGCAGATCCGCCGTCGATCCGTGGAACCGGGTCTTGTCGGTGAAATTGGTGGTGTCGATCACCAGCGTGTCGCCTTCCCAATGCCCCACCGAATCGCCCATCCAGCGCCGGATGTTCTTGGGCAGGTGCTCGGCGTTCATACGCACGATCCGGGCGTCGTGGATCATCTCACTGAGGATCATGATCGAGTCCGGAGCTTGCACAATCTGGTGCAGATCGTTATAGAAATGATCCGGCAAAGCAGGCGGGCGCGAGTGGCCATGATCTCCTCGAACGCCTTATCGAGAAGCTTATCAGAGCTTGCGAAAAAACCAACCGAGCGGCCTGCTGGAAGCGCTTCCTGCGTTGGTTCTCTCGCTAATTCAGTCAGTCTTCACTGCAAATTCTAGCCATCGCACATAGAAATCGCTCGGCCCAAACCGGCGACGCAGCCCTGACATTCTCCGGGTCAATTCGTGCAAGGATTTGAAATGAATGTTCGCTCTTTGAATACTCTCCCTTTCGACAATCCGCCGTGGCGGCTTTCAGAGATGTAAAAAGGTCACGTTTGGGAATGTTCTCGATGTCTATCCTCGGGCTTAGGGCGCTAGACCGGAAATCGCGGCCGTAGAACTCCTTTAATTCTTCTCTGTCTGCAAAGAACCAAGCCTCCATTGCCTGAACCATGAATTGAAGTTGCTCGCCGGATGCTCCTTGCGGCCGTTCCCATCCATCGCCCTCCCGAACCCGAACATGTTCCCATGGGTCACGCTGGTCCACGGGGCCTTCGCTGTCGACCAATAGCATCGGCGGCCTGGTCGCTCCGTGCTCCTCATGAGCCGTTCGAAAGCTGTCGTAGGCTTGCCGCCGGGCGCCGCACGCCACGATCCTCGGCATACGGCCGCCCAAACCGCACTTTCGAATGAACTCGGAGAAACCACGACGGCATAGCGTTTGAAGCGCCTTATTGTGATCGCCCCCTCCTTCAACGTAGAGCCTGAGGCTCACCAGCGGTTACCCCCGATTTCACCACGACGCCAAAGCTGCCCAAGACCGTAACCCTTCAGCCAAACTGCGAGTTCGCTGCTCGTTTTTCTGCACATCTCCGTGGATGCATCCCGCTTCTCACAGACGACTACCGCATCCGGAACTTTCGTCAAACCATCAACCAGCGTGTCGGAGTGCGTTGTAACGATCAACTGCATGCGATGGGAGGCTCCAATCAGAAGGTCGGCAAGGCCTGGCAGCAGGTCTGGATGCAAGCCTACTTCGGGCTCCTCAAGACACACCACCGGAGGCGGTGCGGGATGATGCAGCACTGCCAGTAGGCAGAGATAGCGGATCGTCCCGTCGGACAGACGTGTGGCGGGCACTGGCGATCGCAAACCCCGGAAGTGCAGGTACAGTTGGATCGTGCCACCGAGCACCTTTGTCGAAAAGTCCTCGATCGATTCGTCGGCGTCCTTCAGCCTTTCAACAAACTCTCTCCGCAAACTCGAACGATGTTCCAGATCATTAAGAACCAAAGCCAGATTGGCGGCATCCTCTCGCAAGAAGTCGGAAGGGAGATCAGTTGGCTGAGGCTTGCGGGGCGGGGTGTTGCGTCCGAGATTCCATTCCCGGAAAAGTTTGAATTTCGCGTATTGATTGCCCAAATAGGTTACCTCCGGATACTGGTCCGGGTCTTTTCGCTGCGACAGGACGGACTGATCGAGCGGCACGTCCTCACGTCTTAGTTCCCGGCGCGCTCTTCCGTCCGAATCCGGTTCGGTTTTGACATTCAGTACGGGATGACCGCGTTGATAGCGATAATAGAAATAGACGTCACTTTGCTGAGCCGGCCAGTCTGCATGTTCGTTCTCAATCGCCTCGTCAAACAGTTCAGATCGCTGACCAATCATGGTCAGCGCCAAGCGGTGTCGAAGGGGCATTTTCCCTGGCGGATAGAAGATCGTAGCATTAATCTCTGCAACCGGCGTTCCTTCCGAGCCCTTCCACAACCAATCGCCGATACCGCCGCCGCTTTGTATAGGATCGAGCAAATTTCCGGGTGCGGCCCGGAGTAGGTCGACTGCTTCAATTAGGTTTGACTTCCCGGAACCGTTCGGGCCGACCAGCACGTTCAACGACTGGAGTTCCAACTCGGGACTGCTGGGCCCGAAGGAGAGAATATTTCGCACTCTGATCGTCCTCAGGAATCGTTTGTCGCCGAGCATGAAGCCTTTATTCTACCTGCCAGAACACACCAATCGGCTATGTATGGCGCGCTATCCGGAAGTTAGAACCTGTCGGCGGACTTATTTGCCCCGAAGTCCGCCTCTCGGAACTTTGACGGCCATTTCTTCCATTCTGCCGGCGCCGATGATGATGGACCTACCTGGGCGCGCATTCCGATGACCAGCACGTCGTAATTCGAGTCCGACAGCGGAAGGCAACTCTCGTCGTCATCAAAACGAGGGTTTTCCTGGCTTACTGTTGAGTCTTGCCTGCGCTCGATCCGCTCTCTTGGTGCCGCGCTCCGCGCAGCACATCGCCGAGCGCGTAGTTGCCCTCCTGGCAAGCGTACTCGTACATCGGCTGATCGGTCGCCGGCCAGGCCATTTCGCCCGACCAAGGGCGATCCCACGTGTTGGGGTCTTCGATGGTGAAGCGATACAGCAGCGTTTTCGCATCCAAACGCTTCAACCGTTCCACCACATGCAGATCCGCCGTCGATCCGCGAAACCGGGTCTTGTCGGTGAAATTGGTGGTGTCGATCACCAGCGTGTCCCCTTCCCAACGCCCCACCGAATCGCCCATCCAGCGCCGAATGTTTTTTGGCAGATGCTCTGCGTTCATACGCACGATTCGGGCGTCGTGGATCATCTCACTGAGGATCAGGATCGAGTCCGGAGTTTGCACAATCTGGTGCAGATCGTTGTAGAAATAATCCGGCAAAGCGGGCGGGCCGGAGGTCGATCCGAATCCCAGCAGGCAGCGCTCGCTCAGCGGGCGCTGTTCCGGATTGTCATACTCGCCGCGCGCGACGGCCGCGGTTCGGGCGGTCTCGCTCACGTTTGTATCCTCGCCGGCGTCGGACCTGGGCAGACCGAACTGGTTGGCGCCGCGCTTCTTGGCGGCCGCATTGTAGGGCGGAACATGCCCGTTGGGCGGGTCGGTGACGATGGAGGTACGAATCTGTCCGTCCACCATTACGAAATTGCTGCCCTGGTTCAGCCAAAGACGGTCATAACCTCCGACAGCACCGCCGCCGGCCTTCTCGAGGATTTCAAAGTACGTCTTTCCGGGGGTTTTATCGCCTCCCACCTCCGCGCGTTTGTTGGGATCCACTTTGCCTTTGTCCGCGGTGCGGCGCTCGATCTCCGCTTTTCGCAGCTTGTCGGCTTGCTCCTTGGTCAAGAAAGGCGGGTCGCCTGGAAACCGCTCGAACGGCGTCATAGTGGCCAGGTCGTAGGTGCCTTGCAAGTCCGGGTGTCCATCCGGAGTGCGCGGGTTGGATGCTTGAGCCAGGACGGGCTGAGACGTCAGGGACAGCGCCAACGCCATCGCGGCGGCGCTTGTGACTGAAAGGATACGGCTGCGCATTTTTAGATCTCCTCGATTACTTAAGCGGATGTTTCCGGTAGGGGCCATATAACAGCTCTTCTACAAATTCTACGCACTTGAAGTCCAGCAACTGGGCGTTCTTCTCCAGACGCCGGTAGAGCGCCATCTTTATTTTCCATGGGCGCGTGAACACATCCGGGTCCTCAATGGTCGCCTCATAAGAGATGACGTTCGGTTCCACGCGAGTGTAACGTTCCACCACATGCAGCTTGTCGCTATGAAAGTCGCCGGAACGGTCGAACCAAGTCTTGTCATTCATGCCGGTGACATCAATAACCAGGGTCTCGCCTTCCCAGTGTCCCACAGACTGGCCCATCCAGGAGTCGGCGGGCGCCGGCCCAGGGTCCTTAAGATAGATGTTCCGCACCGCGCCGGCGTATTCATACACGAAGGTCAAGGCGCTCGCGGTTTGCAGGATTCGGAACGGATAAGGCATGTAGGTCGCGCGCGGGACGCCCGGCAGATAGCATTTGATCTCCGGGTCCCGAGTGGCCCAATCCTGCTGGTTCTGCTTCTTGATCGCCAGCGCTTCGGGTTTATAGGGAATCTCCCCGCCTTCCACGACGCCCATTCCCGGCGGCACGGCGCCCACCGCGCCCAGCGTGAGTACCGATTTCGCGGGCACCGGTCCGAACGGCCCGGGACTGAGTTGCAGCGCCGCCCGCGCCATGTGCGCCTCGAGGTCGTAGTTGGCTTCATTCAGAGCCTGCCAGATTCCATTCAGGTCCGGATGGTGGTCGGGCGCCCGCGGAGCGCGATACGTCTGTGCGGAGAGTGGCATCATTCCAGCGGTCAGGATTGTCCCCAAGGCACACCTTAGAATTCGGTCGCGTAACACTTTGTGCATTGAGTCTTATTGTATGCGCTTCGTTTGGTGAGGAACACTCCGGCGAGGGTGGTCCCTTCGTCGAGCCTCCGATTCAGTTGTGTTGGCAGAGCCGGACCAGGGGGGCCGGCGACACAGGCTAAAGCCTGTGCCACACAGGGCCGACGAAGGCGTCGGCCGCGATCCAGGGGGATCGCCCCACTAATTGAGGAAATGTACAGACTCCAGCAGCCGGACCAGCGGTCCGGCGCCGACGAGGGCGTGGGCCCTACAATGAGACCGATGCGCTTTCTGGGAATTGATTTCGGTTGGGAGAACAAGCCAAGCGGCCTGGCGGCTCTCGAATGGAACGGCCACTCGCTCGATCTCGTCGCCTTCGATCGGCTGGCTGAGATCAAGGACATTCTACGTTGGGTCGACCGGCACGCGACCACGGACACTGTCATTGGCGTGGATGCTCCGCTGGTGATTCCGAATCGCAGTGGCATGCGCGCCGCCGACAAACTGGCGCACTCCTATTACGGCCGCTATCATGCGGGCTGCTATCCGGCCAGCCGGGAACGCTCCTTTTGGAAACGCACTACCGGTCTCGCGGCGAGTCTCGAGAAACGCGGCTTCGTGCATGGCGACCAGTTAGCGGCACGGGCCACGGGCCGGCATCAGATTGAAGTGCATCCGCATGCCGCTACCGTGCAATTGTTCGGCCTGGATCGAATCGTCAAGTACAAAAAAGGAAAGCTCGCTGAGCGCCGGGCTGGACTCGGACGTCTGCGCGGGCTTTTGCTGGAGCGACTGCCGCGCCTGACACCGCGCCTGGCGCTGGATACTTTACCGGAAATTCCGGACCAGGGTCCGGCGTTAAAGGATCTGGAGGATCGTCTCGACGCGCTCATCGCGGCGTATGTCGCGGCGCACTGGTGGTATTGGGGGCCAGAGCGCAACGAGGTTCTCGGCGCGGCGTCGGACGGCTACATTGTGGTGCCGCACCGCGAAGACTATGCACGAGCCGAACTCCTCGAAGCCGACGCCGCGCCGGGGCCGTTTGTTCAGTTTGAGCGCTGGTTTGCCGATGCACGTTCGGCGACGATCGCGGAGCCGAACGCGATGACGCTGGCTACAGTGAACGCAACTGGTCAACCGAATGCGCGGATTGTGTTGTTGAAAGGCGCCGATGAGCGTGGCTTCGTCTTCTATACCAATTATGAAAGCCAAAAAGCCCGCGAGCTGGCGGCTAACCCAAAAGCGGCGCTGGTCTTTTATTGGCCCACGCTGGAACGCCAAGTCCGCATCACGGGCGCGGTGAAGAAAGTGTCTCGCGCCGAATCGGACGCTTATTTTCGCAGCCGTCCCCGCGGGAGCCAGTTGGGGGCTTGGGTCTCCAGACAGAGTGCGGTCATTGACGGCCGGCAACAATTGGAAGCGGGCATGGAAGAGTTGGAGCGTGAGTATGCGGGCCGGACGCCTCCGCTGCCGCCGTTCTGGGGTGGGTACCGGTTGACTCCGGTGACGATTGAGTTTTGGCAAGGACGCCCCAGCCGCTTGCATGACCGGCTTCGTTACACCCGCGGGAAGAACGGCGCGTGGAAACGGGAGCGTCTCTCGCCGTAAAGGGTCATGATCGGGTTCCGGCTACACGTCCTGGCGGATGGTTCGATCAACTTGCATCAACTCTATGGGTGCGCCGTTCACTTCGATGAAGGCGACCACAACACCGCGGCTTGGACTATTGGGTTCGATGATAACTTTTTGGCCTTGGATAGCGGCTTCCAGATCGTCCACCTCGAACGCAATATGGGCAACGGTCTTCACTAGGTTTGGAACGGGCGCGTCCTCCCAGTATCTCTGCCATTGGATACCGAAGGGGTTATTCTTGTGGTCACTGACAGTGACCTTGAGGTGAGGGATCGGGATCTCGCCCTCGAATGAGGCCGTGGTGGGAATGCCAATGTGGTTGTACTTCATCATCTCCGCGCTTCTCGCCCGAGCCGTTTGGGCGCTCGCCGATTCCCGAGCGCCGTTCGCCGATAGCATCTCGCCGTCAAGGCGAACTGCGTTTACGATTAACACATGGTATTCGACCGATTCGCGACTCTGGCATCGGTTGCGGGCGGGACCATCGTGGTTTCCGGCGTTTTACTGTTGCTCAATAATCTGCACGTTGTCACCATTGGCGACCTCCGGACGTTTTGGCCGCTAATTCCGGTTGTTTTGGGGCTGGCGCACATCGCGGACTCGCACACACCTTTCAGTTTAGTCTGGGGAGGGCTGGCTGCCGCCATTGGCGCGCTGTTCTTTCTCGACAATCTGGATCTGGTCACGCTGGATTTCAGTTATGTTTGGCCCATGATCGTGGTGGCCTTCGGCATCACCATGTTTTGGAAGGCGCAAGACGCCCGGCGATCGAATTAGCGGCTGCTACGCGCGGAGAAGTGTACGCAGGGGCTGGACCAGGAGCCGGCCCCGCGATTCACCGGTGCAGAGCCTCTAGAAAAAGAAATAAAGTTTCTTGCGCTTGGGCCAGAGCCGTGGCCTGATTTTTCGCTGTGGCGATGGCGTTGGCGGCTTCGATCAAAGCGCCGAGAATCATCGGAGCGAGAACATCGACTGACGCGGACCGTAGTTCTCCCTTAGACTGAAGCTCGGCGAGCGTTGCGCGCATTGCGCCGTAGCCATAGCGCAGTTCGATTTTCCGCCATTTGGCTGCGCCGATGGGCTCCGTGCAAATCTCCAGCATCGCGGATGCTGCGGCTTTCAGCCGCTCCCATGAGTCTTCCAGACCGATAGCCCGCTCGGCTACGCGCTCGAGTATCTCCACTTCCACGCTCTCGGCGACGGCTTGAAACAGAGCACGCTTGTCTTCAAACTGATGATAGACGGCGCCTGTGGTGACGCGAGCCGCGCGTACAATCGCGGTCAATGGAGTGCCGGCGTAGCCTCGGCGGGCAAAGAGCTTGCGGGCGGCGGTCAGGATCGCCTCGCGCGTGGCTTGTTTGTTCAGATCGAGGCAGTTTCGCGCGGCGCCTGCGCGAAGGGGTCTCTTGCGGCGTTCGGAACAGTTTTCTTGGCTGTCGCCGGGCTCTTCTCACTTCTTACAAGCTGGACCAGCCTGGCGGATCCGGTCAGCTTTGGACAACGCCTTGGACTTGCGATAGGCGGACCGGATGGATTCAACGAGATTCGGGCGCAATACGCGGCTTCTTTCTGGCGCTAGCGGTGGTCGATCCGCTGGTTCTGGGTGGAATCTTGCGGCGGCAGACCGGCTATGTGATGAATGCGGCGGTCTTCTGCAGGCCTGTTCTTCGGCCGCCTGACGAGTCTGGTATTGAACGGTGGATTGCATGACTTCGGCGGCGTCATCCGGGCGCTCTTTATCATTGACGGAACGGGCGACGGAACGGGCGACGGAACGGGCGACGGAACGGGCGACGGAACGGGCGACGGAACGGGCCTGGCGCTATCCATCGTGAGCTGGGTTTGGGATCATCGCGGTTAATCCAAGTCAAGCTATCCCATTGAGACCATAGGGAACTTGCACGCGATACGTTTCTCGCCCGGCGCTTAGGGGCGCTTACCGGCCCGGATGCGCTGTTCGCCGATAGCAACTCGCGGGCCGAACCAAATCACGTTACTCTCAAAGCATGGAATACGATCGATCCGAAATCCGCTTGCGACGCCGGCACCGTTCCGGCCCTCAGGGCGTGGTGGGTGGCGGGATCATCGTCGTGGTCGGTCTGATGCTGTTGCTCAACAACATGCACATCATCCACGTACGCGACCTGTGGGATTTCTGGCCACTGATTCTGGTGGTGTTCGGCTTGGCCCGGATCGCCGAGTCGTGTAATCCACCCGGCCGTGTTTGGGGTGGTCTGGTGGCGTCGATCGGTATGCTGCTGTTTCTGGACAATCTCGACATCGTCCACTTCAGTTTTCAATTTGTCTGGCCGCTGGTTCTGATTGGCGCCGGATTCGTGATGCTTTCGAAAGCCCTGGTACGGCAGCGTCTGCGCGCCACGGGAGGAGTGGACACATCTCGTTCCATCAATTTGGCCGCGGTTTTCAGCGGCGCCCAGCGGCGAATCAGTACCCCGGATTTTCGCGGGCTAGATGTCCTGGCTCTGTTCGGCGGCGTGGAGGTGGATCTGCGCGGCTCGCGGATTGAAGTGGACGAGGCGACCATAGACGTGAATGCCATGTTCGGCGGCGTCAAGCTGATGGTGCCCGATAATTGGAACGTGACGGTGAAGGGGTTCGGCATGTTCGGCGCATTTGACGACAAAACGATTCCGCCGCGCGTCGATCCCAACGTCAAAACGCAGCAGTTGGTCGTCACGGGCGTGTCGATCTTCGGCGGCACCGTGGTCCGCAACTAAGCCGGGCTGTTACGCCATGCACCCGCTTCTCATCAATCGAACCCGTTTTCTTCTGTACCTCGCGATCTGGATTCCGATCATTGGGTTTTTCGCTCTCACGCTAAGGCTGGCGGCCGGAATCTCCTGGTTGGAGGCAATCTGCGTAACGGCGCCGCTGGAATTGTTTTATGCTTTGCTGTGCCTGGCGCCCTGGTATAGCTGCCGCGACCTGCCGAGAAAGCCGTCTCAACTCGCCGGCATCCTGCTCAATCACCTGATTGCGGCACTGGTGGCGGCCAGCCTCTGGACGTTCATGGGCCGCTTGCTGGTGGGCGGCCTGTCGCAAACTTTCCCCACTCTCGGCCACAAGTTGCATCCGCAATTGCCCGAGCTTTTCGTGATGGGCGTGCTGCTGTATATGCTTTCGGTGGCGCTGCATTACGTGGCGTATACGCTCGAAAGTTCGCGGGAATCGGAATCGCGCGAGGCAGAGGCGCGCACGCTGGCGCGGGAAGCGGAACTGCGCGCGCTTAAGGCGCAGATCAACCCACATTTCCTCTTCAACAGTCTTAACTCCATTAGCGCGCTGGCCACCACGGACGGCAAGCGTGCGCGGGAGATGTGCATCCGGCTCTCGGAGTTTCTGCGCAGCACGCTCAGCCTGGGAGACAAGGAGAATATCGCGCTGGAAGATGAATTCAATCTGGCCGCCGCGTATCTCAGCGTGGAGCAGATCCGGTTTGGCGCGAAGCTGAAAGTCGAGAAGCACGTCAACCTGCATTGCGCCAATTGCACGGTGCCGCCGCTCGTGCTGCAGCCACTGGTTGAGAACGCGGTGAAACACGGCATCGCGGGGCTTCTGGAAGGCGGTACGATTCGCCTGAATGCCGAGTGCGTGGAAGGCTTTTTGCGGCTGCGGGTGGAAAACGAGTTCGATCCCGAGGCCCCGCCCAGCCGCAAAAGCGGCATCGGCCTGGCCAACGTACGCAACCGGCTGAAGAATCGCTTTCACGAGCAGGCCCGGTTGGATACCATGTCGCGGGGAAACTGTTGGAGCGCGGAAGTGATCCTGCCTTGTCCGACGCACGCGAGTCAGGGGTACGCTAGTCTGAAGGACGCCAGTCCGGCACACGAGAGTCTTAAACAAGCCAACGGAGTGGCGAGTGCCTGAGAGCATCGCTCACTACCGCGTCCTCTCAAAACTCGGGGAAGGCGGCATGGGCGCGGTGTTTCTGGCCCACGACGAGCGGCTGGGCCGCGATGTGGCGCTCAAAGTCTTAACGCAAGAATTCGCCCACGACCCCGAGCGGTTAGGCCGCTTTCTGCAGGAAGCCCGTTTGGCTTCCGCCTTGAGCCATCCGAATGTAGCGTACATTTTGGAGATCGGTGAAACGGAAGGTTCGTGGTTCCTGGCCATGGAGTATATCGAAGGCGAGCCGCTCAGCCGCCGGATTGCCGAAGGCCCTTTGCCGGTGGAAGACATTCTCCGCATCGGCATCCAGGTGGCGGATGCGCTCGAAACGGCCCATGCCAAGGACATTGTGCATCGCGACATTAAGCCGGCCAACATCATGCTCACGCCGCGCGGGCATGTGAAAATTCTGGATTTCGGCCTGGCCAAGCGCGCGAACGCTAAGCCCAACAGCGGCGATACGCAACTGCTGACCACTACCGGCGTGGTGATGGGGACGGTTCAGTACATGAGTCCGGAACAGGTGCTGGGACGCGAGCTGGACCAACGGACGGACATCTTCAGTCTCGGTGTGGTGCTGTATGAAATGGCCACGGGCCGCCTGCCGTTTTCCGGATCGAACGCCACGGAAACCATGGCGAGAATTCTGCACAATCAGCCCGAGGCCATCGCGCGCTTCAACTATGAAGTCCCGGACGAATTGGAGCGAGCCACGCGCAAGTGCCTTGAAAAAGATCGCGACCGCCGCTATCAGTCTGCCCGCGACTTGATGGTCGATTTGCGCAATCTGGAGCGGGATTCCGCCGGCCAGCCGGCGGCGGCAGCTCCTCAGCCAGCGGCGGCGGGTCACACCGTATCCGGCCTGGGCGCCGCGCTGCGCGTGATGGTGGTGGACGATGAAGACCTCGCCCGGCAATTGCTGCGCGAGTACTTGGAAGCGATCCCTGGCGTCGAAGTAGTGGCCGAATGCGGCAACGGGTTTGAAGCGGTAAAAGCGATCTCCGAACGTTCTCCGGACCTGGTGTTTTTGGACGTCCAGATGCCCAAGCTCGACGGATTTGAAGTGCTGGAGCTGATTGGAAACCAGGTTTCGGTGATTTTCACGACTGCCTTCGATCAATACGCGATCCGCGCTTTCGACGCACAGGCAGTGGATTATCTGCTGAAACCCTTCAGCCAGGACCGGTTGGAGAAAGCCATTGAGCGCGCTCGCCAGCGCCTGGGCCGCACGCTGCCTAAGCCAGCGGAGCTAGCCGCGGCGGCTCGTCCGCCACACCAGTATCTGCAACGCATCGTAGTGAAGGACGGCACGCGCGTTCACATTATTCCTACCGATCGCCTCGATTACGCCGAGGCCCAGGACGATTATGTCGCGCTGCACAGCGCGGGCAAGAGCTATCTCAAACAGCAGACCATTTCGAGTCTGGAGACCGCGCTTGACCCGGCGCAGTTTATCCGGATTCACCGGTCGCATTTGGTGAATCTCGACCGCGTGGCCAAGATCGAGCCCTACACCAAGGACAGCCGCATCGCCATTCTCTCGGACGGGACGCAGTTGCCGGTCAGCCGCGCCGGGTATGACCGGCTGAAGGCGCTGTTGGAAGCGCGGAGCTAGCTGAACTCGGACGGACGCGCGCATAACTGAAAGAATGTTCATGCGTTTCACAACCTCCGTCGTTCACGAGGATTCAAAGAAACCGGAAGGAGTATTCGCCGCGGCGTACCGGCTGTTGAACTCGGGGGATTTGGATCCGGTTGAGTGGAAGCGTCTGCGCGAGATTTCAATTTGGTTCAACCAGCATCTGCCTGTACCTCCCAAAACCTTCGACGCTGGGCGCGCGATCTTTTGGTTTGACTCGACGGCCTTGGAGAGCATGAGGCGCATTTGGGAAATGGTCCACATCCTGCGGGCACACGGATATCACATATTGGTGCATCGGTGCGCGCACCTGGGAAATATCTGTTACCAGGATGAATTTCAAGTGGCGGCGTATCCTTCGGACCGCGATGGAAGGATCACGAGCCGATAATCGGCGCTTGCGGCCACGAGTTACCGCCGCTTCGCCTCTCGCCGCAAACCTTCGTGCACCAGCATTTTTAGCAAAGTCTGATAAACCGATACCTTTGCGTTCGGCGATCTCGCGGGCCTTGGCGAGGTCCGGCGCCGGCAACCGCAACGCTATCTGCACGCTACTCGCGCGGTTCAATCCGGACACGAGGCTCGACCCCTTTCCGGTTCTCGCGGCCCCCTGGACAACCTGCCCTTTGAGAAAGCTCCGTCCTTCCGCGCTTGCCCACCACTTCGCTTCTTCGTCCTCGTTACTGAACTTCAGAGCTTTCACTGCCGGGGGCATCGGCTTCTTCGGCTTGCTCATCGATTTACTCTCCTTGTGCGCGGCGCTTCCAGTAATCGCGCTTCTGGCCCGCGTCCAAATCGTAGGCCGTAATGACCCGTATTTTGCCGTTGCGTTCCGTGAGAACTATCGCCACCAGGCGGTTGCGCTCCGTTTCTCCGTAATAAACGTACCGAGCTTCGTCATTCGAGGTTTGCTCATAAACCAGGACAGGATCACGCGACAGTGCCTGTGCCACTTCCGCAACTTCCAGCCGGTGCGCTTTGATTTTCCTCAGGTTGTTTCGATCCCAATCAAACACGCCTATTCAATTGTATATGCAACGCATGACGCCGCGTAGCTGGAAGGGCGATGGGGTTCGGCGATGTTTCCGATGGCGCTTCTGTTTCAACGGCCGCCTCCCGTGAACCGCGGCGACGGGTTACTAACCGAACTAACCGACCGGCATAAGCTAAAGTGCCTCGAACGTAAGTGAGGGGAATTCCGCCCTTCCCCTCACTAACGTTCGGGGCTGACAAAATGTATAAAGTCCACGCGCGGGTTCAAAACCCGCCGCAGGATACTATCCTGCCCCACAATTACAAGCGCTGGATCAGAGCGGCGATTAGCGCGGTGCGATCGGCAATCCGGTCCACCAGGATGCTTTCATTCAGCGGCGCGCCTTCGCCCACCGCGCCTAATCCATCGAGCGTGGGCACGCCCAGCGCCGCGGTGAAGTTGCCGTCGGAGCCGCCGCCGGTCGCGGATTCTTCCAGCTTCACTCCCAACTCAGAGGCTAATTGAGAGGCAGTCTGAAATAGCTTGCGGATGCCAGGAGTACGCTCCATGGGCGGACGATTGAGGCCGCCTGCAATCGAGATGGTGCAGCGCTTGTCAAACGGCCTCAGAGAGCGGAATTTCTTGTCGAGCGAAGCCGCATCTTTCATCCGGGCGACCCGCATATCCACTTCAGCCCGCGCCTCGGCGGCGATCACGTTGACCCGCGTGCCGCCGGAGATGACACCCGGATTGACGGTCAGGCCACGATCGAGATCCGTGAACGACGCAATGCGCTCGATCTGGCGCGCGAGTTCGAGAATCGCGCTGGCGCCATTTTCGAAATCGACTCCGGAATGCGCCGCGCGGCCGCGCACGGTCACGGTATAGTCGCCGACACCCTTGCGGGCCGTCTTGAGTTTGCCTTCGAGTCCGGTTCCAGGCTCGAGTACGAGCACGGCGGCGCTCTGGCGGGCGGCTTCTTCTGTCAGCGGCCGCGAAGTTTCGCTGCCGGTTTCTTCGTCGGCGTTGACTTGCAATACGAGCTTGCGGCCCACGGGTTGATCCAGCTCCCGCAGTAGCGAAACGGCGTGCATCAGGAAGGCCAGCCCGGCTTTCATGTCGAGTACGCCCGGCCCCCACAGCCGCCCTTTCTCCTGACGGAACTTCATGTGAGCCAGCGTTCCCAAAGGCCAAACGGTGTCCAGATGTCCGAGGGCGAGGATCTGCCTGGGCTGTTTTTTTACGCGGACCGGGAAGCGCAAACTCGCAGCGCAAATGGCCTCCTTTGAAGCGCTTCACTTTGCCCAAAGGGGAAAGCTTGCGCAGTTTATCCGGATTCACCGGCCGCATTTGGTGAATCTCGACCGCGTGGCCAAGATCGAGCCTTTAACCAAAGACAGCCGCATCGCCATTCTCTCGAATGGGACGCAGTTGCCGGTCAGCCGCGCCGGGTACGACCGGCTGAAGGCGCTGTTGGAAGCGCGGAGCTAGCAAGACACAGGGCCTGCGCAAACTTCGCTGGCGGCCGCTTCTCTCGGGTCGCCCTAAGCTGCCTCATCGTTCGTCCCAACCCGTCAAGATCCGGGTAGATGACACTCGCCGCGCGCCTCTGGTCTGTGATAAAGGTGTCCGGCCCGTGAATCGGGTATGGACGCAGTTTCGTTGCGCCCGGATGGTGCGTTATAGCGTCCCTTTATGGTGCGATCCATTAGCAAACTTTGCTAAACTTGATATACTTGCTGGCGCAGGACAGCCAAAGGACAATGATGCCCACACGCAATGTGAATTTGACCGATGAACTTGACAACTTCGTGCTGGCCAAGGTCCAGAGTGGCCGGTATGAAAATGCCAGTGAGGTTGTGCGCGCAGCGCTGCGGACTTTGGAGCGCGAGGAACAGCAGTATGAGGCGAAGCTCGTTGCGCTGAGAACTGCAATTGATGAAGGCGACTCAAGTGGAGTTGCCAAGAACGGCTCTTTCTATCGTGTCCGCCGGAAGCTGAGGCTTCCCCGGAAGAGCTAGCTGGTGGCTAAATTCCGTCTGTCCCGCGCGGCCGAGGTAGACCTTCTGGATATCGGCGCGTACACGTTGCGGACGTGGGGCATCGATCAGACTATCCGTTATCTCGACGACCTGGAAGCGTGTTGTCAAAGGCTGGCCGATAGCCCGGCGTTGGGCCGCGCGTGCGATCATGTTCGCCCTGGCTTGCGCCGCATGGAACAAGGTAAACACGTTGTGTTTTTCCGCTCCGAACCGGGAGGTATTCTTGTCTCACGCGTCCTTCACGAGCGCATGCTGCCGGAGAGAGTTGCCATCGGCGATGGAGATGAACCGTGATCCGCGGCGACGGGTTACTAACCGCTGCAGGATACTATCCTGCCCACAATTACAACCGCTGGATCAGAGCGGCGATTAGCGCCGTGCGATCGGCGCGCGGCAATTACTGCGCGAGTACCTGGAAGCGATCCCCGGCGTCGAAGTAGTGGCCGAATGCGGCAACGGGTTTGAAGCGGTAAAGGCGATCTCCGAACGTTCTCCGGACCTGGTGTTTTTGGACGTCCAGATGCCCAAGCTCGACGGATTTGAAGTGCTGGAACTGATCGGACACCAGGTTTCGGTGATTTTCACGACTGCCTTCGATCAATACGCGATCCGCGCTTTCGACGCACAGGCAGTGGATTATCTGCTGAAACCCTTCAGCCAGGACCGGCTTGAGAAAGCCATTGAGCGCGCCCGCCAGCGGCTGGGCCGCACGCTGCCTAAGCCGGCGGAGCTAGCCGCCGCGGCTCGTCCGCCACACCAGTATCTGCAACGCATCGTGGTGAAGGACGGCACGCGCGTTCACATTATTCCCACCGATCGCCTCGATTACGCCGAAGCCCAGGACGATTATGTCGCGCTGCACAGCGCGGGCAAGAGCTATCTCAAACAGCAGACCATTTCGAGTTTGGAAACCGCGCTTGACCCGGCGCAGTTTATCCGGATTCACCGGTCGCATTTGGTGAATCTCGACCGCGTGGCCAAGATCGAGCCTTTAACCAAAGACAGCCGCATTGCCATTCTCTCGAATGGGACGCAGTTGCCGGTCAGCCGCGCCGGGTATGACCGGCTGAAGGCGCTGTTGGAAGCGCGGAGCTAGCAAGAGAACTCCTAAGAAGTTATCGCATCTTCCTGCTCGCTTTTCCGGGAACACAATTCTTTAACCAGCATAACCCGGGTAGATAGTTCACCGGTAACTTTTCTTTGCTGCGCTGGCTCTATATATCTAGCCGCACTGTTAGACGGCCACGCTGTTCACTTCTAAGAAACCAACGGCCCTCCCAGTAACCTTGAATGCGTAAGCGCCATGAAATCGCAAACCTCCGCCATTGGCCCCAAAGCGCTCTGCTTGCCCCTCAGGATTGGCGCATCGAGCACATCAAAAAGCGAATCGCCGACGAAGACGGAGCCGCCCAACTAACTTTAGCTGCCCTCAGCGCTCAGCTGGGGACTTCGGATCGGCGTCTAGGCAGGCTTTTCCGGCTTCAAACTGGCGAATCTTTCCGCGGCTACGCTCGCAGAGCGCGGATGCGCCGGGCGATGGAATTGCTCAGCCATAAGTCGAAGAAGATCCACCAGGTTGCGGCTGAGCTGGGCTATACTGAACCCGGGAATTTCGCGCGGGATTTTCACGCTGTGTACGGCCTTTCTCCAAACGCTTACCGATCTGGTTCTTTAGCGAATACAAGATAAGTCCGATTTTGATATGGACAGAATTATGACGTTGCTTTATTGTCGAAGACGTGTCACAAGCGAAAATTAATGTGACGCAGATTCTTTTCGAGAAAGGGTAACCATGTTAAAATTCTGTGTCGGTAATGGTCCGCATGGGACGATTCGAAGAGCGCCGCGCACATATCAATTCCTCTTAAGTATTTCAGCGGCGGGCTTGCTGGCGTATGGGCAAGTTCCCTCTCACATCGTCATGAGCCCTGTTCCGATTTGGAGCCAGTCCAGCGCTCTGCAGGCGCCGCCTGCAGGACAAACCGCCGCATTTTTCGATACGGCCGCGAATCAGCTGGTTCTGGTCAGTTCGGACGCGCTTGGATCTGCGCGCCAGGTGCGCTGGGATATACCGAACGCCACGAAGGCCGCCGTAAGCTTTTCGATTCAGTCCGGCCCGGGTGGAGTGGCGTATACCTATGCATTAACGGATGATCCCCAAGCGCTCCAGCGATCCAAGCAGCTATCGATCCTAACTCCCGCAAGCGACACGGGTCTGGAATCCGGAGCATCTGGAAGCTGGCAATACTCCGCCGTCGACAGTGGCCTCCCAGACCGAACCTCGGCAGTGAACATGGGCACGATGCGGTGGGTGCGTTGGCGGGATGCGAGTAGCGGCAAAGGCAAGATCGCTGGCGCCCGTTTTACGATGCAGTCTCCCTACCTTCCGGGATTCGCGGACGCGTTCGTTGAAGGACAAGTTGACAATCCGATAACCGCGGACGCGCTGGCAAACCTCCCCCCGCAAATCGGTGGCCAGGCGAAGCAATTCCTGCAGCCCGGGATCGGCAGCGCCCCCTATATCATTCTGGCTCCTCTATTTCGCCCGGGAACATCAAAACACGTTATAGCAGCCAACTATCATTACGGTATATCGGCGCTGATGCGGAGCAGCGCCCTTGGATCAGCTCCAGCTTATTCTCAGCAATTGCTTCAGAGTCTCGGTGCGTTCCTCAACGCGGGAGCTACGGGCGCAATCGCATTACCTTCCGTTGCTCCGAATAGCCCGGTAGAAAAGGCGATCCAGCAGTCGGTGGCGCTGGCATTGCAATAAATCACAAATCTCAGGAGGTCCGTCATGAAAATGAAGGTTGAATCATTTGTTCTTCGATTGTTAATGTTCAGCACCGGCTTCGGCGCGGTATTGCATTTTGCGACGGCGCAAAGCTACAGCCCTATGTACGCGCCGGCCTCAACCATATCGGGAGGTTATCAGTGTCTCGATCAATATAACAACCCGATTCCATATCCATACTTCACGGTCAATCCCGCTGTGTACTTATACACTAACGGTCACATGCACGATGATCCATCCCACCTCTATTCGTCGGTGTCACCTACATCGGGGTACGGGGACGCGAATGGCGTCTTCAATTTGAGCTTGACGACCTCTCTTGTCGGTCAGGCGGAGGCGCTTCTTATTACCTGCTCGAATGGCGTAGGCACACTCTATGCATATGCGAATTACGCCGTTGGCTACAACGATTTGTACTATAACGACCATCCGGATATATGGGTCAAGATCGGCGGTAGCGATACTGGCGGAGGGAGTAATCACGGAACGACCGCTTACAATCGCTACATGCAATCGACGCCGGCCTATGGTCTCTACTACGCCACCGAAGACTATCTCTCCGTCAACCCGGGAATCAGCAAGATTTGTACCAACGATATGGCGCTGCCGTTTGGTGGAAAATTTGACATCTGCAATCAGTTATTCCCAGGCTGCAAGGCCGTAACGCCGTGGCAAAAACCGCACTCTCAGCATGACCGCGGTACGGCTGCCGACGTAGCTGCGGTCGGCTACAACCAGCAATGCGCCAGCGCCGGCGGATCCGGCGTGAACGTCTCGCAGTTCATCGCCTATTGCGTTGAAAACGGAGCGAGCAGCACCTATTCGTTTAACGAGGGCAACCACGCGCATTGTGGCTTCTCAGTGCCAACTTGGCCGCATTAATCCAATGATTCAGAATAAACTTTGGGCGTGGGCGTCAGTTGCTTTGGCGCTGGGCTTTTCCAGCACGCCGCAGGACCGGAACACTGCACCGTTGCCCATCTGGAAGGCGGAAGAGCATAAATCGATGGATCACGAGAAGCAGTACGTGTTTCTCACGCCGGATGAACACACGATCGTGGTGCTGGCCCCAATCGATCCAGACTGCCGGCCTGAATGGCCCCAAGAGAGTGGTAGAAGTTCCGCTCATGAATGACTTGGCGCCGTCTGTTTCAGTGTCGGTCGCGGAAGGGTCTTCCGGCCAACTGGTCTACAGCTACATCATCGGAAACGGTAGGAGCGCGAAGGATGCAATTGGGGATTGGTCCTTGGTTGTTCCGGCCGCTAACTTGGATCTGGAGTCGACGCGCGCCGCCGGCCCCGGCAACAACCCAGTCTGGATGGGAGCGGCCGCGCATGTTGCGATCGCGAAGCAGGCGGTCTTTCCGGATGCTCCGCTGGGGCGGTACCTGTTGTGGTTCCATCCGGACGAGAACTACGTCCGCCCGGGCGAGACTCTTGGGAGCTTCGTTCTCAAATCTTCCTATCGTCCGGGCTTAACGACGGCGTGGTTCGGGCCGGGGAAGCTGGTGGAGTTTGACCAGTCTTGGCCGCGGGAGATTTTTGAAAAACTCGAACTGCTCGAAGACAGGCGGTGGCGAAAAAGGTACACTATTACGGCCGGTCCGATGTTCGCACCAGATACGCCGGCAACATTGATGGCGGAGACCTTGCGTAGTAACGTTGACGACATGCAGAAAGCGGGTTTGGTGGATTCGTCCTCGCCTTTCGCACAGGAGGTCTTGAGGGTACTGAGCAAAATGAGTCAGGCCAACGGCGGTTTGAATCACCTGGCGCTTCACGAACGCCCGAATACAGATGCGGAGCGTACCATTGCGACAGCGCTCCGAGTCAGTCTGGGGGTTGTGAAAGAGCACTGATCCGCAACCGGTAATTTCCAATGCATGAACTCGAAGTGCTCGAATTGTTGGCTAATGGCTCCTGTAAAGCGGAGTGCGGAGGGCGATCGGGTTCCCGACGGGGTTCGGTGGTGCGCCGTGAGCTACCGCCGCTTCGCCTCTCGCCGCAAACCTTCGTGCACCAGCATTTTTAGCAAAGTCTGATAACCGATACCTTTGCGTTCGGCGATCTCGCGGGCCTTGGCGAGGTCCGGCGCCGGCAACCGCAACGCTATCTGCACGCTTCTCGCGCGGTTCAATCCGGACACGAGGCTCGACCCCTTCCCGGTTCTCGCGGCCCCCTGGACAACCTGCCCTTTGAGAAAGCTCCGTCCTTCCGCGCTTGCCCACCACTTCGCTTCTTCGTCCTCGTTACTGAACTTCAGAGCTTTGATTGCCGGGGGCATCGGCTTCTTTGGCTTGTTCATCGATTTACTCTCCTTGTGCGCGGCGCTTCCAGTAATCGCGCTTCTGGCCCGCGTCCAAATCGTAGGCCGTAATGACCCGTATTTTGTCGTTGCGTTCCGTGAGAACTATCGCCACCAGGCGGTTGCGCTCCGTTTCTCCGTAATAAACGTACCGAGCTTCGTCATTCGAGGTTTGCTCATAAACCAGGACAGGATCACGCGACAGTGCCTGTGCCACTTCCGCAACTTCCAGCCGGTGCGCTTTGATTTTCCTCAGGTTGTTCCGATCCCAATCAAACACGCCTATTCAATTGTATATGCAACGCATGACGCCGCGGACCAGAAGAGCGGCGCCGTTCGGCGATGTTTCCGATGGCGCTTCTGTTTCAACGGCCGCCTCCCGTGAACCGCGGCGACGGGTTACTAAAGTGCCTCGAACGTAAGTGAGGGGAATTCCGCCCTTCCCCTCACTAACGTTCGGGGCTGACAAAATGTATAAAGTCCACGCGCGGGTTAAAAACCCGCTGCAGGATACTATCCTGCCCCACAATTACAAGCGCTGAATCAGAGCGGCGATTAGCGCGGTGCGATCGGCAATCCGGTCCACCAGGATGCTTTCATTCAACGCATGCGCGCCTTCGCCCACCGCGCCTAATCCATCGAGCGTGGGCACGCCCAGCGCCGCGGTGAAGTTCCCATCGGAGCCGCCGCCGGTCGCGGATTCTTCCAGCTTCACTCCCAACTCAGAGGCTAATTGAGAGGCAGTCTGAAATAGCTTGCGGATGCCAGGAGTACGCTCCATGGGCGGACGATTGAGGCCGCCTTCAATCGAGATGGTGCAGCGCTTGTCAAACGGCCTCAGAGAGCGGAATTTCTTGTCGAGCGAAGCCGCATCTTTCATCCGGGCGACCCGCATATCCACTTCAGCCCGCGCCTCGGCGGCGATCACGTTGACTCGCGTGCCGCCGGAGATGACGCCCGGATTGACGGTCAGGCCACGATCGAGATCTGTGAACGACGCAATGCGCTCGATCTGACGCGCGAGTTCGAGAATCGCGCTGGCGCCATTTTCGAAATCGACTCCAGAGTGCGCCGCGCGGCCGCGCACGGTCACGGTATAGTCGCCGACACCCTTGCGGGCCGTCTTGAGTTTGCCTTCGAGTCCGGTTCCAGGCTCGAGTACGAGCACGGCGGCGCTCTGCCGGGCAGCTTCTTCTGTCAGCGGCCGTGAAGTCTCGCTGCCGGTTTCTTCGTCGGCGTTGACTTGCAATACGAGCTTTCGGCCCACGGGTTGATCCAGCTCCCGCAGCAGCGAAACGGCGTGCATCAGGAAGGCCAGCCCGGCTTTCATGTCGAGTACGCCCGGCCCCCACAGCCGCCCTTTCTCCTGACGGAACTTCACGTGAGCCAGCGTTCCCATTGGCCAAACGGTGTCCAGATGTCCGAGGGCGAGGATCTGCCCGGACTGTTTTTTACGCGGACCGGAAAGCGCAAACTCGCAGCGCAGATGGCCTCCTTTGAAGCGCTTCACTTTGCCCAAAGGGGAAAGCTTGTCAGCGAGCAAGTCTCCGCAGCGCGCCAGGGCCGCCGGGTCGTCGCTGGGGGACTCGCATGCGACCAATTCGGCGATCAACGCAATGATCTCTTTTTGTTTCAAACGCGCGTGTTCCAGAAAGGGATGCATCGCTTGTTATAATAGCCACTTCTCATGCCGGAACTCGATATTCTGGAAATCCGCGAAATTCTGCCGCACCGCTATCCGTTCCTGTTGGTGGACCGGATCCTGGAGTTAGAACCGGATCGGATCGTCGGCGTCAAGAACGTAACTATCAACGAGCCGTTTTTCGTTGGACATTTCCCGGATTTTCCGGTGATGCCGGGTGTACTGATTGTGGAAGCCATGGCGCAGGTGGCCGGGGTGCTGGTGCTGAGCCAGATTCCCGACCGCAAGAACAAGCTGGTTTTGCTCGCGTCGGTGGAAGAGGCCAAGTTTCGGCGGCCGGTGCGCCCGGGAGATCAACTGCGCATCGAGATGAAACTGACCCGGCGCAAAGCGAGCATCGCCAAAATGTATGGGCAGGCGACGGTGGAGGGCCTGGTGGTGGCGGAAGCGCACATGATGTGCAAGCTGGCCGACCGCGCTCCGCAGACGCAACCCGAGCCTGCGGCCGTCCTCGAATAGCCGATGGCGATTCATCCGGCTGCGATGGTCGATCCGCTAGCGCGGGTCGCCGATTCCGCGGAGATCGGGCCGCATTGCATACTTGGCCCGGAAGTGGTCGTCGGCGCGCGGACGCGCATGTTGGCGCACGTTTATACCGAGGGGCAGCTCGAAATCGGCGAAGACAACGTTTTCCATCCTTACTCGAGCGTCGGCACGATGCCGCAGGACCTCAAGTATAGAGGCGAGCGCAGCCAGACGCGGATTGGACACCGCAATCAGATTCGCGAATTTGTCACCATCCATCGCGGCACCCAAGGCGGCGGAATGCTGACGGAGATCGGCAGCGATTGCCTCGTTATGGCCTATGCGCACATCGCTCACGATGCGCGGATCGGGGATCACGTTATTCTCGGCAACGCGGTTACGTTCGCGGGCCACGTGACGGTGGAAGACTGGGCGGTGATTGAGGCGTTCAGCGGCGTGCATCAATTCTGCCGGGTCGGCCGGCACGCGTTTGTGGGCGGGTACAGCGTGATTACGCAGGACGTGCTGCCGTATTCGATGACCGTGACACCGCGCGAGTCAAAGGTGTTTGGGGCGAACAAAATTGGATTGGAGCGGCGGGGATTCGACGCGGAGCGAATCGACCAATTGCAGAAAGCGTTCCGCCTACTGACGCGCGCGAATCTGAATACGACGCAGGCACTGGAGCGCATTCGGGAGGAGATTCCGGCGAGCGCGGAGTTGGAGGAATTATTGGCTTTTATCGGCGCCGCGCAGCGAGGGTTCATCAAGTGAGATACGGATTGGTGGCTGGCAATGGGCGCTTTGCCGTGAGTGAGGACGTCACCCTGGAAGCGGGGGTGGTGTGGGCCTTAGGCGCTGTCACGAAACAACTAATGCAACCGCTCCCTAACCCGGCAAAGCCGGAACCAAACAGGCTCTGTGATGGTGCGCCACCGCTCCCTCACGGTCGCGGCTCGGTAGAATTCGTCAAAGTTGGAGCTTGCCGGCAACCACATCCTGATGCTCGTAAACACTGGGTGAAAAGCATGCGCCGAAAAATATTCCGCCAGAAGCGGCGCTCTGAAGGCGTGACTGAGCCTCAACCGTCGCCTAACGGTCCGGAAGTAGGGTTTATCCAGTGAAATACGGCATGATCGCCGGCAACGGCCGCTTTCCCGTGCTGGCGCTCGAAACCGCCCGCAAGCTGGGCGACGAGGTGATCGCCGTCGCGTTGCGGGAAGAAGCGGCGCCGGAGGTGGAGCGGCTGGCGGCCAAGTGTTATTGGATATCGCTGGGTGACCTGAGCAAGCTGATCGAGATCTGCAAAGGCGAGAAAATCACGGAACTCATCATGGCAGGCCAGGTGAAGCACGCCAGCATTTTTTCGTCGATCCGCCCGGATTGGCGCTTGTTCAAACTGCTCGCATCGTTGAAAGAGAAGAATACGGATGCGCTGATTGGCGCCATCGCGCGCGTGCTGGAAGACGAGGGAATTCATCTGGCGGATTCGACACTGTTTCTCAAGCCGCTGCTGGCTGGCAGCGGAGTTCTCACCAAACGCCAGCCGACCGATGACGAGAGCAAGGATATCCGCTACGGCCGCCGGATCGCCGCTACGCTCGCGGGCATGGATGTCGGCCAAAGCGTGGCGATTTGCGAGCGCGCCTGCGTGGCTGTCGAAGCGATGGAAGGAACGGACGCCATGTTGCGGCGCGCCGCCACGCTGGTGAATGGACGTCCGCTGACGCTGGTGAAATCATCGAACCGGCGCAAGCACTTGTTGTTCGATGTTCCGGTAATTGGCCTGGGCACCATTGCGGCGATGGCGGAAACGGGCGCGACGGCGCTGGCGGTGGATGCCGGCCGGACTTTGATGCTGGATCGCGAGGCGCTCGTGGAACGGGCCGGCGAACTGAAAATTTCGATCGCCGGGTATGAGGGGGACGAGGGCAAACTTTGAACCAGGTACGCATTGCGGTGATCGGTACGGGCTCGTTCGGGCGAAATCATGTGCGGGTGCTGCACCAAAGCCCGGCGGCTGAATTGGCGGGAGTGGCCGATGTGAATCGGGACCGCGCGGCCGCGATCGGCGGGGAATTTTCCTGCGTGGCTTACTCCAGCATCGAGGAATTGCGCGGAAAAATTGACGCAGCCGTGGTGGCCGTTCCGACCGGCGCCCACGCCGAGGTTGGGTGCGCGCTGATGGCGCAAGGCGTCGATGTACTGATCGAGAAGCCGATCGCCGGGTCGATGGACGATGCTCAGGCGTTGCTGAATGCGGCGCGCGAGCACGGGCGCATTTTACAAGTGGGTCACCTCGAGCGCTTCAACCCGGCGGTGATCGCGCTCAAGAAGGTTTGCCGGCTGCCGCTATTTTTCGAAATTCACCGCATGAGTCTTTTTAGCCCGCGCAGCCTGGATGTAGATGTGGTTCTCGATCTGATGATTCACGATCTGGATATTGTGCTCGATCTAGTAGGCAAAATGCCGGAAGAAATTCGCGCCGCGGGTATTTCGATTCTTTCTGAAAAAGTGGATATTGCCAACGTGCGCCTGGCGTTTCCGGGCGGTTGTGTCGCCAATCTCACGGCTAGCCGAGTCTCGACGGAGCGCGTGCGCAAGGTGCGGATGTTTCAGCCGGAACAATATATTTCGCTCGATTATCAACGCCAGGACGGCGCCGTGTTCAGCGTGTCCGGCGATCAGCAAATCGGGTATCAGCCCCTCAGCGTAAGCAAGGATGAGCCGCTGAAACTGGAGTTGGAATCGTTCCTGGCGTCGGTCGCGAACCGTAAGTCATTGGGCGTTTCGGGGGAAGAAGGCACACGGGCGCTGTCGGTGGCGCTGGCCATTCTTGATAAGATAGAGGAGCATACGAAGACGGTCACCAACACTTTGCGGGCGCACCGCTAAGCGCTACATAATTTGAGCGCCGCTTCGAGAAGCAACGGCGAGCTTCCATCCAACGTCATTTAATTCCGATCGATGAACACCCAGGCGAACACGCAAGCGAAGACCGAGGCCGACCATGGTCCGAATCTCTTGCTGGACTGGCGAGCGCAGACCTACGCGCCGCGCTGGGGGCCAGCGGCTACCGGCTCACTCGCGGTGCATGTCCTGGTCCTGGTTTTTCTGACCTTTATGCTGGACCTTCCGCCCCCAGCGCCTCCGCCGGACCAGGAAATCGCGAGAGTAATCCATCGCGTTACGCCGTTGGTTGCGCCGCATTTCCGCTTGACTCAGAAAGATCCCAATAAGGCAAAACCTACCCAGGAGTTGAGCGCGGACAATCTGGCATCGCAGCATGCCACCCGGCAGGCGGCATATTCGAGACCCTTGCCCGCGATAAGAAAATTCGAAGCGCCGCAGCCGCAGTTGCAGTTACCTCCTGCGCCCAAGTTGACCGAACCGCCTCAGATTCAGGCCAAAAGCAATTCGCCGGTTCTGGCGCCACAGGCAGGCGCGATCAATGTGCCGCCTCCCAAGGTGCAGAAAGAAGAACCCAAACTGGCATTTGAGGCGCCTGGACAGGAGGGTTCGGCGCCAATTCCAGGGCACGCCAAAATCGCGCCGCCCAAAACCGGGGTCGAGGATGCGATCCGGAGCGTCGCGCGGGCGGCAGCCCCGGGCAGCGCCACTTTGCCTCAGATCGAACCGGCGCCCAATCTGCCGGACAGCATGCGCACTCCACAGGTCGACGGAGCGCTCAAAGTTTTGCCCGAACTGCTCAGCGATCCCTTAGGCGTGGATTTCAAGCCGTACATCATTCAGGTGTTGTATTTGGTAAAGCGGAATTGGCTGGCAGTCTATCCGGAGAGCGCCAATCTGGGACGGAGAGGGGTGGTAACGCTGCAGTTCATTGTAGACCGGAACGGGCAGGTGCTGAAGCTGGTGGTCGCTAGTACTTCGGGAGCGTACGCTCTCGACCGGGCGGCCGTGGCGGGTGTGAGCGCTTCCCAGCCGCTACCGCCGTTTCCGCCCTCATTCCAGGGGAAGGAAGTCCGGCTTCAGTTTTCCTTCAAGTACAACATGCAGTAGCGGGGATCTTAGACCAAGTTCGGAATTTTGATGATCTTCTTTTGGATGGCGTATTGAACCAACGTCGCCTTGTTGTGAATATCCAGTTTGCGCATCAGGTTGAATTTGTGCGCTTCCACGGTTTTCACGCTGAGATTGAGATCGCAAGCGATCTCTTTCACTGAGTTTCCTTCCGCCAGCATTTTCAGAACTTCACGTTCGCGGGTGGTGAGGGTGGCGAAGCGGGGAAGACGATTAGCGGACTTGATGCGGGAGCGGAAATCGTCGACCAATTGGGAAAGCATGCGCGGGCTGAGGTAACTTCCGCCGCGGCAGATATCGCGGACGGCGGCTACCAGTTGCGCCGATGGACTGTCTTTGAGGACGTAGCCGCTGGCGCCTACCTCCATGCCCTCGACCAGATAATCCTCGTCGTCGTACATCGTCAGGAACAAGATTTTGGTTTCGGGGCGGTTCTTTTTGATCTGACGAGTGGCTTCGAAACTGCTGAGTCCGGGCATACCGATGTCCATCAGGACGACGTCGGGACGGGCCTCGCCGGCCTTATCCACGGCATCGCCACCATTAGAGGCCTCCCCCACCACTTCCATGTCTGGCTCAGCCGAGATGAGCGTGCGAATACCCTGCCGGAACAGAGTATGATCGTCGGCCAGTAAAATACGAGTCTTTGCCATAGTGCGTTGCCCGAACTAAATTCAGTTGCCTTTCCTCGTGGTCCGCCTAGCTGGCGGAAGCCCTTAGGGTTTTTGCCGCTCGAACGATCGCCGCCCGAGTCTCGCGCGACCGGATTGTCTTATCCGGCCGAGTTCCAGCATCCTTCGCAATAGCATCCTGCGCGATTGGAAGGCTGATGCTGATCCGCGTGCCCCGTCCACGCTGTGTTTTACTCCTCGTCCCCACGGGATAACTAACTACGTCAAAATCGCCACCCAGCAGAGCGACGCGCTCTCGCATGCCGGAAATCCCAAAAGAGTCTCTTCTGGCCAGCGCCTCTTCGACCTCGAAGCCAACGCCGTTGTCTTCTACCGCCAGTCTCACTTTTCCATCGGTCGAACTTACGGAAATGTTTACACTTGTGGCCGCTGAGTGCTTGCCGATGTTGTTGCAACACTCTTGCACCAGCCGGTAGAGGATAACCTCCGTTTGTTGCGGCAAACTCCCCAGACGGCCCAGATTCAGGCGCACGCGCATGGGGTGAACCCGGCGAAAGCGGTTGACCAGTTGCCGCAGGGCCGCGCCCAATCCCAGTTGTTCTAAAACGGCTGGGCTGAGGGCGGCGATTAACCGGCGCATTTCCAAAATGATGTGCTCGGTGGTTCCGCGAGCCTCGCGCAATTGGGCAGCCAGCTCCGGACGTTCACTCGGCATGGCCTGCTCGATCATTTCGAGCTGCAGGCGGATGCAGAGCAACGACTGACCGGCTTCGTCATGGAGTTCCCGGCTGATCCGGCGCCGTTCCATCTCTTCCACGTGGAGCATGTGTTCGGCGAGTTTGCGAATCTGGTCTTCACTGGCGGCCAGGTCCTCGAGTAAGCGGGCCTTTTCGGCGGCCACCAGGCAACGCTCGGCAGCGGCGGCCAGCAGCTCTTGTTCGCGCGGCAACCATTCATAAAGCTTGGAAAAACCAAACTGCATGACACCGGCCGTCCGGCCGCCGGCCGCCAGCGGCACCGACCAGCAGGATCGAAAGCGCTGCTTCCAAGCCGGGTCGAGCAGAGCCGTGCCCAAGAGCGCAGCGTGTTTCTTGGAATTTTTGGGACTGATTTCGATCTGTTGGGCGCGCCCCAAGGCGAGCCGCATCGAAGGCCGATTGGGAATGACATTCAACGCCGGCCGCGGAGGCGCCGCCAAATCCACCTTCGCGCGTTGCACCCAAGCCGTGCGCGCGTCATTCAACATGTACAGGTGGCCGGCGTCGGCGCGGCAGACCTGCATCAAAGTTTGCAAAAACTGCTCCAGCAGGCCGTCCAGATTGCGAGACTCGAGTTCCACGCGGAACAGCTCATAAAAGGCCCGCGTCTCGGCTTCACGCACCTGGTAATAGGCGTTGTTGAGCGTGAGAATGACGCAGAACTGCAATTGTTCACGGACCCATTGAAAGTTTAATAACTCAGCCTGCTTCAACTGCTTGAGAATCGGCTCCAGCAGGTGATCATACTCGTGCAAGGCCTCTGCCACGCTGGCCGGAGGCAAATTCAGTTTGGCCAGACGGCGGCCGTGATACTCCACTTGCTCAATGAACTTGAGCGCCGGATCGCCGGCGGCGAGAATGCGGGCAGCGGAGCCGGGAGTGAGGGCGTTCAAGGCGATCCGAATTTTCGGCTCCACGCCCCGTTTCTTCAGGTGTGCCAGAAAACGCCGGTCTAGCGCCGCTGCATGTGGGGCTAAAAGGCTGGCCAAACGCTGCAGGTGTGTATGCAGTTGATCGCTGAGTACGTCGGCGGCCGCCGCCAGCCCTGGGGAAATTTCATTCATGGGCGAAAGGTTCGAATTGAGAGCAGTCCCATGGTTACTATCGGCTACTAAGGGAAAGCCTTTAGCTGGGGGAGTCAAAAATGTAACCGGAATACGGGGCCGCGCAGGCCGGAATTAGGGAGCGCGGGTTATGGTTGACGAAATCGTATCGTGCCGGCTCATGGTCGGCTTCGTGTCCGTAGTGGCGGCGTCGTCCCGGCCAATGGTGGCCCCAGCCTCTGTTCGTAACGCCGCGAGCCTGGCGCGGATTCAGTGCGGCCGGCTTACGCTGGTGTGTTCGGCCACGGCAATCGTCGCTGTGGATCAGTGCCGAAAAGGCCGATAGGTGAATTAAGGTAGGATGCATTCGTGCTGGCTGCTCGAGTCAGGGGCTATTTCCGTTGCGGGCTGTTTACGCTGGGGTTGCTCACGCTATTGGCGTGCTGCACCGGTCAATCGTGGCAGCCGGTTCCCGTTCCCACCACCGCGAGCCTGCGTGGGCTAAGAGTGGTGAGCGAGCAAGTGGTCTGGGCCAGCGGGACCGGGGGTACCGTGCTGCGCACGCTCAATGGCGGCCGCGCCTGGTCTCGGGTAGACGTTCCCGGAGCAGAGAGATTAGATTTTCGCGGTATCTGGGCCTGGGATGCCAACACAGCATTCGCGATGAGTTCCGGCAAGGCCGAAGAGGGTTTGGCCCGGATTTATCTGACGCGGGACGGCGGCCAACATTGGTCTTTGGCCTTGGAACAAAACACGCCCGGCGTGTTTTTTGATACGATTGCCTTTTGGGACCGGCGCCACGGTATCGTTCTGAGCGATCCGGTCGATGGGAAATTTCGGCTTTTCCTCACAGAAGACGGCGGCGCGACTTGGGGCCGGGCCGCGACCCTGGCGCTGGCCGGGGAAGGCGCATTCGCGGCGAGTAACTCGTGTCTGACCGTGCATGGAGACAAAGACGTTTGGTTCGGTACTGGCGGCGCAAAGGTTGCGCGCGTGTTTCACTCCGCCGATCGCGGGAACACTTGGTCCGTCTCTGAAACGCCCATGCATCCTCTGAACGGTTCTTCCGGCATCTTCTCGCTGGCCTTTCGAGACAACCGGCATGGTCTGGCCGTGGGCGGTGACTATGCCCACCCCACCGGCACGCCCTACCCCAATGCAATGCCAAATACCATCTCGACCTCCGATGGCGGACGGACCTGGCAGGGCACGGGCGCGGCTACGTTGTATCTCTCGTCTCTTGCCTACAAGCCGGTTGCCTATAAACCCGGCGCCTACAAGCCCGGAAGCGGGCAAGTGCTAGCGGCGGGGAGCAACGGAATCGAAGTAGGGTTACCCTGGCGTCACGTGAGCGATTTCAATATCAATGCCATCGCTTATTCTCCCCATGGCGTTGGCTGGGCAATTGGACCGCGCGGGATGATTTTTCGTGAAATAGTTGCCACCGAGGCGCGGCGCGTGGGACCATCGGGGAAACCTTCTAATCAATGAAATTTCTTGCAAAAGCGGCACTAATCGTGCTCTCTGTCTCGATTTGTTATCCCGCCGCGATGGCCCAGTTTGTGGCAGGCGCAGGTAGTCCCGTGAATACGGCTTGCGTCAGCCGGCCACTGGCGGTGGGCGTTGGCAACTTCCATTTGTCCGGCAAACTGGACTTGGTTGTCACCTGCGATAGTAGCGGCAACGCTGGTGCGGCCAAGGTTTTTCCGGGCGCAGGTAACGGCGCCTTCAACGCACCCAACAGTACACCGGCAGTAACGGGGATTTTTCCGTCGTCAGCGGTGGTTGCGGATTTCAATTTGGACGGTATTCCGGATCTCGCGGTGGTGAATCTCACGGACGCAACGGTTTCGGTGTACACGGGCGACGGCGCGGGGGGATTCACCTTGCAGGCCACGCTGGGTCAAAGCGATGGGATCGGGACGAATCCGGTATTTGTGACGGCGGCGGATGTCAACGGCGACGGCATCCCCGATCTGCTGGTGGTCAATCAAGCGGACGGCTCAGTCACGGTACTCTATACGAATATAAATGAGGGCGGCGGTCTCTCTTTCTTTAGTACAACGCTTTTCACCAGTGGAAGCAACCCCGCGTGGGTGACGGTCGGCGATTTCAACGGCGATGGCTCTCCCGACGTGGCCGTGGCCGATAACGGCTCGGGTACGGTAGATATTTTCCTGAACGATAACGACGGAGGTTTTAACTCGCCAAATCCCTTCTCCGCTGGAAGCAATCCGAGTTCGATCGTCGCGGGCGATTTCAACGGCGACGGAATACTCGATCTGGCGGTGACCAATGGCGGTTCCGGCGGCTCCACGGTGACCATTCTGTTGGGCGGCGGAGGCGGTACCTTTCCGATAGCCGTGCCTTATTCCGGCGCGGGAACTTCGCCGTATGCGATGGTCATTGGCGATTTCGACGGCGACGGTAATCTGGATCTGGCGATCGCCGACAATTTCGCCGGCAGCGCCACGGTGGCAGTGCTGCTCGGCGACGGCTCCGGCGTTTTCAATCCCGCCGCAGGCAGCCCGTATACCATCAGCGGACAACAAGCCACTTCCATCGCGGCCGGGGACTTCAACGGCGATGCGCGGCTGGATCTTGCCATCACCACCACGGCCGGCGCGAATATACTGCTGAACACTGCGTTGCGTGGCAATCCGTCTGCATTGCTGTTCACCGGCAGTAGCGACCCGGCGGCGCCCGCGCCTCCTGGCGCACTCGATATTATTAGCGCCAAATCCGGGGCGGCGGCCACCTTTACGGCTTCACCCACGCAATCCTGGATTTCGGTCACGCCAACCACTGGTTCCACGGCCTCGCCGCAAACTCTGACGGTCTCGACCAACCCAACGGGACTCTCCGCGGGCATTCATTTCGGAGAAGTCGACGTTACCGCCGCCGGCCACTTTGGCGCCACCATACCGGTTACGCTCGACGTCATTGGACCTTCCGGAATCGTATTGCCGGCAGCCAACAGCCCCTTCGACACCGGAGGACAAGGGTCAGACGTGGTGGTGGCCGCGGACTTCAACAACGACGGCATTCTCGATCTCGCGGTGGGCAATCAAACCTCCTCCAGCATCACGATTTTCTTCGGCGATGGCAGCGGTGGATTCACTTCGTCCCCGGAGCAGGACATTTTTCCGGAAGTCGCGGTGTTCGCTTTGGTGGCCGGCGATTTCAATAACGACGGCAATATCGACCTCGCCTTTACGGACGGGAGCAATCCGTTTGTATTCGTATTTGAGGGCGACGGCATGGGGGATTTCTTTCCGTTCTTCAGCACTCCTGTGCCTTCCGGCGCCAGTCCGGCCTCGCTGACGGTGGGGGATTTCAACGGAGACGGCAATCTGGACATCGCCTTTTCCAACACCACGCTCCTGCTGGGAGACGGACAGGGGAACTTTGCGCCGGCCCCTTCGGTGGGCGTGCAGAACGGTACAGCGGGTGCGGCTTTTGTGGTGAGCGGCGACTTCAACAGCGATGGCCTGCCCGACATTGCGGTGGTCAACCAAACCAATAACAATCTTTCGATATTTCTGAATAACGGCGCGGGCGGCTTTACCGCTGCTTCAGGAAGTCCCTACCCGACGGGCGCGGCCCCTCAGGGTCTGGCCGTGGGCGATTTTAATTTGGATGGCAAACTCGACCTGGTTACGGCCAATTCCACAGACGGCACCGTCTCGGTTTTTCTGGGTGACGGGGCGGGTGGTTTCAGCGCCGCCGCGGGCAGCCCATTCACCGCGGTCGACGCCAACTTTGTGCTGGCCGCCGATATCAACGGCGACGGGTTTCCGGACATTGTGAGCCTGGGATCGGGCGGCAGCGTGACCATTCTGTTGGGTAACGGCGCGGGAGGATTCACGCCCTCGCCCGGTGGAATTATCTCCGGTGGAAACGGCCCGTTTTCCGCCGTGGCGGCGGACTTCAACGGCGACGGCCTCACGGACTTGGCGCTTTCCGATTATGTGGGCAATAATCTCACCGTGTTGCTGGGCGCGCCCGCGCCAACGCAAAACACTTTGAGCACTACCGCGCCCGCCTCGGTTCCGGCGGGAACACAGATTCCGTTGACGGCAACCTTGGCGGACACAGGTCCAGGATTTCAGGTTCCCACTGGCATGGTGACTTTCTTCGAAGGAGAAGCGACCATCGGCACGGGCGCCTTAGCGTCAGGCGCCGCGACTTACAGTTCCTCCTACCCCGTCGGTAATCACACCTTTAGCGCGTTCTACGGCGGCGATTTGCGCGACCTCAATTCCTTCAGCAATTCAGTGTCAGTGACGGTCACGCCGGGACCTGCGGCTTCGATTACCGTCGTCTCAGGCAACACGCAAACAACTACGGTCGGGACCCAATTCGAGAGTGCGCTCCAGGCGATGGTCACAGATGCATTCAGCAATCCGGTTCCCAACGCCACGGTCACGTTTACCTCGCCTGTGAGCGGAGCGGGGGGCACCTTTCCCGGAGCGGTCACTGCGGTCATGGTCATGACCAATTCGAGCGGCATCGCGATAGCCCCGGCTTTCACGGCCAACCAAATTGCCGGCGGCCCCTATCACGTGAGCGCCTCCGTTACGGGCGTTGTGACCCAGGCTCTTTTCAATTTGACGAACCAGCCCGGTCCGCCGGCGTCCATCGCCGTGGCTTCCGGCCAGAATCAGTCGGCGGCGATTAATTCGGCGTTTAGCAATCCGTTTGTGGTTTCGGTTCAGGACAACTTCGGCAACTTTATTACCGGAGTCACGGTCACGTTTACGGCGCCGTCCTCCGGCCCGAGCGGCGCTTTCTCCAGGGGAACTACCGCGACGGCCGTGACCAATCTGGCGGGCTTGGCCGCCGCGCCAACCTTTACCGCTAATGGAATCTTAGGAAGCTATCAACTGACCGCGACCGTCAACGGCATCGAAACGCCGGCGATATTTTCACTCTCGAATATCCTGGGAATGGTCGCAGCCGCTCCCACGAACCTGGCGTTTTCAGTCACCTTGCCCTCGGCACTGCCGGCTTCTCAAGCGCTGCAGATCACCGCAGCGGGTCCGGTTGCATTCAACTTGGCGGTTGCGACTTCCTCCGGAGGCAACTGGCTGGCGGCGGCGCCGGGCAGCGGAACTACGCCATCCACCGTTAATGTTTCGGTTCTGTCAGCGGCCTTGAGTCTCGCGCCGGGAGTCTATAACGGCAGCGTTACGGTGCTGAGCGCCACAAACCAGATGATCGTGCCCGTCACGTTAACGGTCCTCGCGCCGTTTGACCAATTGAGCGGCTCGTTATCGTTTGCCTACGCCAGCGGCAATCCGCCACCCTCACAGACGGTTGCAGTTAGCAGTGGAAATCGGGCAGTGCCGTTCACGGTGAGCGTTCCGCCGTCGGCATCCTGGCTCTCTGTCACTCTGATGAGCGCCATTTCATCGGCATCCCGGATATCGGCATCCCCGCTTGGAGTTAATTCGCTGAGCGGTACTACGCCGGCAACGCTGACAGTATCGGTGGACCCAAGTAGTTTAGCCCCTGGTTCCTATTCCGCCGCAATTACCATCAGTTCGCCCTATGCCTCCAACTCGCCGCTCACCATACCGGTCTCGTTAGAGGTGTTGGCGGTGACGACGGCTTCGCCCAGCTCATTGTCTTTCGCGGCCTCGGCTGGCCAGAACCCGACAGCGCCGCAGTCTATCTCGATTGGCGGGACTTCCGGAATTTCGTTTTCGGCGCAAGCATCCAGTTCGTGGATCGTGGTCAATCCTACTTCCGGAGTGACGCCTGCCAGTCTCTCTGTCCAAGTGAACCCGACTGGCTTGGCAACGGGTTCATATTCGGGGTCGATCTCTATTTCAGGCGCGGGCGCCAATAGCCTCTCCATTCCCGTTTCCGTGACGATTCAACCGGCGCTGGACGTGGTAGCCGGTTCGGGCGACGGAGCGGTTTATCTCATGCCGACCGCGACACCCGGAGTGTTCGCCGCCGACACCCCGATCGTGACCAATACGAGCGGGTCAACGTTTACCGCCGGCGTGAGCGGGCAGGGCTTGGTGACCACACCAACGTCCGGCACTCTGCCCACGGTCCTGCACACCTCGGTCGATGCCAGCACTTCTGCGCCAGGCACCTACACCGGCACGTTGACACTAAATATTCCGGACGCAAATCCTGCTACACGAACGCTGACGGTGAGTTACACGGTAAGTGCCCCGGAGCCTCCTCAGGTGATGACGCAGGCGCCGGACCTTACTTTCAGCGTCTCCGCAACTGCGCCTACCGCTTCCCGGCAAGCCGTAGCGAGCAACCTGGGCTCGGGGACGATCAACTTTTCAGCTACGTCCGATCAGTCTTGGATCCAAGTCTCACCGTCGACGGGCGCGACCACGTTGCTGGGCGCGGCTCCGATCGGCATCGCGCTCGATCTGACCGGCTTTGCGCCGGGTACGTATCACGGGCACGTCACCGTTTCCAGTTCCACCAACAGCGTCACCCTACCGGTGAATGTGTCGGTTTCCGGACAGACGACCGGGATCGCGCTTTCGCAGACCGGATTGACGTTCAACGCTGCGGCCGGTGCGCCCGCCCCGCCGCCGCAGGGGTTTGTGGTTCTCGATACGGGAGTCGAACCCTTCACATTCCAGGTAAGCACGTCGACCACCTCGGGTGGCGGCTGGCTCAGCGCGACGCCTGCTAACGGCAGTACGGATACCGCACCCGGAGTTCAAGTTTCGGTAAACGCTACGGGCTTGGCGGCGGGGACGTATTACGGGCAAGTGCAGGTGGTCTCGGCGGCCAATCCGGAGCAGAGCCTTACGGTAGTGTTGAATGTCGCGGCGTCGGGCGCTCTGATTCGCCCCTCGGTTCTGCCTAGTGGCCTGATCTTTACGGCGGCCGCGAACGGCTCCAATCCGGCGTCGCAAACTATCAGCATCCAGAATCCCACCGCGAATGCAATCAATTTTGTCTCGACGCCGATTTACACTTCGGGCGTTAACTTTTTCGCCTACGATCCGCCGTTGGGAACGATTGCGCCCGGCCAGACGCAGACGATCACCGTTACCGCGACGCCCGTAACCATTACGCGTTCGCTGGGCGCCGGAGTATATCGCGGACAATTGAACCTGGGTTTTGTGGGCTATGACTCCATTCAGCCGGTCGATGTGCTGCTGGTAGTCGCGCCGGCCGCGGTACCCGCCGCGAAGAAGCCGCACTCGAAGACCGCCACGACCAGCCAGGCTTGCACGCCGTCCAAATTACTGCCGGTCTTCACCATATTAGGCTCCAATTTCAGCGTGTCCGCCGGTTTTCCAGCGGCTATTCAGATGAGCGTGGTGGACGATTGCGCCAATTTCGTTACCAGCGGCAGCGTGTTGACGACCTTCTCCAATGGCGATCCGGCGATTTCGTTGAAATCGCTAGGAGGAGGCAGTTGGGCCGCGACCTGGGTGCCACGCAATCCCACTGGGAATGCGGTCATTACCGGTTCCGCGACCAAGACGGTCAGCAACGCCTTGATGCTGACCGGCAGCGTTCAGATTATGGGGAACGCGCAGGCGAATACGCAGACGCCGATTGTGGCTTCGGGTGGCGTGGTCAATGCCGCCAGCTTCGCCAAGGACTCACCGGTTCCCCCGGGCGCGCTGATCGCGATTTTCGGATCTTCGCTGGCGGATCAGCAGTCGTCGGCCAATGTTCTTCCCTTGCCGGACCAGCTCGGCACGACTTCGGTGACCATTGACGGCGCCAACGTGCCGCTGCTCTATTCGAGCGATGGGCAGGTGAACGGCGTGGTTCCCTTCGCGCTGCAGCAAAACGTCACGCATTTGCTGGTGGTGACCAAAGGCAATGCAATTTCGGTTCCCGAGCCCGTCACGATTGCCAGCGCGCAGCCGGCGGTTTTCACGGTGGATGGTTCCGGAACGGGCCAAGGCGTGGTGCTGGGTTTCTTGAACGGAGGCGCGCAAGTTTTGGCCGATAGTACGAATCCGGTCAGCGCCGGTCAATATATCGTGATGTATGCAACCGGGCTAGGGGCGGTGACGCCGCCGGTCACAGACGGCGTTGCGGGGCCATCCTCTCCGCTATCGACGGTAGCCGACCCGATTTCGCTTACCATCGGCGGAGTGAAGGCGACCATCACTTACGCGGGCCTGGCGCCCGGCTTTGCCAGTCTGTACCAGCTCGACGCCATTGTGCCGGTAGTGACGCCGGGCAACAGCGTACCGCTGGTGATCACGGTCGACGGACAGGATAGCCCGCCGGTGACGATCGCGGTGAAATAGCGGCGCGCTAACGGAGGCGGACCATGGTGGGCGGCGTAGCGGCGGATTTCTAGCCGCGCAGATCGGGATCGGGCAGCAGACCTTCGTCCAATTGAACCCCAAAGGTATTCAAGATCATGGATACTTGGGTGTACTGGCCAGCCAGAAATACTACGTCCATGCGCTCCGGCTCGCTGAGAAAGCCGCACAGGGCGTTCCAGGTAACATCGGAAATGAAGTGGGTGCGATGGAGTTCGTCCGCCGCGCGTAGCAGCGCGGCGTCCTGGGCGCTCCAGCCGTTGGCGTCCGGGCCGAGCTTAATGTTCGCGATCTCCCCGTCTGTCAGGCCAGCTTGCTTTCCGATGCGAACATGCTGCGCCCATTCGTAGCCGGACTTGCACAGAAAACCCGTGCGAAGAATCACTATCTCCCGCTCCCGCGGGTTCAGGTTCGATTGATTCAGGGTGTAGCCGCCCCAGGCAAGAAACGCCCGCAACGCTTTCGGATTACGCGCCAGCGTGGTGAAGATATTATAGAGACGGTCCTGAGCGACGAAAGGCTCTAGAACCTTCCGCTGCTCGGCGGTCCATTCCGGTTCCGGAACCGGAGCGATGCGCGGTTCGTTCAAACGCATCGGCTATTTCGCCAACCGATAGCCGGCCTTGATGGCGTCGGGTTCGGACATGTATTTGCCCTTTTTCGTCTTGCCATACCATTTGTCACCCTCTTTGTGATAGACCTTGGTCTCGAGATTGACCCAAACTTGTCCCGAGCCCGCCGGCGGCGCCGGTTGGGCAGCGGAACTGGCCACGGTCTTGGCGGGCCGGGTGGCGGCGGAAGTTGGCGCAGGGGCTGCCGGCGCCGGAGAAGGCTTGGCCGCCGGCGGGGCCGGCGAGGTTCCGGATACCGTCACGTTCGGCCGGATCTTGTCAAGCGTGGTCTTCGCAATGCCGGTTTTCGAAAGATCGTTGACCGAAGAATAGGGACGCCCGGCCAGGATCTTCTTGGCGGTCGAGGTTCCGATACCCGGCACCGCAACCAACTCGCTTTCACTTGCGTTGTTCAGATCCACAGGCTTGGCCGGGGCGGTCTTGGTTGTCTTGGTAGTGTCGGTGCTCTTTTTTTTCGCAGCCAAGGCATGGGTTGTTGGAATTGCCAGCATTAAAAACAAAGCCGGCAAAAAACGGTATTTTTTTGTGATTTTCATGTGTCTCCTCTTATCTCCTCTTAAGTTCTAACGGCTTACAAATCTGCACAGGCTAAAGCCTGTGCCACCAAATACTGCGTAAGACGGGCACTAACGCCTGTGCAATTCGCTTTCCAGCCCTCGTCGGCCCATCCCCTCACTAACGTTCGGGGCTGGCTAAAGCCTGTGCCTGGGCGCTCGGTCCCCTCACTGACGTTCGGGCTAGAAGCGGCTTCCGTTGTACAGACATACAAACTCCAGGCACAGGCTAAAGCCTGTGCCACCTAGAACGCCGGCGTACTTTCCGGCTTGTCGTGACCTTGATGGCAGGTGTAACAACGCACTTCCTGTTTACCGTCAAAGAATTTTTCATTCGTGTCGTGGCCCAACTCCATCATTTTGCGGGCGGTTTCCTTTTCCTTCTTGTCCTCGGCGTCAAAGTGGTCCTTGACATGGCAATGCTCGCAATCCGTACCCAGGGAGAACGCAAAATAGTTCATGGTGTTCAGCAGGCTGGAGGCGGGTATGTCCTTGAGCATCTTTACGTTCTTGAATCGTTCGCCGGCCGTCTGTTCAGGTTTGCGCAGCGGCGCGCCCGCCGCATCGGGCTGCTTGTCCAAAACCAGCACCCGGTGGAGTTCGTGCCCTTTCGCCGCGAAATTGATTTCCACAGTGAGCACCTTGCCCTCGCCGGATAACGTGTATTTTTCCTTGATGGTGACGCCGGGTTGTTTGGCGTCGATCACCAGCGCGCCATCCTTCCACATGGCTGTGCTTTTTATGGGCAGACCGCGATACTGGCCCTTGGCTTCCTTGCCGCTCAGATCGAACGTGATTCTGGCGCGGTCTTCTCCATGCGGCGTAAAGGTACCATCCGTTTCCGTGAACCGGTTGCCGCTTTGTTCGACGATCTCTAGATAAGTGCTGTTGGGGGGCAAGCCTTTGCTCTTTTGCATATCCGCCTTCCAGACACCCGCAAGATTCGGGTTCTGTGCGGACAGTAGGGACACACTCAGCGCGGCGGCGGCAAACAGGCTATTCAAGCTTTTCTCCTTCGTTCTGTTGTACTACCGTGCTGCGACCGGATGCAAGTGCGGTTACAGACCGGTGCGCTGGCCCGGCGCAAATGCGTGCATTTTTCAACCAGCTCTTAATGCTACGGTAAGGTCTTGACGGTCCTCCCCAACCTGTTTACGCTGGCTCGCATCGTCCTGACGCCGTTTATCGCCTTGGCAATTTTGAACAACCACTATAGCCTGGCGCTCTGGCTGTGTTTCCTGGCTGGGCTCTCCGACGGGATTGATGGCAGGCTGGCGCGGCGTTTCAATTCCACCACGCGATTGGGGGCCTATCTCGACCCTGGGGCTGACAAACTTCTCGTCTCCGTAGTCTACATCTGTCTCGGCTGGGCCGGACTGATCCCCTGGTGGATGGTCGGCATAGTTTTTGGCCGGGACCTGTTGATTCTGGGAATGGTGGCCTGGGGCTTTTTGTTCACCACCATCCGTGAGTTTCCTCCCAGCATTTGGGGAAAACTGAGCACCGCTCTCCAAATCCTGGCCGCGCTGCTCGTCATGGGGTCCGCCAACGGTCTGAGCGTACCCCGGCAACCGGCGCTATATATCATGATCGCCGCCACCATATGGAGCGGCCTGCACTACGCCTGGCTGGGTGTAACACAATTGCGCGCGGCTTAGCACAATTGGTGAGAGGCGGCGATTGACGCGCGGCCCGGTCAGGGGTAGGCTGAAGATGTGCCGGTTCCACTCGCCCGTTTTCGTTCTCAGCGCCTGTTCCTTTGGGCCGGGCTAGCGGCGCTCGTTTTTACCGGTTTCTCCGGCTGGGTGGCCCTGATGTGGCCGTACGCCGCGATCGCGGGCGTGCTGTTTTTTCTGAGCGCTCTGTTCTTTCTTTTTCTGGCCAGCCGTCCGCCGGTGGAAGTGTTTGAAAGTCATCTGCAAATTGGCCGGCGTTCCGTTCCCTGGATGCAGATCCGGCGCGTGGACCGCAGCGCGAATCTTCCCCTGATCGTGCGGCTGAGCATGGCGGACAAGAGTCATATTTTGATCGTCCACTCCGGCGATGCCGAGTCCGGGAAGAGCCTGTTGCGGCACCTGCGGCGCTACTCGCGGGAAGCTCTACTGGATGGGGTCCCGTATCGGCAGTTTTGGGGCGAACCTCTGGCCGTGCCCCCAGCCAGCGAGGAGCCCAAAGCCTTGCCGCCTCCACGCTATCCGCTGCTGATGGCCCAAGACGAGGCAGAGGTGGAGCGTCTCTTCCAGCGCTTAAAGGCGGTTGGCCATCTCGATCAAAGGGGTTCCTCCGAGGACAAATAACCGCGGAGTGATGACCCGTAACTATCTGAGGGATCGACGCCCTCGCCGATGGCCTTGGATCACCGCGGGCGTTTTATTCACCGTTGGGCTGGTTTTGTTCCTGACAGGCTCGCTCTGGTTGTCGTGGATGGGCGGATATCTGGTGCGCACCGACAAACCCGCTCCCGCGGACGTCGTTTTGGTCCTGGCCGGCGATTTCCGGGGAGAGCGCATTCTCGCAGGCGCGGATTTAGTAAAACAGGGGTTGGCGCCCAAGGCGCTGATTAGCGGACCGGACGAAGTCTATGGCATGTATGAATGCGAACCGGCCATCGCATTTGCGGTCGCGCACGGTTATCCTCAAAACTACTTTGTGCGAGCCCCGAACCGTGCCCGGTCGACGCGGGAGGAAGTTGCGGCTTTGTTGCCGTATCTGCATCAAATGGGGGTCCATCGCGTGGATCTCGTGACCAGTAATTTTCATACGCGCCGCGCGGGTAAGCTCTTCCGCAACATGGCGCCCAATCTGGAAACACACGTGGTGGGCGCGAGCGATCCGGACTTTCAGCCCGATAGCTGGTGGCGCACCAGGGAAGGCCGCAAGACGTTTCTCATGGAAGCTTTGAAAACCGTTACCAGTTGGTTTGGGATATGAAGTTGGCCACTGTCTTCCAGGGCGCCCGGCCGTATTTATGGCGCTACCGGCGCGGTCTGTTTTTGGGCGCCGGCGCGCTCATCGTGAAAGACATTCTGGGCGCCCTGGTGCCGCTGATCATCAAGTTTGGCGTCGATTCGCTCACCCGCGGGTTCCGGCTTTCCCTGGTGTTTGAGTTTGCCGCGGCCCTGGTCGTGATCTCCCTCTTCAAGGGCATCTTCCAATACTGGATGCGCGTAATCCTGATCGGCATGTCGCGCGATGTAGAGTTCGACCTGCGCAACGATCTGTTTTCGCACCTGGTCAGACTCTCGTCCGATTTCTACGCGCGCTACCGGACCGGCGACATCATGGCGCGCGCCACCAACGATCTCAACGCGGTGCGCATGATGTTCGGGCCGGGCATTATGTATTGGGCCGAGACCATGCTTACCGCGGTGCTGGCAATTGGCGTAATGCTGGTGGTGGATTGGCGACTGACCTTGATCGCGCTGCTTCCAGGGCCGCTAGTCAGCGGAGTGATGATCTACTTTGGCCGCCGAATTCACGACCGGTTTGAAGCCATCCAGAAAATGTTTTCCGACATCAGCAGCCGCGTGCAGGAGAACCTTTCCGGAATGCGCGTGGTTCGCGCCTACGCGCAGGAAGCGGCCGAGCTGAGCACTTTTGAAACGCTCAATGAAGACTACATCGAACAGAACCTGAAGCTGGCGCGGCTCTCGGCGGTCTTCATGCCGCTGGTGCAAGGACTCATTGGCTGTACATTTCTGCTGGTGCTGACGGCGGGCGGATACCAGTTGCTCGAGCACAAGATTTCGCTGGGCAGCTTCGTGATGTTCAACACCTATATGGGCGTGCTGGTTTGGCCCATGATCGCGCTGGGCTGGGTGGTGAATCTGATGCAGCGCGGGACCGCCTCCTGGAATCGAATCATGGAGCTGATGCGCGAGCAGCCCAGCCTGGCCGGTACGAAAACGCAGCGGTTCATTGGAGAAATCGACTTTCGCGACGTGGGGGTTGCATACGACGGTAGGCCGGCTCTGAAGAGCGTCAATCTACAGATTCCCGCGGGCGCTACCATCGCGATTGTCGGGCATACCGGGAGCGGCAAGAGTACACTGGCGAGCCTGATTCCGCGTCTGCTCGATCCCACGCGCGGCGCAGTGGTTTTGGATGGGACCGATCTGCGCGAGCTGGATCCGGAGTGGGTCCGGCGGCATGTCGGCTTTGTGCCGCAGGAGACCTTTCTGTTCAGCGCGACGCTGGGTGAAAATATTGCCTGGGGGGCGACGGATGCGAACCAGGATCGCATTCAGTGGGCCGCGGAAGTGGCCGGACTAGCGCCCGATATCGAGGAATTTCCCGCCGGATATGGCACTGTGATTGGCGAGCGCGGCTTGACGCTATCCGGCGGACAGAAGCAGAGGGTAGCCATCGCGCGCGCCATTGTTCGCGACCCCGGCATCCTGATTCTGGATGACGCGCTTTCGAGCGTCGACACCATTACGGAAGAGCGGATTTTGAACGGTCTCACCGCTGTCATGCGCGGACGGACCACCATTCTGATTTCGCACCGCGTTTCTACCGTGCGGAACGCGGATCGCATCTTTGTTCTCGAGCATGGAGAGATCGTGGAAGCTGGGTCGCACGACGACTTGGTGGCCGCGGGCGGGTATTATGCCGACCTGTACCAGAAACAATTGCTCGAAGAGGAATTGGAGGCGGTCTAAATGAGTCCGCGCTGGGCCCGGCTGCACTCGGCGCTCGATTTAGGCGGCAAGCAGCAGGTCACCCGATTGGGGCTGCTGTTCACCATGATGTGCGTCCTGGTGGCTTTGGCGGCATTCGCCTCGGCCAACAATCTGCTCTTTCTGATTCTGGCCGCGATGCTTGCGACCTTGATGGTCGCCGGGTTTGTGAGCCGGCTGTCGCTGGCGGGGCTGGAACTGGATCTGCTTTTGCCCGATCATGTCTCGGCGCGGCGCAAATTCGCCGGCCGTCTGTGCATCCGCAATATCAAGCGCTGGATGCCCTCGTTTTCGATTCACGTTTCCGGCTCCGGCGAAAGCGGCCTCTCTGAAGCTGTCTATTTTCCCGTCGTTCCCGGCGGCGCGCGGGTAGAGGAGCCGGTAGAGCTGTTCTTCCTCCACCGCGGATCGTACAGCGAAAATACCTTCCGCTTCGCTACCTACTTTCCGTTCGGATTCACCGACCGGCGCATCAGCGTCCTGGTCCGGCGCGGCGTCGTCGTTTATCCATGTCTCGATCCGCAGCCTGGTTTCGAGGCGCTGCTGATCTCGTTGCAAGGCGACATCAATTCTTTTTTCCGCGGTTTGGGAAACGACTTCTATCGCATCCGTCCTTACGAGGCGCTGGAGAGCGCCCGGCACGTCGACTGGAAAGCCACGGCACACACCGGCGCGCTGCAGGTGCGCGAGTTCGCCCGCGAACAGGAACAGATGGTCGTGTTTTTTCTCGATCTGGACGTTCCGCCCGCGCTGGACGCCTGGTTTGAGCGCGCTATAGAATGTTGCGCTTTTCTCGCTTGGAATATTCATCAACGCGGCGCCCGGCTGCGCTTCCGGACGCAGGAAGCCGATCTGCGAATTCCGGAAGAAGCCGACGTGTACGCGATGTTGAAGTATTTGGCCCTGGTGACGCCCAAGCGTGGGCGGCCGCTGCCGGGGCCCGGCGATTCCAACGCATTTCATGTGGTCTTCACCCCGTCTCCGGACGTCCTCGCGCAAGCCGGTTGGGATCTGGATAGCAATATGCGGGTGCTCGGTCCGGATGAACCGGCGACCGCCGTTCCCGCAGCCGAAGAAAAGACTTAGCCGCTGCCGGCGTTCGCGATCCTGGCCGCTCCAAGTGAAAAGCGCAAGACCATCTTTACGGCCCAACTGGAGGACGAAGCAGCTTGACAGCTTCCGTGTTGACATCGCTGCTTGTTCCTGACATGATGGAGGAGGATTCCGGCCTTCGACTCTATCACCGGTGCGCTGCCGCCAGGTGATCATCGCGCAACTCCGCGCCGGCGTTGGCTCTTGAAAGGTCTTCGCGCTGCCGTCAATGCATTTCTTGCAGCCGGGATTCGAGACATCTTCATTGACGGTAGCTTCTGCACGGAGAAGCCCGATCCCGGTGACGTAGACGGTTACTGGGTCGAGCCGGACGATGGCGTCTATGATCGAATCGATCCCTACTGGATCGATTTCGAGAAGATTTTCGTTTCGCCTGTTAGGAAGTGGATGACTAGGAAGTGGAAGTGCCGGATGTGGGCGGATCATGGCGTCGAATTTTTCATCCATCCCGCCATGCTGGCGAGACCGGCGGTTGGGTTCCCGGAGTTTTTCCGACAGGATCGTCAAGGTATGCCAAGAGGCATAATTCAGGTAGTCAGGCCGGAATCATCATGATCAAAAGCGATGCACAGAGAGAACGCACGGAGGCTCAGTTAGAAGGCTTTCGTCAAGCACTTGCCCAAGTGGAGCGAGAGATGACTGGCAAGCGCGCGACTGCAGTTCGACGCAGCTACGAAGGCATGATCCGGCAACTCGAAGACGAGCTGCGCGAATACGACGGGCTCAAGGCCGGTGAATTAACTCTGCCAAAGGTCGAACGGCTGGATCATATTGCCCCTTTCGTGACAAAGATCCGAATCGCCAAAGGAGTTTCCCAAACCGAACTTGGGCGAAGGCTGGGCGTCAGTAAGCAGGTGATCAGCCGGTATGAAGAGGGCGACTACCAGACGGTGGCCGTTGCCCGGCTGCAGGAGATTCTCGATGCCATCGGTGTCAAGGCGCTTGTCACTCTGAGCGCATAGACCCTGGCCGCTCCCCGCGATTTCACCCCACCCGCCACTTCAACAGCGTCGCTCTGCCCTTGCCATGATTCAAGTCTGGCCGGATGGCTAACTCCAGCACCGACACGTTCTCCAGGTTTACATCGAAGTTTTCGACCTCCGAAGTGGAGCCGGATGGGTTGAAGTTCCATTGCTGGCGCACCACTTCCTGGGACTGGCCGCCCTGCGCCGGGGACCACCGGATGACGAACTCCTGCGTTCGCTCATGGTCTGGTTCGTTGAAATGGAGTTGAATGCGGGTCAAAGATGCAGGTTCATCAAAGATGATGCGCAGCAACTGTTCGCCATCTTCGGCGGCGCGCCAGCCGGGCCCGGCGTCGCCCGCCTCGAAAATCGACTCGACCGGGAACTGAGGATCCTCGGATGTCACTTCAATCGTGGCGATCTGCTCCAGATCGAGCCATCGGCCACGCGGGGCCGCGACGGCAGCAGGTACGGTGTGCGGCTGAACAATCCTCTTGCGCATAGTTCTATTGTCGCAATCTCCGGAGCAAATTTCCGGCAAGTTTCGTGGATGCGTTGGCGCTGGGCCGAGTGTTACTCAGATTAACTCGCTGGCTCACGGAGGTGAACTGAGATCGGCGCTGTTTCGAGAAGCGCACGGCCAATCGCGCGCTCGATGTACGGGATGGCGTGAGCTGTGAAGTTCTCCTCGTCGCAATTGGCAAAGCTCTTGAGCGCCTCGAGCAAGCCTTCATTGCCCTTCTGAATCAGATCCAGAATGTGAATGCGATGGTCCTTGGATCGCTCGGCGATCGATACGACGACGTGCAGGTTTGCTTCGATGAGAGTCTTCCCGCACCAGTCCGCCCGTTCATCCTTGGCTCGGACATGTAGAACGCAGTCCGCCTTCTCCTCGGGAGTCAGCGCCGGAACTTTTTGCACTTCCCGCAAATAGACTCTCACAGGATCGTCGAAATAGAGTTCGTCTTCCACGCTGGCTCCTTCCGCTCAGCTATTTTACTAGATGTTTGACCCGCAGTCCCCGGCCTTGCTAGCCTCTGAAGCGAGTGAAGCGAGTATTGCTTTCGGAGGGATCGAGCCTTTCGGCGCGGCAGTCGGTCACGGCACTCGGTCTGGCAGGGCATCACATCGGCGTCTGCGATCCCGAGCCGCTCTGTATCGCCCGCTTCTCGCGGTTTGTCACGCATTACTACCGGGTCCCGCCGCTCGGAAAAGATCCCTGGGCGTATTTGAATACCGTGCTCGGTATTTTGTCCGAGGGCAATTGGGACGTCCTGTTTCCAACCCACGAACAGGCGTTTCTGTTTTCGCGGGAAATCGCGCGCATTCCACCAGGAATCGGACCCGCCGTCGCCGATTTCCGGTCTTTTCTGCAGATTCAAGGCAAGGTCGCGTTGGTCGGAACTCTCGAGCGGCTATCGATACCGCAACCGGATTCGCGCGTGATCCGGACGCGGGATGAGCTGATGCGGGAACGGCGTTTCCCGTTCTATCTGAAGGCCGACTATGCGACGGCTTCGACGGGCGTTTGGCGAATCCGCGGTACAGAGGACGCGTCGAGAGCGCCGTTGGAAGACGGGCAGGAGTTCGTGGTTCAGGAAGCGGCTGAAGGAATTCTAGAACGTGCGCAAGCAGTTTTCGACCGTGGAAGGCTGGCCGCGATTCACAGTTACCGGCAGGTTTTAGAAGGTCTAGGCGGCGGAGACATCGCGAAACTTAGCGTCCGCCGCTCCAGCGTGCTTCATTATGTTGAGCAATTGGGTGAAGCGTTGCAGTGGCACGGCGCGCTGTCGATGGATTATATTCTCCAAAATGAAAGCCCGCTTTTCATTGATGCCAATCCGCGACTGGTGGAACCCATGAACGCAACTTTCAGTGGAGTCAACCTTGCGGACATATTGGTGCGGGTCTCTTGTGGCGAAGCGATCGCACCGGTAGTGGCCCATGACGCCGGAGTCCGGACCCACATGCTACTTATGGGATTGCTATCGAAGCGGAGCCGGCTGGATATCGTCGCCGAACTCGCGCGAGCGATTTACCATCACGGCCCTTACGCGGGAAGCCGGGAAGAACTGCTGCCGGTGCGGATAGATTATACGAGTCTGGTCCCTTTGTTGTATGCGATCACGCGAGTGCTTGTGAATCCCCAATCGGCGGCCAAACTTAGCGGCGGATCGGTTGCGTCCTATTCATTGAGCCCGGAGGCAGCCCGGCGAATCGCTGCGCAACGGGTGATGGAATGAGACGGCTTGGCCTGCTTGGGTGCTTTTGCCGCCTGGGTCGGACTTGCCATGAGCTTTCGCCCACCCGGTTCACAGTTTGGTGGATGCCTTGGTGATGTATCCTTTCCTTGGAGAAGCCAATCTTGAAACGCGCTAAATCGGACGATCCGCCTCGCTGCTCCTTTTGCCATAAGAGTCAAGACTCTGTCAAAACGCTCATCTCCTCTCCGAGCGATTACCCTCGCGCCTACATTTGTGACGAGTGTATTGCCGTGTGCGGTTCCATTCTGCAAGCCGACCCCGCGCGGGCAAGCCTAGGGCATCCGGTTAGTCCCAAAGGCGGAAAGGAGCTTCCGATCCGATCAGATTGGCACCCGGAAGATTAGGGGAGGCTTTGGGAAGAATCGCTGCTATAATGGTGGCACCAGGCTGCTGACACCTCTGCATGATGCAGTGTAAACATTTAACCATCGGAGTTGCCGCGTGAAACGTGCTGGATCGGACGATTCGCTTCGTTGCTCGTTTTGTCATAAGAGTCAGGACGTTGTCGGGAAACTCATTTCTTCTCCTAGCGATTACCCCCGGGCCTATATTTGCGACGAATGCATCGCCGTCTGCAATTCCATTTTGGAAGACGACCGGCATGAGCAACCCTATGGCGCGCCGCACAAACTTCCTAAACCATTGGAATTGAAGGAATATCTCGATCAGTACGTCATTGGCCAGGATGGCACCAAGAAGAAGCTGGCGGTTGCCGTCTATAACCATTACAAGAGGATTCAACTCAACAAACAGCGCGGGGCCGAGGTGGAGCTGTCCAAGTCCAACATCCTCTTAATTGGGCCCACGGGTACTGGCAAGACTTTGCTGGCGCAGACGCTCGCCCGCATCCTGGACGTACCGTTCGCCATCGTGGACGCGACCACCCTGACCGAAGCCGGCTATGTCGGTGAAGATGTTGAAAACATTATCCTGCGTCTGTTGCAAAATGCGGACTGGGATGTACAGCGCTGCCAGACCGGGATCATTTACATCGACGAAATTGACAAAATCGGCCGCAAGGACGAGAATCCGTCGATCACCCGGGATGTTTCAGGTGAAGGGGTCCAGCAAGCATTGCTGAAAATTCTGGAAGGCACCGTCGCCAACGTCCCACCCCAAGGTGGGCGCAAGCATCCCCACCAGGAGTTCACGCCGGTCGACACCACAAACATACTGTTCATCTGCGGAGGCGCTTTCGTTGGACTCGAAAAAGTGATCGGCAAACGCGTGGGCACCAAGTCCATGGGTTTTGTCGGGGCCGACGAGCCCGAAGCAGCCAGGCGCATGGTCCCCAGCCGCCGCGACACCAATCTGCTGGAGCAATGCCGGCCCGAGGATTTGATCCGGTTTGGCTTCATCCCTGAGTTCATTGGACGTATGCCGGTGATGGCAGTTTTAGAAGATTTGGATCGCGACGCCCTGGTCCAAATCCTCACCCGGCCCAAGAACGCCATCATCCGCCAGTACCAGAAGCTATTCGAATTTGAAAATGTTAGACTGAAGTTTAGCGACGATGCGCTGGAAGCGATCGCCACTCTTGCGATGGAGCGCAAGGTGGGTGCTCGTGGGCTGCGCATGATCCTCGAAGACTTGATGGTTGACCTGATGTACTACCTGCCTTCCTACAAGAAGGTTCGGGAGTTCCTGGTCACCAAAGAAATGGTATTGACGCAGAAAATCAACATGGCCGTGCTTGAAAAAGCCGGTTAGAGTTGGTGGCACAGGCTTTAGCCTGTGCTGAAGGCCCGGACTTGAAGGTCTTGGTAGAGGGCTCTTAGAGGGCCATTGACTGACTGCGGTCTACGGCCCGCCGGATAGAGCAAGGTGAAGCTCTCCGGCGATTTCCACAACTTAATTTCTGTTTTCCCCGGACTTTAAACTCCTCATGCTTACCTCGAAAGACAAACCCGATAGCAAGCGGCTTCCGATGATGCCGATCCGGGACGTGGTGATTTTCCCGTACATGATGACTCCGTTCGTCGTGGGCCGGGAATCGAGCGTTCGGGCGCTGGAAGAAGCGCTGGCTTCAGATAAGAAGATTTTTCTCGCCACCCAACATGACGCTTCGGTGGACGAACCGCGCCCCGACGAAATCTATACCGTCGGCACCGTGGCCAACATTGTTCAGAGTCTGAAGCTGCCCGACGGCAATATCAAAGTGCTGGTAGAAGGCGTGGAGCGCGGCAAGGTGGTCAGCGTCAGCGAAGACGAAGGCTATTTCCGGGCCGTGGTGAAAACGTTCAACTTCAAGGTTGAAGGCGGCCAGCAGTTGGAAACTCTGACCGGCCGCGTCACTACGCTTTTTGAGCAGTATGTCAAGCTCAGCCAGAACCTGAATTACGAGACCATGATTGCCGCGATTCGCGTGGACGAGCCCGGCAAGCTGGCAGACACCGTGGGCGCCAATCTCCAGTTGACCATCGAAGAGAAGCAGGAATTGCTCGAAATCTTCGATCCCATCGATCGGCTGACGCGCGTAGCCGAGATGCTCGATATCGAGATCGAGAAGCTCAATGTGGACCGCACCATTCAGGGACGCGTCAAGCGCCAGATGGAGAAGGCGCAAAAAGAGTATTACCTCAACGAGAAGATCAAGGCCATTCAGAAGGAGCTGGGCCGGGGCGAAAAGAGCGAAATCGACGAGCTGAAGAAGAAGATCGACACCGCAGGCATGACCAAAGACGCGCATGAAAAGGCCATCGCCGAACTCAAGCGCCTGGAAAACATGCCGCCCATGTCGGCCGAATCTACCGTTTCGCGCAACTACCTCGATTGGCTGCTGGCGGTGCCGTGGAAGAAGAAATCCAAGGAAATTCGCGACCTCAAATTCGCTCAGCAGATATTGGAATCCGATCATTACGGTCTTGAGAAAATCAAGGAGCGGATTCTTGAGTTTCTCGCTGTGCGCCGCCTGGTGCAAAATCCCAAGGGTTCTATTTTATGTTTCGTCGGACCGCCGGGCGTCGGCAAGACTTCGCTCGGCATGTCTATCGCCAAAGCTACCGGACGAAAATTTGTCCGGCTGTCTCTGGGCGGAGTGCGCGATGAAGCCGAGATTCGCGGCCATCGCCGCACTTATATCGGCGCGCTTCCGGGCCAGATCCTGCAGATGATGAAGAAGGCCGGCACCCGCAATCCGGTGTTCATGCTGGATGAAGTGGACAAAATGTCGACCGACTTCCGCGGCGACCCATCGGCGGCGCTGCTCGAAGTGCTCGATCCGGAACAGAACTACATGTTCATGGATCATTACCTGGACGTCGAATACGATCTGAGTCAGGTATTTTTCATCGCCACCGCCAATGTGCTGCATACCATTCCTCCGGCCTTACAGGATCGCATGGAAGTGATCCGCCTGTCGGGCTACACGGAATTGGAAAAGCTGGAAATTGCCAAGCGTTTCCTGGTGCCCAAACAGACCGCTCAAACGGGTCTCAAGCTGGACAACGTGGAGTTCACAGACGCCGGTTTGAACATGCTCATCCAGTTCTACACGCGCGAAGCCGGAGTCCGGAATCTGGAGCGCGAGGTAGGGAATATCTGCCGCAAGATCACCAGAAAAATCGTGTCCGCTCCCAAAGAGAAGCTGGACAAAGCCGTGGTCGGGGCCGAGAATGTCTACGACTATCTCGGGCCGCAGAAATTCCGCGATACCCAGGCGGAGAAACAGAACGAGGTAGGCGCAACTGTCGGTCTCGCCTGGACCGAGGTCGGTGGTTCGATTCTAACGACCGAAGCCACCGTGATGGAAGGGCGAGGCAAGCTGCAAACCACCGGCAAGCTGGGCGACGTGATGCAGGAATCGGCGCATGCCGCCATGAGCTATGTTCGTTCCCGCGCCCACCTGCTGGGTCTGCCGCGCGATTTCTATCGCAACCTGGACATTCACGTGCACGTGCCGGAGGGGGCAATTCCGAAGGATGGCCCGTCGGCCGGCATCACTATTGCCACCAGCATTTGTAGCGCGCTGACGAATATTCCCGTGAAATGCACCCTGGCGATGACCGGAGAAATCACAGTAAGAGGCCGGGTTCTTGCCATAGGGGGCTTGAAAGAAAAGTTGCTGGCCGCTCACCGGCAGGGGATTTACGAACTAATCCTGCCGAAGGATAATGAGAAAGACCTTCCGGATATCCCTGAGCCCGTCCGGAAGGAGATGTCGCTGCACTTTGTCACCTCGATGGATGAGGTGTTGGGTTTGGCGCTGGAACGGGAGATTGTAGCGTTGCCGTTAGCCGGTAGCGCGCCGCCGGCCGAAATCTCGCGGCTGCCCGAAGAGAGGCTCCCGCACTAAGTGAAAAGGGTGGCCGGCCCAGGATCAAGAAATGGGGTTCCGGCAAACCGCTCATGAATGCGGAGTTTCTGGTAAGCGCTGGCCGTCCGGACCAGTTTCCTCCGGAGTCGCTTCCGGAGGTGGCCTTTCTCGGGCGCAGCAACGTAGGGAAATCCAGCTTGTTGAATTGTCTCAGTGGCAGTCCCGGTTTGGCGTTTACCAGCGCCCTTCCGGGACGCACGCAGACCATCAACTTCTACCGGATTGACGGCAGGATGCATTTTGTGGATCTGCCCGGATACGGATACGCGAAGGTTCCGCTGCCGGTCAAGGCGGAGTGGCGGAAGTTAATCGAGGCCTACCTCGGGGAGCGCAAATCGCTCGAGCTCTGTTTCATTTTGCTCGATGCGCGCCGGGGCTGGATGGAGAAGGATTTGGAACTCAAGGAATGGTTGGAGTTCCACGAACGGCGATTCCAGGTAATCGCCACGAAGACTGACAAGTTGAAAACGCAGAAAGATCAATATCACGGTATGGCGGCTTGCCGGGAGTATTCTCCCGGTAACTCCGTTCTGCCGTTCTCGGCGCCCACGTGCCGGGGAGTGAGGGAAATTTGGCAAGCGATATCGACAATCAAGATCAAGCAGCAGCAGTAGCTGCTCCCACCGAAGAGAAATCCTCCGAGGCCCTGCCGGAAACCCGGTCTGAAACCCGGTCTGAAACCCGGTCTGAAACAAAGAACGGACCCGGTCCCGGAGACGGTCGGCCCACCAATGAAACAAAATCGACCGAATTGAAACCGGCGGCGGAAGGAAAGAGTTCTTCGCGTGCCGGGGCGAAGTCAGCTTCGGCCGAAACGAAGAGCGCGGAACCAAAGCTCGCGGAACCGAAAAATGACTCGAAGCCGCCGGAGACCAAGGCTCCCGTCGAGGTCAAACCGGAAGAGCCGAAGCCTCAAGAAGCCGCCGCTCCCGCGGAGGCTTCCGCCGAGCCTGCCCATGACGCCAAAGGCGCTGCCGCGCTGCCGCGCAAACGGCACGGCGGCCCGCAAGGCCCGGGCACCCAGAAGAACGGATCCACGCTCGACCTGGTTGAACTCAAAGACATGAGTATCGTGAATCTCAACCAGATTGCCAAAGACCTGGGCGTGCTCGGCACGGCCGGTCTGCGCAAACAGGAACTCATTTTCAAGATTCTGCAAACGCAAGCCGAGAAGAGCGGGCTGATCTTCTCCGAAGGCGTGCTCGAATGCCTGCCCGACGGCTTCGGCTTTCTGCGCGCGCCTGAATACAACTATTTGCCCGGGCCGGACGACGTGTACGTCTCGCCCTCGCAGATTCGCCGCTTCGATTTGCGCACCGGAGACACCATCTCCGGCCAGATTCGGCCACCCAAGGAAGGCGAACGCTATTTCGCGCTCATCAAGGTGGACGCGATCAATTTCGAACCACCGGAAGAAGCGCGCAACAAAATTTTCTTCGACAATTTGACGCCGCTCTATCCGGACGAGCGCTTGAAGCTGGAAACGGTCAAGGAAAATTACTCGGGCCGCGTGATGGACATGCTCACGCCCATTGGCAAAGGTCAGCGCGGCCTGATCGTCGCCCCGCCCCGCACCGGCAAAACCATGCTGTTGCAGAGCATCGCCAACTCAGTCACCGCCAATCATCCGGAAGTCGCGCTCATCGTGCTTCTGATCGACGAACGTCCGGAAGAAGTCACCGACATGCAGCGCAGCGTGAAAGGTGAAGTGATCAGCTCGACGTTCGACGAACCCGCATCTCGGCACGTGCAGGTCGCGGAAATGGTCATCGAAAAGGCCAAGCGTCTGGTAGAACATAAGCGCGACGTCGTGATTTTGCTCGATTCAATCACCCGTTTGGCGCGCGCCTACAACACCGTCGTCCCGCCCAGCGGAAAAGTGCTCTCCGGCGGCGTGGATTCTAACGCTCTGCAACGCCCCAAGCGCTTCTTCGGAGCCGCGCGCAATATTGAAGAAGGCGGTTCGCTGACCATTGTGGCGACGGCCCTGATCGATACCGGCAGCCGTATGGATGACGTGATCTTTGAAGAATTCAAAGGCACCGGCAACATGGAAATCCATCTCGACCGCAAACTGGTCGACAAGCGCGTTTTTCCGGCTATCGATATCAACAAGAGCGGCACGCGCAAAGATGAACTGCTGCTGCCCAAGGAAGAACTCAACCGGGTGTGGGTATTGCGCAAGGTGCTGAGTCCGCTGTCGCCGGTGGAGTCGATCGAACTGCTGCTGGACCGGCTTAGCAAGTCGCGCAGCAACGCGGAGTTTTTGAACTCCATGAGCAGCTAGATTAACTAGGCAAGGGCTATCGCCCTTGATATCCTTCCAGGATATGGAAGTCAGCAGTCAGGAGCTAGAAGTCAGAAGGGCGCTGGCGTACGCGTTCAGCATGCGGCTGACTTGTTCCAAAATGGCGTTCAAGCCAGCGGTTTCTCTATAGCCAAGATCCTTGGCGAGAATCAAGTAGTAGCGGCATTCCTCAATAGAGCCTTCAGCTAGATTCATGAAGCGGGCCTTGTCGGGTTTCCCGCGTCGGCGAAATCCCTCGGCGATATTTGCTGGAATGGACACGGCCGCTCGTCGCATCTGTAGCGACCAGTCCGTAGGTTTCTGGCTGGGGAAAATCCGCTGTGAACTGGTAGACCGCCAGCACGAACTCATGCGCTTTGCGCCAGACCAGGAGATCGGAAAACGTCCGGCCCCCACATTCCCGCCGCTATCGACTCCGGCCAAAGGGATACCAGATCTGTCTGGTCTACGCGCCCCTCGTCGCCGGCCTCCTCCATCCGTATCGCGGTGATCGACTCATGCCGGAAGAACGGCTGACTCGACTCGACAAGCTCTACCAAGCCGTAACGGCCACTCTGGATCAACTGGCCGCCGCTGTCGGCCTAAGAACCGCCGCTTGATCGTCCCTTACGAGAACAAAATTCTCGTTGGGGCCCCTATGACGGTCTAAGTACACCGTTTCGCAATTACGGCCTCGTATTGCTGCTTGGTCCCCCGGTCACGGTCGCGCCGCCTACCCTAGCCCCGAACGTTAGTGGGGGACCTGCCATACGTCGGCTTACTTATGAAACGGTGTACTAAGCTAGAGATTCGCCCGTCTGACCGGCAGTTCCCCCATCCGGCGCAACAACGGCGTCATCGTAAAGCCTTGCGCGAACATCGAGAACGCGACAACGGCGAAGGTGATTGTAATGATGTCCTCGCGCAGGGGCATTTCAGCGGGTAGGCCAAGTGCGAGGGCTAGCGCCAAGGCGCCGCGCAAGCCGCCCCAGAACAAAACGTGCTGCTGGGCAAACGTCACGCGGAGACCGGACCACGAAAACAGAAAGCAGGTCGGATAGATGGCGAGTGCCCGACCGACGATCACCAACAAGATGGCGGCAGCGGCAGGCAGCCAGACAGCGGCAAAGTTTTGATGGGCCTCGTGCATACCGATTAGCAGAAACACGAACGAGTTGGCGACAAATGCGGCATACTCCCAAAAGGCCTCAACCGCGTCTCTCCCCTTGTCCGAGATCGCCCCAACTGAACCTAGACTTCCGAGCATCAGACCGGCGGTCAGCGTTGCCAACACTCCGGACAGGTGCAGATGTTCCGCCAGCAGAAACGAGCCGTATGCGGCAACGGTCGAAAATGTGATTTCAACCAGGTGGTCATCCGTCCGTCCGGCGATTAGCAGCAAGGCGCCGGCCACCACCGCTCCGCAGAGAACACCCCCTCCCACAGTCAGAAGAAGAGTCGCTGCCATATCGAAAGGCGTCAGGCTCTGTCCGGCCGCCAAGGCTACAACAATGCCGAAAGCGACGGCCGACGTCCCATCGTTAAAGAGGCTCTCAGCCTCGACCAGCAGCCTCAGGCGTCCAGTTACTCCTGCTTCTTTAAACGTAGCAATCACCGATACCGGGTCGGTGGCTGCAATAAGGACCCCAAACACAAGTGCACTGGGCCACTGCCAGTGGACTAAGAGACGCATCCCGAAAGCGGTGGCCGCAGCCGATAGCAAGACTCCAAGGCTGGCCAGCGCCAAAACGACCGGGAGTTCGCGGCGCAACTCCTTCCAATGAAGATAAAAGGCTGCTTCAAAAATAAGCGGCGGAAGAAGAACCGTGAAAATTAACTCTTTGGTGAGGTCGACTTTCGGCGCAAATGGCAAGAACGCCAAACTGATTCCGGCGGCCACCAGACCAACGCTGTAGGGAACGTGCAGCCGTCGCGCCAGCATAGCGACAACCGCCGCGACCAACAGGAGAAGTTCGACGCTTGCGATGCTTAGGCCCAATTGGCGATCTCCAGATGAATTCGGGCTGTGGTGGCCGGCTAATTCGTCGTCAAAACCCTTGCATCTGCAAAAAAATGGACTGGATGAGGGTAGCTGAGCTGGGGTCGGCCCTGGCGATGGCCGCGATGATGGCATCGCGGTTCGCTAAGACGCGGTTCAGACGTTGATTCAGCGGCTCTGGGGCTTGATCGGTAAACTGACGGAGATCAGTAAAAAACTTGGTCGCTTGGCCCCCGGCGGTGGCGAAATTGCTTTTGGATACCTCGAAGTAAAGCAGAGCCGCAGCGTTCCGGAAGTCGGCGACGGTCCGCGCCTGCTTCTCTTCGCTTAACTGGTGCTTCAGATCGGCTATCTCGGATTTGGCGCTGGACGATTTCAGAAACTCCGGCACAAAGCCGGCGAGGAACGCGATCAGCACTAGAATCGCACCAACGATGATTTTGTTCCTCATGATTTTTCTCCTAGGGGCCATCTCGCCAGCCGGTTTGGAAAGAACTGCGTATGACACGGCGCCAGCCGAATGTACCGCGCCGGCGGTGCTTCCGCCAAGTTGATCGGGCATGGACGCAGGGTACCGCAAATTTTAGGATGACGTACCGGGGACAACGCTGCCTCAATCGCCGAAGATCTCCGCTTCCGCCGTCGGCGAACCGTCTAGGGAGGTGTGGCTTATGCGCTCAATGACATAGACTTTACCCTAGGGAGCAGCGCGAATTATGCTTACGAGCAGACCGGGCGCAGGGAGTGCAAGGACCGTCAGGCGCGCAATCGCGATGACCTCACTGACGCTGACGTTGGTCCTCTGCGCGTCAGCACAGCAACCATCGCAGGCGGTTCAAAAGCAGGAGCCACCCGGAAACGTGGTGGTCGGAGATCGAACCTTTTTCGCGATACGCACCCGGCTTGGACCGTTCTCGGCGGCGGACCGGGCTCGGGCGGCGAGTGTCAAATTCACGCAATTGGTCAAGGATGTTTTGGTCAGCACCAGCGCAATCGTCCTGGACACCCATGAGACGAGTACGGATATCGTGGCGTCCGATGTCGTCATCACCACCATCACGGATGCGGACGCGCAGGCGGCGGGGCTCGAGCGCTCCGTTTTGGCTCAGGACGACCTGAAGCAAATCAGGGCTGGCATTTCCGCCGTGCGGGCGGAATACACCTACAAGAGCCTTCTGCTCGGAGGGCTATATGCGCCGGCCGCGACCCTCGCTCTGGTTGCACTGCTGATTCTTTTGAGCCGCTTCTCTCCCGCGGTCTATCGCGCTATCGAGCGTCGCAGAGGCACCCGCATCCGGACGCTACGAATTCAGTCGCTTGAGCTTATTTCGGCGGCTCGAATTACTGAAGTGCTGGTCCAGTCGGCCCGGCTCGCAAGATCGTCATCACGGTCTTGCTGTTCTATTTCTATGTGCCGCTCGTATTTAGCTTCTTTCCCTGGACCAGGAGCTTCGGGGCCACGTTGCTTGGCTACGTCTCACTCCCATTGGAACTGGCTGGGCCGCTTTTATCTCGTACGTGCCGAGCATGCTGATTGTCCTGATTGTTGTCTGTTTCTCTTATATCGCAATCCGGATCGCCCGCTTTCTGTTCAGCGAAATCGAGAGGGAAACCATTAGCTGGCCGGGCTTTTACCCGGAATGGGCGATGCCGACCTACAAGATTGTCGAACTCCTGATCGTCGCTTTCGCCCTGGTCATCATGTTCCCGTACTTGCCCGGTTCGGATTCTCCGGCATTCAAGGGTATTACTATTTTCTTCGGCGTTCTATTTTCCCTGGGTTCAAGTTCCGCGGTCGCAAACGTCATCGCCGGCGTGATCCTGACCTACACGCGCGCCTTTCGTGTTGGGGATCGGGTACAGATCGCGGACACGGTTGGCGACATTGTCTCCAAGTCTCTGCTGGCGACCCAAATGCGGACGATCAAGAACGTTCAAATCACGATTCCGAATTCGCTGGTCCTCGGCAACCATATTATAAACTTCAGTTCGTCCGCGGTAGGCCAAGCCGCTGATTCTACACACGAGCGTAACGATCGGTTACGACGCCCCCTGGCGGCAAGTGCACGGATTACTGATCAAGGCGGCGGCGAGCACGGCCGGTATTCTCGAGGACCCGAAGCCGTTCGTATTGCAAACCAGCCTGGATGATTTCTATGTTTCCTATCAGATCAATGCATATACGGATCAGCCCAGCGGGATGGCTGTGATCTATAGCGATCTGCACCAGAACATTCAGGACGCTTTCAACCAAGCGGGCGTAGAGATCCTGTCGCCGCATTACCATTCTGTGCGAGATGGCAATGCCACGGCGATCCCGGCCTCCTATCTGCCTCGGGATTATGAGGCTCCGGGATTTCGCGTGTCTCAGGCCAGGCAGAGCCGTAAGGCTGACTCGGCTGGCGGCGCCGGTCATTAACAGGCTCTTGTGGATCGCGCTCCCGTCAGAAGCAAAGGAGAAATATGGAAGAAGGTTTGAAGCGCTGGCTCTACGATCCAACGGTCGCCAGGCTCATCGGCGCGCTGGCCGGCCTTATCGTTGTTTACGCCGCCCACCGAACAGTACAGCGGTCGGTCGGCCGGTATGTGACTCGATCCGAGACCCGCTACCGGGCTCGCAAACTTTCTACTTTTGTCGCCTATATTTTTGCCGCGGCGCTGGTGGCGACAATTTTCAGTGACAAGCTCGGCGGCCTCACTGTCGCATTCGGCGTAGCGGGCGCAGGCGTCGCGTTTGCTTTACAGGAAGTGATCGTGAGCGTGGCCGGTTGGATCGCGATTTCGTTTGGAAGTTTCTACGCGCCGGGGGATAGGGTTCAATTGGGCGGCACGAAAGGCGACGTTATCGATGTCACAGTGCTGCGGACCACCCTGATGGAGATTGGCGAGTGGGTCAAGGCGGATTTGTATACCGGACGGATCGTGAGGGCAAACAGCGTTGTATTCAAGTCGCCCGTTTTTAATTATTCGGCGGACTTCCCGTTCCTGTGGGACGAAATCACGCTGCCGGTAAAGTACGGCTCCGATTGGCAGTATGCGCGGCAGATGCTAGACGATGTCGCGAATGAGATATGCGGTGAATTCGCGCTACACTCCCATGAATCGTGGCAGGTCGCCGTGAAGAAATATCTTCTCGAGCCAGCCCAAATCGAGCCGGTGGTTACGCTGGTCGCCAACGACAATTGGCTGGAGTTCACGACCCGCTCTATCGTGGACTACCGCAAGCGGCGGTTCGTGAAGGACCGGCTGTTCACCCGAATTCTTGAAGAGGTGGACAAATCCGAGAATCGCATCCGGCTCGCGTCGGCGACCTTCGAAGTTGTCGGCGTGCCGCCCCTGGTGATTGACAGACAGCAGCATCCGCCAAAATCCTAATCGCTTTCTAAGCGCGGAGCGGCTCTAAGCGCTGAGGGCACCCGTACAATAAGCTTCGTGACCTTCGACATTCTGGCCGTGCCCGGCAACGGGCGCTCGCGCCAGTCTTCTCCACATTGCGCACGGCGTCATTGAAACCCCCGTCTTCATGCCGGTGGGCACACAGGCCACCGTCAAGGCGTCTTGCAGCGTTGGGTCTGCAAGGCGTTCAACGCCAAGACCTCCGCCAAGGACCAGGAAGACCAAGGCCGGCAAGATCTCGTAGCGCGATTGGATCCTAAATCCCCAACCGCGACAGGGGCGTCCTCGCAAATCAGTTTTTTTTGATTGACCTCGAACGCCATTTCTGGTAAACATCTATAAATAACGCTGCACTACGTAGTTCAGGGGAAAGGGACTACCAATGAAAAATTTCTGTTTCCGCGTCGTTGCGCTACTCGTGTTTTCGCTGGCGAGCTTCGCGCAGGACACCACCGGCAAAATCGTAGGAATCGTAAAAGATCCATCTGGGGCGGCCATACCTCGGGTAAATCTGACCGCTACCAACGTTGGAACCAATATCTCTTGGCAAACTACCGCCGACGATCGTGGTCTCTATCAGTTCCTGCAACTGCCCATTGGCCGTTACAAAGTGCAGGCCACAGCCGCCGGCTTCCAGACGCTAACCGTGGAGCCGACCAGCGACTTGGAAATCAACCAAACTATGCGCGTCGATATGACGATGCAGGTTGGCCAGCAGACGCAAACCGTGGTGGTCGAGAGCCAGGCAACGCAAGTAGAGACGGGCGAGGCGGTCGTTGGCGGCACGGTAAGCCCGCAAGCCATAGCCGAGTTGCCGCTGAACGGCCGGACCACGCTCGATCTCTTGAAAACGATGCCGGGAACCACTCCGAGCAATCCAGACTCCGGCGCGGCGGGTAGCTACAGCATCGGCGGGCAACGAACGGATTCCGTTACCTACCTGCTGGATGGCGGATTGAACAACTCCTTGCTCGGCAATGCCGTGGTGGCTCAACCTAACCCCGATGCGGTCGCCGAATTCCGGGTCTTGGAGAGCAACTACTCCGCCGAATACGGCCGCAACGCGGGAGGCATCGTCAGCGTTGTCACCAAGAGCGGCACCAACAGCCTGCACGGCAGTGCGTTCGAATACCTGCGCAACAATTTCTTTGACGCCAACAGCTTTTTCAACAACCAGCAGGGTCTCGCCGTGCCGGTTCTCAAACGCAATCAATTTGGCGGGACCATCGGTGGCCCGATCATATTACCAAAGATCTTTAACGGCAAAAATAAGCTGTTCTTCTTTTTCTCGTATCAGGGACAGCGGCAGACGGCGCTGGACGCGAATCCGGGCAAAGTAACCACATATACGCCGGCGGAGTTGCAGGGCAACTTTTCTCAGGCCTTCGCTCCGGGCCAGCAGAATGTGGTCGCTACGTTCCTGCAGGCCAACCCGCAATATCAGCCCAATCCGGCTTTGGCGGCCCAGGGGATCATCGCTCCCAGCGCGATCGATCCGGTGGCCCAAGCCTACATCAAGGCGGGTTTGATTCCGACATCGCCGAGCGGCTTCCTCTTTCCGCAGGCCAATAGTACATCCAATTTTAACGAATACCTGGGCAAGTTCGATTACAACTTGACGAGCCACGATGTAATCAGCGGCACCTTCACGACACGAGACTTTCCCAGCCTGTTTCCCTTTGGCGATCCAAGAGGAAGCGCCTTCAGCAGCTTCACCGGGTTCCCCATTACCGCGAGCGACACCACTTATTTTGGCGCCGTCACTTATACCCACACTTTCACGCCTTCACTGCTGAACGAATTCCGCGCCACGGCGCAACGCATCAATCACACGCAGGCGATTCCGGCCTCCACCCAGCCGACCGCCGCTCAACTCGGCGTCAACATCACGCCCGATCAGTCGACGGGTCCGCCCATCATTGGTCTTCTCGGCTCCGGCGCCACCATCGGATTCAGCCCGCAAGGCCCGACCAACGAGATCGATAATACCTATGCCTTTTACGACAATTTCTCCTGGAACAAGGGCAGCCACAGCCTGAAGTTCGGATTCTATTTCTCGCCTTACCAGGACAATACGGTCTACGATTTCTACGTGAACGGCGAGTTCTTCTTCTACGGACCCAGTACCGGCGTGGGCTCGGGTCTCGATCTTGCCGATTTCCTGTTTGGTCTTCCCGACGAGTATTTGCAGTTCGGCAGAGCGCCGTCCAACATCCGCTCCAATTCCTACGCCGGATACGCGCAGGATCAATGGCGCATCAGTAAGCGGTTGACGTTGACATTCGGTCTGCGGTACGAATACGCCCAGCCAAAATACGACACCCAAGGCCGCACATTCTCGTTTATTCCCGGACTGCAGTCCCAACGCTTTCCCAACGCGCCCACCGGGCTCGTTTTTCCCGGTGACCCCGGCGCCCCGGCGGGCTCCAACTTTTCCGACAAGAACGACTGGGCGCCGCGCTTCGGTTTTGCCTACGATGTGTTTGGCAACGCCAAGACCAGCATCCGGGGCGGCGTTGGAATCTTCTACGACATCCTGAAAGGCGAAGACAATCTCCAATTCAACGGCCAGGCGCCGTTCTTCGGCTTCGCCGACGTCTTCCCTAGCGGACCCACGCCCGGTGCATTATCCGGATTGCAGGATCCCTACGGATCGTCTGGCAGTGTGAATCCGTTCCCGTCCAAACCGCCTGCCCAAAATATCGACTTCAATGCAGCCGGATTTCTGCCGTTCGGCGGCGGTGGGGTGTTTTTCGTCGATCCCCATTTGCGCACGCCGTACGTTTACCAATACAATCTGTCGGTCCAGCAGGAACTCGCGCGCGGTTTGGTTCTGGAAGTAAGCTACCTCGGGTATTCGGCCCACGGATTGACTAGCCTGGTGGATGTCAATCCATTTGTACTCGGCACTTCGCAGCGACTTTATGGCGACAATTTCAGCTATCTCGATGAGTTCCAAAACGTCTCCCATGCCAACTACAACGGCATGACCGTTAACCTTCACCGCCGGTTCGCGGATATGGGCCGCTGGGGAAGCAGCTTCTTCACCCTTGGCTATACCTGGTCGCATGAACTGGACAACGTTTCTGGCTTCCGGCAGCGCAATTCCAACGTCCCGTACTACGATCACAACGAATTCTACGCGTCCGGCGATACGGATGTGCGGAATGCTTTCGTCTTCTCCGGCGGCTGGGATCTGCCGTTTGACCAGCTTTGGAACCGCGGCCCGAAGGCGCTCACGCGCGGCTGGAGCTTGTACCCGATTCTGACGGCCCGAACCGGATTTCCACTGGATGTCTTCGCCAACCTCAACACTACCCGCAGCGATCCTGGACCATCCGGCGCCGGCGATGCCGGCTACACCCGGGCCGATCTGGTAGGCAACTCCGTAACGACGCTCAACCCGCAGACGTTCCAGACCATTGGAGGCAACGGGGGAAACTACTATTTCAACCCCGGCAACTTCAGCGCCACGCAACTCAATGCGCTGGACGCAATCGCGCGGATGAATCCCGCCGCGCTCCCGGGCTATACCTACGGCACGTTGCCCCGCAACTCATTCCGCGGGCCGGGACAAACGAATTTAGACCTATCTCTCGCCAAGCACTTCAGGATCGCCGAGCGGTTTGACGGCGAACTGAGATTGGATGCGTTCAACGTGTTCAATCACACGGAGTTCAAGAATCCGGATACCACGGTGACTGACGCGACCTTCGGCCAGATCTCGACCACCTACGATCCGCGCATTTTGCAGATCGCGGTTCACGTGAGGTTCTGACGCTCTTCTCCCTGAGGCGGAGCGAGCGTCGCCAGCAGTTCTCGTGCTTCCACCTCGCGATCTTTGGGCACATGAAACCGGCAGACCGAAAAGACGAACGGGCCGAGCAAGAGCCCTGAGGCGCTTTCGTCGTCTTGCATCCAGAATGGGATGCCCGTATTTTCGAGTAATCCCTTGGCGAGGGCGATGGACAACCCGTCGTTTGACTCAAAGACCACGACCGGCTCGGGGTGGCGGGGATCCGAGGATGTGGGCGCTTTGCCAAACATTACGGGCCCAGAATACCAGAAGCCCCCGTACAATAAGCTTCGTGACCTTCGACATTCTGGCCGAGTGCCCGGCAACGGGCGCTCGCGCCGGTCTCCTCCACACCGCGCACGGCGTCATTGAAACGCCCGTCTTCATGCCGGTCGGCACGCAGGCCACCGTAAAGGGCGTCTTGCAGCGCGACCTGGCCGGTGAATTGGACGCGCAGATCATCCTGGCGAATACTTATCATTTATTTCTGCGGCCCGGGCCGGAGCTGATCCAAAGCCTCGGCGGGCTGCATAAATTCATGTCGTGGGACCGGGCGATCCTGACCGACTCCGGCGGATTCCAGGTCTTCAGCCTCAGCGATCTGCGCAAGATCAGTGACCAAGGCGTGCTGTTCCGGTCGCACCTGAACGGCGACCAGCACATGTTTACTCCGCAATCGACCATCGATGCGCAGTTGGCCTTTGGCAGCGACATCGCGATGGTTCTGGATGAGTGCCCGCCCTACCCGGTGAGTCATGAAGCAGCGCGTGCCGCCATGCGCCGGACGGTGGAGTGGGCCTGCGCCGGTTACCGTCATTATCTCCAGCAAGAAGCGCCGGCTACCGCCGTTTTTCCCATTGTGCAAGGCTCGATGTTCGCCGATCTGCGGGCCGAATGCGCCGCGCGCTTGCAGGAACTCGATGCGCCCGGCTATGCGATCGGCGGTCTGTCGGTGGGTGAGCCGCGCGAGATCAGCCTCGACATTGCCTCTGCCACCGCCAGCCTGCTGCCGCGAGCGAAACCGCGTTACGTGATGGGAGTCGGGACGCCGCGCGAACTGGCCGAATACGTGGCGCGCGGCGTGGACATGATGGACTGCGTGCTGCCGTCCCGCAACGCCCGCAACGGCTACCTGTTCTCGAGCCAGGGGCGGGTGATCATCAAGCAGGCCCAATATCGCGCCGACGCCCGTCCAGTTGACCCCGAGTGTGGCTGCTACACCTGCCGCACGTTTTCCCGCGCCTACCTGCGGCACCTGTTTCAAGCCGGCGAGATGCTATTTTCCACCTTGGCCACCATCCACAACTTGACGCATTACCTGGATCGCATGCGGCGCATGCGGCGAGCGATCTTGGACGGAAAGTTTCCGGCGTTCCTGGAGTCGGTGCGGAGCGCGCCGGAGTAATTCCTAGTGCCCTCGCGCGCGCTTCCAGACTTCCCCCGCCGCGATAACGGCCAGCGCGCAAACCACCTGCATCCCAACGATCGTCGCCTGAGAAGGGTGCAGCAGCTTCTCGATCGCCGGATCGGTGATGATCATATCTCCCGCCACGCGGCCCAGCAGCGCGGCGCCTAGATAGACCACCCAGACGTACTTGTTCATGATACGAGCGAGAACGCTGCTGGCCGCCATCACGAACGTAATGCTGAGGGCCAGGCCGAAAGTCAATAGCAGCAGGTTGCCCTGGGACGTGGCGGCGATGGCCAGAATGTTGTCCAGCGACATCGTGACATCGGCCACCAGAATGAGCCAGATGGCCTGCGCCAGCGTCGTGGCCGGACGCACTTGTTCTTCCTGACCAGGGGTGTCGGCGAGCAGCCGGACCGCGATCCACAGGATCAAGATCCCACCGATCAGCTTGAGATAGCGGACTTCCAGAATCCGGGCCGCGAAAAAGGTCAACGCGATGCGCAGAACGATGGCGCCTCCCGCCCCGGCCATCAGACCTACGCGGCGCTGGCGGGCAGGCAGCGACCGCACCGCCATCGCGATCACGATGGCGTTGTCGCCGGCCAACAGGATGTCGATGAGAACAATGGAAAACGCGCCAAAGAGAAAGCGGAGGGTGAAGATTTCCATCGTCAATGAACAAGCGCTCGGTCACTGGCAGGATAGCAAGCCGTGAGAACCTTTCCCCGTTTCCGCCACTAGCATGATGATGCCGCGGCTGACGCTGTTCTACGCTCTTTATTGTGGTTTGCTGCTGAGCGACCCGGTTTACACCGCTGCCTCGCTGGTGAATGCGGCGGACAATCAGGCCGGTTGGCTAGCGCCCAACGCACTCGCTACGCTGTATGGCAAGCAGTTGGCGTACACTACTCGAACGCTGCTCGCCTCCGACTTGCATGGCGAGCAGTTACCGGCCATGCTGCCGGGGACCGGCGTAAGCATTCTCGTTCAGGGCATCACCGGCTATCCGATTTACATTTCGCCCACTCAAGTGAACTTTCTCATTCCGGGCAACCTGCTGCCGGGTCTGGCGGACGTGCAACTGGTGGTCGACGGCATCGCTGGCCCGCTGATTTCGGTCACCTTGGGCGTGACTGCGCCTGCGCTATTCGAACTCGATCCACAAACGGCGGTTGCGACCCGGCCGGATGGATCGGTGATCGAAGCGAGCGCACCGGTCGCGCCCGGGGACTGGGCGATTCTGTACGCCAATGCGCTCGGACCGATTGCGCCGCCGCTCGGGCCCGGCGAGATTCCGATCGCCGCGGCCCAGATCGATCAGTCCGACTTCGTTTTGACATTGGATGGTGTCGCCGTGCCGTCTTATAGCTTGGAATATGTCGGCGTCGCGCCCGGATACGCGGGGTTGTACCAGATCAACCTGCTGGTGCCGATGGGAACGGGGGCGAACCCGGAGATCCGCATCGGCGTCGGGAACGCCATGAGCCGGACCGGAATCCATCTGCCGGTTCAGCCATAGACGCCATTAGCGGCTCTTCTTCGCTTCGGCGCGCACGGCGCGGAACCTGGGCGCGCAAGGTATTCGGACGCGAATTCTGGAAGATGTGACGCGCTTCTGCTAAGGGAATTTTAGGACGACGCATCGCTGATGGTGATCACTGCGGATTGAAGCAGGTGAAACCGCCAGCCCTACATCACCGCTATCGTCACCGCCGGGCTGGTCTGGCCCGCGATGCTGATAACCACTGGCACCTGGTTTCCCGGCGTAACTCCGGTAGGCACCACGGCGTTTACCTGATACAGCCCCACGAATCCCGGCGCCAGGCCGGAGAATCGAACGACTGCCGGCAACTGTGGCCATCCCCGGCGTTCTTACCGATGTCGTAGCCATCGACGGTTCGGCTGGTTATGTCGTTGTGCGTATCGATCAACAGCGCGGAGTGGTGGATTTTGTCCACCTCGGCGCCGGCAATGGTGCGGGGACTGGGCACAGCAGAAGGCGCGGGTCGCAAGAGCTGCTAGGAGGCTTCGGGGCATTGGCTGACGTTCGCCCTGTACTGGCCATGCCAGCCCGTTTCTAAGCTTCTCCTTTCAAACCGTGCTTGCGGTTTTCCCGCACACGGCTTAACGATGATCTCATGGGTGTGGCTTAGCCGGGTATTTCACGGTCCCGCGCAGTCGATACCGACCAATAACAACGAAACGTTCATGGGACGACTTCTCCGCCCATTGCGGGAGAGGATTCCAGGATTGCGGGTCGCCAAGCGGGGTACGCCTGTTGAAGTGCCTCGTTCCGAGCCCGCCGTCTGTTCTTTCGCGCCAGGCATCGCAAATACGCCTTTAGCTTCGGTTACAATTCTGTGAGTGCCTCGATTTTCCAGAACTCACGCATTTATGTCTTAGGGTCGAATAAGCCGATGACGTCGTCGAAAACTTGTGTCGCGAAAATGCCAGCCACCCTTACCATCGGTGCGCTTGAAACAGTCTTACTCGAGCACTTCGATGCGTGCGGCCCGTATCCCGATTATCTGGATTTAGACTTGTCGGCGTGTCAATTTCTCGACGTCGTTGCCCTCGTGCATCTTACGGCCCTCGCAGCCGACCGCACACGCAGGGGTTTTGCCACTCGATTTGCTTTGCCGAAATCGAAGGACGTCCGCGATTTCATGCGCGTCTGGGACTTCCCAAGTGCGATCCGTGATGCCACTGGAATCCCATTCTCAAGACTTGTTCTTGAAGACGATTTGGCGTATTTTGGCGAGAATTCGGATCACGCCGCACTCCGCTATGCGAAGTTTTACAGGTATGAAGGCGGGCTTCAGCGCATGCTATCGTCTAGGTTTTTTGCCATTACAAGCTTTCTCACAGCAATACCATCACAAGCTCGATATGCGCTCTCGGAGAGTGGCAGGTGGCAGGAGACGTTAGTTAAGTCGGTCCTCTCTCGCTACCTAAGCGGACCGGAAAACTATGTGGCAAGCCGGATCGTCTTCGAGGCGGCGACGAACGCGGTCCGACATCCGGGCGCAACCATCATCCAAACGGCATCAACGTTTTTCGTGCCAAAGCGTTCATCCACGATCAGCGGTACCGTCTCGGCATTTGATCCGGCCAGTAACACGCTGAGCCTGATCTCGCAGGCTGCAAACGTCACTGTGTTCTGTGACGACAGGACTACCTGCTTTAAGGAGGTAGCCTTCGGAGAAGGCCGAACGAGGCGGAAGCGCATGCTGACTGCGGAACTGAGCCCAGGACAGCCGGTGACGGTCCGAATGAGAGCCAAATTACGCCGTGAACACATCGCCGCGGCGGAGATCACGCTTCTCAGAGCGCCGGCAGACGCTTCCCAGAACGACGATTCCGCAGAACAAGACGACGCAGATACCGGCTACCTGACGATTGTCTTCTGGGACGACGGCCAGAGCATCGTGGATACACTCAAGGAGGCAATTATCTGCGGCAAAAGTGTTCGCTCGATCGAAGTACCGGACCTTTATGCGGATTTCGAACTGCTTCGATGCGATGCCCAAGGACGGCTACACAGCCGAGAGGTAATCAGCTCAGGCTACTTGCCGGACAAATCCACTCCAGAAGACCTTCTGTTGCTTGCAGCCACGTTCCCTGGCATAACTCGTGATATAAGTGGCGCCAATAGAGAACCAACACTTGAGCCGTCCCTCAATCCCGTTTTCGAATCGCCAGGTATGGGTCTGTTCGTCCTTCTAAACACAGCGATAGACGTATTTGGCGGCAGCGTTTTTTTTCGCACCAGGCATATTGGCATGAGTGTGAAAAAAATCTCCCGAGCTACTGATTCCTTGAGTTTGAGCTATACTGCCAAGGTTCGCGACTTTGGCGCGAATTCCCCACCGGTGCTTGGAAACATGATAATCATACGGCTGCCGATTCGGGAGCGGCGCGTGTGAAGCACCTGGGTCTACTCCCTGTACACTTGGGACTCGCGAGTTCGACAATGACGGCCGACAAGGTGTCAGACTTTTACTTATGGCTCGGGGAACTCGTCGAGGGGGCCAAATGTGAGTACGGAGCCGGCGAGACCCGAATCGCCCTCGCCCTTGACAACTCGGCAATTGAAGGCAACTCGCCGCAGATTCTGGAACTTTTCCTCAAGCATTTGAAGCAGCGGGTTAATTCGGCCGACGTGATGATAGCGGATTTCGCCACGCATCAGAACGGTCTGTTACGTGGCGGAATTCTGATCCATTTGGCCCACGCCATCCAAGTCATCCTGGACCAACGGGTCTCCAGGCTAAGATTCGTGGTTTTGTTGCCGGAGTTGCCACCCAGGGAGGAGCTATTTCGCGTCATGCTTGATCGCTACATCTTGAGGAAGAGAGTGATTCTGATTGGCGCTAACGGGTACGCCGTGGGGCAACCTGAGTCCTTCAACTCCTCCAGATATGCAGATAAGTTTTCTCGGCTTTCGGATAGCCCGGGCGCCAGGCTCAAGACAAAACTGATACGACGGCTAGGCCATTTCAAGATGAGAATCAATGGGGAGCACATCGGTTGCCGTCGATACTTCTATGATGCTCAGCACTGCCTCGGAGAGCTGACCGAACTTTACGTCCGCCACCTCGATCGTCTCGGCGGCCCCGGGGGCACGCCGCGCGTTCTGTGGGAAAAGCCCGTGTCCGATTGGTTGAGGGATTCGTTGATCATGTTGGAGAACAGGGGAGTCTCCCTTGTTGACACTCGAGAATGTCTCGGCCAAGCCGAGGACTATCGGGAGGGAGAAAGCGGGCTACTCGTCGTACCAGCGATGTACTCCGGACGATCTTTGGCCCGACTTCTGGAACAGCTTACGGTACGGCATCCCAAGCTAAAGTTGAACGCCCTATCGGTGTTGTCCCAGCAAGGCGACAAAGACGGTACACGCACGATCATGGTAAGCGAACAGCAGTGGCGCATACCGTTCTTGCTCAAAGTGGAACAGCGCACATTCTCGCCTAGCCAGTGTCTCATGTGCAAGCTCGGGCTGCCGGAAACCGAGCCTTCTCCAGGAGACGAAACCGCGATGTTGTCCACGTATGACATGTGGGACATGGTCAGCGAATCGGGTTGGAAGGACGAAGAAGACGTACCAGGACACCGGAAGTCTTTGGGAAAAGTGCCTAAGTTACCCGAAATCATTGAACAGCACGGAGCTTGGCTGGCCTCCAAGTTTCGGATGGTGCTCAAGACGGCCGGCGACTTCCCGCCGTCGGATCTTGTCGTCATTTGCCCAGACGAAAAAGGGTCGAAGGCTTTCACGGATTTCCTCCGGGCGGTCTTTGGCGTCACTGTGATCCGAGTCCCAAGACCAGTCTTAGAAGTATTTAGACGTAAGAAGAGCTCCTGGCAACGTCGCCTTGACCCTATTCTCCAAGGCCGCCCTGATTGGCACATTCGCATCTCTTCGGTCCGTTCAGAGCGCATTGTACTCATGGATGAGTACAATGCCTCCGGCGGTACGCGTCAGCAGCTAGCCGATTTTGCGCAACATTTCGGCCAGGAGGTTTCCTGCTACTTCAGCATCGTTGATTGGAATCCGAAGGCCCTGTCTCCCGGAGGGGCACCGACGTATGCTCTGTACGACTTCCAGGCGTTCGGGAAAGGCCGGAACGACGGATGGGTGGGAGGAACATGAAGGTCCGACTTCGTGAGCCCGCTGACACCAGCTGTAGGGTCTTGGCGCACTACCTGGAACAGAAGCGTCCAACGTGGGAGAGGGAATACTATTTAAACGATTTTTATTGGAAGGCCCGTGATGTTTCACCGGAGATTGGACGAGGTTATCTGCTGCGCGTGCTGAATGTCATTCTGCCCGACCGGGCGAAAGGCTTGTTGCATATGTTGGGAGCCCCCAAGGAGTCCACACGAGAGTCAGTTGACGTTGCGATCGTCACGATCATCAAAGAGGAGCTTGCGGCCGCTAAAATCGCATTTGGGATCAAAAAGGAGATGGAAGATCAGCTTGTTCACCGATTCCGCTATTGGAACGGCACCGCCAAAGACGCAAGCGGAAAGGATCTGAGGGTCGTGGTAACGATGGTCGGCGAATCGCGAAATGTCCCGTGCGCGAGTGCATGCGAGCGCCTGTTCGGAGCCTATAACGTCGGCGTATGCATCCTGGTAGGAATTGCGGCTGGGCTTGAGGACAAGGTCGCTCTGGGCGATGTCGTTGCTGCAAAACTTGTCTTGGACTACGAAGGGGCTCGCCTAGAACGCAAAGCGCGCCGAATCCGACCGCAGTCCTATCCCCTCGATCCTGGAATCAGTCGAGACCTCTTCCATTTTTCCCCTAAGGCTGAGTGGCACCAACGCCTTATCCAGTGCCTGCCGAGTCTTAAGCAAATCGAAGCCACGCCACCGCTGGATTCTAGCTGGACGCCAAAATACCACGCTGGCGTCGTATTAGCTGGGGAGAAGCTGTTGGCTGACGGAAGACTGCCAGCCATGCAGAAGCTGTATCACCAAGAGGTTCTCGCTGCGGAAATGGAGGCAGCGGGCTTCGCTCGTGCTTGCAGAGAGCACGCGGTCCCGTGGCTCGTATTCAGAGGCATCTCAGATTTCGGAGACGCCAACAAGGTAAAGCTAGCCGACTGGAAGGCGACGGCCGCGCTCTCAGCTGCCACCGCGGCACTAACATTTCTTGGGAAGGACTATCGTCAAGAATCCGTTTTGATTCAGCGAGTCGCAGGCATCAGGCGACACGGGCAGGAAGCCTGCCTCGTCGGCGTTTCCCCGCGAGACGGGCGACAACGTAGGCGGGATCGGGGTGCTGTTTCCTGGTTGACGAACGAATTGGGGGCCTCCGCGAGGGTACGCAGATGGGCCACAGGCCCAGGGCCTCCGCCCGTGCCCTGCATTGGGGACAAAGAAGGATGTGTTTCTCTAGTTCGTTCGCGAAAACCAGCGACCTCAGGGCCCACGTCAATTCCGAGTCATCAAGCTGAGCTACGGTATTACAGCCCGATCCGCAGCCGCCGATCATCCCTAATTCCATATCATTCCTTACGATTCACCAACTGCGAGGGATCACCGCTTCTCGCAAGGCCCCAGTATGAGCCATACAGCCGTTAGATGCAATCCCTTCTCGCGATTACACTCCTACATCCATAGTACCAGTACCCAATATGACCGATTTTCTAACCGGGGTGCTTCCGCTTCCAGAGTATCAGTTCCCCGCGAAACAACTTCCGTTGGCCGTGGGGTACCGTGTCCTTCGGCAAACGTGCGTAGAGGAGTTAGGGGATGAAGGCCCGGCGGAGGTTGGAATCCTACATCACCGCTATCGTCACCGCCGGGCTGGTCTGCCCGGCGATGCTAATGACCACCGGCACCTGGTTTCCCGGCGTCACTCCCGTAGGCATCACCGCGTTCACCTGATACAGCCCCACGAATCCCGGCGCCAGGCCGGAGAATTGAACCACGGCTGAAACGCCTCCCACGGTCACGGTTGGCTGATTCGTGGTGGTGGCGGGAGGGTTCGACGGTGCGCCCACGCCATCCAGAACGGCGGGCATAACCGGGCCAAGACCGGCCGAGTAAATCACCAGCACATCTCCCGCGGTAGCAGGCGACCCGGGCGCAGCCAGGAAATTGGTGTTCCCGCGGTAGGCGAAAATGATGCCTTGCATCGGCGCTTCCACGGTGCGGAAGAAGATGCCCGGCTGCGCTGGGCCGACATCCACCTGGGTGGGTACCGACAGCGTGGCGTCGCGCTGCACCACCACCTGCTGGCTGGTGTCGGGAGTGAGTCCGTAAGGCACCACGGCGTTCACTTGCCCGCCCGAAGTAAACAGCAGCGGCATGCTGATTCCCCCAATGATCAGGGACGTGCCGGAGAGCTGCTCCGGTAGGGGCAAAGTTGAAGCGCCCGCGGTAGTGTCGCCTAACTGAGTTCCAAATAGCGAAATGATCGCGCCTGGCGCGAGCGGAGTAGCGGGCGCAAACGTGGCCCCGCTGACCACGCCACCGTTCGAAATCAACGGAGGATTGACCGGCGTCCCCAGCCCGCCGGTTAGCTGGCGCGAGCCGCTGATGGCGCCGGTTGAGTCGTTCGCGGTGACGGTCACGACCACGTCTGTAGTGGGATGGTTGGTGCTCCAGGTCCCGTCCCATTTCCCGTTCAATAGCAGCGGCTGCATGCTGATCGGAACGTCGCCGTTTGAAAAAGACACTTGTACGCGGCCGCTGTTAAGCGCGTTGCCGCAATCGTCCTGGACTTGTACTTGCATCGCGACCGGGAATCCGGCGGGGACGCTGAAAGACGGGCCCAGTGAGGTTACCGCCGGGATCAGCATGCTGGGCACGCATGCGGTGGAAGCCGCGCTTCCGTCCGCTTTGACGCCGCCACTGTCGCCCGCCGTGCCGGCCGCGGCCGTTACCACGGTGTTGATTTGCAGGCTCCGCACATTGCCATCGGAAAATTGCAGCGTCAAATAATCCTGATACACGCCCGGCGTCAACCCGGCTGTCACGGGCTGGATCACGATCTTGCCCGGCTGGTTCAAGGGAAGCGTGTTGGTGACAGGTACGTATAAAGCTCCGCTGGTGCTGCTGGACAGGTACGACTTTGGCGCCGAGTCGATGTTGTAGACCTTAATCGTTTGGGCGCCTGGCGCATCCGCGCCTGCGACCGCGTTGAAAGTAATCTCCGCGGGACGGATGGCGGGACCGGCGCTTCCCGTGGCAGGCAACACTACCAGGCAAAAGGTCACCTGCTGGGGCGTGTTGGCGGCCGTGGCCGAAGTGACCACCACGGCGCCGTAGTAAATGCCGGCCTCGAGCCCAGTGGGATTCGCCTGGACGCTGACGGGTGCGCCCCCTTGACCAGCCGTGACGCTGCCCGTCGCGGGCGTTGCCGCCAGCCAGGATCCGCCGGTCAGCGTTCGCGTGCTTACGGTGAAATTCAACGTGCCGGTGCCGAGGTTCAAGACACTGAACTGCTGGGGCGGCAGCACTCCGCCCTGCGCCACGGCGGTAACGGTGAATCCTCTTTGGGTCAGCAAAATGGCCTGAGTCAGATTGCTGACAGTCATGTTAATCGGGATGGTGATTTCATCTCCCGCCGTGGCGGTGTCATTGATGGTCACTTTGCCCGCGTACGCGCCCGGCGCCAGACCAGTGGGGTCGGCCGTGACGTAAAGCGTAACCGGGGATTGAGGCGTGATGGTCGCCGAAGCGGGTTTGACGCTGAGCCAATTGCCACCGGCCGCGGTCGAAATCGTGGTCGTGTAAGGCAGCTTGCCGGAGCCGGTATTCGTCAAAAGCACGGGCTCGTGGCGGGCCGGCACGTTTTGCGGATAGGTGAAAGAAATACTATTGCGATTGGCGCCCAGTTTGGGCATCCGGCTGGCGGTTACCTGGAAGGTAACGTTAGCGGTCAGTGTGGAGGGATTGGCATTCGCCGCCTGAATGGTAATGGTGGCCTGGTAGGTACCGGCGGAAAGATTCGTGGGGTCGGCGATCAGTTTCATCAGCCGGGGCGTATCGCCCTGCATCGGGAGTATGCTGAGCCAGGCCGAGTCGGAGCTTTGCGAAAACGTGATAAATATGCCGCTCACCGGGCTCGAAACCAGGCCGAATTGCGGGTCGGTGGGAGCGCCGCCTGCTTCCGCCGTAAAGTTGAAACTGTTCGGCGATACGGCGATGGCAGGCGGCTGGGCCAGAACTTCCCGGATCCGGTTATTGTCCGCGTCGGCGATGAACAGGTCACCCGCGGGGTCCATTGCCAGGCCGATCGGATAGGCGAACATCGCCTTCTTGGCCGGCTTGCCGTCGCCGAAGAATCCTACGTATCCGTTACCCGCAAAAGTTCCCAGAATACCGGACGTTGACACCGTTCGGATTTGATCGTTGAACGTGTCGGAAAAATAGAGATTGCCGGCGGCATCGAGAGCGATGCCGGAACCGTACGTTAAGGACAGCGCAGCGCCCGCGGCCGGCTTGCCATCGGCCGTGTATCCCACGGTTGAACTACCGGCGACGGTGTGAAGTTGGCCGTTGGCGTTCAAGTAGCGGATGCGCGCGGGCGGCGTACTGTTCGAATCGAGATACTCCTCAAAGTACAAACCGCCGTTGGTGTCAGCCACGATGCTGCTCGGATGGCCGAGAGTCGATTGGGCCGCGGCGACATTCTCGCCGGAAAATGCCTGCGTACCGTTTCCGGCGATGGTAGTGATGATTCCGTTGGTATCCACTTTGCGAATGCGGTAGTTGTTCCCATCGGCGAGATAAAGATTTCCCGCGCTGTCGAACGCCATGCCGAGGATGACACGCACTTTGGCCTGGGTGGCTGGTCCGTTGTCGCCGCTGAAACCAAAAGTATCGGCTTGGTTCACCACCACCGAGAAATGCAGGTCTGGCGTGATGCGCAACACGCGGAAGTTTTCGGCCACAAAGAGATTGCCCTTGCTATCCACGGCTAGGCTGTGAATGTTGCCCAGCGACAGGCTGGTGGCCAGGGCCGAGTTGTCCAGCGTGGGTGCGGAAAAATCGTCGCCATTACCGGCTACCGTTTGTATGACTCCGTTGGTGCCGACGGCCCGAATCCGGTTGTTGTTGGAATCGAAGATATACACCGTTCCGTCCGGTCCCACGGCTACCTTGTTGGGCTCGTCCAGCAGAGCACTGGTGGCCTTTCCACCGTCGCCCGCAAATTGATATTGACCATTGCCGGCCAGAGTGGTGAGGTTTCCACTCGCGTCAATTTGCCTCAGCCGGCCATGTCCCGTGTCGGCCACGATCAGCCCTCCGTTATTGGTCAGGGCAACTCCGCCGTTCTCGTAGTATTGCGGACTGTAAATCGAGGCTTGGGCGGCGGGAACGCCGGTAACGTAAGGCCCGATGCCAGGCGTGGTCAGCAAGGTGGTGGAGTTGCCTTTGATCGCCAGGAGCACGCCCGGGTAGGGCTCGTTCACATACAAATCGCCCGCCGCGTCGACCGCGATGCCGGTAGCGAAGCTCAGACTCAGCGCCAGCGGAGCCACGCCATTGGCCGGGGCTGTCGTGCCGCCGCCGGCGACGGTATTGATCTTGCCGTCGGTGGTAATCTTCCGGACGCGCGACGCATAGTTTTGACTATCGCCGTCGGTGACGTACAGATTCCCCAACCGGTCGAAGGCGAGCGCGGTGGGAAAATCCAGATTGGCCGAAGTAGCGGGGCCGCCGTCGCCGCTAAATCCCGCGGTCCCGGTGCCCGCGATCAGCGTAAGATAACCGCCCGAGGACACCTGCCAGATCCGATTACCCGCCGCACAGAAATAAACGTTGCCACCGCTATCGAGCGCCACTCCATTAATCAGCGCCAGTTGGGCGCTGATGGCCAGGACGCCGTTTGCGGGAGGCGTCTTCCCGCCGCCGGCAATGGTATTGATGATGCCATCCGGCGTGACCTTGCGAAGGCGGATGCCGTCAGCGAAGTACACCGCTCCCGTTTTATCCACCGCGATGCCGCCCAGCGCGGAACGGCTATAGAAGCCAGGAAGCTCCCCGACCAGACTCTGAGAAGCGGCGATGGCCGCCGAAGTGGCTGGTCCGCCGTCTCCCGAATAATCCGCGATTCCATTACCTGCAATGCGATTCAGAGTTCCGTTGGGTGTGACCTGAAGAACTACGAACTGATCGGGATCGGTGAAGTAGATATTGCCCGCGGAGTCGACCGCCACTCCGCTGACGCTGCCAATGGGCACAGACAGCGCCGGTAGCCCGTCTCCGTTGAAAACGGAGTCTGTTCCGGCGATGGTCGTCATGATGGTCTGGCCAAGCGCGGCCGCCGACAACCACAAGACGGCGGGGATACTGCGAACAAGCATGTCGCTTAGTATTATACGGAGTTGGCGCCAGACGATTATCCCGGCGGATGCATCGACGCATTCTTGGAAGTGTTTGTTAGATAAGGTGGCACAGGCTTTAGTGGCGCACGCACTCCTGCGTGCCGCGTCGGCACTCGTGCCGACGCTTGCTTCGAGTTTGGCGCCCTTGGAGTGACGTGCATTGAGCTTTAGGCCTGCGCTGGACAGGCTTCAGCCCGTCCTATTCGACGCGTCGAAGCTACTTTAGACACAGGCAGCTAGCGGTCCGCCGACAAAGCCTCCCGCGGATCGAATCCCGCGAACTTTTCCGACCAGCGAATCCTTCCGGTCATTTGCATCACCACGAAAAGCGTCAGAATCGCCCCAATCGTGATGGCCAGGCCAGTGAGCCCCTTGAAGAAGAACGCGTAAGAAAACAGCACCAGATAGATCAATTGCGCGATCGCCGCTTCCCGCACGGCAAACTGCATGCCGATCGCGAGACGCAGATACGTGACCACCAGAAAAACCGAGACTGCGGAGGCGATCAGAAAGGACACGTGAATATCCAGATGGTCGGCCAGGTAGGCGAGCAACAGATGAAACGCAAAAAACGCGCCGGCCAGGAAGAAGTAATTCATGGGATGCAGGTCGATATTGCGCAGCGTGGTGACGATGAAAATCATAAAAAAGAAGAAAAATAACGAGACTGGAGCGAAGAAGCTGATTTGGCTGGCCAGCGGCCCAGGTTGCAGTTTTTCCGGCATCGCCATCGCGATCTCGTAACCCGAAACCAGGTTTTTGTAGTTCCAATCCAGTTGCCAGCCGCCGGGAATTTCCTGTTTATCGGTCGCGGCGAGCGTGTTGTCGGGAAAGTCGATATCGCGGAAGTCGGTCGTCATTCGCAGATGAAAATCCCGAACCGGATTTACCTCCTGACCGAAGTTATACTTCCAGGAATCGAGCCCATAAGACCGGTACCCGGCACGCAGTTTGACATTCCCGCCGGCGGGAACTTCGACGGTGACAAAGGACAGCTCTTTTTCCGTTGAGGCGTTGGCCGGCTGGCCATCGACCAGGAACTGCAGATCGTCATAAACCGCCTGCGCCGCGGGAAAACGAAGACAAATGCGCAGAGACTGCCGGTCCGGCTCAGGATTGTGGAAGACGAAGTCGCCGCGAAAGCGCACCTTGTAGGTCGCATACCACAGCAGACCTTTCTGGCGCGGCTCGCTGTCGAGTTGCACGTCGATGTCGCTGCTCGAAGGGCGCACCGTATGGGCATCGTAGCGGGTTCGTTGCACTACGCTGAGCTTGCCGTTCTCGGTAATCGTCTCGTCGTAGTGAACCGGCGTGGAGTATTCGGCGTACGGCGCGGCTTGCGATTGCGGCGCTCCCCAGATGGATTGCACGCGGCTGCGCAGGCGCTCAGTCGAGGCCCCGGTGCGGGCGACGATCGTCCCTCCCAGGATGAGCCATGCGAGCGAGGTGCAGCCGAAGATGAACACAATCGCGACGATGCGTTTGACCATGAGATGATCATGCGCGAAGTGGTCAGTATTGTCAAGTACTTTGTGTAACAGAGTAAGACATAATTGGGTTTCCACAATGCCCCGCATTCCGATGCTTTTGGTCGCGTTATCGCTGTTGGCTTGCCATAAGCCCGCTCCAAAGGTAGTCGTGCCCGCGGTGTTTCGCGTGAAGTTCGAGACCACCCAAGGAGCTTTTACGGTGGAGGCGAGGCACGGCTGGGCGCCGCACGGCGTGGATCGCTTTCACGAACTGGTGCGCATGCGCTACTTCGATCAGAGCCGCTTCTACCGCGTGGTGCCAGGCTTCATCGCCCAGTTTGGAGTCCACCGCGACTTCAAAGTGCAAAACGTGTGGACCACGCTGCGCATTGTCGACGATCCGCCCAAGGAGAAAAACCTGCGCGGAACGTTGGCGTTTGCCCAATCGGGTCCGAGCACGCGGTCGACACAGATGTTCATCAACCTGGCCGATAACGCCGTTCTCGACGAGGATCGCTTTGTTCCGTTCGCCCGGATTGTCGACGGCATCGGCGTGATCGATAAGTTCTACGCTGGCTACGGCGAAGTGCGTCCGGCGGGAAAGAATATCGACGCCGGCCGCGTGGAAGAAGAAGCCAATGAATATCTGGTTCCGCGCTTTCCGAAGATGGATTATGTAATCCACGCGACCTTTGTGCCCTAAGGCTGACGAAATCGAGGCTGACTACGCCGAAAATTGGCGCATGCTGGATGCGTCCGTTCCACCATTTCGCCTCCTCAGCGCCGCGGCGGAATTTTGGAATCGCGATGCCGTAAGCAGACGGCCCGAATTCGTTCACACAGCAGATCGCTCTGTTTTCGGTCGCATTCTGCCGACACCGGCTTCCAACGGCCCGAAGGTTCACGGCCAGCCTATTCAGATCGCCATTTGCTAAAATCACTGAGTGCGAGAACCGTTTGAGAATGCCGCGGAGAGCGCACGCAGCAGCGAAATTGGGCAGCCAATGTTCCGGGCGATGAAGGCGGAACCGGATGGGTTGCCTAAGGTCGGCCGATCCGGTCGGGAGCTTGGCGTTCGCGTTGACGGCCCGATACGGGACATCCCCGTCGGACCGGATGGCACGGTCGAGCCGGAAACAGGCGGCATGTCTGTGGCGCTCGATTCCGCAAATAATCTACCCAAGCCGCGCCTCCCCAGGTCACTAGGCGGAGAGGGCCGGGATCCAGTCTTCACTATGGGCACGGCCGCAGTTCCACCGGCTTTGTGCGTTCGATTGGATCGCTATCCACATGCTCTCGTCGAGCCAAGCCACCGATGCCGCCTCTCTGATTTCGAATCGGATCTGGCGGCCACCCGTCCCGTCTGGAACAAAGCGTATGACTAACGGCCTGCAACCCTACCGTCAGCTCGAACGGCGCCTGTGGATGACTCGCTGGAGGCATGCAGGTCAGGAGTCGACGGAAGAAGACGCGATCCTCGACCAGATGGAGGATGCATGGATGAGGCTAAGCGAGGACGATCGAGCCCTCCTCCGCCTTGATGGGCCTCGATGCTGGCCCATGGACTCCTCTTCCTTTCCTCCTGAGCTCACTGGCGCGCCGTACGCCGCAACACCAACGCCTTGGGCTTACGAGGGATTCCATTCGCCCGCCGAAGCGATTCTGTCAACGGACGCGGCGTAATGGAAAGCCACCCCCAGGCTGTTGCCGAACAGCTTGATCAATGGTTCCGTAGCATCTTACGTCTCGCGGACGAGAGCCTGTTCAGCATCGTGCCCGAGGGTCCGCACCGCGATGCCGTCGTGTTGGACGTTCTGAAAAGGAATGCCAGGATCCTTTCCCAAAGTGGGCTGGATAGCGCAGGCAAGCTTTACGCCCCACTTTGCTTCTTCCTGGCCGCCGCGTGTCGGAAGCTAGGCGCCTCCTTGGGCGTGGGCCATTGGCTGGCCGCAGTCGACAACGTGGTTCATCTGCAACAGCAGCTAGTGAGCACCCGCGCGGAATCGGAAGCAGTCGGTTTGGAGATCGGCAGCCCCGCGGTGCTCTTTAAGCAGCAGTTCGATGAGGCCATCACCCAGTCATCTCTTGCTGGTGGCACTAGCTTTCTCAATAAAGAGGACCGGCAGGTCGCGCTTGGTCTAGCGATCAACTGGGGAATGAGGCTCCTGCTCGCGTACGCTTTGGAATGCAATAGCGCGATAACGGGCTCTGATCGAAAGGACCTTACTTGGGTAGCCCACGTTCTAGAACCGCTGCTCGGTACCACCACTGCGCCTTAGCATCGCCGTCGGGCGACGGCGAAGAATCCGATTGCCGCCACCGCGGGTCCGTGGCCCAGGCTTACCTCGGCCAAAATGGCTCAGTTTTTCACCGGCACTGACAAAGCCCCAACTCTCGTTGGAGAATCGCGAACGCATGCCGCTCGAACTCCTGGTCGGCCATTTTGTCGATGGGAACCATGAACGTGCTCCCATGTACGACGATACAGGTTCTCCACCCGGCACTCCGCCCCGGTTTGGCTTAAGTTAAAGAAGGGAACAATCGCCGCCATGCTGATCGAAATTAGCAACCCCGAGGATCAAGACATCATCCGAACCAAGCTGCAAAACGGCGAGTTCCGCAGCGTCGATGAATTAATCCACAATGCTCTCGTTTCCTTGCCACCTTCGACCGCCCAAAAACCACGCAGAACACGCGCCGACGCGGTAGCGCACATCCGCGAGGCTCGCAAGGGCAACATACTCCCCGCGGGCGTGACAATTGCAGACCTCATTAACAAAGGTCGCGCTCGGCGATTCTCACGCTATCCTAAAGGCAGGCGAAACGCAACAAGATGACGATCAAAATCAACAAGCCGGAACTTGAGGCCCTTATCCACGAACGGATGAAGAGCGGTGGGTTCCAAAATGTCGAGGACGTCCTCCTACAGGCGCTGAACCCTCAGCCCCCCGTCCAGCCCATAAAGGGCTCACCTCGCAAGAAAAAGAATTTCGCGCAATTTCTCCTGGAATCTCCGCTTCCCGGTTCGGGGTTGAAGCTGGAGAGGTCAAGAGAATACCCGCAACCGATCGAGCTGTGAATGGATTTCTAATCGACACGAACGTCATTTCCGAGTTCGTCAAGCCACAACCTGATTTGCGGGTAGTGAAGTGGCTCGAAGTCGCCGATCCCGAGTCTCTCTTCGCCAGCGTCGTCACCTTCGGCGAGATCAAACTCGGCATCGAGGATTTACCGGCAAGCAAACGCCGGACAGAACTGGAGCGGTGGCTGGAACAAGGGCTACCAGACTGGTTCGAATCGAATCTTCTGCCAGTCACCAAGGCAATCGCGGGGCGCTGGGGCCGAATCACGATCGAAGCGAAGAGGAAGGGAATTCCGATTGCCGTGGCTGACGGTTTGATTGCCGCCACTGCCGCCGAACACGATCTTGCTATTGTGACCCGAAACGTCAGAGATTTCGCCGGTACAGGAACTATGATCGTCGATCCGTGGATGGATTCGCGAGCACGTTTTCATCCCAACTATTCCGGCGAGCGTGGTGAGCCCCGGTATCGTCGCCTACTAGCACTAGTGGCTCCTCAAGCGCAGATTCAATCGCCACATCCCCATAGACTGCACCAGCGGTAAATCCTCGCATAAACGCTGCACCAAAGGGCGCGCGACCTCGCCTAAGAATGGCCAGGCCAACACCAGTTCGCTCACTATGGACTCGAACTCTGACACCCGCGCCTCAGGTGTAGCCGCGCACCGGGAGACACTCAACACGGCCTCCATGAACAGTGTGGCGATCTCCCTCTGGCTCGGCCCCTTCGCAAGTTCCCGCATTTGCTGGGCGACGCTACGTAGTTGCTGCCTGAAACCGGCAGCCACAGCCGGAGAAACGAACTTGAGAAAGGAGGCGGCAACCGACAACACACGACACGCCGTCGCCGCGTCTTCCTTAACCACGCTGGAGAAATCGGCGGTCTTCAAAGCTCGCTCGAGATCGGGAACAAACGAATCCGGAATCGGGTAGTTCCCAAAAGCCAACTTAACGGCCGTCCAGCTCCCATGAGCTTTCTTCTTGAGCCCCTCCAACGCTTGCTCCTGTACAAGCCGCCGGACCGTTGAAACCATACCTTCCTGAGCAAACAATTCCTCCAGGAATGCTGCAGAATCTCGTCCCAGAAACGAAGAGAGATGATTTGTTGCCGTGGCTATGTCAGGAATTATAGGCAACTTGAGCACGGCACCCGCGTCCGTTTCCAACAACGCGAGCGCACGTAGGCGATCCCCAGATTCCGACGTGAGACAGACCCGCGGCAAAACCCTATCGCCTCCCAAAGCAGAAATCAGAAGAGCCTCGGGAATAACGTTGTGCGGGTTCGCCACGTCACCTTCCCACGGGCTTGAGTTTCCAAAGACGCCGAAGATGCGCGAGGATGAGCGCGAAAACCTGTCGAGGACATCCTGCATCTTCACACCACGAGTCCGAAGCATACTGAACAATCGACCGCCGTGCAGCCACGCTACCGCCAACAGAGCCGAAGCCGGCCAGTTCGTCGTTTCGGCCTCAGCGCCCAACTCATCCAAGGTCCATCGAACGATCTCAAGAAGCGCGCTTAGCTCCAACTCGCCCCTCTGCGACAGAAGACCGCCGACGATGCGCTGCGCCACCCGTACGAGGCGCTCATCCTCAGAACAGGAGGCAACCAGAACACGCGCGAGTTGTAGGCGCGTCAGGGGGCTCTTCCTATCCCTCGCCAATAATGAGCACACCAAGCGCCGTCTATCACTCTCGGAGAGCGCTCGAATCCGGCCCGAGACCAGCTCCGGCAAGTCGACAGGCAAGGGCAGGAGCCGACCCAGTACCTCCACGAGATCCAGCTCGCCCAACATTTCCGCCGCAGCCACACTGACGGACTCCGCGAAGTTGGCGGGGGCTTGCGGAGGTTCAAGACGCAAATATCGCCGAATGGCGTCGGGTAGCGGCAAGAGATCGCGCCTCGCGATACCCTGTCCCCTCGAGAGGGCCACGTCTAGCTGATCGTAGAAGTGAAGCAGGCTCCCAACGCGAACAACTTCCGCCTTCTCAATTCGGCGCACGGGGTCCTCAGTTGAAGCAATATCTGCAGCGCGCCGCACGAAACTCGCGTGCAGGGAGGTCCCAGACTCTGCGCAGCCCTTCTGCAACTGCTTCTCGCTGGGCAGCAGAATCGGCAAGAAGCCCGAGATGCGGATCCCTGACCGGAACCTCAATGTGCCAGTCGGGATGGCTAAAGGTGAAGCCGGCTCCGGTTGGCTGCAAGGGCGAAAAGGTCACCTCGCGGTCACTGTTGAAGAGCTTTGCCCTCCCCGCCCTTCCATTGATCGCCTCCCTGGCCGCCATCAGATATTCCGTTCGCTCTAACTGCAGGCCGGACACATTCGCGACCACCTGAATTCCAAGCCCATAGTTAGACAAGAAGTCTGAACCACGACCGATCTCCTGGCGCACTTGGTCGGGCAACTGAAGAAGGAATCGCTGAAAAACGAGCGCAGCAACCCGGGACTCGGACTCCGCCGTATGTCCCGATCGGAGCTGCTCGATCACTCTCCTTACAAACCCAGCGGTCTGAACCAGCAGGTCTGGCTCGACTTGAAACCGCCGATCGAGGAAACGGTCAAAAATCCAACGGTGATAAGCCTTCACCGACTCGGCCTTCGATGTGTCCCCGGAAATCGCGACCGTCCGCGTGAGGAGGGAGGCAGCAAGAACGGCGAACGCATACCGTTCGTCACCGGCGGCATTGGGGCTGGCTACCCCTCGCAGCCCATAGTGAGGAACAAAGAGATTTCCTAGAACCCACTCTGCCTTTGCCAAGCGCTCATCGTGCGGCCCATCAGATTCGAGCCAGAGTGCGCTTAGCGCTTCAGAAACAGCAGAGCTAGAACGGATAAGGAACTCAAACTCACCCGGGTCGGAAGACTGCCCATCAGCGCTCCCAGGTCGGAGGAAGCGCGACGCCAAGAATGACATTGCGAGTCCCCGCCGCAGATCACGCAGCGCCGTAGTCTCGCTCGCGGATCGAACGTCCAACTGGGCGACGTGATGCAGGATCTCTTCCTTAGACAGAGGAAAAAAGCAGAGCCCCTCGGCCCGCATCCGAGAAATCGTCTCGTAGTAACGCCCAAACGAGATGCCCCCACGCGACACGAGTTGCTGAAGCACATCAACCGTGTCAACGATTGGAGTCCGTCCCGCAAGAGCGTGGGAGTTTGCCCACCGATCATCAATCCAGGCTCGGTCCTGACCATCGCCCTGCAACCGGACGAGCGCCAACAGGCATTCGATGAGGAGCCTGTCGCCGGACCCATCCGTTCCCTTCAAATCGTCGGCATCAATGCTAGTCAGCGCCTCGGCGGAGATTATTTCATACCGACCTGCCTGAATAGCCCCGCTGAGATGGGTAATCAGGTCGCTCACCCAGTGCGCAAGCGCCTCGTTGCGTTCAAAATCCTCAACCTCAGTCTTCAACCGCTCAAACTCCTGAAACTCGATGAAGACCTGGAACCGATCCGCGACAACATCAAGAGCATCCAAGTCAGCGAGCGTCTCAATTACTGTGCCTCTGAAGTACAGGCGCGCACCCAGGTCGGGCATGGCCGAGCCAGGCTCGTTCCTAATCGAAGGCAACCGGTCAATAATGCGGTCATAATAATCAGTCGTAATCGCGCCCGAGGCCCGAAGGGCCATAAAGACAGCCTTAAGTCCGACCACCCGCGCTCTTGCCTCCTCCGGCAGCTCGTCGCGGAGGACCGGTCGACTAGCCGTCACGATAGGGAGAAAGTCTACAACGAAACCATGTTCCTCGATCGCCTGGTCGACCAGGCCAGCCCATCCACCTCTTAATAGCTCCGGCCAATCATCCCTGGCCGAGACGCGGTCAGCAGCACTACAGATATGTCCATTCTGATGACTGGCCAAAATTTTCCGGTAAGCCAAGGCTCGACTAGGCTGCCCTGCAGCCAAACGATCCCGCATAACCGCAAGGCATGGAATAAGCTCCTTGGGAAGCCGAACAGGAGCAAAAGTCCGCTCCACCTCATCCAGGAATCCAAAGTGGCGCGCAAGCAAGACCGCCGTAATATCAACGTTCAGCCGATAGTCCGCCTTCTGAGCCTCGGTGACCACTCCGATGCCCCTCCGCCCGGCCCTTGCGAAGACTAGCGGCTGAGCAAACAAGTACGCGGCCTCCGAATTCTTTTCGAGCTGACCGTGGTAGAGCTCCGAAAGTGTAATGTTTAGCCGTGGCGCGATGAGGTGAATGGGGAGTTGGGCGCCGTGATATGCAGCGTTGAGTTCCTGCGTCTGACGCCGAAACTCATCGGCATAACGCACCAAGTCTTCGAGAGAGGCACGCACAATGCCCGCGTGACCTGATTGCCCAAGTCGCTCTACGCGCGCCGTGAGCTCCGCCAACTCGTGGTCAAGCCCCAGCTCGTACCCAAGCTGAACAGCCTGTACGACTCCCTCGTCCGGCACCCCAATGCTGACGGCCCGTCTCCACAGACGGACCGACAGCGGTTTATCCTCCCAGCGGGCCTGACCTGCAAGCCGAAGAAGAACGCCCGCCGGAACCTGATCCAGGAGGACCACATCCCGGGCAACATCACAAAGCCGCCGAAAGTCCCCCTTGGACACATAAACCTGCGCGAGACCCAGAAAGCTAGCGAGCGTGGGCTCTTCTCGCGCGAGCGCCTCGGCCTCGTGCACGGCGGCCTGAAGCGACCCCACGTTTACTTGGCACTGGACCCGCATTCGGCGCAAGTCAGCAGGCAACCTGGACTGTGGATAAAGATCCTCCCCGCCGTCAAGGAGCCGCAGGCACATTGAGAAGCGTTGCGCATTGTAGCTGCAAAGCGCAGCTAACCTGAGGACCTCTGGCGTTCGGATTCGCGCATTGAGCTCTACGCTCCGGTCCGCGGCAACGAGCCAGTCATTAGTGCGCGCGCACGATACTACGAAATCGAGAAGAAAACGGGGATCGCCTAGAGCGTTGTAAGACGCCAAGAGATTTTCCCTGAAAGCCGTCTGGTCCCCGGACTTGGCCAAAAGAAGGATTCTTGAAGTAAGAAGCCGGGATTCGAGCTCCGACAGATCCGAATCCGCGACCAGCTTAAGTGCCTCGCTTGCGTGTCCCAGCAGCGCTTCCAACTGAGCTATCCAAGTCACCCAGACCGAAAGTGCACCGACGCCCGCGAAGCGGCCACGCTGCGGCCGCAAGAGCTTAAGAGCCCTCCCTGGCTTATCAATGGAAACGTAGTACTGGGCGAGCACAAGGGCCTGTTCTGGCTCGCCCTTACCGTCAATAATCAACTCCCTGATCGACTCCGCTGGACGCTGAAGCGCATCCTTTATGCCTGCTGCAATGCCCCACGCCAACACCCTGTGATGCGCCTGCCGCGAGCCCAACAGCCGCCGAACCTCCGCCTCAAACTCGTCCTGGCGATCAAGATCGTTCGCAAGGCAAGCCACTTGCCAAGCCTCTAAGCAACGACGGCTTTCATCCTCCGATGGCGCGACAGACTCAAGATGGCGAAAACAATCTAGAGCCCGGCGGAGCCGTTCTCGCGACTCATCGTCCTGAAGCACAAAGTTCGACGGAACGGGCTCCGGCCACGAAGGGATGAACGTCGGGACAACAACAGGCGCGAGCGAACTAAAATAATCAATCACCGCAGCCGTGTATTGAATAGCGACCCAGCGAGGAGATTTTTCGAGCGCCTTTTGCATTGCCAGCCGCGCTTCACCCAGCCGCCGATTCGCAAGGTGACAGAGCGCCCGAAGCTGGAAAGTTTCGCCGGTCTCGTCAGTGATCTGACCCAACAGCCGCTCTGCAGCCTCGGCCTGGCGCATCATGAGTAAAACAAGAGCCTTGAAGTGGCGAAGCGAATCGGTGTCGGCAAGATTGAGAAACGCCAGCGCGCCGTCGTCATCCCCCCTCCAAAGCGAAATCGCCGCCCGCAGCCTGGCATCGCCGCGGTCTGGGCACAGATCGTACGCGGCATTCAACAGATCCTCGGCGCGAGCCGGATCGTTATCACCCTCGATAACAATGGAGGCCTCAAAACGCAGGAAGTCCGCTTGCAGCCTTGGGGCGAGAGCACTCCAAACAACATCGTCGGACTTAGCTACAGAAAGAAGTCCCCTAGCCTCATCTCGACGGCCCTCGCGCCACATCTCGCGCATTAAGATCAATTTCTCGTCCCTGGCGCTCTCGACGTCCAGAAGAAGGTGACTATTAAAGGCCGTCTTTTCCGCCAGCGCGGTGCGCAACGACGCCGACGCATTCGGTCCACAGATTATTTCGGCCCAGCCTCCCCATAAGTGCTGGCTCACAATTCCTGGATGTGGCCTCAGCTTATTAACAATCCTCGTATCCGGCCAAAGCTCGTAGACGATCCCATACTCGTTCAAAAAGCGCCGTTTCTGCGACACGATCTCATCCTGTCGGTCAGCACGGCTAACATCACTGGCGACTAAAACAATAAAACGCCGCACCCCCAGCGACCGCCAGTGATCCCAATGCTTAAGGAATTCATCAGACGCAGCTCGAATTTTGTAGGGTGGAAAATCCCGTTCACACTTACACTGCGCGACGTCAAACGCGCCGTCCTTTCGGTGGGCCAGGAGATCAATCCCACGCTGAGCCTGCCCGTTAATCCCGTACACGTCACACTGGGTAATGTCTGGTTCGTTCTCGAGGACGTCGCGGCACAAGGCCTGAAATTTAAGCCCGGGCAATCGATGCAGCTGAGGCGTATCCCCACTACCCACCGGAGGGGGCACCATATTCGAGCTACCCTGACGGTCCTTTTTCATCTGATTAGCCGTCCGGGAGCCGCTGCCTCCAGATCTCACGATCTCACGCCGTCAGCGCCAGGTATCGAGCATGGCGAGCAGTTCAGGCCGCAGCAGTACGGGGATCACGAGCTGTCTGATGCACGACACCGATCGTTTCCATTATGGCCCCTCCGCATTTGCGGGCACTCCGCAAACAGGCTACACGAAGAAAACAGCCAGTCACCAAGATCCGCAAAAAACATCTCCCTCCCTATCAACCACTTACCAGGATCCATAGGGCAGCCGCAAGCAACCCACCCCGTACCCTGGTCTTGAGGAGATCCTCCATTTCCATGAGATCAGAACTTCAAATTCAAGCTTCTCGCCGTAATGGCGCGCTTTCCCGCGGTCCCATCACTCCGGAAGGCAAACAACGTTCTTCGCAAAACGCCGTAAAGTACGGCCTTTCCGCCCGAACTGTCGTCCTCTGCACGGAAGACATGGCCCTTTTTGAACAAGTCGAGCAGGATTATATCGATTCCTTCCAACCTTGCACTATCTTCGAACTCCATCTCATTCAGCACCTCGCCGTCGCCGAGTGGCGCCTGCGCCGCGCCTGGGCCGTCGCCACCGCCATCACCGACAAGTGCATCGTCGATCACGAAGCCCAGGACGATCGTGAAATTGGCGACAGCGACGCCGATTATCGCCTCGGTGTCAACCAGCAACGCGTGGAAAAGGCGGTCGCCGCCGCCGAACGCGCCGAAGCCCGCTTCGAACGAACCCAAGCCCGCACCCTCGCCGAGTTCCATCGCCTTCGCAAACTCCGCCCGCCCGATGCCCAACCCATTCAAATCACTCGTCCCGACGTCTCCACCACCGGCCGCGACCCCGCGGAATATCACCCAGAACCGGAGCCCGAACCAGCCCCCACCGAAAACGAACCCAAGCCGGAGGCTGAACCTTGCATAGTGATCCCGCATTACCCAAAATCCGAAGAAGACGAGCTGGACGACGGCCGCCCGCCCGGCCAACGCCTGGCATCTTGACCCCAGCAGGCGCAAAAATACTCCTCCATCGAGCAAGACCGCAAACCGGCCAAGCCCAAGTTCCCGGTGGGGCGGGCGCCCTCGCCCAATGTCACTTAGTTTTCGGTCAGGACCTTTGTGGCGCACGCACTCCTGCGTGCCGCGTCGGCACTCGTGCCGACGCTTGCTTCGAGTTTGGCGCCCTTGGAGTGACGTGCCGTTTCGAGGCGAAAGAACATATGTCTTTTGAAATGTTCGCGCGCGAAAAAACTAAGCGGCATTGGGAGCTCTCGCCCGCGCACGACCCCCAGGTCGTGTCGTTCGCCGTCGAGCCAACCCGGTCGGAGCCCAAACTCCGCCTCCACTCGACTTTCGCGCGCCATCGCCTCGGCTTCATCCCCGATCCGCAACAAGAGCGCGTGCTCCGCCCCGGCCTCTTGAACTGCACCCGCCAATGGGTTAAATCCACCGTCATCGCCATCAAAGCGGTCCACCATGCCTTCACCCAGCCCAATCGATTCGTCGTACTCTGCTTCCCTTCCATGCGCCAATCCCAAGGCCAATGGTGTATTCTGTCTCCAGCCATGCCACAAGACGATTTCGCCGAGCGCGCCGCGGAAGGGATCCTCGGTCCTAACCCATTTGTCGGTTTCACGGCGCAAGACTTATTGGCGACCGCGCGGCGCATCACCGAGCAGGCGCTAAAGCAACCCGCTGCGGTAATGGAACAGCAAGCCGCCTTCGTGCGCGACATGATCCGCATTCTATCGGGCCAATCCGAACTGGCCCCGGAGCCCGGAGACAAGCGCTTTCAAGATCCGGCCTGGAACGCGAATCCGTTCTACAAGTATTGGCTGCAGACCTATCTGGCATGGCGCAAAGGCCTGAACGGCTTCATCGACAACGCGGGATTCGATCCAACCAATACGGCGCGGGCACGTTTTGTTTTATCGCTGATGACGGAAGCGCTGGCGCCGACCAACTTCCTGTTGGGCAATACAGCGGCGTTGAAAAAGCTGGTGGACACCGGTGGCGGAAGCCTGCTGCACGGGTTTCAGAACCTGTTGCAGGATATCGCGACCAACGGCGGAATGCCCGCGCAGGTGGATAAATCGGCTTTCCAAGTGGGCAAAAACCTGGCTGTTACACCTGGCTCCGTGGTATTCCGGAACGAAGTTTGCGAGCTGCTCCAATACACGCCGGCCAGCGAACAAGTCCACGCGCGGCCGCTGCTATTCGTCCCGCCGCAGATCAATAAATACTACATTGCGGACATCTCGCCCGGAAAAAGCCTGCTCGAGTATGCGGTGAAGTTCGGAATACAGACCTTCGCCGTAAGCTGGCGCAACCCGACGGCCAAACACCGCGATTGGGGCCTGGAAAAATACTTGTACGCGCTGCTGGAGGCGATGCGCGCCACGCGCGAGATCACCGGCAGCCCCGATTTGAATGTGATGTGCGCCTGCGCGGGCGCAATTACCATGATGTCGCTGCTGTCTCACCTGGCCGCCATCGGAAATGAGGATGTCCATGCGGTCACGCTGACGGCGGCGCTGCTCGATACGCATTCGGAATCGCAGCTCGGTCTGTTCGCGACCAAGGAATCCATCGCGATCGCCAAGAGGAGATCGCAACTGACTGGCGTGCTCGGTGGTGATGAGATGGGACGTATCTTTGCCTGGCTGCGCCCCAACGACCTGGTGTGGAATTACTGGGTGAACAATTATCTGCTGGGCAACCCGCCGCCGTCTTTCGATATTCTCTATTGGAATAACGACTCCACGCGTTTACCGGCCGCGCTGCACGGGGAGTTTCTCGATCTGTTTTTGAGCAATCCGTTTGGCAATCCGGGCACAACGTCGATCCTGGGAACGCCCGTCGATCTGCGCAAGATCACCTGCGATACTTATATTGTGGCGGGTCTTACGGATCACATCACGCCTTGGAAAGCATGTTACTCGACCACGCATTTGTTGGGCGGCAGGCGGGAATTCATTCTCAGCTCGAGCGGTCATATCCAAAGCATCGTTAACCCGCCGGGAAATCCGAAGGCAAAATTCTTTACGCGCCCCGAATTTCCCGATAGTCCGGACGAGTGGCTAAGCGGCGCTCAGCCGCACGCCGGTTCGTGGTGGGAACACTGGCGCGATTGGATTGTGGCACGCTCGGGAGAACGCGTTGCCGCGCCCGCGGCGCGAGGCAATGCGGAGTACCCGCCACGCGAGCCGGCGCCAGGAACGTATGTCTTCGAAACTTAAAATGAGGGATCGCGACACGGAGGGGAACACTGCGGGCTCGAGTCCGCCGGCGCCGGGCCTGAAAGCAGATTATCGAGACGCCGCCGCTAGCCTCGAAATCGGCGAGGTGACGCTGGACGGCCAGCGCCTGCGGATCGGCATGAAAACCGGGCCGGACGGTGGCACGCCACTCTTGATTTGTAATGGCATTGGAGCGAGTATCGAAGTACTCGAGCCGTTTATTCGCGCGCTGGAAGGCGTGGGATGCATCGCCTTTGACGCGCCGGGAGTGGGCGGTTCGCCGGCTCCATTGCTTCCATACCGCTTCTGGAATCTCGCCAGCACGCTGGCGCGGCTGCTGGATCGCTTGGATTATCGGCAGGTCGACGTCATGGGTTATTCCTGGGGCGGAGGACTGGCGCAACAATTCGCGTTTAGTTATCCGTCGCGCTGCCGCCGGCTAATTCTGGCCGCAACCTCCACGGGCGCTCTCTCCGTTCCAGGCAGGTTTTCCGTGATGAGCAAAATGCTGACTCCGCGCCGCTATCTCGATCCGGCTTATCTGGCGGAAATCGCGCCGGAACTCTATGGTGGTGAACTTCGCGATCCGGAACTGGCGCGTTCTTACGCTCTCGGGCGGCGAATCAAGCAGCCCAGCATGCACGGATATTCCTACCAGCTTTTAGCCGGCATGGGTTGGACCAGCTTGCCCTGGCTGCCGTTCATTCGCCAGCCCACGTTGATTCTGGCGGGCAGCGACGATCCGCTCATCCCAGTGGTGAACGCGCGGCTGATGGCCCGGCTGATTCCGCGCGCGCAGTTGCACGTGGTCGACAGCGGCCATATGTTCTTATTGTCGCGAACGCAGGAGTTGATTCCGGTGATCCAGCGCTTTTTGAATGGAGACCACCCGGCTTAAACGTCGCGCGCGCGACCACTACGCGGAACTCCGTCAGCGAGGGCATAGTCATGGGCGGGCTTTGCGCGGCTTGGCGGACCGTAATTTGGCGATGCTGATGCAACCCGAGCGCTGAGCCGAGTGCGGACACGGGGCAGCGATTCCTGTCCCGTGCCCTAACCTAAAACCGGAGCCCTGCCGAGTCTGGGGCTGCTCCGATCATGTCTGCTCGAAAAGCGCAAAATCCCAGGGGATTGGGGACGGAGTCCCCATCCAAAAAATGATTCCTGGGACCGCACCGTTTAAGACGCGGTCCAAATCATTCATGCGGCGAAACCGGCCTGCCGACGTCTGCATCGATTCGGGTGGGCCGCAGGCCCGTAGGGACTCCGTTGAAGGCGCGGTCCAAATCACTGATCCTACGAAACGGGCCGGCGGCGTCTGGATCACTTCGGGTGGGCCGCAGGCCCATGGGGACTGCGTTGAAGGCGCGGTCCAAATCACTGATCCTACGAAACGGGCCGGCGGCGTCTGCATCACTTCGGGTGGGCCGCAGGCCCATGGGGACTCCCCGGTTGCGGCTCGGTCACGTGTTCCGAGCCGCGACCGTGAGGGAGCGGTGGCGCACCATCGCAGAGCCCGTTCGGATCCGGCTTTGCCGGGTTAGGGAGCGGTTGAATTCGTCGTTTCATGGGTAGCGGGTCACGCAATGCGGCGCCCTTCCCAACGCGCAATAACGGCCGTGACCAACACTCCGGCAAAAGTCAGGAAAGCACCGAGATAGACAGACCACGGCCGAAAGTCAAAAATGATATCATGCGACCCCTTGGGTACAACCACGCCGCGAAAAGCGAAATCCACCTCGTATATCCGCGCCCGCTTGCCGTCCACCGTGGCCACCCAGCCTGGATAATAGTTGTCGGACAGAATCACCATGCCATCGCAGTTCATCGCAGCGTGAAGAACGACGCTCAACGTCCGGTATTGCTCGACATCCACTGTTCCGGCATCTTCCGGACATGCGGGCAGCTTGGGCGGCGTCTGCCTGGTGAACGCTTTCGATCGCAACTCCGGCAGCCGGTTGGCGATCATCCAGCGGCCCTGGTCGGTGTCCATCTTCTCCACTTCGTGCACCGCCCACGCGCGCGGAAAGGCATCCGGGTTTTCGAAGATCTTCATTCCGCTTTTGCCGGTGAACACCTCCTTTTCGCTCGGGTCGGCCGGCGCTTTGGCCAGCGTGTAGCGAGTATTGAGCAACATCCGGCCGTTCCAGAGGTTGTCGTCGATGTCCAGGATATTTGACGTTACGCCGGCGTAGGTATGCACCACGTCGAGGTCATGATAAATGCCCCAGTTGGCGGGAAAGTCGTCGTCTTTCGTCTCGATGCGAAACGTGCCTTTCTGAGAATGCAGCCATTGCGCGAGATCGGCATTGTTGACCGTGCGCTCGCGAAAGACGCGCTGGCCGGCCTCGGCGCGAGGAGACAGTTTGAACCCGGCATTTGTGCCGAGTTCGAACAGCAGCAGCAGAATCAGCAGCACGCCCGCGCTCCGGCTCGTAAGATTGCCGCTGCGCCAGGCAGAGAGCAGTGTGCACAGCAGAATGGCCACCAGCACGGAAAGGAAAATGCGATCGTCGGAGTCCCAACCTAACTTCTTGCCGATGAAGACGCCATAAAGGATGAAACCAGTGACCAGCGCATAGGCGCCGGTAGCGAAGGCGAACCGCCGAACCCACATTTGCTGTACGTTCTCGGCGATCCCGTCGATGCCGCGGGCCAGCAGCACCGCTGCGCCACAGCCGGTGAGAAAAATGGAAGCCACGGGCACGCGCGCTTTTTCGACAAACGGCGCCAGAGCGTAAAGAAAGCCTTGGAAAACGCTGTACCTGCCAAGCGCGTAAATCAACCCGGCCAGCGCCAGCGCGGCAAACAGCTTGACCGAGCGATCTTTCCATCCGAGCGCGACACCGAGCAGCGCCAACGTCACGGCCACCACCCCGAGATAAGGATCGAAATGTGCGTTGGAGCCAGGGACGATCAGACCAAAAAGTTGAAATGGGTACAAGGAGAATTGGCCGTGGACGTAGTACGGGACGGCGTCACGCCAACCCACCGGGTTTTGAGCGCCGACCCAGCGCAGCGAGAGCCGGCCATATTCTTGGGCGGGCAGAATCTGCAACGCGCCTACCATGCCCGCGACGATCATCGATAAGGCCGCGTAACGAATGAGAAAGCGGTTGCCGTATGAGAAATAGATCCAGCTCCCGATCGCCGCCAGCGTCAGCAGAATCGGGACCTGATGATGCCCGCTGAGCCATGCCATGCCGAGACACAACCCGCACAGAGCGGCGCTGGTCCACGGGCGATAGCCGCGCTCGGCGCGCAAGAGAAACAGAAATACCAGCGGTGTCCACACCGCCCCGTTGATCATCTGCGGCCAGTCGGTGAGGCCAACATAACTCGCTAGACTGAACACTAATCCAGCAGCGAGCGAAGCGGTTTGGGAGCGCCCCAGATCGCGGCACAACCAATAACAAAACAATGCCGCCATAAAATGGATCGCGAGGTAATACCATTGCAAGCTACCCATCTGAAGATGGCCGTTCTTGAGCGGCAGTGACCAAAGCAGCCAGTTCAGCGGATACGCCACACCCGGCTGCGCCTGGCCGATGAGCGATTGGCCGGTCCATTCATGCGTGTCCCAAACAGGAAACGTAAGATGACGCCACTGGCGCGCTTCTTCATCGAGCCAAGGCAGAACCTGCTGCGTCAGATCCGGACCCCAAAGCCAGTCGTATTGGCGGGTCAAGGTCAGCTTCCAGTAGAAGCCGAACAGAATGATTAGGAGCAGCAGCGGAAAGCGGAGCCTGCTCCAGATGCGGTGTCTAAGCAACTCCCCATTCTAAACTCTATGCCAAAAACCGGTATGCCTGAGCGCGGGTGACAGTTGTGTTGGGCCGTTGCGGGTCGTATTCCGGAAGCGCGGGCAGGGCTTCTTTCCTCGCGCTTAGAATGAAGGTTCAGATGACATCTCACCAGACCCGCTTCCGCGTGCGTTACGCCGAAACAGACCAGATGGGGATTGTTTATTACGCCAATTATCTGATCTGGATGGAAGTGGGCCGGGCCGAATACTGCCGCGCCGTGGGCTTGCGGTATCGGGACATGGAGCAGGCGGACGGAATCCGCCTGGCGGTGGTGGATGCGCACTGCCGCTACGTGAGCCCGGCCCGCTATGACGACGAGATCTGCGTCGAAACCAGCATCGCCGACGCCAACCGGCGCATGGTGGAGTTCGGCTACGAGATCCGCGAAGCTAAAGATGGGCGGCGGCTGGCGGCCGGCGAGACACGGCACATTTATCTTGGCCCGGAGAACAAGCCGGTGAAGCTGCCGGAGAAATATAATTCGTATTTTGGACTTTGACCACAGCATGGCCCCGGGTTCGGAGCGCGGCACTTCAACTCCCAATCGGTCTCGCGAGTTTCGTGGCGACGCCGCATTCTTCAGCCTGGCTTCACTGCCTGCGCGACCCTCCGCAACTCCGCTTCCGAGCGCAAGCGCGAATTCAGCTCGGTTTCATCCGGCAGGGTGGCGCCGAGTTCGCGCAACCGCAGGGCAGCGGCGCGCACCAGCGACGCCTGGATGTGGGTGTGCGGCAAGTCCGCCGGCGCTTCTTCGTCGGCCACCGCGGGCGCGAGCAAATCCGGGACATCGGCGCGCGGCGATTCCGCAAACAACGGCGCGAGCGGGTTCGCATTGGCAACGCGGCGGCCGAGGTCGCCGCTTACGCGGAAGCGCTCCATCACTGTGCGGATGATGGAGGTATGGTCGTAAAGCGTATGGTCAACGACGCTCCTTACCAGGAGCGGCGAGACCATAACCGCCGGGACCCGCACGCCGTACCGATCGAAGCCAAAACCGCTGTATCCGGGCTGTCCGCTGGGGATGATGCGGTTGTCAGGAGGGACGGCGGGCGGAGGCGGCACGTGGTCGTAGCATCCGCCGTGCTCATCGAAGATGACGACCAGCAAGGTTGAGTTCCACTGCGGGCCGGCCTTGAGCGCCTGGTAGACCTTGCGCACCAGCTCGTCGCCGAAACGCGCGTCTGACGGCTTACCGTCCCAGTCCAGGATGGCTGCGTCCGGGTGCATATCGTTCTCGCGGCCGTAGATTAAACTGTCCATGAAAATCGGCTCAACGAACGAATAGCTGGGCAACGTTCCGTGCTTGGCGTCGTCGAGAAAAGACTGGAATTGGAACATGCGTTGCGGGCCAGCGGCGAACAGATGACCGCTGTAGCGATCCAACTGGCGTTGATTGAGGAAGGCCATCGACAGGAACCAATAGCTGCCATAGTAGATACGCCAGGAGATGCCCTGCTGCTCCAGCAAGTTGAAGATAGTCGGAGTGTCGTTGACAAACAACGGCAGGCCGTACAGATCGTTGTTGACGTAGCCGGAGGCCGTACCCGCGTGGACGAAGGACCGGTTGGTAAAGGTCTGCGACGGTACGGATGCGAACCAATTGTCACAAACCACAAACTCATAGGCCAGCAAGGACAGGTTGGGTAGCGCGGGCGGGCGGAATCCGTTCATGATGTTGGCCGGCTCGGTGACGCCTTTCTGCAGTGCGTAGTTGCAGACGAAACCAGTCATCGGCGGCGGTTGCGCCGGTTGGGGCGGAACGTCACTCGGCGGTGGATTGATGCCATAAAGTTGGCCGTAGACTTGTTGGTAGTCTTCGCCGGGATCGGGGAACGGATTGGTAGTGTCATCGGTCCAGCCAACCGGAACTGCCGGTTGGCCGCTTCCCGCCGGATTGGATAAGTGCTTGCCGGAGACACCATTAAACGTCTGACCGCGCGGAACTTGGTTGAACGGTGGAGCGTTCCGCGGGTCGTAAAGCCAGCCGAGAACGTTGTCGAAAGAACGGTTCTCCAGCATCAGCACCACGATCTGTTCGATTTGCGCCAGCGGTCCGGTCTGGTCTTGCGGCATTCAGAAGCTCCTTTTGGGCCTTCCGGCGAAGCCGGCTGAGGACGCGTCGAATCATACCAGTAAAGGCCGGGAGCACGCAAATTCAAACGGACCCCCTGTCAAGGCAAAGTAGAAACGTCCCCTTTCGCCTGGGCCCGTGGGGAGCGCATGTTGATCTGCCGTCGCCGGTGAAGCGGAGACGGGCAATGCTGGCGAGCACCCCGATCGAGGATTAGCCGGCCGGAACGCATCGTGGGCGGTCCTCCCGACACGTTGATTTGCTTGGTACAACGACTTCGACACTCGTTCCAGCCGGTTGTCCGTAACGCGTGGCTGGTCCAAGAATCAGCGCTGGGGAATTATGATTCGCCAACAGGTGCCCGAGCTTGAGCGTTTCGTGAACGGAATTCCGCATGGAGTCCCGTTTGCTTCGCCGCGGGGAAGCCGGGCAGCAGTTCATCTACGGCACGCTGCAAATCCGCGCGGGCGGGTAGCGGGTACTCGCGGCTGGCAGTGACCAAGCTTGCATACGGAACACGCACAAAATAGCGCTGAAGCGCGCTTACCGCCGACTTGAGAGCTGCCGCACGAGAGCATGGATTCTCCTTAGCATATGGATGTTAGTCTATCGGCTGGAAAAGCGAAAGGTCGATCCACTTCGCCCGTTTCACCGCCGAGCATGGGCTCTCAATCGCGAGCCAGATGCCGATAAGCGAGGAATGAGTACGATCGCGCCGCCCGGCGCCGCCGAGCAGCGGGGCGAAGATTTAACCTCCTTACCGGAAACCTGCCTGGAGTCAACCCCGGAGCTAAAGCTAGAGTTAATGGATGACGCAGCCCTGCAACTGCGGCGCCTGGATGCATACGTACGCTTTGATCGCGAGGCACTGCTGGAAGCTGCTACCGGAAACTCCATCATTGCCACAGACTTGAACGGTATCGTGACGGTCTTCAACGCCGGCGCTGAGCGCATGCTGCAATACTCCGCCAACGAAGTCGTGGGCTTGGCCGCTCCGCAATTTCTGCACGCTAAACTGACGCAGGCCAAGGAATGGACCTATGTCCGCAAAGATGGAGCTACCCTCGACGTTAGTGTGGCGGTTACTCCCATTCCGGGTTCCCATAATGGTGCGGTTGCCGGCTTTCTGGAAATTGCGACGGATATAACTCAGCTACTCAGGAAAACCCAATGCGCACAAGAAGCCAGCCGCGCCAAATCGCACTTCTTGGCGACCATGAGTCACGAGATCCGCAATCCACTGAACTCGATTATTGGCATGGTCGATCTGCTGTGGGAATCCGAACTGGACACGGTGCAACGAAAGTACGTCGAAGTCTTTCAGCGCTGCGGCGCCAGTCTCATGAGACTTGTCAACGACCTTCTCGACATCTCCAAGATAGAGTCCGGGCGAATTGATCTTGAGGCCATTGAGTTCGATCTCGCGGAAGTGGCCGATCAGACCATTCAACTCATGGGTCCGAAAGCTGCCGCCAAGGGACTCTTACTTCGCTCCAGCGCAGCCCGCGGTATGCGTGCCATCGGAGACCCGGTCCGGTTGCAACAGGTCTTGATCAATCTCTTGAACAACGCGGTGAAATTCACTCTGGCCGGAGAAATTGTGCTTTTGGTCGCTCCCAAAACCGGTGGCAAAGCCGGAGAATTCAGCTTCTCTGTCTCGGATACCGGCATCGGCATCGCTGCGGAAAAGATCGAATTGATCTTCGACGACTACCGGCAAGCGGATTCTTCTACCACTCGCCAATTCGGCGGGACGGGGTTGGGGCTTGGAATTTCCCGCCGCCTGATTGCGCTTATGGGGGGCACTTTGGAAGTGCGCAGCGCGCCTGGGCAAGGCAGCGTATTTAGCTTCAACGCGATTTTTTCAGCCAAGTCTCCTTAAACCGGCGAAAGTCATTCGCCGCGGGACCTGCGGTGGGTTACTGGTAGGCAACCGACCTGGAATCACTGCTGCCATCGACGAAATACGCGAGATCCACACCGGGAATCGCGACCTGGCGCGACAGTGGATGCGGACCGATAAACATCACGCCACCGGACGGAGTCGCAGGCAGCGCCGAGAGAATAAAACTGGGGATGGTGAAAGTGCCTTTGGTGGTATCTTCCGCGCAAACAAAACCCGCGCTGCCCACGGTGTTGAATTCGGAATAACCTCCGATGAGAACGTAGCCCGGCGTGGTCCCTCCCGACCAGGTTATCGTCAGCGGCTGGCTCCGGTCGACCGAAGAAATGGCTGCCTTGTTCGACCAAAGAATGTTTCCGCCAACTGTCAAACTCGCGCTAAAAGGCTCGATGTCGCGGCCACCGCTGCCGGTGATCGCGTACGTTCCAGTCGGCAGGTTCGGGCCCGTTGTAGCACCACCGAACATGACTTGATATTGGCCTGCGTCGCGTTGCATCAAGGTATATGCCCCAGCCGGCCCGGACAGCGCCAGCGAAGATCCGGCATCGAGACCCTGGCTGCCGGTACTACCCAAGGGCCCGGCCATAAGACCGAATACCGTACACGATCCTTGAGAGGGAAAAAGACCGCCGACCGCCGCACCTAGAGTGCCGGGCGTGCTGTACCGGCCGAACCCGGCGAGTGCGCCTTCCTGAGTGAGATTCACCGCTTGGCGGACCGCTTCTTTTGCCGCCGGATCCAACGCTTTCCACGCGGCGGCATATTTCCGCAGGGCGCGACCCAAAGCGCGCTGACTGGGGTTTGCTCGTAGCAGCTTCGAGACGTCCTGCACCGATACTTTCACATGCAAGAGGCTGGATAGTCTCTCGGCGACCACCTGCTCCTGACGGAATCCCAAGCCTCGCAACACCCCTACCGGCCCGGCCGCCAGAGCCGCCGTGCTGACGGATCGGCCTGCCAGGGTTTGATTCATCACCGCGACCGGTAAGGTCGGAGCGGTGTCGGAGCAGGACTGGCCGCTGCTGTTCACAGCTACCGAGACGAAATTGCTAAGGCTTCCCCCGCTACGTATCGCGACCGGAAGATAGCAGCCCTGCAGGGCCGCGGGCACTTCAAACGCTATCTGATCGACACCGGCGCAGCACCCGGATCGGCCGGCATAGACAACCTTCGCCGGCTGGGTTCCTATGAATACTTCCACTCCCGGAAAACTTGGAAAGGTGGAGGGCAAAACGTTGTCCGGACCGGTGATCGGGCCTAGTCCGGTGGCCCAGGCGATGACCGTCTCGCCGGGCTTGGCCGCAACCGCAAACGTCTTCACCGTGCCATCCAGTGCCGTGACCACGCCCGGCCCCAAACCCGAACTGCTCAAGGTGAAAATTCCCACCGCCGACGGAACGACATTCACGAATGCCGGAAATGGCGTTCCCTGTCCGTTGTACGTCAGCATCACCATGGCGTTACCCAGCGGTGTGTTAGAAGGCAAAACGGCCGCCGCTTGACCGGCGACCGAGTACACCATGGGGCAGGGGAGTGTTGTCGTACCAGAAGTAACCGTGATCGCAGTTCCGCCGATTTGCGGGGGCAGAGGATAGGAGCCTGCCTGGATCAATTGAGGCGGACCGATGTTCGTTCCGAACACGACGAACAACGAACCTTGTGCGATCGTGCCGGCGTAGCTCGCCGAATTTTCCGCCGAATAGATCACCGGGGCGTTGAACTGCGCCATCGCGGGAAGCGCCACCAAGGCGAAAGACAACACCGCCAGGCCGTAGTGCGTTCTTGGCATGTTTGCGATCCTTTCTTAGGCTTCGAGTTGCTCAAGTATACGACTTTCGCGGCACAGGCAGCCGTGACAAATATCATTGAGCGTGACAAATATCATGAGAATGTAGGGCAGGTTGTCAACCTGCCGCGGGTTGTCAACCCGCGCGAGGGGGCATGCCGAGCCGAAGAAAATAGCGAGCGAGCGGCCCGATGAGGGGAAGGGCAAAAACTAAATTCCCCACAGCGCCAACACCGACAGCACCAGTGCCGGCGGCATAACCACCAGCCCCACGCGCAGAAACTTCCAGAAGCCGATACCCTCGTCATCGCGCCGCAGCGCAGCTAACCAAAGAATCGTCGCGAGCGACCCAGTCACCGAGAGATTCGGACCCAGGTCTATGCCGATCAGAAGCGCGTTCTGTATACCTGGCGGCACGGGCGCCGCATGCACCGCCGCGCCGGCCAGCAACCCGACGGGAAGATTGTTCGCTATATTCGATAGAATGGCCGCGCCAAAAGCCACGGACATACTCCCCACCAGCGGGCCTGATTTGGCCGCTTCGCTTAGCGCGGTTTGGCTCAACGCAAGCGCTCCGGCCTGACCTAGCGCGGCGACTAGAACGAACAGGCCCGCAACCAATGGAAGTATATTCCAGGAGATCTGTCGCAGCACACCAAACGGCGCGCCCCGGTCCTTCAGCGCCACCAGCGCGGTCGCGCCAATCGCCGCGAGAAAAGTGGGCAGACCCAGATCGATATTCAAGGCCGACGCCGAAATCAGCATGATACCGGCGAAACCGATGCCCCAGGCGGCGCGCTTGCCCGCGGCAGAAAGCCGCACCCGATCCACTTCGCGGTCAATGGTCCCGCGCAGATCCTTACCGAAGTAGATCCGGAGAACGCCGAATGTGGCTGCGATCGAGACCACAGACGGAAGGCCGAACGATTTCAGCCAGTCCGCCAGCGGCGGCATATTTGACCCATAGATCACCAGATTCGCCGGATTGGAAATGGGTAGAACAAAGCTGGCCGCATTGGCAATAAAGGCGCAGATGAATAAATAAGGGAGCGGTTGCACGCGCGCCTTTTTCAGAGCCGCCAGAACGGCGGGAGTCAGAACCACTGCGGTCGCGTCATTCGACAAAAAGATCGTGACTGCCGTGCCCACCGCGTACACAATGGCGAACAACCGTTTGCGTGACCCTTGGGCGTGTTCCACCGCAATCACCGCAACCCAATCGAAGAATCCTTCGCGCCGCGCCAACTCGGCCAGCACCATCATTCCAGTGAGAAAAAGGTAGACATCCGTGCCGCGGGCGACAGCCGCCCAGGCGTCGCGCGGTGAGATGAGCCGCAGCGAAACGAAAAGGCAGGCGCCAGCGCCGGCCCAGAAGCCTTCCGGGATTCGTTTGGGCCGGATGAGAACGAGCAGGATCGTCGCAGCGGCGACCATCCAAACGAGAGCCGCTATCGCAGCACCGTCTTCGCCAATCCCACGTTGCCCCCGCTATCGAACACCCGTACAACTAACAGATGCTCGCCCGGCCTTACGCCATCGAGCACAATGTGGAAATCCTCTTGCGGGCCGTCCGTCACGCCATCCGCCGCTTCAACCGGCAGCCACGGACCGGCGTCGAGTGAATATTCGCAGCGCCGCAGCGGAGAGGTTTGGTCCGCTGCTTCCGCATCTACTTCCACATGCCGGTCCGTGCGGCGCGGCGCGGACAGTTTGACCACCGGTGGCGTGTTGTCGATCAGCACCGGCGCGGATGTTTGTTCGGCGTCTTTGGCATACTCGCGGGCGTTCGACGGCCGGTCGGACGCCACCACGCGGAAGTAGTATCGGCCGTCGGCAAAGATATCGCCATCGAGAAGCAGAGAATTCTCCGCCATGTTGGCGCGCAACAGTTTCCATTCGTGCTCGTCTTCGCCGCGAAAATACAGCGCATAGGTCAGCTTGTCTCCGTCGGGGTCGTCGGCTTGCCACGAAATCAGAATCTGCGACCCGCCGGCGCGCGAGACGGTTTGCGAGGGAGTGCCCGAGGAACTGGCAGCCGTTTCCCCGCTATCGGTCACGGTGATACTGTAAGCTCCGGAGTTGGAAGCCGTCGCGGTCGTCCTCTGGGCCGAAGCCGAGCCGGCCTGGGATGTCACGCTAATGCTGCGCACTACAGGCGGATTGTTCTGGGGCAGATAAGCGATGACGACGTTCTCCATCGCGGCCCCGCTTCCCGACAGCGCCGCGCGCCATTGGATGTAGCGTGCGTTGGGACTCTTCACGTGTTCGTCGACTGGCGCTTCCCAATCGCTCCAGGTATTATCCGGCCGCGCGGAATTTCCAGTGCGTGTCTCCAGCTTGACCGAGCCGGTGGAGCTTCTCCACGTCACGCGCCCCCAGCGCGCTACGGAATTGGAATCGTGTACCGGAGATTCATAAGTCCCGCTCGGCGTGGCCGCCTCATCCAGCCGGTAGAGTTTGCCCATGTCCCCGGTAGCCGCCAGCAAACCCATGCTGCTCGCCAACAACCGGGTGGCTTCTCCTTCGTTGGTCTGCTCCAATAATGCGGGCTTGCGATCCTTATTCAGCCGGTAGATGCGGCCCTGGCCGTCGGTCGCCAGCAGGATGCGCCCATCGGGCTGAACCGCAAGGCTATAGGCGTTCTCGTCCTTGGACGACCACAAAGTTTCGACCGTCAAGTCCGTATTGATCCGGTACAACGCCGACTTCTCCACGCCGGACAACTCCACCAGCGAAGCCGCGGATGTATTGGACGCCTGGGGCGTTACCGTGGCTCTCGAGGCCTCCGGTTTCGGCTTGAGATCCGGACCGGCCTGTGAGTCGGTAACCGTGATCGATGTCGCCGGCGCGGTAACGATCACTGTGCCCAGGCTGGTGAGTGAGTTGTTCAACGGCCCGGAACGGTTGGCGAGCGCGCCACCCAAAGCTGCCGCGTAGATGGTCCCGTCCGGCATGGGAATGATGGAGCGAATCTCCGGCAAGGTGGAATCGTACAGCACAAATGCCTTGTCTTTGGCCGAGATTCGATAGAGAATGCCGTTCGGTTCGGAGCCCGCCAGCACCTGCCCGGCGCCGTCCATGGCCAGCGCTGTAATGTGCGATTGGCCGCTGTCGTAATACAGTTCGCTGGCGCCGCTCTTATCGACGCGGTAAACATTTCCGGGTTCGCCTGTTCCGACGAACAAATTGCCACTGGCGTCGGCGGCGAGCGACCAGATGTATTTCGCTTTGGGCGCGAAAACTTCTTTGGCTTTTCCGTTCTCGATGCGATAGACTTTGCCGTCGGGCGCGGTTCCGGCGTAGACCGCGCCGTGCGCGTCCACCGTCACCGCGAAAATCTCCGGCTGATCCGACGTCCAGACCAGGCTGCTGGCGCCGGCGGGCGTCACTTTATATAGCCGTCCGCGGTGGCCGGTGGCCAGATAAATGGACCCGTCGGGCGCCTGCGCCATGCTCCAGATCACCGGCTGGCCCGTCGAGAAAACCGTATCCAGCCGGGGCGCCAGCGCCAAACGTCCGTCGCGGTCCAGCGAAACGCCTTCAAAGCGGCCACGCACGAAATCGCCGTATGCGTTCATTTCCCACGCCGTGCTGGTGGACGCCGGCAGCGTGGACGAGGCTAAAACGGCAAGGATCGCAATGCGTTTAGCAATCATTCTTTAACGTCCACTTGAATAGTTTTCGTTCCGGCCACCACGGCGTCCCCGGTATTGATCCGGATTTCGTCGAGTTTCGACCCGCGGGCGAACGATCCACCCAGTTGAGCGGCTTGCGCCTTGCCAAAGATCAGCGCTACCGATGCGGGCGGATCGGGCAAATCGGCGCCCTGCGAAAGGAAGCCCGGGTCGGACCGCCATACGCGCACGTAGGCATCGGTATTGGGCCGCAAGCCGTTCAGGAATTGCAGCACTTGCCAGGGCGACTTGGGCTGCGCCGAAAGCAGTTGCTGATAGTCCAGAACATTGGTCGAAGACGCATCCGCCACGGTGAAAAAGAGCGGGCCAGCCGGCAATCCCACCGGCACTTTGTATGGCACGGTTTTCATCGTCTCCGCGCCATTGTCGCCCGAAAATGTCGTGACCACCTCCACCGTGTCGCCCGGATGCACTTCGCGCGGCGACGCCGTTACCTGGTCGATCTGGAGCACGCTGCGCTTCTCGCTGGCTTCGATCGACAGATCGATGCTTTTCACTTTCAGCGCATCAAATCCGGTGCCAAGTGCGTACGCCAACGGAGCGGAAATACCCAGAGAAACTTGCAGCGGTACATTAAAATCTCCCGCGTAAGTATTGTCAAAGCGGACAGATGGAAGACCGTCCTCAAACCGCGCTTCGCCTTTCACGTTGAAGCTGCCCATGCCCAGCGCCCGTTCGGTCGCGTCAATCACAGAGAACACCACCATTTGCACCAGCAGCGGGGATAGCACCCGGTCGTTCACCATTCTTGTGTGGTAAACAAACCGCGGGCGCACATGGTTGTCGAGCGAAATGTTCAGGGGAATGGTGAATGCTTCCCGGCCCAACTCGCCGTAAATGCTGGTGCTGCGATCCTGCGTAATGGTTCCCATCCATTCTTTTGCCGACGAAATCTTAAAGGAAGACTGTAAGTTTGGAAGCAGCGCCACCACGTTGGAGCGCGCAAACGGCAGTTCCGTATCGCCAACCGAAAGAAAGCGATGGCCAAACGCGTAAACCTTGTTCCCGTCGATGGCTGTCACGGTGCCGTCGGCGCCAATACTCCAATCGCCGGAAAGCAACTGGACGGTGATCATCTCGCCCGGTTTCAGCGTGGCGGGGTTGCCCATTTTCGAGGGCACTTGACCTCCGCTCGACACGCCCTGCATTGGTTCCAGCCCGAGCTTCCGCAGTTCGGGTGCGAAGTAGTCCAACGTTGCCTCGGTAAATCCCGCGAAAGAAAGGGGAGTAGCGATATCTGTGAGTCCGCCCGACCATTGACTGGATTGGGGCGCCAGCTCGTTCAGCCGAGCCACCGGCGCCGCTAAGGGCGACCCGTCTCTGGCTGCGGCTTTTGACGCGATTGCTCGCACTGTTCGCCGCGACTCGTTGATCGCCAGCATCTCTTCGATGGGACGAATCCCGGCGATGGCGTCTTTCGAGAACGGGAAGGCCAATGCCACAGCCCCCACCAGCTTTCCATCGATATAGACCGGGCTGCCGCTCATGCCTTGCATCACGCCGGTCTTCTCCAGCGGGCCACCCGACAATCTGGCCAGAATGATGGATTGCTTTGGACCCAGGTTTTCCAGCACCCCCAGAACTTCGACATGAAACTCCTCGACTTTTGAGCCCGAGAAGATGGTTTTTCCGATGCCGGTTTGGCCGGGCCGGATATCTCTTAAATGGAAAATAGCAGGCTGCCCGGCAGTTTGGGAACCGGGTTGCGAGACCGTTTGACAAAATAACTGCGATGCTACAATGAGAAGAACAAGCGAACGCAAAGCGGCCTCAGCTTCTATTGTAGTCTGGGACCCGTGGTGTGCGTAGCGATTCGTGAACCGGAGCTTTTTTCGATGGCATCGTACGCCAAACCGATTTCCGAAGAGCCGGTGGAGGCCGGCAGCACGCCCCCCACGCTCCCCTGGACTGCCATCGCCTGGTTCGCTGCGTTGCTGCTGATTTGCTATGTCCCCGTCCTGAAGGCGCTGATCCATAATTGGTGGTCCGACGGCGACATGGGCCACGGTTTCTTCGTGCCCATTGTTGCGGGCTATATCGTATGGCAGCGGCGGGCGGAATTAGCCGCGGTCCGTCCCCAAACCAACTATCTGGGCCTGGTTTTTATTGTGCTGGGAGCGCTGCTCATGCTGGTGGGCACGTTGGGCGCGCAAATTTTCATCGCCCGCGTCGCCTTTCTGATTTCGCTGGCTGGCGTGATCTACTTTCTGGGCGGAAAGCCGGTGATGCGGGTGGTCGCATTTCCGCTTTTCCTGCTCGTTTTCATGATCCCGATTCCGTCCATCATTTATGCGCGGATCACGCTGCCTTTGCAACTGTTCGCTTCCGCTGTCGCGGAGAATGTTTTGGCCCTGCTCGGTATTCCGGTGCTGCGTGACGGTAATGTCCTCGAACTCGCCAGCCAGCGCTTGTCGGTGGTAGAAGCCTGCAGCGGCATCCGCTCCCTGCTCTCGCTGTCGTTCCTGGCATTGGTTTACGGCTATTTCTTCGATTCCAAACCGTGGATGCGCTGGGTGTTGCTGGCTGCCACCATCCCGGTTGCGATCGCCGCCAACGCCGCGCGCGTGACCTTAACCGGATTGATCAGCGAATACCGCGTCGACCTGGCTCAGGGATTGTTCCACGAACTCGAAGGGTTCGTCCTGTTTATCGTCGCCGTGATCTTGCTGATCGCATTCCACCAGCTCGTCAACAAAATTTACAATTCCCGACATCGCCATGCCGCAGCTTAGTTTTCTCAAGCGTCCCCCCGCTCTGACTCTGACCATCATTTTGATTGCCCAAGCTTCCGTTTTCTACGGCTTCTCGCGTGGCTCGGAGAACGTTCCGCTGGTGCGGCCGCTGGAACTCTTTCCCGCGCAGGCCGGTAACTGGCGCTTGCTGCAAAACGGCGTGATCGAGGACGAAGTGAAGGACGTTCTGCGCGCCGACGACTACCTCACGCGGGTTTACGCCAACCCGCGGAGCAAGCAAGTGGCGAGTCTTTTTGTCGCCTACTTCCGTTCCCAGCGCGCGGGCCAAACGCCCCATTCGCCGAAGAACTGTCTGCCTGGCTCCGGCTGGATCTGGACGATTTCAGACACGGTTCCGGTCGCCATTCCCGGTCTGGCTCAGCCTATCGTGGTAAATCGCTACGTGCTCACCAAAGGAGAGGAGCGCGCCATGGTGCTTTACTGGTATCAATCGCGCGATCGCGTGGTTGCCAGCGAGTACAAAGCCGCCGCGTACTCGGTTTCCGATGCTCTACGCTACAACCACACCGATACCGCGTTAGTTCGCGTCGTGGTCGGCTTCCGCAATCCGCAAGACCAGCCGGCCGCGTACCAGACGGCCGTAAATTTCATCCAGTCCTTTTATCCCACCCTGCGCCGCTTCTTCCCCGCCTAAAAACCAGGGACGGACGAGACGTTCCCCAGTTTTGCGGGCCTACCGCGGCGGCAACGGCGCCGCGATCGATCCGCCTATGTCCGCGTACGCTTCTTTGACCTCGGAAACCTTAGCGCCTTCGAACGTCACGAACGTCATTTTCCCCGGCGGGTCGCCGTAAACCCAATCTTCCAGTTCATTGCCGTCTTTAACGGTGCGCTCTTTATGCCGCGGCCTGCCCAGCGCCAGCAGCACCTGGTCGCGATCCATGCCCACCAGCGCTTTCTTCGCCTTGATCGCCGCCTGCACCGGCGCCGGGAGGTTTTGGACGTAGTTTTCCGTGGCCGTTTCTTTGTCGAATTCCAAAACCGGCTTGAGAATCCTCTTCACATCGTCAGCCTTCAGTCCGGACACACCCTCCGGAACAAAAATCTCAATAGATGTTCCGGCCACGGTGGTCCCATTCTGGGGCTGATTCACCTGCGTCGTCGAAGTGCTGACGGGCCCGCCCACGCCAATCTGCACGTGATCTTTCCAACTGCCCCGGTGTCCTCTCAATCCGCCGTTGATGTCCAGCAACAGCCGGGTTTCTTCGATCTCCACGCGCGTGATCTGCACCTGGTCGCCGACCCGCGCCGCCGCGCCCATCGCTCTTCCCATTTGCTCCCACTGCTCTTTGTTATAGTTCCCGTCGCTCGGAAACGGCAGCGGTCTCTGCGAACGGGGCAAATAGGCCTTGACAGTTGCGTACTCCGAGCCGAGGCCGCGCAGCAATTCTATGCGGTCCTCGTCGGTGAGCTTCTTGGGTGGTGCTGCGTTAAGCCATACCGGAAGGCATAGCGGGAAAATCAGCAGGGTCAGAGTGGTCTTCGAGAAGAAAAGCCTTCTGGTGCTGAATGGGCGCTTTATGCAGGTAGTAAAACAGAAGTCCGACCATAGCCGTGGTGAACAAACCGCCTTCGGGACCATAGTTACCTCCGGTCCAGAGCACGCCGAGGCTCGAGTGCATCGTGTACCCGGTAACATTCATTGTAAACCCGCTCAAGTTGACGCCCAAAAGCGGCAGCGCCCAGTTCCAACCGAAGTGCAGCCCGATGGGCAACCAGAGATCGCCGCTGCGGATAAAGGCCCATCCCAGCAAAACTCCCCACAACACCGTGTTGAGAAAAGGCAGCACGCCGAAGCTCAGATTCTCCGCGTGCGCGAACCCAAATAGCACGCTGACCGGGAGGATAGTCGCAAACGGTCCAATCGCTCTCACCAGAACCTGGAAGCCATAGCCCCGAAACAGCAACTCTTCGCCGATAGCGCCAAACAGCAGCACCACGGATAGAAACAGAAGGCTGCTCCAATGCATGCTTTGTCCCGGTATATGCTCCCACCCACCGCCGCGTATCGCCGAAACCGTCACCACCAGAGCCGCGGCTAGTAAACCGCCCAGAATGCCCAGGCTGAGATTGCGCCGCGCGGCCGGCGTCCAACCCAGACCCACATCGGACAACTGCCCGCGCTCATAAATGCGGAGCGCGAGCGCATTGGCGACTGCGGCTGCCGCAAAGGTTCCCAACGCGGCGATCACCAGCACCGGCGCCGCGACCAGCAGCATCAAGGATGGAAAAAGAAAATAGCCGAAAATCGACAACAGCGCGAAGACGCCGACGCGCAACAGCACGCCGGGCCAGGGGTTCCGCTGGTCCATGGCTCAAGTCTCGCATTGTTTTCCGTTAAGGGTGCGGGGGAGGCAGTCCGTGCTATTGCACCGCAATCGTTACCGTGTTGGAGACGACGCCCACGGTCATAAAAACAGGCACGGCACTTCCCATGGCGATGCCAGCAGGCACTTGCACGTCCACCTGGTACAGTCCCACATAATCCGGCGCCAAGCCTGCGAAGGACGGCGTCGCCGTGATCGCGCCGATCGAGACCGTAATTGGGGCCGCGATGGGCATCAGGCCAGTTGGGGGTGCTCCATCCGCCGGCGGCGCGGTTGTGAGCGCTCCGAGGCCGGTGCAATAAATCGAAATAAACTGGCCAGGGCTTACCGGCTGGCTGGCGGAGTAGGACAGACTGCCCACGGGCTGTGCGAACACAGCCGTATTCGAAATGAGAATCACGCCTGGGCCAGAGCCCCGCGAGTTCAACGCAAGGATCCCTGGAGCTGTCGCGGACAAGGGAAGGGGAATCGAAACGGAATCTGCCGGCGAACATAACTGCGCAAGCGCGGACACACAGACGTCGAGCGTCACTGGGGAGCTGCCAGCCACTTCCCAGGGGATTTGAAAATTGAGCTGCGTTGGCGACTGATATAGAACCGCGGCGGGATAACTGCCCGACGGCCCAGTAACCGTCACTCTTCCACCAAACTCGTCAAGCGTCGCCAACCCGGTCCCGAAAACCGAAGCCAGGGATCCAGCCACGTTGGCGAACGAAAAAGTAGCGCTGTTTTGGGCAGCTCCGGTCAGCACCGGCATCAGGGTGGAACCTGTCAAATTGACGGACTGGGGAATTCCGCTGTTGCTGGTAATGGTCAACTTGCCTGTGCTTGATCCTGCCGCTGTTGGCGTGAAGGTCACATTCACACCGCATATGGCGCCGGCATTAAGAGGCAAGCCGCAACTGTTGGTTTGCGTGAAGTTGCCGCTCGCCGCGATACTGGCGATGTTCAAGGGCTGGCTGCCGGCCGCCAGCAAAGTGATGGTTTGCGTAGCGGATGTGCCGAACAACAAATCGGTGAAACTGAGGGCATCCGGCGCGATCGCCAGGCCGGCGGCGTCGGCGGGGCCGACCTTGGCCAGAAACGCACCCCCAGAACTGTTTTGTATCGCATTGACCAACGGAAAATAAGGTCCTGCCTCTCCTGCGACTCCAGCAACGTAGGTGTTCCCAGCGGAATCGACGGCAATCGCCGAAGGCGAATATGGATTACCGCTGAAAACGCCGAAGTAAGTGGAATACACCAGCGCTGATCCAGTAACATCGAATTCGGCGATGAACGTGCCTCCCCTCTCGAGCTGAAGATTGACGAGTGGGAAGTAGGAGCCACTGCTCCCCAATCCTCCTGTGACGTATGCATTTCCCGCCGGGTCCACCGCAATGCTTGTCGCAACGGAGTCTTCCCCGAGATAGGTCGAATACACCAACGCAGTACCGGACGAGTTCAACTTTGCCACGAACGCGTCGCTGCCGGCGAAGATATCGAGGTACTCGGGTTGAAATGCGTTGACCACCGGAAAGTCGCTGGAGATCGCCCTGCCCGCTACATACGCGTTACCACTGGAATCGACGGCAATTCCGCCGCTTGAGTCGCCTCCGTATCCTGCACAGGACGGCGAGAAGCAGGCGGCGCCGGGCGGATCGCCTGCGAAGTTATAGTTAGGGTCTCCGGTACTGCCCCCGAGATAGGTCGAGTAGACCAGGGCCGATCCGGCGGGAGTGAACTTAGTGATAAATACGTTGCAGGTGCTCTTGTTGCTCGCTTGAATCGGATTGACGGTTGGGAAGTTGCTGGAGCAGGCGTTTCCGGTGACATAGGCGCTCCCGGCTGAGTCCACGGCGATGCCGGTGGCTGAGTTTTGTGGTCTAGCTTCGGACGCGGTGGCGTTGCCTCCAAGATACGTGGAGTAAGTCAGCGCCGAACCGGCTGCGTTTATCTTGGTAACAAAGGCCGCCTTCTGTCCTGGTAACGCCGGCTGGAATGCCGCCAAAGTTGGAAAATCCGGCGAGTATGTGCTGCCGGCCACGTAGGCGTTCCCGGCGGAGTCTACGGCGATGGCATTAGCGCGATCGACGGCGCCGGGCGAAAAGGGTGAGATGCCGCTGCCGCCCAGGTAGGTCGAATAAATGATGCTTGTTCCAGTCGCATTCAACTTGGTCACAAAGGCGTTCGTGGCGGCTCGCAGCATTGGCTGAACCGGATTGACGGTCGGGAAGTCGCTCGATCCTGTGTAACCGGCAATGTAGGCGTTCCCCGAGGAGTCGACCGCGATGCCAAAAGCTTGGTCACCTCCGCTGCCGCCGATGAATGTGGAATAAATCAGCGCCGTGCCTGCGGCATTGATCTTGGTGATAAACGCGTTGGCGATTCCGTTCGAGGAGTTGCCGCCAAACTTGGGTTGTACCGGCTTCACGGTGGTAATCGATCCGAACGTTTGTCCCGTGAGGTAGACGTTGCCCGAGGCGTCCGTTGCAATGGCGAATATACCGTCCTGTGCGCCGCCGAACAAAGTCGAGTACAAGAGCACCGGATCGATCACCAAGGGCAGCGATGCATCGTAGTCCGGCGCTATAAATCCAACCCGGCGTCCGTGCAGCGTGTACCGCCCCGCCACCCGTCGCTTCTCGCCGTGGACGTTCTGATAGAGTACGGGTTTGCGAAAGCGCAACGGTTTTCCGGCGGCGCGCACGACCAAGTCGCCATTACTGTCGATAGTGAGACCAGTGGCTCCGTCAAAAACGATCCGGATCTTGCGTGGGTCGGCTCCTGGCGCAATCACGAAGTCGTATTCGATTCGCCCCTCTTTCCCGTAGTACACCAAATCGATGCCGGGATAAATGCCGTTATATTTCACACGTGCAAATCCCGCCACACCGGTGCGCCATTTCGATGATTTGTTTCCGATCAGGTAATTGGACACGCCCGGCAGGGGCTCTTGTGGCGTAATGCCCGGTGACGGATTTCCGCCAGCCATCTTCATACGCACCGTTGCGTATGGTGATTTCAAGATCGCGCCGCTCTCAGTCAGAAAGAAAGTGTAACCGTTGCCTCGCGTCACGAACTTGGCGAGTCCGCTCGCATCTTGAGCCGGCTCGAAGCGCAGCGGGAGGTTGCCAAAGCTCGCGGGAATTTCCGCATTCGCTGCTAGATAAGCAACGAAAATAACCAGGGAAAGCCTCGACATCACGAATCTCCTTACCTGGGCGCGGGAGGGGCGATTACACAATCGACTCTACCACGTGCACCGAAGAGCGCTCCCAACGCCATTTTTCTGGTGGAAACCTAGGGCGAGAGTTCAATTTCGATAGCTAAGCTATGATTCAATCTCAATATGGGGCTCATTTGCGAGGATCTTTCCGCCTATGGGGTGGTGCTGATTTCGCCCACCAGCCCGAGATACTTTGCTCTGCTCACCGATATTGAACGGCGATTGCACAACCGGCCCAAGGGATCGCCATCGAAGCGCGATGAGGATCTCAGCGCAATTTCAGAGCACGATACCAAGGCTTCGGCGATCCTGCTGAACCGGGCCAGCGTCGCGATTGTCGCGCTAGCGTATATCTGGTCGTTTCGCGGAGCGAACGGCCGGATGCGGACGCGTAGCTATCTGCCGGGGACCAATGCGTCCGTGCTCTTACCCTTTGGCTTGGACGATCGCGTGAAGACATTTCATTACTACTGGAATACGATCTTCGCGGGATCGAAGCGTCTACTCAACTCAAGCGGTTCCCAGATGGGCGACAACACGGATGTCCGGCCTCCCGCCGCCGACGAGTTGTGGACGGGAGGATTCTTTGGTAGCGGGAGCCGACCCGAGGTTGAGGAACCAGTCAAACTGACCTTGGATGGCGTGTTCTTCGAAGATGGCGGCTTCGCTGGGCCGAACCGGCTCGGTGCGTGGGAGTCGATCGTTTTCGCCGCTGAGGCCTATCTTGCCTGTTCGGCCCTGGCGCGAGAAGCAGGCGCCAAAGGCACGCCGCCGGCCGAGTTCTTTCTCCAGGTCCAAAATCTCACCGGACAAAAGGACGACCGGATGCCGCCCCCGCCACCGCCGCCCCCTCTTTTGGAGTCAAATACGCAGGCGTCCGATCCCGAACCGATCCGAAAACGCGAGACGCAGACGGTAGGATGGGCGATCTCCAAATGGCTTCGTCCCCAACTCGGAGACCAAGCGGCCATGCAACGCATCGCATCCTGGGCAGACCTGCCCGTGCCTCATTTCCACAAACTATGAGCTTGCAGCGTTTGCCCAAACCTCGTTGAGCCCATTGAAGACAGCATCATGGCGACCGCTCTCCGCGGCAAAGCGCAGGCGCTTGACGTTCTCGACGCTGATCTCCACCGCCGTTGGCTGCGTCTTGATGATCTCCATCACTTCCGCAATGTATTTGTCCAGCGGCATCGCGCGCGGATCGGACGCCCCGTTCAACAGGTCCGTCGCGACATACGGCGGAATCAGTTCGAGAACCTCAATCGCCGATCCCCGGAGCTGATAGCGCAGCGATTGCGTATAGGAATGAATTGCCGCTTTGGTTGCGCAATAAGTAGGCGTCGGGGCCAGCGGAACAAACGCCAGTCCGGAAGAAACATTGATGACGGTAGAGCGAGGCTGCTTTTGCAATAGCGGCAGCAGCGCCGCCGTCAGGCGAATGGGCCCCAGCAGGTTGGTCGCGATCATCGCTTCCGCGTCGGCGAGATCCGCCTGCTGCGCCTGCAGCCGTTCGATCCGCATAATGCCCGCGTTGTTCATGAGGACGTTCAGCGATGGATAACGCGCGGCGATCTCAGTCGCGAAGGAGCGAATTTTGGCCGGGTCTTCAATATCCAGTGAAATCGATTTCATTCCTGGGTTCGCGGCGGTCGTCGCGTCCAGCGCCTGCGCGCGCCGCCCTGCGATGATGACCTGGTTTCCGAGCGCATGGAATGCTTCTGCCAAGCCGCGGCCAATGCCCGAGCCGCCGCCAGTAATTAAGATTGTATTGCCGGTAGTGTTCATGTGTACCTATTCGGATTGTAAGTCTGCGACGGAGGTATCTGGGCTTGTGGGGCAGGTTATTAATCCGCGCGCGGAGTGTTATCAGCCTTTCACTGGGTTTAGCGAGTCTCAATAAGTCAATATGCCAGGCTCGGCCCTTATGAGAACAAGCTCGATGCTGCTCTTGTTCGCACAATTGATCCGTACCGTTCTCGAACAATCCGGGTATGCTGTTTTCGAGGCCACCGACGGACTGGAAGCAGTACGAACGGCTCGCGAGTCTCTTCCGGACTTAATCCTCCTCGACTTGCACATGCCCCACCTGCATGGGGTCGGAACTCTCCAGGAACTCAGACGCGACCCGAAGTTGCCGCCACACCGATCGTTGCACTCACCGTCAGCGCCATGCCAGGTGACCGCGAGCGCGCCTTGTCCGCCGGTTTCACCGGCTATATCGCACAGCCGATAGCGCTAAAAGCGCCGCACCAACGAGGTCAGCCGCTTTTTAGGCGAGGAGCAGACAGCTTACGGTTCACGGCGCCCGCTTAGCGGAATGGAGCCACGTGTCGAACGAGAAATAGTTCTCGGCGAGATGCGCCAGCAGCAGATAATAGACGATCGCGTAGATCATCTGCTGGGTCAGGATGTTCCAATCGCCGCGCAACGCCGTGCCGAACACCAGCGCGCCGATCAGCAGGCCACCGAACAAGAGTGCCCAGCGCGTTAGCCAGCCAATGGTAATCAGCAAGCCAAGCGCGAGTTCCAACACCGGCAGCACCAAGAGAAACGCGTGCACCAAAACAGTGGGTAGCGGCGCACGGGCGAATTCCGGCATGGTTTTCTGGACGAACGAGTCGATGCCGCCGAGGATCCGTTGGAGGCCGTGCAGCAGGATGTTGATTCCCAGCGTGAGGCGAAAAACCGCATACGCCAGGGCGCGATCGCGATCTGACGAAACCTGTGCATTCATGAGCGTCCTTACCTAAGGACGGCGAATTACGCTAATTGTTTCGGGCGGGATCACATGGTCAACATCGCCGCCATGAGTTCGATCCCATCCCACAGATTTTGTATCCGCAGATTCTCGTTGAAGCTGTGCTGATTATTATCGTGGTTCGCGATCGGCACGCTGATGGTCGGAACATGCAGAATGTCCTCAATCACTACCAGAGGCGTGCTGCCTCCCGACGTTGGCAGCTTGATCACCTTGCCCCGCGCGCTTTCCGCAGTCCGGATCACCAGTTGCGAGATGGGCAAGTCCATGGACGTTCGGGCGGCGTTGTAACCACCCTCATGCTTCGTCACCTTGGCCACTTTGGCATGCGACAGCAGGATTTCCGGACTGGGATCGGTGTCGACCACGAAGTATCCCTGCTTGCGAATGTGATCGATCAGGCGGCGCGAACATACCTCGTGACCGATGCCTTTGACCAGGCGCATATCGATGGTCGCGGTGGCTGACGAAGGAATCACATTGCTGGCTTTGGCGCCCACGCGCGAACTTGCCATACCGCGGATGTTGAGTGAAGGCAAATTGTATAGTTCCAATAAGGACTTGCCTCCGCCGTCTACATGGCCCAGCCACAGCTCCTTCATCAAATCGGTCTCCACCGCCGGCGCCGCGGCGATGGCGCCTTTCTCCGTTTCGCTCAGCGGCTCGATGCCGTCGTAAAAGTGGTCGACCAACACGCGCCCGTCGTCGTCTTTCATAGAAGCCAACAAACGCGCCAGCATCATCGCCGGGTTCGGCGCCCAGTTCCCGTAGTGGCCGCTATGCAATTCCCGCTTCGGGCCATACAGAGTGATATCGACGGTTTCGATACCGCGCGCGCCGAAGACGATGGTCTGCTCCCGGCTTTGGTGTACCGGTCCATCGCAAATCAACCAGACGTCGCTTTTCAAGAGTTGCTTGTTCGCGGCGATAATTCGTCCCAGATTGGGAGAACCAGCCTCTTCTTCTCCTTCAAAAATGAACTTCACATTTGATTTGAGAGAAAGCGATTTCAAGGAAAGCTGCGCCGCTTTGATCGCATCCAGCGCCGTGACCATCGCGAGGATGGGCGCTTTGTCGTCGGAGGCCGAGCGCGCATAGATGCGCCATTCCGGGCCTGGCCTGGTAGCTTCGCTGAGCTGGACGATCTGCCCGTCGCGGTCGAGCGCCCGGTCGCGCAGCACCGGCTGCCAGGGAGGGGCCGCCCATTCCTTGGGGTCGAGGGGCTGGCCGTCGTAATGGGCATAAAACATCACCGTGCGCGAGGCGCCGGGGGTGAGCAGTTCGCCATACACTGCCGGGTTAGCGTCGGGGACTTCCAGCAGACGTGTTCTGACGCCCCGCTTTTCCAGCATCTGCCGGATCAGGTTTGCGTTCTTGCGAATGTTTTCGCGGTCCGCGGCCACGTTGGGTATCGACAGCAAATCGGCAAATTCGCTGAGAATCGCCTGCTCGTGCGCTTGCCGCCACGCGCGCGCGGCTTGCGAGGCAGGATTCGATTGACCTGACGCCAGACACGCCGCGGCGAGAAACAGAACGAATTTCATGTTTATAAAAGATCATGTCACACTATTGATTCACATCCATCCATGACCACAGTCACCCATCTGGAATGCAGCGCCTGCGGCACGCGCCGCGAGGCCGGTAAAATTCACAACCTGTGCGAGTGCGGCAATCCTCTGCTGGTCCGCTATGATCTCGCCAAAGCCAAAGCCGAATGGAGCCGCGATGAACTGAAACACGCGCCCAACTCCATGTGGCGCTACTCGCCGGTGCTGCCGGTGCATGATTCCATCGTGTCTCTCGGCGAAGGCATGACGCCGCTGCTGAAGACCGCCCGCATGGGGCTGCCCGATCTCTGGATCAAAGATGAAGGGCTGAATCCCACCGGATCCTTCAAAGCCCGTGGGCTCTCGTGCGCGATTTCGATGTGCCAGGAATTGGGCATCCGCAAGGTTGCGATTCCTTCCGCCGGCAATGCCGCCAGCGCCCTGGCCGCCTACGCCGCCGCGGCCGGAATGGAAGCGCACATCTTTATGCCGAAAGATGTTCCGGAGGCAAATTTTCTCGAGTGCAAAGCGTTTGGCGCTCAGGTCACGTTGGTAGACGGGCTGATCAGCGATTGCGGCAAAATGGTCGCCGCGCGCAAAGATGCCGAGGGATGGTTCGACGTCAGCACCCTGAAAGAGCCATATCGCATTGAAGGCAAGAAAACCATGGGCTACGAAGTGGCCGAGCAGCTTGGTTGGCAGCTTCCCGATGTGATCTTCTATCCGGCCGGCGGCGGCGTCGGCCTCATCGGCATGTGGAAGGCTTTTGAAGAAATGGAAGCCCTGGGCTGGATCGGCTCCAAGCGTCCCAAGATGATTGCGGTGCAGGCCGCGGGCTGCGCGCCTATTGTTCGTGCGTTCGAGCGGGGAGAAGCGCGCAGCGAGTTTTGGGAGAACGCGCAAACCGTGGCCGCGGGTTTGCGCGTGCCGAAAGCGCTGGGAGATTTTCTCGTACTGGATGCCGTCAGGAAAAGCCATGGCACGGCGATTGCCGTGAACGATCGCGAGCTGGTCGACGCATCGCTCGAGCTGGCCGCCGCGGAGGGCATCTTCGCCGCGCCCGAGGGCGGCGCCTGCGTCGCGGCGCTGAAGCATCTGTTAGCCAGCGGATTCCTTCAGCCCGACGAGCGGATTGTGATTTACAACACCGGGGCCGGGTTGAAATATATGGAGGCGTTCTCGATCCGCTTTCCGCGAGACGCCGCCAGCGAGCAAGACAAACTGGGCGGATTGATCACGCCCCGCTAAAACCCTTCAGCGCGTTCAGAGCATCGCCGGTGGCTACTGCCGGCCGCCGGAAGCGGCGGTGATTGTCACGCTCGCGGTACTGCTAGCCGCGCCATTGCTGACTGTCAGTGCGATCACGTATGCGCCGGGGACGTCGGCGACGAAGGTTGGCATGACGCTGGTGTCAAACGTCAGAACTGAATTGGTTCCGGGAGGGCGCGAGGTGAACCTCCAACTATAGGTGAGCGTGCCCACGCCGCTTGGATTGGTTGAACCGCTTCCGTCCAACGTAACCGTGCTGCCAACGCTGACCGTTTGGTTGGGGCCGGGGTTCGCAACCGGAGGCGCTGGTTTGGTCTGGAATGTCCATTGCAATTGGTTGAAATCGAACGGCACAGTGGGATCGACCAGGATGGTGAACGTGTTGTTGCTCGCCACCTGGCTGTTGGCCGGAACTGGCTTGAATTTCAGCGTGTCCTCCCCCGGGGCCAAAATAATGGCGAAGGGGTTCAGGCTGCTCGCAGTCGCGGTCACCGAGCCCAGGGCTCCTCCGGAGTTAATCAGTTCGGCACTGTAGGTCACGAACAGCTTCCCGGCCGCAGCGGGCTGCTCGCTCACGAACTGGTAACCGGTAATCGTCAGGCCCGGTGGGGCGGCTGGTTGGCAAGTAGACGGCGGCAGGGGCGTTGGCTGGCCCGCTATCTCGTAAAGGTCGTGGCTCGCCCGATTGAACAGATCCTGTAACGACGGCTGGCCCGGGACCGTACTCGGCAAGGTAGGGCACGGCGTGGTTTGCGCGTATTGCACATCCGTATAGTCGACGTCGATATACTGCATCGGCCCTGGGCCCGTCGTTCCGCCGTAGTATGTGGCGGCCGGCGTACCGTAGAAAAAGACCTCCAGCGTGTTGTATGCGCCCTCCTCCGCCGTCACCGCACAAGAGGAAGGGGACGTGGGAAAATCCGTACATCCTTGTTCCTGTACGTTCGGCCCGTTCGAGACGGGATGATCGAATTCGGCCCCGCCCAGAAACGGCGGTGAAAGCGAGGTCAACACCTTCACGCCGGGCACGCCGATATTGCCGGTTAAAAAGGCGCTACTTGCCGTCATGCCACCGACCTGTGTCGCCTTCGAATTGGCGCCGGCCTCGGTGACGAAGTACGAGAGAATCTCGGTTTTCGCTTCGCAAGACCTGGGTTGGGCGTCCGTAGTGGCGCCGATGCAGTCGATCGCCCACAGTGTGTTATCTGGGTGCACGGTGACCGGGCCGGGGTTCTGCTTCTTGAATTCGGGCAGATCCTGACCCGCGTCAGGGCCGAGGAACAAGGTGACGCCGCTAAAAATACTCTCGTACGCATCAATCGTCTGCTCCCATTGATCGATGAACGCTTGATCCGTGTTCTGGTAACTGCCGATGTTCGGAAAGGAATGATTGATCAGCGTGCTCCAAGCGTCGTCTGCCGGAACGTTCGCTTGTTGGAAGGAATTGTTGAAGGTGGTCGGGAGGATAAACTCATCGGACGCAGCCACCGGCTCCGCGACCGCAATGGAGACGAACGCCGGGTTGTTGCCGTAGCGGGCGTTCAGATGGGTGAGGAAATCCCACCACGCCGCTTGATAAACGGTGTTCCAAGGCAGCGGAAACACGGTGCCGTCGGCCCGTTGCGATTCCGGGAAGACCGAAAAGGTCACCTTGCCGCAATCGGCCGGAGCCGTCCCGTCGCCGGGAGGAAAAAGTCCGTCGCAGGAGGAAATCTTGGCCAATAACCAGGGCGGCGCATCGACGCCGGGCGTAATGATGAGTTGCACTGGCTTGCGCGCTAAATTCGCTTGCTGGAAAGCCAAGTCCAGGTAACTCCAATCGTAACCGGAGTCACCAGGAGACAAAGAAGGGTCGGAGAGCTGAATATTGTCCCAGTGCTCGGCTACCGTGATCCCTGATATTGCCGGGTCAAGCAAGAGGCCCGCGAAGAGTTGCCGGAGGTAGAAATGCAGTTCCGCGGTAGATGGCGAAGCACCCGGATATCCGCCGATCGCGTCCTCGATATCGGCCCTGGCGAAAACGCCCAACGGCGAGCGCGCCCCTTGCGCGTTGTCGGCTTGAGACTGACTTGCGCCACCTAAAAGTATTGCCAAACAAGCGCCAGCGGCAATTCTATTTCGGAACATGGATGACTCCTTCGAGCTGTACGTCATTTAGGCGGAGTATACAGCAAGTCGTTTCGATTGCGCCTAAGTTTCTGCAATTTCTTGCCAGGCGCCGTACCAGTACCCCCCGCCGTTCTTCCCCGTGTCGTCCAGTTCTGCACGAACGTCACCAGGAACCCACGGCGCGTGCATGGCTACCAACGAAAGTCAATTTTGCGATATGATCGCCGGAGACTGTAAGGAGGCCGTAACGATGTCAGACACGTCTGCTGCGGGGACTTTCGACGCTGTAGTCGTCGGCGCGGGATTCGCGGGGCTGTATATGCTCCACCGCTTGCGCGAGCTTGGGTTTTCGGTGCGTGCTTACGAGGCAGGCAGCGGTGTCGGTGGCACCTGGTTTTGGAACCGGTATCCAGGCGCGCGCTGCGATGTCGAGAGCCTGGAGTACTCGTATTCTTTCTCGGAGGAACTGGAGCGGGAATGGCAGTGGAGCGAGCGCTACGCCACCCAGCCCGAGATCTTGCGATATCTGAATCATGTTGCGGACCGTTTCGATCTCAAACGGGATATTCAGTTTGAGACGCGGGTCACATCCACGATTTTCGACGAAAGCTCGAACTGCTGGAATATCCTGACCGACCGTGGCGGCCGCGTCTCAGCGAGGTTCTGCGTCATGGCGACCGGTTGCTTGTCTACCGCGAAGCTTCCCGAATACCAGGGCCTCGATTCATTCCAAGGCAAGACCTACCATACGGGCCACTGGCCGCATGAAGGCGTCGATTTCACGGGTCAGAGAGTGGGCGTTATCGGCACCGGCTCATCCGGCATCCAAACTATTCCGAACGTAGCCGACCAGGCGTCGCATCTTTTCGTATTCCAAAGGACTCCGAATTTCAGCGTGCCCGCCCACAATACGCCGCTCACCTCCGAAATCGATAAAGATTGGAAAGGGAAGCGCGCCGAGTACCGCCAGCGAGCCCGGATGGCGCCCTTCGGCTTATTGTGGGAGCTAAACGATAGATCGGCGCTGGAGGTATCGCCAGAGGAGCGCCAGGGCAAATACGAGGAACGATGGAGCTACGGCGGCTTAAGCATGATGGGAGCGTTCGGCGACCTGCTCTTCAACAAAGAAGCCAACGACACCGCCGCCGAGTTCGTGCGCGCCAAAATCCGCGGGATCGTTCGTGACCCTGCCGTTGCCGAGACACTGGCGCCGAGAGACTTTCCCATCGCGACCAAGCGGCTGTGTGTGGACACGGATTACTATGCGACGTTTAATCGCGACAACGTCACCCTGGTCGATACGCGCATCACGCCGATCGAAGAGGTGACTCCCGAGGGGCTGCGAACTTCGGAGGCCGAGTACAAGTTGGACAGCATCGTGTTTGCCACCGGCTTCGACGCGCTGACGGGGACGCTGTGTAACATGGAGATCGGCGGCAGAGGAGGCGTGACGCTGAAGCAGAAGTGGTCGGAAGGACCGCGCAGCTACCTGGGCATCATGGTGGCCGGTTTCCCGAACCTGTTCATCATTACCGGCCCGGGGAGCCCTTCGGTGATGTCCAATATGGTGGTGTCCATCGAACAGCACGTCGACTGGATTGCGGGCTGCGTGGAATATTTGCGGGAACAGCGGCTCGAGAGTATCGAAGCCACGGCGGACGCGGAAGACGCTTGGGTCGCTCACGTGAACGAAGTCGCCAATAGCACGCTGTTTCCGCTGGCCAATTCCTGGTATATGGGAGCGAATATACCAGGAAAGCCGCGCGTCTTTCTGCCATATATCGGCGGGGTCGGAGTGTATCGACAGAAATGCGATGAAGTCGCGGCTAAGGGATATGAAGGGTTTGCGCTGTCGGCGGCCGCGGGCTTAGAGTCCCCCAGCGTGCGCTCTCATAGCCAGTAATCCGATAGATGCCGCCACGGCCAGCCGCGGATCGTCGCGCCGGAAATCCATGCCCGCCAGTGCTCCGGCCCGGCCTGCAAAACGGGATACCCCGTGCCGTTGCCGCCTCTGAACAGGCCGTCCGGATCCCACGCCTGCCGTGTTCGCCGCGAAGCTAAACGAGCCGCTGTTAGCCGTTGGGGAACCGCAGGAACCGTCGTCGCCTGAAAGGCGACATTGAGGGAACCGTACGGGTGTTCCTTCCGACGGCTGAAAAATCGGATCTTGCACTAAGCTGCGATCGTGGATCAAGCTGCGCCCGGGCTCCGCTTGGCCGCCGATTTGGCCCACCTCGCGCCTGTTCCGTTTGGCCCGGCCCCGGGGCCGATTGATAATCGGCCCACTGGCCGGCTGAGAGGGTCCGGCGGTTTTCGTTGGCGCGGTCTGGTGAAAACATTTCCAGCCGTTTTGTACCAGGCCAAAGCGAGGCCGATTTACGCGACAAACCAGGTCGCGAATCGTCTCCTCTATCATGGAGTCAGGGCATGGCATCGGACGGGGAAAACAAGCTTCGCACACGCGTTTTCTTCGTGGTTACCAATCTGATATCGCTGGTCTTTCTGGTTTGGGCGCTGCATGGCCTGAATTGGACCCGCCTGCGCCATGATGTCATCCACCTGGACTTCCGTTGGGTGGCCATCGGACTGATCACCGGCGTCCTGGTTTACGTAGTGCAAGGTTGGCGCTGGAGCCTGGTGCTCCGCCCGGTTCAACCAGTCAGTACCTGGGACGCCATTCGCGCTATATTCGTCGGCCTGTTCGCCAATGAAGTCCTGCCGTTGCGGGCCGGCGAGCTGATCCGTTGTTTTCTGCTGTCGCAGTCGAGCACGGTTCCGGTTTCGGTGGTTCTGGCGTCCGCTCTGATTGAGCGCATTTTTGATGGGTTCTGGCTGATTCTGGGGCTCCTGGTTACGCTGCGCTACGTGCATTTGCCGTCCCGGCTGGTCTTCGGCGCGGTGATGCTGGGCATTCTGCTGCTGATCTGCGGCGTCCTGATGGCTGTCGCCATGTTCTGGAAACAGCAGGCGCTGGACGCGTTACTGGGCGCAAAGTGGCTGAGCTGGGTGCACATTCTGATTGAAGATTTGCATCTGATAGGCCACTCCCGTTACTTGTACTATGCCTGGTTGGCGAGCCTGCCCTTTCTGCTGGCGCAAGTGGTGCCGATTTATGCGTTCATGCAAGCCTTCCGGCCATTGAGCGATCTGCATGCCGGGGTAGCGTTTACGATGATGCTCATTCTCCGGCTGGTGGCGGTGATTCCGCAGGCGCCTGGCAATGTGGGGGCATATAACGCCTTTACGGTAGTAGGCCTACGAATATTCGAGGTTCCCAGCCAGACGGCCCGAGGCTTTTCTCTGATCCTGTGGGCCGGCATAACGGTTCCGCTGTTGCTGGCCGGCTTTGTCGCGCTAGCGGCCACCGGACTGGATATTGGCGAATTGCACAAACAAGCCCAGGCCGGGGTGCGGCGCAAACCAGTGCCAGCCGCGCCACCCCCTCCGGTGGCGGAGGGTTGGTAAACGGCGCAGCAATATCGCAAAAAAGCGCCACGCTCACCGATAAGTCTCTAGAGTGGAAGCTGCATTTAGCTCGGCAGTGGATCAGTTCGCAACCAACCCAGCGGTGAACGCCAAGACCTTGCGGGAGCTGTTGAGCGCCGATCCCGATAAATTTTTTCAGAACGCGATACCGGTCCTCAAACGTTTGGAAAAGGAGCCCGGCTCGACCTACGTGCTGGTGTTGCTGATGGCGCACGGTCTCATCGTCAGCCATCTGATGCGGGACGACGCTTTCGCTCCGGAGGAGCTGAGCGCGATCGCCCGTCAATTGTCCCACATAGACCCGATGTTTGGGATAAAGCTGCTCCAAAGCGTGCTCCCGGACCCTTTTGAAACAGCGTCCACCGATCCGGACGCGGTCAACCTGCGCCTGCGGCTGATGGACGTGGTGCAATCGGTGTCCGACGGCTCGCGCCTGCTTCCTCTGATGATGCGGTTGCTGCGCGACCCGGACGCCCGCGTCCGCTCCAAGGCTGCGCTGTTAGTGGGCCGAACCAAGCTGAGTACCCGCTGGGTGGAAGAATGCCTCACCGCGGAGGACTCGCGGGTGCGCGCGAATGCCGTCGAATCGATTTGGGGCGTGGATTCCGAGGAGGTTCGGGAGCTGCTGTGGGACCTGCTGTCGGCGCCCGACAACCGTAGCGTGGGCAACTCGTTGATTGGTTTATACCGCATGGGGGATGCCGGCGCGATTGAGCAGATTCTGCTCATGGCGCAAGATTCGCGGGACCTCTTCCGTTCGACCGCGGCCTGGGTGATGGGCCGCACGGGTGATCCGCGCTTTCAGCCGGCTTTGGTCAACCTGATTCGCGACAGCGCCCCGGTCCGGACTACCGCTTTCCGTGCTCTAGGCTCGCTCAAACAGGCGAGGGTGCGCCTGGCCAATGCTCCGCCGCTGCGCCTGAGGGGCTGGCGAAACCTGTCCTCTCAAGGCCAGGACGAGATGCAGGTCACGGTCGCGCTTGACCCGCAAGCGCGCGAATCGAACGCGGCCGACTCGCAGTCCAACGACTCGCAGGCGGATGACACAGAGCAAAAAGACTCGCAGCCCAATGACTCGCAGACCACTCCTGGCCGGAAGCCGGACAACGGGCCTCTCTCGGGCCTCCGGCCCACGGAATTTATCCTCTATCGGGACGCGCAGGTCGTCCCTGGTTACGAGGTGCGAGAGGTGGTGCGCCAGGAACCGTTGGCCTTAGCTTTTATGCTCCCCTTCTCCGGCACCGACGTACTCTCGCACACCGCTCACATCGAGGCGCTGCAGGCGGCGTTGGCGTTTCGCCGCCCAAACGACCGCTGGCTCATCGCGCGCTACGACGGCGTGCCGGTCCGGCCACCGGCGCCCGCGCTTACATCCCAGGTCTGGAGCGGCAATGGGCCTTTGCATCTCCGCATTGACGACTCACAGGAGCCGTCGCTCGCGCCATCGCTGGCGCCGGCGCCCGATCTCGCTTTCTTGACGGACTTGAGTCAACTCGACGAATCGATCGAAGCGCCGCCTTCACGGGCCAGGCTCGCCGATCCGTTGCTGTGTCTGCAATCGGTCATCCGCGCGGCCTATAACATCAAGGCGCCCCACATCGTCTTGATCCGTCCCTCCAACGCGAACCCTCTTTCCGCTGAGTTTCTGAGTGAAGCGGCGGCGGCGGTCTCGAATCTCAAAGCCACGTTCCACGCTGTTTTTGAAAATGCCGTTTCTGAAAATGGAGTTTCTGAAAATGCCTCGCGGCCGGCTCCCGACGGCGCCTCCTACCCAGCCGGCATCCGAGAACTCTGTAGAGAGTCCGGCGGGTTTTGCATCGGCGCCGCGCCGGAGGAGTTTCCTCGGATGCTGGCTGGCCTGGCGCTGGGCCTGATCGATAGTTACCTGATCCGCGTTCCGGAAGCGAAGGGATCGCTGAAGGTGGAAGTATTCGGTCGCCGCGGCTGCGGCAGCCTGCTGCTGGCTTAAGGGCGTGACTGGCCAACAAAAATCACCAAAGCCTTTTCTTTTCTTGCCGATGAGGATGTGGTGGAGACTGCATTCAACTCGGCGGTGAATCAATTCGCCGTCAACCCGGGGGTAAACGGCAAGACGCTGCGGGAGTTGTTGAACTCCAACCCGGACGAATTCTTCCGCAATGCGGTTCCACTCCTCAAGCGTCAGCAAGCCGAGCCCGGCCCCACCTACGTTCTGGTTTTGCTGCTTTCGCACGGCCTGCTACTGCGCGATCTGCTGCGGGATGAGCTGTTCAAACCCGACGAACTGGCCGCGATCGCCAAGCAACTTTCCAAAGTGGATCCACAATTTGGCGTGAAGCTGCTCAAGAGTGTTTTGCCCGACTCAGAGGAATCGCCAACCGAGCCTGGTGATGTGAATATGCGGCTCCGGGTGATGGATATTTTGCAATCGATCTCGGAGGGCCAGCGCATTCTTCCCTTGATGATGCGTTTGCTGCGCGATCCGGACGCTCGAGTCCGTTCGAAAGCCGCTCTGCTGGTGGGCCGAACCACGCAGAGCGCCCGCTGGGCCGAAGAATGCCTGGGAGAAGGCGACTCGCGCGTGCGCGCCAACGCGGTGGAATCTCTCTGGGATATTGATTCCGAGGACGTGCGGGCGCTGCTCTGGAACGCGCTCTCCGATCCCGATAATCGCGTGCTCGGAAATGCGCTGCTGGGCTTATACCGCTTGGGCGAATCGCCGGTGATCGAACATATTCTGCTGATGGCGCAGGACACGCGCGATCTGTTCCGCGCCACTGCGGCGTGGGTGATGGGCCGCACCTGCGATTCGCGTTTTCAAGCGACCTTAGTGAACCTGCTGCGGGACAGCGCCCTGGTCCGGGCGAACGCGTTCCGCGCTTTGTGCTCGATCAACCAGACTAAGGCGCGGCTGGCTCGTGCTCCGGCCGTTCGGGTGAGTGGCTGGAGAAATCCTTCTTCGCAGGAGCACGACGAGGTTCAGATCGCCGTCTCGCTGGAGGGCGGCTCCACGCCCCCGAAAAGCACGCTGCTGTCCGGCGTCCGCCCCACCGAATTCGTTGTTTATCGAGATTCCGCCCTGGTCGGTAACTACGAGGTTACGGAGGTCCTCCGGACGGCGCCTCTGGCGCTTGCGTTTTTGCTCCCGTGCTCGAGTGCGGACGATTCCGTGCATGCCAATTTCGTCGCGGCGCTGAAAACCGCAGCCCTCGGCCGCCGCCCGACGGATCGGTGGTTGATCGCAAGGTACAACAACGCGCCGGTCCGAAAATTCGCGTCCGTGACGCCGGCAGCCGTTTGGAGCGGCAACGGCCCCTTGAACCTGCGAACTGGCGAAGCGCCAGCCGCGCCGCCGCCGGCCGCACTGCCCGATCCGGTATTTTTGTCGGACTCCGGTCAGATCGGCGACGCAATCGAGGCGCTCTCTCAGTCTGGCTCGCAGCCCACTGCCATCCCCGCTGCGCTCCAATGTCTGGAAGCGGCGGTCCGCGCTGGGCAGAACGTCAAGTCTCCGCAATTCATCCTGCTGCTGCCCGCGAATCCGGAGGGGGTTTCTCCGGATTTTCTTACGGAAGCCGGCCGCGCCGTATCGACGCTCAAGGCCTCGTTCCATGCCGTCTCGTTATCCAGTGCCCCGCCCGACCCCGGCGTCCAGTCGCTGTGTCAGAAGTCGGGCGGCGTCTGCGTCCGCACTGACGCCGGACAACTGGCGCAAGTGCTGGCTGATCTATCGGCTCGGATGATCGGAAGTTATCGGATCCGCTTTCCGGCGGCGCCGGGGGCGGCGACGGGTTCGATTCCTGGTTCAATCAAAGTTCAGGTGCAGAGTGAGCGTGGGTGCGGGAGCCTTGGGCTGGATGTGGGAGAGCGAGTGTAGCTAAGCTAAGCCTACGGTTGGCCCGATTGACGGTTACAGCCGCGCCGAGCGCCGGCGTGGAACGGGACGGCGAGGTCGCCAAAGGGGGGACGTAGGACGCGCAAGAGGCGAACCAGCAATCGGTCAACGCTACTGTTCCCAAAAACCGGGTAATACGGATCGGGTACTGCGGTGCGAGACGTGGAACATGCACTTAGAGCAACGGGACAATGTAGAACCAGCGGAATCGCTTGGACATGCCTTGCAAAATAGCGTATGGTCTGGAAGATGGCTTTCTTTGACGAGTACCCCTGCTTCTATACAACGAGTATAGTCGGCTCGACACCCAACCGGCTGAACTCGAGGTATCAAGCAATGATCCATGCCAACACAGATTGCATTCGCGGCTGCTCAATTCTCGATCTCGCGAGTCACGACGGGCGTTGGAGTTTCGCTGCTGTAAAAAATGGCGCGCGCCATGTGTTGGGGATTGAAGCTCGTACGGAATCGGTCGGTGAGGCAATAAAGACCTTTCATTTACAGAACATCCCTCCCGACAAGTTCGCTTTTGTACACGACGATATCTACAACCATCTCCCGAAGATTCAGCGTGATTCCGTCGACACCGTGTTCTGTTTCGGATTCTTCTATCACACGATGCAACACCATTTCCTCCTAGGATCAATCGCGGCGCTACGCCCCAGGCATCTCATTCTCGACACGTGCATTTTCCCCTCAGCCGATCCAGTCATCCACGTGAGGGCTGAACCCACTCATGAGCCCGGCAACGTGTTTCCTTCCTTAGCCGATCGCTTGAAGACATCCCTGGTTGGCTATCCCAGCCGGCCGGCGATCGAGTTGATGCTGGCAAACTTTGGCTTTCGCTTTCGCTATTTCGACTGGCTGTCAATGCCTGTCAGCAGTTGGGAAAGTATTGAGGACTATCGAGACGGCAGCCGGATTACCTTGCGCGCAGAATTGGACCGATAACCCGGACGGCCCGATACCCTGCACGTCGCCGGTCAGGCCTGCAAACGTGTCACAGCAAGCCGAAGAACGGCATGTAAGAATAGGTTTGATGCAAGAGCGTTTTTTCATTCTCGGATGCCAACGCACGGGCACGACATTGATGCGCTTGATCCTGGAATCTCATCCGGATATTTTCTGCTATGACGAACTAAAGGGCTATGCCATTCTGCAGAAGTATGTCCTCGAAGATCCGCCGAATGTTCGCTTAATTGGGTTCAAGCTCCCACGCTGGACAGAACAATTGACCCACCCGGTCCTTTTCGATGAGGGCCCGGAAGGCCCGTGTGACAATTTCTACCGGGGTGAAAAGATTTTATTCCTGCAACGCGACGTACTGGACACCATTGCCTCGATGCTCAAATTGAAGGCTGGAGAATCGAACTGGTGCGAGATTTGGGTGTCGCGTATTATTGAAGCAAAACTCGTCCACGATCACACATTCCGCACACGATATTCCAAAGAACTCGATGCTATCGAATCTTGTAATAACCGGCTAATTGGTCTCGCAGCGCTGTATTGGAAATATAAGACCGAATCTTTCTTCTCTTATCGGAATGCGGGATTCCCCGTTCTCGCCGTTTCCTACGAGAGGCTCGTTGCCGATCCATCCCGGATTCTTCAATCAGTGTGCGCACAGCTCGGTATTGCTTTCCATGAAAGCCTTCTGCGGCACAACGAATTCGAGCATTCGGAATTATTCGAAAACGGCTTGACCTTGGGTGGTACCGACCCCGCGAAGCCGATCCGGGGCGATTCCGTCGGCCAGTGGCAAACGTATCTCAGCGACGAGAACCGAGACCTGATCGCGAAAATCGCCGGAGACTTGCCCGCAAGGGTCACGGCGCTTTCAAAAGAGTGATTTAACTTCGCCTGGAGGCGTATGTCTCCGAGGCGGTTGTTCGTCGATGGTTGCGACGTCTCTCTGGCGGCGCGAATATATGCGAGGCCCGCGTGTGATACCGGCTGTGTTAGTAATGTTTTATGGCGTTTCCGGAGAAATCCTCATCTCGCTACGATGCAAATCAGATTGAACTTAGCGTTGTGGTGATTTCTTTTAACATGCGGCGCGAGATCCCGCGCACGTTGTTCTCCCTCAGCGTTCCCTATCAAAAGAATATGCGGCGGGATCAATACGAGGTGATCCTGATAGACAACGGCTCCGAACAGCCGTGGACGCACCCTGATCTTGCCGGAATCGAAGCCAACCTTAACATTATCAACCTGGAAGGAAATGCGACGCCCTCGCCCGCCGGGGCAATCAATCGCGGCCTGCGGGAGGCGCGCGGGAACCTGGTCGGAGTCATGATTGATGGCGCTCGCATGGTAACGCCCGGCCTGCTCGATGCTTGCCGTAGCGCCGCGCGCCTGCATCCGCGCGCGGTCGTCTCCACTCTCGGCTTTCATCTCGGACGAGAACTTCACTCCATCGCCGTAAAAAAGGGTTACACGCGAGAGGTGGAGGACCAGTTGCTGGAATCGATCGCGTGGCCAGAGGATGGATACCGGCTTTTCGAGATTGCGGTTTTCGCAGCATCGTCCAGAAACGGATGGCTTCTTCCTATCGCGGAATCCAATGCGTTGTTCCTGACTTCGGAGCTTTGGAGCGAGCTTGGCGGCTATGATGAGCGATTCGAAATCGCCGGAGGCGGATTGGTGAATCTTGACACCTATGGGCGCGCGATCGCGCTGCCAGACGTCCGTCTGGTCTCGGTACTTGGCGAGGGTTCATTCCATCAGTTGCATAGGGCCTTCCCAACACACTCCGCGTCACGACCGGGGGCCAAATGGTACGCCGAGTACCGGCAAATACGCGGCCACGATTACCGGGATTCTACAACGCTGCCCCTCCTTTTCGGCTCCCTCCCTCGTCAGGCGCTCGCTCACATGGAACAAAGTCTCCAACACGCCGCTCAGATCTTGGGAGCGAAAGAGACCAAGAACCATTCGGAAAAAACGCAAAATAGGTTAGAAGCTTCGACCGGCCCCGAAATTAACGCCATCAAAGAACCAGTCGATCAAGCGCAAAAGACTTCCCTGGACTGTCCGGTAAACGCAGGAACCGTAGTCTTCATCCTCTCCGCCGATCGAAGCGGCTCTACGTGGCTGGCGTATGTTCTCGGTAGTACCCCGGATGCGGCGTTTCTTGGTGAATTTCGCCGGGCTTGGAACGAGGAACTTCGCCGCAAATGTGCGTGGTGCTCCGCCAACGGCCGTCAAGCCTGCGAAGTTTTGGCCGGCATTGAGCAATATCCTGCTGACCGGGCGTACGAACTTGCATTTACTCGAACTCGCAAGCGGTTCTTAATTGACAGCTCCAAGCGAACCACCTGGGCGGAGCAGTTCCTTGCTCCGGATTCTCACTTCAAGGTGCAGTTAATCCATTTGATTCGCGATCCGCGGGGGTGGTACGCGTCCGAAGACAGACGGCGCCAGAAGAGCGGTATCCAGATGGTCGGTGAATGGATACGCGAGAACCTTCATATCAGGACCTTCGTGGAATTAAGCAACGTACCGTCGGTGACGGTATTCTATGAAGACCTGGCGAGTGCGCCGGTGCCGGCGTTCCACCAACTGTGCTCTGACATTGGTTGTCCGTTCGAACCAAGTGCGCTTCGCTATTGGGAGAAACCTCATCACGGCTTCGCCGCCAACGGCGCGAGTAGCCCGCTATTGAGTTCCACCCCACAGTTCTCGGAATCGATTAATTTTTTCACTGGTGATAATCGGTTTTATGAGACCAATTATCGAAAATCGTTTGTCGACCAACGCTGGAAGGAGCGGTTGAGTGAAGCGGATGCGCTCGCCATCAGGGAAGACCCTCGGGTCGCGGCTTTCCTCAACCTGTATGATCGCGTCTTGACAGCCGACGCTTTGCATCGCATAACCGCCGACGAGCGTTCGCTTCATCGCCAATTGGAGGGAAAATTCATCCGCGCGGCCGGGAATACTCCTCAACTTGAGAAAGTGTATCTTGTCCGCGGAGGCATTCGTCACTGGGTAACGAGTTCGGATTTCATAAAGCGCGTCAGCAACGATTGGCCAGATGGTTTGAAGATTCTTCCCATCGGCGCTGTGGAGCGGATTCCGATCGGTTTGCCAGTACGGGACTGAGGTCTTTGCGAAGGCGCCGACGCCCATTATACCGAATCAGCCGTTCCCAGCCCACCGGGCAAGTTCAATTCCTAAGAGATTTTACACGCATGCGAGGCACCACCTTCAAGTGCCATGACCAGAAACAAGTTGCCGCTTCCCAGCCTGTGCGGCTGGTTGGCGCTCCTGACCAGCGCGCTCGCTGCCGGGTCTGAGTCGCGATCCACTTCGTTGGACGCTTTTGTTCCCGTCTGCGGCGGGTCAGGCGGCCAGTTTGTCTATGCGTCCAACGGTCTCGGGGTCTACGTGAGGCAACGGGAGATCGTGCTGCGATCGGCGGGCGCCGCGTTGCGCTTTTCCTACGCCAACGCGGAACCCAACGCCATCGCGCGCGGAGCGCATCCATTGGCCGGTCGAGTAAATATTTTCAAAGCGACTGCGTCTTGCGAGGCGCTGCCGATGTTCGGGGAACTCTCTTACGCCCGCCTATATCCTGGCGTTTCGCTGCAATTGCAGGTGAAGGAACGCATCTTGAAATCGGAGTACATTTTGGAGCCCGGTTCGGAGCCGGGCCAGATCATCCTGAACTACTCCGGCATTACGTCTGCAATTATTGACAGGGCCGGCGATTTGGTAATCCAGACGCCGTCCGGAATTTGGATCGAGCGCCGCCCGCACGCCTGGCAAATCGGACTCCATGGGGAACAGCCCGCGCCCATCTCCTGGCGGCTCGGCGCCGGCGGCCGAGTGGGCTTCTCCATGGGCAAATACAATCGACGCCTCAAGCTGGTCATCGATCCCGCGCTCTCTTATAGCACCTATCTCGCCAACGCCACCAACGCGGCACATTCCGCAGCCACTGGCGTCGCCGTGGATTCGTCCGGTAATACTTACGTCAGTGGTTGGATAGAAGGAAGCGGCCTTCCGACGCCGCTGACCGCCCAGAGCACCAACCGGGGAAGTGTCAACGGCTTTTTGGTCAAGTGCGGTCCTACCGGAACCATTTTGTTTGCAACCTATTTTGGAGGTTCGGGCTACGACCAGATTCTCGGCGTGGCGGTGGACGGGCTAGGCCGGGCTTGGGTCACCGGGAGCACCTCTTCCACCGATCTTCCGCTTTTGAATCCGGTGCAAAACAGTCTCGCCGGCTATCGCAATGCTTTCGTCGCGATGTTCTCGTCCAGCGGCGGGTTGCTGTTCAGCACATACTTCGGTGGCGCCGGACCCGATGTGGGCAACGGCATCGCCGCCGACTCAAAGGGCAACGCTTACGTCGTTGGAGACACACAGTCTACCAATTTTCCGCTAAAGCAGGCCGCGCAATCTAAATTCGGCGGTACACAAGACGCATTTATCGCTAAATTCAGCGGCACGGGAACCTTAACATACTCGACATATCTAGGCGGCAGTAATGCCGATCATGGGGCGGCGATTGCGCTCGATTCCAGCGAGGCGGTGTATATCGCCGGTGGAACATTTTCCTTGGATTTCCCCACGCGCGCGCCATTTCAGGCGGTATTGCATGGCGCGGAAGATGCTTTTATCAGCAAATTAGACAGCACTGGCGCCAACATTGTATATAGCACCTATCTCGGGGGAAGCAGCGGGACTGCCACGCTTCCCGAGCAAGCCAACGCGATCGCAGTGGACGGCAACGGAGACGCTTTCATAGCGGGGGTGACTAGTTCCACCAATTTCCCGGCGCCTGGGTCCGCCGCTCCGCCCATTTTGCAGGGGTTTTCGGACGCATTCGTGGCCGAACTCGGCGCTAGCGGATCTACGCTCATCTATAGCGCGTTCATCGGAGGAACCGGTGAGGAAACGGCGACCGGTCTGGCGCTGGGGCGCTCCGGCGCAGCATGCGTTACCGGCTACACCTCGTCGCTGGACTTTCCGTCAGTCACGCCAGTGCAGGCGGCGTTCACCGGCTCGTATAACGCGTTCGTAACCATGGTCAATGCCGGAGGCGGCTTTTCTTTCTCCAGCGTTCTGGGAGGCAGCGGAATCGATCAAGCCAACGGGGTCGCCATGGATACATCCGGGAACGTTTACCTGGTTGGACAAGCCGGATCCCCCGACTTCCCGCTGTTGAATCCGCAGCCGGAGACTCACTACGGAGGTTTTGATGCATTTGCCGTTAAAATCACAACCACCACGGCAACCAAGGCTTCGTTTGCGGGCATTTTCCGGGGCGGGTTTCTCTGGATCCTGGACGTGGATGGGAATCAACGTCAAAACATTCCTCCCGACGCCGTATACGCCTTTGGCGGCATTCCGGGTGACATTCCCATCACCGGCGATTGGAACGCAAACGGGCATACGAAAATCGGAATTTACCGTCCGAGCAATGGATTATGGATTCTGGACACGAACGGGGACGGGGTCATGGACGCGGGAGACGCCGTGTTCAATCTGCATATTGGAACGGCAGCCGGCGATATACCAGTGGTTGGAGATTGGAACGGAGATGGCCGCTCAAAGGTAGGGTACTTCCGGCAAGGATTCCTGTGGATTCTGGATACTAACGGGAATCACGTTTTTGAACAAGGAATCGACCAAGTCTTTGCTTTTGGAGGCATCGCGGGGGACGTTCCCGTAGTCGGCGACTGGACGGGAACGGGCGTGAGCAAGATTGGCGTCTTCCGCCAAGGCTTCTTGTGGGTTCTCGACGCCAATGGCAATGGTACGGATGACGGGCCCGGGCCGGACTACGTATTTCCGTATGGAGGCATTCCCGGCGATGTCCCGGTAGTCGGCGACTGGACAGGAACGGGCATCACTCAAGTGGGGATCTTCCGCCAAGGGTTCCTATGGGCTCTGGATGCCAACGGGGATCATCAAATTGATTCGGGTGACTTCGTGTTTGCGTACGGTGGGATCCCGGGCGACATTCCCGTGGTGGGAAAGTGGTGACAACGCGGCCCTGAGGTTAAGCCCGCGCGGCTTGACAAGGCCGCTCACCGATGCGATAGTAAACCGATAGGTTCACTATCATGGCGAACAACCTGGATCGCGTCATCCTGGCGATTTCCGATCCCACGCGGCGGGCCATCCTGGGCCGTCTCGCGCGGGGACCGGCGCGCATCTCCGACGTCGCCAAACCTTTCGCGATGTCGCTTACCGGCGTCTGCAAGCACGTCAGGGTTCTGGAGCGCGCGAAACTCGTGCGCCGGACCCATCATGGGCGCGAGAACACGCTCGAGCTATCCGCGGCGCCGCTGCGAGATGTAGCGCGCTGGATGTCGACGTATGAGCGCTTCTGGAATGCGCGCCTGGATCGGCTGGAAGGGTTCTTCGCCGCAAAAAAGGAGAAATCGAAATGAAGCTCATCGACATAACCGTCACGCGCACGATTCCCGCGCTAGCGGAAGACGTGTTCGACGTCTGGATCGACCCCAAGAGTCCTGGCGGGCCGTGGTTCGGCGCCGAGCGTGTCATCCTGAATCCGATCGTGGACGGCCTTTTCTATTTTGCAGTGAAGCACGAAGGACGCACGTGGCCACACTACGGGCGCTTCCTTCTGATCGAACGCCCTCGCAAAGTGGAGTACACGTGGGTGTCTGAAGCGACCCAGGGTGTCGAGTCGGTGGTGGCTGTCGCTTTCGCGCCGCGTGGGGACCAGACCGAAGTCACATTGCGTCATTCAGATGTCCCAGACGTAAATGTTCCAGACGACGAAATGGGACGCAGACACCAAGAAGGCTGGACCTGGGTTTTATCGATGCTCGAAGAGCGCTTCGCGTCGCGCCAGCCGGCGCCGGCGGCATCGAGATAGAATGAGGCCCCATGACACCAGCTCCGCCGCCGGGACGCATCGAAACACTGAACGGCGTCCAACTCTATTTCGAAATTCACGGCGCCGGCCATCCTCTGCTTCTTCTGCATGGATTCTCGGGGTCCAGCCAGGATTGGAAAACGGTAATCGAGGACTGGGGCCAGCATTTCCAATTGATCGTCCCGGACCTGCGTGGTCATGGCCGCTCAGGCATTCTGCCGCGGCCCTTCCGGCATCAGGACGCCGCCGCGGACGTGTTCGCGCTGCTCGATCACCTGGGAATCGAAACCTGCAAGGGTCTCGGCGTAAGTGGTGGCGGCAACGTCCTGCTGCATCTGGCGACCCAACAACCCCAACGCATTCGGGCCATGGTTCTAGTCAGCGCCACGCCTTACTTTCCGGCACAAGCGCGCCCGATTATGCGCGAGTATGCCGCCAGTCTGCCCGCGAACCAATGGGAAATTCTACGCCGAAGTCATCCTGGCGGCGACGCGCAGATCCGGGCGATCCTCGATAGCACTAAGGCCTTCGCCGAAAGCTACGATGACATGAGCTTCACGCCACCACACCTTGCAACCATTGAGGCGCGTACACTTATCGTGCAGGGCGACCGCGATCCTTTGTACCCGGTTGAACTCTCGGTTGAAATGGCGCGCGCTATCCCACGCGCCAGTCTTTGGATCGTCCCCAACGGCGGTCATGGTCCGGTCTTCGGGGAAAAATGGCCTGAGTTCTTGCAAACCGCCGCCGCGTTTCTGAAGAGTTAGTGACCAGGACGTGACGATGCATCGGCGCGGGGTGTTTCACGTGCGCCATTCGATTTCGAGGCCTGCCGCAACAGAATATTACAAACCTCAACCAGTTGGGCATGCGACAGGCGCTGAAATGTCTCTACCAGGCGGCCATTGAATTCTCCCGAGTTCAGACGGCGCATGAACTCATGCACATTCCAAGGGCTGCACACGGCAACTTTGATTCGCACCCGGAAGTCCAGGTGAAAGATCTTTAGAATGTGCTTCTGCTGAGCACCAAACTGCTTGCAATCGCGCACCTTGCGTGTCAGCGCCCACTCCTGGACCCACGCTAGGGTTCCTGATAGACTCCGGAAATGACCGATGCATCTCGCTCCAGCGCGGCGCACCGAGATCGAATCGTGATCGGCGCCTCCGCCGGTGGCCTGCAAGCCTTGCAACGTCTGGTACGCTCCTTACCAGCCGATCTTCCGGCGGCGGTCTTGGTGGTTTTGCACACCACGCCCTCGAGCAAGAACTACCTGCCCGGTTTGCTGTCGGAGGCCGGGCAACTGCCTGCCAAGCAGGCGGTGGACGGAGAGCCCATTCTTCCCGGCCGCATCTATGTCGCGCCACCCGACTTCCATATGCTGGTCGCGTCCGATCTGATCAAGCTCACTCGGGGGCCGCGTGAGAACCGGCAGAGGCCAGCGGTGGACGCACTTTTCCGGTCCGCCGCGCTGACCTGCGGCCGGCGTGTGATCGGAGTGGTTCTCAGCGGAGAACTGGATGACGGAACCCAGGGACTCTACTATATTAAAGAGTGCGGTGGCGTCGCCATTGTTCAGGACCCCGCGAGCGCTAGCCACGGGTCTATGCCGCGGAACGCGATGGCGGCCGTTGAAGTCGATCATTGCTTAACGCTGGACGCGATCGGTCCGGCGCTACGCACGCTCACCCTCGAGAAGTCGCAGGAGGCAAGCCATATGATGGTCCATCCGGTTTTTGAACCGGTCAAAACACCGGCGCCTTTCACCTGCCCGGATTGTAACGGGCCGCTCTGGGAATCGAAGCTGGGCGCCCTTTCGCGCTTCGAATGCGGGGTGGGGCACGCCTTCTCCGCGGACGGTCTGTTAGCCGGCCGGAGCGAAGAAGCGGAGCGGGCCCTCTGGACCGCCGTCAAAGAACTGGAACAGAGCGCGGCTCTTATGCGATACCTGGCGAAACCGGCCCCGGCGATCGATACCGGGAGCGCCGAGCCGGATTTTGATAGGCAAGCGCGCCGGAAAGAAGAGCACGCCGCGATAATCCGGCGCATTTTGGAAACTCACGACCCGATGATTCGGTAGCGAAGGTTTAATCGGGTAGGTTATGGTTTAATCAGGTAGATTGTGGGTGAATCATTCCAGCAAGACTTAGGCCCCAAAGACGACGCAGTCCCGGGCCAGCCCGCAAGCGATTTAATGATTGCGGGGATCGGTGCCTCGGCCGGAGGGCTGGATGCCTACAAGAAATTCTTCGACGCGCTGCCGGACGACCTGAAAATAGCGTTTGTCCTCATCCAGCATCTCGATCCCGACCATGAAAGCCTGATGGTGGAGCTGCTGGCGCGTCACACGCGGATGCCGGTTGTCCAGGTCGAAAACAACATGCGGGCGGAGCCCGGCCACGTGTATATGATCCCTCCCGGCCGGTACTCGACGATAGAGGGCGACACCCTGATGGTTACGGTACCGACCGAACGCCGGGGCATGCGGATGCCGATCGATTTCTTTTTGATCTCCCTGGCCGAAACGAAAAAGGAGAAGGCAATTGGCATCATCCTGTCTGGGACCGCCTCCGACGGAACCATGGGAATTAAGGCCATTAAAGCCCACGGTGGAATGACCATGGCCCAGGAACCGGCCACCGCTCTGTACGACGGAATGCCCCGTAGCGCCATGGCCACCGGGATGGTGGATCACGTTCTGCCGGTTGAGCAAATGCCCGGGGTCTTGACTGCGTATATCGCGCACGAGTACGCCAATGGTGGAACCCCAGCCGGAACTCCCGCGCAGAGTCCGGATATGGATTTGCTCGCTGAAGTCCTCAAGCTGGTTCGGGAACGGACCGGAGTGGAAGTCACCCACTACAAAAAGAGCACCATTCTCCGGCGCATCCAACGCCGGATGGGTCTGCGGCAGGTTACCAGCATGCGCGATTACGTTGACCTTGTCCGGCACGATCCACCGGAGGCATCCAGTCTCTTTAAGGACATGCTGATCGGCGTAACTACGTTCTTCCGTGACGCCGATAGCTACGCTGTTCTCAGCGACGCTGTGGCGCCTGAATTGCTTCGGTCCACTAACGGACAACCGCTACGCATATGGAATCCCGGCTGCTCAACCGGAGAAGAACCGTACTCCATCGCCATGCTCCTGCTCGAGGAAATGGACCGGCTGGGAGTGTCCAGGCCTTTGCAGGTGTTCGCAACCGACATCGATAACGAGTCCCTGGAATATGCGCGCGCGGCCATCTATCCGGCCAGCATCGCGGCGGACGTATCGCCCGCGCGTCTGCGCCAGTTCTTCACCAAGCTGGGCGATACCTACAAGCTCCAGAAGCGGGTCCGGGAAGTGGTCACCTTCGCGCCTCAGAACCTGATCAGCGACCCTCCGTTTTCAAAAATGGACCTGATCGTCTGCCGCAATCTGCTGATTTATCTCGAGCCCGAAATGCAGAGCAAGATTATCGCTCTTTTCCATTTCGCCCTGAATCCGGGCGGCTACCTGTTTTTGGGTAACGCGGAAACCATCGGTGGCGGCGAAATCGATCTGTTCAGCCGCGTCTCCAAGAAAGTACAAACTTACCGGAAACTGACGCCGCTCCGGCACGCCGGAGGCGACTTCCCGATGCTCCTGGGAGGCCCACGCCGGCACATTGTGGAAGCGGCTCCAGGAACCGTTCCCCGGGCGCCGTCCGCCTGGGAGCTGTTACGTGGGTACCTGTTTGAGCAGCATGCGCCCCCGGCGATTCTGGTGAATCTCAACCATGAAATTCTCTATGTACACGGGCGCGCCGCCGATTTTCTGGAGGTCCCGCGGGGTGAGCCCACGCGCGATCTCTTCAGTCTCGCCCCGGAAGCGTGGCGCGGCCGGCTGCGCGCCGCCATCCACAAGGCGTCCCGGTCCGGCCGCAAGTCGACCGTAAGAGTCAGCGCGCCGGGTTCGAAGCGCCGGATGGAGACTCGGATCACCGTGGCCCCGATGACCGGCCGTTCCGGAGAGAGCTTGTTCGTTCTGACCCTCGAGGACAGCCGCGCCACAACCCCTGAGTCTCAGGGAGAGCTGACGGCCGCCGATGACACGGTTGCCAGCCAACTCGAAAGCGAGTTGCGGCTAACCAGGGAGGACCTGCAGGCGACCATCGAACAGCTCGAAACCTCCAACGAAGAGTTAAAGGCTTCCAACGAGGAAGTGATGTCGATGAACGAGGAGTTGCAGTCGACGAATGAAGAAATGGAGACCTCCAAAGAAGAGCTCCAGTCGTTAAACGAAGAACTCACCACGGTCAACAATCAACTCCAGGAGAAAGTGCAGGAGCTGGAATCCGCCAATACCGATCTGGCTAATCTCTTGAGTTCTACCGATATCGCGGCCATCTTCCTCGACCGGAATTTCAGGATCAAGCGATTCACCTCCGCCATGGCTTCTCTCCTCAATGTCATACCGCGCGACATCGGGCGTTCGTTCGGCGATATTACGCGGCGGTTTGAGGACCCGGACTTGCTCGCCGACGCCGAGCGCGTACTGCGGAACGGAGAGTCTTCTGAAAAAGAGGTTAAAAGCGAGGGCAGAACCTTCGTTCGCCGGGTGCTGCCATACCGGTCGCTGGACAATGAGATCGCGGGAGTCGCCATCACCCTGGTCGACATCACCGCTCTCAACAACGCCTACGAAACGCTCAGCGCGATCAATGAGGAACTGGAAGCCCGGGTCGCCCAGCGCGCGGGTTTTGTGGTTTTGCTGCAGGAGGTCGCCGTGATCTCGAATGAATCCGAAGATCCCGAGACCGCTTATCGCACGGCTCTGGAACGCATTTGCAAGCGGATAAGAAATGCAGCCGGGCACGTCTACGTTCTATACGGCGAGAATAGATTCGAGGACGCCGGTATTTGGGTGGGCGATAGCGCTCTGATCGCCACTCTGCGGCACAGCCGGCCAGCCATATTCGATTCGTCCGATTCCTTAACCGGTAAAGCCGTCGTCACGCGGCCGCCCGAAATCCGCGCCGTTCTTCGCGCGCAGGCCGGCAGCGGCGAACAAATTGAGGAGGGATTTTCCATCAGAACGGTAGAAATACCCGTGATAGCACTGGATAGCGTGGTGGGCGTCATGGAATTGCTGTTCCCGAGCAAGTTCGACGTGGACGAAAACTTAGTCAATGTGCTGGGACAAATCGGAAATCAACTGGGTCGGGTAGTAGAGCGCCGGCGGGACCAGGAGAGTATTCGCGCGCTGAATGCCGAGTTGCAGAGCCAGGTTGACGACTTCGAAACGCTCTTCCAGGTGATGCCGGTCGCAGTCTCAATCGCGCGCGATCCGGAGAGTAAGAACGTTCGGGTGAACCAGCGATTCGCCCAGATTTTGGGTGTCAGCACGGAACAGAACACCTCCCCAACCGGACCGGAGGCCCCAGCCCTGCCCTTTAAATGGTCGCGCAACGGTGCTCCGGTTACTCCAGAGGAACTGCCGCAACAGGTTTGCGGACGAGACGGCGTAGCGCGTGACAATCTCGAGCTCGACGTGGAGAGGGCTGACGGCTCGATCTACCGTTTGCTCGGAAATGTCGCTCCGTTGCTGGATCAGAATCGAGTGGTGCGAGGCAGCGTAGCCGCTTATCTGGATGTCACGGCCCGCAAGAAGGTGGAGGAGGCATTATCACAATCCAACCGGCATCTGGAGGAATTCGCTTACGCCGCCAGTCACGACATGCAGGGTCCGCTGCGAACGGTTGCGGCCTTCTCTCAACTGGTGGCGCAAAAATTGAAAAACGAGGGCGACCGTGAAACTCAGGAGTATCTGTCCCTGATCGTGGCGGCCGCGGAACAAATGGAGCGGTTGATCCGCGGCCTGTTGTCCTACGCGCGGGCCAAAGAGGAAGAAGTCGAGGTAGAATCCGTAGATTTGAATGTATCCGTGAGCAAAGCGTTGACGAGTCTGCAGGTGGGAATCGCCCAAATCGAAGCCAAGGTGATTTGCGATCCGTTGCCTGTGGTGACCGGCAATCCGCTGCATTTTGAGCAGATATTCACCAACCTTATTTCCAACTCTTTAAAGTATCGCCGGCCGGACGTGCCCCTTTCTGTGAGCATTCAAGCGGCTCTGGAAGAGAAAGAATGGAGGGTGAGCGTTAGTGACAACGGGTTAGGATTCGAACCCAGGCACGCCGAGCAAATCTTCCGTATCTTTACCCGTCTGAATCCCAGAGATTCATCCGGGGAAGGCGTGGGGCTGGCCATCGTGAAAACGATTGTTGAACGCCATGGCGGCCGTGTGTGGGCTGAGAGCAAACCTGGCGAGGGCGCGACCTTCCACCTCGCTTTTCCGAAAGATTCCCATGTCTGAAAATCCTTTGCTGTGGATCTTTGAAGATAGCGACGCCGATGCACTGCTGCTCCGTCTCGGCCTGGACTCCCATCTCAAACGGTACGAATTCGTACGAATCGATGACGGTGACGAAGCAATGGAGGCGATTGGCCGTTGTGCCGATGGCCTCGCCCAACCGCCTGACATTTTCGTCATCGATATCAACCTGCCCAAGCGATCCGGCTTGGAGATTCTCAGCGGTATTAAACAAATTCCCAGTTTGCGCTCTACGCCAGCGGTCGTGCTCACCAGTTCAGAATCGCCGCGAGACAAGCTCAGGGCCGAGGAACTGGGAGTAACCGCATTTCTGAAGAAACCGCTCGGACTAGAGGAGTTCCTGTCTATCGGTGGAGTTTTGAAGAAGTGCCTGGAAGCCGGATAGCGAATGTGGGGCAGATTGTTAATCTGCCGCCCGCGCGAAGCGGGCTTGACAAGTCCGAGCGATGCGCTCACAGCGCTCCATCATGTGGAAACAGGTAGAGCCGGTCATCCTTCACAGCGGCGTCGCCTCACGAAGGATCCTCTCGCCACCCGGCATGGTACCGGCATGGACCCCTTCTCTGAGCAATTCCTGGAGATCTTCCACTAGCCCGCAATAATCCAGCAGGCTCCTGCCCGGCTCCCAAGCGACGAGAAGATCGAGATCGCTGTCCTCATTGGCCTCCCCGCGAGCCACCGAGCCAGACACGCGCAAGCCGTGCGCCCCGCGCCGCCCGGCCAGCCGGAAGATCTCCTCCCGCCGTTCCGCCCGCAACCGATCCAGCGCGACCATGTCTCCATTCTGCGACTACAGAATCCTTGGACAATGACCGCCAGGTGATAGCCCAAGAATAAGAACTCTACGCCTAGCTTGTTCCTGTGCGTGCACGCGTAAATAATGATCCCTGGCTTTCCTCCATTGGCTGCGCGTCTGAAGCATTATCGGTACCAAAGTCCACCGCTGGACTGATTTTCAGATACTGGCCGCCGTCCAGTAACTTCATCGCGTCCTTAATATCCGATTCGACGCAATGCTCCATGAAGCGAACAGCGGAGAGCGTAGCGTAAGTACGGTCAAGTTCTATGCTAAGCCATGTTCGGCCAAGCTGCTCGGCTACGGAGCCCGTGGTATTGGACCCCGAGAATATATCCACTACGACATCACCCGGTGCGGTCAGAAACTCGATAAAGAACTTCGGCAACCCAGCCGGAAATCTTGCAGGATGGCCATCCTTCCCGAGAAGCTTACACATCCGTAGGTAATGCGACGTGCTCTCCGTATTGGATATCTGCAAAAGATTCGAGGGTATCGCCCCGCCGTTCACTTTGCCGAATGCGGCGGCGATGTCGTGGCCCGATGGCCGTTCCTTTGGCTTGTAGAATTTCTCCGGGTCCTTAAGGAGCGTTTTCATCCGTTCGGAATATGGGGTCAGCACCTTCGTGACATCCGCCTTCGGGAAATCTCCTTTTGAGAACCACCAGATCGTGTTTACTGCGTCCTTCGCGCGAATCTTGCGCTTGTTCACCCATTCAATCGGGGAAGGCAGCTTGGCTGGGTTATACCAGAAGAATTCTTCAGCGAGATTGTACTTAAGCCGGTCGCAGAAATCAATGAGCACCCGGAAATTGTAAAGTGAGCGCACCGGTTTGCCCCGCTCGTAAGCGCCACCGAGATCAAGGACAAAACTACCTGTCTGCTTCAGAACTCGAAGGGCAACCTCACCAAATTCAGCTAGCCAAGCGACATAATCTCCCTGTGCTTCATTGCCATAGCTCTTTTGCCTCAAGAGTGCGAATGGAGGACTGGTGATGATAAGGTCAACCGATTCTGCGGGCAGCAGTTTAAGGATCTCGCGGCTATCAGCGCAAACCTGTAGGCCATGGGTGGTTTCATAGACCTTGGCGGTCAACGGGAGGTCAAACTTCATATTCATCATCCCCAGAGGTTGGAAATCCGGTGTTCGGGTGAAGCTCCCAGCTCCGCGCAATCCAGCTTTCCGTGAAGGCCCACAGAAGGCTTAATGCGTAGTGCAGCGCCGGACCCGAATCCTGGATGTCGGCAATGGCATTCATTACCTGCTCGCGCGGCAATTGTCCAAGGAGCCAGGAGGCCCACGATGGCGAACCCGCGGTCCTGGCATCGTTGCTTATCCTGTCGACGACCTCAGCAGGCAGATTGTGTTGCTGCTGGCGGAGCGCCTCAGCGCACCCAGCGGCAATACCGGGATTAACTTCGCGCAGTCCTTCAACCAGCAAGGGAATCGCTAGGCCACCGATGGAAACGAGCCCTTCCAATGCTTCCTCCCGGATGTTGCGATCGATATCAGCAAAAGCCCCCATCAGGCGGGCCGCCGCGTCCACGTGCCCAACTCTACTTAGACACCAGGCCGCAGCGCTCCTGACAAAGTACGGCTGTTTCAGCTTGTCGAGGATCTCCGACAGCAACTCAATAGCGTCGGAGTTGGCAGCCTCGCCCAGCGCTATGACGGACTCCAACTGCGTTTGCTGGTCAACGCTCTGCAGATAGGGTGCGAAAAGGTCGCGGGCAGACTGACCGCATACGGCCGTGAGGTATGACAAGCCCTCTAAACGGATATAGACGTCTTCTTCCTCATCGACGGACAGCTCTCTCACCGCTTCCCGGTACTGCGGCTCTTTCCGAAGCCGGGCAAGTTTAACGCCAGTGAATCGCTGAGTACGTTCTCTCGATTCCAAAAGTTGAGTGATGTGCCCGGAAGGCATATGACCCGCACAGGCGACCTCCTCCGTGATGAGCGGCTTAATCAAACCAGCAATGACCTGGTTCAATCGTACCGGGTCGCCTTGCCTTACAAAGAGTTCGTGAGTCGGCGAAATCGTCCGGGTATTGCGGTGGCCATCGCCAGTTCGCCTGATGGTGACCTTGCGGCCTTCGAGCTTCTCGACCTCGCCGTCGCGCGAAGCGAATACCGAATCCCACGAGACGCTCGTCTCGGATCCTTCCGTAACGCCTTTGGTAGTAATTTTGGTGTGCGGACTACTCCGAAACGTTGCAACACGGAAATAGTTTATCTTCCCTTTGAGCTGCCAACGGACCCAATTCCGCTCATGCCAGTATGAATCATCAGCCTGGAGATGTCCTGCGCTCCAATATTTCTCGTCGAGCGCCTCGCACACTGGAAAACCGATATAGTCCCCATCGACCATTCCAAAATCCCAGGCACGTTCCTGATCTGTGGGGCTGTGCGACATGGATAATTCTGCCTTCGTCTTCGCCCTGCTCTCTGCGCGCTGCCCGCACCGTGTGCAAACTAGATCGGGAATGCGGACACGCTTGCGCTTCACCTCTTTCCAAAGCTTCGTATCGATAGAGCCGCGCTCCAGCTCAACCATGCTGTGCCCGTGAGACGACAGGTCTGTGCATATTGCCCGGCTGCCGACCGCACCGATTGCAATCTTTCGGAAAAAACTTGAGTCAGGCTTGAGTGCGAGTCTCGGCATTCAAGTGTAAATTATTCATTCAATTCATCTTGGGCGCAACGGTGGCACTAATCATAACATCGCGCCATCATTTCAACCCGATCCTTTAGCGTAGTACAGAGCCCAATGCAATGCCCCTTGTGCTTCGCTATGCGCGGCTCCGTTGACGGTTGCCCTCCAGCCAGCCCAGTTCCCCGGCATCCAAATGTTCTTCGTTGGCCGAAAGCGGGAGAGCAGCGATCAACAGAGCAGATTTCTACCCAGTCGGGTCGCTGGAGGGGTTTTGAAGAAGCCTGGAAGCGGTGGGAAGGATCGGATAGCTGCGCTTTGCGGCGTTCCTTGTTTGCCGCATCGATTCGCCGCATCGGGTCGTCGCCTTGCTGCTGGCGGCGCTCGCGCCGTCGATGTCCACTCAAACTCTAAGTCTAAGCCCGCTGCGTTGACACGAATCGACCGCGTGCTGTAGCCTCTCGCTAGTGACCGCTAGCAATCGGCTGACCGTCTGGCAACGCTGGGTTCGGCAGCCGCAAAAGATCTGGTTCCGAAGAGCGCTCTTTCAGGTGCACTTATGGAGTGGCCTCGCCGCCGGGCTTTATATCCTGACGATCAGCGTGACCGGCAGCGTGCTGGTGTACCAGAACGAACTTTACCGGGCAGCTACGCCCGAGCCGATCGTCTCGAAAGGTCCCGGACCACGGCTGACGGACGACCAGCTCAGGGAGGCCGCCACGCGCCGGTACCCAGGCTACCGGGTTGTGAATCTCGGCCGGGGGTTGGATCCCGATCAGGCGGTGGATATCTGGCTGCGGCGCGGCGATGAGGTCAAGCAGCGGCTGTTTGATCCTCGGAGTGGCCGCGATCTTGGCGATTCGGTCCCTACCGGCATCCGGCTCGTGTCAAGGCTACTTGATCTGCACGACAATCTGCTCTTAGGGCCAACGGGCCGGAAAGCGAACGGCATCGGCGCACTTGCCGTGCTCGCGCTTGCTTTTACAGGTCTGGTGATCTGGTGGCCGGGCATCAGAACCTGGCGCCGCAGCCTGACGCTCGATCCCGGCGTGGGGTGGAAGCGGTTGATCTGGCAATTGCACAGTGTGATCGGCTTCTGGAGCCTCGGCTTCATCCTGGTGTTTGCGCTCAGCGGCGTGTATCTCGGTAATCCCCAACCGTTTCAGGACTTCGCCGACCGCCTGGAGCCCCTCACCGCCGCTAATGCCGGGACGCGCATCGGCGACCAGGTTATTTATTGGCTGGCCTACTTGCATTTCGGCCGCATCAACGGCATAGGGATTCCGTGCAGCGGCCCCGGGCTCTGCGATCAGACGACGAAGGCGATCTGGGCGGTGTTTGGAATGGCCCCCGCGGCGATGTTTGTGACCGGCGCGATCATGTGGTGGAACCGCGTGCTGCGTCCCCGGAGGGCTCAGCGATTTTAGTAACATCAACCCCATGCAGCCTTATCGCTGGGTCGTCTTCGCCGGAAGCATCGGTATCGCGGCCGCCCTCTTGCTTTATGCGGCCAAAACTGACGGCATGCACGTTATGACCGGGCCGAAGGCGTTCACCAATACTGCTTCTCTCCGTCCCGGTTTGGCCCGCAAGATCACCGCGCAGGATCTTCCGCAGCCGCAGCCTCCGGCGTTGCTGCCGCGGTTGAGGATGTACGTGAGCGCCGGTTTTGCCAAGCCCGGCAAGCGGCCTGAGAACGCCATTCCGAAGGCCCCGGCCGGCTTTCAGGTTGACATCTATGTCGCGAGCGGCCTGGACACTCCGCGGCAAATGCGCAGGGCTCCGAACGGTGACATCTTCCTGGCGGATACAGGCGCGGGAATTGTTAAAATCTTCCGCGGCATCACGGCCGATGGCAAGCCGCAAGTATCGTCAATATATGCAACTCTCCCGGCGGCATTCGGCATAAACTTCTATCCGCCGGGGCCGAATCCGCGCTGGGTCTATGTGGCCAACACAAGTACGCTGGTGCGATACGCCTATAAGAACGGCGATCTCAAGGCCGCCGGAGAGCCCGCGAAGCTGATCACAGACATTCCCGCGGATGGCGGACACTCCACCCGCGACATCGTCTTCTCCCAGGACGGCAAGAGCCTGTTCCTGGCGGTTGGATCGCAGTCCAACAATAAGGACAGTGCGGCGGAATTCCACCGCGCCGACATCCTCGAGTACACGCCTGAAGGTAAGTTCGTTGGCATCTATGCGTCGGGCATTCGAAATCCCGTGGGGCTAGCCATTAATCCGGAAACGGGCGAACTGTGGGCCTCCGTCAACGAGCGCGACAACCTGGGCGACAATCTGGTTCCCGATTATGTGACCCATGTCGCGCGCGGCGGCTTCTACGGCTGGCCATGGTTCTACATGGGCGGCAATCCGGATCCGGCGCATCTCGGCAAACACCCCGAGTTGAAAGACAAGGTGATCGTGCCTGACGTCCTGATTCAGGCCCATAGCGCTTCGCTAGGCATGGCTTTCTACGACGGCAAGCTGTTTCCAGCCGAGTATTCGGGCGACGCGTTCGCAGCCGAGCATGGATCGTGGAATCACACCCAGGGCTCGGGCCGCGAAGTGATCCGAATCCCGCTGGAGAAGGGGCGAGCTACCGGCGTGTATCAGGACTTCCTCACCGGATTCACCACCGACGGAATTGCTTGGGGCAGACCCGTTGGAGTCGCGATAGCGGCAGACGGATCTTTGCTGGTAACGGACGACGGCGCGCGGATGATTTGGCGCGTGAGCTATCGAGGCAAGTAAGGGCGCGGCGAGGCGCCGCCTCGAAGCGCGAACAAACCCCAACGTGCCTTTCGCCAACCCCAACATCGCCGGACTCTCGGAAGCGGCCGAGAAGAAGGCTTGGTCCGGCCCCTTTATTCCGGCCTCGCCGCAAACCAAGAGCCAATCCGCGTTACACTCATGAAATTCAGGAGATTGCCATCGTGTCTATTCCGCTCGCATCGATTCGTCGCGTGACGCTGCTCGCCGTGTGTCTGTCCGCACTGGCCCCGCTAGCTCAATCCCAAGACAGCCAGCTCTATTCCGAAATGCATTGGCGCTCCATCGGCCCGGTGCGCGGTGGACGCGCCCGCGCGCTCTCTGGCGTTGCGAGCCAGCCCAATGTGTTCTATATCGGCTTCGATAACGGCGGCGTCTGGCGATCCACCGATTTTGGTTCCACCTGGACGCCGCTGTTCGATGCCGAATCCACCAGCTCCATCGGAGCCATCGCCGTCGCGCCGTCCGATCCCAACGTGATTTACGTCGGCAGCGGCGCGGGTATCATCCGGCCTGACCTCGCCGTGGGCGACGGCATGTATAAGTCCACCAACGCGGGCAAGACCTGGACGCATCTCGGCCTGCGCGACTCGCAGATGATCGCTCATATCGATGTCGATCCCGCGAACCCGAACCGCCTCTTTGTCGCAGTTCTCGGACACCCCTACGGTCCCAACGCCGAGCGGGGCATCTTCCGCTCGACTAATGGCGGCGCCACTTTTGAAAAAGTCCTCTTCAAAGACGACTACACCAGCGGCGACGACGTCCGCATCGACCCGAGCAATCACAATGTCGTCTACGCCGCGCTTTGGCAACAGCAACAGGGATTCTATGAGAACGGAGCGTTCGGCGGGACGGGCGGCGGCATCTACAAATCCACCGATGGCGGCTCAAACTGGAAGCAATTGACCACGGGCCTGCCGCCGATCATCCAAGCAAATCTGGCAATCGCGCCGAGCAATCCCAAAATTCTCTACGCTATGCTGGCTACACCGAGCGGCGCCGCTCCGGGCGGCGGCAATGCGCCAGCGGCGGCGCGGGGAAGGCCCGGCGGCAAGGTCGGCTTGTACAAAACCACAGATGGCGGCGAGCATTGGTTTCTAGCCGTTGAGGCCCCCGGTACACCACATGCTAAGCCGGACAATCGGCCGCTGATCCGTATCGGCGGGGGCGATCTGCCGACCATCGCTGTCGACCCAAAGAACGAAAACGTCGTCTATAGTTGCTCCACCGTTTTCTGGCGTACCGAAGACGGGGGCTTAACGTGGTCGGCGGTGCGCGGCGCACCCGGCGGCGACGACTACCAGAAAGCCTGGATTAACCCGAACGACCCGAAAATCATCCTTGTGGTTTCCGATCAGGGCGGTGTGGTTTCGGCCAATCGTGGTGAGTCGTGGAGCAACTGGTACAACCAACCCACCGCCGCCATGTATCACGTCACCGCCGACAACGCGTTTCCGTATCGTCTGTGCGGCGGCCAGCAGGATTCCGGCTCGGCCTGCGTCGAAAGCCGTTCGATGGATGGCGAAATCACGTTTCACGACTGGCATCCGGTGGACATTGAGGAATACGGCGAAGCCGCGCCCGATCCCAAGAATCCCGACCTTGTGTACGGCGGCAAAGTGACCGTGTTCAATCGCCAGACTGGCCAGAAAGCGAACATCGGTCCCAGCCGGCCAGAAGCGCCCGCGGCCAATTCAAGGCCGACCACCCCGGGCCCGCCCGCGCGCATGGTGCGTACTCAGCCGCTGATCTGGTCGCCGAAGGATCCCAATCTTCTGTTCTTCGCGACCGCGGGCGTGTGGAAGACCACCAACGGCGCACATAGCTGGACGGCCATCAGCGGAGACCTGACTCGCCAAACTTGGGAGGCGCCGGCCAACGCGGGTAAGTACGCGTCGACCGTAACTCCCGCGCCGCTGGGAACCATCACCGCTCTGGCGCCCTCACCGCTCGATGTCAACTTGCTTTGGGCCGGCACGGGCGACGGCTTGATCCAGGTCACATTCGACGGCGGCCGGAAGTGGACCAATGTCACTCCACCCGCGATCAAACCTTGGACGCGCATCTTCAACATGGATGCGGGCCACTTCGATGCCGGCACCGCCTATGCCGCGGCGAACACGCTTCGTCTCGACGATATGAATCCGCATTTCTGGCGGACGCATGACGGAGGCAAAACCTGGACCGAGATCGACAACGGCATCGCCGCCGGCGCGGTCGCCAATTCCATCCGCGAAGATCCACGCAAGAAAGGATTGCTGTATGCCGCCACCGACACCGAGGTGTGGGTTTCCTTTGACGATGGAGACAATTGGCATTCGCTGCGGCTCGACATGCCCGCCATCTCGGTGCGCGACATCCAGGTCAAGGACGACAGCTCCTGCCTGTGCTCAGATCTCGTGGCTGGCACGCATGGGCGTGGTTTCTGGATTCTCGACGATGTGACGCCGCTGCGCGAGGCGGCTGAGGCCGCGGCGGCCTCGGATGCCTACCTGTTCAAGCCGGCAACTGCCGTTCGCATTCGCTTTGGGACTAACGATCCCACTCCATGGCCGCCCGAAGTGCCGGCCGGAGAGAATCCTCCCAACGGCGCGATCGTCGACTACTATCTGCCTGCTGCGGCCCGCGATGCAAAGCTGGAGATTCTCGACGCGCAGGGAAAGACCATCCGCACTTACTCGAGCACCGACAAGGTTCTCAATCCGGATCCGGCTACCGATCCGGCTGCTTACAACAAACTGTGCCAGGAGATGCCTGAGGATCCCGATTGCGGGCTGCCGCTCTATTGGCCGGCGCCTCAGCAGGTGTTGAAAACCAGCGCCGGCATGCATCGTTTTCTTTGGGACATGCACTACGACCCCTTACCAGGAACCCCTGGTGGACGCGAGAGCGCGGTTGGCGCGGTCCCGCACCGCACCTATCCCAACCTCCCCTCGCCGTGGGTAGCCCCGGGCACTTACACCGTGCGACTGACGGTGGACGGCAAAAGCCGCACCGAGCCGATCGCCGTCAAGATGGATCCGCGCGTGAAGGTGACTCCCGAAGTGCAACTGATCTTCACCGTGACGGCGCGGATCGAGAATGACGCCAAAAGCGCGGTCGCGGCATACCAAGAGGCTCGCGAATTGATCGCGAAACTGAAAGCCAGTGCTAATGCCGTCCTTCTCAAACAGGTGGAAGAGATCGCGCCGGAGGAGGCGGCGAAGCCCGCGGAAAACGGCGGCGGAGGCTTCGGCCCTCCGCCCGAACCAACCGGACCGGCGACTCTCGCCAACCTGGGCGCACGCATGATCGCCAGCGTAATGAGCATGCAGTCGTCCGAGTTTCCTCCCACCGCTGCCCAATTGGAAGCCTGCAACCGCCAGCAGGCAGCCTACACGGCATTGATGGCGAAATGGGCCGCGCTGAAAACCAAAGCGAGATGAACACAAGAGCCATCGCGGCGCCGGCGCGCCCTACCGCGCTCTCACTTTGCGCGTAGGATAGAGTCTTGGACTACGAACCCACTCCTCGTCGTATTGAAGGACGCCAACGCCGCGGCGGCTGCCTGTTTCTGGCGATCGCGGCGGTCGTCCTGTTCTTTGCCTCCCGCATCGCCGCCGGCATCGTCATCGACTATCAATGGTGGCGGGAAATGCAGCAGATGGAAACCTGGCTCTTGCTGTGGCTCTATGAAACCGTCCCGGTGGCGGTGGTCTCTCTGTTTGCGTTTGTAGTCTTTTTTATCGCGCACGCCCGCGGCCTGAAGCATGCCCGAACCGGCCTGCGCGATCATGCGCGCTACGCTCTGCTGTCGGCGCTCGTTCTCGCGGTTGGCGCGATTGTGGTCGCAATGGCAGTAGTCGACAGCCATGCCGTGGTTCGCTATTTTGGAGGACGGACGGTGGGCGGCGCCGCGCTGGCCTGGCACGATCCTGAATTCAACAACCCGCTGGCTTTCTACCTGTTTCAACTGCCGTTCTATACGGTTCTGCTGCGGGTGTTGCTCACCTTGACCGTGCTCGCGGCGGCTCTCTATTGGGGCACAGCGCGCGCCTGGGAGATTGGCCGGAGCATGCCGGACCTGCGTAGCATTCAAGGATTCGATTTTTCCGATCTGCGGCTCACCGGCGCTCTCGATTCCTGGTTCTTCCGCGGTCTGGGCTGCGTATTTCTGATCGCCCTGGCCGCATCGTTTTTCCTAAGCCGCTACGATCTGCTCCTGACCCAGCATGGGTTCATGGTCGGCATGGACTATGTCGACCACAACGTCAGTTTACCGTTGCAATGGCTGTTGATCGCTACCTGCGTCGTGTCCGCGGCCGCCATGATGCTGGGACGCTGGAAGATCGTTCTCTCGGTGATCGCCGCTCTGCTCTTGCGGGCTTTTATCCCATCGATTGTCTCCGCCGTTTATGTGCGGCCGAACGAGATCACCATCGAGCGGCCCTTCATCCAGCGTCACATTGAAGCCACCCGTAGCGCTTATGCTATCGATAAACACATACGCGAGGTTGAGTTCCACGCCAAGCCCGAGCAGGCCATCGACATTGCCGCCAACAAGCCTCTGCTCGACAACGTGCGCCTGTGGGACTGGCCCGCTTTCCACGAAACGCTGTCGCAAATTCAGCCGTATCGCCCATACTCCTATTCCCCGACCGATGTCGACCGCTATGTAATCGACGGCCAGTACCGGCAAGTGCTGCTGGCCGCCCGCGAACTCGACATGGAGCAGTTGGGCGACGCGCGCCTGCGCTGGATCAATCCGCACTTCATCTATACCCACGGCTACGGCATCGTGATGGCGGAGGCCAACCAGATTACAGCCAACGGGCTGCCCGTGCTTCTGATCAAAGATGCGCCGCCCGTCATCACGGCGCCAGGGCTGAAGTTCACGCGGCCCCAGATTTACTTCGGCGAGCAAACCCCGGATCCCGTCTTTGTACGCACCGCGCAGCCGGAGTTCGACTATCCGGCCGGCGAGCACAATGTGGAAACGCGCTATGACGGCAGCGGCGGCTTCCCCATCTCGAATGTCTTGGTGCGGGGCGCGGCGGCGGCCGTGCGCGGCGATTGGAACATCCTGCTGACCACTTACCTGACTCCGGAAAGCCGCATGATGATTCACCGGCACATCATCGATCGTGTCAGCACGCTGGCCGATTTCATTGTCTGGGATTCCGATCCCTATCTGGTGCTGCGGGACGACGGACATCTGACTTGGATCATCGACGGTTACATGACCACGGACGTTCATCCCTACTCGGCGGATACCTACATACCGGGCCAGGGGACCCTCAACTACATTCGCAACTCGGTGAAAGCGACGGTCGACGCCTACGATGGCTCGGTCCACTTCTATGTTTTCGACACCGATGACCCGCTGATCGAAGCGTATCGCAATCTGTTTCCAAAACTCTTTGAACCGGAGGCGAACATGCCCGCCGACCTGCGCCGGCATGTCCGTTACCCGCAACTGATCTTCGGTATCCAAGCCAATATCTACCGGCTGTTTCATATGCGCGACGCGGATACGTTCTATAACAAGTCCGATGCCTGGGATGTGGCGAACTTTACGACGACTCAAGAGGGAAAGCCTGGGCCGGCTGCTCCCACCTATGTCGTCGCGTCTTTGCCCGGCGAGCAGAAGCCCGAATTTCTGCTGATGCTCCCGTTCACGCCGCGTGGCCGCGACAATCTGATCGGACTGATGATGGCCCGCTGTGACGGCGAACACCTCGGCGAGCGAGTCGTGATGGAGCTTTCGAAACAGGAATTACTTCTGGGGCCGCTGCAAGTGGAGGCGCGGATCAACCAGGACCAGACGATTTCCAAAGATCTGACGCTCTGGAATCAGCAAGGATCGCAGGTGCTGCGCGGGCAGATGCTGGTGTTACCGATTCAGCAGACGTTTCTCTACGTAGAGCCGATCTATCTGCAAGCCGCGCAGGCGAAGATGCCGCAGTTGAAGAAGATCGCTTTGGCGGTCGGCAACACGCTGATCTATACCGATACCTACGAGGAAGCGCTGGCGCAACTGGCCGGACGGCAGCCCGCGATTCCCGCGCCCGCGGCATCAACTTCCACTTCCGCGGCAGTGCCAGCCGAGCCGCAGGCTCCCGACGCAAGAATCGGGGAGATCCGCCGTCACCTGGAGCGCTACCGGGATTTGGTCGGTCAAGGCAAATGGTCCGACGCTGGCAAGGAACTCGAGGCGATACAAGCCATCGTGGGAAAATGACGGGATGCTGACTCTGAGTGACGCTAGGCGGGTAATTGACGCCGCCGAGAAAAAGGCTGCCGCGATCGGCCAGCCCATGAACATAGCGGTGGCGGACGGCGGTGGCAATCTGGTTGCGCACGTGCGCATGGACGGCGCCTGGATCGGGAGCATCGACATTTCCATCAACAAAGCGTTCACCTCGCGGGCTTTCGACATCGCTACCAAGGATCTGGCCGCCCATAGCCAATCCGGCGGGCAGTTCTTCGGAATCCATGCCTCCAATAACGGGAGAATCATGATTTTTGCCGGCGGCATTCCGCTGAAGCGCGATGGCAAGGTAGTCGGCGCCATCGGCGTCAGCGGAGGCTCGGGCGATCAGGATCACGCCGTGGCGGAGGCCGGTGCGGCGGCGTTTTAGGGGCTGCGTCCACCATGCGGCCACGCATTTTCTCGCGAGGAATCGCACTGGGCCTGTTGAGCTTCGCGGTACTGGGCTCGATCTCCTCAATACGTTCTCAAACCGCCATACCACAAGGCTGCGACAGCAGCACGGTGGATGCCTTCGGCCCGCAAGCTGCCGCTCGCGCCCGAGCGTTCCTCGCAGAACTTCAGGCCGCGGTCACGGCTGACGACAAGCGGAAGGTCGCTTTCATGACCGCATATCCGCTGCGCGTGTTTTCGGAAAATCGGAAGCGCATCATCCGCAATCGATCCGAGTTCCTGGCAAGTTATAACGAGATTTTCACTCCGTCTGTCAAGGAGAGCGTTATCAAACAATCCGCAGCTTGTTTGTTCGGCAACTGGCAGGGGGCTATGGCCGGCAGGGGAGCGGTGTGGTTTCAAGAGTCTGATGGCGTCTTCAAGATAATTACCGTCAATGAGGACGCGCCACGGGCGAAGCCGCGAGCTGCACGGTCCTCACCGTAGGGCAGGTAACTCCTTTTCCCAGATCAGTGCTTCACCACCGTCAACGTCACCTGCGAAGGATACTGCGCCGAGTGATGCACCGCGTTGTGCGCCACCACACCATGCGTTTCATCGTAGTTATTTCCGCCCGTATTCAGGTTCCGGTCGAAGCGGGGAAAATTGCTGCTCGACACCTCAATGCGAACGCGATGTCCAGCGGCGAAGAAGTTACTCGTCGTCATCGGCGGCAGCGTCACCTTATACACCTTGCCGGATTCCATCCAAACCGGCGGTTTATCGAAGCCGTCCCGATACCTCAGCCGCATAATGGTTTCGTCCAGATTGTATGCCGTGCCGTCGGGATACACGTCGAGAACCTTAGCGGTCAAATCAGTGTCCTTTACATCGGACGACGCATACAGCGTCACATCCATCGGTCCACTCACTTCGATTCCTTCTGGCAATGGATCTGAGGAGTAAACCAGGATGTCGGCGCGAGCTTCCATCCGGCGCTGATCGAATGCTCCGCCGGCGACCGCATTGCCGGTGCAGCACACGTTCCCGCCGTACGACAGCACCGGATTAGCAGGGTCGTAGACAAACGAATCCGGGGCGTCCTGGCTGTTGGTTGCTGCAACCAGAGAACCGTCGCCATTCAAGCTGTTGGCTTTTCCCGCGCTCGAAAGGAAAAATGTCAGTGGCTGAGCCCCTTTGGGCGGCCACGTGTCCGACGTCTGCCATTTGTTCATGCCCATGGTGAAGTAACGGACTTTTGGTGTTTTCTCCAGAAAATGATTGTCCTCACCCTTCAGAAAGTGATCAAACCATCCAAATGTGAGTTCGTCGTATTCCAACCGGGCATCGCCCATGCTTCGCTCGCCCACAATGGTGTCTTCCGTAGCGCGCTTATAGCTACAATGCAAGGTCGGCGCGATCACGGCATATTGCTGATTGGCGATCTCCGGGCGCGCCGTCTTGCGCACGTAGTTGTAGGCGGCCAAGTTCGGTCCAATGGATACGTCGTACCAGGACATAAACCAGAATCCCGGTATATTGATCGGCTTGTCGTCATGCCAGAGCCCGCCGCGATACCAGGCCGGATCGTTAGGAGTGCGCTTGATCATGGCGCCGCCGGTGGAGACCTCCATGCGATCGGCGAAAATCCCATGCGGCCCATCCACCGATTTCATGATGTCGATTTCCGGCAGATGCCAAAGCGCCTTTGCCCAGTCGACTGGCGGCGCTTGCTCGGCCAAGTCAAACGCCTTCGACACGCGAATCAAATCTTCCTCGCTGGTATTCGGCGGAAACATCGGACGCACCTGATTCTGTTCCCCATACAGCCAAGCAATAAAGAGCATCTGCACCGCGCCACCCCGGTACCAGTTGCCCTGCTCATAGAACGGCGCAACGCGTCCCACGCCCGCGCCGAATCCTTGCGGGATCATCGTCGTGAACGCTGGATTGCCTAGCGCCGCGACCCCCATCTGCCATTCGGCAGTGGAGGAGCACCCGATGGTTCCGACCTTGCCGTTGGACCATGCCGGAGTCGGAGGCTCCGGGCTTAACGGTGGCCATCTTCGCCTGGCCGCTCTGAATCAGATAAACAAAAGCCGACTCTCCATTGTGCTGCACTGCAGACGATGGAATAAGAATCTGGTTTTGCACTGTCGGGAGTGGTAACCGGGTGTTCACGAATTGATTGGGGAATAGTGCGCTATCACGGTTATCAAAGATGGCGCGCAATTTCACGGTTCCGGTGGTCGTATCGATCTGGTTATCGATTGTGACCAGTTGTCCCGTAGCAAGCCGTGAGTGATTTTGGCGATCCCAAGCCTCGACCGGGAGCTTGGCGCCGTGGCGCAACTGGCCGAGTACTTCATTCAGGTGGTCTTCAGCCACAGTGAAGACCACGGTGATGGGCTGGATTTGCGTGATTACGGCAAGAGACGTTGTGCCGTTCGCTGTGACCAGATTGCCGGGATCCACCAGACGAAGGCCGACACGTCCGCCAATTGGCGATGTGATGTGGCAGTAGCCGAGCTGCACCTCGTCATAGCGAACCACGCCTTCGTCGTACCTCACAGTCCCTTTGTCTTGCAGAACCAGCTTCTCTTGATCTTCGAGCGTTTGACGGGGAATGCCGTTGCGCGCCCATGCCTGCTGGTAGCGTTCGAGGTCCATTTGCGCCTGCGCCAGCAATTGCTGATCACGCTCGAGCGTGCCCCAAGCCTGCTCCAGTTGCGCCGCATAGGGACGCGAATCAAGCTCGATCAGCGGAGCGCCCTTCCGCACGGACTGCCCCTCGCGGTAGTGCACGGCGGTGATCACACCTGTCACCTGAGCCGTGATTGTGTCGGTATAGACGGGAGTAACCGTCCCGATCGCGTTGAGATAGATGCGAGGGTCCCCGACCTTCGCCGTTGCAGTCGTCACCGGCACCGGACCCGCTGTGCCGCGCGATGATGCTTCAGCGACCGTGGCTCGTGTCCGGATGAACCACGAGAACGAACAGTAGCGCAACGGCCGCCAGTACAAGAACCCTGATCCAGAGGTGGCGTTTCCTAGGGACCGAAGGATGTGCAGACGGTGTCGGAGTCTCTTGCGCTGATGAAACGGACGTTTGTGTGTCCATAACTTATCCCCCTGGAACGTTCGTATTCCCCGTGCGGAGCGGGGTCAATTCCCGCGTTCGGGGAGGCGGAGTGAGAGGCACTTTCTTTCAGACCTCTCATGCTCTGTTTGGAGGAGAGCCTGGTACGATACAGACCCGCCCATGGCAAGTTATGCGGACTTCTGTTCCGGCACGGGAAAGGGAATGATTTTCCCGTACTGATGGGGAGGGATCCATCTTCCGATATTTTTCCGGAATTTCTCAGGTACGTAGTACTCAATCACTTTTGCCATGGGTTACCATTCCCAACCGCATTCGCACCGAACGTGATCGCATAGCCTGACTTTCCTAAGGACCCGACTACACACTGCACAGCACCGCATCCACATGGTGACCTCCGACATCCGATACTCGCCTTTGGGCTTGCTGACTCGATAAGAGCAAGTCGATTTCCAAATCCTGATCACCACAGAAACGGTGTCCTCCGCCTCTTGCAGTTTTGCGACCTCACAGTCCGCGGCCGCGAAGCAGGCAAACCGCGACACAGATAATCAATAGAGCAGCCACCAGGGCAAGAATCGCGTTGCGAGTGCTTTGCCTCTCGGCAATCTCAAGATCTAGATAGCGAATGGCAGACCAGACTTCTTGGTCCGAAGGCGTCTTCTGATCCGTCGTATTCTTCAGTTCATTGAACTTGCTCACGTTAGCCTTTCCACCACCAAAGGTGGGCAAGCGGACTGGAGTCAGCGATGTGGAATCACGAGGAGTCCTCTCCGCTGACCTCCAAGTCCGCCTGTTCGAGGGGGCGTAATGGATTCTAGATAGAGCAAATCTATTTCCAAAGATCGAGCGGATTAGGCGAAAAGCTGGATTGAACTTCTGGTGGTTGCTATAGGGCGATGTACCGCTTGAGCTCTCTGTGAGGATGACTCGCGGGAGTGTTAAGAGGCTGACACCGGCGTCCGCGCTCTGTCAAAGCAGTCAGTCCTTAAGCACATTTGTCATCTCTTGTGCTCCCACCCGCCTGAAACGGCCTACCACTATCAGACATGACGAGGCATTTCAGTTTGATCTTTGGCCCGAATCGTGCTCCTTAGTTGTGCGAGGCGAGCCCATTTGAGAGTCGGGCAGACGAAGTCATATGAAAACGTACAACAACTCTTCGCACGTGCAATACGCAGTAATCCAGGTGCGCGAGAGCGATAGTGGCGTCGAGCGCTTGGTAATCTCCTACCACGACGAACGGGTCTTAAGACAATTCCTGGCCAAGCGCTCGATTGTTGCCACGGGCTTTGCCACCCGTGATCAAGCAACGAAGGAGTCGTTTGCGGTAGGAATTGGGAAACGAGGGTCGCTCTGGAGCGAAATTGTCTGGTTCCGCGAACTGCTGCGTTGCCACCAAGTCCGCATGCTGAAAACGCAAATGCTCTCTCGATTCCAGAACCGACTCGGCGCCGCGCAAGCGTTAGAAATGTCGTCCACTTTGGGCGTCTCGCTCTCGACAAAATGACTTCTCGATTCACACACGGTCGGCGAAAACTCGAACCAGCCGTGCAGCAGTGAGCGATCAGAGCCAGGACCTTACTATGTCGACGACAGCCACAACACGCCAAGCGCTCGAACATCAAAAATCGCACATGCGCACCGACGAACTGGAGCATCTCGTGACGCACGACCTGCCAAGATTTCATCGGCAGGCTCATCGACAACTGGACAATGTGCACGACGCGGAAGACGCGGTACAGGATGCGCTGGTCTCTGCTTACAAGAACCTGTCTCAGTTTAGAGGTACGGCGCAGCTCTCAACCTGGTTCACGACGATTGTCATAAATGCTGCTCGGATGCAGCGACGCCGAAGGCGGCCAGTCGTATCGTTTGAGGAGCAACTCAGTTCAAGCGAAAGCGGTATGACGCTACTCGAAACCTGCCGAGATACCCATCCCGACCCGGAAGAAATCCTTGCCAAGTCAGAACTACGCCATCTACTTGCTAAGGCAAT
>CAWIKC010000007.1:0-243303 GCA_963836595.1 Bryobacterales bacterium
CTAAGCATATTCTCATCGAAGGATGAGCCTGAAAACCGGCATTGAGGTGGGCGGGAGTAGGGTCCCCTTTCTGGTGATTTTTGGATCGTTCTGGGCCGACCAACGGGAGGCGCGCTGAGCCCCCAGCCTGGTCTTGGTTTTCCCTTCTTAGGAAGGTTTTGGTTTTTGCACGCCCCATCAGGGCATGCACCGGATCGCCAACCAACGGGAGGCGCCGACGGCAACGGATCATGCGGTGTTCCTCTGCTGGAAGCTTTGAAAGAGCTTGCGCTTGGCGCGTTGCATCGCCAGAGCGGCTTCGGTATCGGATTGGCTCTGGGCGAAGCGATCCAGTTCCGCCAGCGTGACCCGGGGCCGCAGGTATTTCGCGCACTGAGGCAATTCCCGAAACATCTCGAGCGGTGTGGCCCACCGCAAGTAGATGCGCCGCCGCTGGCCGTTGGCCGCAGTGAGGATTTGGGGCACCGCGCATGGCCGGTGGAAGTTCACGTAAGGGTTCAGGTGCTCCCGGTGGAATTGATCGATCGCTTCGGCGTGTTTTGCATCGATGTAACCAAATCCGATGTGCTTGCGGATCACCGCGCCGTTCTTGGTCTCCACCAGACCGTTGTCGCCGCAGTGATGCGCGCGCGACTTGGTCTGCTCGATGCGCAGCTTGTCCAGCAACCGGACGACGTTGTAGTTGATGAACTCGCTGCCGTTGTCGGAATGAAATCCGCGGATCACGAACGGGAACTGTTCCAGGATCGACTCCAGCACCGGTAGCAGCCACAACTCGGAGATCTGCGGCGTTGCGGCCACAATCTCCCACTGCGTCACTTCGTCGACGGCATTGATGTGATACACACCTTTGCGTCCTGGTTGATCGCCCTGATGCACGGTGTCGATGCGCAGGAATCCCGGTTCGCCGCGCGGTTGCGGTTTGCGCCGCTCGCCAATCGGAATCGGGGTTGGCCGTGTGGGCTGATAACTGGTGTTGCGTTTCCGATAAGCCGCACTGTTGCGCAACCGGTAAAGGTGCGCCACCGAGATCGAGGCCAGCCGCACATACGCTGCTTGCCCGTAGTCGCGGTGCTCTCGTTCGAGGATTCGGCACGTCGCCGGTCCGCTTAGGTTCCCGTGCGCTTTGTCGACATAGGCGAGCAGATTGACGTCGGCACCTGTGTAGCGCGTGGCGAACTTGGTCCGCTGATAGACGGCCGCTTTCACCCGCCCCGTGCGGCGTTGCAGCGCAATCAAACGCGTGACCTGCGCTCGACCCAACCCCGTCATCCGCGAGAGGTAGCGCCGGACCAATCCCTTGCCGGGCTTGTCCAAGCCCGCGTACTGGTGCCGCACGAGCGTCTTCTCGATCCAACCATACACCTCCTCGCGCCGCTGGCCGGCAAACCGCACCTCTTCGCTGCCGGCCAGGAACGCCTGAATCTGCTCCAGGCTCGTGGCCTCTGTGTCGTCCATGCTGATGATCAATCCCCAGCATCCCGTCTTTTCCCTTCAGGCTCATCTTGCGTGAGAATCCAAGCGCCAGTTCAGGCTCATCTTGCATGAGACAAGAGTTCTACGAGCGAAGTCATCAAATGAAGATATAATTCATTCATGCCGACCACAAGCTATTTGGACCGCTTGTTGGACCCGCTGACAGAAGCGTTCACGCCGAAGGTGGCTGCGGCGCTCTTGGAACTCCGCGCGGACTCCGAACTGGAGGCCCACATCGGCGAGCTACGCCAGAAGGCGAATGACGGAACCCTGACGCCAGCTGAAGATGCCGACTACAAGAATTTCGTTGAAGCTGTCGACCTGATCTCCATCATACAGGCAAAGGCTCGTCGTTTCCTAGCTACTTTCCGGCGCAAAATTCCGGGGCTAACCGGCGTGTTTTCATAGGCCATCGCGGCTTCTCCGTGCATGATCGAACGGAATTCGCCAACGGGAGGCAGGGGCAGCACTCGTGAACAGCCTTCGTTTTTTTGGGTTGGCTTGGATTAGCGGCTCCATATCTAAAATCGTTCGTCCATCTGCTGCGGCCAGACCGAGTGGCCAGAATTGGGAGTCGCATGTTGTCCTGGGGATTCTCGGAGCATTCGGTAGTCCGCCTTCTGCCGTGAAATGTGTCCGTCGCCGGCGGCTGGCTGTTTGTTTGTTTGTTTGTTTGCGGCCCCCAAAACATTTTTATGAAAAATGTTTTGAAAAGTATTGACCTTGGCGTTCCTAGTGTTGTATCATTCTTGTGAATGACACGAATGAGCGCCACGAAAAAGCGCGACCGGCTTGCCGCTTCCCTCATTTCCTGCGGCGATGTCCTCCGGGGCTCCCTCCTCGAACGCACTACTTTTCACAGCCGTGGCTGTCCCAAATGCGCGCGCGGCGAGGGGCACCCTCAGTGGGTCCTCACCGTGACCTATCCCGGAGCCAAGACCCGCCAGTTGAGTCTGCGCCCAGAGCAGGTCCCGCTGGTACGCCAAGCTCTACAGCGTTATCGCCAGGCAAAGGAAACTTTGGAGGCGATTAGCGAGCTGAACCAACAGCTATTGCGATTGGACCGGGACCAGGCGCGGGAGGGTAAGTCGTGATTGCCGCCCGCCGTGTTCAGAGCAGCTTCGCCGATGGCCTGATCTCCGAGGAGGTCCAGGATCTTTGGGAACCATGGATGCGCCACGCCGACGAGGCCTTGAATGACGATCAGTTGCTCCAGACCATTCAGCAGGAGTTGAGCAAGCGCATCCAGAAGAGCAAAACTCGTGGACGTCCAGGGACGACGGCCGAAGTCATTCTGCGGATGTTGCTGCTGAAGCACATGCGCGACTGGAGTTTCGAAGTTACCTCCCGAGAAGTTCGCGCCAATCTGGTTTATCGGGAGTTCACAGGTGTCGGCGGCGGGAAGGTCCCCGACGACAAGACCATGGGCCGATTGGCGCGTCAACTGGGCCCGGAAGCAATCGAGAAGTTGCATCGGCGGACCGTGGCGATTGCCGTGGAAAAGGAAGTCGTGACCGGCCGCAAGCTGCGAGTCGACACCACCGTAGTGGAAACCAATATCCACTTCCCGACCGACAGCAAGCTGATGGACGACGGCGTTCGAGTTCTGACTCGGGTAATGAAGAAAGTGGCAGCGGTGGTGGGCGACGTGGGGACGAAGCTTCGGGACCGCTCGCGGAGCGTGAAAAAGCGTGTTCTGGAGATCGCCTACGCCAGCCGCAACAAGACCGAGAAAGGCCAGCAGAAGATGAAGGCCGCATACGGCAAACTGCTGGAGGCGACCAGTCGAGTGGTGGGACAGGCCAAGAAGTTCTCCGACGAGATCGCCAACCGGGTCAAGCAAGGCCCACGGGTGGTTTTGCAGAAAGCCAAACAGCAGCTCGACGAAATGATTCCGCGGGTGCAACAGGTGATGCGGCAGACGCGGGAACGCGTGATGAGAGGCAACTCAAAGGCGGAGAATAAGATCTTCAGCGTGTTTGAGCCGGACACGGAAATCATTCGGAAAGGCAAGGCTGGTAAGCCGAATGAGTTCGGCAAACTGGTCAAAATCCAGGAAGCAGAGAATCAAATCGTAATCCACTATGACGTGTTCGGCCCGCGGCCCAGCGACTCCAGTTTGCTGACGCCATCCATCGAAAAGCACCAGGAGTTGCTGGGTCGAGTTCCGGAGCTCGCGACCGGCGACGCGGGATTCTTCTCCGCCGCCAACGAAGCCGCCGCGAAAGAACTGGGCGTGAAGCGGGTGGCCGTTCCCAGTCGCAACACCAAGAGTGAGAAACGCAAGCAGGAACAGAAGAAACGCTGGTTCAAGAAGGCACAGAAGTGGCGCACGGGTTGCGAGGGCCGCATCAGCGTCCTGAAACGGCGCCATGGTTTGAACCGCTCCCGTTACAAGGGTGTTCCAGGCGTCAAACGTTGGGTGGGTCTTGGGGTCATCGCCGATAACATGATCAATATCGGACTTCACTTGGTCGGCGAGCGCTGAATCGTTCTCTCTCGCCAGCATCCTTTATTAACCGCCTCGGTGGACTCGTTCCGCCGGGGCTTTTTGCGCCTTCAGGGTTCGCCAGCGCCCGGCCCATCCCACAATTCGCCCAAAATTGGAATTTTGCGCCGGAAAGTAGCTATAATCATTCGGCAAGGGCACCGCATACTGGATTTGGAGTCCGCGTTGAATTCCCCGGTCGCGCCTTTGCCCGAAGGCATTTCTCTCGATCCATTTGAGGTTCAGGATCTTTCCGGTAAGCGACATTTGATCGAATTCGGAAAGCCGGAATCCAGGCCAACCGTTCTTTACGTCCTGCGCCCCGGTTGCATTTGGTGCCAAAGAAACAGCCGCAACATAGCGCTGTTGGCATCGCACGCGGGCGCCCGATACAACTTCATTGGATTGTCACTAGCGGCTTCGGGGCTGGATGAATTTATTCGTCGCAACAACGTTCAGTTTCCGGTGTACGTTAACATCCCATCCTCCGTCAGCGCGCGCTACCGGCTCGGGAGTACACCGGAAACAATCGTCGTCTCGTCAACTGGGAAGGTGCTTAAGAGTTGGAGTGGCAGCTATACACAGGAACCGATCAAGGCGGATGTCGAGCACTTCTTTGCGCTGCAACTTCCCTCAGTCGCGCGTCTGGATTGATGTCGCACATCAATTGCAGGCCGGTCTTCCCTTCGATGGCGAAGGCTCGCTACGCTGGCGGCTCACATGTGCTTGACTCATAGAACTCTCCTTACTCGGTTGTGACGTGCACCCGACAAGCCAAAGCAACGAGCGCTCAATTAGGAACCAGCGGCAGGCCGTAAGTAGCTTTGACTTGGCAAGATCGGGCCGCAATAGCTGCTAACAAGTCTCGCCTGCAACTGACGAACTCACGACGGACCTCCAACACTGACTGCGATTGGTCGCGGCTTTCGTCGTGGCAGGCAGCGTGACAGCGTTGTGAATAATAATGTGAGGAGCGCCTTTACTTGATGCCCGAGGCACTCCGTCAGTTGTGCACGGCTTCAGCTTTGAGGTTGGGTTGTGATGGATTCTCTGAGTCGTCAACGGAAGTTCCACGGATCGCGCTGATCGTTCTGATGGCGATACGGGCCGGCAGAAGGCGATAGCCGGCTGCCACGAAAATATCCCTTTTCGCCGCGGCACTTAACAGGCTCTAGCGCGCATAAACCTCACTTTGATGTAGCGCCCGAGGGAAGGCTCGACAAGATATGGCAAATTTGCCATAATAATCCATGATGAGAAGATCCGAAGGGTTATGCAATGACAAAGGGAACGAAGCAGCCAGACCAGCCGTTCGTTCGACCGGTCGTCTGGATTGCCGGCAGCAAGGACGATCTTGCAACCTTTCCGCACGAAGTGAAAGTTCCTTTGGGTTCAGGCTTTATGAATTGCAGCAAGGCAAGACGCCACTCGACATGAAGCCCCTGCCGCAGTTTGGATCGGGCGTTTACGAGCTGAGAGAGAGCTTCGACCGGAACGCGTATCGGATGATGTACGTTGTGAATCTTAAGAAGGCGCTCTATGTGCTGCACGCCTTCATGAAGAAATCCAAGTCCGGGATCGGTCTGCCGAAGCCGGACGCAGAGCTGATTGCCGCACGCTTAAGGCGCGCACAAGAGTTAGATAAGGAGGACTGAACGATGGCTAAAATTCCCTTTGAGAAAAGCAGCGGCAACGTGTTTGCCGATATTGGATTCACGCCAGCCGAGGCGGCCGAACTCACCGCCAAGAGCAGCCTGATAATCGCCATCAAGGACACTATCGAGCGGCGCAAACTGACGCAGCAGGAAGCGGCGCGGCTCTGCGAGACCGATCAGCCGACGCTTTCCAAAGTGTTCCGTGGCCGGATGGAGAGCGTCACCATCGACCGGCTTGCCGGCTGGCTCAACGCGCTTGGACGAGACGTAGAGATCATCGTCAAATCGACTCCGCGTGGGCGCCGCCAAGGCCGCCTGCGCGTGATCGAGGTCGCGTAGTAGTCGCGGCACGCGCCTGAGCAAGCCACCTGAACCTCCCCATCGCCAGCTTCACGGCCGCTGTCCGGCCGATGCGAAGCGGCCGCCCACTCGGATCGACCGAAGACGGTGACCCGCTGATGACTTCCAAACCCCACCACAACCGTGCGGCGCGGCAAGCGTGTGCTCTTACCTGGCGGCAACGGTCATCCCGGCGGGTGCGCTGGCATAGCTCAGCGCGATGACGGCCCAGCTTGTCCCCGCGGCGGAGATCCACTGGTTGTAGCCGTGCAGGAAGCCGGCATCGGCCCACGCCCAGGTGATCGTCACCGGCGAAGCAGTTTCTTGAAGGCAAGCCCTGGCAGAACTGAAGAAGAACACCGTTACAAAAAGTATTTCCTGGGAGACACCATCGCCTGAGCGTTGCTTGGGCACTTCGTGGCGCGCTTTTTCAGCGCGCGAATGGTGCCGGCCGCAAAAGACAACAGCACGAAGCCGACGACTTAAGGACGCCGTTACATGCCCGTTCGCCTTCCATTCGCCACTCCTTCTTACTCTGTTCGCACTCAGGCGCTGCCGCAGCTCTCATACAGCGCTTGACTCATGTTCCAGAGTCTGGCCGACACGTCGATGTCGTAGGTAATCTGTTTGGTGCGTGTCTCTCGGCACCGCAGGAAGAATCTGCCTGTGACACCGTCCAGATCAGGCGACGACGCGACGTAGACGGGAGTTCTCGCTGCGCCTTCCGGAAATGCAAGCAAAGATGGAATGCGCTTTAACAACCACGGGACTGCTGCAGGTAGACCTCGCATGTTGTCACCCAGGCGTGTGAGCGTGGGTCCGGGACTAAAACAGTTGGCGGTAATCGTCGATCCCGCGAGGCGCCGGGAGAGTTCGTAAGTAAACAGAATGTTGCAAAGCTTCGAGCGCTTATAGGCGCCGAACCAGTTGTATTGCCGCTGACCCTGGAGATTGGAAAAATCCAGTTCTCCGCTATGGAACTCCGAGGACGCGGTGAGAATTCTTCCGGCGGGCGCGGCTCGGAGGAGATCGAACAGAAGGTGAGTTAGCGCGAACGGCGCAAGGTGGTTAACGGCGAAGGTTTTCTCAAGACCATCCGGTGTCACTTCTCTTTCTGCGAACACAGCGGCCGCATTGTTGATCAGGATATCGATCCGGGAGAAACATCCGTGAAGCCGTTCAGCCAGACGATGGATGTCTGCCTGCGACGACAAGTCTGCGAGGAACAAGATCGGCGCGTTGCCCGCACACTTCGCGACTTCCGTACGCATGAAATTCGACCGGGTTCGATCACGTCCCACCATCACGACTTCCGCACCACGTTCCGCCATTAGCAGGGCCGTGGCCAACCCAAGTCCACTCGTCGCCCCCGTGATGAGGACCGTCTTCCCGCTCATCGACATCTCGCTCTGCTGTGGTTCGGCGCTCAGCATTTCCAGGAGTCGCTTCAATTTCAGGAAGCGTTCTACGTTGTCCGGCGCTAAGACGTCGCTGCTCGCGTGGCCTCTTGGTGCCTCGTCAGCTTAACGAGGGACTTTTATTTTGCCTGCCGCGCCGCCGCCGCAGCCTCTGTAGATGGCGGCACAATGCCCTTGATCCGCAGATAAACCGACATCGTCCCGTACATCTCGTTGTCGTGGGCCACGTTGAAATTAAGCAGGCCGAGTTTTGATTTATTGCCGAGCGGCGTCTTCACGATCGCCGCCCCGTCGGCGTCGGTCATCCCGCTGTAAGCGTCGTCGCAGAGTTCGCCGGACGCTTTGAGCGCGGCAACCAGATCGGCCTTGCTTGTTTTTGAGGCGGCGTCGCCGCGCTTCATTTCACCTTTCGTCATGCTACACATCGCCATCTGCGCGTCGGCGACATGCGCAATCAGTTGTCCAAAAGTTCGGACCTCAGGGGCTGGCTTAAACGCGTAATCCGCTTCTGGCATCTTCTCAGCCGCCTTGAGGATATTAGCGCTCACTCCCTTGTAGACCGCAGTCACCTCGGCGGTCATGGGGTTCTGCGCCCGCAAGGCCGCGGCAGCGGCGAACAGGACGAAAGAAAGACTCGAAACAACTCTTTTCGTAGGACTCCTTTGGGGGCTCTCAAAAATGTCAGCTAAATTCGATCCAGCCTTAGAGCTGCGACCAACCCCCGTCGACGGGCAGTTCGGCACCGGTCGTGAAGGTCGCGTCGAACGCGAGGAAGAGGACGGCCTTGGCGATCTCGTCCGACGTCCCCCAGCGCTTCATGGGAACCATACCGATCATCTTCTCCCTCATTTGGGCGGCCTCGTCTTTACCGGTAAACACTTTGCCGAGGATCGGCGTGTCGATGGGACCGGGCGTCACCGCATTGACGCGAATGTCCCGAGGAAGCAACTCGACAGCGAGCGTCCGAGCGAATGATCGCAGCGCGGCCTTGGCCGCCCCGTATGCGGCGTTGCCGGGCATTCCCTTGACGTTGGCGATCGAGGTCGTGAGGACGACAGAGCCTCCGCGGTTTATCAGCGGCGCGAGCTTCTGCACCGCGAAAAACGGTCCCTTGGTGTTCAGGTTGAACATCTCGTCGTAGACAGCCTCGGTCATGCTCTCAAGAGGCGCTCGAATGCTGAACCCGGCGTTGACGAAGAGCAGGTCGAAGGTGTCGAACTCGGCCTTCACCCGCGAGGCGAGGGCGTCGATGTCCGTCAACGACCGCGCGTCGCTCGAAACCACGAGAGCGTCCTTTCCGAGCTCTTTCTGCGCCGATTCCAGACCGGCCTGCGAGCGACCCGTCACCAGAACTTGCGCCCCTCCATCGAGGAGCATCTTCGCCGTGGCGAGCCCCATCCCGGTGGTTCCGCCTGTGATAACTGCTGCTTTTCCTTTGAATCTATCCATGTTGTCTCCTGTGGCTGTTATTACCTACTTGAGAGTACGATAATGAAAGCTGCGATGCAAGGACTTTCGTACGCGATGGTAACTAATGTTTCGGAGCGACGCTCCAGGACGTCCAAAAGGCTTTATCCCCGACGAAGCACTCGACCGCGACGGGCGCTCCTTCAGGACACCGCGCTCAAGGATGGCGCGGAAGAAAAATCGACGCCAGAGACCTTGACGACGGCGTGCCACGCGGCTTCCTGGCTGGCGCGATCGTAGAGGTGTGGCTGGCGCTGCACCTCAATTGGGCCTGAGAACTTCCCTTGAGCCGAGGCGAAGAATTGCCCTGAGACGTCGGTTCCGAACTCCGACGCCTGGAGGTACCGACGGGCAGCGGTCTCAGGAGTCTGGTTCATGCCGGGGATGACGTTCGCGATTGGGATAAACAGATACTTCACGGCCAGGCCAGCTTGTCGCGAAGCCTTGGTAGCGGTCGCGGCACCGGGCGACACGGCGTATACGGCCATGCCGGAGGGTAGCCGGCGGGCCAGCGCCGCGGTCCACCAAGCGATAATGAGCTTCGCGTCGGCATACGTATTGTTGGGCACGTACTTCACGTTTGGCCCGTTGCGAATCAGGGCTTCGATAGCGGCGGTCCGGTCTCCCCGGAAGTATTTGGCCGCGAAGGCTGGCACATCGGTGTAGCTGAACATCGGCACGCCCCCACGGGCAGGCTCCGCGCCGGCGATGACAATCCGCGCGTTGGGGCTCAGCAAGTTGGCGTGGAGCAACCCGACAGTCAGTTGATGATGGCCGATCAGCGGGGCCTGAGAAGCCTCGACGTCCGCGGCAGTGAGCACGCGCTTCTTACCCGGGACCATCCCTGCATTGAGCAGCAGGAAATCGATCGGCTGACCCCGCTTGACCAGCGCGGCGAGCGCGGACTGAACGCTGGACGGCGTGTCCAGATTCAGCTCCAGCGACGTGAAAACCTGTTTCTTGGTCTCAGCCGCCAGTTGAGCGGCCGGTTCCTGAGCCCGGTTCAGGCTGCGGCCGGTGACGATGACCTGGCGGTAGCCCTTGATGGCGAGCATGCGGGCTGCCTCATAACCGAGCCCGGAGGTGGTGCCGGTGACGAGAGCGATCGAATGTTCCATCGGCGTCCCCGTGGAGATGTGTGAAGGCCGTGCTGTTTTTCCTTGGGACTTATCCATGTTGTCTCCTGCGTTTATTTGCATTGAAGTATTACAAACGCTAGAGTACGATAATCAAAGCTGCAATGCAAGGAGTTTCGTACCCGATGGTAACTAATAGTTCAAAGCGCCCCCGAGGACGTCCAAAAGGCTTTATCCCCGACGAAGCACTCGACCGTGCCGTCGAGATGTTTTGGGAGCATGGGTATGAAGGAGTCGACGTGGATCGGATCGCACGGGCCGTGAACGTCACCAAACCCGCGCTATACCGAGCCTTCGGAGACAAGTCCACCCTGCTGCTCAAGGCGGTCGAGCGCTATGCAATAACGTATGGAGCTCCCATAATGGCAGCGTTTCACGCGGAGCCGGACATCCACAAGGCCGTGACCGCCTTTTGCGAGGCTACCGTCAACCTCGCTTCGGGTGAGGCTCGCGGCGGTTGCATGATGGTCGCCGCGGCGCTGGGACAGTCGGAGCGAGTGACGGAGATCCGTTCCTATCTTGCGAAGGGCCTCACCGCAGCTGCTGATATGTTCGCGAAACGTTTCGAGCAGGAGATGAAGGCGGGGCGCCTGACTCGCACGCCCTCTGCCAAGGTGCGAGGCCGTGCGCTCGTTGACTTGCTGAAGGGTTTGCAACTTCGCGCCAAGGCCGGTATTGTGCGCGAGCAATTGCTGCAAGACGCCCGAAGCTATGTGCCACTGATTCTTGGCAAGCAAATCTAACGCACTTCTCGGCGGGGATGCGTCTCGACGAATGCCAAATCACCAATGCATTCACAGACAATTGGTCACGATAGGTGTTTCCTGGCAGGTGGCGCACCCGTTCACCCAGCATTGTGGTCCGCGCGCGCTCTTAGGTCATTGAAAATGGAGGCCAATCTAGGCCAGGAAGATGTTTCCGTTTGTCGGCGCTTTCAGGATGGAGGCCAAGGAGGAGCGAATCAGGAGCCAACATTGTTCTCACATACGACCAAGTGAAAACTCAGGAGAGTTTCCCACGTCGGATTGTGTCGTAGACCGACCACGGCGGCTTCAAGTTTGGCGGCAGTGCCTGAGCGGTTTGATCGAAGCAGTTTTCGCCCAACTTCCGAATCGCCCGGCATCTCCAGCAAAGGCCTGCCGCACCTCCGGAGCCAGTTCGTCCGGTCGATAAATACACATGGAAGGTGAACTTCCGGCCTCCGTACTCATCTGAGGTTAGCGGTTGGCCGACGTAAGAATATGTGACCTCATAGGCCGCGGCAAGCGATCCCGCTTACTTGCATGGATGGACAGTACATGAAACCTCCAGAATCGCTACCTCCTGAAGCGCGGCATGCGTCTGCTCTTACCGGGCGGCAACGGTCGTCCCGGCGGGTCCGCTGGCATAGCTCAGCGCGATGACGGCCCAGTTTGTGCCCGCGGCGGAGATAAACTGGTTGTAGCCGTGCGGGAAGCCTGCATCAAAGTAGGGCTGGAAAGCCATGGCGCGGCTCGGGACGAACCAGCTTCCGTCCTCCTGCTGCGCCTGCAGCAGGTACTCAACGCCGCGTTGGTAGGCAGTGTTGGAGGCAGGAACGCCGGCCACCTGCAAGGCATATAACGCCCGCCCGGTCGCATAGACGCTGCTCTCCATGGTGTCGATGTCAGACCAGCCGCCATTGGCCTTCTGGGTGGCCAACAATTCGCGCAAGGCGCTCTGGGTGGCGTCCTTCTGCTGGCCTCCCCATGCCAGCGCCATGAGGCGCCAGGCACGGTCGTCGTTCCCCCTCGCCTTGGTGTTCAGAATCCAGGCGAGAGCCTTGTCGATGGCATCGGCGTAGGCCGCCTTATCGGCCGTGTTCGGTGTATACAGTTGCAGCGCGCGAATGGAGAGCGCCGTCTGCCCGATGTAGTCCGAACAAATCGGCGGCCGCAGGTCAGCAGTGACGTAGGCCCACTGGCCGTCGGGCGACTGGCGGTTCTTCAGGAAGATGGCGACGGCATCGGTGTTGAGATCCGCTTTGTAGTGCTCGGCATCCAGGCCGATCAGCATATAACTAAGGACGCCCGGTCCGAAGTACTCCTCCACTGGGTTGAAGAATCCCTGATGCAGGATGTCGCGTAGCTTTTCGAGGCCGAAGACGTTGGCTTTGACCTGTTGAGCGGCCGTCTTCTCGTCCACGTGGAAGCCTCGGCTGCGCGCGGCGGAAACGGCCATCGCGGCGAAGCTGTTGTTGTGGCAGGAGGCGCACGCCGCCTTGGGGATAAAGTTGGCATCGGCGCGCTGGATCAACGGAATGCTGTCGTCGATGGCGCGGGCGATGGTATTGTCGCGGCGGGTCTTGAGGACGGGAGCGGGCTCCGGCCCGGGCCGGGCGCCGGACTTCTTCAGGAATTCCACGATGGGGGTGTCGCCGTGGAGCCTGGCTATGTCAAGCACAGTCCGGCCGGAGTCGCCGCCCTGCTTGTGAGTGTCTCGAGCGTTGACATCCGCGCCGCGCTCGACGAGGAGCTTCACGGTATCGAGGGGAAGAATGTCGGAACCGGCCGCGTACATCAGTGGAGTCCTGCCCAAGGGATCGAAGGCATTCACATCGGCGCCGCGGGCGAGAATGGCGCGAATGGCTTTGAGATCGCCCAGACCGGCCACCTCGGCTAGCGCGGCTAGAGAAGGCCGTTGAGCGCCATACAATGTGAAGGATGAGTCTCGATGACTATAAGGTGGTTCTGTATCGGAATCACCCTGACGGCTGGGTGGCGGAAGTCCCGGCGATAGCTGGATGTTACGCACTTATGCCAACGCGCGAAGAGGCCCTGGCAGAACTCGCAGGCGTGTTTGAAATGGTCGCGGCTGAATATCGTGAGAGGGGGCTGGCGTTGCCGGCAGACAGCACCTCGATTGTAAATGCCTAGCTGCAAGGCAGAACGGCGCCGCCAAACTGGGAGTCATGAGCGCTGGATTCATCCAGACGGACGAGCGGTCACTATTCCAATCCACGGTGGCAGGGAAATAGGCCCGCCGGTGTTTCACAAGATCCTGGCCCAACTGGGAGTGAGCGCAGACGAATTCCGGAAGCTAAAGTAGCACCTTCTGCGCGGATGTGAAGCTGTCTCTCGGCTAGCCAAACGGCGCATAGGCGACTGAACGTCAACTAGCTAAGCTAGCGTCAGTGCAGTTTCGACAACGCCGTCTTGCGTGCGCGATCAGTAGACCTCGGACCCACAGCCATTCGTGCCATCAACCCAGTAACGCAGCGAGCCGCAGACCAAGGAACATTCACTTGGTCCACTTCATTATTCCGGCTCTTGTGGTGCGTCCGCTTTTGGCTTACGTGGCCGAGGCTTTGTGACTTTCAGCGGTTTTGGCGGCTCCTTGCCGACTCGACGCGCGAGCACAGTCGTGACCATCCGGGTTCCATAGTTGGATGCCGCATGCCGCGCGAACACGAATTGCACAGCGAGCACCAGCAGGTAAATCAGGCCGACCTTCATCGACGGAATGACGAACAATCCGGCTGCGCCGTAAAGCACGAAAAATACGGCGCAGAGGCTGGTGTAGTCGCGCAGGAGCAGGAAGTCGCCATGGACCTGGCAGACCGCAGTATCCTTCTCCATCGTTTTGTAAATCCGGTACCACGCCCGGTTCTCTTCGACCGGATCGACCGGGAGTGTGGCGCCGTGAATTTTCTCAAGAGCGGCAACATCGATGCGCGGATCGCGCACGGCATGCACGCTGAATGCGCGATGGCCGGGCAAGGCGTGATGCCAGCGAAGGAATACAAGTCGCGCCTTCGCCTCCGAGCTGAGCAGCCCGGTCAGCACGGTCGCTACGACGAGCGCCACGCCGACCGGGAGCAGGTTCTGCGCGTCGGTGAAAATGGCGCGCAGCCCCTCAAATCTAATCGCGTTCGCCTGGACCACGCCGTAGAGGAACAGCGTGTTGGCCGCCACGATGATCCAGAGCTGCCAGCGATATTGGTCCTTCAGCGATTTTCCTGTCTCGGTTCGCGGCGGCGCTTCCGTCCCGCCGCGAGTGCTAATCATACTCCTCGACCTGCGTGGCGAACGGCAGCATGGAAAGCGGGCCGTAGCCAGGCCGTGGCGGGAAGCCACCCCAGTACACAATCTTGTTTCCCTGCGTGGCGGCGACCTTATAGCCGCGGCGCATGAACGCGTTGAGCACCATCTTTCGAGGATGTCTATCGTCATCCTTCGGCGCGGATACGTAGGCCTGCGAATGCGGCAACGCGCCGTTCGGTTTGATCGGCCCCAGGATCTCGTTCAAAATCGTGGGCCCGACGTTCCTGCGGCTCCCATGATGCGGAACTTGGACGAGCATGAAGTCCTGCAATGCCATGCCGTTGCTGTCGGCGTAACACTTCGCCATCGTCAGGCCCCAGATACCCGCGTCTCCGGTCAGGAGGACGCGGCGGCCGGGACCGAAATCGCCGTAGAGCACGACGCTGGTTTCGTTGCTGGCGCTTGTGCAGCCGCCGTCCTTCAGCCGCTCGTTTTCCCAGCTCTCGGAGATCCACTTCTGGACCTTTGCGGCGGCCTTTTCGAGGAAGGTTGCGATGATGCCCGGCGGTTTCCCGATCCAGTAACCGGCCGCTTCAATGGCCGCCTGATCGGGATCGGGCGTGCGGTCGAACTGGGGAATGAAGTACGGATAAACGCCCTGGAATGGAGACACTACTTTGAACGGCCCGATCGACATGCCAGCGAAGGGCTGCTGGATGGTGATGTTCTTCTTGGCCGCAGTGTCCACCAATTCGGCGACGATGTCGTACTCCTTGCGAATTTCTGTCGCTAGGCCCTGATCGGTCCAACTATTGTTCGCAAAGTAAGGCCGCGACGCCGCAGCGAATTCCCACGGCTTATGCAGCCACAGATTTTTCACAGTCAGGCCAACGAGAACTTCACGCATCCCGGAGGCGTGGTCAGCATCGGGGTGCGTCACCATGGCGTGCGTGATGACCGCGTTGTAGCCGAAGTTGTTTTGAATATGGCTGACAATCGCCTTCCCGGAATCCAGATTGCCGCCGTCGATCACCATCAACTCGTAGCCGTTGGCATCGCCGTATCTGATGACGATGGCATCACCAGCCTTACAGCCGTCACCGACAGGGAGAAATTCGATTTCGCAGTTCATATCGACCTCCCCGCCGGACGCAGCCGCGCTCGGAGCCGCGCAACCTTAGTCCGGCCGCTGCCCGCCGATGTCCCGGTCATTTCGTGATAAGCCACGCCGGCCGCCACGGCCATCAGCAGGCCCCACTCGGTCGGGCTCACGCTGTCGCGGATCTCCGCCAGGCGAACACGCGCCAATACCCGTTCTTCGGCATGGTGGTGTTGCGGCCGGAGGTACATGCGCCGCAGCCGGGCATGGTTCCGCTCGACCCAGGAGCCGGTGTCCAACGCCCTCTTCAAGCCGCGCTGAAATTCTTCTTGATCGGGAATGCTGCCGGATTCGACAGCGTTAAGGAAGTTGGTCAGACCGTTCTCGATACCCCAAGACCGGTCAGTTATCCGGCCGCACGCCGCGGCCTTCGATTGGTGCTCTGCGTAAACGCACCAGGGAAATGGCAAATCCGCCATACTCATCTCCTTCTATCGGGATCGCTGTTGACCCCGCGATGGTCAAGGTCCAGATCAACTTCCCCACTTGCTGCCGAACTTCAAACCGGAGCGCTGTGCCCGGACCGAAGTTGTTGTCGGCCGCCATGGAGAGCCTACCTGCCCTTCACTGTATTGTAGTCCAAAAGTGCTGAACGTTACGTGAAGTGACGGGCCCCGGCTCCGGAGAGCAGGGCCCCGCCAAAAAAATCAAACCGTAGCCGTGCCCAACTGCGTGGCGTAGGTGTCGGACCACTCCTTTCTGAAGAGATCGAATGTATGTGAGCGTTCGGGGTCCTGCAGCGCCATCGAGCTTTGTGCCCGCGCCAGCGACAGCAGCATGAGCTGCAGGGCAACAAGGGCTTCCTTTGCGCCCTTGAACGTCTGGGGCTCGGACGCGTTCTCGTCCACATCGCCGGGCGCGCCCTCCGCCGCGCGCGTATCCAGCGTAAGCGCGGCGCTGCTGAGCGGCGCGTACAGCCGCTCGTAAAACGGGTGAGCGGTGTTGATCGTCAGGATGATTTTCCCGAAGCGCTGATCGACGTGATAGAAGGGCCAGTACACATCGTGTTTGTAGTGGATAATATGCTTCGAATTCTTGACGCGCTCGAATGCTTCCTCGTCGGTCTCCTTCTCACGCTTCAGCATCATCGCGAGAGTGCGCAGGTTCTCATCAAGCTGATGACGCTCTTCCTCCGTGGTCGGCGCGGGTGCCGGCACCGGCTTTGCCTGCCGGTTCTCCGCCTCGTCCGCCTTCATCTCGCTTTCACTCGGCTTGCTGCCATGGCGGCCGACAGTCTGCTCGCTCTGAAATTTCTTGATCTGTTCGCGCAGCGCGGAGATTTCAGCATCCAAGGCTGTGGACAGGTCATTCAGAACATAGTCCTTCGGACGGATGCCCTGTTTGTTCGCTGCGACGCCGAAGGCTTCGTCCAGCTGCCCGGCGAAGTCGATCTGGATGCGCAGCCAGTTCGCATCGCTGTGGCGTTTCATAATCTGCGGGATAGTGCCCACGAAAACCTCGCGGTCGTTGCGCAAGACCGAGATCGTGTTGTCGTCGTACAGATGGAGGTCGTTCTTGCGGACTTTCAACGGCAGCGATCCCCAATCCTGAATTGGCAGCGCGTAGAGCCGAACGGTTGCTGGGGCCGTTTCGGCGTTTTCAGGGTCCTGGTGGTTGTTTTCCCGCCTCTTGATTTCGATCACCTTAGAAAAGACCAACCGACTTTCCTTCTCCTTGATGTCCGGAATTCTGGCGTGCCGGGCAGAGGCCATGGAATAGGTCGGGTCGAAGAGTTCGACCAGACGATTGTTGATGTAGAGCTTAATCCCTTTCGCGAGGAACCGGCGATACACGCGGGACATCTCCTTAATCGCGTGCTCGCATAGTGTTCGCGCCTTTGCGAAAGTCAGCCGATCGCAGGACGGTAGGAACACGAGGGTACCTGATTTGCCGAGCCGCTCCCTCAAGTCATCTGATCTTTCTGCAAAGAGCACCTGCTCATGTTTGTCCGGGAAAGACATCGGCTTCGTGAGCATCTCCGAAACCTCGCTTGGCAGTTGGTCCATCAGCGTCGGGTCCGGCAGTTCAATCAGGTTCGCCCGCTCCTTCCCGATCGCTTCGACGTCCAGCGTCATGTTGTAATAGGCTCCCGTTTCCTGCCAGGAATACAGGTCCATCACCGGGCACATGCTCAGCGCTGCCGTCTTCATGCCCATGCCGTACCGCCCGATGCCGGATCGGTTGTCGTAGACCATGGAACCGCCGAACGACGTCGCGAAGCGGAGGATGTTGGGCGCCATGCCGCTGCCGTTATCGAGCACCAGCACATCGGTTTCGTATGCGCCCTTTTTGCCTGTCTGGCGGAAGAAGACGCGCACCTCGGTTGCGCCCCACTGGATGGCGTTGTCCACATGCTCACAGAGCGCCGAAGTGGTGCTGTTGTAGCCCACGTCGCGCAAGGAACTGATGAGGGTTTGCCCGAAAAAGAGCGGGACCGTTGCTTTTTCTTTTATGATGCGGTTCAGGACAGCCTTACCGCCGCGCGGGGCTTCCTCGCCCCATCCTGGGGTCTGGACATCTACCGGAATCTGAACATCTGCGTCTGGTACATTCTGGGTATTCTGCTCAAGCATCTCGTTCTCCTTGTTTTGTGACCCCGGCTGTTCGGGTCAGAAGTCGAGAGCGTTATGGGCTCTCATAACATTAGGAGTCGAAAACGGCCAAATGTTACGACAGGCCGCAAGCCACAGAATAGTCCGGGCTCTCCCTGGTGCGGGTTAACCCGTCGTTACTGCATCCAAGACATGGCACAGAAAGGACTTGAGCGTCAGCAATCGACTTTAGTCACGCCCAGGACAAAGGCGCTACGCTCGGGAGCATGTAGGCAGCCGAGCCGGGCCGAACGACTAGGGATGGATAACGAAAGTAATGGGTTTTGCCCTCCATCCGCGTCCCGGTGCCGTACCCACGTGCATGCAATGGGCAGCCTGACCGGCAAAAGTGTGCTCTCGAAAGACTGCGGCCCGAAGAGTCGCGTATGCCGGGAAGTGGCGTTCTGCACATGCCACAGTTCACTTGGTTGAGAAACGCCCGTTGCTGGCATGTTCCGGCCATCAACTCGTAGACCGCGCCGTCGATATTGATACAGCCTATCTTTCATCTCAAGTATGCGGGATAGAGTGGACAAAACTGGCATAGGCATGCAGTTTTTCTAGAAAGTAATTACAATCGTCGTTGGAACTGCGATGGACACTTCTCCGGTGGAAATCACGCGTCTCCTCGAGGCATGGGGCGAAGGAGATAAGGTTGCACTCGATGCGCTGGTTCCCGTTGTCCACTCAGAACTCCGCCGGTTGGCCCATCGGTATATGCGGCGAGAACGGCTTGACGGGGCTTTCCAGACCACCGAACTAGTGAACGAGGTTTATCTCAAGCTGGTGGATTGCAGCCGCGTCCGCTGGCAGGACCGGGCTCATTTCTTTGCCATCTCCGCTCAGTTGATGCGCCGAATCTTGGTGGATCTTGCGCGGTCGCGCCGCTACGCCAAGCGGGGCGGCGAGGCGATTCGGGTGACGTTCGAGAAAGCGCTGGAGGCGCCCGGAGTCCGCGCCCCGGATTGGACCGCGCTCGACGACGCGTTGAACGCCCTGGAGGCGCTCGATGCGCGGAAGTGCCGGATAGTGGAACTGCGTTTCTTCGGTGGCCTGAGCGTGGAGGAAACCGCCGAGATCCTCCAGGTGTCCCCAGACACCATCCATCGCGACTGGCGATTCGCCAAGACCTGGCTTCGCCGCGAACTGACCCGCGCGCCAGAGCTATGAGCGATAGACCCATGAGCGATTCGACGCGCTGGCTCGAACTCGAGCGCCTGTACCACGCGGCGCTCGAACGGCCACTCGTCGAGCGCGCGTCCTTCGTCGAGCAGGCGTGCGCCGGTGACGAATGGTTGCGCCGCGAATTGGAATCGCTGTTGGAGCAAGATCGACCCGACGATGATTTTCTCGATCGGCCGGCGATGGAGGTCGCGGCACGGGAACTGGGCGTGAATGAGATAGAACCGGCATCGATCGAAGCCGGCAGCCAGATCGGCTCCTATAAAATTCTCGCGCAGATTGCACGCGGTGGAATGGGAGTGGTCTACCGCGCCGAGCAACAGTATCCGGTCCGCCGCATCGTCGCGCTCAAGGTCATCAAGCCCGGCATGGATAGCGAGCAGGTGATCGCCCGCTTCCAGGCTGAGCGCCAGGCGCTGGCCCTGATGGACCACCCCAACATCGCCCGTGTGCTCGACGCCGGTACGACCCGGCCGGGCGGCTTTATTTCGTGATGGAGTTGGTCGACGGCTTGCCCATTACCGAATATTGCCAAAGGCACGAGTTGAGTCTGCGCGAGCGGCTCACCCTATGCATTCCCGTTTGCCAAGCCATTCAACATGCCCACCAGAAGGGCGTCATCCACCGCGACATCAAGCCTTCCAACATTCTGGTGACGGTCTACGACAGCAAGGCCGTTCCCAAGGTGATCGACTTCGGAATCGCCAAGGCGATGCACGAACCGCTGACCGAACGCAGCATGCACACGCAGGTTGGAGCAGTGATCGGCACGTTCGAATATATGAGTCCCGAGCAGGCCGGCTCCTTCGGCGAGGAAATCGACACGCGCACGGATGTCTACTCGCTCGGGGTCATCCTCTATGAATTGTTGAGCGGTGGGCCGCCGCTCGACCTGCGGAAGATCGCTTTCGACGAGTTCCTGCGCAGGCTGCGGGAAGACGACCCGCCCAAGCTCAGCACCAGGTTGCGCATGCTGGACCCGGCTGCATCGAGGGAAGTTGCGCGCGAACGCCATACCGAGCCGCGGGCCCTCGCCCAGCAGATACGAGGCGACCTGGACTCGATCGTGCTAAAAGCCCTGGAAAAGGACCGTTCCCGGCGCTATTGCTCCCCGTCCGATTTCGCCGCGGATATTGGCCGCTATTTGCGCAATGAAGCGGTACAGGCAACCGCACCCTCCGTGGCCTACCGGGCCCGCAAATTCGCCAGCCGCCACTGGCGAGCGTCCCGCGGGCCCGTGGCCGCTATGCTCGCTGCGGTGCTCCTGATCGCAGCCGCCGTGGGCATCTCCCGGTTCTGGGATCGACGACCGCCATTATCGGCCGCGTCGACCGTTCCCTTTACCGCGTTTTCCGGCGATCAAAACGCGCCGGATTTTTCGCCGGATGGGAGCCGCGTGGTCTTCACCTGGGACGAGGGCGGCAGCCATCACATCTATGTCAAAGCGGTGGGCGCTGCTAACCAAATAGAGCTCACCTCCGGCGAGGTGGACGACAGTTACCCCAAGTGGTCGCCCGATGGGAAATGGATCGCCTTTGAGCGGTCGGCGAGCGGCCGGGAAAGCACAGTGGTCATGCCCGCCGGCGGCGGCCATATCCGCGAAATATATAAGGGCGCCTCCTGCACCGGACTCACCTGGTCCAACGACAGCCGCGCCCTGGTCTGCGGGGGCGGGGAAAGGGCGCCATTGATTCTTCTCACCCTCGAAAACGGCCAGGCGCGCCGCCTCACGTCACCTCCCCTGGGCGAAGGCGACGAGCTTCCGGCATGGTCGCCGCGGGAACCCGCGATTCTGTTCGTGCGCGGCCGGAGATCGGCTGAGGCCGACCTTTATCTTCTGAGGCTGCGCCGGGATTGGACTCCGGATGGCGCGCCGCGGCGCGTTACCTTCGAGAGCGCCTCGATGGATCTTCCGCATGAAGTCGCATGGACCGCCGACGGCCGCGAAGCTATCTGGGCGATGTCCAAGACGGCGGCTTTCGCCCTGACCCTGCATCGTGTTCCGGTATTCAACGGCGGACCGGTGGAGGCGCTGCCGTTCGTGGGACGCGGCGTATATGCGCCGGCCGTGGCGCGCCAGGGGAACCGGCTGGCTTTCGTCCGGTGGTCGTACGACGTCGATATCTGGCGCGCCGACGGTCATTCAGCTCAGCGTCATCCCGTGTCTTCGACCGAACTCGAATGGGCTCCGCAATACTCGCCCGATGGAACCCGCATCGCCTTTGAATCGGACCGCTCAGGCGCCCAGGAAATATGGATTGCCCGCAGCGATGGCCGCGACCCCGTCCAGATCACCAACTTTGGAAGGCATTGTGGTTCCCCGCAGTGGTCGCCCGACGGCAAATGGATCGTTTTCGACGCCTACATGGGGAATGGCGGATGGGATATCTGGAATGTGGGCAGCGAAGGGGGAACTCCACGCCGCCTGACCACCGGCGGTGTCACTTCTCCCGGAACGTCCAACGTTCCGAGCTTCTCGCACGACGGGAAGTGGGTGTATTACAGCAGTTACAAGACGGTCGTACGGGTGTACCGCGTGCCGTTCGCCGGCGGGATGGCCGAACAGATGACTGAAGACAACAGGTTCGGTCCCGCGTTGGAATCGGTGGATGGGAAGACGCTCTACTATTTCCGCGACACCGGCCACTTCCGGCAGTTGTGGTCACGGCCGCTGGGCGGCGGATCTGAACAGCCGGTGGAGGGTGTGGAGGTTGCTTACCGGCCATTCCAGGTTTTTCCGGATGGGATTTATTTCATGGCGCGGAGCGATCCGGATGGAAACGGGCGCGAAATCCGCTTCTACGACTTCGCTACCCACCGGCCGCGCCTCGTCCAGTCGCTCGGTGTTGTAAGAACCGATCATGGCCTGAGCGTCTCCCCCGACCGTACAACGTTCCTCTATACCGTCGTCGCCAACGACACCAAGAATCTCATGCTGAGCGAAGGCTTTCACTGATCCCGAAGCGTCTCAACCCGGCGGAGTCCCGGATCTATAAGTTTCCACCTCGCTCAGAGACCGATGTCATAAACCAGGTCTTCCAGGGTCGCGGTAGGGACGGCGATTGCTCACGGCCCCGAGCACGCTTGCCGCGGCTGCTCCCTGGGCGCCGATCAGGTCGCCCACCTGGCCCATCTGAACGTCCGCCACACCACGCTCGCCTACGCCTCACGCGCGCCGCAGGCGGACATCGCGCGCCATAGCAATCTTTGGTGGAGGCGGCGGGAGTCGAACCCGCGTCCGAGAAAGCCCGCCGTGAAGAGCCTACATGCGTAGCCGCGCTCTAGTTGTCGGCCAGCGCCTCAGAACGGACGAGAAAGCGCCGGCCCAGCCCGATTGATTGTCGGCCTTACAGCTCCGAGCAGAAGCCTTGGGCGTAGCCTGTGAGATGACGCTTACTAGATACCGTACAGGCCCAGTACCCGAAGCGGCTACTTAATTAATTAAGCAGCGTATGCAAACTGCTGATTGGCAGTTATGTTTTCCGAGCGTTTAACGGGAGCTCGGAACCCGGCACGCCTCCTCACAACGATTCAATCCCGTCGAATCCGTTGCGCCCCCAACACACTCACTTTAGCCCGAGCGGCTGTTTTTTGCGTGCATAGTACTGCTGGAACCTACCCCCCTCGTGATTCTGGCAGCGAAATCTCTTATCATGGACAGGATGCGGCGCATCGTCTCGGAACCTGAGTTCGAAAATGCGAACCAGCAGCAGCATGCTCCGCTGTTCAACGTAGTGCTCCTGGATGACGACGAGTATGTGGGGGAGATGCTGGCTACGTTATTCGCGTACCCTGAAACCACCGCATGGAATATGGCGACCGAAGTGGATACCAACGGCCTGTCGGTTATTGTGACCTGCGAAATGGAAATCGCCGAATTCGGACGCGATCACATTCACGGCGACTTGCAGTTCGAGGTCTATGCACACCTTGAACACCGGCGGCCGCATCCAATATCCTGGACACTAGAGGATCTGGAACAGCCTGGCGATGCTTCGGTTGCGCGAGGCGGATCATTCCCCGCGACCGAGATGCACGATTACGGACTTATTATGCTCCGATGCTCTGCACGGGAATACAAGCTCACTTTATCTGCGGAAGCCGGCATCACAGAAAGAGGGGAGGAAAATTGGGTTGCCGATATTTCCCCTTAGCGGGAGTATTGCGACCATTATTTGCCCGAAGAGAAGTCCATTGTTAAAGATGGATTCAGCGCGCACCTAGTCTTCATGTGCTTGCGCCTCTTCGATCAATCACGCGATGATTTCGTTGCACCAAACGAAAACCTTTCCTCGAACATGACGCTATGGTATTTCCCGATATTCCCCGCCAAGTAGCTTCCGGGCCTTGGATCTCCGCCCTGCGTTCGCGTGCGGTGCTATTTGCCGCCACTTTTGCAATGTGCTTCCTCTTCCTGGTGATTCGCACGCCATACTCTTTCTTCCAGCCGACGTTTTTCGCCGAAGATGGCGCCGATTATTTCACTGAGATTGCGCACCGTGGGTTCGTTGCCGCTTTGGCACGTACCCACAATGGATACTTTGTCTTCGGAAATGTGCTTCTCAGCGAAACTGCGTTCGTTGTCGATCGTGTGTTTCTCAGTGGCGATGTTCGCCAGATTCCTTGGGCGATGGCGTTGGTTTCGGGTTGTTACTTTGCGTTGCTGGCCACTCTTCCCATATTTCTCTTGCGCAACCGGATTTCAACTTCGTGGCTGGTCTGCCTTGCCGCTCTTCTTGCTGGTACGCCGCTTGGCCTCGATGACAGTGTCATTATTGGAAGAATCTCCAATATCGGCTACAGTTGCGTTTACCTTGCCGTAATTCTACTCGCGTACCGCATCTATGAACGGCCCTCGGGCGTGAAGATGGTATTGTGCGACCTGTTATTATTTGTTTGCGCGAACACGAATCCGGTGGTATTTCCGCTACTCGCCCTCGCTGCGCTTCCTTACGTTAACCGCATCGGGCGTGGACCTCGAGGCTGGGCAGAACTGATGAGGGATCGATCTCTTATCAGCCTTCTGCTTCTGCTTCTCGGCGCGGTCTCTACGGCGGCCCATTTGGCTGCCCTCAAGCCCCTTGGACCGCGGGATTATCTCGGTGGATCGTTCGTTTGGGCGAATGCGGCCGAGATGCTTGTAGCACGTGAGATGTTATATCCGTTGGTCGCCCCCATTTATTCAAGTCTCAAGAACACGTACGTGATTTTCCTCGCGGTAATTATCTTTACCGCGGTTGCACGGGTTTGGCGCCGGCAGACGTGGCAAGAGAACAAAGTCTACGTGATCGTGCTCGCGGGATTCTCGATATTCGCGATAGCGAGCGCCGTGTTTCGCCCGGGATTGAGCGCAGCGCTCCATGGCTATCAGGTGCAGCCCTTTGCATCCTACTTCTATGGCATGAATATGATCTCAACGCTCCTGATCGTGCTGCTTGGCTGCGACTTAACGAAAACACTTTCCGTTCCGGTCAGGCGGGTGGCCCCTTTACTGGTACTGGGCCTCTATACGCCGGGTCTTGTTCTCGGAGGCGGATTTGGGAAACGCGACGAGCCCACGACCACCGGGCCGGCGCCCTTCTATCAGGACGTCACCTTTGCTGTCGCAGCGGACCGGTATGTCACACAGGATGGTGTGGCCTCGGTCGATGGAACGGAAATCATAAGCGTCTTTCCACCCTACAATCTATCTCCGCCCTATCTCGCGCCATGGCATGCCCTCGTTCCGAAGTCCTGGGCAGTGACATCGGTCATGCAGGACATCGAGTTTGCGAAGGCCGCAAGCTTACCGATTTCGAAGCTCCGCGCGTCGCGAGGGCTGGGCCTGGTTCCCGGCTCCCACTCAAATCCCTGAACGGCACCGAATCATTCGCGGCCCGCGCCCTGTGTTGTTGACGCCGATAATCTCCCGCCACACGACCGTGGCAGGGATGCGCGCGGCGGGCGCTCGCGAGGCGGATATTGAGGCATTCATCAAAGGATGTCCCCTTTCGCCGGCCAGACTTCACACGACGATGTTCGAACTGTTCCTGCACCACGATGGTGATTCAGGTCGAAACAGCCTGATACAAGGTCGCCAGTTCGCACTGGGGTTAATAGTACTGCTGGAACCTACCCCCACGTGATTCTGGCAGCGAAATCTCTTATCATGGAGGGGAGGCGGCGCATCGTCTCGGAACCTGAGGTCGAAAATGCGAGTCAGCAGCAGCATAGTCCTCCTCGATGACGACGATCACACCTACGAGTACGTGGTGGAGATGCTGGCTAAGTTGTTCGCTTACCCCGAAACTACCGCCTGGAATATGGCTACCGAGGCAGCAGCTCAGGGACCAAGGGCCGGGCGTTGAAGCCCGGCCCATCGAGTTAGCGGTTAAGCCGTGTGGCCCTCGCTCACCGGAACCGTTCGCGATTTCGGCTTGGTTTCGGGAACAGGAACCGAGATGGTAAGAACGCCATTACTCAGTTCGGCTTTGACCTGATCGACCTTGGCGTCTTTCGGGAGCCAAATCTGGCGCTGAAATTTTCCATAGTAGCGTTCGGAGCGGAAGAAGTTCTCCTCCTTCTCCTCTTTTTCCATTTTGCGCTCTCCGGTCACAGTCAGAGCGTCCTCGGTCGCCTCCACCTTGAGATCGTCTTTCGCGATTCCGGGCAGTTCCAGTTTGGCGGTAAACACGCCGTTTTTCTCGGTCACCTCTAAAGGAGGCGCCCAGATGTGTTTAACGAAGGAACGATCGAGTTCTTCCGCAAACTGCCGGAGCACCGGGAAGGCGTTCGCGAAGAGTTCTCCTCCAAATGGAAACGGGAAGACCGTCCTGCGTTCGGCCGTCACGGGTTTGCCGATTTCTGTTTTTGAAACTTTCAATTCAGACATGATTTTCTCCTTTTATTTACAAATGACTCCGGCGAGCGCGGAGCACCAGCCGGACACGCAAGCGTGAACTGCAATTTTGTCCACGCCAGAATAACTTTTGGGGTTGGCCCAAATGACGCAGAGCAATTGGGTCAAAACCCGCAAATGGCTCTAATAGCGGTAGAGAGCCGCTAGGGAACTCTCCGCCGGCATGGCCGCGCGGGGAAGTTCGTGAACCCGTCCGCCGTCGCGGAGCGTGGCGACGGCCGCGGTGTTGAGCAGGTCTTCGCCGTTCCGGTCAACTTCGCAAGCCGCCGAATCGAGGAACAGCGTCCGGACCCGGCCGGTTTCGGCGTACGCGAGTATTTCGTTCAGTGCGGAACTGGTTAGCCCGGTCCCGGAGAGCTCTCGATACTTAGCGATCTCGCGTTCCCGCCGCGCGGCAAAGCGAGGTTCAACCATATCCCAGGCCTGGTCACGCAGTTCTTGTGGCGTCAACAGATCGGGATTCCCCTCAATGTGCCGCGAGATTACATTAGGGTCTGCATTTTCCGATTCGTAAAGTGACGCGACGTAGTCAACAGCGGCCAGGACAACCGGACCCGTGCGCGGCCGAAGCGCGGCATGAACGGCATTGTGAACGTCGCGCAGAAAACGCTTTAGCCGGTCCTTCGGTTCGTCCCGGCCTCCGTGATACATCACGGCTCCATGGCCGCTGCCGGAAGCCGTGAGATGGAACTGCAGTTCCTGGCCGAAATCCGGAATTTCCGCCGGAATGAAGGCGACAGGAAGTTCGGCGATGTTGAAGCGATCGGCCCAAAACAGACGAACATGTTTCTGGCTCAGCGCCAGAATGTGAAAACGCTCCGTTTCGTTGTACAGCGAAAGCATGGGCCGCAGGAAGAAATGGTAGCCGGTCGCTACGCGTTCAGCAACCTCCAGTGGAAGGGGCAACACGCGCTGGAAACTGGCGCGCGTGAAGCCGGCTAAGCCGTGAGTTCCCGGGGCAATGTCCTGGGCCTCGCTTGTGAGCATAGGTTCCAGCGGATCCAGCAGACTGTGGGCGGTAGCGGAACAGGTGAGCCGCTCGGCTGCGTCTTCTGCCTGGCGGCACAGATTCCGCCCCCGGAGTACATTCTGCCGTAGTGTGCTGCCGGAAACCGGCAGGTAGATCGAGCTGCACAACGAGCCCCGTGCGTTGAGCAGCAGGTTGAGGTCGTTCTTTTGCGCAATCATACGTTGCTCTTACTGCACGTTGATATCCGCAAGCGCGGTAAGAAACGCGAAGTCAGCCCGGCCATCACAACTAAGAGATGCCCCGGTCCAGCATTGGCGCAAACCCAACGGGTTGGATGCTTCGCGGCACATTCCAGTTTCGCGCCACACTCCAGTTTCGCGGCAGCAACGGCGAAGATCCCGAAGCACAGCGCCAGCTATCGTCGCCAGCCGCAACTGACGAACGCGATGCCCAGAGGGCGGGGCGCACCGCATCTCTGTCGATTGCGAATGACATTGACCAGGCAGAGCGAGCGGAGAAAAGATCGACAATAGGCAACGTTTCATGCCCCGGCAGCCGGCTTGTTCTCAGACAAGAACTTCCTGGCTCAAGGCGATCGAGGCTACTTTCGGATTCGCCAGCCGTCGGAAATTTGCAAAACTCATGCGGACAACATCCCGGTGCGTCCCGATCGTGAAAGCGATGAAGGGTCCCGCTAATCCCGTGTCTACGACCACTGGCAGTTCGCAGGAGTCTCCGAAGGGCGGCATCCCGCCGAGTTCGCAATCGGGAAAAAGCTCCAGAAGTTCCGTTTCGTTTGCAAGCCGAATGTATGACAATCCCAGCAAAGAGCTCAGTTTTGTTAGATCCAGAAATTGGTCGGCGGGCACCACTGCGATTCCAAACCCACGGTCGCCCAGGTATACCACGGTCTTGGCGAACTCATGCGGGGGCATTTTCTCCGCGGCGGCGGTTTCGCGCGCGGTCGCCGCTTGGGAGTGAGTGGAATGGGAGTAGTGGACTCGCTCAAGGTCAAGATATTCGAGCCAACGGTTAATGAGTGGCATGTGAGGCCTCCGCTTCCTGGACTGCACGGATAGCGCCATCGCCAAATCATTGCTTTGCCGGTTGAAGATTGGCTGAAACCGGTAACGGGTGACTCAGGTTGCGTGCAAACACCCATTTGCGGAGAGCTTCGCCGCGGACAGCGGCAGCACGGCGGACTGGCGTGGAGCGGTTTGCTACCTCGCGCATCATTCCTCAATATGAGCGCTATTATGAGGAGCTTTTGAGGCGCTAGGTCGGGAGAAGATCACGTCATTCGTCGCAGGTCAGGCCCGGCATGTGGTATCGCCGCCAGAAGCATCATTCGCGTCCGGTTACCATTGAGCCTGCAAATGCTCTTGGGTTTTTTGCTCGCATTTTCATCTGTTCTAATCGGACAGGTGCGCGAGGGGTCCATCCGTGGCACGGTGCTCGGCGACAACGGCGCGGCCGTCGCAGGCGCCCATGTTTCGGTAGATGTAATGGAAGGATCGAGGGTGCTTACCGGCTTGGACGCGACAACGGATGAGTTTGGCGCTTTCTCGATAACCGGCCTGGCGGCGGGAGAGTATAGGGTCTCTGCCGAGAAGCGGGAAGTCGGTTACCTGTCAACCCGGCCGGATATTTTCAATGCGAAACAGCCGCTAACAATTGTCCTTACTCCGGACACGCCGGTGGTTACGGCCATCATCCGCTTCCGCGCCAAGGCAGCGACCATCACGGGATGGGTGAGAGATTCCGTTACCGGCATGCCGATCGCTGCTCACCTAAGCTTAGGCCCGGCGGACGGAAGCGGTTGGTCAGGCACCGGCACTACTGCTCGATTTAAGTTTTCTCTCCAAATCCCTGCCGATACTCCCGTCAATTTCGGAGCCTGCGCCGAAGGGTACAAGCTTTGGTCCCATGCCGATCCGTCAGACTTATCTCGCCCTGTTCCAATACAACTCGGACCGGGCACCCAGCTGGAGATCGATATCTACCTCGAACGCACCTGGGAGAACGAACCAACGCCGTGTTTTTCTTGCAAGTTTTAGCACGTACGGAGATTGGAAGCTCTTCGCCGCCGGCGGGCGATACCGCAGACCTAGCTTTTTCCCAGAATGCGCAAGGCTGCCTGGGACCGAAAGGCGCTTCGGTTCTTCGTTACGGCGTCGATACGGGCAAGCAGCCGCTCATCCATGGTGACCTGGACACGAAGGGCCTTCCCTTGCGGAGGCAGTAGCGAGACTGTGGCGACAATCGCATCCTTCATATCGACCCAGTCCTGACCGGCTTCGCGAATGGCCTCTAGGGTACGCGGCTTCGGGATTTTGTGACCATCCTCGCGCATACCGTCCACATGCAGCGCCAGTGCTTCCGCGGCTTGGCGCAAGGCAACTTCGGTGGTATGGCCGGCGGAGACGCAGCCAGGGAAGTCCGGAAAGATGACGCCATAGCCTTTGCGACCGTTCTTATGCAGCAGTGCGATGTATTGAGTCATGGTTGCCGTTTATTCCAAATCTTCTTCGGTCAGTGCGGCCTGCTTCAGTACTGATCTTACGGTTGGCCAGGGCACATCTTTCTTCGGGTGCGGGATCGTAACGCGCCCGGCAATCGTCGCATGTTTGAATTGGCAATGAGAACCGCGCACAGCCACTTGGTTCCAACCGTTGCGCTTCAGCATGCCGATCAGTTCGCGGCTGCTCAGATCAAAGTCAACGGTCGGAAAGACAGTGTCAAGGCAAAGTAGAAATGCTTCCGGCTATGAAGAACCTTTTGGACCACCTTTGCAGCAGACTCGGATCAACTGCGTGATGTCTCGAAGATGAGCGGCACAAAGGTTGCCCGGCGCAGCCTGTGAGCAAAGCTCCTCGTCGCATCACATAGCGGACAACGCGACCTGCCTTCGGGCCGTGTCGCGGCCTGGGAGGGTGAAAGTACACCTGTTCGCCCTGACGGTTTCCGCTATGCTAACAAAGGATCCAAAGAGACTATGTCATCATCCGTTTCCACAGACATCGATAGCATCCTGAAAGAACAGCGAATTTTTGAGCCGTCGCCGGAGTTCCGGTCAAAAGCTCACATCGCCAGTCTGGCCGATTATGAGCGTCTGTATAAAGAAGCCGAAGAGCACCCGGACGAGTTCTGGGCCGGGATCGCGAGCGAACTCCATTGGTTCAAGCCGTGGGATCGCGTGCTCGATTGGCAATTGCCGTTTGCCAAGTGGTTCGTGGGCGGTCAAATCAATCTGTCCTATAACTGCATTGACCGGCATGTGGCTTCCGGGTTCCGAAAGAATAAGGCCGCCATTATTTGGGAAGGCGAGCCGGGCGATAGCCGCACGCTCACTTATCAACAGCTTTTGAACGACGTTTCTCAGTGCGCCAACATGCTCAAGTCTTTGGGTGTGAAAATGGGCGACCGCGTGGCGCTGTATATGGGGATGGTTCCGGAACTCGCCATCTCGATGCTGGCCTGCGCGCGCATCGGCGCCACCCACACCGTGGTCTTTGGCGGATTTTCTTCGCAAGCCCTGATCGATCGCATCAACGATTGCGGCGCCGTGCTGGTGATCACGCAGGATGCCGCCTATCGGCGCGGCATGGAAGTCAACTTGAAAGACGCAGTCGACAAAGCGCTGCCGGAATGTTCGACGGTCAAGAACGTCGTAGTGTACAAACGGACCGGGTCCAACGTGCACATGGAGCCGGGACGGGACCACTGGTGGCACGAACTGATGCTGGCGCAGTCCTTGGTTTGCGAAGCGATTCCGCTCGACTCCGAGCACCCGCTCTATCTGCTTTACACGTCAGGCACCACGGGAAAGCCCAAGGGCATTCTGCACACCACCGGTGGCTATGCCGTGGGAACGTATATCACGACGAAATGGGTTTTCGATATTCGTGAAGAAGACACCTTCTGGTGTACGGCCGATATCGGCTGGGTCACCGGACACAGCTATGTGGTTTACGGTCCGTTGCAGAACGGCGCCACGGTGCTGATGTACGAAGGCGGCCCGACCTGGCCTGAGCCCGACCGTTTCTGGAAAATCATCGAAAAGTATCAGGTCAATATTTTCTATACCGCTCCTACGGCCATCCGCGCGTTTATGCGGTTGGGCGAGCAATGGCCAAGGAAGCATGAAATGAAGAGCCTACGCCTGCTCGGCAGCGTAGGCGAGCCGATCAATCCCGAAGCCTGGATGTGGTACCGCGAAGTGATTGGCCGTGGCCGCTGTCCGATTGTCGACACCTGGTGGCAGACCGAGACCGGCGCCATCATGATCAGCCCTTTGCCCGGCGCAATCTCCACTAAGCCAGGCTCGGCCACCAAGCCGCTGCCGGGCATCAGCGCGGATGTGGTCACGCGGGAAGGCGAGCCGGTTCCTAAAGGCGGCGGAGGATTGCTGGTTATCAAGAAACCCTGGCCATCGATGCTGCGGACGATCTACGGCGATCCGGAGCGCTATCGGTCCCAATATTGGTCGCAAATGCCGGGCATGTATTTCGCCGGCGACGGCGCGCGTATCGATGAAGACGGCTATTTCTGGCTGCTGGGCCGAGTAGACGACGTGCTGAACGTAGCCGGACACCGGCTTAGCACCATGGAGATTGAATCGGCGCTGGTGGCGAATCCGCTGGTGGCCGAAGCAGCGGTGGTCGGGCGGCCCGATGAGATCAAGGGCCAGGCGGTGGCGGCGTTTATCACGCTAAAAGCCGGCATCGAACCCAGTGAGGCGCTGAAGAACGAACTGCGGCAATGGGTGGCCAAGGAGATCGGGCCCATTGCCAAGCCGGACGACATCCGCTTCTCCGATGCTCTGCCCAAGACGCGCAGCGGCAAGATCATGCGCCGGTTGTTGCGCGAACTGGCTGCCGGTAACGAGGTCCAGGGCGACACCACCACGCTCGAAGATCTTTCCACCATCACCAAGCTGCGCGCCGACGAAGATTGATTGAGGCGGATGGAGATGACTCGGCGCGGCTGGCTGTGGATGGCCGGTTCCTGGGCGATGCGGGCACAAAGCATTCTCGATCTTCCGCCACCCCAGGCGGACGCCCGCGTCCCGTACGGAGCGGACCCGAATCAATTTGGGGACCTGCGCATGCCCGCCGGCAACGGTCCGCACCCTTTGGTCATTTTCATTCACGGCGGGTTTTGGAAATCGGCTTACGATCTCGGTCATGCCGGACACCTTTGTGCGGCTCTCGCCGCTGCCGGCGCGGCTACTTGGAATATCGAGTATCGCCGGATTGGAAACTCAGGGGGCGGCTGGCCCGGCACGTTTGACGATATGGTGCATGCGGCTGGATATGTGCGAGTGCTACAGAACAAATATCCAATTGATCTTACGCGCGTGGTGGTGGCGGGGCATTCCGCTGGAGGGCACTTGGCGCTCTGGCTCGCCGCCAAAGGCCCCATCGAGCTGCGCGCGGCGGTGGCGTTGGCCGGTGTTTGCGACCTGCGTCTCGCCTGGAAGCTGAAACTCAGTGACGGCATTGTCGGCAAGCTCCTGGGTGGCTCACCCGAACAAGTGCCCGCGCGCTATTCCGCCTCCTCTCCGATTGAGTTGCTGCCCATCTCCGTTCCGCAACGGCTCATCCACGGGACCAACGACGACATCGTTCCGTTCGAGATGAGCGAGCATTTTGCCGCTGTGTCGCACAATGCGCGGTTGGTTCGGCTGCCGGGCGCGGGTCATTTCGAGCTGATCAATCCGCGGGCCAAAGAGTGGCCGGCAGTCGCCAAGAACATTCTTGACTGGAGCTAAAGAAATGGAGCTAGGACTCACCGGCAGAGTGGCGCTGGTGGCCGCCGCCAGCCAGGGATTGGGCAAAGCAGTGGCGCAAGGGTTAGCCGCGGAAGGCGTCAAAGTCGCTCTCTGCGCCCGCGGGCGCGCCGCTCTGGAACAGACCGCGGCGGAGTTGCCCGGCGAGTCCCTGGCTTTTGTGGCCGACGTCACCGATCCGGAGCAGGTGCGGGCGTTCGTCGAAGCGGTCCGCGAGCGCTTCGGCCGGATCGATATCTGCGTCGCCAACGCCGGCGGGCCGCCGGCCAAGCGTTTCGAACAGACGTCTTTTGAAGACTGGCAGGCGGCGCTAGATCTTAATTTTCTGAGCACGCTTTCTTTTGCTCGGGAAGTGCTGCCGCGGATGCGCGAGCAACGTTGGGGCCGCTTTCTGGCCATTACTTCGGTCTCGGTCCGGCAGCCGATTGACGGGTTGATTCTGTCGAACGCGGTGCGTTCCGGCACCGCCGGGTTAGTGAAGAGCCTGGCGCTGGAATACGCTCCTTTCAACGTGCTCGTGAATAATGTCTGCCCCGGCTACACGGCCACTGAGCGGCTGAAGTCGCTGAACGTCCATCCGGAAGGGCAAATCCCGCTGGGCCGCGTGGCCGAGCCGAGGGAGTTCGCGGACGCGGTGGTGTTTCTCGCTTCTGAACGGGCCAGCTACATCACCGGCGTAACGCTGCCGGTAGATGGCGGCTGGATCCGCGGAAGCTAGGATTCCCTGTGGGGCCGACCCCTGGTCGGCGCCGGACGCCCTCGTCCGGCTTTCCTCCCATAAAATAATCTCCATGGATAAAGTACTCGTCCGCCTCCAAGGCCGGTTTGCATCGTCACCATCAACCGCCCGGAAGTCCGCAACGCCGTGGATGCAGAGACGGCCACTCTCCTGGCCGATTATTTCCGCGGCTTCGACGGCGATAACACGCTGGCGGTCGCGGTGCTCACCGGCGCCGCGGCGTGCTTAATCACCCTGCGGACCTTGGCTGTCTGCTGCGCCGCGAGTTTTCCTTTGGCGTCCGGATTCGGCCTTTGCAAAAAGCGGCGGAGTAGTAGACTGAAGAATAGAGCCAACGGCAAGTGACGCCAACCAACGAATACGTCGAAGTCCGAAATGGCGGCTATTACGTGGCCGGCACACGCATCGGTTTGGATGTTGTGATCCACGAGTTCCGAAATGGACGGTCAGCGGATGCGATATTCGAGGCTTACCCATCCATCGGATCGCTGGCGAAGGTCTACGGAGCGATAACCTTCATCCTGGAACATCCGAAAGAAATCGAAGTCTACCTAGGAGATCAGGATCGCCGCTACGACGAGTTCAAGGCTCGGCACCCCCTCTCGCCCGACATGATCGAGCGGTTTGAGCGCGCGAAACACGAAAAAGCCCTGAAGCAGTCTTGAGCATTCGTTTCCAGGCCGACGCCGATCTGAACCCTGAAATCGGGCGCGGATTGCGGCGGCAGGAACCGGCGATCGATTTTCGTCCCGCTGCAGGAGTGATTGCAGACGGCACTCCCGACTTAACAGTGCTGCGGATTGCGGCGGAGGATGATCGAGTGTTGGTTTCGCGTGACGTCACGACCATGCCGGACCATCTTGCTCGATTCGTTGCGCAGCAAAATTCTCCTGGCATGCTGCTGCTCAATTCTCGCTGGTCCATTGGAAGAGCGATCGAAGGACTGTTTATGGTCTGGCTGATCTGGACGCCTGAAGACTTGCGCAATCAAGCTCGCTGGCTTCCGTAGCGGTGGCGTCGACCCTAAGTCAGGGGGAGCGGCGCGAAAGAGAACGTTCGCCCACGAGAATTGTGGCTTTGCCAAAATTGTGGGGCCATCCCCCTGGACGGCGCCGGACACCCCTGTACCATTAAGTCAAGCTCGGCCTTCTTCCCATAAAATAATCTCCATGGATAAAGTACTCGTCCGCCGCCAAGGTCCGGTTTGCATCGTCACCATCAACCGCCCGGAAGTCCGCAACGCCGTGGATGCAGAGACGGCCACTCTCCTGGCCGATTATTTCCGCGGCTTCGACGGCGATAACACGCTGGCGGTCGCGGTGCTTACCGGCGCGGGCGGAGCCTTCTGCGCAGGCGCCGATTTGAAGGCGGTCGCGGAAGGCCGCGGCAGCCGGCGCGCCGAGGACGGCGATGGTCCCATGGGGCCTTCGCGCCTGCTGCTTACGAAACCAGTCATCGCCGCGGTGGAGGGCCACGCGGTAGCGGGCGGTCTGGAACTGGCGCTGTGGTGCGACCTCCGCGTGGCCGCGCGGGACGCGGTTTTCGGCGTATACTGCCGGCGATTTGGCGTACCGTTGATCGACGGCGGCACGATCCGTTTGCCGCGGCTGATTGGCCACAGCAACGCACTTGACATGATTCTCACTGGCCGCGCCGTTTCCGGCGAGGAAGCTTTACGCTTCGGCTTAGCCAACCGTCTGGTTGAGCCCGGCGAGGCCGAGCACAAAGCCATCGAGGTGGCCGGACAGATCGCCGCTTTCCCGCAGACCTGCATGCGTTCCGACCGGCTCTCGTCTTACGAGCAATGGCCGATGAGTCTGCCGGATGCCTTACTAAACGAATTCCGCCGGGGCATCACAGTTATCGAGAGCGGTGAAACAGTGAATGGCGCCAAACGCTTTGTCGCGGGCGTAGGACGGCACGGGGCGTTCCCAGGATAGGCGCCGGCCTAACGGGAATCCCGCTACATTGTGTCAAATGTTTTCCGGCAAGGGCTTGCCGATTTCCCAATGGTGGCCGAACGGGTCTACGATTCGTCCCAACCGCCAACCGTACTGATTGCCGACGGGCCAAACTACCTTTGCGCCGGCGGAGACAGCGCGATCGAAAACGCCATCCGGATTGTCGACGATCATGACCATGCGTACAGAACCACCGCCGAGGGATTCCGGGCTGAAGTTCAAGTGCTCCGGAGACTCGTCGGCCAGCCAGAATTCGGCGCCCGCGACGGACAGCCGAGCCACCACCGCTCCACTTGGGTCGTCGACGCGAAACAGTTCTCCTGCTCCGAATGCGGCTTTGTAGAACTCGATCGCCTTGGCTCCGTTTCGGACGGAGAGCATGGGCGCGATAGAAGTTTTCATACTCATCTTTGATCGCCGCCGAAAATTGCCGGCACCATCTCTCTGGCGGCTAAACTAAAGGTAACGCGGTCCAAATTTTGAATCACTTTCAACAGGTAATTCCCAACGTCTATACAGTGGCTCTGCCGCTGCCGTTTGAGCTGGAATCCGTCAACGTACATCTGATCAAGCTGGACACCGGCTGGATGCTGATCGATTGCGGAATGGAGACCGACGAGGCGTGGCAGACGCTGGAGCCCGCGATAGCAAAGATGGGTATCGAGTGGACGGACATCCGTCAAATCCTGCTCACGCACATGCACCCCGACCACATGGGTATGTCTGCCCGGCTGCTGGAACTGAGCGGCGCCCGCTTGTCGATGCACGCGGTGGAGGCCGAGCACCTGGAGGTCGTCGCCCGTGGTACGCGCCGCCTGCCGTGGTTGGATATGGCGTTCTCGCGCGCCGGCGTTTCGATGGAGCTGCAATCCCGCATGGAGCGGCATTTTCTGCAGATCCGCCGCAATTTCCACGACCTCGTTCCCAATCGCTTATTTCAGGGCGGCGAAGACATTCCAACCGCCGCGGGTTCGTTCCGGGTCCTCTGGACGCCGGGCCATTCGCCGGGACACATCTGTCTCTACAATGAGCAGGCGAAACTGCTGATCTCGGGCGATCAGATTCTCGAAAACATCACGCCCAATGTCGCCTGGCATCCCGATGCGGATACGCTCGGCGATTTCCTCGCGTCGCTCGAGAAGCTGCGGCCGTTGGAAGTCGAGATCATTCTGCCATCGCATGGGACGCCTTTCAGCGGCCATCGCCAATGGATCGCCGACACGGTCGCACACCACGGGGAGCGCTGCGATGAGATGCTGCGGCTGGTCACCGAAGCGCCGCGATCCGCCAATACGCTGGTCACCGAGATGTGGCGCAGGCAGTTGAGCCCGATCAACCACCACTTCGCAATTTTTGAAGTTCTGGCGCATTTGGAGCACATGCACCGGCAGGGCCGCGTGCATGCGCACGAGCGCGCAGCGGACGGCGTATGGGAATGGATGCCGGGCCAGGGGCGAGGCGTGGAGCATTCCGCGACTATTGAGTCCGGCGGCGATTAAGCGCTCAGATTACCGCGGGAATTCCTGAAGCGCGAATTCGCCCCATTTGGAGAGTTCTGTCGCTTCCTCGCCGGAGAGTGAGTCGTAGTAGCCCTTGACCGCTCGCTCAACTGAAGCACGCTTGCGCTTGCGACGAACCGAGTTCATAATTTCCTCCAAGACCAACGAGAGTCTTACCTGTCGTTCGGTCGGTTTCTCTCACGAGCGCCTGCGCTGCGGCCGCAGAAAATGGTCGCGGATGTCTTCAAGCGCCTGATCCATCTCTTTTTCGGTGTCGCCCGCGGGCGCCTCGCTAAATCTCAGCTCCAGCGCGATCTCGGTTTCCAACTCGCTCGACTCGATCTGGCGAACCTCCAGCGAGCCGTGGTACCCGTGTTCACTGTCCGTGCCCCATTGCATGCTGAGACGGTGCCGGTCCAGTTTCAGATAGCCTTCCGAGTCATAGCCGTGCCCGTGGCTGACCCCTCGAATCCGGACTCGCTCGTGTTCTCCGCGAACCATATCGGCGCTCTGCACCGTGGGCAGAAACTGCGCCCAGTTGCGCGGCTCCGTCACATAATCGAACACGTGGACCGGATCCACCGGCATGGTCAAAGTGCGCTGATAGGTCGCCATAAATATTAAGCTTTTGCGCGCGAGCGTAATTCTTCCGACGTCAGTCCATACAGCGGCGGCACGGCCACTCCTAACATTCCCAGGCTGGCATACAATTCGCCGCGATGATGGATTTCGTGCTCAATCATCAGCCGCAGCAGCTTCCAGCGGGTGATGGAGGCCCCATCGGCGGTCTGTACTTTTGCATTCCATTCCTCATCGGTAAACGCGGAAAAAATCTTCATCGCGTCAGCGTGCATGCTTTCGGCAAATGCGAGCACGGCGTCGATCCCTTGGGCCAGTTCCGATCCGTGCGTCTTATATTGCGACGGTTTCCCTTGAATATTCTCCGCGAAGGTGAAGCGGTTGGTCACGGCGATGTGCCGCACCAGGTCGCCCGGGGAAAATGCTCCGGGTCGAGGCCGGAATTCGAGTTGGTCCGGCGGAATCGTTCGCGCCACCCGCAATGTCCGTTGATGGACTTTGCCGAAATATTCCAATAGCCCCGCGGCTTGACTTGGTTCGCTCATGGTTTTCGCGCCGCGATCTCGGCTACAGGCTGACGGTGGCACGCCTCGCGCGGCTCTCCTTCGAAGTAGTGCAGAATCTCCCAGCCCTCAAACATCAATCGTAACTCTCCGGGAGAGGCCCGGCGTGGCGTTGGTTGTTCGCTTATATGCACGATCGCGATCAGAACACCACCCTTGCGCACACCGCGCATCAGCGCCGGAAACAGGTCGCGCTGCAGGTAGTAGGCATCGACGATCAGGTCGTAGGCGCCGGTAGCGGTGTGCAGCGCTTCCCGCTCCAAATCGACCAGCGAAGTCTCGACCGTCAAGGCGCCAGCCCGGTTCCGCAGCGTTTCTAGAGCGGCCGCGGCGCCGTCAACGGCCGTCACCCGCCAACCTTGCCGCGCCAGGTAGATCGCGTTTCTTCCCGCGCCGCAGGCCACGTCGAGCGCCTGGCCTGGCATCAGAGTTGCCGCAATTTCGACCACCAGCGGGGCCGGCGAATCGAAGGCGGCTTCGCCTGACCGGTAGCGCTGATCCCACTCTTTCAGCTTCACTGCTTCTTGAAAATCTTTTTCAGAATCGCAACTGCGCGGTCGATTTCTTTTTCGCTGATGATGTAGGGCGGCAGAAATCGCAAAACCGTCTCGTGCGTGCAGTTCATCAGCATTCCATGCCCGATGGCGTCGAGCACCATTTGTTTGCCGGGAACATCCAGCTCTACGCCCACCATCAAGCCTTCTCCGCGCACTTCTTTGATGAAGCTGTGCCGCTTCCGCAGTTCCTCGAGGCGTGCGCGGAAATAGACGCCCTTGCTCCGGATCTGCGGCAACAGCTCCGGCATCATGTCGAAGAACTCCAGCGCCACACGGCACGTCAGCGGACCTCCGCCAAACGTGGACCCGTGCATGCCCGATCCGATGGCCGCCGCCGCGCGCTCATTGGCGACAATGCAGCCGAGCGGGAGTCCGCAGGACATGGGCTTGGCCGCTACCATGATGTCCGGCAAGACCACGGGGTTCGCAAGCTGGTAAGCGAAATAGTTTCCCGTCCGGCCGACGCCGCATTGGATTTCGTCAAAGATGAGCAACGCATCGTACTGGTCGGCGAGGTCACGCGCCTTGCGAGCGTACTCGTGAGTCATGGGGTTGATGCCGCCCTCGCCCTGAATCCATTCGATAACGATGCCGGCCGTGCGTTCCGAGACCGCTTGCTCGAGCGCCGCCTGGTCGTTGGCCGGCACAAACTTTACGCCGGGAAGCATCGGCTCAAAATCGCGCCGGTATTTCTCCTGGCCTGTGATGGAAAGCGCGCCGAACGTGCGTCCGTGGAAAGAATTCTCCAGCGAAACGATCTCGTACTTCTCGGGATGCAATTTGTTGCCGTGCGCGCGAACCATCTTCAGCGCACCCTCCATCGACTCAGTCCCGGAGTTACTGAAGAACGTCCTCTGCAAGCCGCTGACCTGCGCCAGGCGCTCGGCCAGACGGCCCTGATACTCGTGGTAATAGAGGTTCGAAGTGTGAATCAGAAGGCCAGCCTGCTCGCGAATCGCTTTCGTGATGCGCGGGTGCGCATAGCCGAGCGCGTTTACGCCGATGCCGGCAATCATGTCGAGGTAGCGCTTGCCCGCCAGATCGGAAACGTAGCAGCCCTTTCCGCGATGCAAGGTCAGCGGATAGCGGGCATAGTTCTGGAGCAAGTAAGCTCGCTCGAGTTGCTGGATGTGCTCGGCGGGAGACACGTTTTCGAGGACGGGAACGCTTGACATCTTTCTATCATAGCGACCGCGCCCGGCAGGTATTCCGGGCACAGGCTAGAGGTGATTCTTTGATCAAAATTAGCCGGTAGTACGACAGTTAGCGACGGTTCCTTCCGCGACTCACTGCCCTACTCTACCGGCTAATACTCAACCTTTCTCTGAGCCACGTCACTCAGCGTGGGTGAGGTTGTATTTCATAATTCGGCCATGTATGCCGGTGCGGTCGCGTTCCAGGGCATAGACGTCACCAAGGCTAGCGCGGGGCTGGAGGAACTCGGCGAGGAGCGCCTTGTCATCAGAGTCGAGATGGAGCGCTCCGATCTGCGTATGGGATGGCAAGTGAGCGGTGTTAGTGGCGCCGACGATGGCCGCAGCCACGCCGGGCCGGTCGAGAATTACGCGAATGGCGACGCTGGCTATATCCGTGGATTTCTTGGTTGCGATTCGGCTTAATACGGCGAGGAGTGACTGGAAGCGCGGCCAGCCGCCGAATTCGTCAATTATGAGTTTGTATTTGACGAGGGAACGGTTGACCAGGGACCCGGCCGGCTCGGGCTGGCGCAGCCAGCGCTCGGAGAGCCAGCCCCCGGCGACGGCGCCGTAACAGAGGAGTGCGATGCCTTGTGAACGGCAGTACTCGACCATGCGCAGTTCCGGGCGGGCATCGAGGAGCGAGTACTGCACCTGTTGGGTGGCGACGCGAACGCCGGCGGCGACGATTTCAGAGAGGCGCGCGACGTCGAAATTGGTGACCGCCACGCGGCCGATTTTGCCGGCCCGCTGCAGGCGTTGGAGTTCGAGCGCGATTTCAACGTAGCGAGGGACTGAGTAGTCCCACCAGTGAAAGTGGACGGCATCGAGTTGCTCCAGGCCCAGCCGCATGAGGGAGCGATCAATCACATTCTCTACGTAAAGGCGATCGACCGTAGGTAGGTCTCCGAGATCGGGGACGAATTTGGTGAAGACTTGAACACGCTTGGCGTGTTCGGGATAGTTGCGCCGAAAGTCTCCGATCAAATTGCTCGACGCCGGTGTAAATGTTGGCGCAATCGAAGGTGGTGATACCAGCTTCGACAAAGGCCGCCATGTCGCGTTGCGCGGCAAGGGGTCGATGGGGCCGTGGCCGCCGGCCAGATGCCAGCCGCCTTTGATGATGCGGGAGATCTCAAATCCGTCGGCGAGGGCAATGTGAGGAACCATCAGGCTTGACTCTCATCCAAGGAAGCGGCGGTCACATCGGAACGGCGGAAATGCCGGACACCGGTGCGAGTAATCCGGAAGCGCGTGGGACAGTTGGGATCCGGGCAGGCAACCTCGGCGTCGGTGCTCATCCAGTCGTTGGGATCGGTGACGCGCTGCTTGGCGGGCAACAAAGGGAGTAAAGCGGCGAGCGAGTAAATGGAGAACGCTTGCCCGGGTGGGAGGATGAGCATCTCGCCATGAAGGTCGAAGTAGTCGCCGATTTTTGCGCCGCAGTAGATTGGCTTGTCGGGCGGACCGACCACCTCCACCCGCAAATCATAGAGATCAAAGCCAGGCTCGGCGGACCCGTGCGAATCGGGACGGGGCATGGTGTATACCTTCCTCGCTGTGTATTTGAGCGATGCGCGATCGAACCCGAATCGCGGGCGCGCAACACCTCACCCATCCCGCCCGGCGGAATTTGCGCGCAATGATTTCGTGAGGTCTGTCGCATCCGTGATGCAGACTAGTTTAGCCGATGCGGAGCCCGCTTGCCCGCCGCCCTGTTGCTTTCCAAAAGGAAGTATGAGATCCTTCCTGTTGGAAACCTAAATGGCAGGGTCATGAAACAAAAAACGGACGTCCTGCAGGGGACGCTGGCGCTGATGATCCTCAAGACTCTCGATGTCCTGGGGCCCCTGCACGGATACGGAATCGCCCGGCGCATCGAGACCATCAGCGGAGATTTGCTCGCCGTGAATCAAGGCACTCTCTATCCCGTGCTGTTGAAGTTAGAGCAGGAAGGCGCGATCGCATCCGAGTGGGGCGCCTCGGAGAATAACCGGCGGGCGCGCTTCTACCGGCTGACGCGGCAGGGACGTAAGCAGTTGCAAGTGGAGACCCGGGATTGGGAGCAAAAGGCGGCAATCATCGCCCGTTTCTTTCGAGTGAAAGCCGAGGATTTGTCATGAGATCGTTGCGGCGGTTCTGCTTGCGTCTGGTCAACCTGGCCGCGCAGCAGAAGGACGATGAAAGATTGCGGGAAGAGATTGAGCAGCATCTGGCCCTTCAAACGGCTGAGAATCTTCGGGCCGGCTTGCCGCCGGTTGAGGCACGCCGCCAGGCGAGGCTGAAGTTCGGCGCGGTGGAGGCAATCAAAGAAGACTACCGGGCTGAGCGGCGGGTCCGATACATCGAAATATTGCTCGCAGACATGCGTTACGCTCTCCGCCTGCTACGGAAGAATCCCGGATTTACTACGGTCGTGGTGCTGACGATCGCGCTCGGAATCGGCGCGAATACGGCCATTTTCAGCGTGGTGGAAAGCGTTCTTTTTCGCCCATTACCCTTCTCTGACGCGGATCGAATTGTGCGCGTCGAATCGACTAAAGATGGCCTTCCCCTGACTCCAAATGGAAGCGGGCGTCACGGCGGACCGTCCCCGATGGACATGCGGGACTTCGCGCGGAGCAATCATAGCTTCGAGAAAATGGCCGTCTATGACACCTGGCGAAAGAACGTGAGCTTCGGAGGCGGAGAAACCGAGCCGGACCAAATGTCGGTGGGCTTGGCGCCACCGGCGTATTTCGAGATCCTCGACGTGAAGCCAATTATGGGCCGGCTGTTTACACAAGAGGAGAGCGACCCTGGCAAGCACTATGTGGCGGCGATCGGCGCGCAACTGTGGAAGAGCCGGTATGGCGGCGATCCAGGGATCCTGGGCCGGAAAATTCGCATTAACGCGGAGCCCTATACCATTGTGGCGGTGATGCCGGACGTGATTCCCGAATGGATGGAGTCTAAGGCGATTCAAGTTTGGACCCCGTTCGCATTTGCCGACGTAGACGGGGACATGTGGACAGAGGCCGGGCGGGGTGGGCGAGGCTATTCTTCTCTTGCCCGAGTGAAGCCCGGCGTTTCTGTGCAACAAGCACAGGCGGATCTCGCGACGATCGCAGCGGGACTGGCGGCCGCGCACCCAGTGGATCGCGGAATCGGGGTGATGATCGAGAGGCTCTCCGAGACGCGTGCGCATAATCTGCGGCCCATGCTTTACCTGCTGATGGGCGCCGTCAGTCTAATTTTACTGATCGCGTGCGTGAATTTGGCAAACCTGCTTTTAGCGCGCAACTCGGTGCGAGAACGGGAACTGGCGATGCGCGCAGCCCTGGGAGCGGGAAGCGGACGGCTGGTGGCCCAGTTACTCGCCGAGACAATGTTGCTATCGCTGATCGGCGGCGGAGTTGGATTGGCTCTGGCGCGGATTGGAGTCGCGAGTCTCACCAGGATGCATCCAAACGACCTGCCACAGCTCGCTTCGATCGGAGTCGACTGGCGAGTGTTGACGTTCACGGTGGCCGTATCCCTCGCGACAAGTTTGGTTTTTGGCTTGGGTCCAGCGCTGACTGGGGCGCGATTGAATCTGGTCAGCGCCTTGAAGCTGGGCTCGCGGTCCGCGACGGCAGGGACCCCCGCCTTGCGCCTGCGCAACGTCCTGGTCGTGATGGAAATGGCGATGTCGTTGATGCTTCTGGTAGGGGCGAGCCTGCTGGTTCAAAGCATCCTGCGCTTGGAGCGCCAACAATTGGGAATCCGTCAGGATCATCTGCTGACCGGACATTTTTATTTGCCCGCCGTTCGCTATCCGAGTCCAGGGGCAATCGCGCGCTTTAGCGATCAGTTTGCAGACCGAGTCCGCGCACTGCCGGGCGTAACGGAGGCGAGCGTAACAACGATCTATCCGCCAAACTACAACTGGACGCAGATGCTCGGCATCCGAGGACATCTGGCCATAGATGTCCAGGACGTTCCGGCTGCAAAGTTCGGGCTCACGGACCGTCATTTCCTGAGAACTATGGGGATTCCTCTGATTCGTGGCCGAGACTTCGTCGAATCGGACAACGCAACAAGTGCGCCGGTGGCTCTGATCACCGCAGCATTAGAGCGGAAGTATTTCTCAACAGAGGATCCGGTCGGCCGGCGGATTCATATTGGACCTCCGCAATTTATGCAGGTGCCGCCTGGAGCGGACATAACGGACTCGGCGGATGTCACGATCGTGGGCGTTATCGGCGATTTCAGAAATAGCGGACTGGCTTCGCCGCCCGATCCCCAGATCGTCGTCTTGTACTGCCAGCACCCGTTGGTGAACTACGGATTCAAAGACATCGTGATTCGCACGGTCTCGAATCCGCACCGGCTGGTTCCTGAAATAACGCGGCAACTGCACGCGATGGATGCCGACATGCCTTTCGCGCAAGTTCGAACCATCGACGAAATTGTCGAGCAACAAACCGGCAGTCAGCGTTTCACGACCCTCTTGCTGGGATTATTCGCCGCCGCCGGGTTGGCGCTTGCCACGGTTGGCATTTACGGCGTCGTTTCTTTTCTCGTGACTCAACGCAGGCGTGAACTGGCCGTTCGTGTGGCCGTGGGCGCGAGCGCCAGGAATGTCCTGTGGCTGGTACTGAAGCAGGGCCTGCAGATGGCCGCTGTTGGTGCTTTCATGGGGCTGATGGGGGTGTGGGCCACGCAGAAACTAATCGTGGGGCTTCTGTTCGGGATTTCGCCGGTCGACCCGCTGACGTTCGCGGGCTCGGCCGTGTTCTTGGTGGGCATCGTGATGGTTGCCTGCTGGGCGCCTGCCTGGCGCGCGGCTCGAGTGGATCCATGCGTGGCCTTGAGAGCGGATTGAGAGCTGCAATAAAACCAAGTCAGGCTAATAGATCGCCGCTGGCCTCTCCGGCAATGCCCGGCGCGAGTGACTTCCCCCAGTGCCGTCAGAGCGGCGGCTCCGAAGCCTCGACATTCGGCTGACCGGCATTCGGCTGACAAGCATTCGGCTGACCATTGGTGCGCCCAGTGGCTCCGCCCTGGCCGAGAAACCCGACACGCTCATCGTCGCCATCTCATTGAGCGCCTCGATGGTGCTAAAAGCAACGCGAACATCGCCGTTTCCCAAACCAAAGTCCGGCAGCGTGAAATTGACCTGATATAACCCGGCAAATCCGGGCGCCAGACCGGCGAACGGCACGTCGGCCTGCAAGATCTCCATTCCGTCGTCGAGAAATACGAAGATGTCCGCGGCTTCGACGCTGGTGCTTAGCGGGCTACTGGGAGCAGCCACGCCGTCGCCCACTTGCGGGGTCACCGGACCCAGGCCACTCATGTACATGAGGACAGTCTCGCCGGGCATGGCAGGGCTGGCGTCATTCACCACCGAATAATCTGCGTGCAGAATAACTCCCGGTCCCACGCCGCTCTCGTCCAGTGTGTAGACCGCCGGCGCCGAGTTGTCGACGTACACGGTTACCAAGTTGGACTTCGACTGGTTCACCACCACTTGGAAGGTGGCAAAAAATTGGCCTGACAGCTCGTAAGGGATCATCACGTTGATCTGATTTTGGCTCACCACATAGACCGGAGCCGCTTGGCCATTGATCAAAACCTGCACGCCGCCGAGCGTGGTAGGAATCGGAAGCACCGACGCGGTTTGAGTGGATACGCCGAAGTTCCCATACAGGCTCACCAGCTCTCCGGGGGCGTAAGCGTTGGTGATCGGAGTGTTATTGGCGGCGCTGGCGATCCCGATGGGATTGATCCACACCGTGGAAGAAGCTGTAAACGACGGGGCATGAATTCCGATGATCAGCGAGAACTGTTGGTTCGATCCAATCAGCATCAGTGCCGCCCCATTGGCCCCGGCCAGATACGTGTAAGCGTTGCCGTCGTAATATGTGCCGCTGGCCCCGATCTTCACGGATGTATCGAAGGTGTAGTCGTAGGTCACAACGTCGACCACATCGTCGAACCGGTTGTGCGTGATGAGGGTTCCATTGCCGTTGGTGTTGATGGAACCATAAAAGGCATCCAGGAAGTTCAGCGCGGTGGGCAGATAGTCTTCCATTCCCGCCAGAAAGTAAGTCCCATTCAAGAGCGAATTCGAACTCGTCCCAGAAGGCGCCCGAAACCCGAAGAGCATGTCCGATCCGGTTGCCGAACCTCCCACGAACCAGTTACCATCGGCCGACACATACAAAACCTTTGCGCCGCCGACGATACGGGTTGGATCGGTAGAGCTACCGGGAAAAGTTAAAGTTCCACCCGCTGTGCCGGAAAGTGTATAAGTGGAGGCCGTAATGTTCTGCGTTATGCTTGCGCCGGCCCTCAGATTTTCCGCCGAGCCAGTTAGCGCGAAGGCCGCGATATTCCCTTGCCCATCGGCTTTCAGAGTGAAGTAGCCCTGACGCGCCAGCGCGGCGGAAGCATTGAGAAAGTCCAGGGCGCCCACGGTAAAGTTGCCCGAGAGATTGCTGTTTGAAAACGAGGTCTGCGGCGCTTGAACCGCGATAAAGAGATCGAAATAGTCGTCTTCCGTGGAACTGGCTATTACGACGGGCTGGCTAAAAGTGCCGAAAAGAGTGGCTGGGTAAAGAGGATTGTCTAGTTGGGCGACGCCGTTCGATTCGACGCCATAGGTTCCCCCGCCCAGCGAAGCGCAAAAGCCCGCGCCGTTGGAACCGGCCGAATCGAACATTTGCGTATTCGAGAGCGCGTATTTCCCTGCGCCGTCGAACGTGATAGTGCCCGTCAGGCTGCAGGACTCCACCAGGTTGCCTGCCTGGTCGTTGAAGAAATTGACGTACCGGAATAGATATTGTCCGGTGAGGCTCGCCGTTCCGCTGGTGTCGAAACTCTGCGCCTCAACCCGTGCCGGTGCTACCGCGATCACCAGTGCGGCCACGACCACCCAAGCCACGGTGGGGCGAACGCCCTCGTTCGCGCCGGACCCCCTGGTCCGGCCTGCGCCATCACAACAAAAACTCGGGTTGACGCTGCCGCCTTTGCGCGAGTTCCGAAGACGGAAAATCGTTCGGTACATGCGTGTCATGCTACTGCCCTTTGCTCCAATTCATGATCAGGTTGAAGGCATCCACGCTGCCCAGCCCGGTGGCGAAGTTCCAACCGCTGCCGGCGGCAAAGGCCGGAGTGTAGGTTTGGCTGGTCGTCGACAGCCCGCCGTTTCCATCGAATCCGGTAGCCGGTGTCGCGCGGCCTCTTCCGGCGAACTCGCTTCCGAAGCAACCGATCACGCCCGAGCAGTTAACCGCGATATCGCCGGCCGTGATGCTGTGGAACACCGATGCGGCCACGGAACTAGCCGCGAGTTTGTAGTAAACCGGATTCGGGTTACCCTGGGCGCCTCCCATCTTTTGGTTCACCAGCGCCTGAATCCCAGCCAGGATCGGGGAAGAAAATGAAGTTCCGCCAGCGCCAGCCCAATTCCCCGGTGCGCCTTCGCACGGCACGCCCCCATTGGAAGGATCGGTAAGGCAGAATACGTAGTAATGACCCCAAATTCCGTTGGCCGCGAACAGCGATATGTCGGGAAGATCGCGGACGCCATCGTTCGGGATCCCGGGCACTCCGGTTTGCCAGGCAGGTTTCGGGTATCCTTGGCAACCGCCTCCCACCACCAGGTTGGCCGCGGGAGCGCCGGTGGCGCAGCCGCTTGGCCCTCCGCTGCCTCCCACCACTACCAGGTTTCCGAATAGTTGCGCCGCGCTGCTGCCGCAATATCCTGCCGCGCCGTAACCAACCGAATAACCAGAAAAGACCGCTAGAATCGAACCCGCGCACGAATCGTTCCAGGGAATCTCCGGAATGTAAGACAAGGCCGAACCGTAGGTTGCACTGTTCTTCGAACCCCAATAGGTGCTCGTCGTGCCCTGGTAGGTATCGCCGAAATCGGTCCCTCCGACGGCAACGTTGTAGGGTGTGGAAGCGGGGGAGTTCACGCCGATGCCATGCGTCGCCGCGCTAAAGCCGCCATCGCAACTGGCGGCGCCCTCATCTCCCGACGCAACGAACATCGACACGCCTTCCGCCACGGCCTGCTGCGCGGACGAGTTGTAGGCGGCATTCATGGCTGCTCCGGTCCCCGCCTCGCAGAAGCCATAGCTGATGCTGATGATCTGAGGCGGGCTGCTCGAATTGATTAAGTTCTGCTCTGCGATCAGGACTCCAAACGTCGTGGCCGTATTCCCACACGCAGCCAACTGGATGCTGGCGCCGGGCGCGGCCGCGCTGGCCCATTCGGCGTCGAGTGTCGCTTCGTCGTCGTCGCCGGTTGCGCCCGGATCCGAACAATTGGAAGTTCCCTTCCCTGGCGCCGGATTGATGGTAGTTAACGATCCCGCCGTATAACCGGATAATCCAAATGCGCGGCGGAACGTGCTCCAATCGGCAGTGTCGTAAAGGTCGCTGTCCTCCAGCACCGCAATGGTCTGTCCTTGACCCGTATAGCCCGCCGCAAAAGCCGGTTTCAAATCGTAAATCGTGGCCAGATCGGCCGGCACAATTAGCTCGAATTCGATTCTGTACTCGGGGTGAGGCAGCTTCATGTTGTGAGGCCAGAAATCATGCAAGGACACAATCCCGGCAATCACCGGCGCAAGCGCTTCCGGGATCCGGGGATCGCTCATATTTGCGATATGAGCTTTGCCGTTGACCGAGAGCCGGTGAATTTCCGTACCGAACGCCGCTTGTACTTGACCTGCCGTTCCGGAGAAATCAATCGACATTCCGCTGGGGTAGATGGTGTTCACCGTGAAGCCCTGGGAGCGCAACCAAGCGCAAACAGCCTCGATATCCTGAGGCGCGGGCCCGTACATCTGGCCGAATTGAGCCGCCGTCAGCCATCTGTGGAAATTGGGCGAAGTGGAATCGTGCTGTTGATCGATGAAACTCCGCAGCGCCTGTTCCCGCTCCGGACTGCGCTGCAATTGGAGAAGCAGGTGATCCATCGCAAACGTACCCGCCACCTTGCCGCGATCGTGCTGCGAGTTCGCTTCACCGCGGGTATTCCCGGCTAGCGTATATAGCCTGCTGGCATCGATCGGCCGTGTGATGAGAACCCGGGCGTTTTGCGCCATCACGGCTGGCGTCAAGCCGATCGCGACCGCGCAGCAGCACAACGATCGAACTACTAATGAGCGCGCTAGGTCTTTGTGCCCGCTCCCTGACGGTCGCGGCTCAGTCACGCCTTCCGAGCGGCGCATGCGTTTCACCCAGTTTTTACGAGCATCAGGACGTGGTTGCCGACAATCTCCAACTTTAACAAATTCTTCCGAGCCGCGACCGTGAGGGAGCGGTGGCGCACCATCGCGGAGCCTGTTTGGTTCCGGCTTTGCCGGGTCAGGGAGCGGTTGAATTGGTTGTTCCATGACCGGCCCTAAGAAAGAATAGAGACTTTTCTCGCTAATACCGCACGCTCTAAGCGACATGTTTATCAAACAAGTCTAGCGCATCGGTTCACAGGCTGCGTCCGAAATTGGAAAGGCAGATTAATCTTGAAACGTTGCTACTACTTGGTCTGCACGAACCCGATCCCGCTCAGCGTCTTAGCCGGCTCGCTGTCGTCGAAGCTCGAGACCACGGCTTTCTGATGCCCGTAAACCAGCGCCACGCCGTAGGGCGCGTCCACGAACTTGAATACATCGCGCAGCTTCTCGACATCATTCGAAGTGCCGGCCTTCAAACCGGTGTCGTGCAGAAAACTCGCCGCGAACTGCGGTTGGCGCACGGGAATGGCGACCACTTTCGTGTTCTTCCAGTCCAGCTTAGCCATGCGGCGCGCCGCCGCGTCGCAGTGCATGCACTCCGGATCGTAGAAGAACAGGAAAATATCGCCGTTCTGTAAAGAATAAGTCTTGCCGTCTACCGTGATGTCGTCCGGGGCCTTGAGCCCGCTCTGGCGCGTGGCATTGACGCCATAGGACACCCCGGCGAACACCGCTACCGCCCCCAGGATGACGGCAGCCGTACGCAATCCGGAGGGGCGCCGGCTCCACATGGCCGCCGCCACCGCCATCGCCAGCATGACGCCGTCCCCGATGAAAAATCCCGGACCGATGGCGCGTTTCACCAACGGGAAACAGGAGCAATCTTTCCCAGCCAGAGCGTTGTAGTTGACCCCGATATAAAGCATGAACGCTACCAAAAGCAGCGAGAGGAGTAGGCCACCCCAGCGCCGCAAACGCGGAACCAGGATCAGGACGGCGCCAAAAGCCTCGGCCACGCCAACCGCGATGGCGAAGGGTAGAGCGATATCGGCAGGCACACGGAACTGCTCCATGGCCTGCGACCACTGAAAGGGGTCGGAGATTTTCCAGCTTCCGGAAACGAAAAACAGAATCGCCAGCAGGGCGGCGAATACGCTACTCGCAATGATTTTCCATTGCGGCAGGTCAACGACTGCGGTCCCGAGGTACTCCGCGGGGTCCGCGGTACTTTGTGCCATATACGCCTATTATTGTAAAGCAAGTCGCGGGCGCTCTGTGGGGAAGGAGCGCCCGCGGCCTGCTGTGAGATGGCAGTTCTGTCAGGCGCTGGCTGCCAAAGAGGCCAGCAGTTTCTCTCCGTCCGGCGTACCCCAGCCGGATACGGCATCATAGCCAGGGCCGGCCTGGTATCCTCCGATGGAATCCGTGACATTGTCGCCGGATTGGACGTCCGTGCAGCCCAGCGCCCCGATGGTGCTCCCGCCCGACGCCTGGTACAGCAGAGGCGACAGATACCCGATTCGGTTGCCTGCGCCGCGTTGCTGATTGATCAGCGTAACGAGAGCCGCGCATAGGGGCGTGGCGGCGCTGGTTCCCCCATTCGGCTGGGCGCCGCCATCCACCACCAACAGGTACGGAGAAGCATCCCAGTCGGCATTGGCGGCGATGTCCGGAATGACTCTACCTACCTTCGCGCCGGGATTTACCGGCTGGATGGTCAGGCTCGATTGCCAGGCCGGCCGATCGAAAACGGCGCTGACTCCTCCCCCGGTGCTCCCGCCGTTGTCGCTTCGCAAGCCGTCTCCTTCTTTCCAGGCAATGTCCGGCTGAGTTCCGGTTTTGGACGGGATAGTGGTGCCTCCGACCGAAAGCACGAACGGGCTCGATCCCGGAAAGTCGACGTGCGCCAGCCCGTCGCCGATCGCGTCGCTCGATCCGTCGTCGCCGGCGGCGACGCAAACGGTGATGCCCAGTAGCGCCATCTCCTGCAGAGTGTCGTTCACCTGCGTCATGGCTTGATCCGTCCAAATGTCGGCGTCTTCGGCATATCCCCAACTGACCGAAATCACGCCCGGATCGTTGGTCTGGTCCTGCGAAGCGGCATCGAGGGCCGTAATCCAGCCCTGCTCGGTGAAATTGGCGAAGTAGAGTACGATCGTGGCCTTGGGGCAAACGCCGGCCACGACCTCGACGTCCAGCATCACTTCGCCCTCGGCGCCGTCTTTGGCGGAGGTTGATGTCCCGTCGGTGCTGATGGCCTTGACCTGAGGCACACTCACCCCAGCCAGTTTACAGAATTTGGTCAAGTCTTGCTCGAAGAATCCACCGCCAAACTCAAGAATTCCAACAGTTTGCCCAGTCCCATCACCGGCCGGATAATGGTAGTGCTGGGCCAGTTGCTGAGGTGTGTACCAGGAGGCTGGAACCTTGGTAAGAGCTCGGGCATGGTTTGTATCGCTCACCGGCTGGCGTCTTCTTTTCGCGACCCGGCGATTGTCCAACCCAAAAACGGCTTCGACGATATCTTTCAGTTCACCCGGAACATGAACGGAGCCGACCCGTCCCCGGTAGTTGCCGCTGGGGTGGGAGTAGTTGAAAAGCTTCACCAGAAATGCATTCTCCATGGCCGCGACCGTCCCCTCCAGACGTACGGTTCGGCTGGCGGCGTCCTCATGCACGCTCTTTAGGCCCAATTTTCCAAGAACCAGGACGACTTTTTCGATATCGTCCTTGGAAGCGCCATACGTGTCCGCCAACGCCTTACGAGTCATGATTTTGGCGGGACGGCCTTTCAATTCCGGCAGCTTCTTTTTGCGCCGGAGTTTCAGTGTCACTTCGAGGGTGGTGTGAGCGTTTGCACGCCCCAAAACTCGCGCGCCGGGCAGCGCCTTGCGTACGCTTCCGATTACTACAGTGTGGGTATCTGCCATATTGAGGGTTCCTTTCCTGAGACCGGAAAGTTTGCGATCCGGATCTCTGCTGATGGTAAATGGTGATTGCCGCCGCGCAAATGTTTCTTCGCAATTTACGTGGGAGACCGGACAAGTCCGGTGCATTCTTGCTGCCAAGCTGGCGACAGCCGGCTAAACCGAAATTTCCGCGCCTGGCCAACTTTGGACAAAGTAGGCGCGCTGCGCCTATTTCTGGTTCGCGCACAATCTTGAAATCGTGACACGTACGTGTCAGATGCCGTATGCTGATTGAGGATAGAAGGATTCGCCGTATGCATCTGACGATTGAACTCTCGGACGAAAGAGCGGCCGCCCTGAAGGCTGAGGCTGCAACCCATGGGCTGACGGTGGAACAGTGGGTTGAACAAATCGCCGGCCAACACGCACAGTTGCAGCCGGCCTCTATCGCGCGCCTGCAGGAAACCGATCCGAAAGAATGGGCCCGCCAGTTCCATGCTTGGGCGGAAAGCCACGACCGAACGACGCCGCTTTTGAGCGATGAAGCCGTCAGCCGTGAGAGTGTATATCCGGATCACATTTGACGCATGCTTGTAGACACAAGCGTTTTGATTCGCACTTTACAGCCTCATCATTCTCTTTACATTCCCGCTAATCGAGCCATCGGGCTCCTGCCTGCGCAGGGTAGAAAGGTTCATATCGTTGCGCAAAATCTAATTGAGCTGTGGACGGTGGCGACCCGGCCGTTCGGGGAAAACGGCCTCGGCATGTCGGCAAATGGAAGCGGCGACCGAGCTGGAAAAGATCAAAGCCATTTTCCTGTTTCTGCCTGAAACGCCTGCGATCTACCCGTTATGGGAAACCCTGTCATCCAATACCGAGTGGTGGGTAAGCCAGCTCACGATGCGCGCCTGGTCGCAGCGATGCAGGCGCATGGGCTCACGGCCATCCTAACTTTTGATCGAACTGGTTTTTCCCGCTACGCCGGTATCGAAGTCGTTCATCCAGAGCAGGTGAACCAGTGAGGCCGCGGCAATCCCAGCCCCGTAGAATGTTTTCCTCGGCTGGCCGTGACGCGCAGTCATGAAGAAACGCTGGTTGATCGGTGGCTAATGCAGAGCCGTCGCCGGCGCGAAGAATTCGTCGATCAGATAATCGAGTGCCCGGAATGTGGCCGGCTTATGGCGAACCGAATAAGGCGAGCAGCAGGGAGGGGTCCTGCGGATCACATTCGTCCCGGCGCGATCTCTTTCTCCTTCGCATATTCCCGCTCCGCGGCCGCCTGATCGCCCGCCGCCGCGTACAGATCGCCCTTCATGTGGTAAACCGCAGCCCGCTTTCCTCGCTGCTCCTTTTCCGCCATGCCGGGAGCATAAGCGCCCGTGGCGTTCGGAAGAGTTAACGAGGCGTCGGAAAGAATGACTCGGAGCCGGTCGCACACCCGTAATCCCTCGTCGAACCTCCTTTGAATGATGAACAGCCTAACCGCCTCCTGAGCCCAGGCGATTCTCGCAGATGCCGGGAACGGGCTCGGATTAAGGGCGTCGCCGACCGCGTCGTTTAGAGCGCTCGTATAATAGTCCGGAAAGCTCGCGTTTGCGAGAACAAAACGCGTGCCGTTCCATTTATAAATATCGCGAACCAGGAGGTGCGGATTCGGCAGATATGTGATCTCCGGGATCCCATCCCCGTCCAGGTCCTCAAGCCGCAGATCGTTCTGACACGAGCCATCCCACGGCGCCGACAAAGATTGCGGTTCACTTCCGCTGAAGCGGTACACGGCCAGAGTGCCTTGGCAACTCGCGCCGATCGTCCGGTAGACCAGGATCTGCGGTTCATTGAGCCGGAGGATGTTTTGTAATCCGGTTGCTTCGCCAAAGCCGTTCCCGTCTTCTTCATGCTTCCACAGGGCCTCGCCGCCGTTCGACGAGGTCACGAGCACGCCGATCCGGCGATAGGCGCCGCGGGCGGCTGTGTAGAAAGTGACATCGACTTCGCGCGCCGCATTCCTAACCTCGGATCGCTTTACGATGGTTGCGCTTGCTGGCAGTCCCTGCCCGCAGTCGCTGCATTGAGCGCAACAGGTCCCGAGGGCCGTGTAGAGAAAGAGACAAGTTGACCACAATGAATTACTCATGGTTCACCTCCTACTGCCCAAATCGCCATAATAAGACTGCCGGGCCCAGAGACAGAGCCGCAGCGAGGTATCGAAGTGGATTGCTATTTCCTCAGCAGCCCGGCGGCTGCGATCCTGTCGCTAACGGGTTGGTTATTTGTCGATTCGCCGATTCTGACCAAAGCGGCAACGGCGCGTCTATGGTCTTCGCCCTGCGCCCTGGCGAGAAAGCTTAACACGATATCGGCTGCCTCTAGGGTACCAATACCCTCTAGCCCGTCGATAGCCGCGAACCGCTCGGAAGGGTCGGCAGCCAGCATTCGGCCCAGATAAGGCACAGCAATCGGATCCCTTATCCGGCTCAAGTCAATGGCCGCGTCCAAGGAACCGACTGTTGACTCAGAAGCCTTGGTCAGCAATTGCTCGCATCTGGCCCGCAGACGATTGGCGTCGGCAGGTATGATCTCGAGCGAGAATGCGCTGTCGATGCTGATGCTCATGTCCGGGCGCTGAGGACCAAGGTGGCCGGTGACAAAGTAGGTCCCCGGACGTGTAAAGGAGTACCACTGACCCAGGCGCACAAGCTGGCGGTACGTTTCTCCTGGCGGCAGGGAGACGTCGCTTAACCGAACAAGGATTTCCGTGCCCCCCACAAGTCCGGGGGCGGCGACGTGGGCGACAATACCGTCGGGCGGGCTTATATCGAAGCTCAAGGCGCCCTGACGATTTAGCCCCAAATCGATAACCACCGGGGCACCAGTGTTGTTCTTTGCGGTGAGGTGAACGTTGACAGGTTCGCCCAAACTGATCGTTTTTTGGTCTGGCTCTATCTCAATTTGGACCTGTGCCTGAGCGCTCTGACGGGCACCCAATCCTGCAGCTAGAACCGCGGTTATCAACAAAAGGTTCTTCATCGGCATTACCTCCTTGAACGTCAACTATGGCAGCGGATTGATGGAACCCGTAGCGGTGCTTCCCGTCTTTGTAAGCACGTAATTCCACGTTCCGTTGCCATTCGAGGAAACGGCTCTGGTGATCGCAAATGTGTTGGTAAACGTCGTGTATGCGCCGGAGTTGCGGCAAGGACACGCATATTGAAAGACTTGGGTCGCGGTGAACGAATTCGCGAAATACGGCTCCTGGAACGGGGTCTGAGTGCCTCCCCACGGCGAATTAATGTCGCCAGCTCCCCCGTCGCTTCCCGCACCGTAATTCGATAGTCCGCCTCCGTCGTACGGGTTGCTTTGGACAATCGGTGGGAATGGCGCTGGAAAGGTGTACGGGTTGCCGCCTGGATATGAGACCCATTCGCGGACGAAACAACTCTGGAGGTCTGCGAGCCTACGAGAACTCGAATCCCAGAGGTATTCCGTATAGAGGGAGTTGCCAGGGGGCGTGCTTCCTGCGGGTTGAGAAGTCGAATACGAGGTGTTTACCCGAAAATTGATGGGGGTCGGGCAGATTTTGAGGCCCGCTCCGCCGCTCTGGGGCGTCGACTGCCCTTGGAGCGCAACAAACCCTCTACCGGATTCACCAATGGAGGTCACGTACACGGTGTAGTTCAGGTCGGCCGCCAGGGTACCGTTCGGCGTTAGCTGTACATTCACCTGCTGGTCACTCCAGGTCGAGTATTGGCTGGCGTAGCTGATGGTGAAATCGTCGCAGGAACCGGTCGACACCGCGCACACGGACACGCTGCCGACGTTTTTGCCCCCGAAATTCGTTCCGTAGATTTGGATGTAGAACGCGCCGTTGTCGTCAGGGTCTGTTGGATCGATGCCCCCGATAACCGGCGTGGCGTCGTAGACTGTGAGCGGGTAATAGGTTTGGCCGCCTACAGTTTCCTGGCTTATCGTGATCGGCCCTGAGTCAGTCGAGCAGGTGATGGTTCGACTTCCGGGAACGGCGCTCGGGTCGGCGGTGAACGTCAGGTCGAAGTAGCTTGGGAAGGCCCCTGGGTAGGAGCTGGGATAGGTGGACGTGATGTGGATGAGGCCCGTTCCTGTGGCCTGACAGTTGCTAACGGACGCCGCGCTTGGTCTCATATGGGGTCTCCTTTGTTTCACGGGAGCTGTAGGCAGGTCGGCTGCAGCGTCTGCGACCAGGTTAGGAAGGTCGTGGTCGGGGCGGGTGATGAGGCTTGGGCGTTATCTTCCCATTCTGACTGGCGAAGTTCCAGGTGTTTCCGCCGTCGCCTGACACAACATCGAACCCCCAGGACCACTGTACGCTAGCAATCGGGACAGAAATCGAGTTTGGCAGCTGGGGCTGGAACATCACCATCATGGTGAATGCATCCGCGCGCTTCAGCTCGGACAATCCGGTAGGCAAGTTCATGCTTGGGCTGTCGCCTGCATCGGTGCCTGTGTCCGTGGGAAACAGTGTGGGTATCTGCCATATCGAGGGTTCCTTTCCAGAGACCGGAAAATGCACGGGTGCATTCTCCGCATCGTCTTCGCTCCTTAAATGCTGATGGGTGGCCGCCCAACAGTTTCCTGTCATTTTGCGTTCCCATTCTTGCGGTGGCGGGGGAGATGCGGCTCTTGGCCTTTCACGCTTCGGCTGGCCCATCCGGCAGATGACGTGGACGGAACCCAACTATGTTTGGCGGACTGGGCTGGAACAATACTACGGCACCGCAAAACTGCCGATGGCCGAAAGCGTGACGACGGATTCACCGACGCCCACTTCGCGCTGTAACGCGACCTTGTATTTTCCCGGCCTCAGCTCGAACAGCTCGCGGAGGTCGAGCTTCTCCAACCTGCTATGCCCCGGCGCTAGCGTGGCCCTGAAGCGGCTGCCTCCCTTCAGGAACAGTGGGTCGGCCGAATTTTTCCGGTGCGCCGTCCGGCTAACCGCACGGCCGTCGTCGGACGTCAACGCCACCTCGTAGTCTTCCTCTGGGGTCCTGAAGCGAACGCTTACCGGAATCTCACCGACGTTCGTGACGGTTACCTTGAGCACTCCTATTCGCTGGCTGTCCGGATCTATTCTCATTTCACAGCATGATGCCCGGGGAGCTTGCGCCGTGAGCCCAACTCCGCAGGCGTGGAGGACGGTCAGGACGACCAAATTTCTCGCGAGCGCTCTTCTCACTGGAGGTACCCCTGCTGACAGCTCGTCAGATTACTGAACCATGTCAAGAACGTCGTGGTGGCCCTGGGCGACAAGGCCCCGGCCGGCGTTGCGCTGGCAATTGCCCAGGTGCTCCCGCCGTTCGCCGACGTTATTTCGAAACCCCACGACCACGGAACACTGGCGACGGGAACGGGGATCGCGCCCGGCAGAGCGGGCTGGAACATGACCATCATTGTGAGGGCGTCGACCCTCTTTAGGTCCACAAACCCCGGGCCTGGCAGTTGCATGTCTGGAGCGTCGCCGTTGGAAGTGCCGATCGTCTGCGGATAAAAGGTGTCAACACCCCCGCAGTTCGTAACGCCAGATACGACCCCTTGCGTGCTGGTCACGCTCCAGGTCGTCGTTCCGGCCTGCACCCATTGGAACGTACCCGTGAATCCTGCCGGCTGCGCATAGCTCTGGGAGAACGAGACTCCCTCCGTATTTGGCGTTATGCCGTAGATGATGCACGGGAACCCGCAGATGTCCTTGTTCCCGGTGGTGTCTATGCCAATCGCCGACGCGCTCAAAGAGGTCGCGGTGAACGGCGGGCCACTTGGGGCCACGACATTAAGGTGGTATGCCGTGAGTACGGGTTTCCGTTCACCATGATGGAGTACGTCGCGGTGCTCGAGCCAGCCGCCGTGTAGTAGTACACAACCGAGGGTTGATTGGTCGTTACGGGGTCCACTTGTGCCCAATTGGCGTTTGCAGGCAACCCCAGGCCGTTCGAGTAACCACCAACGTATGTTCCGCCCTGTCCTGGCGTGCCCTGTATGCTCCAGGATGGATTCGTTGTCGTTCCTCCCGGGACCGAGGCGCTGAGAGCGATCTGCTGCCCAACGACGACGTTTCGCGTCTTGCCCGTGACGTCTCCAACGACGCCCCCAAGCGAGATTCGGATGTCTACGACCTGTCCCTTGTTGCTCTGCGGCTGTGACTTGTTCTGGAGGGCCACAAACCCGGTTCCCGACTCGCCCACCGACGTAAGCTGCACGTTATACACGCCGCCCGTCGCGGTCGCAGTTGGCGTCAACAGCACATTCACTTGTTGGTCGCTCCATACCGCGTACTGAGCCTGTCCTTGATAGCTGATCGTAAAATCGCTGCAGGAGCCATTTGACACCGCGCACACGGACACGCTGCCAACGCTTGGTCCGAAGTTGGTTCCGTAGATTTGGATGTAGAAGGCGCCATTGTCGTCAGGGTCGGTCGGCTGGATGGCCCCAATCAGGGGTGTCGCGTCGAAGACCTGAATAGTGTTCGAACCTGTAATCGTGCCACCGGGGGCGTTGGAGGAGGAGCAGGTAAAACCGTGCCATCCTGGCAGCACCAGGCTGCTGGCCGCCCACGTCAGGTCGAAATAGCTTGGGTCCGCGTCGTTCAGCACGCTCGGATATGTCAGCTTCACCACTGAGAGACCAGTCGTATCGCCCTGACAGTTGGAAAGGGCTGCGGCGCTTCCCATAGGGCTATTGACGTAGCAGTCCGTAGTATACGGGTACAGCACGCAGTAATTCCACGTCTCTTGTGTCCCATTGTTCAGCGCGTAATAAGCGGGCGGGGACTGTGGCATCCCTCTCGCCGACACTGGGGCTATTGTACCCGTCACCGAGAGCGAACCCAGGCTTGCGGAGATAGGTTCCGTCACCGTATTTGGCGGCGCCAGGGCTTGCGCTCGGCCGTACCAGCCGTAGGAGGCAGCAGTCTTGAACTTGAAAGACAGGAACAGACTGAGCGTTGTCCCCGCTTCCGTTGCCGACGAAGCGGTCACGTCTACCGAGCATTGTGTGCCGGAGAGGACGAGATCGCTGCCACTGCCGGGCTTTCCGATCGGCCCAGAACCGACCACAGCTCCCGCGCTATTGAGCAGAGACAATTGTTGGGTGGCCGGCGAATACTGCACGGAACAACTCCCATTATATGTGTTTGCAGGCCCAAGCGCCCGTCGCCCGTTGTTAGTTTGATCTTGTAGTCTAGTCCCTCACCCTCGGTCCAGACGTTCACCAGAGGCTGGTTTATGTTTGTGACTGTGATGTTTACCACTCCCGAGTGTTTCTCGTCCGCGTCGATCTTCATCCTGCAGCAAGACTCGTTTGTTGCCTGCGCGAATAGAGTCAGAGCACACAGAAATAAGAGAGCTACGGGAAACGATGATCTCATATGGCGTCTCCTTTGTTTCATGGCAGTGTTAGGCAGGTGGACTGCAATGTCGGTGACCAGGTTAGAAAAGTTGCGTCGGGGCGGGCGATAGGACCCCTGGCACCGTCTTGCCGTTCTGGCTGGCGAACTGCCATGTGGTCCCGCCGTCGCTTGACACCACATCGAACCCCCACGACCACTGTACGCTAGCGATGGGGGACAGAAATCGAGTTTGTCAGCTCCAGTGTCCGTTGGGAAGTGCTGTCCAGTCACTGCAGGGGCCTTTGTTTTTAACCTGATCGCTCGAGGCGTGAGTGAATAGAGCTAGGCGCGCTTGTCGACATGACGCTACAGGAAGAGACGATCTGATATGGGGTTCGGCAGTGGGTTGGCGCCGAAGCAGTAGCCAAGTTGCGACCGGTCTTGTTGCGATGTACCTCGCTGGCCTGTAGGGTCCAGCTCATTTGGGAGGAATATCGAGGCGCGTCTCCCCGTGGATGGGAATCCACCCGCCATCCGATAAAACGGAAAAGCTAAATCGAACGGTGTACTTTGCGCCCGCCAGCAGCACGTAACGCTTTCTAAGGTCGAATTCTTGAGTCGAGCTCTCCTTAGCGCCAATCTCTTTAAAGATGCGCGGTCCCGCAAGCCGGCCTCGGCTGGCTTCCGTGCGCTGCGGCTCTACGCCGCCTGTCGTCATGACTTCGATGCGCCCAGCACCCGTAATTGGTTCGGGGACGCTGATTGGCTGACGGTTGACATTGGTTAAGGTCAGTATGATCACTCCGGGTACCTTTCCTGGGACGATATCGACGTGGCAGCACGAATTGCTGGATTGTCCTTTGAGAGGGACGATCAATACCGTTGCCAGAGCGGCTAGAAGCAGACGTCGCATGCACCCTCCATCACTTAAGACGGATACTGCAGTAAGCAGTCGTACAGATTAACTGTCCATGTCGGGAATATAGCTGTGGGTTGACTACTCAGCGGACCAGCGGGTGGCGCCGTAGCCGCGGTGACCCCCCAGGTTCTGCCGCCGTCGGTGGAATTGGCCTGGAACCCCCAGGACCAATTAACGCTCGCCAGCGGGACGAATATCGCATTAGCCAGAGTCGGTTGGAACATCACAACCATACTCAACGTGTCACTCCTTTGCTTCGCTGAATATCCCACGAGCAGAGGCGCCGACGGGCTGTCATTTGTGTTTCCGGGTCCGGCAGATGGGTAGGGGTAGGCAGTATCCAGTCCCATTTGTAGCGCTTGCGACGGGCAAATCCCTGACATGGCTTTTCCTGAAATGTCTGTCGCGCCTACAGAGGACGTTCCCGCCTGTACGAATTGGAACGAACCAGCGTAAGCATGCGGGATAGCGTAGGTGTACCCAAAGTTCATGCCGGGCTGACGGCTTGGCGCCGGCCCGAACTCAACGCATTGGTAGCTGCTTCCGTCTGCCTGCGGGCATTGGCTTGGCGGGGCCACTGCTATTCCTCCCTGGCCGAGCGACACGGCAGTAAACGTGCCAGTCGGTGCGACGACGTTGAAGCCCGTCGTCCTCGAGTAGTTGATTCCGTTCACGGTTGCGGAGAAAGTCACCGTGCTCGTGTTCGCGGCGGTGTAGTAGTAGGTTATCGACGGCTTGTTGGTCACCAGCGGGTCAACTTGTCCGGCGGTGGTGTCCGGCGGTCCGCCCTTCCCGTTTGAGTAGCCACCGACGTACATCCCACCCTGACCTGCTGGGCCCGGCGCGATCGTCCACGAGGGATTTGTCATTGACGCGCCCGCGAGCGACGCGGTGAGTGCGATCTGCTGGCCAACGATTACAGTTTGATCCTTGGCGGTCTTCCCGGTTACGTCGCCAACTCCCGCAAGCGAGATCCGGATGTCTGCGATCTGTCCCTGGTTGCTCTGCGGCTGTGACTTGTTCTGGAGGGCCACAAACCCGGTTCCCGACTCGCCGACTGACGTAAGCTGCACGTTATACACGCCACCCGTCGCGGTCGCAGTTGGCGTCAACAGCACATTCACCTGTTGGTCGCTCCATACAGCGTACTGAGCCTGTCCTTGATAGCTGATCGTAAAATCGCTGCAGGAGCCATTTGACACCGCGCACACGGACACGCTGCCAACGCTTGGTCCGAGGTTGGTTCCGTAGATAGCGATGTAGAACGCGCCCGTGTCGTCGGGGTCGTACTGATATATGCCGCCGGGCTCAATCACCGGCGTGGCGTCGTAGACCTGAATAGTGTTCGATCCTGGTATCGTGCCCCCCGGGGCGTTGGAGGAGGTGCAGGTAAATCCGTGCCATCCGGGCAATACCAGGCTGCTGGCCGCCCATGTCAGGTCGAAGTAGCTTGGGTCCGCGTTGTTCAGCGCGCTCGGGTATGTTAGCTTCACCACTGAAAGACCAGTCGTATCGCCCTGACAATTGGAGAGGGCTGCGGCGCTTCCCATAGGGCTATTGACGTAGCAGTCCGTAGTATTCGGGTACAGCACGCAGTAGTTCCACGTCTCTTGTGTCCCATTGTTCAGGGCGTAATAGGCGGGCGGGGATTGTGGCATTCCTCTCGCCGACACTGGGGCTATTGTACCCGTCACCGAGAGCGAACCCAGGCTTGCGGAGATCGGGCCCGTTACCGTGTTCGGCGGCGCCAGGGCTTGCGCTTGGCCATACCAACCATCGTTACCAGCAGTCTTGAAATTGAGCGACAGGAACAGACTGAGCGTTGCCCCCGCCGCCGTTGCCGACGAAGCGGTCACATCTAACGAGCATTGTGTGCCGGAGAGGATGAGATCGCTACCACTCCCAGGCTTCCCAATCGGGCCAGAGCCGACTACAGTTCCGGAGTTGTTGAGCATGGATAACTGTTGAGTGGCCGGAGAGTACTGCACGGAACAACTACCATTGTAAGTGCTCGAGGGCCCAACGATCACCGTACTCTTGTCTCATGCAAGATGAGCCTGAACTGGCGCTTGGATTCTCACGCAAGATGAGCCTGAAGGGAAAAGACGGGATGCTGGGGATTGATCATCAGCATGGACGACACAGAGGCCACGAGCCTGGAGCAGATTCAGGCGTTCCTGGCCGGCAGCGAAGAGGTGCGGTTTGCCGGCCAGCGGCGCGAGGAGGTGTATGGTTGGATCGAGAAGACGCTCGTGCGGCACCAGTACGCGGGCTTGGACAAGCCCGGCAAGGGATTGGTCCGGCGCTACCTCTCGCGGATGACGGGGTTGGGTCGAGCGCAGGTCACGCGTTTGATTGCGCTGCAACGCCGCACGGGGCGGGTGAAAGCGACCGTCTATCAGCGGACCAAGTTCGCCACGCGCTACACGGGCGCGGACGTCAATCTGCTCGCCTACGTCGACAAGGCGCACGGGAACCTAAGCGGACCGGCGACGTGCCGAATCCTCGAACGAGAGCACCGCGACTACGGGCAAGCAGCGTATGTGCGGCTGGCCTCGATCTCGGTGGCGCACCTTTACCGGTTGCGCAACAGTGCGGCTTATCGGAAACGCAACACCAGTTATCAGCCCACACGGCCAACCCCGATTCCGATTGGCGAGCGGCGCAAACCGCAACCGCGCGGCGAACCGGGATTCCTGCGCATCGACACCGTGCATCAGGGCGATCAAGCGGGACGCAAAGGTGTGTATCACATCAATGCCGTCGACGAAGTGACGCAGTGGGAGATTGTGGCCGCAACGCCGCAGATCTCCGAGTTGTGGCTGCTACCGGTGCTGGAGTCGATCCTGGAACAGTTCCCGTTCGTGATCCGCGGATTTCATTCCGACAACGGCAGCGAGTTCATCAACTACAACGTCGTCCGGTTGCTGGACAAGCTGCGCATCGAGCAGACCAAGTCGCGCGCGCATCACTGCGGCGACAACGGTCTGGTGGAGACCAAGAACGGCGCGGTGATCCGCAAGCACATCCGATTTGGTTACATCGATGCAAAACACGCCGAAGCGATCGATCAATTCCACCGGGAGCACCTGAACCCTTACGTGAACTTCCACCGGCCATGCGCGGTGCCCCAAATCCTCACTGCGGCCAACGGCCAGCGGCGGCGCATCTACTTGCGGTGGGCCACACCGTTCGAGATGTTTCGGGAATTGCCTCAGTGCGCGAAATACCTGCGGCCCCGGGTCACGCTGCCGGAACTGGATCGCTTCGCCCAGAGCCAATCCGATACCGAAGCCGCTCTGGCGATGCAACGCGCCAAGCGCAAGCTCTTTCAAAGCTTCCAGCAGAGGAACACCGCATGATCCGTTGCCGTCGGCGCCTCCCGTTGGTTGGCGATCCGGTGCATGCCCTGATGGGGCGTGCAAAAACCAAAACCTTCCTAAGAAGGGAAAACCAAGACCAGGCTGGGGGCTCAGCGCGCCTCCCGTTGGTCGGCCCAGAACGATCCAAAAATCACCAGAAAGGGGACCCTACTCCCGCCCACCTCAATGCCGGTTTTCAGGCTCATCCTTCGATGAGAATATGCTCCGTCGCCTGGGTTATCTCCGAACTTCCCGCAAAATCGTAAAAATCTGTGCGATAGAGGCCCTGATACAGCACCGCCACCGAATCCGAGCCGCCGGGCGAAGCGCCAAACCAAACTGCAGAGGCGGTGGGCGCGGTCTGCGACTGACTGGCGAGGAACGAGAGGACGGACGCGCCGTGGTCGCCTTGGAACTCCCCGCCGTAGATAATTTGCTGGACGACCGACGACTTGGTGGCCGCCTGACCCAGCACTTTCTCCCAATACAGATACTCGCCTGAACTCGGGTATCCGGTCGGACACCGATTGAGCGCGTAATGGTAGAGCATGATCAGGAACTGACCGTTGGCATCGCTCGGCCATCCGCACCCGTAGCCGTTGTTGGCTTGAAATGTGTTTCGATCGCTCACGTACTCGCTTGAACTGAGCAAAGCGTTGATCGTGGCGTCGCGGCTCGACCCCGCGTTCAGGCCGCCTGTCCATCCAGCCCAGCCACCGGGATCCGCCGCTCGTCCCAGGAGCGCGATATAGATATCATCGACAAATGCGCCGTTGTCGTTTTGGAACTGCGGCGCCGCCGGACTCCATTTCCCAACCATGGGTACGTCCCCGGGGATCCCACCATAGCCAAATACGTAGTCTCCACCCGGCCCAGGCGCATCAATCTGATGGTTCCCATTAGCGTCGAGAACCCAAAGGAACCCTTGGCGGAACACTCCGACCTTGCTGATGCCGGTTCCCGTCCAGTCCCCAACCACTGGCACATCGCCGGCGATCCCACCGAAAGGAAATACCGGATCTGTGCCATCCTGGGTACCGTTCCCATTGGCGTCCAGAACCCAGAGGTACCCCTGGCGGAAGATTCCGATCTTGCTGGTCCCCGTCCCCGTCCAGTCACCCACAACCGGAATGTCGCCTGCAATGCCCCCGAACGCGTAGGTCTTATCGATATTCTGCTCGAAAACCTGATTGCCGTTGTAGTCCAGAATCCACAGGAAACCTTGACGAAACAGCCCTACCTTCGTGCGGCCATCTCCGTTCCAGTCGCCGACCACTGGAACGTCCCCCGCTTGCATGCCCACGCCCAAGTTGAACACCGCATCTCCGGCGTCCATCTGGCCGTCCCCGTTCGAGTCGAGAATAAACAATCCGTTGCTCGGACGGTAAATTCCAATCCTGGTATATCCACTTCCGGTCCAATCCCCGCTGATGGGAATGTCCCCGGGAATCCCTCCGAAAGCGAACACAACATCCGGAGGAATGTTCATCTGTTCATTGCCGTCCACGTCCAGTACCCAGAGGAACCCTTGGCGGAAAATTCCGGCGTTGTTTTGGAGTGGCGGAGTCTGACCGTAACCAGGGGACTGCTAGCGCGACCAACAGTGCCGCCGCTATCGTCTTGGTCATGGTAGCGTGGTTCCTATCGGCAAGCCCGGGAACGCGACGCCCAGAACCCGGAAATCGTAGTTGACGTACTGATGGAGACCGCCCCAACTCGCAGGAGTCAGGTGGTGCTGGAGGTCCCGCACGCCCGACAGGATTATTTGCTGACGTCTGACCTCGAATTGGTTGACGTCGTGTTTTGATAAGCCTACAGACGCAGCTTTTTGTGCGTTCAAGGCATTGATAGCTTGCGTGACGTTAAGCGATATCGAGTGAACAACACTGATTTCGGCGGGGTCGACGCCGATCAACTTGGCAAAGGTGGCCGCTGACTGATTCAGCGCTGAAGTGCCGCCCGGCCGAGTGGCCGCCCACTTTATCCACGTAGCGTGATACTGGAAATAAGCGTTGTAAACGTCGTGGTTGTCGGCGGGCAGCGATGAAATGGAGAGCACGGGCTGTTGTGCTTGCGAGCATGGAATTAACACAATTGAAATCAGGATGGAGATAATTCCACTATTTCGTAGCTTAGTGCGCACGCCGACCTCCTACTTAGGTTGTTAATAATGGTTGAGCCCAGCGCTAAATCTCTCGATTGTTCTGAGAGTATCTGATACTACCCCCCCCCCGGCAAACGATGTCAAGGATAAAATGGCAGGAAGCTATAAAAAACGGGATTTATCGCGAGTTTTGGCCGCAATTTGCGTCATTTCTCGAGTTCGACTCGGAGTGTCTGATGCCAGTGGTCCGTACGCTGGCTAACTGAGAGGGTATTATGCTGGCCCATCCGTCCTGGATGAAATCGACGGAATTCCGCGATGCGCCTAGCGCACAGCCGCCACCGGCGCGAAGAATTCCTCGGCCGCCTTTACTGTCTGGGCAATATCCTCCGCCGAATGCGCCGTGGAAACAAACCCCTCGAGCGGCAGAACGGTGGTGAAACCGGTCGAGTACGTCTTGCTGGCGAAACTGAAGCCGGTCCCGGTGCCGATTCCCGTGGCCGTCTGCCCGTTCCCTGCATCATACAGAATCAGGTCCGCCTTGCCGTCGTGGTTGATGTCGCCGGTTACGATTTACGCGTTGCTCGGAGAAGGACCTCCCACGCCGTTGCTTAGGCCGGATAGGTCTGAGAGGTTCCGGCGTTGTAGAGGAAGACGTGGGTGTAGCGCCAGACGGGAGGGAGGCATTCATTCTCAAGGGTCAAGCAATCCACCGAGGGCGCGATCTCGCCTAATTTGGTTTTTTGGGCGTCTCCGCCGGCCGATACTCGGGGCCAAAGAACGCCCAGTGTATGTATGGGGCGTATTCGCCTCTCAAGAGCAATTCTGGTACGCCGATCGCCTTTTCTCCAATCGAGGCTCGAAAAATGGACTGATCCACGCGATAGTAAACGTTGTCGCCTTCGACGAGCAAAATCTCGCTATCAGCTTGATGATTGTCCCATTGATAGTACCGTTTTGTCTCAACGTTATAGAGAAAGAGAATTCCTGGTTCGTAATAGCCGCCATCCTGCTCAAGGGAAGCATCGAATGCTTCGAGCCCTTCACCGGCATGACGGCCGCCCACTAACATCGTCCGGCCCGGGCTGAGGCGAAACTTCTGCCGATACAGGGAATCGGCCTGCTGGCCAGCGAGCCAAAACCCAAAGCTCCGGACGAGAAATGACCCGCTACCTGGGACTTCAAGTTGCGCCCACTCCCCCGTCTGTTTGTTGAGAATTCTATAGGCTAGGGTACGATTCTCCGCAACTAACTTTCCGTTCGCTACCGCACTGAAATGTTTGTTATTGAGGAACAATTCAGGCACTACCTTATCGCTAGAAGTATCAAAACGCTTACCCGGAGGGAGCGGTGGCCCTAAGTTAAACAGACGCCGCGCAATCGCGATGGTCAGTTGGCCGTTTTCGAGCTGTCTGACATACATCCAGTCGTCACCACGCCGAAATCCCTTCGTACCCCCGGTAATCTGAACGTCTCTAAAGACACCCCAAGAGCCTTCTCGCCGCTCCAAGGTCCTCGGATCGAAAATAGCAATGGAGGGCTGGTCAACTGTTACATCGGAATCCAGGAAGTCTGCAACGAGAACGGGACCGCTAAGCCCGGGCACTGTGGCGAGCCTCAGCCCGGCGAGAAATTTATGTGGCGCGGTGATTTCGGAGCTACGTGCAGCCCACGGTGAATCCATTGGGATGACACTTACAACCGAATCCTCAGTCGGGGAGTCACCGACGATCAAAAGTCTGGATTCGTCGTCCGCGATTACGGAGCTCTCGTACTGGATCTTAGGAACGCTTAATGGCACCTTTCGAAGGCCAGCCTCGGAGGAGATGAAAATCTCAAAGCTCAGCGGGTCGGAAAGAGAGGCTGACACGAGATACAGTTCATTCTTTTCAGCACCAAGTGATGGGTCCAAGAGTACCAACGCAAGTATTGTGCACAATGGCACTGACTTTTGTACAACCATAATTCAATTAGCTACGGGATCGCTGTATGCAAAACAACGTTTTCGTAACAAATACCACCAACTTGAGGATTCCTATCCAGCCGGACAGCTACCCACGCCGTCAGACTGGAGCTCCAGCTCATGTATGGCAGGTCGGCGTCTCCATTATAGAGTTTTATTGCGATCGCGTCTTCGTACGAGGTGCTCAACGGGACGTTGCTAACAAGGGCGGGCGCCGGGTTCTTCGCATTGAAGTAGCTGAATGATATGTTAGAAACCATTTCGCACGGTGGAGGCTGCGGATTTTATTCGCCCAATGCCCGGCCGATCTGTGTCGGCGGCATTTCTTTCGGATCGCACTCCTGTCGCGATTCTCCGCGCTTGGGCTTGTTTCCGTACTGGCTCTTCCAGTCTCCGGTTCGAGAGCGGGCCGAAGTCTGGTGTAAACTGATAAGTCACAGTTATTTCGATCACGCCCGCCTGCACTGGGTCCAAGGTAATCTTCATCTCACAGCACGAGGGGACAGGGACCTGCGCGGCCAATACAAGGCTAAAGCCAAGCTGTACAGCGACAAACAGGTAGCTTCTCATTCGGGCGGTATGTTCCCATTCGCCGCCGGTGCGAAGAATTCCTCGGCAGCCCTCACGGTCCGGGCAATATCCTCGGCCGAATGCGCATTGGAAACAAACCCCGCTTCAAACTGAGACGGCGCTAAATAAATACCCCGGTCCAGCATCCAATGAAAATACTTAGCGAACCGGCCGATGTCGCATTTCTTGGCCGATTCCCAATCGGTTACCGGCTGATCCGTGAAGAAAAACGTGAACATGGACCCGACGCGATTGACGGTCACTCCGGCAGGCGGATTCGCGGTCAAACGCGCCGTTCGCTGTTCCAGAATTTCGTAGACCTCGGGATGCGCGATCAGGTATTTCAACACGGCAATGCCCGCCGCAACCGCCATCGGATTCCCGGAAAGCGTTCCCGCCTGGTAAATAGGACCAACCGGCGCCACTTTATTCATAATGTCGGCGCGCCCTCCATAGGCCGCCAGCGGAAGACCGCCGCCGATAATCTTACCCATGGTGGTGAGATCGGGTTTAATTCCGTAGCGCTGCTGCGCACCGCCTAACGCCAGGCGGAAACCCGTCATCACTTCATCGAAAATCAGCAAAGCACCGTGGCGGGTGGTAATCTCGCGCAAAGCTTCCAAAAACCCTGGCAGGGGCGGAACGCAGCCCATGTTGCCAACCACTGGCTCCACAATGACGGCGGCGATCTCCTCGCCATGCTGGCGGAAGGCCTCTTCAAGCGCGTCAAGAGAGTTGAAGGGCAAAGCCAGCGTGGTCGCGGCGAACGCCTGCGGCACTCCTACGGTGTCTGAAATTCCCAGCGTCGCCAAGCCGGAGCCGGCTTTGACCAGCAATGAATCCACATGGCCGTGATAGCAGCCTTCAAACTTGATGGTAAGCGTCCGCCCGGTAAAACCACGCGCGACTCTGAGCGCGCTCATAGTCGCCTCGGTGCCGGAATTCACCAGCCGCACCATTTCTACTGACGGAACACACTGGTTGATCAGTTGGGCCAATTCGAGTTCGCGTCCCGTGGGAGCGCCGAAGCTGGTGCCAATCTCCAAAACTTCTTTGAGGGCGTCAATGACGACTTTGGGCCGATGACCGAGCACCAATGGCCCCCAGGAACACACATAGTCGACGTACTCGTTGCCATCGACATCGAAGATGCGGGAGCCTTCCCCCCGCGCAATGAAGGCAGGCGATCCGCCGACGCTACGAAACGCGCGAACCGGCGAGTTAACGCCGCCCGGTATCAACTTCTGCGACTCGGCGAAGAGCGCTTCGGACTTGGATCGATTCATGATTATTCAGAAACCGGCGGACCAGAAACCGGCGAGGCAGCAACCCGCTGGGGCATGATTTTGCTCAGAAAGAAGTTGGCGGCGATCTCCTGCAGGCTGCCGTTGAGGTTGCGGAACAGGCGTTCGCGCAGGTCGAGATAAGGCTGAGTACCGGCGAAGAGATCCTGCATCAGAGCCCGGAACCGCGCGCTACGGCGAATGAAATGCACCATGCGCGCGGGAACTGTACTGAAAAGAAAACGACCGGTAAAAACATGCTTGGCGAGCATTGCGCCGTACTCGAGATCGGCCGCGAAATCGCGCCGCAACAGTTCGCCGTAGGCGTGCGCTTTGGAAGTGTGCGCGTCGTCGAGCAACACCTGGCTGGCCAGGTCGCCCGAGCGGATCGCGTAATAGAGTCCTTCTCCCGTGATTGGATCGACCAATCCCGCTGCATCGCCGACCGCCAGCCAGCCTTCGCCGGCCACCCGATTGCGCCGCCAGGCGCCGTGTTCCAGCGCGGGCAGCATGTGGCTATAGAAGCGGGCGTCCTTACTTGAGATGTCTTTCTCCTGCATATAGCTCTCCAGCCGCGCCCGCAAGGCCTGCGCTGGTTCGCCCTTGCCGCAGATGCCAACCGAGAGATGCCCGCAACGCGGAAACACCCAGATATAGCCGTTGAGTTTCGGCAGAAACTGAATATCGATGTGGTCCTGTTGGCTGGGGACGTAGTAGCCGAGCGCGGACATGGTGTCGGCCGCCGTCCACTCGGTGCCCAGGCGCCGGAGCGGGTTGCGCGCGCCCGTGGCCAGCACGCAATAATCGGCGTCCAAGGTTCCGGACTTGGTGCGCACCTTCCAGCCGCTGGCAGTCCGGTCGAGGCTCAAGACGCGGGTTTTCTCTAAGCAAGCACCAGCTTTTTCGGCGCGCTGGAGCAGCAGATGGTTGAGATCATAACGCGAGTAAATTACCAACGGTTGGCTAAGCCTCATCCCCACTGCGCCGGCCCGGGGCGCGGCCAGGCAAGTATTGGTGACCAGTTTCTTGGGCGTCTGGTTGTCGATCAGGAACGGATATTGGCTGTAGGCCTTGAACGTGAGCCCGCCGCCGCAGGGCTTCTCCCAGGCCATTTTCTCGTCAAAAACGACGGTATCGAGCCCAGCCGCGGCCAGCCGTTCCGCGGCAACCGATCCGGCGGGCCCACCGCCCAATACCACGACGCGCTTCATTTGTGTGGGGGAATTTGCGGCAGTTCCGGCATGCCCGGCTGCGGCGTGCCGGCAGGCGGGGCGCCGCCGGAGGGAAGCGGCGGGTGGCCGGGAGGCAACGAGCCTTGTGGCGCCGAGCCTGACGGGATTCCGGCGCCGGAGGGAATATCCGGATGGCCGGCCGGCAGCGAGCCTTGCGGGATCGGGCCGCCATGCGGATTAGCTCCCGAAGCAGCTCCGGCGCCCGACCGCCCTTTCACTTCCCACTCATTGCCTTTTCGCTCGAGCACATACATCATGTCCAGAGAAGCCGCCGGATTGGTGTTGTTCTTGGCCTGAAAGTGTACTTTCGCGTCCGCTTCATTCCCCCGGTATTGGACGGATGCGACGCTCACGTCCATGGCCGCCAGATCGCTGCGCTTGCTCAAGTACTTGATGACGCCCTGCTTCACGGCATCGTTATTTTCGACGTCCTTCTTGCCGCAGCCCGCGATCGCGAACGCAAGAACCAGCAAAGAAACGACGGGGATCGTGGATTTCACAACTCGATTATATCTAGGTCCACACTCAGCCTCTCCAACACAACACAAAATGGAGAGGCTGGTGGGGCCGGACCCCTGGTCCGGCTATGGCAACACAACCAATCCCGACTTATCTAAAAGTGCGTTAATGAGCAATAAGACGATTCTCCTGCGCGCCAGCGATTGGCGCCACCATCCAATCCGGCACGCATATCGAGCTTCGCTTGCCGATGCAACTGAACAACACAGCAGCCAAACCCCAGCAAACATTTCAAGCTGTCGTGACCGTGCCGCAAACGGCCAGCGGCCAGACAGTGATGGTGCTCGCGTTCTACCAGCTTCGTTGCCCGGTTGTCGGCGGGATCAAGGCATCTTGCCACTGGATTGGGGGCTGAAATTCGTCCAGCCCTGGATGGCGCTTTGTTACAATCGAAGGGCTTGGCAAGTGCGCCCGTAGCTCAGCCGGATAGAGCGATTGGCTTCGAACCAATAGGCCGGGGGTTCGAGTCCCTCCGGGCGCACCAGAATTATCCCGCTTGGCGACACCCGTGACCGCAGCCGAGCCAGCCCAACACAAGCTCGATGACCTCGCCGTCTGGCGGACTTCGTTGCCGGATGTCCAGTTCGCCATTCTGCCACCCTCCACGGATCGTCCAAACCCGCGGCTGAGTGGCGGAAGGCTTTTCGCATCGGTTCTTTCGCCAGGGTGTGCATACGCGCTCGATGCCGCCACCGGGGAGATCTGCTGGCGCCGCGAACTGCCGTACCATGGCGATCAGTCGATCGAACTGAGCGGAGAAGCGCTCTTTCTAAACACATCGCAGTGCCTCTATGCCCTGGATCTCGTTACGGGAAGCGTCCGTTGGGGGTTCAGCCCTTACGGAGCGCAAGGCGAGACGTTGTATTCAGCCCCCGTGCTAGATGGAAAGCGCGTGTTCTTTGGCGACCGCGTGGGATGGTTTTACTGCCTGGATGCCGAGACCGGGCAAACAATTTGGAAACGGAAGGCATCGGATGTTGATGATGACCAGGTGAACGCAGCCGCATTTGTCGTGGCAGGCCTCGCGATTACAGCAACCAACGCTGGACTCGTCCTGGCATTTTCTGTCGCAGACGGAGAGCCAGTGTGGCAATCCAAGCTGGACGGACCCTGCGCCCACCAACTATTCCTGATCGGAGACCAACTTATTGCGGCGGCTCAATCCCTATACTTCTTGGACCCACTCACGGGAGAGTTCGGTGGCCGCGTGCAGTGGCCCGGCTTCTCGGTCTCGTTCGCCGCCGGAACTCCCTCCAAAGTCGCCCTTTTCCGTCAGGAATCGCGGGATGAGCTGACGAAGACCGACGAATCCGGAGACCCCGAGCCGGAAACATTGCTTCTGTTTGAGGGGACACGCCTCGTTCGCGAAATCCGCTGCTCCCCCTGCGCGAGTGACGTGCGGTTCAGCCCATCAACAGGTCTGTTGTACGTTTCAGGTCTGGGGGGACTCGATATTCTGAATCCGGACACAGGCGAGTGGCTCCACGCGTTGGAAAGCGCCCACGGTATCGGCCTGGTCGAAGTGACGGAAAACAGGATCTACGCGATGGACATGCGAGGCGTCGTGCGTGCACTACGCCATCCCGGCCGTTCGCCATCGTAATATTCAGGTCCAGCGCGGATTCCACGTGCGCAAAACCCATCTCAATAGTCCGGCACTTCCAGCTTCAGATCGCCGATCATCTGGAAGTGCTTGCGATTCTTGGTAGCGAGCGTGAAGCCATCTTCGAGGGCTGTGGCGGCGATTAACGAGTCGAGCGTTCGCAGTCCAGCGGATTTGGCATGCGTCTTCATCAGGTAGTATGCGCGGCGAGCGATATCGGGAGTCGGCGCGATCTGCTCGTACGCCGAGATCACGATGTCAAGATCGTTCACTTCGCGCTGGCTGCGGCCGCCGGCGATCAATTCAAGCGCCGTGATAGAAGAGAGCAGGCAAGTACCACCAAGGCTGTCCAAGTAGTCGGCGGCCTTGGCGTTTCCGCGCGTGAAGTCCACCATGATGTTGGTGTCGACGAGGTACGCCATCAGATCACGGTATTTTCAGTAGCGTGGCCGGCGAATGCGGTCCTCGTATGTTACGCCATCGGGGATGTCGTCGCGGTCGGCCCACATCCCGAACGCCGCAAATTCTCGGACCGACTTTGGCCGCTTTAGTGCGTCTTCCTCCGGGACATGCACTTCGACTCTCGTGCCCTCAATGAGCTTCACATCCTCCAAGGGCTTGAAGACGCCATTCTCGTACGTGGCGGGAATCGTCATGGTCGGGTGCTTCTTAATTGTAGCGTAGGTCGCCCGCGCATTACGCGGCGACACATCCGCCCGTCTCCAGCGGGCCGCCGCAGCGGTTCACGAGATCGCGCAGGTATGCCCACTCCCAGCATGGCGGCGTCGATCAGGGCTGCTCGTGTCCCTTCTTAAGTCAGTCTAAACAGGCATTCGTGAGCGATTATGCGCAACGCTGCACTCCATGATTTCAGGCGAAGCAAATAGCTTCGAACCAATAGGCCGGGGCTCGAGTCACTCCGGGGTACTATAAGTGCCGCACGTGACCGCATCTCTAAACCCGCGAGAACCGATCAGCATTCGCTTCGCCTATTTGACCGTGAGTCGGGTAGCCGGCAATTCTGCCGCCTGGCTTCGAGCCGATCCAGAAGGATAAAATGAAGATGAATGAACCGCAAAGTCACTGTCTCAATCGAGCAGGACGAGTACGGATGCTACGCTTGGTGCCCGGAATTGAAGGGATGCCAATCGCAACGAAAAACGATCGAAGAGACGCTTGTCAATATCCGTGAAGCGATCGAACTATTTCTGGCTACCCTGAGCGATGACGAGCGCTCGGCGGCTCTCAGCCGTGAGATTCTCACCACGTCCGTCGAAGTCCATGCCTAAATTGCCGCGGCTGACCGCTGCGGAGGCCGAGGCGATGCTGTTCCAAGCCGGTTTCGTTTGGCTGCGCTCCAAGGGTGGTTATTCCGTTTCACAGCACTGCGACGCTGCACCCGAAGATCATCAAGCAAGTTCTCGAGGCGATTGAAGAGGCCTCGCCATAGGCGATGCGTCCGGGACAGCGCCAGCGGCCGGCTTCCACATGTGCAAAGCCCATCTCATACCCCAGCCGCTTGTACTCCTTAAACTCCGGCCTTTCCCTTCTGATTCCAGCGCGGATTGTTTGCGACGCTCCTCAATGCGCCTCTGACCCGCGCGGCGTGAGACACGACGAGAACAGCTTAGAGGCTAAGCGAGCTTGCCACCCCGTGCCATGCGCCGCTTTGGAACGGCTTCCGTAACGGTCCCGATTGCCGTAGACTCTTTGGGCACGACCACCAGGTCACCGAGCTTCACGTCGTCAAGCGTTTCAAAATCGACATTGTCCCCCACCGACGCATCAGCCGACGAAACCGTCCGGTTGATACGCATACGCACAGGCGTGCCTTGGGGCAAGATATTCTGCGGTGGCGGTGTTTGGGGAAACGAAATTATCGATAACGCCGGGATTCTGCGCGCCGCGGGACGGACGAAAATAACACCGCGAACATAGAGAGGTCAGATAGTTTCTTCATCGCTCAGCTTTCCGTTGGTTGTTCACCGAAATAATACACCAGCAAGCGGCTAGCTCGCCGTGAAGACTCGAATCCTTACGCGAAATAGTGGTTCCGATCCACGACCATGCGAGAGGTTCACGGTGCGATTCTTGGCTTCGAACCAATAGGCAGGGTTCGAGTCCCTCCGAGCGCACCAGAATTACCCCGCTTGGCGATACCGGTGACCGTGGCCGAGCTAGCTTCCAGTGGCGCCAGCCCGCGCCTTCACATCGCGTCACTAGCGTGATAAGAACTGCGGACCAGCGGCCCCGATTCCACATGGGTAAAACCCATCTCATACCCCACCCGCCTGTATTCGTCAAACTCCGGTTGCGGCACATAGCGGATCACCGGCAGGTGTTTCACAGAGGGCCGCAGATACTGGCCGAGCGTCAAAATATCGACATGATGCCGGCGCAAGTCGCGCATCACTTGCAAGACCTCGTCCCGGTTCTCACCCAGGCCCAACATTAAACCGGATTTGGTCGGAATAAACGGACGCAACTGCTTGGCGTAGGCGAGCATCTCCAACGACCGCTCAAAGCGCGCTCCCAGCCGGACTTGCCTATAGAGCCGCGGAACCGTTTCGGTATTGTGATTGAGCACATCCGGATGGGCATTCATCACGATTTCCATGGCCGCCCGGCTGCCTTGAAAATCGGGCACCAACACTTCCACTTTGCAACCGGGAATTCGCGCGCGGATCGCCTGGATGGTCAAGGCAAACAACTCGGCGCCGCCATCTTTGCGGTCGTCCCGATTCACGCTGGTGATGACGGCGTAGCGGAGACCCAGGGCGGCGCATGCTTCGGCGACCCGGCGCGGCTCGTCGTAGTCCACTGCGAGCGGCGCGCCCTTCTGCACGGCGCAGAATCCGCAGCGCCGGGTACATACGTTTCCCAGAATCATGAAAGTCGCGGTCCGGCGGTTCCAGCATTCGCCCACGTTGGGGCAAGCGGCGCTTTCACAAACAGTATGCAGTTGCAGCTCGCTGACCAGGCGTTTCAAATCGCGATAATTCTCGCCCACCGGCGCAGGCGCGCGCAGCCACCCGGGCCGTTCCACTTTGGGAGTGATCGAGACAAGCACTAGTACTATGTTAGCTGCAATTCTGCCCCGGCGAGACCTTCCGCCGCGATCGCTCCTGTATAATACCGTTCGATACTCAATACTGGAGGAGGCAGAAACATGTCGTTTTTAGCTTGGATCGTTTTGGGGTTGATTGCCGGATTCATCGGCAGCAAGATCGTGAACAAGAGAGGGGATGGACTGATTCTCGACATCCTTTTGGGCGTCGTGGGAGCTATTGTAGGAGGCTGGCTGTTCAATATGTTCGGCGCCAGCGGAGCTACCGGACTGAACCTCTATAGTTTGGCCGTAGCGGTGGTCGGCGCGATCGTGGTCTTGGTGGTGTACCACGCGATTCGGCGCGTGGCCTAAATCCGTCTCGTCTGAAAGCAATCTGTCTAGGGCTAGTCTCGGCCGGAACGCATCCGGTCACGCAGAGTGAGAGATCTGCCCGCGAAGTAACCGACGACGATCGCGAACAGGAAGAAGAGAATTTCGGGCGGTGGCGTGTCCAAAGAGGCGTCTCCCAGTGGTGGTTGCTAAGTGAGCCTATCGGCATTTGCGGCCGCAATCTGTAGGCGTGCTCTGGCTGGCTGAACATTCGCCGAGATCAAGTTGGCTTGATGGGTTGGGAGTTAGCCGACGTAAACGGGCCGGGCCGGCACCCTCGAAAATCTGCTGGCAGGCCAAGCGCTCAGGGGACACAGCTTATTCAGTTGCGTTTCTAGTACTGGCAGATATTCTGATGGAAGCCTTGCTGAGCATCCGTGCACGCCATCAGTAGCAGGACCAGGCGCCGCAGCTCGCAAAAGGACGTCCGGCGATGGCGCAAATCCGGACCGCACTCAACCGAACGGTCCGGATTCTCCTGCGGCGGGCGATTTACTTCGCGGCGGTAGTAGTAGCAACCGCTGCCTTGGCAACCTTGGTCTTGCCGGCGGCCGGTTCTTTCGCGGCCTTGAAGCCGGCCTTTTCGGCGTCTTCCTTGGTCATGAACTTGCCGTGTTTGGTGGTCCCATAATGTTTGCCGTCCGTGTGATAGACCTTCGAGCTGGTGTTGGCCCAAACCAAACCCTTGCTCTTGGCGTCGGCGATTTCCTGGGCGGTCGGCGCCGGCTTGGTGGTTTTCGTGGTAGCAGTAGCAGCGGCCGCTTTCGGCGCCGGCGCGGGAGCAGTGCCAGCCTGGCCTGCGAAAGCGGAGATCGCCAATCCAGCGGCGAGCACCGTAGTGGTTGCAACGTGCAGAATCTTCTTCATGGTTTTTTCTTTCCTGTTGAATTATTTGGTCCTTATGCGGACCTGCTATTTCAGATGTGCGCGCCGTTAAAACAGATTAGGGCTTAAGCTGTTTTTAACCTTTCTACATCTTAATGTTTGTGATTTCGCGCCTTTGCGGGCACCGGTACTAGCCGTCCATCAAACCAGCGCTGGGCTTGCTCGAGATGAACGATCCTCAACATCGAAAGGACCGATGGTTGGTAGTTGTTTGTAGCCGGCTGGACATCAATATTTTGCTGTAATGCAATTGAAACCTTAGGCCGGGTCCAACCTTGCCCATGGACCCAATTAGAATTTTCAATTGGACCATACCGGCTTCTTCTGCGTAAGCTGAAATATGGCAACTCTTCTTATGGAGGCTCCGGTTTCTCAACTCGCGCTGTTGCATAGGATCAGCAACATAGTGGCGTCGGAGTTATCAATCGATGAAATGCTGGGTGAGATCGTCGGTCTCACGGCTCACGTCACGGAGTGCGACGCGTGTCTGGTTTATCTGTTAGAGCGGGAGAGTGGTGAAGTGGTGCTGCGTGCTTCCCAAGTACCGCACGCGCAGGATCTTGGCAACATTCGCATGAAAGTGGGCGAAGGCTTGACCGGTTGGGTGGCGGAACACAAGTCGGTGGTGGCGCTATCGTCACACGCTTCCCGCGACCAGCGCTTCAAGCGTTTTCAGGCCCTGGTGGAAGACACCTACGAAGCCTTTCTATCGGTGCCGTTAGTTACTGGCGGCGATGTGATTGGCGTCATTAACGTTCATCATCGCCAGGCCTATCAACACTCCTCTGACGAGATCGCTTTGCTCACCTTCATTGGCGAGCAGATGGGTGGCGCTATCGCCAAATCGTTTTTGGCCGAAGAAAACGCCCGGCTGCTGGAAGAGACGCTGGAGATGAAACGCCAGTTGGAGACCCGCAAACTGGTGGAGCGCGCCAAGGGGCTCTTACAGAACCGGTTCAACCTCTCTGAGGAAGAAGCGTACCTGCGCCTGCGCAATGAAAGCCGCCGTTTACGACGTCCGATGAAAGATTTGGCGGAGGCTATCATCCTGGCCGAAGACTTGAGCCGCAAAAGCGACGGTACGCTGCTCGCCGACGCGAACCCTCCCGAACGGCATCGCTAAAGTGACTCCGCTAGAATAGGGCTTGGAAGCGTTCGTACCGCTCTTCTCCAACCCTCATTTAGCTACCATAGCCGGTAACTTCTGGCCCCGAAAGCTGGACACCGGAACCTTTCCGGTGCATGCCCGTTTTTTTCACACAGAACCGGACGTGCAGATTCTGGTCCATTCGCAAGTACCCGCCACCACTCCCCAAGCGGACCTACTTTTGGTACATGGACTCGAAGGCTCCAGCGACGCCGGCTATGCCCGCAGTCTGTCCCAGGCTGCGCTGGTGCGAGGATACGCGGTGCACCGCTTCAACATGCGGAGTTGCGGAGGCACGGAATCGGTCTGCGGCAAAACACTTTATCACTCCGGGCAAACCGGCGACCTGCTCGCGGTGGTCAGAGAGATTGTTCGCGAAAACGGCCGGCCTCTGATTCTGGCAGGCTTCTCGCTGGGCGGTAATGTGGTCTTGAAACTGGCCGGCGAACTGGGCGCCGGCGCCGGGTCGCCTTTGGCCGCCGCCATCGCCATCTCGACGCCCATCGACTTGGCGGCTTGCGCACGTCAGTTAGGCCGCCGTGAGAACTTCCTTTACGCCTATCGCTTCGTCGATCGCCTCAAGCAGCGAATCCGTCTCAAGGAGCGCATCACGCCCGGATCGTTTCCTCTCGACCGTCTGCGCGAAGTGAACACGGTTTACCAATTCGATGATGTGTTCACCGCACCTTCATTTGGCTTTGGGACTGCGGATAATTATTACGCCACCCAATCCTCCAATCAATTTCTGGAGCGCATTCGCGTGCCTACCTTGGTGATTCAGGCACAGGACGATCCGCTGATCCCTTTTTCCGTTTATCGACATCCGGCCTTTCAGGAGAATTCGCACCTGAAGCTGGTGACGCCGGAACACGGAGGCCATTTAGGATTTTTGAGCCGCGGCCGAGGAAACCGCTTCTGGCTGGATAGAGTGCTTCTGGCGTGGATCGGGTCGCTGTTGCGGTCTTCCTCCCGCTCAACGTTAGCAACTGAATCACCCCGGCATACGCCTCACTGACGTTCGCGAGCTGGAAGTACAGCGTTTCGTGGCACGGACTTTAGTCTGTGCGCTGGAGTTTCTTCATTTTGTCAGCCCCGAACGTTAGTGAGGGGAAGGGCGAACTTCCCCTCACCGCATGACGTTCGCGAGCTGGAAAGGACGAATTGCACAGGCATCTTATGCATCGTTTCGTGGCACGGCTTTAGCCCGTGCTAGGGACTTAGGTGCGCTTCCCCGGGGTTTGGCCGCATGTCCGAACATGATACGTTGGGTAAGTAAGTGGACGAAGGACTACAACTCAAGACCGAAGAAGAATTAGGACCCGCGCACGATCTTTCCCCCGAAGTCCCGGCGCGGAAATGCCTGGCGGTGTATCGGAGGAACTCGCGCCAGACGGAGCGCCGGGCGGCCAGATCTACGGCGGCTGGCTGCGGCTGGCCTACATGTTCGAACTCCTGCTGGCGCTGAATGTCGTCTACACTTTGTGGAGCGAAATCGGAGGGCAGGGCCATCTGGATCTGATACCTTGGTACACCAAGCTGATTTGCGGCGTGGGATTGTCCTGGTCCGTGGTCCGCTTCACGGCGGGCATGGTGGAGATGGAGAAATTCTGGAACTGGCGCACCCGCCGCTGGTTTATAATCATTCTGATTTTTGTGATCGCCATGGGCGGAATTGTATATTATTACCATCTTCATGAAGTCCCGGATGAATCCGACTCCGAGGATACGGCGGCGACTTCCGTGCAACTCCCGCACGTAGATAAACTAAGTCGACAGATTTGAGAAAAACTCTAGCGGAATTTACGTTTGGCACATGGACGGCGCCCGCGCTGGCCGTAACCGTCGAATTTCCGCTCGAAATCATGGATGAGTTGCGCCTGGCCGCTACCAGCGGCATGCGGCAGTTGGCGCGCGGCGGTCTCGAGATCGGCGGGGTTCTCTTCGGATCGCGGCGCGACAATCTGGTCCGCGTGGTGAATTGGCGGTCGATCCCGTGCGAGCACGCGCGCGGGCCTGCGCTGCTGCTGTCCGATAAGGATCGGGAAGGTCTAAAAGCGCTGCTGGCGAAGGCTGCGGACGAACCCGATTTACATGGGTTGCAGGCGATTGGCTGGTTTGTCTCGCACACTCGCAGCGAAGTTTCGTTACTCGATTCCGATCGGGAGATCTTCCGCGAATTTTTCCCCGAAAGCTGGCAAGTGACCCTGGTGCTTCGCCCCGAGCGCGGCGGCGATTGCCGGGCGGGCTTCTTTGTGCGCGAAAATGGGGAACTGCTGCGCACCGAATCCAGTTACCACGAATTCACGGTGGAGGCGCTGTCCGGGCCTGCTCCGGCGCCCCTTCAGCCTCGAGCACAGCCTTGGCGGCGCGCGGTCCGGCGCTTGTCAGGACTTCCCGTGCGCCCAACGCGCCCTTGGCCACGCGCGCGGACATGTTCTGGGAGCCGCCGAAATTTCCCGCTCCTCGCCCGTCGCGTTCCGGATCGCGCTGGATCTGGGCGATTCCGGGAATCCTGGCTTTGGTGCTGGTGGCCGCTATTGTGCGGGACCGCATTCATACGGTTCCACAGAAACCGATTAGTTTACGTCTGCAGCAACATGGCGACCAAATGACTCTGATGTGGGACGGCCATTCTCCGGCCGTCCAGGGTGCTTTTGGCGGCTCGCTCGAAATCCAGGACGGCGCCGGCAATCAGCACCTGGAGCTATCGCGAGAGCAATTGCGTAATGGCGTCATGAATTACACACGAAAGTCCGGCGACATGGAAGCGACGCTCATTTTGCGGCTGACGGGAGGAGCTACTGCCCGCGAGGTGGCCCGCTATATCGGTTCGGTAGCGCCTGCTCCGGCGGTCGAAGATGCGGAAACCATCCGATTGCGGCGCGAACGCGACCGCTTGGCCGCCGAAAATGCAAGGTTGAAAGAGCAGGCGCGCAAAAACGCAGCGCGCGCCGATAATGCCGAAAGTCTGGTTCGCATTCTGCAGAACCGCCTGAAGGTCGAGGCTTCCGAGAAGCAGCGCAATCGATAATACCCGGGGTTGTTGGCAGCCTACTTGGTGGGGCGGACGCCTCGTCCGCATCCGCCCCCCTGGTCCGGCCGTGCCATAACGCAAGCTGACAGGGAATTCGGCCGCGATCCACACGATCGTCCCACCAACGGGAGTTTACCGGAGGCGATACGCTTTTAGGCCGAACTGGCAGCGCGTTACTGCGCGGTGTGTCCCAAAATCGGGCACCTCCAGGCCGTGATGTAATTGAGAACGTGGAGCTTTTCGGCGGCTACCGAGGTGCAATCGGAGAGTCCATGCTGCGCCACAATCTGAGCCTTGCATTCCGCCGGCTGCGCTCGAGCCCGGGGTTCACGACTGCGGCGGTTGTGACGCTGGCGCTGGGCATCGGCGCCAATGCCACCATGTTCTCGCTCGTCAACGCCGTGATCTTGCGGCCGTTCGGAGTGAGAAACCAAAGCGAGCTGGTTTTCTTCAATCACCACACGTCTCAGGGCGATGGCCCGATGATCTCGTATCCCGATTATAAAGACTATCGGGACCGCAATACGGTGCTCAGAGGTCTGGCGATGTACTACTTCGAGGCAATGAACGTGAGCCGTAGCGGGGATCGGAATGCTCGTCTGTGGGGTTACGCAGTGAGCGGAAATTATTTTGACCTGCTGGGCGTTCAACCCGTCCGTGGCCGCGTGCTGCATCCGGCCGATGATGCCGGACCCGGCGGTAATCCGGTAGCTGTGATCGCCTACAGTTATTGGCAGGCGAATTTCGGAGGCGATCCCAATGTCGTCGGCAAGCAATTCAAAATCAATGGCCTGGATTACACCATCGCCGGCGTGACGCCGCGGGAATTCGTTGGCACTGAGGTGCTCTTCACTCCACAGATCTTTGTTCCTTTGGCGATGTCGGGAAACTGGCTGGAGGACCGAAGCAGCCTGCAGGGCTGGGCCATCGGCCGGCTGAAACCGGGCGTCTCCATGAAAAGCGCCGAAGCTGCCATCGACGGTATCGCCCGAGGGCTCGGCCGCGAGTATCCCAAGGTGGACGGAGGCGTTTCCATAGTTCTTTCACCACCAGGCATGGGCGGGACGACCCTGCGTCCGGGCATCATCGGTTTTTCCGCCGTGGGGATGGTTGTGGCCGGCCTGGTGTTGCTGATTGCGTGCGTGAATCTGGCCGGCCTGCTGCTGGCGCGTGCCAGCGACCGTAGAAAAGAGGTGGCCATCCGCTTGGCGTTAGGCGCCAGCCAAGGCCAGTTGGTGCGTCAGCTTCTTACCGAGAGCCTGCTGCTCTCGGTGGCTGGCGGCGCGGCGGGAGTTCTGGTGGCCGCCTGGCTTACCGCGCTAGTGAATGCGTGGCGTCCGCCTATCGAGAATCTGACGATCGCTCGCGTTGGAATGGACACGCGCGTCTTCCTTTTTGCAGGCGCGGTCTCGCTCGCGAGCGCGTTCCTATTTGGTTTGGCGCCTGCACTGCAATCCACTCGCGCGAGCCTGGTTGAGGCTATCAAGAGCGGCGCGCCTTCCGATAAACTCCGCCGGCTGAACGCTCGCGATCTTCTGGTTATGGTCCAAGTGGCTCTATCGGTAGTGTTGCTCATCGGCAGCATCCTGGTAGTGCGAAGTTTGCGGCACGCGCTCAGTTTGAAGCTGGGATTTCAGCCCGAACATGCCGCTGTCCTCTCGCTCGATCTGGGTAGCCAAGGCTACGACGAGCAGCGCAGCCGCCAGTTCCAACGCCGATTGTTGGAAAAGCTCCGCGCGACGCCCGGAATTCAGATTGCTGCAATGAGTTCGGGCGTGCCTTTAACCCCGACGGATACCATAAGCGACGCCATTTACCTGGAAGGCAAGCCCGAGCCGCGTCCCGGCGACGTCCCGAGCGCGAATCTGTATGCGATAACGCCGGGTTACCTGGAGGCCATGCACACACGCCTCATCGCCGGCCGCGACATCGATCGGCGCGACAGGCAGAACGCACCGCTGGTGGCTCTGGTGAATGAGACTTTCGTCCGGCAGTTCTTCGCCCGCGAGGATCCCATTGGTAAGCGCTTTCGCCATACCACGGACGGCCAATGGATTCGGATTACCGGCGTGGTTGAGGACGGAAAATATGGCTCTCTGGGTGAATCACCGGAACTCGCTGTTTTTGAACCGATAGCCCAACGTTGGAATCAAAACCAAACCGTCATCGCGCGTTCTCGAATGCCGGAAGGCGAAACGGCCCGTCTGATGCGCAGGGCGGTCTTCGAAATCGACCCCGCGCTCATTGTCTACGCGGATGGCAGCCTTACCAGCGCCCTGGGGTTGGCATTATTCCCGGCGAGAATGGCAGCGGTGGTGCTTGGATCGTTCGGAGCGCTGGCGGTAATTCTGGCGGCTACCGGTGTTTACGGAGTAATGGCCTACGCGGTATCCCGAAGAACGCGGGAGATCGGGATTCGCATGGCTCTGGGCGCGGCTCCGGCGCAGGTGGCGCGCGCGGTGCTGACGCGGACGGCGGAGTTGCTGGGAGTGGGGATTGCGGCGGGCATTGGGATGGCGTTCGCGGCGGGAAAATTTTTTGGCCAGATTCTTTATGGTGTCGGCGCGCACGATCCTGTGACGTACCTTTGCGCGATATCGCTCATGTCGCTGGTGGCAGTGGCGGCTTGTTGGGTACCGGCGCGGCGCGCGATTTGCCTGGATCCGTTGACCGCTCTGCGGGCGGAGTGACAGCGGATTTGGCAGCGCGTGGCTTTCTGTTATTTGGCTGGGTGCAACTGAAATTGCCGCCATCGCTCGAGAGGGGCTGTGCAGGTGGATGTTTGCGGACTGGTGGAGCTGCCCCACTTGATTGGTTGGACGTGGCGCTTCGGCGATCCATTCGGTCAAAGAGCGGACGGCTCCGGACATCGTGGCGCTCTTGCTGAAAAATCGTCTTGTGGTTTCCTCCGCGATGGTAACGGTGAATTTGTTACTACCGTTGTAGACCACCGAGGCTTGAGATACGATTGCCCGGTTTGATGGAGCGGCTGACCTACTCCAACCCTCCGGGTAAGACTGGTACCAGGCTGCACAGACCGGTTCTCTTCCGGGCAATCGGACAGAGTCGAGGTCCGTTCGACGGTGCTGGAGCTGTACCCGGAACGCAGCGTACTGATCGCCTTTTACGCCAATGCAGGTGACTGACTGCCGGTACGATTCAGGAACCATAGGTGGAGGTGAAGTACGAGCCGAGCCCCGCGTAGCCGCTCCAGTTGGTGCTCTCGGACGTGCCGTCCGCGTGTTCTATCTTATCTATCGCGGATGGGACCAAATTGATGTGGGCTACTACTTGCGCGAAGGCCGGCAGGAAGGTAAAGGCTGCCGATACTGCTAATAACTTGGACGCGGACAATCTACCGGAAATATGGATCGGGTTCCGGAACCGCGGCGCCGTCCTTGCGTGGCGACGACGCGCCCGCGTTCACGTGAGTGGCACTGTTGTGGGAGACGGCTTGGCCGCCGCCCATGAAGCCGGAGTAGTCGCCTTGCACGATCAGCTCGTGCCCGCGCCTCCTCAGTTCCTGGCGCACTTCCGGCGGTATCCGGCCTTCCACCCGCACGTCGCATCCGCCTAAAGTGAGCTTGGTGAAACGCGGTGCTTCGAGCGCCGCTTGCAGGTTCATTTTGTGATCTGCGACGTTGGACACAAATTGCGCCTGCGCCTGGGCTTGATTGAATCCACGCATGATGCCGAATCCAATGTGTTCCTCGCCGCGTTCCATAAAGCCCGGGATTATGGTGTGAAACGGACGCTTGCGCGGACCTAGAGCGTTGGGGTGCTTGGGGTCCAGTGAGAACGCTCCGCCGCGATCGTGCAAGAGGAATCCAAATCCATCCACAGCGATTCCCGATCCGAAAATGTCCGAGATGCTCTGGATCCAACTGACAATGTTTCCCTCTTTGTCGACCACGCTCAGATAAGTGGTGTTGCCATGGCCCTCTTCCGGTTTGCCGGGTTGTGTATCGCAATTGGCCCGATCCATTGCAATCAAGGCGGACCGTGTCTTGGCATATGCCTTGGAGAGCAGCGCGTTGGTCGGGACCGGCGTGACGCGCGGGTCGGCGACGTAGCGCTTGAGATCTTGCGCGGAAAGTTTCTGGGCTTCAATCTTCAAGTGCAGCGCGTCGGCGCTGGTTTGCTCATAGTCGCCAATGGGGAACGGTTCCAGGATATTCAGCATTTCGAGCGTGCCGATCCCCTGCCCGTTGGGCGGAAGCTCAAACACCTTCCATCCGCGGTATTCGGTCGAGATCGGTTCCACCCATTCCGGTTTGTATTCGCGCAGATCGTCAGCGGTCATGGTGCCGCCCAGGCGCTGGGAGGTCTTGAGCAGCGCTTCTCCGATCGGGCCGCCGCCATAAATCGCCGCCGCTCCCAGTTCGGAGATCACGCGAAAGGCATGCGCCAGCTCAGGATTGCGGAAGATCTCCCCGATCTTGGGCGCCTCGCCATGAGGCAGATATACCCGCCTGGCGTTGTCATCGGCTCGCAGTTTACTGGCGGAGTCCTGCCAGTCCCACTGAATCAGTTCGGTGACGGGGAAGCCATTCTCGGCATAATAGATGGCCGGGCGGAACAAGTCTCTCCAGGGAAGACGGCCAAAGCGCTTGTGCAATTGCTCCCATCCCGCCACGCAGCCGGGAACGGTGACCGAGTGGATCCCCGACAAAGTAGCGTGGTGTTGGTCCAGATATTCCAGCGTCAGGTTCTTCGGCGACCAACCACTGGCGTTGATGCCGGTGAGCTTGCCGGTCTTCGAGTCCCACACCAGAGCAAACAAGTCGCCGCCCGGTCCGTTCATCATCGGTTCCACGACGCTCAGGACCGCATTGGCCGCGATGGCGGCGTCCACCGCCGACCCGCCCCGCGCCAATATCTGCGCGCCCGCTTGGGAGGCGAGCGTTTGCGCGGTGGACACGACGCCGCGCGTGGTCATCACCAGAGAGCGTGCTTGGGAGCGATCTTGGGCGGAAGCGAGCGCAGGAAAGGACATGACGATGCAGCAGAACGTGGAGACGGATTTCGGCACGAATCCGTTATTATGCCATTGTTGGGTATTGAGTTGCAGATTGGTGGAGCGCAGCGCCCTACTTCCCCAGCCCCGCCGATTCCAAAAACTCCTTGGCCACCTGCCGGATAGGATCGTGTTTCCCGTCCACTTGATAATTCAATTGGCGCATCTTTTCGGTGGTGAATTTACCGTGGCCGTGCGCTTCTTCCAGCGCGCTGGCGATTTGGACAGCCAGCTTGACGGCTTCGTCCGCCCGAAGCGGACCCTGCGGGGAGTTGCCCTCCACGTATTCCATCACCAGATAATCCGGCCCGACGTCGTGGATCTGGCAAATATGCGGATGATTGAGCGCGGCAATGGCGTGAGCTTCCTGCTTGAATCGGACCGTGTGCTCGCCCTTCAGCCGCTTGATGGCAACGATGCCCTTCCACACTTCGCCCATGCCGCCTGCGCCAATGGGCGCGAGGATTTTGTAGGGGCCGAGCTTTTCGCCCGGGGAAAGCGGCATCAAGATTCAGTTCAGTTTAGCGAATGGGAGGGAGTGGCGGGCAGCGCTTTGGCCGTCCCTTATGCACGGCGCATTGCGCCTGGAATGATCGCAGTGATGCGTACTTCCTGCGAGTTTACGCTGTAGTAGACCAAATGTCTGCCGGCAGCGAAAAATCGGTATCCACGCATCAGTCCGCGCCTCCGTACCGGGTACATTCGGGGATGTTGTTCCAGCAGTTTAATCGAGCTGGCTGCTTTTGTTTTCGCGGATTGGGGAGTTCGGTGAAGGCTTCGGCCGCCGCGGCGGCGAACAAAATCTTCACAACCCGTTGCGAGCCTTGACGTCTTCCCAGGTTACCGTCCGGCCTTCGCGGAAATCGGCTTCGGATCGGTCGCGCAATTCGCGCAACGCATTTTCGTGGGCCGCTTCGCTTCGGTCGGCGAACTCTTCCAGTCCTTCGCGGGCGTACACCAAATACGCCAGGGCCAGGCTCAAATCGCCTTTATACTCCGACGCAAGTTCGGTAAGAAGGCAGTTGGTTTCTTCGTCGATTTCGATCTCGCGACGCACCATGCGGCAAGAGTAACATGAGCGGGAGCCTAGCAGCGAAGCGGTGGGCGCTGTAATCACGCTTCCGGCAGGTTGAGCTTGCGCATCAAGCCGGCCCAGCGCGGAGTGGAGCGCAGCTCCCTGCCATACCAGAGCTGGTCGATGGCTTTCTCGATCCAGTCCGCCTCCGCGTCGAATTCCTGGAGCACCCAGTGGTAAGCGGCCAGGCCTCGGGGAACGCCGAACGCATCGGCGGGCTGGAGGTCGCCCTTCAGCCGCTTGATGGCAACGATGCGATTGAGGCGCGTGTCGCGCGCCTTCCACGCTTCGCCCAGCCGCCGGAGCCAATCGGCGCGACGATTTCGTAAGGGCCGAACCTTTCTCTCGGAGAAAGCGGCATGAGGATTCAGTTCAGTTTAGCGGACGCCCTTCAGCCGCTTGATCGCAACAATGCCGATTGAGGAGCGGATCCCGTGCCTTCCACACCTCGCCCATGCCTCCCGCGCCAATGGGTGCGAGGATTTCGTACGGGCCCAGCTTGCCTCCCCCGCACAGCGATGCCGTCAACGAAAACGCCGTGCTGCGTCCCGCTCACCCTGCAACCTTCATCTACTTCTCCAGCCCCGCCGATTCCAGAAACTCCTTGGCCACCTGCCGGATCGGCTCGTGTTTCCCGTCCACCTGATAATTCAACTGGCGCATCTTTTCGGTGGTGAATTTACCCGACAGTTCGGCCAGCGCGGCACGCAACTTCGGATTGGCGTTTAGCTTGTCGGTCCGCACTACGATGCAGGCCTGGTAGGGCGGAAACGCGTGCTTGTCGTCCTGGAGCACCCTGACGTCCAGGACGGAAAGCAGCCCGTCGGTTGAGCTGCCCGCGACCATACTCACTTTGCGCTGCTGTAGAGCGGTATAGAGCAGGCCCAGATCCATGGTCTTCGCCGCCTCAGTCCAATTGAGGTCGTAAGTCTGATTAAGAGTCGCAAAGCCGTCGGGGCGTTCCATAAATTCGTACCCCGCCCCCAGCACAAAGCCTTTCGGATCGGCCGCGGCGTCGCTGAGTGTTTCGAGGTTGCGCTCCCGCGCATCGCTGCCGCGCACCGTCATGGCGAAGGTGTTGTCGAACCCCAGCGGGTCCAGCCAGGTTAGGTTCATGCCCTGATATTCCGCCCGGACTTGATCGAGGACGAGTCCCGGATCGGAAATACCGCTATGCTTGAGCACATTGGTGAAAGCAGTCCCCGTGTATTCCGGGTACAGATCGATTTCTCCATTCAACAACGAGGTTTGCGCGAGCATCGTGCCGCCCAGATTGAGCTTGCGCGCAACCGGCGCGTGCAGCCGGTTCTCGACCTGCTCTGCGATGATCTCGCCCAGCAAATTTTGCTCGGTGAAATTTTTTGAGCCAACAATGACCACCGGCTTAGGGCTGCAGCCGGCCAGGCACCAAATCAGCGCGAGTACGCTGCAAATCTTCGTTCTAGCCAACCTAGTCCTCCATCCGACAGGAGCGCCAGCACGGCCGCCGGAATCGCTCCCGCCAGAATTTGCGTCGTATCCACGGACGCGATTCCGCGAAAAATAAATACGCCCAAACCCCCGCCGCCAATGGCGGCTGCAATGGTGGCTGTGCCGATGGTGGTGACGGTGGCGATGCGCAGGCCGGCCACTATCGTCGCCAGCGCCAGCGGAATTTCCACCCGCCACAGCAGTTGGCGCGCGGTCATTCCCATGGCCACGGCCGATTCACGAATTGCCGGATCGATTCCTAGAATACCAACCATTGTGTTGCGCAGAATCGGAAGCAAAGCATACAGGACCAAGGCCACGATGGCGGTTCTCTTCCCGATACCGCCGATAAACGGCACTGGAATCAGAAAACCGAATAAAGCCAGGCTGGGTACCGTTTGCATCACGTTGGCGAAACCCAGCAGAAACGGGCGCAGCTTGGGGCTGCGCGCCAGCCAGACTCCCGCCGGTAATCCGATCCCGGCGGCCGCCATAATAGCGATCGAGACCAGTTCCAGATGTTCCGCCGTAAGCTGCAGGATTTCTTGAATCAGGAAGGGACGCAATGCTTTGATTGTAAGACGCCGTGAGTAACGTTTCTTTTTGCGCGAGAATCTAATTAACAACGAAAGGATGGTCACTCCGCACATGATACGGTTCTTCCTGATCTTGACCGCACTTGTTTTTTCCGCCAGCACTTGGGCTCAACTTGGGCCTGGCGTATACTGCACCACGGCTTCGGGTCCGGTACGGCTCCATGCATTGCCGATTCCCGCTCAGAGCACCGAGAATTGGGGCGAGTTTCTGGGCGCCGATGACCGCTTTGTCCTGCACTATACCTGGGATGCCGCCACCTCTCCGGTGCAGATCGGTGAGCGCAGACCGACATGTCGCATCAACCAGGGCTACACGCCGGATCGCGCGCTCCAAATTGTGCAAATCGTGAAGCTGGACCAGAAATCGTCGTCCCGTAGTGCAGGGCTGCACCTGGGTCACGATCTTCCCACGCAATTTCACGATGGCGTGGCCGTGGCCCTTTCGCGCCTGCCCGATGGTCAGTTAGAGGTGCGTCCTGAAGCCGACCTTGCCCCTGGCGAGTACATGCTGAGCCTGGGACCTCTATCGATGCAGTACGATTTCAGCGTGCGCTGAAAACCTCACGATAGTCCGCTAATCGCAGCGCAGGGCTGCCATAGGATCCATCTTCGAAGCGCGGCGCGCCGGCAGGAAGCTGGCGAGCGCGGCGACCGCTGCCAGTAGTCCGATTGCCGTCACCAGCGTGAGGGGATCGGATGGTTTTAGCTCGAACAGTAACGCTCGGGCCGCGCGCCCTGCCAGCAGCGATAGTCCCGTCCCAGCGATCATGCCGATGGCGACCAGTTTCCCCGCCTCGCGCATCACCATGCTGATCACGTCTGTCCGGCCGGCGCCAAGAGCTACTCGAACACCAATCTCATTCCGGCGGCGGGCGACGGTGTAAGAGATCACTCCGTATAACCCGACTACCGCTAACACTGCGGCCAAGAGACCAAAGAAGCCCGAGAGTACCGCCATCAACCGTTCCCGCAGCAGTCCGTCTCGAATGCGTCGTTGAAAGTCGACGAATTCCAGGTTCATTTCCGGGTGGCTTCTTGCGAACTTCGCCTTCACGGTTGCGATCGCCGTGGCCGGCGGCAAATTCGAATAAACCATGACCGCGAGCCCAGGACCTTTGGCCGGGCACTGAGGCGCCGGCGCGAAGGTCATCGGCGGCGTCTCCTCGCGCAGTCCGGCGTATTTGGTGTCGGCGATGACGCCGACAATTTGATAAGCCGTGGCTGGATAGTTCGGTTCTGCAATTGTGCGCAGCGTCTTACCAATCGGATTGGCGCCGCCTAGAAAACGCCGCACAAACGTCTGGTTGACCACGGCGACTCGCTGTGACGCCTCGGTGTCATTCGCGTTGATCGCGCGTCCAGCGAGCAAAGGGATGCCCATTGTGTCGAAATAACTGGGACTCACCCAGGTGAACTTGGTGGGGCCTTCCACCGCCTCCAGATGAATCGTGTGCGTCCAACTGCCGCCGAGCAGTGGAGTATTGGTGGTGGTGGCAGCGTTCAGAATACCCGGTAGGTTGCGGATATCGTCGACCAGTTGCCGGTTGAACGCGTCATATTGATCGGCGGCTAGATGAGACTGCTCATAATCGATGAAGGCGATGGTGATGCCGTTCTCCCGCATCCCCGGATCGAAAGTCATCAGGTTGCGGAAGCTTCGGGTAAACCATAGCGCGCTTACCAGTAGCACCAGGGAAACGGCGATCTGCACAACCACCATCAAGCGTTGCACCGACAGGCGCTCACGGGCCGAAGTCAGGCTGCGTCCGCCGGCCTTGATAGCCGCGATGGGATCGGTGCGGGTGGCGCGCACCGCCGGAAGCACTCCGAAGACGGCGCAGGTTAGGGCGGTCACGGCGATGGCGAACAGCAGCACCCGCCAGTCGGTTTCGATGGACAAATTTATTGAATCGCTTTCGGTAGAGAGGGACCAGACCAGTACGCGGCTCACCACCTGCGCGAGACCGATTCCCAGCATAGCGCCGGCTGCGGCCAGCAGGGCGCTTTCCATCAGCAACTGTCTGAGCAAACGGCCGCGCGACGCCCCCAGCGCCACGCGCACCGCCAGTTCCCGTTCCCGTGTGCTGGCTCGCGCCAGCATCAGGTTGGCCAGGTTGGCGCACGCGATCAAAAGGACCAGGCCGGTGATCGCAAGCAGAAGCCAAAGTGAGGAGTCATAGTTCTTCCGCAGCCAGCTCACGCCGGCGGAGGCCGGATACGCAGCCAGGCGGAAATGTTTGTAGGTATCGATGGTCTTGGCGCTATAACCGGTCAGCGCGGTGGTTTCAAAGATGCCGGCGCTGATCGCATCCAGGTGAGCGGAGGCGCGCGGCAAGGTCCAGTCCGGCCGCAGGCGCCCCATCACCGTCACATCCCAAACGTCGCGGCGCATCTCCTTCGGCTGACAAAACGGGAGCGCTATATCGAAACTCTCGCCAACCGCCAATCCAAAAAAGGCCCGCGGAGTGACTCCGATCACCTGATGCAGAGCCCCGTCCACGACAATCTTGCTCGAGGACTCGAGTTCACGGCCGCCCATTTGACTTTGCCAATAGGCATAACTGACCACGGCGCGCGTGGACGGGCACGGCGCTTCATCCTCCGGTAGAATTAAGCGGCCACGCCACGGTTGCACTCCTAATACGCGAAAGAAATCGCCGCTGATCCGGATTCCGTTGGCGCGGCGCTGGTCCGCGCCTTGGCCTAGACGGAAGTCGTCGGCGGCCCACGCGAATACTCCCGTGAAAGCTTGCTCCTGCTTTTGGATTTCCTGCCAAATCGGACGCGTCAAACCCCCATAGGGCCCGTTGCCAACGCCCAGGCCGAGGTTGCCGCCGATAATTCGAATCTCCGCCAGTTCCTGCGGTTTCTCGACAGGAAGGCTGCGTAATCGCACCGCATCGAGCAACTGAAAAATGGCCGTGTTGGCGCCGATTCCCAGCGACAGCGAAAGGATGGCGACCAGCGCGAAGCCGGGGCTCAAGCGCAGCAGCCGCGCGCCGTAACACAGGTCCTGCCACAGGGTTTCGAGCCGCGGAACGCTATTCATCTGGTAAATCTCCTCTCGAACTAAACCCGGATTCCCAAGCTTGCGGCGCGCCGCCGCGGCGGCCTCGGCGGGCGTCATCCCGCGCTCGACATTATGGGCGGTTTCAATCTCCAGATACGAGTCGATCTCGCGTGCCCGCTCACCGTCCCACCAGTTTCGATGCAGAAACCGCCGCCAGCTCATACCGGCCGCAGTACCTGATTCACCGCCCGCACCACGCGCTCCCAGCGGCTGGTTTCCACGCTCAATTGTTTTCGCCCCTTTGCGGTCAGGCGATAATAGCGCGCTTTGCGGTTGTTCTCCGATGTTCCCCAAAAAGACGCGATCCAGCCGCGGTCTTCCAACCGGTGCAGCGCGGGATACAGGGAACCGTGTTCTACCAGAAGAACGTCTCCCGAACGGCGTTCAATGACGTGAGCGATGGTGTGTCCGTGGGCGGGCCCTACCGCGAGCGTCTGCAACACCAGCATGTCCAGGGTGCCTTGCAGAATCTCGGTCTGCGTTCCGGAGGGACTGTTCTTCGTCATCGTTCGCTACCAGTAGAGATTCTACCAGAAAAGCAAACCAATCGCAGCGTTGCTACACTTGTCGCCATGCACGGCAAAGTGGTAGTCATCACCGGTGGAACTTCCGGCATCGGGCAAGTTGCGGCCGAAAAGCTGGCCGCCATGGGAGCGCGCATCGTCCTGGTCGCTCGCGACCGGCAGCGCGGCGAAGCCAGCCTGAGACGGCTGCCCGGCCCGGCCTCGCATTCCGTCCTTTATGCCGATCTCTCCCTTCTTTCAGGCATGAAGAGCGCGGCTGCCGAAATCGCTGCCGCTGAACCGCGCATTGACGTTCTGATCAACAACGCGGGCGCCCTGTTCACCAACCGGCAGCTCACGCCCGACGGCCTCGAAAAGACTTTCGCCGTCAACCACCTGGCTTATTACGTCCTCACCGAAGGCCTGCGCGAACGCCTGATCGCCTCCGCGCCGGCGCGCATCGTGAGCACGTCTTCCGACGCTCACAAAGGCGCCCGGCTCGACTTCAACGACCTGCAATCGTCCAATGCCTACAGTGGATTCAAAGTCTATGGCCGCTCCAAGCTCTGCAATATTCTCTTTACGCGCGAACTCGCTCGCCAGTTGAAAGGGACCAACGTCACCGCCAACTGCCTGCATCCCGGTTTCGTCGCCACGCGCTTTGGAGACCAAAGCGGTGGTTTCCTCGGATCCGCCATTGGCTTCGCCAAGTTCTTCGCCATTTCTCCCGAGAAGGGCGCGGAGACCATCGTCTATCTTGCGTCGTCCGCCGCTGTGGAGAACGTCAGCGGGCAATATTTCTACCAGTGCCGGCCCGCCACCCCGACGATCGAGGCGCAGGACGATGCGTCCGCTCGGCGTTTGTGGGAAGAGACCGCAAAATTAGCCGGCGCGTAGCCCATAGGACACGGCTGTGTGAGGTTTGGCATCCTGCTGCGGCTTGGCTGCCCCCACGGTTCGCCAGGATAGTCTCGGCCCACGGCAGACTGGTTACCTCTCAGCGATCGGCGCCAGTTGGGCCTGTCATGAAACAACCAATTCAACCGGAAGGGCGTGACCGAGCCGCGACCGTCAGGGAGCGGTCCGGACGGTGTGGCAAGGTTGTTTCATGACAGGTGCTTAGGGCTTGCCGCAAAATAAACTTTACCATTGAACGGGTTCGTGCGATGCTGTGGGTATGCAAGTATCAAACGCCAAGCGGGACTCGAAGCTCTTGCAGAGGGTGATGGGGACGCTGAATGAAGCGCAGCGGCGCTGGCTTGTGGGGCGTGAAGCGTTACGCTGCGGCAGGGGCGGCATCCAGCGAATGGTGGAGACCAGTGGACTGTCCAAGCCGACCATCTTGAAGGGGATTCGGGAACTGTCTGGCAAGAGCAAACTGGTAGCCGAGGAAGGCAGAGTGCGAAAGCCCGGAGCGGGACGCAAGCCGGTGGAGGAACATGATCCGGAGATCACCCAGTTGCTGGAACAGGTGATGGAAGAGAGTACGGTGGGCGATCCGATGTCACCCTTGAAGTGGAACAGCAAGTCGAGCTACCAGATACGGGAGTACTTGGTCAGCCTAGGGCACGATGTGAGCGCGGACACGATACAGAGGCGTCTGCGGACGATGGGCTACTCACTACAGGCGAACCTGAAAGACAAGGAAGGCGAATCGCACGCCGACCGGGACCGCCAGTTCCGGTATATCAGCGAGACGGCGAAACGGTTTCTGAAGGCGAAGGAGCCGGTGATCTCGGTGGACACCAAGAAGAAAGAAAAAGTCGGGAACTTCAAGAATGACGGGCGAAAATGGCGCAAGAAGGGGGAAGCGCCGAAGGTCAACGTGCACGATTTCTCCAGCCTCGCGGAAGGCACTGCGATCCCCTATGGGGCCTTTGATGTGCACCGGAACGAAGGGATGGTGAACGTCGGCATGACGCATGACACGGCGGAGTTTGCGGTGGAGAGTATCCGGCGTTGGTGGCTCCAGCTTGGAGTCCGCCACTACCCCAAGGCCCGGCGCCTGTTCATCTGTGCCGACAGCGGAGGAAGCAACGCCGCCCGGAATCGGGCCTGGAAATACTACCTGCAGCAATTCAGCGACGAGACCGGGCTGGAAATCGTAGTCGGCCACTACCCGCCGGGGACCAGCAAGTGGAACAAGATCGAGCACCGGATGTTTTCCTTCATCAGCATGAACTGGAGAGGCGAACCGCTGGTCAGTTTCGAAACCGTGGTGAATATGATCAGCGCCACCCGAACGAGCCAAGGGTTGCGAATCCAGGCCATGCTGGACCCGAGCATCTATGAGACCGGAGTGAAAATCACGGACATGCAGATGAAGCAACTGAACCTGCAACCCCACCGTCGAAATCCTGAATGGAACTATTCGCTACTGCCTCGCATAGCGTCGCCGAAACATTCCTAATGGTAAATGTTATTTTGCGGCAAGCCCTTAGATAGAAGGCTGCTGCCTCGCGAGACCTTACCGCGTGCTCAGTTCTGCCCGCGCTCCGCTACGCTCAACAATCTCGCCGTAAAACACGTTCATGAGGTACAGCAAAGCTCCGGCCAGTGCGACCGCGGTGAACGGCGCAACATTGCTGGCCGTCAGCGGACCAGCCTGGGCCCACAGACCGGCGAACAGGCCGGCGGTTAATTGGTAAGGGAAGGACCACAGATGGCAATTGCGCCAAAGAGCGACTAGCGAGATACTTTCGCCCAGCAAAGAGAGAACGCCCGAAACCAGCATCGCGTTGCTCACCTGAAAAACCACCGCGGCGGCGATAAACCAGACGAAGATTCCTCGGGCCGTGACAAGATTGGCGGCGAGCGTTCCTAACGTGGCGGCGATCGCTATAGTCGCGCCATTGAACACGATTTGGATCGGTATGGGCTTAATTTTCGGGCGCCACACGGACTGCAGGATCCCGGTTGCGGCTGCGATCAGCGCGGCTGCCTGCCAGCCGAGCGTGCCGCCGGCAAATAGAATCGGTACGGCTACCGGACTGATAGCGCCGACCATCCCGGGAATGCGCACCTTAAGCGTGGCGGCGAGTAAAGCGAGCGCGGCGCAGATCAGGAAAGACCCGGGCGCGACGTTCGGCCAAGTGAGTCCGGCCGCTGCGACAATACAGGCGCCGGCGAGGGACACGATGATTGCGAAGATAAGGGCTTGTTTGGGCATTGGCGGTTTCTCCCCGTCAGTGTTCGTGCGGCTCTTACTCTCCGTTGATCAGCGCCGTGGCGCTGGGAACACTGGTACCCCAGATGATCCCGGTGGCTGACGCGGCCGTAGTGCCCCAAATGATCGATTGGCCCGACGTCGTCGCGGTTCCCCATGACACGGCGCTACCCCAGATCAGACTGGTTCCGCCGACGAATACATTTGTTCCCCAGACAATGCCCGTTCCCCAGATAATGCCGCTGCCCCAAATCACGCCGGAGGGAGTGACCAGCGTTGCCGTTTTGTTGGAAGTATTGTAGCTAACGGTGGGAGACATGGCGCTCCCCGTAGCTACATCGTTGTTCGCTAAAGCGGTGGCGAGGTCCAGGTATCCGGCGCCAACCGTGAAAATATCGTAGTAGCTCGTATAGCTGATGCCCGTCGTCGGATCCACTGCGACGCTCGATACGGGAAACGATTTCAACGCCGTTTTCATCAGCCGGGCTTTGACTTGATCGGGCGTCAGCGACGGGTTTTTTTGGAGTAGCGAGGCCGCCGCCGAACTGACTACCGGAGTGGCCATACTGGTCCCACTCAGCACAAAGTAACTGTTAGCCGGATCCGAGCCGCTGGTAGTTGACACCGCAGTCGGCGATATCTGGTTCAAATAGACCGATTGCGGAACGACATTGGCCGGATAGGTGGTAGCGAGTGTGGACTTCGGCGCCTCAACTGAGATGACCAGGTTGCCCGGGGCCACCAGGTCGGGTTTGACCACGTGATCGAACAGCGTCGGCCCCTTTGAGCTGTAGCTGGCAATGAGATCGTCGTTGCGGGAAGGCGTGCTCATGGACTTCATGGCGCCCACGGTGATCACATAAGGATCGTTGCCGGGGGCCAGAATCGTCCCGTATCCCTCGTTCCCGGCGCTGTCGTTCCGGCCTTCGTTGCCGGCCGCTACCACTACTACAATTCCTGCTTTCCAGGCCGCCTCCACTGCCTGGCAGAGCGGATCGTTGACATAGCTCTCGGCCAGCAGCCGGCCCAAGGACAGGCTGATGATGCGAATGTTATACGTGGATTTCAGGGCGATGGCGCGCTGTATGGCGCTAATCACAGTACTATCGACTGCGCTGCCGGTTCCGTCCAAAACGCGCAGGTTAATCAGCGAAGCGCCCGGAGCGGCGCCGCCAAACTGATACTTGGAATTCGTTCCCGAAGAATTCTTTCCGGATCCAACTAGGATTCCCGCCACGTGCGTCCCATGTCCATAGGCATCGGCGGTCGTGGAATCGCCCGGCACGAAACTTTGCTGGTACAACAGCGTATTCTTGAGGTCGGCATTCACCGTAACCCCGCTATCGATCAAGGCAACGACCACGCCACTGCCAGTGTAAGTCGGATTATCGACCGGGTCGGCATATACCGTTTCGCGATAGTAGTCGATGTTGATCGGCGAAACGAATGCCTGTTGCGCGATCACGCCAGACGTTACATCCAGAGCCTGGACGGGATGATCGACACTGACGTGCGCCACCTCGGGATCGCTCTCGAGCTCCGCGAGCTGGGCGGCGGATACGCGATAGGACGCCGACTGAATGATTGAGTGAGTGGCCTTGAGAATCCCGCCGCGGCTGACAACTTTCTCTTGCTGCGCGGCCGTGGGAGCAGATTTGTACTGGACGATCACGTCCAGGGGTTGAGAAGAGTGCAAGCCCACGAGGTCAGGTGAGAGCTTTTGGCCCATAACGGAGCCGGCGGACGCAAGCAGCAGGACAAGAAGTGTGGTTTTGATCGAATTCATTTCGCTTGGATATAGGCAATCGCGAAGCCAGCCGCACACATGAACGGAAGTAGCCTGTTTTCTTGTGTTTCGCGCACCCGGTCAGGCGCAGGGAACCACTGGGCTAGACACTCTGGCGCCCCTTTCTGGCAACCTTGCGGACAGGTTGTCACCCTCCGGTACCAGTCGCGGCTTGGTTCTGCGCAGCCTGACTGAAGCACGCCAATATCTACTGGCTGATAACCACCACCGGCGGTGAATCTTGGCCGGACACGATCGCTGATTGGTCTTTAAAATCAATCAATTACAGATGGAAACCAGATTGCTACTGAACATACGGCGGTTCAAATGGAAGGCCTAAGTTTATGCGAAAAATTTTGATGATTCTGTCGTTGTCGTTACTTCTGACGGCGACTGGTTTTGCCCAACGTGGCGGTGGCGGCGGTCGAGGCGGCGGCGGAGGCGGTCATGCCATCGCGGGTGGTGGCGGCCGGGGCTTTAGCGGTGGAGGCGGGTTCGCTGGCCGGGCCTACTCCGGTGGCGGGTTCGCGGGCCGTGGTTATGCCGGCGGCGCTTACGCGGGCCGTGGCTACGCTGGCGGCGCTTACGCGGGCCGTGGCTACGCCGGCGGCGCTTACGCAGGCCGTGGCTACGCCGGAAACTATCGCGGCGGCTATTATGGCGGACGCGGCTATTATGGCGGGCGCGGTTTCTACGGCGGGTATTGGGGCGGTTACGGACTCGGCTTTGGGTTCGGTTATCCTTACGCCTACTATGGTGGCGCGTATTGCGATCCGTACTATGGATACTATTGCGGGGCGTACCCATATCCTTACGGCTATGGTTACTAAGCGTAGTCATTGGCGGCGGCTTTCGCCGCTAAGCCGATTGGTTTTGGCCCTGGAACTTGGCCCTTAGAACTTAATGAGGCGGGCAGGTTTGCGTCTAGAGCGCATCCTGTCCGCTTTTCGTCATTAGACCAGGATTCTTACCTCGTCCATCACCGCCGCGCAGGCCGCCGAGTATAGCGCGTGGCCAGTGACACAACGGCCCTCCGTACCCCGCGTGCATTGGTCGCAAACCTTGCGGTGCGCCGCGTATTCCTTCACCGGCGAAATCTCTACGGGAGCGGCCGGAGCGGCAGCTCCCGTAGATGCAGGTCGCGTCCTGAGATCGATTTCAGCCAGCAGATCTACGATCTGTTCTTGCGTGAAGGAAAGCACTACCGGCGTGGGCGACTGGGTCATCTCCCTGGCGAGTTCCCGTACCTTGGCAATCGTCATGGAAGGCGGTCCTGGAGTTATGTGCATCTTTGGAAAGCATAACCCAGGACAATGCCGAAGGCATGATCAGAGAATGCCGAAGGCATGATCAGAGGATGCCGAAGGCATGATCAGACAATGCCGAAGGCATGATCAGAGAATGCCGAAGGCATGATCAGACAATGCCGAAGGCATGATCAGACAATGCCGAAGGCATGATCAGACAATGCCGAAGGCATGATCAGACAATGCCGAAGGCATGATCAGACAATGCCGAAGGCATGATCAGAGAATGCCGAAGGCATGATCAGACAATGCCGAAGGCATGATCAGACAATGCCGAAGGCATGATCAGACAATGCCGAAGGCATGATCAGACAATGCCGAAGGCATGATCAGAGAATGCCGAAGGCATGATCAGACAATGCCGAAGGCATGATCAGAGAATGCCGAAGGCATGATCAGACAATGCCGAAGGCATGATCAGACAATGCCGAAGGCATGATCAGAGAATGCCGAAGGCATGATCAGGCAATGCCGATGGTTGCCCCCACGCGGCCTATGACATCATGAATTGACCATGTCCGCTGACGCCGTGCGCCAAGATATCCGCTACGCTTTCCGATCGTTCAGGCGCAATCCCGCGTTTGTAGCCACCGCCATTACCGCTCTGGCGTTGGGTATCGGAGCGAACACGGCTGTCTTCTCGGTGGTTAACACAGTTCTGTTGCAGCCGTTGTCCTATCCCGACCCGGATCGCTTGGTGCAGTTGGTGATGTCCACTCCGCAAGGTAACGGGATAACGCTTTCGCCGGCCGAATTCGCGTTCTTTCGCTCGCAAACCCAGATTTTCCAGGATATTTCCGCTTATGATTTCGGCGGCCCGGGACTGAATCTCACAACCCCCAACTTCACCAGCCCCAATCTCACAAGCAACGACCGGCCCGAGCAATTGAAGGGCATTCACGTTTCCCAAGACTACTTCCGGCTGTTTGGCGCGAAAATCGTGCTGGGACGAAGTTTTACCGCCGAAGAAGACCGCCCGGGAGGCGCGAAATCGGTCGTCATCAGCGATGGGCTATGGCGGCGCCGCTTTCAAGCCGATCCGAATCTCATCGGCAAGCCGATCTTTCTGGGAGGCGAACCGTATATTGTCACCGGCGTCACTGGTCCCGAATTTCAGCCCGATCCGCCGGCGGATGCCTGGCTTCCGCTCCAGGCCGACCCCAACAGCCGTTCCATGTTAAGCTACATCCGCGTCGCCGCGCGCCTGAGACCGGGCGTGACGCCGGAAGTTGCCAAGGCGCAATTGAAGTCGGCGGGCGTTGACCTCCGGCGCAGCTTTCCCTTATTCAATCCCAAAGCCGAATTTACCATTTGGCCGTTGCGGGATACGGTCGTCAACGATGTGCGATCCTCCTTGCTGATCCTGCTGGGAACCGTAACCCTGGTTCTGCTGATTGCCTGCGCCAATGTCGCCAATCTGCTGTTGGCGCGCGCCACCGGCCGCCAGCGGGAGATTGCCATCCGCGTTGCCATCGGCGCCAGCCGCGCGCGCATCATTGGCCAGCTCCTGACCGAAAGCTTGGTCCTGGCGGGCTTAGGCGGAGCGCTCGGCCTGCTGGTTGGATACGCCGGGATGCGTGGGTTGCTGCTGTTGAGCGCGGGCAATCTTCCCCGCGTCGGCGAATTCGGTTCGTCCGTGACGCTCGACTGGCGGGTGTTGGCGTTCACTCTGGCAGTCTCGCTGACAACTGGCATCTTGTTCGGTTTGGCGCCCGCGCTGAATGCGGCGCGCACCCTCGGACTGAAACCCGCTTCTGGCAACCGCGCGCGTTCGTTGTTTGTGATTACGGAAGTAGCGCTCGCCCTGGTGCTGTTAATCGGAGCGGGCTTGCTGATTCGTACTTTTGCCGCGCTACGTGCGGTGCAACCGGGCTTTGACGCGCATCATGTGATGACATTCGAAATGTCGCTCGCCGGCAGCCGCTTTGAGAAAACCGCCGCGGTGAATCAACTGGTACTCGAAGCCGAACGGCGTCTGGAAGCTTTGCCGGGCGTGAGCGCGGTAGCCAGTTCCTGGATGCTGCCCATCGAGAATGCTTTCAGCGACACTTTCGTGATTGAAGGGCGGCCGCTCAATAATGATCCCGTCCATGGCATCGCGCTGATGCGTCCGGTCTCGCCACAATATTTTGACGTCTTCCGCATCCCGCTGTTGCGTGGCCGTCTTTTTTCCGGTCGCGACACGTCCAACGCGAACGGCGTGGTGCTGATCAGCGAAGGCATGGCCAAAAAGTTCTGGCCAGGCGGCAGTGCGATTGGCGAGCGGCTGAGCATCGACAAATATCATCCGGAATTCGCCGGTCCGCCGCGCACGATTATTGGAGTCGTCGGCGACGTGCGCAATTATGGAATCAACCGAGACCCGGACCCGGCCATGTATCTGCCGGAAGCCCAGGTTATAGACCGTATGACGGCCATCGACGCCAGCATTCTCCCCATCACCTGGATAGTGCGGACACGTCTCGAATCGTCATCCTTGACTGCCGCGATCGAAGAACAACTGCGCCAAGCCAGCGGCGGCTTGGCCGTGGGGCACGTCAGAAGCATGCAGCAAGTGCTCGGACAATCCCTGGCAAGGAGCGATTTCAATACGCTGCTGCTGGCCATCTTCGCGGGCATCGCTTTGTTGCTGGCCGCCATCGGCGTATACGGTTTGATGAACTACGCCGTGGAGCAGCGGACCCAGGAGATCGGCCTGCGCATGGCGTTAGGCGCCACGCCGCGCCAAGTACGGAATGGCGTGGTGCTAGCGGGGATGCGTCTGGCGCTGGCCGGTGTAGTTTTGGGATTGGCCGCTGCACTGGGCTTGACTCGATTGATGCAGGGCCTGCTATACGGCGTGAAAACTTCCGACCCGCGTATCTTCGTTCTGGTTCCGCTGCTGCTGTTGCTGGTCACGCTGGCTGCGGCCTATCTCCCGTCTCGTCGGGCCACGAAAATCGATCCGGTCGAAGCGCTGCGGTGGCAATAGTGAGGCAGGTTGTCAACCCGCCCATCCTCCTTCTGTTCGCAAGTCTCGCTTGCAACGCACAACCCCCCACCTTCGCGCACGACATTGCGCCCATCCTCTATCAATACTGCGCGCCCTGCCATCATCCCGGAGGGGCCGGCCCTTTCTCCCTGCTGACCTACGCCGACGCCCAGAAACGTGCGGCGCAAATCGCCGCTGTCACCGGCAAACGCTTTATGCCGCCCTGGCTGCCGGAAGCAGGCTATGGCGACTTTGCCGGCTCAAACACCCTGACCGCTGAACAGATCCGGACCATCGCCGATTGGGTGCGCGGCGGCGCGCCAGAAGGATCGGGAACGCCGCCTGCGCCACAGTTCACCCAAGGCTGGCAATCGGGGCCGCCAGACTTGATCCTCGAGGCGCAGAATTCGTTTTCCCTGCCCGCAACCGGCCCAGATCGATATTGGAATTTTGTCTTCCGGCCGGAATTGAAAACCACGCGGTATGTGCGCGCCATCGAGATACGGCCCGGCCAGCGGCAATTAGTGCATCATGCCAATTTGCTGGTGGACCGTAACGGATTGCAGGATCCAAAAGGCTTCCCCGGCATGGACCTGACTGTGATGCGCAGCCCGTTTGACCCGGTCGGCCAGTTCTTGTTTTGGAAGCCCGGCGCGGTGGGCCATACCGAACCGGCAGGGTTCTCGTGGCGTCTCGACCCTGGCAATGAACTGGTTCTGAACACGCACCTGCAGCCCTCCGGCAAGCAGGAGCAAGTGCGGCCGTCCATCGGCTTGTACTTCACCGACCATCCGCCCACGCGTTTTCCCATGCTCTTGCAGATGGAGAATGACGCGGCGTTGGACATCCCCGCCGGCGTGCGCGATTTTCCAGTAAATGACGATTTCCGCTTGCCGTTGGATGTCGATATTTTGGCCGTCTATCCGCACGCCCATTATCTCGGCAAATTGCTGGAAGCCTACGCCACGCTGCCTTCGGGCGAAAGGAAATGGCTGATTCGCATTCCGGATTGGGATCAAAACTGGCAAGCCGTGTACTACTATCGCGAGCCGGTTTTTCTTCCTAAGGGTTCCGTGATTTCGATGCGCTACCACTACGACAACTCGGCCGCCAATTTGCGGAATCCAAATCATCCGCCGCGCCGGGTGCAGGCGGGCAATCAATCGACGGATGAAATGGCTCACTTGTGGTTGCAGGTTCTCCCCCGCGGGCGCGGCGACCAGCGGCGTGAGTTGGAAGAAGCCATTCTCCGGCATCGGCTGGAGCACGATCCGCATAGTTTTGAAGCGGAATACAATCTGGGCGTCGTGCTGCTGTCGCGGCTAAAAGTTGCCGAGGGAGTACAGATGCTACGCCAAGCGGTGGCTCGGGATCCGAAGCGGCCCGAAGCGCATACCGCGCTGGGTGTGGCGCTTTCGCACCTGGGTCTCTCGCCGGAAGCGATGGAGCAATTTCAATTGGCGTTGCGGCTGAGACCGGACTATGCCGCCGCACGCTTCAACCTGGCGGAAGTGTTGCTGAAAGCCAACCGTCTGCCTGAGGCGATCGAGAATTTTCGTTTGGTGACGCAGGCCTATCCGGACGACGAAACCGCCCGCTATGGACTGCAGAGAGCGCTCCAAGCGCAAGCGCGGCAACTGACCGCGAAGGGCGAGTGGATCGAGGCTGCGGCCGCATATCGGCAACTGGTGAAACTTGCACCCCGTGATGCCGATTTGCGCAACGATTTTGGAGAAGTGCTGCTGCAACTCGATCGGCGCGCCGAAGCGCTGGACCAGTTTGACCAGGCGCTCGAGATCGATCCAAAGAATGAAGCGGCGCAAAGAAACCGCGCCGCGGCACATTAACACTGTATCGCCAGCACTATATTGATTGCCGCGCACCATATTAATTGCCAGCATTATATTAATTGCCATTGCCAGCACTATATCGATTGCCAGCACTATATTGGAGGCCAACACCATATTCATTGCCAACACCATATTGAAGGCCAGCACTATATTAAAATGTGGGGCGATCCCCCTGGATCGCGGCCGACGCCCTCGTCGGCCCCGCCTGGCGCAAAGCCGACGTCCACATCGGCCCCACACCTCCACCACCCCTTGTTAAACTGCAAACGTGCCCCTGCCGAAAGACCTGGATTTTGCCATCGACTCCGCGTGGGCCAAAGCGCGCGATATTCCAGGCTACATCGGCGATCGCGAGTTTCGCGCCCTGGCCATGCTCTTTGCCGGCGCTCCAGCAAAGGGCGCGACCGTCGAAATCGGCAGCTTCAAAGGCAAGTCCACCGTCGGATTGGCATCGCTCGCCGCGCATTACGGACTCGGCCCCATCGTGAGTATCGACCCGCACAATACTCCCTCCGTCACCGACCCCGATCTGGGCGCTCAACAATCTTCCTTCGACGATTTCCAATCCGCCTTGTGCAATGCGGGACTCGAGCACCAGGTGGAAGTTCATCGGGCGACGTCGCAGGAAGTATCGGCGACGTGGACCCGCCCAATCCGATTTCTCTGGATTGACGGCGATCATACCTATGCCGGGGCGAAGCTGGACTTCGAACTGTTCACGCCCTATCTCTCCGAAGGTGCGATCGTCGCGCTGCATGACACGCTGCACGAATTCGAAGGCCCGATCCGAGTCTTCGTCGAACAGATGTTGCGCTCGGACCAATTCGGACCGGCCGGCCTTCTGCATACCATCGGCTGGGCCCAATACTGTCCTCGCGATGGCGCCAAATTTCGTGCTCAGCGTGAGCGCTTGGCCCGCCGCGCCGCTACGCTCATTCCTCTGGTCGCGGGCGGACGGAGCGTGACCGGTTTTACTAAAATGCGTTGGAAGCTGCAGTGCGCCTTTATCCCGCACGCTGTTCTGCCACCGGCTGACTGGGAGCGAACTTTAACCGCCGAAGCAGGGCCGCGATAAAGGGCGGAATCGCGGGCGATTCAGCCGCAATTTCCGAAATAAGCGCGTTATAGCCGATCGCTACCACGACCAGAAACATCGTCAAATCCTCACTGTCGCCCAGGTTCACGTCGGTTGTGCCTTCGACCAGCAGCGCAATCACTACGGCGATACCGCCATGCAAGAGGAACCTCCGGTCATCCCTCCCCGGCGGCAGACTGCGCACTCCTCGCATGAAGTCCCACAAAATTTTTCCGAGTAGCCAAAGCAGAACCAGCAGGACGGGGATCCCTCGTTCGGCGGCATATTCCAGGTAGAGATTGTGCAAATGCATGGTCGAGCCCGACGGCAGCGGTAGCGGAACATCCGGCGGCACATAGTCCATAAACAACTTGCGCGGCATCTCCGGACCCAATCCGAACCATGGATGATCTTCCACCATCCGCACGCCGGTCCGCAGCAGAATGGTCCGGAACGCGTTTGAATCCTCCGCGCCCGGCCGGACGATCGAAATCGCCCGTTGCCGGATACTCGATGGCGCCAGCAACAATCCGCAGACTGCGAGCACCGGGATCGCGATGGTCACCCAGGGCCGCCAGCACCACACCAGGTAAGCGATTCCAACGATCGTGGCGATCCATACCGCCCGCGTCTCCGCCAGCAAAATTCCCATCCCCATCGCAACCGCCAGCGCACACCACAGCCAGGTCTTGTGCAGCGCTCCCGGAGAAAATAACAAAAAAGCCCCCAGCATCAAAAGCACGAGCATCTCTTCCACCGAAAACGTGTACCAGTGGCTCATAAAGCCGGTAATGCGCTGGGCAACATATCCCTCATAAAGATCTCCATGCGCCTCGCGAATGCGATACGCTTTCAGGCCGAACTGAACCACGCCTAACAGAGCGCTGACAGCTCCGCAGCCCGCCCAAGTCAATATCAGCCAGCGGCCGATTTTGGTCCCGCGCAGAAATGTGTAGGCCACCAGCAGTTGGGTGAAGACGTAGAATTTCTTGATTTGCGGATACGCCGCCATCGGATCGGCGGAAAGTCCGGCCGCAATCAGCGTCCCCAATAAGAACAATCCGAGCGGCAGTTTTATCGGCGGCAGCTTCGGCCGGACACCCGACACGATCAGCGCAAGCAGCGACAATCCTAGGAGTATCTGCGACGGCGCGATGCCGATGATAATGGCGGCAGAGGACGCGAATGCTAGCCACATCGCCCATAGCTGTAATGCTGGCCGAAAATTCTCCACGGACTCTATAATGGCATCCATGGGGAACCGATTGCTCCGAGCGGGACTCCTGCTCGGTTTATGCGCCGCGCAGGCTCTCGCCCAGAATGCACCGGCTTCCGTGAGTGTGGACGCGAACGCAAACCGTCACGCCATCAATCCCAACATCTATGGGTTCGCCTTTGGCGCCGAGAGCGATCTCGCGGCCACCAATTTCACCATGAACCGCAGCGGTGGCAACGCCACCAGCACTTATAACTGGCAGATCAATGCCGCCAATCGCGCCAGCGACTATTATTTTGAAAGCATCCTCGATCCACCGGAGACGCCCGGCTATGATGGCGACAGCTTTATCATGCAGACTCGCGCAGGCAATGCGGACGCTCAGCCGCTGCTGACCATCCCCATGATCAATTACCTGGCGAAGCTGGGCTCAGGCGGCGCCACGCTCTGGTCCTTCTCCATCGCCAAGTACGGACCGCAGACCGGTTCAGATCCATACCAGCCCGACGCGGGCAACGGAATCAGCGCCGCCAACAGCAAACCAATCACCGGCAACGATCCGCTGGACGCCAATACGCCGAACTCCGTTGCCATCCAGCGCGCCTGGGTTCAGCACCTCATCAATACCTGGGGGCTTGCAGCCAGTGGCGGACTCAAATACTACATTATGGACAACGAGCCCTCGCTGTGGTCCTCGACGCATCGCGACATTCATCCGGCCGAGGAAACCTACAACGAGCTTTACAACAGCTTCGTCAGCTACGCCGGCGCAGTGCGGGCTCTCGATCCGAATGCTCTGATCGTCGGTCCGGAGGAGTGGAGCTGGTGGGCGCTCTTCTTGAGCGGCCTCGACCAGCAGAACGGAATCGGCGCCAACGGCCCCGATTACAGCACTCATAACAACACTTACTATTACCCTTGGCTGCTACAAAAGCTTTACACCTACCAGCAGTCCACCGGCAACCAGCTTCTGAACGTGCTCAGCGTTCACTACTATCCGCCCGAACTGTCCAACCCTAACGACGATTCCTTGCCCGCCCAAATGATTCGCAACCAGTCCACGCGCGCGCTTTGGGATCCGAACCTACGTCGATCCATCCTGGTTCAATCAAGTAGGTATCAATGGCGGCATCGTAAATCTGATCCCGATGCTGAAAAGCTGGGTGAATCAGTATTATCCCGGACTGCAAACTGCCATTACGGAGTACAACTGGGGCGACGAGGCCAACCTGAATGGGGCGACCGCTCAGGCGGACGTGCTTGGCATCTTCGGGCGGGAAGGCTTGGACCTGGCCACCCGCTGGACGGTGCCCGTCAATCCGTCGCCGACTTACTTGGCTTTGGAAATGTATCGTAACTATGACGGCAAGCTTTCGACCTTCGGAGACACCAGCGTGTCGGCCGGTGTGGCCAACCCAGATAACTTGTCTTCGTTTGCCGCTGTGCGCTCTTCCGATGGTGCGTTAACCGTGATGGTTATTAACAAGCAGCAAGGGAGCACGCCGGTCACCATCAGCCTGGCCAACTTCGGAACCAACGGCATGGCGCAAGCCTTTCAGATTGCGTCGGCTAAGCAAGCTGCCATCACACAATTGGGCGGCATTCCGGTAATCAGCAACGCCGTCATGGCCACGCTTCCGCCTCAGAGCATCACGCTGTTCGTCATTCCCGCGGGCAGCGTTACATCGGCGCCGACAGCGCCTGCCGGCCTGGCGGCTACGGTTGGCAGCGGCACGGTTACGCTAACCTGGACTGCCAGCGGCGGAGCTACCAGCTATACGGTGAAACGCGGGACAGTTAGCGGTGGACCATATCTGAGCCTTGGCTCGGTAGCCGGCGCCTCACCCACTTACACCGACACGAGCGTGACGAATGGGACCACTTACTACTACGTCGTATCCGGCACGAACCTGGTGGGTACAGGTCCGGACTCACTGGAACTCGCCGCCACGCCGATTCTGCCTCCCACCTTCTCATCGTCCGCCAGCGCATTGCCGAATCCGGTACTTCAATCCGCCAACACGACCATCCAGGCGACAGTCACTTGCATATCCAGCACTCTAACGAACGGCAACGTTCAGATTCTGGTGCTGGATCCCAATGGCAACACGGCCGCGACACAGAACTACACCAGCCAGAATTTCGCTGCGCAACAATCGCGCGATTACTCATTTGCACTGATGCCTGCGGTCTTGGGAAATTATACGGTAGAAGTCGGCGTGTTCAGCGCCACCTGGCAACTGTGGAATTGGAATGCATCGGCCGCCAGCCTGACAGTCAATTCCGCCGCTGTCTTCACCACTTCCGCGACGGCCCCGCTTACGCTCGCCGCCAGCGGAACTGGTTCCATTTCTGTCGCTATCACGGAGACCGGGCCGGGCGGGCTCAGCGACGCGAATATTGAGTTACAAATCTTCAACTCTGCCGGCTCCGCGGTGGCCACTCAAGTCTGGAGTTCGCAGAACTTCACGGCGGGCCTGACTCTGCGATATTCATACAACTGGACCCCAGCCATCTCGCTGGCGCCCGGAAGTTACTCAGTGGACGTTGGAGTCTTCGATTCCGGCTGGACCCATAACTATTACTGGAACACGGACGCGACGATCTCTGTAACCGGGAGCGCGTCCCCAATTTCACTAAGCCCGCCGGCGCTGAACTTCGGCGGCCAGACGATTGATATGACCAGCCGGGCTCAATCGGTAGTCTTGACCAACAATGCGACCGAAGCGCTTACGATCACCAGCATCGCCGTCACCGGCGCGAACCCGAGTGATTTTGCGCAGACGAACAATTGCGGATCGACGCTAGCGGCCGGTGGCCATTGCGGGCTCTCAGTGACGTTCAAGCCCAGCGATGCCGGGGCGCGCAGCGCCGCCATCAGCATCACCGACACCGCCGCCGGATCGCCACAGTCCGTTATGTTGACCGGGACCGGAGTGGTGCACCGGCGCCCGCAATAGACGACTCCCGCCAGCAGCCTGTGCCGGGAGTTTGCACATCTCCCAGTGGGGCGATCCCCCTGGATCGCGGCCGACCCCCCGGTCGGCCCTGCGGCGCCCCGCGGACAGGCGTTCGGTCACTTACCCGCGCTTACATTCTCCGTCTTCCGGATAAACGCCGCCACATCCTCATGAAACTGCTTCAGCACACCTTCATTAACATAAACCATATGACCGGCGTCATAATACCGGTAACTGATATTAGCTTGCAGATTCTGCGGGATCGGCAGATGGTGCATCTCGTAAATTCCCTCGAAGAACGGCGTTGCCAGATCGTAATAACCGCCGGCCAGCAATATTTTCATCTTCGGGTTAGTCTTCATGGCCAGCGCCAGGTCCGGCATCACATTCGTGCCGGCCTCACCCTGGCCTACGGGAGGCCCACCTGGCGCCTGATGCCGCAAGTCCCACTTGAAGTTCGGGTCGCTGTATGCGGACGGCTTATAGGTCTGATTTTCGCCATATTTTAAGTCAACCCGCAGATACCGGTTAATGGCCGTCGCATACGCCGCCGAGATGGCGGCGCTTTGGGGATCGTACTCCGCTTCCTCGCTTAACGGGTCAAGCTCGGGTCCTTTATAGCGGGTGTCCAGACGCCCGGTTGTTAATCCCTCGGCTTCCTGCAGATTCTTGCTGAACTCTCCTCCGCTCACTCTCAAATCCGCTTTCAATATGTAAGGAACCGGCAGGCCGATATAGTCATGAAGTTTGGCCGCGACGGATTGCTTTTTCGCATCCGGCAATTCCGATCCCTGCAACAGCGCGGACATATATTCGCCCAGCGCAAATTTTTCCACCTCTTCGAGAAATGGCTCCAGCTTGGGCGGTTGCTTGGATAACTTGTGATTGTAGAAAGCACTCGCGGCATAAGTCGGCAACGCCAGCGCGTAGGCCTGATCCACACCCGGATTCCATCTTGGACCGTCCACGCTGTTATCGAAGCAGAGGATGGTCGAGAGCAGCACGATTCCATTCAAGTCCACGCTGTGAAGCAACGCAGCTAGCACCGCCGATCGCGGTGTTCCGTAACTCTCGCCGAACAAATACTTCGGCGAGTTCCATCTTTCATGCTTAGTCAGGAATCGCCGGATGAACCGTTCAAAAGCGTGGGCATCCGGATCGGTTCCCCAAAAGGCCTTCTCCTTGTCCTTACCCAGGATGCGGCTGAAACCAGTGCCGGGCGCATCGATAAACACGAGGTCGCTTACATCGAGCAGACTGAATTCGTTCGGCGTGATCTTGTAGGGCGCTGCGTCGTGTTGCGTATCGGTGGTCACCACGCGCCTGGGCCCGAAAGAACCCATGTGCAGCCACATGGTGGAAGAACCGGGTCCGCCGTTATAGAAAAACGTCACGGGACGCGAATCGGAAGCTGCGTCCGTCTTGAAGTATGCGACGTAGAACATGCGAGCCGTCGGCGGAGCGTCCTCCGGCTTCTCCGGATCGATCGGCTTCTCCCCGGTATCGGGAAGCCGCTTGCCGTCTAAGCCGAGCAGTGCGTCCTCCTGGTCGGTTGCTCCCACTGTGATGGTCCCGGCTACCGCGCGATAAGCGATCGCCTGGCCGCCGACAGTCACGGATCCCGTGGTTGTCGAGTCCGCGGGCGGAATCTGCGGCGGCGTCAGCGGCATGGCCATCACAGCCACCCTCTGTTCCCCTTTTTCGTGCGCGGCCTGCGGGGCCTTCTCTTGCGCCCACGCGGCAACCCAGCCGGAGACCAAAACCACAGCCATAGCTGCCCGTCCAAAACCCTGCACCAATGTTTGACCCATAATCTAAACGAAAGTAGCACGGGGCCGGATGTAAACTAAATGTCGCCCATGACAAAACTGGCCGTTCTTCTCCTGCTCCTGGCCACTGCTCTCGAGGCGCAGACGCCTTCCGCCGCGCAGATATCCGCGACTGCCCGGCAAGCATATCTCTATGCCTATCCTCTCGTGCTGATGGAGTTCACGCGCGCCAAAAATTTTCCGGCGAACGATTTCGCTCACCTGCAAGTCTTCCCCGACGAGCATTCGCGCCGCGTGGTGCGCCCCAACGCGGACACTCTTTATTCTTCCGCCTGGCTCGATCTTTCCCGCGAACCGGTTCTCCTGCACGTTCCCGATACTCACGGCCGTTATTACCTGATGCAGTTGATGGACGCCTGGACCGAAACCATCTCGGTTCCCGGCAAGCGAACCACGGGCACGGAGCCAGCCTGGTTCGCCATCGTAGGACCCGGCTGGAAGGGATCTCTGCCGGCGCACGCGACGCGCATCGATTGCCCAACCAACATGGCCTGGCTGTTGGGGCGGACGCAAACCAATACCGCCTCCGACTACCCGGCGGTGCGTGCCATTCAAAAGGCATACACGTTGATGCCGATGAGCCTCTATCCCGACGGGCCGCGTAAAACGCGGACCCTCCCCAATTTGTCGCTACGCGAGCCTGGGCTGACTCCGCCGCAGGCCGTGGCGCAGCTTACGCCCGACGAATTCTTCAGCAAGTTCGCTGAATTGCTCAAGCAGAATCCGCTGCATGCCGTCGACGGGCCGATGGTTGAGAAGCTGAATACCCTGGGCGTACGCGCCGGTGAGCCGTTTGAAGCACAGAAGCTGGGGCCGGAAGGCGCGAAGGCGTTCGACGAGGGCGTCAAGTCCGCCACTGCGCTCTTGGAAGCAAGCGTCCGGCGCCGCGGATCTCCGGGTCCGGCGGGCTGGAGCGGCGGCACGCAAAACGTCGGCCGATATGGGACGAATTATGTGATTCGCGCCGTGGTGGCGCGGATCGGCCTCGGCGCCAACCCCCCGGAAGATGCGGTTTATCTGGCGTGCGGCCAGGACGCAAATGGAAATCCGTTGACCGGCGACAAGGCGTACGTACTGCACTTCGACAAATCCCAACTTCCGGTGGTCCGGGCGTTCTGGTCGGTCACCATGTACGACGAGGATGGCTATTTCATTGCGAATCCGATCAACCGCTTCGCCATCGGCGACCGCGACGATCTCAAATACAACCAGGACGGCTCGCTGGATCTGTACATCCAGCAAGCATCGCCCGGCAAAGAGAAGGAACGCAACTGGCTCCCGGCGCCGGCCGGCGCGTTCAACCTGAGCCTACGGTTGTATTGGCCGGGGGACGAGATTCTGGGTGGCCGCTGGGCGCCGCCGCCGGTGCGCATCGAGCCGAATTAAGACATCGCATCCTGGAAACGCAATCCAGTGAAACAGATGGGTTTCCTTCAGGGCTAGCCATAGCTAAAGCGTCTGTAATAAAATAACTGTAGCATTATGAACGAGGCGTAATGGTGTAGTTCCATTCGCCGTGGAAAATGTCCGGGCGCAGTTGGATGGCGGCAAATTCCTGCTTGCCCACCTTGATCCCTTTCGGGTACTTGCCGGTGTCCAATTGGCTTTGAACGCGCAGGCCGGTTCTGGTGGTGGTCGCAGCGATCAGATTGACGATGACTTCATGGCTCACCAGTGGCTTGCCGCGCCAGTTCTTCGTGATGAAGGAGAATAGGCGATGCTCGATCTTGTTCCACTTGCTGGTTCCCGGCGGGAAGTGACTGACCGAAATTTCCAGCCCGGTTTCGTCGGCTAGTTTCTGCAACTCCAGTTTCCACAACCGCACGCGCGATCCGTTGCTGCCTCCGCTGTCGGCGGTGATCAAAAGCTGACGGGCAGCGGGGTACGCCTCCCTGCCCATCATGCTCCACCATCGCCGGATGCTCTCGACCGCGAACGCCGACGTGTCAAAATCGGTCCCAACGCTGACCCAGCCTGCATTCTGGCCCAGATCGTAAACTCCATAGGGGACGTCTTTCTGCTTCCCGAAATCGTGCACCTGGACCGTTTCGGGCTGGCCCTTCGGCCGCCATTCGCGGCCTCCGTTCTGGTAGTCCCCCACCTGTTCCTTCTTTTTCGTGTCTACGGAAATTGCCGGCTGGCCACTTTTTAGGAATTCGGTCGCCTTCGCATTGATGTATTCAAACTGCGCATTGCGGTCCGGATGCGAGGAGCCCTCCTTCGTCTTGCGGTTCGCCTGCAGGCTGTATTTCTGTTCGTGCAACAGTTCCGCAACCAGCACATGGCTCACTTGGTGTCCCCGGGCTCGCAGTTCATCGGCGAGTTTCCGCACGCTTTTGCAGGTCCACCGCAGCGGGGATTGAGGATCCCCTCGCGTTACTGGTTCGAGCAGTTTCTCCAGATCGAGCAGCAGACCCGGATCTTTGAGCGATGCCTTCTTCCGGCCGCCGCCCTTTTGCCGCATCGGCAGGCGCGTCCGCCGTGAGCGATCCGGCTTGGTTTGCAGTTCCGCCAAACCCACCGCGATGGCTCGCCGGGAAACGCCACTGGCGCGCGCCACCAGCGATATGCCGCCCCGCCCGTGGGCCGCGCTTTCCGCAGCCGCCCATAACCGCCGCGAGCGTTCATCCAGCCAAGCCTCTAATTGAGAGAAACGATGTTTGATCTCACTCTCGCTGGCCACTAGAACATTCTATACCGGAAATGCTCTATTTGCTACAGTTATTTTCTTACAGTCCCTTAGGTTTCTGTTACGACCCCGTGGCGGAGCTTGGGTTTTGGTACTCGAACCAACGGTGCCACGGGCTACCAAACGGAACCACTCAGTGCTTTTAAGTCCAAAGCGGTCCGTCTTCGCGTTGTGCTGACGCTACTAAAACTCAACGCGCTTTTATGACCGAAACTCCCACCAAGTCCCGTTCGAGGATGCGCCCCGGTCATTCGCATCGCTCAGTACGAGCCAACCTCTGTGTTAACGGATAGGGAGAACTGAGCGACCGAAGACCAGATAAACTCGTATGTAGGTGCGATTCGGCAAGCGAGCGAACAGCAGCGATAGTTTGCGGTGCTCATTCTGTCACAGGACGCAGGACGCGGTGACAAAACTGATTTCGAGTCCCGACGACTACCCGCGATCTTACATTTGCGATGAATGTATCGCCGTCTGTAATTCTATTTTGGACGACGAGAAGGTTCGGCCTGGACCGCCGGAGACTCACCCTCTGGCCGGAGCGCTCCTTAGCCGCGTCGAAGCGTGGGCCCGGCGCGAGGCCGCGGGGCAGGATGCGGGACTCCAATTGGAGCGCGTCTATCAAACGGCGAAATTGATGTTTGCACTAGAGGACGAGACCGATAGGCTCCGGGATGGCCGAACTCAGCCGCCACGCGCCGAAGACGTTTAAATCGTATCTTGTTCTGGTAGATGCAATCAGTTGGTCGCGTTGGGCTCTTCCTTTGAGCGATGGCTTCGCATTTACATAGTTGGGAATCACAGTAGCAGTCAAGTAGTGACCCGCAGCCTGGCGCAATTCATTTAGGGTGCGAACGGCTGATGTGACTCCAAGTTCCCACGAACTCCGCCTGGAGGAAGCGTGGGCGGTTATCTTCCACGTGACCCCGGTGAATATGAAATCTCTCGATTCCGGAGTCGGGTCGAAGCCGAACGGGATTCCAGTATGAATGCGACCAGACTACGAGGCGCCGGTGCAAGCAGTCGTGGACTACCTTAGCTTGCCGGCCGCAAGCCGGCGGGCTTCGGCCACTCCGCAGCAAACCAACCACAACCAATAATCTGGCCAATATCGGCGGGCGCAATGATTTCCAGCGGGTCCGATGCAGGCTTCTGAATTTCCGCCAACGGCGGCCCAATTGGAAAATTGCCGGAAACAACAAGCGCTGTATTCGGAGCTAATGGCGAAGTGGGCGGCGGTTGAGAAAAAGCATTAGCTCGGCTTAAGCAGTCTACCTTATCATCCCAAGCCCAGAAAATACCGCTTAGATGACTAGATGGAAAGCGAATGATTTTCAGTCTGCTGAGGTTGGCTCTGCGCGGTTATCGGGATCACAAGACGGAAATCGATAGGGCGGGCTTCGGGTTGTTCCGGCGTGCAGCGGTGAGCCGGATTGATGCGGCGGCACGCAAAGGCGACTATGAGGGCGCGCTGAAGACGGCCGAGCGCCTGAAGGGCAATGCCGATCTGACTGCCGACCGGCTTTACTTTACGGCAAACATGCTGATGAACATCGGGCGGTACGGCGAGGCTGAGAAGCGGCTGCGGAAACATGTGACGACGGCGCCGGACCGCAAGCGGGCCGCACAAGGGCATTCCAGCCTGGGCAAGCTGATGCTGGAGTTGGGCCGCTACAACGAGGCGGAGGAATGCTTTGACATCAGCTCGCGGTACTGGCCGGATCGAGGTTCTACTTATCGGGAACGGGCGGAAGTCTGTCTCCGCCGTGGCAACGAAAGCGCGGAGGCTCTCAGGTGGGGGCGGATGGCGGTGGAGGAAGACCGGGAGCGGCTGAATGGAGCGAATAACGCCGGTCAGCGGGAAGCCGGGATAACCAGTTTGGCCGAGGATCTGGCGACGCTGGCATGGGCCGTGGCGGCTGATTCGGGCGATCGGGATCAGGTAGACCAACTGCTGGACGAGGCGACGCGATTGCCGGTGGAGGCGGTTTCTGCGAAAGCGCAGATCCATTGTCATGCCGGGCGGGCGTATGCGGCGATCGGCGACGAAGAACGCAGCGGGCAACACTTTGCGGCAGCCGTGCAGGTCGATCCCCATGGAGTTTGGGGGCGCGCCGCGCGGAGGGCGCAAGGCGCGTAAGTCGATCTGTCGCGGCAAATAGGACAGTCTGTTCGCCCAGGGCAGGTATCTCCAAGCCAATCAAAACATTAAGTTGCCGTAAAAGAGCCGAGTCTACGGCTCCTTCGTGCAAATTGATTGGGTCCAGTCAGCGCAAAAAGCCCTTTGGTGAGATCTGCCATGAGAAGGCCTTCTCCTCGAATCGGTACAGCCGAGGGAACCTAAGCTCAGAACGACATCCGTCCTCGCCTGAGGACTAAGCAATCCCAGAACTGCCGCGAGCTTCTCCTGCTCTAGGTCAGTGAGCTTGTTCTGGATCCTGGTGATCAGCCAGTTCTGTCTCGCGCCCGGCCTCCCGAATTCATGTCTACATTTCTTAGCGAGTGAGATCAGAGTTTGGCGTCCGCTAAACCCCACACTCGCTTCCCGTTCACTCTGCGCTTAGCCACGCGCTCTGGCCCAGACGGTGGACATCTAATTTGGCCCACCCTGAAAGTGTAGCGAAGCGAAACGAGCAGAGTGGGAGGGAGGAAGAAATCGCCGCCGGAGCTGTGGGAATCTGGAAAACGCGTACGGAACGATACTGGGAGTGCAAGCAGCGTCGCGTCATCGGGTCCCCCGTGCTGGCGCAATTTCGGTTCCGTCGCTGGTTGCTCGACATGGTCCGCGGTTCGACTAGCCATGCCCGCGCACGCGCGGAGCGCCAAGTCGGACCAACCCAATCTCGCTGGCATCGCCCATAACGGGGTCCGCGCGGCCAGCCCATGCTGCGTCGCCACTCGAAAAGGCGCTTCACTCACGCCATAATAAGACGTGGATACCATACCATCGAGCCGCCGCCGCAACACAGCGGGTTTCCTGTGGGTTCTGGCTTTTTCTACCGCACTGAGCCTCGTCGCGCAAACGCCGCAGCGATCTGCCAGCGTACATCCTGACTTCGAAGGCGCCTGGAGTTCCGCCACCGCGATTCCACTCGAGCGCCCCGCGCGGTTGAAGGACCAACCGTTCTACACCAAAGAACAAGCGGCCAAATTGCAAAACCAATCGCAGAAAAAGACACGCGGCGCCGATGACGATCCGCTCAGCCGTTTGGAGACCGGCTCGCGGATGCTGCCCAGCCTCCGGACCTCCATCATCACCGATCCTCCCAATGGCTTGCTTCCCAGCCTCACCCCCGCAGCGGCCGCCGCCCGGCGGGCTCGCGTGGAACGCCTTCACAATCCGGCCGTGGCGACAGATATGGGACTGCAGGATCGATGCCTGCTCTTTCCAACCTCCGTGCCGCCCATGATTCCGTACCGCTACAACAGCAACTATCAAATCGTCCAGACAGAGGATGCGGTCATCGTGCAAGCGGAAATGATCCACGAAGCGAGAATCATCCGGCTCGATCGCAGCTCGCATCTGCCATCCAATATCAGGCAATGGCTGGGCGATTCCGTGGGGCATTGGGAAGGCGCTACGCTTGTGGTGGACACCACCAACTTCAACGATGCCGGCGGCTTCTACGGGGACGCTGGGGGAATGTATGGCTGGGACCGCAACATGCACGTGGTGGAACGCTTCAGTCTGCTCGACGCCAACACCATTCTCTACCGATTTGCAGTGGAGGATCCTACCGCCTACACGAAGCCCTGGAAGGGCGAACTCACCATGACCCGGGTCGTCAAACCCGCCCTTCGAGTACGCCTGCCACGAGGGCAACCAGGATTTACCCAACATCCTGAAACTCTCCGCGTCGCAGCCCTAAGTGAGAAAAGGCTCGGCTACTATAACAGGAATCACGTCGCCAATCTGAGATCAACCACGTCTCAAATCAGCCGGGTCGTGACTTTGGTTGGACAAGACGGATTGAATAAGACGGCGATTTCACTGCCAATAATGGGCGACACCAGGCAGGTTCCCGGTCTTCGGTCTTTCGGGACAACGAATAACTTGGCTCAAGAGCTTCGCTCTAGCGGCTTTAACATTACGCAAGCCTGCCTGAATAAACGCCTGCCAAAGTCCAGTCGCTGGTCCGTATGCGCGCTGCTGCAGTCAAAGATAATACAACGGCCTACATCAAAGACCGGTCCACGGGGCCCCAGAGAAACATTTTCACGTTGGTTCTCATCGAACAGTGTGGCATGGCGGGCCCTGAGTTCGGAGGCTTGGGACCGCCAATCCAGAGGCAATTTAGAATTGCTGCGGAAAGGAGAATCATGAAAATCGTAGTAATTGGCGGTACTGGACTCATTGGATCGAAGCTTGTCAAAAAGCTTCGTGAGCATGGGCAGGAAGTAGTAGCCGCATCGCCCTCTTCTGGCGTCAACACCCTCACCGGCGAGGGACTCGCGGATGCGCTGAAGGGCGCCTCGGTGGTCGTCGATGTAACCAACTCCCCTTCATGGGAGGATGCGGCAGTGCTGAAGTTCTTCGAGACATCCACCCGTAACCTCCTCAAGTATGAAGCGGCCGCGGGCGTGGGACATCACATTGCGTTGTCGGTGGTAGGAACGGAACGTCTGCTCGAAAGCGGCTTTTTCCGCGCCAAACTCGCTCAGGAGAACTTGATCAAAGCCTCCTCAATTCCGTACTCAATCGTCCGCGCGACGCAGTTCTTTGAATTCGTAAAGAGCATCGCCGATCTTTCCACCGAGGGTAACAAAGTGCGCCTGCCTCCCGTCCTCTTCCAGCCGATGGCAGCCGACGATGTCGCCAGTGCAATTGGCAGAATCGCAATGAACCGACCTGTGAATGACACCGTTGAAATAGGAGGGCCCGAGCAGTTTCGTCTGGATGAACTCGTCCGGCGGGACTTGGCTGCGCGCAAGGATCCACGCGAGGTCATCTCTGACCCGCACGCGCGTTACTACGGTATCCAGGTGAGCGAGAGGACACTGGTCCCGAACGACCGCGCGCGACTCGGCGAGACGCGCTTCGAAGACTGGCTCCGTCAGGCTACAAAACAAGTCCCAAAGCCGGATCTGCAGCCGGCGTAAGCGCAGCGAAGACGATGCCGAGGCGGCATTCAAGCAAGGCGCGGAGCTGGGCAAGGTCCGCGCGAAGGGGCTAGAATACGGGACGCGGCTTCCGTTCCTTAGGCGTGGCGCGGGCCGATCAACCAGGCAAATGGCAGTTTATCGCCGTGTTGCCGCTCTTCAATCCGCCACGCGGACAGATGGGCGTGAACGTCAAGATGGTCACGGGGGATCAAATGGCTAACGCCCGGGAAACGGCGCGGCAAGCGGGGGCGGGCACGAACGTATTGGATGTCGGCGGATTTGCCGGCGCGAAGGGCCACGAGACATCGGCAGGACGCCGCCGACCGATTGGGCGGCCATTCTAGTGTTTTCCGCCGGCCCCGCCCGCGCGCGGGCGCACGGCTTGCATGGAAACGTAAGTGCGCTTGTTTGCATCCAACGCAGGCGGAATATTCGAACTGGCGGTCAAGTGCGTGGGAGGGGCGCCCGTGATACCAATCTGTGAGCCGCATTTGACGCGGCGTTGTCGAGCCGGTGCGTGTGTAGCTCTTTTCGCCGGTGCATTGCTCTTCGGACAACAAGCTCCGTTTCAAGGCAGCGTTGCAACGGGGGTAGCTTCTCCCACTCCCCTCGCGCTGACGCTTCGTGAGGCGATCGATCGCGGCCTAAAAACGAATCTCGGTCTGCTACTCAGTGGACAGGCGAGCGAAACCACCCGAGGGGAGCGGCTCCGGTCCCTGAGCGCGCTCCTGCCTCAAGTGACCGGGGAGGTAAGCCAGCACATCGAGCAACTAAGCTTGAAAAGCAACGGGATCAACTTCCAGATCCCCGGCGTTTCCATCCCTTCAATTGTCGGTCCGTTTCACTACACTGACGTGCGCGCTTACGCCTCTTTTAGTGTCTTTGATTACAGCCTCCGCAAGAGCTATCGCGCCGCCCAAGAGGGCGAGCGCGCCGCTCAACTATCGTTCAAAGACGCCCACGATTTAGTGGTGCAGTCCGTAGCCAACGCCTACCTGCTCGTGATTGCCGGTTCTTCCCGGGTGCAAGCCTTACGGGCGCAGGTGGTAACCGACCAGGCCATCTACGGCCGCGCCACCGACCAGAAACGCGCCGGAACCATTGCGGCGATTGATGTGCTTCGCGCTCAGGTGCAGTTAAAGCAGGAGCAACAGCAACTGATCGCGCAGGAAAATCAGGTCGCCAAAGACAAGCTGGCTTTAGGGCGGGTGATCGGCCTGCCGGCGGGCCAGCAGTTTGAGATTGCCGATACAGAACCCTACTCGCCGCTGGCTGCGATGACCCCGGATCAGGCTCTGCGCACAGCTTACGACGAGCGCGCGGATTTCCAGAGCGCCAAAGCCTCCGTGCGCGCCGCCGAGGATTCCGTCAGCGCCGCTCGCGCCGAGCGTTACCCGAACCTGGGCGTTTCCGGGGATTACGGCGATATCGGAACGACGCTCAACAATTCGCACGGAACTTTCACGTTTCAGGCTTTCGCGAAATTCAATATTTTCGACGGGGAACGAATCAGCGGCGATATTATTCAAGCCCGGGCGGCGTTGAAGCAGCGTCAGGATGAGCTAGGCGATCTTAGCGGCCAAATCGATTATCAAGTCCGGGCGGCTTTGCTGGACATCCAGTCGGCCGCCGACCAGGTGACTGTCGCCAGGGACAATCTCGACCTCGCGAACCAGACCCTCACGCAAGCCCGAGACCGCTTCACGTCCGGAGTCACCGACACCATTGAGGTGGTGCAGGCCCAGGGATCCGTTGCCGTGGCCAACGACAACTTGATATCCGCCCTGTATGCACACAACCTCGCCAAGGTTGAACTCGCGCGCGCCCTGGGATCTACCGAGCAACAAATCCGGAAATTCATGGAGGTGAAGTAGCCGTGGCCGATGTCACCACAACCAACGAGAGCCAAGCCGCCAACACCCAGCCAGTTGATTCCTTCCGCCCGAAGGCGCCACGCAGAGGGCGGAAAACGCTCATTCGTGCGATTGTGCTCCTGATCGTCTTGGTCGTGGTAGGCATCGGTTCGTTTTACGCCTGGAAGTATTTCAGCGCCTATGAATCTACTGATGACGCTGAAGTCGATGGGCACATCAACGCCATCAGCGCGCGGATCAACGGCTACGTGTTGGAGGTGCCCGTGGACGACGAGCGGTATGTGAAAGCGGGCGACGTCCTGGTTCGCATCGACCCCAAGGACTTCGCTGTCGCGCTCGCCAATGCGCAAGCCGACTTGGCTGCCTCCGAAGCGGGCTTTCTCAGCTCCCGCACCGACGTCCCCATTACGTCCACCACGACCAGCAGCCAACTGAACAATGCGCGTTCTGGCCATGACGACGCGGAAGCGGCGTTGCTCGGGGCGCAGCGCCAGGCGAGCGCAGCCCGAGCGCGTCTGGATACCGCCGAGGCTCAGGTCCGCGAGGCTCAGGCGATCTACAAGAACACCGCGGACGATGTAGCGCGCTACAAACTCTTAATCGCCAAGGACGAGATTCCCCAGCAGCAGTACGATACCGCCGTCTCCACATCCAATTCCGCAAAAGCGACCGTCGACGCCCGGCGCGCCTCCGTCGCCGAGGCCGAACAGAATGTCCGCGTCGCCCAGGCCGCCATCGCTCAGGCCAACGCACGAATTGCGCAGGCGGAAGCCTCCATCCAATCCGCTATGACGGCGCCGCAGCAGGTCGCCGTGAGCCGTGCGCGCGCGAAATCCGCCGAAGCTCAAGTCGATCAAAAACGGGCGCTCGTCGAACAAGCTAAACTCAACCTCAGCTATTGCACCATCGTCGCGCCGGTGAGCGGCATCGTCGGCAAAAAGTCCGTCGAAGCTGGCGCCAATGTCTCGCCCGGGCAGCAATTGATGGCGGTCGTTCCGCTGGATGATATCTGGATCACGGCGGACTTCAAGGAAACCCAACTGCGGCTGATGAAGCCAGGCGACCGGGTCAGCTTTAGCGTCGACGCCTATGACCGTGAGTACCGCGGCAAGGTCACCGGTATTGGCGGCGCCAGCGGCTCGCGCCTCAGCCTGCTACCGCCGGAAAATGCTACCGGAAATTTCGTGAAGGTAGTGCAGCGGATCCCGGTCCGGATCGATATCGATCCCAACCAAAACAGCGACCATCGGCTGCGCCCCGGCATGTCCGTGGAGCCGAAAGTTTATGTCCAGTAGCTCCGGCGTACTTTCGGCGCCCGCGCCCCCGCCGCCTCCGCCTCCCGAGCCTTGGCAACCGAAATACAATCCCTGGCTCATCGCCGTAACGGTGGCCCTGGCGGCGTTCATGGAGGTGCTCGATACCAGCATCGCCAATGTGGCTCTGCCGTACATCGCGGGGAGCCTCGGCGCCAGCAACGATGAGAGCACCTGGGTGCTCACGTCCTATCTGGTCTCGAATGCTATCGTTCTGCCGATCAGCGGCTGGCTGGCCGGCCGATTCGGCCGCAAGCGCTTTTTTATAACCTGCATTTTTCTATTCACCGTGAGTTCGCTGCTTTGCGGCATCGCTCCCTCGCTGGGCCTGCTAATTATTTTCCGGATCCTGCAGGGCGCCGGCGGCGGCGGTTTGCAACCCATGGCGCAGGCCATCCTCGCCGATGTGTTTCCTCCGCAGAAACGCGGCATCGCGTTTGCGCTCTACGGCATCACGGCGATCATGGCGCCCACCATCGGTCCCACTTTGGGCGGGTGGATCACTGACAACTACAGTTGGCGTTGGATCTTCTTCATCAACTTGCCCGTCGGAATATTGGCCACATTTCTGGTCATGCGCCTGGTGGAAGATCCGCCGTACCTGCGGCGCACGGCGACGGCGGGCGTGCGCGTCGACTATATCGGCATCTCGCTGCTTGCTTTGGGCATCGGAGCGCTTCAAGTGGTGCTCGACAAGGGACAGGAAGACGATTGGTTCGGCTCCCGGTTTATCACCAACCTCGTCGTCGTCTCGACCGTCTGTCTCATTGGTCTCGTGATCTGGGAGTGGCGTCATAAAACGCCCATCATCGACGTGCGTCTGTTCAAGAACTTTAATTTCGCCGCCGCCAATGTCATGATGTTTCTCTTCGGCGTCCTGCTCTTCAGCAGCCTGGTGATGATGCCGCAGTTCCTCCAGACCGTGTTGGGATACACGGCGGAAAATGCCGGGTTGGTTCTGTCGGGCGGAGGCTTTGTCGTACTGATGGAGATGCCCATCGTGGGCGCCCTGGCCGGAAAATACCCGGCCAAATATATCATCGCCGCAGGCTGGCTGGCGCTGGCGCTCGGGATGTATGCCTCTACAGTGCGGATCGACACGTTGATCAGTTTCCGGTCGGCTGCCGTGCTGCGTGTGATGCAATCCGCCGGGCTCGGGCTTCTGTTCGTTCCAGTAACATTGGCGGGCTACATTGGGATGCCCGCGGACAAAGCCAATAGCGTGGCCGGCATCATCAACTTTATGCGCAATATCGGCAGCAGCGTGGGAACCTCGATGGTCACGACCCTGTTGGCGCGGCGCGCGCAAGTTCACCAGGTGATGCTGTCGCAGCACACCACTCCGTTCGATCCGTCTCTTCAGAACCAGGTCAAAGCCTTGAGCCGGCAACTGGTGCACTCCGGCGCCAGCGTTGCCGACGCGCCCAAGCTGGCTTACGGTCTGCTTTACCGGTCTGTGGGAGGGCAAGCAGTGACGCTCGCCTACATCGATACGTTTATGCTGCTGGCCATCGTGGCGAGCATAATGTTTCTGCTTTCCTTCATCGTTCGTAAGAACGATCCCAAGGCCGGTGGCGGGGTGGCCGTGGGCTAGGGCCTGTCATGAAACAACCAATCCAGCAGCTCGGAAGTCGTTACCGAGCCGCGACCGTCAGGGAGCGGTCCGGAAGGACTGGCAAGGCTGTTTCATGACGGGTACTTAGCTCATTCGGCTACTGGCGAGGCTCCTCAATGTTCAAAATCATTACCATCGATCGTGAATACGGCAGCGGGGCGGCGGATATCGCCGCCAAAGTCGCGGAGCGGCTGGGTTGGAAATTGTGGGACGAACTGCTTACCATCGAGATCGCGCGCATCACGGGCTGCGATTGCCCGGCTGTCGAAGAGCGTGAGGAGCGCCGCGACGCCCTGCACCACAGGCTCTTCAAGGCGTTCATACGCGGCAGCTTCGAAGGCACGATGCAGGCTCACCGGGTGAAGTTCGTGGATGCCGACTGCATTCGCGAAGCCGCCGAAAAAGTCGTCCGCCAGGCGGCTGCGCAAGGCAATTGCGTAATCGTTGGACGCGGCTCGGCCTATTATCTTCAATCCAACCAGGACGCTTTTCACGTCTTCGTCTATGCGCCGTTTGAAGAAAAAGTCCAGCGGCTACGTGGCATGGGCAAGAGCCAGGAAGAGGCCCAGGCGCTGGCCGAGACGGTTGACCAAGACCGGGCCGCGTACATCAAACAATACTTCAAAGTCGAGTGGCCGTTCCGCGAAGTTTACCATCTCATGATCAACTCGTCACTGGGCGATTCTGTTGTGGTGGAGACCATTCTTAATTCCGTCGCCATTGTCGAAAAATCACTCGCTAGCCGTTGACGAAACGATGAAAGTGAGACCACAGCAGTGGACTTTCTTCGCCAAGCTATCCCCGCAGCCGTTCTAGTCGCGCTCAGCCTCTGGATTCAGTGCGCTGGAATGGTTACGCTGATCCAACTGGGCCTCGCATACCTCGCCCGCGAGCGCCAGCTCAGCCCGTTCTATTCCACTGTACTCATATTTCGTGTCACCAGCCTGATGATCGGGTTGCATGTCGCGCAGATTCTGGTCTGGGCGGCATTCTATCGCTGGATTTGTTTTCCGGTCTGGGGATTCGCTTTCTACTTCTCGATTGGCAGCTATTCCACGCTCGGCAGCGGTGATCTTGTCCTCCCAACAACGTGGCGGAGTTTGGGCCCTGTCGAAGCGGTGACCGGCGTGCTTATGTGTGGTCTTTCGGTGAGTCTCCTGTTTGCCATCGTGACGCGGCTTGTCGGCCGAGTTGTACGGTCCTCGCGGAACCTGGGCGCGTGAGGTATCGGCCGAAGCCGAGAGCCGCATGGATTCGCTACCAGCTCAACGTCCGCATTGAGCTACGCGCGACTGATGTACCAAACCTATGCACGCACGACTGCGCGCACCCCACAGTTGCAACCGGGCGAAACACACGTAGCCCGCTCAAAACCGTAATCCCCCAAATCCCGGTCACCAGACTTGAAAATTCTCCCAACCCCAATCCCATTAGCCACTTCGGGCCTGTCCCTCCATCCGCCCCGCCCCGTTTTTTAGCCCTCGCCTGCTATTGTCATAGCGAAAGGACTCATTTTATGCAAACCGGCCCGCGCACCGCTGAAGGCAAAGCCGCTTCTTCCTTGAACGCCATGTCTCATGGCCTCACTTCCAAGATGGTCATTCTCCCCGGCGAAGATTCCGCCCAATTTCAATTTCTCCGCCGAGGCCTGCTCAAAGAACATCAGCCCGCCACGCCCACCGAAAAACTGTTAGTCGAAGAAATGGCTCAAGCTCACTGGCGCTTGCAACGCGTTCGCCGCCGCCAGGACGAAGCCTTCGAGTATGAAACGCTCGACACCAAGCTCCTCGCTCTGCTGCAGCGCTATGCCGCCACCTACGAGCGCACCTTCTTCAAATCGCTGGAAACACTAAAGAAACTCCAGCGTGAGCGCCTCCCGCAACCCAAGCCAACTTTCGTTTCGCAAAAAGCCGAGCAAGAGGCTTTCTTCAAAATGATGGACGTTATCACCGCACCGCCCGGTCCTGCTCCGGACTTCGAAAACGTCGAGGATATCGCCACGCCCGGCGCCGCCTGACCACAATTTTTATGAGTCCACGCACATCGATCCTATGGCTACGACGTTTCGATCTGCAGCTCCGCGTCTGTTGTTGCTTCCGTCAACGCTCTGGCCGGCAGGCGAACGTACTGGCGATAGGCTTGGACGGCGATCGCCGCCCAACTGAAACGCTCCTCTAGGGCCACAGGATCGCTTGAGCAAGCAAAAACAACTTCAGCGGATTACATTCGACAATTACGCGGTCGCATAAAGCCTCTGTCTCCGGAAAAGGCAGAGTGGGCGTGAACAGCAAGACCGGCAGACCAGGTTCGTGTCGCCGAATGTATTGCACAGCGGAGTGGCAATCAAGCAGGGAAGCTCCAAAAACGCCGGCGACTTTGCGTTCACCCTTGCCGAAGGCTCTGTGCAACCTGGATTTCAGAACACGTCCTTATCAAGGGTTTAGCGTTAAGTGGGTACTGTAGCCTGGACGACAATAGAGCAATGCGCTGGCTTCGCCTAACGGCTCTCCTTCTCGGGAGTGTCTCGCTCCCCGCCGCCGATCATAGCAGCGCCGCCCAACAGACCAACACCGCCGAACACACCGACACGGCCCAACATAGCAGCGCCGCCCAACAGACCAACACCGCCGAGCACACCGACACGGCCCAACATAGCAGCGCCGCCCAACAGACCAACACCGCCGAACACACCGACACGGCCCAACATAGCAGCGCCGCCCAACAAACCAGCGCCGCCGAACGAAATAGCGCGGCCCAGCACAGCAGCGCGGTCCAACAGAGCAGCGCCGCCCAGCACACCAGCGCCGCCGAACAAATCAACGTCGCCGAACAAAAGAAGGTCGCGGTTATCATTTCCGCCGACGCGGAGTGGCGCGAGGTGAAGAAGTTCTTCCCCTGCGCGCACTATCAGCGGTCTCCCTACGGAGAGTTTTTCGCGCTGGACCGCGATACCGTGATTTTCCAGGGCGGCTGGGGCAAAATTTCTGCCGCGGCGTCGGCCCAGTATGTGATCGACCATTGGAATCCCGCTTCGATCGTCAACCTCGGAACTTGCGGTGGAATTGCCGGTCGCATTGACCGCTTTGCCACTGTGCTCGTGACGAAGACGGTCGTCTACGACATTGTGGAGCAAATGGGCGACGCGGCCGAGGCAATCCACTTTTATTCCACGCATATCGACCTGCGCTGGCTCCCCGATCGGCTCCCCATGAAAGTGGTCAGAGCGCCTTTATACTCGGCCGATCGCGATCTGGTCGCCAAGGAGCTTCCCACGCTGATTCGGAAATACCGCGCTGTCGCCGGAGATTGGGAGTCCGGCGCAATCGCCTGGGTGGCCAGCCGAAACGGCAAGCGCGTGCTGATTCTCCGCGGCGTCAGCGACCTGGTGACTCCCAACGGCGGAGAAGCCTACGGCAAGACCGAGGTGTTCGAACAGGGCGCCGGCAGGGCGATGAAGCCGCTGCTGGACTCATTGCCACAATGGCTTGCCCTGCTGCCCCGATAACGGGCTGCCTTCGTCCGCGCCCAAGCCAATACAGGCTGCTTGAGCACTGCCTCGACTTTGTCTTCCTTGTGAGTTCTTCTTGCGCACGTAGTCGACGGTCGGCCCGTTGGCCGCGGCAACTTGTTCCGTCCCTTGCACGATCAACCGGTCGTAGCGGGACAATGCCGGCAACTGGTTGGCAGTCGCTCCGTCAGCGGCACTTAGCTTAGCTAATCCATCGAGGGTGACTCGGGCCGAGCTTCCGGGCCGCCGATCACCACCGAGCGCTTCAGAGCGTGAGAGAAATTCTACCTTCCAGCGGAACGGCCAGCAGGAGCTATTCGCTTCTTCCTATGGCGGATCAGAGCGGTCCGCCTCAGGGCGATGACGCCGATCATTCAGTCGCACACTCCCCGAAACGGAGCTATGCTGAGTCCATGAGCCACAAATATACCGCAATGCTGGGCGCATTCGCGCTGTTGCTGGCTGCGCCCCTACCTGGCCAACCGGCCAAAAACGTCAAGACCTCCACCATCCCTCGCACCGCGGACGGCCATCCCGACCTGCAGGGCATCTGGACCAACGTCACTCTCACGCCACTCGAGCGCCCTGCCGCTTTTAAGGACAAACCCACCGTCACCGAAGCGGAAGCGCGCGTGTTTGAAAACGCACAAGCGGCCGACCTGAAGGCCGAAGACGGCCAATCGCACGGGGCTCTGATCGATGCCGCCGGATCGGGCGGCACCGGCGGTTATAACGCCTTGTTCATCGACCGGGGTTCGCAACTCGCTACCGTGGACGGCGTGAAGCGCACTTCGCTGATCATCGATCCTCCCGACGGCAAATTGCCGAAGCGTACCAAGGAGGGCCAGCAGCGAATGGCCGGCCTCTTCAAGAGCTTCATGGACTACGACAGCGTCAAGGACCGGCCACTGTCGGAGCGCTGCCTGCTGGGTTTCGGTTCCACTTCCGGCCCGCCGATGTTGCCGGTGCTGTATAACAACAACTACCAGATTGTCCAGACACCGAATTACATCATGATTTTGGTGGAAATGGTCCACGACGCCCGCATTATCCGGATGAACGCGCAGCATGCTCCGGCCAGCTTGCGCCAGTGGTTCGGCGATTCGATCGGCCACTGGGAAGGCGACACGCTGGTGGTCGACACGACCAATTTCAACGATCAGCCGGCGTTTATGGGCGCATCGCCCAACCTGCATGTGATCGAGCGCTTCCAGCGCGTCGACCCGGCAACGATCCTCTACAAAGCCACCATCGAGGATCCGTCGACGTTCCAGCAGGCATTTACTGTCGAGTATCCGTTTGTCGCGACTCGCGGGCCGATTTATGAATATGCGTGCCATGAAGGAAACTACGCCATGACCGACATTATGGGCGGCGCGCGGAAAGCGGAACAGGCAAAAGAGAAGAGGTAAGAGCTATTCTTAGGGTCAGGATGCCCAAACAGAGCAAAAGCGTTTTCCTCAGTTACGCTTTGGCCGATCGAAAGCCGGCTCAAAAGGTCGCGGAAAATCTGAGCCAGGCTGGATTTCAGATCTGGGATCCGGATCGCGAAATCCTTCCGGGATCGGACTGGACCAAATTGCTCAAAAAGGCGTTGGACGGTGCATTCGCCCTGGTTGTGTTCATTTCGCCGGAAGCGACACAGTCGCGCTCAGTATCGCGCGAAATTGGTTACGCTCTGGGCGCCAGGCATCTTAGCGGGCGGCTAATTCCCGTCTTTCTCAGACCTACAGATGAAGCCCCATGGATTTTGGACAAATTGCAGCCGGTCGCCTATGAGGGTCCGCGTAAGACAAGTCAACACATAATCCGCCTCCTAAACCAACCCCCTCATGTCGCGCAAACGAAGCGTTCGGCCTGACGAGATTTTCCTTTCACACTCGAGCAAGGATGGAAGATTTGAAGCGGGAAACCCGGGGAACGTCTCGTCCGTCTGGTTTTCCCATAAGCCGAAGAGAAGCGATAGGAGCTATCCTAGGTTCATGTATGCTAGGTTTTTTACGGCGCTGAGCGCCCTCGCATTGATTTTCGCGCTCCCCGCACCCGCCCAAACGGCCAAGGACAGCAAGAACTGGACCGCCCCTCGCACCGCAGACGGGCATCCCGATCTGCAGGGAACCTGGACCAACGTCACCATCACGCCCATGGAGCGGCCGGCCGAATTCAAAGACAAACCCACTCTCACCGAGGCCGAAGCGCGCGCTTTCGAGAAGCACTCCGCCAAGGAACTTCAGGATGTGGACGGCAAGTCAAACAGTCCGCTGTTGGCGGCGGCGGGATCGAACGGCACCGGCGGATATAACGTGCTGTTCATCGATCGGGGATCGGAACTGGCCAAAGTGGACGGAGTCAAGCGCACCTCCCTGATCGTCGATCCACCCGATGGCAAGATGCCGCCGCGCACGATCGAGGGAAAACGACGGATGGCGGCAATGTTCAAGAGCTTTATGACCTACGACAGCGTCAAAGACCGGCCTCTGTCTGAGCGCTGTCTGCTGGGCTTCGGTTCTACGTCCGGCCCGCCCATGCTGCCGGTTTTGTATAACAACAATTACCAGATCGTTCAAACCCCGAACAATGTGATGATTCTCGTCGAAATGGTCCACGATGCCAGGATCATCCGCATTGGCGGCGCCCATCCGCCGGCCGATGTCCGCCAATGGCTGGGCGACTCGATTGGCCACTGGGAAGGCGACACGCTAGTGGTCGACACTACCAACTTCACTGACCAGACGGCGTTCGAGGGAGCATCCGCCAACCTGCACGTGATCGAGCGCTTCCGGCGAGTCGATCCCAGCACAATTCTCTATAAGGTAACTATTGACGATCCCTCAACGTTTGACAAGATATGGACCATGGAGTATCCATTCGTCGCCACCGCCGGTCCGATCTATGAGTACGCCTGCCACGAGGGCAACTACGCCATCACCGACATCATGGGTGGCGCGCGTGAGTCGGAAAAGGCGAGAACAAAACAGTAGGGTCGGCGGACTGATGATAAGATACCTCTAATCCAAATCTTGGTTGCATCCTCCTGAGGAGAGTTCGTTAACTGATGTCCATGCTGAAATCGATGACGGCCGCCGGGTTTCTGGCGGTCGCCCTGCTTTCCGTGTCTTCCGCGCAGACCACCGGGTACAAGCCTCCGCGTATCGCCGGCAAACCCGATCTCAACGGGATCTGGCAAGCGCTGAGTGAAGCCAATTGGGATCTGGAGGCGCACGTTGCCCGGCCCGCTCTGGCGTTGCGCCCGGGTCCGTACGGTCCGGTGCCCGCGGCGCCGGTATTGGCGCTGGGCGCGGTGGGCGCGGTGCCGCCCAGCCTGGGCGTGGTCGAAGGCGGCGATATTCCTTACTTGCCGGCCGCCCTGGAGCAAAAAAAGAAGAACCAGGAGAACTGGCTGACCATGGATCCGGAGATCAAATGCTATCTGCCGGGAGTTCCCCGCGCGACGTACATGCCGTATCCGTTCGAAATTTTTCAGAATGCGACCTCGATATTCATCGCCTACGAGTACGCCGGCGCGGCGCGCGATATTTACCTGAAGGATCCAGGACCGGCGCCGGTCGATTCCTGGATGGGGCAGTCGGTGGGCCATTGGGAAGGCGACACCTTGGTGGTCGACGTCAAGGGCTTCAATGACCAGTCCTGGTTCGACCGGGCGGGCGATTTTCACAGCGACCAACTACATGTTGTGGAGCGCTACACCAGAACCAGTCCGGATATAATCTCCTACGAGGCGACCATCGAGGATAAAGCGGTGTTCTCCCGTCCCTGGAAGATCAGCCTGCCGTTGTACCGGCGGCAAGAGAAGAACGTGCAGTTGATGGACTTCAAATGCGCGGAGTTTGTGGAAGAATTGTTGTACGGCAAGTGGCGCAAAAAGCCCCTGGGCAACTAGGTTGGTAACTGGGCGCGTTTAAATTGTGGAGGTGCGGAAAATGCGAATCCAAGTTTTTGTTTTCACCGTGTTGCTGGGCATCGCCAGCGGTCTTCCCGGCCAGACGCCGACAGTCAACGCGAGCCTGACCGGAAAAGTGACATCCAAGGCATTCAGCATGCCGCGCATGTCCGACGGGCATCCGGATCTGCAGGGAACCTACGATCTGGCCACGCTGACACCCATTGACCGGCCGCCGGTCAAGGTCCGACTATGACGGTGGACGAAGCCAAGAAAAGGGAAGCCACGCAGCAGAAGCGAGTGGCGCAGGGAGATGCCAAGATCGCGGGTGACCGGACGGCGCCGCCGAAGGGTGGCGATGGGTCGGTAGGCGCGGCTGGAAATGTGGGCGGATACAACTACGGCTGGCTCGATCCCGGTTCCAGCTACAACGTCGTCGACGGGCAGATCCGGACGTCACTGATCATAGATCCATCCAATGGACGTATGCCTCCGTACACGCCGGAAGGGCAGAAGCGAATCGCGAGATTGCGCGCGCGCCCGACCTCGGACGCCACGGAGAGTAACGATCCCGGACTGGATAAAACACCCGGCGCCTACGACAATCCGGAAAGCCGGCCGCTGGGAGAGCAATGCCTGATCGGCTTTGGTTCGACTTCGGGACCACCGATGTTGCCGGATTATTTTTACAATAATCTCCACAAGATCGTCCAGACCGGCGATTCCGTCATGATTCTGACCGAGATGGTGCACGATGTCCGGATCGTCCGGATGAACGCGCAGCACCTGCCTGGCACGATCCGGAAATGGCTGGGCGATTCAGTCGGGCACTGGGAAGGCGACACGCTGGTGATCGACACGACCAACTTCACCCATAAGACCCGCTTCCGGGGATCGACGGAGAACCTGCACGTGGTCGAGCGCTTTACGCGCACCGGTCCCAAGACGCTTCTGTACCGTTTCACGATCGAGGATCCGGCCACCTGGGTGAGCCCGTGGACTGGTGAAATGGCCTGGTACGCGACCAACGGACTGATCTACGAATATGCCTGTCACGAAGCGAACTACGCATTGGGCGATATTTTGAGGGGCGCGCGGGAGCGGGATCGGGAAGAGGCTGCGGCGAAAGCGGGTAAGTGAAAAAACTCATATGAAATTGAAAATCTGTGTATCTGTGGTAAGCATGGCGGCGGCGTTGTTCCTGGCTGCTCCACCGGCGGCCGCGCATCACGCGTTTGGAGCGGAGTTCGATGCCAACAAGCCGGTCCTGATTAAGGGCAAGATCGTTAGAGTAGAGTGGGTGAATCCGCACTCCTGGCTGCATATCGAAACGGTCAATGAAAAGGGCGAAAAGGAAGAATGGATGGTGGAGGGCGGAAGTCCGAACTCCCTGCTCCGGCGCGGAGTCACCAAGGACAGCCTGAAGATTGGAACAGAGGTTGTGGTGGACGGCTACCAGACGCGCGACCATTCGCAGCTCCGGGCCAATGGCCGCAACATCACGCTCAAGGACGGCACCAAACTATTTCTCGGATCGGCCGGTACGGGCGCTCCGGACGATCCGAAATAGATAGCGTAATCCGGGCCTGCCGGCCCTGCTCACGGCGTCATGACAGGAGGGGTGCGCGCCTCCTGTGTTCTTTATAGGCTATTTTGTTGGTTTACAGAAAGGTATTTACGATGAAGCTCCGGTCGACGCGACTGATTCCATCGGTCGCCGCAATGGCCATTTTGGGTTTGGGATTGGTGGGAGTGGCCCGCTCACAGGCGCCTGACAAGCCGCAGATGGCCGAGGACGTGTTTAAGAACGTCCAGGTGCTCAAGGGCATTCCCGTGGACGATTTTATTGGAACGATGGGCCTGATGTCGGGCAGCGTCGGCTTCGACTGCTCCGAGTGTCATACCGGAGCGGGTACCGACAAGGTGAATTGGGCGGCGGATACTCCGAACAAGGTGATGGCGCGCAAAATGGTCAGGATGGTTGCCGCCATCAATAAAGACAACTTCAACGGACGGCAGTTGGTGACCTGCTGGACGTGCCACCGTGGCCGCGATCATCCCGCACAAACTGAAGCTTTGGCGACGGTGTACGGACCCGGGCCCGAGGACATGGACGACGTTATTGGGCAGGCGCCCGGGCAGCCTGAGCCCGATGTGATTCTGGACAAATATATTCAAGCGCTCGGCGGCGCTCAGAAGCTGGCGGGATTGACCAGCTACGTCGCGACCGGCACGAGCATCGGGTTTGGGGGCTTCGGAGGCGGTGGTGAGGTTCACATTTACGCCAAGGCCCCCGACCAACGCACCACGCTGATCGAGTTCGCGAAGTCTACGGGCCGCCCCAACAGCGTCCGGACCTACAACGGACATACGGGTTGGGTCAAAACGCCGCTCACGATCCTGGGCGAATATGAGGTGACCGGAGGCGAACTGGATGGCGCCAGAATGGACGCGCTGCTGTCCTTTCCCGGCCAGATCAAGCAGGTGCTCAAAGATCTTCGCGTAAGTTTGCCCACCACTATCAGCGATCTTCCCGGGCCCTCGAGCCAAACCGCGGCGCAGGCGGCGCCCGGCATCGGACAGGATCGCGAGGTAAATGTGGTCCAGGGAACCGGACCACGCGGACTTCTGGTAACGCTCTACTTCGATACCAAATCGGGCTTGTTGTTGCGCGTCGTGCGCGCCAATAAGACGCCCATCGGACGGATCAACACGCAGATCGACTTCGCCGATTATCAGGAAGTGAACGGCATCAAGTTTCCATTCCGCTTGATTTTCGCGTGGCTGGACGGGCGGGACGCCATTCAGTTGAACCATGTCCAAATCAATGTCCCGATCTCGGAGAATAAGTTCGGCAGGCCGGAGACGGTGACCGAGCATTAAGATGGGAGACGCGAGCGGGGCCGACGGGGGCGTCGGCCGCGATTCAGGGGGATCGCCCCACTGACTGAGAACTCCGCGAGAGGCGGCTGAACAAACCGCCGCCAGATGCCGACTTTGGTCAACAGATGAGAACGGAACTCGGGGTTGGCAGTTCGCTGCCGCTGGCCCGTGACCAAGCCTGCCCGAAGTCAGTTGACAAGTACAGAGTTCCAGCTCTGTCAACCACCACAATCGTTGAGTCGTTTGAGGCGATGCAACTGGTGTCGGCGATACCGTTGACCCACGCCGGCAGGCCACCTTCGACGGCCACGATAACTCCATCCGGTCTGATTGGCCGGCGATAAATTCTTCCCTGGGCCGCAAAGTGATCTGTCGACGCGGAGACAAGAATGTCATCGCCCGAGAACGCTACCCCAGAGCAGTACGATGCGTGCAGGCCGTCGCGTTCTATAGTCCACGTTGCTCCCGCGTCGCGGCTAATGCAAAGGCCGAGAGCGGAGGCCGCGGCGGCGAGGTCCGGATCTGCCGGGTGCGCGCGCACCTCATGAACATCGCTGTTAATCTCTATAGTCGGCTGCCAGGTTCTTCCGCCATCCAGTGAACGCGGAATGCCTCCTACGTGAACGTTGGCGAACAGTACGCTCCCGTTCGAGTTGGCCGCGACCGAGCGAATGCCTAGCGGTGGCCCAACCCGCTGCCCATTCACAATTGCCGAACCGGCAAACCAGGTATCCCACCCCGCGACGCTGTCGAAACCATCGATAGGATCGAGCACACCCCCATCACTCAGCCGCAGCATGCGCGCATCGTCCGTTCCAACGTAGATGGCGTCTCGAACAGCCATACAGCACGAAAGCTCGAACTCGCTGGTAGCGACGGTTGTCCATTCGCCGCCTGGCGCACGCCTGCGCAGCGAATGCCGGCCGACGATGGCGAGCGCACCGCCGCGTCCATCCGGCGCGAGTCCTCGGACGGGAGAGTCCGCAATCTCTTGCGCGCGCTCATCGCCGATGACTCGGAACAGCCCATCGGCCCACGTTGCCACAAGTATCGCCGGTTTCGTCACCGATTCCCTTCCCTCTCATCATAGAAAAAGTTAGCTTACACCGGTCTCCGCGGCCAAGTCTTCAGGAACTCTGGCGAATCCCCGACGTATACCACTGTATGGGCTCGTTCGGCAATCAACTCAAACACGTCTTTCGCCGGCTGATGCAGGCGCCACTCTTCACCGTGATGACATTGTTAACGTTGGCCATCGGCATCGGCGCCAACTCCGCCATCTTCAGCGTCATCGAAGGAGTGCTGTTAAAACCGCTGCCCTATCCTCATCCGGAGCAGTTGGTGGGCGTGTGGCACACCGCCGCTGGTTTGAACATAAAACAACTGAACATTGCTCCATCGCTGTATTTTACCTATCGGGAGGAGAACCGGACGTTCCAGGATATCGGCTTGTGGCGCGGCGGCGCAGTAAGCGTGACGGGCGTGGCGGAACCGGAGCAGGTACAAAGCCTCGAAGTCACGGAAGGCACGCTGCCGCTGCTGGGCGTGCAACCGATGCTGGGCCGCGGTTTTTCTCATTATGACGATTCGCCCAAGAGCCCCGAAACAGTTCTGCTGACGTATGGTTATTGGCAATCCCGCTTTGGCGGCGACAAAACCGTCATCGGACGCCGAATCCTGGTCGACGGCACGGCCCGCGAAGTCATCGGCGTGTTGCCGCAAAGTTTCCGGTTTCTGGATCAAAAGCCATCGCTGGTCACGCCTCTACAGTTCGATCGCGCCAAGCTGTTTTTGGGAAATTTCAGTTTCGAGGGCGTGGCGCGGCTCAAGCCGGGAGTGACGATAAAGCAGGCCGACGCCGACGTGGCGCGCATGCTTCCGCTCTACACTCAAAAATTCCCACCACCGCCGGGATTCAGCGTAAAGCTGTTTAATGACGCTCGCATCGGACCGAACCTACGGCCCTTCAAACAGGATCTGGTGGGCGATATCGGCAATCTTTTATGGGTGCTGATGGGAACCATTGGCATGGTGCTGTTGATCGCTTGCGCGAATGTAGCGAATCTGCTGCTGGTGCGCGCGGAGGGACGGCAGCAGGAGTTAGCCATTCGCGCCGCGCTGGGCGCCGGCTGGGGCCGTATCGCTCGCGAACTTTTGTTTGAAAGCCTGGCTCTCGCGCTGGCGGGCGGCGCTCTCGGACTTGGATTGGCGTATGAAGCGTTAAGGCTTTTGGTCTGGGCGGCGCCGGCGAATTTGCCCCGCCTCGAAGACATTTCGATTGATCCACGGGTGTTGTTGTTCACGTTCGCGATTTCGCTGCTGGCGGGTCTGTTGTTCGGATTGATTCCCGTAATTAAATACGTGGGACCCAATCTGGCAACGGCCTTGAGGAGCGGAGGACGATCCGCCAGCCAGAGCCGCGAGCGGCATCGCGCGAGAAGCACGCTGGTGGTGGTGCAAGTGGCGTTGGCGTTGGTGCTGCTCATCAGTTCCGGCCTGATGATCCGCACTTTTCAAGCCATGAAAAATGTGCAACCCGGATTCACCGAGCCCGGGCAATTGCAGACCTTCCGGGTCTCGATTCCGGATACGCAGGTCAAAGACGCCCAAACTGTGCTACGCATGCAGCAGAACATGCTGGAAAAAGTCGGCGGTACCGCGGGTGTATCCTCGGTGGCGCTCATCAACGAACTCCCCATGGACGGCCAAGGCTGGACGGATCCAATCTTCACCAAGGACCGTATTTACCCGGAGGGCCAGATCCCGCCGCTACGGCGATTTAAGTTTGTCTCACCCGGTCTGTTCCGCACGATGGGCACGCCCCTGCTTACGGGCCGCGACTTCGCCTGGACCGACGCCTATGACGAAAGGCCCGTCGCCATTGTCTCGGAGAACATGGCCCGGGAACTGTGGGGTAGTCCAAGCGCCGCTCTCGGTAAGCAAATCCGCGAGAGCCCTGCCGGCACATGGCGGGAAGTGGTTGGCGTAGTTGCCGACGAGCGCGAAGATGGTGTAAATCAAAAAGCGCCAACCATTGTCTACTGGCCCACGCTGATGAAGGGCTTTGAAGGCGACGCAAACAGCATCCGCCGTAGCCTGGAGTTTGTCGTCCGCAGCCCCCGGGCCGGCTCGCAAGCGTTTCTCCAGGAAATCCGGCAAGCCGTCTGGTCGATCGATCCCAATGTGCCGGTCGCCGACGTCCGCACGATGAAATTGCTCTACGATAAGTCCCTGGCGAGAACGTCGCTGACCCTGGTGATGCTGGTGATCGCGGGCGCGATGGCATTGCTGCTGGGCGTCATCGGTATTTATGGAGTGATCTCCTACTCTGTCTCGCAGCGGACCCGCGAGATCGGCATCCGCATGGCGATCGGCGCCAATCAACACGAACTGACGCAAATGTTTGTGCGTCACGGCCTCGTGCTGGCGGCCATTGGCGTCGCGTGCGGACTATCGGCGGCGGTTGTCCTAATGCGTTTGTTGTCCAAGCTCTTGTTTGAGGTGAGCCCGGTTGACCCTCTTACTTATGGCACGGTTGCGCTCGGCTTGGTCTTGGCCGCCATCTTGGCCAGCTATGTTCCCGCCCGACGCGCATCGGCGGTCGATCCGCTTGAGGCGCTACGCGCGGAATTTTAGAGCCAATGCGCTACGGGATGCCGATGCTGCCCCTGAACGCCGGCCACATGTGGACGCAGGCGGCCATCAGTCTGCGCACTCTGAGACGAGAGGGCCCGGGTTCGTGGCGCTTCACGCGTCATCCAGACCCAGCGACACCATGAGCGCCGCATTCACCTCACGCAACGAAGCAGCTTTGAGCGACCCAACATAACGAGTCAGGACAGCTTTGGGCAGGCTCACCACTTCGTCGCAGTGAATGCTCGAATCGCCTTTCAGTCCTTCCGCTTCGCCTACCCGAACCTGCGTGCTCAGGCCATCATGCCGTGAGTACACCGGAGCGCAGATCAACGTAGAGAATCGTGAGTCGATCAGCACCTGTCGGCTCACGATGACAAACACGCGCTGCTTTTTCGGATCCCGCGAACCCGGCTTTCGTACGAGGTAAAGCTCGCCCCGTTTCATGGAATTTGCTGATACTCCAGCGTGTCCAAGGCGTCGCGGCTCAGCCGCTCGGCGTTCTGCTCGAGGATTTCCAAATCCCGGCGATCGCGCGCTTCTCTGTCCAGGCGTGCAAGATACGCAACCGCGGCCCGTTCCAAAAGTGCCGATCGATTTTTGTCCAAGCGGTCCAGCCGGTTGAGCAGCGCCTTGGGCAGTGTGATAGATGTCTTGACTCGCACAAGATCATTGTACTCCCCGGCGCCAGACGGCTTCGGGCTAAAGAATTCGTTCACCGAGGAAAATGGCAGATCTCGATCACCGGCGGACAGCAGCCACGGCGGCGAGGAACTTTTCTTCCTTGCGCAGGGGCGACACCAGTTCATGCAAAAGGGCTCGCTCAAAGTTCGCATCCCCAACCCGCATGGAGCCGGGGCCATTGACGGGTCGCTCCTGAAAGAGATTCTGCGGCAGGCGGGAATCAGACTCGACGAATGGCTAAAAGCTTAGCGCCTGCTTCCGAGGCCGCAGTTTTTCACCCCTGCAAGTGCGCCTTCAAGAACCGCCCTGTGTGCGAGGCTTTGCACGCCGCGACTTGCTCTGGGGTTCCGGTCACCACTACTTCGCCGCCGGCGTGGCCGCCTTCGGGGCCGAGGTCGATGACGTGGTCGGCGGTTTTGATTACGTCCAGGTGATGCTCGATCAGGATCACGGTATGGCCGGCGTCCACTAGTTTGTTCAGGGATTCCAGCAGGCGCTCGATGTCGGCCAGGTGCAGGCCGGTGGTTGGTTCGTCGAGGATGTAGACGGTGTGCTTGGCGCGCTGGAGTTTGCTAAGTTCGGTGGCGATTTTGATGCGCTGGGCTTCGCCGCCGGAGAGCGTGGTGGCGGATTGGCCCAGGGTCAGGTAGCCCAGCCCGAGTTCATTCAGTACTTCGATCTTCTTGCCGACCGCGGGCTCGCTTTTGAAGAACGTCGCGCCTTCTTCGACGGACATATTGAGTACGTCGTCGATGGTTTTGCCGCGCAGCGTGACTTCCAATGTTTCCGAGTTGAAGCGTGCGCCTTTGCAGGCTCCGCAGAGGACCTCGACGTCGGGCATGAAGTAGAGCTGGGTGGTGATCACGCCTTCGCCTTGACACTCCTCACAGCGGCCACCTTTGACGTTGAAGCTGAAGCGGCCGACTTTATACTCGCGCTCGATGGCTAGAGGAGTCTGCGCGAACAGGTCGCGAATGGTGTCGTAGAAGCCGATGTAGGTGGCCGGGTTGGAACGGCTGTTGCGCCCGATGGCCGCCTGATCGATGTTGACCACTTTGTGGACATGCTCCAGGCCGTCGACGCCATCGTGCTCGCCGGGGAGGGTGCGAGTGTCTTCGAGACGCTTCCAAAGAGCTTTATAGAGGATGGCGTTGATCAGTGTGCTCTTGCCCGAGCCGGAGGCGCCCGTGATGGCGACCATTGCGCCCAAGGGAAACTCGACGTCCACGTTTTTCAGGTTGTTCTCGCGCGCGCCGCGCACGCGCAGCGTCTTGCCGTTGCCCTCGCGCCTGCGCGCCGGGGTTTCAATGGCCCGCTTGCCCGAAAGAAACTGGCCGGTGGGCGAGGCCTTGCAGACCAAGACGTCCTTGAGGACACCTTGCGCGACGACGTATCCGCCATGCACGCCTGGCCCCGGCCCCATCTCAACAATGTGGTCGGCGGCGCGAATGGTATCCTCATCGTGCTCGACGACGATGACGGTGTTGCCGATATCGCGCAGCCGCTCCAGCGTCGCGATCATTTTGACATTGTCCTTGGGATGCAGGCCGATACTAGGCTCATCGAGGACGTAGAGCATGCCCATGAGTCCCGAGCCGATTTGCGTGGATAAGCGGATGCGCTGCGATTCGCCGCCCGAAAGCGTGGCGGAGCGGCGGTTGAAATTCAGATAGTCGAGCCCGATGCCGAGCAGCAGTTCCAGCCGGCCTCGGACTTCGCCGAGGATTTGCCGGCCAGCGTCCGCGCCGCGTCCGGATGGTTTGACTTGGCCGAGAAACTGGTGCAGCCGGTCGAAATTGAGCTGGCCGACGTCGTGGATGGTCTTGCCATTGACGGTGAACAGCAGACGTGTGGCCCGGACGCGAGTTCCCTGGCAATCGGGGCAGGTCTTCTCTACCATCACTTTGTCGAGCCAGGCTTCCATTCCGGAACTGGCTTCGCCACGCTGGCGATAGCGGCGGTAAAAGCGCTCAATGCGGCGAGCGATGCCGCTGAACCCGACGTCCTTTCCGGTCCACTTTTCGCGTTCCACTTTGGTATCGGGAGGGGCAAGGATGCGCAACTTCTGCTCGATGCCATAGAGAATCGCGTTGCGCACGGTTTCCGGCAGTTTCTCCCAGGAAGTGTCGAGCGAGAACTTCAGGACCTTAGAGAGGCTGAACATCACGCGGCCATCCCAGGTGTCGGGGTTGTACTTGAAGGCCTCCTTGACAAAACAGCCACCGACGATGCTACGGCGCGGATCGGGAATCAGGAGTTCGGGATGTGTAAGTTTATGCACGCCGAGACCGCCGCAGGTGCGGCAAGCGCTCTCTGGATTGTTGAACACGAAGAACTCGGGCTGGATGTCGCCATAGACAAAATGGTGCGTTTTGCTGGACAAACCAGTGTAGAATTGGTCGGCCTGTTTTTTGTTTGAGATTTTCGTCACGTGGACTTGCATGAGACCGTCGCCGACCAACAGCGTGGCGGCGATGCCGGCTTTAATGGCCTTCTCATGCTTGCGGCTGACGACAAAGCGGTCGACAATCGCGTCCATATCTCGAATCTTCGATTCGTCGAGTTCCACCTCCGCGGAGATGTCGACTGGTTTGCCGTCGATGATCAGCGTCCGGCAGCCTTTTTTGCGAACTTCAGTGAGAACGAAGTCCAGCTCTTCGCCATATTGTTTGAAGACCGGGGCGCGCATCTCGATCTCGGTTCCTGCGGGCAGGGACAGGATCGCTTCGAGAATCTGGCTGGAGGTGCGGGTTGGCGTGATCTCGCCGGTGCGCGGACAGTGGGCCTCGCCAATCGTCGCGTAGAGCAGGTTCAGGTAACCCGCGATGTCGGTCATGGTCCCGACGGTCGAGCGCGGATTGTTGGTGGTGGTTTTCTGCTCGATTGAGATTACCGGCGAGAGGCCGTAGACGAAATCCACGTCGGGCTTGGCTACCTGCGCGACGAATCGCTTGGCGTAGCTCGAAAGGGACTCCATGTAGCGGCGCTGGCCTTCGGCGTAGATGGTGTCGAAGGCGAGGCTCGATTTGCCGGAACCGGAAAGGCCGGTCACCACCACCAGCTTGTCGCGCGGGATCTCCAGCGAAATATTCTTTAAGTTATGCACGCGCGCGCCTTGTACGGCAATGGTGGTGCGCGCGGCGGAATTGCCTTTAGCGCCTGTCATGAAACAACCTTGCCACTCCTTCCGGACCGCTCCGTTGAAGACGCGGTCCAAATCATTGATCCTGCGAAACCGGCCGACGGCGTCTTCATCCTTTTGGGAGGGCCACAGGCCCATGACCGCTCCCTGACGGTCACGGCTCTGCCACGCCTTCTGAGCCGCGACCGTCAGGGAGCGGTTGAATTGCTTGTTTCATGACAGGCCCTTTAGTAGACATCTTCTACGTTCTGCATGTAAGTGAAGGCCAACTCCTGGACGGAAATGTTGCTGCGCTTGGTGAGTTGCAGCGGCGTCGAAACTTTGCAGATGAGACCGCGGTCGGACAGATACTCACAGGCTACCGTCACGCCCTCCACTTCAAAATTACGCGAGAAATGAGCCTCCAGGTCGCTGGCGGAGCGGGTGTCTCCGGCTTCGCGCAGATGATCGAGGATGAGCCCGAACAGCGCTGGAGCGCGTTTCGCAAGATAATCGTCGATGGCATCCAGCGCCGCTTGCACGTTCTTGACGGTTTTTGGGGTGTTGAGCAGATCGGCGTAGACGATTTTGAAGAACGCGGGATTGAGTTGCAGGGCTTGCGGAATCACCTCGCGGTCCGTGAGACGGCGCGCGTTGAGGATCTCGATTCTGGCCAGTGGAGTAGCGGCGTAGAGGATCCAGAGGGCGCTGTAGTCAAGGTCAGCGCGCGTGATCATCCACTTGTGCGCCTTGTCCACCGGCCCTAGCGCTTGAATTCCGGCGCGCAGCAGTTGGATCTGGGTATCCCGCTCGCCGATTTCCTGGAGACGCGCGCACATGGCGGAAATCGTATCGTCGTGTGCATAGAGGACTCGGCCTTTGGTCAGGAACGAGTGCATGAAGGAGTTACGCAAGGAGCCTTCGGCGATCTGCCGGAACTGGGTGCGCGGCATCAACAGCGCGTGGACGTTTACGCCGTTGGCATACAGAGCCACGCCGGAGGCTTGGTTTTTCTTGTCATCTATTGTCACAAGCAAGAGATCAATGTCGGACTTGGCCCAGACGGCATCATGCGAGAGGCTTCCGCAGAGAACCGCTGCCAGGATAGACTTGTCGCGCTTTATCTCCGCGACCAATTCCTCTAGCGCGTCACTAAATTGTTTTTGGATGGGTCCGGCAGAACTAGCGGTTTTCTTGGCCATGCGCCTTCACGCTGGCAGTGCCTCGCGCTGGTGGCTAATGTAGCGATTTCGGGGCATCGAAGTCAATCAAAGATTGAGATAATGACTTGCGGCTGTTCGAGCGGGTGATTCGTGCGCAAACGTCCATTCTCGGTGACCATTCTCAGTATCGTCCTGATCGCAACGGGCGCACTCGGCATCGCTTTTCATCTGGCCGATTTCCGGGGACCAAGTCCGTTTCAATACGACGCACTTGGGATTGCTCTCGTACGGCTGACGGCGGTTGTTTGTGGGGTATACATGCTGCGCGCCAGCAACTGGGCGCGCTGGCTGGCCATTTCGTGGATCGCATTCCACGTGATCTTGAGCTTCTTCCACTCGTGGTTTGAATTGGGGGTGCACGTTTTGGTGTTCGCGGCTTTTGCGTATTTTCTTTTTCGTCCCGGAAGCAACGCGTATTTCCGCGGTAACTAGCATATTTTCATCGAACGATGAGCCTGAAAACCGGCGTGGATCACCGCGTCGTTCTTGGGCACCGCGCAGACCGTTGTCGCCGCAGTGATGCGCGCGGACTTGGTCTGCTCGATGCGTAGCGGGTTCGCGATCGCCCTTCGCACGGCTTATACTGGGACGCATGGCGTTCCTGGTTGACGAGGCCTACCTGCCGGCGATCCTCACCGTCGGCGCCATGACCGACGAAGCCTTCGCCCAAATGTGCGCCGAGCATCCGGACCTTGCTTTCGAACTCTCCGTGAACGGTGAACTGCTCATCATGCCACCGACCTACACCTTAACCGGAGCCCGGAACAACGAGATCAGCCGTCAACTGAGCAACTGGGCCCGGCAGGACAAACGAGGCGTTGCCTTCGACTCGTCCACTGGCTGGCTGTTGCCGAATGGAGCCCGGCGGTCGGCCGATGCTGCCTGGATTTTCAAACAGTGCATCCAAAAGCTCGATCCTGCCACGTTCAGTCGCTACTGGCCTGTATGCCCCAATTTCGTGGTTGAACTCCGATCGCAATCGGACAGAGTTCGAATGCTCCGGGAGAAAATGGCTGAGTGGCTCGCAAACGGCGCCCAGCTCGGGTGGCTGATTGATCCGGACGTTCTCACCGTTGAGATCTACCGGCCCGGCGTCGAGGTCGAGACGCGCACTAGCACGGCCTCCGTAGCGGGAGAAGGAACAGTCGATGGCTTCGTGCTGGATCTCGCGCTGGTCTGGGATCCGCTGCGAGACTAGCGGCCTTCTTTCGATTGCCCTATTGCATCAGGAACTGAGCCTTTTCGCGATCTTTGCGGACGCGGTCGATGGGGAAGACCTGGTTGTGGATCACCAGCCAAACGCCCGGCGGCAGAATGCGCACCGCCAGCAGGCTCTCGGTCAGGTTCTGCAAACCGTCGCTACCTTCAAACCCGAGCGGCGTCATGGCGCCGGTCATCACAATGGGGAACTTCAAATCCGCCAGTTCCCGCTTCAGCAGCAAGCCGGTTTCGACCATGGTATCGGTGCCGTGGGTGATGACCACCGGCGCCTGCTGGTCGGTTCGAGGACCTGCGACGGCGGCATGAAGAATGTAAGGGCAGGGCGACAGTAGGCCATAGCCCAATCTATAATTGTTTTAAATGCTCAGCCGCTACATTCGCGAGGCCATGAGGCGGGCTCGCTACAAGACTCTCGCGGATGGCACATGTTTCGGACAGATCCCGGGCCTTCGCGGCGTGTGGGCAAACGAAGGTACTCAGGAACTATGCCAGGAGGTGCTCCAGGAAGTCTTGGAAGAGTGGCTGGTCCTGAGAATCCGCGACCGTGACCCCGTCCCCCGCATGGGGCGAATTAGTCTGCCCGTGAAGGCAGCCTGAGAATGGAGCCGGTCTCCCGGCGCGAACTCATAAGACGGTTCCGAAGCCTGGGATTCACCGGTCCGAGTTCAGGTGGGCGACATCAGTTCATGCAAAAGGGCTCGCTCAGAGTTCGCATCCCCAACCCACATGGAGGGGAGGCCATTGACGGGTCGCTTTTGAAAGAGATTCTGCGCCAAGCGGGAATCAGACTCGACGACTGGCGAAACTCCTAGGGCTTGCTTCGGATAGAATCGTGGAAGCCTCCCGTGACCCTTTCACCCGTCTACCATCTCGGCCCCTACGAAATCCTCGTGCCCATAGGCGCGGGTGGCATGGGCGAGGTCTACCGCGCCCGTGATTCCCGCTTGAATCGGGATCTCGCGATCAAAGTGTTACGCGCGAAGCCCGCGCGATTGCGCTCAACCTTCTGAACCATGAGCCAGACATTTCAACGGCGCCAGTTCGCGTGCACGGATTGTAGCAAATTCTCTTATCGCATCAGGAACTGAGCCTTTTCGCGATCTTTGCGAACCCGGTCGATGGCGAAGACCTGGTTGTGGATTACTAGCCAAACGCCCGGCGGAAGAATGCGCACCGCCAGCAGGCTCTCGGTCAGGTTCTGCAAACCGTCGCTACCTTCAAACCCGAGCGGCGTCATGGCGCCGGTCATCACGATGGGGAACTGCAAATCCGCCAGTTCCCGCTTCAGCAGCAGGCCGGTTTCGACCATGGTATCGGTGCCGTGGGTGATGACCACCGGCGCCTGCCGGTCGGCGAGCAATTGCCGGACGACATCCAAAACCTGCCGCCGGTCGGCGTCCGTCATCTCTAAGCTGTCTTTGTTCATGACATGCGTAGTCCGAATCTCCGCATCGGGCAGACGCAATAGGCGGAAGTAACGCTCGATTTTGCTGTCGGCGTTGCGGACGGTTCCGGTCTGCTCCGAATACACTTTTTCGATTGTGCCGCCGGCGGCCACCAGATAAATCAATTGCACGTTTTCATGTCCCGGTCTTGGTGGGGCGAACGCCCTCGTTCGCGCCGGCCCCCCTGGTCCGGCTGTGCGCAATGCAACGGAAAGAGAGGCCGGCGAGGGCGCCGGCGCGGTCCAGGGGGACCGCCCCACAGTTACGGTATTTGTGGGGCGAAAGCCCTCGTTCGCGCCGGACCCCCTGGTCCGGCTCTGCGCAATACAGCGAAATAAGAGGCCGGCGAAGGCGTCGGCCGCGTTCCAGGGGGACCGCCCCACAATTACGGCACTTGTGGGGCGAACGCCCTCGTTCACGCCGGACCCCCTGGTCCGGCTCTGCGCAATACAACGGAAAGAGAGGCCGGCGAGGGCGTCGGCCGCGTTCCAGGGGGACCGCCCCACAATTACGGCACTTGTGGGGCGAACGCCCTCGTTCGCGCCGGACCCCCTGGTCCGGCTCTGCGCAATACAACGGAAAGAGAGGCCGGCGAGAGCGCCGGCCGCGTTCCAGGGGGACCGCCCCACAATTAGGGGCGAACGCCCCGTTCGCCCAATGCAACAGAAGAATTGGCATTACGACTCCAACTTCCGCAAAACCGCCACCAGCACATTACCCACGACCTCCAGGCTATGCGCGCTGAGTTTATCGACCGTGTCCTTGCCGGTATGCCAATAAGCATTGTTTGCGCCGTAGTCGAAATCAATCAGATCAACCGCATTCACGCCCAGCCGGATAAACGGCATATGGTCGTCTTCGATAGGATACCCATCGCGCAGAAAATATTTTCCGTAACCCATATCTTCCGCGGTCTGCCAAACCAGCTTGCGCAAGGACGGCGAGGAGTTCTGATCGGCGAGAATATCCAGATCTTTGTCGCCGATCATATCGACATTGATCAAGGCCTTGATGCGCGCCAGTGTGCCGTCCTCATACCACTTCTTCGCCAAGTGACGGCTGCCGTAAACGCCATTGGTGTCGGACCATTCACCGAAGGCTTCCTCGCCGTCGAAAAACACCAGCATGATGTCATTCAGATGGGTAGTGGAACTCAGTACTCGCGCCATCTCCAGCAGAAAACCGGTGGACGATCCGGCGTCGTTGGCGCCGAGAAAATTCATGCCTGGTATCGGCTTGGAGTCAAAATGCCCGGTGAGGACGACGGCTCGCCCGCTGCTTCCCGGAAAGCGTGCGATGATGTTGCGCATGGAGACCGGTCCTACCGGCGTGGTCGCGGTGAAGGCGTCATAGCTCACCTGGCAATGCAGCGGCTTCAACTGCGTTTCAATATAAGCCTGCAGGCGGCTGTTGGCCGATGAGCCGGCCGGGCGCTGCCCGAAGGCGACTGCTTTCTGCGTGAATTCCAAGGCTTGTGTTCCGCTGAACGTCGTTCCCCAGGCCGAGACGGCGAGTAACGCGATCAGCGCTTTTTTGCAATGCATATATATCCCAGTGTAAAGTTTCGCTCGCGGTCGAGCGCATCGAAGCACGGCAGCAGCACTGCCGGTGGAACCAAAAAGAGCGCCGCAACATAAAACCACAGGCCTCGAAAAAACTGCAAACCATTCAGCAGACGCCGCGACATCAGACGGAAGTAGCCACCCACCGGTTGCAGACTGACCGCTTCCATACCCGCCTGCTCGAGCAGATAAGTAATTCCGCAACGCGTGTAGCGAAAGTAGTCGTGCGGCGCTTGATGCACCTCCCACTCATGCGGGACCACCAGCAGAAGCTTGCCGCCGGGTTCAAGCACGCGCGCAATTTCCTCAAGAGCCCGCGCCGGCTCCCGCACGTGCTCAAGCGTGACGATGTTTACCGCCGCATCGAACGTGCCAGCGAGGAAAGGCAGAGCCGTGAGATCGGCAATGGCATCCAATTGCGTGTAGTTCCAACGCACATCGCCGACCGCCAGATCGACTGCTAAGTAACGCTGGCGCTCAAAGCAATGCGCGTATTGGCACTCGCCTGCGCCGGCATCGAGAACCCGCGCCCCCGCCGGCAAACCGGCTGCAAACTGCTCGACCTCGACCCGGATGGTCTCCTCAAAATGCAATATGTGCCTGCGCAGCCAGGCGGGCAGGCGCGCTTGAACCGACCGGTAGATCATGTTCCCAATCCGGCGCCGCGGATCAAGGCTTCTTTCGCGCCTCCAGCATGATGCTCGATCCCGCGCCGCAGGCCGCTTCAAACACGGTGAAGGGCAAGGCCGCAATCGTCAAGCCGAGATACAGACCGTCCTTGAGCAGCCGCGCGGCTGGTGTCTCGCGTATAGAACGCACCCGCCGCGCCATGGGATCGAGCGACGGCGCCAGGCTGGTGGCAAATCCCGCGGGGTTGTCGCGCAGCGAGAAATGCTTGCGCCGCACCACCTCGAAACCGCAGTAGTCCAAAAGATTTTCCAGATCGCGTTGCCGGAAATTCACCAGATGGCGCGGCACGTCCACCCCGTTCCAATGTTCTCCGAAAATGAGAAACTGCCAGGAAGAAGCGTTGGGAACCTGCAACACTAACCGGCCGTTGGCGGAGAGCAGATCGCGCGCCGTGCGCAGATAGGCCACCGGATCGTAGACGTGCTCCAGCACATGGAACATCGTGACGAGCGAGAACTCTCCCCGGTCCAACGGCGAGGCGGCAAGATCGCCGCAAATCACTGGCACGCGGTTTTGGCTCCACGCCACGCGGGCCGCATCGATGGAATTGTCCAGACCCACTCCCCGATAGCCGCGCTCGCGCAGAATGTTCAGAAAGAGGCCGCCTCCGCAGCCGATATCGACCACGGGCCCTTTCTCACCGCAATCGATCAGCGCGTGGACCGCGAAATTTACATGATCGCGCAACACCAGACGCCGATACGCTTCCTCCAGTCGAGAGGCCGCGCCGGCATCCGGAGAGAACCAGTAATTTCGAGGATAGTATGCCTTGAGATCCTCGGGCGCCGGCCGCGGATCCAGCCGGATCAGGCGGCAGTTCTTGCATTCCACGATCAGAAAACTTTTGTCAGTTGTGCGGTAAAGACGGTCTGTTCCGTGGAACAGCGTCAGGACGGCGGATTCCCCGCAACCCGGGCACTCCTGCCTTATGCCGATTGTTCCGACAGATGGCGCAAAGGAATGCGGTTCGCCAGCAGCAGCTTCTTCACTTGCGACGGGCTCAGCTTGCGGTACGCATCGATCTGCCGGCGCTTCCGCAGCATCCGGGGCAGCAGCCACAGTGCTTGCAGATCCCCCAGCAATAGCGCCCATATTCCGCCCATCTTCCCGCGCAGACCAGGGAGCCGGCCCGCTTCGCCTTTTCCTCTCAGCCCGGCCCACGCCCCGGCTGCTAGCCTCAGGCTGTAGTACGCGCCGTTTTGCCACAGCAGGCTCCATGGGAATAGTTTTGCCGCCAGCAGAATCCGATTGCGTTCGATAAGCGCGAGACGCCGTACCGAAAATTTACCCAATGTCGCGCCGCGATGATGACGCACGACGGCACGCGGAGAGTAAAGGCAACGCCAACCGGCAATGCGCCCTCGCAACCCGAGTTCCGCGTCGTCCGCGTATGCAAAAAAATCTTCGTCAAAGCCTCCGATCACTTCCAACATGGCACGCCGGTACATCGCCGCGCAGCCATCCGGCCATAGGACCTCTTCCAGTCGATCATACTGGCCCAGGTCCAGCTCTCCCGTTCCCCGCCCGCGGTTCTGACCGTCGGGATAAATCAAATGACCGACTTTGTCGATCCGGCCCGGTTCTTCGTAGACCAGAATCTTCGAGGCCGCCATCCCAATGTCGGGAGCCGCTTCAAACACGCGCAACAGAGCGTCCAGCCAGCCCGGTTCCGCTTCCGCGTCGTTATTCAACAGTGCCACGAACTCGCTCTGTGACGCCGCAAATCCCCGATTATTGGCTGCGCAGAATCCCAGATTGCGGCGATTGCGGATCAGCTTCAGCCGGAAGCCAATCTCAGCCCCTGTGGAAAACTCGCGCTCCACCATTTCCGGCGAGCCATCGTCCGACCCGTTGTCCACCACGATCACTTCAAAGGGCTGTTCCGTCCTCTGATTGGCCAGCGACTGGAGGCAGGAGCGAAGAAGATCGCGCCGGTTCCAATTGACGACCACCACGGAGACAGCAACACGGCAGTCTTGTTTCTCCAACGTCTGTAGTATTATACGTGATAGGATCAAGAGTAATTCATGAGATCTGTAGGCGAGATCCTCCGTGAGGCGCGGCTCGGGCAAGGGCTGGACATCGGCGAACTTGCTACCCGCTTGAAAATTCAACCGAAGCACCTCAATTCAATTGAGGAGAACGAGCTGTCTAAGCTGCCCGGAGTGTTTTTCTACCGTAGCTTCGTTCAACAGTACGCGCGTGCGTTGAACCTCGACCCTAAGGAAATCAACCAAAAATTGGACGAGGTCCTAGGGTCATGCCCGCAACCTCCCCTACCTGGTCAGGATGGTTTGCCGGTAGCACCCCGTAGCCCGTCCTACGTAAACGGCGGTGTAGCTCGGTCACGCTCGCTCGGTTCGTTGCTCGCACGGTTGGCGGTGGTCGTGATTGGTTGCACGGGAGTTTATGCCGTATCCAGCAATTGGACGCTGGTTCGCGCCGCTGCAGGTTCGGTAGTCAGCAAGGTTGTCGAGAAACACGCGGAAGCGCTTCCGCCGCCGCCGGTTCCTGGTCCGGCAGTTGCGTCCGCGAAAAGCGCGCCCACGGACGTAAAGGTTTCTCCGCCGGCCGAGCCGGGCGCCGGTCACCTGGTTCTGCGCCTCACCGCCACCGAGCCGACCTGGGTTTCTGTCGTCGCCGACGGCAAGCCCGTCTTCAGCGGAATACTGCAACCAAGCGAAACCCGCTCTATCGACGCTACCACAGCCAGACTCACCACCGGCAATGCCGGCGGCCTCAGTGTCGAGTTCAACGGCAAGAGCATTGGCGCGGTAGGCGACCGCGGCCAAGTTCGCGTCGTGACTTTCTCGCCGGACCGTTTTGAATTTAACCAGTCGCAGCCGCCCTCGCCCACCGCACGGGCGCTATAGCCGTCCACTGTGGGCGAGTTATGCGAGAACCGACGAGACATAGTGCCGCGCCATCACGCAATTGGGGATCTAGTCCCCCATCGCACGTGCGTCGCGACCGGTTGATCAGCTTGACCCTTGGCTGCGCGACCTTCGCGAAGAATGGGTCTGGAGAAGTGACGCCAGTTGTGGGGCTGACCCCTTGGTCGGGAGACCCCCAGGTCGCCCAACTCGCAGCCGAGTTCTTGCGAATCGCAGCCGAGTCGTCCGATCTACGAAGCGCACTCCCCGCGCCCAAAGGAAAGCTGGTCACTGACCATTGGCGGCCCGTTCGTGCTCGGCACCGAAGAGCAGTCTCCGCGAAGAATGGGTCTGGAGAAGTGACGCCAGTTGTGGGGCCGACCCCTTGGTCGGGAGACCCCAGCCCAACTCGCGGTCGAGTTCTGGCGAATCGAAGCCGAGTGATCCGCCCTACGAAGCGCACTCCCCGCGCCCAAGCTGTAGCGAATAACCAGTATTGTCGCCCCAGTCCTGGTACATTTCCGGAAACATCTCCGCCGGCTTGGCCAAATCGTTGGTCATCGACCGGAAGGTTTCAATCTTGAAACGTTGCACATATTCCCGGAAGCTTTCGCCCTCGGCCCGATTCTGCACATAGTGTTCCAGAACGCGGTCCACCGCCACCGGGGCCAATCTGGCCGCGATGCTCTGAATAGCGAAGCCAAAGCGGATGACGCCCGTCCCGTCGGAACCGCCTCCCAGCAGCATTAAATAATATGGAACCTCTTGCCCGTTAATCTTGCGGGCGTTCCCGTAGAAACCCAGATCGCCAATCCAATGCTGCCCGCAGGCGTTTGGGCAGCCGCTGATGTTGATCTTCAACTTGCGCACCAGCGGATCGGAATGCTTTTTCACGGACTCGGCCAGCGCCGCGCCTAGATTCATCGATTTGGTCAGGGCCAGATTGCAGCTATATGCGCCAGGGCAGGAGACCACATCGTCAATCTCGTGGGCGCCGGCTTCCGCCAGGCCAATCAGCCGCAGCGCTTCATATACCCGCTTGAGATTGCGTTGAGGAATCCAGGCCAGCATCAAGTTCTGATCGATGCCGATGCGCAAAACGCTGTCGCCACCCTTGCGTGCGATATCGGCCAGGCCTCGCATCTGGCTCGCCACCAGATTTCCTTGCGCAACTTTCACCGTGGCGACGAAATATCCGTCCTGTTTTTGCTTCCGGACATTGGTTGCGACCCAAGCTTCATAATCGGGATTGGGATGTCCGTTGGTTGCCAAAACAGGAAGCAGTTCGCCTGTTCCGAGCGGTGGTGGCGCCGACTGAAAACCACCAAAACCTTCCGGCACCGAATCCGGCGTCGGGATCCCGCCGTTGGCCAGGATGTCCGCGTATTCCTTGTCCACCTGTTCCTTGAACCAGGCGAAGCCTCGCTCGCGAACCACGAACTTCAGGCGCGCTTTGTTCTTGTTGCCCCGATTGCCATATTGATTGAAAACCCGGAGCACCGCTTCGCAGCGGTTCACCAGACGCTCGGCTGGCAGAAAGTCGTCCAGCACCTGCGCTTCATTCGGCAAGGGCCCGAGGCCGCCGCCCGCCACCACGCGAAAACCGCGCTGGCCGTCTCGGATCATGGCGCGAAAGCCCAGGTCGTGAATGCCGCCCACCATGCAATCTTCCTTGCAACCGGAAAACGCGATCTTGAACTTGCGGGGCATGGCGTCAGTCAGTTCGCGGTGCAGAAACGCGAAAGCCGCCTGCCGCGCGTAGGGATGAACGTCAAACGGCTCGTCTTCCAGCAATCCGCTGAGCGGACAGGCCGTGATATTGCGAACGGTGTTGTAGCAGGCTTCGCGCGTCGTTAGCCGGACGTCGGCCAGCAAATGCAGCAGCCCTGGGACATCCGGCAATTTCACAAAATGATATTGCACGTTTTGGCGAGTGGTGAGATGCGCCTTGCCGGACGCATAGAGATCGGCGGCCATGGCGAGTTGATCCATCTGATCGGCGGTCACCGATCCGCTCGGCACCTTGGTCCGAATCATATGCACGCCGGGTTGCCGCTGCGTATACACGCCTCGCCTCAGACGTTGGGCGCGAAACTGATCGTCGTTGATCTCACCCGCTACCCATTGCTGGGATGCCGCGCGGAAGGCTTCAATGTCCTCCCGGACGGTCTGATCGTATTGGGCCTCCAACTCAGCCGGAGACAAGGTGGGAACTTCTTGAGTAACAGGCATAGAGGAATCTCTACTTCTTCATAGATAATACGCTAGTTACGATGCATCTTGCAATAAGATGGATGCCGCTATATTCGCAAGCTATTGATTAGGTTATTGTTGTAAGCGCACAGAGCGCAGTGCAATCCCTACTAACACCAGGGTGATTGCGCTCCAGAACCAGGGACGGACGGCACCGTCCCCAGTTTTATTTGCACGTCGGCAGATCCCGGTTGGCATAGTAGTCGAGGCTATAGCGCCAACCGCGATTGATCTCTTCACTGCACTGAGCTAACGGGTGGGTTCTCCAAAACTCTCGTGCCGAAACCGTTCGATCGAGAACCGGGTAGGTTTCGAAAGCGACGCCAACCGAGAACACCGCAATCAGGCTGGCAATCAGGCCCGCTGCCATGCCTCGCCGGCCATGCGCTTCCAGCCAGCCAGCGAGAGTCGCCGACGCCAGAGCAGGCAAGATCCACCCAGGAGAAATATCCAGGTTGACCTGCGACAGTCCGTGCAGCAGGATCGCTGGAAGCTTCCCTCCCGCGATGGGAAACAACCACACCCATGCTCCGCAGAGAGCGAATAGCCACTTGCTAGGATTTCGTTTCGCAGCCAGACCGATGCCCATCAGCGCGGCCAAAGCGGGACAAAGCGGCAGAACATAACCTGGCAATTTGTTTAGAGATAACGAGAAGAACGTCAAGCCCCACAGCAGCCACGCCAGCAGAAACCGCACCCTTTGGTTTCGAAAAATGGAGCGCTCTTCCAACAGGACCACGGCAAGCGGGGTCCACGGGAAAAAGCCGCCCAGTATCACGGGCACGAAGAACCAGACCGGGCGGACGTGCATCAGCTCGGGAGTAGTAAACCGCGAAAACTGCTGCTTCCAGAAGAAGTCGTCGATGAAGGCCGACCCATTGCGAGCAGTTACCAGGGCGTACCAGGGCGTAGCGATGACGAAGGCGGCGGCGGCGATCAGCGCTATTTGCTTCCAATCGCGGCGCAACCGCCACAAGGCAGGCACGAATAAAACGCAGCCAACGAAACCCTTGGCCAGCAGCGCCGCGCCCAACAGCGCGCCGGCCGCGGCCATCTCGAAGTGGGTGCGCCTTTCGCTCAAGACCAGCAGCATGCAAGCGCCAAAAGTCGCCGCCAGCGGCAAATCGAAAACGGCTACGTGACTATAGCCGAGCCACAAGGCCGACGTGGCCAGCATCAGGGTGGCGTAAACGGCCGCGCGGTCTCCGAACTCACGCCGCATCCGCCAGCCAAAAAACAAAACGAAGCCAACACTCAGCAAAGCCACCGGAAGCCGCGGGGCCAGATCTGCGTTCAGCCCCAAGCGAAAGCCAAGCGCGGTCATCCAATACAGCAGCGCCGGTTTCTCGAACCATGGCGAGCCCCACAGCCGCGGCGTGACCCAATCGCCCGAAACCGCCATGGCCCGGCCGACGGCTGCATACCTCGGCTCATCCGGACCCAACATGCCCGTGCGGGTGAGGCCGAAGCAATAGCAGAAGATAAGCGCGGCCAGGCAAGCTGCCGCAAGAACATATTTGCGGGGCAATGTCCTTAAGTGTACAGCGCTTGCATGACGCTCACAGCCAACAGGAAGAACGGCGCCCAGTAAAACGGATGCGCATACAGAGTTTCGTCCGGTTGTTTAGTCTGACCCGCAACTCCGCGCAGCAGCGACAACTGGGCTTTCCGTAGCGCCTCCAGCTTCGTGATCCCAGCCGAAGATTCGCGAATCCGATAGAACTCCTGCATCAGCAGGCTGGTGCTATCGTCCGCCACCGGCCACAAACTGGCGACTACAGCCTTTGCGCCTTGCCGCTGCGCCAGCGTCCCGAAACCCTCCACTTCCGCTCCATCACCCATACCCGTGTTGCAGGCCGACAGCGTCAGCAGTTGCACACCGCCGAATAAATTCGGCGACGTTTTTAAATCAGCGAGACTCAGATGTCCGCCGTCACCGAGTAAGAGAAACGACTTGGTATCGTTGCCGGGCTGGAAGCGGAAGTGGCTGGCGATATGGACCACTGGGTAGCGCTTTAGCAACAATTGGCGCATGCTCTGTTGCGTGAACTGATCGTCCAGCTTGATTTCGCCCGCCAGCACGCCGCCGTCGCCGGGTTTGGTCGTAATGATTCCGGTCAGCTCCGAAGATACGGATGGAAGCGCCGAAGTGCCTTCAAAGCCTTTTGTCACGCCAAAGCCGGCCGCTTTCCACTCCGGGTCAGGCCGGTCCTTAAGACGCGTGTTGCTCGCCAGCGTCTAGCCTGAGGTCGGCAGAGTGACGTTAGCGCGCCAACTGCCTCAACACATATGGCAGAATTCCGCCGTTGCGATAATACTCGGCTTCCATCGGCGTGTCGATGCGCACCACCGCTTCGAAGCTCTTTTCTCCGGCCCGCACGCGCGCCTTTCCGCCGGTGGCGATGGCCGCCGCCACACCCTCCACCGCAAATTCCTCGAAGCCGGTCAGCCCATGCGAATCGCGGCTCTCGCCCGGCAGAAATTGCAGCGGCAGCACACCCATGCCGACCAGGTTGGAGCGATGAATCCGCTCGAAGCTCTCGGCCAGAACGGCCTTCACGCCCAGCAGCAAAGTTCCTTTCGCCGCCCAGTCGCGCGAAGAGCCCGTGCCATACTCCTTGCCCGCGATCACCAGCAGCGGAATCCCTTCCGCCAAATAGCGTAAAGACGCATCGTAGATAAACAGCTTCTCGCCGCTGCCCACATGCGTAGTCCAGCCGCCTTCCGTCCCCATCGCCATCAAATTACGCAACCGGATATTGGCGAAGGTCCCGCGCACCATCACTTCATGATTGCCGCGCCGGGCTCCGTAAGAATTAAAATCGCCGGGTTTCACCCCTCGGCCGATCAGATACTTGCCCGCCGGGCTGTCCACCGCGATATTGCCGGCCGGCGAAATATGATCGGTAGTGACCGAATCGCCCAGCACGGCCAAGGCACGCATCCCGCTAAAATCAACTACCGAAGTCGCCGGATCCACCATTTTGTCGAAATACGGCGCCTTTTTTATGTAAGTGGAGGAATCGTCCCAGGCATACAGATCGCCGGCGGGAACTTTAATGGAATGCCACGTCGCATCGCCATCAAACACCTCCGCGTATTGTTTCTTGAACTGATCGGCGCGTACCGATTTCCGGACCACCGCGTCCACTTCTTCGGTAGTCGGCCAAATATCCTTCAAATAGACTTTTTTGCCATCGCCGCCGGCGCCGATGGCTTCGTTTTGCAAATCGATATCGACGCGCCCGGCCAGAGCGTATGCAACCACCAGCGGTGGCGACGCCAAATAATTCGCTCGCACCAGCGGATTGATGCGGCCTTCGAAATTTCGATTGCCGCTGAGCACCGCCGCCACAACCAGCTTCTCTTTGGAAACCGCTTCTGCCACTTCCTCCGGCAGCGGCCCGCTATTGCCGATGCACGTGGTGCATCCGTAACCGACCAGGTTGAACCCCAAGTCATCGAGAAAAGACGTCAGCCCCGCGTCGTTCAAATAATCCGTGACCACCTTCGACCCTGGCGCCAGGCTGGTCTTCACCCAGGGCTGCGTTTTCATTCCCTTTTCCACGGCTTTTTTCGCCAACAGGCCGGCCGCGACCATCACCGACGGATTCGACGTGTTGGTGCAACTGGTGATCGCCGCGATCACCACCGCCCCATCGTGGATCGTCTCGCTGTGGCCGTTGGAAGCATAACTGGCGCTGTGGGGCGCTTCCCCCAGCGTGCTCATGAAATTCTTCTTCACATCCGGCAGATCGATGCGATCCTGCGGGCGCTTGGGACCCGCCATTGATGGAACCACTTTGCCCAGCTCCAAACTCAGCGTGTCGCTGTAATCCGGATCGGGCGAAGTTGCGGTGAGGAACAAGCCCTGCTCCTTGGCGTAGGCTTCTACCAGCGCGATCCGGTCCGCGGGGCGATTGGTGAGCCGCAAATAATCGAGCGTCTTCTCATCGATCGGAAAGAAACCAATCGTCGCGCCATATTCGGGCGCCATGTTGGCGATGGTGGCTCGATCCGCCAGGCTCAACGCCGCTACGCCCGGTCCATAAAACTCGACAAACTTGCCAACCACGCCCTTCTTGCGCAGCGCTTGCGTCACGGTCAGCACCAGATCGGTCGCGGTGCAGCCTTCCGCCAGACGCCCGGTCAATTTGAATCCGACCACCTCGGGAAGCAGCATCGAGATCGGTTGCCCGAGCATGCAGGCTTCTGCTTCGATACCCCCGACGCCCCAACCCACCACGCCCAGCCCGTTGATCATGGTGGTGTGCGAATCCGTCCCCATCAGCGTGTCCGGATACGCCAGCACCGGGCTCTGCTTGCGGTCGGTGAACACGACAGAAGCTAAGTACTCGAGATTGACCTGGTGCACGATGCCCGTATCCGGCGGGACCACGCGGAAATCCTGAAACGCGGTTTGCCCCCAGCGCAAAAACGCATAGCGTTCTTTGTTGCGCTGGAATTCTAGCAGCGCATTCGCGCCGAAAGCGCCCTTGGTTCCGAATTGATCCACCTGCACCGAGTGATCGATCACCAGATCGGCGGGAATCAGCGGGTTGGCCAATTTCGGATCCGCGCCCATGTCGCGCAACGCATCGCGCATGGCCGCCAGGTCGACCACGCAGGGAACGCCAGTGAAATCCTGCAACAGCACGCGCGCCGGGCGGAAATTGATCTCCTGCACCGGAGCGCCTTTCACCCATTTCGCCACATATTCGATGTCGGCCGGCTTCACCGTGCGCCCGTCTTCGAAGCGCAACAGATTCTCGAGCAGGATGCGGATGGAATACGGAATCCGCGAGAGATTCGCCACGCGTTCCAGCGCATGCAAAGAGAAGATTCGGTATTCTTGTCCGCCCGCACGAAGAGCCGAGGACGCGCCAAAACTATCTGAATGGTCCATTTGCTTCTATTGTAGGCCGCACTCAGGAGTAACAATACCAACTCGAGTGCGGCGACCAGCCTTGGCACAACAGGCACTGCGTGCGCGCCCATGGGTGCAGGCATTGCGGGCAAACTCCGCCGGTATCAAAGGTGTGCCAGGCATGACCGCAGGCGCACATCCAGAGGTCGTGCTTGGCCGGAGTCCAGTTACATAAAGGACAGCAAATGCGGACGCCCGTGGGACCCTTTTCGTGCTGGTCCGGAGTAACGGCCGGAGTAATTACAGGAGCCTGAACCGCCATATCTTCACACTAGCAGTAACAATACCAATTCGAATGCGGCGACCAGCGCTTGCACGCGAGGCATTTGGTGTCGAACCATTGGTAGAGGCATTTCGGGCAAACTCTGCCGGTGTCAAAGGTGTGCCAGATATGGTTGCAGTGGGTACACCGCCACAGGTCGCGCTTGGCCGGGGTCCAGCTACATAAAGGACAACAAATTCGGACACCTGTGGGACCCTTTTCGTGCTGGTCCGGAGTGACGGCCGGAGTAATTACAGGAGCCACAACCGCCATATCTTAACACTAGCAGTAACAATACCAATTCGAATGCGGCGACCAGCGCCTGCACGCGAGGCACTTGGTGTCGAACCATTGGTAGAGGCATTTCGGGCAAACTCCGCCGGTGTCAAAGGTATGCCAGGTATGGTTGCAGTGGGTGCACCTCCACAAATCGCGCTTTGCCGGTGTCCAGTTACACAAAGGACAGCGGATGCGAACATCGGTGGGACCTTGCTCGTGTTTATCCGGAGTGATGCCGGGAGTAATTGCGGGATTCGCCACGGCCATATATACATTTTAGCCGACCGAGTCGTTACAGAAAATAGAGTCGCTACAAAAAAGCCGTTCACGCCCTTTCGCGCCAAATTTTTCGGCAGACAAGCCTCTCTGTTTCAGCAAGATGCCGAAAACGGCCAAACGCATTGCAGCCTGAAATTTGCAGGCCGCGGGGTATACTCGTGCCGGGAGGAATTTTCCGACATGGGTGTTCTGATCGAAGGTCCCTGGGCCCCGGAGCTGCCGGACGTTTGGAATAAGGCGCCGCAGGAATCGAGCCCGGACTTTTTTCGGACCTTTCGAGCCATTTCTCTGGCTGTTCAAAAATGTTTGCGCGAGCGCGTTCCGCCGGTATTTCTGGCCGACGCCCGTATTTTCGAGGAACCCAATCTGGTGTATCCGATGCTGATGTATTCAGCCAGCCGGCCTTTTCGCCCGGCTGCGTGGATCGACCTGACTTACGATCCCATCGATGCTTCCTGGTTTATCCACTTTGCCAAGACGTCCGAGCGGGGATTGGCGCCGCGTTTACGGGCGGTATACGACCGCCTGCAGCGGGAGCAGGCGGGTGACGTCAGTCTCCCGTATGGGCCGCGCCGGGCGGCCAAAGCCATTCGGGCAGTGCGGAAGTATAGACAAAGCCAGGTGCTGCTCTCGAGACTGGTGGCCGGCGAAGCCGCCCTGGTGGCCGATCTGGAGCGCCTGGCGGGATTGGGCGCGCTCGAGCCGCGCGAAAGAAAGGAATGCGAAGCGCGCTTTTTTCGCAATTTCCGAACTCATCTCAAAAGGATGTGCCCGCGCTGCGATCTGACCCCGCTGGCGCCGGTTGTGCTGCAGGCTGCGACTGAGGCGTTGGATCGCGCGCTCCAGGCGGCTGCGCGCGAGGAAGCCGCGTAGAGCGCGTCAAGCGCCGGGTCCTAAGCCGCTGGCTTCCGAGGCAGCCGCCAATCTTTATGTGCCACCCTGAACTATTGATGCTCTCAAAATAGCGTAACGGATCTACGTGGGGCAGGTTATTAACCTGGTTATTAACCCGCGCGCACAGGCTAAAGCCTGTGCCACGAGGCAGCCAAGGTGGCACGGACTTTAGTTTGTGCAGAAAATGTAGAAACTCAAGCCGCGGGTTATTAACCCGCGCGCGGAGCGTTATCAGCCCGCCTGCCGAGCGCGCCTGTCACTTTATTTAGGCAGCCTCAATAATACCTCTCAGAATTGTCAGCCGACGATCGACGCCGATCGGTGTACGTTGCTGTTGCTTGCGGTCCATACCTTCCGGCGCTACGTGCGCGCACGGCCCTCATAAGTTAGAATGGTTGCACTGGAGCTTATGCGATGGGGACCCAAATCGCGCCCATGTTGGCGGTAGGCGACGGAAATTCCGCGATCGAATTCTACCAAGCTGCGTTTGGCGCCACACTCCTCTGGGACCTAGACAGAGCCGTCGCCGGACTTTCCATCAACGGCGCCAACTTCTTTCTTGGCGAGGAGTCGCCTCCTCACGGCACTCGCAGCCCGGCCTCGGCAGGGTTCACTACCGTTAGGATCGAACTCTTTGTGGACGACCCCGTCGCGGTGCATAAGCGCGCTTTGGCCGCCGGAGCTACTGAGCGGGATCCCGTCCGCGAGCATACTTACCCGACGGCCGGACCGCATCCGATCAAGCGGATGCTCCAAGGCGCCCTGGTTGACCCATTTGGTCACATGTGGCTCGTCGGGAAGATCCTAGAGTAAGCTCCGGCAACTGTTCCCATTTCCCCCTGAGATCTTCCCCACGCCAACTCCGGCAGCGTCGCTCAAACCATCTCGAGCGACTGCACCTTTGAAGATGCCGCCAACCAGCAGCAGAAGTTCCAAGCCATCGGCGCAATCGTCATCCCATCGCCGAGCCGCGCTATCCGGCGCTGCTCAGAGAAATCTACGATCCCCCGCCCATCCTTTTCGCGGGCGGGCGCCCGGAACCGCTTTAATCCCACATGCCGCCTTCCCCTGCGGCATGGCCGTACGAACGTCTCCCCGCCGCCATTTCCGACCAAAGTGGAAACGCCCGGCAGGATGTGCTCTACTGCTGAAAGCGAGGTGAATCGGTTGCGCCTGCACCTGGGACGGATCGAGGATGAGTTGCGTGATGTGCAGCGTCACTTTCCTGCAATCAACGCGACGCTAAATTTGCGTCGCGATGACTTTAGTGATACGGTGCGGCAGAACATGCTCGCGGCGTACGAGTTTCTCGATACTGTCGCAGAGGAAGACCTCGACTTGTTGAGCGACGAGGGGCTCGAAGCGCTCTTACAGCTAAACCACCTCGTGCTGCTGGGTAGGGGCTACAATCCGCTCGCATTTGGTCGCCACATCACCGTAACCCGGCGGCAATTCTTCGATAACTTCCGCCAATACGTGAAGCCGATTCGCCGCTGGTATCGCAAGCATGAGACGGAGAACCCGTATAAGGTCGCGGCGCAGGTCTATGTGGGCGTGCTGAGCCAACCACAACTCTTTCAGGAAGGCAATCATCGCACCGGGTCCTTAATTGCAAGCGGCATTCTCTTGCAGAACGGTTGCCCGCCCTTCGTCCTGACACGGCAAAATGCGGTCGCCTACTTCAATCCGTCGTCGGAAATTAAGTTCTCGGACAAGCGCACGATCCGCGGCAAGCTCCGTCTGCCCAAGTACCAGCGTGAGTTCCGGGAGTTCCTCCAACAAAACGTAAATCAGGCTTATGTGCGCCAGTCGCGGTGATGCCACAGATTATATCCGCGACACGGACATGTGCGTCCAAGTGGATTCGCCCTCGGCGATTCGTAAACGCTGGGCGAGCCGGCAAGATCTGGGCCTACGTCAGCAATGTCAGTCGTCGGTAGACGTGTGAGGTGCAAGCGGTGCCTATGACAAAGGCGGATTCGATACACTCGATTCGTGGAGCGCTTTCGGCATGTTGAACAGGATTACTCCCTTTTTCATTGTGGACGATTTGGGCGCAACCCTGGACTTTTACCAGTCCAGGCTGGGGTTCAAAGTCCTTCATAAGGGAGGTGACGGCCCCGGCAATGATTTCTGGGCCATCATTGGGCGCGACCAAGTGACGCTGATGTTCAAGCACATCACGCCCGAGGTCCATCCACAACCGAATCGCTCGCGCCACGAATGGGCTGCCTGGGACGCTTACATCTACACAAGCGACCCAGACTCACTATACGCAGAGTTTCTTGCTAGCAACGTTCCTGTGCATCGGGATCTGGCAAATACCAATGATGGGTTGAGGGCGTTCGAGATCACCGATAACAGCGGGTATGTGCTGTGTTTTGGGCGCCCTCTTGATAAGTAGCCAAGGTGCGGGGCGTAGATCCGCTCTGACGCCGCAGCGCTTACTAACCCCTCCTTACGTATAGTCGCCATCCCGCTGAAGTGCTCCCACCCAATCCCCGAAGATACGGCTCGTGGGAAGCGCAGGGGCCCCCATTTTCCCATGAGATCTTCCCCCATACAACCCACTCCTTGTCTTGACGACCACCGACACGCTTTGTTGGCTCGCGCTCCGCGCCGTGCCCGGCCTGCGTCCGCGCAACTCCAGCAAACTGATCGAGCGTTTCCGTGCAGCGCTCTGAGCCAACCACAACTCTTTCAAGAAGGCAATCATCGCACCGGGTCCTTAATTGGAAGCGGCATCCTCTTGCAGATCGGTTGCCCGCCCTTCGTCCTGACGCGGCAAAATGCGGTCGCCTACTTCAATCCGTCATCGGAGATCAAGTTCTCGGACAAGCGCTCGATCCGTGGCAAGCTCCGTCTGCCCAAGTACCAGCGGGAGTTCCTCCAACAAACGTAAACCAGGCTTATTTGCGCTCGTGGCGGTGATTCTCCGGAGCATATTGGGCCTATGGCGTTACACTAAGTACGAGGGCAGGAGACCATCGTGGACGCATTGGCGGAGAAACTAGATGCTCGATTGCGCGAGTGGAAACCGGAGACAGCGGCAGAGGCCAGGGAGCGCATCACTGAGCTTATAGAGCTCGCTGATCACGACGTCGTTGATGTCGCGCGTTCGCGCGCCGCCGAACAGGACGTCCTCGACCTGCTCGATGAACCCACAACCCGGTGAGGTCTGGCTGGCGGATCTGGGACTCGCTGCCAAGACGCGTCCCGTCGTCATCGTCTCCCGCCAAGACCCTGACCCGCCACGATTACTTGTCTTGTACGTGCCTCTCACCACCCAGCGGAGAAATAGTCCGTATGAAGTGCCGTTGCCGCGGCTTCCGTTCCTTGATCGTGAATCAGTAGCCAATGTTCAAGGATTAGGATCTCTGCCAACCGTGCGTCTTGAACGCAAGATTGGCAGGCTCCCAGCAGAGATAATGGAGCGGCTGAAGGACGCGCTGGCTTTTGCCCTGGATCTCGCGGGGGCTTCAGAGTGATCTCTCGTGCAAAATCAACGCTCAAAGAGGCTCGTCGCACCCTGGCGTTGATTTCGGTGCGGTCGCAGAACTCCGTCGCAGAAGTCAGGCGATGTTTTTCTAGCCTCATGTACCCTACTGTTCCGGTTCCGCGAACCCACTTGAGCGGTTAATCGCCATTTCGTTGAAGTGCTCACGCCAAACCCCCGAGATGTGGGAAGTGGCTGCCCCCCATTTCCCCCTGAGATCCTTCCCCACTCCAACCCACTCCTTATCTTGACCACTACCGACACCCTTTACTGGCTCGCTCTGCGCGCGGTCCTGGGCCCGCGCAACGTTGGCCGGATTTGAGATTGTGCTGTAATTTCTTTAGGTGGCCTGGCAAGTCGCGCGCTTCAGTCAGTAGTCCGGCGACGATTTGCAAGCAGGTGCTGAGCCGCAGGAGACAGGCGTAGATGAGACAGGCAACCCTGGTAGCCTTATACGGCAGAAAGCCAGAGGAGCTAGCGGGGACGATTCGTTCGTGCCAAGCCCTTCTCGCTGCGGAGGTTCCACAGTGGTTTCGACCGTACGACATTCACCAAGTGCACGCTACAATCACAGGGCTCGAAAGCATCGAGGGTTCGCTCCGTTACAATCGGAACTTGGCCGAGCACCGTGGATCGTGCAAGACTATGGACCTCCTTGGCTTTAGCGAATCCTTGCAAAAAACCGAACTCCTACCTCTGACTGTCCAGATCGGGGGCTTCGATGATCGCGACTATCCCTTTACAAGCAGGAACAGGCGACCGTACGCGCGCTCATTTTCGATCCAGGGCGATAAGGCTGTGTTAATGGGGTGGCCAGTAACCCGCGAGGTCTCAATCCCCGAAGGGGCCGCGAGTTCAATCCCTCGCACGTGCATAGCATTTCCAGACAGTCTAGAACACCTTCGCCGCGAAGCGCTAAACTTCAACATTCTACACTCCTGGCACCGGCAACCCGCTGACGTGGACAACGACTTCTACATGCGGATCGGCACTCTCAGCCCTGTTCCGACCGATGAAAAAGTTGTCCGCTCCCTGGAAACCAAATTGAGAGCTGTGCTCAGTGCCTCAGAGCCGACCATCGTGCACGTGGGCCTAGCAGACCTGACGTTTGTGTCATATTGCGACGAGACATTGCCTCTAGCAAGCAGCGTACCCTGGGCTCTCCAACAGGCTCGCGTACCCAACTTCGTGAACGATCTTTACGACGACGCGACTTGCAATTTGAAATGACGATGTACCGAGACGTCTTCATCTCGTACTCCCACGAAGATAGGGATTTCGTTATAGCGCTTTGTGCCGATCTGGAGGATTGCGGGGTTTCGTATTTCCGTGACGAAAAGGAATTGGAATGGGGATTCTCGATAGGAAAGAGTGTGAGGGAAGCTCTGTCGGGTGTGGCAGGTGTCCTACTTGTCCTCTCTCCGGCAAGCCTCAAGTCTGGGTGGGTCCCATTCGAGATCGGTTATGCCTCTGCTCGTGGGAGGCAAGTCCTGCCGCTCTTGAGCCACCCGGGCCTCCAGCTGCCCGAATACCTGGGAGATATCAAGTACCTCGTCAGCAAGGATGCCGCGCTGGAGCACTTTCGGTCCGCGGCCTGGAAAGAGAGGTCGGTTGCCACTCGAGTCCTAAAAAGTTGCAGAAGCAACACGATCGTGGAGGCGGCTGCGGAGGTCGGCCTGGTGGACGTGGAGGACCGAAAAAAGGACCTAAACACTCTACCGCCCGCCGAGTTCTACGCTCTTGCAAGAAACGAAATCGCAATATCGGGCGTAAGTGCATTTCGCACGTTCGACAAACATTTCGACATTCTTCAGCGAGCGCTCGACGACGGAAAGCGCTTGTACCTGCTTATACTTGCTCCCGAGGCGCCGGTGATCCCTCACCTAAACCGAGCACATCCCCATATCGACGTGACGACGCAGATTGGCGAAGTCATTGGTTGCATCATCCGGACGAAACTAATGAATCACTCCAATTTCAAGGTCCGTTTCCTCCAAGAGGTCCCGCCGTTCACCGCCAACATGATCGACGGGGACTTGGTACCGAGTTCTGCAATTCCGGACGACGCGCATGGGCAGATTCGCGTACAGCCCACGACCAAGCACCAGACAAGGCACAGCGGCATGGTATTTCAGTTTGCGAGGATACCCGGCGGCGGTGGCTTTGATCGATTTGCCGCCGATTTCAGAGACCAATGGTCTAACGACGGGGTCGTCCGAGCTGACCTTGGATTGTGAAGCAGGCAGGATCTGCCTCCTGCGCGTGAAGCCTCTGCAGCCGGCGCCGAGGAAGAGTCGCCCGGTCGCTTCCGACGCCGCGATCCCCGGCTACGTGTTCGAGAGGGGTCTCGCGTAGAGACCGGGACGCTCATGCTGGCATGGTCCTGGTCGCATCTGGTTTGGGCTGCCACTCGGCTTTATCATCGTTTTCTAGTATTTACCTAGATCGGCTCGGCGCGCGGACCTACGGGAAGGTCGCCGTTATAAACCCTCCGACGTCGGCGCATTGGTGGCCAGGCCCGAATGGCGCTGACGTGGCTGGCGTTGCGCGGGCATTGATCGGCGCCGCACACTTCCCAGGACGGGATTCCGGACGCTCTACCCGACAGTGACAGCCCCGGCGCACTGCGCGACCCGACCTGCCAATTTTGATAAAATCAAATTAATTCGCCTATAGGAAGGAGTTACTGTACGTGGCTCATAGCCTGTTCACTCAGAACGTCATTGCGATTATTTGGGACTTCGACAAGACGCTTAGCCCGGCTTACATGCAGGAGCCGCTATTTCGCAAATTCGGCGTAGACGATAGGACATTCTGGAAGGAGGCGAACGGCCTCGTCGAGTTTTTCCGTCGCGGGGGCATGCACAACGTCTCCGGCGACACCCTATATCTCAACCATATCCTGACCTACGTAGAACGAGGCATTTTTAAAGGCCTCAGCAACCGGTTGCTGTTCGAACTCGGAGCCGAAATTGACCTCTTCGATGGTCTGCCGGATTTTTTTGCAACGGTCAAGAATGGGATCGGCGAGGTGAACCGCTTTGCCGTCCACGGAATCGCTGTGGAACACTACATTGTGAGCACCGGTCTACGGCAGATGATTATGGGCAGTCGGATCGCGCCTTACGTGGACGGTGTTTGGGGCTGTGAGTTCACGGAGTCAGTGGCGGAACCAGGATACCTTGAAAAGGATCCGACGCTATTCGATTCGACCGAGGCCCTTATCCATGCCGTCGGGTACTCGATAGACAACACCACGAAAACACGCGCCTTGTTCGAGATCAACAAGGGGACCAATAAGCTCCCAGAGATCGAGGTTAACGCGACCGTCGCTCCGGAAGATCGGCGGGTTCCGTTTCAAAATATGATCTATATTGCGGACGGTCCGAGCTACATACCCGCGTTCAGCATCGTGAATCAGTACGGTGGTCGAACCTTCGCGGTGTACGAGCCAAAGAGCGAGGAACATTTCCAGTCTGTCGAGCGACTTCAACGGCAAAATCGAGTGCAGGGCATAGGCGAGGCGAGCTACGTCGTAGGCTCACTAGCGGCGATGTGGATTACAAACGCCGTTCGCGAAATCGCGAAGCGGATTGTCTCAGACCGAGATGCCCTACTTAAGCAGCGCGTCGGTTCCACGCCCCGGCATATCTTAAGCGATCTGCCCGAAGCGCGGCCTCCTAGGCGGCCTGCGGCTGCCGCTGGATCTGGGGCCCACATCGAGCGCCGCGAACTGAAGGGCACGGGAACTGAAGGCGGCGGGGCCGTCAAGACGGTCGCTCTGGAGATCCCGTCGCCGGATGAGACGAAGAGTCGGCAGTGATCCCCGGGGCCACGTTGTAAAGAGCAAGGAGCAGCGTCGCCCACCGAGAGAGTGACAAGGTCGGATGCGATTCACTTCCGAAGCCCCCTCCCCTTGTTTTAAGTTCCGTCCAAATCGCATGCGCCCGCGCTTATCGCCTCTGCTCCCCCTCATTTCCCCGTGAGATCCTTCCCCACTCCAACCCACTCCTTATCTTGACCACTACCGACACCCTTTACTGGCTCGCTCTGCGCGCGGTCCCCGGCCTGGGCCCGCGCAACTCCAACAAGCTCATCGATCGCTTCAAAGCCCCCGAAGCCATCTTCGAAGCTTCCCGCCGCGATCTGGAAGCCGCCGGCCTCTCCGGCAGCATCGCCCAAACCATCTCGAGCGGCTGCACCTTTGAAGACGCCGCCGACCAGCAGCAGAAGCTCCAAGCTATCGGCGCGACCGTCATCCCCATCACCGATCCGCGCTACCCCGCCCTGCTCAGGGAAATCTACGATCCCCCGCCCATCCTTTTCGCCCGCGGGCGTCTGGAACTCCTCCAAACCCACATGCTCGCCGTCGTCGGCACGCGCCGCCCCTCCCCCTACGGCATGGCCGCCACCGAACGCCTCTCCGCCGATCTGGCCCACGCCGGGCTCACCATCGTCAGCGGCATGGCCCGCGGCATCGACACCGCCGCGCACAAAAGCGTCCTCGCCATGGGCGGCAACACGATAGCAGTCTTCGGCTGCGGCATCGACGTGCTGTACCCTGAGGAAAATCGCAAACTACAGTCGGAGATCGCCGAAAAGGGCCTGCTGCTGTCCGATTTCCTGATGGGCACGCCCGGCTATCCGCAGAATTTCCCCATGCGCAACCGCATCATCAGCGGCATGAGTTTGGGCGTCCTGATCGTTGAGGGCGCCCAGTACAGCGGCTCGGCCATCACCGCCCGCTTAGCCATGGAACAGCAGCGCGAGGTGTTCGCCATCCCCGGAAACATCACCTCAAAACTGAGCTGGGCGCCCAACCTCTTGATCAAGCAGGGCGCCAAACTGGTCCAGGATTTCAACGACATCCTGGAGGATCTGGCCCCTGAAGCCCGCCGTACTTTAGCCGCCCAGGCCAGCGCCCGCTATGGTGGACAACTCCCCTTGAATCAACAGGAAGAGACGCCCCTGACCCCCATCTGCCGGAGCCTTTTGAGCGCCATTCCGCCCGATGTCCCCATCCAGATGGACCGCCTGCTGGAAACTTTTACGAGGTTCACATCATCAGAGACTATTGCCGCACTGTTTGAGCTAGAGATGCTAGGAGTAGTAAGGCAACTCCCCGGCAAGAGCTTTGTAAAAGTGTGGTAGTTTCAGATGACAACTTTTGTAATCACACGTACGGATTCATTCAATGGCTAAATCTCTCGTCATCGTCGAATCGCCGGCGAAGGCGAAAACTATCGGCAAGTATCTCGGCAAGCAGTTCGTGGTCAAGGCCTCGCTGGGCCACGTAAAGGACCTTCCTAAGAAGGATCTGGCAGTCGCAGTGGAAAGCAACTTCGAACCGCGCTATGAGGTGATCGAAGGCAAGAAGAAGCTGATCGCGGAGTTGAAGACCGCCGCCAAGGGCGTGGACAACGTCTATCTCGCGGCTGACCCCGATCGCGAAGGCGAGGCCATCTGCTCGCACCTGCAGGAAGAGCTGGACACCAAGAAAAACGGCGGCCCCAAGTTCTTCCGCGTGATGTTCAACGAGATCACGGCCAACGCCGTCAAGAAGGCGTTTGAAAAGCCGGGCTTCGTGAACCTCCATTTGGTGGATGCGCAGCAGACGCGCCGCATTCTCGACCGCATCGTGGGCTACAAGATCTCCCCGCTGCTGTGGGATAAGGTCCGCCGCGGTCTCTCGGCCGGCCGTGTGCAAACCGTCGCGTTGCGCATGATTGTCGACCGGGAGCGTGAGATCCGCGCCTTCATCAAGCGCGAATACTGGACCATCGACGTTCAGCTCAACGCCAAGAAGCCGCCCGTTCTCCACGCCCACTTCACCAAGCGCAACGACGAGAACCTCGAGATTCCCGATGAGGCCACGGCCAAGGGTATCCTCGACGCCATCGACGGTTCGAAGTACATCGTCCGCTCGGTCGCGACCAAAGAAAAGCGCCGCAATCCGGTAGCCCCGTTCATCACGTCCACCTTGCAACAGGAAGCCGCGCGCAAGCTGCGCTTCAGCGTCAAGCGGACCATGATGATCGCCCAGCGCCTGTATGAAGGCGTCGAGTTGGGCAAAGAAGGTGCGGTCGGCCTCATCACCTACATGCGTACCGATTCCACCCGCGTCTCGGACGACGCGTTGACGGAAGTGCGTGAGCTAATTGCCGAGCGTTACGGTCCCGAATTCCGGCCCGCTGCGCCAAACATTTACAAAGGTAAGAAAGACGCGCAAGACGCGCATGAAGCGGTGCGGCCGAGTTCGGTGCGGCATACTCCGGAAGACGTCGCCCCGTATCTGCAGGAAGATGAACTCAAGCTTTACAAGTTGATTTGGATGCGCTTCATGGCGTCCCAGATGGCGCCTGCCGTCTTCGACCAGACCACCATCGATATCGCCGCCGCCGGCAAAGACGGCGCAACCTATTTATTCCGCGCGACAGGCAGCGTGCCCAAGTTCAAAGGCTTTTTGGAAGTCTACGAAGAAGGCAAAGATCAAAAGGACGAAGAAGACGAGGAATTAAAGAACCGCCTGCCCGCGGTCACGCAAGGCGAAGAGCTGCGCTTTAAATCCATCGAGCCCGAACAGCATTTCACTGAACCGCCTCCGCGCTTCACCGAAGCCACGCTGGTAAAAGAACTGGAAGCCGACGGCGTCGGCCGCCCGTCTACCTACGCGTCCATCCTTTCGACCATCCAGGAACGCGAGTATGTCAAGAAAGAAACCGGCAAGTTCATCCCGACCGAACTCGGCATGGTGGTCACCGATCTGCTGCTCGAAAGCTTTGCCGACCTCTTCGATGTCACCTACACCGCGCGCATGGAAGTAGAGCTCGACGAAATCGAAGAAGGCAAGATGGACTGGCGCGAAGCGCTAGCCGAATTTTACGAGCGCTTCAGCAAAGACCTGGATCACGCCGAGCGCAACATGACCGACATCAAGCGCATGGAGAAGCCCACCGACCAGGTGTGCGAAAAATGCGGCAAGCCGATGGTCATCAAGTGGGGCAAGAACGGCAGCTTCATCGCCTGCACCGGCTATCCGGAGTGCAAAAACACGCGCGATCTGGCGGTCGATCTGCCCGATCTCAACGACGACACCGAACTGTCGGATCAGGACTCGCAGGAATACTGCGAAAATTGCGGCCGCCCGATGGTCCTGAAAAAGGGCCGTTTTGGCCAGTTTTACGCCTGTTCGGGCTATCCCGATTGCAAAACGACCAAGCAGATTGGTGGCGAGCAGAAGAAATCCGATGTCCCGTTAGAAGAAAAATGCCCGCAGTGCGGCAATCACATGGTGATCAAGCACGGCCGCTTTGGCGAGTTCACGGCTTGCAGCAACTACCCGACCTGCAAGTTCGTGAAGCAAAAAACCATTGGGGTTCCCTGCCCGAATTGCACAGAAGGCGAAGTGGTGGAGCGCCGCTCCAAGCGCGGCAAAACCTTTTACGGTTGCAACCGGTATCCGGAATGCGATTTCGTGGCTTGGGGCAAGCCGCTCAACGAAAAATGCCCCGACTGCGGCCATCCCTACCTCATCGAAAAATGGCTCAAGGCCGGTCCAGTGGCCCAATGCCCTAATAACGAGTGCAAACACAAGCGGCCGTTGGTGGTGGAAGAAGAGGGTAAAGAGCCGCAGCCGGCGCACGCGTGAGTTAGCGCGCGGCCGCCGTCATCGCCAGCCAGACGCGGCGACTGCCCCCGAAGAAACAAGCGTTGATTTCCCATTAATTCAGAATGTCCTCAACGTCGCGCATTCCGTGCAAGATCCGGATGATCTCGACGGGTTGCTTTCTGGATCGTAGACGAGAGAGAACGGGCCAGAACTTGACCGGACGGGCCGTGAGGTCGTCACGAACGTGGCCAATCTCCGGCTCGCCTCCCAAACGCGCCAGCGCAACGCGGACTTCCCTAAGCACCCGACGCGCGATTCTCGGGCCAGCTCTCTCAACCAGGAATTGCTTGATTTGATCTAAGTCGCGTTCTGCCGGCTTGGGGAGAACGAAACGCCTCATTTACCAGTCGAGCGCTCCATAACCTCTAACTCGGCGTCAATCCGATCGAAGACGTCTTCCCCATCCGCCAGGTCTCCACTCTTGGCCGACAACCAGCCTTCCTCAATCTGTGTGCGAATCTCGTCCCGACGCAGCGCAAAGACCTCGTCGCGATGTTCAAGGAGCCGGAGAGCTTCCTCGATTACCTCGCTCTCAGACTTATATCGACCGGACTTGACCTTGCTCTGGACGAGCTGTTCAAGCTCAGCCGTGAGATGGACGTTCATAGAGTCCTCAAGTTATTGCACTCAACCCGAGGTTAGCTCTCCTGTCCAACTCTGTCAAAGCCGCCGCTCGTGCTATGCTGCAAACGGATCCATTGATGTACCAACAATGATGTCCCAACCAAGAATGCGAACACGAGAGGCCTTACCACTGGAAGAGCCCGGTAAGCACCTGCAGCCTGCCCACGCGTGAAGCCCGACTACGGACTGGACTTTCCCGTGCGCGTCCGCGACCTGGCCATCCGCGGCTGCCTGTTCCTGGCCGCCGGCGCCGGTCTTTGGATATCGAACGGCGCCAACGCCGTCGCCTGGATCTGTCTGGCGATCGGACTGGGCCATGTCGTGATGGTGCTCGTGTACTTCAACAGCAGCCGCACCGGCAAGCTCCAGATGCGCGACCGCCTCTTGGACAGCATCGCCTGGAAGGGCGACGAAAAAGTGCTGGACGTCGGCTGCGGCCGCGGCCTCTTGCTGATCGGCGCAGCCAAGCGCCTGCAGACCGGCCGCGCGACGGGCGTCGACATCTGGCGCAAGGAAGACCTGAGCGACAACAGCCCCGAATCCGTGCGCGACATCGCCACCGCGGAAGGCGTTCTGCCTAAGATCAAAATCGAAACCGGTGACGCGCAAAAGCTGTCGTTCCCTGATTCGAGTTTCGACGTGGTGATGTCATCCAGCGTCGTTCATTTGTTGCCAGACCGCCAGAAAGCCCTGTCAGAAATGGTCCGCGTCCTAAAGCCCGGCGGCCAGCTCCGCGTCTTCGACTCCGACTGTTCCCACGATCTCCAAAGGCTGAGCCTCACCGGCGTAACGGTCTCGCCGCCCTCCTGGCTCTGGTGCCACCCCTCCCGCACCGTCAGCGCAATAAAAAAGGTCTAATGCAAATGTGGGGCAGGTTATGAACCTGCGGCCGATCATTTAATCGGCCCGTCGCTAATCTGATCCCCGCAAACGCTATGATAAGAGCGAGCATTCAACCATGCAATTGACCGTCCCTCCCGACCTCGAAACGCTCATCAACAAACGCCTCTCCAGTGGCGGCTACACGAGCGTGTAAGATGTCCTTACGCCGTGCCCTTGAAGCGCAAGACGCCGAAGAAAGTTGGACTGACGAGGAACGCCAAGCCCTGTCCGCCCACATCGGGAAAGGCTACCTCCAGGCCGATTCGCTGCGAACTTATCGACGGCGCCTGGCCCGTCGTGAAAGTCAGGCCATGAAAGAGAGCTAGCATCAAGAGAACTCGCTCCGGCGATAAGCGCTAGTCGCTCAACAAGAGGCTGGGCTCCTTTTCGCCGCCATTTGCCTCCGGCACGCAAGGCGTCAATTCAACGCACCGCAGGCGCGCCGGCCGCTGTTAGTTCCCGATATCTACCCCTTAGAGAGTTTTTGGATGATCCCGTTTAAAGCTCTCGTACGCTTGAATTTCTTCCCTATGCCGCCGCCCATACTCGAAACTATCAATCCTGTCTCGAGGACATGATCGATCCGTTTTCTCAATCCTGTAGGGCTTGATTTTCTCGAGATCGATGTCGACCTTCGTACAGGTCTGAAAACGACTCGAACTTATCTGTTTTCCAAGCAGTTCCGCGTCGTCCTTTTTGAGAAGGTCCTCCGATCGTCCAGGAACGACCGAAAGAAGAGCGATCGCTATCAGTGTTAGTTTACGCATATGTATACCTCAATCTGAAATCGTCAGCGTCGAACTAAGATCCGTGCGCAAAACCGAAAATACCCTTACGGCGGTCAACTGACCTCCGATAGTCCCCGGTTGATAGTACACGGTTACACGGTCTTTCGTCTCTAACAAGAGATGAAGTTTTTCGTTCTTGTTGTACCCCTCCAACTCCTGCATTACCTTTCCCGGCTCATTTGCCTTAAACGCCAACACGATTTTTCCTATAGGATGCAGGCGGGTCTCGTGCGAGACGGCGTGTGCTGAGGAAAGTGCCGTTGCGAAGAGAGCGGGGAAAGGGGCTAATAAGGCAAAGACAAGGGCCGGGCGCGGAACTCTACCAGCAGCGTGTAAAGCAGCTACCGCCACGAACACTGCTAGTATGATGAGGCCCTTTGCCGTCCTAAGCGGCTCGAATGAGTACATCAGAAAGTAGCCCAAAGGCACGTCAAAGGAGAATAGACTTACTCCGAAGTCCTTGTAATAGAAATACGTATAGACCCACCCAGTGAAATAGATATAAACTGTGAGCAAAGAGAGAAGAGCTCCGGAATATGTCAGTAGACCGGGCGCAGACGGCGCGCTACTGGACGTTTTCATTCTCGCGGGAAGGTAGCGAAACCATCCGGTGAACTTCGGTAGCAACCGATTTAGTCCGTGGCGGCTGGGCATTAAACTCGCTGAGTATACCACTGATCGGGCGAGCGCGCAGGGAAAATGTGAAGTCGCCTGTTTCGAACAACACTCGCTTGAAACTCCAGAAGAAGTGACCAGCTAATGCCCACTCGTAAAGATCGAAAAACGGTTCCAAAAGAGTCTGGCCGCTATGCCGCTCAATCAATTGCGCAAGGCCCAGCAAATGACGCAACTGCAAGTCGCCGGCATCCTCGGAGTAAATCAGGGAGAGATCTCGAAAATTGAGCACCGGTCCGATGTTTGTGTCAGTACCCTGGCCGAATACGTCGAAGCCCTGGGTGGCCGGCTGGAAATCCGCGCGGTCTTCAAAGATCGGGAGGTGCGGATCGATCAATTCGACGAATTGGCAAACTGAACGAGCATATCAAGCATCTGCAAGACGAACCGCCGCCGCCGTCTTTTGCGCTGGCGCCGGGGGCGCTAACAACTGCCGGATGGCCGGCATGACCGCGCTGGCAGCCTGCTCGCCGCGTTCGATCATGACCTTGGCGCTCGTGAAAGAGTCCCAGGCCAAGTCTTCTACCGCGGGCGTAATGACCACGGCCGATTGGTTTCGCCATTCCGGTTCCGTGCGTGTTCCCATAATCTGAAAACACCGGCCAATCACGGAAAACATATGGCCAAAATCCTTGCAATCGGCCGGGCTGGGGATGTTGACCGCGATCACGTGCGTGCAGCCCATGCGCAACAGAGGCGCGACGGGAACTTCCATGCTTACGAACCCATCCACCAGACAGCGGCCGCCGTGCTCAATCGGAAGAAATAGGCCCGGATATGCGCAACTGGCGCGGATGGGGAGGTGGACATCGCCACGATCCTGAAAGACCACCGGCTTGCCGGAGTTCAAATCGGTCGCCACCACCGCCAGCGGAATCTTCATGTCTTCAAAGCGCGACGTCTTCAAGAGCCGCCCCAGAAACTGCACCATCCGATCGGTGCCTGCAAAACCCAGCCGGCTGAGGGTGAACCGGGCGACGTCCCGCAGCCTCATCGCCAGAGCGACGTTTTGGATCGAATCCGGACTCGCTCCCGAGGCATAGGCCGCCGCAACCACCGACCCGCTGCTGATGCCCGCTATCGCATGGATGGGGACTTTGTGCTGCTCGAGCGCGCGCAGGACGCCGATGTGAGCGATACCTCGCGCAAAACCGCCGCCCAAGGCCAACCCGATTCGCACGTTGGGCCGCTGCGGTTGACCCGGCCCTCGTAGCAGGTTTCGCGTGGCTTCCCACCATTGAGATACTGTTCGCGGCCGCTGGGCAGACAACCTTTGCATACACTCGACTCCAGTTCGTAAGATGGCTTAAGTGAGCCACCGGTTCTATAAAACTAATAGCATGAGAATTTCCAAACTCGCGCTCTTGTTCTGCGGACTCGCGCCGGTCTCCGGGCAGAGGGAGCTTTCCGGTTGCGCGCAGATCCAACTCGCGCTCGATCGGCTGAACGTCACCGGGAGCGTTCTGATGATTGCCGCCCATCCGGACGACGAGAACTCAGCGCTCTTGGCCTATTTCGCACGCGGCAGGAAATTGCGGACCGGGTATTTGTCGTTGACGCGCGGCGAAGGAGGACAAAACCTGCTCGGGCCCGAGCAGGGCGCCGCATTAGGAGTGATCCGGACGCAGGAGTTGCTCGCCGCGCGTAAAATCGACGGCGCGGAGCAATTTTTTACCCGGGCGATCGATTTCGGTTTTAGCAAGACGGCGGACGAAACGTTTGAAAAATGGGGACATGAGCGCATTTTGAGCGACGTCGTCTGGGTCGTCCGCAAATTTCAGCCCGACGTCATCGTATTGCGCTTTTCCGGGACCCCTCGCGATGGCCACGGGCAGCATCAGGTCTCGGCTATCCTGGGCAAAGAAGCCTTTAGCGCCGCCGCCGATCCAAATCGCTTTCCCGAGCAGTTACAGTACGTACAAGTCTGGCAGGCTAAGCGCCTGATGTGGAATGTTTTCGCCTTCACCCCGCAACAGGAGAAAGAAGCCGAAAAACTGGAAAATAAGGTGGAAGTTGATCCTGGCGCATACGACCCCATCCTGGGATACTCCTACGGCCAGATCGCCGGTATGAGCCGCAGCGAACACAAGAGTCAGGGGATGGGAACGCTGGAGCGCAAGGGTTCACAGAAGAACTTTCTGACGACCATCGCCGGCCCCGTCGCCAAGTCTGATCCGTTCGATGGCATCGACACCACCTGGGATAGCATTCCCGGCGCCGGAGAACTCAGCCGGCTTTTGCAGCAAGCCGCCCGCACGTTTCAAGCGGCTCACCCGGAAAAGACGACGCCTTTATTGCTGAAAGCGCGCGTTCTGATGGCTGAATTGCACCAGCCGGTGGCTGAACGCAAACAGCGGGAACTCGACGAAGCCATTGCGCTCACCGCGGGGTTGTCTCTTGATGCGACGGCCGACAAATTCGCCACGGTTCCGGGAGGCGCCTTTGAGGTGTCCGCCACGGCCATCGATCGCGGCCCGCTGGCGATCGCCTTGGACGGTAAGGAACTTCCCTACAACAAGCCTGTGACTAAGATCGAGGAGCGTCCCATCGCGGCAAGCGCACCGTACTCTCAACCGTACTGGCTACGGGAACCAAACGCCGGCGCGGTTTACACTGTGCGAGATCAACAGTTGATTGGGCTGCCCGAGAATCCTCCTTTGCTCGAAACCTCCTTTCACTTGCGTTGTGATGGAGGCGAGTTTGAAATTCGGCGTCCGGTTGTGTATCGCTATGCCGATCGAGTGCGGGGAGAATTGACCCGGCCGCTAATCGTTGAGCCGCGCGTTGCGCTGATGACTCCGCGTTGGGCGCGTATGTATCCGGACCTCGGTCCCCGCACCCTGGAGATACAGGTGGCGGCCAACGTGAAAGACGCGGCGGGTACGGTCACCGTTCAGGTTCCCGCTGGTTGGAAGGTCGTTCCGGAAGCACAGGAGTTTCATCTTGCCCAGCCGGGTGAAGAAACCATGCTGCGGTTCGAAGTAACTCCTCCGCAAACATCAGCCAAGGGCCAGGCCGAAATGACCGCGAAGATTGGAGCTCGCTGGATTCGGGTAGGAATGGAGGAGATCAACTACCCGCACATTCCACCGCAGGCGCTGTTCCCGCTAGCCGAAACGAATCTCGTTCGTTCCGATATTCGCAATCAGGCGCACAGAGTTGGCTATATCATGGGCGCGGGCGATGAGATGCCGGATGCGCTACGCCAGATCGGCGCTACCGTTACGCTATTGACCAGCGACGATCTGGCAACCGGTGATTTGCAACATTTTGACGCCATCGTGACTGGCGTGCGCGCCTACAACACGCGGGCCGACTTGCGTACCTATCAAAACCGCTTGCTCGAATATGTGAAACAAGGTGGAACGCTGATTGTGCAATACAACGCTGTGGAACGGGGTACGCAGGAACACCTTGGTCCGTATCCGTTCAAGGTTGGCGGCGATCGCGTGACGGTGGAAGAGTCGGCGGTAGCGATCCTGAATAAGGACCTGGAAGTCTTGCGCGATCCGAACGCCATCACCGTTCACGATTTTGACGGGTGGGTGCAGGAGCGGGGCTTGAACTTCGCGTCTGAATGGGACCCGCGCTACAAACCGTTGTTTGAAACCCACGATCCAGGGCAGAAGCCGCAACTCGGCGGCACGCTGTATGCGGAGTACGGCAAGGGCGTGTACATTTACACCGCGTTTTCCTGGTTCCGCCAGTTGCCGGCGGGCGTACCGGGAGCGTATCGCATATTCGCCAATTTCATGAGCGCCGGGCGCTAAGGCCTGTCACGAAATAACCAATTCAACCGCTCCCTGACGGTCGCGGCTCGGAAGGTGTGACCGAGCCGCGACCGTCAGGGAGCGGGCCGGAAGTATTGGCAAGGTTGTTTCATGACAGATCTTAAACCAGGGACGGACGAGACGTTCCCTGGTTTTCTTACGTTCCCCGGTTTAGGAACTCATATAGCAAGCCGTGGAAATGGTGTACGCCGTTTTCGCGCTTTACCGAGAAGCGGCCGGTGTTGTAGTAGCGCGAGTGCAATCCTCGCTGCACGGCTTCGCAGATGCGAATATCTTCCTGCTGGATCTCGTCGCTGAAATCGATGCTGGCTTGCTCGACCTCTTGGCCGTAAGCGAACCACTCGAAAATGGTGAGGGTTTTGTCGTGTCCCAGCGGAAGAATGAGGTTGCTGCTGAGATTGTCGGGATAGATGTTGAGCATGAAGTTGGGAAAAATCCAGTAGTACAGCGCGCTCTGGCCTTCTCCCGAATATTCATAGCGGCGCGAGCCGCTATCTTTGCTTTTGGCACGAATGGGCGCAATCTGCGCAGAGTAATAACGGTGTGGCTCCACGCGATATTGCGAATAATCCAATTCCCGAAACAGCCCCGGATGCGCCGTAGGCAAATGGTACCCTTCCAGATAATTGTCGATATACACTTTCCAATTGCAGTTAAGGATGTAATCGCGGCGGCATGCAAATTGCAATTTATCCAAGGCGCAACCAAGGCCGGCCGCCTCTTGCGGAATCGTTTCCATGACCTGCTGCAATGGCGGCGCCTGCTGGTCCTGATTGACGAACACGAACGGGCCCCAGGTCTCGACGCGAAATTCCGGCAGGCATATTTTCGCGCGGTCCCAATTCTCCACGCCCTCGAATTCCGGTTGTCCGAATAGCCGGCCATCCAGCGAATAGGTCCATCCATGATACGGACACTTCAGCACGGAGGCATGTCCCGCGCCTTCCATCAGCGTCGAGCCGCGGTGCCGGCAGACATTGGAAAAGGCGCGCAGGTGACCGCCCAAATCGCGAACCACGACGATGGGCTCACCGGCGATATCGCCGGCGGTAAACGAGCCGGGCCGGGAGACATCGCCGGCGCGGCCCACGGGTTGCCAGGTTCGAGCGAACACGCGGGACTGTTCCGTCTGCAACAACGCCGGGTCGGTGTACCAGCGCGCCGGAATGGTCCCGGCGCGGGCCAGGACGGGTTCATATTGATAGTCGGTCAGGTCCATGCGAGATCACGAGTGTAGCATCACAGATTCACTGTATAATTGCAGCATGCGCTTCTTGGGGATGAGCCTTTTAGCAATATTATCGTCCGTCGTTGCAAGGGCGCAATTGGATTCCAATTCGGTGACGGTCACCGCGTCGCGCTCCGCCACTTCACCGGTCGACCAAGTAATTTTTGGCGTATATGTGGATAGCGATTTGTCCAAATCGCTGTCCGACATTGTTAACGCAGTGAGCGGCGTGGGAATCACGCAAGCCAACTTCGCCTCGTTGTCCCAATCCTCCAGCCAGGCTCAACCCATCGAGTGGGGATTCAACTTGACTGTCCCTCTTACCAGTCTCGGCGCCACGGCGACGGCATTGACTGCGCTGCAACAGACCATCACCGCGAACAATCCTGGGCTGACGCTCAGGTCGTTTTTCGTCTCGACCTCGCAGTCCTCTCAACCCGCGCCATGCTCGATTCCGGGGCTGTTCAGCGATGCGGCCGCCCAGGGCCAGGCGTTAGCGAGCGGCGCGGGCCGCAGCCTGGGCGGCATCCTCGCGCTGTCGGCGTCGACCGCGGCCGGAGGGGCGATTTCTCCATGCTCGCTGACGGTCAAGTTCGCGTTGGGAGATTTCACGCCATGAGGCTCTGTCTGGCTCTCCTGCTGTGTGGCTCGGCCGGATGGGCCCAACTGCAAACCAACGCCATCCTCATTACGGCCTCGCGAACTCTCAACGTGGCGCCCGACCAGGCGATCTTCGATATTCAAGTGTCCTCCGGGTATGGAGCTTCGCTCTCGGATATAGTGAATATTCTGTCACCGGCCGGCGTCACGGCCAGCGACTTTGCCAGCTTGACGCCACTGTTCTTGTACGCAGTAGGTCCGAATTCAACGGGCACGAATTACACTCTGTCCTGGGGTTTCACCCTGACAGTCCCGCTATCCCAGGCGCCTGGCACCCTGAATCAACTGACCTCCTTAGCGACGAAAACGAACACGACAAATCCGCTCTCGGTTTCCTTTAGCCTCATAGGAACAAGCACATCGCAGGCGGCGCAGGCCGCATGTCCGATTAACGACCTGGTGGCCGATGCTACGGCGCAGGCGCAGACACTAGCCGATGCCGCAAATCTTCGGCTAGGACCGATTCTTGCCGTTTCCAATCAAATTTCAACGCTACCGGAGACTTTCAGCGAGGTCTATTCGTTTGGAATAATCCCAATTCTTCGGCTGTCCCCTAGCCAAGCCTGCGTCGCCACTGTAAAATTCGGCATAGTTAGGCTATGATCGTGCGCCTATTTCGCCTGATCGCCTCTTGCGCGCTGCTGATTTCCTGCTCTCCGGAGCCGAAAAACGAACCACCCAAAGCCGCCGAGGCGCCGGCCGTTCACGATGAGTCGCGGCGCTTCCCGCAAGCGAATCTCGTCGACACGAAAGTGGTCCCGCGGCAGTTGCTGGGTAAGCCGTTCATGCCCGGCGGCACGGTGGCCGCTTACAAAAAGGGCAAAACCGAATGGAGCCTGTTTGTGGCTCAGTTCCCGGATGCGAACAGCGCCGCCATCGCGTTGCCTGACTGGCGCAAAGCGTTGGCGGACTCCAAGCTGGAACCTTCCTTCGGCGGCTATTTCGGACAGGACGGCGGTCAGCCGGTGTTCGTTTTTGCCAAAGGCGCGTGGATCGCGGGCGTTCAGGGCCTGCCTGAAAAAGACGCCGACGCGCAAGCGCGCCTGCTCGCGGCCAAGTTGTAGCCGGCTTCGGGCGGGTTAATAACCTGCTTCACATTATTTCTTGGAGGCGCGCTTCCACATGAAGTAGCCGATCAATGTTTTTGCATCCATGATTTTGCCGCCATCGATCATTTTACGCACTTCCTTGGCCGTCATCCATTTCGTTTCGATGCGTTCGTCTTCCATGGGCTGGGCTTCGCCTTTGGTAAGATTTTCGGCTGTAAAGATGTGCATTTTTTCAGACAAAAAGCCGGGGCTGGGGAAAAATGACACCAGCTTGGCCCACTTCTTTGCGGTATAACCAGTCTCTTCCTGGAGTTCGCGTTTAGCCGCTTGCAGGGGCTTCTCGTCTTTATCCAAACGCCCGGCAGGCAGTTCCCAGAGATACTCGCGCGCCGGCAGGCGATACTGGCGCACCAGCAAAATCCGCTTCTTGTCGTCGACGGCCAGCATGACCGCCGAACCGCCATGTTGCACGATGGCGCGCTTGATCTCGAACCCGCCCTTGGGCTCTTGGGCGTGATCTTCGGTAACGCGGAAGATGTCGCTCTTGAATTTTTCAACGGAAGATATGAGTTTCATTGTTTTTGAATCGCCGCGGCGAATCGGTCCGCGGACAAAGTATTGAGCACGTCGCCGGCTTCCAGCCAGCCGCGCCGAGGCTGCGGGGCGATGCGAGTCGATTGCAATCGAGAACTCGGGGCCAAGGGCTTTTGCGTCCGGCAAGAGCGGGCCCAGGACGACCCGCGCAGACCAGGGGGTCTGCCCACAGCTACTGGATGGCTTCGTTGGGCAGTTCGGCTATCCTTCATTGTTTTTGAATCGCCGCCGCGAATTGGTCCGCGGGCAAAGTATTGGGCACGTCGCCGGCTTCCAGCCAACCGCGCCGAGGCTGTGGGGCGATGCGAGTCGATTACAACCGAGAACTTGGGACCAAGGGCCTTTGCGTCGGCAAGAGCGGGTCCAGGGGGACCCGCGCAGACCAGGTTGTCTGCCCCACGGCAACTAGGAAAACGCTCACATGGGGAGGCGGACTTGGAGCCAAGTTTCATTGTTTTTGAATCGCCACCGCGAATTGGTCCGCGGGCAAAGTATTGAGCACGTCCGTGGCCTCCAGCCAGCCGCGCCGCGCCATGAGGACGCCGTACGGCATGTTCACGCCGAGGCTCTTAGGGTGATGCGAGTCGGTGGAAATCGCGAACTTCGCGCCCAGGGCCTTGGCCTGACGCACATAGCCGCTGCCCAGATCCATGCGTTCCGGACTGCCATTAATTTCCAGGCGAACGCCGCGTTTTACGGCTTCGCGCACCACGCGTTGAAAATCGAACGGATAAGGGTCTCTCCGCAGCAACTGCCGGCCGGTGGGATGCCCCAGCAGTTTCATGTTCGGCGATTCCAACGCCCGCAGCAGGCGATCCGTCATCTCCGATGCTTCCAGATTGAGAAAACTATGCACGCTGCCTACGACGAAATCCAGCTCGGCCAACGCGTCTTCGGCTAAATCCATTTCGCCATCGCGGCGGATGTCGCATTCGAGACCGGAGAAAATGCGCAGACCCAGTTCCCCGTTCCTGTTCAGTTCTCGGACCTGTTTGGCAAACGCCACGGCCCGCGTTTCATCCAGACCGTTGGCCATGGCCAGCGCCTTGGAGTGATCGGTGATGGCGATATACTCATAACCCAATTCGCGCGCGGCTTCCGCCATTTCCTGTAGCGTAGCGCGCCCGTCGGTTTCGGTGGTATGCATGTGCAGATCGCCCCGAATGTCCCGCAATTCGACCAGATTGGGAAGACCCAGCTTGGGAGGACAACGTTGCTCAGCGGCTTCGAACTCGCCGCTGTTCTCGCGCAGCTCCGGCGGGATCCAGGCCAGTCCTAGCTTGCCATAAATCTCTTCTTCCGTGGCGCCGGCCACGCGCTGGTTGCCTTCTAACGTGAACAGGCCGTATTCGTTCAAGGTCAGTCCGAGTTTCAAAGCGCGCTGCCGTAGCTGCACGTTATGGTCCTTGCTGCCGGTGAAATATTGCATGGCAGCGCCATAACTTTCCGCCGGAAGCGCCCGCAAATCCACCTGCAGCCCCTCCAGTCCGAATTTCACGCTGGCCTTGTTCTCGCCTTTCCCGAGGACCTCATGCGCCTTCGGATGTTTGACAAAGCGATCCAGCGTGGCGGCCGCGCTGGGACCGGTGACGAGCAAATCGAGATCGCCGATGGTCTCTTTCCCACGGCGTAAACTTCCGGCGGCGCTGATTTGATCGATGCCGCCGCCCTCCCGCAGATAGGGAATCAGTTCTTCCGCCACTTTGTGACCGAAGCTCAAGAGATATCGGCCGGCGCTTTGCCGGTATTGCGCAATGGAGCGCAGAACCTTCTCCTCAAGCTTGGCGCCCATGCGCGGGAGGTCGCGCAGCTTCTGCTCCTTGCACAGCCGCTCCAACTCGTCGATAGTGGCTACGCGAAAATGCTGATAGATGAGCGCGATGCCTTTGGGGCCAAGGCCTTGGATCTTAAGCAGCTCGAGGGCCGAGGCGGGAAATCTTTCGAGCAACTGATCGCGCTTGTCAAAGCTCCCGCGCGCGCACAGTTCCTGAAGCACCGCGGCGATGCCTTTGCCGACGCCCGGAATGTCCGTGAATTTCCGCTCCGTATCGCCGGCCATCCCGGCCACGGATTCGGGATAACTCTCGATCGCCGACGCTGCGTTGCGATAACTGCGGATGCGAAATCCATCTTCAGCGCCGATTTCCATCAGGTCCGCCGTCTCCGACAGAATCCGCGCTATCTCGCGATTATCCATTTCTTCCGGCCCGCCCCCGACTCGCTAGCGTCACTACGCCGAAAGGTTCGACATGGACCAGAACGTCCGCCACCCACTCGAGCTTCTGTTTGATGGCGATGCGAACCTGGGTGGCGATCTCGTGCGATTCGAACACAGTCATAAGCGGGTCTACTTCCAGATGCAGATCGACATGATACTTGAGACCCGTTTTGCGCGCCAGGCACTTCTCCACCGCCTTGGCGCCGGGCACCTGAAGAGCGATATCGCGTACCTGACGCAGGAGTTCCTCGTCCGGCATGGTGTCCATCAACTCCGAAGAGGTCTGCCGGATCACGTGCGCGCCGAGAAAGATTACGATCAGCCCGACGATTGCGCCGCCCACATGATCGGCGACGGCGAAGCGCAACGGGTTGACCAACGTAAGCCCCAGCGCTGCAGCGGCAGTGCAGCCGGACAACACATCCACGCCATCGTTCCAGGAGTCGGCCACCATGCTCGAACTGTGCAGGCTCGAGCCCAGTCTGCGCTTGGACCACCACAAGGTGGATTTGACCGCGATCGAGCCGAACAATGGCCACAATCCAAAGGCAGCCGGCGATTGATGGACAGCGAACACATGCACCACCGACCGCTCAGAGATCAGTGCGCCGGTAATGGTGAGGATGATGCCGACCGCCAGGCCCGCTAGTGTCTCCAGTCGCCCATGGCCGTAAGGATGATCCTCATCGGCGGGTTTGGCGGCCATGATCAATCCGAAGAGAACCAGGCCGGAAGCGAACATATCGCTGGCCGATTCAAATCCGTCCGAGACTACGGACGTTGACCTGGCCTCTAATCCAACCGCGATCTTAGCGGTGGCCAGCGCCGCGCTGATCAGAATGCTGGCCAGAGCTACGCGCTGGGCGATGCGGTTGGCGTTCAAAGGGCTCTCGTTTTCGCGGCTCTCTTCTTGGCTGTGGACAATCCATAGCTGCCGCGCACCAGTTCCTCGATCTCCGCCCAATCGAGACTGCCACTGGCATGCAGAGACACATAGCCGTGCTGGGCGGCATGGGGCGTCGGGTAAAAACGCGGATCCTGTAAGAACACGGGCTGCATGTCGAGGCCCACTTTCACGGCAATGGCCGGTTCGCCCTCCGGTCCATGCATAATCGCAAACGCTTTCTTTTTCACTTTGAAAGTAGGATGGCCGTGATTGGACGTTTCTTCCACTCCGGGCAGGGCGAAGCAGATTTTGCGTAGATTGTTTAGCGTCTTTTGCTCGGCGGCCGTCATCGGTTCCTTTTCTTGGCGCCGACCAGTTGATGACTTCCCTGCACCAGACCGGTGATCTCCTGCCAATCCAGCTTTCCGTTTACGCGCAAAGAAACCCAGCCGTGCTGGCCGACATAAGGAGTCCGGTAGAAGCGCGGATCCTGCAGAAACACCTGTTGCATCGGCTTGCCGACCTTGACGCTAATGGACAATTGTCCTTTATACGTTTCGAGCACAGCGAAGGTTTTGGTGCCGACCTGAAAAGTCGGATGGCCAAATGTCGCCGTCTCGTGCGTCTTGGGCAGCGCCAGGCAGATTTCGCGCAAACCGTCTAGAATCTTCCGCTCGTCCATCGGGTGCTTCTCATATCTTAGCTCCGGTGGCCGGGGAAGCGGAGGCCGGCCGCGGTTCCGGGTGACCACCGGACCGAGACTAGTAGACTGTGAAGCATGCTGACCGATCTCGTCCAAATCCGCCGTCTGGGCGAGAAGCACCTGGAAGAAAACAAGCATCTGCGGGTGCATTTGAAACGGCACGCGTTTGTGGAGCGGCGGCTGAAGAAGATCGCGCAAGACATAGAAGAACAGATCGATTGCACGGCTTGCGCCAATTGCTGCCGCGTGGCGACGACCAAGATTACCGAGCGCGACGTAGAACGGCTGTCGAAATTCCTCGGGATGAGAATTAGCGAGTTCCTGCGCGATTACACGGTTTCGACCGAGGATGAAGGTCTTATTCTGCAACGCGACGAGAAAAGTGGATGTACCGTCTATGAAGGGCGGCCCACCACTTGCGAGAATTTTCCGCATTTGGTGAAAGGCGCCGGGTCGTTTGTGAGCCGGATGTGGGAAATGCCGGACCGCGCGACGTACTGCCCGATTGTGTATAACGCGATGGAGGCGTTTAAGGATGAGACGGGCTCGCGCTAGCATACATGGTTTTCCGGGCGTGCGGTGCTCGCAGTGTCCGTTTTTGGGACTAGGTTCGTTTGACCATTTTGCATTTGCGCGTTGGCACGCAGGCTTGGAGATGGTTTAGGACGCCATGGGAGGCGCGAGTAGCGGGCCTGGTTGCGCTGAATGTGCGGCAGGGCTGAGCTGTTATCGTATATTCTTTGTGGGCGATAGCGGCTGTGGGAATGCTCTTTGAGGCGGGCGTGTTTAGCCTCGACTTCTTCCTTTTGCTCATCCATTTTGTAATTGACGCTGCTCGATTCGAGACCCCAGACGCGGTAAGTGAGCCACTTGGAATTGACCATTTCTTCAACCAGATCGCGCTCAATGGCGTTGGTGGGTTGGAGGGTTTGGTAATATTCGTCTCGAAGTTTCGCGAGGCGGGCAGGGGATTCGTTCTTCAGAATGATGGATTTGGTGAAAACACGGGTTTTTACGGCGTTGAGGTGGGTTCGTGCTTTGCCGACTTCGGTTTTGGGGCTGCGGAATAGAGCGCCGTTGGCGCGGGAGGCGTTGATGCGGCGGGCGGTGAACATGGTTGTTGGTTGCTCCTTTTGCCTGTTGGCTGTTGGCTGGCAAGAATTTGTGCTTTCGGTTCTATTGTCGGATGGGGGTTCTTGCGGCTGCTTGTTGGGATCTAGTAAGTGGTTTGTTTTGATGGAGAAGAAAATTTGGAATTGCGGTGATTGAAGAAAGTCTAATCGGGTTTGCGGCCGCGTGAGGTCAGGGGTGGGCGAGATTGGGAGCCACGGAGCCGTGAATTTGAGGGGGGGCCAGGCCAAAAGGCGCTTATGGTTTCCACATGGCTGCGCTCGCGCTCGCGGTCCGCTCACCCTATCATGACCTCCTCGTCTCTCAAATGGAAAGCGGACACTTCTATTTGGCGTTGACAGACTGCTTCTGGAGCCACTCTTTTCGTAGCCGGCTACGCTCCAGCATCTCGCTCTCGGCTCTGGATCTCTCGCTTTCAAGGAATTGAAGTACCCGCGTCTCCGAACGCTCCCGAAGGTAGCTTTGCAGGTTTTGAGCGATTGGGCCAGCCACTGCTTCCTCGGCTACGCTTCGCCAAAGTAGCCGGCGGGTTTCTTCAATCTCGGCCAGTTCCCAGCCAATTGATTCTTTCCGAGTGATTCGGAGACGAACAAAACCGCGATTCGCGCCCATGATCTGCCACATCAGTTTGCGGCTCGAATCATCGGAGCATAAGTCCGGCACCGTTTCAGTGAGACGCTTGAGGCAGTCAAGAATCTAGAATCCGTCGATTTTCTAGAATCTGAGCTTTCAGCCTTTCAAGGTGGGACCGAATCTCAGTTAATCTGTTTGCGTTGGCCTCATGAAGACGGAGCATCTCTTCTGCCTTCTTCGCCTTTTCCGCTTTGCGCCTGCGACGGCCTTGCTGCCAGATCCAAATTCCACATGAGAATATGATTGGCGCAGTAACCCAGAGCGCGACGTGAAGGAGTGGGTCGTGCTGCTCCCAGAAGGTGAAATTTTCAACAACTAGTACCCACAGCGCCGCAAGGATTGCCACGGCTATGCCCAAGCACAAGAGTACATGGCCTAAGGTGAAATGCACAACTGTTGTCGGCAGCGACAGTGAGTGCTCAGCTAGCGTCAATTATTGAAGTTCAGCACGCAAACGAGGCATCGCAAGTTCCGCCGCGGTTTTGTCCGTTCCCACTTGGACTTTGCGAATCGCCGTTTCGACTCTCTTCAGTGCAACCGTGCCTCCTCGCCTTTGTACGAGCATTTCGCTGCCGCAAAAGGAGCAGGCGAACCGGTCGATTTCGTCGTAAATCTCCAGCCTGCCGCCGCAGTTTGGGCAATTAAGCGTGATGAACGGGCTTAACACGATTTACTCCTTCAGAAACATATCACGATGAAGGTTCTCAGGTTCCCCAAACCGCCTCAGCGTCCCGCAACCTAACCGGCAAGTCTGCTGGTTCGGTAAAGGGTCTGCGGCCCGCGAGGCCCCGCAAGGGTGATCCCGTTCAACACGGAGAGATCTGGACCGGCCCCCGCCCGTTGGCTGCTGGTTCTCAAACGGAGTGATGACGGTGAAACCACCATTGCCATATCGCGATGTGTCACGCAGATCAACGTCCTCACTCCATAAGGCAACGCGCGAGTCAAAAACAAATTGGGAAGTTTTTGTTCCAGAATGCTTTAAGGACCGACCTGGAGCCTATTTCGCCGCTGCCTCGGCTTCGACAAGCTTGGCGGCGGCGCAAGGCCAGAGCACGCCGGGGCGCTGACCGACCAGCATGCTGGTCATGCTGACCCGAGTAATTTCATCGGCTTTTTTCGGTAGATTCGAGACATAGATCGCCAGTGGCTGGCATTCTGGCACCAGCTCCTGGAGCGCCTTGCCGGTCTCAATCGAAATTGCAAACGCATTCGGGCCCTTGCTGATGTATGCCCCCCATGCGTTCGATGCAAGCTGATAGTAGCGCATGGCTGCAGTGGCGGCCACGGCTGCGTAAGAAACATCGCCAGCAAGCGCGTCTACTCTTACCTTCGCATCAAGGACGCGCGTGGAGTACTGCCTATAATCGATGCCAGATTCAGTTACCGACCGGAGGCCGCGAAGCGCAACCAGGGCTTCTTTTATTGGGGTCGGGGTCGAAGCCGTTGCTTCTCCCGCGCCGAAACGGATAAGCCGCACCTTCTCGATTGCGATCGTCATTTGCTGCCCAGCTACCTCGATCACTACCCCAGAAGAGTCGGCACGCTTGAAAACACCATCGATCCGCTCGCCAGACTTCAGTTCGACTGAGTCGGCCATCCCTGCCGCAGTCACGAGCAGAGCAAAAATCGCTAATCGACCCATCCTCCCGCCTCCGTTTCCGCGGTTGCGCAAAGAACAACCCAGCGTCGCAACCAATTCTACTCCTCCCGAATCCAGGGAAAGCAGCGTCCGAAGTTTATTCTGGATTCTGTTTTCCGCGACAACTGGCGACGCTCAGCTTAAACGGCCGCAAGCGGCCAATGTTGGATACCTTCGCTCGTTGACGACGAGAGAAAGAATACGACGACTGAGAGCCGAGTGGGACAAGGAACACCAGACCGATCAAAAAAGCTTCGCGAGGCTCCAGGCAAGGTCCGTGGCTCCAGGCTCAAGTGATTCTGGGACGCTTCGTATACGGCACAAGATTCACTGGTACTCCCGAATCGCAGGCCGCGGTTCGCGGGAACCGCCCCATCGACCCTAGTAGACTGTGAGGCATGCTGACCGATCTCGTCCAAATCCGCCGTCTGGGCGAGAAGCACCTGGAAGAAAACAAGCATCTGCGGGTACATTTGAAACGGCACGCGTTTGTGGAGCGGCGGCTGAAGAAGATCGCGCAGGAGATCGAAGAGCAGATCGATTGCACGGCTTGCGCCAATTGCTGCCGCGTGGCGACGACCAAGATTACCGAGCGCGACGTAGAACGGCTGTCGAAATTCCTCGGGATGAGAATTAGCGAGTTCCTGCGCGATTACACGGTTTCGACCGAGGACGAGGGTCTTATTCTGAAGCGCGACGAGAAAAGCGGATGCGTTTTTCTGAGCGGCAATCTGTGTACCGTCTATGAAGCGCGGCCCACCACTTGCGAGAATTTTCCGCATTTGGTGAAAGGCACCGGGTCGTTTGTGAGCCGGATGTGGGAAATGCCGGACCGCGCGACGTACTGTCCGATTGTGTATAACGCAATGGAGGCGTTTAAGGATGAGACGGGCTCGCGCTAGCCATAGGCGGTTTCAGGCTGCGCGGGGTGGGGCTCGCGACGGCTTCGTTTTCATTCGCCACTAGATCACATCGGCGATACCAGCACCCAGACGGTAGGCGCGTGACCGTAGCTCCGCAGTCGATCGTCGGATCGCAGGCGCGCTGGACCACTGACGATCTGAGGCGCTTGAACTGATTTAGTAGACGCGCACCAGCTCGTTTAGTCGCCCGCGGTGGCGCGGCGTACAGCTTCTTGCCCCAATTCTGGAGAAATGGTAGCGGATTCTTCCAGCAGCGCCTTATATACGATTCCGCCCAAAGCCCCGCCGACAATCGGCGCCACCCAGAACAGCCACAACTGCGCTAGCGCCCATCCTCCCACGAACACCGCTGGCCCCGTGCTGCGAGCCGGATTCACAGAGAGGTTGGTGACAGGAATACCGATGAGGTGGATCAGCGTTAAACCCAAGCCGATCGGTATGGGCGCGAAACCTTGCGTCGCGCGCTTGTCGGTTGAGCCCATGATGATCAACAAAAACATGAAGGTGAGGACAATTTCTGCCACCAGCGCCGCGACCATGGAATAGCCGCCGGGGGAATGTTCGGCATAGCCGTTGGCTGCGAATCCACCGCTCAGGTCGAACCCCGCCTTGCCGCTCGCGATGATATATAGGACTCCGGCGCCCGCTATCCCACCGACCACTTGCGCCACAATATAAGGCAAGAGATCGGATGCCGGGAACCGTTTCCCAGCCCACAACCCGATCGATACGGCGGGATTGATGTGGCAGCCTGAGATATGCCCGATGGCGAAAGCCATCGTCAATAAGGTCAGGCCAAAAGCCAGGGCGACGCCCAGGAAGCCAATTCCAAGGCTGGGGAAAGCTGCGGAAAGAACGGCGGCGCCGCATCCGCCGAAGACTAGCCAGAATGTGCCAAAGAACTCAGCCGTGGCACGTTTAGTGATACTCACTCAACACCTCCCAAAGATCAGTGCCTTAAACTAGACTAGCTCTATTTAACACCGAAGCGCAGGAGGATATTCAACGTGAAGGCGAATATGCCAGCCCCTAGGAGCACGGTTACCGGCAGCGTCAACACCCAGGCCAACAGCAGGTTTCGCAAAGTTTCCATCTGCAACCCGGAACGATTCGCCGCCATCGTACCGGCCACCCCGGAAGACAGAACGTGAGTGGTGCTGACCGGCAAGCCATATTTGTCCGCCAGCAGAATGGTACCGGCGGCTACCAGTTCGGCAGCGGCGCCTTGCGCGTACGTGAGGTGCGTCTTGCCGATCTTTTCGCCGACCGTGACCACAATGCGCTTCCAGCCAATCATGGTGCCGAGCCCCAGTGCGATGGCTACGGCGAACTTCACCCAAACTGGAATAAACTTTGTCAGCTTGTCCATGTGGCCCTTGATGGCCGCGGTGGATTTTTGTTCGTCCGGATCGGTGAGCTTCTTTTGTTTCAGAAGTTTTCCCATCGCCTCCGATGTCAGATAGAGATCGCTGCGAAGGATTTTGCGCTGGTCCGGATTGAGCTCCGCAAGTGAGGTTTTGCCGCTCAGCAGTTCGGAAATCTCGCGGCACTTGGTTCCGATAGCCGCGTAAGTCCGGTCAACCGCTTTACCAGTGGTCTTCAAGTACAGAGATAGCTCATCGGCGGCGGCTTGATAGCCGGCCATGGCGACGCCCGGAGCATGGCGGTCCATTTCGAAAGAGATCGTCTGCGAGTCCTTCGACAACGCTTCGATCGCGGCTTGGCCGGTGCGCTGATCCACCGCGTACGTTGTCGGCAAGATTCCGATCAGGATCAACATGATCAAACCCATGCCTTTTTGTCCGTCGTTGGAGCCGTGGCCGAAGCTGACGCCGGTACAGGTCAGAATGAGCAGGCCGCGAATCCACAGCGGTGGCGCCTTGTCCTTCTCCGGAGACATGTACAGCTCTTTGTTTTTGATCAGCCCTTTCAGGATCAGCAGAAGCGCGGCGGAGCAAACGAAACCGACAATCGGAGAAACAAGCAAGGACATGCCCACGTCCTCCACCTTGGACCAGTTCACCCCTTCGCCGAACTCGTGGCCCGCGGCCAACACCGAATTCGCCAATCCAACACCCATGATCGATCCGATCAAAGCATGCGAACTCGACGCCGGTAATCCCAGGTACCAGGTGCCCAAATTCCAAATGATGGCCGAGATCAGCAGAGCGAACACCATGGCGAACCCGGCGCCCGAGCCCACGTTGAGAACCAACTCGACGGGCAGCAGCGCCAGGACTCCGAAGGCGACCGCGCCGGTGGAGGTCAAAACACCGATCAGGTTCCAGCAGCCCGACCATACCACGGCTACCATGGGTTTGAGTGAGTGAGTATAGATCACGGTGGCGACAGCATTCGCCGTGTCATGAAATCCGTTGACGAACTCGAAACTCAAAGCGAGCCCGAGCGCCAGCAAGAGAAAGATACCGCTGCTAAACGAAAGTGTCTCTCCGAATAGTTCCATCCGCCCCCAACCTTTCAAAACGCAAGAGCTAAGATTACTACCCGGAGGTTACGAATAGATTAACAACAGATGTATTTACGGCTGCTCATTGGAGACTTTGCGGACCACGGCAGAGATCCCTAACATGAGCGCCGTGATGGCCACTAGAAACAGAACGACCAGGGGTACTAATACCAGGATCCGCAAGAAGAGGTTGGGAAGCGCGCTCCAGGCCAGAGCGGCGCCAGTTCCCCAGAATGCGAACAACACGGAGCCCAGAAGGATCCGAGCCAAGGCTCCGGCGACCGAGACCAGCGCCTGCATGGGGGTCAGATTCGGTCGGAACACATGCGGAATCGCGAATCGCTCGGCCAAGGAGCGATGCTCAGCCGGTTCAGGCTGGTTGGCGGCGCGGTATAAAATCGATTCGATGCGCTTGATGGTCACTAGGTTAGGAGCCGCATCCGGTTCTTGTCATTGGTTCTTGTCAATTGGTCTTGTCAATTGGTCTTGTCAATTATTGTTGCGCAGTTTTCGACGACGCGCGTTACATCCCTGTTTGAGTTATCGGCAGCTTGGGCTCGGGGTGTTAGAAAAGCCTCGGTGCCGGGCGCCTTACTCCGGGATTTTCACGACCGGAATGACCAGCTTCTTCTGCTCCCCTTCCGCCAAGGTGATCAGCGGCGCCAGATTGCGGTACTTTTCCAACAGCACGCCGGGACTGAAGAGCAGCGGCCAGTTGGAAGCACTGAGAGTGAAGACGCGATAAGAACCTGGCGGAAGCGCTTTCAAGATGAACTGGCCTGATCCGTCCGCTTGCGCCGTGGGGATCGACTCTGGATCCAGAACCTCGCCGCTCTCCGGCAGCAGCGCCAGGTAGACCGCCGCGAGAGCGCTAGGGGTCCCGTCCAGAGAGATTACGACGCTCGCGCCGCGCGCACTCAGCGTCACGGTCATATCCGCGTTTCCCGGCTCAATTTCAATGTGCTGGCCGACCAGATACCTTCCCGCAACCACAACATTCTTGATGTACCAGCCCTCGGGAAGGCCCTGCAGGATGTAAACACCCTTCCCACCGAATAGATTGGCTTGAAAGCCTCCAGTGGGATCGATCTTTACAGGCGGGCCACCGAAATTCAGTAGTAGCTTGGAAAAGTCGAGGTGCTCCGGTCCATCCACGGCGATCCGCCCACCGATCTCATACCCCAATGTAAGCTCGAGTTCGAGACCGGCGATGTCTTTTTCGCCCACTCCGAGCGCAAGCGGCTTCGACTGCTTTCCGCTCTTGCTGTCGGATGCGGTTAAAACATACTTTCCCGGCCAGGCATCAATTTTAAAGCTGCCGTCAGCTTGTGAAGTACCACCCTGAACCATAACCGGCGAATGCAAAGCGAGTTTGTCGGCGCGCTGCAGGCTCAATGGCTGCAGGTTCCCTGCAGGCGCTGGCTTGATCCGTCCGCTAATTGTGATCGGCCGCCGGATCGTTAAGCGCAGGTCACTCAACCGTATCGTTTCCGCTGCGCCGACCTCCACTTGCTGAGCGTGCTCAATGTCTGTCGCGTCGGGATAAAGGATAAGCCCTGCGGTCTGCGGCCAGCGAAGCCGGGATCTGCGATTGTCATCCGGGCTGTCGTACTCCGCTGCCACGTAGTGCTTTCCGGGCTCAACTTCCGCAATCCGGTATTCTCCACGATCATCGGAGTTCGCGACGGAGTAGCTCTGATAATATGGATTTTCTCCGGGAACATCGACCTTATCTTCCGTTCGAACAATCGCATCACGAACTGGATCGCCATATTGGTCCACGACGCGTCCCGCCAATATCCCAAGTGGCCGCATCTGAACGGTGACCTCGGTTTCGGCTCCTGACTTTACTTCGATCATCTTGCCCATCATCCCGGCGGCGATCATGCGGTAGCCCTTACGTGTGACAGTCAACAAACAAGGTCCCGCGGAATGCGTTCGGCCCGTGAAGCCTCCGCCCGCATCGGTACGGCCATATAGCTGGTCCTCTTTTTCGTTAGCCAGGACTATGTTGGCGCCTGAGATCGGAGTTCCCGTGATGCTGTTGACGACATGCACCTTGATCGTGCTGCCTGACTCGACCTGAGCGGTCACATTGCACGCCGCTAGACAGGCGAGAAGGATCGGACAGAGTCTCATGGCCTTGGGGCCGTCCCGACGACGATCACGAGTTTCTTCGGTTCCAGCGATGCGTCAACTTGAATTTTCCAGTTTGTGACCGGCTTGCCATCCAACGTCACCGTCCTTACCAGCTTGCTGATCGTGTCATCAAAGCCGAGGCTGTATTCTCCCGGAATCAACGCGACTATGAACTTTCGATTTTCGTCAAGTTGCCCAATCTGCATGGGTAACGCCGTGACCCTCTCCTTAGACATGAAATAAACGGACGCCGGCCTCAGGTCGGTGGGACCTCCGCCCTCCACCCGAACCTCACCCTCGACTTTCGGAATGGGCCGCAACACGATTTCGGCAGCGTCCACATCCGCACCGCTCACATCAACGGTCGTTATACCGAACAATGGCTCCGTCTTGTCTAACGTTTCGGCGGAAATGGTGTAACTGCCGGACGCGACATCCGCTATTTCAAACTTGCCGTTTTCGCTGGAACTATTGCCACCGCCCTCACCTGCCTTGCCCATGATCCACAATGTGGCGCGCTCCGTGAGGGCTCCGGTTTCCGTGCGCAGCGTTCCCCGTACCGTGGCAGGCCGGACGGGGTTCAAAGTGAAATCGATACCGGTTATCACGGAGCCGGATTTCACGGTGATTTCAGCGGGTTTATCTCGACCGCCATAATATGCGCTCGCTATTGTCACCGGCGTCGAATCGAATTCGCTTTTGCCTCCTTCGCTGTACGTCGCACGCAATTGATAAGTGCCCGGATTGAGACCCGACAACCGGTATTCGCCCAGGTCATTGGTCTCTGCCCATCCCACTACCTCGCTCCTGCCGCCTCGCGAGGCCAGCGCCTCAATCCGGACGGAAGCGAGGGCCTGCCCCGGCTCATCCACTGCTCTTCCGGTAATCAATCCCTGGGGACGGAGTTCGATCGGCAATTCCTTGTGTTCATCAAAGTCGGATCGTTCCACAATGTACGCCCGGTCGGTGTAGCCATCGCGGTGTGCGAGCAGGGAATATTCGGCCCGCTCGAGATCGGGAAATTTGAATCGGCCCTCGCCATCGGTAATAGCGTCCCATTGGGCCTTCGAGGTGTAGACCTTGATCGCCGCGCGGCGAACAGGCTCACGAGTTTCGGCGTTGACGACCCGCCCGAAAATTCCGCCGGCCGGCTGCGGTGCAACGGCCTGCGCATCCGCCATGGCGGCCATCGCGAATGGCAAGAGGATCAAGAAGCGTGGCACTAACTGATAGCGTATTGCATAGAGTGCGTTGATTCAAGGGCCAGTCGCTTGACGCTTCTGGCGCTCGGCGCGTTAGATCGGCAGGGTGAACGTCTTGCCGCAGACATCGAACGTCACTGGCGGCCGGGAGGGCCATTTAGGGTCGGACATGTCCTTGGCCCACTGGTGGATCAGGTCTTCGAGTTCCTTGACCTTCTGGGGATTGCCCGCGGCCAGATTGCTGGTCTCGTTCAAGTCGCTTTTCAAATTGAAGAGCAGCTTGTACTCGCCGTAGCGCCCGGTGGTGTCGTTGACGGACTCCCAGAGTTTCCAGTCGCCCTTCCGAATGGAGATCAGCGGACGGCGGCGCCAGACCAGCGCGTCATGAGGCATTCCGGTCTTGCGCCCGGTCAGGAACGGCAGGAGGTCCACTCCGTCGTAGACGCGATCGGCGGGCAGCTTGGCGCCGGCGGCGGCGGCCGAGGTGGGAAGGACGTCCAACAAGGACACGGCCTGGCGGTAAACCATGCCTGCTTTAATATGGCCGGGCCATCGCAGCATGAAAGGAACGCGCGTTCCCCCTTCATAGTGGGATAGTTTTCCCCCGCGTAAAGGTTCGCAGCTACAGAGACCGGGGTAATACTCGGCGCAGCCGTTGTCTGAAGCCAGAAAAACGATGGTGTTGTTCGCTTGGCCGGAGGCATCCACCGCGTCCAGTATCTTGCCGACACCGTCGTCCAGCGCCGACACCATAGCCGCGTAGATGCGCAATTGCTCATCCTTGATTTGCGGAAAACGATCGTAGTATTTCTGTGTGACCATGAGCGGAGCGTGAACGGCGTTGAAAGCCGCATAGAGAAAATAGGGCTGGCCCGTCTGGGCAGTCCGGCGGATGAACTCCGCGTCGCGATCGGCGAAATAGTCGGTCAGATATTGGTCTTCGTTGTGGACAACCTTGCGATCCGGCCCTTCGACGATTTGGGTGAGCGCCTGCCGGTGAAACTGCGCCATGTTGCTGGGGCTCGAGGCCGCGTCGTCATTGGCGCCGCTCGATTTCAGCGAGAGATGAACGCCCGGCAGATCGGGATTCATGTAGCTGGTCTGGCCGGGCAGAAAGCCGACGAATTCATCATAGCCGCGGTTGGTCGGGTAGAACTTATCCTGCATGCCCAAGTGCCACTTGCCAACCAGACCGGTGTGATAGCCCTTGGCCTTCAGGATCTGAGCGATAGGAATCTCCCGGAGATCCAGCCCGTATCCTTGTCTCAGGTCGCGCTGCGCCGGACCGTTGTTGTATTCAAAACCGAACCGTTCCTGGTAGCGGCCAGTCTGCAATCCCGCTCGGGAAGGCCCGCAGACCGGGGCGGACGCGTAGCCGTCGGTGAAGCGGACGCCTTCGATGCCGATGCGATCGATATTGGGCGTTTTGAAGCGGCCGTCCTTATAGGCCGAGATGTCCGCGTAGCCGAGATCGTCGGCGAGGATCATGATGATGTTGGGCGGCCGCGGCGCCGTGGAGGATCGCGATTGCGGGCCGCTGCGAAGGGCCGAGGCTCCGGCAATCGTGAGGCCGATCAACAGCAGCGTCCCAATTAGCGATCTCGATCGTCCCACTATATACTCCAAGGTTGTGTTGCGGCGCGAACCGCGAATCGGCCGCTCATGTCGTGGTTAACTGCCCTTAAAAAAATGCGCAACTTTTTTTCCGGCATCATCGGAGTAATAAACCGTTACTTTGCCGGATTTTTCTAAACCTTTTCCGGTCTCACGCGCGGCGCGATCGGTGAGATGATACGTCTCCACTGCGCCTTCCCCAGTCTTTACCGTAACTGTCTTAGCGGCGTGGTCGACGCTCATCACGGCAACTTCACTCGCTTTCAGACCATCTTTGCCGATGTGATCGACCTCGTCAGCGGTCTTGGTGGCGCCCTTCACCGTGTAATGCACGATGACTTCATCGCCTTCTTTCAGGCCGAGAAAGACGTCCTTCGTTCCCCTGGCGGTGGCCTCGGCGCCATGCACGACGGTGCGCCCGGCGAAGTGAACGGCGTACTCGGTTCCGTCGGCGGTTTTCACGATCACGGTCTTCGTGCCCCGGTCAAGAGTCTTCACGGTGGCTACAACCGCGCTCGCCACATCCTGCGCGGCAAAGGCAGTGCAGGCAAAAAGCGCGAACAGCAGCGTGGAAGCCAAATATTTTCTCATAGCGACCCCTCTTTCAGGTTCATTGTAGACCAGCGCGCCTATCTCATAACGTCGCACGCTCGCGCCCTGCCGGATCTATTTCGGCTTGTGGGGCAGGTTGTCAACCTGCGTTGGGTTGTTAACCCGCCCATCCGCGGATTACTAGCCCGCGCCTGAAGCGGATTGGCGATCGGTCCCCTCACTGACGTTCGGGGCTATCAGCGCGCCTGTCACTGCACTTGGCGATTCTTAATGTTTGGGCGCCCAATAGCCAGAGCGGCAGCGGACGACACCGGCCCCCGGCACTGTTTTTACGTCGAGCTTGTGGAACGCTCCATCGCGCGCGGCGATGGGCGGAGTGAAGCCAAGCAGGTACAGATTGCGAAGATCGGATTCGATCCGGAAAAATACTTCGGACGTTTTCCGGCCGGGATTCGGAAATGTCAGGCCTCCGGTTTCCCGAGCCAGGCGCTCCAGTCCGTGGCTGAAGGTCTGGGCGAGCATCGTGCCCAGCGATAGGAAGCGCGCCGGGCTGGCGTACTTGATCGCATAAACCACCGTTCCGGCGGATTGCGCCGTTTCGATTACCTCGGAAAGGCCGATATCGCTGCCGGTGTCCATGCCATCGGAGAGAACGATAATTGCTTTGCGGCCGGTGGGGCGTTTCATCATTCCGGCCGTGTAGTACAGCCCATGCCACAGAGCGGTTCCGCCGCAACTGTGAGGGAAGCTACGGTTCCTGCAGGGAGGGCCGAGCAGCGGCGATTGCTTGCCTGCGGGCGTGCCGATTTTCTGCACCGCCTCGGTGAGATCGTCAAGCGAGCCGGTCAAATTCGAGAGCAGCCAGGATTGTTTACCCACTTCGGCGAGCATGGCGCGGTCGCGCGGACCGATCACTTGCTTGAGAAATTGCCCGATCGCCTCGCGATGGCTTTTGATGAATCCAGCCTGGCTGCCGCTGACGTCGGCGACCAGCGCGACCGTGAGCGGCAAGTCGGATTCCTGCCAAAAATTGCTGATTTCGCGCGGTTGGCCGTTATCGGTCAAACTGAAATCTGTGCGCTTGAGATACTGCACGGGTACGCCGTTTGGATCGGTGACCGAGCAAGCGACGGTGACCAGGTCGACGTCGACGCGGAGGTCGGGCTGCTGCTCCTGCGCCGTGAGCAGGGCCGCGAAAACAAGGGCCGGAACAATAGGGGATATCATTGTTTTTTCGGCGGAGAGACGTCACACACTCACGCCCACGATTGTATGCTGGCGGGTACCGTCTGGCCGTGTGCGATACCAACGTTTGACGACAGTGCTAGTGGACGCGGCCGGACGAGGGGGTCCGGCGCCGGCGAGGGCGTCGGCCCCACCATCGGTCGTTACTCTAGCTTGGCGGTTTTGATGAAATCTAATTGGGGGAACTCGCTCTGCAGGTACTGGTTGCCTTGCATTTCGATGCGCGGCTGCTGGGGCGCCTCGCCATAACCGTCGTATAGACTATCGACGATGTCCATGCCTTCGACGACTTGTCCGAACGGGGCGAAGCCTTGGCCGTCGAGCGCCTGATTGTTCCCCAGGTTGATGAAGAGCTGCGTGGTGCGGGTATTGGGACCGCGCGTCGCGAAAGTGATGGTCCCGCGAGCATTGCCTTGCCGGACTGGGTCGTCATCGATGGCCTGCTCGCGCCACTTGGCTTCGACTTGTGGATCCTTATTGATGCCGAACTGCACGATGAAACCTTTCACTATGCGGAAGAAGCGCGCATCGTCGAAGAAGCCGGCTTTGACCAGTTCGCGAAAGCGATCCGCGGCGATGGGCGCCCATTCGCGGTGAATCTCTACAACGATGGGGCCTTTGCTGGTGTCGAAACGCACTTTGAAGTTGGCCGGCGCGCCGGAGTTGGCTGGCGCGGCTTCCCCGGAATCGCGGTGGGAGCAAGCGAGAGTCGTCAGCAGCAGAAGCGCTACAGAAAATCGGCTAAGGGTATACGCCATTGTCTCTAGCTTAATGCCGGGTGCCGCTAGGGTGTTACACCTAACAAACTAAAGTACTTCGAATTTCTCACTAAGAATTCACCAACCAATGTGATCCTCAAATCGTCCAATCTGTATGCAAGAGTTGCAAGACCACGCAATCCGTGACTACACCATCCACAACGGCATCGGTATCCGCGTTAAAGGAAGCCAGGCTTGTCAGGTGATTCGCCTGGTAAGGGGACAGTGGGTCGAGATCGGTAACGAATACAGCATTCCGGTCGATCCCAGCGCTCTATGCTGGACGCCCACAGGCATTCCGGCCACGGTGCTGTCCGTTGCCTTGCGCGTTTACGAGCTCGATCATCCCACCACATCTTTGCGTCGCATGCTGATGGGAAAACCCGCTCGGGAAACCAGCAGATACGTGCGGCCGGGTCGGTCCGTGCCGCTTTGCAATCAGTTCGCCACCGCAAAATAAGTTGAAAGTAACGCTTGCTCCCCTCCGGGGTCTATAGGTAAGTGACTGATTTTCTTTGGAAACGGCGTTTCCCCGCCGGGGCGGAAGTAGTGTTTTCCGGCGGGGTGGATTTTCGCGTATGGGCGCCGGAACATAAGAGCGTAGAGGTGGTTTTCACCGGGAACGCTCCCCGGTTTTACCGGATGGAATCGGAATCGGACGGCTACTGGTCGGCCCAGGTAGCCGCCGCGTCGGCAGGAGCCCGTTACAAGTTCCGGATAGATGGCGGAGATTGGTTTCCCGATCCCGCGTCACGCTATCAGCCACATGGCCCGCACGGCGATAGTCAAGTGATCGACCCGTTGGCCTTTCATTGGACGGATGCGGACTGGCGAGGTGTCGCCGCGTCTAAATCTAAATCCAACGCCGTGATTTACGAACTGCACATCGGGACTTTCACCAAAGCAGGAACGTGGGCCGCGGCCAGTGAGCAACTAGGGCCGCTGGCCGAACTCGGGATTACCGTACTGGAGGTCATGCCGGTCAGCGATTTTCCGGGCCGGTTCGGATGGGGCTATGACGGCGTCAATCAATACGCGCCTGCGCGTTTGTATGGAACGCCGGACGAATTTCGAAGCTTTGTAGATCGGGCCCATGCACTCGGGATGGGAGTGATTCTGGACGTGGTCTACAATCATCTGGGGCCGGACGGCAACTATCTGCCTTCATTTTCCAGACACTACTTTGCAACGAAACACGAAACCGACTGGGGAGAAGCGATCAATTTTTACGCGGAACAGAGTGGGCCGGTCCGCGAATATTTTATCTCGAATGCCGGATACTGGATCGAAGAATTTCACCTGGACGGACTGCGTCTCGATGCTACGCAAAACATCTATGACCAATCGGAAGACCATATTTTATCCGCCATCGCCCGCGAAGTAAGATGCCGGGCCGGTGAGCGGTCTGCTGTCCTTATCGGCGAGAACGAACCGCAAGACACGAAACTTGTCCGTAGACCATCCGAAGGCGGTTATGGGCTGGACGCGCTGTGGAACGACGATTTTCATCACAGCGCCATGGTGCGGCTGACAGGGCGGAACGAAGCCTACTACAGCGACTACCGGGGTGCACCGCAAGAATTCATCTCCGCGGCTAAGTATGGATATCTCTTTCAGGGACAGTGGTACGCCTGGCAAAAGATGCGGCGCGGCACGCCGTCGCTGACGCTGCCGCACTCCTGCTTCGTCAACTTTATTCAGAATCACGATCAGGTGGCGAATTCAGCGCGGGGTGAGCGAGTACACAGGTTGACGTCGCCCGGCATATACAAGGCAATGACCGCGCTGACCCTGTTATTACCGGGAATGCCAATGCTTTTTATGGGACAGGAGTTCGCGGCATCCAGTCCGTTTCTCTACTTCGCCGATCAGCCGGACGAAATCGCCCCTTTGGTGCAGGAAGGACGGCGGAAGTTTCTGGCGCAATTCCGCAGCCTGGCTTTGCCGGAAATGCGGAACAGTTTTGCCAACCCGTGCGACATTCGTACGTTTGAAAGATGCAAGCTGGATCATAGTGAGCGGGAGACCAACGCGCACGTATTTGAGATGCACAAGGACCTGCTTCGCTTGCGGCGGGAACATGCGGCATTTCAGCGCAATGAACCGGGCAGCGTGGATGGCGCGGTGCTTTTCGCCGATGCATTCGTACTGAGGTTCTTTGGTCCGGAAACTTCCAACGAAGACCGGCTGCTGATCGTCAATTTTGGTTTGGATTTGCCGCTGAGTCCAGCGCCGGAACCGCTCTTGGCCCCGCCGGAATCCCAGGAGTGGGACGTACTTTGGTCGTCTGAATCGCCGGCTTATGGCGGTTATGGCACGGCGCCGTTGGATACGGTAGAAAACTGGAAGGTGCCGGGGCAAGCCGCAATCGTGCTGCGGCCCGTTGCGCGGGAACGGACGAACTTTTCCTCTTTGGGCGACGCCTCTTTGGATAACTCCTCCTCGGATAGCTCCTCTTTGGATACCCCCTCTTTGGATAACAAGGAATGAGCGAACTGATCCGCAAGATAGATTGGCCGCGTGGATCGAGCGAAACAGAACCCCAGACAGAAGCACTGTTGAGCCGGGAATGGCTGGTTACCAACGGATTGGGTGGCTATGCTTCCGGCACCGTGGGCGGTGTGATCACGCGCGGCTTCCATGGATATCTGATTGCGGCGTTGCCGGCGCCATTGGGCCGGATCATGATGCTCAACGACCTGGTCGAGCAGGTGCGTCTGCCGGACGGCTCATTGGTGCAATTGGGAGGAGAAGAGCGCGCCAACGCGACCGTGAAGGTTCATGGGGCGGACTTTCTCAGTGAGTTTCGGCTGGAACAAGGCTTACCCGCCTGGCGGTATAGCATCCGTGGCTTTGTCTTGGAAAAAACGCTGGTGCTGCCGCATGGCCAAAACACGGTGTATATCCGCTACCGGGTGCTCGATGGCGATGGATCGCTGCAGTTGCAACTGCGCCCGTCGCTCAACATCCGGCCGCATGAAGCACCAGTGAATACGCCCATCAACGTTTCCTACACCCTGAGCGTGTTTGACGATCAGTACGAAGTTATGGCCGGACAGAATCTGCCGCCGTTGCGGCTGCTGTTGTATGGAACGGGCGGCGCTTTGACCATCGATCGCATCCGCATCCAAGAGATCGCATATCGCATCGAACAGAGCCGCGGCTATGCGGCGCACGGCGATCTGTGGAGTCCCGGATTCTTTCACGCGGAGATTTCCAAAGGCCGCGAAGCGACGCTGGTGGCTTCGACCGAAGCTTGGGAAACGATCCGGTCGCTGTCTCCGGGAGATGCATTTACGGCGGAGCAGGACCGGAAAGCGCGGTTGCTGGCCGAAGCCGAACAGCCGGCGCAGTCGGAGACGCCGGCGGAACTGGTGCTGGCGGCGGATCAGTTTATCATCCGGCCCGCGGGGCGGCTGGCAGATTCGGCACGAGCGCGCGCCGCAGGCGACGAAGTGCGCACTGTGATCGCCGGCTATCACTGGTTTACCGACTGGGGCCGCGACACCATGATCAGCCTGGAAGGCCTGACGCTGGTGACCGGCCGGCAGGTAGAAGCCTCCTACATTCTGCGTACGTTTGCGCATTACATCCGGGACGGGCTGATTCCGAACATGTTCCCCGAGGGGCATAAAGACGGGCTCTATCATACGGCCGACGCGACGCTGTGGTTCTTTCACGCGATTCAGCGCTATCTCGATTACTCCGGCGACAAAACGCTTCTGCGGCTGGTATTGCCGAAGCTGCTGGACATTGTCGACTGGCACGTTCGCGGCACGCGGTTTGGTATTCAAGTGGATCCCGAAGACGGCTTGCTGAAGCAGGGCGCGCCGGGCTACCAGCTTACCTGGATGGACGCCAAGGTGGACGACTGGGTGGTGACGCCACGGCGCGGCAAAGCGGTGGAGATCAATGCGCTGTGGTACAACGCGCTCAAACTGCTGGAGAAGTGGGCATGCGACGAACACCGCGAGGACGCGGCGGAGCCGCTGGCGAAACGGGCCGAACACGCCCGGGAGTCTTTCAACCGGCGTTTTTGGAATCCGCAAACAAATTATCTCTTTGATGTTATCGATGGCGAAACGGGCGACGATCCTGCCTGCCGGCCCAATCAGTTGCTGGCCATGTCGCTGGATCATCCGGTGCTCGATGAAAAATACTGGACGCCTGTGCTGAATGTGTGTCAAGAGAAGCTTTTGACGCCAGTGGGACTGCGCTCGCTATCGCCAGACAATAAAGATTACAAGGCGCGCTATGACGGAGACCTGCGCTCACGCGACGCTGCCTATCATCAGGGGACGGTTTGGAGTTGGCTGATTGGTCCGTTTGTGGACGCGTGGTTGAGAGTGCATCCGGACGACAAGGCCGGCGCGCGCCTGTTTCTGGAAGGGTTTTCGGGCCATCTGAGCGAAGCTTGCATCGGATCGATCAGCGAGGTTTTCGACGCCACGCCACCGTATACGCCAAGAGGCTGCGTGGCGCAAGCGTGGGGCGTAGCGGAAGTACTGCGCTGCTGGGTCAAAACGGCCAACTACTGAGCCTCCATCTCGGCTTGTGGGGCAGGTTGTCAACTGTTATCAACCTGCCGCGGCTGGAGTTTGTACATTTTCTGCACAGACTAAAGTCCGTGCCACCTTGGCTGCCTCGTGGCACAGGCTTTAGCCCAATGTCACTTGGTTTTCGGTCAGGACCGTCGTGGCGCACGCACTCCTGCGCACTTTATCTAGCGAGTCTCACCAGCGTACCTTTAAAATTCGAATTGAATGCGTGTCTCTGGCGATGCGGCGGTCATCGTGGTGGCCGGCCCGACCGGCAGCGGCAAGAGCGATCTGGCTCTGCGGCTGGCGCAAACATTCGGGGCTGAAATTGTCGGCTGCGATTCGGTGCAGATTTACCGCCAATTCGATATTGGTAGCGCCAAACTGCCGTATCGGGAACGGCGCGGCATTCCTCATCATCTGATTGACATCTGCGGCGCCGATGAAGTGTTCACCGCCGGCGATTATGCGCAACGCGCGCGCCAGACGCTGCGGGAGATTGCGGACCGGGGACATGCCGCGATCGTCGTGGGCGGAACGGGTTTCTATTTGCGCGCTCTTCTTGAGGGACTGTTTCCGGGGCCGCAACGTGACGCGGCGCTGCGCGAAAAATTCGGCCGGCGGGAACGCAGGCGGCCCGGCAGTCTGCATCGGTTGCTGCGGCGCTGGGATCCTCTCTCGGCGGCGCGCATTCACGTGAATGACGTGAACAAAACCATGCGGGCGCTGGAAGTGACTTTACTCAAGCGGCAACCGATGTCCGAGCAATTGGAACAGGGACGCGACGCGCTGCAGGGCTTTCGCGTGTGCAAGATTGGGTTGAATCCGGCCCGCGCTGAGCTATACGCGCGTCTGGATCGGCGGGTGTTGGAGATGTTCGAGCGCGGTTTGATTGACGAAGTCCGCGACTTGCTTGAACGGCACGGCGTCTCACCGCATGCCAAACCGTTTGAGTCAGTAGGTTACCGGCAGGCGCTGGCTGTCGCAACCGGACAGATGACCCGGGAACAGGCGATCTCCTCCACACAATTGGCAACGCGTCAATATGCCAAACGGCAGATGACGTGGTTCCGGCGCGACGCGGAAATCCGCTGGTTCGCCGGGTTTGGTAACGACGCCGACATAGAAGAAGACGTTGCGGAGTGCGTTCGCGGGTACTTGTCCCAATAGCGCACGGAGCTATTTCGAATCTGAACACCGGCCGTTAGCGGACACTAATTTACTTACAAAAATAGGCCGAAAATTCACAATTTTCTTAGGAACGAATTACCGGAGACGGCGTATGTATAGCTGTAGCGATTGCTACAAGGAGCTAAGAAAATGATTCGAATGATGACGCTTGCACTTGCAAGTTTGGCGCTCGCCGCCGCCGCTAGCGCAGCCACCGGTTCTTATAAGGTCGACCTGCTGGAACCATCGGTGATCAACGGCAGTACTCTACCCGCTGGGCAGTACAAAGTGGAAGTGAATGAAGACAAGGCCACTCTCTCACACGGTAAGACGACCGCGGAAGCGCCGGTAAAAGTGGAAACCTCCGATCAGAAGTTTCGGACCACCACCCTGCTATATGGCGCCAACAGCCAGTTGCAGGAAGTTCGCATCGGCGGAACCAAGACCAAGCTCGTGTTTACGGGCGATACGCGTAAAGCCGACTAGTGCTTGCCGCGCGCGAGTCTGACGCGCGGGAGTGGGCGTAACCGCTCCCTGGCGGTCGCGGCCCGGTAACCCAGGACCGGGTCGCGAGTGCTAAAGAATTCCCGCCGCAAGGCTATTGAATCAGCGGCCAGTACAGGCGACAGCCTCTGCACACTTGGCAGCAGCCGGGACGGGATGCGGCGGTGTCAACCTGCCGCACAGCTAAGAATATCCTCCACAGTTTTTTGAAGCCGCAGCGTAGCGTGCCTTGAAGCGGCGGTTCCCCTCCGCCGCTATTTTTCTGGCCTTAAACTAAAGGTATGCAGTTATTGGCGGCGTGTTTACTCACGCTGGCTGCGAGTTTGCAAGCGGAGACTTACGTTGTCCTTCCGTTTGGCAACGCGGCATTGGATAAAAACCTGGATTGGATTGGCGAGAGTATTGCCGATAACGTGAGCGAGGTTCTAGCGGGCGAGGGTTTCGTAACTCCGGATCGTGACGACCGCGTGGCGGTGTATCATGGGCTCTCGCTGCGGCCATACACCCGGCTATCCAAGGCGTCGGTCATCAAGATCGGCGAGGAGCTGGACGCGGAGCATGTGGTCTACGGAGAGTTCGACGTCAAGCCTTCGACCGACGCAAATGCCAAGAGCCGGGGAACGCTGCGCATCACTGGCCGTATTCTCGATCTTCGCCGGTTGAGACAAGGCCCTGAGTTCCAGGAAACAGGCGCCCTGGAAGACCTGGCAGCCCTGCAAAACCACGCGGCCTGGCAGACGTTGCGGTTTTTCAAGCCGAACGGACCGCCCGAAGGTGAGTTCCGCCAGCGGCATCCGGCCACGAGAGTAGACGCGCTGGAGAATTATGTTCGTGGGTTGCTGGCGGCCAATGCGGACGACAAGCGGCGCTTCTTTTCACGGGCCTCACGCCTGGATCCAAACTATACGCCGCCGTTGCTCGAACTGGCGCGACTGGACTGGAAAAAGAAAGACTACAAAGCAGCGGCGGAACTGTTCCAGAAGATTCCGGAAGGGAACAGCCACTATCGGGAAGCGACATTTTATCTGGGACTCTGCCGCTACTATGGCGGGGATTTTGCGGGAGCGCAAAAGGCGTTCCAGATGGTTGCGCAGAGCGTGCCGTTGAATGAAGTGTTCAATAATCTGGGCGCCGCGGCTTCGCGACGCAATCAACCCGAGGCGCTGGAGGCGTTCCGCAAAGCGCTGGAAGGGGACGGCAGCGACCCGGCATATCTGTTCAACGTCGGCTACTCGCTGTGGAAGCAAGGCAAGTTCGAGCAGGCAGGCGAGAAATTTCGCGCGGTGCTGGATCGCGATCCCTCGGATTCGATGGCGGGAGCACTGCTGGCGCGCTGCAACAGCCAGAGCGGTCCGCGCCCGGGCGACACGCGCACCGAGGGTCTGGAGCGCGTGAAAACCAATTATGAGGAAAGCCAGTATCGGCAGTTGAAGGCCGTGCTTCAGCCGGCGCGGTCCCAGTAGCGCCGGTTTTTTCGCGTTCCGCATTGTTTATAATTCAAAGTGCAAATGCTGGAATCGTTCGGCCTGTCCGATGCGGGCTCAGTCCGCCCTAACAACGAGGACTACTACGTCATCCTGAAGGACAAGGGCCTGTACGTGGTGGCCGATGGCATGGGAGGCGCGCAGGCCGGTGAGCACGCCGCGAAACTGGCGGCGGATACCGTGGTCTCCTACTTCGAAACGACGTTTCACCCGAATGCCGAGGCGCTGACCGAGGCTTTTGTGGAGGCCAATCGCCGGGTTTACGAAGCCGCCAGCCACAATAACGAACTGGAGGGAATGGGAACCACCCTGGTGGCTGCCCTCCAGGTTGGCCCCCGGCTTTATATCGCCAGCGTTGGCGACAGCCGGGCGTACGTCTACAATGGCCGCGAATTGGCGCCCATCACGGAAGACCAAACCTGGGTAAACGAAGTGGGCCGCAAACTGGGAATCGAGGAAGGGACGCTCAAAACACATCCCATGCGGCATGTTCTGACGATGGCGATCGGCGTAAGCCCGGAACTGCGGGTGCATTCCTACGAGTTGACGCCCGAGCCGGGAACGCTGGTGCTGCTGTGCAGCGACGGTCTGCATGGCGTGGTGGATCCGCAAACTATCCAGAAGGAGCTTTCCGGCAATGGTTCGCTCGAAGCCAAGTGCCGGCGGTTGATAGATGCCGCCAAGGCTGCCGGGGGGCCGGACAACATCACGGCGGTGCTGCTGCAGACCAAGTAGGCGTAATGGAGCCGTGAATCCGGCAGACCCCACTACCACCAAGTAAGGAACGCTGGCGGGAACAAGGCCTTGTGGTACCGTGATGGCTAATGCGTTTTCATTTGGGCCCTATCGTGAAACTAGACCGGAGCCCCCGGCGCCGTGGTCTCATGCGAAATCTCCTGATAGGACTTGCTCTGCTGGCCCTGTTGGGCGGTACTGACGCCAACGCGCGCCGGCGCCGCACCCGCGCGGTGAACGGCAATTTCGACTACTACTTACTGTCCTTATCTTGGGCGCCCGATTTTTGCGCGCAGCCCAACGTGCAACAGGACGAGCGTGAATGCGGAACGGGGCGGCACGTGGGTTTCGTCGTGCATGGCTTGTGGCCGCAAGGGGAAGAGGGCCGCGGTCCGGAAAATTGCGGGCAGGCGAGACCGGTTGGCAGCGCGATTGTCGAGCGCATGCTCAACTACATTCCGTCGGAAGGACTGATTCAGCATGAGTGGAAGACGCATGGCGTCTGCACCGGCCTGGCGCCGGCCAGTTATTTTGGCCAGGTGCGCCAAGCTTTCGACTCGCTCAAGATTCCGGCGGAGTACAAGAATCTGAACCGGCAAATTGAGGTGAGTCCGAACGATATGGAGAGCAAATTCGCGGCGGCCAACCCCAGTTTTCCCCCGGGGGCGTTTCGGACCTCTTGTCCGGGCGGAAGTTTAGGCGAGGTGCGGGTTTGTTTCAGTAAGGATCTGAAGCCGCGGGCGTGCTCGGACTCGGCCGGCGAGTGCCACCTGGGTGAAACCGCCATGCGCCCGGTCCGCTAACATGCGACGCCGCGATCTTCTCCTCGCGACCGCAGGCGCTGCTCTGGTTGCGGGCGCTGAGGTCAATCCCACACAGAAGCATTTGGCGCGCATTCGGGAGTTGAACGCAACCTTGCGAGCGGTGATCGAAGTAAATCCCGACGCGCTGAAGATTGCCGCGGCAAACAAACGTGGCCCACTTCAGGGCATACCGGTTTTGCTCAAAGACAACATCGATACCGCGGACCGCATGCAGACTACGGCTGGCTCGCTCGGCTTAGCGGGCGTTCCCGTTCCCAAGGACGCGTATCTGGTCACGCGGCTGCGCGCGGCCGGTGCGGTGATTCTCGGGAAATCCAACTTGAGCGAGTGGGCCAATTTCCGCAGCACCCACGCCGTGAGCGGCTGGAGCGGGCGCGGCGGCCAGACGCGCAATCCTTACGCACTAGACCGCAACCCTTCGGGCTCGAGTTCCGGATCAGCCGTTGCTGTGGCGGCTAACCTGTGCGCGGTTGCGGTGGGAACCGAGACCGACGGATCGGTTGTCTCGCCGGCGTCGGTCAACGGCATCGTCGGTTTAAAACCAACCGTGGGACTGATCAGCCGGAGCGGGATCATTCCGATTTCCGCGAGTCAGGATACGGCCGGTCCCATGGCGCGCACGGTGCGGGAAGCGGCGATCCTGTTGAATGTGCTTTCCGGAGTCGATCCCGAGGACCCAGCCACGGCGGATGCGCGGCACGGCGAGATCGATTACACACGGACGCTGGATGCGGCTGGGTTGCGCGGGGCCAGGCTCGGCATAGCCCGCAAATCTTTCGGCTTCAATGCCGATGTCGACGCGCTGATGGAAGATTGCATCGCGCACTTACGGCGCGAGGGCGCCGAGATTATCGATCCGGTCGAGTTGCCGCCCGACGCCAAAATCAGTGAACCCGAGCAGGAAGTGCTGCTCTACGAATTCAAAGATGGATTAAACCGTTATCTTCAGCGCCGCGGCAGCAAGGAAACGCTGGCCAGCCTGATTGAGTTTAATGCCCGGGAAAGCCGGCGCGAAATGCCGTATTTCCGCCAGGAACTCTTTGAGCAAGCGGAAAAGAAGGGGCCGCTGAGTGACCAGGCTTATTTGACGGCGCGCGCCGAATGCCTGCGCTTGACCCGCACGGAGGGCATCGATGCAGCTTTCGCCAAAGATCGTCTGGATGCGCTGGTCGCGCCGACGTCCTGCCTGGCGTGGCTTACCGACTGGATTAACGGCGACAGTGCGAATGGCGGCTGTTCCACTCCGCCGGCCGTGGCGGGGTATCCACACATAACGGTTCCGGCGGGCTTTGTACATGGCTTGCCCGCTGGAATCTCATTTTTTGGCTTGGCGTGGAGTGAACCCACGCTACTGCGAATCGCGTACGGCTTCGAACAAACGACGCACGCCAGGCGCGAACCGCAGATGCTGCCGACCGCGAGAATGTAGCATCAAAGAAAGTGCGAGAATGATGTCAAGGAAGCACTCGATGATTGATGTTACGGAAGATATACACTCGATGACAACGTTCAAACGCAATTCGTCGAATCTGATGAAGCGCACTAAGAAAACGGGCCGGCCTCTCGTGCTGACAGTCAACGGCAAGGCTGAAGCGATCGTTATGGACGCCAGTGCATACCAAGAGGTCGCGAGTTACCTTGACGCTGTCGCAGGCATTCGCCGCGGGCTTGCCCAGGCCAAGAAGGGGTTGGGGCGCTCGGTGGATGAAGTCTTTGACGATCTCGAACGCGAAGCGTGAAGTATAGAGTCATCGTCACGCCCGAAGCGGAAGCCGACTTACGGATTGCTTACGGCTACATTCGGAGGGACTCGCCAGACGCGGCCCGGGCATGGATCAAGGCCGTTCGTACCAAGATAGCGAGCCTGGCTACGCATCCCGAACGCGCTCGTTTTGCTCCGGAGAGTACCTCCTTTTCGCAGCCGATTCGCGAGTTGCTCCATGGCGGCGGCAATCGGGGAACGTATCGAATTCTGTTCGTCATTCTCGATCATTCGGTTTTTGTCCTCAAGGTCCGCCACGGATCTATGCTCGCCTGGGAGCCGGAGCGGTAACCCGGCCGGGCCGGTGTTGCGCTCAAGCTACTGGCGCGCGCCGATCCAATGCGTTACGCGTGGACGTTCCGCGCCCAAATGATAGGACATGGCTTTTTCTTCCAACGCGCGATCGGCCACGGTGATGCGCTCATGCTGCCGCAGGTGTTCGGCCCAATTAGCAACCACGAAGTTCTCGATGTAGCGGCCTGGGTCAGCCGCATCCTCCCAGAGGCTCCAACGGATGGCGCCGTCGCGCCTGCGAATCAACCGGACGGGCTGCATGGCCCGGGTAAATTCCTGGGCCTGCGCCGGAGAGATGCGATATTCCATCTGCACCAGCACGGGCCCATGGTCCAGTTCCGGGGTAACCAGCAAATGCGGCTCCGGCCAGTGCGCCGAAGGAGCGACGTCCATTTCTTTGGGCGAGTGCAAACCTAGACGCGCCGTGGCCGCGGCCACTAGCAGCAAGCAGATTCCGGCCACCAGCAGGGTAGTGCGCAAACCGAAACGCGTAGCCATCGCTCCCCAGATCACGCCGCCCAGCGCCATCGCGCTTTGAAAGACCAGCAGGTAGACCGATAGGGCACGGGCACGGACCCAAGCCGGCAAGGAGGTCTGGGCCGCGGTGTTCAACGTGGAATTGGCAATCATCCAGGCCACGCCGCCCGCCACCAGCGCCAAGGCCACCAGGCTGAAGCGTTCGAGGTACGCGAGCGCGAGATTGGAGAAGCCGAATAGCGCGGTGGCGAGCGTCACCATCCATTCGGCGCTCAGCATCTGGCGCACGCGCGCCGCCATGAGCGCGCCCAAAATGGAGCCTCCGCCGAGACACGCTAGCAATAAACCGTAGCCCGTGCTTTCCATATGCAACTCAATACGAGCGACGGATGGCAAGAGGGCCCACAGGCCGCTTCCCACGATTACGAACGAGCCCGAGCGCCATAATACTCCGTGCAGGGAGGGCGCAAAACGCACATAACGCAACCCGGCGGTCATGGCGGAACCGACCGTCTCGGTTAGGGTTGTGGTGTACTCCGGAGCGCGTTTCCAGAGATAGAGGACTACAATGACGGCGACAAAGGAAACGGCGTTCAAGTTGAACGCTCCTCCCGCGCCCATGGTGGCGACGGCCAAGCCTCCAAGCGCCGGGCCGGCCGCCCGCGCCAGGTTGAAGCCCATCGAGTTGAGCGCGATGGCCTCCGGTAGTTCGGAGCGCGGGATCAGTTCCGGAATGATCGCTTGCCAGGCCGGGGCGTTCATGGTAGAGCCCAGGCCGAGGGCGAAGGTGAGCCACAGCAAGCTCCAAGGGCCGACCACGCCGGCGATCGTCATGCCTCCTAGAACCGCGGCCGCTAACAGCATCCAGGCCTGAGTGAGGATCAGCAGTTTGCGGCGGTCGACGATATCGGCCACCGCTCCGGCGGGAATGCCGAGCAGGAAAACCGGCAAATAGGTTGCCGTCTGGACCAGGGCAACCATGAACGCCGAAGGCGCGAGCGAAGTCATCAGCCAGGCGGCGCCGACATTTTGCATCCAGGTGCCTACGTTCGACACGATGGAGGCGAGCCACAGCCAGCGAAACAGCGGGTGTGTCAGGGGGGTCCAGGAACTCCGGTCGGAACTTTGGCTCAATTTTCTATTGTTGCAACTGGCGCCGCGGCCGATAAGGACCTTGTGAAGATCCTCCCAGCATTGGCGGCGCTCAGTACCTGCGCCTTCGGCCAGACGGCCATCACGGCCACGGCCACGCCAACCAGCGTCAGCTTTTCGTTTCAGCTCGGTGCAACCACGCTTCCGGCCGTGCAGAATATCGCCATCAAGCCCAGTAGCGGAACACCCGCCTTCACCACCAGCTTCGATGTCACCGCGCTGTGGCTGATCGTGACGCCGGCCAGCGGCACCGCGCCGGCCTCGATCGGAGTGCGCGTCAACCCGACCACTTTGGGCGTGGGTGTTTACACGGCGACGATTATGGTGACCATCACGGGCGTGACCAACCCGTTGAGCATTCCGGTGACGCTTACCGTCACCAGTCCTCCCGCGACCTTGACCTTGAGCGCCACGGCGATCACCATGGTGGCGCCGCCCATCCCTCCGCCGGCCCAGAGCGTGCTGCTCTCGACGACGGCGGGACCGATCTCGTTCACCGCGACCGCCGGGGCGAAGTGGCTTACAGTCAGCCCAACGGCTGGGGTCGTGCTTCCGGGCGAACAACTGGTGATGACCATCAGCGCCGATCCAACGATACTCACTCCGCAGACAGCGCCCTTTACCGGCAAGATCACGATTGCGGCCTCGGGCGTGGCCGTCGCCAGTAAGTCGCAAACCATCACCGTCAATCTCACGGTCAGCAGTTTGACGCCGACTATCACGAACGTGTGGCCGACCACCTTGCCGACCAACGCGGGACCGCAAACTATCACGATATACGGAACCAGCTTCTACTCGGCCACCGTAGCTACGGTGCAAGGCCTAACCGCGCCGCTGGCCACGACGGTGGTCGATTCCATGACGCTGCTGGCGGTGATTCCCGCCGCGCTGACTACGGTCCCGACGACGCTGAACATATCGGTGTCGAATCCCGCGCCCGGTGGCGCAGCGGCTTCTTCCATTCCCTTGCCGATTGCCAACATGCCCATCATCCAGGCTGTTGTGAATGGCGCCAGCTACGTGTCCGGCTCGCTGAGCCCCGGCGAGTTGGCGACGATCTTCGGAATCGACGTGGGGCCGGTATTACCGGCCAGCTTGTCGGTCACCAATAGCGGTTATATCGCCACTACGGCTGGAAACGTTTCCGTGACCATCGATGGCGTGGCAGCGCCCATATTCTATGCCTCATCCAGCCAGGTGACCGTCCAGGTGCCGTATGAGGTCAGCATCGGCAACAATATTCAATTGGTGCTGACCAACGGCAGCTATGCGCCGGTCAGTACTACTGTGAACACCTCGCTCACCGCGCCTGGTATTTTTACGGCCGCTTCGTCGGGCAGTGGCCAGGCCGCGGCTTTGAACTACAGCAACAGCACGGGCCTCTACACGCTGAATAGCGGCACCAATCTGGTAAAGATCGGCGATTACATCATCCTGTACATGACCGGTGAAGGCAGCTACGCGCCGCTTCTCTCGGCGCCCACCAACACCGGCTTCATCATCCCCAACTCGCTTTCGCCGCTTCCGGAGGTGAATCCGTTGCCCACGGTAACCATCGGCGGCGTCGACGCGACGGTCGACTATGCGGGGCCATTGGTCGGCTCCGTGATCGGGCTGCTGCAAATCAACGCGATCGTCCCGACTGGCGCGACTACCGGCGCTGCCGTGCCGGTGGTCGTCACCATCGGGGGAAATGCATCGCAAGCCGGAGTGACCATCGGCGTGCACCCGTAGCAGGTTGGCGGTCAATCAGCACCGGCTGAAGCCTGTGCCACCTTTATCAAGCATTTAAGTAGTATTTGGCACAGCTTTTAGCCGGGGGACAAATCGCACAACTGTTTTTGAGTAATTGATTAGCGGGGCTGGCCGGTGCGGGCCAGAGGCTGGTGTGAAACGCCGAGGACCAGGCCCTCCGAGGCCACAAACAAAGCAGTATAAAAATGTTTTGTTTGGTGGCATACTCGTGTGTGAGGATGGAGGAGAGAGCGCTTGTCCCCCGAAGCGTTCAAACTCGGCCGGCGGCGGCACGCAGGTCGGATTCGGCCGCAGAGGGGCCGTGATCTCCTGAGCGCGGGACTCGTCGATTCCGCTCAGGGGGGACCGCAGGGTGGGTTGTTCCGCTGAAACTTGTCGCGAACCTACTCCCTGCTAAAAATGCGAGTCGGGGCGGCGGCTGTAACGCACGCCAAAAGTGCGCCCCTGCAAGCGAAGTCAATTCCCGGGGATGGCGGCAACGAGAAGCCTGGAGGAAGGGCTTGCCGGAACGGACTTGGGGTCACACCCAGATCTACGATCGCCCGGTAGGAATGGAAATTTTGCGGTCAATCGTTCGCTATTCCGGCTGGGCGGTGTACTCATCTGTCATGGTAGACAGCAGTGTCTAATCTAAGGAAGGCATAAAATCCTGCCGGTAAGCAGTTGAGAAATTTGATGAGGATCCTTAACCTTCTGGCTAATCGTTTTATTGTTGTGATGATGCTGACACCATGGCGATGGGATAATGATCTTCACGAACTTGAAACCCATGTGGCAGTTGGAACGGGTCTGGGAAGAACGCAATCGCACACCAGTCTTGCTGGCGAGTGGAGCAATTATTGCCATCATCGCCTTCGCGGACTGGTGGACAAAGCCGTTTGTCGCGTTTGGCGTTCTCTATTTGTTCCCCATCATGCTGGCGGCGGGATTTTTGCGCCGGTGGATTATCGCATTACTGGGCGTTAGTTGTGCCGTGCTGAGCGAAGTTTTCAGCTCACTCGAACCGTCCAACGTTCGCCTGGCTTTCGAGTCGCTGGCACTGGCGGGTTGCGGGCTTTTTGTAGCCGAACTGGTGCGCAACCGCCGCTTGACATTGGAGGCGCAGGAGCGTTTGAAGGTGTTGGTCGAGACTAGCCCAGCCGCTATTGTGACCGTCAACGAGAAAGGCTCGATCGAGCTGGCCAATCAGGCTGCTAACGCGCTGATGGCCCCCCGCGACGGGGAACTGGTAGGGGCACCTATCGCGGCGTTCCTGCCGGAATTGCATCACGCGCTGCGCTGGGAAGAAGCCCCGCAGTTCCGCGCCACGATGCAATGCCGAGGTCATCGCGGCAACGGTGAGTCCTTCACCGCCGACGTGTGGTTCTCAACGTATAAAGAGGGGCCCAAGCCAAAGCTCGCCGCGATTATCGCGGATGTAACCGAGGACACTGCGCCGGTCGACGCCGACTCGCCTTTCGGTAACCATGAGGCACGCGTTGCGCTCAACCATCGAGAAATCGACGTGCTCCGCCTGCTGGTTCAGGGCCTCGCTAACAAGGAGATCGCCACCAAAATGGACGTGTCGGAAAGTACGGTCAAAAACACCCTGCAGCAGCTCTTCGCCAAAACCACGGTCCGCACTCGCTCTCAGCTTGTCCGCGTAGCGTTGGAACAGTATCGGGATCTTTTGTAATCCTGAAACAGCCTCTTCTCAGGTGCGACCCAGTCGCCCGCAGAAAGAACCATGAGCGATTCAATTCAGTTTGGTCGTTCGACGAGGCGGGCCAGCGACGGCCGAATCCTCGAACGAGAGCACAGCGACTTCGGGCAAGCAGCGTATGTGCGGCTGGCATCGATCCCGGTGGCGCACCTTTAGCATCCCGTCTTTGACAAGAGCCCCTCCCGCCAGCCTTCGAGCAACCGAGGTATCCTCGAAGGCAAGCTCGTGAACTGGAAAAGTCTGTCCCTCGTCGCTCTAGCCGGGTTAATCGGCGCAATGTATTGGTTGTTTTTCGAGCATTCGCTATTCGGCGCGGGACCTGTCACCATTACAATTCAAGTCTTGGCCGCGGCGCTGATGCTTTGGGCGCGACTTACCTTTGGGATTAGAAGTTTTCATGGCACGGCCAATCCGACCGCTGGGGGACTGGTGAGGAGCGGGCCCTACAAATACATCCGCCACCCCATATACGCCGCGATTCTGTACTTTTTCTGGGCGGGGATCGGGGCGCATCTCTCCTTGGCCAGTGTGGCGGCAGGGCTGCTGGCATCGGCTATGACCGCAGTGCGTGTAGTAGCGGAAGAGAAGCTGCTTGTTCGGACTTACCCGGAATATCGAGAGTATGCGCAGACAACGGCCCGAGTGATTCCGTTTGTATTGTAGGTTGCGCGTTAAGGCTTCTTTTCCATCTCCAGCACCAGCACCCGATCCACTTCATCCTCCTGGGCTGGCGGAATATTCAGCACAACGCCCTCGTTGCTCTCGGTAAACTGCACCGGCGCGCCATCCATCGATCGAGCGGATCTTATCTTTGCCGGCAGCGAGGGCAAGGCCAGCAAGGGGGCGTTCCAGTGCAGAATATGCACGAAAACATGATCGCCTCTTTGCGTGGTTACGCCCCAATCGGCCGGCGCCAGCGGTCCCCCACGAGTCTCGTAGATGGCGCTGCCAAAGCGTGACAGCCATTCGCCCACCGCTTTCAGCCGTACCGCGAATTCTTCCTGAATCTCACCGTTCGGCATCGGCCCGATGTTTAGCAGCAGATTGGCGTTGTTGCCTGCCGCCCGCACCAGCATCTCTTCCACTTCCTGGGCGCTTTTATATTTGCTGTCGCCTATGTTGAAGCCCCAGGATCCGTTCAGCGTATTGCTGGTTTCGAGCGGCAACTGGTCGCTGACATATTTGGTGTTAAAGCCCGCGCTGTTTCTACCCGGCAGATCCCGTTCGAAGGTCTGCACGTCCTCCCCAGGATGGGGCTTCTGGTGATGGTTGGGAATGATGAGCGCCGCCGGCTGGAGCTGGTGGATCAGCGCATAAGTCTTTTCCAGATGCCAATCCGCATTCGGCTTGTCCCACATGCCATCGAACCAGATGCCGCCGATGGGCCCGTAATTGGTCAGCAACTCCCGCAACTGTCCGTCCATATAGTCGTCCAGATAGGAGTTCCAGTCGCCGCGATCCTGCCGTCCGTTATCCCAGCGCCCGTTATCGAACTCTGTTTTGCCGCGCGGATAGTAGTCCGGATGATGCCAATCCAACTGCGAATAGTAAAAGAACAGCTTGATTCCTTGCCGGTGCGCCTCATCGGCGAGCATCTTCAGCGGGTCTCGTTTGTAGGGCGTGCGCTGAACGATATTCCAATCCGAGATCTTGGAATCGAACATCGCGAAACCATCGTGATGGCGCGCGGTGATGGTGATGTATTTCATGCCAGCCGCTTTCGCCAGCCCGACCCACGCCTTAGCGTCGAATTTCTCCGGATCGAAGAAAGCGGGCAGCCGCTCATATTCGTGCAGCGTCAGCTTGCGGTTATGAAAAACCCACTCGCCATTCCCGAGAACGCTGTACACGCCCCAGTGGATGAACATGCCAAACTTGGCATCCTGAAATTCACGGCGGGCTTCGAGATTTTCGGGAGTCTGGGCTGCCGCCGCGAACATACATACGAGACCGGCCACCACGAATCTGAGTGCTGTCATCCTCTCTCCTCTAGCGCCTGTCATGATACGCGCAATTCAACCCCTGCCGCGGCTCGGAAGGCGCGACCGAGCCGCGTTATACGCCTTGTCCATCAATCCGACGGGCGCCGCGCCTGGAGATGCATTTCCAGGAACTTCAAATACTGGTCCCAATCGGACGAAATTGTGCCGTGCCCGCCGGCATGCATATAGTAGCCGAGCGTGTGCAGGATCACGGTTCCAGCCGGAGGCATCTGGTCCGTCTCCAATCCTTCTTTGCCCGACAGACGATACACCGGCCCAGCCGCAACGGCGGCTAGAAATTCCCCCTTCGGATCCGACCACAGGTCCTTGTCCCCAGTCTGCAGCAGCAGGGGACGAGGCGCCATCAGCGCGATGAGCATGTGAGCGTCCACCGGAAGCCGGTCGACGTGTTCGGCGAACTTCCCGTAGTTTCGACAGAATTGATAGGAGTAGCGCGAGGGCGCCGTCAGGTGTGCAATGGTCTCGCCGTAATTCCGGCGGCTCAAGGCCGCGCCGCCTTCGCCCGAGCAACTCGCAATGACCATGGCGAAACGCGTGTCACTCGCTCCGGCCCACAGCACGGTCTTTCCGAGCCGCGACACGCCCAGCAGGGCGACCCGCTGGGCATCCACGCCCGGATCGGTTTCGAGATAATCCATGGCGCGGCTCAGGCCCCACGCCCAGGCCGCGATCGCGCCCCATTCGTCCGCCGCAGGTTCAGTCTGCCCGGGTGATAGATAGTGCGCGCGCACGCCATACGGCAAGCCGCCTGCAAAATCCGGATCGATGTCGCCATAGTAAACCGTTGCGAATCCAAAGCCCGCGTCCAGCAAACGGCCTACGTCGACCGTTCCAAATTTCCTGCCTTGAGACGCGGGAATCTTCTTCTGGCCGGGTCCCCAAACCTCACCCGCTCGAACGCCGGGGTCGTCGACCGTAGTCGAGTTTGCGGAAAAACTCAGGTGCAACAGCAAAGGCGCCGGCTTTCTGGCGTGAACCGGCAAATACAGCAGCAAATCCATCTTCGGACCGGCTTTCGCTCCAAAGAAGTGCACGGTGACTTGCCTGCGGATGGCGCGGCCGTCGAAGGCGGGCGTTCCATTGTCGAACACCTCGAAGGTCATCCCAGCGGGACGGCCGGGGCTTCGGCCAAACTGGTTTTCTTCAAAGAGGCGTGCGATCTCGGGACGCCGTTGCTGCCGCCAGGTCTGGGCGTCGCGCACGGGGCTGCCGTTGGCCAGTGTCAACGGATCAGGGAGCGTGTAGGTTCCCAGTCGCGCCTCATCGTAATTGACTGGGATCCCGGAGACCACAGCCGGGGGCGCTTTTTCAGTCTGCGCATTCGCGGCGCACCCGAACAACAGCAACGCGAAGCCGATTGACAGGCAAAATTGACATTGAGCGGAAAGGCGCGACCGGGGGTCGCGCGCGGGCGAGGGCGCCCGCCCCACAAGGCGACTGGACAACATGCAGCTATGTTATCCCCACGCAAGAGGTATCATCCAATTGATTGAGGCAATCGAGTGAGGTGACTCATGATTAGTTGCGACCTGTGCGGCCAAACGAAGGAATGTCAGCCCAAAGAAATCGATGGCAAGGAGTATGACATCTGCTCCAAGTGCTGGAATCCTCTGGCAGAAAAACTGAAGGGGAAAGGCAGAGTGAAAAAGGAACGAGAGATGGTCTTTCTCCCGCCCGTGATCGCTGAGCCAAAGCGTGACGAACCGAAGCCTGCTCCGGGAGGGCCGCCGAAAATTTGGAGCCGCGTGGATAGCGCGAACTGAAGACCTTTTCGGGACAGATGCCTCCGACTACGGAAGGAATACTGGAGTCGTCGCTATACGTGGAGGATGTGGCCCGTTCCGTTGATTTCTACCAGAAGATTTTCGGGTTTGCGCCGATCGTCGATTTTGGCGGGCGTGGTTGTGCGATGCAAGCCGCTAATCGCCAAGTATTGCTGTTATTCAAGAAAGGCGCCTCGGGGGCAATCCAGCCGCCGCACGATGGCGATGGCGAGCTTCATCTCGCATTCGCTACCTCGGCGATCGAGTTGGCGGCTTGGGAGGATTGGCTGGCGGAAAATGGAGTCGCGGTGGAAGAGAAGCGAAAGTGGGAGCTGGGTGGGCAAAGCTTGTATTTTCGCGATCCGGACCGGCATCTAATCGAGCTTGCTACGCCCGGTGTCTGGCCGAACTATTGATACCGTCGAAGGTTGTCAAGCCGGTTCGGCGCGGGTAAATAACCCGCGGCAGGTTGATAACCTGCCCCACAACTGCCCGCTATTAACTATGGCTGGGCGTAGTAGCCGGATCGAGTGCGCGCCACTGCTCCGGGCTTGTCGACTTTAATCTCGAGCGCATGGTAGTCGTTTGGACCGTCGCCGGGAACACCGTCAAAGCCGAGGACGTAAAAGGCTTTGGCGTCCGCAATGCAGGTCGCGATCTCGCCCCCGATATCGTTGTTTGAATTGAGAACCCGGCCTCCACTTTGAATCGCCAGGATCTGCAATCCCAGGTTTCCTATCTGCGCCTGGGAGGATTTCTTCACTGCTTTCACGAACTCCTTGTAATAGGACGTTTGCAAACCACCCGCGTCCGCCGTCCCCAAGGGATCAACCGCGTAGAGAGTAATGCGAGCCCGCCGCAGACCGTCGGAAAGTCCCACAATGCTATTGAAAATTCCCTGCTGGGATTTTGGGCTGAGCACGATGCGAGGGCCGGAAAGAAGGGGCCAGCCCTGACTGATCCAGACCAGGAGTTTTCGTCCCGGTCTCGCCGTTTCGCGGTCAACGATTTGCTGCAAGGCGTGCAAAGACAATTTGACCCGCTCGTCGGCTCCGTAAACTCCTTGCGATCTTCCGATGGCGCGTATACCGGTTTGGTTCCGATTCAACTGTTCAGCCAGAGCGTTCCCATCTTTGGTAGGAGCATTACTGATCGCGGCGCCCGAATCGGTAAAGAAAACCAACGATATGGGGCGCGCGAGCTGGCCACCGCCGCGCCGTAGAAACTTCACGATTTGCTCCCGCTCGTACCCAACGTTGTTGAATGACGTGTTGACCGCATCCACCAGCAAAATGACTTCTACTGGCGTATTAGCGGCCGCGGACTGAGCCTGTACGGCATCAAAAGACACGATCTTGCCCGGCTGTTTGTTGTCTAAGAGTGTGAAGTCCTGCTGCTCTAAATCGGATACAGGGGTTCCCGATTTATCGGTAACCACTACATCGAGAACGATGCGGCGACTGGCGCCAGGACCCTGGATCGGCTCGGGAGATTGCGGCTGGCCCGCGGATCCATTCCATTGCCCAAGTCCCCAACAAAGCACAAAGCAGAATAGAATTACCCGCCGCCGCCGATTGCCCATCGCAATTCGCCTCGCTTCAGTCTAGCAGCGTTGGCATCCAGAGCATCTGATCGAGATCGCTACGCCCGGCGTCTGGCCGGACTATCGATCTGCTAGCTTAGCAGCTAGGATGTGGCCAGTTGGAGGCCGGCGATTGGCTCATTGCTCCAGACGCAATTTCCTGAAGTGCGGACTGGCGGCGGGTGTCCTCGCGAGCGACTGGGATCGCGGCGTGTCTCATCAACGGCGGACGCCTGGAAATCGCCCAGCAGATGGCTGGGCGCGAATCCGTGCGGACCACCAGCCGCTGTGACCGGCGGCCGATGAAATCGCGCTCGATGAAATCGATCAGATCGGAATCTGAACGGGCGGTCGAGCCGTGACCTTGGTCGCACATCAATAGATCACTCGCGTTAGATCACGCGCGTTAGATAGCTGGCGCGCACCAGGTGCACGATGCACACTTGCACCTGTGCCTGGGAAAATACGCTCTCAATCGCTTGCGGGAAGCCTTTCACTCGCGCCTGGCGGGAATCACGTCGAACTCAATTTGAACTGTACGCTCAACTCGCCGCACGCCGCCTGGAACTTCTTGTGGGCATTCCCATATTGCCTGTCAGTAGCCCACATCGCCAACGCGGAACTGGCCGGGCCATGCGGCGCGTGGTGGAACAATATGGGTACGGGTCCCGAGCTTGTGTACCCCGGAAGAACTGGGAGAACAAGAATGAAGTGGAAAGACGAAATCGTAGAAGAAGTGCGCGCGGTCAGGGAGGTCTACGCCGCGCAATTCGATTACGATCTAAAACGGATCTTTGAAGATCTTCGAAGAGCCACTCCTCTTCGACGGCTGAGAAACTCCGAGCGCACGCTCGATGACCTCAGCACTGGAGAAGGCCCCACTTTCGAGCTGCTTTTGGAGGAGCGCCTCGACCTCGGGCTTCAGTTCCACCCTCATCGTTTAACAATAAGGCAAGGGAGAGAGGCGCGCAAATCGGAAGGTGTTTTGCTTCCTCCGTTTGCTACCCTGAGATCTGATTGCCCGCTCGCTTGAGCGAAAGCTTGATTTTGCAGACCTATCCGTTTCGGGAAGCCGACTTGATCGTCAGCTTTTTTACACGGGACCAGGGCAAACTGCGTGGTGTGGCGCGGCGGGCGCGGAAGCCCAAGAGCACTTTCGGCGCGGGCCTGGAGAGGCTGTCGCATGCGACGGTCTCTTATTACCTGAAGGAGAATCGCGAACTGGTTAGTATGAATTCCTGCGAACTGTTGCACTCTCAGTTCGCGCTGGCGTCGAACTTCGAAAAGAGCGTGGCGCTGGATTATCTGGCCGAAGTGTCGGAGCAGCTCTTGCCTCCGCACGAGACCAACGAACGGCATTTTCGTCTGCTGCTGGCCGTGTTGGAGCACCTGCGAGCCGGCGGCGATGTCTGGACTTCGGTTACTTATTTCGCGCTTTGGGCCGTGCGTTTGGCGGGTTTTCTCCCGGATATACCGCTACGTGATGAATCCCGCCAGATCGCTCGCGGAATGCTGCTACTGCCCATCGGCGAATTCGCCGGCGAAGCATGGACTAAAGACACGGCCTCCGACTTACGCCAAAAGCTCCACCGGCTGATTGAAGAGCACATTGAACGCCGCCTGCGCACTGCCCCCATGCTGGAGGCCCTATGAGCGCTCCCACCTTTCAGGAGATGATCTTTCGTCTCAAGCACTATTGGTCGGATCGCGGCTGTATCATCACCGAACCTTACGATATGGAACTCGGCGCGGGGACCATGTCGCCCGAAACTTTCTTGCGCGTGCTCGGCCCCGATCCGTGTCGCGTCGCCTACGTTCAGCCCAGCCGCCGCCCCGCCGACGGCCGCTACGGGGAAAATCCCAATCGTCTTTATAAGCACCAGCAGTTGCAGGTGATTCTGAAGCCCTCGCCGGCGGACGTGCTCGATCAATATTTGGGCAGTCTCGAGGCCATTGGAATTGAACTTCGCAAGCACGACATCAAGTTTGAAGAGGACAATTGGGAAGCGCCCACGCTAGGCGCTTGGGGCATCGGCTGGCAGGTGATGCTGGATGGTCTGGAGATCACGCAGTTCACCTACTTTCAGCAGTGCGGCGGAATCGACCTGGACTTGGTGCCGGCGGAAATCACCTACGGCCTGGAACGTTTGGCTTCGTTTTTGCAAAATCGGGACAGCCTCTACGACGTCGAGTGGACCAAGGGCGTCTTGTATAAAGACGTGCGCTTCAAAGACGAGCAGCAATCCTCGGTCTATAACTTTGAGTTAGCCGACGTCGAGATGCTGTGGGAACTGTTCCGCCTGTATGAAGGGGAGTGCCGGCGTCTGCTCGATCTCTATCCCAAATATGAGGACAAGACACGCTTTCCGATTTTGCCGGCCTACGAACAGGTGCTGAAATGTTCCAACACATTTAACTTGCTGGATGCGCGTGGGGCCATCAGCGTGACGGAGCGCGTGGGCGTGATCGGGCGCGTTCGCAAGCTGGCGGTAGGAGTAGCGCAGTTATGGGCCGCGCAATGTGAGGCCGCGGCATGAGCAAACTAATTTGGGTGCCAGGCCACCTTGTGGGGCCGACCCCCTGGTCGCCCGTTCGTCAGTTGGCGGTGGACGTGGCGCAGTTATGCGCCCGCGCATGGATAGGCCACATGACTGCCGCCATTGAGCGCCTCAAGCCCCGAACGTCTGTGAGGGGAAGGGCGCCGGTCCCCTCGCTGACGCTCGGGGCTAAGAACGGTGTGGCGTGGTGGTGGAGCGCTCAATCGGAGACCGCAGCATGAGCCTGCCTTTCCTGCTGGAAATCGGCGTCGAAGAGATTCCCGATTGGATGCTGGTCCCGGCGCTCAATCAATTGCAGGACATGTTCCAGACGCTGCTCGATCAGCAGGCGCTGGGCGGCCGCGTCACATCCGTAGACGCCACTCCCCGGCGTCTGGTTCTGAAAGCCGACGGACTGCTCGATCGCCAGGCGGATACGGAAGAGCTGCTGCTGGGCCCTCCCAAATCGGCGGGGGCGGGCGCGGCCTCCGGTTTCGCCAAGAAAATGGGCACCACCGCCGGCCAGCTCGGCGTGGAATCGACGGCCAAAGGCGACTACTTCAGCTTCAAAAAACGCACGCAAGGACAAGCGACGTCCGCCATCCTGAGCCGCGAACTGCCGGGCTTGATTTTGCGCATCCAGTGGCCCAAAGCGATGTACTGGAACGGCAAAGGGACCGAGCGCTTCATCCGGCCGATCCGATGGCTGGTGGCGCTGCTCGATAGAGAAGTCGTCCCGTTCGAGATCGCCGGCGTGAAAACCGCCAACGTCACCGCGGGTCACCGATTGCTCGGCAAGGCGTGCGTGCCGGTCACAATCGCTGACTTTGAAGTGCAGCTTCGCGCCAACGGCGTAATCCTATCCGCCGAAGAGCGCCGCAAGAAAATCGAGGCCGATGTCGAAGCTCTGCTCCAAGGCACAGGCCTGCACGTTAAGCAGGACGCCGGTCTGCTGCACACGCTGGTCTACATTACTGAATTTCCGGCTGCGATCCTGGGCTCGTTCGATCGGCAATTCCTCGAGCTACCGCAGGAAGTGCTCGTTACGGTGATGAAGCATCACCAGAAGTACTTCTCCGTGCTCGACGCCGGCGGAAAGCTCGCGCCCCACTTTATCGCCGTGATGAACACCAATGCCGATCCGGAAGGCCTGGTCCGGCAAGGCAATGAGCGCGTGCTGCGAGCACGTTTCAACGATGCCCGTTTCTTCTGGGAGAACGATCTCAAACGCAGCCTCTCAGACAGGCTCAGCGACTTGATGAATGTTACCTTCCAGGCGCAAATTGGTTCGTATTACCAGAAGTCGCAACAAATAGAAGCACTGGCGAGCCTGTTTGGCAGGAAGGCCGCGATGAAGGCGGCCAAGCTGTGCAAGTGTGACCTCACCACCGACATGGTGAAAGAGTTCACGGATCTGCAAGGCATCATGGGCGGCCTCTATGCCAAAGAGCAGGGTGAACCGGAAGAAGTGTGGCGGGCCATCTACGATCACTACAAGCCGCTAAGCATGGAAGATGCGATTCCCGCTACTCGCGATGGCAGAATTGTCGCGTTTGCCGACAAATGGGATACCTTAACGGGGTGCTTCGGGGTTGGCTTGATTCCCACCGGATCAAAAGACCCTTTCGCGTTGCGGCGAGCCGCGCAAGGTATCGTCAGAATCATAGCCGAAGGAAAACTCGACTTCCCGCTTCGAACTGAAAATTCCGCTCTACGCGAGTTTCTCCGCGACCGCGTGGAATATTATTTCCGCGACGTGCGTGGCCACAAATATGACGAGGTCCGCGCCTGTATGGCCGCCGGGTGGGAAGACCTGCCGGACCTCGAAGCCCGTCTGAAGCGCGTGCAGGCCATTCGCCCCACCCCGGATTTTGAACCCTTAGCCGCCAGCTTCAAGCGCATCAAAAACATCTTGAAACAAGCCGATTTCAAGGCCGCTGGCAACATCAATCCCGCTCTGCTCGAAGCCGGCCCCGAGCAAGATCTCTACAACGAATATCAACGAACCGCAGGCCAGCCGCTCGAAACACGCATCGCGGCCATGCGCCCCAAAATCGACTTATTCTTCGACAAAGTGCTGGTCAACTCGACCGACGAAGCCATCCGCACCAACCGCTTGACTTTGCTGCACAACTTATTAACTGAATTCTCGACGATCGCGGACTTCTCCGAAATCGTCACCGAAAAAGGATCATGAGCAAAAAATACGTATACGCGTTCGGCGCGGGAACCGCCGACGGAGACGGCAAGATGAAAGACGTGCTCGGAGGCAAAGGCTCCGGGCTCGCGGAGATGAGCCGGGCCGGCGTGCCCGTCCCTCCCGGATTTACCATTTCCACGGATGTTTGCAATCTCTATTTTCAGAACAACAAGAGCGTTCCGGAGGATATCCAGAAAGAGATCGATCGGGCACTGACGCAGTTGGAAGGACGCATGGGCCAGAAGCTCGGCGATGCCGAACATCCGCTGTTGCTGAGCGTCCGCTCGGGCGCCAAGTTCTCCATGCCGGGCATGATGAACACCATTCTCAACCTCGGATTGAATGACGAGACAGTCGAGGGTCTGGCCAAAAAGAGCGGCAATCCGCGTTTTGCCTACGATTGCTATCGCCGCTTTATCCAGATGTTCGGCGAAGTGGCGCTCGATATGGAGATGGCCAAGTTCGACAAAATCTTCGACGACCGCAAGCATAAAGTCAAAGCCAAACAAGATACCGATCTCACGGCCGAAGACTTAAAGGTCATTATCGACGGCTATCAGAAGCTGGTGCAGAAGGAAACCGGCAAGCCATTTCCGCAAGACGCACGCGAACAACTGGCCATGTCCCGCGACGCCGTGTTCCGGTCCTGGTGGGGCAAGAACGCCGCCAATTATCGGCGCATGGAAAAGATTCCCGACGATCTCGGTACTGCCGCCAATGTGCAAGCCATGGTGTTCGGCAACATGGGCGACAACTGCGGCACGGGCGTGGGCTTCACGCGCAATCCGGCCACTGGAGAAAAGCAGTTCTGGGGCGAGTTCCTCATGAACGCGCAAGGCGAAGACGTAGTGGCCGGCATCCGCACGCCGCTGCCAATTGCCGATCTCCAGAGGCTCATGCCGGGCGCTTACAACCAGCTTCGCGAGATCACATCGAACCTCGAAAAGCATTACCGCGACATGCAGGATTTCGAGTTCACCATCGAGAATGGCAAGCTCTTCATGCTGCAAACGCGCAATGGCAAACGCACCGGCGCGGCGGCCGTGCGCGTCGCGGTGGACATGCACAAAGAGGGCATGATCAGCAAAAAGGAAGCAGTGCTGCGCGTGGCGCCCAACCAACTGGATCAACTGCTGCATCCGATGTTCGACGCCCATTCGCTCAAGAAGCTGGTCAAGCTGACCAATGGCATTGACGCCTCACCCGGCGCAGCGGTCGGCCGCGCGGTCTTCACCGCCGATGACGCGGTGGAAGCCTCGAAGAAAGGCCCGGTGATTCTGGTCCGCAAAGAAACCACGCCCGACGACATTCACGGCATGGAAGTGGCCAAGGGCGTTCTTACCGCCGTGGGTGGAAAATCGAGCCACGCTGCCGTGGTTGCCCGCGGCATGGGCTTGCCCTGCATCGTCGGCGCGGGCGCCATCTCGATTGACGAACACAAAAAGCTGTTCACCGTGAAAGCCGGTGCAAAAGACATCACCGTCAAAGAAGGCGAATGGATCTCTTTCGACGGCGCCACCGCTGACGTTTATCTCGGCCAGGGGCAAACCAAAGAACCGGATCCCAACTCGCCGCTCTTTGTCGAATTCATGAAGTGGGCGGACGAGTTTCGCGGCAAATTTGGAGTGCGCGCCAACGCCGACATTCCGCGCGACGCCAAAGCCGCGCGAGCCTTCGGCGCCGAGGGCATCGGCCTGTGCCGCACCGAGCACATGTTCTTTGCGCCCGATCGCATTGCCCACATGCAGGCCATGATTCTGTCGACCGACGAGAAGACCCGCAAGAAAGCGCTGCAGAAGCTGCTGCCCGTGCAGCGCAAGGATTTCATTGGCCTGTTTGAAGCGATGGAAGGCCTGCCTGTCATCATCCGCACGCTCGATCCGCCGTTGCATGAATTTCTGCCCAAGCGCGAGAACCTGATGGTGGATCTGGCGCGTCTTCCGCATGCCGACATAAAAGCGAAGCGCGCCATGTCCGAGTCCTACGGAATTCCCGTGGGCGAATTGAAAAAGAAACTCCCCGAGTTGCTGAAGCGCGTCGAGGAGCTGCACGAATTCAACCCGATGCTAGGCTTCCGTGGTTGCCGCCTGGGCATCATCCATCCGGAGATCACGGAAATGCAGGCCCGTGCCATTTTTGAAGCCGCCGTCGTAGTGGCCAATAAGGGCAAGAAAGTTATCCCGGAAGTGATGATTCCGCTGGTTGGCTTCGCACGCGAACTCGAGATGCAGAAAGAGATCGTCGATCGCGTCGCCAAAGAAGTTCTCGCCGCGGCGGACATGCCGGATCTCAAATATCTGGTGGGCACCATGATCGAGATCCCGCGCGGCGCCATGACCGCCGACGAGATTGCGAAGGTGGCTGAGTTCTTCAGCTTCGGCACCAACGACCTGACGCAAACCACGCTGGGCATGTCGCGCGACGATTACACGAAGTTCTCGAAGAAGTACGAAGAGCTGAAGATTTTCAAAGCCGATCCGTTTCAAACGATCGACCAGGAAGGCGTGGGCAAGGTGATTCAGGAAGCGGTTCGCCTGGGCCGCCTGACGCGTAAGGATTTGGAGATCGGCATCTGCGGCGAGCACGGCGGCGACCCGTCGTCCGTCGAATTTTGCTATCGCGTCGGCATGGATTATGTTTCGTGCTCGCCCTACCGGGTGCCCATCGCCCGGCTAGCCGCCGCGCAAGCCGCGCTCAGCGGCGCCGACAAATCGGAAGCCATGCGCACGGCGTAGGTTTATTGAAAGCGGAACTCGCGGGCGGCAAAGTAGCCCAGAACCAGCGCCGCCAGAGCCAGAACAGCGACCTGCGGCAGCACGGAAGCGGGGCCGGAGCCGAAGTTCACTAACTCGTGCAGGGCGGTCATGGCCAGGCCCGCCGGCGTGAATTTCGAGAACTCCTGCATGGCGCGCGGCATGATCTCGATGGGCCACCAGCAGCCACCGATGCACGCCAGGACGTTGGCGACCAGGCTGCCGCCGGCGCCGGCCTGCACGCGCGTGCGAGCGAACACGCCGATCAGCAAACCGCCGGCCGTCGCCATCGCCGCATAAAAGAAGAGTACACACATCACCGTCAAAATGTTTCGGCCCCAGTTGACGTGAAACAGGACGGAGCCGGCCAGCATGGCGAAGACGATTTGCACTGCCGCGAGCAGCATGCGCGCGCCCCATTTGCCCAGCACCACGCCGCCGCGCGACATTGGCGAGCAACCCAGACGCCGCAGAATTCCCTGCTCCCGCTCCGCCACCAGCGTCGCGCCGCTCGACGCGAAGAGGATCATCAACAGAAAGAAGACCAGACTGCCGGGGACGGCTTGTTCGAAGCCGGTGGGAATTTCTCTGCGCTTGCCGGCCGTTTGCACGTCGAGAGTGAGCAGGCGCGGCGCAGACTCCAAACGCTCGATCGCGGCGGCATCGGCGTTAGGAAGCGCGGAAACGGCAGCCGAAATCTCAAAGACGGCGCGCGACAAGCGCTGGCGGTCGAAGTCGTTGAGGATACCGCCGTCCTTGCGCCGGAATTCCAAAGTGACCTTTTGGCCGGCCAGCACGGACTGCGTGAAATTATCCGGCAGCGTGAGACGGGGTTGATCGCCGGCTGAGTCGCGCATCACGCGGTAGCCCAGTTTCTGCAGGCGTGAAACGAGAACGTCAGCGAGAAATCCGGCGTTCGGCGGAACGACTACCGCCAGTGGGTCACCCTTATCGGACGAACCGAACTGCGCCGTGATGGTGCCAATAAAATACATGAACAGCACCGGCAAAACAAAGCCCCACACCCAGGTCTCGCGCCTGCGGAACATGTGGCGCGCGTCGGCGAACGCCAGAAACCAGCCGTCTCTCAAAAGACCCATCGGCGCACCCTCCAGGTGAGAAACACGAAACCGACGGCGGCTGCCAGTGCGAAAATGCCAAACGAAGCCAGATCGACGCTCCCGTCGAGAATCTGCTTAAAGCGCGTCATGAACCAACCATTCGGCGTGCAGCGGCCGATCGCTGCCAGCCATTTCGGCATGATCTCGAAAGGAAAAAAAGAGCCGCCCAGCATGCCAAAGAGAAATAACATCAGGCGGTTGATGAGAATGCCGGATCGCTCATCCGCGGCGAAGACTTCGAGGATCGCGCTGAGAATGTACAGGCCCACGCCGGAGCAGGCGACCCACAAAATCGCCAGCGGCGCGTTGGTGGCGGGCGCCGAGAGAGCGAAGTGCGCGGCGGTGATTCCCAATGCGGCCAGCAGCCCAAACAGAACTCCGGCTGCCGCAATTTTCCCTCCCAGAAACGCCGCTAACCCGTGGCTCGACGTGAGAGCCCGGCGCAGCGTACCGTGCGCTTTTTCCTTCCACAGGTCGTCGGTCAGCGATTGCCCCAATCCGAAGATCGCCAGTATCAGCATACCTGGATAGAAAAGAACCGCCAACGAAACCGGGGCCGTTTTTTCAGCGGCGATCGTGGTGAAGTGAATGCCGATCTTAGGAGCGGCACTTAGATTGGCGCCGTGCTGGATATAAAATGCGCCATCGAGCGCGGTCGAGAGAACTTGCCGGATCATCGCGGGAATGATGCGCTGCGCGGGATTGGTGAAAAGCTTCAGCGTCGCTGGCTGTCGCAGAAAAATGGCCTGGCCGAAGCCCCGCGGAATCACCAGCAACGCCGAAGCGTGCCCCGCATCCAGGCGGCGCCGGCCATTCGGCTCGGGGACCGATTCCATTTGGATCATGCCGCTCAATGGTTCACGCCGGAATGGGCCGAGTATTGCCCCGCTCGCCACTGTGTTGTCTTGATCGGCGACCAGCAACGTTCCTTGCGGGCGCGGACTGCCGTTGCCGGAGATCAGCGAAACCAACGCGGTAATCGCCAACGGAATCAACACCCACGCCAGCATGCCTACCGGATCGCGGCTCGCGCGCTTGAGATCCTTCACGATCGTCAAAAAGAACACCCACATGATTATTCGCGCAGCTCCTTGCCCGTTAGCTTTATGAACAAGCTTTCGAGAGTTGGCTGGGTGAGGATGGTGTCGCGAATCTCGGCGCCAACCGAATCGAGCGCGGCAAAGATGGCCGGCAAACGGCGCGATGCAGCCGGCGTCGCGAGCACAATATGCACCCGGTCCGCCTGTAGAACCTCGATGTCGCCCAGCGCCGCCAAAGCGCCCGAGGCCGACTCCGGGAACGATCCGCTGAGCCTCAAGAGATCGCGCTCGCCCATGCGCGCGCGCAACTCGGCAAGCGTGCCTTGAGCGATAATCTTGCCGGAATCGACAATCGCGAGCCGATTGCACAGCATTTCCGCCTCTTCCATGTAGTGCGTTGTGTAGAGAACGCAAGCGCCCTGCCGGGCCTGCTCGCGCACCAGATCAAGCAGCCGGACGCGGCTTTGCGGATCCACGCCAACCGTGGGCTCGTCGAGCAGCAGCAAGCGCGGCCGGTGCATGACGCCGCAACCGAAATTCAAACGGCGCTTCATGCCGCCGCTAAAGCGCTTGATCGCTTCCTGCGCGCGGTCCTGGAGGCCGATGGCGTCCAGCACTTCGCCGGAACGCTTGCGCAGATCGGAACCACGCAGGCCGCAAACAGCGCCCCAGTATTCGAGATTTTCCCGGGCCGACAGATCGTCGTAAAGAGCGAGATCCTGCGGCACAACGCCGAGCGGCCGGCGGGCGGCCGCGCCCCTCTGAACGATATCGTGCCCCAGAACGTGAATCTGGCCGGAATCGGGAACCAGCAAACCACAAATGCAGTTGAGGGTGGTCGTCTTGCCCGCGCCATTCGGCCCCAGCAGACCGAAGATCTCGCCGGCTTCCGCCTGGAACGTTATGCCATCGACGGCTACCGTCCCGCCGAAAGTCTTGCGAAGGTTATCGACCTGAAGCACTACTGGCTTATTGGAGCACGACCTTGCTGGGGAATCGAGAGCTGGGATCGGCTCAATCTCCGTGTTTCCTCTCACTGACGTTCGGGAGTTTGCCGGAAACTTGATCCCGGCCCTTGCCGAGGGCTTTGGCGGCGCTTGATGCCGGGCCTGAAATTAAGCCGGACTCGCCCCGAGTTAGAGGATCGCGAGATGCGATCGCAACGGCGATCCTTCGGGAAGGAGAGTTTCGACGCCCTGGTCGAATGTTGCCAGGGCTCCTTTGTGGCGGATGGCTAGGTCCAGCAGAAGCGCATCGGTCACTTGCCGAGGCCCGACGACCCGCTGACGGATCTCGGCCGGCAGTGATGTCAATTGTGTCGTCTGATGCCAAAAATGATGGTTGGCGCTATTCGTACTCACCGCCAGAATTTGGAGCGCTTCCTGGATCAGCACTACACGCTTTGTCACGGCTGGCTGGCAAGAGATGCGAACAAAGCCCGCTTGCGTCGTCTGGCAAGTAGCCCAGCCCCGGCACTTCGCAAACCAGGAATGCGCGGCTCGATGATGGATATGATTCGGCCAGGCAAGTGCGAGAAGCACGTTCACATCCAGCAGGTATAGCATCTTCAGGGTTCAGGGAAGAAATGGCCGAGTTCCTCGTCGTCTTTTGGATTAGCGGCTTGCACATCCTTCGGTCCAAAGATTGGAAAGCCGGGATCGACGCTGAACATCGCAAAGCCATTTTTCTTGTCGTGAGCCGCCGCCACGGTGAGCCCTCTTTTCAGCAGGAAGGACGCAGCTTCACCCAGGGAGATGCGCCGCTGGTCTGAGAACTGGCGCACCAATAGTAAGACATGGGCATCGATATTAAGAGTGGTGCGCATCTGCCATAATGATGCCACTGGTTCCGAAGAGATGTCAACTGCCTCAACCCCGGCACGCCTACTGAAACTTCTCGTGCATCACGCCGCGCTTTACCAGATCCTCCATCGGACCGGCGTCGTGGCCCGGGATGAGAATCAGCTTCGGCTCGGATTCAGATAGAGCGTGCAGCGTAGCCAACTGGCGCATTACTGCCGCGCGGTCTTCGGCCAGCATATTGGTAATGAACCGGGGGCGCTCCCGAACGAGAACCACGTTGCGCATAATCCACGCGACATCCCCGAGAAAGAGCAACTCCGTGCCGTCTTCCCGCTGCACGAAGACCATTTGGCTGCCAAGCGAATGGCCGGGAGACTTGATCAGAACCACTCCCGGCGCCGCGGCGAAGTAGCGGTCGTAGACCAGCGGCTGATAACCGGCCAGCGCGCTATCGGGAAAGCGCGCGGGGAGCATGTGATCGGGATTATTGACCTGTTCGCGCGTCATGCGCGCCAGCCGGACCAGCTCAGGATGCGCCGCCAAACCGCCGATGTGATCGGGGTGTTCGTGGGTCAGCAGGATCAACCGCGCCTTCGAGATTCCATTGATCATGCGGTCGTACGCATCCTGGCGGAAGCCGCTGACCGTGCTGCCCATCTCCTTGGCTTGGGCGTCGTTCATGGCGGTGTCAACAATCACGGTATGTTCCGGATATACCAATTGATAGGACAGCGCGTACATCGTCTCTTGACTCCATCCGTCGCCCGCTACCACAACGGCGGCGGGAGCTTTGAAATCCGCCACGTGTTCTACGCGAATGTCGACGGGCTTGGCGCCAGGTATCGAGTCAGCCAGACGCCGCACCTCGCCAATATCCAGCTCGAATCGCCCTTGCGGAGTGGGGCTCTCGCCCAGCAGCCAATAGTAAGCACCGGCGGTAATGACGACAATGGCCGCGAGCGTATACAGCGCGATACGTTTCCAGCGTTTCATACTGTTTACGGCAACGCCGACGGCGGCCGCGAGACTTGCCCTTTTAACGCTTCGTCCAATTGCACATCATTATTGACCAGCGTAAGACCAAGCGCGCGGTCGAGTGTTGCTTTGGATTTGGCATAGATCCCCTTGGAAGCTACTTCGGTTGACCGTGCCTGCGCCAGATCGCGCTCGTACTGAATCACAAAGAAGCTGGTAGAAGCTCCCACGGTATAACGTTCTTGTTCGGCCGCGAGAGCGTCCTCCTGAAGTTGGCGAGTTTCCACCGCGGCTTCGTAACTGGCTCGAGACCGTTGCAGGGCCACCAGCGCGTTCTGCACCTCCAGCTTCACTTGGTTGTTTAGTTGTTGCTGGCGAACTTGTGTCTGGCGAACTTGCAATTCGTCGCGAATTACATCGGCTTGCGCCACGCGGTTGCGCAATGGAATACTCAGTTGCACGCCGATCGAGTAATTGGGGAAGTTGCGGCCAAAGACCTGCGACAGCAGGTTGCCCGTCCCGCCAACCAGCGGATCGTTGGAGGCAAGATAGCCAGCCGGGAAAGCGCTGGCCGGCGCAGTTGGATTAGTAGGGCCGGCGAGGCCATTATTCTGAACGCTGCCGATCAAGTTGAGCGCCGGCAACAGCTCGTTTTTCGACCCCTTCAGACTGATCTCGGAATTGTCGACTTGCAAGCGGGCTTGCGCCACGTCCGGACGGTGTTCAAATGCGGTAGCGAGCAAGTCCTGCACCGGTTGGATAGATTCCTGCGCCGGCACGTCAATATGATCCAGCGGGACGATCCGCACTTCGCGCAGGCGGTCGTCCGTGCCGCCGTTGCGCGTGAGCACGTTTTTGAGTATTAACTCCTGTTGCCGTACCAGGCTTTCTGAATTGATGAGATCTTGCCGGCTGCGCGCCACCTCCGCCTGCGCGCGCTTTAGTTCCAGCGGCGCCAAGGTGCCGACCTCTACTTGCGATTTATTGTCTTCAAACAGCTTCTCCGCGAGTTGCAGCGCCCCGCGTTTTACGAGCACGTCCGCGTCGAGGCTCACTAAGTCCCAATAGAGTTGGATCACGCCGGAAACCGTGGCGATCAGTTGCTGCTGGAATACGTCGCTGGCAATGCGCTCGTCGTTTTGCGCGATCCGGATATAACGGCGGTTGAGTGCGATGCCGAAACCCTGAAGCAAAGGTTGAGTAACAGTGAGTCCTAGCGTGCCGGTTGTGGAAGGGTTGTATATGTTGCGCGTCGCGTTGTTGTCGGTGCGCAACCCGGTGTAACCGGCGTTTACTAACGTGCCGGCGGAGAGCCCCTGAACATAACCGAAATTTCCAGACGTGTAATCGCCAACCAGCGGATTTACGCCGTACGAGAACGGACTGGTTTGCAAGGCCGTCTGGTGCGATGCGCCAAAAGTGCCGGCCAGCACGGGATCGAATTGCGGAATCGGCGAACCGCTGGAGAGCGGCAGCGTGCCCGTGATGTTGAGATCCGCGGTGGTGGCGGTGATGGCTGCCAAGTCTCCAAAACTGCTGGGCAGGACAGTCGCGGGCGTGCTTCCGCCGACGGTGGTGATCAGCGGACTGCCCGGTCCACCTACACCTTGCGGCAGTTCCCGAACTGTAGTGGTCACGCCACGCAATGCCCCTCCGCCTTGGGTGCGAAGAACATCCGTCTCGGTAATGGCGGGCAGAAATCGCTGGACTTCAATATCGAGGTTGTTCTCGATGGCAAGCGCGATGGCGTCCTGCAAAGAGAGATAGAGTTGGCCGGCGCGCACTAGACTGTCTATGCGCCGGGAATTGTCGAAATCGACCGGCGCCACGCGGCGGACGCGAAACGGCGCCGTGATCTTATCGAACCGGCCGCCTTGATTCGGCAGAACAATGGGTTCACTGCTTTGATTCTGCTGCGTTTGATCCGAAGCGCTTTGCGCAAATGCGAGCAGCGGCACGGCGAGTGCAAAAAAATACCGCAGGTTCATGATAGAGGTGCTTCCATTCTAATGGGCAGCAGCTTTGGAATCCTGTTTTTGGCTCAGTGGCTCAACGGCAACGCCTTCGCGCACTTCGTCGGTGGGGTTGAGCACCACCAGCTCACCGCCGCGGATTCCGGAGATGGCTTCTATCTCCTTGCCGTGATCGCGCCCGACTTCAATCGGCTGGAAGTGGATCCGATTGCCCTCGCCGAGTTTTGCGACCAGCGTTCCGCTGGAACCTACGATCACTGCATCGCCGGGAACCAGGACTATCGGGGCAGTCTCGACGCCGGTAAAACGCACCTGCGCGAACATGTTTGGCAACAATGCGCTGTCACGATTGGCGACTTGCACCTCTGTCATCAGCGTGCGCGTGTTGGCGTCCAATGAATTTGCGGTGCGCGTGACTTTGCCTTCAAACTTCCGGCCAGGCAGTTCCTGCACGGTGACCTCCGCCGGCTGTCCGGGTTTGATAGACGGCGCGTCGGTCTCGGGAACGTCGATGATGATGCGGAGAACGTCAATCTGGGCAATGCGAAAAAGCGGCGTGTTGCCGTTGGTGCCGATGAGCGCGCCGACATCGAGGTTGCGGGCGGTGATGATGCCCGCAAACGGCGCGGTGATCTTCTCATAACTTTGCAAATTGCGCAAACGATCGAGATTCGCCTGGCTGGCCGCGATGTTGTCGCGGGCAGCACGCACATCGGCCTCAGCGGATTCGACGCCTGCCTGTTGCGCTTTGAAATCGGCATTGCGCTGATCGTACTCTTGTTTCGAAACCACCCCGCGGTCGGATAGCGTCCGCCATCGGTCAACGGTGACCTTAGCGAGTTGCAAATTAGCGGTCGATTGCACCAGTTGATGCTCGGCGCGGCTTAGCGCGGCCTGCACTTGCGACAAACTCGCCTGGGCTTGCTGCACCTGCTGATCGAGTTCCGGCGCTTCAATTTCGGCCAGCAACTGGCCGGCCTTCACGTGATCCCCAAAATCGACGTAGCGTTTTTTCAGGTAGCCATCCGCGCGCGCATTGAGGGAAGCTTCAATCAACGGCGTGATGTTGCCGGGCAGCAGCAGATCGTTCTCGGGCGGCGCCAGACGCGCCGCGGCGATGTTCACCCGCGGCAGACTGGTTTTTCGCTCGGTGGACAGATTCTGCAACTGCTGCTGGCGCCGGGTATGCGGGACGTAGCCAAAGAGAAACAGCGCGCCCATCAGAATCAAAGCCAGGAGAACGGCCCAGATGAGCCGCCCATGAGACGACGGTGGTTTTTTCTCTTCCATACTTTGCTGGCTAAGAGTGGGTGGTTCTTGTGTGATGGTACTCAATTTTTTGCATCCTCATCGGCGTCCAAGACTGCCGCTTAGACCGCCGCCTAAACCGGATGGTCCATGCCTTCCTGCTCGTGCTGTTCCTGTTCGATCTGACGATCCATGTCGAGCGGCGCCTTCTTCCGCAGGAAGGTGTACATCATGGGCACAAAGAAAAGCGTGGAGACCGTGGCGACTAGCAATCCGCCGATGACGGCGCGTCCCAGAGGAGAGTTCTGCTCGCCGCCTTCGCCCCAGCCGAGCGCCATGGGAAGCATGCCGATAATCATGGCCGAGGCGGTCATAATCACCGGACGGATGCGGGTGAAGCCCGCGCTGAGCGCCGCTTGCATGGCGTCCTTCCCTTCCATGCGTTCATCGTTGGCAAAAGACACCAGCAAAATACTGTTCGCCGTGGCAACGCCAATGCTCATGATTGCGCCCATCAGCGACGGCACGCTCAAGGTGGTCTGCGTGATAAAAAGCATCCAGAGGATGCCGGCCAGGGCTCCGGGCAGAGCCATCAGGATGATGAATGGATCCAGCCAGCTTTGAAAATTGACAACCATCAACAAATAGACCAGCACAATGGCGAAGATCAAACCGATGCCCAGCCGGGTGAACGACGAGTTCATGGTGCGCACCTGGCCGCGCACATCGATCAGCGTTCCGCGCGGCAGTTTCTTCCGGGTATCCTGCACGATTTTTTCGACATCGCGCGCCACGCCGCCCAAGTCGCGTAAGTCCACGTTGGCGAAGACGTCAAATACTGGCTGCACATTGTAGTGATTCACAACTCCCACGGAGGTACTGCGCTTATAGGTGGCCAGGTTACTGAGCAACTGAGTGGGGCTGCCTCCCGCGCCGGCGGTGATGGGCGTCCGGCTGAGAGCGTCAAAGGAATCGATGCGATATTGCGGTGTCTGTACGGCGACCGAATAGTTCACTCCATTGGCGGGATTCAACCATTGGTTGGGCGCCGTCTGGCCGCTGGAACTCAGCGAGATGAGCACACTGTTGGCGACATCGTGCTGCGTCAGTCCGGCTTGATCGGCCTTGACGCGATCGACATCCACGTCGAGTTGGGGATAGTTCATCTGCTGGTGAACGTGCACGTCGGCCGCGCCAGGTACCAGGCTCACGCGCCGCGAAATGTCCTTGGCAATTTCGAAATTGGCGGTTGCGTTGCGTCCCACCACCTGAATATCAATGGGCGCGGGCAAACCGAAGTTCAATATCTGATTGGTGATATTGGCCGGCTGAAAGAAGAACACCATCTGCGGGAACTGTTTGTTGAGATGGTCGCGAATGATGCGCTCGATTTCGAGCGTGGGCCGGTGCTTTTCCGGGTTGAGTGAAATGAGAATTTCTCCGTCGCCCGTTCCGATGGAAGCGCTATCGCTGAAAGCCAGATTGATCGGAATAGCGGGAAGCCCGATGTTGTCGAGCAACGAGGTCAACTCCGGGCGTGGAACAACTTTGTGGATCTCGTCTTCTACTTGAGCGAAATATTGCTCGGTTTGCTCGATCCGGGTACCCTCGGGAGCGCGGACATGCAGGCGCATCTGGCCGGAATCCACGTACGGAAAGAAATCCTCACCCACCAGAAACACCAGTCCGAGAGAGGCCGAGATAATTACCATGAACAACGTTGCGAAGACGCCGCGGTGCTCCAATGTCCAGGTCAACGCACCGAGATAGCGGTGACGGAGCGCCTCAAACCGATGGTTGAAAGCATGATGAATCGCCCAGATCAACCCATGTCCGCTGGCCGCTGCTTCGCCCCTCTGGTAAACCTCGACCTCCGACCCGAGAAGATAGTGCACCATGTTCGGGACCAGCGTTCGCGAAAGCAGGTACGACGCGAGCATCGCGAACGCCACCGCCATGGCCAGCGGAGTAAAAAGGTATTTGGCGGCGCCGGTAAGCAGGAAAACCGGAACAAATACGATGCAGATCGCCAGCGTCGAGACAAACGCCGGAACCGCGATCTGTTGAGCGCCATCGAGGATCGCCCGCGTCAACGGCTTCCTCAGACCCAAATTGCGGTGGATATTCTCGATTTCGACCGTAGCGTCGTCTACCAGGATGCCGACCGCCAGCGACAAACCGCCCAGCGTCATCACGTTCAAGGTCTCGCCAAAGAGCTTCAGCACGATCAATGACGTCAGAATGGAAAGCGGGATCGAAACGCACACGATGATCGTGCTGCGCCAACTGCCCAAAAAAACCAGGATCATCAGACCGGTCAAAAATGCGGCGGTCAGTCCCTCGCGCAAGACGCCGTTGATCGCGGCGCGCACAAACAGAGATTGGTCCAGCAAAGTAGTGATCTTCAGCTCCGGCGGCAGACTCTGCTCGATGCGAGGCAGCGCCGTCTTGACGCGCTGGACCACGTCGAGCGTAGATGCGCCGCCATTCTTAAGAACAGTGAGCAGAGCCCCGCGCCTGCCGTTGGCGCGGACGATGTTCGATTGCACCGCATAACCGTCGCGCACCTGCGCCACGTCTTTGACATACACCGTCGAGCCGTTGACCGACTTGATGGGAAGATCGTTCATCGCCTGCACCAGCAGCGGACTGCTGTTCAAATGGATCAGGTATTCCCGGTCGCCCACTTTGGCGGTGCCCGCGGGCAAAATCAGATTTTGCAGGTTGATGGTGTTGCTGATGTCGCTGGCCGAAAGATGCTTGGCGTAAAGTGCGGCGGGATCGATGTCCACCATGATCTGCCGCAGCTTGCCGCCGTAAGGCAGCGGGAGAGAAGCGCCTTGCACGGTCGCCAACTGCGTTCGAACAAAGTTCTGTCCCAGGTCGAACAGATCCTGTTCGCTCAGCGTGTCGCTGCTCAGTCCCAACTGCAGCACCGGCACACTCGACGCGTTGTAGCGGACCACCGCGGGCGGAAAGATGCCTGGCGGTAGCACCGTCAAAATCGTCTGGACAAACGCTGTGATCTGCGCGATGGCCGTCCCAATCTGCACGTCAGGCTGGAAGTAAACCTTGATCACGCTCACGCCACTGTAAGCCTGGGACTCAATGTGCTCGATATCGTTGACGGTGGTGGTGAGGCCACGTTCGCATGGCGTGGTGATGCGATCCGCCATCTCCTGCGGCGAAATTCCCTTATATGTCCAAATCACGTTGACAACGGGAATATCGATATTCGGAAAGATATCCACCGGCATGGTGACTATGGCCGCGCCACCGAGAATCATAATGAGCACGGCCATGACGACAAACGTGTACGGCCGGCGAAGCGCGAGTCGGACTATCCACATAAGTCAGAAAAAAACGTTACGCTACCCATGTTCGATGCATCCCTTATGTAGATGGATGCAGGCTATGCCAGTGGGTAGAGGTGTACGCATCGGTTTGACGTGCTCGCTGTATATGGCTCTTCCTGCGATTTCGGCGCGTACCCGGCCCGAGCCTGAAGCCTTAGAGGCGTTTGAGCGATACTCTGAGGTTACCGAAGCGGAGTTGAAAAGCGCCGCCGCTTCCACGACGTTTCTGAACGTCGATGCGGAGAAACGAGCCCGGATCCGTGGCGGAGAAATCGTGGTGACCGAACGGGAGCGAACCAGCCACGAGGTTCGCAAAGGGCTGATTCAAGATTGGGAAGGCGTCATGTTTGTGCCGGGAGTGACGCTGGACCGTTTTCGGACGCTCCTGCAGGACTACAACAACTACAAGAAATATTATTCGCCCGCGGTGATGGAATCGAAACTAAAACAGCGTCAGGGCGATGAGTTCGATGTGTTTCTGCGGTTGTACAAGAATGTGGTCTTGCCGGTAGTACTCAACGTCGATTATCGCATTCAGTATTCCTTTCCACGGCCAAACCGCATGATCGTCGTGTCGCGCTCCACGCGTATCGGCGAAGTCAAGAATCCGTTCAAGCCCGGCGGCGCGGAGTATCCGCCAGAGAACGACGATGGTTTCCTGTGGCGTTTGAACACTTATTGGCGGGTGGAAGAAGCCGGCGGCGGCGTGTATGTGCAATGCGAAGCGATCTCGTTATCGCGCGATGCACCTTTGGGCTTGGGGCTCATTCTGAAGGGCTTTTTGGCGCATTTCCCCAAGGAATCGATGGTCGATACGATGTGGCAAACGCGCGAGGCATTGGCCGCCAAACACTGATTATCGGTAGCCGCCGCCCTCATCATAACAAACGTCCCATATTAGTCGAAAAAACACGTTACAATTCCCATCCTCAATGCATCCTCTACCTAGATGAGTGCAGAAATGCATCTCGTGCCTAGGTGACGCAGACTATGGTAGTGAGTCGAGGTTTAGGCATCGGAGTGACTTGCTCCCTGTTTATGTTGCTGCTCCCCGTAATGGAAGCGCGTACCAGGCCTACGCCGGAAGACTTGCAAGCGTTCGATCACTATGCGCAGGTCACCGAGACGGAGTTGAACAGCGCCGCGGCCGCTAAGTATTCCCTGGGTATCGACTCCGAGCAAGAAGCGCGCATGCGAGACGGAGAGATCGTGGTCGTTCAACGCGAGCGTAACGATCGAGGCCGGCCAATCGATGCTCCCAAGGGGATGATTCAGGATTGGGAAGGTCTGATGTTTGTGCCCGGCGTAACCCTGGATGAGTTCCGGTCTTTTCTTCAGGATTACGACAGCTACAAAAACCGTTACTCGCCGGCGGTGATGGAATCGAAGCTAATAGGCCGCGACGGCGACCGGTTCGACGTATTTCTCCGGCTGTACCAGAGAACGCTTTTGACGGTGGTCTTGAATGTGGACTATCGCGTTCAATATTCGTTCCCTCGGCCCGGCCGGATGATGATTGCGTCGCGTTCCACGCGCATCGCCGGCGTCAAAAAGCCGAACGATCCGGACACCGGGGAGTGCGAGCATGACTCTGGAATCTTGTGGCGTCTGAACACTTACTGGCTGGTGGAAGCTGCCGATGGCGGTGTGTATGCGCGGCTCGAGGCGGTTTCGTTATCGCGGGACGCGCCTTTGGGATTAGGGCTTATCCTGAAGGGATTTCTTACGCACTTCCCCAAGGAATCGATGCTGACAACGATGCGCCAAACGCGCAATGGCTTGCTCGCTGAGCGTTCGTCAGCGGTAGCCCGCGGCTTGCAGTTCAAACAGCTCGGCATAGCGTCCGCCGAGCGCTAACAACTGCCGGTGCGTTCCCCGCTCCTCAATCCGCCCATCCGCCAGCACCAGAATTTGGTCGGCCATGCGGACGGTCGAAAAGCGGTGCGAAATCAGAACGGCCATCTTATCGCGAGTCAACTCGGCGAAACGCTGGAACACTTCAAACTCGGCGCGCGCATCCAGGCTGGCGGTGGGTTCATCGAGGATCAGGACTTGGGCATCCCGCATGTAGGCCCGGGCCAGCGCAATTTTCTGCCACTGACCCGCCGACAGATCCATGCCCTTTTCAAAGCGCCGCCCCAACATCTGGTCGTATCCGGACGGCAGCCGCGAGATCACGGTTTCCGCAAGACTCTTGTGAGCGGCTTTTTCTATGCGCTGCTGGTTCCGGAGTTCCTCGATCCGGCCGAAGCCGATGTTGTCGCGGACCAGCATGTCATAACGCATGTAGTCTTGAAAAATGACGCCGATCTCGCGCCGCAGATCGTGGACCTCGTAGTCGCGCAGGTCCACGCCATCGAGCAGAATGCGGCCCGCGGTTGGGTCATAAAGACGCGCGAGCAATTTCACGAGCGTCGTCTTGCCGGCTCCGTTTTCACCGATCAGCGCGATGCGTTCGCCCGCGTCGAAATGTAAATTCACCTCGCTCAACACGCGCCGGTCGGCGCCCGGATAGGCGAAGGAAACATCTTCAAACACAAAGCCGGAACCAATGGGGCGGGGCGCTACGATGGCCCCGGGCGGCGAGATGATCGCCGGTTCCGTCTCGAAGAACTCGAATAGATCTTTTATATAAAGGGCCTGGTCGGCAATGTTGTTGAGGCTGGAAAACAGGGTTTCAATCAGGCTGCGGCAACGGGCAAAGGCGCTCGCCAGAAAAGTGAGATCGCCGACCGAAAGCGCGCCGCGCAGGGTCCGCACCAAAATCAGAACGTAGGCGCCATAGTAGCCGGCGGTGGGCAGAACATTGAGCGCCGATCCCACCGCGGCGCGGCGGATGGCGAGAGCCTTGTTCTCGTCGTAAAAGCGATTGAACAATTCGCGCGAGCGCGCGATGAGGTGCGGGCCGAGCCCGAAGATTTTCACTTCCTTGGCGCTCGAGTTACTCGCGCCCAGCATCCGCAGATAGTCGAGTTCGCGGCGTTCGGGAGTCCAGCGGTAGAGCATCGAGTACGCCAGCATCGCGAAGCGCGTTTCTCCCAGAAACGAAGGAATGATCGCCAGCACCAGCAGCACAAAGAACCAGGGTGAGAACGCGACAATCGCGACCGAAAGAAGCACCAGCGTTACCAGTTGCTGCGCCATTTGCGCGAGAGTGGCGATCATCCCGAGCCGCGCCGTGGTCTGCCTGCGGGCGCGCTCCATCTTGTCGTAGAACACCGGATCTTCAAACGACACCAGATCCAGCCGGTCGGCGTGTTCCATCAGACGCAGACTCACCAGATTGGTGAAGCGGTCGCCCATCAGGCTGTCGCACAGATTGACGGCGCGAGACAACAGATCTCCCGCGATGACCATGCCGATTTCGAAACCTAATAACAGCCAAACGCGGTGAACATCGCCGGAGCGTCCGGAAACCGTACGCACCACCTGGTCGATGATCAGCTTGGCGACCCACAATTGCGCCACCGACATCAGCGCCATGACCAGCCGGCTGACAACGGTGGTCACGGCCAGCAGCGGACTGGTGTCCCACACCATTTTCAATAGCGGCGGAATGTTCCGCATCGCGCGCAAGCGCTCCCGCCAGGTAGCGGGCTGCTCGGCATTACGCGCAGCGTGCGGGTTCATTGTTTCAAGTTAGCAGTCGTCGGAC
>CAWIKC010000008.1:0-148023 GCA_963836595.1 Bryobacterales bacterium
AGCCGCGCGCGCGCGGTCAAGCGACGGCAGGCACACGAGGTCAAGTGACGGCGCGTGCGGGCCGCATGTGACGGCGGGCACACGGATGTGGGGTGACGCGGGCACACGAGGTCGAGTGACGCGGGCACACGAGGTCGAGTGACGGCGGGCACGCGAGGTCAGGTGACGGCGGGCACACGGGTGTGGAGTGACGCGCGGGCGGGCGGCGAGTGACGGCGGGCGCACGGGTCGAGTAACAGCGGGCACACGGGTGTGGAGTGACGGCGCAGGCGGGCGGCGCGTGACGCACACAAGTCGAGTAACGGCACGCATGCGGACACCCAAGTGACGGCGCGCTCCGGCGGCGGCCAAGTACGTTTAGATTTCTTACTTATTCAGATCCGCGATCCTCTGCCTCACTTCGGGCGCGTCGGGCGCTTTCGGAGCAAGCTTGAGGTATTGGTTGAGATGGTCGACCGCGCCGGCGCGGTCGCCCTTTGCCGCCAGGATGGAGCCCAACAAATACTCCGCGCGCGGCACTTCGTGTTCGGAATCCAATTCGATTGCCCGGCGAGCGCTGGTTTCCGCAATGTCCAGGTGCTTCAAATTGAAATTCGCCACGGCGTGATAGAAATAGATCGCTGGAAACTCCGTGGGCTTCATCTCCATGGCGCGAGTGGTAATGGCTTCCGCATCCTCGGGCCGCTTCTCGGCCAAATCCAGGCGCGCCAGTTGGACGTAGGGCTTCAAATACTTGGGATCGATCTGGATGGCGCGTTCCAAAGCGCTATGAGCCTCTTTGGACATGCTTTCGTGCGCGTAAACTTCGCCCAAGGCGCTCCAGGCGGCGGCGTAGTCCGGATAAATCCCAACCGCCTTCTCGAGGTCAGCTTGGGCTTTGGACCATTTCCTTGAGGTGGCCGCGTCGAGACCCTTGCTGAAGGCCTTTTTGGCATCTTCGGGAGCGCGCATGGCGGAAAGCGAGATGGTGGACCCCTCGTGATCCCCGCCTTCGCGTTTGAGCACGATCACGCCATCGTTGCGGAGGGTGGCATTGATTCTCCGGTAGCCCGCCAGCGAAATCGTCACCGGGCAAACGTCGGCGTCGGGATCGCCGAAGTAGCGGCCGGTGTAGTAACTGACGGTACCGTTGCCAAACACGGTGACGATCTGGCAGGCAGGCCGCATGCCTAGGCCATAACCGACCACGATCTGCGGCGTGGTGGTGGGCGCGGTGCCTTCTTCCACGGCGATTTTGGTGTGATAGAGCGTCTGCCCGGACATCGCCAGAGCCGCGGCGGTTGCACACACGAAAGCGTGCGACAAGGGATGGTTCACAACATTTATTGTGACGTATGGGGCGGGCGGTGTGGTTTCCGGGTCGTGAGCGCAAATTTCCCGAGAGAATCCGCGCCCAGCGCGCACAAGAGAAGTGTCCCTTCTCTCATTTGGGTTGACCGGGAGCGACCGGCTGGTCTGGCCGCTCCTATTTCCGGTGAGCGTACTTATTTTGCTCAGCGGGCTGGACGACCTGTTTCTGGACTTTTACTTTCTGATCCGGAAGTTGTGTAAGCCGCGGAACCGGCCTCGAACCGTCACGGCTCAGATTCCGGAAAAGCACATCGCGATCTTTGTGCCTCTATGGCAGGAGTCGACCGTGATCACGGGGATGGTGGAGCACAATTTGTCCGCGATCCGGTACAGGAACTACGAATTTTTCATCGGCGCCTACCCCAATGATGAGCCGACACTGGCCGCCGTGCGGGATTTGGAGAGCCGTTATCCGCGTGTTCATCTGGCGGTTTGTCCGCACGATGGCCCGACCTCCAAAGCCGATTGCCTGAACTGGATTTATCAGCGCATGCTGCTGTATGAAGAGAAGCATGCAACCTGCTTCGACGTGGTAGTGACGCACGATGCCGAAGATTTGATCCATCCGGAAGCTCTCGCGCGCACCAATCGGGAAACCGAAGTTCATGGCATGGTTCAAATACCCGTGCTCCCGCTGCCGACGCCGCTGGGCAGTTGGGTGCATGGCATCTATTGCGATGAGTTTGCCGAGTGGCAACTGAAAGACATGCCTATGCGGTCGGCCATGGGTAGCTTTGTGCCGTCTAACGGAGTGGGCACCGGCTACACGCGGGCGGCGCTCGACAGGCTGGCGGTGGCGGATCATAATCTCGTCTTCGAACCGCGTTGTCTGACGGAAGATTACGAAAATGGTTTGCGATTGCACCATCTCGGCGTCCCGCAGACGTTCGTTCGCGTGGGCGGCGCAGCCACGCGCGAATATTTTCCGCGCAGTCTGCAGGGCGCTATCCGGCAACGCACGCGCTGGGTCACGGGGATCGCCTTGCAAACCTGGGAGAGGCATGGTTGGCGCGGCGGGGCCGCGGATGTGTATTGGTTTTGGCGCGACCGGAAAGGGCTGATCGGCAATCCGCTGGGCTTGCTGGCGAACCTGCTGTTCGTTTACGGGCTGGTGACTTGGGTTTTCGCACACTGGACGGGCGCCCGTTGGGGATTGGCGGCGTACGTTTTGCAGCCGGAATTGCTCTGGATCACGGCCGCTTTCCAGGTAGAGCGGCTAGTGGTCCGCCTGGGCTGCACGGCGCGCATTTATGGATTGCGGTTCGCGCTCGCCGTGCCGTTGCGCGCAATCCTGGCTAACTACATTAATGCGGTTTCCTCGCTACGCGCCATATGGATTTACGGCAACGCGCGGCTGCACGGCCGGCCGCTGGTCTGGCTGAAGACCGAGCATGCATATCCGACGCGCAATGCTTTGGCCGAGCACCGGCGGCGGCTCGGCGAGGTTCTGCTGGGGTCGGGTTATCTGGACGATGAGACATTGGCCGGCGCACTGCGCGATCAGCCGGCCGGAGTCCGGCTGGGAGAATATCTGGTCTCGTTGGGCGCAATCACAGAGCACGACCTGTACGAGGCACTCAGCCTGCAACAGAGCCTTTCGTCGGGAGAGCTGATTCCAGACTCCGTTGACCCCCCGGTGGCCCGGCTTCTCCCGCGCCGATTGGTACGGAAATGGAAAGTGCTCCCGTTCCAGATCGCCAGCGGCAGCCTCTTTTTGGCGAGTCCCGAGGTGCCTACGGATGAGATGACTCGCGCGGTGCGCGGGTTTACGTCGCTGACTCTGCGCTTTCACCTGGTGACGCCGGCAAACTTCGAGAATCTGGTGCGGCAATTGCTCTGATACGTTTAGAGTGTGCTGCTGGACGACCGCTACGGAGCTTCCTCCGTCCTGGTGATGAAAGTCAATCGCGCGCGCGATCCGCACGAGTTGAAGGAACTCGCGGTGGACGTCAGCTTCCGCGGGGACTTCGGCCAGAGTTACGCAGGCACGGATAACAGCCGCATTCTTCCGGCCGACACCATAAAAAACACCATCTATGCGCTGGCGAAACTGTATCCGATTCAGCAAATCGAGGAGTTCGCCCGCCAGGTGGCCGATCACTTCCTGACGGACAATTCGCACGTCAGCCGGGTAGACGTTTCGATCAAGGAACGCTTTTGGGCGCACATTCCTTTTGGCGGCAAGGGCCACCCGTGGACATTTACTCCCGGTTCGCAGGAGACCCGCACCACCCGCTTGTCGGCCTCGCGCGAAGAGGCGGCCATTGAAGCGGGGATCGAGAACTTGCAGGTGATCAAGACCGCCGGCTCGGCCTTTGAAGGCTACCGCAAAGATCCGTTTACGACTTTGCAAGAATCGGCCGATCGCTTGTTTTCGGCCACGATTCAAGCTTCTTGGCTGTACGACGACAACGAGGTTCCCTTTGGCGTTTACTGGCATGGGGTGCGGGCGGCTATCCTCGAAAGTTTTCTGGAACACGAAAGCCGCTCACTGCAGCACACGTTGCATAGTATCGCGGAGGGGGTGCTGGAGCGCTACGCCGATATCCGGGAAATCCGGCTCGCGCTGCCCAGCCATGAATGCCGGCTGGTGGACCTGCGAGCCCTGGGGTTGGAGAATCAGAACGAAGTTTTTGCTCCGGCTGAACGCCCGTGGGAATTAATTGAAGCCAGAATTCGCAGGGTTTGAATCTGTCTGCCGGGTCTCAAAAAAAACCCAAGCGTTACACTCAAGATTCATGCTAGTCGTCATGCAAGAAGGGGCCGCGGAGGCTCAAATACAAAAAGTCATCGATCGTTTGGTCGGCATGGGCTTCACCGTTCACCGTTCTAGCGGCGTGATGCACACGGTGCTGGGAGGAGTGGGACCGGTCCCCGATTTCGATCCGATCGAATTCGAGGTAATGGACGGAGTAAAGGAGTGCCATCGCATCGTCTCGCCTTATAAGCTGGCTAGCCGCCATTTCCGCCCGGGCGGGACGGTGGTGAAAGTAAGTGGGGCGAAGATCGGGACGGTGGAGATCGGCGGACCGCAAGTAGTGGTGATCGCGGGTCCCTGCAGCGTGGAGAGCCGCGACCAGATTGAACAATCGGCTGAGATCGTGGCGAGAACAGGGGCCAAGGGAATCCGTGGCGGCGCGTTCAAGCCACGCAGCTCACCTTACAGTTTCCAAGGCATGGGAGAGGAGGGTTTGAAGCTGATGCGCGAAGCGGCCGACCGCAACCACCTGTTCGTGGTGAGCGAGGTAATGGATCAAACCCAGATTCCGCTGCTTTGTGAGTACGCTGACATTTTACAGGTGGGCGCCCGCAATATGCAGAATTTCAATTTGCTACGCGAACTCGGCTTGATTCGCAAACCGATTCTTCTCAAACGCGGCATCGCCGCCACGATTGAGGAGTTACTGCTGAGCGCCGAATACCTGCTGTCCGGCGGTAACTACGACGTCATCTTGTGTGAGCGGGGAATACGAACGTTTGAAACGTCGACGCGCAACACGATGGATATTTCGGCCATCCCGATGGTGAAGGGACTCTCTCACTTACCGATCCTCGCCGATCCCTCGCACGGAACTGGGCGGCGAGACAAAGTGCTCCCGATGGCGCGGGCGGCCATCGCCGCCGGAGCGGATGGGCTGTTAGTAGAAGTTCACCCCGATCCGGAACATGCGCTCAGCGATGGCGCCCAATCGCTGATGCCCGCGCAATTTGCCGAGATGATGCGCCAAACGAAGTCTATTTCCGCTGCCGTGGAGCGGTCCGTATAAGGCCCTAAGTGCATGGAGACTGTTGCCGTATTCGGCGTAGGGCTAATCGGAGGCTCGTTTGCGCTGGCTCTGCGCCAGGCTGGATTCAAAGGGGCAATCCTGGGTGTAAGTTCGCCACGAAGCATTGAGCAGGCCCTGGCGCTGCGAGTGATTGATGCCGGCGTGGATGAAGAAACCGCGGCGCGGCAAGCCGATTTGATCTATTTGGCGCAACCCATTCACGAAATCATTCACTCGATTGCCCGGCTGGATCCTTTGGTAAAGCCTGACGCTTTGGTTACCGATGCCGGTAGTACCAAAACTGCTGTTACTCAGCAAGCGTCCCGCTATCTGCACCGTTGCCAGTTTCTGGGCGGACATCCGCTGACCGGTAAGGAGACAGCGGGAGTAAGTTCCGCGGAACCGCAGTTGTTTCTAGGGCATAAATACGTAGTCACGCCGCTGCATCCGGAGCAACTCGCGGTCACTCAGGTGCGTAATTTCTTAATGTGGTTGGATAAAATCGGCGCCGTACGCGTGGTCTTGGATCCAGCCGAACACGATCGCACGGTTGCCCACACCTCGCATTTGCCGCAACTCGCCGCGACGGCGCTCGCGTTGGCGCTAAAAAACAGCGGCGCCAACTTAGACGTTTTTGGTCCGGGTGTGCTTGACATGACTCGTCTTGCCATGAGCCCTTTTAGCATTTGGAAAGACATCCTAGAGACCAATTCGCGCGAAATTCGGAGCGCCTTGTCGATCTACATTGCCGCCTTACAGCACCTTACGGACGCCGTAGGTTCGGAAGATATGCGCGACCAATTCGAGCAAGCCGCCGATTTGGCTCGCCAACTTAGAGGCTCCAAAATGTTTCGTGGCGTCGATTAAAATATTTTGGGCGCACCCGGGCAAGTTTTCAGACTATAATAAGCTAACCCGGAAAGATGGCATCGGTCCTTGGAGAGCTAGCGCGAATTGTGCGGGCAGACGTCTTATCACTAGAAGGCGTGACGCGCTTTTCCCCGAACCGGCGCTTTGCCTCACTTTATTCACAAGGCAGCCCGGCGGATAGCATCTACTTTCTCGAATCGGGTTTGGTCAAAACGTACAAACGCGGCGCGGAATCCAAAGAGGTCACGCTGGAGGTCATCCTGCCCGGAGAACTGTTCGGCCTGCAGTCATTAGGAGCGGAAAAGCACCGTCGAGTTTCGGCGGAAATCCTGCACGAAGGCAGCATTCACGTGATTCCGCGCGACGTGTTCCTGGAATTTTGCCGCGCGCGGCCCGACATCTGGCGTTTGTTGGCCGACGCCTTATTACTGGCCAACCGGGAACTGGAAAAGAAGATCGAACTACTTTGCCTGCAGGATGTCGAATACCGCATCCTGCATTTTCTAGTGCAACTGGCCGAAACCATTGGCGTGGGAGGAGACGGACGCGAACGGACGATTCCGTTGTCGCAAGGCGAGCTGGCAAGCTTAGTTGGCGCCACGCGCGAGACGACCTCAACCATGTTAAACACGTTAGCGCGACGTGGGCTTCTGCGGCTGGGCAGGCGCCAGTTGGTGGTGCCTTCGCTCGATATGGTGCGCGCCGCAACCGGAGCGCGCGCCGCACGCGCGACGCCGCGAGTCTAGCTATTAATTACTAAGACTCGCTAAATAGGTGCACTCAGTAGTAGGGCTGATAATGCTGCACGCGCGGGTTAATAACCCGCGGCAGGTTGACAACCTGCCCCACACACGCTAATTCGCGAGCCTCAATAGCTAAGCCAGGATACGCGCCGCGGCTATCTTCGCCGAAACCTTTCGGCCAGAGTGTTTAATTGCTCGTCCATGGCCGGCCTGGCCCCGGCAGGCTTTGGAAGCGGTGCGGCTTTGCGCACCGATGCGGGCGGCGCCTCCAGCGCTTTCATGGAAAGAGCGATCCGTTTGGCCGCCAAATCGACCGACATCACCTGTACTTTTACGGCCATACCGGCTCTCACAAACTTACTGGGGTCTTCAATATAACGATGCGAGAGTTCACTTACATGCACTAACCCATCCTGATGCACCCCGATATCGACGAAGGCCCCAAATCGAGTAACATTGGTAACTACGCCGTCGAGTTTCATTCCCGGCAGCAAGTCTGACATTTCCCGCACATCCTCGCGGAACTGAACGGCGGTGAATTTCTCGCGTGGATCGCGGCCCGGGCGGCGAAGCTCTTCTCGAATGTCGGCAAGCGTGAACATACCGATCGAATCTGTTTGAAATCCCTCCAATTTCACGTTTTCAATCAGACTCCGGTCAGTCAGCAGTTGCGCGATCGTGACACCGTATGACTTTGCGATTTGCTCGACCACCGGATAGGACTCCGGATGGACCGCGCTTCCATCGAGCGGCTGCTCACCATCTCGAATCCGCAGGAAACCCGCCGCTTGTTCAAAGGTTTTCGGGCCAAATCCCGGCACCGCCGTCAACTGCATCCGGGATTGGAACCGTCCATGTTGGTTGCGGTATTCCACTATTTTTTCGGCCACGCGTTCACTGATTCCAGCCACATAGCGCAGTAATGCAAAAGACGCGGTATTCAGATCGACACCCACGCGATTTACGCAGGATTCTACAGTCGCTTCCAAGCCAGTCCTAAGTTTCTTCTGATCCACATCATGCTGATATTGACCGACACCGATTGACTTAGGATCGATTTTCACCAATTCGGCGAGGGGATCTTGCAGGCGGCGTGCAATTGAGATGGCGCCGCGCACAGTCAAGTCGAGATCGGGAAACTCCCGCCTGGCTATGTCGGATGCCGAATATACGGATGCACCGGACTCATTCACGGGCACACAGAAAATAGCGCTCAATTTCTCCTGACGGAGGAAATCCTGGACAAATGCCAGTGTCTCGCGCGACGCCGTACCATTGCCGATAGCGATGGCGCGTACGGTGTGCCGGCGAATCAGGTCGAGGAGAATGCGTGCGGAACCGGCCAGATCCTTTTTCGGCTCATGCGGATAGATCACGGTGTGATCGAGCAGCTTTCCAGTTTCATCGACGACGGCAACCTTGCAGCCAGTCCGGATGCCGGGATCGATTCCGATCACGCCCAGAGCGCCCGCGGGCGGCGCCAGCAAAAGGTTCTGCAGATTCTCGCGAAACACCCGGATGGCCTCTTCGTCCGAGCGTTGCTTTAATTCCAGGCGAATCTCGGTTTGGATGGATGGGTTGAGCAGCCGATCGTACGCGTCTTCGACGGCCAAGGCGAGATGGGGCGTCCAGTCTCCCAGAGCGCGATGGATGCGCGCCTTCAAGAAGGCGACCGGTTTGTCCCGAGGAAGGTCGATCTCAAACCGCAGAATTTCTTCCTGGGCTCCGCGGCGAATGGCGAGCATGCGATGGGAAGGAATTTTCGCCGCCGGCTCGCGATAATCGGCGTACATTTTGAATTTGCCCTCCGGATCGGGGGCGCCTTCCACAGCCTGGCTAACCACGACGCCTTCTTCCAGCATTTGGGTACGCAGCGCCTTGCGCAATTCCGGGACCTCACTCACGCGTTCGGAGACGATGTGGCGCGCGCCTTCGATTGCCTGATCGATGGACTCAACACCTTTTTTGGGGTCCAGAAAGTTGGCCGCGTACCGATCGAGCGGCATCTCGCGACGCTCTTGATTCCACAAATAATCCGCCAGCGGTTCCAAGCCCTTCTCACGGGCCATTTGCGCCTTGGTGCGCCGCTTGGGTTTATAGGGCAGGTATAAATCTTCGATCTCATTCTTGTCGAGCGACGCGTCGATTTTGGCGCGCAGCTCGGGAGTGAGTTTGCCCAGGTCTTCGATGGTCTTGAGCACGGTCTTTTTCCGGCTCTCGAGTTCGCGGAAGTATTCGGCTTTCTCTTGGATCGCGCGAATCTGAACTTCGTCCAGATTTCCAGTGGCCTCCTTGCGGTAGCGCGCAATAAAAGGCACCGTGCCGCCCTCGTCGAGCAGCTCGATGGTGGAAACCAGCGAGCGTATCGGGAGGTTGAGATCGCGGGAGATGGCTGCGAGGATAGCCGGAGTAAAGGCGGAGGATTCCATCAGTGTTCTTCTTGAGGATAACGTTGTCGCGAAACGCCGGACGCGGTCCGCTCAGCGCCGGTCCCTGGTGCCGATCCCCTCACTAACGTTCGGTGCTAGGCGAACCAGCCGGACCAGGGGGTCCGGCGCCGTCCAGGGGGACGGCCCCACAAATCCCTCGCGTGGGGCGGACCCCGGCGAACCCCCTGGTCCGGCCTGCGCAGGACTTGAAATACTCAACCCGATCCGCCAAAACAAAAACCCCAACGGGCTGCCGAATCGATTCGGATAACTATGCCGCCGGTGTAAAGTAACGGGATGCGGCCACAGGTAGAGGATTCGTCTTAGAGGCCTGCCCGGGGTATTCTGGTATCCCATCCTTTTGCGCAGGGCTAACCTACCGGATTCGGGCAGACGATAGGAGAAGATGCATCGCGAACGCCGTCGGGTGGGTAGACCTCTGGCCAAGAAGTTATTCCTTTTAACGGCGACATTGGTGCTCTGGGTGATCGCCGTGATGCTGGCCTACGACCTGCGCGCCGATACGTTTGACGCGAGCCGGGCCGCGTTGGTGGTTATGGTCGTGGTACTGACTTCGGCAGCGATCGCGCAGTTCACGTCCCGAGCCTTGGCACGGCCTTTGAGCTTGCTGCGGGAGGGGATTGTGGCTGTTCAGCGGGGCGAATTGACGCTGATCGAGGTGAGTCAGACCCGGGATGAGGTACAGCTTCTCGTCGAAAGTTTCAATGAGATGGTCCTCGCGTTGGCGGAATCTCAACGCGAAATTCATCTGCGGACGGTCGCACTGGAGAACGCGATTCAGCAGGCACGGGAGGCCAGCCGCGAGCAAAGTCGGTTCCTGGCAGGCCTCGACCGGACGTTAGATTGCGGTGGGGCTGCTAACACGGAAACTTTAAAGGAACTCGATGTGGTGCGAAGCAGCGCGGAATCGACGCTGGCGTTGCTCAACCATTTGTTGGAGGCGCCATCGGCCAGTGAGGCTGCTTCGCGGCCTCGGTGAGGCTAGTTATAGTTGGCGTCGTATTTCCCCTCACTGACGTTCGGGGCTAAGGCGGCGGCGTCGCGGGGGCGGCGGGCGGGACGCCGGGATTATCGAAGAGCATCGAACCGTCAAATCGGGAAGCCGACGGCCAAAGCGAAGCGGAGATCGCTGAATCGGGGAGTGCGGGCCGAAGTCAAACGAAAGGACAGGCAGGGTCCGGCTGCCTGTCCTTAGTTAAACGCCTCGGAGGAAGCGTATCGGTTTGATCTAATAGTGCGGACCCTGACGGAAGCTCTCAAGAAATCTGGCAGGCGCCCGAAGCCGGCGTGACTGGGTAAAAACATGGCTCTACACCAAACTTCTCGCGGTATCGCCGGAACAAGGTCTGCTGGAACTTTTCTACCGCGGTCGGATCCAGCAGGTTGATCGTGCAACCTCCGAACCCACCGCCGGTGATGCGCGAACCCCACACGCCATCTATCGCTATCGCCGCATCCACCAGAAAATCAATCTCCGGACAACTGACTTCGTAATCGTCACGAAGGCTGCGATGAGAATCGAGCATCAGATGTCCAAGCTCGGCGATCTGGCCCCGCTTGGCCGCGGCTACAAAGGACAGCACGCGCAGATTTTCGGTCAAAACGTGGCGCGCCCGACGCCGGAGACGTTCATCGGCGATGAGATTCAACTTCCCCAGGCTGGCTTCGCGCAGAGTCTTTACTCCCATGGCAGCGGCTGCGGCGGCGCACTCTTCCACGCGGGTCTTGTACGCCGATTGCGCCAACACATGCGAAACGCCCGAATTCACGGCCACCAGCACTACGCCCGGCGGCAACAGCGCCAACTCACTTTTCAAGCTGAAGCAATCCAGCTTTATCGCGGCGCCCTCTTGTCCGAAAACCGACGCATACTGGTCCATGATGCCGGACGGTATGCGCAGAAACTGGTGATCGGCTCGCTGGCAGAGCAGCGCGAGATCCAAACTGGGAAGCGCGCCCTTCCAGCCGAGCGCTAGCGCTGTCGAAACCTCCAAAGCCGCCGACGAACTGAGCCCGGAACCCAGCGGGACCGTGCTCTCGAGCATCAGGTCATAACCGCGTGCGAGCCGCAGTTCGCGCGCGACGCCAAGCACGTAGTCCGCCCATTCACCTTGTGGCGTGAGTTCCATCAACTGGGCAATCGGGTATTGTCTGGATTGTCCGAGATTGAGGGAATGAACGCGCAGGATCCCGTCCCGGTTCGGCGACGATGCAGCATAGCAGGACAGATCGATCGCAATCGGTAACACCAGACCGAAGTTGTAATCGGTATGCTCACCGATCAGGTTCACACGCCCGGGGGCGCGAAACAGATCGGGAGACTTCCGGAACGTTTGCTCAAACGTTTCAATCAGGCCGCGCGGCGGGCCAGCCACAGCATCACGCTCCCGAACACCAGCATGCACAAACCCGAATATAAGTTGACATTTTCGCTCCCGATCGGGGCTTTGCTATGGCTGGTGAAGGCGGTGATCAACAGAATTGCGCCGGTTATCGAGAAGAATAAGCCGATGGGCGTTCGCAGGTCGTTCATAAGGTCTTAAGCAAATATCAAATTCAAACCAACCAGCACGACAATTACAATAATCGCCAACACGGCGGGGCGTTGCAGCCAGGGCGGAGCTTTTTCATAGGGAATATCCGTTAAGCCGAACACCAGGTTATGCAGCTCCGCGGCCGGCTTCGGCTTGGTCGCCAGACTCACTATCGTGGTCACCACAAAACAGGTCGACCACGCCAGGATCGCAATCCAGAAATTCTGCGCCATGGTCGAAGGGAATTTGTGAACCACCATACCCAGCCAGCCTCCCTTGCCTTCGGCGACGGTAAGGCCGTGGGTGGCCGCGGCTGCCATCGTGCCGCTCAGGAGCCCCGAAAAAGCGCCATGGCCGGTGGAACGTTTCCAAAACATTCCCAACAAAAATGTGGCGAACAGCGGCGCATTCACGAAACCGAACACGAGCTGCAGAAAATCCATGATGTTGTTGAAATACGACGCCAGGTAAGCCGTTCCGACGGAGAGCGCCACGCCCACGACGGTGGTGATGCGTCCCACTGTAAAATAATGCGCATCGTTTTCATGCTTGCGGATATAACCCTGGTAGATATCGTATGTGAACACCGTGTTGAACGCGGTGACATTCCCGGCCATTCCCGACATAAAGGACGCCATGAGCGCAGTCAGTCCCAACCCGAGAATGCCGGATGGATAGAACTGCGCCATAAGCGTAGTGAGGACCAGATCGTAGTTCGTGGTCACGCCATCGGGCTTAAGCGGAAGCGAATAACCCACCGCCATGTGCGACAACGCCAGAGCCGCCACACCCGGGATGATTACCACAAACGGCATGAACATTTTCGGGAAGGCCGCAATCAGCGGAGTTCGCCGGGCAGCCGACATGGAATTGGCCGCCATGGCGCGTTGCACGACCAGAAAATCCGTACACCAGTAGCCAAACGATAAAACGAACCCGAGTCCCGCGACCAGGCCGAAAATCTCGACACCCATTGGGTTTTCCGAGGAGTGCGCCAGGTAGGTCCAGGAGTGCGTCATCACGCGAGGAATGTTGGCGGACACACCTTTCCAGCCGCCGGCTTTGCTGACCGCGAGTATCGACAACGGCGCGAATCCCAGCACGATCAGAAAGAACTGTAGCACCTCGTTGTAAATCGCGCTGGTCAGTCCGCCGAGGAACGTGTATACGAGCACGATGGCGGCCGACAACAGTACGGATGCGGTGAAGGACCAGCCCAGCACTAACTGAAACAGAATACCCAAGGCATACATCGAAATGCCCGAGGAGAATAGCGTCATCACCGCGAAAGTGATGGCGTTGAGGCCGCGCGTTTTTTCGTCGAAGCGCAGTTTCAAATATTCGGGGACGCTGCGGGCGCGGCTGCCGTAATAGAACGGCATCATGAACACGCCCACAAACAGCATGGCCGGGACGGCGCCGATCCAGTAGAAATGGGCCGTCATGATGCCGTATTTGGCTCCGGACGCGCACATGCCGATCACTTCCTGGGCGCCTAGATTGGCGGCGATGAAGGCCAGGCTGGTGATCCAAACCGGGACGGACCGCCCGGAGGTAAGAAACTCCTCCGCGGTTGAAACGCGCCGTTTTACGAGCCAGCCAATGCCCAAAACAAAAGCAAAGTAGAGCGCGAGGATGAGGTAGTCGACGAAGCCTAAACTCAAGCCGTCAAGTCTACCATGGCGAAGCAGCCTTACGCGCACGCGAAAGATCACGGACCAACGCCGCCACAGTTGGCGGATAATCGTAGCAATGGAAGAGCGTGAGCTGATGCGCCGTTGGGTTGAGATTTGGAAACAAGCGGGCCCGGAACTGGAGGCCATTCGTCAACGAGAAATCCAGGAATTGGATACCCGACAGGCTCTGGAAAGCCTTGAAAGCAGCTTCAACTACGCGGTTCGCCTCCCGCCCCGGCCCTCTTCCGGGCTGGTGGAGATGCAGCGGTATTTCGCCAAGCTCCGCGCGAACCATGAACGACCTACTTGAGGCGGCATCCGCCCTGCTTCGATTCTGCGATAGCCAGGGGTGGAGATCGTGCGTGATCGGCGGAATCGCGGTTCAGCGGTGGGGCGAGACCCGGGTAACACGCGATGTCGATCTGGCACTGCTCACGGGGTTCGGCGGGGAAGACACGTTCGTTCAGTTATTGCTCGCACAATACCCGGCGCGAATTGCGGACCCTGAAGCTTTCGCGCATAAAAATCGGGTCGTCCTGCTTCAGACGCGCCAAGGAATCGGAATCGATGTATCGCTGAGCGCGCTGCCGTTTGAAGAACTCGTGATAGCCCATGCCACGGAGTTCTCTTTTTTTCCGAGTCTGTCAATCCTGAATCCCGAAGTTGGTCCTGTTGTGCCCGGATTTTCAGGGGCTTGCGAGTCGTAGGACTAACTTCGGTTAAGTTCGATTTCCACATCGCAAGGTATTGATAAGGCAATTGTTCGGTCGTAAAGCGTGACTTCAACTTCGGGATTCAGGTCAATTCGCACTTGCTCGGCGGAGGACCTTTTGGTAATGAAGCTTTTCGCCTCCCGGCCCATGGATATCCGCGACGCTGAGACCGTGGTTCTTCGCCAGCGGCAGCAACTCAATTGGGAGTACATCGATGAGCAGTTGCGCCCACTGGCCGAACTGAAGGCGGACCCGGCAATTCTCCAGGAGCTGACGCGCTTGCGCAGTCTCTAAAACTACTTCAGACCTGCGCTCAGCAACTTATCCGGCGTAATCGGCAAATCTCTTACCCGAATGCCCGTCGCATGGTAAACGGCATTTGCGATGGCCGGCGCCACTCCGGTAATGCCGATTTCACCAACGCCGCGCGCACCCACCGGATTGAGAATAAAATCCGGGCGCCCCAAAAACGTAACATCGATATCCCGGATATCCGCATTTACCGGCATGGCGTAATCCGCCAAGTTGTTGGTCACGACGCGGCCATGCACCTGGTCGTACACGGTGTGTTCCAACAGCGCCATCCCGATTCCCTGGATGATTCCGCCCAGCGCCTGACTGCGGGCGGTCTTGGCGTTAATCACCCGCCCGATATCGAACACGGCGCAATGTCTGGTCACGCGCACTTCGCCCGTATCGACGTCCACTTTCACTTCGCTGAACTGTGCTCCAAAGGAGTGCATCGAATATTTTTCCGCTTCCTCGCCCGGCGCGGTCTGCGCTTCAGCCTCAATGGCCGACTGCTTCAAGCTTTGAAGCACGCCGCCATAACTCACACATCGTCCGTCGCGGGCCTGCAAGCTTCCGTTTTGCGCCGCGATCTCTTCCAATTTCAGACCATACAGCGGCGATTGCGGATCTGCAATCGCGCACTGCTTCAATTTTCGCAGAACATCTTCACAAGCGGCCTTCACGGCCGGCGTCACGCTGGCGGTAGTCATCGATCCACCAGAGACGGGCGAAGGCGGCAACGTCGAATCGCCCAGCTCCACGCGAATTGTCTCCGGCTCCACACCCAGTGTCTCGGCCGCCACCTGCGTCATGGTGGTGTAGGTGCCCGTTCCCAGATCCTGCGTGGCGCTAGCCACGACCACCGACCCATCGCTCAGAATTCGCACCCGGGCAGCGCCCTGAAACCGATACCCGGGATAGGTGGCCGTGGCCATTCCCTGGCCAATCAGGAAACGCCCGTCCCGCCGCGGCGCGCCGCCTTTTTTCCAACCGAACTTGGCCTGGCACACCTGGTAGCACTCACGCAGATGCTTGCTCGAATAGGGCAGACCCTTCTCGGGATCGGTCTCGGCATAATTCCGGAGCCGCAGCTCCACCGGATCCATCTTCAATTGGCAAGCGAGTTCATCCAGCGCGGACTCTAATGCGAACAACCCAGTGGATTCACCCGGCGCACGCATCGGCGTTGGCGTGGCAATATTCACCCGCGCCCCTGTGTTCTTGAGGGACACATTGGGGCACTTGTATAGAAATCCGGTCATCACTCCACAGCGCTCGATGAAATCGTCGACCATGGACGCTTCGGTCAAGTTCTGGTGATGAATCGCCATCAACTCGCCCGAGCCGTTCGCCGCTAAAGTTATGGTCTGCCTGGTTGCTCCGCGATGACCCACGGAGGTGAACATCTGCTGCCGCGTGAGAGCCAGCTTCACTGGCCTGCCAACGTGGCGCGCCGCGATGGCGGCGCCAATCGAGTGAGGCCAGGTGAATCCCTTGCATCCGAACCCTCCACCCACGAAACTGGAAATCAGGTGCACATCTTCGCGCGGCAGTCCCAACGTATCGGCCAGTACATTGCGAGCCCCGACCACCCACTGCGTGGCATCGTAAAGGATGAGCTTGTCGCCGTTCCACTGCGCGATGGCTGCCGACGGCTCCATGGGATTGTGATGCTCCACGGGCGTGGAATAGGTCTGGCGTAACTGATGCGGCGCCGACCGCAGGGCCGCTGCAATATCGCCGCGTGTGTATTCGGTCTTGGCAAAGTCGTCGGCGGGCTCAAACTGCGTGCCCTTCTCCATCGTCACCGCTGGTTCCTCTTCTTCGGCGTCAACCTTGACCAGGCTGGCGGCCGCGGTCGCCCGTTCCAGTGAATTGGCAACTACCAGCGCCAGGTATTGGCCGGCGTAATAAATCCGATCGTCCTCGAATAATTTGCGATTTTCACCCAGCTTGGTGCCCGATCCGAAATCGTTCTTGGGCATGAGCATGTGCGGGGCGTTCGCGCGCGTAATCACGGCCAGAACACCGGGGGCGCGTTCCGCGGCGGACGTGTCGATATGCCGGACTCTTCCCTTGGCGATGGTGCTCTGCACCGGCGCCGCATACGCCAGGTCTTCCATCGGGTAATCCGCCGCGTACTTCGCCGCGCCCGTGATTTTCAGCCGGCCGTCTACCCGATCGATGGGCTGTCCGATTATCGCGCTCATGCAGTTTTCTCCACTAATGTCCGCAGCGCTTTGGCTACGGCCCTTTGCAGCAATTCGACCTTGAACCCGTTGTGACGCCCCGGTTGAGCCCCTTCTACGGCTGCCTTGGCTGCGCGTTCGAACAGCTCTTCGGACGGCGCCCTCCCCTGTAGCACTTGCTCCACGTTCCGCGCGCGCCAAGGCTTAGTGGCCACGCCTCCAAATGCAACGCGGGCCGCGCCAATCGTAGCGCCCGTGATTTCCAGCGCCAAGGCAACCGAGACTAGCGCAAATTCGTACGACGCCCGGTCGCGCACTTTCAAATACAGGCTGTTGGCCGCAAACTGCGATCCCGGAATGTCCACCGCGGTGATCAATTCCCCTTGTTCCAACACTGTTTCGCGCTCCGGAGTATCGCCGGGAGCGAGATGAAAATCCTCAAAGCGGATGGTTCGCTCGCCTCGCGGTCCGAGCACCCGGATCACGCTATCCAAGGCCACCAGCGCGACATTCATATCGGAAGGATTGGCCGCGATGCATTTTTCACTGGCGCCCAAGATCGCGTGGATGCGATTGAATCCGTCCAAAGCCGGGCAACCAGAGCCTGGAATCCGCTTATTGCAGACAAATGACGAATCGCGGAAATAATAGCAACGCGTACGCTGCATGATGTTGCCGCCCACCGTCGCCATGTTACGCAACTGAGGCGAAGCGCCAGAAAGCAAGGCCTGAGAAAGAACCGGAAACTTAGTGCGGATCAGCTCATGCCGCGCCACGCCGCTGTTGCGCGCCAACGCTCCGATTCGCACGCCACCGCCCGCCAGTGGTTCAATCGCGGAAAGTGGCAGCGCATTGATGTCGATGACCTTGGCCGGCTGTTCCACCTCCAATTTCATCAAGTCGACGAGCGTGGTCCCGCCCGCGATAAACGCGCTACCGGCGTTGCCAATCGCAGCCGAAAGCGCGCCCGCCGCGGTGCTGCTGCGCATGTATTGGAATTGAATCACCGCAACACCTCCCGCACGGCGGCAACAATATTTGGATAAGCGCCGCACCGGCAAATGTTCCCGCTCATGTTCTCTCGAATGACGTCGTCGCTCGAGCCTTCTTGTTCGAACGCAAAGCCGACGGCCGACATAATCTGCCCCGGCGTGCAGTAGCCACACTGAAATGCGTCGTGCTCTAGAAATGCCGCCTGCATGGGATGCAACTCGTCCCCGTTCGCCAACCCTTCAATCGTGGCGATTTCGTGACCGTGATGCATGGCCGCAAAACTCAAGCAAGAGTTGACGCGAACGCCATTCACCAGAACCGTGCATGCACCGCACTGTCCGTGATCGCATCCCTTCTTGGCGCCTGTAAGCCCCAGGTGCTCGCGTAGCGCATCGAGCAGCGTCACACGAGAATCCAGCAAGAGCGACTCCTGCTTACCGTTCACCTTGAGTGACACTTTGACTTCGAATCCCAAAGATTCCGCAGTGGGTGTTTCCAGATCTGTAGCCATGGCTTAGTAAACTCCTTGTTTTAGACCAATTCCCATAGAAGTAAGTTTCACGAAAACGCGCTTGCCGAAGGCATCATCACAGGATCTCGAAGATCTCGTAAATTACATTACCCGGCTGCCTTTCACCAACGCCAACGGTGACCATCTTGTTAAGCCAGGCATACTTTGGCGACGCAGTTTCAAAGAACGGCGCGGTGCGCAGATAGTATTGAGAAGCAGCGACAGTTTCGCCGCGAGCGAGACTCGCACTGACTTCGGGCGTGGCATGCCGGACGCCGCGATAGGTCAGCAGGATCAGTGCGCCGTCGTCCGTCCGCAAAACCAGCCGCACATCCTGTTGAAAAGATCCATCAGAACGGCCCAGCAACAGGTCCGAGCCTGCGTGCGGCAATACTTCTCCATGAAGGCGCTCGCCATTGAATTGTCCACCAGAAACCGGCACGATGCGCCGATTCCCGGCTGGCGTGTCGCCCAATTCCTGTGCAGTGTGTAGCGCCAAAGTGAGTGTAAGCAGATGACGTGATTTCAGTTCTGTCATGATTGTTAGTCCTACCGAGTTTCAGGGATGGCAATCCATTGTGCCGCGATAGGACCGCAAACCGCCGGCAAGCGGCCGGACGCGCGCATCAACTTTCCCCGCTCGAAGATTCCCTTCACCACGAATCCATTTTTGCCTCGTACGGCGCCCTTGCCTTGCGCCAAAAAATCCACCACGCCACCCTCGTACTGAAATGACTCGCCGCAGGTGGGGAACATTCCTGCGCCGGAGTGATGGTCAAGCCCGCCAAACGTTCCGTGGATCTCACCCCCGTCTGGTCCATAAAGGCGCCCTTGCCCGATCGGTTGATTGTCCATGAGCGAACCTTCGTATACCGTATCGCCGAGATCCAGCGTCCCGTCGCGCAGGCTTGCCAGCAGGGCGCGCACATACGCCTGGGGAGTCCAGCGAGTAAAGTAGCGCTTGGGCATCGGCAAATGCAGCGAGTCTCCCACGGCGCGCAGGAACTCCACGCAGTCGTGACTCAACAGTGAAAATTCGTGTCGGCAGTTCCATTGCCTGGCAACCTGCAGGGCGCGCGCGAAATCCGCCTCATCCACGCGCACGATCAATTCCTGGTCGACCGCCTCCACGCTGTGCGTGGCCAACTCATCCAGAAGCACGCCAGGAACCTTGCCGCGTAAGGAACCGCAACTCGGCTCGTCGCTCTCCGGATACAGACCAAGCGCTTGAATGGTGCTGCGGTTCTGTACGCCATCTTCGACACCCCAAATTACGAAAGCGTGCCCAGTGGTGCTTCGGCCGCGCGAAGCGAAGACGACATAGTGTGTTTTTTTGGCGGGAGCGGTGGTGAGATCCAGGGATTTCGATGGCTGAGCCGACAGCGCGGCAGCGGAAGCCAGTGCGAGCAAAGCCCACAAGATCATGTTCCGATTGTCCAACGAATTCACCGCCGATTGTGATTAAATGAATGGCATGGCAGCCGCATCTTGTACCACATGCATTCCTGGAAATGAGCGCTATCACGAACAGATGGCGCTTGGTGAACGGTATCTTTCGATCGGCGACTATGCGGCGGCGACGGCGTCCTTTTATCGTGCGCACGGGTTGGGGCACGACAATACAAGACTTCACGCGCATGCCCATTGGGCGCTGCTTCGCGCCGGTTGGTTACGGAGATCGCCGCGGCAGGTGATGACACAGTTCGCATTGTTCGCCCTAGTCTGGTTGTTCTAGCCCGCTCTCCCCGATCTATCGCCGCGTTCTCAGGGAAAGCCGGCGGTCACGCTATCATCAAGGTTTCATCATGTCCTTGCCTGATTCATGGAAAGATAAATTGACCGTGCCGGCGATCGCCGCGCCGATGTTTCTGGTATCCGGCCCGGATCTGGTGGTCGAGACTTGCCGCGCGGGATTGATCGGTGCGTTTCCCGCGCTCAATCAGCGCAGCAGCGAAGGCTACGAAGCCTGGCTCATGGAAATCGAAGATCGCCTGGCGGGTGGAAAGGCCGCTCCCTACGGAGTGAACCTGATTGTGCATAAGACCAATCCGCGGCTCCGGCAGGATCTCCAAATCACCGTGAAGCACCGTGTGCCGCTGGTCATCACTTCGCTCGGAGCGGTAAAAGACGTGGTGGACGCCATCCATAGCTACGGCGGATTTGTGTTTCACGACGTGATTCATATGCATCATGCCCGCAAGGCCGCTGAGGCCGGCGTCGATGGCCTGATTCCGGTGTGCGCGGGCGCCGGCGGGCATGCGGGTACATTGAATCCGTTTGCGTTTCTGGCCGAGATCCGGGAGTTTTTCGATAAGACCGTGATTCTTTCCGGCTGCATCACGAATGGGCGCCAAATCGCGGCGGCACGTTTGCTGGGCGCGGACCTCGCGTATCTGGGAACGCGCTTCATCGCAACGCCGGAGAGCATGGCGCCACCCGAGTATAAGCAGATGATTCTCGATTGCGCCGCGAAGGACATCCTCTACACGGCGGCTGTCAGTGGCGTGGCCGCCAATTTTCTGCGGCCCAGCCTGGTGGCCGCCGGCGCCGATCCGGACAATTTGCCGGCGCACGCCAAGATGGACTTCGGAACTGACCGCGAGGCCAGAGCGTGGAAAGATGTTTGGTCGGCTGGGCAAGGCGTGGGCGACATTCGAGACATTCCCACTGCCGCTGAATTGTGCAAGCGGCTGATTCGCGAATATAACGAGGCCCGGCGCATGCTTGTGGAAGCCGACGCTCTCGCTACCGTCAACTGATCCGTTTTCGTGCCGGGCAGACTCCTTTTTCTCACCGAGCGCTACGCGCCTGACGAAGGCGGTGTCGCTACCAGCGCTACACGCATCGCGCGCGCCTTGGCATCACTGGGAAACTTGGTCGATGTGGTTGGCTGGACGCGTACACTGGATGCGGGCATCGTGGTGCAGGAAGATGGCAATCCGGCGGTCTTTCGCATCGGTCGTTTTCGCGAATGGGATGGCACGCTTCCGCATACGCTCAACATTCTCGACTGGCTGCTATCCCGCAATCGCTACGACGGAATCTGGGGACACTATCTCAACCCGGCAGGCTTCGTGGCCGCGTTCTTCGGCAAGCAGAATAAAATTCCGTCGATAGTGAGTATTCGTGGTAACGATCTGGATCGCGAAATGTTTCCGCCTGGCGATTTTGCGCGGCTCGAGTGGACGCTACGCAACGCGAGCGTAGTCACCAGCGTCACGCGTGCGCTGGCGGCAAAGGCGGAGGCCATCAGCGGGCGTTCCGATATCGCGCTACTCCACAACGTGGTGGATGCGACCGTGTTCCGGCCACTCAATGAAGACATGACGGGGCTGCGAAAAGCGCTGGGCATTGAAGATGGAGAAGTGGTTCTCGGATTTTCAGGCGAATTGCGGGAGAAGAAGGGCCTGCAGGCGCTGCTCGACGCTCTGCGCCACGTGCAGGCGAACCGCCCGGCCTGCCTGCTGGTGATCGGCGACGTGCGGCCGTCCGAGATGCCTCGCCTACTGGCGCTGCTCGGTGCGGACACGCTGCTGGAACGCCGCGTCATTGTCACCGGACTTCTGTCGAAAGCCGAAGAGGTTAATCGCCATCTGCAACTGTGCGATGTCTACTTGCAACCCTCGCTGTGGGATGGCATGCCGAACGCGCTGCTGGAAGCGATGGCGGCAGGGCGCGGCTGCATTGTGAGCGACGCCGGAGGAATTCCGGAGGTGCTGACGCCCGGCGTGGAAGGCATTCTGCTGCCGCGCTGGCAATTACACCGGTTGGGCGAAGCGGTGCTCGCCTGGCTGGACTCGGATTCAGCGACCCAGCAGCAGATGCGCAACGCGGCCCGCGAACGTGTGCTCGGCTTCTTCCATCAAGGTGCCGAACAAGAGGCGCTTCAAGCGCTACTGGGGCGAATCAATTCCGTATAGAGCTTGACTAGCGCGGCGCCGGCGCGGTCCCAGGTGAAGTGATCTTCGATATGGCGGCGCGCGTTGGCGCCGATCGCCCTGGCGAGCGTCGGATCGGAGTGCAACCGCAGGATTGCTTCCGAGATTCGATCTACCGAGCCGGGCTTTACCAGAAGAAAGTGCGTTCCATCGCAACCAAGCTCGCGGACCACAGGAAGATCGCTAGCGATCACCGGCACTCCGCACGCCATCCCTTCCAATATTTTCAGCGGACAACAGCCTTGCACGACGTTGCGATCGTTCAGCGCGAGCGGCGCGAGCACAGCGTTACTGTTGCGTACAATCGCAGCCAGATCGGGTTGCGGCATGGCCGGCAAAATGGAAAGACGATCGAGCACCTGGAGCTTTGCCGCCAGCCGTTCGGCCGGTTCAATCTCGCCCGCGGCCACGATCGTCAGACTGGCGGCGATCTGTGACCGAACCTGCGCCAGTGCGCGAATCGCTAACTCGACACCCTGCCAGGAATGCATGGTGCCGAAATACAACATGCGAAAAACGCCGGCAGGGACAGGGCCGGGAGCCGGCTGGAAAATCTCCAGATCGACGCCGTTGGGAATCACGTCAATGCGCCGGGCTACGCGATCGTTTTGCAAATATTTCGCCGTCACGGCGCTCGGGGTGATCACGCGATCGGCGGCCTGAAGACAAGCGGCTTCCTGGGCCTGGAGCTTGCGCATCAACTCGCGATCGTCTTCCGCTCCGGGATAGCGGTATTTCAGCTCGATTGAGGGCAGTCCGTTCACTTCAAACACCAACTTCGGACGAGCCGAAAGTTCAATTAGCGGCAAGCCTTCAAAAGAAGAGCGGAATTGCACGATCGAGTAAGGATGATTTTTCAACCAGCGTTTGAGATACGCCTGAAAGCACAGAATGCGATCGATGAGGCTGACACCCGGCGCTGGCAGCTCCGTGTGAAACACGCCTGGCCAGCGTTCCACTGTCGCAACTCCGCCGGGCCCGGCCGTGATCAGATCGATGCGGCCATAGTGCGCCGCTAGTGCGCGCGCAAACGCGCCAATATGCGTTGAAGCGCCTTTGGGCGCTGGCACGGTGTCGAAAGCGATGTAGGCCAGGCGTTCTATCGTCATCTGCCGTCATCAGCCGTCATCTGTTAAGATACCGGGCAGAAACGCAATCCATGCCGGTCGCTTGCGATTCCCATGCCAATTAATGTTACCGAGTTGACGAAAACCTGGATCTACCAGGCCAAGGCTCCGTTGGAGATCATCGCCGGCGACATGGCCGAGATCGACGCGCTTCGCCTCAGCCGGCAAAAAGAGCGGAACCGGCTTTTCACTCTAGCATGCGTGGCCTTGGTTGTTGGACTGATCGCAATGAAATTCTGGCCCTGGATCGGCGTGCCCATACTGGTTGCCTTTGGCGTCCTGGTATGGGCGGGCACGATTGCTCATCGCACTATTCCGGCAGCGGCGGACCGCACCAATCTGGTAAAAGGCCTCGCGGCCATGCTGACCGGCGATGCTCATAAAAAGGCGCCGGTCTCCGTATGGCTCTCGCTCGATCAAAAAGGTACGACCCTGTCTGAGAAACCCTGGCCGGTGAAGAAAAAAGGAAAGGTACGCTGCGCGGCCTGCGAGTGGCTCAAGCTCGAAGCGACTATGCTCGATGGCACGGAATTTTCTCAAACCATTACGGACTTCTTCCGCGATCGCAGCTACACGAATCCGCGGGGAAAACCCAAGAAGAAGCGGCGCACTACGTCCGTAGTGGTGCAGAAGTATCGTTTTCCGGTTGAGATTTACGGCGACCCGGCGCGCTTTGCCGAACAGGAGATCGGCACCATGATTCAACTGCCGCAATCGGCCACACTACGAGGCTTGCGCGTCAGTGAAAAGGCTCTGACGGCGAGGGTCCAAGTTAAATTGGTGGAGGCGGAACTTTTCGAGTCCTGCAAGATGCTTTCTCTCGGAGTCTACAGAATACTCAATCTGGCCCGGCGAGTGAACCTGCGAGGCACGGCGCAATGAACCCGGGTTGGAAGTGCGAGCGCCGCGTCGGATTTTTGTTTCCGCATCCTTGTGACCGGATGACGCCGGAAGGCTGCGAGGATTGCAGAAATGGCCAGATCGAGGACCCATATCGCAGCCGGCTGGATCGCGGGAATTATACGAATTACGACGACTACGATCCGGCCTATGTCAACCGCGTGGCCGGAACGCAAGCAGGCATGCGGTTTACACAGGCAGACGGCGAAAAACTGGTGAAGCCGCGCAATCGCTTCGAAGACGATCCCATGGCAAGTTAGGATGTGGCTGATCTACGCGCTCGGTGGCGGTTGGGGCCATTTGACGCGCGCGGCAGCGCTGGCGCGGGCCGTGGTCTCCCGGGCACACGTGCGAATTGTCACCAATTGCCCGTATGCGGATTTCATCCGGCGAAGCGTGCCCGAACTCGATGTGCGTACTGTCGCTTCGGGCGAGGAAACGATTTCGGCCATCGCCGGATGTGAATGTCTGATCGTCGACACCTTTCCGCGTGGGCTGCTGGGCGAGTTGGCGGACTGGCTGCCATCGCAAACAGCAATGGGCAAAGTGCTGGTAGCGCGCGATCTCAATCCCGAGTACGTGGACTCTTACGCACTTCGCTCCTTCGTGGCAAAACATTATGATCTGGTTCTGCTTCCGGGAGAAGGAGAAGCCTTCGCCGATCTTCCGTGCGCGCGGTTGACGGATCCGTGGCTGGCAGCGCCGGCGCCAACGCTGGAGGCGAATCGCACCACTGCCCTGATTTGCGCCTCCGGCAATGCGGAAGAGCAGTCCTGGTATGGCGAGGCCGCGGCATTGCTCAGCGAGGAAATGGCCGTCCGGTGCGTGTCGCCCATGTGCCCGGCCGGCTGCCCGCCCCACTTGTGGCAGGCGCACTGGCCGGCGCTCGAACTCTACGGCAGTGCCGCGGTGGTCGTCGGTGGCGCCGGATACAACACGGTGTATGAAACGCGGGCCGCGGGAGTGCCGCTGATTGCCCGCGCCTGGCCGCGCCTTTATGACCGGCAGGCGCTCCGCGCGGCGAAGGCCGGCGCAACCTTGGTGACAACACCGCGGGAAGCAGTGGAAGCAGCGCGTCGGCTGCGGTGTTGCCCTGCAACAAATTCCGCTTTCAGTAACGGCGCAGTGGAAGCGGCCGCGCTGATTGCGGGCCTCTAGACCGGCGGCTGAAAAAGGTGGCACGGGCTTCAGTCTGTGCAATTGGTTCCTCCAGCTCGCGAACGTCAGTGAGGGGAACTTTGCCCTGCCCCTCACGAACGTTCGGAGCTGACAAAATAATGTATAAAAACTGCGGGGGCAGTTTATTAATCCGGTTATTAACCTGCCGGGCACAGTCTTCAGCCTGTGCCTCGAGTTTCTACATTTCCTGCCGCGACGAGTCTTTGCATCGGGTGCAGTGTGGAACTTCGCCCTTCCCCTCACTAACGTTCGGGGCTGGAGGGTAATGTGCCTACTTTGATCAAATAGTCGATCGCGTTTCTATGTCCGGACGCTGATAGGAGCAACCAGGAAGCCGATACTCATCGGCGCCTTTATGGAGGCCTGCTAGGCCGGCAGCGCCAGCGCCAAGTCCCACGTCTGGCTCACTACGTCATGACCCCAATTGTGCTCCGGCGTTTCTTTCGCCAACCGAAAACCCGCCGCTTCATAGATACGGCGCGCCGAGACCAGTTGGCTCACCGTATACAACGTCAGTTTGCGATAGCCTGCGTCCCGCGCGAAGCGGATGCATTCTTCCACCAGGCGCCGGCCCAGACCGAAACCGCGCGCTTTCGGATCGACGATTAACATGCGAAGCTGCGCGACAGTACTGGATTCCTTGACAACAAAAACGCAGCCAATGTTCTCGCCATCGCGTTCGGCAATCCAGCACCGTTCCCGCTTGGCATCGAAGTGGTTCGCGAACTTGGCGACGATTCCCGCAACCATGCCTTCAAACGTCTGGTCCCAGTTGTATTCGGCCGCGTAGAGCCGCCCGTGCGCTTCGACCACCCAGCCGAGATCGCCAGGCCGTGGCGGGCGCAGCAGGAATGGTTCGCGGATTGCATCATCAGGCTTGCCGAGGACAGTCTCAATGGTTTCGATCGCGACGGCAAGGCGGCGGCGGTCCGTCTCCGACACCGGCGCCAGCAACTGGCGCACCTCCTGAACGGTCCGGCGGTCGAGCGAAGCAAAGACCCTTTTGCCGGAGGCGCTCAGGGCCAGCAAAGTCCGCCGGCGATCGTCGCCGGATGGTTTCCGGGAGAGCATCTTTTTGCGGTCGAAGCTTTTCAGAATCCGGCTGACATAGCCCGGATCGAGCGCCAGGAACCGGCTCAACTCCGTCGCGGTCGAACGATCGCGGTGAGCGAGTTCATAGAGGACCCGCGCCTCAGTCAGAGATAACTGTGTGTCGGCGAGGCCTTCTCTCAGGACGCCGATTTTTAGCGTATAGAAGCGGTTGAAGCGGCGCACGGCGGCGATGAGATCGGCATCCACCATACATGCCATTGTCAAGTATTTAGTTGCTTGTGTCAACTACTTTTCCGGGCCGGGCCGTTGTTATGATTGAAACTTGCTTAGGCGCGCAAAAGCCAGTGAAGGCAGAGCAATCGACGGAGTAATTGCCGCGGCGGTCTCCCCCCGCCGCGCTCGCGAGAACTCCATCGACTTGGGGGCAACCCTGGAACTGGTCGATTTCCTGGGCGAACGGGGCTGCAACGGCATCGCCCTGCTGGGCTCTACCGGCGAATTTGTCCATTTCGCGCTCGACGACCGCCGGCACATGGTTCGCTTTGCGGCCAAGCGAAGCCGAGTTCCCTTGCTGGTGAATGTTTCCCACTCCACGCTCGATGGCGCGGTCGATCTGGCCCGCGATGCCGCCGAGGACGGTATCGCCGGCGTGATGATCATGCCGCCGTATTACTTTCGCTACGAGCAACCAGAAATCCGCGCGTTTTTGCTCCAATTCGCAAAAGAAGTGGATGGCGGAGTACCGATCTACCTGTATAACATTCCGTTTTTCACGAATCCGCTAGAGGTAGAGACCGCCGTCGAATTGCTGAACACGGGTCTGTTTGCGGGCATCAAGGATTCGAGCGGCGATCCAGCCTATCTGGCAGCGCTGCCGCGGCGGGCGGGCGATCTGCCTGTCCGAAGGTTTGTTGGCAGCGAGGCCATTTACACCGAAGCGCGGATCGGCGGCGCGAGCGGAATTATTTCCGGAGTGGCGAGCGCGCTCCCGGAATTGCTGGTCGCGATTGACCGGGCCATTTGCACGGGCGACCACGAACGAGCGCGAGCGCTCGACCGCTATATTCACGAATTGCTGGCGCAGATGCGGAGCTTCCCGCTACCGGTGGCGATTATCGAGGCGCTGCGCGTCCGCAAACAAAAGATGGGGGCGTTCGCCGGACCGATGAGCGAGGAGACCAATCGCCGTTTGTCGGATTTCCGCGAGTGGTTCGTGGGCTGGCTACCCGATGTGCTGCGGGATTGCGCGCTTTGAATTCGATTCCAGACGTGTCTACCTCAGGCACCAGGGAGTTCCCATTGGATTTTTTCGAAGATGTCGCGAAGCCGTTTGCCCTTTTTCGGGTTGATCTGCTCGACGAATCCCACTCGCCCGTTCAAGTGCGACCGGAAGCTGGGATGACCTTCGCGATTCTGGCTCGCCGGGCCCAGGCGAACGCAGTTGGTGAGTATCGCTTTGAGTCGGTCGAAGTCTGCCCGACGGATATTGAGGCGCTCATTCGCTACCAGTCCCGCCAGATGTTGGCGCACACCTTGGCGCATCACGCGAGTCTTACGGAAATTGACGGTGAAACCTTCTTCGATCAGAATAGCCGCGGCGCGCGTGGAAAATGGATCCACGCCGTGCTCGAATTCTTCACCGCCCGAAAACGCCAGATCGTCGGCGTAGCGCGTATACTGCGCTCCGGCCGCTCTCGCCAGGCCCGATAAGCGGCAATCCGCACGATAAGTGCAGAGGTTGGCCAGCGCCGGCGAAGTAGGGGCCCCTTGCGGCAAATGCGGGCGGGTGTACAGCGGCTCTCTTAAGATCGCGCGCGGCACGGCATTGGTGCAAGTGCCACCCAGCAGGTCGGCCACCGATTCGGGATAGCCGAGCGTGCGGAAGAGAGTTTGAATTCTCGCGGCGGCAAAGCTGGGAAAGAAATCCTTGAGGTCCATGCGCAAGACCATGCGCTGACCTACATGAGGAGCGGCAAATGTTTTAATGGAGCGTCCCTTCACGAATCCATGAACGGCGGGATGCGATGGAATTTTTTCCAGAATTCCGGCCAGAATGCGCCGCTGCAGTTCCTTGAGCCTGGGCTTTGGAATTTCGATCAACCGAACGCCGCCGGATGGCTTGGTTAAGACGCGGTAGTGATAATGCCGCAATTGCTCGCGCGCGTTTTGGTCGCACAATCCCTTGAGATCGGCGAACCAATCGAGCTCAGACGTTTCGATCCGGAGCCAAGCGGCTAAAGCGCCGGCGGACTCGAGGACGGGGACCGGCCACGTCTCAGCCGCCGCAACGGGCTGCATTTGTTGGGGCTCAGTGAGCCAATGCTCGATCCATATTTCCGAAGAATGTTTCGTCCACGCGCTTTGGAAGCCGGGATCGTCGGCAAGAAACTGGACTACCTCGCGTTGGCGCGGACGCGTGCGGCCATCCAGCGTGGCTACATAGCGGCGCGCTACGCCCCTCAGCCAACGCCAGCGCCTGCCGAGCGTATTACTGGAGCGCTGGAAAGTTTTTTCGACCGTAGGCTCGCCGGCCAGTAAAGACCGGGCGAGCACTCTCAAGAGCGTTCTGTTGGATTTGGGAAACAACGGTGAGAATACTCCAACCAGTCTAACCTTGCGTGAGGTGTTGGCCGAGCCATCGGCCTTCCGTCTCACGCGACGAAATGTCAGCTATTCACGATTCCCAGGGGTAACCCCAGAGAGGCGGAACCGAACCCGAGAGTCCGATCCGACCAAACTTGGAGTATTCCACCGCTCCAGAAAATGATAGCAATCTTCCGGCATACGCGGGTTTTCAAACTCGTTAGCCGCGTTAGACTGGACTCATGCGGTTTGTGATCAATGACGCCTATCTGCCAGCGACTTTGACCGCTCAGCCGATGACCGATCGAGAGTTTACCGCCTTTTGTTCCGAGCATCCCGACCTGAATTTTGAAATGACGGCTGAGGGCGAAATCATTGTCATGGCCCCGACCCACTTCTTGACTGGCGTAAGCAACTGCGATATAGCCGGACAGCTTTTCATCTGGGCAAGGAAGGACCGCTGTGGCGTCGTTTGCGACTCCTCCACTGGGTTTGTCCTTCCCAACGGCGCCCGCCGCTCTCCGGACGCATCCTGGACCTTGAAGAGCCGCGTCAGGAAGATCGATACCCGCAAGCGGAAAAGCTTCTTGCATCTCTGCCCCGACTTTGTGATTGAAGTCAGATCGGATAGCGACCGGCTGCCCTCCGTGCGGAAAAAGATGCGGGAGTACTTAGCGAACGGCGCGCAGTTGGGCTGGCTGATCGACCCGGAGCGCCGGTCGGTGGAAATCTATCGGCCCGATGGACAAGTTGAATCCCGAGCCGGGATCAAGAACATTGAAGGCGAGGGGCCGGTAGCCAGCTTCGTTCTCGATCTGACGTATGTCTGGGATCCGCTCGCCGAGTAGGGCAGCGGAAGTTGTGCAAACATGATTCATGACCCTGCGCGCGCTCCCACTTATCGCTCTTTTTCTCTCCATCGGACCGCTGCTTCCGGCCGCCGACTATACCTTGAAAGTCACCCCGCAGACCATCGCGTGGGGCTATTATTGGTCGGCGGCCAAGCCGGTATTGACTATTAAATCCGGCGATACCGTCGAGATCCAAACCGTCTCCGGTAACCCCGAACGTCTGGAGCAATCCGGCGTACCAGCCGATCAAATCCAGCCCGTCCTGCGTACCCTCTACAAAGAAATTCCCAAGGAGCAACGGGGCCCAGGCGGCCACTTGTTGACTGGACCGGTGGCGATTGAGGGCGCTGAACCCGGCGACGTGCTAGAAGTGCGGATTCGCGAAATCCGCATGGATGTTCCGTACGCTTACAACAGCTACCGCAAGGGTGCGGGCTTCTTGCCCGATGAGTTCGAGGGCGGCAACACCAGGATCATTCCCTTGGACCGTGTTCGGAACGTGGGCGTTTTCGCTCCCGGTATCGAAATACCGCTGAAACCATTCTTCGGCAGCATGGGGATCGCTCCTCCGGAAAGCGCCGGTAAAGTGAATAGCGCACCGCCGGGTACGCACGCGGGCAACTTGGACAACAAGGAACTAGTGGCCGGAACCACTTTGTTTATTCCGGTGCATGCGCACGGCGCGTTGTTCGAGGTTGGCGACGGCCACGCGGGCATGGGAAACGGCGAAGTGGACATCACGGCGATGGAGACGTCGCTGACCGGAGTGTTCCAGTTCGTTTTGCATAAGCACATGCATCTCAACTGGCCGCGTGCGGAGACGCCCACGCACTGGATCACCATGGGGCTGGATCCGGACTTGACGGCGGCGGCCAAGATCGCCGTGCATGAGACGCTCGATTTTCTTGTCAGCGAAAAGAAGTTGACGCGGGAAGAAGCGTATATGTTGGCCAGCGTGGCCGTGGATTTCGAGATCACTCAGTTAGTGGATGGGACCAAGGGCGTGCACGGGATGATTCCGAAGAGCATTTTCAAGGATGGGCGGTAGTGGGAGGCGAGGCGCTAATCGTCAGAGGACGCCGGTGTCTTGCCGTCAGTCGTCGTATCGGCTCAGAAGAAGAAGACTATCGTAATGGATCAGTCCAAGTTTAAATTTATCCAGCCATCCAGTTGACCAACCACGTTTTTGACGAATGAGAACTCCTTCGCAAAGTACACCAATGAATCAATGTCCCAGTCCATGAGCGTCATCGTAACTTCGTGCCCGAATACCTCGATGGCGCCCCCGTCGGCAGTCCGGACCCTCTCGGGTTTGCCGGTTTCAATGCTCAGCCCAAGCTGCTCGCCGTATTCCCGTTGAAATATGCAGAATGAGGCGCCAGTATCCACATTGGCGTAAAGTCTTACGGCTCTAGAACCGGTGAGCTTCAGCTCGATCTGAACTTCGATACCACGCCTATCTGCATAACTGTGCCGCCGGGAAAATATGATACTGTCTCGCATTCACCAACCGGCGAACGGAAGGTCGTCCGCCGCAACGCGAATCACGAGCGGGGGTGTGGCTTGGCCCTCAACTTTTGAGAAGACTTCTTTGGCAGTGGCACCTTCAGCCAAAAGTTGGTCCCCTTCAAGGGCGACCCAGCGGCCAGCATATTTGTGACCGTTCTCAGCTAGCCATCTTGTTTCCGCTGCGAATTTTTCGAGCTGCTGGACTCGTTTCTTCGAATCCTGCAATCGTCTCAAGACATCCTTGGCGCGTGCGAGTTGAGCACTCACTCTTGTCTCTTCGGCTTCAACCGGCTTTAACTCTATAGTTGTGCCCTGCGTCCGCTCCACGTACAGCGTGAAATCCTGGTAGGCCTCGGCCAATCCGGACAGACGTTGCGTCTTAACGCGTTCCTTTCTGCTTGAGTCCGGCCGCCAGTTCTCTGTAGGCGATATTCCTGTGTACCGCGTCGGCGGAGCTACAGCAAGGAAGTACCCAGGAGGGACACTCTGTTGGTCAAGAACTTGAAGACCACCCATGATTCTATTGTGGCACTTCCGGGATGCCAATTAGACGGAGAGCTGAAAGCTCATCGTCATACAACTTTAGAACGACGTCGGAAAGGGATGTACTGCCCGCAAACGTGCGTTGAAGACGCACAAATGCCGCGCCGTCGTATTTGATCGATTTTTCGATAATGAGTACGCTGTCGCTCCGGTGAAGCGAGATGCCGTAGAATAGGGCTTCGCCAACTAAGTCCCCGTTGACCAACAAAGAAGTCGTTGTCCGAAAGTCGACATCTCCGCTTGTGACATGGAAGGCGAGCGTCGATTGTTGCTCCGCTGGCACGATGTCCACGGTCTCCTGCATCCCTTCGGAGATCCTTTCGAAGATCTCCACGATCTCGGCCGCGCGTTCCCACGCCGGGTTCGCGGCGATGAAGACGATCCAATCCAGTCCGATCCGGACTGCTGCGTTTAGGCTTCGAATATTGACGTTGAGATAAACTTCTCCAACATTCGCGGCATCTTTGTTAAACGAAAAATCCGACAAACCGACGCCGTCTTTGCGGAGTAATGCGCTCAGCGAAGACACGAATGGGCTCGGCGTGGTCCAACGGTCGACCCACGGCTCGGGAAACGTCTGCCGAATCTCCAAGAACGACTCCGGAATTCGAGAAGTGTTCGCCATCGAAGTAGGTTTAACCCTCCGCCGCCGCTTCCCCTGCTTTTTTCTCCAGATAGGCCTGTCGGCTATCCAGAATCGCCTTGCGCGCTTCCGGTGGTCCGCCCCAGCCCAGAGTCGCGGTGACCCGCCCTTCCAGTTCCTTGTAGATCGTGAAGAAGTGCTCGATCTCGCGCCGCACATGAGCGAAAACCTGATCCAGCGTGTGTACCTGGTCGTAACGTGGATTTCGATTCGGAACCGCGACGACTTTTTGGTCGGTCTCGTTCTGGTCGATCATGTTCAGAATTCCTACCGGCCGGACTTCGATCAAGCAGCCGGCAAAACTGGGTTCTTCGACCAGCGCGAGCACGTCCATGGGATCGCCGTCTGACGCTAAAGTCCCTGGAATGAAGCCGTAATCGCCCGGATAGTGCACCGGCGAATAGAGCGCACGGTCCAGCCGGAACACGCCCAGTTTGCCGTCGTACTCATACTTGTTGGAGGAGTTCTTGGGGATCTCTACAATCATCCTTACCAACTCCGGCACATCGGGGCCGGGATCGATATCGTACAGCAAGCTTTTCATTTTCTATAGTTTACCAGGACAAAAGACAGGCTTCACTAAAAACATTTGGTTACAAAATGTAGTGAAAAAAACTCTTGCAATGGATAGGCCACTCGTGATCTAATCCTTCTGTGGGCCAGAAGTGGCCTAACTGGGAACAAAAGTGGACGATCAGCCCAAATTTTCTCCGAGCGGCGGCCCGCCGCGGGGATTCTTCCCCGCAAGCGTCGACGATCGCGGAAGAATCAAGCTGCCCGTCGATTTCCAGCACTTCCTCGACGGAACCGGCGACGAAATGTTATACGCGACCTCAACCGATGGCGCCATAGCTCGACTGTACCCGATTTCCGTGTGGAAAGAAAACGAAAAATACCTGGAGTTGCTGTCCAACGAAGACCCTGCTGCGGCCGACTCGCTGACCTTTATCACGCAGCATTATGGCGCCGAAACGAAGATGGACTCTCAAGGCCGCGTCACTCTGCCGACCGACCTCCGCCGCGAGTTGAAAATCGAGGGCGAGGTACGGGTGGGGTGCGTTCTCGGCGCCATCAACATTTACAATCGCGAAAAGTACCAAGAGTTTTTGGACAATTCCCGTGCTGCGCTGGCGGCAAGTCTCACCACCGCCCGGACGAAAGGGTTCCGCTAATGCGAGCCTATGCACGTCCCCGTCATGTTGAGCCAAAGTCTCGAATTTCTGGCGATCCAGCCGGAAGAGACGTATTTGGATGCGACCGCGGGTCTGGGTGGCCATGCGGGAGCGATCGCGAAATTGTTGACGTCCGGCCGGGTAATTGCCAACGACCGCGATCTCGAATCGCTCGAAATGGCGCGGACCAACACCTCCGAATGGAGCAGCCGAATCTGTTATCATCACGGGCCGTTTTCCCGTTTGGATGCCGCGCTGCGATTCTGCCAGGTGGATCGAGTGAAGGGAATTCTGGCCGACCTGGGCGTCAGCCGCTTTCAACTGACGGCGCCGGAGCGTGGCTTCTCATTGATGGCGGACGGTCCCATCGATATGCGAACAGATCGTTCGCAGGGCGCGCCGGCTTCGGACCTGGTCAATTTTGCTTCAGAACAAGAACTAGCCGATCTGATTTATCAGCTCGGCGAAGAAAGGAGGTCGCGGAGGATAACCAGAGCAATCGTTCGGGCGCGGCCCATTCACAGCACGTTGCAGCTAGCTCGAGCGATCGAACAGGCCGTGCCCCGAACGGGAAAATTACATCCCGCCACGCAAACGTTTATGGCGCTGCGGATGGCGGTAAACGACGAATTGGGAGAGCTGGACCGGTTTCTCTCCAGCGCGCCGGATTTGATCCAACCGGGCGGCCGTATGGTCGTAATCACCTTCACCTCGTTGGAGGACCGGCCGGTAAAGCGCAAGTTTCAGGAACTCGCCCGGAGCGGGCGGGTAATGTTGCTGACCAAGCACGTGGTCAAGCCAACGGATGAGGAAGTAAGGCGTAACCCGCCGTCGCGCGGCGCCAAGCTGCGAGCGGTCGAGGTTATGTAAAAAGAGTTCAGTAAAACGCGAGACAAGAACATGGCGACATTAGGAACCATTTTTGACCGATTTTTCACCGTGCGGGCCGCGGAACAGGCCGCCCCACGCACCTGGGAAGAGGATGAGCCGAACCGGCTCCGCTGCTTTCCGAACGAAGACGTCTACTTCTTCGTTAAGAAGATTGACAATACCGAAGTCGTCCGGGAGTCCGACCCGGCCGCCCGCACGACCTGCTGGCGCGTGATTGGTTCTTGTGTTGCCGCGGCCGTTTTACTGATCGCCGTCTTTCTGCCTAGCCTGTACAGTCTCATCGCTGGTTATCAGTTGGAAGCCTTAGGGCAGGAACGGCAGCATCTGGAGATTGAGCGCTCCGCTTTGCAATTGGAAGAAAGCCGTCTGATGAGCCCGCAGCGCCTCGAAGAGTTAGCGCGGCAGCAGCAGTTCATCGATCCGGCGCCGGCCAAGGTGGTCTATCTGGACGGCAAGACGGAAGGTATTCTCGCCAAGAGTATCGGCGGACGCTAAGACGTGAGGACGGTTTATGGAGATACAGGGCACACGAAGAGTACATCTTCTCGCCAGGCTCGGCTTTCTCTGGGCTGCGCTGATTGCCGCCCGCTTGCTGCAGCTCCAGATCGTCCAGCACGCAAAATATCAGGCGCTGGCTCGCGACCAACAGGAAAAGACGGTCGAGATTCGCGCGCCCCGAGGGGCGATTCTCGATCGAATGGGCCAGCGCCTGGCCCTGAGCCTGCCAGTGGTCTCGGTCTGCGTCAATCCGCAGCGGCTGCCCGATCCGCCGCTCGAAGCCGACATTCTGGCTCGCATTCTCGACCTGGATCCGCATGAGCTGCTGAGCCGCTTTCAAGAGGCCAGCGCGGCGGGGCGCGGGTTTCTGTGGGTCAAGCGCCGCATCGATCCCGAACAAGCCCGGCGGCTCAGTGCCCTCAAATTCGAGTGGGCCGAGTTGCGCACGGAGCCAGTCCGCTTTTATCCCAACGAGCAACTGGCCGCGCATGTGCTCGGTGGGGTGGACTTTGAAGAGAACGGGAACGCTGGAGTGGAGCTGGCGCTCAACGACGAACTGGAGGGTCATCCCGGAGAGCGGCGTGTAACGGTCGATCCGCGGCAGCAGAGTTTCCATTCCACTATCGATAGTGAAGCTATCCCTGGCAGCGTTATCAAGCTCACCATCGACAGCCGCATCCAATTTGCAGCGGAACGCGAATTGGAGAAAGCGGTCCATGAACACGGCGCGAAGACGGGCAGCGTGGTGGTGATGGATCCGCGCACGGGCGACATTCTGGCGATTGCCAACTATCCGACCTACGACCCCAATGAACTGCCCACCAAGGAGCAAGGTCTCACCGCGCGCAACAACCTTGCGGTAACCACGCCCTATGAACCCGGCTCTGTGTTTAAAGTGATCACATTGACGGCTGCGCTGGAAACCACGCGGCTACGCCCGGAGACCGTCGTCCCCTGCGGCAGCACCGTGACCATTGCCGGGCGCGTGATCCACGATCACGGGCATTACGGGTCGCTTCCCATGGAAGACGTGCTGGCGCGATCGAGCAACACCGGCGCCATCAACATCGGTCTCCGCGTGGGAGACGCAAACATGTTCGAGTATATGAAGCGCTTTGGTTTCGGACGGCCAACCGGTCTCACGCTACCTGGCGAATCTGGCGGATTGGTCCGGCCTCTGCGCCGCTGGTCGAAGGTTTCCATCGGATCGGTCGCCATGGGTCATGAGGTGGCCGTGACGACCTTGCAATTGGCGCAAGCCTGCACCGTCATCGCCAGCGGCGGATTACTGATACGTCCCCGGCTAGTGGCGGACGCCGCTAAGGAACCGCCGGTGCGCGTGATCCAGCCCGAAACCGCCATCACCATGCGCCGCATGATGGAAGGCGTGATCATTAAACCCTACGGCACCGGCTTCCGCTACGCGCACATTCCCGGCTACACGGCGGCCGGGAAAACCGGAACGGCGCAAACGGTCGATCCCAAAACCGGCAAGTATAGAAGTGAATACAACGCTTCTTTCATGGGTTTTTCGCCGGTAACCAATCCGGCGGTGGTGGTGGTCGTGTCGCTCCACGGCACGCATGGCGAAGCTGGTTATGGCGGGCCGGTATCGGCGCCGGTCTTCCGTGAAGTGGCGGCGGTAGCGTTACGCATTCTAAACGTGCCCAAGGATCTTCCGGACGACGCGCCGGAAACAAGTTCGCCGGTCCAGGCGGATGAAAACGATCTCTCCATTGCTGTCTTGTCTCCTCCAGTCCCTCAGCCGCTGGCCGGAGCATTGCTAGCGCAACCTTCCGCAGCTACAGAAGCGGAATCTTCCACTAGCGATGCGCCGGACCAGCGGTCTTTTTCGCAGCCTCCCGAGCAACTGGCGGGGCCGACAGTTCCCAATTTTCGCGGCAAAAGTGTGCGAGATGTCATCGAGCAGTCCGCCGCGCTGGGGATTCCGGTCGAATATGTGGGCAGTGGCGTGGCGCGCAACCAGATTCCGCCAGCCGGCGCCTTTCTTCCGATCGGCGAGCGAGTGCGGGTACAGTTTGGACACTGATCCCGACAGTATGACAGTACGCGAGGTTCTCTCGGGAGTGGCGATCGCCGCCGAACTTCCTGAGAATCTTTGGAACGCGCCGGTCCTGGGTCTGGATTACGATTCGCGCCGCATTCAACCGGGTTATCTGTTTTTTGCTTTCGCGGGCGCCCACGCCGATGGCCGAGGATTTGCGCAATCGGCGATTGGTAAGGGAGCGCTGGCGGTAGTGAGCGAACTTCCCGCCCCGGCGGACTTTCGGGGAGTTTGGCTCACTGTTCAGCATGGCCGCAAGGCGTTGGCCACAGCGGCCCGCAATTTTTACGGGAAACCGGACGATCGCCTGGCGCTGACCGGCGTCACCGGCACCAATGGAAAGACGACGTCGACATTTCTTATCGATTCACTTCTGCGGCACGCGGGAAAAACCACGGCGCTCATAGGCACCATCGAGTACCGGCTGGGCCAGGAGGTTCGGCCCGCCGTGAACACGACGCCCGAGTCGCTGGATCTGTTTCGCATCTTTCACGAACTCGAGAGCATTGGCGGAACGCACGTCACCATGGAGGTCTCTTCGCACGCGCTGGCGCTGGGCCGCGTGCATGGCATCCATTTCCACACGGCCGTCTTTACCAACCTCACGCGCGACCACCTGGATTTCCACGGCACGATGGAGGCTTATTTTGAGGCCAAGCGCTTGTTGTTCGCCGATCCGGACTTCGCCATCGTCAACCATGACGACGAATATGGGCGCCGTATCGGGCCGCTCGCCGGCGCAAAAACCATCACGTATGGTTTCGAGCCAGGCGCGGATCTGCGCGCCTCCGGACTGGAGATGACGTTCGCGGGCCTGCGGTTCACGGCCCACTACGCCGGCAAATCGATTCCGCTGGCTTCGCCGCTGACGGGCAAGATCAACGTATACAACATCCTGGCCGCTTGTGGCGCGGCGCTCAGCTACGGACTGGACTGGAGCGCGATCGCGCCGGCCATTCAACAGACCCAACGCGTTCCCGGCCGATTTGAAACCGTGGAGGCGGGACAGCCGTTCCTGGTAGTGGTGGACTACGCGCACACTGACGACGCGTTGCGCAACGTAATCGCGATTGCGCGCGCGCTGCCCCACAAACGCGTGATCACGCTGTTTGGTTGCGGAGGCGACCGCGACCGCAGCAAGCGGCCAATGATGGGTATGGCCGCCGCCGAGGCTAGCGATTTCGTGGTGCTGACGTCGGACAATCCTCGCAGCGAAGATCCGCTGGGGATCATTAACGACGCTCTGGTGGGATTGCGGCGCTTCGACACGCCGCACCTGATTGAACCCGACCGCCAGAAAGCCATAAATGCGGCGCTGGCTGAAGCAAAATCGGGCGACGTGGTTATTCTGGCCGGCAAAGGCCACGAGCCCTATCAGGTGCTGAAAGACAAGACGATTGCGTTCGACGACCGCGAAGTAGCGCGCCAGGCGCTGGCCGGTTTGGGATATAGGGCCGATTCGGAATCCATGAGACGCTGATGCGCTTTTCGCTCAATCAAGTCGCGGAGGTTCTCGGCTCTGGGATCCGAGCGGAGGCGCTGGTCAGCGGTTACAGCGTCGATTCCCGTACGCTTCAGCCAGGCGATTTGTTCTTCGCGCTGTCCGGTCCGAACCACAGCGGCAACGACTTCGTCGAAGACGTGCTACGCAAGGGCGCGGTTGCGGCCGTGGCCACGCGGTCTTTCGCGGGCCGGGTGATCGTTGTCTCCGACGCCTTAAAGGCTCTACAGCAATTGGCGACATGGGCGCGAGAGCAATGGAACGGCGACGTGGTCGGTGTCACGGGCAGCGCGGGAAAAACGTCTACTAAGGACATCATCGCGTCTTTACTGGGAACTAAGTTGCAGGTCGGCAAAACACTCGGCAATTTCAACAATCATGTCGGCGTGCCGCTGTCGATCCTGCGGCTTCCGGAGGGCGTCGAGATCGGTGTGATCGAGTTGGGCATGAACCATGCGGGGGAAATTCGCGACTTAAGCAGGATCGCCCGGCCCAAGATCGGCGTCGTGACCACGGTCGGCTATGCGCACATGGAGTTTTTCGATTCGATCGAAGAAGTGGCCGCCGCGAAGCACGAGTTGATTGACGGCCTGCCGGCCAGCGGAACCGCCGTGTTGAATGCCGACGATCCTCTGGTGCGGGCATTCTCCTTCGGCGGCAAAAAAGTCACCTACGGCGTCGACAATGACGCCGATATCCGTGCAGTGGATGTCCAACTGGAGTCCGCGGGTTCGCGCTTTCGCGTGGATGACGTACACTTCAAAACCGCCTTGGTGGGGCGCCACGGGATTCGCAACATTCTGGCGGGCATCGCCGTGGCCGGCCTATACGGGATTCTCCCGGCTGAGCTGATAGAAGCCGTAGCGGCTCTCAGGCCCGGCAAGATGCGGGGAGAACGTCTCTCTTACGGTGGCGTTCTTATCGTCAACGATTCCTACAACTCGAATCCGGAAGCCGTGCGGTCGATGATCGACGTGCTGCGGGAAACGCCCGCGCGGCGCAGAATTGCCGTACTGGGCGAGATGCTCGAACTCGGCCGCTGGTCCGAGGGCTTGCATGGCGACATCGGGCGCTATGCCGCCGAGAACGGGATTTCCGTGCTGATTGGAATCCGCGGCGCAGCCCGGAACATGATTCATTCGGCGATTCTGGCCGGCCTGGCGATCGACTCCGCGTACTTCTTCGACGATCCCGCCGCGGCCGGCCAGCAACTCCGGCGTATCGCCCGCGAGGGCGATGCGGTGCTGTTTAAGGGTTCGCGTGGAACCCATGTCGAACGGGCTATCGAGAGCTTTTTGGGGTCGGACTAAATGTTGTATTGGCTGTTCTACGAAAAGCTCTACCACTACTTCACACCGTTCCGCGTGTTTCAATACAGCACGTTCCGCACCGCGTTCGCCAGCCTCACCGCGCTAGTGATGTGCGTGTTTCTCGGTCCCTGGTTCATCCACAAGCTGCGGGAGTTTCAGATTGGGCAGTACATCCGCGAAGACGGTCCGCAAGGACACATGAAAAAGGCAGGCACGCCCACCATGGGCGGCATCATTATTATTGCTTCCATCGTGGTTCCCACGCTGTTGTGGGCGAACTTGCGCAATCCCTATGTCTGGCTTTCAATCTTTGGGCTGATCAGCTTTGGGCTCATCGGCTTTCTGGACGACTACGCCAAAGTGACGCGTAAACGGAATCTCGGCCTTACCGTCAAGCAGAAATTTGGCTTGCAGATTCTGGCCGCGTTGGTGGTCGGATTCTTTCTTTTGGTGTTGCATTCCCAAAAGGCTTATTCCACCAACATCAATGTGCCGTTTTTCAAATCGTTCAAGCCAGATCTTTTGATTCAGGCCTTTGTGCACAACTGGTACACCTATCCGCTGGCGTTTATCGGCTTCTATGGCTTCATGATTCTGGTGATTGTCGGCTCTTCGGACGCGGTCAACCTGACCGACGGATTGGATGGGCTCGCCATCGGCTTGATGATTATCGCTTCCGGAGCGATGACGGTGCTGACCTATGTCACCGGCCACGCCAAGTTCGCCGAATACCTCGATCTCGCCCGTTTGCCAGGCGCTTCGGAGCTGACCATTTTCTGCGCGTCGATGGTGGGCGCCTCGCTCGGGTTTCTTTGGTTCAATTCGCATCCGGCGGAGATTTTCATGGGCGATGTCGGCTCGCTGGCCCTCGGCGGCGCCATGGGAGTGGTGGCCGTTCTCATCAAACAGGAGATTCTGCTTTTGTTTATTGGCGGCGTCTACGTGCTGGAGGCGTTGTCGGTAATCTTGCAGGTCGGCAGCTACAAGCTGCGCAAGAAGCGCATCTTCAAGATGGCGCCCATCCACCATCATTTTGAAGCACTGGGCTGGCAGGAATCGAAGATCATCATCCGGTTCTGGATTATCGGGCTGGTGATGGCGTTATTCGCGCTGACCACTTTGAAATTGAGATGAGGGAACTGAACGGAAAACAGGTCGTGGTTGTCGGCATGGCGAAATCCGGCCATGCGGCGGTGCGTCTGTTGTTGTCTCTCGGCGCGCTGGTCCGGGCGGTAGATGAAAAGCCCCAAGGCACGGTCGAAGGGCTCACTGTGTTACCGCAGACGGAAGAAGCCTTCGAAAAGGCCGACCTCATCGTGCTCTCGCCCGGTGTTCCCGCCGATCTGCCGTTGCTTCCGGCCGACGTCCCCGTTATCGGTGAGCTGGAACTCGCGGCGCCGTATCTGCAAGGTCCGGTGATTGGCATTACGGGTACGAACGGCAAGACGACAACTACGGCTTTGACCGGCCACATTCTGCGCGAAGCAGGCATCCCCGTGCAAGTGGGCGGCAATATCGGTACCGCGCCTGCCGACATGATCGAGACGTCGCGCCCGGACCAGTGGAACGTGCTGGAGCTTTCCAGCTTCCAATTGGAGACTATCTCGACCTTCCGCGCACAGGCGGCCGCGTGCCTCAACATCACGCAGAACCATCTCGATCGTCATCATACGATCGAGAGCTATATACAAGCCAAAGCTCGGCTGTTTGAAACGCAGCAACCGGAAGATACCGCGGTGCTAAATGCCTTGGATCCTGTCACCGCTGCTTTGGAAACCAGGGTCAAAGGCAAGCTGTTGTGGTTCAATTCCGAAAACGGCGCATGGCTCGATAAGAGCACCATCCGAGTGGACGCGGAGCCTTTGCTCGAGGTGAGCGAGTTGCAGTTGCGCGGCCGGCACAACTATGAGAACTTGATGGCCGGCGCACTGCTGGCTCGCATCGCCGGGGCGAACTTAACCCAGATCGCGGCGGCCGCCAAAAGCTTCGCTCCCGTGGAACATCGGTTGGAATTTGTCGCCAAGGTGGATGGCGTCGATTACTATAACGACTCCAAGGCGACCAGCGTGGACGCCACGTTAAAAGCCATTGAAGCTTTTCCGGGCGGCCTCTGGATCATCCTCGGCGGCAAGGATAAAGATAGCGACTACCGGCCTCTGCGGGAGCCGCTTCGGAAGAAGGCGCGCGCGATTCTGCTCATCGGATCGGCCGCTGAGAAAATCATGCGCCAACTCGATGGCGTCACTTCCATCCGGCCCTGCGGCACCCTCTCGGCCGCAATCGGAGAGGCTTACATCGACGCCAAGCCGGGCGAAACAGTGCTGCTCGCGCCCGCCTGCGCCAGCTTCGATCAATTCACCAGCTACGAACATCGCGGACGCGTGTTCAAACAACTTGTTCAGGAACTTGCGAAAGACAATGGCTCAACGGCTTAAAACTGACTGGGTATTATTTTTGACGATCGTGGTTATGGCCTGCTTCGGCCTGGTCATGGTCTACAGCGCTTCGTCCGTCGTGGCGGAGCTGAAATTCAGCGACGGCGCAGGGGCGCATTTCTTCTACCGGCAATTCGCCTGGGCGGTGGTCTCGTTTTTTGTGCTGATGTATTTCAAGCGGACCAACTACCGCATTTTTTGCACGCCTGCCTGGGCCTTTGCTCCGTTGGGGATCGTGCTCATTCTGCAGATTGCCGTGGCCATCGTCGACACGCAGACGCACCGCTGGTTGCGCATGGGCGCGCTCGGATCGCTGCAGCCGTCGGAGTTCGCGAAGCCCGCTCTGGTCGTATTTCTGGCTTACTTCATTACGTTTCGCCAGAAGACGGTCAATTCCCGGTATACGTTGCTTCCGGCCGCGCTGGCGTTGGTGGTGTTGGCTGCCGCGGTGGGTTATGGAGATCTGGGCACCGCGATTGTTTTGCTGGTGCCGGCCGCGGTCTGCTTTTATGTCGCGGGTCTCGAGTACCGCTATGTCACCGCGGCGCTGGCCGTGGGCCTGGTGTGCTGCGCCGGCCTGATTGTCGCCAAGCCTTACCGGTTGGCGCGCATCGTTTCTTATGTCGATCCGGAGTTTCGCGTACTGGACACGATTGACCCGAGTGAACACGTCAAGAAGTACATCAGCCAATCCAACACCACGCGCGATGCCGCCTATCAGCCACGCCAATCGAGGATCGCCGTGGGCAGCGGTGGCGCGCTGGGACTGGGCCTGATGCAGGGTTTGCAGAAGATCTTCTACCTGCCTGAAGCGCACACCGACTTTATTTTCGCGGTGATCGGAGAGGAGTTGGGCTTCCTGGGTTGCAGCGCCGTGCTGGCGGGTTTTGTGCTGATCTTCTGGCGCGGCCTGCGTCTGTTCTGGATCGCGCACGACGATTTTGGCCGTTATCTGGCGCTAGCCATCACGTCGTCCATTGTGATTCAGGCTTTCATCAACATGAGCGTGGTTTTGGATATGGGCCCAACCAAGGGGATTCCTTTGCCCATGATCAGCGCGGGCGGAAGTTCGCTGCTGAGTACGTTGATCTGCCTAGGGCTGCTGTTGAGCATCAGCGAGAATGCAGGCTAAGGGCCTGTCATGAAAAACCAATTCAACCGCTCCCTGACGGTCGCGGCTCGGAAGGTGTGGCAGAACCGCGACTGTCACGTATTGGAAGGTCCGACAGAGCCGCGACCTTCAGGGAGCGGTCCGGAAGGAGTGGCAAGGTTGCTTCATGACAGGTGCTAAGACGTACCTGATGGCGGGCGGCGGAACGGGCGGTCATGTAATTCCGGCGGTGGCGGTGGCGCGCGAACTGGAGTCCCGCGGGCATCGGCCGGTGTTCATAGGAACACGCACCGGCTTTGAAGCCAAGCTCGTGCCAGCGGCCGGTTTTCCCATCGAGTACATCGAAATCGGCGGGCTCAAGCGCGTCGGCCTGGCGCAGACCGTGCGCACACTTGGCCAAATCCCGATCAGTTTCACGCGCTGCCTTAGCCTGATGAACCGTTACCGGCCGGCGGCCGTTTTCAGCATGGGCGGGTACGCCGCGGGTCCGGTTACGCTGGCGGCCTGGTGGAAGGGCGTCCCCATGCTGATCATGGAGCCAAACGCAGTCCCGGGTTTGGCCAATCGCCTGATTGGCCGAGTTGTCCGGCGCGCGCTCGTGAGCTTCGAAGAGACCCGCCGCTATTTTCCCGTGGGGCGATCGGAAGTGACCGGCCTGCCGGTGCGCCCGGAGTTTTCCGGGATTGCACCTAAAACGCCGGGCAACGCGCTGGCCGTGCTGATCACGGGCGGAAGCCGGGGATCGCGCACGTTGAACAACGCCGTGCGCGAAGCGTGGCCGCTGTTTCGCGACGCGCCGTTTCGCGTGGCGTTGATCCATCAAACCGGCGCCGACGCGTACCAGAAAATATTTACCGATTTCGAAAAAGCCGGTATCGACGGTGAGGTCATGCCTTTCATCACGGACATGCCGGCCGCCTTCGCCAGCGCGGATGTGATTGTTTGTCGGTCGGGCGCCGGCGCCGTGGCCGAAGTCGCCGCGGCCGGTAAAGCATCGATTCTCGTGCCTTTCCCCTTCGCCGCGGACGACCATCAATTGAAAAACGCCGAGCAGTTTGCCAAGGTGGAGGCCGCGCGCTTGGTGTTGGACCGTGAGATGAACGGCCGACGCCTCTACGACGAAATCGCCAGGCTAGCCGCGGCGCCGGAACTGCTCGAGAGCATGGGGGAGAAAGCCCGGGCCTTCGCGCATCGCAATGCCGCTGCGCGCGCGGCGGATGTATTAGAGGAAGTCTCTTGACATGCCGGCGCAAAGCCGAAACAATAGAGGATTAAAATGTTCTTTCGGCCGCAACACCTCCACTTTGCCGGGATCGGGGGCATTGGTATGAGCGGCATCGCCGAGGTGTTGCTGAATTTGGGCTACACCATCAGCGGATCCGACCTCAAACTGAGTCCGACTACCGATCATCTGGCGGCGCTGGGGGCGGCCATCCATGAGGGTCACGCGCCCGAAAACATTGGCGGCGCCAAGGCGCTGGTGGTGAGCTCGGCGGTGGATGCGAGTAACCCGGAAGTGGTGGAGGCGCGGAGATTGGGGATCCCGGTGATTCCGCGCGGCGAGTTGCTGGCGGAACTGATGCGGCTGAAATACGGCATCGCCATCGCCGGCAGTCACGGAAAAACTACCACTACATCGATGACCGCGGCCCTGTTGAGCGTGGCCGGACGCGATCCCACGGTGGTGGTCGGAGGCAAAGCCGCTTCCATGGGCGGCTCCAACGCGCGCGTAGGCCACAGCGAGTTTCTGGTGGTTGAGTCGGACGAGAGCGACGGGTCATTTTTGAAGCTCAGCCCGATTCTGGCGATCGTTACCAACATCGATCGCGAACATCTTGACCACTACGCATCTATTCAGGAGATCCGCGCGGCCTTTCTCGAGTTTATCCAGAAGGTGCCGTTCTATGGCGCGGCCATTCTGTGCCTGGAAGACGAGAACATTCAGCAACTGCTGGCGCAGATCAACCGGCGCGTCATCACCTACGGGCGCAGCCCACAGGCCGACCTGCGCATTCGAGACGCCGAATGCGGCAAGCGGGAGAGCCGCTTCCAGGTGCGCCAACACGATCGCGAGTTGGGTGAGTTTCACTTGCGCGTGCCGGGCTTTCATAATGTACTGAACGCAACTGCGGCGATCGCGATCGGTTTGGAACTCGATATTGAGGTGGACGTGATTCGCACCGCGATGGAAAGCTACGCGGGCGTGGACCGGCGCTTTCAGACGCGTGGAGAAGAGCGCGGGATCCATGTCGTCGACGATTACGGGCACCACCCAACGGAGATTCGCGCCACGCTCGCGGCTGCTCGGCTGGGCGATTATCGCCAGATTCATGTGATCTTCCAGCCCCACCGGTACACCCGCACGCACGCCCTGTTAGACGATTTTGGCAGGAGCTTCCATCAGGCGGACGCGGTGTACGTGCTCGATATCTACGCCGCTTCCGAACAGCCCATCGAGGGCGTCTCGGGAGAAGCGCTGGCGCAGCGGATTCGCGATTTTGGGCACCGGCAGGTGGAGTTTACGGGCACCATCGACAACGCGGTGGAAGCTGTTTTGCGCAACGCGCAGGCGGGCGACCTGGTGCTCACGCTGGGCGCGGGAAATGTTTGGCAGGCCGGCGAAAAGCTGCTGGCCAAATTACGGGAGGGACGCTGATGGCTGCCAAAAAAAAGCTCAATTGGCGTCCATGGCTGAAGTACGGGTCTATTTTTGCGGGTCTCTTTTTGCTCCTGGCGTCAGGAATTTACGCCTCCCAACAGATGGAACAGTTCCTGATCAGAGACCCGCGTTTTTTTCTTCCCGGTCCCGCCGATTATGGGCTGGAGAGCCCCAACCTGGAGATCGAAGGCATTCATTACGCCTCTCGCGTCAGCGTATTGAACGTGTTTCTGCGCGATTTCGGCCGCAGTCTCTATCTGCTTCCTCTGGCCGACCGCCGCAAGGCGCTGCTGCGCATCAGTTGGGTCAAAGAAGCGTCGGTTCTGCGCTTGTGGCCCAACCGCGTGGTGGTCCGCATCACGGAACGCCAACCAGCCGCATTTCTGGATGTCAAGGTGGCGGGAATTTCACGCTGGTCTCTGATCGACAGCGACGGCGTGATTCTCGACCCGCCGCTGCGCGCCAACTTCAAACTCCCGGTCATCACCGGCGTGTCGACCGGTGAGGCGATGAGTATGCGTGGCACACGCGTCCGGCGCATGCAACGAATGTTGAAAGATCTAGGCCGCCTGGCGGATAACGTATCGGAAGTGAACGTACACGATTTAGATGACCTATGGATTACGGAATCGATCAGCGGGCGCGCCGTGGGGCTGATGTTGGGCGATCAGAACTTCGCCTCGCGCTTGCAGAATTTTATCGACCACTATCCGGACATCGTACGCAAGATGCCGGCGGCGGCCAACTTCGATCTCAGACTCGACGACCGCATTACCGCCGTGGAGGGAGAACATAATGGCCTCTAAGCCGCAGTTCGCCGTGGGGCTGGATGGCGGCAGCGCGTCGACGCGCGCCGTGATCTGCGCGCTGGAGAATTCGCGCCTGCGCTATCTAGGGCATGGAGAAGTGAATTCCACGGGATGGAACAAGGGCCGCCTGGCCGATCCGAGCGCGCTGTCGGCATGCATTCAGGCCGCGGTGCAAGAGGCCGAACGGGAAGCCGGGATCTCGGCGGACGCCATCGTGGTGGGCGTGGGCGGCGCCAGCGTGGAAGGCCACAACGGCCGCGGCCTGTATGAATTTGGCCGGCGGCGGCCGGTCACTCCGGAAGACATGGCGTATGCCATAGAGCGCGCCGCGCGCGTCCGGCTGGAGGACGACCGCTGTCTCTTACACGTTTTTCCGCAGGATTTTACGCTCGATGGGCGTTCGGGATACCGCTACCCCAAAGGCAGTTCGTGCGAGCGGCTGGAAGCCAACGTCCACATTGTCAGTATGTCCGCGCAGGAGCATGAATGCGTGCTGAACGCCGTCCACGAAGCGCATTTCGCCGTGGAAGAAACGGTGTTTGAGCCGGTGGCGTCCGCCTACGCGGCTGTGCTCGGCGACGACCGCAATCGCGGCGTGGCGGTGATCGATATCGGGGCTCACTCGACCGATCTGGTGGTTTACGACGGCGAGGCGATTCTTCTCGCAGCCAGCGTTCCTGTGTCGGCGGATCATTTTACACGCGACGTGGCGTATGGCTTGAAGGTGCAGTACGAGGATGCCGAGCGCTTGAAACAGGAATACGGGTGCGCCATGCTGGGCCTCACTTCGGACAACAGCCTGATTGAGGTTCCTTCAGCGGAAGGCCGGCCGGCGCGGGAAGCGCCCCGCCGCCAGTTGAACGAAATTCTCGAAGCGCGCGCTGAAGAGTTGTTCTGCTATGTCGGGGCCGAGCTGGTGCGCATCGGCATGGACCAGAAGCTGCTGGAAGGCGTGGTGATCACCGGTGGCGGCGCGCTGTTGAACGGCATCTGCGACATGGCGGAGCGGATGCTCAATTGCCCGGCCCGCAACGGCCTGGCTAGCGGAATCGAAAATTGGCCGGCGGAACTCGACAACCCGATGTGGACGGCCGCGGCCGGTCTGACCATGTACTCGGCGCGCTTGAAATCCAAGCGCGACTGGAAACCCAAGCCCCCCGGTTTAGTGGGATTGCTTTTGCGATAAGCAACGTTGCGATAAGAAATGGCGCGATAGCGACATAAGGAGAAACCAATGGACGCCCTGAAATTCACCCTCCAAGAAGAGACTCTGCTCGGCACGAAGATCAAGGTGATCGGCGTGGGCGGCGGAGGCTCAAACGCCGTGGCCCGCATGATGACGGAAGGCCTGACCGGCGTCGAATTCCACATCCTCAACACCGACGTGCAGGCGCTGCAGTCCTCGCCGGTGGCGAACAAACTGGTGATCGGCTCCAAGATCACCAATGGGCTGGGCGCGGGGTCCGACCCGGCGCTGGGGCGGCAAGCGGCGCTTGAAGACACGGAGCGCATTATCGAAATACTGGAAGGCGCGGACATGGTGTTTGTCACCGCCGGCCTGGGCGGCGGGACCGGCACTGGCGCGGCGCCCGTGGTCGCGTCGCTGGCCAAGGAACTGAATGCGCTGACCGTCGCGGTGGTCACCAAGCCGTTTGCGTTTGAAGGGCCGTTCCGCACCAAACAGGCCGAGCGCGGGCTGGCCGACCTGGGTTCTACGGTCGACACCGTCATCACCGTGCCCAACGAAAAGCTGCTGCAACTGGTTCCCAAGGGCACCAGTTTTCTGGAAGCCTTCCGCGTGGCCGACGACATCCTGCGCCAGGCGGTGCAGGGCATCGCCGACATCATCACCACGCCCGGACTGATTAATCGCGATTTCTCCGACATCCGCGCCATCATGCTGGGCATGGGCTACGCGATGATGGGCACCGCGTCAGCCAAGGGAGAGAACGCGGCCATCGAAGCCGCCCGGGCCGCGATCAATTCGCCGCTGATGGAAGAAGGCGGCGTCAGAGGAGCGCGCGGCGTGCTGATCAACATCACGGGGTCGATGCAAATCGGCTTGCACGATGTAAACGAAGCCTGCTCGCTGATCCGCAAGGCGACCGACAACGAGGACGCGCAGATCAACTTCGGCGTGGTGTTCAATGAGGCGATGAAGGATGAAGTCAAGATCACGGTGATCGCCACCGGATTCCAGCGCGACACACTGCCGCATCTGTTGCGCAAAGGCGAAGTGATGGAGCCGGTGCATGCAATGCCTGGCTTGCCGGCGCCGGTTCTATCCGCCCCGGAGCCGATCGAGCCGGATCCCGAGCCCGTGGTTATGAGCAGGACGCCGGCGCAGCCGGTGGAAGAAGAAGCGCCGATCCAGGATTTGGATGTGCCGGCGTTTTTGCGGCGGGATCGGAGGTTGTATCAGTAAAGGAGAGCACATTCAGCACAGGCTAAAGCCTGTGCCACGTTTGTCAGTCATCTTGCGGTCAGTGGCACATGCTTTAGCTTGTGCTTTTTAGAACCACGATTCTAACGACCGCTCGAACTCTTGCCAGTTCGCTTCCAGCCGTTGGAGCCAACTTGCCTCGGGGTCGACTCGTGCGAAGTTTGCGGGTGGCAAAAATAGAGATTTACTCAGCGGCTGCTCGGAGAACTCAATCACTTCCCGTCTCCGGCTAACGCTTGAGTTGACGCGCTCAGTTTCGAGCAGAGCCATGCCCACCTCAGTCCTGAAGCCATGAACAATGACGGTGTCACGGCATTGCTGAGGCGAAACGGCGAGAAATGCCGTTCTTTCATGTGATCCTGGCAGATACCAGCCGTCCCGTTCGACGTCGCGATTGACCGCGGTACACGCGCCCGGTTCCGCTACGGTGCGTTCGCGCACGATCCAATGCTGCGCCGTGTGACCAAACATTTGACGCGTCTCACCGGTGTCAACCGCATCATAGTAGGTGTGCACGGTCTTTCCGGACTGAACCACGCGCGGCGGACGGCGGATCCACATGGCGAGAATGAACAGCGGTTCAACGCGCTGGCGGGGTTCGCTATACTGCCTAGCGGCCATATCGAGCACGTAAAACGAGCCACGCTCGCGATTGAAAATCCGCACAAAAGGAGAGGATTGGCTCTCCCAGCGACGGTTGTTTCCCTGCGTATAGATGGTGTTGACGATGGTTTGCGCGCCGATCGTTTCCTTGCTCACTACCTTGCGATCGGCGAGTGCGGGAACGATTGCAATCGCGAAAATCAGCGCCGCCAGTTTCCGCCGCATGATCTTAGGATAATAGAAGTAGCGTGAACTCAGCCTATCGAATTCGTTGCGCGGAAGTCTGGGGCGGTATCGAGCAGATTGACCGCGATATCGTGACGGGCGGATTGACCGCCAGCGTCTACTCCAAGTCAAGCGATGGAGCGCGCGGCGGCGACATCTATTATTTCAGCGTGTGCGGCGGCGATCAGTTGACGCGCATTGTGCTGGCGGACGTGCAGGGTCACGGCGAAAGCATCGCGCAAGTCAGCGCGTGGCTATACGATCTGGTTCGCGATAGTCTCGAATCGCTCGACGCCACCGGGGTGCTCACTTCCTTGAATACGCGCCTGCTCGAATATGACAACGAGATCACCGCTACCGTGGCCATTGTCAGCTACTATCTGGGCGATCGGACGTTGTACTTTTCCTATGCGGGCCATCCTCCGGTGCTGCTGCAGAAGCGAACGGGCAAGGTCTGGAGGCCGCTCGATTTGAGTGACGCGCAGCTCGGGCTAGTCAATCTGCCGCTGGGCATGTTTCCCAGCGTCGGATATAGCCAGGAGACCACCGTGGTGGAAGCCGGCGACCGCGTCTTTGTGTATTCCGATGGCATCACCGAGTATCCAAATACGCATGGCCAGCCCATCGGGCCGGAGTGGTTGATTGAACTTCTCGAAGCGAAGAGCGACCGCGGCACGGCCGAGTTGAAGCAGACGGTATTGGCTGGCTTGGCTTGCGAGAATGCCGCAGGCGCCGATCACGACGACATGACGCTCATGGTGGTGGAAGTCAACTAACTTACTTCCGGGACAACCTCTGGCCCAAAACCTGGTACACCGACGGGTTGAAAGCCAATCCGCAATGCGAGCCCGTGACTTCGACGTCGATCGCCGGATCGCCGGTCAGGCACACATCCCAGGCAACCACGCCATCGCCCTTGGTGTAGATTGCCGTTTGCGGAATGCTATCGGGGATCGCCTCGCGCAGCCCATCCACGAAATCGCATTGGCAATATCCGGTGAAGCAATCTTTCGGAATCTGAAATCCTTTTTTGTTCGAGATGATTTCCTTCACCAGATCGCTCATCTGGATGACGTTGGGGTGCGCACGGACGCCGCGGAACGGCGAACCCAAGGAAGTGACAGAAGCTATGAGATTGGGATGCCGCACCGCCTCTGAGCGCGCCAGCAAGCCGCCCAGGCTGTGGCCGATCAAGTGAACCCGCTGGCGCGTTTCATGGTGTGCCCGGTGAATGGTCCGGTGCAATTTGTTCATGAGCAGCGTCGGGCAATCCGCGTTCACACCAATCCCGGAATAATATGGTTTGTAGCCTATTCGCGCGAGCCAGCCGTGCATCTCGCGAAGATATAAATCGCTGCCCAAAAACCCGGGGATGACCACCACCGCCGCGCCTTTGCCACGCGGCACGCCGAACCCATAGTACACGCGCGAAGCTCGCAGGCCTAACCACTCCACGCCCGCCAGCGCCTCCATCCAAATAGGCAATGCGACCGGCTCACGGTCTTCCTGGACGCTATAAGCTTGGGACATTCGCTCTCGCTTCCTCTTCCGCTCCCTCGCGGATCCATCAGCCACCAAATGCCACTACATAGATGGCACTATGTTGATGCCACAGAGGAGCGTTCAGCGTCAACTAGTACTTCAGATTCTCGAGCTGGCTCCGATTTTTTCTTTTTGCGCACCGGCGTGGGCGCCACGTGATGCGATTCGGCCAAGCCCGCCGCGCGGTGCAAATCGGCGAACGATTCCCGCAGGAATTCGCGCATTGCGTGCGCATCGGGCGCCGCCGCGCGATCCGAAGTGATTCCGAACGTCAGTTTCTGGTTATAGCTCTGTATCGCGCAGCCCATTCCCATATCGTTTCCTACTGGTACGTGTGGATAGTACTGCATCATCTCTTGTCCGCAAGCGTAGAGAGGAATCATGGGTCCAGGTACGTTGGTCGAGACCATGTTGAACACGGGAGCGCCGAAGGTCACAAACGGAAGGGCCTCAATCATGGCCTGCAAAGGCGCCGGCGCCGCTCCGGCCATGGTGGAAAACATACGTAGAAGATCGGCCAAGCGCGCGTTCTTCAGCGTTTCCGTGCGCCGGGTAATCACCTTCAAGCGTTCCCCGGCATCGTCGATGTCCAACGGGACATTCACCATCAGCGCCGAAACCTGGTTGCCGAGATCCGCACGTTGATTTTCCCGCCGTACATTGACCGGAACCATATAGCGGCAGAATCTCTTCGCTATCGGTTCGCCGCACATCTTGACATAGCGGCTAACCGCGCCAGTGAGAACAGTCAAGGCGACGTCGTTCACGGTGCCGCCGATGGCGCCGCGGATGGCGCGCGCTTCGCCAAAGGAAAACTCGGCCCAGGTAATCTCCCGCTCGCCTTTACAGGGCTTATTGAACGGCAACCGGTCGGCCGGCCTGGCCAGTTCAGCCAACAGCGGCGCCACTTGCAGCATGGCCTGCGCACTGGAGGGCGAGGTATACGTCTGCAGCATATTTCCATATTCAGTTTGGATGGCAACCAGCCGCTCCAGGCCTTGCTGAAAGTTGGCGGCCAGCGCCTGGAAATAAAGTTGCGCCGGGTTCGGGATCGGCGGCGGAGCGAAGACGGGCTTCGCGGACGAGGGAACGTGCACGTCGCGCGATGTATCCAAGAGAAGCGACATCAGCCCAACGCCGGACACGCCGTCTACCATGCAATGATGCGTTTTGGAGAGCATCGCCGTCCGGCCATGCTCCAATCCTTCAATCAAGTAGATCTCCCAAAGCGGCTTCTTGCGATCCAGCAGTTGGCTGAACAGCTTCCCTGAGATCGCCCGCAACGCCGCATCGTCGCCCGGAGCGTCGATCTGCAGCCGAATAATGTGGTTCTTGATGTCGAAATTCGGATCGTCTTCCCAACTCGGATGACCGATGTTGAAAGGCGCCAGAACCACGCGTTGGCGGTAGCGCGGAATCAGGTGGAGTTTCGCGTCCAGTCCGTTGACGAACGTCTCAAAGGGAACGGGGCCGTCCAGCACGGCGACACTGCCAATGTGCAGTCCCATCTCCTTGCGTTCCAGGTATAGAAATGCCGCGTCCTCGGCTGTCATGCGTGGGGCTAACGTCGGGGTTGCCACTGAAAATCCTCCTTGTCCAACACTCTCTCCCAATACTCAAAGACCGGCTAATTCACAAAGCCAGTCACGTCGTAGGACATCATCACGAGGTCCTGAGTGCGGCCGCTCGAATCCTTCACGAAGTCGGCCAGCAGCGCCTCCGGCTGGAATCCGAGATCCCGAAAAACCTTTTGCGCGCCTTTTTGGCTGGTAGGCATGCGCGCCCAGATTTTTTCCAATCCGCGCGCTTTGGCGATCGTGAACACTTCTTGAGCGAGCGCTTGTCCCAGTCCCTGGCCGCGATAGGTTCCCGAAACGCTGAGCCGGATCTCGCCGACGTGACGCGTCCACGCCACATCGCTCAGGTGAAGATTGCAGTAGCCCGCCATCTGGCCGTTATCGAGCGCAATGACGCTAAGCGTCCGTCCGGATTCGATGCCACGCATCCAGGAGTCAATGGCGCTATCTTTGTGTACATCTAGCAGCAGGTAGTAATTGTCCTCCTCCGGCAGCGAACGAATGAACTTTTTGAAGAGTTCCTTGTCCTCGACTTTCATCAACCGGAAGGTAAAAGGGCGTCCACCGAACTGTGAGGCCCATGGATAAGTTCTCGGAGTAGTCATACTTGGATTTCCCCCTAAAGATCATACTAGAGACGGCGCGAGAGTCGCGGGCGGAGAACCCCGCTCGGAAAACTTCGCGCGATTCCAATCCACGGGGCGGGATCGTCGGTCGCCCCGTGGTTGGTGAGCACGCCGCAAGTTAGCGCTGCGCGCCCGGGTTCATCGAGCGAAACGTGATGTCCAGCAGCGTGCGTTGCGTATTGATAAACGCCTCCACGCCCTTGCGCGCGAGTTCCTGCAAATTCGTGGCCGGCTGGGTGGTCCCGTTAGCTTGGAAGGAACGGGTCCAGTCGGTCATCGCACGTGTGACCGTCTCCGCAAATTGCCGTTGCAGATTTACGTAGTTCTCAAAGCTCTGACGCGCCAGTCCCATCAGATCGCCCGCCGGCGCCGTGCCCGAGGCCGGAGCCGCTTCCGCGCGAGCTTCAGCCCGCTCTTTCCAACGGTTGGTCGCCGTCTCCGCTTCGTGCGCGATCATGTCGAGGAACCGCTTTTGCGCTTCCACGAATGATTCCAGGCCCTGGCGGGACAACTCCGTGATCTGGGTCAACGGATTGGGCAGCGTCTCGCCCGGTTCCTGGGTCCGCTTGGACAACGCTTCGGTTTGCTGCTCGGCGAATTCGATCAGCCGTTTCTGCGCGTCGACAAAAGTCTGCGTGCCGCGCTCCATCATGTCCGCCAATTCGCTGACGAACGGGCGATTCGCGCCCGCCATATTCTTGACCAGATCCAGGCCAAGTTTGTTCTGATTTGCCGCCATGTCGAGCATGGCCCTTTGCGATTGTAAAAATGCCTGCCTGCCGCGCCCAGCCAAGTCGGTCAGAACCGGAGGCACCGTCATTCCAAAGCCTTGCTTCATCGCATTCACCAGCAGCGCGTTCTGCTGTATCGCGATATCAAGCAGCGTTTTTTGCGTTGCAACATAATTGTCCACGCCTTGACGGACCATGTCCGCAAATAGAATCCAGGGATTCGTCTTTGCCGCAGGCGTCGTAGGTGTCGTAACTGTTGTAGCCATTTTCGTTCACTCCTTCTTTGCTGCAATGCAGCATCCAATTGAAGTATACTGAGATTGGCCCCATGAGTCAAGCCCCCAAACGCATTGTCATTCGAAAATACGAAAATCGGCGTCTCTACGATGCCACCAACAGCCGCTATGTCAATCTTGACGATCTCTCCCAAATGGTGCGCGCCGGCGACGAGGTGCAAGTGCTGGACGCCAAGACGAGCGAGGATATTACGCGCACGGTCCTGACGCAGATCATCATGGAGGATTCCAAGGGCCGGCAGCCGGGACTGCCGTTGGAACTGCTGCGGCAACTGATTCTCGCCGGCGACAGCGCCCGGCACCAGTTTCTGGAGTGGTACCTGAAAAGCGCATTGGAAGCGTATCAAAAAGTCAGCAAAGGCATGGAAGACAGATGGCGCGAGATCCCAGCCTTCTCATTGGGCGGACCTGCTGGAACTGGTCCTATGGACGCGCTGTTTCAACTGTGGCGCAATAATCCATTTCTTCCGTCAGGCGCGCCCGGCTCCGTCCCGTTCTTTCCTTGGATGGCGCCGGCGCAAACCGCGCCAGCGCCCGAAGCAGCAGCCCCGCCGGAGGCCGATCCCAAGCAGCAGGAAATTGAAGATCTCCGCCGCCGGTTGGAAGAGCTGGAAAAGCTGGTCTCCGCCGGAAGTCGTTTGGGAAACGCCGGACCGGCTAATGGAAACCCCGGACCGGCTCCCAAACCGCCCGGTTCACCGCGTAAGAAATAGCTGCAATTCGTAACCAAATTGAAATAAACTAGAGCATTCTGTGTCTGAACGGACTGCCTTCAAACAACTGGTCGCGCCCTGCACGCTGCTCCTGATCCTCGCCTTATTGGAGTTGCGGGCTCACCGGGTTGAGGCCTGGATAACTGAGGAAGCGCATCTGGTTTTGCAAACGCTGCTGTGGGCGGCATCGGCGTGGCTAGTCCTTCGCTTGGTGCGCGTATTCGTGTGGCAGCGGAGGGAACACAATCTGCAAGGGGCGGCCGCGCCGGCGCTGATGCAGATGGTGGTGAACCTGGTTGTCATCTGTATCGCGGCCGCCGCTACCGCTCATTTTGTTTTTCAACTACCGGTGACGGGTGTCTGGGCCACTTCGAGCGTGGTGGGACTCGTCCTCGGAATCGCGCTGCAGCGCATCATCGCGGACTTCTTCTCCGGAATCGCACTCGAGTTAGATCCGCCCTTCCGGATTGGCGATTACATCGAAGTGCGCAAGCCAGGCGTTGAGGTCATCACCGGCCAAGTAACCGAGATTCGCTGGCGCGCCACGCAAATCCGGCCGCGCGGGCAGATCAGCACCATCCATATTCCGAACTCGGACCTGAGTTCGGTGATGATCGTGAACCTCTATGCCCCGCTGAATCAAACGCGTTTTGAAACATTCCTCACATTTGACGTGAGCGTGCCGGTAAGCCGGGTGAGGCGTGTCGTGATGGCCTCAGCCCAAAGCACCAAAGGTATTCTTCAAACTCCGCGGCCGGAATTGCTGGTAAACCGGTTTACCAACGCCGGCCTGGAGTATAAGGTCCGCTATTGGCTAGCGCCCGAGACCTCGCCCGACGTCACGCGCCACGAGTTGCTCGCCAACATTTCCCACCAACTGCGCAGAATCGGACTGCGCACGGCGGCCGAACGGCGCGACATGACGCTGACGCGCCAAGCCAGCGTAGAGACTGCGGCCGTGGAGCGGGCCGATTGGCAGATGCTGGCCCGCAATCCGTTCTTCGCGGCGGCGCACCAGGATGAGTTAGAACAACTGGCGGGCAATATGCACGCGCAGAAAGTCAAACCGGAAACTACGCTGGTCCGGGCGGGCGATACGGGCAGATCGATGTTCCTGGTCGGCGAAGGGCTGCTGGAGGCGTACATCGAGGGGCCGGACGGCGGGATGCTGCGGGTCGGCGGGATTGAGACCGGCGATATTTTCGGCGAAATCTCGCTGCTGACGGGAGCGCCGCGCAATTCCACGGTCGTCGCGGTTACAGAAGCCATCATCTATGAGATCCATCGCGAGGACATTGAGGAATTGCTCAAGGCGCGGCCCGAAGTGGCGGAACACTTAAGCCACACGGCGGCCAAGCGGCAGTTGAAAAATGAAAAGCAGTTGGAGGCTGCGGCGATAAACTCGCAGGAAACGCCGCCGGAGCAGCATGACCTGGCGTCGGAAATACTGGCCAAGATGCGGGTGCTGCTGGATTATCTGTAGCAGCGATAGCGGCGCTAAACAACCGCCGCGCAGGTTGACAACCAGGTTGATAACCTGCCCCACAATTTTGCGGCTACTCATGGCGCAGCGCGATGAGCGGGTCGACTCCCGCTGCCTTGCGAGCCGGGAAGTAGCAGGCAGCCAACCCGGCTACTATTACCACCGCTAGAGCGCCGGCCAAACTCAGCGGATCGGTCGGCGAAACACCAAAAAGCTGGCTGGCAAAAATACGCGTAATGGCGAAGCTGGCTGCCAGGCCGAGAAACACGCCGGCGGCGATCAGACGCACGCCACGCGCCAGCACGTTCGAAAGAACCTGTCTGGTTTGCGCGCCCACGGCCATACGTATTCCGATCTCCTGCGTGCGCGCAACCACCGAGAACGCCATCACCCCGTAAATCCCGATCGCCACCAGCACCAGACCCACCACCGCGAAGATGCCCATCAGAACCATGCCGAAGCGCGGTTGCGCCAAGGAGAAGCGTTTGAGATAGCTTTTCAAATCGCCCGGGAAGGCGATGGCTAGGTTGGGGTCGATCGCGCGCACCTCCCGGCGCACCGCGCTCAGCGCCACCAGCGGATCCCCGGTAGTCCTCACCAGAATGCCGCGCGCGCCGACTGGAGTTATCGTGTACGGGACCAGCATCTCGGGTTCAGCCGGCCTTTGCAGACCGTGATTTTTTGAGCCCGCGTAAACGCCCACGATCTCGAAGTTCGCATCCGGCACCGGGCCACCCGGCAGGATTTCGAGAACGTTGACGCGGATATGTTTTCCGATGGGGTCCCGCGGCCCGAAGAAAGCTCGAACCAGTTGCGAATTTACGATGGCCACGCGGCGCGCGTCGTTTACATCCTCTTGGGAAAGGGCGCGGCCCCGCAAAAGCCGCAAGCCCACGGTTTTCGGATAACCGGCGCTGACGAGTTGCACTTGGGAAGTCCAGTTTTCGGCATGTGGTTGGCCGGCAATCTCGATGGGTGACGATATGCCCGGGTAGAGCGGCATGGAACTGGATTCGGCGGCGGAGAGCACGCCGGGCAGCGCTTCCAAGCGGGCCAGCAGACTTTGATAAAAGCCGCGGACATCGGCGGCGGAGCGATAGCGATCCGCGCTTAATGGCAGCCGGGCAAAGAGAAGTTTCTCGGGATTGAGGCCGAGGTCCACCTGTTGCAAGGCTGAGAAACTCCGGATCAGCAGGCCCGCTCCGGTGAGCAGCACCAGCGAAAGAGCGATCTCGGTGACCACGAAGGCGTGACGCAGAAGTCCGCCTCGGGCGCTCGAGCCGCGCGAGCCGTTTTTGAGCGAATCGTTGAGATGGGGCTGAGAGGCCTGCAGCGCGGGTATGGCGCCGCATAGGAGCGTGGTGAAACAGGCCAGCGCCAGGCTAAACCAGAGCGCAGGAAGATCCAAGCGGATCACCGCTTCGTCGGGAATCAGGTCTCGGGGAATCAGCGCGGACAATCCTTCGAGGCCGGCATACGCGAGAACACATCCGAGCAGCGCTCCCAGCAACGCCAGCAAAGCGCTTTCCGTCAGCGCCAGACGGAACAGGCGCCCGCGCGCGGCGCCGAGCGAGGCGCGAATCGCCATCTCGCGCGCGCGACCGCCAGCCCTGGCCAGCAGCAGATTGGCGACATTGGCGCAGGCAATCAGCAACAGCATGGCGACCGCCGCCAATAGCACAAACAAAACTGCGCGAAAGTGTTGCACCACGCTCTCGAGCATCGTTTGGGTTTCCACGGTGAACGTTTTGGGGTAAAGGGCCGGAACCGTGAGCGCCTCTTGCCGGGCGATGGCGAGGAGATTGGCGCGGGCGGCGGCTTCTGTAACGCCCGGCTTGAGCCGGCCGATGAGCGAGAAGCGCGGGATCCCGGCGTTCTTGTCCGCCCGATCCCCCTCCGGGTCCAAAGACGCCGGCAGCCACAATTCGACATTCCACCAGGTAAAGCGCGGCGGCATCACTCCCACGCAAATGCGCGGCGTGCCACTCAACACAAACTGTCTGCCGATCACCGTGGCGTCACGCCCAAAATCGCGATTCCACAACTTGTAGCTCATCACAAAGACCGGAGCGGCGCCGGCTTTTTCGTCTCCAGGCATCAAACCCCGGCCCAATAACGGAGCGACCCCGAGCGCGGGGAAGGTGTTGCTGCTCACCTGGGATGCACTCCATTGCTCGACGCCGTCGCCGTTATCGTAAAGCGCGTCCGTGCGGCTGGCGGCCAGCACCTGATCGAAGACAGTGTTTTTGTTCTGGTAGTCCAGGAATTCACCCGCGGTGACATTCCAGCGGCTAGCGCCGGGGTGGGCCGAATCGCCGATTACCACATTGATCAGCCGATCGGCGCCGGCATACGGGAAAGGGTGGATCAGCACGTTCTCGATGACGCTGAAGATGCAGGTAGTGGCGCCGATCCCGAGTGCCAATGCGGCCAACGCCAACGCGAGAGATCCGCGATCCCGCAGTAACGACCGTATCGAGACTTTCAGATCCGGGTAGATCGACCACATACGGACCAAAGTCGAGATTAGCAGCAAACGGTAGTGGATTTCTAGCTGCACTGGCCAGGCGTCGCGCGCGTTGACATATCCGCGCACCGGCCGAGTCACGCTGTGCCAGATGATAAGCTAATTTGCAGCCGGTTGGTGTAGCAACCAATAAATCGGCCGGCCAATCCCGGTGGCAAAGATATATATGGACACAAAATCGGCGGCGCGAGAATATTTCGAATCGGCACGCGACCGCCTCGTCGAACTCAGCCACCGTATCCATGGCAACCCCGAGCTGGGCTTTGAAGAGGAGAAGTCCGCTACCTGGCTATGTGAGTCGCTGGACGGCTTCGGTTTTGAGGTGAAAAAGGGGATTTGCGATCTTCCCACGGCCTTCGTTGCCCGCTTTGGATCGGGTCCGCTCCATATCGGCATTTGTGCGGAATACGATTGCCTGCCCGGCATCGGCCATGCCTGTGGCCACAACATCATCGCCGCCTCGGCGGTGGGCGCAGCCCTGGCAGCGGCAAAGGTGGCGGACGAGGTGGGCCTCACCGTCACCGTGATTGGCACTCCCGCCGAGGAGGTCGGCAACGCTAGCGGCAAGATTTTGCTGCTGGAGCGTGGCGCTTTCGCGGGCATTCATGCCGCCATGATGGTGCATCCGGCGCCCTTCGATATGCTCCGGGCGAAGATCATTGCGGCCTCCATGTTTGAGGTAAACTACACCGGAAAAGAGTCCCACGCCTCGGCTTTTCCGGAGTTGGGTGTGAACGCGGCGGACGCGCTGACGATCGCGCAAACGGCACTGGGCCTGCTGCGCCAGCATATCCGGTCTTCAGATCGAATCCACGGCATTGTGACCAATGGCGGCGCCGCCCCGAACGTCGTTCCCGCCCATACCTCGGCCAAATACATCATTCGCTCCGAGACGTTGGAGCAACTGGCCGAGTTGCGCCCCAGGGTTCACCGCTGCTTTGAAGCCGGCGCCCTGGCTACGGGAGCGCGGATTGCCTTCACGGGGGGCGACAAGCCCTACGCCGAGATGCGGCACGACGACGCCATGGCGATGTTTTACCGCCGGAACTCCGAGGCGTTGGGCCGGCCCTTCCCGGATCTTGGCGAGTGGGAAACACGACCCACCGGCTCTACCGATATGGGCAATGTGTCTCTGGCGATGCCATCCATTCACCCCATGATCGGCATCAACTCTCTACCCGCCGTCAACCATCAGCCGGAGTTCACCGCGCACTGCATTAAGCCGGAGGCGGACAAAGCGCTGGAGGATGGCGCATTAGCCATGGCCTGGACCTGCATCGACCTGGCGGCAAACCGCGACATTCGCGAACGGCTGATCGCTCGCCCGCAAGGCGGCTCGGTCTCCACAGATTGATCATTGACACCCGCTGGCCTTTTTGAGTAAGACAGACCCGTCCGTCCGTTTACTCTTAAAGAGGAGTTGCATTCATACAAATGTGGAATAAGAAACACGAAGACGATCCCCGGCCGAAACCAACCGCCCCGCCGCCGGCCCCAACTGGTTCACCCAAGCCGGTGGAACCGGTTGCGGCCCGGCTTGCGCCAGAACCTCCGCGAACCCCCGCGATTCTCGGCAAGAGCGTGATTGTGAAGGGTCAGATCTTTAGCCAGGAGGATCTCACGATCGATGGTGAAGTGGACGGCACGGTGACGGCGGAAGGACACCGGCTGACCATCGGACCCAGCGGAAAACTGCACACCGACGGAGTGAAGGCGCGGGAAGTGATTGTGATGGGAAAGATGAACGGCAGCGTGGAGGCTACCGAGAAGGTTTACATCCGGAAGGATGCGCATCTGGTAGGCGACGTGCAAACGGCCGGGATCATCATTGAAGACGGCGCTTACTTCAAGGGAGGCATCGACATTCGCAAGCCCTGACGGCGTACCGCAGCGGAATTCTGCTTTACAGCGGCATCCGGCGCTATGTTGACGGCCGGCGTTTCGTCTGGCGGCCAGGCGCGGGCAACCACGTCAATGGCAAGGGCAGCCGCGCTAGACTCCAGATTTGGTTCCGCGGACGAGTCGACTCGAAAAACGTCGAGAAGTTGGGTTTCGTCCAATCCAATCTGACTGATGGCGGACTGTCCGCCGATATCGCTCTTAACCGATGCCAAGGTGGAAAGGGAAGCCTCTGCCGGGTTCTCAGTCATCGTCAAGGTGCTGGTGGCATAGCCACTCGCTGTGAGGGTGAGGCTGAGTAAGAAGCACCGGGTCCGTTGCAGGCTCATACTTCGATATTGACGCAGATACCGTGCATGGGGTATTCGCAGCTTTCCCCGAGGCGACACCGATGAACACGTAGGGCAGTACCACTTGAGGCTAGGACGTGAGTTCTGGTTACGTCCGGACCTAAGTACCAGAGAAACCCGCGCTTATCGGTGATTGTGGGGTTTGAGAGGCAAAAATTGCGTCGCTTTCCTGCACCGGAAGGTAGAGCTACGTGGCTCTACCGGACGACAGAGATAGAGCCAAGGCTCTATCTCTGGTGGACGAGGGAACCGCCTCAGATCGAGGGTTGAAGTGGAGGTTTCTCAACTCTGCGATTGCCGTGCCATGGAATTCGCTCGTTCTCGTTCCCTCGTGCGTGTGGCTGCGAACTACGCTCCTGTTGGAGGCCGCTTTATAGAGATAACACCCCTTTCGATCTAGTACAATCCTCCCTTTCGGCTAGCCAAAAGGACTAGTACGAACCTGTGCGAGCGCGTAAGTGCATGAGTATTCTACGCTTATAGGAAGAGCAGGGAAAACTGACCCCAGTACTAACGTGTGTCAATCGTCCGATTGCAACTGGCTGGGAGGCCCAGGCCGCCGATACGGCTACCCGGCTCATGCTGAGCGTGCCGCTCTCGCTGCGCCGTTCCGCGCTTCAATGGCCTTGACCGAGTTTTCAAACGCCTTTTCCAAAACGCCCTTCCCGATGGTCCCGAGCACCAAGCCGAGAAACCATCCTTTGAGGTTCTTGCCATCGCGTACCACAACCACATCAATGTCGGTCAAACCATCGGGACGGCATGTGAAGGTGTAGGTGTGGCCGGACGCGCCTCCCCAGGTGTTGGAGTCGGTCGTCGTGAGGACGACGTGGTTGGGATCGGACCAGTCGTAGTGCAGGCGTTCCCAGATGCCGCCCGAGCCTTCGGTAACGTCGGCCTGCGAGGGGCCGCAGTTATGCACCTTGAGGTAATTGTCGGCGCTGTTGCCAAAAAGCTTCGAGCGGCCAGGCCCGAAGTCGGTCAGCCCGGCGACGTACTGCTCGGGCGTCGAAGTGATTGTCGGGTGCAGGTGGATCGTGGACATGCGTGCCCCCTTTCGCTTCCCGAGACTAGTTTTGATTATTCCGGCCGATACTGCTCATACTGGCTTCTTTAGCTGAGCTAGGCGGGGACGAACTGCTGTCCGCCGTCAACGTCATAGGTTGCGCCAGTGAGGGCGGTGTTGGTCATAATATGTACGGCGAGCGCGGCCACGTCGAAATACATTCCCTTACCCAAATACTTGCCTCCATCCGAGGCTAACGACTAGCAGGCAATGCACGTTGTCCTCGCGGCAATCGTCTAATGACCAAGGGAACCTATGACCGGGAGATCGAACGGAGGACCGCACGTTGAGAACAACGAATTCCGAGCCTTGACCATTACCAACCTGCTAATCATGATGGCATTCTCGATGCCAATGACTAGTGTATTCGCGGTGCTCAAGCACGCAGGGGGTGGTCTACTCCGGTACTCGATAGGACTGCCTCTTTCTGCAGCATCAGCCGTCCTTATCGTAATCGCCGAGTGGCAACTGATGAGACTTGTCTCGATACAATTCGAGCGATCTTCGTCGAGGTGGGGTTCTGCCACGGCTGTTGCGCTCTGGCTTTTGCTTGTGACGGCGTCTGTCGTCGCGGGCGCGGCAGTTGGAGACCTGATAGCTGCCTGCCTGATTCAGCGGATTCACTAGTTCACCACGGTGAATGGACGACGTGGGACCACTGGCTCCCCTTGACTCCGAGAACAGCGCCCAGAGCCCGATCCGACCGAGCATCGCACGACTGAAGAGGTTCGAAGCTTTCCCTGGCTTCGGCCATCAAGTCCGGCTTCATCCTGCCGGCGGACAACCAGGAGATATTGAACCTCACCGCGGCGAACTCGACGTCGGGCCACACGCGTGTCGAACACAGCACACCTGCGATTCAATCAGCATCGACCGGGGCAATCAAGACTACTCTCTCGATAGAAGAGTTTGTTGCTTCGGCTCGCCCTTTTAGCTAGGCGCGGACGAACTGCTGTCCGCCGTCGATGTCATAGGTTGCGCCCGTGAGGGCGGTGTTGGTCATAATGTGTACGGCGAGCGCCGCCACGTCCGCCGGTCCGACCACGCGCCCGATGGGGAGCGTGGTGCGAAGCTGGTTGCGGCGTTCTTCGAGCTGATCGCCCAGCAGTTCCGCGGATAAAGGCGTGTCCACGAATCCCGCGGCGATGAGGTTGACTCGCACAGGCGCGATTTCAAGCGCCAGGTTAGCGATGAGGGCGGGGAGCGCGGCGGTGACTGCGCTAGCGATGCTCATGCCTATCGCTGGGCGCCGGCCACCAGTGCCGCCCATGAAGATCAGTGTTCCTCCCGGCCGCACTTTGTTGGCCGCGCTACGCGCGACGTAAAGTGCCTGCAAGAGGTGCTCGCCGATGAGACCGCGAATCTTCGCGAAGTCCATATCGGCGAGGCGTCCGTAGTAGGGCCGGCCGGCTGTCACCATCACGTGGTCGATGGCCGGGAGGTCACCGAAGAACCGATCGAGAGCAACAGGATCCGCGGCGTCGAAGGCGGCGGTACTCAGGGCATCAACCTCACTGGCAGCGTGCTGGAGGCGCTCGGTATTCCGGCCCGTAAGGATCACCTTGGCACCTTCTGCACGTGCGCGGCGTGCCGTTTCGAATCCGATGCCAGCGCTACCGCCGATCACAACAACGGTCTGCCCAAGGAGTTCCGGTTCACGGTGGATAGAAGAAGTTACGGTGCTCATCGTTCCTCCGATTCGACTAGTATACTTCTCGGCACGCTGCCAGCAGTCCGAAAGCTACGCTCGCCTTGAGGGTGATGTTCAATACTCTTTGTGAAATCCTTGTTCAAACGCCGTAGCCATAATAAGCATCGCGCGCGGGAACAAAATCAACACGAAGCCTTCCCACGAAGTCGTTCGGGCTCGATTCGAGCATGTGATTTCCGAGCCGGCGATGGAGTACGCGAGCGCTCCGACCACCGCGTTGAGCAAGAGGAAAAGCGACCGGGAAGTGTCAATTTCAGCGCGCCGCGGTGAGCGGCTTACCGCTGATTTCGGCATCCAGGATCGGCTGTACTTTATTGAACTCCATCGGTCCGTTGTAGAGCTTGCCGTTAATGAAGAAGGCGGGGGTTCCGGCTACTCCGGCAGCCTCGCCGTCCTGCATGTCCTTGGCGATCGCCGCCTCGTACTTGGATGAGCCCAGATCGGCCGTGAACCGGTTCATATCCAAACTCAGACTCTTGGCCAACGTGAGAATGTTTTCGCGGCTCAGGTGGCGAAAATTGGCGAACAGCAAATCGTGCATTTGCCAGAATTTGCCCTGATCGGCGGCTGCGAGTGAAGCGATAGCGGCCAATTTCGCGTGCGGATGCATCGAAAGCGGAAATTGCTTATAGATCAGCCGCACGTTGCCGGGATAGGCGTTCATGATGTTCTTCACATCCACGGCGGCTTTGGAACAGTAAGGGCACTCGAAATCGGAAAACTCAATGAGGACAATTTTGGCGTCGAGCGAGCCCATGGCGGGCGAGCCTGCCACCGGAACCACCACTGGATCTTCCAACAGCTTGGGACGTTTGAATTTGGGCCCGGCCTCCAGCGCGGCGCGAATCTCGGCGACCGTTTTCCCCTGGCGCATATTATCGATCGCGATTTTTACGAGTGAGGTGCTGTAATAGCAGCCGGGATCCTTAAAGCGGCACTCGGCCACCTTCATTCCGCACTGGCAGGAGCAATCCTGCTCCCGCACCAGCTTCAGCACAGTCTGCTTCTGAGCCGGTGTGAGATCGAGAAAATCCACGCCGGGCAGCGTTTGCGCGTGCTCCCAATCCGCATCCGGTTGCGGTGGCGGCTGCGCGGGAATCGAACCAATGAGAAGCAGGCTGAGCACGAGCGTCCGCGCGAAATAACGCATGCTTCTATTATGCGTTATTGACAATGCAGTGACCGGCGCGCCGAGGCGGGCCGATAACGCTTCGCGCGCGGGTTAATGACCCGCGGCTAGAGTTTCTACATTTTCTGCACAGACTAAAGTCCGTGCCACCTTACAGCTTTAGCCTGTGAAGCGCGGGTTAATAACCCGCGGCAGGTTAAATAACCTGCCCCACAAGTATTATGCTTGCACCAGGCTATTACTTAGGAAGCTTCTTAAATCCGCTTCGTTGACCGCCGGTTCGCCAGGGGCGACGTTGTTCAGTTTGCCCGCGCGCAGCCACTGTTCCAACTCATCGACCAGGTGAAACAGATGATCGAAGTTGTCGACGATAAACAGCAGCGGCTGATAATGATCGATCTCGAAGGATTGATTGATGGCCCAATCCAGTTGAATCGGCGCGCGCTGCACTTCCGGGTCTTCTAACGCGTGCTCGATCTCGCCATAGGAACTCAGCAACCCGCTGCCGTAAGCCTTGAGACCATCGCCATCGCGCATCAAGCCGAATTCGATGGTGAACCAAAAGAACCGCGCCATGGCGCGGATGATGCTGGTGAGTGCATGCACGCGTGTCTGCTCGTCGCGAATCCCGGAGACCACCTCGACGGCAGTATGCGCGCACTCGCCAAACCGAACCAGCGTCTCGGCGAAGTGCTTGTCGGTATGCATGGGCACATGACCGGCGATGTCGTGGAAAATATCGGGCTCAGGCAGATAATCTAGCCGGTCGGCCCGGCGGATGGTGATGGTGGTGGGGAATTCGCGGTTGCGCAGGCAATCGAAAAACACGAAGGTGGGCACGTAGCCCGCAACCGCCTTGGCCTTGAATCCGGTAAGCGGGCTTAAGAACCGGTTGACGTCATCGAGACGCGGAATCCGCCGCGGGTCGAGGCACAACGATTCCATTCCCTTGAGGAAATGCACATTGGCAAAACGCAGCCAACGCGGAACCATGCGGGAATAAAGACGCCGCCACGCCTCATGATTTTCTTCCGAATAGAGTTCGTACGGCTGGTGGATATAGAGCTGTCCGCGCTGACGGGCTTCCTCAATGAACGGCGCTTCCGAGGTGGTGAGGCCGGCGGCGGTTTGCGTCATGGAGAAATCCCTCCCGTCGTTATGATAGCACCCACTGACGTGTGGTGTTCGGCATGTAGTGTCGCGTTGAGCGCAATCTCGACGCTTAGCCGTGCTGTTGATTGAGCAACTGATCCATTACCTCCTGGCGGTAGCGGAAATTGGACGCTTCAGGCGAGCGAAGGAATCCTTAAGATCGACCAACCCTCGCCGGGCTGCCAGACCAAGGATGCCCAGCGTGCCGGTGGCGTTGAACCCTTTTCCGAGCGCCACAGCGGTTCCTTTACGCTCATCGATCAGAATGAGATCCGCATGTAGTGACAGCGCGAGTGTAATGGCGGCCCGTTCACCGGCTCCCAACGGTTTTAGCGTGGCATCATCGTCAATCGCGTCAACCTGTATTATCTCCGCCCATGCCGGAAGGCCGGCGACCCAGTCGCGAACCATAGCCGGAGCCGCGGGATGCCAGAGTTCCTCATGCACAGCATCGGGCACAAACACCTTTCCAAATAATTGCGGCAGGAGTTCAATATGACAGATAGACAGGAGATAGAAAATGGGGCTGGTGTCAGCCACGACCATGCGCATCAAAAGCCAAGGCGTTCGAGGCCCCTGCGTTCACGTTCGGCGTCTTCCCTTGTGTATTCGATCCACACGTCATGGGCTCGGAGGAACTCGTCAAGCTGAAAGCTGGTCTCAATTCCCAAGAGACGCTGCAGTTCGGGTTTACTAAGCCGGTCGTGCTTGTACTCCTCGGCCGCGAGCGCCTCCAGCGCCCGGCGTGACAAGTCGCCGCCCGCGGCGATCAGCCGCCTGGCCAGATCGTCAGGAATCTGGAGTGTCACGTTCATAACTCTGTTTCTAGGTTAACGTGTCCGGTGTACCCTGGGCGCATGCCCCTCCCAAGTTCTTCTACGCTTCTGATTGAATGCGCGTCCTGCGCCGCGACAAATCGCGTCCCGCGCGAGAAGGTCGAACGCGGACTTGCGCCGGTGTGCGGGCGCTGCCATACTCCTCTGTCCCTGTCGAGCGCGCCTCTTACGGTCACGGACGCGACGTTCACCGCGGAAGTGGAAAACTCGCCGCTGCCCGTCCTCGTCGATTTGTGGGCTGCTTGGTGTGGACCGTGCAAGATGATTGCGCCGGTGATCGATCAACTGGCGACTGAGATGGCCGGCCGTGTTCGCGTAGCCAAACTCAATATTGATGAGAATCCCGCTACCGCGCAACGCTTCAACGTGCGCAGTATTCCGATGCTGCTGGTATTTCAGGCCGGGCGGGAAGTGGATCGTATCGTGGGCGCGCAACCAAAATCGGAAATCACGCGACGGCTGGAGCGGGCGCTGGCCTAAGTTGCGGTGACCACGCCTCAAATGCGCTTACACCGGGGTCTCGCGAAGATTTCGGGCCTCAACGTGGTCCACCCCGAGGTCCGAAAGTAAGCAAGCCGCGAGTCTTTATCGGTTGCCGGAATCCACGCCTCGTCATTGAGCACAAGCTTTCGAACGAACCGCCGATGTTTCACGGCACAGGGACAGATTTCGAGTTGCGTCGGCATGTTAATAATTGTCTCGCTTTAGGTTCAATTGCCGTCCGCGACCGTTTTGCGCAGGGCCTCTTCCATCGCTTTCGGTTCAAAACCAAAAGGTCCGGGAGCGCTCTTGTAGGCGACACGTCCATCGCGCGCGATCACATAAAGGCGGTCGGGCCAACCGGTATAGGCTGCCTCGACACCGTCCCCGACATCATCCACCAGCGCGGGAATCCGGATGCCGAGTTTGCGCACGCAGCTTTCCGCGCGCGTGGAGCGCTCGTTGAAGGTTGCCGGATCCGTGAACACGATGTTTTCCCGGACATTGACAGCCATTTGCCAGGCATTGCTCGGATGCGCCTCGCGGATGTAGACCACGAAAAACGACGCCTTGTCTTTGTACTGGTCGTAAATTTTGTTGAGCGCGGGAACCTCCCGGCGAAAGGGCGGTCAAGTATAGCTGCCGAAGATGAGCACTACCGGAACCTTGCCGCGCAAGGAGGACAGGCGCACCGGCGAACCGCCCTCCGCCGGGTTGAGGGCAAAATCGGGCGCGAGTTCGCCGGGGTGCAAGCCGCCGGCGCGGGCGTTCCTCCACAGGGTCTCAAATGGCAAAATCATGAAAGCCACGGGCGGCATTTTGGCCATAATGGCGCCAAACACGCTGGGAGGTTGCCGCATCGCCCAGGCGAGCGCGCCCGCCAGGACAACATAGAGCAGCGTCACAGCGCCGACGATACGGAGCACGATGCGCATAAGTCCAAGTTTAGTTCAGGCGCGCGTGTTCACGGCGGATCACCTAGAAAACATCGGCGTAGAAAACATCGGCGGCAAACATCCACGGCAAACTTTATCTCGCGGGCGCCGGACGGCCGGGGACGTTGCAGGCTTCTCTTTGCACGCGGCTCAATTCTTTCAGCAGCGTTTCGACCTGGAAGGGTTTGGAAACGTAGCCGTCCATCCCCGCGGCTCGGCAGCGGTCAATGTCATCCTGCAGCGCATGAGCCGTCATCGCGATAATCGGCACATGAGTTCCGTACTCCCGCTCCCGGGCGCGAATCGCAGCCGTGGCCTCCCACCCATTCATCACCGGCATCTCCACATCCATCAGGACCACATCGAACGTTTCCCGCGAAACGTCGTTCAAGGCTTCGTGCCCGTCGCTCGCGGTTGTCACCCGGTGGCCGCGTTTCTGGAGTATCGCCCGGGCCACTTTTTGGTTGACCAGATTGTCTTCTACCAGCAGAATCCGCAGCGGCGCGCCGGCTCCCGTTTGTGGCGGATGCCCGTTCCCGTCACCTTTGGCCTGCCGCTGGCCGCTAGCCGGGCGCATCGCCAGGGCGGCATCGCCAACGTTCCGCAATCCGGGCGCGCTGCCCGGCCGGGTTGCTTCTTCGGCCCGCTTCAACGCCACCGTGAAATGGAACGTGGTTCCCTCGCCAGGCTCGGACTCCAGCCAGATGCGCCCACCCATGGCCTCGACCAGACGCGCGGAGATGGTCAAGCCCAAACCAGTTCCTCCGAAGCGCCGTGAAATGGAGCCGTCCGCCTGCGTAAAGGCGTCAAAAATCGCGCTTTGTTTGTCGGCCGGGATTCCAATTCCTGTGTCTTCCACCGAGACGTGCCAAAGCGAAGCATCCGGGCCCTCCGGGGCAAACTGGGGGGCAAACTTGTCACGAAACTTGTCAGGGGCTTGCTCAAAGTCCACTTTCTCCACCGCTATCGTGATGCTGCCGCGCTCTGTGAATTTGATCGCGTTGTTCACCAGATTAATCAAGATTTGGCGCAGCCGCGTAGGATCTCCTACTACCGAACACTCGAGAAATGGATAAGTAAGCAGCCGCAATTCCGCGCTCCGCGCGCGTGGCCCCAGCAGGCGTATCACTCCGCTCACTACCTCGTACAGATTGAACACTGCGGACTCTAATTCCAAGTGACCGGACTCGATCTTGGAGAAATCCAAAATGTCGTTGATGATGGTCAGCAGGGAATCCGCCGACTGTTTGATCGTCATGGCGGCATCGCGCTGTTCGGGAGACAGAGGTGTTTCGAGCAAGACCTGCGTCATTCCCAGCACGCCGTTCATGGGCGTTCGAATCTCATGGCTCATGGTGGCCAGAAAGTTGCTCTTGGCGCGATTGGCCGATTCCGCCGCCGTTATCGCCAGTTCCAGTTCCGCGTTCAGGGATTCCAGTTGCGTGGTCCGCTCCGCCACTCGCGATTCCAACTGCGCGTGGGCCTTTTCCAGCGACTCCTGTGCGCTCTTGATCTCCGTAATGTCGAAGCCAACGCCATGGATGAACCATGGCTCCCCGTCCGCGTACCGAACCATCTTCGCTTCACACCGCAACCACACGGTTTTTCCATTACGCGCCAACACCCGATACGTGGATTGGAGAGAGTCGCCGTTCCCAAAGAACTGGACCGCTTCCTCGCCCCAACGGTCCTTATCGCCGGGATGCAACTGCCGGAACCACAAGAGGGGACTCTCTAGCCATTCTTCTTGGCTAAAGCCCAGGATGGCTTCAATCTGCGGGCTGACATAGGCTTCTCCGAGCCCGCCCTCCATCGGAGCGAAGAAAACAACGGCCGGAATCTGTTCAATCAGAGCCCGGTAGCGCTCATCCGCCGTGAGCGCGGAACGCGCGTGTGAACTCGGGTTTGTCGTTTGCGGGGAAGGGATGCGAGCCAACTCGAGCAGCGTGGCTTCCGCCTCCCGCAGTTTGGCCGCGGCGGCGGGCGCCAGACTGAGCCGGCTGTCCTTTTCATCCCACAAAACGGTGCCCTCGCACGCTCTCTTCGGCGAGCGACGGCGATTCTTTAATTGCCGGGTACGCCGAACTATTGCCGGTCCCCTCACTGTGACGTTCGGGGCTAAACGGCACCAGATTGAGCCCCGACCGTGAGGGAGGGGACCAAGCGGCAATACAAGATCGTATTGCGAAACCGGTGAAGCGCGAATCGCCGTCGAAACGACACAGCATGCAACTCCTCGCCCAAGAACGGTGGGTCACTCGGCGCTTAGACGCGAGAGCGCTCCTGCCTGCCTAACAAGGGCCCCCTAACACCGGACCGATATACTGTGTATCTGGAGGCGGCAATGGAAATCTCCCGGCGGGACTGGTTTCTGGCAAGCATGGTGGCGTGGCAGGAGATTGCCTCCGCGCAGAAGACCGGTCCGGCGGCATTCCGTCATTTGAACGCGAAATCGGCCGCCGAGATCGAGGCGCTGGCCGCGCAGATTATCCCTTCCGATGAAACTCCCGGCGCACGCGAAGCCGGGGTGATTTACTTCATCGATCGCGCGTTGACCACCTTCGATCGGGACAAACAGGAGGCTTATCGTCAAGGCATGCACGAGATGCAGGTTAAGCGCGAGGCCCTTTTTCCGGGCTCTCGGAGCATCGCGGCATTGACGGCGCAGCAGCAAATTGAACTGCTCCAGGCCACCGAGCGATCGGACTTTTTTCAATTGCTGCGCTTCCACACGCTGGCCGGCTTTCTCGGTAACCCTAGCTACGGCGGAAATCGGGACGGCGTGGGTTGGAAATTGATCGGCTTCGATCACAAGATGGCTTATCAGCCTCCGTTCGGCTACTACGACGCGGAAGTCAAAGGCTGACGATGCAGGACGTCGATTTTGTGGTGATCGGGTCCGGCGCGGCGGGTGGCGTTGTGGCCAAGGAACTAGCGACGGCCGGTTTTACCGTGGTGGTTCTGGAGCAAGGTCCCTATCTGCGTGAAAAGGACTTCACGCACGACGAGATCAAATTCAACTTTCACAGCCCGCTGATCAACGATCACCGCCTGCAGCCGAACACCTTTCGCAGGACCGGGAACGAGGACGCCAAAGTCCGAGGCTCCGTGGGATATGGCCGCCAAGTGGGCGGCGGCAGCGTTCATTATGCCGCGAACTATTGGCGATTTCACGAAGTCGATTTTATTGAGCGCAGCCGCTGGGGTCCCATCGGAGGAACGGGCTTTGCCGACTGGCCGATCACGTATGCCGACCTGGAGCCTTATTACACGAAGGCGGAGTACGATATCGGGATCTCGGGCCTGGCGGGCTCCAACCCATTTGACGCGTTTCGTTCGAAGCCTTATCCGTTGCCGCCGATGCCGGTAAAATCCTCCGGCGTGCTGTTTGAGCGCGGCGCGAAAAAATTGGGATTGCACCCGTTTCCGGCGCCGTTGGCGGTGCTGTCGCAACCGTATCGAGGGCGGGCGGCGTGTGTGCATTGCGGCTTTTGCGCCCGGTTTGGTTGCGAGATGGGCGCCAAATCCAGTTCGCTTGCGTCCGTGATTCCGATGGCTGTAAGCACCGGCAAATGCGAGATCCGCGCGGACTCATATGTGCGGAAGATCCAAACGGACGATGCCGGGCGAGTGACCGGCGCGGTTTACATCGACCGGGATCGTAAAGAAGTTTTCCAAAGAGCCAAGGCGGTGGTGCTGTGCGCCAATGGCGCGGAGACGCCCCGCCTGCTGTTGCTCTCGAAGTCTAACCGATTCCCGCAGGGCTTGGCGAACTCGAGCGGGCTGGTGGGCAAATATCTGATGTTCGATACCGGCGCCACCGCCGAAGCTATGTTCGAGCACCCGCTGAACGATTTTAAGAGCGTAGAAGCGACGCGGATCGTTCACGATTTTTACGATGCCGATCCCAAACGCGGATTCTACGGCGGCGGCGGAATGGATGCGCGCTTTAACTTCAATCCGATTTCCTTCGCCCTGCGTGGCTTTCCCCGGGAAATGCCTCAGTGGGGAGGAGAATTCAAGAAACATCTCAGCGAGTATTTCTCGCGGAGCATGACTAGCATGAGCCATGCTACCTGCTTGCCGCGGGAACAGAACAGTATTTCGCTCGACCCGGCAGTCAAGGACGATTGGGGGCTGCCGGCCATGCGAGTGACCTTTCAATCCCACCCCGACGATGTCGCAAATGCGAAGTTTTTGCTCGCGCGGCAGTTGGAAATCCTGGAAGCGGCCGGCGCGCGCAAGACCTGGACCCACGGCGCCTGGGACGTTACTTCGTCAGTCCACTTGATGGGCACATGCCGCATGGGAAACAACCCGGCTGAGTCCGTGGTGGACAAATATCATCGCGCGCATGACGTCCCCAATCTATTCGTCGTGGACGGCAGCAGCTTTGTGACCTCGGGCCGCCAGCAGCCCACCTGCACCATCCAGGCGCTGGCGTACCGGGCGGCCGATCACATTGTCAGCAGCGCCCGCGCGGGGAAAGTCTAGCAGCACTTGCCGGCGCTCGAAGGCACCACGGCGCTGGTCACGGGAGGATCGCGCGGGATCGGACGCGCGATTTGTCTGCGTCTGGCGGCGGGCGGCTCGAAAATCATTCTGCACTATAACGCCAATCGTGCCGCGGCCGAAGAGGTGCGGGCTGCCATCGGCGGCGAAGTCCGTCTCGTCCAGGCGGATTTGCGTTCGTTCGATCAGATTGAGGCCATGTTTCGGGAGTTGGCGGGCATCCATCTTGATTTTCTGATCAACAATGCCGGCATCTGGAAGGGCACGCCGCTCGGATCCTCTACCGCCGAGTCAGTCCACGAGATGATAGACACCAACTTGAAGGGGCCGTTTTGGGTCACGCAATGCGCTTTGCCATTGCTCAAGGATGGTGGGCGCATCGTCAATATTTCGTCCGTTGCCGGGCGCACCGGCATCGCCGGCGGACGTAGTTTGTACGGCGCGACCAAGGCCGCCCTCGATTCGCTCACGCGCAACTGGGCGCTGGAGCTGGCGCCGCGCAAGATCCTCGTCAATGCCGTTGCGCCCGGGTATGTCGTTTCCGACATGACCGCTTCGCACTTAGCCGATCCGGCTACCTACGAGCGCGCCGTTGCGCGGCATCCACTGGGCGAGATCGGGACGCCGGATCAGGTGGCCGATGTGGTGGCGTTTCTGTGTTCGGCCGACGCCCGCTTCATCACCGGTCAGAGTCTGAACGTCAGCGGCGGGTTCGTGATCTGAAGTGTCGAGGAAGGTTTCGCCCACAATCGGCGTTAATCAGCTTTTATCGGCGGCTAATAACAATATTGGCCGCTGATGAACACCGATGAACCGGATTCTAAGAGTACCTGCTATCATCCATGTCTATGAAACGCACGCTCCTCCTATTGATTTTCGCGACCGCGAGCGTTTGTGCTCAACCGGTCGTCGAGTTCGGAATGATGACCTGGGCCGAAGTCAAACACGCGATCCACGACGAGGGCAAGATCAACGCCATTATCTACAACGGCGGCACGGAGCAGCGCGGACCGCAGTGCGTCAACGGTGGCCATAACCTGATGGCGCGCGAGACCGCGCGGGCCATTGCTCTCAAGCTTGGCAACGCCATCGTCGCTCCCATCATCCCGTACTCCGTCAATCAAGCCAACCCGGCTCTGCCCGGCACCATCGGCCTGACTGGTCCATTATTCGCGGCGCTCAACGAGCAGGTGGCCGAGCAGCTCATCGAAAACGGATTCAAACATGTCTTTCTCATGGGCGACCACGGCGGAGGCCAAAAAGAATTAGCCGCCGTCGCTAGAAAGCTGGACGCCAAGTATGCGCCGCGCAAGATCCGTGTTTTCTTCTGTGGAGATATGTACGAAAAAGCGCAAGGCGATTACATCAAATGGCTGGAAGCCAACGGCTATCCCAAAGGCGCCGGCGGTCATGCCGGACTGATGGATACTTCTGAAATGCTTTATCTCGGCGGCGATAAGGGCTGGGTGCGCAAGCCGCTAATCGCTACCGCCGGCCCGAACCAGGCGCAAGGAATCAGCGGCGACGCGCGCCGGTCCACGCCTGACCTGGGCAAGCGAATTTTCGATCTGAAGGTCGACTATGCGGTGAAGCAAATCCAGCAGTTTCTCCGTTCCAGCTCTTAGCTCGAAAACCGGTCACAAGCGATTTCATCAATTTATTCAAATACTTAGCCAAGAACACTTGCATCGCGTCCGGTATACTGAAATTAGTTGGATTTTGAGAGCGGCCGCCCGGAGTCAATCGGGCGGCTTTTACTTTTATAAAGGACTGGAAAACATCCCATGGACAGTGTCGATATCATCACGACGCCGAAAGGATTCCTGCACGGCGTTCTGTTAAAGTCCGAAAGCCACGAGGAATTCAAAAAGCTTTACGCCAGCCTCCTCGACGACCACAAACCCGTAGGCATTATTGAACGCCACCTGGTCATCCACATCGCCGTTGATCTGTGGCGTTTGCGCCGCCTTCGTACCTGGGAGCCAGGGGCCGGCGTCCAATATGCGGATAATGACCTCGCTAATCCGGACGGCCTAGGTCGCCATCGCCGTAGAATCCTCAAGCAGATCGACCGCACCATGAAACTTCTGAAAGAACTGCAAAAAGATCGCCCCACGCCGCCCCTCCGTAAAGCGCCCGTAATCCCGTTCCCGCATGCTAACGTCAAGGTTGAGCGAGAGCCTGCTGGAGTTCGCGTGCGTTTCCGTAGCACGGGGCCTCAAGACAGTTCTGCATGATATCAATCTGAAGATCGCGCCGGGTGAGCACGTCGCCATCCTGGGGCCGAACGGTTCAGGCAAGTCTACCCTCATCAAAACCATCACGCGGGAATGCTACCCACTGGTGCGCGAAGACAGCCATGTTCGCATCCTGGGGCGCGACCGCTGGAATGTGTTCGAATTGCGCTCGCTGCTCGGTATCGTTTCCAACGATCTGGCGATCACGTGTACGCGGGATATTTCTGTCGAAGAGGCCGTCCTCTCCGGCTTCTTCAGCAGTGTCGGTCTGCAGCCGTATCACCAGGTGACGGCGGCCATGCAAGAAAAGGCGGCCGAAGTCATTGAATTGCTCAAGATCGGACATCTGAGCGGCCGCTCGGTGGCGGAGCTTTCCTCGGGGGAGGCGCGCCGCGTGGTCATCGGCCGGGCGCTGGTGCATTCGCCGCTCGCGTTGCTGTTGGATGAGCCCGCCAACAGCCTCGATTTATGCGCGATGCAGGAACTGCGCCAAACCATTCGCACTCTGGCGCAACGCGGCATCGGCATCGTCCTGGTGACGCACCACCTGCCGGACGTGATTCCCGAGATCGAGCGCGTGATCTTTCTCAACAACGGCCGCATTTTGGCCGACGGCCCCAAGGCGGAACTACTCACCGCCGAACGGCTCTCGGCTCTATTCGGGGTCGAGGTGCAATTGATCGAGCGCGATGGATATTTTCATCTGTGCTAAATGGCATAGGCTTTTCAGAAACTTTCCACTGACTCGCGCATAATGAGCCTGGTTATTTTCGGCTGCGGCTTGGCGCCTCGCGCGGTGTGCCGCGACGATCCTTTGCATCGAGAAATTCGCTCTTCCCCTCATTAACGTTCGGGGCTGGAGGGGAATGTGCCTGATTTTATCAAATAATCGCTGGCGTTTCGTGGCACAGGCTTTAGCCTGTGCAGCGCGGGTTAACAACCTGGTTAACAACCCGCGGCTGGTTGACAACCTGCCGGCACTGCCACCTGGGCTTTTCTGCAACCTGCTAACCAATGTATCTTTAATTCGTCGAGGAACAATATGTCTCTCTGGCAAGACGCGCGCTTCGCGTTCCGTATGTTAGCGAAGAGTCCGGGGTTCACCATCGTGGCCGCGGTTACTTTAGCGCTTGGCATTGGAGCGAACACCGCCATCTTTACCGTGGCCAACGGAGTGTTGTTGCGCCCGCTTCGTTACAGGGACCCGGACCGTCTGCTGGTGATATCGTCCACGCTCATCAGCGATCGGACTCAATCCCGGGCTTTTTCGTGGGGCCAGTTCAATCTGTTGCGCGATCACAATCACTCCTTCAGCGGTATGTCGGCGGTGTGTACCGAAGCATTCAACTTGACTGGCGGCGCCGGCGGCGAACCGGAGCAGGTTCCGGCCGCTCGCGTCTCGGACGACTTTTTCGGATTGCTCGGCGTGCGTCCGCGCCTGGGCCGCGCCTTCCTGCCCGAAGAAGACCGGGCGGGCGGCGCTGCGGTCGCTCTCATCAGTCATTCTTTATGGATTCGCCGGTTCGCGGGCCAGCCCGCCGCGCTAGGCAAAAACATCACGCTCGATGCGCGCGATTACAAGATCGTCGGCATTCTGCCCGCGGATTTCCAGTTTCCGTTTCTGGGCGCCAAAGTGGACGTCTGGGTTCCCCGCGTGTTTGAGGTAAACTTTCTCACCCCGAAGCAGGTCGCGGCCGGGGCGGGTTATCTTAACGCCATTGCGCGCTTGCGGCCCGGCGTCACGCGAGAGCAGGCGGAGGCCGAACTGGGGGTGCTCAACCGCCAATACCAGCGCGATAACCCGCAAAAACCGGACGCGGATCCGAGGCGCACCATGGATGCCGTCCCGCTGCAGGACCGCCTGGTGGCCAACGTCCGGGTCGCCCTGCTGGTCCTGTTGGGGGCGGTTGGGTTCGTTTTGTTAATTGCGTGCGCCAATGTCGCCAGCCTGCTGCTGTCGCGCGCGCTCGGGCGCCGCAAGGAAATTGCTATCCGCAGGGCGCTGGGCGCGGGGCGCGGCAGCATCATTCGTCAATTGCTGACGGAAAGCCTGGTGCTCTCGGTCTTGAGCGGCGCCGCTGGTCTGGCGCTGGCCGCCTGGGGCACGAGCGCTCTTTCAACCCTCGCCGTGGCCAACCTGCCTCGCTCCGGTGACATCCGAATCGACGGCCGGGTTCTGTTTTTCACCTTGGCTATTTCGGTGGTCACCGGCCTGCTCTTCGGCCTGATTCCAGCCCTTCAGGTTTCGCGCACAGATGTCAATGCGGCGTTGCGCGAAGAAGCGCGGGGCACGGCTGGCAATCGCCGGGGCGCTGCCGGACGCAGTATATTGGTGGTCGCGCAAGTGGCGCTCGCGCTGGTGCTGCTGATCGGCTCGGGCCTGCTGCTGCGCAGCTTTCAGCAGTTGGAAAGCACCGATCCTGGTTGCGACCTCTCGCACGTGCTTACCATGTCGCTCACGCTGCCGCCGGCGAAATACCGCACACCTGAGCAACTCCTGGCCTTCAATGCCCGGCTGCTTGCGGAGATTAGCACCGTTCACGACATCGATGCCGTTGCTCTCTCCACCGCTATTCCGCTCAGTCCCAATCGCTTCACTCCTTGCAGGAAAGACGGTGACCAGGCGCTGCCGCTGTCCCAGCGTCCCATCGTCGCTTTGAACGCAGTCAGTCCCGATTACCTTCGCGTGATGCGCATTCCGCTGCTGCAGGGCCACGCATTCTCGGCGCATGATGATATGAACAGCGCAAAAGTGATCGCTGTCAATCGGGAGCTTGCCCGCCGCTTCTGGCCCAACACGAATGCAGTCGGCCAGAAGATTTACATCGGTCTGCGGACCGAACCCAATGAGGTAGTCGGGGTGGTTGGCGACGTCAAGAACGTGGGTCTTTCGGTGGCCGTGCAACCCGAGATCTACGTACCCCTGGCCCAGCTTCCCAGCGGCTTTCTCACCGTCTCGGTGCGCGCCACAGGCGATCCGCATCAGCCCACGCCGACCGTCCGCCAAGCCATCGCGCGCATCGACCGGGATCAGCCCGTAACCGGCGTTCAGACGATGGAGGAGCTGGAAGGCACGCTCAACGCCCAGCCGCGTTTTACCATGCTGCTGCTTTCCGCATTCGCCGGCACGGCGTTTCTATTGGCCGTGATCGGTATTTATGGCGTTATCTCGCACTCGGTGGCCCAACGCACAACCGAACTCGGCATTCGCCTGGCGCTCGGCGCCCAGACCAGCGATATTCTGCGGTTGGTCATGTCGCGCGGCTTGGCGCTGGCAGGCGCGGGCATCGCCCTCGGCTTGGCCGGCGCGCTGGCCTTGACGCGCGTGATGAGCAGCTTGCTCTACCAGGTGAACCCTAGCGATCCGCGGACGTTTCTCGTGTGCGCCGTCGTCTTCACGCTGGTTGCTCTATTTGCGAGTTATATTCCAGCGCGCCGCGCCACGAAACTCGATCCGGCGGTAGCCCTACGCGCCGATTAACGGCCCAGATTTAAACCGCGGCACTTTCATCCGCACACTTTCATCCGCGTATTTTCATTCGCACAAGCGTTCAATCGTTCTCTGCAATTCCGCCCAATCGGTGAGCGGCTTCGAGAAATAGGCGTCCACGCCTGCGCGCAGGAACTCTTCTTTCATTCCCGTCATGGCGTGCGCCGAAACCGCAATCACCGGCGTTTCGCGCAACGCACGATTCGCGCGAAGCCGCTTCAGCACCTCCAGCCCGCTCATATCGGGCAGCGACATATCCAACAGAATCACGTCCGGCGCCCGGCCCGGCAAATCTTGCAACGCTTCTGAGCCGGATTCGTAACTGCACAGAACATGCGGCGGAGTCAGCATCGCCTCCATAAATAACCGGCTCGCCGCGTCGTCTTCAATCAGGGCAATGCGGTGAGACTGCCCCGAAACGTGCGTATGCCCTTCTTCTTTCGGATCGCGGAAAGAATCGTCTTTCCCAGCGGCGCAGATCGTGAAGCTAAACCGGCTCCCCTCTCCGGGCGCGCTCTCCACCCAGATTTTCCCTCCTTGCAATTCCACCAGCCGTTTGGCAATCGCCAATCCCAGCCCGGCGCCCTGCTGGATGGGCGTGGGCGACCCCGCCTGGTAGTATTTTTCGAAGACCGCCTGTTGATCCTTCTCCGCAATCCCGATGCCCGTGTCCGCCACCGTCACGCATACGTCCCTGCTCCGGGCCGCCGCTGTTATGGCGATGCGCCCGTTTCTGGGCGTGAATTTCAGAGCGTTGCTCACGAGGTTGTAAACGATTTGTTTTAGCCGCACGCGGTCGGCAAAAACCCCGCAATCTCCCAGCGCCACTTCCAGGAGAATTCCCCGGCGAACCGCGGCAGCCTGCAACTCGGCGATCACTTCGTGGAGCGCTTCCCGCAGCACCAGGCGCTCCTGATGCAAATCCGCATGCCCGGCCTCAATCTTCGATAGATCGAGCACGTCGTTGATCAGCGACAGCAGATGATTGGCCGCCGTTTTGACGTGCGCGACGAACTCCGCCTGACGGGCATTCAGCGCCCCTGCCCGGCCCTGGCTCAGCAGATCGGAAAACCCGAGAATCGAGTTGAGCGGCGTGCGCAGTTCGTGACTCATGCTGGCGAGAAAATCGCTCTTTAGCTCGTTAAGCTTCTGCGCTTCCCGGCTGCGCACCTCCACCCGTGCAAATTCCCGTTCCAACTTCTCATAAGCGAGATTGCGGTCCCGGATGCGCTGTAGCACCAGGTGTTGGCGGTCGTAGGCGGCTCCTGGAGTTCCCAGCAATAACAGCCGTTTGCCGGCACTGTCCATGGCGCAGGCATGCAGCGAGCACTCCTCGCCGGTCGCGTCGCGCTGCACCCAAATCTCAGAATCAAGACGGCCCGTTGCCCCTTGCAGCCAGAACTCGTCCACTTCATACAGGAAGCTCGCCAACAAGGGAAACAACTCTTCCAACTGGCCGCGCCGCATCTTCGCTCCGGCGGCTAACCCGAAGCGTTCACACCAGTTAGGCAGGAGCGCGGCGAACTGAAAGCAACCGTTTGGATGGCTCTCCACAACCGCCAAGTCCAGCGCCACCAGCGTCTGCAATGAGTCCATGGGTGATCAGCTTGGACTCTTGCGGAGCATTCGGGTTGCCAGAGTTCGAAACATCTCCTCCACCGCCTCGCCCGTCTTGGCGCTGGTGACGAATACCGGCATGTGGTGGGCGAACATTTCCTCCACCGATGCCGGGCTCACTTCCCACTCCTGACGGAGATCGGACTTGTTGAGAGCCAGCACCGCGGGAATTGGCCCCAACGCTTGCTCCACTCGCTCTCGCAGCGCGAACGCTCGCTCCAGCGTTGACTTGCGGCAGCCGTCCACCACCAGAATGAAACCGGAGGCGCCCCGCAAATGGGTAAGCTTTACTTGTTCCATCTCGTCATCGCCCGCCAGATCCCACAGCACCAGAGTCAGATGGGTGTCGTCGATTTCCATCTCGCATTTGTCGATTTTGACGCCCAGCGTAGTATGGTACTTCTCGTCGAATATGCTCTCCACGAAGCGCCGCACCAGGCTGGTTTTGCCTACCGCATAAGCCCCGAGCATGCAAATTTTTTTCTGGAGCATACGCATCTATACAATGACTATGAGCCGGGTGCTCATTGCCCGCTCAGCAGCACCTCAAAAGTGACGGACCGGCTGGTCATGGATTGGCTAGTCAAAATCACCGAACTGCGGGTCGTCAATTTGGACGGATCGAGGCCGTAATCCACCAGTGCCGCCTTCACCGCAACGGCCCGCTCTTCGGCCAGGCGCGCATTGTTGGGCGCCGTTCCCACCATATCGGCATGACCGGCCAGTTCCACGGTAACCCGCTTACCAGGCATTTCGAGAATGCGCCGGATCTGCTGCGCGACCGTCACTACCGAGACCGCCTGCAACGGAGTGATGGCGGATTGGCCTTCCGGGAAAAGCACCACATGGTGATCCACGGAGTCTTTCAACCGGCTGAATTCGCGCTCGTCCGCGAAAGCAGGCGCGAGCGACAAATAGCTCTCCCATTGAAACTTCACCCGGCCGGGCGGGATGTGATAGTCCGCCAGCAATTGCGCCGGGTCGCGCGACAGCGGGTCCCGCAAACCGGAAACCAGGTACTTGCCGCCCTGACGCTCTTCTTTGGTGACCTTAATTCCGGGTTCCTTCTCTACGGCGGACAAGTAGTCGTTCCAGTGCCGCCGGTCCCGGCCGTCCCGCACGGCCCACGCCGCCCATATGCCTATCAGCAACAGCGCCAACGCCCCAGCCAAGTAGAGCCAAGCGTACGATCTGCGCCGTTCAGCCGGGGCCTGACCGAGCAGGCAACGGTCGAGAATCTGCTTCGTTCCCGCAAACGGGGCCGCATCGCCATCGAAGGAAGCCAACTCCAATCCATACTCCCGATGAAGGGCTTCGTTAGCGGTTGCGAAAACGTTGTTCAACCCCGGTGGCGCCGTGCCACGAACCACTCCGGCCAAAAGGGCGCGCGGTCCGTGTTGCACCCAAACCGAAAACTCCCCCACGCGCAGAGTATCAAGCGAATTCTCCGCCGCACCAAAGGAATCGTGTACAAAATCCTGAATCGCCGTCAGCATGCCCGAGACCATGTCGGGATCCTTCACCACCGCCGCTGGAGACATGGCATGCTGCAACAGCAATCCGCTGGCGCCGTGAATCAAGAATACCTGCTCCACGCGATACAACAAGCTGCGCGTCAAAGCGACCTCGGCGAACGGCTTGCCCGTGCGTAGGGCCTCAAAACGCCACTGGACGCCGCGAAAGGATAGACTGGACTCGACGATCTTGTTCAGCGAATCGGTCATATCGGCCAGCGCGGCTGCAACCGCGCGCCGCACCGCGGCCCCAATCATGGGAAACAGCGCATCGGCCAGCAAGGAAGGATCTTTGCGGACGGAGGCCCGCAGCGCCTCAACCAGCGTGGGCGCGAGCGCAGTGCGCAGCGAAGCGTCTTGGCCGGCCCGCCGGACGATCGCGTCCGGCAGGACTTCGCTCACATCGCCTGCCCGCACAGACAGATTGCGTATGTGCTCGTTAATCTCGTCTAACTGCGCCCGCTCCGGGAAAAGCAAATCCCGCAGTTCGGTAAAATCGTGTTCGTCCCCGTTTCCCGCTTTCATCCGTCGAAACTCGATCTTATCAGGCGCGGGAAGCGGCCTGGCGTGTCGCAGAGCGCGGAATGCCACTCAAGCCAATCTGTGAATATTCTCGATATTCCCGGCAATCGTCTTCTATCCGGTATCTCGATTCAACCAGCATCGTCCGGCGGACGACTTTTAGACACTCCGGACGGTGCTTAGGGGCGCGCTTACCGGTGCAGCGACGAGAGTAGCGGCAGAGATTTTCCTCGCCGCGATTGAGCTTCTCAAGTTGCTCTACATTAGTCAGTGGCCTGCGATGTGCCGGCGCACCTCAGCGGAGCGACGGCACTCTCCGCGGAGGCAATTCCACAACCCGGGTATTACTCGCCTTCTCCTCGGCCCTAAAGCCGATCCGGCGCTTTGGCTTGTCCGGCAGTTTAATCAGCTCTTGAATGGCCATACAAATTGAGTTGATGTGCGCGCCGTGCTCTTTCTGGGTGCGCTCGATTTCTTCGAGCTTCCGCGCAACGTCTTTGTGGGTGGCGAATATCTCCCGGAGTTTGACGAAGGCCCGCATGATGGCGATGTTTACCTCGATGGCCCGCTTGCTGCTGAGCACGCTGGCCAGCATCGCCACACCCTGCTCGGTAAAGGCAAACGGCAAATAACGGCGGCCTCCGCGCTTTGCGTTTGAGGTTGCAGTTTGCAACCTCAAACTTTCTGTCTCCTCGGCAGTCAGTTGAAACATGAAGTCTCCGGGGAAACGGTCAACATTGCGGCGCACCGCGAGATTGAGGTTCTTAGTGAGCACCTGGTAGAGCGCGGCCAAATCGGAATCGAGCATTACCTTACTGCCACGCAGTATGTAGATGCGACGTTCGATGAGCTCCGCGGAAACTTGGAGCCGGCGAGGGGATAGTTGTTTTGGCTTTGGTTTTGTCATAGGAAGCTATAGCAGCCTGTAGTTCAAAACTCAGTGCCGGTTCCAGACCAAAACTCTCAAAAAAAAACAGTTTGTTGTGCCGCTTGCTACTTCACGCCCCTGACGATGTAAAGCGTAGCCAGATCCCGCTGAAATGAGACCGCGTACGCCTGGCCGTCGGCGGAGAGCCGGACTTTGCTCAAAAATATCGCCGTGGCATCCAGAGGTTTCAATTTGCGCCAGGTTTCCTCCTGGCCGCCGTGAGCTTCCACGCGCCGGATGGCTATGCCGCGGCGGTCGTTGTCGTCGTGCTGGACAAAAAGATACCGTCCGTCGCCGCTCCAGCGGATCACCGAATCGCCGGGTTCTACCACTCCGGACGGCGTCTCGGCCCCGCTATCGAGCGAATGCAGAACCAGTCTACCTAGTTTGATCGTGACCGTCGTCCGGCCGTCGGGAGAAATGCTCGACGCTCTGACGGCGGCTGAGGTCACCAGCCTGGCCTTGCCTCCGGCCAAGTCCAAAATGTAGGTTCGTGGCAAGCGGTCGGCTTCAAAGCCGGTAAAGAGAAGGCGCTTTCCATCGGGGAACCATTCGACAGATTCAGGCCGGATGCCGGGAGTCGGCAAGATCAAGGACTCGCCCGCGCCGGTTGGCACGACCATTAATTGCGAATTGTTCCCGTCCTGCCGTATACAGACGACACGCTTGCCATCGCCCGATAGCGCGGCGCGGCCCCCATAACCCAGTTTGACGGCTGGCCCGCCGGTGGTTCGCCGCAGGTAAAGCGCCGGATTGCGGCCTTCTCCAGCCGAGAGTTCACCAAACAGGATCCAGTTGCCGTCCTGGGACATATCAAACACCTGGGAGGCATCGAGCCAGGCTAAGTCGCGCTCGTCTTTGGCGCTCGGGGACAGGCATTGCAATCCGATCCGTGAATCCACATTGGCAAGCAGAAGTTGGCCGTCCCGCGCAACATCGTATAGCGACCCCCAACCGGGGATCTGGGTCAGCAGGCGTTCGCGGCCGGAAAGATCCACCGAATATAAAGCGGGAGCGTCGCTCGGCCGGCCTCCGGAAAACCAGATCTCTTTGCCGCTCGGCGACCAGGCAATGCCGGCAATCGTCCGCCAGCCGCGGGACAGCACTTGCCGCGGGTGCGGCGGCCGGATGACGTTGAGCGAGTAGTCGCCGAACTCGGAATAGTCGAAGAAAGCCACTGCGTCCCCTTGCGGCGATACCCGCAAATAGAGGGGCGGACGAAGCGACTCGGTTTGATACAGAACGTTTCCGATGGGGTATTCCACCCGATGATGTCCTTCGACCGAACGGACTACCGCGAGTGCCTTCCCATCCGGGCGCCAGTCTCCGAAGGCCACGTTCTCGAGAATGTCGCGGGGCGCGCCGCCACTCAAAGGAACGCTGGCTAGTGTTCCGACGGTATTCGGTTCTCCTGAGCCAAGCAGCAGGGCCATCTCCGATTGTGGCGACACTGACAGGATGTTGGCCGGCGGAAGACCCAAGTCGCGCGCCTCTCTACTCCCCGGTTGAGCCAGAAAAAGAGTCGGCGGAGCACCGTCCCATTCCGCGGCATAAACCACCGAACCGCCCGGTGCGAACCGGGCCGTTATCACATCGCCTCGCTGAAAGGTCAGCCTTTGAAACGTGATGGGCTGGCGTTGGAAGATTCGTGGTCCCAGCCAGGCGGCAAAAACCAGCGCGGCTGCGGTCAAACCGATCAACGCAGGCGCTAGCAGCCACATCCGCCGCCGCGAGCGGGCCGCGACGGGCGATTCCGTTAGCGACCCGAGATTCTCCAGCACCTCCCGCAAGGCGAGCTTTACTTCGACCATGTGCTGGATGCGGCGCTCCGGATCCTTTTTCATACAGCGGGAGATAATCCATTCGAGTTCCGGCGGAGCGCCGGCGGCGGCCATCCGGATCGATGGCGTGCTGTCATGCAGCACCGCTGCGAGAATCGTGATCACGTCATCGCCCGCAAACGCACGCCGGCCCGTGACCATTTCGTAGAGCACGGCTCCGAAAGCAAAGATGTCGGAGCGCGCATCGGCGCGCTTTCCCTGGGCCTGTTCCGGCGAAATATAGGACGCGGTGCCAAACACCAGGCCGGTCTTGGTTTCCGCCGGGTTGGCCGCCGAGGATTCGGTAAGCTTGGCAAGCCCGAAGTCCAGCACCTTGATCCTGCCCTCGGCGGTGACCATGATGTTAGAAGGCTTGACGTCGCGATGCACAATCCCAGCGGCGTGCGCCGCGGCCAGGGCATCGGCAATCTCGATCCCATACTTCAGCGCGCGCTCCACCGGAAGTCCTTTGGCAGGGATTGCCTGGTCGAGGGTCTGGCCCGCGACGTACTCCATCACCATGAAGTCGGTGCCGCTTTCCTGGCCGCCTTCGTGAATGATGCTGTGCACCGTAACAATGTTGGGATGATTTAGCGCGGAGGTTGCCTTGGCCTCCTGCACGAAGCGGCGCCGGGCTTCAAGCCCGCTGTGGCTGTCCAGGGGCAACGCTTTTATGGCGACGGTCCGGTTGAGTTGCGTGTCGCGCGCCTTGAAGACCATGCCCATCCCACCCTTGCCGATGAGTTCGGTGATGTGGAACACTCCGATATGCTTGCCGATCAATTGATCGCTTCGAAGCCCGGAATCGGCTCCGGGTTCGGCCGGCAGTTGTTCCACGGCCTCGTTCACCGCTGCTTCCACCAGGTTGCCGCTTGAGTCGTCATGGGCCAGCAGTGTGTCCACTTCGCGGCGGAGCTGGTCGTCGCCGGCGCAGGCGGCGGAGAGAAAGGCGGCGCGCTGGGACGCCGGCAGCTCGATCGCGTCGTGAAAAATCTCTTCAATCCGCTGCCAGCGAGGGTCTTCCGCCCGCTTCCAGCCCGTATCGCTCATTGACCGCGGCCACTCACGCCGCGACTACCCTCGCCGCCAGGACTCTGGCCACTGAGAAATCTCCGCAGCCATGCTTCGCCCAGGCGCAGGTCGCGCTTGACGGTGGCCAAAGTGAGCGCTAGCGCGGTAGCGATTTCCTCTCTCTCCATGCCTCCGAAATAGCGCAGCTCGATGACCCTGGCTTTGCGCTCGTCGATCTTCGCCAGGGCGTCCAATGCTTCGTTGATTTCGAGAACGTCGGGATTCCGGTTGGGCGACAAGATCCGCGATTCCTCCAGTGTTACGGCGGCCGCGGCGCCGCCGCGTTTGGCGGCTTGCCGGACACGAGACTGGTCGACCAAAACCATCCGCATCAGCCGGGCGGCGATGCCGAAAAAATGGGCCCGGTTCTCCCAGGCGACCGGTTCGGTTTGTCCCAGCAAGCGAAGGCAGGCTTCGTTGATGAGCGCGGTGGGCTGAAGAGTTTGGTTGGGGCGCCCGCGTCTCAGATAATTCCTGGCGAGCGAATGCAGTTCCCGATAGACATGCGGCGTGAGTTCTTCCAGAGCGGCCGGATTGCCGTGGCTCCAATCGGCGAGCAATCGCGTGATCGGCGGGGTTTCTTCCATCAAAATGTATTCTGGCATTTTTTCGGTTAGCCGTTTCGCCAGGAATTTACGAAGGTGTTCAGTGAAAGGGGACGCATCATGAAAACCAAAACGAATCTCAAGGCCGGCAGCGCCGTCTGGGGCAGCTAAAGACTGACTGGAGCGAAGGGAGAAGAATCATGAAAACCAAAACGAATCTCAGAGCCGGCACTGCCGTCTGGGGAAGCTAAAGATCGACTGGAGCGAAGGGAGAAGGATCATGAAAACCAAAACGAATCTCAAAGCCGGCACTGCCATCTGGGGCACCTAAGGGTTGACGGCGGTGAGGTAAGGGCCGATGAGGCCCTGTGGGGCAGCTAACTAGGACGAGGAGAAATACTATGCGGACCAAAACCAAGGTAAAGGCCGGCAACGCTCTCTGGGGCAGCTAAGGACTGAGTGCCAGCCATCATTCCACAAATCAATCGGGCCGCGGGTCGTTTGTAGTCCCCGCGGCTCGCCGTTATCAGAGTGAAGAATCGGGAAAGGAGATATGGCGATGAGATCAAAAACCAGGCTGCAGCTAGGAAACAGTCGTCTGTCCGGGACGCTGTCGAGACCGATGGAGGTCCTGCACCGTCGCCCGCGGTCATGTGATTGACCGGTTTCCTCGATTCGCAAGCGCATTCTGGCGTTTTTCCGTTAGCCGTTTCGACCGGTATTTACGAAGGTGTTCAATGAAAGGAGATGAATCATGAAAGCCAAAACGAATCTGAAGGCCGGCAATGCTGCCTGGGGCACCTAAACACGCTGCCTGGGGCAACTAACACACACTCCCAGCCCAGGCGAACAAGCAGACCATCCGCACCCGTTCGCGTTAGTCCGTTGTTATTGAGAAGATCGAAAACCAAGCTGAGAGCCGATAGCGCAATGTGGGGGCCGGTTGTTAACCGGCGGTGGGTATTCAACTCGCTTCCGCCTCTCGACGACCCAAACTCGAGTTGTCTTCAATCCGCTTCGAGCATTGGCGGCGCAGGTGCGCTTCACCATGCAACATTGCGCGTGAGCCTGGGTACGTGAGCCTGGCGATTTCCTCCCTTCCCTCCCTCCGAAATATCGAACATCGATCAATCCAACTGTGCACCCATCGATCTTCGCCAAGTCATTTAACCTCCAGAAAATCTCGACCGCCGTTTTGGCCGAAAGAGGTGGGCCTTCCATCACCGCGGCGACGGCGACGTGCTTGATGTTCCTCGGCTCAGATTCCGGCCCAATCGGTGCAATCGTCGCGCGATCCGCGGGCCTTTTTTCCGGCAAACAAAAAGCGTATTCCAGCATTTTTTTGTTAGCCGTTTCGCCTTGGATTTACGAAGGTGTTCAGTGAAAGGGGACCAATCATGAAAACCAAAACGAATCTCAAGGCCGGCAGCGCTGCCTGGGGCAGTTAAGAACCAATTGCAGCGAAAGGAGACGCGAGATGAAAACCAAGACCAACGTAAAGGCCGGCAACGCTCTCTGGGGCGGCTAAGAACAGCATGGCGAGCCGGACGCGCGACTACCAACCAGAATTAAAAATCAGGGAAAGGAGATAAAGCGCGATGCGATCAAAAACCAAGCTGAGAGCCGGAAATGCCGCGTGGGGCACCTAAGAGGACGGTTTATCGACCTTGTTCAACGGCCGGTGTCGTCCGGGTCCTCAATGATTTCGAAACTGCTCGAAATCTCGGCCGTTGGCCGCAGGCTCGCGGCGACACCGCAATATTTTGTGTCCGATAGCTCGATCGCCTGCATCACGGCGGGTTCCGATAGGTTGCGCCCGCGGATGACGTGATGGAGATGAATGACCTTGAAGCTGCGCGGAAACTCGTCCCGGCGCTCTCCACTCACCTCCACCCGATAGCCGGTGACGGCCTGCCTTTTCTTTTTCAAGATACTAACTACGTCGGACGCCGTGCATGCCCCCAGCGCTGAGAGCACCATTTCGACCGGCGTGGGAGCGCTCTTGCGCTCCGAGTTTGTTTCGAAGACATGAGCGTGGCCTCCCGGGCTTACGCCGATAAAGAAATCGTCGCCGGCATACTGTACCGAAGTTTTCGTCACAATCCCACTGTATAACTGGAACCGACTTCGATGCTAGACCACTTGAACGGGCGGCCGCCCGGCGAGCAGCCGCGGTCACGGCGGACGCCGAGTGCTGCCCGGAGCCGGTGGAGAAGAAGAACCGCCGGTCGTTTCGATGCTGAACCTGGGCGGGTCCGCACCGCCAAGGAAGGTGTCCGCGCCGCCGCTCTCCTTTCGCCCGGGCGTGCGGAATGGCCAAAATGCGGTTCGTAAGTAAGCCGCCCAGCGCCTTCAAATAGTAGACATACGAATATAGCGTTTGATGTCGGGCAAGAGACTAACCACCGCCACCGCCGCCGCGGTGAACATCAAGAGTTTCCAAACATTTCCATTCATCAGATCCTCCTTCAAGAGCTACCGCCATAAAGACCAACCAGACTTTCCCGTGCCTGCTTCAACCGCCGGCCGGTTTCAATCGATAGACGTTCCCCTAACATCGCTGTTTCAAAACGCGAAAAGAGCTACTTTGGGCGTAGGAACCTGAAATCTTTGCGCGTTCACGAGCGTCAAAGACGCATGTGCGACTACTCTCTGTATGAATTCCCTAACAGACTCGCTCAAGAGCGAGAGGAACTGGTCGTGTACAGATTCCCCTCCGGAGCAATCGGGCTGGCCTCCGCCCACGACGTACGTAATGCCAAGCCGGATCTTCCGGATTCCAAACCCGGAATTTGGGCCGGCCTCAAACAATTCCTCCTCCCTCGCCGCCCCTTCGCCGCGGTATGCGCGGTTTGTGTTCCTCCCGGCGCGCGCCTCCTGCTACGAGACGTTCCGGCCGGATTGCAGCGCGCGTTTGGGCTGACGCTGGAGGAAACCGCGGTTTTTCTGGAGTTGAGCGCCAACGCGCATACTTATCGCGATGCCGTGCAGTTCCGCAACGGACGCCAGGTGCGCCTTCAGGACCTCAGTGAAGGGCAGCACGTGCAGATACTTTCTCTGGGCGGCGGCGCGGAAGAACAGTGTTCTCCGGAAGATGTAATCAGTCTCGCTAACATCTAGCTGCTAGGATCTAGCCGCCGGAGACGAACACGCTAGCCTTACCGACATTCTGGCGCCGGAACAAATCCTCAGTGCCGCGGCAGTTCTCGGCGCCGCCCAGAATCAGCCAGCCTCCCGGCGCCAGGCAGGAATGCAGCCGCGCCAGGATCTTCTTCCGGGTAGCTGCATCGAAGTAGATCAGAACATTGCGGCAAAAGATGGCGTCAAACGGACCCACCCGGCTGGTAACATCCCGCAAATCCAGCAGTTTGAATTCCGCGCGTCCGCGCACGTCTTCTTTGATCTCCCAATCCGCGCCCACGTGGCGAAAATACCGCACCAGCGCCGGCGACGGCAAACCGCGGCTGACTTCGATCTGCTGATAGCGTCCGGCGCGCGCGCGATCGAGCACCGGATTGCTGATATCCGTCCCCAGCACAGAGAGGTTCCACTTCGTGTTTCCCAGACCCATGTCGAGCAGCAGCATGATCAGCGAATACGCTTCCTGGCCCGTTGAGCAGGCTGCGGACAGGAAACGCATCTGGCGGCTGGCCTGCCGCGAAACCTGCAATTCGGGAACGAGTTTCTCCCGAATCGCCGTATACTGCTCGATTTCGCGGAAGAAGTACGTTTCATTGGTCGTCATCGCTTCAACGACCTGGGTCTCGAGGGGAGAACGGGCCGTCGCCCGCAGCAACTCGCACAAATCGTTAATGGACTCCAGCCGCAGGCGGCGGACAATGGGCGTCAGGCGGGCATCGATCAGATAGCCCTTACTCTCATCGATAACAATCCCGGAATGAGCGTATACCCGTTCTTGTAGAAACTTCAGATTCTCAACCGCCAGGGCTTGACTCATCCGGCCCCCCTTACCCTAACGTCGCCAACACCGGTTGGAACCAAAGACAGGGTTTGAATGAAAGACAGGATTTCTCCCGGCAGTTCCGCCAAAGCGGCGACCCGGTCCGCGAGGCCGGCGCGCACCACCGCGCCCGGCATGCCCCAAACCACGCTGCTGGCTTCGTCCTGGGCGAAAATGCGCGCGCCTCGCGCGCTCAACGCGGCCGCCCCATTCGCCCCATCCTGGCCCATGCCGGTAAGAATCACCGCCAGCACCGCGCCGCCGTACGTCTCCGAAACCGACTGCCAGAGTACATCCACCGACGGCCGGCACGAATTCACCGGCGGTTCCTGGTCCAACGCAATCCGCATGTCTCCCAGCTTGCCGGTCACTCGCATGTGGTAGTCGCCTGGTGCGATCAACACCCTCCCCGGCGTCACCGGCATCCCGGCGCGAGCCTCGACGACCGCTAACGGACAACACGCGTTCAGGCGTTCCGCCAGCGAACGGGTGAACATGGGCGGCATGTGCTGGACTATGAGAACGGGAAGCGGGAACGCCGCGGGGAAGTTGGGCAGAAACTCCGCCAAGGCGCTGGGACCCCCGGTAGACACTCCAATGGTCAGCACTCGAGGAATCGTGGCCAAACCGCGCGCTTGCATTTCCAAACCGCGCGCTTGCATTTTCGGTACAGGAGCGGCCGGAGCCGGCGCGGGCGGCGGAAAAAACTGTAGGATCTTGGGGATCAGTTCACTGCCCAGCCGCGCCATCGATTGCTCGAACGATCCTCCACCGGCAATTTTCGCCACGTAGTCGGCCGCCCCGGCCGCCAGCGCCTCCAGCGTGCTGGCCGCTCCGCGCTCCGTGAGGCTGCTGAACATCACCACCCGAATCCGCGGAAAGCGTGGCTGTAACTCGCGCAGCATGGCGAGGCCGTCCATTTCCGGCATCTCCAGGTCCAGCGTGATCAAGTCCGGATTCCACTGCGGGACTCGCTCCAGTCCCAGCTTGCCGTTGGAAGCCGCCCCCACCACCTCGATGCGCGGTTCCTGCTCGAGCGCGTGCGTGACCAGACGGCGGATTACCACCGAATCATCCACCACCATGACGCGAATGCGCTCTCCCGGTCCGAGTCTTCTGGGCGCCTGCCGCACAGCTTATCCTTCACACCACGGCGCCCGCCATGGCGATCCTTTCGACCAGAATCTCGGGTGTAAACGGCTTCATAATGTATTCGTTGGCGCCCGCTTCGAGCGCCTGGCAGATCCGTTCGACCTCCGTCTCGGTGGTGACCATCAAGATCACCATCCGGGCCCAGCGCGGCTCGGCCCGGATGTGCCGCAAGGCTTCCAGGCCGTCCATTTCCGGCATGTTCCAGTCCAGCAAAGCCAAGTCGGGCACGAAGTCCAAGCTGGCGAGAAGGTCGAGAGCCGCGCGGCCGTTCTCCGCCTCCAGCACTTCATAGTTGAGCTTCCGCAGAATGCCGGATATGATTCTGCGGACTGCTCTGGCATCGTCCACGATGAGAGCGCGACGCACTTCGATGACCTCCTCCAAACGAAAGTGACACAGGCTTTAGCCTGTGACCTTTTTCAGCTCCCGCTAAACCTTGAATCGTCCCACCACGGCTTGTAGTTGTTCCGCCATCTGGTTCAGCGCCTCCGCCGACTGTTGGGAATCGACCGCGCCCCGGGTGGTTCCCTGGGCCGCCATGGCCACGCCCGAGATATTTTTGGAAATCTCCGCGCTCCCGGAGGCCGCTTCCCCGACACTCCGGCTGATCTCATTGGTGGTTACGGTTTGCTCTTCCACCGCCGAGGCGATGCTGTTGGTAATGTCGTTGATCTGGTTGATGATCGCGCCAATTTCATCAATCGCCTTGACGGCGCCGCCCGTGTCTCCTTGAATGGCCTCGATTTTCTTGCTGATCTCTTCGGTCGCCTTGGCGGTCTGCTTGGCGAGCTCCTTCACTTCGTTCGCTACCACCGCAAAACCTTTGCCCGCTTCGCCAGCCCGCGCCGCTTCAATGGTGGCGTTGAGAGCCAGCAAATTGGTTTGCTGCGCAATCGAGGTGATGACCTTGATGACATTGCCGATCTCCGCGCTGGAAGCCCCCAGCTTGGTAATGGTCCGGTTGGTGCTCTGAGCTACATCCACGGCATGCTTGGCCACGCGCGCGGCTTCGTTCGAGTTTTTGGCGATCTCACGAATCGAAGTCTGCATCTGCTCCGTCGCCGAGGAAACGGTGTTGATGTTTTGCGTTACCTGTTCGCTGGCCGCCGAAACGACGTTGGCCTGGGTAGCCGTTTCTTCCGCGTTGCCGGCCATTTGCTGGCTGACGCCGATCAGTTCTCCGGCCGAGGAAGATAGCGAAGCGGCGCTCTGCTTCACTTGCCGCAGGCTTTCCCTCAGATCGGCCGTCATGCGGTTGATGTTGTTCTTGATCGCCGCGTGGTCTCCGCGATAGTCGCCCGTCACCGCCGCGGTTAAGTCCTGGTCGGCAATTTTCGACAGCACGGCGCCCGCTTCGTTGATCGGCTCGATCACGGCATTCAGGGTCGCGTTGATTCCTTCGACGATTTTGCGGAAGTCTCCCTGGTGACGCGAACCGTCGGCTCGGGTGGTGAGCTTGCCGTCCACCGCCGCCGCGCTCAACAGGTGCAGATCGCCGATCAGGTTCTTCAGATTGGTCCGTACTTGTTCGATGATGTCGTTGATGAAGGCTCGTTGGCCCGGGAAGCGCTCCAGCGGCGCTTCGAAATTGCCTTTTCCGAACTCCGCCACGCACGCCAGGGCCTTCTTCTTCGCCGCAATGTGGCTGCCCACCATATTGTTGACACCCTGCGCCATCACCCGGTACGCTCCGTGGAACTTTTCCACCGGGATCACCACATCGATATCGCCTTTGTCGTGCTCCTCGGCCATACTTGTCATCTCGGCAATAAACCCGTTGAGATTGGCGCGCACCGATTCGATGGTGTCGTTGATAAACGCCCGCTTACCCGGCAGCCTATCCATCGAAGCTTCGAAGTTTCCTTTGGCGAATTCCGCTAAACAAACCATCGCCCTTCTTTGCACCGCAACGTGGCCGGAAACCATGTCGTCTACGCCTTGCGCCATGGTTTTAAACGCGCCAAGAAACTTCTCCGGCTCCATGCGCGCGTCGATTTCACCCTTTTCGTGCTGCCCGGAAATCTCTTGGATGCCGGCGGTAAACGAGGCCAGTTGCGCGTGCAGTGCCCGCTGGAGTTTACCGATTTGCTCGCTACGCTCGCCGCTCGAACAAACATCCTCGATACGAATTCCGGCCGACTCGAGCATCCCCTCCACCGTGTTTAGGATGAACGCGTCGCCGATGGCCTGTAAGTCCAAGTTGAACACCCGGCCTACCGCCGTCTCGATTTTGCGCACCTGTTCCTCGTCCGCGAAATCCCGGCGCAGGTAGCGCGCGATCACCAGGTTGTATTCCGGATACGATCCGACGTACCACTTGAATGGCAAATCGATGCGATCGTGGGTCGCGGCAATCTGCAGACGTTTCTCGAAGTAACGCAGATCCCAGTTCACCGCGGCCCCGGCGAACACTTCCGTCAGGTAGCCGGCCTGGGCCGCCTCCAAAAGAGACCGCAGCGCCCCCAGCGGCATGCCTTTCCCGTTGGCGATGTGCTCAAAGAACTGGCGCGTCGCCGGAAAACTAAACTGCCAATCGTAAAATTCGCGAGCAATTTCCGGCGCAACTTCCTGCGCCCAGCCGTGCAGCTCTAACAACAGCGCGCGGTCCTCTTCTCCGAGCCGGACAAACGCGCGCCGCACCGCGAGACCATTCTCGTCAAGCCCATGCCGGCGGACCAGGCTGTCGGCGGCGCCGGTGGACGGCCAGTTTACCGGCACCGCGGCGGCCGCGGCGCCTTCCCCCACGTGAACCGGCCGGCGGCCGGATTGCGTCGGCCAATCGGCTACCGCCGCGCCCCGCCTTGGACGCTTTGCCGACGCCGCCGATTCGTTCGTCTTCGCCGTTGCCCCGGCCGAGGCGGGCTCCGCGACGTGCCCGTTGCCATTCTGTCTCTTCGCCATAATTTCAGTTCTTCTCCTAGCTGGAAAACGTCGAGCGCTCGCGCGCCCTTAGCTGGAAAACGTCGAGCGCTCGCGCGCCCCTAGCTGGAAAACATCCAGCGCTCGCGCGCCCTTAGCTCGAAACATCCAGCGCCCGCGCGGTATCCAGCAGAAGCAGCAAACTATCTTTCATTTTGTGAACTCCCACCACGATCTCGCGCACCGACGTCGCCAGGTTTTCCGGGCATTCTTCATAACTGCTGTCGGATACTTCGATCACATCGCCTATCTCATCGACCAGAAGACTGGCCGCGCCATCCTCGGTCCGGATAATCATGTTCATCGGCGGCGGCCCGGACTCGAGCGGCGGCAATTGCAGCCGCATCCGCATATCGATCGCCGTGACGATCTGTCCGCGCAGGTTGATCAATCCCCGGACCACCTGGGGCGAAGTGGGAATGTGTGTCATCGCCTGCTCGCGCAGCACTTCCTGCACCTCGAGCACATCCACCCCGAAGTTCATCGATCCGACCGAAAATGTCGCCAGTTGCTGTCCCATTCCTCATCCGTCCGTTACGTCATCCGTCGGCTTCCTCACCCATCAGCTTCGTCACGCCTCCGCCAGCGCGGCCTCTAAAACCGGCGGCCGCTCTACCGCTTCCGCCAGCCGCTGCACGGAAGCCAGAATGCCGGCCGCGTCTGCCTTGACATGGAAATAGTCGAAGCCGGCCCGCTGCTTGTCAGTGGCGCTGGCGCCGGCGCCAACTACCTTGATGTGTTTCAGCTTCGGATCTTCTTGGACCCGTTGGAGCAATGCGGCGCAGCCATGAGGTGGAAGATCGGTAGCCGCCACCAACACCCCGATCGCCTCCAATTCGAGCCAGCGCAACGCCGCACTCTCGTCCTCGGCCTCAAGCACTTCCCAGCCACCCATTTCGAGCGCGCTTCTCACTACGCCCCGCCGGAACGGCGACCCCTCCGCCAGCAGCACTCTCTGAACTTCCCCGCCGGACGCCCCGGAGTTTCTCCAGGCGTTTCCCACCGCCTCGATCACCGGTTGCAGATCCAGCACGTCGGTGATCTGGTTTTGCACAATCGCCGCTCCCAGCAATCCCCGGTGCGAACTGGCCTGGCGCGCCTCCAGCCGGTCTTCAATGATGTCGAGAATCTCGTCGACCACCATGCCGAGCATCCGTTCGTCTTCTTTGATCACGACCACCTGCAGCGGATCGCGCGCCAGCGAATCGGCATCGCCGCCGCCCGACAACACCGCGTTGAGCGAAACCAGCGGCAGAATATGATCCCGGTATTGGACCACCGCTTGTCCGGCCGCCCGTTCAATCGAATCTTGCGGAAATTCTTCCAGCCGGGCTACCATCGACAGCGGCAGCGCGATCCGGGAATACGTTCCCGAGCGGAACAATAGAATTCGCTCCAGTCCGCGGGTCTGGGCCGCCCCCGCTGCGGCGGCCTGCGCTTCCGCCGTGCGGGTCGAGAACACGCCGGACAGCTTCCCGACTCCCATCACGTCCAGAATCAACGCCACCCGTCCGTCGCCCATGATGGTCGCCCCCGCATACGCCGACAGGTTCTTCAACTGCTTGCCCAGCGGTTTAACCACAATCTCCTGCGTGTCCAGAATATGGTCCACCACCAGTCCGAACTGGCGCTGTTCGGCCTGAACCACCACGATGTTGGCCGCCTCCGACGCAGCCGAGCGCGGCAGCCCCAAAACTTGGTTCAAAAAGGCCACCGGCAGCAGCGCCCCCCGCCGCCGGTAGACCGGCGCATCGTGGAGCCACTCGATCTTGCGGTCCAGCCCATCGCCTTCCAGGCGAATCAGCTCGACCAGACTCACCTGCGGAATGACAAAGCGGTGGCCTCCCGTTTCAATAACCAGCCCGGGAATGATCGCCAGCGTCAACGGAATTTTCAGCCGCACCGTGGTTCCCGCGTCTACTTCGGTGGCGATGTCGATGGCGCCCCCGATCTTTTCGATGTTGGACTTCACCACGTCCATGCCCACGCCGCGGCCCGAGATCCGCGTCACCGCTTCCGCCATCGAAAAGCCGGGATGGAAGATCAGCCCCAACGCTTCGCGGTCTCCCATCCGGTCCGCCTGTTCCGGGCGCAGAATACTTTTTTCTATCGCCTTTTGCTTCAAGCGGGCGCCGTCGATTCCCTTGCCGTCGTCGTGGATCTCGATGATCACATGCCCGCCCTCATGAAAGGCCCGCAAATGGATCGTGCCGCCTACCGGTTTGCCTTTGTCGGCGCGCATGTCGGGAACCTCGATGCCGTGATCGCAGCAGTTGCGGATCAAATGCGTTAGCGGATCCTTGATCGCCTCGATAATGGTGCGGTCCAACTCCGTGCCCGCCCCCTCCATCTTCAGCTCGATGTGTTTGTCGAGCGATTTGGACAGATCCCGCACCAGCCGCGGCAGCTTGTTCCAAACCACGCCGATGGGCTGCATCCGCGTCTTCATGACGCTTTCCTGCAGCTCCGACGTGATCAGATTCAAACGTTGCGAAGTCGCGTTCAACACCGCGTCTTCCTGGCGGTCTTTATATTGCAGAATCTGATTGCGGGCCAGCACCAGCTCACCCACCAGGTTCATTAGTTTGTCGAGCAGCGTCACATCCACGCGAATGGTGTTGTCGGTAAAACTGCTCTTTTCCGCCGGCGTTTCGGGGTCGGGTGGCGGAGGAGGCGCCGCAGCCGCTGTAGCCGCAGCGGCCGCCGCGGGCGCGGGCGCAGTGGCTACATTCGCTGCTTCTCCCAAGCGGCGAATCAGATCCGCGTAGTCGAAAGGCGGCTCTTGTCCCGAGTCCCCGATCCCGGCGAGAATTTTCCGGATGCCGTCCACGCTTTCGAGAATCAGCGAAATGACCGGAGGCGTGGCCGGCATCACACCGCTACGCAGTTGGCTCAACAGGTTCTCGGCCTGATGGGTCAGCTTCTCCAGAATGGGAAATCCCAGAAATCCGCAGGTGCCTTTTATGGTGTGGAAGGTCCGAAAGATGCTCGCCAGCAGTCCGGCGTGCCCGGGCTGCTGCTCGAGCGTCAGGATCTCCTTGTCGAGACGCGTGAGATTCTCCTCGCTCTCGACCAGGAACTCGCGGACTACTTCGTCATCCATCCATTTCCTCTAGCTGCGTCAATCGGCACGCAGGTTGAAACCTATGCCACCCAATGCCCGATCAACACCATCTGTCATCAACACCGTCTATACCATCGTCAAACTGGTCAACTCCGTCTATTTCTCTCATTGCTTTTTGGACTCTGCGTTCCCCAGCAACCTGGCGTATCCTGTTCCTATGACCAAAGAAGAAGTGATTCTTGCCAATCGCGAGTACCTGTTCCCGGCCGTTTTTCACTACTACCAGACCCCGCTCGTGATTTCTCACGCCAAAGATCAATACGTGTGGGACGCCGATGGCAACCAGTACCTGGACTTCTTCGGAGGCATCGTCACAGTAAGTATCGGCCACTGCAATGAGAGTGTGAATCAAAAGGTCCATGCGCAGCTCGATAAGCTGCAGCACGTCTCCACCGTCTTCGCCAACGAGCCACAAGCCGCGCTGGCCAAAAAGATCGCCCAAATCACACCCGGCGGCAAGCTCACCAAGTCCTTCTTCACCAATAGCGGCACAGAGGCCAACGAGACCGCCATTACCGCTGCCCGCTGCTATACCGGCTCGAGCGAAATCGTCGCCCTGCGCTACGCCTATCACGGCCGGTCTTCGCTCGCCACGTCGCTCACGGCCCAATCCAATTGGCGCATCGGCGGGTCGCCGCAAGCCGGAATCGTGCATGCCGTCAACGCCTACTGTTACCGCTGCCCCTTCGGCTTGACGTATCCCTCCTGCGAGGTAAAGTGCGCGCAGGATGTGGAGGAGGTGATCCGCACCACCACCTCCGGCCGCATCGCCGGCTTCATCGCCGAACCCATTCAAGGGGTCGCCGGCTTTGTCACGCCGCCCAAGGAATATTTCCCCATCGTGGCCCAGATCGTGAAGAAGTACGGTGGCGTTTACATTAGCGACGAAGTGCAAACTGCCTGGGGCCGCACCGGCGGCAAATGGTTTGGCATCGAGCAGTGGGGCGTGCAACCCGATATCATCACCAGCGCCAAAGGCCTCGCCAATGGAGCGCCGATCGGACTCACGGTCGCCCGTCCGGAGATTGCCGACTCCGTCAAAGGCGCCCAGATCTCGACCTTCGGCGGCAATCCCGTCACCACCACCGCCGCCAAAGCCGTGCTCGACTTTATCGAAGAACACCAGCTCTCGATTAACGCCGCCGAGGTGGGAGCGTATCTGCGCGGCAAGCTCGAAGAACTGAAAGAAAAGCACGCGATTATCGGCGAGGTCCGCGGCATGGGGCTGCTGCTGGGGCTGGAACTGGTCGAAGACCGCCAAACCAAGAAGCCGGCCACCGCCGCCACCGGCGCGCTAATGGAATCCTCGCGGGAAAACCGCATCCTTATCGGCAAAGGCGGTTACTTCGGCAATGTCGTCCGCCTCTCCCCGCCGCTGAACATCAGCAAAACCGACGTGGACGAGTTTGTGAAGCAACTGGATGCGAGCTTCGCGAAAGTGCAGGCGCTAGCGGCGCATTGAGGGCGGTGCTTAGTTAGCGCAATATTTCCCCAGGCTTGAAATCGACCCCGTCCGCCCGCTGGATCCAGCCGCTACGATGAGGCGCGGCGGCAAGTTCCGAGGCCCACTGCGACCGCCGGTTTGTGAAAGCCGCTCCGGCTAGCTTAGCTAGCCCAATCGACCCGGCCAGGTCGACTACTAAGCTAATTTCCACTGGTGTGATCTTCCCGGTGTGATCTTCCCGGTGTGATCTTCAATGTTTCGTATCCGGCAGGGGGGATGGTTTGTCTGGGCGATCGGGCTCGCCTTTCACTCCGTTTTCATTGAGGATGATGATATCCACGCGGCGGTTTCGGGCCCGGCCCTCCGCGGTTTCGTTGCCGGCGAGTGGCGCATTGTCGCCATAACCAGCGATGGACAGGCGGCTTTCGGGAACGTCGAAATCCTTGGTCATGATCATCAGCAAGGCGATGCTGCGGTCGGCAGATAGCTCCCAATTGTTATGGAAACGCGCATTGTGGATAGGGATGGAATCGGTGTGCCCTTCTAACCGCGCCGGATTGGGAATGCTGAGGATCGCCTTGGCCACTTTGGCCAAGCTCTCCAGCGCTTCGGGCGCGATTTCATCGGTACCCGACGGAAACAGAGCGGCCTGACGGAAGCTGATGGCGAGTCCTCGCGCCGTCATAGTGATCTCGATCTTGCCGGCTTTGATTTCCTGCGCCAACTCCTTGGACAGAATGGTCAAGGAGGGCTGCAGTCCGACCACCTGGTCATTACTTTTCTTTTTGCTCGAACTCGGCTCGCCGCCCGGGCCCTTCATTTGCCCGTTACCCTGCCCTTTGGTCTCCGGGGCACCGCCCAGCACCGCGGCGACGACCGCGCTGGCATGCTTGCCGTCGAAGGCGGCGTTCAGCGAGTCGGACACGCGCTGCGCCCTGGACTTGTCCGCCTGCGAACTGGCGAACATCACCACAAAGAATGCAAACAGGAGTGTGATGAAGTCGGCATAGGAAATGAGCCAGCGTTCGTGATTTTCAGGTTCCTCGTGGTCTGGTGCGCGGCGATGCATTTTATTTTTGGTATTTAGGAGTTCGTTAGGTTTGGGTAGCGGGTTCGGCCGCCGTGGCCTCTTGCGCCGGCTTCTTTTCGCTCTTAGCCGGACGGACCGCGATGAACGCTTCCAGTTTGCTGCGGATCAGTTTCGGGTTCAAGCCTTCGACGATGCTGATCACGCCCTGCAAAATGAGTTCCTTGATTTCCATCTCCTGGGCAATGCGAGCCTTCAGCTTGGTCGCGGCCGGCAGCAGAAAAATATTCGCCAGGCCGACACCGTAGACCGTGGCCACAAACGCCACCGCGATGCCGTGGCCGACTTCGTCGATGTTGGCGAGATTTTTCATCACTTGAATCAGGCCCAGCACCGCGCCGATAATGCCGATGGTCGGGGCATATCCGCCGCCGCTCTCAAAAACCTTGACTTCGCTGTGGGCGCGGCGGCGCTCAAGATCCATCTGGAGTTCCATCATGTGGCGCAATTCTTCGAGATCGGTGCCATCGATTGCCAGGGTCAAGGCCTTGCGCAGGAACGGGTTCACAATTTCGGCAGCCTCGTGTTCGAGTGAGACGATGCCATTTTTGCGTGCTTTCATGGCGTACTCGATGATCTCTTCGATGAGCGACTCGGGCGGCTGCGATTTTTCAAAGAGGATTCCGCGCAAGCGCGCCAATGCGCCTAGAACGGTCGCCAGAGGAGTGCTGATCAACACGGCGCCACAGGTTCCCCCCAGCACGATCATGGCGGCCGTGAACTGAGCGATATCGCGGAGCTTGCCCCCTTCCAGCATCAATCCGCCGAGTATTCCCGCCAGCGCGAGCACCACGCCGCCGAGGGTCGCCAGATCCAATGCTTGCTTCGTTTTTTGCGTCTCGGCCATGCTTATTGACTGGCTTCGGTGTGCTTGTGGACGTCGTTGCCGGCGTCGTCTCGGACGATTCGCGGCGCGATTTCGCGCCGGAAGGCAATCACTTTCGCCAGCAGTTGGTCGGCTGTCTCGCGGACGATGAAGCGCTGGCCGTTGTCCATGACGATCACCGTATCCGGCGTCGACTCGACATGCTCGATCCGGTCCGAGTTCAAAAGGAACGATTGATCGTTCAGTCGCGTGACGCGGATCATGGAGCTACCATCTTAGGTTTCTTATCGGATCCGCCGGCGAGGCTGTGACCAGAAAGAGCAGAGCCGCGAATAGGAAAGCGAGCGCTAGGACGAGAAGGTGAAACGAATCCGGCCAGGACGGGGTTTATAATGTAGGTAAACGCGTGTGCACGCTTCACTTGGCTATCCACTCGTTCGCCATCCCCGTATGCAGAAAGCCTCTAGTCAGAAAGCCCGCAATCAGAAAGTAGGTCCCGTCCGCATGCCGTTCTCTCGTACTGTCGTCCCGTTTTCCGTTCTTCTCCTTGTGTTTGCACTGGCCGGGCAGGCACAAGAAGTATCTAAGCCCTCGGCCGGAACGGATTCTAAAGCCGCGGCGTACTATCACTACTCCCTCGGTCACCTGTACGCCGAACTGGCAGGGTCTTACAGCAACCGCGGCGACTACTTCAACAAAGCGGTGGAAAACTATAAGGCCGCACTGAAAGACGACCCCACGGCGTCGTTTATCGCCGAAGAATTATCCGACCTGTATGTGCAATCGGGGCGGCTGAGAGATGCGGTGAGTGAAGCCGAAGACGCGCTGAAGCAAAACCCCGACGACCTCGGCGCGCATCGGGTTCTGGCGCGCATCTACACTCGTCTGATCGGCGATCCGCAGCAAAACCGGATCGACGAGAATATGGTCCACAAGGCGATCGAGCAGTATCAGAAGATCGCCGATAAGACTCCCGGCGACACCGAAAGCTGGCTGATGCTGGGACGCCTCAACAAGGTGCTGCAGAACTCCACCGAAGCCGTGAAGGATTACAAAAAGGCGCTTGAAGTTGACGCGGATAACGACGAAGCCATGACTGGACTCGCCATGGTGTATGCCGATTTGGGCGACACCAAACAGGCCGCCGAATTGCTCCGCAAGGCGTCCGAAAAAGATCCGAATCCCCGCAGCCTGGCTCAACTGGCCAGCGCCTACGAGCAGTTGAAGGATTACACGCTAGCGGCCGAAACCCTGCGCCGCGCGACCGATCTGCAGCCCGGCAATACCGATCTGAAAAAACAGATGGCGCAGGATTTGCTGCTGGGCGACCAACTGGACGACGCTTTGAAGGTCTATAACGAACTGATCGCCGACGACCCCAAGGACGACAACTCCTATTTCCGGATGTCGGAAATCTACCGGCTGAAACACCAGTTCGCCAAAGCTCATGAAGCTTCCGACAAAGCCAAGGAACTCGACCCGAACAACCTCGAATACCAGTACAACGATGTCCAACTGCTGGACGCCGAAGGCAAGACGACAGACGCCATCAAGGTGTTAAAGGGCATGCTCTCGACTACCGAGAAGACCACCTACACGGCTAGCGAGAAGAACGCTCGGATTACGCTGCTGGAGCATTTGGGAACCCTCTATCGCGCCAATGAGCAGTATCCGCAGGCGGTGACCGCTTTCCGCGCAATTGCGGACCTGGACGCCGATGCCGCCCCCTCGGCGGAAGCGCAAATCATTGTGACCTATAGCGCGGCCAAAGACTTCGCCAAGGCCGAAAGCGAAGGCGAGACCGCGCAGAAGAAGTTCCCGGACGACCGCCAGGTTCGCGCGGCGCGCGCCAGCGTTTTTTCAGATGAGGGCAAAACCGAACAAGCCATCGCCGAAGCCAAGAAACTGCTCAACGGAAAGAACGATCGGGAGACCTACTTGACTATTGCCCAGATCTATGAAAAGGGCAAGAACTTCAAGGAGATGGGCAAGGCGCTGGACGCTTCTGAGAAATTGTCCAGCACTAAGGAAGAAAAAGAGAACATCTACTTCATGCGCGGGGCGATGTTTGAACGCCAGAAGAATTACTCCGGCGCCGAAACGGAATTCCGCAAGGCGCTCGCGTCCAATCCCGACAACGCCGCGGTTTTGAACTATCTCGGTTACATGCTGGCCGACCGCAACGTGCGTTTGCCGGAAGCCCGCGACCTCATCCAACGCGCGGTCGACCGCGACCCGGGTAATGGAGCTTATCTCGATAGCCTGGGTTGGGTCTATTTCCGCCTGAACCAGCTACCGGAAGCCGAGGAGCAATTGCGCAAAGCGCTGGACTCCATGGCCAAAGACCCGACGGTGCATGAACATCTGGGCGACGTCTATGCGCAGGAAGGCAAATTGCGCGAGGCGATCAGCCAGTGGCAGTACTCGCTGAACCAGTGGCGCGTGAGCGCACCGGGTGACTTGGAGCCTGACGAGATGGCTCGGGTGCAGAAGAAATTGGACGAGGGCAAAGTGAAACTGGCGCGCGAGGGCAAACCGTAGTGGGGCGGTCCCCTTGGGCGGTCCCCCCGCGCCGGACGCCCTCGTCCGGCTTACGCTGTCTCGATCCGCCATAGATCTCCGCCGTTGATCTTCAATAGCAGCGCCTTTCCATCGGCGAAGTGGAAAAACTCAGCGGTATCCGGGCCGTGCGGCTCATCCCCAATCCGGAACAGAGCTTTGCCTAGCGGCTCCAGCGGCGTGGCACCGTCCATCCACAGCTTGCCCTTTCTGATCACGATTCGCGTAGAGCGATGCCAGGGACTGTCGGAGCAGTAGTGGCCAACCAGCGCCTGGTATTCGACTGGAGTCTCGAACCGCCGTGGACCGTTGTAGTTGGCGTTTAAATACCAGTCGCCGCCGTGCGCCAGTTCGCAGACCTTTCCGCCTTCGCGGCCGAACTCCAAGGGAAACGTTTGCCAGTCCGGCGATAGAGCGAGAAATACGTCACCGCCCTCGTGCTGAAGCGGTATGCGTTGGCCGGCCGCTATCAGCGTCAGTCCTTGGCCCTCGGACACTACTTCCAGCTTTCGCTTAGCGGGGGATTCGAAAGTCCCGGCATAATCTGCCGCATCGCTGACTTTCATGGGATCGGGAAGTTCCGGCGCTTTCAGCTCAGATTGCCCGTTCATCAATTGAACGGCGTACTGCGTCACGGGATTAGGCCGGTATCCGAGTTGCGCGTTGATGGACGCAAACGCTGCCACACCGCCGTCGAGGTCGACGATGATGGACGACGAGAAGGCCGCCATCCCGCCGGTGTGCCGCAGGATGGTGTGGCCGTCCAGTTGATCGACCCCAATGCCATACCCATATTGCGCCGTGGGACTCAACTCCCGTGCTTCGATATTGGGCTTGCTAAAGAGAGCGAACCCATCCGCGCTGACAATGCCTTCGCCCTTGCGCAGCAGCATCCGCAGGTAGCTCGCCATGTCGCCGGGCGTGGAACAAATACTGCCGGCGGCGTTTTCGAATAACATGTTCCCGGCGGGCGCGATCGGCCCGTGCCGGGGATAGCCGCGGTCGTCGAAGAATGGCATGTAATTCTTGGCGGTCCGCAAGCGCGTTTCGTTGTCGATCACGGCGGAGGAAGACGTCATGCCCAGAGGTTCAAAAATGCGTTTCCGCACCGACTCCGCCCACGGCCGGCCGTCCACTTTGGCGATCAGACGCCCCAATAAGTCGAAGCCCAGGTTGCAGTAGTGGAAGTGCTCTCCCGGCCGGTGCGCCTGCACGTAACGGGCATCCGGATCCGTTAAGCCGAACCCCAGCGCGTTGGGCAGCCCGGAGCTGTGGGTCAACAAGTGATGGATGGTGATGGGGCCGTAGTTGGTCTCGATCGGGAGCCAGGGCAGATAGTCGAGGATCGGCCGCTGGAGGTCGACCTTCTTCTCATCCCGCAGTTGCAGGAGCGTGAGCGCGACAAAGGACTTGGTAATCGAGCCGATTTGAAAGAGCTGATCGGTCGAGACGCGCTCCTTGGCTTCGAGATCCGAGAAACCGAAGCTGGCCACGCGCAGCGTGCCCTGGCGGTTGGCCAACGACAGCGTCATGCCAGGCGCGTTCATCGCCCGCAGGTAGCTTTCGATAAAGCGATCGAGCGGTGCGTCGATCGGGTTGGCGGCCCTGACACTCTGCTCCTGGATGAGAAAGGCCGCGATCGCCGCGCCGCCTAGAAACGTTCGCCGGTCGGTCATGGTAGGAAGCAGAATAGCACGGGGAAATAATCTCCCAGGGGTCCACATCGCGCCTCATCGTTCTCACGCTGGGATTTCACGCTGGACCATGCACCGGGAGTTCGATCAGTTGCTCGGACACGCGCTATGGGTTGGCGGGTTGGTCTTGCCCGAGCCAACGCAGAACGGCGGAGAACACCAGATCAAACTGTTCCGGTTTAAGGACGCCTAGCTTTCGTATTGCTCTCACATGCGGGTATGTCGACAGGCCTTGCACCACGAAGGCGCCTGGCTTCAAGAATGGGACGCTGATTGGAATCTCGAATTGAGACCCACGAAGACTCGTCGTGTGAGGAACGATTGTTACCAACGCGCGGTCTGTATCTGTGGCAGGGATGCTGATCACGAGAGCGGGACGAACTTTTTCCGCCATCCCGAGATCAAAAAGCCAAACCGCGCCTCGATCCGGTGTCATTCCAGGTTGGCCAACAAATCGTCGGCGGCGCCGGCGAACTCGGAATCGTCTAAAGGGCCGGAATCAAACGGCACAGCCCGCCGCAAAAGCTCCACTGTAAAGATTCGCTTTTCGTCTTCCGGCAAAGCCTCGAACGCCTCCAAGAGCTGGGCCGTTTGGCTACTCATATTCCTAGGCTAACTATTTCGGTGGCCATTCGGCAAGGGGTGGAGTGTGGTGCTCGTCAACGACCCGTCCGGTTCCCCGCGGCCTCTCGATCCTATTCGGTGGCAATGTCTTGGCATGCCGAGAACGGGACGGCGAGCAGAACGTCGCTCTATCGGCACAGGCGTGTCCCCGGCAACCGCAGCGTCGTAAGAAGCCGAATAGCACGGGTGAATTGTTTCAACTGTGATAACATCCGGTTTGAAATAATCTCCCTGTTGGAGTTGAATAACGTGAAAGTTTACGAAGGAGCGGACGTCAGAAACGTCGCGCTGATCGGACATGGGCACAGTGGCAAGACCTCGCTCGCATCGGCTTTCCTATATACAGCGGGCGCCACCAACCGCTTGAACCGCGTGGATGAAGGGAACACGATAACCGACTACGATGACGAAGAAATCCAGCGCAAACTGACCATTTCTACCTCGGTCGCCTATGCGGAGTGGTCCAAGAAAAAGATCAACGTTCTGGACACGCCGGGCTTCAACATGTTTATCAATGACACCAAAGGCGCCATGGCCGCGGTCGACAGCGCGCTGGTGGTTGTCGACGCGGTAGCCGGAGTGGAAGTGCAGACGGAAAAAGTGTGGAGTTTTGCCGAGGAGTTTCGCCTGGCCCGCGGCATCGTTATCAATAAACTGGATCGCGAGCGGGCGGACTTCGAGCGTACGCTGAACAACATTCATGAAGTGTTCGGGCGCGCCGCCATCCCCGTGCAACTGCCTATCGGCGCCGAGCGGGATTTCAAGGGAATCGTCGATCTGGTCACCATGAAGGCGTACTCCTACACGCTGGACGGAAACGGCAAAGGGGCCGAAATCGAGATTCCGGCCAACCTCGCCGACGCCGCGCAAAAAGCGCATGAGGCGCTGGTCGAAATGGTGGCTGAGGGCAAAGACGAACTGATGGAAGAGTTCTTTGCCGAAGGCACGCTGCCCGCCGAACACATTCTGGACGGGCTGCGCGAAGAAATCCACGACGGCAAGCTGATTCCCGTGTTCTGCGCCTCCGCCTTGCATAACGTCGGGGCCGACCTGATTCTCAATGCGCTTACCGGCTACTTCCCTTCGCCCATCGACCGGCATGCGGTGGTTGGAAAGTTAAACGGAAACGACGCGCAGAGAGCGATCAAGGACAGTGAACCCGTTTCGGCGTACGTATTCAAGACGGTCGCCGATCCCTTTGCCGGTCGTGTGACTTACTTCAAAGTGATTTCCGGCGTGGTCAAGAACGACGCCAATCTGGTAAACGCGCGCACTAACACCGCGGAGCGGCTGGCTCACATTGGCGCCCTGATGGGCAAGACCATTCAGCCGCTAACCGAACTGCGGGCCGGCGATATCGGCGCCGTTGCAAAGCTCAAAGATACGCTGACCGGCGACGCCCTAGACGATAAGAGTTCGCTGATCGTCTACCCGCAAGTTGACATTCCCGAGCCGTCGATCGCCTATGCGATTTCCGCCAAGACGCGCAACGACGAAGACCGCATGGGCAACGCCGTCCAGCGCATCCTTGAAGAAGATCAGGCTCTGCGCTTTTACCGCGATCCGCAGACCAAGGAGTTTCTGCTGGCCGGTTGCGGACAACAGCATGTGGAGGTGGTGGTGAGCCGCCTCAAGAAGCGCTACGGGGTGGAAGTACAACTGCACGCGCCTAAGATTCCCTATCGCGAAACCATTCGCGGCAAGGCCGACGTGCAGGGCCGCCATAAGAAGCAGACAGGCGGGCATGGGCAGTTCGGCGATTGCTGGATCCGCTTGGAGCCGCTCGAGCGCGGCGCCAAGTTCGAATTCGCCAATGAAATCTTCGGCGGCTCGATTCCGCGCCAATACATCCCGGCGGTGGAAAAGGGCATCGTGGAAGCGGCAGCCAAAGGATATTTGGCCGGATTCCCAGTGGTCGACTTTAAAGTGACGGTTTACGACGGGTCGTACCACGATGTCGATTCTTCGGAAATGGCGTTTAAGCTGGCTGCGCGCAAGGCCTTCAAAGCCGCCATGCAAGAGGCCAAGCCAACTCTGCTGGAGCCCGTGATGAACGTAGAAGTGCGCGCTCCCGTCGAATACGCCGGCGATTTGATGGGCGACATGAATGGGCGCCGAGGCCGCATCCAGGGCATGGATACGCAGGGAGGCACCCAGATCATCAAAGCTCAGGTCCCGATGTCCGAAATGCTGAACTATGGCAATGACCTGATCTCCATGACGCAAGGCCGGGCCAGTTTCCACATGGAGTTTTCGCATTACGATTTCGTGCCGTCCCTGCAGGCGGAAAAAATCATTGCGGCCGCAAAGGATAGCCGCGTTGGTGAAGAGGAAGAGGAAGAATAAAGTCCCTAAACTGCCGATCCAGCAAAGGTCAATCTGGTGGGCCATACAGTGTACCGCTTATTTTGCCACTAAGCTAGTACATTAAGTTCAGTGAAAATACTAGGGGGACTGGTAATATGACAAGGTGGCAGTTAGAGCAATCGTCGGTATAGCGACTGCTCTGGTGCTCTTTTCGGCTTGCTCCCGGAGACCTGCACCCGACGTAGACGAATCCAGCCGTGGCGTGGCCGCAGGCTTGCCAATGCGCGCTGCCGCCAGGGGTCACAAGATTTATCCCTATTCGGTGGTTCCAGGCGGGGTGGACTCCATCGACGACATACAGGATGCCGTGCAGCACGATCCCGTAGTCGCCGGCCACTATGCTTTACTCAAGGTCGACTCGCTCCAAAAAGTAAAGTTAAGCCAGCCGTTCACTGCCTACGTGTCCTTTCGCGTAGGGACTAAGATTTACTGGACTGACCGGAAGTTGAAGATTGCCGAAGGCGAGACCGTCTTTGTAGATAAAAGTGGTAACGGCGTTCGGGGCCGTTGCGGGAATCAGCTTTCGCAATTGCCGATGACGCCGATCATCGAGATTAAAACCCGGCAGCCGACGCCCAACACCCTCAATACACCCGTTACGCCGCCGCCCGTTCCGAAAGCTACACCGGTTCCCACAGAGATCGGAAATCTACTGGCGCCTCAGATACTTCCGCCGCCGGTGCCTATTCCGGTTACCACCACCCCCAGCCCGTCATCGCCGCCCATCTACCAGCCGATTTACGGTTTTCCGGGAGGACCGATCGGGACGATACCCCCCACCGGTGGAGTGACGCCGCCTCCCGGAATCCTACCGCCGCCACCGGAATCGCCCGTGGTTCCCGCTCTGCCGGTGGAGTTTGGGCCGACTCCGACCGCCCCGACCTATTCGGTGGTGATCCCGCCGGTCGGCTATCAGCCGATAGTGCCGCTCACGCCAACCATCCCAGTCGTGTCCCCGCCTACTCCGATAGGCCCGCCGGTCACTCCGACGACACCAACGATACCGGCCACGCCGACGACACCCACGACGCCGACGACCCCAACTACGCCGACAGCACCCACGACCCCGACCACGCCGCCGATCACTCCGATCCCACCGACGACGCCGCCCCCACCGGAAATGCCGCCGGAAGTGGCGACTCCGGAGCCCTATTCCTGGATGCTCCTGGCGGTTGGCTTGGTTCTGTTAGCGATGCGGCGAAGCAGGTAGGCGGGGCTTCAGTCTGGCCCAAAGGATAGTTCCTACTACCAGTCGTAGAATAATCTTGCCAGTCCTTCCGGACCGCTCCCACGGTCGCGGCTCAGTCACACAACCGACAGGCCCCTAGTCCAGCGCAATCTTCACTTGGTCTGTACTCGTGATCCCGTTTGCTTGCAACTGTAGTGGCACCGTGCCGGAAGGTCCGCTGGGCACTTCGAAGTTGATCTGATTCAAGCCTGGAAACTGCGGCGAGAGACCGTGGAACTGGACGCTCGCCGAAACCCCATTGACCAGCACCATCGGCACAATCAGCGTATTGCGGATCTTATCGCCCGAGGCGGCCGCGTTGGCGATGGGCGAATCTACCTGACCCATCCCCGTTGCGAGAATGGCCAAAACGTCACCGGCCTTGGCGGGATGCGCGTTGATGCCCGGAATCGAGTTGACCGGCGCGGCCACGGCGCCATCGGTATTGAAGGCAATGGCCCACCCGCCGTTGTCCGGCAAGTAAAAGATGCCCGGCGCGGCCGGAACAATATTGACAGTCTGCGGGGCGGAAGGAACGCCATTGCGCGTCACGATCAGTTGGGCCGTTCCGGACAGAACACCCTCTGGCAGCGTGTTCCACGGAATTTGCGCGTTGATTTGACCTGGCGAAACGAAATAGAGACCCGCCGGGATGTTGTTGACCGTCACGGTGACGTCGTCCGCCAGCGACATGGACAGAGGGACGGTGTCGTTCTGAGTAATTCCGGCCGCCAGGTCCGTCCCGAAAATCGAAACCGTGGAACCGATCGCGACACCCTGGTTGGTTGCGAAGCTGGCGCCATTGATGATGCCGCCGGCGCTCACCGCGGGCGTTTGCCCGTGCAAAAAGATACAGCTCGCTAAGGCGAGCGCAATCACAATTTTATTCATGGCAGATCTCGCTTTCCATTCATTTCTCTGGCGCGTTCCGCTTCTTCCCGCGCTTCCGGCGCAAACCCTTCTTTTTCCAACAACTGCGAAAGCGCCCAATGCGGCTTAAACCAGCGGGGCGCCCAGGCGATCGCCGTTCGCAGACTTCGCTCCACATCCGGCGGGTCGTTCTGCGTCGCAAAGAAGATCGCCAGGTTATAGAAAGCCCCAGGAGGGTTTTCACTCGTACTGGCCGCGCGCGCGGCAGACTGGAACGCCGGCGTCCAGATTTGTAATTTTAGACGGGCATCCCGGGTGCGGCGGAACAGATTCGCCAACTCGCGGGAGAAATACAGGTCGGCGGAAGAACCCGATGGATACCATGGCCGCGCCTTTTCGTATTCAGAGACGGCGCCATGAAAATCGTCACGGGCCAAAGCTCGACGGACCAGCGCCAACCGGTAGTCGCAAACTTCCAGACGAACCGCCCAAACAACCAGCAGAATGCCGATGGCGCAGGCCGGAACGCGCCAAATCCAACGGGCGCGGCCCAAAGTCAGTTGACCGGCGGCACCGGCGATCAGCGCAACGGTTAGGTACAGGAATAATGCAGTGGGCATGGTGAAGCTGGTGAACATCTGCGCGACCACTCCGCTTAATAGCCCAGCGCTGAGAAGAATAGGCAAGACGGTGTCCGCCTGCATGCCGATCCACGCGGCGTATCCCACAGTCGCAGCGAGCAGGATTAGTCCGGGAATACCCTGAGACACCAATGCATCGAGAAAAGCGTTGTGGGGCGACTCATGCTCGAAATCCGGAAAGGCGCGTGCCAGGGCAATGGATTGGAAGCGCGGAAACTGAGCGGTGAATGTCTCCGGGCCGTATCCGGCCAGCAGTTTCTTAGAACTCATTTCGATCGTGTCCCGCCACAGTTGCGGCCTCGCCCCACCAACGGGTTCTTCGAGCGACCAGTGAATCCGGCTACGAAGTTCGGCGCCGGCGGGCGAAATGCAAAACAAAGCCAGGCAGGCGGTAGCTGTGGCTGTTGCCCAAACGGAGCGGCGATGACGCGCGGCCGGCCATCGGAACGCGAGCAAAACGAAGCCAACGATGATCCCCACCAGCGCTCCGCGAGTGCCGCTGAGGACTGCGGCCATGACGGCGATACCGGAAGCAGCGGCTCCGGTCAGCCGCCAGGCACGGGCCGGGCTGGTGCAAAACAAAGCCAATCCCAGGAATGCGACGTAAACCAGGTAGACGCCAAAGTAGCTGGCATGTCCCAGAGTGGAAGGCGGCCGGACGATGGTGAAGATGCCTTCGCCGGCGTGGTAATCCGGCGAGTTCAGCCAAGGATCATAGCCGAAATATTGTGCGATTCCGTACAATCCAATCGGGATGGCGGCGACGGTGGCCGCCCGCAGATAGTTCGCAATGCGGTTCGCATCGCCTGCAATGTCTCGCATCGCCAGCAGACCGTAGAGCAAAACCGCTCCATACGTGATCAGGCCGAATCGGCGCCAGTTGCTTCCGTTGAGAGACAGCGCTGGATTGCGGGAGAGCACGGTGGCGGCTGCCAGCCAGGCGACCTGGAGGGCGAAAAGGGCGGGGATGCGTCCGCGCACCAACGACCCGTCCCATAGAATTAGAGCAGCCCCGGTAAGCAATAGCAGAATCACAATTTTGGGAGTGATATCGAAGTAAAACGACCAGCCGGGGAAGAACGCGAGGGGAACCAGTGCCGCCGCCATCGGCAGCAGGATGCGCATATACAATGAGACCGGAGAAAAGGCAGCCACGGAACGGCGTTCCGCGCGCCGCCGGAAAATAGTCTAATCAGAGGTTTGTTGTGCAAGCGATAGCCATGCAAGACGGATTCAGTGTCGTGGAGTACGCCTACTACCTGCGGGAGCGCTGGAAATTTTTCGCGATCGCCATCGCGGTCGCGGGCATCCTGTCGGCGGGCGTCAGCTTGCTGCTTCCCAAACGCTACACTGCGACGTCGGTGCTGCTGATTGACGCTCCGGCGGGCAATGATCCCCGGTCGGCCACCGTAGTCAGTCCGATTTACCTGGAGTCCTTAAAGACGTATGAGCAGTTCGCGGCCAGCGACACGTTGTTCGCGCGCGCGGCCGAACGATTTCATCTGGGTGAGGGCGTCGCGATCGATTCTCTCAAGCGGCGCGTCTTGAAAGTGGTGAAGCCGCGCGACACCCGGTTGCTCGAGATCAGCGTCTCTCTGCCCGACCCAATCAAGGCGCAAGCGGTTGCGAACTTTCTGGCGGAAGAGAGCGCCAGTCTGAATCGCTCTCTCGGACGCCAGACCGACGATGAACTGGCGCTCGACGCCCAGCGCCAACTGGACGCAGCACAGACTCGTCTGGACAAAGCAGAACGGGCCTGGGCGGAAGCGGAAAAGAAGCATCCGTTCGACTCGCTGTACGCGGAGACATCCGGATTGATTGAATTGAGAACCCGCCTGCAACGCGACGCGGCGGACGATCAGGCAGACGGAGCGGAGGCGAGTGGCGCCGCTTTGCAAAAGGAAATCGAGTCGCTCGACAAAAAGATTTCCGCCAACCAGGCGCTGGCGACGGAAGAGCGCGCCGCGACCGAGCCTATTGAATTCGATCTCCGCTCGGCCCGTTCCGTCCGGGACGCGGCGCAGGCCCGCCTGAATGAAATTCGCGGCGCCGCGGGAATTCGTGGCGAGCGGTTGCGAGTGATCGATCCGGGTATCGTGCCGCAGCAGCCCAGTTCACCCAATATTCCGCTGAATATTTTCGCGGCGATTTTTATGGCGGGCGTGGGCGCCCTAGTCGCGGTGACGTTTGGTTTTGTGTTTCAGCAGAAGGCCCGGCTCGCGCCGGTTCGGGTGGCGTATCGCTAAAGGCAGGTCATGGAAGGACCAATTCAACCGCTCCCTAACCCGGCAAAGCTGGAACCAAACAGGCTCTGCGATGGTGCGCCACCGCTCCCTGACGGTCGCGGCTCGGTAGAATTCGTCAGGGTTGGAGATTGGCGGCAACCACATCCTGATGCCCGTAAACACTGGGCGAAACGCATGCAAGAATCCAATTACGTAGGTACTCACGGTCGCGGTCCCGAAGGCCGATTTGCTTCATGACGCGTTACCGCCGCAGCCTCGTAGCGGTGCTGGTTGGCGTGTACGGCGCCGGCGCGGCGTTGATGCCGAACTCGCTCTACGGGTTTGCTTTGGCGGCGCCCTTGCTGCTGCTACCCTTCCTCTGGTGGACCATCGCGGAGCCCCAGCGTTGGCTTTGGTTATTCTTCGCGGCCGCGTCGTTGTTGCCGCCTCTACCTTTCGCGCTGGGCGATTCCGGACCGCACCCAGCCATAGTGCTGGCAATGTTGGGCGCATTCGCGACGCTGCTCCGGATCAAACAATGGCGATTTGTTTTCGACGATGTATCGCTTCCCCTGATCGCTTTCGCCGGCATTCTGCTGGCGAGCGTGGGGCTGGCGGCCATCTACTCCGGGATTGCACTCGCTACGGCGAGCTTGGCGCGTGTGCTTTTGTTCGGGATCAGTTGCCTGGTGTATTTTCAGACGGTTCACGGGCCGCGGACGCGCACGAATGGAATGCGTGCTTGCGCCGTATTGCTTGCCATTGGAACCGCGGGCGCGCTGTTCGCCTGTCTGGACTTCTACTATCAATTTCCAGCACCCGCGGGCTACGGACCGCAGTTTGTCTGGCTGGACGCGGGGGTTTTTCGGCGCGCGCAAGGCTTGTTCTACGAAGCGAGCACGCTGGGAAACTTCTGCGCGTTCTTTCTCGCGATGATCGCGATCGCTCTGTTCAACCCGCGCGAACGGCGTCCTTGTTCACGGCTGGCCCTGGTAGCGGCCGGAGTTGTCTTCTCCGTTGCACTGATCTTTTCTTACTCTCGCGCGTCACTGCTCAACGTCGCGATCGCGCTGTGCGCCTTAGCTTACGTCAGGCGCATCCGGCTGAAGCGGGCGCTCCTGACCATGGTTGTTTGCGCCTGTGTAGCCGCACTGGCGGTGTATCTTTTGTTCCCGTCGTTCGCGCAAAATTATTGGCTCCGGCTGACGGCATCGTTCCAGTATTTCTGGTCGTCGCCGGAAGGAATTCTTTCGGGCAGAGTCGCGAGCTGGCGAACGTTAGTCCAATTCCTGATGGAGAATCCGTGGCACGCGCTCTTCGGCGTGGGCTACAAGACGCTGCCGTACTCGGATTTTATCGGCGGCACGGTGATTGCCGACAACATGTATTTGAGCCTGCTCGTCGAAACGGGAATCCTGGGGCTAGGTGCATTTCTATTTCTGAATTTCGCCATGCTGCGGACCAGCCTGCGGGCCGCGCGGTTAGGTTCATTTTGCGGGACTTGGTTTTTTTGCTTCTGGATCGGCGAGACCGTGCAGATGCTATCGGGCGATCTGCTGACATACTGGCGCGTGTTGCCGTTGTACTTCTGGGTGCTGGGCGTCGCGGTGCGGGAGAGCAAGCATGAAAATTCTCCTGGTTGATCAGTTCAGCGGCGGAGCGGGAGGCCAGCGGTGTCTGCTCGATCTAGCGCCGGGCTTGCTGGAGCGTGGTTGGGACGTGCGCGCCGCCATTCCTGCCGGCGGGACGCTGGGCGAACAACTGAGCAACGCCGGCGTGAGGGTGGTTGAGTTTCGGCCGCTGGACTACCGTAATGGCCGCAAGAGCGCTTGGGATGTATGGCGCTTCGCTTTCGATACGCCAGCGTTGGCGCGGCTGATCCGCCAGGAACGCGCGGACGTGGTCTACGCCAATGGTCCACGCGTGCTGCCGGCGGCTGCGCTGGGAGCGAAGAGACTCGTATTTCATGCTCATAGTCTGGTTCCCGAGCGCGCGGCGCGGATACTGGCGGGCCTGTCTGTTCGCAGCCGCAACGCGGCAGTGATTGCAGCATGCCGCTTTGTGGCCGGACCATTGCCGCAACGAAACCTGCGCGTGGTGTACAGCGGAGTGCCAGACTATCGCGGCGCCACGCGCCCGACAGGAGTGCCACGCATCGGTTTGATCGGGCGGATCTCGAAGGAAAAGGGCCATTTGGATTTCCTGCGCGCCGCGCGGATAGTCTTGGAGTCGACCGCGTGCGAATTCGTGATCTGCGGCGCACCTTTGCATTCAGACCGGGCCTATGTCGATGAAGTCGGCAAGTTAGCGAAGCAGCTTCCGGTGACTTTTCTGGGCTGGAGACAAGACGTTGGCGCGGTGCTCCGCGGATTGACTGTTCTCGTTGTTCCGTCATCCGGAATCGATGCTGCACCGCGAATCGTCATGGAGGCTTTTTCGGCGGGCGTTCCGGTGGTCGCTTATCCGTCGGGCGGCATCGTGGAATTGATCGAGCATGAACAAAATGGCCTCTTGACGAGTTCGCCGCAGCCCGCCGCGCTGGCGGCAAGTTTGCTCGATCTGATCGCGGATCCCGCGAAACGGCGAAGACTCGCGGATTGCGGGCGGGCGACTTATATCGAGAGATTCACCGTCGAACGTTACCGGCGAGAGGTGCTGGAGATTCTGGAAGGTTTTTGAGCTGAAGGTGGAAAGCGATAGAATTTCAGTCCAATTCGACCCCTTCAAGAGTTTCAGGGAACGGTGCGGCTGTGATAGAGTGCCGGGGGGTGTCGGAATGAATTTCATCGAAAGTTGGTTTGGGTTCTCGCCCGACCGCAGTAGTGGCAGCCTGGAAGTCACTTTGGCCGTTGTTGTGCTGGTGGTGCTTGCGGCGTCGCTCTGGTTCAATAAATTAGGCCGGCGGCATAGTGAAATGGCAAATTCATTTCACAAATTAGGCATTTTGGATGGCTAAGAAGAGAACCGTCCCGCTCACAGTCAAGCAGCGGGCTTCAACGCCGAGCGATGCTCCCTTGGTACGGATCAAACCCGGACCGCGCAAGAAGCGGGTGGATGGTCCGCCGCCTCCACGATACACAACGCATAAGGTCCGGGCGCTTTGGTTCGAAGCGCGAGCTTCGTACCCGATCCGTGAAGCAAATGTGGAGAAACTGATTTCCGAAAGGGACCGCGTGCGCGCAGCAGTTCCGTCCGCCGTGAACTGGGTTGCGGTAGGTCCCACGAATATCGGGGGCCGATGCACGGCCTTGGCTGTTCATCCCACGAATCCGGATATTGTGTATATCGGGTCGGCAGGCGGCGGTGTCTGGCGTAGCGATGACGCGGGGCAGACGTGGACTTCCCAATGGCACGATCAGCCCGTGCTGAACGTCGGTTCCCTGGCTATCGATCCGAAGTCTCCCGACACCGTTTATTGCGGCACGGGCGAAGCCAACGGCTCGGCTGATTCCTATGCCGGCGTGGGCATCTTTCGCACTCAGGATGGCGGGCAAACGTGGAGCCAGTTGGCGTCTTCAAGCGCCGCCGGCATTCCGCGGCGCATCGGAGCGATCGCAATCGACCCGTTCGATTCGCAACATATAGTAATCGGCGGTGTCACACACGATTCCGGCGACGCCTCCGCCATGTTCTCTTCGACGGACGGCGGCAAGACATGGGTGCGGCAGGGCTTTGTATCGCCCAACAACTATTGGTGTAATGCGGTCGTTTTTCACCCGACGGCCCAGGGGGTGATCTTCGCGACCATCGATGAGAATGGATCGAAGAATGGGATTTGGCGCTCGCAGGATGGCGGAAAGACGTGGCAGCAACTGACCAAAGGGTTGTCGGCTACTTCGCTGATGGCGCGCACCAGCCTCGCGCTGGCCCCTTCGAAACCGGATACGATGTACGCAATCGCGTCCGATGCCACCGATAGCGTCTTGGGTGTTTTCAAGAGCACAAACCAGGGGTCAACCTGGAAATCAATCGGCGGGAACGAGTTCGCCAAAGAAGGCCAGATGACCTATGGCAACTGCATCGTGGTACACCCGACCGATCCGAACCGTGTCCTATGCGGAGGAGTGGATCTTCACCTGACCACGGATGGCGGCGCTACCTGGACGCAGGCGACCCATTGGGACGCCGATCGGGGCAAGCCTTCGTACGCCCATGCGGACCATCACGCTTTGGCGATGCCGGCTTCTAAGCCCGGGCGAGTGTACGATGCCAACGACGGCGGTATGGACATGAGCGACGACGGCGGAGCGACATGGACCAACCGCACCGCCGGTCTGGCCGCAACGATGTTCTACGATATCGACGTGGCGCAGAGCGACGGCCGGCAGTATGGCGGTGGAGCGCAGGACAACGGCACGATCACGACCTCCGATGGCAAACCCGACGACTTCAGCCAAGTGCTGGGCGGCGATGGGGGCTGGATGGTCTTCGATCCTGAAGACGCTTCACACTTTTATGGCTCGTACTATAACTTTCATATTTTCCGCTGGAAAGGCGGAACTCCCCAGGAAGTCACTCCCAAAGGAGTGACCAAGCAGGAGCACAGCAGCGTTTGGATGGTGTACCTCTTGATGGACCCCAACGATTCGAACACCGTATATACAGCGTCCACGCGAGTGTGGAAGACTTCCGACGATGGAGTGACATGGGCGCCGGTGTCAGCGGTATTGGATGGCTCAGTGGTAACCGCTATCGAGGTCGCCGCCGCAAATTCGAAATACGTGTACGCCGGCACGGAGAAGGGCGGCATCTTCCGCAGCACAGATGGCGGGACTACGTGGTCCGGGGATCTATCGAGTTCCATACTGCCGGGAATGATCATCACGCGCATCGAAACGCATCCCAAGAACGCTAAGACCGTCTATGTGACTGTGGGAGGGACGGCACACCGGCACGTATTCCGATCGGACGATGCGGGCTGCACGTGGAGCGACTCGGATGGTGGTCAACTGCCAGACTCGCCGCATAATGCCATCGCATGCAGGCGAGATCAGCCGGATACGCTGTTTGTGGCCAGCGATGCGGGCGTATTTCAGTCCGACGATGGCGGAGCTACGTGGTCGGACATTTCGGGCAATCTACCAAACACGATGTTCGTGGATTTGGTCTACCAACAGAAAGACCGCACCTTGACGGTTGCGACCTATGGGCGCAGCATGTACCGCCTGAGCTTATAGCGCGAGGATTAGCCGGCCGAATCGCCGCTTGATCGCTTGCGGAACCAGTCTTCCCGTTTGCGCAAGTTCCCCGGCGCCTCGCCAATCTTGCGGGGAACGGGTACCGGCCGCGGAGCACCCTTCTCGTCCTCGGGTTTAGACTTTTGCTTGTCGTTGTCCGCCATGCTTTTATTATGACGCGAGTGGGCTCAGCGACGGCACGCGCATTCCGCTGATGGTAGTGTCTCCCTACACGAGACCCGGGCACGTTTCGCACGACTATGTAGATCACGTCTCTATTCTCAAATTTATCGAGAGGAACTGGAGCGTGGTTCCCGTGTCAAAGCGCAGCCGGGACAATTTCCTCAATCCGGTGATCAGCCCGGCCAATCCGTATGTGCCGGACAACACGCCGGCCCGGCGTGTCTGGCAGACTTGGAGCTGCGGCTCTCCTGAGGCGCGGCCGGCCTTTCGGAATTGGGTAGCGGACCCCAGAACCTCAATCTGTTTTCGTACGTCCGGAAGAAAACCGACTGCCGCGAAGGAACAAGCGTAGTGGAAGCGGTGTCTATCGACTACAGAGGCGATTAACATGCGGTGCACTCTGATCTGTTTCCTGACACTGCTGCTCAGTTCCGCGGTGTCAGCCGCGGAGACCATCGCGATGGACGCGCAGACTGCGCAGGCCTTGCTTGCGGAAATCCGCGATCTCCGTACCGGATTACAAAGTTCTGTGGCCAACATCCAGAGGGTCTTGATCGTGATGTATCGTTTGCAATCGGAGGCTTGGGTGTTAGATCGCGTCAGGCAGGGGCTGGAGAACGCGCAGGAGGCATGCAACCAGTTACAAACACAACGCAAGGCATTTACGGACCAATTCGAGAACTTCGAGGCGGCAATGCGAAGTTCCGAAAATCCGGCTGAACGAAAACGGTTGGAAGATACGCTCGCCGGTATGAAGGCAGCTCTCGATTCTCTCAGCACCCAGGAGCAGCAAGAACAAGGGAAGCGGGCCGAAGCGGAGAGTCAATTTCTTGCTGAGCAAGCAAAGATGGCCGAATTTCAGGAGCAACTGGACAGATTTGATGCGGCGCTGGCGAAACAGGTGGCGATTCGATGAGCTACCGTCGCCACGAGTCACCCACGTTCTCAGCCTAAGCGATAGCTTCGCCTCTGATTCCTAGAGGTTTGCCCATTATGCCCGGCCCAATTCGTTCGCTGTCTTGTTTCTGGAGTCAAGGCGCCAAGTCCCCATCTGTCCTCTGGGAGAGATGCGCGGGCGGCCCCGCGGCAAATCCCGAGGCCGGCAGCAGCGCGACAACGCTTCACTGTCCAACGTCACAGGCAATCGGTCCTGGAGATTCCGGAGCGCTCTTGAGCAGACCGCGAAAAGCGACGGCCGCCAGGGCAGCCAGCAAAGCGGCGAACATCAAAACCGGCATGTAACCCACGGTCTTGATCAACAATCCGGAAGCCATCGCCGCTATTGCTTGGGTTCCCGAGATGACGAAGAAGTTGAGCGCCGCGGCGCCGCCGCGCTCGTGCGGCGCGACTTCGTCCATAAGCAGGCTGTACATTCCCGGCTCGCTCATATATTGAAATCCCATATATAGGGCGTACAGGCCTCCCGAGATCCAGCCGGGCGAGCCGATGGACAGCAAGGCCAGCGCGATGGCGGCCGCCAGTTGCATGGACATCACTCCCGCGACGATGCCGAAACGACTCAGAAGCAGCGGCGCGCAGAGGATCGCCGCCACCTGGACGACTTGTCCGGCGGCCGCAACAGATCCGATTTGGCTGACGCGGAAGTGCAGGGCTCGCGAGAAGTAGGCGTTAAAGAATGGATTGAAAGCGCCGGTGGCGAGGCTCCAGAGGAAGATCGCGGTGAGAAAGCGGCGCACAAAGCGGCTGCGCGGATAGATGCGGTCCTCTTTCTGCGCGGGCTTGTCGAACTTCAGTCTCCAGGCAACCAGCGATCCGAGCGCGGCAATCAGGCACGCGAGTAGCAGGGCGTCGCGCAGCGACAGGATGGCCGGCAGGTGGCCGCCAATCAGGCTCGAAAGAATTCCGGTGCCGATGCCGAGCGAGAAGACCAGGCTGAACGCAAACGGGCGAGCGGATTCCGTGGTCCATTGCGCGATCGTCGGGGCGAGGGAAACTGCATAGAGCGACATCAGAAAGCCGGCTGCGAATCCCGACCCGATCAGAACCTCCGGCGTGTTCCAAACGATGCGAAGCGCGGACACCAACGGCACGCCGGCAAAGGCGAGGATGAGCAATCTCCGCACGCCGTAACGATGCAGTCCGAATGCGGCAGGCATGGTTCCGGTGAGGCTGCCAACGCCGAGCGCGGACGAGACTGCGCCGAGCGAATCCTCGCGAAAACCCCGATCCAACAAAAAGAGGTTGTGCAGGAGAAAGTAGATTCCCATGCCCAGATTGAATAGAGACGCCGCTATGAGAAACGCGAATAGCTGGGAATTCACGCCCTTGGCTTTGAACCAAAAGCGAGCGCCGGACGCCAGAGTTGGCAGCGTGGAGCGGGCATGATGGCTGAGCCGCTTCATTGCAAAGCGCGTCTGAAACATTTTACGTTGGACGCGTAAACGCCAGGTAACCAGCTCAGGCGGAACATGGGCGGCATATTGCGTTTTCTGGCGGCGCAGCGGCAGCAACCGCCTGACGGCCACCGCGCGGCGATCTTGCGGCGACTCGAGCAGCGACAGGTGCAACCAAAGCTCGTTCTTGTTGGGGCGCCGCTTGGCAGCCAAGGGCGCGCCGGAGAAATCGTCGAACCAGCGGCGCGCGGCATCCGGAAATTGATCCCATTCCGATGCGACTTGGGGGGGCACGCGGCAACCAAACCAATCTGAGGCGAATCGGAAGGCAATGGTTTCCAGACTTCTTAGCGAGCCGGCATGCAGATCCTGCCAGCTCTGCCAGAATTCCTGGTCCGCGTGTGTGGTCTCGAGGAAATGGGCCAGTTCGTAGGCATGAAAGAGGCGGAAGTCTCCGCGAAGCAAATGACGCACCAGATGCATGGCGGCATAGCCGATCCGATCGACCGGCGCCAGCGCTGGAAAGTAAAAGTCGCCAATCGACTCGTCCTGCCGCCGGTTCCAAAAAGCATCCAGGCCATCTAGCCTGATTCGTTCCGTGTGTTCATCCCAGAATTGATAGTGCAATTCCACCGCAATCGGCGCTTGGGGATCGAAATAATCGCCACGCCACGTCCAAGCGGTTTTGCGGATCATCGGAGGAGCGTGATCGGTGGGAACGCCTTCTGTGCCGCTTATGGGCGCGTAACCGAGCCGCTTAAGCGCATCGCATGCCAGCAAAATCTGCTCGCGACGGCAAAACAAGTCGAGGTCGCCTTGCGGCCGGTCCAGCGCGCAGGTCGCATACTTGCCGGTATGCGAGAACCCCTTGAGTACAGCAGTCTCGACTCCGGCAATCTGGAACGCGGCGGCGATCTCTTCATACATGCCGCGGCTTCTAGCAAAGCGGACCTCATTGGCCGCCAAGTTGCGATCTATGCGCGCGGCCACCGATTCCGGAAGTACGGACGGCCGGACCAGGGGGTCCGGCGCCGACGAGGACGTCGGCCCCACCCGGAAGCGAACGCCTAGCGCCAGCGTCAGGCGTTCCTGGTCTGCGGCGCGCATTACACGCGTCCACTCGCCGGAGGTCAGATCAGGAATGTGCGGTCGGTCGAAGCGAAGAGCGTTGCGGAGGAGTTCAATCTCCACGTTAGAACTCCAGCTTGAGACCAAATTGGAATCGCCTGGGCTCGCCAGTTGCGAAAATCTTTCCGAAAAATGGGCCAAAATCGGGGTACTGGCCCGGTATGCCCCAGTTCGGATGATTCAACAAGTTGAACGATTCCAGGCGAAGTTGCAGGCCCACGCGTTCGGTCAAAACGAATCTACGCTGTAGGGCCAAATCGAATTGCTCGGTGCCCGGTGTGGGCAGAATGTTGCGTCCGGCATCACCGAAAGTGTAGGGTGCGGGATTGGAAAACGCGTTTACATTGAACCACTGCTGGGCGGTGCGCTCGCTCGGCGGTAACAGAATACTTTGGCCAAGCACAACGTTGGGGCGATTGGGCGTGCCCGAATTGGCATAATCGGTTCCGAAGTAAACGGGATTCTCCGGCAACCCGTCTTGCGCGGTGAAAACTCCGCTGGTACTCCAGTGCGCCAGCAGCGGGCGGAGAACCGGCGGGGCCGGCAGGTTGTAGACGAAGCCGATGCTCAATCGCCGGCCCGAGTTGAAGACGGAAAGGCCGCGCTCCAGCCGAAGGTTGCGCTCGTCCTGCGCGCCGAAGCTATCACCCAAGCCCGGAATTTCCGAGTCCGCATCGTCAATGGATTTCGACCATACAAAGCTACCGATGAATGTGAGGCCGCTGGACACTCTTTTTTCGCTTTTGATCTGCAACGAATTGTAGGAGGAATTGGCGATGTGCTGCCGCTGAATGATGGGGCCGAGTTCAGGAAACGTACGCAAGGATTGCAGATCGCCGGGACGCGGCGGGAGATCCTCACCGGTCTCGACATGCGCGGGCGTGTTGAAGGTCCGGAATCTGCCCAGGTGCGTGCCCTTGCTGCCAACGTACGATACATCGAGCAAGATGTGGCGCGGCAGATCGTACTGAAATCCTCCGTTCCACTGCTGCACGTAGGGTGTTTTGGCATTGGGATCGAGCCCAAAGTAGCTGGGCTGTCCCGCCGAAGCGTTGCTGGGAAATCCGTTCTCCAGTGTCAGAATCGGCACGGGACCGCTGGTTTGATTAATTTGGTTTTGAACGTTATTCAAGACCAAATCATAAGCTTCGACAGCGATTTCAGGGCTGTAGAAAATGCCATAGGCGGCTCGAAACACGAACGAATTCAAGAAATGCCAGGCGAGACCGGCTCGCGGCGCAAAATTGAGCAAGTTTGGGTTACCGGCCGTGCTGACGCGCTGCAAGGTGGGCGGCTGCGGCAGATCAGAGTAGTTCAGGTTTAACAGATTGTCACGCGCCTCCGAATACGGAGAGGCATACTCGTAACGCAGACCCAGCGTGAGCGTCAGATTGCTGGCTGGACGCCATTCATCCTGAAAAAAGGCCCCATAACTGTTCTGGCGGAGGTAACCGGGAATTATGCCCTGGCGTTGGGTAGACACCGCGTCGCCGAGCAGGAAATCCGCAAAGGCATCGCCCGTGTTGGGACTAGCGAGATTGGAAGTGTAAGTTCCATCGAAGACATACTGGCCGCGCGCGAACATACTTTCCAGATAATTCAACTGAAAATGGATGAATTGCAAACCGAATCGGAATGTGTGCCGGCCTCGCGTGACGCTGATACTGTTGGATGCCGACCAGGTATTGTCGCGCTGCGTTTGCGGAATCAGGTCTGAATCGGTGACCGTATCAAAATCTTCAATGGAGTAGACCGGTAATCCCGTTAAGCCGACGGGCAGATCAACCACGCGCAAGCGCGTAAAGGACAAGCGGGCGTCGTCGAGCCAGGTGGAACCGGCGTGCGTGAAACCCAGGGCGGCTTGCTGGGCGCGCAAATCTTCCGTGTTGGGACGCTGCGGGAAATTTCCGGCTTGGACCGCGTTGTCGTCGTTAATGGTGTAACGGGCGAATAGGACGTTGTTGCCGCTGAATTGACGATCCACGCGAAGCGAGGCATCATGATTGGCGGTCTGGTTGGGTGTTTCGTCCAAATAATTACTGACTCCATTATCCGGCTGGTTCGGCAACGGCTCGTATGTATTCAGGAATTGCGTGGCCAGCGGATCGATGCGGTTGAGTGGAATGATATTGCCGGGAAACGGATTGCGCGTGTTGGTGATCGGGTTATAGCTGGCGGGATCGAAGATCTGGTTGCGCCCTGTGAAATCTCCGTTCCGCACGGCCTCGTCCGGAACCAGATGCACGGTTGACGTGGCGGACTTGCCCTCGACGCCTTCATAGGTTGCGAAAAAGAAGGTGTTCTTCAGAAGCGGGATCGGCCCGCCGAGCGAACCACCGAACTGATTCTGACGGAAGATCGATCTTGGCAGCGACGGATTGTCGAAGTAACTATGCGCGTCGGTAGCATCGTTGCGCAGAAATTCGAACAGGTTGCCGTGTACGACGCGGCTACCCGATTTGGTGATGAGGTCGACCACTCCGCCGCCGGATTGGGCGAACTCCGCCGAGCCAACGGAGGTCTCAATACGAAATTCCTGTACCGATTCCAGCGGCGGAATGACCGCGATGGCATAGGTGTTGCGGTCGGTGTCGTAGTCGCCGTCAAGCAGATATGTGTTCATGGTGGACCGGGCGCCGTTAACGGGCGAATTCAAGGCCGTGGCGCCCCGTGCCGCTTGTTTATCGTTGATGACGTCGTGGCCAAAGCCGTTCAGTTGCCGCGGTACGGGGCCCGGCCCGAGAGTGACGAGAGAGACGATGTTGCGGCCATCCAAGGGCAGTTCCTCGGTCAGCGCGGCTCCCGCAAAGTTTCCCTGGGTCGCGTCGTCCGTCTGAAGCAGAGATGCCGAGGCGTTCACAGTCACGCTATCGTGTTCAGCGCCCACCTTGAGATCGAAAGAAACGCGAGCGGGGTGGTCGACCTCGACCACGACATGATCCACAGTCTCGGTACGGAAGCCGGTCTTTTGGACCGTTACCGAGTACTCGCCCGGAGGGAGATCGGGAAGCGTGTATTGTCCGAGCGAATTGGAGTAGACGGTTCTCGAGAACCCGGTCGCGGATTGACGCGCGACAACCGGCGCGGCCGTCACAACCGCGCCGGTTTCGTCACGAATCTCTCCGGAAAGGGCCCCCGAAGAGAATTGCGCAAAAGACGATGTTGCGAGCAAGACGGAGCACAGCAGCGCGCAGCGAATCATCTTTGGTCTCCCTGTTCCAAGAACGATCGCAGGCAGCGCTCGGCGCAGTCTAGATCGGAATAGGTCAGTTCGAATACGGGAAGTTCCAGAAATCGATCCAACGACCGGCGCTGAGCTTCACGCGTAGGCTCCTCGCCGAGGCAGATTGTTTCTTCCATAAATTCCCTGGCTCGCTCCTGCGAATACGGCCGCAGCGAAGCGGTCCCGTTAGGGCCGCGGTTGAGGAACACAATAGCGACGGCCTGGATCTGAGACCGGATATGCTCGATGCCCACCTCGTGCGACGGGGCTTCAATATCCATCTTTCCGTTCGCTCGCAAGCAAGACCCGCGTGCCGCCAGTTCCGGAAAAAGCGCTCTGGCCGATTCCCGAAAGCGAATCTGGTGTGGCTTTCCCACGATCAAGCGGGCGTCCTCGCTCCTACGAACCAGTTGACTGGCGTCATTTCTCACCAGATGACTGGCGTCATCACAAATAAATTCCCACCCTTTTCTGGCACAGGCGAAGGCGAGCGATGTTTTGCCGGCCCCCGACGGGCCGCATAACACGATACCTGCGCCGTTCAAGCCCACGCACGCGGCGTGAATCGGCGTCAGATAGAGCGCATTGAGCATGACGTATGCCGCTGCTTCGAGAAAGTGGTAACGAAAATACGCGTGATCGCAAACCACCGAGGGAGTGAACCAGCCGTACGCGAATCCGCGCGAGAGGTCGGCAATGTAGTAGTTCTCCGCCGAGTGAATGGCGGAAAACAAGTTGCCCTGGGCACGGGGCATGACCGCGCGCGGACGCTCGCTGGTGGATGAAGCGTCTATAGCGAAACGGAGTTGCAGAGGAGTTTCTTCAAACACCGGCTCGCATTGGCCCCACACCTCTCTCGCCGCGTCTCGAATTTGTTCAGAATTGGTGTGAAGCTTCACGGGGAAGCCCAGGGGATAAAACGTTTGCATGAGCGGAAGCGCGACGTTGTACAGGCAGGGATCGTACGCCGTTATTCGGGTGGCCGTCATTGCTTACATTCCCTCCACGGCCGCCCGCATGGCAGGCGTCCGCACATTGAAAACTTTCCAGGGCTTGCTTCGGAACAACGCCCAAGCCAGAAAAGCGAGACCAGTTGCGTGTACCAGAGTTGTGGACAGAGCGAGGCCCGCCACTCCCAACCACCTCATCAGCCCCAGGTCAAACACTACGTTGGCGATCAAGCTGAACACGGCGAGTTGAAAAAGAAGCCGATTCACTTTTAGGGACGAGACGATGCGGACCACCAGCACCAGCAAAACGGAGAACGGGATGCGGAGCAAGGCGAAAGCTTGCACACCGCTGACAAACTGGCTGGCGCCGGCCGTAAATGCCCCGTGCTGGAACAAAACCCGTACTAATGGTTCCGAAAAGATCACGAGCAGAAGCGTCATCGGAACGGTGACAAACAGCGAGAGGACCGCAAGCGAGCGAAACGCCACACGCACGTCTTGCCAGCGGCCGGCGGCGGTGAGCTTGGAAAAGCGGGGCAAAACCGCTGTTCCCAATGAAGTTGAGCCGATGGAAAGGATCACCGTAGTCAGCCGGGTTCCGTAGTTCAGGGCGGACACGCTGCCCGACCCCAGCGTCGCGGCGAAGCCTTGATCGATCAGCGACGAACCGCCGAGGATGAGATAGCTGGAGGCGACAGGCGCGTATTCAGAGAACACGCGGCGCAGATCTGAACCGCGGAAGCCGGCGAATTTCTTGCTCCATTCGGGCCCTATCAGCATACCGAGCCTCCGGAGACCCGCTGCCAGCAACACGACCTCCAGCAGCGCTCCCGCCATGGTTCCGATGGCAAGCGCGCGGGCGCCAGGCAGCGAGTAAATAGCCGCGACAATCGCGATGGGAGTGACGGCCGGCGCCAGCGCGGTCAGGGCGAAGCGTTCTTCCGCGTTGAGCATGGTGCGAAAGGTCGCGGTAGCGGCGCTCAGCGGCAAGATGGGGAGCATGAAAAACAGCAACTTCTCAGTGACTTTGAGCTTTTCCGCTGGAAATCCTGAAGCCAGCAGATGTAGGACAGGCCAGGAAACCGCCGCGGCCAGGAGCGCGACCAAAGTCAGCAACAGAGTGGTTGCGCCCAGTACCCGGGAGGCAAGTTCCCGCGCCGCGCGGCTTCCTTGAAGCTCCCTCACTTCGACCAAAGCCGGCAGCAGCGCGGGCGCGATCGCGCCGGCCAAAACATCCCCGGCAAAGGACGGAATCAGGAACGCGATCAGGTAGGCGTCCACGGGATCGCCCGCGCCGAAAGAGCGAGCGATGATCACCGTCTTGAGCGCGCCCGAGATTTTGACGCACGCCGTGAGCGCGCCGATACGCACGGTGTCCGATAAGATTCCGCGGTGCATTTCAGACACCGGCGATACTCTCGAGGAGCGGCCTCATGCGTCTGTTGAACTCAGCGCTTGAGAATCTTTGGGCGGATGCCTGCAGATCCCGCGCGTGGAATTGCTCGCGATCCAACTGGCGCAGCGCGGCTTCGAGGGAATCCGCGGAGGGTTCCCGATACAGGAGACCGCATCCCGGCGCTACGATTTCGACCGCTCCGCCGCGGCCCAGGGCAACCACCGGCTTACCGCTGGCCAGCGCCTCTACCATGGTCATGCCGAAATCTTCTTCTCCGGGGACTATGAGCGCACGGCACCGGGCATAGAGACTGTACAGCTCGATGTCCGTCAGGCGTCCGCAAAATTCGACCGAAGGACCGGCGAGACGTTTTAGATTGCGAAGCTCCGGCCCATCGCCAACAACTTTCAGACGTATGCCACGCTGGGCGCACAAGCGGACAGCATATTCCAGGCGCTTGTACGCAACCAATTCCGAAACGATCAAGAAATAGTCCTGGCTGGGACTCCAATAAAAGCGATCGACTGCGACCGGCGGATGAATTACCCGGGACTCGCGACGGTAGGTTCTCCAAATGCGCCGCTGAACATTGTGGCTGTTGGCGGCGAACTCGTCTACCCGCGCCGCCGAGGCGAAGTCCCACAAGCGCAGATAGGCGGCCAACGGCGCCATCATGGCGCGCTTCCAGGCGCTCGGCGTGAAATCGTGGAGATACGCCGGGTATAGGTCCCACAGATATCGCATGGGAGTGTGGCAATAACAGAGGTGGCGCGCCGAGGACGGAACGATCACGCCCTTGGCTGGCCCCGATTCGCTGCTGATCACGAGATCGTAACCGCGCAGGTCGAACGTCTCGAGAGCCAGCGGCATCAGCGGAAGCAGAGACCGATACTGCCGCCGAAACGGATTCAAGAAGGACGCGTGCACGTTGCGGGACCGGATCAATGTGGAGACGCGTTCCGGTTCGTAGAACAGCGTGAAGATGTCCGCATCCGGCAGCAGACGGCACAACGCCTCAACCACCTTTTCACCGCCACGCATTCCGACCAGCCAATAATGAACGATGGCGGCACGCCTTTTGGTAAGCGGCTCGGGATTCTTCCAGGACGGTCTGACGGGCCCGAGGCTGAGTTGCAAGACTAACGTCCTCCCTGTACCAGGCGGCTGAGCTTCCGGCGGGCGCTCACGATGTGCGCTTTTGCGCCGCTGGCGTTGCGCAGATTGAGCAAGCGCGAAACGGTATTCAAGACAACTATTCGCTTTTCAGCGAGCCACTCCGGATTCTTCAGTGGCTTGACGGGCGCGAGGCAGAGTTGCAAGGCTAACGTCCTCCCTGTACGAGGCAGACTGAGCTTCCGGCGGGCGCTCACGATGTACGCTTTTGCGCCGCTGGCGTTGCGCGGATTGAGAAAGCGCTTGATGGGCTCCAACTGCGGTTTGACGGGCACGAGGCTGAGTTGCAAGGCTAGCGTCCTCCCTGTACCAGGCGGCTGAGCTTCCGGCGGGCGCTCACGATGTACGCTTTCGCGCCGCTGGCGTTGCGCAGATTGAGCAAGCGGGTAATGGTGTCCAACTGCATCTCCTGCCGGTAGTGAAGGATCAGAATTTCGGCTTCGAGTTGATCGACGTGACTGCGAATCAGCTTCCAAAGATTTTTATACGATTGATCTTCTTCGATTTGAGAATCGACGCGGACATGGCGGTGGTCTGGAATATTGGGGGAAATTGCGCCAGCGGCGTAGGCCGGTTCGTTCGCGCGCTTCTTGGTGGCTTCCAGGCATTGGCTGCGCGCGACCACATACAGCCAGGTGCTGAATTTCGAATCGCCGCGAAACCGGGAAAGGTGTTTGGAGACCTTGAGGAACACCTCCTGCGCGATATCGAAGGCATGCTCGGGATCGTGGGTGTAGCGGCAGCACCAGCCGACGATCCGCCCATGATAGCGGTGGAACAACTCCTGAAAGGCTTGGTCCGGATCCGGTCCAGTACGATAACGTTGAACCAGTTCCTCGTCGGTGAGTTCTTCGGTGATAGGCATGTGCGCTTGGGAGTTAGATGCGGACCCAAGGGCGATGCTATCGTTTGCGGCCATTCAAAGTCTTACACGAATCGTAAACTCTTTGTAAAACCAGGAAGCTAGGCTACTTCAAGGAGTTACGACTGTCATGTAGTGACTTTTAGCATACCGGCGCTGTACTTTGCTCTCAGAACTTTCTTATCAAACTTGCCGACGCTGGTTTTGGGCAGCGCTTCAATAAAGGCCCAGCGCTCCGGCACCCAAAACTTCGCTACCCGGGCCACCAGAAACGTGCGCAACTGGTCAGGGGTTACGGCGGCCCCTTGGCGCAGAACGACGCACGCCATCGGGCGCTCGTCCCAGCGCTCGTCCGGCACGCCGATCACGCTAGCTTCCAAAACGTCGGGATGCGCCATCAGCTCGTTTTCCAGATCGACTGAAGAAACCCACTCACCACCCGATTTGATGACATCCTTGGAGCGGTCGGAGATTTGGACAAAGCCCTGGGCGTCGATGGTCCCCACATCTCCCGTGCGAAGCCATCCATCATGGAATTTTTCCGGGCTATCTTCTCCGAAATAGGAGCCTGTGATCCAGGGACCGCGCACTTCGATCTCGCCGATCGATTTGCCATCCCAGGGAAGAATATTGTCTCCGTCGGCCAGGCGCATTTCGATCCCCGCGACCACGCGGCCGGTTTTGGCGCGATAGGTAAACTCGTCCTCCGGCGCGCTCCCCTTGGGAGGGCGGGCGATGGCGGCCAGTGGGCTGGTTTCCGTCATCCCCCAACCTTGAATCAGCTTGACTCCAAAGCGCTGCTGGAAGCGCTCGATCAAGGAGCGAGGGACAGCCGATCCGCCCGACATCACCTCGCGCAGTGAAGAGAAATCCACGTCGCGATCGGCGGCATAGCGCAAAATATCGTTGAGAACGGTGGGCACCGCGGAGGTGAAGGTGATGCGATGCTCGGCGATCATGCGGCACAGCGGCTCCGCCTGCAGAAATTTGCCGGGCAGGATCATATCGGCCCCCGCCATCCAGCCCGCGTAGGGCAGACCCCAGGCGTTGGCATGAAACATGGGCGGGACCAGCAGAATGCGGTCATTCTCGCAAATGCCGAGGGTTCCGGTTTGGCAAGCCGCCAAAGCATGAACGAACTCCGAGCGGTGAGAATAAGCCACGCCCTTGGGATTGCCGGTGGTGCCGCTGGTGTAGCACATCGCCGCCGCCGAGCGCTCATCGAGTTCGGGCCAATCGAATTGAGCCGGTTCCCGCGCGATCAGTTCTTCGTATTCCAGGCTGCCCGGCAGCGTTCCGTCATCCTGACCGATGACGATATAATGCTCGACGGTTTTCAAGTGAGGGCCGACTTTTTCCAGGATCGGCAGTAGCGATTGGTCAACCAAAATGACGCGATCCGCGCCATGGTTGATGATGTAGGCGAGCTGCTCCGGGAACAGACGGAGATTCAGCGTGTGATTGACCGCGCCCATGCAGGGAATGGCGAAATAGGCCTCGAGATTCTGTTGGTTGTTCCAGGAGAGCGTGCCGACACGGTCGCCCGGTTGAACGCCGAGACGTTTCAGCGCCGACGCCAACTGAGCCGCGCGTTCGGCTACCGCGGAGAATGTCGTCGAAACCGTCCGGTCGCCGAGAAAAGTCTCTATCTTACTGTGCGCATGAATCCGCGCTCCGTGCTGAAACAAGAACCCCACGGTCAAAGGGAAATCCTGCATGGTCCCGAGCATCAGAATGAGTATACAAGCGATTGGTAGGGGGGCCGGCTGTGACGGGCGCACCAAGCCGATTACTTCATCAGATCGTGAAGTTGCGTGGTCATCATGATGACCGCCGGCCCCAGCGTTACGAGCAGCACCGAAGGAAAGATGAGGAAGAACACCGGGAAGATCAGTTTGACGCCGATTTTGCGGGCAGCTTCCTGCGCGCGCTGGCGGAAACGGGTCCGTAGGTACTTATTATGCGATCGCAGCGCAGGGCCAAGCGTGACTCCAAACCGGTCGCTATCCGCCAGGACATTCATCAGCTTGCGAACCTCGGTCTCATTGGTCCGGTGGGAAACATCGCGGAATGCCTCGGCGCGGCTGTTGCCGGCGCGAAGTTCCAGATAGAGTTGGGCCAATTCAGCGCTCAACTCGGGATGGGTATGCTTGAGGCCTCGGCTGGTGTCGGCGATGGTCTGATCGAGCGATTGGCCGGCTTCGAGCCCCAAGACAAACAGGTCGAGAGCGGCGGGTAAACCGGCCCGGATCCGAGAGGCGCGCGCCCGAATACGGCTGGCGAGGATGCGGTCCGGACCCATCCACCCGAGCGCTGCGCCACATACCATAGCGATCGGAATCATTGAGGAGTCGTCGCTGTAGGTCAAACCGGCGACTCCCGACAAGCCGGCGAAAAAAACAGCGGAAGCGCATTTGATCCCGTAATACACCGGAACGGCCGAAGGCCACCGGTATCCGGCTAGCGACAGCTTCTTGCGGTATGGGTTCGCTTCCCGCTTGGCGCCGGGGAAGGCTTCGCCAATGCTGCGGAATAGGTCGACAAAGGCCGCCCGGCCAGACGAGAGTGAGGGTTCAGCCAGGGCCCCAGGCGCGCCTGGAGATGGCCCGCTTGCGCCACCTGCCGCCGTTCCTTTGGACGAGAGAAGGTATCCGGCGAGCGTGATTGCCGCCATCACGAACGCGAAGAACCCCAGCAGGACCCAGATACTCATATGCGTATGTCTACCAGCCGCTGGATAATGAAATGGGCCAAAATCAGGCAGACCCCGGCGGCGGCAATCAAGTACTTGCCCATGGGGGCGTGTATCAGAACGGCCAGATAGCCCGGGCTGACAATCATCATCATTCCCGCGATAAAGAGCGGCAACAAGGACAGGACGATTCCGGTCATCTTCCCGTGCGCCGCCAAGGCCCGGACCTCGCCTTTGAGGGCCACAGATTCACGCATGTTCTCCGCAATCTTGCCCAACACCTCGTTCAACTTTCCGCCGGTTCGCGACTGCAGATGCACGGCGGAGGCGAAAAGACTTACTTCGAGCAGCGGCATCCGGGTGCATAAATTCGACAGCGCCACCTCCCAAGAAGTGCCAAAGTTGCCCTCAATCGCGGCCTGGCGCAGTTCTGAAGCAACCGGTTCTTCGGATTCGGCGGAAACAATTTCCATGGCGGAGGGAAACGGATGCCCTGAGCGCATGGCGCGAGCCAGTGAATCGAGCGCATCTGGAAAATGCTCTTCAAAGCGGTTGAACCGGATCTGGCGGCGCTTCAGAATATACAGATAGGGTAGAAAGGACACGGCCAGGGCGATGACCACGGCGGCCCACATGGGCAATTTATCGAGACTGGAAAGCGCTGCGAGCACAACGGTTCCGGTAAGCAGCATGAGCATGGTGAACCGTCCAACCGACCATGTTTGCCCCGCCTGATTCAGTTGGCGGCGTAGAATCTCGATGAAATCAAACCGCGCTAGCACCTTGCTCCAGATGGCAATGGTGCTGAGCGAATCGCTCTTGAGTAGCCCGGGGCTCTCCTGGGCGAGCAACTCTTCGACGTCGCCGGCGCTCGCTTCGGCTCGCAACCGGTGGATTGTGAAGAAACCGATCAAGACCGCCAAAGCGACGGCGACGAATGTGGTGACGAATACCAGAATGGCGGAAAGTGCGAGCACCTAGCGTCCTCTTACTGCCGTCGCTTGAGCCGCCGTTGGCAGTGAGTGCGGCGCTGCCGCCGGGATCCGCGGTTTTGCCGAATCCGGTGAGACCATGACAATCAGATCGCGGGTTGCCCAGACATGGCCCGGGAAAATCACCTCGAGCGCGCCGCGGTCGGGCTTGGCGTTAAACAAACCACCCACCAGAAAATTTCTGTCATCGGGAACCGAGCCATCAAAGCGGCGGCTCTCAGTCCCACTGGGATGACTCCAGCTAAACTCGGGCTGAACGCGCACGTTTGCGCGCGTCGATTGAAACTGAATGCGGAACTGGCAGTTCCCCACTCCGGCGTTCCACACCGCGGGCCGTTTGGCGTCCAAAGCCAGCCGTTCGGTCGAAACCACTTCCAACTCCTGCTTTCCGGCGAGCGAACGGACCAACTCGCTGGTATCGGTTCCGGCCTGAAATGAAGCCAACTGGACCGGTTCGGCCGAGTGCGGGTCGGAGAGACGCGTCTCGAGTTCCCGGTACGCCGCAGCGGAGGCGCCCAATACCTGCACCGTCAAATAGACCGGGGGCGGCGCCGGAGGGCTCAAATGAGCGGTTGCGTGAGGATTGGACGGAGCGCCGGCGCGGCTTGCGCCAGTCAGCCTGGCACTGTCAAATCTGGCTTCATCAAATCTGGCTTCATCAAACCTTGGGCCAGTAGACCTTGCGTCACTAAATAATGAACTCAACAGAATGGGACGCGCGGGTCCAATGTGGCTGTCGGCGGGGTTGCGCAGCGTAATGCGAATGCGCGCGCCGGAATCCGCCAGGGCAATCTGGTCCGCATCTTGCGGCTGCGCCAACACGGTCACGATGGCCGGGGCGTTCTCCGTCGCCGGAGGCTCAACCGACCGTACCTCGACATCCTGAAGAATGGTGCGCAGTTCCACCGCTCCCTCGCGCCCGAAGAACGCCTGCAGATCTACCTTGGCGCCGGACTTGATGGCCGGAGTGAGTCCGGCCGAGTCTGAAACACGGATCGAGATGGCCCGCATCCCAGGCGGGATGCCGCCAGCCTTGCCGGCCAGGCTGCGCTCGGTGATCGGTTCACCTTTTTGGACCGCCTCCAGCAACCGCTGTCCGGTGACCTGTTCGGCCTTGGCGAAAGATCCTTGGATAGCAATCTGGTTGTGAATCTCGGTGGCGGCCACGTCCGCCGCCTGCGTTACCGTCCCGCGTTCCAAATTGCGGGTCGCGACGACCACCATCTGGCTGGCTCCTTCCGGAGCGCTGCTGCGAAGCTTGCCCGCAAACAGGCCATAAAAGACGCCAGTAGATACAATGGCCACTACAAATGCGATGCCTAACAGCGGAAACATGTTCTTCTTCATCGACCAGCGCAGGCCTCCTCATACTTAAACGGCAGTATTTCAGCGGACACGTATGGAGGGTTTTCCTAAGGTGACCACGTGAAAAGCCTTAGGCCGCGTACTGTAAGAGAGTGGTAATTGGCGATGACGAAGACAAAGAAACTCCGCCCGGCACGGGCGGAGTCAGTCGAGCAATACCGCGAACTCCGTTACTTGGAGGCGCCGGGTTTGACGGGAGCTTGTTTGGCGGGCGGACCGGGAGTGGCCGCGGGAGCAGCCGAACCGCCGTTTCCTTTATCGTACAGATCGATGATGTCCTTGGTAATATCGATCGTGTTCGACGCATACAGCACCGGTGTCTGCGGCGAACTGACGTCGAGAATCAGCGCGTAACCCTGGTCTTTGGCGTACTTGTCAATCACCGCCATCATCTTTTGGCCCAGTTGCTGCAGAACCTTTTGCTGCTCCTGGTTCCAGTCCGCTTCTGCGTCTTCCACGTCGCGTTTCAAGCTGGTGGTGCGGGCTTCGATCTTGCGATACAAGTCCTGCTTGGCTTGCTCGCTCAACGTATTGGAGCCTTTTTGCAGTTGATCTTTGAGAGCATTGATCTCGTTTTGCTTGCCTTCCAGCTCTTTGCGCCGGGGGCCGGCCTTCGATTCCAACTCGGCGGCGGCTTTTTGGCCGTCCTTGGTGGTTACCAAAGCGCCTTGAATGTTGATCACCGCATACTTTGCCGGCGCCTGAGCGAACGCCGAGACTGCAGCCAGCGCGATTGCCGGCAGAATTCTATACCTACTCATCACGGTTGAAACTCCTAACCTTCTCAATCTGTAATACTAATTGTATCCTGCGTCCGCACCGGAATACGCCGGCGCGATAAGTTTTAGCCGCCACTCAGCCGCCACTCAGAATGTCCGGCCAATGGAAAAACGAAATGTAGAATGCCTCTCGAGGAATGGGATGGGCGCTCCCACCGTGTTGATCGCATTCAGGTAGGTCGCCTCGTTGGGGAACACCGACCGGTCCACCGCGATGGGAGTCTGCAGCGTGCCGCGGTAGAGGCTCGGATTATAGGCCCAATAAACGCGGAACGGCGCATTGACCACAGGCATGAGCACCTGCAGCTCGAGACCGGTCGAAACGCGGGGCTTCTCCGAACCCGGCTGAATAAACACGTTGTTGGTGACACCCGCGGAAGGAAACGCCTGATTTAACTGGTCCACAAAACCCGAGTTCAGTTTTAATTGATTCTTGAGCGAAATTCGATCCACGCCGGCGTCCGCGAAAATCGCCAGCGTCACCGGACCAAAAATCGGAATACGGTATTCGAAATTGGTAACCACCTTGGTGTCGCCACCGGGAGTAACGATGCGGTAGATCGGAATGGTTTGCGTCACGGGGCTATAGCTGATTGACCCATTCGAGATCACCGGCTGCACGCGCTGCGTGCCATCGGCGTTCAATACATTCACTGAAGCGCTAGCGGGAATGTAGGCGATCGGGCTGATTCCCCAGATGTCAAAGCCACGAATGTCGTTTTCACCACCCATGAAGTAGCGGCTGAAGGGCGGCGCTACTTTGCCGTCGTACCCGGTGATGAACTGGCTGAGGAAGCGCATCCCGATCACGTGACCCTTCTTGAAGCCATGGCGGAAATATTTGGCTTCAATGGTCGGTTCCACGGTGTTTACGTTGCCCCCGATACCGGCCGCGGCCACGCTGAAGAAGAACTCCTTGCCGTGCGTCGGCGTAATGGGGTGATCGATGGTGTTGTAGGTAAACGACGGGGTCAGTTTGCTGGTACGGATGCCTGACAGGGCGTTGGGGCCGCTCACGCCCTGGAAATCGAGGTACGTGAAATATTGGGTGGCGGCATCCGTGAGAGTGCTGATGTTCTGAATATCGTAGCCGTAGGTTAAGCCGACTCGCGCAAAGTGGCGCCGCAACGGATATTGGACAAATACCGTGGCGCCATACCCGTTGGAAACATAATTCAGCAGATTGTTGGTGCCGAGCTGATTGTACAGCGGTATCAGATTTTGGCCGCTGAGAATAGACGCTTCGCGCGCCTGATTGTAGTCGAAGCGCTGGCCGTAGATCGTGAAACCCGTTTGGATCGCTTTGTCGAACAAATAAGGTTCAGTAAAGCCGAACTGGACCTGCCGCAGCCGGGTGCCCAACTGCGAACTCAGGCTCAACGTTTCGCCCAAACCCAGGAAATTGTTGGTGGAATAAGACAGCCCGACAAAGCTGCCCGCAATACCGGAAACTCCGCCGTTTAACTGAATCGAGTTCTTGCCGCGCTCTCTAACCTTCAAGGTAATGTCGACCGTGTTGGTCTTGGTGTCGCGCTTCATGTCCGCTGCTTCTTCGGGCTTCAAAGGCTCAAAGTAGCCGAGCTGGTTCAGCCGCAGCAAACTCAGTTCCCACAGACGGTTGTTAAATATGTCGCCTTCGTCGATCAATAGTTCACGCCGGATCACCTTGTCTCGCGTGGTGAGGTTTCCCGAGAAATCGATGCGGCGCACAAAGAACTGCTTGCCTTCGTCCACGGAGAGGGAAAGGTCGACGATGCCGTTCTTGAGATCGGGCTCAAACCCGGGCTCGGCGACAAAGTCGATGTACCCGAACTCGCCGTAAAGCTTGCGCATGTTCTCAATGCCCTTGCGCAGTTTCGCGGTAGAGAATGTATCCCCTTTTTGCATCCCGAATAAGGGAACCATCAACGCCTCCGGAGTCCGGAAAAACTTTACTCCGGTAAACGTGATATTGCCCAGCTTGTACTTCAACCCCTCATCCACGACCAAGGTGATATCGGCGCGCGACTCCTGGTGCGGCTTGGGATGCTGGAAAAACGGAATGTGCAGAAAACTGGTCGCGGTGTATTGGCGAATCTCCACTTTCGCATCCGTTACCTTGGCCACAAAGTATCCATGCTGCTGGTAAAAATCCTGCACGCGGCTCTTGTCTTCGTCCAGCTTGGTGGAATCGTAAGTCTTGGCGAACAGGTTCTCAAAGAAGATAGAGTAAGGAATGCCGATGGGATGGGTGTTCTTCATCGCGCGGATCACGTCTTTGGCGCTCTCCGCTTTGTTGCCTTCGATGGTAATCTTGCCCACCTTCACTTTCGGACCTTCGTCGATGTTGAATACGATTTCCAGTGACGAAGGCGGAACGCGGTGAACTTCAACGTTGATCTTGGCGTACTGATGTCCGCGCTCGGACTCATACTCCAACAGAACATTCTTGGCGCGCTGGATCTTGTTCGGGTCGTATTGAGACTCGACCGATAATCCGACTTTGCGTTCTTTGAAGCGGTCCAGAATTTCGGATACGGTGATCGATTTGTTGCCTTCGTATTTGATCGAGCGGATGACCGGCCGTTCCACCACCACATAGGTGATGATCCATCCCTTCTCGCCGGGTTCCCGTTCCAGGCGGAGATCGTCGAAGCGGGCGGTATTCCACAGGGCTATGAAGTCCCGATGCAGCGTGTCCTCGCTGTACTTGTCGCCCGGCTTGGCATACATCAGAGCTTTCAACGTGTCCTGTGGGACACGCCTCGATCCACGAATTACGATGGCCTCGATAACATCCTCGGGCGGCTGGCCGGGACGCACTTGCCGGATAGCGGGTGAAGGCGCGGGTTTGACCGGTTCCTGCGGCGCCACCGGCACGGTCTCAAACGGATTCGGCTTCTTGGGTTGTTGCTGCGGCGGCTGTTGCTGGGATTGTTGTTGCCCCACTGCATCCGTAGCCGCAACGCTGAGAATCAGGAGAAGCAGGCTGCCAGGCCTGTAGAACATCATCAAAAGCGAGTTCCTTTCCACGTTGCGGTGCAATTGGTCCAGACGTTCACACCCAGATTCCGGTTTCACACCTCGACCTTCGCAAGCGGTGGGTGAAGTTCTTATTCTAGCTGAAGCTAGCGGCAAGATGCGCGATTTTGACGAGCCACATTTTCAGGGCCAAATGCCGGGGTAGGATTTCGCGCCAAGCCGCCTCGCAAGACCTGCGCTGGACCCGCCAATCGGGCCTGCGCAAAAAGCCAGTCACGAGAAAGCGGAAAAATCTTTTACCACCGATTGAGCGACTTAGCGGAAAACAATGCGCGGCGCCGCGAACCCTCCGGCTACGCTGATCACAGGAAAGCCTCGTGCGTCCTTATGCAAAAAGTCATCCTTGCTTACAAGAATTTCGCGGCCAACAGGAACATCAGTCACATCGGCCTGGGCGTATCCGCGATGAACACCGCCAAAGTGCTGCGCAAGCACGGCGTCCAGACCGATGTCTGGCCGATTACCAGCGCGGAACAACTGTCTAAAGATCTCAGCGGCGTAACGCATGTCGCGATCTCGGCGCCCTGGATTCCCACGGCGGATCTGCAGCGGCTTGTACTCGGATATCCGGAGACGCGTTTCGCTGTGAATTGTCATTCCAACGTAGGATTCCTGCAGGCCGATAGCAATGGTGTCAAGCTGGTGCGCGAGGCGATGGAACTGGAGATCGGCTCGCATAATTTCCATTTGGCGGGCAATAGCGGAAAATTCTGCCGCTGGGTCCAATCGGCGTTTGGCCGTCCCTGCACCTACCTGCCAAACCTGTACTATCTCGAGACTTCCACTCCGCCTGCGCGGCCTCTTTTTCGCGGCGGCACGCTGCGTATCGGGGCTTTTGGGGCAACCCGCCCTTTGAAGAATTTGATGAGCGCCGCCGGGGCGGCGCTTGAAATGGCGCGCGAGTTGAAGACCGACACCGAACTCTGGTTGTCGGCCGGTCGAACGGAAGGCGGCGGCGATACGATTCTGCGCGCCGCGCACGCCATGCTCGACGGCTTGCCGCATATCCGCATGGTGGAAAACGGCTGGCAGAGTTGGCCGGCGTTCCGCCGGAGTATCGCGCATATGCATTTGCTTTTTCAGCCCAGCTACACCGAGTCGTTCAACATGGTCACCGCGGATGGAATCGCCGAAGGCGTGCCGTCCGTCGTTTCCGACGCCATCGACTGGGCGCCCGTGCACTGGAAAGCCAGCGTGGACGATGTCCTCGATATTGCCCGGGTCGGACGCTATCTGCTAAACGATCCGCGGGCAGCCGCGGACGGACTCGCGGCCTTGACCGCGCACAATGACACTGGGCTTGCCGCCTGGCAAGCCTTTCTAAAACTGTAAAAGGACTTTTTCCATGACTTCCACCAATCGCAGCTACGGCTGGCGGCCCGATCTTCCCGACCAACGCGATTTCCTGTTCCGCGCCTCACGGCTCACGGCGCCGTTGCCTTCCAAGGTAGACTTGCATGCCGCATTTCCGCCCGTATATGACCAGGGCAATCTCGGAAGCTGTACCGCCAACGCGATCGCGGGCGCCATCGATTTTGAGCGCCGCAAACAAAAGCTGCCGTTTTTGTCGCCTTCCCGGTTGTTCATCTACTACAATGAGCGCGCGCTCGAGAATTCCACCGCAAACGACAGCGGAGCGACCTTGCGCGACGGCATGAAGACCGTGGCCGCGCAGGGCGCTTGCGCCGAATCGATGTGGCCGTACAATGTTGCCCAGTTCGCGGAACTTCCGGAGAGCGCTTGCTACACCGCGGCGCTCCAGCATCGCACGCTCTCCTACCTGCGGGTGGCGCAAGACCTGGCGCAGATGAAGAGCTGCTTGGCGTCCGGCTATCCGTTTGTCTTCGGGTTCACGGTGTATGCGAGCTTTGAGTCTGACGCGGTCGCCCAGACCGGTAAAGTTCCCATGCCGGCCGTCAACGAGAGCGTAGTCGGGGGCCACGCCGTGGTCATCGTTGGCTACAGCGACGCGTCGCAGCGCTTTTTATGCCGGAACTCCTGGGGGCCGAATTGGGGCATCAACGGGTATTTCACCCTGCCCTACGAGTACGCGGCGAACGGCAATCTGGCTGACGATTTTTGGACTATCAGGCTGGAGCAATAGGGGCGCTCGGGAAAAGGGCTGCAGTTTTCTGCATTGCTCCACCAGCTAAAGTGATCGGCTAGCTCCGAAGGTGCGTCGGCGCCCCCGGTGACCAACTACCCTTCCCGCCCAGAAATTCGTCCTTCCAGCCCCGAACGTCAGTGAGGGGAACGCCCTTCCCCTCACTGACGTTCGGGGCTGACACGTTCGGCCCAATGGGGTCGGCCCACCAGAGACCATCAACGTTATTCCTGCCGCTTCCTAAATCACCAGCATGCAATCGCCATAGGAAAAGAAGCGATACCGCTCCTCTACGGCATGACGATAAGCTTCGAGCACAAACTCGCGGCCGGCGAAGGCGCAGACCAGCATCAGCAGGCTGGACTGCGGCAAGTGGAAGTTAGTCAGCATCGCGTCCACTCGTTGGAACGTAAAGCCTGGCCGGATAAACAAGTCCGTTTCTCCCTTGCGTCCGAGACACCAGCTTTCCACCGATCGGACGCTGGTGGTCCCGGCGCACACCACCCGCGCAGCACTTCGAATTTTCGACTCGCTCTCTTCGGAAATGGAGAATCGCTCCGCATGGAGCTTTTCTCCACGAACCGGCTGAAATGTTCCGAGCCCGACATGCAGCGTGATGTAGGCGATGTCGGATTTACATTGTTCCAGGATCTCAGGCGTAAAGTGCAAACCAGCCGTCGGCGCGGCGACCGAGCCGGCCTGGCGCGCATAGACAGTTTGATAACGTTGACGGTCTTCCGGCCGATCCGCGCGTTTGATGTACGGCGGAAGCGGTACATGGCCGGCCTCGTTCAACCATTGATAGATATCGCCGTCGAGCGTAAAACGCACCGTTCTCTCGCCAAACGGTCCGCGGCCAATCACTTCCGCCTGCACGCCGCCAAATAAAATACGCTCGCCCAGCGCCAGTTTCTTTCCCGGCCGCACCAGCGCTTCCCAGGTTTCGCCGCTGTCGGTGACCGGCCGCAGCAGGAACACTTCGACATCGGTTGTTCCGCGTTTGCCGAGCAGCCGGGAGGGAAAGACTTTCGAATCGTTAAGGACCAGGCAATCGCCGGCACGCAAAAACGAAGGGAACTCGCGGAACATGCGGTCTTCCCATCGCTGTTCTTTTCTGTACAGCACCAGCATGCGCGAACCGGCGCGATCTTCCAAAGGCTCCTGCGCGATCAGTTCTTCCGGCAGCCGATAATCGAAGAGAGAGAGGTCCAACTCCACATTATCTATGCCAATGCGCATCTTAGGAATCGAATCGTCCTGCGATGAAACAGCGGCCTCGGTAGTCGAGGACAACACGACAATTCTGTCGTCCGTGGTGGCCTCGCAACTCTCGACGCATGCCAAGTACGGCGGTGTGGTTCCCGAGTTGGCCTCACGGGAACACCTGCGCGCGATCGTGCCGGTGGTGAACGCGGCGCTCGATCAAGCCGGTACGCGTCTTCAGGATTTGGCGGCCGTTGCGGTGACCAAGGGACCGGGGCTAGTTGGCTCTCTGCTGGTGGGAATGACCTTCGCCAAGTCGATTTGCCTGGTGCATGGAATTCCGCTGATCGGCGTCAATCATATCGAGGGCCACATCCATGCCGTGGTGCTCGAGACCGGCCCGGAGATCGAATATCCGGCTCTGGCTTTGGTGGTGAGCGGCGGGCACACGCATTTGTTTGAGGTGCTGGAAGGGTTCACTTACCGGCTGCTGGGCCGGACGCGCGACGACGCAGCCGGAGAAGCCTTCGATAAAGTAGCCAAACTGCTGGGATACGGGTATCCGGGCGGACCGGTAATCGATCAGTTGGCGCCGCACGGAAATCCACGCGCGGTTGAGTTCACTTTGTCCAAAATGAAAGGCAATTCGCTGGATTTCAGCTTCAGTGGGCTGAAGACGGCAGTCTTGCGCTGGGTGCAGTCGCACGATCTGGAGGCGGAGATTGCAGTGCGGCGCAAACTTGTCCCTGCTTCGCTCGAAGACTGGCTGCGCACAACTCCGCAAACCACGCTAGATTTGCTGGCGAGTTTCCAGTACACCGCGATCGAAGAACTAATGCGGCGTGCCGTCATCGCGGCCGAACAAATTGGAGCGCGCTCATTAATTATTTCGGGAGGCGTGGCATGCAATCGGGGTTTGCGAGAGCGGGCACAGTCCGCCAAGCTCCCGTATCCGGTCTATTTCCCGACGCCCGCATTGTCCACCGACAACGCGGCCATGATTGCGGCGGCAGCTTTTCCGAATTTGGCGCGCGGCGAGTTCGATTCTTTCGACCTGCGGGCCAGCGCGAATCTGGCGCTCGCATGATCCCGGTAGGACGCCACCTGCGCGTGGCCACAGTTTATTTACTCAAAATGTAGCAGTTATCCATCACACAAGAGAAAGCGACAATCTCCGTGCCTTTGACTGTCATTGGTTTGAATTCGACGACGCTCGTGGGAATCCGGTCGATGTACACTTTGCCAGGGCTTTGGGCATGCACCGGTCGTGAGCGGATCGCAATGTCATAGACCGTTGCCGCCAGGACAACCAACAAGAGGACTGTTGAAACATGTTTACTCATGCTCCCGAGACGCGCCCCGGCCAGGGGTCGGTTACTTTCTCCCCCTGCTGAAAGTTGACTGTCACCACGCATTTTGGCGCGTTGCCGATTGGCGCCCGCCAAATTCTGTGCAGAATAGAAGGATGCTTTCTCGTACAGCAATCCTGGTTACGTTTGCGGCCATTTGTCATGGCGCGGTTGAGAAGGTCGAGATCACGGAAAAGACCGGCACGCCCAACGGCGCCTATGAGCGCATCCTCGGCAAGGTGCGCTTTGCGGTCGACCCGAAGCTCGCTCCCAACCGCATCATCGCCGACCTGGATCTCGCGCCGAAGAACGCGCAAGGGCTGGTTGAGTTCTCGGCCGATCTCTACATTCTGCAACCGAAGGATCCGTCAAAAAGCAACGGTACCGCGTTGCTTGAGATATCCAATCGTGGCGGCAAATCGTTGTTGAGCCTGTTCGATTTCGCGCGCGGCTCAGCCGATCCGCGGACGCCGGAAGAGTTTGGCGATAACTTCCTGCTTGATCAGGGATTCACGCTGGTTTGGGTGGGCTGGGAGTTCGACGTTCCGGCCAATCCCAATCTGATGCATCTCGTAGCGCCGGTCGCCACCCAAAACGGAAAGACGATCACCGGACTGGTGCGCTCGGAATGGACCGGCGACAAACGCGTAACCACCATCGCTCTGGGAGATCGCGTTCAAGTGGGCTACCCGGTGGCCGATCCGCAAGATCCGGCGAATCAGATTTACGTGCGCGATTCCTATCTCGGCCAGCGGCGCAAAATCAAGCGCTCCGAGTGGACATTTTCCGATTCCAACCACGTGACCATGAACGCCGGATTCGATCCAGGCAGGATTTATGAAGTGGTCTATCGCGCCAAGGATCCGGTCGTGGCCGGCCTCGGACCCGCCGCGGTTCGCGATCTGGTGTCGTATCTGAAATACGACGAAAAGCGGGTGCAGCGGGTTCTCGGGATCGGCGTTTCTCAGAGCGGCCGGTTTCTGCGCTCCTTCTTATATGACGGTTTCAACCAGGATGAGCAAAAGCGGCAGGTTTTCGATGGCGTGTGGGCGCACGTCGCCGGGGCGGGACGAGGAAGCTTCAACTTCCGCTTTGCGCAGCCGTCGCGCGACGGGCATCCATTCTTGAATGTCGAGTATCCGACCGACCTCCCGCCGTTCACCGATGACGGGATGCTGGCCAAGGCCCGGCAAGCGCGCGTCGTGCCGAAGATTTTCTACAGCAACGGCTCGTATGAATATTGGGGCCGCGCCGCCTCGCTGATTCATACGACGCAAGATGGCAAGCAAGACGTACCGCCTTCGGAAAACACCAGAATCTACGCGTTTGCAGGAGCCCAACATGGTTCGGGCTCGTTGCCTCCCCGGCACGTGGAAGCGGAAAACCTTGCCGATACCGTCGACTACCGCGCCAGCATGCGCGCGCTGTTGGTTGCGATGCAGGCGTGGCTGAAGGACGGCAAGGAACCTCCGCCCTCCCGGTACCCGCAGATTGGAAAAGACCAACTGGTCTCGTCGAGCGCCTTAGCCTTTCCGCATATTCCCGGCGTCCGGCTGCCGCAGCACAAGCGCGAAGCGTACCAACTGGACTTTTCCGTGGAACCTCCCAAACTCGGGCAGCATTACGTCAGCCTGGTTCCGCAGGTGAATCTGGATGGCAATGAAAGTACAGGGATCGTGATGCCCGAGGTTGCCGTTCCGTTGGCGACGTATACCGGCTGGAATCTGCGCAACAAGAGCATCGGTGGCGAGGACGAACTGTACAGCATGGTGGGCTCATTTATTCCATTCAAAACGACTGAGTCGCAGCGCGCGGCGAGTGGCGATCCGCGGCTGCCATTGGAAGCCCGCTACCAGACCCGGCAGGAATTTCTCGACAAGTTTAACGCCGCCGCGCGGTCGCTGGCCCGGCAAGGCTACCTGCTTCAGAGCGATATTGACTCTCTGTGCGAGCGTGCCGGCCGCGAGTGGGATTACGTGCAATCGCTGACCAACTAGTGTGGGGCAGGTTGTCAACCAACGGTTATCAACCTGCGCCCGATTATCAATGGGCCCACCGGCGGTTATTAACCGCCGCATTGTCTAACTCGCCGCATTGTCTAACTCGCCGCATTGTCTAACTCGCCGCATTGTCTAACTCGCCGCATTGTCTAACTCGCCGCATTGTCTAACTCGCCGCATTGTCTAACTCGCCGCATTGTCTAACTCGCCGCATTGTCTAACTCGCCGCATTGTCTAACTCGCCGCATTGTCTAACTCGCCGCATTGTCTAACTCGCCGCATTGTCTAACTCGCCGCATTGTCTAACTCAATGATAAATCCCCGGCGCCTCATGCCCCATCGCCTGCACATACTCGATATACGACCCCGGATAAACCCGTGGCTGGCGATCTTTCCCGCTTTCACCGCCCAATTCGAGCACCCGCGAAGCCAGGCCGCGCAAAAACATACGGTCATGCGACACAAAAACCATGGTGCCTTCAAAGTCTCGCAGCGCCTCCACCAGCATCTGCTTGGTGGCCAAGTCCAAATGATTGGTCGGTTCGTCAAGCACCAGAAAATTTGGCGGATTGAAAAGCATGCGCGCCATCGCCAGCCGCGATTTTTCGCCGCCGGATAGCGCGCGGATCTTCTTCTCGACCTCGTCACCGGAAAACTGAAACGCTCCGGCCAGAGTCCGCAGCGCCCCCAGTCCTTCCATGGGAAAATCTCTTTGCAACTGCTCGATAACCGTCAGATCCGCATCGAGCACATCCAGCGACTGCTGCGCAAAGTAGCCCATCTGCAGGCTCGCACCCAAACGGACGCTGCCGGCATCGGGCGCGCTGGCGCCTGAAATCATCTTGAGCAGCGTCGTCTTGCCGGCGCCATTGCGGCCCATCACCGCCCAACGCTCCCCACGCCGTATGGTCAGACTGAACCCGTCATAGATCACGCGTGGTCCATAGCTCTTGTGCAGGTTTTCGAGCACCGCTACTTGCTCTCCCGAACGAGCCGGAACGCGAAACTCGAACTTCACCACGTGGCGTTTTTTGGGCAGTTCGATCTTCTCGATTTTGTCCAGCGCCTTGATGCGGCTCTGCACCTGCGCCGCTTTGGCAGCATGCGTTTTGAAGCGGTCGATAAAGCGCTGCTCCTTGGCCAGCATCGACTGCTGGCGCGCAAAAGCCGCCTGTTGGTTGGTTTCCCGGATGGCTCGCTCGCGCTCGTAAAAGTCAAAGTCGCCGGAGTACGTGATGATTTCCCCGCCGTCGATCTCGGCGATCTTGGACACCAGCCGGTTCATGAATTCGCGGTCGTGGGAGGTCATCAACAGCGCGCCCGCGTATGATTTGAGAAACTGCTCCAGCCAAATGATGGACTCGATGTCGAGATGATTAGTCGGCTCATCCATCAGCAGCACATCGGGCCGTCCGAGCAGCACGCGCGCCAGCGCCACGCGCATTTTCCATCCGCCCGAAAGCGCTCCCACGTCGCCGTCGATCTGATCGTCCTCAAAGCCGAGGCCGTGCAACACTTCGCGCGCCTGCGCCTCGAGCGTGTAGCCGCCCAGATGTTGGTACTCTTCCTGAACCTCGCCAAAGCGCTCCAGCGTGCGATCCATGTGGCCGGCTTGCGCCGGATCTTCCATGGCGTGCTGCAGCGCCTCCAACTCATGATGCAGATCGCCCACGCGCCCGCTGCCGGCGATGGCTTCATCCAGCGCCGAGCGGCCTTTCATCTCTTCCACATCCTGGCGGAAGTAGCCGATGGTGAGCTTCTTCGGGACTGACACGTCGCCCTCATCGGGCGATTCTTCGCCCACCACCATGCGGAACAGCGTGGTCTTGCCGGCGCCATTCGGGCCCACCAGCCCAACCTTCTCGCCCGGGTTCAATTGAAAGGAGGCGTCGACAAAAACCAGTTGC
>CAWIKC010000009.1:0-28199 GCA_963836595.1 Bryobacterales bacterium
TGGATGGCTATATTTCCAAGCCGATTCAAGCTGAAGAACTAATCGCCGCGGTTGGTTAAGAGTGTAAAAGGTGCGCGCGCACCACCATCACCTTACACCGTCCCACTACCAAGCCGTCTGATCCGGCGCTACCGACCGCGACAACAATGGCCGCCGGCCGGTGTTCGGCGGCTCGGACAAGTTCCAGTGCGACCCGCACTGGCGCGATCACATTTTGTTCTACGAGTATTTCCACGGTGATAACGGCGCGGGCATGGGCGCCAGCCATCAAACGGGCTGGACAGCGCTGGTGGCGAAACTGCTGCAGCAGAGCGGGGAATAGATGGGCGCAGGCTCGGGCGATTTGCTTGCCAGCGCCCAGTCCAACTGGGAGCGGGCCAACTCAATCACCCTGCTGGTCTAGCAGGGCGTCCATAATCTCCTGGCGGCACCGAAAGTTGGTTTGCTTGAGTCTCGCAAACGAATCGGCAAGATCAACCAGGCCGGGGCGAGCGGCCAGGCCAAGGACGCCGAGTGTCCCGGTCACCTCGAAGCCCTTGTTGATTGCGACCCTCGTCGCTTTGCGCTCGCCGACTAAGATCAGGTCCGCGTGTACAGACAGCGGGTGCGTGATAGCGGCCCGCTCTCCCGCTCACAGCGCCGGGTCGTCGAGGATGGTTGTGGGTATAATCTCTACCCAAGGAGGAAGGTTCGTCGCCCAGTCACGTATCATCACTGGGGCGGCTTGGTGACGCAGTTCTCCGCGGACGGCGTCTGGGACCACGACCCTTCCGAACAACTGGCAAGATGTCGATCTGGCCAATGGACAGCAGGTAAAAGAGCGGGCTGGTATCAGCCACAACGATACGTGTCAGAAGCCCAGGCGTTCGAAACCCCTGCGCTCGCGGTCCGCATCTTCCAATGTGTAGTCAATCCACACGTCGTGGGCCTTCAGGAATTCATCGAGCTGGAAGCTGGTCTCAATTCCAAGGAGCCGCTGCAATTCAGGCTTGGTGAGGCGATCGTGCTTGTACTCCTCCGCCGCCAGCGCTTCCAGCGCGCGGCGCGACAGATCGCCACCCGCGCTCGTCAGCCGGCTGGCAAGGTCGTCGGGAATATGCATTGTCAGTCCACGCTTTGTTCAAGTTTAACGCGATCAACTGCAGGCGGCTTGACCGGGCAGTCCGGGCCTCGCCGGGGAGTACGTGGTGCTACCCTGCGCGAAAGGAGCGAGGCCGGAAACGCTGCGCGGCGGTTCCTGGAACAATAATCCACGCAACCTGCGCGTGTCGAACCGTAACAGGAACGCCCTGCCAACCGTAATAACAACAACGGCGTTCGGTGTGCGTGGGATGCAGGACGGCGTGAGAACGCCGCCGCCTGAGCCGGGCCGATTTCGGGGTAAACCCGCCGGTCCGGGAGTGCTTTCCTGCTTCCGGGTCTCGATCCTGGCGTCAAGAGTAGCGCAGGCGCCAAACACAAAAGGCGGGCCGGCTTTGTGGTAGCGGCAAGCGAAGCTCAGCGGGCCCGCATCCTACAAGAGTGCCAATTCAAGAAACCGCTGTCGTCGTGGAAAAAGGATATGCGCTGGCGCTCTGGCTGATCAAGAAAGTGGAGCGCTTTCCCAAGAACTACCGCTTCAGCGTGGGAGACCGCATCGTCGCGCGCTCTCTCGATCTTCTCGAGACGCTGTTGGAAGCCGCCTACTCCCGCAACAAACAGCCGCCGCTGGAGCGCGCATCGCACCACATCAACGGCCTGCGCTATCTTCTCCGCATGGCGAAGGACCTCGGCCTCATCGGCGCGGAACCCTATGGCTACGCGGCGGAGGCGCTGGAAGAAATCGGCCGCATGACCGGCGGCTGGCGAAAGAGCGCTCAGTGAAGCGCGCCGGGACTCTCTGGCCAGCGCTATGCAGTTGGCCGAACCTGACTGAAGCGGCCCGGCGCGCGGCGCTGGGGAAAAAGAAGCGTCCCGATGTCGCCCGATATCTTCTCAATCTCGAAAATGAGCTTGCTACGCTGCGGCGGTCCCTGCAAGCAGGCGGCTGGAAGCCCGGCCCCTACCGTAGCTTTCGCATTCTGGAGCCCAAGCCGCGCCAAATCTCCGCCGCGCCGTTCGCGGACCGCGTTGTGCATCACGCCTTCACCCAAATAGTGGAGCCGGTGTTCGAGAAGCGCTTTCCGGATTCCAGTTACGCCTGCCGCAAAGGGCTCGGCACGCACCGGGCGCTGGCTGCGGCGCGGTCGGCAGCCGCCCGCTGCCCGTTTGTATTGCAGTGCGACATCCGCAAGTATTTCGCCACGCTGGACCACCAGATCCTGCTCGCCCAGTTGGAGCGTGTGATCAAATGCCGGCCTACGCTGCGCCTGGCCGAGGCGATTATCAGCGGTTCGGATTTTCCCCGCGAATCGCCCGACTGGTATTTTCCCGGCGACACGCTCTTCACGCCTTCCGAGCGGCCGAGGGGGCTGCCGCTGGGCAATCAGACCTCCCAGTTCTTCGCTAACGTTTACCTCAATCCGCTGGACCATTTTGTCACCCGCCAGCTTCGTCCCGCCGTCTACGTCCGCTACGTGGACGATTTCCTGCTCTTCGATTCCGACCGCCAAAAGCTAACCGACGCCCTGGCCGCGCTCCACGCGTTCGCCGCATCGCTCCGCCTCTTGCTCCATCCTGGCAAGAGCCGGATCTATCGCGTTTGCGATGGGTTCCCGTTTCTCGGTTGGCGAATTTTCCCGGACCGCGCCCGGCTCCAGCGGGCTAATGTGGTCCGTTTTCGCCGCAAAATGGCGGCCTTGCACGACGATTGGGACAGCGGAGGGCTCGACTGGAAAGAGGTGCAGGCCAGCATTGCAGCCTGGATCGGACATGCGATGCATGGCGACACCTGGCGCCTGCGCGAGCAGATCTTCGAGAAGGCCTTTCCCGTTAGGCCCGCCAAAAAATTTCCCGGCGGCTAGCGCCGCCGCCGCTCCCCGACATTCACGGACAAGGGAAGTTATAAAGGAAAAAGGAAAAAGAACAAAGCGAAGTTATTCCCACGCACACCGAACGCCGATGATGACATTAAGGGAGGCCGGCGCGCTCCTGAGACGGAACGACACGCGCAGGAGGCGAGGATCACTGAAACAGGAACCGCCGCGCAGCGTTCGAAATTCACCACCGGGTGGCCCCTGCGGATCCTTGCCTTCGCCCTGGCCGTAGTATTTGTCGTTATACCAATCCGCTGTCCACTGCCAGACGTTGCCCAGCATGTCATAGAGCTTCCACGCATTCGGCTCTTTTTGGGCGACCCCATGCGGCCCGCTTCCGTTTTCGTTCAGCCGCGTGCCGTAGTTCTTCCGGTCAGTGTCCCAAATGTTCGCGCTGTCGATGCGCGACTTCCCGCTATTGTCGGCGTACCACGCAATGCCATCCAGCGAACCGTAGCGTGACCCAGTGCTGCCCGCCCGCGCCGCGTACTCCCATTCGGCTTCCGTCGGCAAGCGCCCTCCGGCCTGCTGGCAAAACCCGCCGGCTTCAGACCACGTGACGTTGACAATAGGCTGCTGGTCGTCGGACCAACCCGCATTGAGCGCACGATCGGCGAACTTCGGCTCCGGCGGCATGGCCTTGCCGGATCGCTTCCAGGCGCCGACGGTGACGGCGGTTTGCCCCAACCAGAAGCCTTTGGTGATCTCGACCTCGTGGGCAGGTTTCTCATTGTCGTTACACTCGCCGTCGCCTGGCGAGCAACCCATCATGAATTTCCCCGGCGGAATCCACACATACCGCTGGCCGTCCTTGGGATTGGTCCGCACCGTCCCTGCCGGGGTCCCCGCGGGCCGCGGCGCTTCCACCGCCGGAGCGCGCAATCTCTCCAAACTATGCTTCGCCAGCGAGACAAAGCTGCCGGTCGGATAGCGCTGCAGATACAATTCCAGCGATTCTGCGTCGTTTGTATCCACCGCGTTCCAAAACGCCAGCTCCTGCTGTGCGCTCAAGTCAGAAGAAGGCGGCGGATTGTTCACGATGGTCACTGGCGCGTTGAAATAGTATTGGCCCACCACGCCGTCGTATGTGTACGGCCTCTGGTGATGATCCGAGGCGGCGTAGACTGCCTCTTTGGTTCGCTCAAACGCCTGCTTCAGATCCATGCCCGGCGTGGTCAGCGCAGCCAGAAGGTGCTTGGTGAAAAGGCCGTTGGCCTCGCCCGGATTGTCTTCGGCAACGCTGTTATCAGCGGTTGCGAAAGCGATGTAGGTTCCTTCCACCGAGGAATCCATGTGCACCAGTCCGCGCGTGCCATCGCGCTTGCTGCCGCGAAATGGATTGTTGCGGCACGCGTCCAAAATCAGAATGCGCAGCCGCGCGCCGCTTCTTTCCAATTTGTCGCGTAGCTGGTCGGCGGGGTAGGCGTCGTAATCGAGGTCCGATTCCTCGCCGTTAAAGTCCACCGGGATCAGATAATTTCGCTCGTTGGCCTGCACGCCGTGGCCCGCGTAATAGACCCAAGCCATATCGCCTTTGTTGATCTTCGCGACGAATTTGTCGATTTCCTGCCGCATTTGGCGGCGGTTGAGATCGCGCCTTTCGGTGACATCGTCAAAGCCGAGCGAGCGCAACGTGCGGGCGACGGCCGCGGCATCGTTGACCGGATTCTTCAGCGCATTGCCGGGGTAAGCGCCGTTGCCGATCACCAGCGCCAGCTTCTGCTGGACACGAATTTCGTTCGCGGGCCGCGCGCCACGGGTCTGCGCCAAACCCGAAGCGCACAAACAAGCCAGCATCAGGATCCACTTCATGGGAGTTGGTAACTCTTAATCATAGCGGTTTTGCAGGTTCTTCGCTGGCCGGGCGGCCACCGCGGCGCTAAAGGCATGTGTACAACAAAGCCAACGCGTCCGGAATCTCGCGCAAGAACCTTGGTTCCCACAGGGATTGCCAGATGAAACTGCGTGGTGCGAGTTCGAGGCGGCGTCATCGCGACAGAATTCTCAGGCGGGTTCCGCTACCATCACCTTACACCGTCCCACTTCCAAGCCGTTTGAGCCGGCGCCGATTCGCGGCCTCACTGGCTGTCGCTCCTGCGCTCCGCGCGCTTGCACGAGGGCTGGACCGGCGGGGAGTAGAAGTCTTACAGATCGCGAAACAGCGCCCGAAAGCCTTCTTGCTCAAAATGCACATCATTAGTCAAGACGTCAGTGATTCCTTGGTTGCGCATAGTCTGCATGGATATGCAATCGGTCATACTGTAACCCTTGTCCGAACGAGCGCCATAAAGATCGAGGCCGGCAGCAAAGGATGCTGCCGTTTGCGGCGCAATCTTAACCGTCCGGTTCGTCAGTATGTTCTGAACGTTCGCCAGGGCCTTGCGTCGGAGATTGAAGCCCCAGCCGGCGAAGTAGTTCAAATACTCTACCAACACTTCTTCCGTCGTGAAGATAACACTCGGCAACCTGGAAAGAGTCAGGGCCTTTGCCGTCTCGTGGTCTCGGTCCTGCGAGTTCGTAAAAGCAATCCAGTAAAACGTGTCCGCGAAAAGCGCGCTCATTGGTTACGTTTCGGATGGCCGTAGAGATAGTGATCGTGCTCACTAGCGCCATCCGTGGGAAGATGACCCAATTCCTCAGCGGGCACATCCTTCATGTTGTCGAGGATAACGTCCCATATCGGCCGCTGGTCAGACCCTCGCTCTAAGGAAAGATCGCGCGATCGAGCGTATGCTTCGGCTAGCCTCAGTAGCCAGACGTCCACAGTCAAACCCTCATTCGAGGCTTGCGCTTCCAGCGCGGCGGCCTGCTCGGCCGACAATTGGATCGTCACGGTCATAAGTCAAATCCTTTATGTTTATAACGATAAAGCATATCTAGTCCCGATGTCACGATCTTTCGCCTTGAACGGCGCGGATTCGCGGTTGCAACTGGCTGCCGCGCCTAACGCTCCTCGCACAGGAGCACCCACGCCGATCAGATTAGATCCGCAAACTGCCGCCGTCCGCCCCACACTGATTCGAAGAAACACTAGCGCCGTTTCGCTGCGACCAATTCGTCAATCTGGACTAGCTCGGTGGGGTAGTCGCCCGTGTAACAGGCGTAGCAGTATTGGTGTTTGTCGTCCGCCACTGCTCTCCGCAGGTCTTCGAGCGATAAATAGGCGAGCGAATCCGCGTCCACAAATTTCCGAATCTCTTCGACGCTCTGGTTGGCGGCGATCAGCTCGTTTTCCGACGGCGTATCGACTCCGTAGTAGCAAGGCGAAATGGTCGGCGGGCAGGAAATGCGGAAGTGTACCTCGCGCGCTCCGGCATTGCGCACCATGCGGACGATCTTGCGGCTAGTGGTTCCGCGGACAATGGAATCGTCCACCAGGATGACTCGCTTGCCCTCCAGCAAATGGCGGATCGGGTTCAGTTTGAGCTTGACGCCGAAATCGCGGATCGCCTGCGACGGTTCAATGAAAGTGCGGCCCACATAATGATTGCGGATCAGCGCCTGGCGAAAGGGAATGCCGCTTTCCGCCGCATAACCGATCGCCGCGGCCACGCCCGAATCCGGCACCGGCACCACCACGTCGGCGTCGACCGGCGAACTCTGCGCCAGCAAACGGCCCAGGTTTTCGCGCGACTGCTGCACCGGGCGTCCGAAGACGATGGAATCCGGACGCGCGAAGTATACGTGCTCGAAGACACACTGCGCCAGCGGTTGTTCCGGCGCCCAGCGTTCCCTGGTCAAGCCGTTGGGACCTACCGACACCATCTCTCCGGGCTGGACATCATTGACGTACGTTGCGTTGATGAGGTCGAACGCGCAAGTCTCGGAGGCGAAAACATAGGACGTCCGCCCGTCCGATAGCTCCAATGTCCCGAACGCCAGCGGCCGGAATCCATGCGGATCGCGGGCCACGATAATGCGGTCGTTGGCGAGGAACACCAGCGAAAATGCCCCTTCCAACTGCAGCAGCGCTTCGCGCAATGCGCCGGCGAGTTCGCGCTCGCGGGAGCGCGCGACCAGATGCAGAATCACCTCGGTGTCGCTCGATGCTTGAAAAATCGAGCCTTCCCGCTCCAGATCCCGGCGCAGCTCCGCGGCGTTGGTGATGTTGCCGTTATGAGCCACGGCGATCTGCCCTTTGTTGCACTCCACCGAAAAAGGCTGGGCGTTTCTCAGCACCGTATCGCCGGCGGTCGAGTAACGAGTATGGCCGATGGCCAGTTCCCCGGGCAGGCTGTTGACTACGCTGGGCGTGAAGATGTCCGCCACGTGCCCCATGTCCTTGTGCGAGTAAGTCCGCCGCCCGTCGCTGGTGCAGATTCCCGCGCTCTCCTGACCCCGGTGCTGCAAGGCGTAGAGACCCAGGTAGGCCAGATTGGCGGCCTCGGGATGGCCGTAGATGGCTACTACGCCGCACTCGTCATGAAATTTATCGGCGCTTATGTTCATGGTTGATGATGGAGGAGACGTTCCAAAGAGTTCGCCCAGGGTTGTTTCAACTCGCTCACGTCGCAGTCGATCACCCATTTCTTTCGATTGCTGATTTCAAAACGCCCGGCTTTGGTGCGGCCGATTTGCAGGCACGCGACCCGGTGCTGAATGGCAATCTGCTGAATTGCCTTGGGGTTTTTGGTGGAAATGAGAATCCGCGAGGGCGCTTCATGAAACAGCGCTATCTCGAGCGGGCCTTCTTCGTCCAGATACACGCAGGCCCCGATTTCCTTGGGACCAAAACAACACTCAGCCAGCGTGACCGCGAACCCGCCGTCGCTCAAATCGTGAGCCGATTCCACCAGGCCCGCTTCCACGATCTCGCGAATCGCCTGCTGCACTTTTTTCTCTTCTTCCATATTCAGCAGCGGTGGCAACCCCCACAAGGATTTGACAATCGATTTGGCGTATTGGCTTCCGCCAAAATGGACCGCATCGCACTCGCCGTAACTGCCGAGCAATAAAATCGCCCGGTCCACATTTTGAAAGTGCAGGGGCGCGGGCGGACCGGTTTTCAAAAGACCGACAATCCCCAGCACAGGCGTGGGAAAGATGCCTTCTCCCAGGGTCTCGTTGTAAAGGCTGACGTTGCCGCCGGTGATTGGTGTCTCAAAGAACGAGCAGGCTTCCGCCATGCCTTCAATCGACTCCACCAACTGCGCCATGATCTCGGGGCGCTCGGGATTGCCAAAGTTCAGATTATTGGTCGCCGCCACCGGGAGTGCGCCGACGGTGGATAGGTTACGGCAGCACTCGGCCACCAGTAATTTGGCGCCTTCGCGCGGATCGAGCAGGCAATAGCGGCCGTTCCCGTCTACCGACATGGCGATGGATGTGCCCGTCTCCTTGATGCGAATGATGGCCGCATCCGAGCCGGGACCTTGCAGAGTGTTGGTGCGAACCGTGTAATCGTACTGCTCCCAAATCCAGCGCTTGGAGCAAATGTCTCCCGACGACAGTAATGCGATCAGCTCGGCTTTCAGATCGAAGGACTGAATCGGCGGGCCTTCCATGGGCACGGGACGGTAAGGCTTGGTGTACGGCCGGTCATACAGCGGCGCCTCATCGGCCAGCGCGCGATTGGGGATCTCGGCGACCACGCGTCCGTGATCTTTCACGCGCAGGATGCCGTCGCTGGTCACTTGCCCGATGGTTGCGGCGTCGAGTCCCCATTTGTGGAATACCTGGAACACCTCGTCTTCGCGGCCTCGTTCAGCCACCAGCAACATGCGCTCTTGCGATTCGGAAAGCATGATCTCATACGGAGTCATGCCCGTCTCGCGTTGCGGAACATGCCGCAGATCGATCTCGATGCCGGTACCGGCGCGGCTGCCCATTTCGCAGGTCGAGCAAGTCAGGCCCGCCGCGCCCATATCCTGGATACCGACGATCGCGCCGGTTCGCATGGCTTCCAGACACGCTTCGAGCAGCAGTTTTTCGAGGAACGGGTCGCCCATCTGGACATTCGGGCGCTTCTGTTTGGATTGCTCGGTAAACTCAGCCGAGGCCATCGACGCCCCGTGAATCCCGTCGCGGCCGGTTTTCGCGCCCACATAGATCACCGGATTGCCCAGACCGCTGGCCGATCCATAAAAGATTTCGTTCTTCTTGAACACGCCCAGCGCGAACACATTCACCAGCGGATTGCCGCTGTAACACTCGTCAAAGACGCATTCCCCGCCCAGCGTGGGCACGCCAAAGCAATTGCCGTAATGGGCGATCCCGGAGACGACACCGGAGAGAATGCGGCGATTGCGCCCTCCGGTTTTCGCGCTATCGAGCGGACCAAACCGTAAGGCATCGAGCACCGCCAGCGGACGCGCGCCCATGGTGAAGATGTCGCGCAAGATGCCGCCGACACCGGTAGCGGCGCCTTGAAAGGGCTCGATAAAACTCGGGTGATTGTGCGATTCAATCTTGAAAGCAATGGCGTAGCCGCCGCCAATATCGATGATGCCGGCGTTCTCGCCCGGGCCTTGCAGCACCAGCTTACCGCGCGTCGGCAGTTTCTTGAGATGAATGCGGGAGCTTTTGTAGGAACAGTGCTCGCTCCACATCACGCTGAAGATGCCCAGTTCGGTGAGCGTGGGCTCCCGTCCCAGCAGTCCTACGATTTTCTGATACTCACCAGCCGTGAGTTGGTGCGCCCCGACGATATCGGGGGTGATGGCTTCAGCCTGCATGTGACCCAGCGGGCACCAGGGCCGAGATCATTGATTTGGCACCCAGCAGCGATTCCAGCACCACTCGACCGTCGGTGGAACCCATCAGCGGATCGGCCGCGCGTTCGGGATGCGGCATCATTCCGATGACATTGCGCCCCGGATTAAGAACGCCCGCGATGTCGCGCAGGGAACCATTGGGATTGTCCAGATAGCGGAACGCCACGCGGTCTTCCGCCTCCAATTCGTCCAGCGTACGTTCGTCGGCGATATAACAGCCTTCGCCGTGCGCCACAGGCAGCATCAGCACCTGGCCTTTTTGAGCCGAGGCAGTAAATGGAGATTGGGTGGTTTCCACGCGGACGGAAACCGGCCGGCACACAAAGTGAAGGCCCTGATTCCGCACCAGCGCGCCGGGCAACATTCCGGCCTCGACCAGAATCTGAAAGCCGTTGCAGATACCCATGACCAGACCGCCGTCCGCGGCGAATTTGCGAATAGCTTGGATCACGGGTGAAAATTTGGCGATAGCGCCGCAACGCAGGTAGTCGCCGTAAGAGAACCCACCGGGAAGGATAACGGCATCCACGCCGCCTAACGACGAACTATCGTGCCAGATGAATTCGGTTGGCTGATGAAGGTTGTGCGAGACGGCGTACCAGGCGTCATGGTCGCAGTTGCTGCCCGGGAAAACGACAACGCCGACTTTCATGGACTACATTGATTATCGCACTAAGCGGTAACCGGAGCCACTGCCTTTTTGCGTGGGGAACGGCGTTTCTCCACCGGAGGAGTGCGGTCGCTCTTCTTGAGAGCCGGAAGAACGATGGACAGGACGAATTTCTTCTCACCGTGGTCGTCAAACTTGATCACGATCTGCTCTTCGGTGCAGATCTGCACCGAGCCTAAGCCAAATTTACTATGTTCAATCTGAGCGCCGGTGGCGAATGCGGGTTTGCTTGCCATGGGGGAAGTTGTTAAAGCCTCTAGAGTTATGTTACCATGCGCAGTTTTGCTTTGTCGAATGCAGGTGACAGGGGGTCGGCCCCCCTTAGGGGTAGTAGCTTAGCTGGCAGAGTAGCTGCTGGCAGATAGCTGCTGGCAAGAGAGTAGCTTAGCGGCGAGTTCGTCTTTTCTGGCTGCACTAGCGTCTTAGAGAACGGAGCCGAAATTTGATATTTCGGGAGGTTGAAGATCGCGACCTGATTGCCAAGGCGCGGCGTGGGCAGGTGGAAGCGTACAACGTGCTCATTACGCGGTGGGAGAAGCGTGTCTTCAATTACTTGTACCGGCTGGTGGGGCAGCGGGAAGATGCGCTCGATTTGAGCCAGGACGTCTTTTTGAAGGCCTACCAGAACTTGAAAAAGCTGGAGGATCCGGCCAAGTTTGCCGGCTGGCTGTTCCGGATCGCGCATAACGAGGCGTATTCGCTGCTGCGGAAGAATCGGCCGGAAGGGGAAATCTCCGGCGATGTCAAGACGGCGGAAGCCTCGGGCCGGTTGTATCCGGTGGAATTGAACCTGACAGTGGCGCGGGCGCTGGAGCAGTTGTCGGCCGATCAGCGGGAGGCCGTGCTGCTGAAGATTTATCAGGGATTCAAGTTTGAGGAAATGGCGGAGATCCTGGGGTGCCCGGTGTCGACCATCAAGAGCCGCCTGTATACGGCGCTCGACCTCCTGAAGCAAACGTTGGCGCCGGCAGATGTAGGGGAATTGTAGGAGTAACCAATGAGCTGCTCAATTGTGGATGTGAAAGCCTATTTTCTGGGTGAAGTCTCCAAGCGGGACAAGGTACAGGTGGAGAGCCATCTAGGCGCGTGCGCGGAGTGCCGCGAAGAACTGGAGCGGCTCGGCGTGATGCGGACCGCTTTGCAGACGCTACCTGAAGAAGAAGTGCCGCGCAGAATAGCCTTCGTATCCGACAAGGTGTTCGAGCCGCGCTGGTGGCAGGCAATCTGGCGATCGGGGCCGGTCATGGGATTCGCATCGGCGGCTTTGCTCGCGAGCGCGATTCTGGTGCATGGTTTCACGCGGCCGCCGGTGACGATGGTCACGGAAAAACAGGTTGCCGCTGTGGACAATGCCCAAATCGATAAGCGCATTCAGGAAGAGGTTGCCAAGCGCGTCAAGGTTGTACTCGCCCAACAGAAAGACCAACAGAAAGACCAAGAGAAAGAAATGTTGCAAGCCTCCGAGAAGCGCTTCGCGCAGCAGCGCCAAAAGGACTTGGTCGAGTTCCAGCAGGTGATGCGCTACCAGAACCAGCAGATGAACCACTGGATGGTGGCGAGTAACGATCAGGCGATCTCGCGGGGCGCTCAATGAGGTGGGCTTGTCTGCTGCTGATCGCTCTGCCGTTCAGCTCCCTGGCCGACAAGCCGCTGGTGAGCCGGCCGGCGATCGTGTCGGCGGAAAAGAACTTTGAGGCGCGCATCGGCAAGCTCTGGCCGGACGATCCGGTCGCTTTCTGGGTGTATCCGCAGGGAATGTACATCAACGGTTTTGGCGCGGTGTTTTCGGCCCAAGTGAATCTGGCGCAAGGCACGGCCATCACGCCCTTTCATCCCAGCGTCACCAAGGATGAAATCGATCGCATCCACCGCAAGAAGATCGAGCGGATGGTCCAGTTCCGGCAAGCGATGGAAGATGTGCTGGTGTCGTCCGCCGCATCGCTCGATACCATTCCGGCGGATGAGCAGATCGCGCTGGGGGTGTCGTTTTTCTATTGGAACTGGGAAGACACCACCGGGTTGCCGCAGCAGTTGGTGATGCGTGCGCCCAAGCGCGTGTTGGTGATGGCGAAGTCGGGCCAGACGGATCGCGCCAAGCTCACCGCGGCGCTATCGGTCCAGGAATTCTAGATGCGGCTAGGCGAGCTGCTGATCGAGCGCAAGCTGATTACCGCCGAAGATCTCGATCGCGCGCTCGAACTGCAACGGGAGCGGGGCGACAAACTCGGCAAAACTCTGGTCGACATGGGATTTGTGGCCATGCGGGACGTGTTGGCCGCGCTTTCCGACCAACTCGAGGTTCCGCTGGTCACCATTGACGAACGGCCACCCGCTTCGCCCGAGACCGATAATCTTTCGCCGCGGTTTTTGCGCCAATATCGTTGCATTCCGGTTGGGCGCGAAGATCATACGGTCACGCTGGCCATGGCCGATCCGCTGGATTTCGAGACGCTCTCGGCGGTGCGGAGTTGTACCGGGCTGAAGGTGACTCCGGTGCTGGCGGCAGAGCAGGAGATCGTCGACGCCATCGATCGTTACTACGGCGAATCGGCGAAAGCGGAAGGCGAGTACGATCCCGATTCCGTGCAGGCTACGGAAGACCTGGAACACCTGCGCGACATGGCCAGCGAGGCTCCGGTGATCCGGCTGGTGAACGCCTTGATCGCGCAGGCGGTTGAGAAGCGGGCCAGCGATATTCACCTGGAGCCATTCGAAAAAGAGTTTCGCGTGCGTTATCGCATCGACGGCGTGCTCTACAACCAGGAGTCGCCGCCGCGTGAATTGAAGGCAGCGGTGATCTCGCGCGTCAAATTGATGGCGAAGCTGAATATTGCGGAACGCCGGCTGCCGCAGGATGGGCGCATCAAGATCAAGACGCTGGGGCGCGAAGTGGATTTGCGCGTTTCGACGCTGCCGACTCTTTACGGCGAAAGCGTCGTGATGCGTTTGCTGGACCGGTCCGCCGGCGATTTTTACGATCTCGGCAGGCTAGGCTTTGACGATTATCTGCTGGGCCGCATGCAGCACTTCACGCAGTTGCCGCACGGCATTTTTCTGGTGACGGGGCCGACGGGCAGCGGAAAATCGACCACGTTGTACTCGGCGTTGAAGCGCATTAATCAAGCGGACAAGAAAATCATCACGATCGAAGATCCGGTGGAATATCAGATGGACGGGATCAACCAGATTCACGTCAACACGCAGATCGGGCTGACGTTTGCTTCCGGTTTGCGGCACATCGTCCGGCAGGATCCGGATGTAATCATGGTGGGTGAGATTCGCGACCGCGAGACGGCTGACGTGGCGATTCGCGCTTCGTTGACCGGCCACTTCGTGTTTTCGACGCTGCATACCAACGATGCGCCCAGCGCGATTTCGCGCCTGACCGATATGGGGGTGGAGAATTATTTGATTACGTCGTCGCTGGTCGCCGTGCTGGCGCAACGGCTGGTGCGGTTGATTTGCCCGCATTGCAAAGATCACGACGGCGAGCGGCTGACGCCGGACGGCGATCTGGTCGATACTTACCGCGGCCGGGGCTGCGAAAAGTGTTTCGGTTCCGGCTACACGGGGCGGATCGGGATCTTTGAAATGATGGAGCTGAACGATGAGATCCGCCGGATGATCATGCGCAATGAGGACGCGGTGTCGATCACCAGCGCGGCGCGGCGCAACAACATGCGCAATCTTCGCGAGGATGGTTGGTTCAAAGTGCGCGACGGAGCCACAACGGCGGATGAAGTGATGCGCGTGACACAGGAATTCTAGATGACCGGTTACCATTTCAAGGCGGTGGCGTTCGACGGCAAGCTGCGCACAGGAGTGATCCACGCCGACAACGACCGCCGCGTGGCGCAGGAGCTGCGTAAGCAGGGTCTCACGCCCGTGTACGTCGGCCTCGAGCCGAAAAAGGGCGTAGAGTTGAAGCTGCCCGCGTTCAAGCTCGGCAAGCGGCGCGACATTCTTTTTTTCACGCAGGAATTATCCACGCTGCTGAACGCCGGCGTGCCGCTGGACCGGGCGCTCAGCATCACTAGTGAGTTGACTGAGCGGGCCAGCTTTCGGGTCCTGGTGCTGGACGTGCTTCGCGTCTTGAAAGGCGGGAAGTCGCTGGCCGATAGCCTCGCCACGCATCCTGAATACTTCTCCGATTTGTTCGTGAACATGGTGCGCGCCGGCGAGGCGAGCGGATCTTTGGCGTCGGTGTTTGACCGGCTGGCGGAGTTCGAGCGCAGCAGTGACGATCTGCATGCCTACATCGTGTCTTCGATGATCTATCCGGCGTTGCTGGCTCTGGTGGGCGCCGGATCGATCGCAGTTTTGATGAATTTTGTGGTGCCGCGCTTTGCGGCCGTGTTCGAGCAATCGCATATCGTGATGCCCACGCCGACGCGAATGCTGATCGAGACCAGCCATTTTTTGCAGGCTTATGGTTGGATGATTCTGACCGGCTTGGTTTTGGCGATTGCGGCGATTGTTGTGTACCGCCGAACGGCGCAGGGGCGATTGTGGTGGGATGGGTCGGCGTTGAAGATTCCGCTTTTGGGAGATGCGCTGCGCAAAGCGGAAACGGCGCGATTTGCGCGGGCCATGGGAACGCTGGTCGCCAATAGCGTACCGCTGGTGCAGAGTATCCATATCGCGCGGGCAATTTTGAATAATCGCAAGATCGCGAATTCTCTCGAGATTGTTTCGCAGGGCGTGAAGCGCGGGGAGGGGATTGCGGTTCCGTTGAAGCGGACGGGCGAGTTTCCGCCCTTGGCCGGGCATTTATTGAGTGTCGGGGAAGAGACGGGACGGTTGGATTCGATGTTCAACCGCATGGCGGATATTTATGAAGCGGACACGCGGGCGGCGATCAAGCGGTTTACGTCGCTGTTCGAGCCGCTGGTGATTTTGATCATGGGGATTGTGGTGGGCACGCTGATTTTGAGCATGCTGCTGGCGATAACGAGTATTAACGACGTGGCGGTATAAGACGATGCGAAAAAACTTTGGAACTCGAAGAGAAGCGGGCGTGACGCTGATTGAGATGTTGGTGGTGGTCACCATCATCGCGCTGTTCGCGGCGTTGGTGCTGCCCAAGATGATGGGGCAAGCCGACAAGGCGCGCAAAACCCAGGCTAAGGCGCAGATCAATGCGTACCTGACCGCGTTGGGGTCCTACAAGCTGGATACGGGCGTTTATCCGACGACGGAGCAGGGCTTGCAGGCGCTGCGGGTGAAGCCGGAGAACGTGAATAACTGGCAAGGTCCATATGTGCAGAAAGATATCGATATGGACCCTTGGCAGCACCCGTATGTTTACAAGTACCCCGGAGACCATGGGGACGATCCGGACCTTATTTGTTATGGAGGAGATGGCCAGCCAGGAGGCGAAGGGCTGAATGCGGATATTGTCAGTTGGAAGAATTGAAGTGTTGTGGGGCCGGTTGTCAACCGGCGGCGGGTTGGTAACCCGCCCAGGGCCGATTGACAATCGGCCGCAGGTTAACAACCTGCCCCACAATTCAGGCGTCACGCTGATTGAGATGCTGGTGGTGGTCACCATCATCGCGCTGTTCACGGCTTTGGTGTTGCCTACTTATATGCGTTATCACGATAGAGCGCTCGTGGTAAAAGCCAGGACGCAGATCGACGTTTTTCAGACGGCGCTGGGGTCGTACAAGTTAAACGCCGGGACTTATCCAACTACCGGGCAGGGTTTGCAGGCATTACGCGTCAAGCCGGAGAACGTGAATAACTGGCAAGGTCCATATGTGCAGAAGGATATCGATATGGACCCGTGGCAGCACCCGTATGTTTACAAGTACCCCGGCGATCATGGCGACGATCCGGACATTATTTGTTATGGAGGAGATGGCCAGCCGGGAGGCGAAGGGCTGAATGCGGACATTGTCAGTTGGAAGAACTGAAGTGTTGTGGGGCCGGTTGTCAACCGGCGGCGGGTTGGTAACCCGCCCAGGGCCGATTAATAATCGGCGGCAGGTTGACAACCTGCCCCACAATTCTGGTCTGCTGATTGTAAAAGCGAAGGCGCAGATCAACGTTGGGACTGGCCGAATGCGGGCATTGTCAGTTGGAAGAACTGAGCGGCGCGACCGGGGGGTCACACTGATTGAGCTGCTGGTGGTGGTGGCCATCATCGCGATCATGGTGAGCATCAGTTTTCCGGCGCTCAGCTCCGGAGTCGATTCGTTGCGATTGAATCAGGCCGGCAATGGCGTGGCGACTTTTTTTGGCTCCGCTATGAATCGCTGCGCACGCCGCCAACTCGTGATGGAAGTGGCGATTTTGAAAGCGGATAACGCGCTGGTTATGCGGTCGAGCGAACCTGGATTTGAACGCCGCATGGAAATGCCGGACGGCATCACGATTGTCGACGTCCTCCCGCCCATGGTCGACGATAGCGGTACTGCGACGCGCAGCTTTTTCATGTACCCGGGCGGAACTGTCCCCCAATTCGGCGTGCGCCTGAGTAACCGGCGGCACGCGGAACTCATCGTCAGCGTCGATCCGATGACCGGCGTTCCTCACATCGAAAAGCCTTGAAGCACAAGAACGGATTTACGCTGCTCGAAGTGATGGTGGCCACGCTGATCATGGCCATCGCGGTGACCGGTCTGTTGTCGGCGCTGTCGACCTCGATGCGTAACGCGGCGCGGCTCACCGATTACGATCGCGCGATGCTGATGGCGCGCCAGAAGATGGACGAACTGCTGCTCGACAAGAAACTGCCGGACAATCAACCGATCCACGGGACCTGGGATTCCTCGGTGACCGGCGGCGAGGCATTGGAGTGGCGCGCCGTGGTGACGCCGTTTGAAAAGCCGGAGCACTCCGTGACGGGCACGCCCATTTTGGAGCGGATCGAGCTGCAGATTGGCTGGAATCGCGGAGCGGGGCCGCGTGTCTTTTCGCTAGAAGGTTTCCGGCAGAATGTGCAGCGTGAGGGCGCGCCATGAAGCACGCGCGCGGTTTTACGCTGATCGAAGTTCTCATCTCGGTTACTCTGGTTAGCCTGCTTTCGGCCGGTCTGCTGATGGCGATGCGCGTCGGCTTAAGCGCCATGCAGAAGTCGGACGACCGGTTGATGGCGAACCGGCGCGTGATGAGTACGCAGCAAATTCTGGAGCAGCAGATCGCCGGGCTGATGCCGGTTCCAGCCGAATGCCTGAAGACGGGCGATGGGCCGCCCGCAAAGATCGCTTTCTTTGAAGGCCAGCCAGCCTCGATGCGTTTTGTTTCGACGTATTCGCTGCATGAAGCGGCGCGCGGAGCGCCTAAGATTCTCGAGTTTCAAGTGATACCCGGCGAGAATGGCGCGGGCGTCCGGTTGGTGTTGAATGAATGGCTGTATACCGGCCCCGCGGGCGCGGGACGGTTCTGTACCGGCGTGATTCAGGATCCGGATTCCAACGCGCAGATGGCCCAGTTTCTCCCCATTCAAACCGGCGCCAATTCGTTTGTCCTGGCCGACAAGCTGGCCTTCTGCCGGTTTACCTTCCGGAGCCCGCGGCCCGCGGGTGCGCCTCCGGATCAGGACGCCAAATGGGTGGCCATCTGGAACGTCATCGATCATTTGCCGGATGCGATCCGCATTGAAATGGGTCCGTTGACGCCGGATGCGGGCCGTCTGCAACCGGTGACGTTGACGGAGCCGGTACGCGTGAACCGGTTACCGCTGGTGCCGTATGCCGACCAGTAAGGCATCGGAAACCGGCAGCGCGCTACTGGCGGTGTTGTGGCTCACAGCCGCGCTCTCCGCCATTGCCTTCACCGTGGCCAACACCGTCCGGACGGAGACGGAACGCACCGCAACCGAAGTGGACGCTCTCAAGACCTACTATCTGGCGACGGGCGCGATCGACCGGGCGCTGTTGCACGTTCAATGGGGCCTGACCATCGATACGAAATACTACAGATCGCCCACGCCGCAGTTTCGCTTCTCGTTTCCCACAGGCGACGCCATCGTAGAAGTCATTCAGGAATCGTCCAAACTGAACGTCAATATCGCGCCGCCGGAGCAACTGGCAGAGCTAGCCTTGTTGACGGGCGCCTCACCCAGCCAGGCGCAGACCATCGCGGCAGGCATCGTGGACTGGCGTTCGCCCAGTCCCGGCGGCTTTAGCGAGTTTGACCAACACTATCTGGCCCTGCCGTCGTCTTTTCATTCGCCCCATGCGTCTTTCCATGAGATAGAGGAGCTATTGCTAGTTCAAGGAGTGACACCCGACGTGTTTTACGGCGGATATGCGCGGAATGCGCAAGGCAACCTGGTGGCGCACCCTGGGCTCAAAGATGCTTTGTCGGTGTACGGATCGTACGGTCCGGTAGACGTGAATTCTGCGCCGGCTTCGGTCATGACCGCGATCGGAATCAGCCCGCAGGCGGCGGCCGCGATCGTGGCTCTCAGGAACGCTGGACCGATTACCAGCATGGAGCAGCTCGCGCCATTTCGCGATAGCGGACCGGGCTTTACGCGGCTGGCAATCAACGTGGGCAGGGTGGTCACGCTGCGGGCCACGGCCTGGCTCCGGCGCTCCGACGGCCAGCCCTCCGATTTGCGCCGGACCGTGGCCGCGACCGTAAAGTTTTTCGGTTTTCAAAATAACCCTCCCTATCATTACTTGCGTTGGTACGACAACGCGTACTCGATCAGATGAGCGTGAGCGAATTTTTCCAGCATGAACTTGGGTGATTTTCAGAAGTTTCTGGCGATCGGTGGCGGGGTCGGGATTGCAATCTCCGGCGCCGATCTGTTCGTAACCGTCATTCGCGTGCGCCCGGGCGGCATCACGATTTTGGGCGAAAGCACGATCGCCGGATTCCGCGATCTTCCCGCCGCGGAATGGGGCGAACAGTACGCCAGCTTTTTGAAGAAACTCGACGCCGGGCATCGCGCGGCCACGGTTCTGCTGCCGCGGGATGAAATAGTCGTGCGGCAGGTGCAGTTGCCCGGGGTGGCCGACAAAGACCTGGCTTCGGCCATTCGCTTTGAAATGGACAGCCTGCAGCCTTACTCGGAAGGCGAGGCGGTATTCGATTGGGCGCGCATCGGAAAAAGTTCGTCGATCCTGGTCGGGATCGCGCGGCGGGAGACGATTGACGACTATTCCGATCTTTTCGCTAAAGCCGGCGTGAAGGTGCGCGCGTTGACCTTTTCGGCCGCCGTCATCTACGCAGCGCTACGCGTTTATGGCCGGCCGGCCAGCGGCTTTCTCGCCTGGTCCGGGACGGAGGCGTACGGGGAGAGCGAATCGAAGCCGCTGTTTTCGGCACAGTTTGAAAGCCAATCCCCGCGCGCCGGCGCTTTCGCTCTGTCTGAACTGCGGCTGCCGGTGGAAACCGAGCCGGCTCTTCTGGAAGAGCTGTTGCCTGCGCCGATCGCCGCTCCGGTAGACACCGACCTTTCCCGCACCGCACTCCCGTACGCCACGGCGCTGGCTGGGGCGGTTCCCCAACCGGCGCTGTCGCTGAACCTGCTGCCTAAGGAATTGCGAAAAGAGACGTCCCGTTTGCGCTATATTCCGAGCGCGGTACTGGCTGGCATCGTTGTGCTGCTGGCGATCGCGGCGCTCGCTTTTCCCCGCTACGCGGACCGCCGCTACCTGGGGTTGCTGCAGGGTGAGATTCAAAAGCTCGAGCCGCGCGCCCAGCAGGCCATTGCGCTCGACCGGCGGATCGCCGGCATACGCAACCGTACGCAAGTGCTGGACGATTTCCGCCGCCAGACCAAGACCGACATGGACGCGCTCCGCGAAATGACGCAGGTCTTGAAACCGCCGGCCTGGCTCAACTCGCTGCAGATGACGCGCGAGCAGATCAATATCGGTGGCGAAGCGGAGCAGGCCGCGCCGTTGCTCAAGCTGCTGGATAGCTCCAAGTATTTTCAGAATTCCGAGTTCACTCTCCCGCTGAGCCGGGCCCCGGGCGGCGACATGTTCAGTATTCGTTTGCTGCGCAGAACGGCAATCCCATGACGCTGCAGCCAAGAGAGCGCAAGTTTCTGATCGCTTGGGCGGCCGCGATGCCGGTGTTGGGAATTGCGTATTGGTTTTCGAACTCCGGGCCGGCGGTCAACGCGCCGAAAACCTCGGGCGCGCCCGTCGAAAGTATCGAGCACGCGCAGAAGCGCCTGGCCTATTTGCGGAGCGCGGAAGCGACGGTGAGCGGCAAGCAGGCGGTTCTCGATCAGGCGAAGGCGGAGCTGGCTACGCGGGAGAAAGGGCTGTTGCAGGGCGACAGCGCATCCCAGGCTCAGGCGCAATTATTGCAGGTGCTGCAGAGGGTAGCGGCGACGCAGAATCCGCCGCTTCAGATGCGGCAAGTGGAACTTGGGCAGCCCAAATCATTTGGCCAGAGTTATGGTTTGGTGACGGTTGCGGTGACGATTGACGCGCGCATTGATGAGATCGTCAACCTTCTGGCCGGTCTGAATGCGCAGCCGGAGGTCGTGGCGACGGAGGACATGCGCTTTGGGGCGGCCAATGCGAAGCAGAAGACGATGCCGGTGCGCTTGACCGTTTCCGGGGTGATTCCGCGCAAGCTGCTTCCTCAGAAGAAGGGGCTGCTGTGATGAAAGTGGGGCCGACCCCCTGGCCGACAGGCGACCCCCAGGTCGCCCCGGGCGCCTGTTTTCGAGAATCGCTAACGATCCTCTTCGCCGGTCCGTGGGCGACCACGGGGTCGCCTGCCGACCAGCGGGTCGGCCCCACAGGGGACAGAGTTCGGAATCGAGCCCGCTGTGTCCCCATCCCCGCATTAGTCGCCGCCGGCTTTGGGCGGGTTACCAACCCGCCGCAGGTTGACAACCTGCCCCACAACCCGGGGGAGGATGCGTTTTGAGCCGGCGTCTCATGGTCTTGAATCTGGCGCTTCTGGGCGTGGCCGGCTTGCTCGCCTGGCAACTGCGGCAGCAGTGGGCGCGGGAGCGCGATCGTGAACTGGCTCTGTTCCACTACCGATCGAAGGCGGCGCCGGTACCCGCCCTGGCGGCGCTCCCGAAGCCCATGCCGTTTGAAGCCGCCCTGTACGCCGATGTGGCGCAGAACAACTTGTTCTCGAAAGATCGCAATCCCAATGTAATCCTGGATCCCCGCCCTGCGCCCCCGCCGCCTCCACCGGTTCCGCCTTTTCCGGTGGCTCGCGGCGTCATGTTATGGGAAGGAGTTCCGCCGACCATCGTGCTCAGTGAAAAAGCGGGAGGACCGCAGAAGGGCTATCATCCCGGGGACAAGATTGGACCCTGGCAGGTGACGGCGCTCGATAACCGGTACGTGACGTTTTCCTGGAACGACCAGGAATTCAAGAAGCGCATCGACGAACTGCTGGACAATACGCCGGTCGAGACCGTGCCTGCGCCGCCTAGCGCCGCGAGCGCCGCGGCCGCCGCTCCTAAGCCTCCGCCCGCGAACCTGTCGAATTCCAACGGCTCAGTTGGCGGCGATACGGGCGGCGGCAATAAAAGCTGCGTGGCGGGAGACAATTCGCCGGCTGGAACGATCGTCGACGGTTATAAGAAAAACGTAGTGGACACGCCATTCGGCCACCAGTGCTTTTGGCAAGCCGTGAAATAAAGGACAAGAGAATGAAAACAAAGATTGCAATTATGATTTTGAGCGGCGCCGCACTGGTGTGCGGCCAGCAGAAGGCCGATCCGGCCAGAAGCTCCGGGCAGGCGACGGTCATCCCCGCGGGCGCCGAGCGGGTGGATGCATACACCTATCGCTATACCGACGCCAAAGGTAAGACCTGGATGTATCGCCAAACGCCCTTTGGCATATCGAAATATGAAGATCCGGATTCCGGCAAGGCTGCGAGCGCGGACTCGCAGTCCGGTGTGAAGCTGCCTTCAGGCGCGCAGAAGATTGACGACTCCAGTTACCGCTATCGTGACGCGCAAGGGAAAACGTGGATTTATACACGCACTCCGTTCGGTTTCAGCCGGTCGGAAGAAGGAGCGGCGAAACCGGTTGAGGTGGTTGCCGAAACCAATCCGGTGAAAGTGCGGGATCTCGGCGATAGTTATGAGTTTGTGAAGAGTTCTCCGTTTGGCCAGAGCCGTTGGACGCGCAAAAAATCGGAACTGACCCCCGATGAGCGGGAGATGGTGAATCACGGCCAGGCAGGAGTGGCGAAACAGGAGACGCGCTAGTGCGCCGGATGGATCTCAGCCTGCGGGTTTTGGTTTTTGCGTTGGCGGCTGGACTGCTGATCGCCCAACAACCCGTTCCGCCCCCTCCCGGATTCGCGATTCCGGCTCAGCCGCAACAACCGCAACAACAGCCTCCGGCAGCAACCCCGCAACCGGCGCCGGCGACTCCGGGACAGGCGCCCCGGCCTGCGGCGCCGCCATCGCAAGTGTCATCCACACCGCCAACTGTCTACGGCGGCCTCTCGCTCAACAACGCCTCGTTGACGGAAGTGATCGCGTTGCTGGCGCGCCAGCTTAAGCTCAACTACATTCTCGATCCCCGCGTCAAGGGCGGAGTAATTCTCAATACCTACGGGGACATCAAAACCATCGACCCGCGATCTCTGCTGGAAACCATTCTGAGAATCAACGGCTACGGCATCGTGAAGCAGGGGGATCTCTATCGCATCGTGCCGCTGAACGAGATTTCGCACCTGCCCATACCGCCCCAGAGTATCTCGGACTCGAAAGACATCGTCGAAGACGATCAGACCATGCTTAATCTGGTCTTTTTGAAATACGTCACCGCGGATGAACTCGCCAAGGTGCTGACGCCGTTTCAGGGCGAGAACGCCAGTATGTACACCTATCCTCCAGCCAACCTGCTTCTCATCCTCGACAGCCGCCGCAATATGCGCCGCCTGATGGATCTAGTCGCACTTTTCGACAACGATGCCCTGGCCAATCAACGTGTCCACATGTTTGACGTGAAGAACGGCCGGCTGGCCGATCTGGCCAAGGAACTGGAAACGATCATGAAGTCCATTTCACTGTCGGAGAAGAATTCACCCGTCAAGTTCATCCCCGTCGACCGGATCAACACCATCATCGCGGTAGCCCCGAATCCGGGTTCATTTGTCGAGGTAGGGAAGTGGCTCGACAAACTGGATGTGCCGGTGAAACTGACTGCGGGCGCAGTCGGCAACTATGTGTACCGGGTGAAGTATGGGGATGCGCAATCGATCGGGTGCTCAATTACCGCGCTGTTTGGAAGTTTGAATAGCAATCGCAATTCGTCGCAAAACAGTATCGCCGCTTGCGCCGGTTTTGGGCAGCAATATGGATCGGGGTTTGGCAATATGTACAACACCGGTTACGGGGCTGGCGGAGGCGGCTTTGGAGGTGGAGGCGGAGGCGGAGCCGGTTTCGGCGGCGGGGGTGGTTTTGGAGGCGGTGGTTTTGGAGGCGGTGGTTTTGGGGGCGGCGGTTTTGGGGGCGGCGGTTTTGGGGCGTCTGCCTACAACACTGGTGGTAACACCGGCGGCTATGCCCAGAACAACTACGGGGCCGCCACTCAATCCCCATTCAGCGCGCCGAGCGGCGCTGCTGGCGCGCCCAACAACCAACGCCCGGCGGGCGGAGATCTAACTGGCAATTATCTTGGCAACGCTCCGGCCGATGGCGAATTCGGGGGCCACGTGCCTAAAGTCGTCCCGAATCCGTTCAACAACACGATTCTGATCCAGGCGACGCCACAAGAATACGAGTCGATCCTATCCCTGCTGCGCGAACTCGATGTGCCGCCGCGGCAAGTACTGGTCGAGGCGAAGATCTACGAAGTGGACATCAACAATCAGTTGTCGGCTAGCGTCAGCTACACTCTGCAGGCCCAGACTTCTTCGGCCAATCGCCTGGGGACGGCGGCAATTTCGGCTTTGACCGGCCTGACGCTGAATCAAGGCTGGGTAGTGGACAAGAGCCGTGAGCTGCTGGCGGCAGTGGCGGTTCAGGAAGCCGCCAGCAAAGCGAAAATGATCGCCGAGCCCAGCGTTATGGCCACTGACAGCATCCCAGCCTCAATCAACGTCGGCGTTACCGTGCCAACTTTGACCGCAACCGCCGCGACGGGAGTGCAGCAAGGCGGCAACAGCCTGTTTGCCAATAGCGTTTCCGACCGGGATACCGGAACGACTCTCCAGATCCTGGCCCGCGTAAGCCCTAGCGGAATCGTCACCATGCTGATCGATCAGGAGGTGAGTTCGCCGATAGCGCCCACCTCCGGCGCGATTCAATCGCCGTCCTTCTCCCGCCGCGCCGTCACCACGCAGCTCACCATGCAGGATGGAGACACGGTCGCGATCGGCGGGATCATTCAAGAGAGCGTGGGCGTATCCAGTTCAGGAATTCCCTACCTCAATCGGATCCCGGTCTTCGGATTTCTGTTTGGCAACAAGAGTTATACCAAAGCTCGGACTGAACTGATCGTATTTCTGACCCCACATGTAATCTATGATACAAACCAGCTTGTCGACGCTGGCGACGATCTCAAGAACTCAATGAAGACACTGAGACGGGATCTTAAAAACCAGTAATCTCCGGAAGATGCGATAGAATCCCGTTCAATCCACAAAACCTACCGTTCGGCGCTGGCTTTTGACGTTCGGCCTGTTCCTATGCTTCAATGAGGCAGACCGGGCTCGCCTAAAGGTGAGCGTTTCAGGTGTCGATAGAGAAGCTAGGTATCGGAGGATTAACACTTTGCGCTTGACTTGACTAGCGTACAGTGTTATCAATAATGTGATCGTCTCTTAGGGGCGGTCATGTCTTAGGGTTAGGTAGCATTCATTCTACCGAATGCATGAATCCCGCGAGCACAGAATAACAGAGAAGTGTTACACGCTAAATTTGAGCTGAATGGAGAGGATGAGTAGCGGTACCAGACAAAGCGATGGCGCGGTTCGAAACCCACGCTCGTCGATTTGGGTGCGCCGATACCCATGTACTTCATCGCGGTGACGTCTTGAGGCTCAGGTTGACAAAGACAACTTCCATCAATTCAATTCGACAACTTCACAAGGAGAAGGAAATGGCAGATTTTCGCAAATGGCTTATTGCGTTTGCCGCTGTGGCTCTTTTGCTGAGCCTCGGCACTCCGGCAAACGCACAGCTTACCAATTTTAGCTGCATCGCGACCGCAGGTAACCCACCACTGGTCCGCTCAGAGGGCGTGACCGAGCTGGTTGGTGACGTTCAGTTGCAGTGCACCGGCGGAACGCCGACTGCGGTGAATCAACCGATCCCGGAGTCCAACTTTCAGATTTTTCTGAATACCAACGTGACCAGCCGGATCATTAATTCGACGACCAATCTTTCAGAAGCGCTGATTCTGATCGATGACCCGTACACCACGAATCCGGTTCCGCCGCTGGGACAATCTGAACCTTCAACGGCCGGTGCAACGACGCAACAAACCGCTTGCCAGGCGATCAACCAGACCAACTGCGCGATCCTCGGCACGGGCGGTGGCACCGGCGCTGCCGGGCCCTACAAAGGAAGCGCGGGCGGCGCTACCAACTTCAACATCTTCCAGGGATATCAGGTTCCCGGCTTAACGAACTCGATTTCCTGGCTGGGTGTACCAGTGGATGCTCCCGGCTCGACCGCCACTCGCACCATCCGTATTACCAACGTACGGGCCAATGCTTGCAATTTGGCGGGCGGCACGACCACGTCTCTGATCCCGACTTTGATCACGATGTACATCGCGGTCAACGGTTCGCAGCAGGTGACGATCAGCAATCCGACCTTGACGGTTGGCTACATCCAACAGGGTCTGACCAGCAGCAACAAGACTGCCTCTTATACCCAGTGCAACAGTGGCCCGACACCACGTCGCCGATTACGACAACTACATGCAATTGCTGGCGATGTTCCGAAATACGGCGGCTATTGAAGAAATAAAGGCCCGACAATGTTTCGATGAGATAAAACAAGTGATCATGCAGGCTGATACCATTCGCCAAGAATTGGTTACTAAGGCTCTATCCACCGGAGGTTTTGAGCCGTAGTGCGGAGAGTATATATCTAGTTATATATTCTTTCCCTACATCAGTATTGGATTCAGCTTGAATCCCACTTTGAATTCCGTTTTGACTGGATTCACACAGAACTGATGACCACCGCCGGAAATCATTTTCGCTGGCGGTCTACAAGCCATTGTCGCTGGCGGAAGCAGTGTCCACAATTGCAGAATGGGCTGGCCCGCCTGCACGAGGTAGCCGCGCCCCGCGGGCCTGTCGAACGTCGCGCCGCGGGTCAGCCTGGTGCCGAGGAGCATGTTGGCCTGTTGGGCGTCGTCCGGGGTGAGCAGCAGGCCGCACTTGAACTGGCGGGCGGCGGCGGCGAAGCTGCGCATGCCGGCGCCAGCTCACCGGACGTGCCCGCGATCACGAGTGCCTGGCCGCGGGTCCGCCCCTCGACAGGGATCTGGGCGAGCAGCCCGTCGGCAGGCGTGCCGACCAGTGCCTCGGCGTCGTCGACGAGCACGGCGACCGGCCCGCTCGCGCCCTCGAGCAGCTCGAGCAGCTTCCGCTGGTCCGGACTCGCGTCGGTGAACACCGCGAGCACCCCGTCCTGGCCCGCCAGGTCACGCAGCGGCGACTCACGAGGAGCGAGGCCGACGATCGCGGTACCGGTCTCGAGCAGCGACGTCGCGACGACGAGCAGCGCGGTGGACCGGCCGGACAGCGGCGGCCCGGCGATCGCGAACCCGGGAAACCTGGACAGCTCGGCGCCGAGCCCGGCAAGGTCGTCCCCGCCGACGGCGACAGCCGGACGCAACGGGCCCCGCCCGGCCCAGCCGGGCAGCGCGCGCGCCTGCGCGAGCGTGATCCGCGACGGCAGCGGGTCGACCCGTAGCGGCCGGGGTTCAGGATCGCCGAACGTGGCCGCGGCCCACTCGATCAGCCCCTCGACGGCGGCGGTCTGCGCAGCGCCGCCCGGATCCTGGCCGGGGACACCGAGCGAACGCGTATTGGAAATGATTGAAGCCAGAAAACCGAGCGGGTAGGAGTTTCGGGCTGAAGGTGATAGATCCGAAGGACAAGTCCTTCCCCCACTCAACGACTATGGCCTTCAGCGTTGTAATGCCCGCTCTCGAGATGGCGCAGGAAACCGGCAAGCTCCTTGCCTGGCGGAAGCAGGAGGGCGACCGCGTCTCGAAGGGCGAGCCGCTCCTCGAAATCGAAACCGACAAAGCAGTCGTGGAAGTCGAAGCTCCCGCCGACGGAATTCTTGCCGGGATTAAAGCGTCGGCCGGAGCCGATATTCCCGTCGGGCAGATTATCGCGTGGATCGTCGCTCCCGGTGAAACGCCGCCGGCGGAGAGCGACTCGTCTGCGCCAGCGGCGCCGGCGGGAGGCACTCCGCAGCGTGATCCGGGTCAGCGTCGGCGGCAGCGCCGTCCGGATCCGGCTCTCCAACGTGTTCGGCACCCGGCCGCTGCCGGTGCACGCCGCCCAGGTCGCGCTGCGCCTGGCCGGCCCGGCGACCGTGCCCGGAACCGGCCGCGCCGACGTTCGGCGGACGGCAGCACGTGGTCGTCCCGCCGGGCGATCGCGTCTTCAGCGACCCGGTGCCCCTCGCGGTGGCCGACGACGCCGACCTGGCCGTTTCCCTGTACCTGGGAGACGCTGCCGGGCCCGCGACCTGGCACCCGAACGCGATGGCCACCAGCTACCGCACCGACTACGGCGACCACACGGCCGACCTGGGTCCGGCCGCCTTCACCGGCACGGGCACCTCCTGGTACTTCCTGGACGGCGTCGACGTGGTCAACCCGGCGGGGATAGCCGGCGCGGTGGTCGCCTTCGGTCCGTCCACCACCGACGGTATCGGCTCCGCCCGGGACGCCAACAACCGCTACCCGGACCAGCTCGCCCGCCGCC